>NZ_JBEUUK010000001.1:0-2877945 GCF_046721385.1 Staphylococcus sp. Mo2-1
AATGAACATTGAAAACTGAATTGCAATATGTCAACGTTAATTCCGAACACAACATTAAATTGTTGGTTCAAACGTGTTAGAGATAACACACAAATTAGTATTTTATGAGCTAATCAAACATCATAATTCATTTATGGAGAGTTTGATCCTGGCTCAGGATGAACGCCGGCGGCGTGCCTAATACATGCAAGTCGAGCGAACGGATAAGGAGCTTGCTCCTTTGAAGTTAGCGGCGGACGGGTGAGTAACACGTGGGTAACCTACCTATAAGACTGGAATAACTTCGGGAAACCGGAGCTAATGCCGGATAACATTTGGAACCGCATGGTTCTAAAGTAAAAGATGGTTTTGCTATCACTTATAGATGGACCCGCGCCGTATTAGCTAGTTGGTAAGGTAACGGCTTACCAAGGCAACGATACGTAGCCGACCTGAGAGGGTGATCGGCCACACTGGAACTGAGACACGGTCCAGACTCCTACGGGAGGCAGCAGTAGGGAATCTTCCGCAATGGACGAAAGTCTGACGGAGCAACGCCGCGTGAGTGATGAAGGTTTTCGGATCGTAAAACTCTGTTATTAGGGAAGAACAAATGTGTAAGTAACTGTGCACATCTTGACGGTACCTAATCAGAAAGCCACGGCTAACTACGTGCCAGCAGCCGCGGTAATACGTAGGTGGCAAGCGTTATCCGGAATTATTGGGCGTAAAGCGCGCGTAGGCGGTTTCTTAAGTCTGATGTGAAAGCCCACGGCTCAACCGTGGAGGGTCATTGGAAACTGGGAAACTTGAGTACAGAAGAGGAAAGTGGAATTCCATGTGTAGCGGTGAAATGCGCAGAGATATGGAGGAACACCAGTGGCGAAGGCGACTTTCTGGTCTGTAACTGACGCTGATGTGCGAAAGCGTGGGGATCAAACAGGATTAGATACCCTGGTAGTCCACGCCGTAAACGATGAGTGCTAAGTGTTAGGGGGTTTCCGCCCCTTAGTGCTGCAGCTAACGCATTAAGCACTCCGCCTGGGGAGTACGACCGCAAGGTTGAAACTCAAAGGAATTGACGGGGACCCGCACAAGCGGTGGAGCATGTGGTTTAATTCGAAGCAACGCGAAGAACCTTACCAAATCTTGACATCCTTTGAAAACTCTAGAGATAGAGCCTTCCCCTTCGGGGGACAAAGTGACAGGTGGTGCATGGTTGTCGTCAGCTCGTGTCGTGAGATGTTGGGTTAAGTCCCGCAACGAGCGCAACCCTTAAACTTAGTTGCCAGCATTTAGTTGGGCACTCTAGGTTGACTGCCGGTGACAAACCGGAGGAAGGTGGGGATGACGTCAAATCATCATGCCCCTTATGATTTGGGCTACACACGTGCTACAATGGACAATACAAAGGGCAGCTAAACCGCGAGGTCATGCAAATCCCATAAAGTTGTTCTCAGTTCGGATTGTAGTCTGCAACTCGACTACATGAAGCTGGAATCGCTAGTAATCGTAGATCAGCATGCTACGGTGAATACGTTCCCGGGTCTTGTACACACCGCCCGTCACACCACGAGAGTTTGTAACACCCGAAGCCGGTGGAGTAACCATTTATGGAGCTAGCCGTCGAAGGTGGGACAAATGATTGGGGTGAAGTCGTAACAAGGTAGCCGTATCGGAAGGTGCGGTCGGATCACCTCCTTTCTAAGGATATATTCGGAACATCTTCCTTGAGAAGATGAAGAGGAATGACATCGACATATTGCATTCAGTTTTGAATGCTCATTACGAGTATTCATTGCGTTATTTTGTACATTGAAAACTAGATATGTAAGTAAAATTTATGATTTTACCAAGCAAAACCGAGTGAATTAGAGTTTTAAAAAGCTTGAATTCAAAAAAATAGAAATAATCGCTAGTGTTCGAAAGAACACTCACAGATTAATAACATTTTAGGTTTTCAACCGATTTTTTTCGTGTTGAAGGTCGAAAAGATTAAGTTATTAAGGGCGCACGGTGGATGCCTTGGCACTAGAAGCCTACGAAGGACGTTACTAACGACGATATGCTTTGGGGAGCTGTAAGTAAGCTTTGATCCAGAGATTTCCGAATGGGGAAACCCAACACGAGTTATGTCGTGTTATCGATATGTGAATACATAGCATATCTGAAGGCAGACGCGGGGAACTGAAACATCTTAGTACCCGCGGGAAGAGAAAGAAAAATCGATTCCCTGAGTAGCGGCGAGCGAAACGGGAAGAGCCCAAACCAACGAGCTTGCTTGTTGGGGTTGTAGGACACTCTATACGGAGTTACAAAAGAACAAATTAGACGAATCATCTGGAAAGATGAATCAAAGAAGGTAATAATCCTGTAGTCGAAAGTTTGTTCACTCTTGAGTGGATCCTGAGTACGACGGAACACGAGAAATTCCGTCGGAATCCGGGAGGACCATCTCCCAAGGCTAAATACTCTCTAGTGACCGATAGTGAACCAGTACCGTGAGGGAAAGGTGAAAAGTACCCCGGAAGGGGAGTGAAATAGAACTTGAAACCGTGTGCTTACAAGTAGTCAGAGCCCGTTAATGGGTGATGGCGTGCCTTTTGTAGAATGAACCGGCGAGTTACGATTTGATGCAAGGTTAAGCAGTTAATGTGGAGCCGTAGCGAAAGCGAGTCTGAATAGGGCGTTGAGTATTTGGTCGTAGACCCGAAACCAGGTGATCTACCCATGACCAGGCTGAAGTTCAGGTAACACTGAATGGAGGGCCGAACCGACTTACGTTGAAAAGTGAGCGGATGAGTTGTGGGTAGCGGAGAAATTCCAATCGAACCTGGAGATAGCTGGTTCTCTCCGAAATAGCTTTAGGGCTAGCCTTAAGTAATGATTATTGGAGGTAGAGCACTGTTTGGACGAGGGGCCCTTATCGGGTTACCGAATTCAGACAAACTCCGAATGCCAATCAATTTTATCTTAGGAGTTAGAACGCGGGTGATAAGGTCCGTGTTCGAAAGGGAAACAGCCCAGACCACCAGCTAAGGTCCCAAAATATATGTTAAGTGGAAAAGGATGTGGCGTTGCCCAGACAACTAGTATGTTGGCTTAGAAGCAGCCATCATTTAAAGAGTGCGTAATAGCTCACTAGTCGAGTGACACTGCGCCGAAAATGTACCGGGGCTAAACATATTACCGAAGCTGTGGATTGTCCGTAAGGACAGTGGTAGGAGAGCGTTCTAAGGGCGTTGAAGCATGATCGCAAGGACATGTGGAGCGCTTAGAAGTGAGAATGCCGGTGTGAGTAGCGAAAGACGGGTGAGAATCCCGTCCACCGATTGACTAAGGTTTCCAGAGGAAGGCTCGTCCGCTCTGGGTTAGTCGGGTCCTAAGCTGAGGCCGATAGGCGTAGGCGATGGATAACAGGTTGATATTCCTGTACCACCAAATTTCGTTTTAAGCGATGGGGGGACGCAGTAGGATAGGCGAAGCGTACTATTGGATTGTACGTCCAAGCAATGAGACTGAGTGTTAGGCAAATCCGGCACTCTTAAGGTCAAGTTGTGATGGGGAGAGGAAATTGTTTCCTCGAGTCGTTGATTTCACACTGCCAAGAAAAGCCTCTAGCTAGAATTTTGGTGCCCGTACCGCAAACCGACACAGGTAGTCAAGATGAGAATTCTAAGGTGAGCGAGCGAACTCTCGTTAAGGAACTCGGCAAAATGACCCCGTAACTTCGGGAGAAGGGGTGCTCTTTAGGGTTAACGCCCAGGAGAGCCGCAGTGAATAGGCCCAAGCGACTGTTTATCAAAAACACAGGTCTCTGCTAAACCGTAAGGTGATGTATAGGGGCTGACGCCTGCCCGGTGCTCGGAAGGTTAAGAGGAGTGGTTAGCTTCGGCGAAGCTACGAATCGAAGCCCCAGTAAACGGCGGCCGTAACTATAACGGTCCTAAGGTAGCGAAATTCCTTGTCGGGTAAGTTCCGACCCGCACGAAAGGCGTAACGATTTGGGCACTGTCTCAACGAGAGACTCGGTGAAATCATAGTACCTGTGAAGATGCGGGTTACCCGCGACAGGACGGAAAGACCCCGTGGAGCTTTACTGTAGTCTGATATTGAAATTCGGTACAACTTGTACAGGATAGGTAGGAGCCTTTGAAACGTGAGCGCCAGCTTACGTCGAGGCGTTGGTGGGATACTACCCTTGCTGTGTTGGATTTCTAACCCGCACCATTTATCATGGTGGGAGACAGTGTCAGATGGACAGTTTGACTGGGGCGGTCGCCTCCTAAAGAGTAACGGAGGCGCTCAAAGGTTTCCTCAGAATGGTTGGAAATCATTCATAGAGTGTAAAGGCATAAGGAAGCTTGACTGCGAGACTTACAAGTCGAGCAGGGTCGAAAGACGGACTTAGTGATCCGGTGGTTCCGCATGGAAGGGCCATCGCTCAACGGATAAAAGCTACCCCGGGGATAACAGGCTTATCTCCCCCAAGAGTTCACATCGACGGGGAGGTTTGGCACCTCGATGTCGGCTCATCGCATCCTGGGGCTGTAGTCGGTCCCAAGGGTTGGGCTGTTCGCCCATTAAAGCGGTACGCGAGCTGGGTTCAGAACGTCGTGAGACAGTTCGGTCCCTATCCGTCGTGGGCGCAGGAAATTTGAGAGGAGCTGTCCTTAGTACGAGAGGACCGGGATGGACATACCTCTGGTGTACCAGTTGTCGTGCCAACGGCATCGCCGGGTAGCTATGTATGGACGGGATAAGTGCTGAAAGCATCTAAGCATGAAGCCCCCCTCAAGATGAGATTTCCCAACTTCGGTTATAAGATCCCTCAAAGATGATGAGGTTAATAGGTTCGAGGTGGAAGCATAGCGATATGTGGAGCTGACGAATACTAATCGATCGAAGACTTAATCAAATTTAAAAGTGTTTTGTTTGGCATTATCAAATTTTACTTACTATCTAGTTTTGAATGTATAATTTTTTATACAGTTCATTGTCTGGTGACAATGGCAAGGAGGTCACACCTGTTCCCATGCCGAACACAGTAGTTAAGCTCCTTAGCGCCGATGGTAGTCGGACTTACGTTCCGCAAGAGTAGGACGTTGCCAGGCAATTCCATTTTGACCTTTGGGTCGTTTTTTTATGGAAGTATTAAAGAAAACAAAAATTAATTTTAAAAAGTTCTTGACTTTATGAGTCATAACCTGTAGAATTAAGTCTTGTGATTAAGAAATGAACATTGAAAACTGAATTGCAATATGTCAACGTTAATTCCGAACGCAACATTAAATTGTTGGTTCAAACGTGTTAGAGATAACACACAAATTAGTATTTTATGAGCTAATCAAACATCATAATTCATTTATGGAGAGTTTGATCCTGGCTCAGGATGAACGCCGGCGGCGTGCCTAATACATGCAAGTCGAGCGAACGGATAAGGAGCTTGCTCCTTTGAAGTTAGCGGCGGACGGGTGAGTAACACGTGGGTAACCTACCTATAAGACTGGAATAACTTCGGGAAACCGGAGCTAATGCCGGATAACATTTGGAACCGCATGGTTCTAAAGTAAAAGATGGTTTTGCTATCACTTATAGATGGACCCGCGCCGTATTAGCTAGTTGGTAAGGTAACGGCTTACCAAGGCAACGATACGTAGCCGACCTGAGAGGGTGATCGGCCACACTGGAACTGAGACACGGTCCAGACTCCTACGGGAGGCAGCAGTAGGGAATCTTCCGCAATGGACGAAAGTCTGACGGAGCAACGCCGCGTGAGTGATGAAGGTTTTCGGATCGTAAAACTCTGTTATTAGGGAAGAACAAATGTGTAAGTAACTGTGCACATCTTGACGGTACCTAATCAGAAAGCCACGGCTAACTACGTGCCGGCAGCCGCGGTAATACGTAGGTGGCAAGCGTTATCCGGAATTATTGGGCGTAAAGCGCGCGTAGGCGGTTTCTTAAGTCTGATGTGAAAGCCCACGGCTCAACCGTGGAGGGTCATTGGAAACTGGGAAACTTGAGTACAGAAGAGGAAAGTGGAATTCCATGTGTAGCGGTGAAATGCGCAGAGATATGGAGGAACACCAGTGGCGAAGGCGACTTTCTGGTCTGTAACTGACGCTGATGTGCGAAAGCGTGGGGATCAAACAGGATTAGATACCCTGGTAGTCCACGCCGTAAACGATGAGTGCTAAGTGTTAGGGGGTTTCCGCCCCTTAGTGCTGCAGCCTAACGCATTAAGCACTCCGCCTGGGGAGTACGACCGCAAGGTTGAAACTCAAAGGAATTGACGGGGACCCGCACAAGCGGTGGAGCATGTGGTTTAATTCGAAGCAACGCGAAGAACCTTACCAAATCTTGACATCCTTTGAAAACTCTAGAGATAGAGCCTTCCCCTTCGGGGGACAAAGTGACAGGTGGTGCATGGTTGTCGTCAGCTCGTGTCGTGAGATGTTGGGTTAAGTCCCGCAACGAGCGCAACCCTTAAACTTAGTTGCCGGCATTTAGTTGGGCACTCTAGGTTGACTGCCGGTGACAAACCGGAGGAAGGTGGGGATGACGTCAAATCATCATGCCCCTTATGATTTGGGCTACACACGTGCTACAATGGACAATACAAAGGGCAGCTAAACCGCGAGGTCATGCAAATCCCATAAAGTTGTTCTCAGTTCGGATTGTAGTCTGCAACTCGACTACATGAAGCCGGAATCGCTAGTAATCGTAGATCAGCATGCTACGGTGAATACGTTCCCGGGTCTTGTACACACCGCCCGTCACACCACGAGAGTTTGTAACACCCGAAGCCGGTGGAGTAACCATTTATGGAGCTAGCCGTCGAAGGTGGGACAAATGATTGGGGTGAAGTCGTAACAAGGTAGCCGTATCGGAAGGTGCGGTCGGATCACCTCCTTTCTAAGGATATATTCGGAACATCTTCCTTGAGAAGATGAAAAAGAATAACATTGACATATTGTATTCAGTTTTGAATGCTCATTAGAGTATTCTATAAATGAATGGGCCTATAGCTCAGCTGGTTAGAGCGCACGCCTGATAAGCGTGAGGTCGGTGGTTCGAGTCCACTTAGGCCCACCATTTTTTTATTTTGTACATTGAAAACTAGATATGTAAGTAAAATTTATGATTTTACCAAGCAAAACCGAGTGAATTAGAGTTTTAAAAAGCTTGAATTCAAAAAAATAGAAATAATCGCTAGTGTTCGAAAGAACACTCACAGATTAATAACATTTTAGGTTTTCAACCGATTTTTTTCGTGTTGAAGGTCGAAAAGATTAAGTTATTAAGGGCGCACGGTGGATGCCTTGGCACTAGAAGCCTACGAAGGACGTTACTAACGACGATATGCTTTGGGGAGCTGTAAGTAAGCTTTGATCCAGAGATTTCCGAATGGGGAAACCCAACACGAGTTATGTCGTGTTATCGATATGTGAATACATAGCATATCTGAAGGCAGACGCGGGGAACTGAAACATCTTAGTACCCGCAGGAAGAGAAAGAAAAATCGATTCCCTGAGTAGCGGCGAGCGAAACGGGAAGAGCCCAAACCAACGAGCTTGCTTGTTGGGGTTGTAGGACACTCTATACGGAGTTACAAAAGAACAAATTAGACGAATCATCTGGAAAGATGAATCAAAGAAGGTAATAATCCTGTAGTCGAAAGTTTGTTCACTCTTGAGTGGATCCTGAGTACGACGGAACACGAGAAATTCCGTCGGAATCCGGGAGGACCATCTCCCAAGGCTAAATACTCTCTAGTGACCGATAGTGAACCAGTACCGTGAGGGAAAGGTGAAAAGTACCCCGGAAGGGGAGTGAAATAGAACTTGAAACCGTGTGCTTACAAGTAGTCAGAGCCCGTTAATGGGTGATGGCGTGCCTTTTGTAGAATGAACCGGCGAGTTACGATTTGATGCAAGGTTAAGCAGTTAATGTGGAGCCGTAGCGAAAGCGAGTCTGAATAGGGCGTTGAGTATTTGGTCGTAGACCCGAAACCAGGTGATCTACCCATGACCAGGCTGAAGTTCAGGTAACACTGAATGGAGGGCCGAACCGACTTACGTTGAAAAGTGAGCGGATGAGTTGTGGGTAGCGGAGAAATTCCAATCGAACCTGGAGATAGCTGGTTCTCTCCGAAATAGCTTTAGGGCTAGCCTTAAGTAATGATTATTGGAGGTAGAGCACTGTTTGGACGAGGGGCCCTTATCGGGTTACCGAATTCAGACAAACTCCGAATGCCAATCAATTTTATCTTAGGAGTTAGAACGCGGGTGATAAGGTCCGTGTTCGAAAGGGAAACAGCCCAGACCACCAGCTAAGGTCCCAAAATATATGTTAAGTGGAAAAGGATGTGGCGTTGCCCAGACAACTAGTATGTTGGCTTAGAAGCAGCCATCATTTAAAGAGTGCGTAATAGCTCACTAGTCGAGTGACACTGCGCCGAAAATGTACCGGGGCTAAACATATTACCGAAGCTGTGGATTGTCCGTAAGGACAGTGGTAGGAGAGCGTTCTAAGGGCGTTGAAGCATGATCGCAAGGACATGTGGAGCGCTTAGAAGTGAGAATGCCGGTGTGAGTAGCGAAAGACGGGTGAGAATCCCGTCCACCGATTGACTAAGGTTTCCAGAGGAAGGCTCGTCCGCTCTGGGTTAGTCGGGTCCTAAGCTGAGGCCGATAGGCGTAGGCGATGGATAACAGGTTGATATTCCTGTACCACCAAATTTCGTTTTAAGCGATGGGGGGACGCAGTAGGATAGGCGAAGCGTACTATTGGATTGTACGTCCAAGCAATGAGACTGAGTGTTAGGCAAATCCGGCACTCTTAAGGTCAAGTTGTGATGGGGAGAGGAAATTGTTTCCTCGAGTCGTTGATTTCACACTGCCAAGAAAAGCCTCTAGCTAGAATTTTGGTGCCCGTACCGCAAACCGACACAGGTAGTCAAGATGAGAATTCTAAGGTGAGCGAGCGAACTCTCGTTAAGGAACTCGGCAAAATGACCCCGTAACTTCGGGAGAAGGGGTGCTCTTTAGGGTTAACGCCCAGGAGAGCCGCAGTGAATAGGCCCAAGCGACTGTTTATCAAAAACACAGGTCTCTGCTAAACCGTAAGGTGATGTATAGGGGCTGACGCCTGCCCGGTGCCGGAAGGTTAAGAGGAGTGGTTAGCTTCGGCGAAGCTACGAATCGAAGCCCCAGTAAACGGCGGCCGTAACTATAACGGTCCTAAGGTAGCGAAATTCCTTGTCGGGTAAGTTCCGACCCGCACGAAAGGCGTAACGATTTGGGCACTGTCTCAACGAGAGACTCGGTGAAATCATAGTACCTGTGAAGATGCGGGTTACCCGCGACAGGACGGAAAGACCCCGTGGAGCTTTACTGTAGTCTGATATTGAAATTCGGTACAACTTGTACAGGATAGGTAGGAGCCTTTGAAACGTGAGCGCCAGCTTACGTCGAGGCGTTGGTGGGATACTACCCTTGCTGTGTTGGATTTCTAACCCGCACCATTTATCATGGTGGGAGACAGTGTCAGATGGACAGTTTGACTGGGGCGGTCGCCTCCTAAAGAGTAACGGAGGCGCTCAAAGGTTTCCTCAGAATGGTTGGAAATCATTCATAGAGTGTAAAGGCATAAGGAAGCTTGACTGCGAGACTTACAAGTCGAGCAGGGTCGAAAGACGGACTTAGTGATCCGGTGGTTCCGCATGGAAGGGCCATCGCTCAACGGATAAAAGCTACCCCGGGGATAACAGGCTTATCTCCCCCAAGAGTTCACATCGACGGGGAGGTTTGGCACCTCGATGTCGGCTCATCGCATCCTGGGGCTGTAGTCGGTCCCAAGGGTTGGGCTGTTCGCCCATTAAAGCGGTACGCGAGCTGGGTTCAGAACGTCGTGAGACAGTTCGGTCCCTATCCGTCGTGGGCGCAGGAAATTTGAGAGGAGCTGTCCTTAGTACGAGAGGACCGGGATGGACATACCTCTGGTGTACCAGTTGTCGTGCCAACGGCATCGCCGGGTAGCTATGTATGGACGGGATAAGTGCTGAAAGCATCTAAGCATGAAGCCCCCCTCAAGATGAGATTTCCCAACTTCGGTTATAAGATCCCTCAAAGATGATGAGGTTAATAGGTTCGAGGTGGAAGCATAGCGATATGTGGAGCTGACGAATACTAATCGATCGAAGACTTAATCAAATTTAAAAGTGTTTTGTTTGGCATTATCAAATTTTACTTACTATCTAGTTTTGAATGTATAATTTTTTATACAGTTCATTGTCTGGTGACAATGGCAAGGAGGTCACACCTGTTCCCATGCCGAACACAGTAGTTAAGCTCCTTAGCGCCGATGGTAGTCGGACTTACGTTCCGCAAGAGTAGGACGTTGCCAGGCAGCATTATAGGATGCGATGAGCCCGAGACCGAGAGGTCTCTTTTTTTATGCGCAAAAGGAGCTTAACTTCCAAAAACAACTGGTTTAAGATATGACCACATAAGCTGAAGCTCATGTGTAAGAACTACTAATCCCAATGATTTTGAGAAGTAGTTCTTTAGAAGCTGACGAACTGAGTGAAAGACGCAACGAGCTTACAAGCGGTAAGAGAGTAGGGAAAGAGATACATGAGTTTTAGCTCATGTGTAAGGCCCACTAATCTCAATAAATTGAGAAGTGAGGCTTTACAGGCAGTATTATAGATGCGATGAGCCCGAGACCGAGAGGTCTCTTTTTTTTATGCGCAAAAAAAGTGAGAATGTTCCAATAGAGATGGTTATAATTTAAGGATTACAAGAGTCTGGTGCTCTTGTATAAGAACTACTAATTTCGCAAGCGAAAAAGTGGTTCTTTATAAATTAAAAGTGACACTTTACATGCATAAGCACTACTAATCTTGCGGGCAAGAAAGTAATGCTTTTTAGAGATTAGTTATTATTCACATTGTCAATGAACGAATTAGTGCATTGGTGTGGTCCTCTAGTTGTGAAAAAGGTATACCCCCAAAACCTAAAATGAATTTTACAGATTGTTGTGACTTATCATATTTACTAAAAGGAATGATTTTTAAATTATTTTCTTCAGCATTTTTTAAACATTGTTTCATAGTTAAACCATTTTTTACAGTTAGTGTAAAGTGCATACCTGCTAACGCACCATCAATTTCTAATTGTTCTTGATAGGGTTTGAGTGCACCTAATATAAACTTAAGTTTCTCTCTATAAACGTTTCTCATTTTATTTAAATGCCTCTCAAAACTACCTGATTGCATAAAACTTGCCACCATTTTTTGTATATGTGCGGGTACTGTATTACCTTCTTTATTTTCTAGTGAGTTATATAATTCCAATAGTTTTTTAGGTAATACTAGGTAAGCAACTCTGCAACTTGGGAATAAAGATTTTGAGAATGTACTAATATATATGACTTTATCTTTAGTATCTAAACTTTGTAATGCGGGAATAGGCTTTCCAAAGTAACGGAATTCCGAATCATAATCATCTTCAATAATGTATCTATTTTCAAATTGCTGTGCCCAGTGAATAAGTTGGGTACGCTTTTTTAAATTCATCACATATCCAGTAGGAAATTGATGAGAAGGTGTAACATAAGCGATATTATTATGAGATTCATTGAAATACTCTAGCTCAATTCCTGTATTATTCACAGGAACTTGGAGATAAGTAATTTGTTTTTTGTCTAAAACTTGTTTGATTGGTGGATAGCTAGGGTTTTCAATTAAAAAGCGTCCTTTATTCAAAATGTCAGTTAATAAATTAATAAGTTGTTCTGTAGAAGAACCAATAATAATTTGTTGAGGATGACATGCGACGCCTCTACTATTAAATAAGTAATGTGCTATTTCTTGGCGCAGTGTCCATTCTCCTTTGGGATTTGTATGTTGCGACAAGTTCAATTGACCATCTTCAAAAGTATCGCGCGCATATTTTCTAAATTGCTGCATAGGAAAATATTCTGCATCTATTTCTGATAAATTGAAGGCAAATTCATATGTTTGTTGAGTCTGATTGTTATTATTTTGTTCGTAATTTGTGTTTGATGTGTGTAAATCTCTAGTAATAATTGGTAAGGTTTCTACATCAGATACAAAATAACCTGATCGTGGTTTGGCGTATATGTACCCCTCATCCGATAGAATTTGATAAGCGTGTTCGATTGTTGTATTACTTACAGATAAATGTTGTCCTAACGCTCGTTTAGAAGGAAATTTATCACCTGATTTATATTGGCCTTCTATGATTTGTTTTTTTAGATTCTCGTACAGATTGATGTATAAATGCTCTTTCGTCATTTCAACTGACCTCCTAAATTAATCTAGAATTGTCCCTTTTTAAATACCAGTTTATCTTTTAAAATGAATTTAATCAACTAAGCAAAGGGGTTAAATAAATATGTCTAAAGTAATTGGATCTGAAAGAGTTAAAAGAGGAATGGCGGAAATGCAAAAAGGTGGCGTCATTATGGACGTTGTAAACGCAGAACAAGCTAAGATAGCTGAGGATGCCGGTGCTGTTGCAGTAATGGCATTAGAGCGCGTGCCTTCTGATATTAGAGCAGCAGGTGGCGTTGCACGAATGGCTAACCCTAAAATTGTAGAAGAGGTTATGAATGCTGTCTCTATTCCAGTTATGGCAAAAGGCCGCATTGGTCATATAACTGAAGCTCGTGTATTAGAATCTATGGGTGTTGACTATATCGATGAATCTGAAGTATTAACACCAGCTGATGAAGAGTTTCATCTACGTAAAGATACATTTACTGTACCATTTGTATGTGGTTGCCGTAATTTAGGTGAAGCCGCACGTCGTATTGGTGAAGGCGCCGCAATGTTACGTACTAAAGGTGAGCCAGGTACTGGAAATATCGTAGAAGCAGTAAGACATATGCGCCAGGTCAATTCAGAAGTGAGTCGTTTAACAGTTATGCATGACGATGAGATTATGACTGAGGCTAAAAATATTGGTGCACCATACGAGATTTTAAAATCTATTAAAGAAAATGGTAAATTACCAGTAGTTAATTTTGCAGCTGGTGGGGTAGCAACGCCTCAAGATGCTGCTTTAATGATGGAATTAGGTGCAGACGGCGTGTTTGTTGGATCGGGTATTTTTAAATCAGAAGATCCAGAAAAATTTGCTAAAGCAATTGTACAAGCAACTACACATTACCAAGACTATGAACTAATTGGACGTTTAGCTAAAGAATTAGGCACAGCAATGAAAGGTTTAGATATCAATGAGTTGTCATTAGAAGATCGTATGCAAGAGCGTGGATGGTAATATGAAAATTGGTGTTTTAGCCTTACAAGGCGCAGTGAGAGAACATATACGTCATATTGCACTAAGTGGTCACGAAGGCGTAGCAGTTAAGCGTGTCGAACAGTTGGATGACATCGATGGATTGATTATACCAGGCGGAGAATCTACTACGCTACGTCGCTTAATGAATCTTTATGGATTCAAAGATGCTTTGCAACAATCCACATTACCTATGTTTGGTACTTGTGCTCGGCTTAATTATCTTAGCAACGAACATTGTTGGGGAAGCAGGTTATTTAGATAAACTGAATATCACTGTTCAAAGAAATTCTTTTGGCCGACAAGTTGATAGCTTTGAAAGTGAGTTAGATGTGAAAGGAATTGCCAAAGATATTGAAGGCGTATTTATTAGAGCACCTCATATAGAAAGTGTGCATGGAGAAGCGAGTGTGCTTAGCACAGTTGGTGATAAAATTGTAGCTGTTCAACAAGGATGTTATTTAGGCGTTTCATTTCATCCTGAATTAACAGATGACTACAGAGTCACACAATATTTCATTGAATCAATAGTTAAACCGACCGTAACTGAAAAAGTATAAAAAAAGAGCGATAAGGTATTGATACCTTGTCGCTCTTTTAAATATTAATTTTTAAATAAAGAATCCTGCAATGGCTGCAGAAATAAATGAAACTAATGTAGCACCGAATAATAATTTTAGACCAAATCGTGCTACTACATCGCCTTTTTCGTTGTTAAGCGATTTAATCGCGCCAGAGATAATACCGATAGAGCTAAAGTTTGCGAATGATACTACGAATACTGAGATAACGCCTTTCGCATGTTCACTCATATCTTTAACTTTACTTAGACTTTCCATTGCAACAAATTCATTTGATAATAATTTCGTTGCCATAATAGAACCAGCTTGTACAGCTTCATGCCATGGCACACCCACTAAGAATGCGAATGGTGCAAATACGAAACCGATTAGTGTTTGGAAGTCCCAAGTAATGCTACCACCTGAAATACCAGTGAAAATCGCACTAACTACGCCATTTAGTAAAGCGATAATAGCGATATAACCAATTAACATTGCCCCAACAATGATTGCTACTTTAAACCCATCTAAAATGTATTCCCCTAACATTTCGAAGAAGGATTGTTTGCCTGTTTCACTTTCTTCAACTATTAATTTATCTTCTTTTGGTTCAACTTTGTAAGGGTTGATGATAGAAGCAATAATGAAACCGCCAAAGAGATTTAAGACAACTGCCGTAACAACAAAGCGTGGTTCAATTAATGTGAAGTAAGCTCCAATAATTGATGCGGAAACGGTAGACATTGCTGAAGCAGTTAATGTATAAAGACGTTGTTTTGGAATGTGAGCAAGTTCTTTTTTTAATGAAATAAAAACTTCTGATTGTCCCAAAATAGCTGCTGCAACAGCGTTATATGATTCTAAACGACCCATACCATTAATTTTAGATATTACTAAACCTAAGACATTAATAATTACAGGTAAAATACGTGTATATTGTAAGATACCAATTAATGCTGATATGAAAACAATTGGTAATAATACGTTAAAGAAGAAAGGCGGATTTTCTGGATCTATGTATTGAATGCCACCAAATACAAAGTTCACACCTTCTGTTGCTTGTGCTAATAAGTAATTAAAGCCTACTGAAATGCCACCAATGACTGTAATCCCAAATTTTGTTTTTAACAAAATAAATGCCATGACAAGTTGTATTACAAGTAGTAAGCCAACATATTGCCAACGAATATTTTTTCTGTCGGAACTGAAAAGAAAGGCTAACCCAATAAATACTACAATCCCAATTAAACCGATAATAATATGCATATTTTTCATCCCTTTTATTTTTTTCTTAATATCTATAATACAATAAAACTGGTAGCACTTACATCCATAAACTAATATTTTTTAATCATATTGGTTGAAAAAGGTCAAAGTTGGTCATATAATATAGTCAAAGAAGGTCAAAAGAGGTGATAATCATGCACAATATGTCTGACATCATAGAACAGTACATTAAGAAATTATTTGAAGACACCAATAAAGACGTTGTAGAACTTCAACGTGCAAATATTGCACAGCGCTTTGACTGCGTGCCTTCTCAACTGAATTATGTAATTAAAACACGTTTTACAAATGAACATGGTTATGAGATTGAAAGTAAAAGAGGTGGTGGTGGGTACATCCGAATCACCAAAATTGAAAATAAAGACGAAACAGGTTACATTAATCACTTACTTCAATTAATAGGACCATCTATTTCTCAGCAACAAGCGTATTACATCATAGATGGTTTATTAGATAAAAAATATATCAATGAACGTGAAGCAAAAATGATTTATGCTGTCATTGATAGAGAAACACTGAAAATGGATGTATTATCGAGAGATATTATACGGGCTAATATTATCAAACGTTTATTACCTGTAATAAATTATTACTAAAGCGAGGTGTTTAGTCGTGCTATGCGAAAATTGTCATTTAAACGAAGCAGAAGTTAAATTAGCAGTAAAAGGACAAGATGGTGTAAATGAAAAATGGGTTTGTTCGACATGTGCTCAGGGTGGCAATCCTTGGACACAAAACCAACAGTTACAATCCCAAGATGATATTGAAGGTGCATTTGTTGTAAAACAAATTTTACAGCACTTAGCAGCTAAACATGGTATTGATTTTGATGAAATTGCTTTTAAAGAAGAAAAAAGATGTCCTACTTGTCATATGACGTTAAAAGATATTGCACATGTTGGTAAATTTGGTTGTGCAAACTGCTATGCAACTTTTAAAGATGACATTGTCGACATTGTGCGTCGTGTGCAAGGTGGTCAAATTGAACACACAGGAAAAACACCTCGATCTTCGCATAGAAAATTAGCGCTTAAAAAACAAATTGAAGAAAAAAATTCATATTTAAATCAGCTTATTGAAGATCAGAATTTTGAAGAAGCCGCAATTGTTCGTGACGAAATTAAAGCACTGAATGACGATGGCGAGGTGAAACATGATGAGTGATAATGATATTAGTGCATACATGAGTGAGTGGATGCGCGATAAAGAAGAAAGTCCTGTCGTGATGTCTTCAAGAATCCGATTGGCTAGAAACTTAGAAAATCATGTCCATCCATTAATGTTTCCGTCAGAGCAGGATGGTTACAGAGTGATTAATGAGGTACAGGATGCGCTTCCCAACTTGTTTATGCGGCGCTTAGATACTATGGATCAGCAAAGCAAATATAAACTCGTTGCGAAACATCTCATAAGTCCTGAATTAATCAGACAACCTGCCTCAGCAGTGTTATTAAATGAGGATGAATCATTGAGTATCATGGTGAATGAAGAGGATCATATTCGAATTCAAGCTATGGGAAATGATTTATCACTGCAAACATTGTACGAGAATGCTTCTACTATAGATGATACACTTGATAGTGAGTTGGATGTAAGTTTTGATGAAACCTTAGGTTATTTAACAACTTGTCCGACAAATATTGGTACTGGCATGCGTGCGAGCGTGATGCTACATTTACCAGGTTTAACAATTATGAAGCGTATGAATCGCATCGCTCAAACGATTAACAGATTTGGTTTTACGATAAGAGGAATATTTGGTGAAAGTTCGCAAGTTTATGGTCATATTTATCAAATTTCAAATCAACTGACTTTGGGAAAAACGGAAGAAGAAATCATTGAAAGTTTAACTGAAGTTGTACAACAAATTATTAATGAAGAAATGCAAATTCGCGAACGTATGAACCGTCACAATCACATTGAAACATTGGACCGAGTATATCGTTCGTTAGGAATATTAAAATATAGTAGACTGATATCTATGGAGGAAGCATCACTGAGATTAAGTGAAGTGAAACTCGGTATTGATTTAGGCTATATTGAACTAGAAAACTTCAAATTTAATGAGTTAATGGTAGCAATACAATCGCCATTCTTATTAGATGATGAAGATGACAGAGTAGTAAATGAAAAAAGAGCAGATATATTAAGAGAACATATAAATTAGGAGGTCATGCTATGCTATTTGGTAGACTGACAGAACGTGCACAGCGTGTATTAGCACATGCTCAAGAAGAAGCAATTCGCTTAAATCATTCAAATATTGGAACAGAACATTTACTTTTAGGTTTGATGAAAGAACCTGAAGGTATTGCGGCTAAAGTATTAGAATCATTTGAAATTACTGAAGAAAAAGTAGTAGAAGAAGTAGAAAAATTAATCGGCCATGGTCAAGAACAGATGGGCGCTTTACACTATACACCTCGTGCGAAAAAAGTCATTGAATTATCAATGGATGAAGCGAGAAAATTACACCATAATTTTGTGGGAACAGAACACATTTTACTTGGTTTAATTAGAGAAAATGAAGGTGTAGCGACACGTGTGTTTGCAAACTTAGACTTAAATATAACTAAAGCACGTGCACAGGTTGTTAAAGCATTAGGTAGTCCAGAGTTAAGTAATAAAAATGCACAAGCTAATAAATCTAATAACACACCAACTTTAGATAGCCTTGCACGTGACTTAACAGTTATTGCAAAAGATGGCACACTAGATCCAGTTATTGGTAGAGACAAAGAAATTACAAGAGTCATTGAAGTTTTAAGTCGTCGTACTAAAAATAACCCAGTACTCATTGGTGAGCCAGGTGTTGGTAAAACTGCAATTGCAGAAGGCTTAGCTCAAGCGATTATTAAAAATGAAGTACCTGAAACGCTTAAAAATAAACGCGTAATGTCACTTGATATGGGAACAGTTGTAGCTGGTACGAAATATCGAGGCGAATTTGAAGAGCGCTTGAAAAAAGTAATGGAAGAAATTCATCAAGCAGGTGACGTTATACTATTCATCGATGAATTACACACATTAGTAGGCGCAGGCGGTGCTGAAGGTGCTATTGACGCATCAAACATCTTGAAACCTGCACTTGCACGAGGAGAACTACAATGTATCGGTGCAACGACATTAGATGAATATCGTAAAAACATTGAAAAAGATGCAGACACTTGAACGTCGTTTCCAACCAGTTCAAGTTGACGAACCAACAGTTGAAGATACGATTGAAATCTTAAAAGGATTACGTGATCGTTATGAAGCGCATCACCGTATTAATATTTCAGATGAAGCGGTAATCTCAGCTGCTACTTTAAGTCACCGTTATATTTCAGATCGTTTCTTACCTGATAAAGCAATCGACTTAATCGATGAAGCAAGTTCTAAAGTTAGACTTAGAAGTCATACAACACCACCGAACTTGAAAGAATTAGAACAAGAAATTGAGCAAGTTAAAAATGAAAAAGATGTTGCGGTACATTCACAAGAATTCGAAAATGCAGCAAATCTTCGTGATAAACAAACGAAATTAGAAAAACAATACGAAGAAGCTAATAATAATTGGAAGAACGCGCAAAATGGCGACAATACTGCTTTATCAGAAGAAGATATCGGAGAAGTTATCGTCGGTTGGACTGGAATTCCATTAACGAAAATTAATGAAACAGAATCAGACCGTTTATTAAACTTAGAAGATACACTTCATAACAGAGTGATTGGACAAAAAGCTGCTGTAACGTCTATCAGTAAAGCGGTTAGACGTGCGAGAGCTGGATTGAAAGATCCTAAACGTCCTATCGGTAGCTTTATCTTCTTAGGTCCTACAGGTGTAGGTAAAACTGAATTAGCTCGTGCTTTAGCAGAGTCTATGTTTGGTGAAGATGACGCAATGATTCGTGTGGATATGAGTGAATTTATGGAAAAACATGCAGTCAGTCGTCTAGTTGGTGCGCCTCCAGGTTATGTAGGTCATGATGATGGTGGGCAATTGACTGAAAAAGTAAGACGTAAACCTTATTCTGTTATCTTATTTGATGAAATTGAAAAAGCACACCCAGATGTATTTAACATCTTATTACAAGTGCTTGATGATGGACATCTTACTGATACAAAAGGACGTCGTGTAGATTTCCGTAATACAGTAATTATTATGACATCAAACGTTGGTGCGCAAGAATTACAAGATCAACGCTTTGCAGGTTTCGGTGGCGCATCAGAAGGCCAAGATTACGAAACAATTCGTAATACAATGATGAAAGAATTGAAAAATGCTTTCCGTCCAGAATTCTTAAACCGTGTTGATGACATTATTGTATTCCACAAACTTTCTAAAGAAGAATTGAAAGAAATTGTAACAATGATGATTAACAAACTAACAAATCGTTTATCTGAACAAGATATCAATATCGAAGTTACAGATGCGGCAAAAGAAAAAATTGCTGAAGAAGGCTACGATCCAGAGTATGGTGCTAGACCATTAATTCGTGCAATTCAAAAAACAGTAGAAGATAATTTAAGTGAATTAATTTTAGATGGTAACCAAATTGAAGGTAAAAAAGTCGAAATTGATCATGACGGTAAAGAATATAAATATAATATTCAAGATAGAAAAGAAAAAAAGAAAGATAAAGAAACAACAGAATCATAAGTTAATCACTACAAGTGAGTTTTTATAGATTATAGTGCCTCTCAAATGTGCTCGTTCGCCTTTGAGAGGCGCTTTTTGTTTAATAATAGAAAATTTAAAGCATTCTTAAAAAAACTAGAATATCATTTTCATTCGATAAATTTATAATATTATTGGCAGTATATATCTATGCATGGTATTTTATAAAAACAACTTTTATATAAACGCAACTAGATCAAAGTATGATTATACACAAGTGTAAAAAAACCAACCGTAAAGGTTGTAGTAAGTTAAATAAGATTAAAATTTGTTTTTAAACAGGTTGAGGTATAAAATAGATTTGTTCAATGAAAGATGGAGGTGCAATCGTGGCCAAGAAGAAAGTTGTTTTTGAATGTATGGCATGTGGCTATCAGTCCGCAAAATGGATGGGTAAATGCCCGAATTGTGGTGGTCGGAACCAAATGGAAGAAATTGTTGAGCAAAAGGCGGCAAGTCCAAAACATGGCGTGCGCAGTCGTGACCGCGACAATGTTTCAAAAGTACAGAAGTTAAACGAAATTAAACAAGAGACGACACCACGTGTTACAACCAAGTCAGAGGAATTTAATCGTGTGCTCGGTGGAGGTATCGTCAATGGTTCTCTCGTATTGATTGGTGGAGATCCTGGTATAGGAAAATCAACATTACTATTACAAATATGTGCGGCACTATCACAATCACATAATGTCTTATACATAACAGGGGAAGAATCATTAAATCAAACTAAGCTAAGAGCTGAAAGATTAGATGAAGATTCAAGCGAACTCAATGTATTTGCAGAAACTGATTTAGAAGTTATCCACGAGACAGTAAAACAATTAAAACCTGATTTACTTGTAGTTGACTCAATCCAAACGATATTTCATCCGGAAATTAGTTCAGCACCAGGCTCAGTGTCTCAAGTACGAGAAAGTACACAAAGTTTAATGAACATCGCTAAACAAATGAATATTGCAACATTTATCGTGGGACATGTAACGAAAGAAGGACAAATCGCAGGCCCACGTTTACTAGAACATATGGTAGATACAGTACTTTATTTCGAAGGTGACGAACACCATGCATATCGTATTTTGAGAGCGGTGAAAAACCGTTTTGGTTCTACAAATGAAATGGGTATTTTTGAAATGAAACAAAGCGGATTGAAAGGTGTTAAAAACCCATCCGAGATGTTTTTAGAGGAACGTTCGACAAATGTGCCTGGCTCGACTATCGTCTCTACAATGGAAGGCACGAGACCATTACTTATAGAGGTTCAAGCCCTTGTTACGCCAACTACTTTTAATAATCCTAGACGGATGGCAACGGGTATTGATCACAACCGTTTGAGTTTGTTGATGGCAGTATTGGAGAAAAAAGAAAATTATTTACTTCAACAACAAGATGCGTATATTAAAGTTGCAGGTGGTGTAAGATTAACGGAACCTGCTGTTGATTTAGGTATCATTGTGGCAACTGCTTCAAGCTTTAAAGATCTAACGGTAGATGGTTTAGATTGCTTTATTGGAGAAGTTGGCCTGACTGGAGAAGTGAGACGTGTATCTCGTATAGAACAACGTGTGCGGGAAGCAGAGAAACTCGGATTTAAACGTATTATCATCCCAGAATCCAATATTGGTGGATGGCAATTCCCTAGTGATATTAAAGTCATTGGTGTGAAAAGTGTTCATGAAGCCTTAAAATATGCTTTGACAAAACATTAAATTAAATTCCAAAAATATACAGATAAAAAATATTTAATCTGTATAACTTTCTAGAGAAAGGGGTGTTAGAACTTGAACGTAATAAGAATCATTGTTATTTTGTGTTATATTATTTTAGGCGCTAGTTTAGGCGTATATCTTATTCCAGAAATTGCTGTGGATACTGGATTAAGTAAGTATATGTTATTAACGAATAATTATTTTAATGGACTTCTTGGTATTGTTATTTTCTTCTTAATATTTGGTTGGTTTATTAAAAAAGCAACATTAACGTTGAAAGAATTAGAACAAACAATAATGCGTCAAAGTGCTGTAGAAATTTTGTTTGCTACAATTGGACTGATGATCGGTTTAGTTATTTCTGTTATGATATCATTTATTTTTCAAATAATAGGTAATAATGTGTTGAACCATTTTGTGCCAATCATTGTTACAATTATTTTAGGTTATTTCGGTTTTCAATTTGGCTTACGCAAACGTGATGAAATGTTATTGTTCTTCCCGGAAAATATGGCACGCTCGATGTCTATCAACGCACGTAACGCAGTACCAAAAATTATTGATACAAGCGCAATCATAGATGGTCGCATTTTAGATATTATAGAGTGTGGTTTTATAGATGGCGAAATACTCATACCTCAAGGTGTCATCAATGAGTTACAAGTTGTTGCTCGATGCAAACGACAGTGTGAAACGTGAAAAGGGCCAACGAGGATTAGATATTTTGAATTCACTATATGATACTGATCATCCAACGCGTATTATACATCCGACGAAGTCTCATAGTGATATTGACGCAATGTTAATTAAGTTAGCACAACACTATAGAGCACATATTATTACTACAGATTTCAACCTCAATAAAGTATGCCATGTACAGGGTATTCAAGCGCTAAATGTTAATGATTTATCCGAAGCGATTAAACCTTCAGTACATCAAGGTGACCGTTTTAACTTATTACTTACTAAAATGGGTAAAGAATCAGGTCAAGCAGTCGGATACTTAGATGATGGCACAATGGTCGTTGTAGATAATGCCAAAAAACACATCGGTGAATATATTGATTTAGAAGTAATCAGTTTATTACAAACATCATCAGGAAGAATTATTTTTGCCAAAAAGATTAATTAAATAAATTGCTAAAGGTTTTATATGGAAATGTAGCTAAAATTGTTACAGTTTCACATGAAACTTTTTTGATATTTGAATATTATTTTTATAAAATTTGTGTACTCATCGCTTTGAATTTAAGCACTGTGATTTCATATTAAGCTTTAAAGTGCTACAATAGATAGCGAAATTGTATTACTATAAAGGAATTACAAGTGTGTGAAAGTACACAGTTTTTTGGATAGTGATACTTTTAAAAATTATAAGCTATGGTATTATTAATAAGCGTAGAATAACAAACTTATTAATGGCTGAGCGTCATTATTATTGTTAACGACATAAAGTTAAGTCGATACACGTTCAGTTTTTTTGATGTGTGTATGTGTGAGTGTAACAAGTGATAAAACATAAAACGCCAAAAACATTACTAATTAATATTAAAAACGGGAGTGAACATAATGAGTGATCGTGTAAGAGTTAGATATGCTCCAAGTCCAACAGGTTATTTGCATATCGGTAATGCAAGAACTGCATTATTCAACTATTTATTTGCTAAACATTATGATGGAGATTTTGTAATTCGTATAGAAGATACGGACAGTAAACGTAATCTAACTGATGGCGAATCTTCACAATTTGATAATTTAAAATGGTTAGGTATCGATTGGGATGAATCTGTCGATAAAGATAAAGGTTATGGTCCTTATCGCCAATCAGAACGTGGAGAAATCTATAATCCGCTTATTCAGCAATTATTAGATGAAGACAAAGCGTATAAATGTTATATGACTGAAGAGGAACTTGAAGCTGAACGTGAACAACAAATCAAACGTGGAGAAATGCCACGTTATGGTGGAAAACATGCACACTTAACTGAAGAAGAACGTCAACAATTCGAAGCAGAAGGTCGTCAACCTGCTATTCGTTTCCGTGTACCTCAAGACACGACGTTCACTTTTGAAGATATGGTTAAAGGTGAAATTTCATTTGATTCAGATAATATGGGTGACTGGGTTATTGTAAAAAAAGATGGTGTACCTACTTACAATTTTGCAGTAGCTATTGATGATCACTATATGGAAATCTCAGATGTTATTCGCGGCGATGATCATATTTCTAATACACCAAAACAATTAATGATTTATGAAACGTTTGGTTGGGAAGCGCCTAGATTCGCGCATATGTCACTTATTGTTAACGAAGAACGTAAAAAATTAAGTAAACGCGACGGACAAATCCTACAATTCATCGAACAATATCGTGATTTAGGTTATTTACCAGAAGCATTATTTAACTTTATTACATTGTTAGGTTGGTCGCCAGAAGGTGAAGAAGAAGTTTATTCTAAAGAAGAATTTATTAAAATCTTCGATGAAAAACGTTTATCTAAATCACCTGCATTTTTCGACAAGCAAAAATTAGCATGGGTGAATAACCAATACATGAAACAAAAAGATACTGAAACAGTATTCGAATTAGCTTTACCGCATCTTATCAAAGCAGAATTACTTCCTGAAAATCCAAACGAAGCAGATTTGGAATGGGGTCGTAAACTTGTTGCACTTTATCAAAAAGAAATGAGTTATGCCGGAGAAATCGTTCCTTTATCTGAGCTATTCTTCCGTGACGAACAAATTTTAGGTGATGATGAACAAGAAATCATCGAAGGTGAACAAGTACCAGAACTAATGAACCACTTATATGGAAAATTAGAAGCACTTGAACCATTTGAAGCGGCAGAAATTAAAAAAACAATCAAAGAAGTTCAAAAAGAAACTGGTATTAAAGGTAAACAACTATTCATGCCAATTCGTGTTGCTGTAACAGGACAAATGCATGGACCAGAATTACCAAATACAATTGAAGTATTAGGTAAAGAAAAAGTGTTATTACGTTTAAAAAATACGTTAAATAAATAAGGTTGCGTACGATGATATTGTCTCAAGGTGGAAATACTTGAAAAATTACATCGAACCACCTATTATTAAAATTGAAATAGCCAGAGGATTAGTAAGCGATGAAATGTGTAAAGAGAGTGTGCGGTTGCTGTGAGCACATCACTGAAATTGCTGAATGCACCTTTGTGTTAATGAACTAAATAAACTTTAATGAGTGAAGATAAGTTGCTTTTAGATTTTTAACCCTACTTATGGTTAAGATAATCAACTTATATTTAAAAATAAGAGTGGAACCGTGCAAAGCACCTCTAACAAGTCTGTTAGAGGTGCTTTTTTAATAAGGAGGTAGCAACCTTGTTTAAGATATTGAAAAGAATAAAAGATGATGTGAACATGGTGTTTGAACAAGACCCAGCCGCGCGTACTACATTGGAAGTTGTCACTTCTTATGCCGGCATACATGCAGTATGGAGTCATTTGATCGCGCATGAGCTATATAAAAAGAAGAAATATATATTAGCAAGATTGATTTCGCAAGTTGCGCGTTTTTTCACAGGTATTGAAATACACCCAGGGGCCAAAATAGGTAAACGTTTATTTATTGACCACGGTATGGGTGTCGTTATTGGTGAAACATGTAATATAGGAAATAATGTCACGATTTATCAAGGCGTTACATTGGGCGGTACTGGTAAAGAACGAGGTAAACGTCACCCTGATATAGGGGATAATGTATTAATAGCCGCAGGTGCTAAAGTACTAGGCGATATTAAAATTGATTCAAATGTGAACATAGGAGCAAACTCAGTTGTATTAAATTCTGTACCAAGTTATTCAACAGTCGTAGGTATACCAGGTCATATTGTTAAGCAAGATGGCAGACGTACTGGTAAAACGTTCGACCACCGTAACTTACCAGATCCTGTTTATGAACAATTAAAAGAATTAGAGAAACAACTTGAGAAAACAAGAAATGGAGAGATACAAGATGATTACATTATATAATACGTTAACACGTCAGAAAGAGACGTTTGAGCCTATTGAACCAGGTAAGGTTAAAATGTACGTTTGTGGACCAACAGTATATAATTATATTCATATTGGTAATGCAAGACCCGCAATTAATTACGATGTGGTAAGAAGATATTTCGAATATCAAGGATACGAAGTCGTATATGTGTCGAACTTTACTGACGTTGACGATAAATTAATTAAGCGTTCTAAAGAATTAGGTGAATCTGTAGAAACGATAGCGGATCGTTATATCGATGCCTTTTACGAAGATGTAGGTGCGCTAAACGTTAAAAAAGCAACATCTAATCCACGTGTTATGAACCATATGGACGATATTATTAAGTTTATTAAAGAACTTGTAGATCAAGGCAATGCTTATGAAAGTGGCGGCGATGTATACTTTAGAACACGTAAATTTGAAGACTACGGTAAATTAAGTCATCAATCATTGAATGATTTGAAAGTAGGCGCTCGCATAGAACAAGGTGAACAAAAAGAAGATGCACTGGATTTCACATTATGGAAACAAGCGAAACCAGAAGAAATAAGCTGGGATAGTCCATTTGGTAAAGGCAGACCAGGTTGGCATATTGAATGTTCTGTAATGGCATATCATGAACTAGGGGCAACAATTGATATTCACGCGGGTGGCACAGATTTACAATTTCCTCACCATGAGAATGAAATTGCACAATCAGAAGCACATAACCATGCGCCTTTCGCTAACTATTGGATGCATAATGGATTTATCAATATTGATAATGAAAAAATGAGTAAATCCTTAGGCAATTTCGTGCTTGTTCACGATATTATAAAACAAATTGACCCTGATGTATTACGTTTCTTCATGATTAGTGTACATTATAGAAGCCCGATTAATTATAATGTTGAACTTGTTGAAGCGACTAAGAGTGGGTTAGAGCGTGTGCGTAACAGCTACCAAGCGATTGAAGAACGTGAAGCGATTGCGACTAATATTGACGATCAATCTGCATATATAGAAGCAATTGATGATATTTTAAAACAATTTGAAACAGTTATGAATGATGATTTTAATACAGCTAATGCAATTACTGCTTGGTATGATTTAGCAAAACTAGCAAATAAATACATCTTAGAAAATACAACTTCTACAACAGTAATTGAACGTTTTAAAGAAGTGTATAAAGTTTTCAGCGACGTGCTAGGTGTGCCACTTAAAAGTAAAGAGAGCGACATGCTTTTAGATGAACAAGTCGAAGCGTTAATAGAAGAAAGAAACAAGGCGAGACAAAATAAAGACTTTGCGCGTGCAGACGAAATTCGTGATGACTTAAAAGCACAAAATATTATTTTAGAAGATACTGCGCAGGGTGTGAGATTTAAACGTGGCTAATATGGATAATAAATTATTGAATCCTTTGACATTGGCATATATGGGCGATGCTGTTTTAGATCAACACGTAAGAGCATATATCGTGTTGAAATTGAAAGCTAAACCTAACCGGTTACACCAAGAAGCAAAACGCTATGTATCTGCTAAGAGTCAGGCAGAAACACTTGAGTTTTTAATGGAAAACAATTGGTTTACTGAAAGTGAACAAGATATTGTTCGTCGTGGTAGAAATGCTAAAAGTTATACTAAAGCGAAGAATACAGATATACAAACGTATCGTAAAAGTTCAGGGCTAGAAGCCATCATTGGCTTTTTATACCTGGAAAAAGAACATGAACGTTTAACATCATTGTTAGAATGTATCGTGAAAAATGTAGATGAAAGGTAGTGGTACTGTGGAAGAGATAGTTATAGTCGGTCGCCATGCAGTAAAAGAAGCGATTGTCTCAGGACATACAATTAATAAGATTTTAATTCAAGATACTATCAAAAAAGGTCAAATAAATGAAATTTTAAAAAAGGCAAATAGTCAAAAAATCATTGTACAAACAGTGCCGAAATCTAAAATAGACGGATTGTCAGAGTCACCTCATCAAGGGATTGCGAGCATATATTGCACCATATGAATATGCTGATTTCGACGAATTTTTGGTTAAGCAAAAAGCACAAGACAAATTATCTACAGTACTTATACTAGATGGTTTAGAAGACCCACATAATTTAGGATCGATTTTAAGAACAGCTGATGCCTCAGGTGTGGATGCAGTTATCATTCCTAAGAGACGTTCAGTTGCATTAACACAAACGGTAGCTAAAGCCTCTACAGGTGCAATAGAGCACATACCTGTGATTCGTGTGACGAACTTAGCGAATACGATTGATGCTTTAAAAGACAATGGTTATTGGGTTGTTGGTACTGAAGCGGAGAATTCAACGGATTATAGGGAAATGGATGCGGCTATGCCTTTAGCGATTGTGATTGGAAGCGAAGGACAAGGTATGAGCCGTTTAGTAAAAGATAAATGTGACTTCTATATCAATATTCCTATGGTCGGTCATGTTAATAGTTTGAATGCGTCTGTAGCGGCAAGTCTGATGATGTATGAGGTTTACCGCAAACGTCATCAGATTGGAGATAAGAGATGAAGGATCGTTATTTAATCATTGATGGTTATAATATGATAGGACAATCGCAGGACTTAAGTCGTATAGCAAAGGACAATCTCGAGGAAGCACGCGATCAATTACTTACAGCTATAGCGAATTACAATGCTGTAATAGCTGATGAAGTCGTCTGCGTTTTTGATGCTTATGAACAATCCGGCCCACCTTCAGAATATATGTACCACGGGGTTAAAACGATATTCACAAAAGAAAAAGAAACGGCAGACAGTTATATAGAACGTTACGTCTATGATTTATATGAGAAACACACAAGACATATTACGGTTGTTACGAGTGATATGAGTGAACAACATGCAATATTCGGTGCCGGAGCTTATCGTATTTCTTCAAGAGAGATGTGGAGAGACTTAAGAGAGAATGAAGTTTCTGTATCTAAAAAGCTCGATGGCTTCAACGAACAAAAGCCACGAACACGAATCGAGCTCTCTCATGAAATTCTTAAAGAATTTGAAAAATTAAGACGTGGAGATAATCACAAATAACTATTTCGTACTCTTGATTTTTTTATAGCAAACTCTGTATCCTATCCTTACTTTAAGGAAAGGATAATGGACATGTTTGATAGAATTTACAGCAATGAATGTACAACCTATTCGAAGCGACGATTACAAAGTGAAACTGATGTAGAGCAAATTATTGATGAAATCACACCATTGATTAATAAAAGATTAAATCATTTTTCAGTTCATCCGAGTGACAAAGAAGATTTGTGCCAAGAAGTACTTTTGAAATTGTATGGTGTGTTAAGCCGTTTTGATTTTACAGAAGCTACGCCTTTAGAACATTATGTCAATTGCGTTATAAAAAATGTTAGAAATGATTATATACGCAAAAAAATGTATACACAACGCCGTCAGAAAATGCTTGTGAATGAATTTATAGTTGCTTATAATAATTCGAAATCTGAACAACCTATAGACAGATACATCATTGCACGGGAAATATCTTCGCAATTAAAACAGTGCTTGAAAAGGCTGACCGATTTAGAACAACGCATTATAAGTTATATTTTAATAGACTATAAACCACAGGAAATTGCACAAATTTTAAATTTAAACATCAAAGTAGTTTACAATGCCATACATCGTTGTAAAATAAAGATAAGACGTTGTTTGGAAAATTGAAAATATGTATTGAAACCAAGCTATATCTCGTGCCAGTATCACGAAAATAGCATGATTGAGTGGATTGTTGATAATTGACAATTGACTCAGTAGTTCTGTATAGTAGATTGGTATTATAATGAGTAAGGTGAAGTCTAATGAAAAAAGTACCACTGAATTGTGAAGTCTGCGGCAGTAGAAATTATAATGTTCCGAAACAAAGTAACCTTACATCTAGAATGACATTAAAAAAACATTGTCCGAGATGTAATGCACATACGATGCACAAGGAATCAAAATAATAAGATGACATATTAAGTAATCAGTTGAGTGAATATATCTTTCCAACTAAGTTGAGAGTATTGTATTTGCTTGATTTGTTGTATGGAATAAGCAAATAAGGAATAACGAAATAATACGGAGGTCTTGTTAATGGCTAAAAAAGAAAATTTCTTCCAAGGCGTAAAATCAGAAATGGAAAAGACAAGTTGGCCGACGAAAGAAGAATTATTTAAGTACACAGTCATTGTTGTAGGTACAGTAGTATTTTTCTTAGTGTTCTTCTATGCCTTAGACTTAGGAATTGGTAGAATTATAGAGTTAATTAAATAGATAGGAGTGACGACATGTCTGAAGAAGTTGACGCAAAGCGTTGGTATGCTGTGCATACTTATTCTGGTTATGAGAATAAAGTTAAAAAGAATTTAGAAAAACGTGTTGAATCTATGAATATGACAGAAAAAATATTCAGAGTTGTTATACCGGAAGAGGAAGAAACACAAGTTAAAGATGGTAAAGCCAAAACATTAACTAAAAAAACATTCCCTGGTTATGTATTAGTTGAATTAGTGATGACTGATGAATCATGGTATATCGTGAGAAATACACCTGGTGTAACAGGATTTGTTGGTTCAGCTGGTTCTGGATCTAAACCTAACCCATTACTTCCAGATGAAGCACGTTTCATCCTTAAACAAATGGGCATGAAAGAGAAAACAATTGATGTTCAATTGGATTTAGGTGAACAAGTGAGAGTTAAATCAGGTCCATTTGCTAATCAAGTTGGCGAAGTTCAAGAAATTGAGGCTGATAAATTCAAACTTACTGTTCTTGTAGACATGTTTGGTAGAGAAACACCAGTAGAAGTAGAATTTGATCAAGTTGAAAAACTATAAATGATTACAAGTGCTAAGGCACTTGCATAAGTGGCACTAATCCCGCTAAAGCGAGAAGAGCCACTTTACATGCATAAGAAGACCTAATCAATGAAATTGATAAGGTTTAGTAAAAGGATTACCTGAGCTGAAGCTCATGCATAACAACATCTAATCACTAAAGTGATAAGATGTTGTTTAAAAAAGTTACACTTTACCATTGCGTAATCAAACGGGTTAATGGTATAATACTGTGGTCGCGCTCATAGAGCGTTCATTTCGTCACGAAATGTAGAAGAGTGGGAGGACAAAACTGAGTCCTGTGACCACATCACGATATCAAGGAGGTGCACATCGTGGCTAAAAAAGTAGAAAAAGTAGTTAAATTACAAATTCCTGCAGGTAAAGCAAATCCAGCACCACCAGTTGGTCCGGCATTAGGTCAAGCAGGTGTGAATATTATGGGATTCTGTAAGGAATTCAACGCACGTACACAAGAAGACGTAGGTTTAATCATACCGGTAGAAATTAGTGTTTATGAAGATCGTTCATTTACATTTATTACAAAAACACCACCGGCTCCAGTACTACTTAAAAAAGCTGCTGGCGTTGAAAAAGGTTCAGGCGAACCTAATAAAAACAAAGTAGCAACAGTAACTAAAGATCAAGTACGTGAAATTGCAAACCAAAAAATGCAAGATTTAAACGCCGCAGACGAAGAAGCAGCTATGCGTATTATCGAAGGTACTGCTCGTAGTATGGGTATTACAGTTCAATAATTAAAATGAGTAATGAAAACATAGATTGACGATAGAAGCAGATGACAGAAAAGACAAACATGATGACAGCATTCAATATTGTCGTAATATGAGGAATAAATGTCATTTATTAAGGAAGTTCATTCCAACGATAAAATACAATTAAACCTCTCTGTTATCTGCTCTTAACTTGTGAAAACAAGTAAATGTGGGAGGGAATTCCGCTAAAACCACTGAAGGAGGAACATGAAATGGCTAAAAAAAGCAAAAGATATCAAGAAGTAGCTAGCAAAATCGATCGTGAAAAACACTACAGTGTTGAAGAAGCGATTGCATTAGCTAAAGAAACAAACATTGCTAACTTTGACGCATCAGTTGAAGTAGCATTCCGTTTAGGTATTGATACACGTAAAAATGATCAACAAATCCGTGGAGCAGTAGTGCTTCCAAACGGTACTGGTAAATCACAAAGTGTATTAGTATTCGCAAAAGGCGAAAAAGCAGCTGAAGCAGAAGCGACAGGTGCTGATTTCGTTGGTGAAGGTGAATACGTAGAAAAAATCCAACAAGGTTGGTTCGACTTCGACGTAGTAGTAGCTACACCAGACATGATGGGCGAAGTTGGTAAACTTGGTCGCGTATTAGGACCTAAAGGTTTAATGCCAAACCCTAAAACTGGAACAGTAACTATGGATGTTACTAAAGCAGTTGAAGAAATCAAAGCTGGTAAAGTTGAATACCGTGCTGAAAAATCAGGTATCGTTCATGCATCAATTGGTAAAACATCATTTGATACTGAAAAATTAGTTGAAAACTTCAGAACTTTACAAGACGTTTTAACTAAATTAAAACCTGCATCAGCTAAAGGTACTTACTTCAAATCTGTTGCTGTAACTACAACAATGGGTCCTGGAGTTAAAGTTGACACATCAGGCTTTAAACTATAATTATTAACATAAAATATTTTGAGGTTGAAAGTATTGCTTTCAGCCTCAAATAAATATTGACATAACACATGAAACCAGTTATATTGGTTAATGTATTATTTTACCTAAGACAGTAGGAGTTAGTGATAACTTAAAATTATATCCTGCCGAGGCTAAAATTGACTTGAACGTGAAGAATTTAGATCTTTCAAGCACTTTTTGCCACGGGTAGAAAGTGCTTTTTTTATTGAGTAATGTTTGTAAGGACAGTGACTCAAGATAAAAAGCACCAAACTAAATCTATGGAGGTGTCTAAATGTCTGCTATCATCGATGCAAAACAACAACAAGTTGATATCATTGCAGAACAACTTAAAAACTCAGTATCTACAGTTATCGTTGACTATCGTGGTCTAACTGTTGCTGAAGTAACTGAATTACGTTCGCAATTACGTGAAGCTGGTGTTGAGTATAAAGTTTACAAAAACACTATGGTTCGCCGTGCGGCTGAACAAGCTGGTATTGACGGTTTAAATGAATTCTTAGTAGGTCCTACTGCAATCGCAACTTCAACTGAAGATGTAGTTGCTCCGCCGAAAGTTATCGCGGGATTCGCTAAAGAACATAAAGCATTAGAAGTTAAAACAGGTGTTATGGAAGGCAATGTTATCTCAGCAGAACAAGTTAACACTGTTGGTACATTACCATCACACGACGGTCTTGTTTCTATGCTTTTATCAGTATTACAAGCTCCAGTACGCAACTTCGCTTATGCGGTTAAAGCAATTGGAGAAGAAAAAGAAGGAAAAGAAGAAAGCGCTGAATAATTGCGCATAAACTAATAACAATTAATGGAGGAATATTAAAATGGCTAATCAAGAACAAATCATTGAAGCAATCAAAGAAATGTCAGTTTTAGAATTAAACGACTTAGTAAAAGCAATTGAAGAAGAATTTGGTGTAACTGCAGCGAGCTCCAGTAGCGACAGCGAGGCGCAGCAGGTGGCGGCGACGCTGAAGCTGAACAAACTGAATTCAACGTTGAATTAACTTCAGCTGGATCATCTAAAATCAAAGTTGTTAAAGCAGTTAAAGAAGCAACTGGTCTTGGATTAAAAGACGCTAAAGGTTTAGTTGACGATGCTCCTAAAGTAATCAAAGAAGGACTAGCTAAAGAAGACGCTGAAGAACTTAAAGCAACTTTAGAAGAAGCCGGCGCTACAGTAGAAATCAAATAATTTTTGCTGTCTAACAGTTAATAATTATATATTGAAGATGATACAAGCAGCTTAATACATCGCTACTTCGGTACGCTGATTTTAAGTGAAATGTATTTTATCTGAAATCTTTGAGAAATGAAAACCCCGTTATTAGTATAACGGGGTTTTATCTTATTTGATCTATATCTATGGTTTGCACAGTGGCTAGACCATGATGCGACCTATGAAATGGGTATAGTATTAATCTAAGGATAATTAGATTAAAAGAGGTGTAGTCATGAGTCATTATTATGATGAAAATCCTGAAGTAGAAAGTGATGAGTTGCTTTTTACGTACTCCTACGATAACTGTAAATTAGAGCTAGTAACGGATTCGGGCGTCTTTTCAAAAGGGAAGATTGACTTTGGTTCCGATTTATTAGTGAAAACTTTTTTGAAAGCATATCCTCCTGGCCCTACTAAACGCATCTTGGATGTTGGTTGTGGTTATGGCCCTATCGGTTTAATGATTGCAAAAACTTCCCCGCATCATGAAGTGACGATGGTTGATGTTAATCAACGTGCACTATCATTATCAAGAAAAAACAGAAAAAAGAACCGTATAGACAATGTGGAAATCAAAGAAAGTGATGGTTTATCACAGGTAGACGCTGACGCTTATGATTTTATGCTGACTAATCCACCGATTAGAGCAGGAAAAAAAGTCGTTCACAGCATTTTAGAAGACGCATATAAGGTATTAAAGCAAGGTGGCGCGCTTTATGTCGTAATTCAAAAAAAGCAGGGCATGCCATCGAGCAAAGCAAAAAATACAAGACACTTTTAACAATGTAGAAGTCTTAGCAAAAGACAAAGGTTACTACATTTTAAGAAGCACGAAAGCTTGATTTAAAAGTATCAATCTGATATAGTAATAGAATGTAAAAATTTATGTTCAATAAGTGTGTACTTTTACGTGTAAATGAACAATGTATGTGAGGTAAAATGGAAAATGGTGTCATTTGGTATGCTACCGTTTTCTTTTTATCTCATTATATTGGCTCATTTAGTAAAAGTAAACACGCAATTTTTGAGGGGTGAATCTGTTTGGCAGGTCAATTTGTCCAATATGGAAGACATCGTAAACGTAGAAACTATGCGAGAATTTCAGAGGTATTAGAATTACCGAATTTAATTGAGATTCAGACTGAGTCTTACGAGTGGTTCTTAGAAGAAGGTTTATTAGAAATGTTTAGAGACATTTCTCCGATTGAAGATTTCACAGGCAATCTTTCTTTAGAGTTTGTAGATTATAGACTCGGAGAACCGAAATATGATTTAGAAGAATCAAAAAACCGTGATACAACGTATTCTGCACCTCTACGTGTAAAAGTACGTCTAATCATCAAAGAAACTGGCGAAGTGAAAGAGCAAGAAGTATTTATGGGCGATTTCCCATTAATGACAGATACAGGTACATTCGTAATAAATGGTGCTTGAACGTGTAATCGTTTCACAATTAGTTCGTTCACCATCCGTATACTTCAATGAAAAACTAGATAAAAATGGTCGTACAAACTTCGATGCAACAATTATTCCTAACCGTGGTGCATGGTTAGAATATGAAACTGATGCGAAAGATGTTGTTTATGTACGTATTGATAGAACAAGAAAATTACCATTAACAGTATTATTACGTGCTTTAGGTTTCTCAACTGATCAAGAAATCGTTGATCTTTTAGGTGAAAACGAGTACCTACGTAATACTTTAGAAAAAGATGGTACTGAAAATACTGATCAAGCATTATTAGAAATTTATGAGCGCTTACGCCCTGGCGAACCGCCTACAGTTGAAAATGCTAAGAGCTTATTATATTCTCGTTTCTTTGATCCGAAACGCTATGACTTAGCTAGTGTAGGTCGTTACAAAGCGAATAAAAAACTTCACTTGAAACACCGTTTATTCAATCAGAAATTAGCTGAACCAATTGTTAATACTGAAACAGGTGAAATTGTAGCTGAAGAAGGTACAGTCTTAGATCGTCGTAATTTAGATGAAGTTATGGATGTACTAGAAGCAAATGCAAATAGTGAAGTCTTTGAATTAGAAGGTACTGTTATTGATGAACCTGTTGAGATTCAATCAATCAAAGTTTACGTACCGAACGATGAAGAAGGACGTACAACTACCGTGATTGGTAATGCTTTCCCTGATTCAGAAGTGAAATGTATTACACCAAGCAGATATTATTGCATCAATGTCATACTTCTTTAACTTATTAAGTGGTATTGGCTTTACAGATGATATTGACCATTTAGGTAATCGTCGTCTACGTTCAGTAGGGGAACTATTACAAAATCAATTCCGTATTGGTTTATCAAGAATGGAACGTGTTGTACGTGAAAGAATGTCTATCCAAGACACTGATTCTGTTACGCCTCAACAACTAATCAATATTCGTCCTGTTATTGCATCTATTAAAGAATTCTTTGGTAGTTCTCAATTATCACAATTCATGGACCAAGCCAATCCATTAGCTGAGTTAACACATAAACGTCGTTTATCAGCATTAGGACCCGGCGGTTTAACACGTGAACGTGCTCAAATGGAAGTACGTGACGTTCATTATTCTCACTATGGTCGTATGTGTCCAATCGAAACACCAGAGGGTCCGAATATCGGACTTATCAACTCACTTTCTAGTTACGCGCGTGTGAATGAATTTGGTTTCATTGAAACACCTTACCGTAAAGTAGATCTTGAAACACATTCAATCACAGATCAAATTGACTACTTAACTGCTGACGAAGAAGACAGCTATGTAGTAGCTCAAGCAAACTCTGTATTAGATGAAAATGGTCGTTTCGTAGAAGACGAAGTTGTTTGTCGTTTCCGTGGTAATAACACAGTTATGGCTAAAGAAAAAATGGATTACATGGATGTTTCACCTAAGCAAGTTGTTTCTGCTCGCGACAGCATGTATTCCTTTCTTAGAAAATGATGACTCTAACCGTGCATTGATGGGTGCAAACATGCAACGTCAAGCAGTGCCATTGATGAATCCTGAATCACCATTTGTAGGTACTGGTATGGAGCACGTGGCAGCACGTGACTCTGGTGCGGCAATTGTTGCAAAACATAAAGGCCGTGTTGAACACGTTGAATCTAATGAAATTCTTGTACGTCGACTTATCGAAGAAGATGGCCAAGAATATGAAGGCGAATTAGATCGCTATCCATTATCAAAATTCAAACGTTCAAATACTGGTACATGTTATAACCAAAGACCTATCATTGCTACTGGCGATGTAGTGACTAAAGGCGAAATTTTAGCTGACGGTCCTTCAATGGAACTTGGTGAAATGGCATTAGGTAGAAACTTAGTTGTAGGTTTCATGACTTGGGACGGTTATAACTATGAGGATGCTGTAATCATGAGTGAACGTCTAGTTAAAGATGACGTATACACTTCTATTCATATTGAAGAGTATGAATCTGAAGCACGTGATACAAAACTAGGACCTGAAGAAATCACTCGTGATATTCCTAACGTTTCAGATAGTGCACTTAAAAACTTAGATGACCGCGGTATTGTATACGTAGGTGCTGAAGTTAATGATGGTGACATCTTAGTCGGTAAAGTAACGCCTAAAGGTGTAACAGAATTAACTGCAGAAGAACGTTTACTACATGCAATCTTCGGTGAAAAAGCACGTGAAGTTCGCGATACATCATTACGCGTACCTCATGGTGCAGGTGGTATTGTTCTAGATGTTAAAGTCTTTAACCGTGAAGAAGGAGACGACACATTATCTCCAGGTGTTAACCAATTAGTTCGTGTTTATATCGTTCAAAAACGTAAAATACACGTTGGTGACAAAATGTGTGGTCGTCATGGTAACAAGGGTGTAATTTCTAAACTTGTTCCTGAAGAAGATATGCCTTATTTACCAGACGGTACGCCAATCGATATCATGTTGAACCCACTTGGTGTTCCATCACGTATGAATATCGGACAAGTATTAGAGCTACACTTAGGTATGGCTGCTAAAAACTTAGGTATTCACGTTGCTTCACCAGTATTTGATGGTGCGAGTGATGACGATGTATGGTCAACAATTGAAGAAGCTGGTATGGCTCGTGACGGTAAGACGGTATTATATGACGGACGTACAGGTGAACCATTTGATAACAGAATTTCAGTTGGTGTAATGTACATGCTGAAACTTGCTCACATGGTTGACGATAAATTACACGCACGTTCAACTGGACCTTACTCACTTGTTACGCAACAACCACTTGGTGGTAAAGCACAATTTGGTGGACAACGTTTCGGTGAGATGGAAGTATGGGCACTTGAAGCATACGGTGCTCGCATATACACTTCAAGAAATCTTAACTTACAAATCCGATGATACAGTAGGTCGTGTGAAAACATATGAAGCTATTGTTAAAGGTGAAAACATCACTAAACCAGGTGTTCCTGAATCATTCAGAGTATTGATGAAAGAATTACAAAGTTTAGGGTTAGACGTTAAGATTATGGACGAGCATGACAATGAAATTGACATGCAAGACACTGAAGATGATGATGTCGTTGAACGTAAAGTGGATCTTCAACAAAAAGAAGCGCCACAATCACAGAAAGAAATTACAGACTAATTGCATTTAAGTTTATAAAAGAATACACCAAGTTAAGGTACAATACATGTTTGTATTTGCCTTAATCTTGGTTATTCCATTATTGATATAGAGCAATCAATCAATTTGCACAGCTAATCTAAATTGAAGGAGGTAGGCTCCTTGATTGATGTAAATAATTTCCATTATATGAAAATAGGACTTGCTTCACCCGAAAAAATCCGTTCATGGTCTTTTGGTGAGGTTAAAAAGCCAGAAACAATTAACTATCGTACTTTAAAACCAGAAAAAGATGGTCTATTCTGTGAGAGAATATTTGGACCTTCGAAAGACTGGGAATGTAGTTGTGGTAAATACAAACGTGTACGTTATAAAGGTATGGTTTGTGACAGATGTGGAGTAGAAGTAACTAAGTCAAAAGTGCGCCGTGAAAGAATGGGCCATATTGAATTAGTCGCGCCTGTATCACACATTTGGTACTTCAAAGGTATTCCAAGTCGTATGGGTCTTTTATTAGATATGTCACCAAGAGCGTTAGAAGAAGTTATTTACTTCGCTTCTTATGTTGTTGTTAATCCAGGTCCAACTGGTTTAGAGCAAAAGACATTATTATCTGAAGCAGAATTCAGAGATTACTATGATAAATTCCCAGGTAAATTCAACGCCAAGATGGGTGCTGAAGGTATCAAAGAATTACTACAAGAAATCGACTTAGACGCTGAACTCAAACAACTAAGAGATGAGTTAGAATCAGCAACAGGTCAAAGACTTACACGTGCAATTAAACGTTTAGAAGTAGTTGAATCATTCAGACATTCTGGTAATAATCCAGCATGGATGGTGTTAGACGTACTTCCAATTATTCCACCAGAAATCAGACCAATGGTTCAATTAGATGGTGGACGTTTTGCTACAAGTGATCTTAATGATTTGTATCGTCGTGTTATCAACCGTAACAACCGTTTGAAACGTTTATTAGACTTAGGTGCTCCAGGCATCATCGTCCAAAACGAAAAACGTATGTTACAAGAAGCTGTTGATGCACTTATCGATAATGGTCGTCGTGGCCGTCCAGTTACTGGACCAGGTAACCGCCCATTAAAATCTCTTTCTCATATGTTAAAAGGTAAACAAGGACGTTTCCGTCAAAACTTATTAGGTAAACGTGTTGACTATTCAGGTCGTTCAGTTATTGCAGTTGGACCTAGCTTGAAAATGTATCAATGTGGACTACCTAAAGAGATGGCATTAGAATTGTTCAAACCTTTCATCATGAAAGAATTAGTTCAACGTGAAATTGCTACAAACATTAAAAATGCGAAAAGTAAGATTGAACGCATGGATGATGAAGTTTGGGACGTATTGGAAGATGTTATCAAAGAACACCCAGTACTTTTAAACCGTGCACCAACACTTCACAGATTAGGTATTCAAGCATTTGAACCTACATTAGTTGAAGGTCGTGCAATTCGTCTACATCCACTTGCTACAACAGCTTACAACGCTGACTTTGATGGTGACCAAATGGCTGTTCACGTACCATTATCTAAAGAAGCTCAAGCAGAAGCACGTATGTTAATGCTTGCGACACAAAATATCTTAAACCCTAAAGATGGTAAACCAGTTGTAACACCTTCACAAGATATGGTGCTAGGTAACTATTACTTAACTTTAGAGCGTAAAGAATCAGTGAATACTGGTGCGATTTTCAATGATACAAATGAAGTATTAAAAGCTTATGCTAATGGCTACGTACACTTACATTCACGTATTGGTGTGCATGCTAAATCATTTAATAATCCAACATTTACTGAAGAACAAAACCAAAAACTCTTGTTAACTTCAGTTGGTAAAGTTATATTCAATGAAATCATTCCAGATTCATTTGCATATATTAATGAACCAACACAAACTAATTTAGAAAATAAAACACCGACTAGATATTTCATATCTGCTACTGAATTAGGAGAAGGCGGATTAAAAGAATACTTCGATAATCAAGAATTAATTGAACCATTCAATAAGAATTTCTTAGGAAATATTATTGCAGAAGTCTTCAATCGTTTCAGCATCACAGATACGTCTATGATGTTAGACAGAATGAAAGACTTAGGATTCAAGTTTTCAACTAAAGCAGGGATCACTGTTGGTGTATCTGATATCGTAGTATTACCAGATAAGCAAGAAATTTTAGATGAACACGAAAAATTAGTTGAGAGAATTACTAAACAATTTAACCGTGGTTTAATCACTGAATTTGAACGTTATAACGCAGTTGTTGAAATTTGGACTGACGCAAAAGACCAAATTCAGAAAAAATTAATGGGCTCACTTGATAAAACAAACCCAATCTTTATGATGAGTGACTCTGGTGCCCGTGGTAACGCATCTAACTTTACACAGTTAGCAGGTATGCGTGGACTTATGGTCGCACCATCAGGTAAGATTATTGAATTACCGATCACTTCTTCATTCCGTGAAGGTTTAACAGTATTAGAGTACTTTATCTCTACCCATGGTGCGCGTAAAGGTCTTGCCGATACAGCACTTAAAACAGCCGATTCAGGTTACCTTACTCGTCGTCTTGTTGACGTTGCTCAAGATGTTATTGTTCGTGATGAAGATTGTGGCACTGACCGTGGTCTACTTGTTTCTGATATCAAAGAAGGTACAGAAATGATCGAACCATTCATCGAACGTATTGAAGGACGTTATTCTAAAGAAACTGTCCGTCATCCAGAGACTGATGAAGTAATTGTACAACCAGATCAATTAGTTACTGCAGACATTGCTAAACAAATTACAGACGCTGGTATTGAATCAATGTATATACGTTCAGCATTTACATGTAATACACGTCATGGTGTTTGTGAAAAATGTTACGGTAAAAACCTTGCTACCGGTGAAAAAGTTGAAGTTGGTGAAGCAGTTGGTACAATTGCCGCACAATCAATTGGTGAACCAGGTACACAGCTTACAATGCGTACATTCCATACAGGTGGGGTAGCAGGTAGTGACATCACGCAAGGTCTTCCACGTATTCAAGAGATCTTCGAAGCACGTAATCCTAAAGGTCAAGCCGTGATTACAGAAATCGAAGGTGTCGTTGATGACATCAAGATTGCGAAAGACCGTCAACAAGAAATCGTTATTAAAGGTGCTAACGAATCTAAATCATATTTAGCTTCAGGTACTTCAAGATTGAAAGTTGAAGTTGGTCAAGGCGTTGAACGTGGTGAAGTTCTAACTGAAGGTTCAATCGAGCCTAAGAACTACTTATCTGTATCAGGTTTAAATGCAACAGAAAGTTATCTATTAAAAGAAGTTCAAAAAGTTTACCGTATGCAAGGTGTGGAAATTGATGATAAACACGTTGAAGTTATGGTTAGACAAATGCTACGTAAAGTACGCATTATCGAAGCCGGAGATACTAAATTACTTCCAGGTTCATTAGTAGATATTCATAGCTTTACTGATGCAAACCGTGACGCATTTAAAGAACGTAAACGTCCAACAACAGCTAAACCAGTCTTACTAGGTATTACGAAAGCGTCTCTTGAAACAGAAAGCTTCTTATCAGCAGCTTCGTTCCAAGAAACAACACGTGTACTTACAGATGCTCGCAATTAAAGGTAAACGTGATAACTTACTTGGTCTTAAAGAGAATGTTATCATCGGTAAATTAATTCCAGCTGGTACTGGTATGAGACGTTACAGAGATGTTAAATACGACACAGTTGCACCAAATAAAGAAGTTACAGAAGAATCAGAGACAACTAAGATGTAATTCTTTTTACTAAATAAACAAGGTGATCGAGATATTATATTTCGGTCACTTGTTTTTTATGTTTTTTGAAGAATTTATCGTATTTAAAGTTGACTCAACAGTAGCTAAGATGTTATTATTATTAAGGTTGATGCAAGCAGAACTTTGGAGGATATTTTAATGTCTAATGAAAAAGTTGCACGCTTTAACAAACAACATCATGTTATTGGACTTAAACAAACGCTTAAGGCTTTGGATAAGAACCAAGTTACATCATTGATTATTGCTGAAGACGTTGAAGTTCATTTACTGACTCGCGTGTTAAGTCAAATCAATCATAAACAGATACCTGTTTCATTTTTCAAAAGCAAACAAGCTTTAGGAGAATATGTAGGTATTAACGTTAATGCAACAATTGTTGCGTTATTAAAATGAGATTAGTAAGAATTATTCTTACTAAATTTTATTTGCCCTTGAAATGAACCACCTGGATGTGTGGGATTATAAATGATGAGAGGAGGAAACATTCAATGCCAACTATTAATCAATTGGTACGCAAACCTAGACAAAGCAAATCGAAAACATACGGTTCACCAGACTTTGAACAGAAACTTTAACAGCAAAAAGAAAAAATACACTAGTTTAAACTCTCCACAAAAACGTGGTGTTTGTACTCGTGTAGGTACTATGGCTCCTAAAAAACCTAACTCCGCGTTACGTAAATATGCCCGTGTACGTTTGTCAAACAGTATCGAAATTAATGCGTATATCCCTGGTATCGGACATAACTTACAAGAACACAGTGTTGTACTTGTACGTGGTGGACGTGTAAAAGATTTACCTGGTGTACGTTATCACGTTGTACGTGGTGCGCTTGATACTTCAGGCGTAGATGGACGTAGAAAGAGTCGTTCAAAATACGGAGCTAAAAAACCTAAAAAATAAGTTTAAGATTGCGTAAATTTTCGCTATAAAATTAAAAATTATACTATAATAGGAAGGGAGGATTTACATTATGCCTCGTAAAGGATCAGTACCAAAAAGAGACGTATTACCGGATCCAATCCACAATTCAAAATTAGTTACAAAATTAATCAACAAAATCATGTTAGATGGTAAACGTGGGACAGCTCAAAGAATTCTTTATTCTGCTTTCGACTTAGTTCAAGAACGTAGTGGTCGTGAAGCTGTTGAAGTTTTCGATGAAGCTATCGACAACATCATGCCAGTATTAGAAGTTAAAGCTCGCCGTGTAGGTGGTTCTAACTATCAAGTACCAGTTGAAGTTCGTCCAGAACGTCGTACGACTTTAGGACTTCGTTGGTTAGTTAATTATTCGCGTCACCGTGGTGAAAAAACTATGGAAGAGCGTTTAGCTAACGAAATCTTAGATGCAGCCAACAATACAGGTGGCGCAGTTAAGAAACGTGAAGACACTCACAAAATGGCTGAAGCTAACAAAGCCTTCGCTCACTATCGTTGGTAGGATAGTAGCTTTATCCCTGAGCATGTTCCACATTGATAGTTTACTATCTAAGGCGTGTGCTTAGGGCATCGCCATATTTATAGTATTTATTCGCAGTTATACTGGAAGGAGAAAAATACATGGCTAGAGATTTTAGTTTAGACAGAACTCGTAATATCGGTATCATGGCTCACATCGATGCTTGGTAAAACAACTACGACAGAACGTATTCTTTACTATACTGGACGTATCCACAAAATTGGTGAAACTCATGAAGGAGCTTCACAAATGGACTGGATGGAACAGGAACAAGATCGTGGTATCACAATCACTTCTGCCGCAACAACAGCAGAATGGGCTGATCACCGTGTAAATATCATCGATACACCAGGACACGTAGACTTCACTGTTGAAGTTGAACGTTCATTACGTGTACTTGATGGCGCAGTAACAGTACTTGATGCACAATCAGGTGTTGAGCCGCAAACTGAAACAGTTTGGCGTCAAGCAACAAACTATAGTGTACCTCGTATTGTCTTCGTAAACAAAATGGACAAAATGGGAGCTAACTTTGAATATGCAGTTAGCACTATTCATGACCGTTTACAAGCTAATGCACAACCAATTCAATTACCAATTGGTGCTGAAGATCAATTTGAAGCAATCATTGACTTAGTTGAAATGAAATGTTTCAAATATAACAATAACGAAGGAACTGAAATTGAGGAAATTGAAATTCCTGAGGATCATAAAGAAAGAGCTGACGAAGCTCGTTCAGCATTAATTGAAGCAGTAGCTGAAAGTAATGATGAATTAATGGAAAAATATTTAGCTGACGAAGCAATCAGTGTCGCTGAATTAAAAGATGCTATCCGCCAAGCAACTAATGATATTGAATTTTATCCAGTTCTTGTTGGTACAGCGTTCAAAAACAAAGGTGTTCAGTTATTGCTTGACGCAGTAATTGATTACCTACCATCACCATTAGACGTTAAACCAATTGTTGGACACCGTGCTGATGAGCCAGAAGAAGAAGTTATCGCAAAAGCTGATGACGATGCTGAGTTCGCCGCTTTAGCGTTCAAAGTAATGACTGACCCTTATGTTGGTAAGTTAACATTCTTCCGTGTTTATTCAGGACATCTTTCATCTGGTTCATACGTTAAGAACTCTACGAAAGGTAAACGTGAACGTGTAGGTCGTTTACTACAAATGCACGCTAACTCTCGTCAAGAGCTTGACACAGTATACTCAGGAGATATCGCTCGCTGCGGTAGGTCTTAAAGATACTGCTACTGGTGATACTTTATGTGGTGAGAAGAATGACATTATCTTGGAATCTATGGATTTCCCAGAACCTGTTATTCACTTATCTGTTGAACCAAAATCTAAAGCTGACCAAGACAAGATGACTACAGCTTTAGTTAAGTTACAAGAAGAAGATCCAACATTCCATGCACACACAGACGATGAAACTGGACAAGTTATCATTGGTGGTATGGGTGAACTTCACTTAGATATCTTAGTAGACCGTATGAAGAAAGAATTTAACGTTGAATGTAACGTTGGTGCTCCAATGGTTTCATACCGTGAAACATTTAAGCAATCAGCTCAAGTTCAAGGTAAATTCGCTCGTCAATCTGGTGGTCGTGGTCAATATGGTGACGTTAAGATTGAATTCGCGCCTAACGAAACTGGTGGCGGTTTTGAATTCGAAAACGCTATCGTTGGTGGTGTAGTTCCTCGTGAATACATTCCATCAGTTGAAGCAGGACTTAAAGATTCAATGGAAAACGGTGTATTAGCTGGTTATCCTTTAATTGATGTTAAAGCTAAATTATATGACGGTTCATACCATGATGTCGATTCATCAGAAATGGCCTTCAAAATTGCCGCATCATTAGCGCTTAAAGAAGCTGCTAAAAAATGTGATCCAGTTATCTTAGAACCAATGATGAAAGTAACAATCGAAATGCCTGAAGAGTACATGGGTGACATCATGGGTGACGTAACATCTCGTCGTGGACGTGTTGATGGTATGGAACCTCGTGGTAATGCACAAGTTGTTAACGCTTTTGTACCACTTTCAGAAATGTTCGGTTATGCAACATCATTACGTTCTAACACTCAAGGTCGCGGTACGTATACTATGTACTTTGACCACTATGCAGAAGTTCCAAAATCAGTTGCTGAAGCAATTATCAAGAAAAACAGTGGTAATTCAGCAGAGTAATTAAATTTATTTTGTAAGATAACAGTCTAGCTGTTAATTACATGTAAAGCTTAATTATGTAGCTTACAGTTTTATCAATTGATTTTTTAGCTGAAATGCATTATAAAGGTACTATATAGTCCTTTATTACAAGTAACAAATATTCTTCTCGTGACAGTGAGTAACTGTCATGAGAGATAAATTTTAAAAATTAATTTTCTAACGAATAGGAGAGATTTTATAATGGCTAAAGAAAAATTCGACCGCTCAAAAACCCATGCCAATATTGGTACTATCGGACACGTTGACCATGGTAAAACTACTTTAACAGCCGCAATTGCAACTGTATTAGCAAAAAATGGTGACGCTGTAGCTCAATCATATGACATGATTGATAACGCTCCAGAAGAAAAAGAACGTGGTATTACAATTAATACTTCTCACATTGAGTACCAAACTGAAAAACGTCACTATGCTCACGTTGACTGCCCAGGTCACGCTGACTATGTGAAAAACATGATCACTGGTGCTGCTCAAATGGACGGCGGTATCTTAGTAGTATCTGTCGCTGATGGTCCAATGCCTCAAACTCGTGAACATATCTTGTTATCACGTAACGTTGGTGTTCCAAGCATTAGTTGTATTCTTAAACAAAGTTGACATGGTTGACGATGAAGAATTACTAGAATTAGTTGAAATGGAAGTTCGTGACTTATTAAGCGAATATGACTTCCCTGGCGACGATGTTCCTGTAATCGCCGGTTCAGCATTAAAAGCGCTTGAAGGCGTTGAAGAATATGAAAACAAAATTTTAGAATTAATGGACGCTGTTGATGAATTTATCCCAACACCAGAACGTGATTCTGACAAACCATTCATGATGCCAGTTGAGGACGTATTCTCAATCACTGGTCGTGGTACTGTTGCTACAGGCCGTGTTGAACGTGGTCAAATCAAAGTCGGTGCTGAAATTGAAATCATCGGTATGCAAGAGGAATCAACTAAGACAACTGTTACAGGTGTTGAAATGTTCCGTAAATTACTAGACTACGCTGAAGCTGGCGACAACATTGGTGCTTTATTACGTGGTGTATCACGTGATGACATCTCTCGTGGACAAGTTTTAGCCGCGCCTGGTACTATTACACCGCATACTAACTTCAAAGCAGACGTTTATGTTTTATCAAAAGAAGAAGGTGGACGTCATACTCCATTCTTCACTAACTACCGTCCGCAATTCTATTTCCGTACTACTGACGTAACAGGCGTTGTTACTTTACCAGAAGGTACTGAAATGGTTATGCCTGGCGATAACGTTGAAATGCAAGTTGAATTGATTTCACCAATCGCTATCGAAGATGGTACTCGTTTCTCTATCCGTGAAGGTGGACGTACTGTTGGATCAGGCGTTGTAACTTCAATTATTAAATAATAAATAATTTCTATCTTTGATAGATATTTTAGGAGCCTCCTTTATGGAGGCTCTTTTTTTATATAGAAGCCCTTATTACAACAAGGGATTAGGGCTTCTTAATATAATTGTCTTTAGCACTTTTTATCATTATATACGCGGACATCGCTCTAGCTTGTAGTCTTCATCTTGTAGTCTTCCCGCGGTGTGGGAGCAAATAACTGCAGTTTTAAGCAAATAGTATAATTGAATTAATGAAAATAAAAATAATAATGAAAACAAACAAGCACAATGCCAAAATGACATTGTGCTTGTTTATATAGGTAGATAGAAAAGTTATTACATAGTCAATATTTCATATAAGTAATAATAGGACGTCTGAGCTGTTGTAGTAGATCACATATGCTGAAGCATATGCGTAAGACTTACTAATCCAAATGAATTGGAAAGTAAGTCTTTATGCATAAAAACCACTAACGTAATAAAATTACGAAGTGGGAGAGGAACGCCTGCGTTGACACGCATGCATAAGCGCCACTAACTCATTTCATTCCTAAGTGATAAGGGATTACCTGAGCTAAAGCTCATGCATAAAAACCACTAACGTAATAAAATTACGAAGTGGTTTTAACAATCACATTTTCGAGTTCTAGAATTTTGAGGAATTGGCTAACGGTGTATTTCATTGCTTTTTCATCAATATTGAAGTTTGGACTGTGATGTGGGTGTGTTGTATCTTTTTCTGGATTACCGCATCCTGTTAGGAATAAAGCACCTGGACGGACTTTTAAGTAATGAGAGAAGTCTTCACCAATCATCATTAATTCTGACTCGTTGAATCTTAAGTTAATATCGTTTGCTGCTTTTTTAACAACTTCATAGCTATTTGGATTGTTGTGGACAGGTAGATAGCCCTTAATGTAATCCATTGTGTATGTGATGTCGTTTGCCACAGCAAGCCCTTGTAAGAGTTTATCCATTTTAGTCATAACATGAGTTTGAACTTCTGTATCGAATGTACGTACAGTGCCTTTACAAAATGCAGTGTCAGGGATGATATTATCTGCAGATCCTGCTTGGACCATACCAAAACTTATCACTGCCTGTTTGACAGGGTCAATCGTTCTTGAAACGATTTTTTGTGCACTCATAATAAATTCAGCCATGATAACTACAGGATCAATGGTTTCGTGTGGTTTGGCACCATGTCCGCCTTTACCTTGAATTGTAATGTTGAATTCATCTGGTGAAGCCATCATTGCACCAACACGTGAATAAATCGTACCTGTAGGATAACCGCTCCATAAATGGTTAGCGTATATTTTGTCTACGTCTTGTAAACAACCATCGTCTATCATTTCTTGAGAGCCACCTGGCATTACTTCTTCGCCATATTGGAAGATGAGCACCACGTTACCATTTAAAAATTGTAGATGATGCTCTATAATTTCAGCCACGCCTAATAAAGTTGCGGTGTGACCATCATGACCACATGCGTGCATGGCACCAGGATTTTTAGATTTGTAATCGACTTCTGTAAGTTCATCTATAGGTAGTGCATCGAAGTCTGCACGTAATGCTACAGTGGGACCGTCGCCACGACCTTTAAAAGTCGCAACGATACCATTGCGACCTACGGGTGTACGTATTTCACATGACAATTGACTCAATTGATTTTGAATATAATCATGAGTATGGTATTCTTCGAACGATAATTCGGGATATTGATGTAAGTAACGACGTACTTGTATCATTTTACTTTCTTTTTCTTGCGCTAGTTGAAACCAATCAAACAACTTCAACCCTTCTTCCTTAGTCATTTTTATCCAGTATACCATTTAAAATAACTTAACTGTACCACCAATTATTAACGGACAAATTCAATTGTAGAAAACGCTTTCTTTTTGATTATTATTCTACTTCCATGTATTTTAAAAATAGGTTATGATTAACTTAAACACAAAGACAATCCAAAGGGGGACTTGCAGTGGTACAATCACTACATGGCTTTTTAGATGAAAATATTCAGTATTTAAAGGATAACGGTTTATACAATGAAATCGATACAATTGAAGGTGCGAATGGGCCTGAAATTAATATCAAGGGAAAGAATTACGTTAACTTATCTTCAAACAATTATTTAGGACTAGCAACAGATGAAGATTTAAAGCAAGTCGCGAAAGATGCAATTGATACACATGGCGTTGGTGCGGGTGCAGTACGTTCGATTAATGGGACATTAGATTTACATGATGAATTAGAAGCAAAATTAGCTGAATTTAAAGGGACAGAAGCAGCAGTAGCGTATCAATCAGGTTTCAACTGTAATATGGCAGCAATTTCTGCTGTTATGAATAAACATGATGCGATACTTTCAGATGAATTAAATCACGCATCTATTATAGATGGCTGTCGTTTATCTAAAGCGAAAATTATTCGTGTAAACCACTCAGATATGGAAGACTTACGCGCAAAAGCAAAAGAAGCAGTGGAATCGGGTCAATATAATAAAGTAATGTACATTACTGATGGTGTATTCAGCATGGACGGTGATGTTGCGAAACTGCCAGAAATCGTTGAAATCGCTGAAGAATTTGGCTTAATTACTTATGTTGATGACGCACATGGTTCAGGCGTGATGGGTAAAGGTGCGGGCACAGTAAAACATTTTGGCTTACAAGACAAGATTGATTTCCAAATGGGTACGTTATCAAAAGCGATTGGTGTTGTAGGTGGTTATGTAGCTGGAACACAATCATTAATTGATTGGTTAAAAGTACAATCAAGACCATTTTTATTCTCTACATCATTAGCGCCTGGAGATACGAAAGCAATCACTGAATCAGTGAAAAAATTAATGGCATCTACAGAGTTACACGATAAACTTTGGGATAATGGTAATTATTTAAAAGCTGGATTAAAAGATCTAGGATTTAATATTGGTAACTCAGAAACACCAATCACACCTGTTATTATTGGCGATGAAAAGGAAACACAAGCGTTCAGTAGTCGTTTGAAAGACGAAGGCATCTATGTGAAGTCTATTGTCTTCCCAACAGTTCCTAAAGGCACAGGACGTGTGCGTAACATGCCAACAGCTGCGCATACGAAAGAAATGTTAGACCAAGCACTAGCCGCTTATGAAAAAGTAGGCAAAGAACTAGGAACAATTAAATAGTAATGATTTAAACTTGAGTCTGACACATCAACACGTGTTTCAGACTCAACCATTATGGGAGTTGGAAGATGAAATCAAACTTTGATTTCTTTTTCACTCCCGTTTTTTTATGACCAGAAAAGGGAAGAAATAGTGCATAACTAAAATAGCCATGATACTTTTTAGCAACATGGCTATTAAACATAATTATGTGAAAATGAGCAGGGTTTTCACTGTTGTTTAAAGTCCTGCTTTAGACTTTAAACGTTTACGTGCTTGTTTATTTTGGATAAATGGAATTGTGAACCATAAGATATGAAGCATACTTGCTAATATAACAAGTACAATTGGAATAAATATTTCAACTATACTAATATCTACAACGAATGATGCCAGAATAAACGCAGTGATAGACGGTACTGCACAAATAATTACTACTGTTAACAGTACAAATTGTAATACTTGTGTTGCGATAGGGCTATATATATCTAGTATGACAATAGCCACATAAAATAGAGTGATAAAGGCAAGTAGTACAATAATCCAACCGAGCACCAAACCAGTATCAGATTCAATAAAATTTTGATAGGGTGCTAAGATTGGCAGAATGAATAAAATTATTACTGATAACCATGACAGTACACCAAACAACAGAAATAATTTTTTCGATCTATTATGAGTCATAGTAACAACCTCCTTAAGATACCAAACCCATGTCATCTTATAGTTAAGAGATGTGTTTTTTACTAGAGGTAATTCTAAACGGCTAAGCACAATACAATTCATCCAATGCTTTCACTTATTCATATACCCACAAAATGGTATTTTTACACTATAGATTAATGGTCTTTTTAATAACAGAAAAGTACTTTTAAATATTAATTTTTAAGAATCACTCTCAATATAATTAATAAAACTATACTTTTAGCATTAATGAGTCGATTTTTAGACAAAAATATTAATAAATTTATATTTACCTCCACACATATTTTTCTTAATATAATTGTAATATATTGTATTAGACTGTGCTCTACTTAATGATGAATTGTTAAAGTGCAATTATCAAACATTGGAGCAATTGTCGAATTTTCAGGAGCGGCTAAAATATGAAGAAATTAGTGGTTTATGGTAGTTTTTCATCAATGAATGAAGTTGATGAAATCGTAACACATTGTAGAGATGAATATAAAAAAATTATTATAGCTTATCATATGAAATCTATGATACAAGCTGATATTGAAAACAGTCATGGTATTGACCTCGTACTGAAATATAAAGATTTAAGTGACTTGGCTATATTTGAAACTGAAGATTTTCAAATTATAAGTTTAAATGAACTTTTATATGAAAAATATGATTTTAAAATGAGTATTGTAATACCTGTATATAATACAGAACAATACATTGAAGAAACATTAGATAGTATTATTAAACAAAATATGAATTTAGAGGATATACAGATTATTCTTGTGAATGATGGATCGACAGATAATTCAGAGGCTATATTAACTAAATATAGAAATAGGTATCCTAATAATATTTATTATATAAGTAAACAAAATGAAGGGGTTTCTATCGCTAGAAATACAGGGTTAAAGTATGTAAGAGGTAAATATGTAAACTTTCTTGATTCGGATGACAAATGGGGACTTACAACTTTAAAGCATGTATATAATTATTTTGAAATGAATCCTACGCTTAATGTTATTTCTACAAGGTTAAGGTTTTTTGACAATATTGTTGGAGAACATCCCTTAAATTTTAAATATGAAAATAAAGTAAATAAAGTCGTAGATTTAAAACAAGATTATGATCATATTCAAATGAATGTTGCTTCTGTATTTTTTAGAACGTCAGCTATTAAAGGTGTAACTTTTGATGCTTCATTAAAATATGGTGAAGATGCTAAATTTGTTTACAATGTCATTAAACAAACTTTTAAAATTGGTTTAATGAGTTACACGCAAGGTTGTTATTGGTATAGAAAAAGAAGAGACGAATCATCAGCTATAGATAAAGCATTATCTAACCCAACGTTTTATAGTCCAACCATCGAAAAATTTCATAATTACTTAATCAATGACAACCGTGACAATAATATTCCTAAGTACGTACAAATGATGATTTTATATGATTTACAATATAGATTAAGTTATCAAAATATTACGCTTTCAACTCTGAACAGTAAACAACTAGAAAAATATACAAACCAAATCATTCAGTTACTTAAACGAATGGATGATGACGTAATCTCTAATGCCCATCTAAAGCAAATTAATGCTGTGTATCAAATCGCTATTTTATCAGTGAAATATGAAGGGACAAATTTAAATATAAAGCATGAAAACGGAGAATATAAAATATATTCAAACCAGATTTTTATTAAAAATGTGAGTGATATGTATTTAAAGACAGAATATCTTTATGAAAAAAACAAACTATTAAAATGCGGATATAGCTTACCAAATATTAATATGAATATTGATGTTATACCAGTAGCAATAATTAATAAAGAAGAAATTGTTCGACCTGTTCAAGAATCGATAATAACATCACAAAAATTTTTGAATAAAAACATCAGTTATAATAAATTTTACAGATTTGATATAAGTTTAAATGACGATATTAAGCAGATAGAATTAAAATATCTTGTGAATCATAGCGACTTAGAAAAGATTAACCAAGTCAGTAAAACAAGGCATACGAATTTTAGTAATACGAGGACTCCATTTAAACAATATGCTAATAGAACGTTAAGAATTGAAGATAATAAGAAGATTCTCAATATCAAAAAGAAGCGGTTTATTATATGGAAAAATATACTTGGACTACTTAAAACTAAAAAAACGAGAAAGTCAGCTATATATAAAATCATAGGCATTATTAATAAAAAAAGAAGTAATGACAAAGTATGGTTATTCGTCGATAGATTAGATAAGGCAGGCGATAACGCAGAAGCATTATTTGATTTTGTGGTAAAAAACAAACCTGACGTTAAAGCATATTTTCTTATTTATCCTTCTAGCCCAGACTTTGTAAAGTTACGTGAAAAATATGGAGATAAGATTGTCGCATTTAATAGTAAAAGACACCATATACTCATGTTTAAAACAAACAAACTTTTCACATCACACTCAGAAGCATATCTGTTTAATCCATTTGGTGCCATCAATGGGAAATTTATCAGAGAGCTTTTAGACTTTGAATTCATATTTTTACAACATGGTGTAATTCAGAATGACTTATCTACGTTATTACATAAACGGAACAAACCAATAGATTATTTTATTACAAGTGCTGAAACAGAGAAAAGAGAAATTATAGAAAAATACGGTTTTAGTGAACAAGAAGTGATACTTTCAGGATTATCTAGGTTCGATTTATTAGGTAACAATAAAAAAAGTACTGAGCAAGTGATAACCGTCATGCCTACTTGGAGACCTCATCTACTTGAAGTAAGTGATAAACAATTCGTAGCAAGTCATTTTTATAAATCCATTTATGCATTTTTAACTCATCCTAAGATTCAACAAATAGCCAAACATAAAAACAATAAAATTAATTTGTGCTTACATCCGAGAATGCAAGACCGATTTTCGAAATTTTTTAAGCATATTACATATATCAACATCCCTAATCACTTTAGTTATAAAGATATCATTAGCAACACTAACTTGTTAATAACAGATGTATCGTCTATCGCATTTGATATTGCTTATTTAAGAAAACCAATCATTTATTATCAATTTGATATTGATGAAATTTATACATATTCAGTTTATACTCCAGGCTATTTCAACTATGTACAAAATGGGTTTGGTCCTGTAACTTATGATGTAACTTCATTAGTAAAAGAAGTTGTTAAAGTTAGAAAAAATAACTTCAAAATGAGCAAGTTTTACTTAAGAAGAAGTGCGATGTTTTTCAAATATCATGATCAAAATAATAGACAACGAACTATAGAGCTAATATCGGAACAAGCACTAAGGTATAAAGCGTAGTGAAAGATACGCTTTCATGGTGAAAAATGTTATAGTTTAGATAACAGATGGCGGTATGAAGGGGATTTTAGATGACGAAAAATTTAGGGTTGCATTTTACTACACAACGCCTTATCATTAGACCGTTGGAAGAAAATGATTACGAAACATGGTTGCGTGGTTTTGTAAACCGCAAGCCGTCTCAATTTAAATATGATAAAGGTCAAGTAGACATGTCAGAATCGACTGAACCGTGGTTTGCGGCGCTTATAGTAAGGCAACAACAAGCTATTGAAGCAGATGATTTATATATCTTTGGGATTTTTGATAAAGAGATGAATCATTTAGGCATGCTTGATATTAAGAACTTGAGCCGCGACAATTTTCAGTGGGCTGAAATTGGTTATTTTATTCACAATCAGTATTGGAATCAAGGCTTTGCTTATGAAGCAGTGACAGAATTAGTTAAGCAAGCACGAGATACACTGCATTTTCACAGACTTGAAGCACATATCAATATAGATAATGTGCCCTCAATTGGTTTGATTGAAAAAGTGGGCTTTCAATTTGAATGTGTGCGCAAAGGTTTCATATTTGAGAATGGCGAATGGACAGATCATTATGTGTACTATTTAAATACACACAACGAAATCATAGATGAGTAATAACTTAAAAGGAAGGAGTGTCAACATGGTTGAATTTAGAGAATTAACAATGGGTGACGAAGCATTATATTGTGATTATATGAGAGAATGGATTGATCATGATGAAAAGGTAGTACCCGAGATTACAAATATTACAAAATATAGTAATTTTGAAGAAATAGTTCACGAATTAGCAGATAACAAATCACACGATCAAACTGTAGATAATACGACATTGTTTTTAATAGATGATGATGAAATCATCGGTGCTGCCAATATTCGTCATAACTTAAACGATAGACTGAAAAAAGTCGGTGGCCATGTTGGCTACGGCATTCGCAAAAAATACCGTGGCAAAGGTTTTGGCAACAAGTTGTTGAAGAAATCTTTAGACTACTTATCAAGAATTGGTGTTCAAGAAGCTTTAATTACTTGTGATCAAGATAATGAAGTTTCCGTAGCAGTAATTAAGCACAACGGTGGCGAAGAAATCGAACCATCCACGTTAGATGATGGTACAGTAATACGCCGTTTCCAAATTGAGATAGCATAATAATAAAAATGTGGGATTTAAAGTTGTCAGCCGACGTGCTGACAACTTTTTTTGATTTATAATACTATAAGCTTTAAATTAACAATTAATGTAACCGCAAACATAAATAAAAGACTTCACTAGCAGTTTCAAGTATAATCGTTTTTAGTACTAGGTATTAAAACAATAGATAGAAATGAGGTTTATTTATGTCGAAAGTAATTAATGATATACATACAGCATTCGATGGATTAGAGGATGGCATGACTGTACTTGCTGGTGGCTTTGGGTTATGTGGCATACCAGAACATGCTATCGAAGCAATCCGTATGAAGGGTACGAAAGCTTTAACAGTAGTAAGTAATAACTGTGGTGTAGATGATTTTGGTTTAGGCCGTTTATTAGAGAAAAAACAAATTGATAAAATGATTAGTTCCTACGTGGGTGAAAATAAAATATTTGAACAACAATTAATTAATGGTGAATTAGATGTAGAATTAACACCACAGGGTACATTAGCTGAGAAATTACGTTCAGGTGGCGCGGGTATACCTGCTTTTTATACGAAAACAGGTGTCGGTACGTTAATCGCTGAAGGTAAAGAAACGCGTGAATTTGATGGTGAAACGTATGTCATGGAACGTGCGATTAAGGGTGATTTAGGTATTGTAAAAGCACAGAAAGCAGATACCTTTGGTAACTTAGTTTTTGAAAAAACTGCGCGTAATTTCAATCCATTATGTGCAATGGTCGCCACAACGACTGTCGTTGAAGTTGAAGAATTAGTTGAAGTTGGCGAAATTGATCCGGATGAAGTACATATGTCAGGCGTTTACATCGACTATATTTATTTAGGAAAGCATTTTGAAAAACGCATTGAGAAACGCACTGTAAAGGAGGCTAATCATGGATAAACAATTACAACGTAAGAAGATTATTCAACGTGCCGCACAAGAAATTAAAAGCGATATGGTAATTAATTTAGGTATCGGTATGCCTACGCTTGTGGCGAATGAAATCAATGACCATGTAGAGAATGTCTTTTTCCAATCTGAAAATGGATTGCTAGGTATCGGACCTTATCCAACAGACGCCGAAGTGGATCCTGATTTAATCAATGCAGGTAAAGAAACAGTAACTGTCGCGAAAGGTGCGTCGTATTTTGATAATGCGGAATCCTTCGCTATGATTCGTGGTGGACATATCGACTTAGCAATCCTTGGTGGCATGGAAGTCTCACAAACAGGAGATTTAGCCAATTACATGATTCCAGGTAAATTAGTCAAAGGTATGGGTGGCGCGATGGATTTAGTCGTCGGCGCACAAAAGGTCGTCGTAATTATGGATCACATGAATAAACATGGTGAATCTAAGATTAAAGCACAATGTGAATTACCACTCACTGGTGCTTGGCGTCGTCAATACATTAATTACAGATTTAGCAGTATTTCAATTTGAAAACGGAGTGATGAAGCTTGTTGAATTACAAGATGATGTTACTTTGGAAGAAGTTGAAGCCAATACAGAAGCACAATTTGAAAATAATTTGAAGTAGGTGTGTAGAATGGTCAAAGATAAAGTAGTCATTATTACAGGTGCGGCAAGTGGCATCGGTTTAGGGATTGCGAGAGTATTTTTAGAAAATGGAGCTAAAGTCGTGTTAGCTGATTTAAACAATGAAAAATTAGCTCAGGAAACACATGATTTGAAAGACCAAGGTTACGATTGCATGCCAGTTCAAGTAGATGTCACTGACGAAGCGGCAGTTAAGAATATGATAGATGTAACGGTAGCAAAGTATGGTCGTTTAGACATTTTATTTAATAACGCAGGCTTACAACATGTTGAAAGTATCGAATCATTCCCAACTGACAAGTTCAGACAAATGATTGATATCATGCTAACTGGCAGTTTTATTGGTACAAAATATGCATTGCCGATTATGAAAGAACAACAATTTGGTCGTATTTTAAATATGGCTTCAATTAATGGCGTGATTGGTTTTGCCGGAAAAGCAGCGTATAACAGCGCTAAACATGGCATTATCGGTTTAACAAAAGTCTCAGCTTTGGAAACGGCGTCGGAAGGCATTACAGTCAATGCGATTTGTCCTGGTTACATAGATACGCCACTCGTACGTAATCAAATGGTAGATTTAGCTAAAGATAGAGGCGTCGAGGTAGAGCAAGTGTTAGAAGATGTATTATATCCGTTGATTCCACAAAAACGTTTATTAGATATTAAAGATATCGCAGATTATGCATTATTCTTGTGTAGCGACAGCGCTAAAAGTGTCACCGGACAAGCGATTTTAATAGATGGTGGTTATACTGTTCAATAATTAAAAAAATATAAATAATATTTAATCTTAATTCAGTGATAATTTTCAATAAAAATATGTTACGTTATAGATAACTTAATATATTGATGACTTGAGGGTGAATTACTGATGAAAGGTCCAGACGCAAATGATACAAGTTGGGTATCTATTATTTTTACCATTGCTTGTCTTGCAATGTCAGAAATACTAGAAAATAGTTTGTATAATAAAATGCTTACTGCAGTTATGATTTTAATATTGATTTTTATTGTAATTCGTAGATTGAAAGTGACTTTATATGATATACAAACACAAGATGACAATATAAACACATTTATTAGTGTGAAAGCTGACTATTGGATTTTATACGTTAAAGATATGATTGGTTATGTACTGATGGCGACAATCTTTTTTGACTTTTTATTTATAAAAAATAGTTTGGCGTGGCTTATATTATTGATAATCGTTATTTTATTTGGACTCTTAATACTATTTGAGAATAAATTTGAAAAGAAAACCGACATTCTTGAAACAAATGATATGAAATAGAGGTGTTTTATGCTTTTTATAAGCGCAGAAGAACAAGCACAATTATTAGATATGTCAGAAATTGTTGAAGCAGTAGCGGAATCTTTACGTGCATATTCAGAGGGCAAGACTGATACACCTTTGCGCTATTCGTTACCTTTTAACGAGGATAACCGTTATCTCGTGATGCCGGCATTGTCAGATGAATTGAAGATTGTCGGACTGAAGACAGTGACCGTGGCACCAAATAATACTAAAGTCGGTAAGAAAACCATCGTGGGATCTGTTATTTTATCTGATTATGAAACGGGTGAAACACTAGCAGTACTCGAAGGCTCTTATTTAACGAAGATACGTACAGGTGCGATATCAGGTGTTGCTACGAAATACCTTGCACGTGAAGACGCTAAAACATTATGTGTCATAGGCACAGGAGATCAAGCGGAAGGTCTTATTAAAGCAGTCCTTGCTGTAAGGCAAATTGATCGTATACAGTTTTACAATCGCAAGTATGAAAAAGCTGTGACCTTTGCTGAAGAAGTAGAAAGTGAATATCCAAATCTAGATTTAGCAGTGTTTGATAATGTCGACGAAGCCTTAGAAGACGCGGATGTCATCGTAACTGCTACCAATGCATCAGAACCAGTATTTCATAAGCGTTTAGCGCCAGGCGTTCACTTAAATGCTGTCGGTTCCTTTAAACCAGATATGCAAGAATTACCATCTCAAACCATTGCAGATGCAGACAAGGTTGTTGTAGAAGCCGTAGAAGCGGCCATGGAAGAAACAGGAGACTTAATCAACCCGGTAGCAGAAGGTGTATTTAAAGCAGATGGTTTATACGGAGAACTCGGGAACATTGTTTCTGCAAAATTAGAAGGCAGACTATCAGAAGATGAAATTACAATTTTCAAATCCGTAGGCGTAGCCATCGTTGATATCGTAGTAGCCAATTACTTTTATCAAAAACTATTGAAACAACAAAACGAATAAATGAAATAGTCGATAAAAATTAAATTAATTAGATTCATTTTAAAAATTAAGTATAACAGTATTGAAAATATGATATTCTTATATGGAAAATAAAAATATTTTATTATTGGGGACGAAGTTAATTATGATTTATGGGCTATATGATGATATAAAATTTGAGTGTCAGGTAAAGATTTGGATAAATACCGGCAGTAGTGAGAATTTGATAAAAAAAGCTAGAAAAGAAAGAACTGCTTATCTAAAATATAAAGAATTATTATCAAATGATTATATACTTTATCAACATAAAGATAATATTTCTAAATTTTATAAAAGAGAAAGTTTCAAAGATATATTTTTGAGGAAAGATTTATATAGAAAAAATGGTGTTTTTTATACTCTGGAAAAACCAGAAGGACGCAAAGTAAATCCTAAAACGTCCAAAAAATTAATTGTTATTTTTACTAGTATGCCAGATAAGGAACATTATGATAGTTCTTTAGTCCAAGCATAGAATGTTCCCCAAATTTTTTGATGGTATACAAAGAAATTTGCTGAAAAATGTATATATAATGAGAATCATGGACTTAAACGTTTCTCATGGATCTCATTATATTAAAACTATTAATTATCCTAATTATGAAATAGATATTAGAGATGCTATAATTGAATTAAGTCAACAATTAAATATAAAAAAAGATAATATTGTTTTTTATGGAGTTTCAAAAGGAGGAGTCTGGTTCGATTTATCACGGCAGTGCTTTAGACTTTAAAACTCTGGCAGTGGATCCAATTGTAAACATAGGTGGGGATTTGGAAAATAACGATAGGCGCTTTCTTAAAAACCTTCGAAAAGATGATTTAGTTCCTTGTATTAATGAGAACTTAGAAAATAGTTCTAAGCGCAAAAAAGTGATAATTTGTAGTGAGAATGTGCCACTATATTTTGCTCAAACTAATAGGATTACAGGTGAAAATATTAGTATTATAAATTTAAAAGATGATAATATTAAAATTCATCCAGATGTTTCAAGAAATAGTGTGCCTGAGCAATTAATGATTTTAAATATGTTATTAGACCAATTTGATAAAAATATTTTTGGAATATAATGATTATATTTTAGGTTATGAAAAATAAAAAGATGACTCTCTTTAACTATGAGAGTCATCTTTTTATATTCTTTGTAATAAACTTGATAATAAGGCAAATTTAAAAATATTTACGTTTAATCAAAATTGATGTGAGGATAAAATTTTAATTAAAAAAGATTTTCAAATTCTTTAATTCTATCGTATTCATATTTTTCTAAATTAAATCTAGTTGTTGGTCGTTCTCCTGATAAAAAGTTTTTCATACCTATAAATATCCCATTTTCACTATTTTCAACTTTAATAAAATCTGTATCATTTAAAAATTGAGTTGTTGTATCTAAATCTACTGATATGACTGGAGTTCCGACAAACATGCTTTCATAAACTACCAAACCTAGTCCTTCGTAATAAGAAGATAATACAAAAGCATCAACTTTATTGAGTAACAAATAAGGATTAGTCATCCGATCTAAAACTGTAATCGCATTTTTGGCTTTACTGTTGTGTATTTGTGAAAGAGTTTTATCTTTGATAGGACCATAAGAAGATAAAATATATAAACGTGTATTCTCATCTTCAGAATATACTTTCTCAAATGCTTTAATTAGTCGATCATGTCCTTTTTGTTGATCAAAGCGTCCAATATTAAAGAAAACTTTTATGTTAGGATCCTCAAGTTCTTTTAAGATCTGTAATTTTCGTAAACCAAATGTATTTTTGAAATGTTGTAAATTTAATAAATCTAAATTATTGCTATTATCATTAGTATTAACAGTTTGAGAATCATAAGAATAAAAATTAATATAATCTCTAACTATATCAGTATTCCTTAATAAATAATCATTATTAATATCTTCTGTTAATAATTTTAAAATCAATTTACTTCTATCAATTTTATCAGGAACAGTATCTATAAAATCATCTTCGATATGAGAAGTATATACATTTTTTATATACAGATCATAAAGTAAATATAAAATATTTTCGTTTTCAATTAAAACCTGTCTTTTTTCTTTTGTATTAGCATACTTAACTAAAGGTAATTTATTGAATTGATTTATAGTATCCTGGACCACTGAATCTTTAATACTCTCTTGATTTATAAAGAATAATGGCAATGATTGTACTAAGTTAGATTGAGTTGTGTCAAATGTTCTAAAATGAAATCTAACATTTAATAAAGTATCCATAAAATTTTCATTCATTAAATCATTAATTCTTGTTAATCCGAGGAAGTTGTTTGCCACGACAATATTTTTGAGATTGTATGAAAAATGGTTGTAAAACCCTTTTTTTAAATTATCGTTAACTAAAACTAAATTATTGGCGTTTTGCCAAGCATCTGAAACTAAAAATTTATTATAATTCTTTTTGTTTTTATAATCCTCAAACATATCAGTATGAACATAAATCATAGTATTAGTCCCTAGATCTTTTAAAAATACGACTAACTCTGAATATTTTGCTTCAAATCCAGTATAATGTATATAATACTCAGGCAAGTTATTACCAAAAATTCTAGAGATTTCTCTGTATTGGATATCTTTTAACTTATCAGAGAATCCAGCAGAATTCCCTTCAATTGAATATTGAGTGTGCAATGCTTTTTCATCTGAAGATAAGATTCTAATTCCTTCGATAGGATAAATTTTCACATTAGAAGGTAATAATTTTAAATTTTCCACACTATTACTATTTAAGGCGTTTTTTTCAAATAATATTATATAATTTCTGTTTTCTAGATTTACATTTTGCAATAAATTTTTCAAAGCAGCTGTTATACCAGTATCCCATAGCGGGCCCGCAAACATATAGACATTAGGCTTATTATTATAGACAGGGTATCTAATTATGCTCTCATTTTCATTTTCATTTAGCAAAAAGTCTACTACTTTTTTAGTACCATCCATTGAATCTAATGGTGCATACTTCTTAATGAAATTAGTATAATCAACATCTGTATTATCTACTATTGACTCCATTAAGGAGTTGATATTCGTAACAATTTCAAATGGATAGTTTCTTGGATCTTCATATAAACCCCTGGATTTACTGTATTCCTCAATATCATAGGTGAATAAAATAGTCTTTTTATTTTGAGTCGCAAAATCATACATTATAGAAGAATAGTCTGTAATTAAGCCATCAACCATACTTAAAAAATCATATAATTCATATTCTTCTGGAAAAGGTTTTATTTTTTGACCTGAAAATTTAAATTTATTAGAAACCATGGAATGTAATTTATAAAATACAATTATATTATCAGGTAAATTTTGTTCTAAAGTTGTTAAGACGTTAGATTCATTAAAATCGATATCTTTATCATTTTTACTACCTCTCCATGTAGGCATATAAATAAAAACTTTCTTATTCTCTAAGTTTAAACCCTGTTTGATTTCATTGCCTCTGTCTTTATTAAATAAACTTGAATTTCTTGGAGACGGTGACAAATAAACATCGGATTTTAGAACGTTATCTAAATCTAAGCTTTTTAAAAGTTTATCGATTGTATATTCATTAGATAAAAATAACGAATCTGCCATCATGAAGTTACGTGAAATATTACCAAATTGAATATATTCTCCTTCAATATGCTTTCCTAAAGTTTTTAACGGTGTACCATGCCAAAAATTGTAATATTTCTGATCGTTTCTTTTTGAAAAGAATGGATAAAAAGTGTTGTCATTAATTAGTACTTTGGAAGTAGCAAGTAAATAACCATAATCGTAAGATAGATGTTCGATAATATTGACCTTATTAATTTCATAACTATGCAAAAGAACTTTCAGTTTTTCTGGATGTTTTGTTACTACATAAGTATCGATTTTCCTATTATTTAGTTCTTTAGCAATAGCAAAGATATGACCATCGATACTCTTTCCATGTAGACTTTCTAACAATATAGCATTATTATTTATCTTCTCATTTTGACCTTCTAAAAATCCTTTTAGATATGGTTTAGAATAGTGAACAGAACCTTTATATTTTAAGACTTTTTTTAATTTCTCCCTTTTTTCTAATGAAACTTTTTCCCTAAATAACTTTCTGAATTTAAACATAAATCCTCCCATAAACTAACTGTAATATGTTAAATAAAATAATCATATAATATTTTGATGAAACCCACATAATAAATATGATATTATGACTTATAACATTATACTAAAATATTGAATTAAATGTAAGATGATTCTATAAAATATTTTTTATACATGATAAAATGTATGTAGGTGATATTATTGATAAATGTAAAATATATAGTTAGATATTTTTATAAAATTTTTAGATTATATTTAACAAATGAAAAAGTGAGGAATATTGCTTTTTATATTAATAAGAGAGAAAAAATAAGGGTTAGGGATAAATATATTTTATTTGAATCGTATCACGGATCAAATTTCACAGGAAATATTTATTCTATTTTTAATAGCATGGTGAAGAAAGATCTAGATTTCAAATATTTTATAGTACTAAAAGATTTAAATAACCCTATAAGAAGAAAAATAGAAAAAGAACATAAAAGAAATGTGGAATTTGTAAAATATGAAAGCTATAAATATTTTAAACTTTTGTCAAAATCTAAATATCTTATAAATGATACTTCGTTTATGTCTTATTTTATAAAGAGGGACAGTCAAATATATGTAAATACTTGGCATGGGACCCCAATAAAGAAACTTGGAAAGGATATTGAATCTAATTTTTTAAACAACCATAAAAATATTCAACGAAATATCGTCGCTGCTGATAAATTAATATTTCCTAATAAATTCACGAGCGACACTTTTGTTAATAGCTTAGATTTAAATGGTATATTAAATGCAGATATTGGTATCTATGGAAACGCAAGAATGGATTTAACGATTAATAGAGATAGAAATAATCTACAAAAGAAATATAAATTAGAAGAAGATAAGAAAATTGTGCTTTATGCCCCTACTTGGGAAGAAAACTTGGAGGACGGTAAAGAATATGCATTAAAGCTTAGTGAAGAGGTTTCAAAAATACAAGAAACTTTAGGGGAAGATTATAAAGTTTATCTTAAAACTCATTATTTTTTATATGAAAATATTAGAAAGTATGTGAATAATGAAATACTTATACCAAGTTGGTTTGAAACAAATGAATTACTTGTTTGTGTCGATATGTTAATCACAGATTATTCTAGTATTATGTTCGACTATTTACCACTTAACAGACCAGTGTATTTTTATTTACCTAATCATAACCAATATATTGAAAAACGAGGTATATATATTGATATTAAAAAATTACCTGGCCATGCGTCGTTTGATTTTTCAGATTTAATTAATACAATATTAATCGAGGAAACTCAATATAAAAATACATATATTAAGCAAAGAATTAATTTCTTGCAACTTTATTGTTATTTAGATGATGGAAGAGCGACTGAGAGAGCAATAGATTTTATATTGGGTGAAAAAAACGAAAATAAGCTATATAAAAATAATAAAAAAACTATAGTTATTTATGGTGGAGGTTTTTACAATAATGGCATTACTAAATCTCTATTAAATCTCAGTAATAATATTGATTATAATTTATATGAAGTAATAATTTTAGAGAACGAACGTTTATTTAAAGATAAAGTTACTAATATTGGTAAACTTAATTCTAATGTGAAAATATTTTATAATTTTTCAAAACCCTATAGTAGTGCCCTTGATATGTTTAATGAAAAAATGTATTTCAGTAGAGGTTATAGAAGTAAAATTGTCGATAAAGTTAAAATTAAAAAGAATTTTAATAGAGAATTCAAACGAACTTTTGGCGAAATAGAAGTAGATACTATAATTGATTATTCGGCATACAACTCATTTTATACTAGTTTAATTGGATTCTCCGATGTTAATAATAAAATTGTATTTCTTCATAATGATATGGAGAGAGAATTTTATAAAATAATTGATAACAAGTATAAGCACCAATCAAATTTGAAAATATCATTTGAAGTCCTAAATAAATTTCATAAAATTATATCAGTTTCTGAAAGTGCAACTAGTGTTAATAAAAAGTTTTTATATCCAACATATATTGACGATTATAAAAAAATGTTTACTTTGAGTAATATAATTGATGGAGATAATGTTTTAGAAAAGGCTTCACAAGGGCATGAGAAAGTATATTATGATTTTGTAACTAAAAGTAATGTTAGCATAGAGAAAAAAGTAACTACATTTATTAATTTAGGAAGGTTGTCACCTGAAAAAAATCAAAAAGCGTTAATCGTAGCTTTTAATAAATTAATTCAATCAGATAAAAATGTAAAATTATATATAATTGGCGAAGGACCACTACTTGAAGAATTGATTAGCTGTATCAAAGATTTGAAGTTAGAGTACAAAGTATTATTATTAGGTTTTATAGATGATCCATTCAAACTTATGAATGACGCTAATTGTGTTATAATGCCTTCAATTTATGAAGGTCAGTGTATGGTTCTATTAGAAGCAAGAGTCTTACGTAAGCCGATAATTGCTACTGATGTTACGGGAATCAAATCAATAATTAGCAATGAAAATGGGCCGCTTATTAATACTAATATTGATGACATATACATAGGTATGTATAAGTTTATTCATGCTCAAATACCCTTTAAAAATTTTGATTTTAATGCATATAATAATGACATTATAGATTATTTTAATAATGTTATTATTAAATAATCTATAAGGAGAATTTAGATGATAACGTTAAGTATTATTGGAAGTTGTATAACAAGAGATGTTTTTAATAGCAAACATGTAACAAATTGGAAAAGCAATTACGAGGTTTTATCTTATCAATCTCAAATAACCTTTCCATCTTTAATGAGTAGGCCGATTGAGTATGATAAAAAGCATGCAGAATATAAAAATATGGATGATTTTTCAATTAACCAAATTCAAACAGAAATGAATAAAAGTATATTAAATGAGTTGATTGAAAATCAACCAGAATATATATTAATCGATTTTTATGGAGATTTATTTTTTGGTATCGTTAAAGATATAAATGGTGGTTATTTAACTAATAAAAGATGGCTTTTTTCAAGAACAAATATTTTCAACAATAATATAGAGAAGGGACAAACCTTATCATTTGAGAATAATTTAAAGAGTTATTATAAAATATGGAAAGAATCAATTGATAGCTTTTTTGATTTCATTAAAACTAATTTACCAAACACTAATTTGATACTACATCAATCTGAATTCGTTGATAGTTTTAAAATAGGGAATGTAACTAATTTTATAAAAGATGAAATTGGAATAGATAAAGATGTGAATTTTCTTAATGAAATATGGGATCATATGAATAAGTATATTATTAATAATTATAAAGTATTATTTATTGACCAAAGAAATAATTATAAATTAGATCCAGATCATATATGGGGAAGTCATTATGTACACTTTGAAAAACAATACTATATTGATTTTAAAAACAAATTAGATGAAATTATCATAAAAAGTGAACTTAACGACTATGATGAAAGAAAAAATAATGAAAAAGAAGTATCTAAAAATTTAGGGATAAAAGATTGGCAAATTATTAATAAGGTTCAAATACTTGATAAAGGAATTTTAAATATTAAAAGTGAAGGGAATTTGAATAATCAGTATCAACAATGCGCAAGTATTCCTGTTGATATTTCACCTTTTACAACGATAAAAATAAAATTCAAATTATATATAGACTCAAAAATAAAATTAGATGATAAAAGAATTCTTGCTGTTCGATCTTTTGATCAAAAGAGTAAATATAAACAAAATGATGCAAATCAATATATGTATATGCAACTAAAAGAATACCAACTTGATGAATGGATGGATATTGAATATGAAACTATTATCTTGGACGGTAATTATTTGAAAATTGTACCTATACTTTTTAGAAATGGAAATATATTTTATAAAGATTTCAATATTAATGTTAATTAAAATACAAAAACTATAAAAAGGAGAAATAAAATGAACAAGGTGAAAAAAGCTATAATACCAGCAGCTGGTTTAGGAACTAGGTTTTTACCAGCTACTAAAGCGATGCCAAAAGAAATGCTACCAATACTCGATAAACCAACAATTCAATATATTGTTGAAGAAGCGACAAAGGCTGGAATAGAAGATATAATAATCGTAACAGGGAAACACAAACGTGCTATTGAGGATCATTTTGATATACAAAAAGAATTAGAAGATAATTTGTTTGAAAAAAATAAATTGGAGTTACTAGATAAAGTTAAATATTCAACAGATTTAGCAAATATTTTTTATGTGAGACAAAAAGAACAAAAAGGATTAGGTCATGCAATTTATACGGCTAAACAATTCATAGGAAATGAACCATTCGCAGTATTATTAGGTGATGATATTGTCGAGTCAGAAACTCCAAGCAATACGACAGTTAATGGATATTTATGAAGAAAAGGAAAAGTCTGTTATAGGTGTGCAAACTGTTAAAGACAGTGAAACTCATAGGTATGGAATAATTTCCCCTAAATCAAAAGAAAATTCATTATATGAAGTTGAAAAATTCGTTGAAAAACCGAAACAGGGTAGTGCCCCATCTAATCTTGCGATTATGGGGAGGTATGTGTTATCTCCACGTATTTTTGATTATCTAGAGAACCAAACAATTGGTAGCGGCGGAGAAGTTCAACTTACAGATGCTATTGAACGTTTAAACAAAGATGATAAAGTATACTCTTATGATTTTGAAGGAGAACGTTATGATGTAGGGGAAAAAATAGGATTTGTTAAAACAACAATTGAATTTGCCTTGAAAGACAGTGGAATGAAAGCAGAAATTGAAGAGTATATTAAAGGGCTAAAACTTTGATATTATGATTAAATGATAATTCTAATAGGGCAGTTTAAAGTTATTTAGGTCTTTGTTGATAGTATGAGGTCTATCATCTGTTATTTGGATCTCTCCTATCTATTGATCTGTTAGCTATACTATGTGATTCTGGTAAGTTATCAATATAAGGTTGATGTTTTAATGATTTTTAAACGACTTTTTATTTCGAAACATACTTTACATGACTCTATTTTTAAAATAGTAGTAAATTCTTTTTGTATTATTTTGTATCAAATATATAAAGTAACTATAACAAATGTACAATTAAGTGGTGGACTTAAGATAATAAGCAATCAATTATACCTTTGGATGTAGCCATAATGTGAACAATTTAAACTTTCTAATTAGAGGATTATGTAGGTCATTATTATATGATCAATTAAATATAAGTTGTAGCCAAATGAGAGAAGATTTCTCATTTGGTTTTTTGTATTATTAAGACAAAATGATCATTTCGATTAGTAAAATAAAACATTGAATAATATATACTAATAATATTCTGTTTAATTAGAATATTGCAACTATATGGTGTTCAATGAAATAACCTAAAAATAATGAAAAATATTTATTAATGTCTTGTATTATGGTAATATCATTTTATAAAATATTAAGGTGGGATTTTATGAAGAAAAAGTTCGATTTTTTACCGAATAGGCAAAATAAATATTCAATAAGAAGAATGAGTGTGGGTACTACTTCAATATTATTGGGAGCAACTTTGATTTTTGGGATAGTTAATCATGAAGCAGACGCAGAGGAAAATAATACTACTAATGAAATATCATTCAACAATGCTAATAAAACTAGTGAAACAGGTAAATCTAATCTTCAATTAAAGCATGGTGGAGAAAGTGAAGTAGCTAATGTTTCTCGAAAAATGATGAGTAATGAATTAAAAGTAGAAAACAGCGAAGTAAAAGAAGAAGTACCAACAGAAAACAGTGAAGTAAAAGAAGAAGTACCAACAGAAAACAGTGAAGTAAAAGAAGAAGTACCAACAGAAAACAGTGAAGTAAAAGAAGAAGTACCAACAGAAAACAGTGAAGTAAAAGAAGAAGTACCAACAGAAAACAGTGAAGTAAAAGAAGAAGTACCAACAGAAAACAGTGAAGTAAAAGAAGAAGTACCAACAGAAAACAGTGAAGTAAAAGAAGAAGTACCAACAGAAAACAGTGAAGTAAAAGAAGAAGTACCAACAGAAAACAGTGAAGTAAAAGAAGAAGTACCGAGCAGAAAACAGTGAAGTAAGAGAAGGAGCACCAGTAGAAAAAAATGAAGTAAAAGAAGAAGCACCAGTAGAAAAAAATGATGTAAGAGATAAACGCTCAGCAAATGAAATTCCGAATGAAGTACCAAAAGAACAACCAGAATATAATGATAAAATTATATCAGAGAAGAACGAAGAAACGAATTTGAAAAAACAGTCCAATACAAGAAATAATGAAAATGAGGAAAATAGATTAACTAAAGAGCTTAAAAACAAACAATTTAATGTAGAGCAACTAAAACCAAAGAAAGCAACAATTCCTCAAAATACTAAAAGAAATGAAAAAATAGTAAATGATTTTTATATAGAGAATAACATTGAAAAAAATGATCAAAAGAAGCTTAATAAATATTTACCAGAAAATATCTATGATTTATCATCAGAAGAAGTGAAAAAACAAATTTTAGCGCTTGCGTTGAGATATAATATTCTAAGAGAAAACTAAACCAATCGCAACGGCAAGATCTACTGAAAGAGCTGATTCAAATACAAAACCAAGAAAAATTTTGAATTCTAAAATCACTGGTAATGATGTAACCAATCAAGTGGATTTTACAAATACAACAATAAGCGTAAAAAATAATAAAATTAGACCTATTGATGCTGAAAGTTTTAAATTAACCATTTCTTTTAAAACTAAAACAGCAATTAAATCAGGTGATTATTTTAAATTTAAAGGTTCTTATAATACCATCAGTGATGATTTAAATCATGGCAATACAAGCGCACCAACAATTAAAGATAAGGATGGTAATATCATTGCCTTAGGTGTGTATAATCCAAAAACAAAAGAGTATACATATACTTTTACTGATTTTGCAGATAACAAAAAGAATATCAGCTGTAATATAAAACTTTCACAGTATATTGATAGAGATACGGTTCGTAATAGTTCAAATGAAAGAATTACTTATACATTTGGTGACAAAATTGTTTCACAAAATATAAGTGTTATCTATGATAGTGGCTATGAAGAGCAAGCATCATCGAATATTGGCTCAGCATTTACACATTATAATAGTGAAACAAAAAAATATGAACAAACTATTTATATTAATCCTAAGAAAAAAACAGCGTATAATTCAAAAGTTCTTATTAAAGGTTACAAAGATAAATTAGGTGATAGTTCAGCTCAAATAAATAGAAATACGCAGATTAAAATTTATAAAGTAAGAAATGGAGTTACTTTAAATGACAGTTACTACAATGATGAAGCAAATCTTATAGATGTAACTAATCAATTTAAATTCACAGAATATCTTAATGCAGTTGGAATTGATTTTGGTAATTTATTTGGACATTCTTATGTAATTAAAGTAGTATCTATGGAAAATGAATCACTTAAAAAAGATTTAATACAGTCAGTAGATATGTATTCTACAAGTCAATATGGTGTTTATAATTATGTAAATTACTATAATTTTATCAAATTAACAGACAATTCGGCAGAAGGCGAAGGTGAAGAAGAATCAGAATCAATTAGTGAAAGTGAATCATTGAGTGAAAGTACGTCAATAAGTGACTCTGAGTCAGTAAGCGAAAGCGAGTCATTAAGCGAGAGTGAATCAATTAGCGAAAGTGAGTCATTAAGCGAGAGCGAGTCGATCAGCGAAAGCGAATCATTGAGTGAAAGTACGTCAATAAGTGACTCAGAGTCAGTGAGCGAGAGTGAATCAATAAGTGAAAGTGAGTCGTTAAGTGAGAGTGAATCATTGAGTGAGAGCGAATCGTTAAGTGAGAGCGAATCAATTAGCGAAAGTGAGTCATTAAGTGAGAGCGAGTCAATCGGCGAAAGCGAATCATTGAGTGAAAGTACGTCAATAAGTGACTCAGAGTCAGTGAGCGAGAGTGAATCAATAAGTGAAAGTGAGTCATTAAGCGAGAGCGAATCAATAAGTGAAAGTGAGTCAATAAGTGAAAGTGAGTCGTTAAGTGAGAGCCAATCAATAAGTGAAAGTGAGTCGTTAAGCGAAAGCGAGTCATTAAGCGAGAGCGAATCAATAAGTGAAAGTGAGTCAATAAGTGAAAGTGAGTCGTTAAGTGAGAGCCAATCAATAAGTGAAAGTGAGTCGTTAAGTGAGAGCCAATCAATAAGTGAAAGTGAGTCGTTAAGTGAGAGCGAATCAATCAGCGAAAGTGAATCAATAAGTGACTCGGAGTCAGTGAGCGAGAGTGAATCAATTAGCGAAAGTGAGTCATTAAGCGAGAGCGAGTCGATCAGCGAAAGCGAATCATTGAGTGAAAGTACGTCAATAAGTGATTCAGAGTCATTGAGTGAGAGTGAGTCAATCAGCGAAAGTGAATCAATAAGTGAAAGTGAGTCATTAAGTGAAAGTGAGTCATTAAGTGAAAGTGAGTCATTAAGTGAAAGTGAGTCGTTAAGTGAGAGCGAATCAATAAGTGAAAGTGAGTCATTAAGCGAAAGCGAGTCATTAAGCGAAAGCGAGTCATTAAGCGAGAGTGAGTCATTGAGTGAGAGCGAGTCATTAAGCGAGAGCGAATCAATTAGCGAAAGTGAGTCATTAAGTGAGAGTGAATCATTAAGTGAGAGTGAATCATTAAGCGAGAGCGAGTCGATAAGCGAAAGCGAATCATTGAGTGAAAGTACGTCAATAAGTGACTCAGAGTCATTGAGTGAGAGTGAGTCATTAAGCGAAAGTGAATCAATAAGTGAAAGTGAGTCATTAAGTGAAAGTGAGTCGTTAAGTGAGAGCGAATCAATCAGCGAAAGTGAGTCGTTAAGTGAGAGCGAATCAATCAGCGAAAGTGAGTCATTGAGCGAAAGTGAATCGTTAAGTGAGAGTGAGTCATTAAGCGAAAGTGAATCATTGAGTGAGAGCGAGTCAATTAGTGAAAGTGAGTCATTAAGTGAAAGTGAATCAAATGATGAAAGACATAAGAATAAAACATATGAAGAGATAGATGACAAAAAAACGGAAGACAAAGAATTACCAGATACTGGGAGCAATAATAAAAATAATGGTTTGATTGCTGTTGTAACTGCTCTCTTAGGAATGGCTCTGTTAAGAAAACGAAGAAGAAAAAATACTGAAACCAATTAATTAGCTAATAATTTATTTAATCATAAAATACCAAGTAGCTAGATCAGTTTCGGTTAATAATGAGCTGATCTCATAATTTGAAAATGAGATTGGCTTTTTATTGCGTAAAGTTAAAATGCAGTTTATATTTGCTTTTAAAATAGTATTTTGGATAGCAGTATTTATTTTGAATATGTCAAAATTATGGAAAATAAATATGGTTGGTAAAAGAGTTTCTAATCCCTTAATTTTTGATTAATAGTTATAATTATCGTTTTTTTAAAATTTCTATAATTGTACTTTATGTTGTATAGTATATAAATACTCTATAAATTCTGGTTTTATAACTGTTTTGCGTAGAGAAAGAATTTTGATGTTTTGCTTATAAATAAAACTATTGAATAAATTATATTATTATATAAAATCTGTATAGAAAGGAAATTAAAAAATTGGAAACAAGAGATTTAATTATAGAAACAGGCCAGAAATTATTGATTGAAAAAGGATATTATTCATTAAAAATTGCTGATATTTGTAAAGAGGTCGGACTAGGTAAAGGGACTTTTTATTACCATTTTGAACATAAAGGTCAATTAATAGATATTATTGGAATGAGAATGATAAATGCAATGGAATACGAAATAAACTACTTGGATGATAAAAAGGAGACAGAGGAAATCATTCGAGATTTATTTAATGTTTTTATTAATTTTACAGTCGGAAAAAGCGTGTTGATAAATCGATTGATAGAAGCATCTAGTGAAAGTGCAGTAATGAATGGTGTGCGTACAGGTTATAAACCTTTCAGAAAGATAATTGCTATGAAATTATTTAATGATGAATCAGAAGTATCAGTTTTTAAAGCAAAAATGATTTTAGGTATTATTGATTTTTATATAAAAGAAGACATTTTAGAAAATGATTGTAGCGAGCAATGGCAAGGTGTTAGCGTCTTATATAACAATGATAACAGACGGTATTAACGGAATTTCAAATCAGCATTTCCAAGAATAATTAAAAGATTAAAAAATAAGCTAAAATTATTATATTAACCTTGTTTTATATTACATCTTCAAAAAGTATGCAAGATATATTCTATGATGGAATGTTCAATGGCAATAGAATCGAAATTATTAAGAGTTACAATTTTTATTAGTAACTGACCAAAAGTCAGTTATTGGTAAAAAGTAAATTTACGTAATAACGTATGTTGAAGATTGAAAATAATACAACGATATAAGTTATAAACACAACTGAATTAGTCAGAAAATGTGAAACTCCAAGCTAATTGAAAAAATGAAAATAAATTAACTAATCATAAAAAAGTAAGAAGGTATCAATATGAGTAACAATGAAATAGGAAATAATGTTTTAGATAGAATGAATCAAGAAATCGAACAAGAATTAAGTGATTACGATGTTGAAAAAGAACCAAAAAAAGAGAAAAAGCAATTTTTAACACTTCAGTTTATTTCCACATTTATTTTAGTTCTTTTAATAATAATAAATTTAATGAAAGTATTTATTTAATATAAAGGTAAATTATAATGAGGTGCGAAGGTGACTATTTATAATATTAATTTAGGAATTGGGTGGGCGAGTAGTGGTGTTGAATATGCACAATTTTACAGAGCTCAGTTATTAAGAAGTTGTAGCCAAAAAGTTAAGTTTGTTTTTTTAGATTTTATTGATAAAGAGAATATTCAAACTTTAACTGAAAATATTGGTTTTTATGATGAGGAAATAGTGTGGTTATATCAATATTTTACAAATGTGAAAATAGCATCTACAAGTGTCACAATAGATGAAATAATAGAACAATTGCATTCTGAAGTAACAAAGATCGAAAATAGTGGCAAAACGAGACGATTATATTATAATAACAACAAAAATTATGCAGTCTGTTATTTGAAATATGAAGATAACGAAGTTGTCGACAGAGTGGAGTACTATTCAAATGGAAAGCTGCTTAAAAGAGATTATTTCACATATGTTCGTGTACTGTCAGAACACTTCGCTCCAGAGGATAATGTTGCGAAACTCTATATGAGATCGTTTTATAATGAGGACGGCTCGATAGCATATAATGAATATGTGAACGATGATGAAAGTATGTTTGTTTTTGAAAATAAAGTCTTATATACAAAGCAAGAATTTATAGCGTATTTCTTAGAGAATCTAGAGTTAACTAGTAAAGATATAATAATAGTTGACCGTTCTAAAAATGTCGGACAAACAATTATTCAAAACAAAGGTGAAGCGCACTTAGGCATAGTCATCCATGCTGAGCATTATAATCAGTCATCAACAAATTCAACTTATATTCTATGGAATAATCATTATGAATATGTTTTTATGAATGAAAATGAAATTGACTTCTTTATTACAGCGACTGATATTCAAAATAGGCTGTTAACTGAGCAATTTAAAAAATATTATCATAAAGTTCCCAAGATATATACTATTCCTGTTGGTAGCTTGAATACTTTAATTAAACCTAATCAAAGAAAATCTTATTCAATTATTACAGCTTCAAGATTAGCTCATGAAAAGCATGTTGATTGGTTAGTAAAAGCTGTGTTGAAGGCTAAAAAATCAGTTCCTCAAATTACATTTGATATATATGGAGAAGGCGGTCAAAAACAAATATTAACAGATTTGATTAAAACGAATAATGCATGGGACTATATCAAATTAAAAGGACATGTGAATTTAAATCAAGTGTATAAAGACTATGAGCTGTTTCTATCAGGATCTACGAGTGAAGGCTTTGGTTTAACTTTAATGGAAGCGATAGGCTCAGGTTTAGGTATAATCGGATTTGATGTTAATTATGGGAACCCGACATTTATCAGAAATCAAAAAAATGGTTATTTAATACCTATTGATTTAAATGAACAAGCTGAAGACGATATTATAAATCATATAGCTAATAATATTGTTCGATTTTTTGAAAGTGATATTAGCCAATTTCACGAAGTGTCCTATAAAATCGCAGATAAATTCACGCAAACTGTTGTAATACAAAAATGGAATAACTTAATTAACGAGGTGTTGTATGATTAATTTATTTGGAGTTTTTGATAAAAAAGCAATTGTGCTGTTTAAATCGTTCAAACATGCTTGGTATACAGAGAAAAACAATTGTTATAGAAGAGAATGGGTTTTTACCAGATGATGTACTAACACCGTATAACTTTTTCGCCGGTAGCCATGAAACAATCTCACGCCCATTATTTTTTAATGAAGTGAAAATACCGAGATTTTGGAAGATAGAAGGTAATAATAATGGTGCATTCATCAAAAACTCAGATGAAATTAAGGCAAGAATTATTTATAAAAAGAATTATAAACAGAGAATTGTTGAACGTGTCGAATGGTTGAATAAACGTGGACATACACAATATATAGATTATTACAATAAACAAGGAAAGAAGTATGCACAAGTAATTTTAGATGCGAATTCACAAAGAAGAATTTTAAAAAGATATTTCAACCATGCTAATGAAGAATTCATGGTAGAGAATTTTGTGACAAATGACATTATGTTATTTTGGAATGATAAAGAATACTTTTTCCACTCTAAAATTCAGTTTGTTAAATTTTATCTTAATGTTACACAAGTTGAAACTGAAGATTTTTTGATTAATTCATTTTTAGTTCCTGCGACAGTCCTTAATGGATTGCCTAATTCAGGAAACGACAGTATTTTTTGGCAAGGCGATATTACAAATGATATTATTAAACATATGGAAAATGTGCTTGAAAAGGGGAAGAAATCTTATAAAATTATTATACCAAGTCAGTCTGCTTACCAAAATGTAATAGACTTAATTGATGAAAAATATCATAATCGAATCTTCCAATCTGGTTATGTTTATAAATTCGTTAAATCCAATAATTATACTAATAAGGTTTTAACATTAACAAATTCTGATCAATTACCGCATTTAGAAAAAATGGTGCAAGATTACCCCAATATATTCTTTCATGTTGCGGCAAAAACTGAAATGTCTATGAAATTGTTACATTTGAATAAATATTCAAATGTAAATTTATATCCAAATGCTAAAAGGGAAAAATTTATTTCTCTATATAAACAATGTGATATTTATTTAGATATAAATAAAGGTTCTGAAATACTAGACGCAGTTCGTGCGGCATTTGACTATAATTTATTAATATTAGGATACAATACAACTGCCCATAATAAAGATGTTACTTCAGATGCCAACCTATTTGATGAAGCAATCCCTGAAACTTTAAGTAATACATTAAAACAGGTAATAGAAGACAAATCAAACTTAGAGGATCGACTGCAATTACAGTTGCAACAAGCTGGGTCTATTAGTAAAGATGAGTTTATAAAATCATTGAATCATTAAATTAATTTATAAATACTCACACTTAAGGTATGATATTTATGACTAATAGTACATACATTCCAAAATCGGAAAGGGAAATTTATATGAAATCAATTTTACTTATAGGGCAGTCTAATATGGCCGGGCGTGGCTTTATCGATAGCGTGAAGCCAATCGTAGATGAGCGCATTCAAGTGTTGAAAAATGGTAGATGGCAAATGATGGACGAGCCGATACATAGTGATCGTTCTGTTGCAGGTATTGGCCCCGCGAGCATCGTTTGCTAAATTGTGGTTAGATGATCATCCAGATGAAACAATTGGCTTAATCCCGTGTGCAGATGGTGGTACAACGATTGATGATTGGTCAGAGGATCAAGTGTTAACACGACATGCGATTTCTGAAGCTGAATTTGCGATGGAAAGCAGTGAACTTATCGGTATATTATGGCATCAAGGTGAAAGTGATAGTTTAGAGGGTAAGCATCTTGACTACGAAATTAAGTTAAATCAAGTTGTGGATCATTTTAGACAAGCGCTTAATGCACCTCAACTGCCATTCGTAATGGGCTTGCTAGGAGACTTCTTAGGCAAAGCGACATTTGGTCAAAGTGCATCAGAATACACTCAAATTAATGAAGTGATTACAACTGTAGCAGAAGCAAAAGATAACTGTTTCTATGTAACGGCACAAGGTTTAACAGCCAATCCTGATGAGATTCATATCGATGCCCAGTCACAGCGCTTATTCGGTATGCGATATTATGCAGCATTTTCACAAGGTGACAACATTAAAGACCCGTTACCAGATGAAAAGAAAGCGGATCATTTATTATATAAAAAAGAATATACAAAGAATGAACAAATGTATATGTTAGTAGCACGATTATCTAAGAATGAGATAACTTACCAAACATTTACAGAAGAAATGGCAAAGATGTATTAAAGTGATTACCCAGGAAATTTTAAAGTTTACACAAAATCCCCCAACAATACGCACACTTTTTAGGTGATGCTATTGCTGGGGTATTTTTAATACGCTATTGTCAAAAATCTACTCAACACGACCGTTTGTAATCTGTGTTAATCCTTCATTTATAGTGAATATTTTGGCGTTGATTTCCGTAACTCCCATAGTGTTGAGTCGTTCGCTATGCATATTTAAGTAACTTTCAGCATGCGCTTTACTGTCGAAGGCGTAAATACCACCTGCTTCTTTTGCTGTTTCGTTCTCGGTCCAAATTTTCCATAAAAATCCTGGTTCATCATTAATCGATTTTGCTAAATCCTCGAATTGTCGTGCCATTTCATCTCCAAACGGACCATCTAAAGGAAAATCGACTTGTAAGATATGTACCATAAAAAATCATCCTTTCTAATTTCATAATCATATATTCACTATACATGTTTAATTCGTATACTGTTAAAATTTCTCCTGATTAAGTTAAAAAATCTAATTTAATTCTGATAATAATTTTAATATATAAAAGAGAAAATCCTTGCAATTAACATGATTTGGAGTATGATGAAGCTGAATAATTACACTTGCCAAAAGGGAAACTACAAAATAGGAGTGATTTATTATGAATAAAGTAGTAAAGTTACTATCTTCAACAGTCATAGTATCAACACTTGTCGTAGGTTCTTCCGCGACGTATATAACGAGTAATAATCAAGAAGTAAAAGCGCAGACAGAGCAAGTACAGAAATGGGGACACGGTGAAGGTGGAGCTAGTGGTGCCAACACTGAAAGTAGTGCGAGCGGTGTAGAATTAAAAGCTGAAACACCATGGTATAACTACGAAGGTTATACAACATATGATGCTTCATTTACACAAGATTACAACTTTGTAAGAGCGTTAAAATATGATAATGTCTCAATCGATGGCTATAAAGTAGATCCAAAAGCAGACTCTAAAGTTGAATATAACGAAACAATTTATGATACAACAGCATCATTTAATAAAGATGATGAAGTTGTTCAAACAACTTTCTTCACTAAACCAGATTCAGTTTCAAAGGATACGTTTAAAGATGCACACAGTTCTAATGAAATAACTGAAGAAGGAAAACTTGGTAACGAGGATGGCACGTTTGTAAAATATAAAACAAATGAAGGTAGCTACACAGCGTTCTTTGATACAAAAGATAATTTAATGGAAATGACTATAAGCCAATAGCCATACAGAATAATGAGTTACAGTTATTATAAAGTATGACTCGTTCACTCCTCATTGTTAGTGATTATGACAATGAGGGGTTTTTATTGTAGAAGCAAAAATTTAGGATTTATAAATAATTGTATTTTTGTAATATAATAATTATAGTTAGCTTAAGTATAAGGTTATATTTAAATTAAGGGGAGATGGATATTTATGAAAAAAGTTTTTTGGGGTTTAGTGTTTAGTGCATTATTTTTCATGATGAGCAATGGTACGGTATCGGCGAATGAATTTGATAAAATAGAAAAAGATAATAATACAACAGTTGGAGTATATGGCATTAATACTGAGAATGGTAAAAAAGTTCAACATAATGCGAATGAACGTTTTGCATTTGCTTCTACTTTTAAAGCTATCGCGAGCGGTGTGTTATTAAATAATCATTCAGAAAAAGATTTAAATAAAAAAATAACAATTAATGAAGCAGATATTGTAGAATATTCACCTGTAACTGAAAATTACATAGGCAAACAGATGACACTTAAAGATTTAATTAAAGCATCTATGTTACAAAGTGATAATACGGCTAATAATAAAATAATGGAAGAACTTGGTGGCGTTAAAGCCTTTAAACATGAGTTGAAGCAATTGGGTGACAATATTTCTAATCCAAAACGCTTAGAACCGGAGTTAAATCTCTATGATCCAAATAGTACAGCCGATACTACAACACCTAGAGCTGCGAGCACAGACATTAAATACAATTTTAACAAGTGACCAAATAAGTGACGGAAATTTAGATTTACTGAAACAAGTTATGATTGAAAATGAAACAGGCGATAGTTTAATTAAAGCGGGTGTATCAGACAACTATATCGTCGGAGATAAAAGTGGTCAGGGCTTAACATATGCTACGCGTAATGATTTGGCATTTATCTATCCAGATAAACATAAAAACCCAATCATTCTTGCAATTTACACAAAACAAGATGATAAAGATGGTCAGCCAGATGATAAAGTGATCGCAGATGCTTGCTGAAGAAGCAATTGCACAATTACGCTAAGGTAATAAAATGATAGGGCTATTCAGAGGAGCAGAATATGGAAATAAAACAAATGAAATATTTTGTAGAAGTTGTGAGAAATGGTGGAATGACACAAGCTTCAGAACATTTATATATCGCACAGTCTACAATTAGTAAAAATATTAAAAGCATTGAAAACGAATTTGACATTACTTTGTTTGATAGAAGAAAAAAACATATTATTCTAACGGATATAGGACAGATTTTTTATGATAAGTGTGTGGAAGCATTAGCAGTCTTAGATGATTTATCATTAGAAATGGGCGACGTCACGAATTTAGAAAGAGGTCATATCCGCATCGGCATATCGGCAATTATGAATGTCAGGTTGTTTACGGAAAGTTTAAACCAGTTTCATTCCCGATATCCTAATGTGACATATGAAGTCATTGAAGGCGGCGGGAAAGCAGTCGAATTTTATTTGAACAACGATGAAATTGACGTCGGTATTACAACTTTACCAGTGGATGAGGATATCTATTATGCGGTACCTCTATATAAGGAGAAGTTATTACTTATCGTTGATAAAAATTCTGAGTTAGCCCAACAATCATCTATCTATTTAGGTGATTTGAAAGATGAGAGCTTTATTATGTTTCATGATGACTATTACCTGAAAGATCAAATTATAGAAAGCTGTAGAAAAGTAGGATTTCATCCTAAAACAGTAGCTAAAATGTCTCAAATTACTTTTATAGAAAATATGATTCGTGATGGTATTGGCGTGAGTATATTACCTGAAAGTATCGTCAATATCTTAAATGATGGTGTTGTCGGCATTGAAATAAGTGGTGCTTGATGTAGCGTGGAATTTAGGTGTTATATGGAAGAAAGAAAGTTATATGAATCACGTTACGCATGAATGGATTAATTTTTTAAAGGATTTGAAATAAAAAAGTGTCATTAAAGTTAAAGTATTCCACTAAGGAATGTCAAATATTCCAACTATGTATTTTAATCATAGATAAAGGCGTAATATAATAGAAGTTGTAGAGGGTTATGAGTACTGATTAACTGATCATTGCAAAATGATTATAAGTTGAGTTTTCAATATGTATGAATATCCACGTACAATCAATATATGATAGCTTTTATAATAAATGATAATTCAACTCAGGACTCATAACGGCAGAAGATAACTAAGGGAGTCCTCAAATTTTATAAAGATGGTAATCATAACGTACTAATCAGAGATGAAAGTAGGATTAGATACGTGATGCATTTGTAATATAGATACAAATGTATCGTATGTTAACCAATGCTTGCACAGTCGCGTGTTTTAGAAATTATAGTTAAAACCAATAAAATTCATCAGTTCTCCCATTAAAAAACTGAAAACAACCCCTATCTCTCTAAATATTGGTTAACTTTTTTCTGTACAAACAAGATGTGTTGTAACACGTGACTTGCAAGCAATATATAAAGCGCGCGTTATATTAACGGTATTTTAGCAAGTAGCATGTCATTGCATTATAAAGTGATAGGTGTACGCGATGTTGTATAACAGACAACAAGACAGGCACCATGCAATTTGGTAATGGCATTTCTAGATTATAAAAATCACTTGTTAGATGCCTTCATATATTTAAGAAAGCTTATGCTTCAGTTGAAGTAATATTAAAAAGTAATAACCCTCTAGATAAATATCTCTCAAACAAGAGCGACCCTAACTACACTGTCCAATGTAGCTAGGGTCGCTTTGTTAATTTAATGAAATTTGCATGTATTAAATATTATTCTGTAATGATGGATGTAAATGATATGCTTGCATGGGTTGGTTCATTTTTAATAACTTTATCTAACGTAGTCACGATTTGTTGAGCGATTTCAGATGTAGGAACACCGATAGCATTGACAGGATAATCTAATTTTTTAATTTGTGGAATATTATCGTAAGAGTAAATCATTGGTTGATTCTCAGGTCCAATGGCATTAATCGTCCCTACAGTAATATCGTAACTTCCGCAAATCACGCCAGGAGAAAGCGTGTCGGTTTTTAAATGTTGCTTCACGGATGCTTCTGCTTCTATCGCGTTCAATCCATTAGAATCGATAATACGATAGGTAATGTTTTGTGCATTGCAGTAATCAGTAATCGCATCTTTTTTAGCGATTTGACGGGCGTCATTTGTATTAATATCGCCTATGTAATCAATCGTTTGAATACCTTGTTCTAATAAGGCATTAATGGCCATAATCATCGCTTCTGCATGATTGACATTGATAATCGGGTAGGGAATATCTCTATCTACACCATATGCGACTACCGGTACGTTATTATAAATTTCAGGCGGTAAGTTTGAATTGTCACCTTCATCAAAGATAACGATACCATCACAGCCAAATTCAACAAATTTCTTTGAAGCGGCCGCAACGTCATCGATTGAAACAAACATGACATAACCGAGTGATTTAATGGCTCTATTAATTTCTGAAATGAGATGGGTCACGGCAACACGATCTACGGAAGGCCAGATTAATCCAATCGTGCCACTTCTTTTAGAAACGAGTGCTCGAGCCGAATGATTAGGTATGTAATTCATTTCAAGCGCTTTTTGTTGAATCATTTGTTTTGTTTTTGGTTTAACGAGTTGGGAATTTTTTAATGCTTTACTGACCGTGGAATAACTGACACCACAGGCTTCGGCAACGTCTTTTAAAGTAACAGCCATAAAAGTTCTCCTTGAAATAGATTGATTTAAGTTAGAATTAATTATACCATAGAGATAAGCGTTAGAATATTTTTTTGAATCTTAATAACAACGTTGTTATTTTCAGAGGTCAAACACAAAAGATGAAATTTATAAGGAGATGTAAAGATGAATTCAAGAGATACGATGAAGTATATTCAAGAAGGTCAACACATTGCAGTAATGCGTACAGACAACCCAGAGACGTTTTTAGATATTTCGAATCTAATTATAGAACAAGGGCTTAATATTATCGAAGTAACGTTAACGACACCAAATGCGATAGAAATTATTGCTGAATTATCTAAGAGAGAAGATGCGCTCATTGGTGCAGGTACTGTACTTGATAGTGTATCGGCACGTACAGCGATTTTAAACGGTGCTAAATTTATTGTAAGTCCATCTTTTGATAAGGAAACAGCTAAAATCGCTAACTTGTATGACGTTCCTTATATTCCAGGATGCATGACGGTTAAAGAAATGGTTGAATCGTTACGCTATGGTTGTAAAGTATTGAAACTATTCCCAAGCAACACAATTTTCACCTAAATCTATCAAAGATTTCAAAGGTCCATTACCACAAATTGAGATTGTTCCAACTGGTGGCGTGGGTAAAGATAATCAAAAAGAATGGTTAGACGCAGGTAGTTTTGCAGTAGGCATTGGCAGTGAAATTACAAAAATTTATCAACAACAAGGACAAGAAGCTTTAGTGCAATATATTTCTGAATTAAAAGAGAGGTATAACTATGACGGTATTTGGATTTGGAGAAGTATTACTACGCTATACTCCACCTGATTACAAACAACTGAAAGATGCCAATACCTTTGGTGTTAATGTTGGAGGTGCAGAATTAAATGCGCTCGTGACCTTATCTCAATTTGGGCACGCTACTGAAATGTTAACGGTATTACCACAACATGCATTAGGCAATTTAGCTATGAAAAAGCTGTATCAGACACAAGTAGGTACAACATTTTTGAAACAGCAAGACGGTAGAATAGGCACATATTATATGGAAGAGAGCTTTGACTTTCGAAGTGGTAAAGTTATCTATGATCGCGAACATTCAACTTTCGCAGAATATGGGTCAAGCATCATCGATGACTTACCAATACAAAGTGGTGATTACTTTGTATTGACTGGTATTACATTGGCAGTTAATACAACAGTACGACAACATATCGTTGATGCACTAACTAAATTAAAGCAACAAGGCGTTAAAATCATATTTGATATTAATTTCAGAAGTAACTTGTGGTCTAAAGAAGAAGCCGTACCAGTAATCAAGTCGATACTGCCACTTGTTGACGTACTCTTCTTTGGTAAAAAGGATGCGACACATTTACTTGAGACAAATTCTGAAGAAGATGATATGAAGACATGTGCTGAAACGATTCAATCACAATATGAGATGCCATTAATGGCTTCCAGTAATAGAGATATTGAGCAAAGTACATTACAAGGTATTATGTTATCGAAACAAAGCTATATTGAAGGCCAAGCTTATCAATATACGGTATTGAATCGCATTGGAGCCGGTGATGCATTTATGGCTGGTGTCTTACATGGACTGATTCGTAATTGGCAATTAGACGAGACTATAGATTTTGCGACGAAATGTTCAGTCTTACAACATACGACAAACGAGGATGCATTAAGTGTAGAAGAAAGCGATGTGCATAATTTATCCTCTCATTTCGGTGGGCTTAGTCGATAGAACCTTAAACAAAGGGGCATAAGAGATATATGGAAAAATTTTTAACACTATTTGTAAGCGCATTCTTTATAGCGGGAATGTTAGCTTTATCACTTCCTCATAGTTATGTTAATGCGGAAGAGAAGCAAAAAGAAATTATGTTAGCGCATAATCAACCGACGAGCCATCCGGTTCATAAATCACTTGAGATTTTTAAAGAAAGATTAGAAGAAACATCTCATGGTCAACTTAAAGTTAATATTTATCCGAATGGTCAATTAGGTAGTGAACGTGAAGCAATTGAAATGACGCAGACCAATGCAATACAAATGACTAAAGTGTCATCGGCCGCATTGGAAAGCTTTTCTCCAACATATTCATTGTTTAACATGCCTTATCTATTTGAATCAGAAGAGAATTATCGTCATGTTATGAAAAAACAAGAAGTACAAGATGCGTTTTTCAAATCCACTGGAGATAAGGGGTTTCTAGGGATCACATACTATGACGCTGGCGTGCGTAATATATACACGAAAGATAAAAAAATTGAAGATAATAGTGATTTAGAAGGTATGAAAATAAGAGTTCAACCAAGCAAAACGAGTGTTGATTTAATTAAGTCATTAGGTGGCACACCGACACCAATGGATTACGGTGAAGTATATACAGCGATACAATCGGGTGTGATTGATGCAGCTGAGAATAATGAAACTTCACTCACAACAAACAACCACGGTGAAGTTGCTAAAAATTATCATTATACGGAACACGCAATTGTTCCAGATATCTTGATTATGAACAAAGATACGTATGATGACTTAACGAAACAACAGCAGAAATGGTTGAAAGATGCAGCAGCTTATTCTACTGAAAAACATGAAGTAATTTGGGATAAAGAAGTGAAAGAGGCTAAAAAGAAAGCCAAAGAAGACATGGGTGTGAAATTCCATAACGTAGATAAATCTTCTTTCAAAAAAGCTTCTCAGCCTCTACAAGATGAATTTAAAGAGAACCCAGATACAAAAGATGATTATAAACTAATCGAGAAGGAGGAGCGACTTTATGAAGAAAGCAAAAAAGATCATTGATAAACTCCTCCTCACGTTAGCCGGTATTGCACTTTTTGTAATGGTTATATTATCCGTTTATCAAGTTGCTACACGCTTTATCTTGAATAGTCCAAGTACAATGAGTGAAGAAATCGTTAGATTCTTATTGATTTGGTTTGGTTTGCTCAGTGCCAGTTATGTATTTGGTGTAAAACAACATATAGCCATTTTATTTATTCGAGAAAGATTTCCTGAAAAAATACAACTTATTATAGAAAAAGCTTCAGACATCATAATCATTATCGTAGCACTCGTACTCATGATTTGGGGTGGCTATGAAGTTGTGAATTTAACATGGTCACAAATTGCACCATCTACTGGCTTATCTATGGCGGCGATGTACGGCGCATTACCTGTTTCGGGCGTCTTTATCATTTTCTACGCAATATATAACTTGTTAGATAAAGGAGAACTTGAAGCAGTTAAAGAAGCCAATCAAGAAGACGGGGGTGAGCGTGTATGACACTTGCAGCAGGTTTAGTATTGTTCATCACATTCTTCGCTTTCTTGATATTCGGCTTGCCTATCGCATTGGCTATTATTTTGAGTTCTATCATAACGTTATTAATGATATTACCATTCGATGTAACGATTATAACGGCAGCACAGCGTATGGTTACGGGCATTGATGATTTTACAATGCTTGCCATTCCGTTATTCGTCTTGGCAGGTATTATTATGAATAACGGTGGTATCGCCTTTAGATTAGTGAACTTTGCCAAAGTGTTAGTAGGTAGATTACCTGGCTCACTGGCACATACGAATATTGTAGGTAATATGCTATTTGGTTCTATTTCTGGTTCTAGTGTCGGCGCGGCGGCCGCAATGGGACGCATCATGGGACCAATGGAAGAAAAACAAGGCTATAAAAAAGAATACTCTGCAGCGGCAAATATAGCATCTGCGCCATCTGGTTTATTGATTCCACCAAGTTCACTATTGATTGTGTATTCACTTGTGAGTGGTGGCACCTCAATAGCGAGCACTATTTATCGCAGGCTATATACCAGGTATCTTATGGGGCGTTGCTTGTATGATCGTGGCTTATGTTATGGCGAAGAAACAAGGTTACAGAGTATCTGAACGCATTAGTTGGAAAGATAAATTATTTTTAACATTAGATGCTTTGCCAAGTCTATTTTTAATTATCGTAGTCATTGGCGGGATTGTGTCAGGTATATTCACAGCAACAGAAGGTGCGGCAGTAGCAGTGTTATACGCTACAGTGTTATCACTAATATATAAAAGTCTGACACTCAAACAAATACCTAACGTCATCAAAGAAACGGCAGAAATTAGTGGTATGATTCTGTTCTTGATTACAGCTTCTGCACTATTTTCACTCGTAATGAGTTATACAGGACTACCTGAAGCCATTTCAAATGGCATTCTATCAATGACAGATAATCCAATCATTTTACTACTGATGATGAACGTAATTTTATTAGTCATCGGAACATTTATGGATATAACACCAGCAGTATTGATTTTCACACCGATCTTCTTACCTATTTCAGAAGTTTTAGGTTTAGATCCAATTCACTTTGGTATCTTAATTGCATTTAATTTATGTATTGGTAATATCACGCCACCAGTTGGTAGTGCATTATTTGTTGGTGCGAGTGTCGGCGGTGTTCGTGTGGAATCAGTATTCAAATATTTAGTGCCTTACTTTATCGCACTCATTATTTTATTGTTAATCGTAACGTTCATTCCGCAAATTTCATTATTCCTTCCTAAATTATTAGGATTATAGAAAAGGGGCAATAACATGGCATTAATTAATGACAATTTTTTATTAAATAATAAAACAGCAGTAAAGTTATATCAAAAGGTTAAAGATCTACCAATTTATGATTTTCACTGTCACTTAGACCCAAAAGAAATTTATGAAAATAAAAACTATGAAAACATTACGCAATTGTGGTTAGCCGGAGATCATTACAAATGGCGCTTAATGAGAGCATACGGTATAGAAGAAGAATTAATTACTGGTGATGCAGATGATTTCGATAAATTTGAAGCATTTATGAACATGTTGCCTTATTCAATCGTTAACCCAATGTATCACTGGTGTTCACTTGAATTAAAACGCTATTTTAACGAAGAAGCTGATTTAGATAAAGTGAATGTTAAAAAGCTATATAAATCTTTAAATCGTAAATTAGCGAAATCATCACATACACCTCAAAACTTAATTAAACAAAGTAATGTCTCTGTAGTTTGTACAACGGATGACCCATGTGATGATTTGGAATATCACAAATTATTAAATCAAGATAAAAAAGTAACATTTAAAGTGATTCCTACGTTCAGACCAGATAGTTACGTATTCTTAAGTGAAACAACAGTTAAAGACAAGATTAAGCGACTTGATCAAACGATTGACGGTGAAATTAAAGATTTAAACAGTTATATCGAAGCACTTAAAACACGCGTTCATTATTTTAATAGACAAGGTGCAAGAAGTTCTGACCAAAGTTTTGAAAAAGCACCATTAATGTATGCGACAACAGAAGAAGCTACGGCAATCTATGAGTCCATGATGAAGGGTGAAGCAGTTTCCGAAACGCAACAATACGAATTAGCGGGTTACATTCTAACTGAAATTAGTAAAGTATATAACGAATTAAATTGGGTCGTACAATTCCATTTAGGACCAACTAGAAATAATAATTCGAAAATGTTAGAAGTCGCAGGTACTGACAGTGGGTTCGATAGTGTAGGTGAACAACTAAGCGCTAAAACATTGAACGCGATGCTAGATCACCTTGAACAACACAATGCCCTATCAGATACGATTATTTATCCTAATAATGGTAATGATCATCTTATGGTTCAAGCTACTGCAGGTAACTTTACTAACAGCGAGCATAAAGTGCAATTAGGTGCTCGCATGGTGGTTTAATGACACGAAAGAAGGCATGGAACAGCACTTAGTAGATTATGCGAACGTCGGCTTATTAGCTAAATTTGTAGGTATGCTGACAGATTCACGTAGCATGATTTCTTATACACGCCATGAGTATTTCAGAAGAATTTTATGTAATTTCTTAGGAGACAAGATTGAAAAAGGTGAGATTGCCTTATCAGATGCAACAATTGAACAAATGTTAAAAGATATTTGCTATAACAATGCAGTGAATTTATTCAAAATAGAAGGCGTTAAGGAGGTATAACGATGGAATTATCATTTCGTTGGTACGGTGAAGATGATCCAGTTACATTAGAGAACATTAAACAAATTCCGGACATGAAGCATATCGTTTCTGCAATTTATGATGTACCTGTAGGTGAGGTTTGGACAACAGAAAGAATCGCAAAATTAAAACAAACAATCGAAGCGGCAGGATTGAAATTTGAAGTTGTTGAAAGTTTACCTGTAAGTGAAGAAATTAAATTAAGTACAGATAAACGTGATGAACTGATTGAAAATTATAAGACATCATTAGTGAATTTAGCTGAAAATGGTGTTAAGACAGTGACATATAACTTTATGCCTGTCTTTGATTGGACACGTTCACAATTAGACTATGAATTATCTGATGGTTCTAATACGTTGATTTATAAACATGATCAGTTAAAAGATATTGATCCATTAACAACCGATTTAAACTTACCAGGTTGGGACGAAAGTTATTCGAGAGAAGAAATGAATCATTTAATTACATCTTATCGTGAAATATCAGATGAGCAATTGTGGGAGAACTTGAAGTACTTCTTAGATGGTGTATTACCAACTGCAATCGAACATGACATTGATCTGGCGATACATCCGGATGATCCACCATGGCCTATATTTGGTATTCCACGTATCATTAAAAATAAAGATAGCTATGAACGTTTACTTTCTATAAATGATAGTAAAAATAATGGTATTTGTTTCTGTACTGGATCTTTAGGTTCATTAGCAGAAAATGATTTACCAAGCATGATTAGAACGTTTGGCGCGCATATCCATTTCGTGCATATGCGTAACGTGAAACGACTAGATTCACATTCATTCTTGGAAACAGGTCATTTATCTAAAAACGGCTCAGTTGATATGAAAGCTGTGGTAGAAGCACTGCAAGATGTTAACTTTAAAGGCACAATCAGACCAGATCATGGACGTATGATTTGGGGCGAAACAGGTAAAGCAGGTTACGGATTGTTCGACAGAGCATTAGGCGCAACTTATATTAACGGTTTAATTGAAGGAGTGAGCAAATGATGACAAGACAATTTGAAGGAGTCAATGTAGTAATCACTGGCGCAACAGGTGTGATTGGATCAACGTTCGTCAAAGGACTTGTAGAAAAAGGTGCCAACGTAGGTATTTTAGGACGTTCTGAAGATAAAATTGTTGAATTACAAGATGAAATTGATAAAGAAAGAAAACAAACAGTAGCACTAGTGGCGAACGTGTTAGATAAAGATGCTTTAACGCAAGCGAAACTAAGATTTAACGATACATTTGGTGCAGTTACAATTCTGATTAATGGCGCAGGTGGAAATAACCCGAATGCCACAACAAATGATGAAATGTATGATGAAAATGGTGATAAAACGTTCTTTGATTTAACAGAAGATGGTATTGATAAAGTATTTAAATTAAATTACACAGGTACATTTTTACCATCCCAAGTATTTGGTAAAGATGTCGTCTCATCTGAGGCAGGTACAATTATTAATATTTCATCAATGAACGCATTTACACCACTGACTAAGATCCCAGCATACAGTGGCGCAAAAGCGTCTGTAAGTAACTTTACGCAATGGTTGAGCACTTACTTTGCCGGTCACATCCGAGTGAATGCAATTGCACCTGGATTCTTTGAAACAGCTCAAAATAAAGCTTTACTTAGAAATGAAGATGGTTCTTATTCAGAACGTGCTTCAAAAATTCTATCACAAACACCAATGAATCGTTTTGGTGTACCAGAAGATATTCTAGGCACGCTTTATTGGTTGATGGATAAAGAATTAAGTGGCTTCGTTACAGGTATCGTTGTTCCTGTAGATGGCGGCTTCTCATCTTACTCAGGCGTATAAAAAAGCTATAAATTTTAAAATAAACTCCTTAAATCAATTCTGATTAAGGAGTTTATTTTTGTTGTTCTATAAGATGAAGATAAAAGAGAAGAAATAAAAAATATTTGAGTATTATAAATTTATTTTTACAAATGTCACAATTATGAGTTGAATGACATTGATAATCTATATCAATTAATCCATAATATAAAGCATATGTAAAGAATAATTAAAATATTGAATTATAGAATAGGTGGGGTGTTGTGAAAGCATTTTTTAGCTATTACAAACCATATAAAGGTTTGTTTTTCTTAGATTTTGGTTCGGCAATTGTTGTAGGTTTGTTGGAATTAATTTTCCCACTTATTACAAGTATATATATTGATCGTTTGTTACCTTCAAATCAGTGGAATCTCATAGTGATTTTTGGAATTGCTTTGTTATTTGTCTTTGGAATTGTAGCGGTACTTAAATTTATCGTCACATATTGGGGACATAAGTTAGGTACGAATATAGAGCGTGATATGCGTAATGATTTATATAGTCATATTCAGAAATTGAATTTTAAGTATTTTGATAACCAAAAATCAGGAAAACTTATTGGTCGACTGACGAATGATTTGATGGATATTGGTGAGGCCGCACATCATGGCCCAGAAGATGTATTTTTATCTATCATGACCCTAATTGGTGCATTTGCCATCATGTTAACGATTGATGTGAAATTAGCACTCATTACATTTTGTGTGGTGCCTATTGTTTTTATCTTGGCTATATTTTTCAGCCAAAAAATGTCTCGTGCATTTAAGAATTTATTTACCAATGTGTCACGGTTTAATGAATTAATCGCAGATAATGTGGGTGGCATAAGACTTGTACAGGCTTTTACTAATGAAAATCATGAGCAAACGAAATTTAGAAATATAAACGATAATTTTAGAGCTACAAAATTAAAAGCATATAATTATATGTCTTGGAATATTACAATTAGTCATATTGCCCAAAATCTGACATTAATTATTGTGTTAGTAGTCGGAAGTTATTTTGTGTTGCATGGTGATTTATCTTATGGTGGTATCGTTGCATTTATCATGATTACGAATGTACTCTTTAAACCATTACAACAAATTAATATGATTATAGAGCTATTTCCTAAAGCGATTGCAGGATTTAAAAACTTTAGCGAAATATTAAGCATTAATCCAGAAATACAGGATACACCAGATGCGGTTGAAATGCCGAGTGATCCTAAGACGATTCAATATAAAGATGTAACATTTGGATATGGCGAAACACCGATTCTTAAAAAACTGAATCTAGATATTCAGCATGGTGAGAAGATTGCATTAGTTGGACCGAGTGGTAGTGGTAAAACGACAATCAGTTCTCTATTGCCAAGATTTTATGAAGTAGATGATGGTGATATCTTAATTAATGGCCAAAGCATCAAATCGATTCAGTTAGCCTCACTACGTGCAGAAATTGGTGTCGTACAGCAAGATGTATTCCTATTCTCTGGTACTTTAAGAGATAACATTGTATATGGTCATTTAGAAGCTGACGAAACTGCAATATGGGACGCAGTTAGAAATGCGCAATTAGAAACATTTATCAAAGACTTACCCTTTGGTTTAGATACACTCGTAGGTGAAAGAGGGACGAAATTATCTGGTGGACAGAAACAGCGTATTTCCATCGCTAGAATGTTTTTAAAAGACCCATCTATTATTATTTTAGATGAAGCTACAAGTGCGTTAGATATAGAAACAGAAAATAAAATTCAATTGGCATTTAAAAAACTGTCAGAAAATAGAACATCGCTCATTATTGCGCATCGTTTATCAACGATTAAAGACGTAGACCGTATTATCTTTATCAAAGATGGTGAAATCTTAGAAGAAGGTAGTCATGAAGTATTGATGCAACAAGATGGACATTATAAACAACTTTATTTATCTCAGTTTAATGAAGTTGAAACATTTTAAAATGTTTGAGCGTGATCATAATAGTGAGTATTAAAGGGGGCGGGAAGACGAAATCAAATTTTGATTTCTGTCCCGCTCCCTTGTATTTTTGTAGAATCTTAATTATGATTTAAGAAAGCGCTTTCTGTTGTATAGAAAGATCTGGAGGGTTAAAGTATGGCTTACAGTATAGGAATAGATTTTGGAACAGGTTCAGGTAGAGCCTTTCTTATAAATACTGAGAATGGTGAAATTGTAGAGCAATTTATTAAAACGTATTCGCACGGCACGATAGAAGGAGCACTTGGTGGTCAAAAACTACCTCAAAGTTACGCATTACAAAATGCGAATGATTATTGGGAAGTCATTGAAGAAGGCATCCCAGCCTATTTTAGCGAAAGCACAAATTGCTGCAAATGACATTGTCGGAATCGGTATAGATTTCACATCGTCTACAGTGATTTTTGTGGATGAACATATGGAACCCATTCATAATAAGCAAGGGTTTAAAGATAATCCACACGCTTACGTCAAATTATGGAAGCATCATGGTGCGCAAGACGAGGCAGATGTATTATTTAAGACTGCGCTTGAAGAGAAAAATCGTTGGTTAGGCTACTATGGCTTTAATGTGAGTAGTGAGTGGATGATACCTAAGATTATGGAAGTAAACAATAAGGCACCTGAAGTGATAGCGGAGAGTGCGTATATCATGGAGGCGGGGGATTGGATTGTCAATCGACTCACTGATCAAAACGTCAAATCAAATTGTGGCTTAGGGTTTAAATCATTTTGGGAAGCGGACACAGGGTTCCATTATGATTTGTTTGATAAAGTAGATAATGATTTATCTAAAATTGTAAAAGAGAAAGTGGAAGCACCAGTCGTTAATATTGGTGAAACTGTAGGTAAAGTTAGCCAGACAATGGCAGAAAAACTAGGACTTTCACCAGAAACACAAGTCAGTCCGTTTATCATTGATGCGCATGCAAGTTTATTAGGGATAGGTTCAGAAAGAGATAAAGAGATGACTATGGTTATGGGTACAAGTACATGTCATTTAATGCTTAATAAAGAACAACATAAGGTGCCTGGTATTTCTGGTTCAGTTAAAGGTGCTATTATTCCAGATCTTTATGCATACGAGGCAGGCCAAACTGCTGTAGGAGACTTATTTGAGTACGTGGCGAAACAGTCGCCATATGATGATGTCAAAGAAGCGAAGATACGCGACATTTCAATCTTTGAATTATTAAATGAAAAAGCAGGCAAGCTATATCCCGGTGAAAGTGGGCTTATTGCACTAGATTGGCACAACGGCAATAGAAGTGTACTCAGTGATAGTAATTTGAAAGGTTGCTTATTTGGCATGGGATTACATACGAAACATGAAGAAATTTATCGTGCATACATGGAGGCCACTGCATTTGGTACTAAAATGATTATGCAACAGTATGAAGGATGGCATATGGAAGTAGATCATGTATTTGCTTGTGGTGGCATACCTAAAAAGAATACATTACTCATGGATATCTATGCGAATGTACTGAACAAACGTGTGACGGTCATTGATAGTGAATATGCACCAGCAATTGGCGCGGCTATTTTAGGTGCAATATGTGGCGGAGCGCATACGGACTTTAGTGAGGCGGTCAAAGCAATGAAAGAACCCGTATTATACACTGTTGAACCTCAAGCAGATAAAGTGGAAATCTATAAAAAGTTATTTAACGCATATCAATCATTGCATGACCTACATGGCTATAAAAAAGCGAGCATTATGCGTGATGTTGCACAATTGATGTAAGAAGATTAAATGTTTAATTAAAATAACCCAGAAACAATATATCAGTGATGATACGTTGCTTCTGGGTTATTGTTATAAAGTTAGCCTGAAATGAAACTTGTTATGGCATCGATTAAACTGTAGATGCCTAAGAAGGAAACAGTTAAGACAACGAGTCCTCCGATAATATTGAGCCAAAGTGTATTTGTAAAGCGGCCCATTAAATTTTTCTTATTAATAATAATAAAGATAAGGATTGCAACAAGAGGTAAAATCATACCATTTAATGCTTGCGCAATAAGTAAGACTTGAAGCGGTTCAAAGCCAAGTGCTGAAGTGATAATTCCAATAATGATAATCACAACAAAGACAAGTTTATACTTCTTGCTTTGCATGCCGCCTTTCCAACCGAGTAGACTACTAATTGTTGCAGCAGCGCCCGTTGGAGAAGCAATGGCTGATGACAGACCCGCAGCGAATAAACCAATACTAATTGCTATAGGTGCGAGCATCACCAAGTACAGGTTCTAATGGTCCTGCGAGTTGTATGACACTTGTAACTTCTTCACCTTTAATTAAAGTGGCAGCTGAAATTAAGATTGCAGCTGAAATCACACCGCCGACAGTAATAGAAATAATTGTATCCCAACGTGCAAATTTCAATTCCTTAACACCATTAAAACGTTCGTGCACGGCTGTTGAGTGAATGAAAAAGTTATATGGCACAACGGTTGTACCGATTAGAGCAATAACAGTAAGAATAGATCCATCTGGTATCGTTGGAATGAAAGCACCTTTTAAAATACCCATAACATCTGGTTTGATAGCAATCATGGTAGTGATAAATATTGCGCCCATGATAACCATAAGTACAAGCATAACTTTTTCTAAAAATTTATAGTTACCAAATAATCCAATGAGTAATATAATAACGCCGATAACTGGAGCAACCCAATTTTCAGGTAAATTAAGTAAGTAAGATGCACCAAGTGAGGTTCCAATCAAGTCACCACTAATATAGGCAGCACACCCAATGGTTACAGCAATGAGTGTGAACCACACGATGATCAGCTTACCGATTTTATTAGAGAATAAATCTTGAATTGCTTCTCCTAACCCTTCACGTGTAACGAGAGACAAACGGATAATCATTTCTTGTAACACGATTGTGGCAATGATTGAAAAGGCAACAGCCCATAGTAAACTATAGCCGAATCCTGCGCCACCTTGAGTCATGGTTGTTACTGTACCAGGGCCAATAAATGAAGCAGTGATAATCATCCCTGGGCCAAGTGATCGTAAAATCTTACCCGCGTTTTTAAACATTTAACCACTCCTCAGATTATTTTAATTTATTTAAATAAGCGACGTGGCCAGCAAGTACATATAATACTGCTGTAGAAACGAAATGGGCAGAATTCTGATTGGCATCTTTCATAGGATAAACTTCTACATAATCCATACCACATAGGCCGAGCGCACCAAATTCGTGGATCATCGTTAATAATTCATAGGACGTTAAACCATTGCCATCAACAGGTCCGCCTGGATTATAAGCAAAATCTAAAACATCACTACATATTGTTAAATACACGACATCTACATCGGCACTTGCTTGAGCGTAAATGTCACGGGCAAACTGTTTTATATTATTTGATTCACGAATATCATTGATTGTTATCGTTACTGCACCAGCTTCTTCAGCGTAACGTCCTGTTGCAGGATGATTTCTTGGGCCGTGAATCCCTGTGTGAATAATACTTTCGTTACGTACACCCTCTGTTTCATAAAGTCTCATGAAAGGTGTATTACGGGCATAAGCTTCACCTTCATAATCTGGCATATTATCATAATGTGCATCTAAATGAATGATACCTACTTTTTTACCAGTTTCTGTTAATGATTTAAGAATAGGATAAGTGACACCGTGTTCGCCGCCAAAGCCAACTAAGAATTTTTCACTTTCCCAGAGTTTTTTAGTGAAATCTGTAATGTTGTCATAGCTTTCTTTATTGTCATGAGCGACAAATGGCACATCGCCGACATCTCCCATAGATAAGTGTTCACTAATATCAATGTGGTTTAATTCAGGTAGATATTGACTGTAACGTGCAGAGGACAGTCTAATTTGCTTTGGACCAAGTTCTACGCCTGTATAATCTCCCCAAGTGCTTTCGCCTTCAAAAGGTACCCCATATACAATTACATCTGTATCTAAAGTATTTGATTGATTTAAATTTTTACTATTTAAAAAACATGGTGTATTACCATAAATGTTATTTTTCATAATTTATATCCTCCCCTTTATTGTAAATAATTATATAGAGTATTTTTTTATTTTTCAAATAAATCAGAAAATTCACTGATTTAATAATTGAAAATATATATGAATGAGAGGATTATTTATAAATTTTTATTAGATTATGAAGTCGAAAGGGTGGATAAAAAGAGGGAGGAAGGATTTTTTGAAAGCTGTATAGATAAATATAATAATAAAAAAGCTACACCAATGAAGGTGTAGCTTTTGAAAAGACAATGTTTATCATATTGATATATTATGAAAATTTATGCCCAGCCACGGAAACGTGTAGCTTCAGCTGTACGTTTGATACCTACAACATAGGCAGCTAAACGCATATCCAATTTTCTACTTTCGGCTAAATCATAGATTTTATTGAATGCTTCTACCATTTTTTCACGGAGAAGACTGTTTATTTCTTCTTCAGACCAATAATAACCTTGATTATTTTGTACCCACTCGAAGTAAGAAACAGTTACACCACCAACACTCGCAAGTACATCAGGTATAAGTAAGACACCGCGTTCTGTTAATATACGTGTCGCTTCTTTTGTCGTAGGACCGTTCGTCGCTTCTGCAACGATACTGGCTTTAATGTTGTGTGCGTTGTCTTCAGTAATTTGATTTGATAATGCAACTGGAATAAGAATATCACAGTCGACTTCAAATAATGCTTTATTTGGGATAACGTCCTCAAATAAGTGCGTAACACGGCCATGTTTTTCTTTAAGCTCTACAAGCTCGTCGACATCTAAACCATTTGGATCGTGTAAAGCACCATAACTTTCAGAAATAGCTACAATTTTTGCACCCATATCATGTAGAATTTTGGCAATGAAACTACCCGCATTACCAAAACCTTGAATCGCAACACGAGATCCCTTGATATCAATGTTTCTACGTTTTGTCGCTTCTTCAATAGTAATCACAGCACCAAGCGCAGTGGCACGATTACGACCTTCTGAACCACCTAAAGAGAGTGGCTTACCAGTGATGAATGCAAAAGCGTTAGAGCGATTGATTTTACTATACTCATCCATCATCCAAGACATGATTTGTGGATTTGTATAAACATCTGGTGCTGGGATATCACTCGCAGGACCTACGAATTGTGATATAGCTCTAACAAAACCACGAGATAGGCTTTCAAGCTCTTGATTACTCATTTGACGTGGGTCACAGATGACGCCGCCTTTACCGCCACCAAATGGTAAGTTCGTAATACCACATTTCATCGTCATCCACATTGCAAGTGCCTTAACTTCTTCTTTATTTACATCAGGATGGAAACGTACGCCACCTTTGGTAGGACCAACAGAATGATTATGTTGCGCACGGTAACCGGTAAAAGTTTTAACAGTGCCATCATCCATGCGGACGGGTATACGGACTTCCAGTATTCTTAAAGGTTCTTTGATTAAATCATACATGCCATCGTCAAAGCCTAATTTATGTAATGCTTCTTTTGTAATTTCTTGGGTAGATTTCACTAAGTCGTTATGTTCTGTCATTATATTTTCCCCTCTATCTATTACTTATAATATTTATACTTACTTATCTATAAATGTTATAGACTTTACGACTGAAAATCAATACTAGAGATTGAATTTTTACAAAAGTTTGAAAATTCAGTGAATAATTAGGTGAAATTCTTTTGAAAAACTAAAGAATAATTAAAGGCAATGTATGAAAGCACAGTGAATTGAGAAAAAATGCATTGACTAAATTTTCAGAAATTAATAGAATGAATAATTATATTTAAAATGAGTAGAACTTGAAGATAAGGAGAACATTAATGGAACAACCATCATTTAAACGTGCAATGAAACAACGTCATCTTATGTTACTTAGCTTTGGTGGTGTTATTGGAACAGGGTTATTTTTAAGTTCTGGATATACTTTGCAACAAGCAGGTCCATTTGGAACGGTACTATCTTATTTAATTGGTTCGATTTTAGTTTATCTCGTTATGTTATGTCTAGGTCAATTAGCAATTAAACATCCTGTTACAGGTGGATTTCATACATATGCAAGTCTTTACATTCATCCATCTGTTGGATATATCGTAGCATGGTTTTATTGGTTAACTTGGACCGTAGCATTAGGTTCTGAATTTACAGCAGTGGGTATTTTGATGCAGAAATGGATGCCTGAAACCCCGGTTTATATTTTTGCTACGATTGCAATTATATTAATTTTATTATTTAACATTATATCGACACGTTTTTATGCAGAAGTTGAATTTTATTTTTCTTTAGTGAAAGTTATTGCGATTATCGTATTTATTATTTTAGGTCTTTTGGTAATTATCGGATTTATTCACTACGATGGTTATGAAGGTTTAAACACAATTGCACATAGATATACAAATCCTACTTTTCCTAATGGTATTGGTTCTGTGTTTTTAACAATGCTAGCTGTGAATTATGCATTTAGTGGCACTGAATTAATCGGCATTGTCGCTGGTGAAACAGAGGATCCTGAAAAAGTAATACCAAAAGCGATTAGAGCAACGTTATGGCGTCTTATTATCTTTTTTATAGGTACAATGGTTATTATTTCTATTTTAATACCGAGCTATCAAGGGAAGTCATTAGAAAGTCCATTTGTTGTTATTTTTCAGAAAATGGGAATCCCTTATGCGGGCGACATTATGAATTTAGTGATTATAACAGCTTTGTTATCTGCAGCTAATTCAGGATTATATGCTCGCGAGCAGAATGATTTGGAGTTTATCGAATGAAGGTGTATTTCCTAAATGGTTTGGAAAGCTAAATAAACATCATATGCCAGTGAATGCAACATTATTTAGCATGATTGGTGGCTTATTGGCTTTACTTTCTAGCGTGTATGTAGCAGATTCATTATATGTAATTCTAGTTTCAATTGCTGGTTTAGCAGTTGTTATCGTGTGGATGAGTATCTGTATTGCATATTTTAATGCTAAAAAAATTGACCAAAGCTTAAAAGTACATCAATCGATTCCAATTATTGGGTTTATATTATGCTTAGTTTCTTGTGTTGGAATGCTTTTTGATTCTAATCAAGCACCTGCACTTTATTTCGGGCTACCATTTGCGGCGATTGCGTTAATTTATTACTTTATTAAATTTAATAAGAAAAGAGGAGTATAGATGAGACTGTTAGAAAAAGTAAAAACACAATCTCCAATTGTCTTAGATGGCGGACTAGCAACTACATTAGAACAAGCTGGTTGTAATTTGAATTCTTCGTTATGGTCTAGTGAAGTACTTAGACATCAACCAACTAAAATAAAGCAAGCACATCAAGGTTTTACAAATGCGGGTGCCGACATTATTTTAACAAGTACATATCAAGCAAGTTACCAAACATTTAAAGATATAGGGATGCGGGATGAGGAAATTGATGGCCTTTTTACAGTAGCGGTAGAGCAAGTTATGGATGCAACAAATAATAATCAAGTGGTTGTAGGTAGTTTAGGTCCATATGGTGCATATTTAAGCGATGGCTCTGAATATACAGGGGATTATAAAATAAGCCAAGAAGCTTATTTTAAATTTCATGAACAACGTATAAACGCTTTGATTTCAAGAGGAATAAATGATTTTGTGTTTGAAACTGTTCCTAATTTTGAAGAGATTCAAGCAATTGTAGAAAATATTATACCGAGTTATACAGAGGAGCAAACATTTTGGCTCTCTGTAACTGTCGATGACACAGGAAATTTATCAGATGGAACAGATTTTGAGCAGCTGATTGATTATATAAAAGATAAGCAATCTATTATTCCTATTTTTGGTATTAATTGTTCTTCAGTTAAAGGAATCAATCGATCATTGGACAAAGGATTAGCTAGTTTGAGTCAGACAATTGCGCTATATCCTAATGGAGGTTCTCATTATAATGCGGATAGCAAAGAATGGGAAAATAATGCTAACAGTGATGAAATTATTGAACAAGTTCCGAAGTGGTTAGTGGAAGGTGTTCAAATTATAGGGGGCTGTTGTCAAACAACACCAGAGGACATTAAAAAGATTAAATATAGCATGAGTTAACCAAAAATAAAGTTTCAAAATAAGAAAAGGAGAAGTGCTTGGGTTAACAAGCATTTCTCCTTTATTGTTTATTTGAATATTAAATGTTTATGATGGTTGTTTATTTCTAAGTGAAAATTCTTTGAAAGTGATAAAGCGTTTATGACTTTTATCATATAATTTGAATTTTAACGATGTCAGACTTTCTCTAAGCGTAATAGATGTTGCATGATGCAGTGGTGTAACAGTTTCATGAGTTTCCTCTAAAGAGTAGTTTGGAATTCTAGGATTCAAATGATGTACATGATGATAACCTATGTTTCCTGTAACCCAATGTAGAACTTTTGGTAATTTATAGTATGAACTACCATCGATGGTCGCTTTTACATAGTCCCATTCAGAAGCTTCTTCGAAATAAGAATCTTCAAATGTATGTTGGATGTAAAACAACCAAATACCTAACATGCCGACAATGAAGATCATTGGTGCAAATACTGCAAAGAAATGACCTACGCCTAATAGATAAATTAGACCACCGTATACGACTAATAATAAAATATTGTTCATCCAAGTGTTGATGCGTTCTTTCTTTTTAGCGTCTTTTGAATTAAATCGATTAGAAATAAATACTAAGAAAAACGGTCCTAATACAAACATGACAAGTGGATTACGATAAATTCTATACGTTAAACGTTGGAATTTAGATGCTTCTGTATATTCTTCTACCGTCATAACCCAGATATCACCGATACCACGTTTTTCTAGATTACCACTACCGAGCATGGTGAATTAAATGTTCTCTACGCCATTTTCTATAAGGGAAGAGTGTAAGGAAACCAGTTACGTTTCCGAGTAAATCATTGTGCTTTTGTTTTTTTAAATATGATCCATGACAAGCATCGTGAAAAATGATGAAAGTTCTAATTAAAAATATTGATGCGAATATACTACTAATAATTGCTAATGACCAATGCACATTATATAAAAGTCCACTTACTACTAAAATTGCAATAAGGGGAAGTAATGTATTTATAATTTGTATTGTACTTTTCGTGTAGTTTGTTTTTGCGAAAGGTTTTACCATTTTGTTCAACATCTTTTTCTTATCTTTTTCCATATACACCTAACTTTCTTTTACTGAATAAGTTGAAAATAGAGTACATACTCTCACCAGTATTTCACTAAGTGTATATAAATAGAGAGCGATTTACAAACATTTATACAAAAAAATTGAAAAATTTAAAATAATGAGAAATTTGAAAACGCAAAAGATGCGTCTAATAAGGGATTGAAGAGAAAAACATAGGTAAATTAAATTTGCTGTTGCAGATAATTAAATGGTCATGGATAGCGCCATTTCAGTTTTTCTTACCCATATTAAATTTTGTTAAGACATATAATAAATATATGTAAATTAGTAATATTTTATAACGGAAAAGGGTAAAATGTATTAAATAAACATAGATAAATTATCATGGAAGATTACAAATTTCAGTTTTCTTAAATGGTTTTTAAATTGAGAGGGGAACTTTAAACATGGAAGCACAGTATTCAAAAGATGGACAAGGAGTTTATCAAACATTGAAAATAAATATAGATGCAGATAAGGAAGCAATATTTAATTATCTGAGTACTACTGAAGGCATACAGCAATGGTTTCCGCAACTGTCATTTGAAACACGTGAAGTGCATGGCAAAATGTATTTTCATTTAGAGGAAGAAGATGATTTAGAAATGACAATCACACATTTTGAAGAAAATAAGGTTGTTGGCTTTACATGGGACATTGGTACTGTGAAGTTTGAATTAAATAGAAAGAATCAGCAAACGGAACTTACATTTATTGAATATTTACCATTTGAATTTCCGCACATCATCTTAGATTTTGCGGGTTGGCAATTCCATATGGAAAGTATAAAAAGTATTGCAGAAACAGGAAAACCGCTAAATTCTCAAGATTATGATTTTGATAGTAAGAATGAAACTATTGAAGCGCAATTAAAGCTAGAAAATGAAAAGTAAAAAGAGCTATTTATTGCATACAAAAAAGACGATCTTATAAACAAAAGGTCGTCTTTTAAATATATTTGGATATTCAAATCATTTCAAGTTTAGATAAATGAACCTACATTGCTATTAGAATCCAAATAATACCTATTAAAACGAGAACACTGAAAACAAGTAACACGATGCCTAAGGTTAATACTTTATGTGACTGTTGTTTTACACCTATTCTTTCGTTTTCACTACGTTTCGCTTGTTTACTTTGGTCAATTTCAGCTTTACTTTCTTTGAAACAAAAATAACTTAAAACTAATGACATGATTAAAACAGCGAATAAAATAATGATTAAATAAGTCATTATGTCATCCCTCTCACTGCATATTTATTTGTTAATAATATCAGTTATTGTTCAAAATATACATTAAAGTACTTGTTATTGAAGTAAATTTTGTGAAGGTGTATAGGGACCGAGGCATCTATATTAACAAGATACTAAATACTATGTTTGCATAGCTAATGTACGGAACTCAATTATACAGTGCGTTCAATCTAATAATATAGTTTATAAGACGCTTTTATTTTCATTGCTAAAGTGATTAAAACGATATTGGCAAAAGTTTTGTACATTGATGCACTAACCCCCTCGCTATTAATGTTAGCAAGGGGGTTTTTACATTTGAAATAATTTAATTCTAAAGGGTATGCGCTTTTACGACCTTGAAATAAGCGCATTTTTAAATTTAACAAAATAAAATATATAAAAAGTGTACACTCAATGTATACAATGAAGCGCTTTTATTGTATAATTTAGTTGGAAATAAGGACTGTGTACGCACGAGGAAAACATTACAGTTTCTGTAATGCACAAGGGGAGATAGAAATATGAAAAAAATTATGATTACAGGTGCTTTAGGACAAATTGGAACTGAACTCGTAGTGAAATGTAGAATGTTATATGGAAATGATAATGTTTTAGCTACAGATATTAAACAACCAGAAACAGATTCAGCGATTGTAGATGGGCCGTTTGAAATATTAGATGTTACTGATAAAGCGCGTATGTTTGAGTTAGTGGAGACATTTAAGCCAGATACAATGATGCATATGGCGGCGTTATTGTCAGGCGTTGCTGAAAAGAATCCATTATTTGCTTGGGATTTAAATATGGGTGGTTTAATGAACGCTTTAGAAACAGCACGTGAATACAAATTACAATTCTTTACACCAAGTTCAATTGGCGCATTTGGACCTTCAACACCTAAAGTAAATACACCGCAAGTAACGATTCAACGACCAACATCTATGTATGGAGTGAATAAAGTCGTCGGCGAGTTATTATGTCAGTATTATTTCAACAAATTTGGTGTCGACACACGCAGTGTAAGATTCCCAGGTTTAGTTTCCCATATAAAAGAACCAGGTGGCGGTACGACAGACTATGCGGTAGATATTTATTTTAAAGCTGTGAGAGAAGGTCATTATACTAGCTTTATCGAAAAAAGCACATATATGGATATGATGTATATGGAAGATGCAATAGATGCCATCATTCAACTTATGGAAGCGGACGGCGTTAAATTAATTAATCGTAATGCATATAATTTAAGTGCAATGAGTATTGAACCAGAAATGGTAAAAGAAGCGATTCAAGAATTTTATCCAGAGTTCCAATTGGAATATGATGTGGATCCAGTACGACAGTCTATCGCTAATAGTTGGCCAAATAGTATAGATGTTAGCTGTGCACGCGCAGAATGGGGATTTAATCCGCAATATGATTTAACTAAAATGACTCAAACGATGTTAAAGGCTATCGAAGATAAAGAAACAGTAAGATAATCTAACCTAAAGCCCTCATTCATACAGTAGTGGGGCTCAGAGTGTCAACAAAGTCTCAGGCTTTGTTGACATTTTTTGTGCACGTTTTCCACGGCACAGCTTCATCCTGTAGTATTTGGCTCGTGTTTTATTAACGAGTTAGGGTTGGCTCAAATCTCTGCCTTTTTTAAAACCAAAAATAACAAACCATTTATCAATATGTGCATAGGTATTGTTGATATTCGGGTGTTTTATAGACAAGTTGAGATATTATTAATCACAAAATACTTTTAAAAATAAATCGTGTGCATTTTTAGTATATTTGAAATTATTTGAAAATTATTGAACAGTGCCCTGTGGATTGGTATAATTTAAAGTAATACTTTAGGAAATAGCATTAGGAGGAAAAAATCATGTCAGAAAAAATTGAATTTGTACAACGAGAAACACTTAAAGAAAAACCGGATCCAAGTGGTTTAGGTTTTGGAAAATACTTCACAGATTATATGTTAAGTTTCGACTACGATATTGATCAAGGATGGCATGATTTAAAGATTGTGCCTTATGGTCCAATTGAACTTTCTCCAGCGACTCAAGCACTTCATTATGGGCAAGCTGTATTTGAAGGCTTAAAAGCATATAAACATGATGGCGATGTTGATTTATTCCGTCCGTCTGAGAACTTTAAACGTATTAATGACTCTTTATCACGTTTAGATATGCCGAAAGTTGATGAAGAAGTTGTTTTAGAAGGTCTAAAACAATTAGTAGATATCGAACGTGACTGGGTACCTGAGGGTGAAGGTCAATCACTTTACATACGCCCGTACGTTTTCGCGACTGAAGGCATATTAGGCGTACGTCCTTCATACTCTTATAAATTACTTATCATTTTATCACCATCAGGTTCTTATTATGGTGGCGAGTCATTAAGCCCAACTAAGATTTATGTAGAAGATGAATATGTACGTGCTGTTCGCGGTGGCGTAGGTCACGCTAAAGTTGCAGGTAACTATGCGGCAAGTTTATTAGCACAAACAAATGCTTCTGCACAAGGTTACGACCAAGTACTTTGGTTAGATGGTGTAGAGCAAAAATATGTAGAAGAAGTAGGTAGTATGAACATCTTCTTCGTAGAGAATGGCAAACTTGTAACGCCAGAATTAAATGGTAGTATTTTACCTGGTATCACACGTAAAACAGTCATTGAATTAGCTGGCAATTTAGGCTATGAAGTTGAAGAACGTCGTGTATCGATTGATGAATTGATTGAATCACATAATAAAGGTGAATTAACTGAAGTATTCGGTACAGGCACTGCGGCAGTTATTTCTCCAGTAGGCCAATTGAAATATGGCGAAACTGAAATTGTGATTAATAATAATGAAACTGGTAAAATCACGCAAGACTTATATAACAACTACACTGGTATCCAAAGCGGTAAACTTGAAGACCCACAAGGTTGGAGAGTCGTAGTACCAAGATATTAATAGCTAACCAAAAGGCGCTTCTTTTTTAAAAGAAGCGCCTTTTATGTTTTATATATCTAGTCATTCAAATTGTTTTGTCTGATTTTCAATATATGATGTTTGTGTCAGCCATACTTGGAAAGCTTATTTTTGTCTCCATTTAGATACGATAGAATATGATATTTCGCATTTTCCTAAACAAATTTTATTGTTAGACGTATGCTTAAAAAACGACTACACTGATTAAACTTATGTAGAGGAGTGTGCAAAATGGATATAAAGAATAATACAATACTTATCACTGGTGGTGCTTCTGGTATAGGACTTCAGTTCACTAAAAAGTTTTATGAAAATGATAATAAAATTATTATATGTGGACGTAATACTGAAAAATTAAAAAGTATTCAAGAACAATTTCCAGAAATAACAACGAAGAAATGTGATATATCTAGTGCTGAAGAACGTTTGGATTTATATCATTGGGTAATTCAAAATTATTCAGATATTAACGTACTCGTAAATAATGCTCGGTATCCAAAACCGTTTTGATATTTTAAAAACCAATGCTACAACGAATTGGGAGAACTTAAATACAGAAATAAAATCCAATTTTGAAGCAACGGTTCAACTTTCAACATTATTTAGCCAATACTTTTCTGATAAAACAACAAATTCAAATATAATTAATGTTTCTTCGGGACTTGCTTTCTCACCTATGGCAATTGCGCCAATCTATTCAGCGACCAAAGCTGCAGTACATTCATTTACAGTTAGTTTAAGACATCAATTGTCGAACACAAATACAAGTGTTTATGAGGTTATTCCTCCCGCAGTAAATACTGATTTAGGCGGGGAGAATATTCATACTTCTGGTGCGGATCCTGTGGATTTTATTAATGAAATTTTTGATGGTTTAGTTCAAGGAAAGAATGAAATTGGATATGGCTCATCTAAAAAACGCCTTCAAATGTCAAAAGAAGCATTAGATGATTATACAGAAGAAATGTATCATACTTTGAAAAATACAATATAACTTTAATTTATATAAAGATATAAATTAACAGTAAATGTTTATTATTTTTGCGAATAAAGGGTAAAGAACATGTGTAAAACATAGAAGTATATAAAAATGTAATTAAGTATATAAATAGAAATGGTAAGCTATTTTTAATTTTAAGGGGAGGAAAATTTTATGAAATATCGCGAGTTAGGTAATACGGGCATGATGATCAGTGAAGTTAGTTTTGGTACATGGGCAATAGGTGGTGCCTGGGGTAAAACAAATGATGAAGATGCATTAAGTGCTTTAGAGTATGCAATTAATCAAGGCGTGAATTTCTTTGATACAGCTGATGTCTATGGAGACGGTCATAGTGAAGAATTATTAGCCAAGGCGACTGCAGGCAAAGAAGATGAAATTTATATTGCAACAAAATTCTGTCGACAAGGAGATATTGCTGACCCACAAAATTATAGTTATGAAACGGTAAAATCATACTGTGAAGACAGTCTGCGTCGATTAAACAGAAATACAATAGATTTGTTTCAAATCCATTGCCCTGCTACTGAAATTTTAAAAGAAGGCAGTGTGTTTAAAGTATTAGACCAATTAAAAGAAGAAGGTCTCATAAGACATTATGGGGTGAGTGTTGAGTCAGTTGAAGAAGGTTTAATATGTTTAGAATATCCTAATGTAGCAAGCTTGCAGGTTATTTTTAATATGTTCCGCCAAAAACCATTAGAGGAATTAATTCCTAAAGCTTACCAACAAGGTGTAGGTATCATTACGAGAGTGCCACTTGCAAGTGGATTGTTGACAGGAAAATTTACAGCGAAAACTCAATTTGCTGAAGATGATCATCGTAAATTCAATGAAAATGGGGAAGCTTTTAATGTAGGCGAAACATTTTCAGGACTAGGTTTTCAAAAAGGGGTAGAATTATCTGATCAACTAACATGGATTAAAGAAGGGCGACCTTCTATGGCAAGTGCGGCATTAAGATGGATTTTAGATGCTAAAGAAATATCTTGCATTAATCCAGGTTTTAGAAATGTGACACAAGTGAAACAAAATTTAGAGGCATTAGATACTAAATCTTTCACAGAGGACGAAAAGCTAAAAATTAAAAACTTTTACAAAGAAAAAGTCGAAGATTCTATCATGGGTACTTATTAATAAATTAAATTGGCAGTGGCTGACTGAATTGAAAATGCACTTATTCTAGTCATTCTTTCCGGGGTGGGACGACGAAATCTTATTAGAAAAATTAGATTTCTTTCCCCACTCCCTTTTTGTATTAAATGGCTTATGTAAAAATGTAATTACACTAATAGTTTATTGTAAAATCATTTTATTTCACAAATAAAAATAGTATTATGAATAATATAAAATATTATAATTAAATAAAAATTCAATGAAAGGATTTGTTTAGATGCGTTCACTTGCCAAAATAACTGCACAAGGTTCATATGTACCAGAAAAAGTCATGGATAATCAAGATTTTGAAAAAATTGTAGAGACTTCAGATGAATGGATACAACAAAGAACTGGTATTGTAGAAAGAAGAATTACAAATGAAGATGAGTATACAAGTGATATCAGCTATAAAGCAATTCTTGATCTACAAGAGAAATATCAAGTAGATTTAAAAGATGTAGATATGATTGTAAATGCAACATTAACACCAGATTATAAAACGCCAAGTGTCGCATCTTACGTGCAAGCTAAACTAGGTTTGAAAAATGCGGGTGCACTGGATATTAACGTCGCGTGTGCTGGATTTGCATATGGACTTAATATAGCGAATGGGCTCATTACTTCCGGACAAAATAAAAAAGTATTGGTTATTGGGTCAGAAACATTATCAAAAATTACTGACTACACAGATCGTAATACGTGTATATTATTTGGTGATGGGGCAGGCGCTTTTTTAGTAGAATATAGTGAAGACGACACTAGTTTTATAGCAAGTAGTGCTGGATCAGATGGTGATAAAGGACATAACTTATATTGCTCAGAATTGTCTGATGCAATGTTTGATGAGGATTTAGAAAATCCAGGTTATATTGTTCAAAATGGCCGTGGTGTTTATAAATGGGCAGTTGGTCATGTACCAAAAATTATTGATGAGACTCTAAATAAAGCAGATATCAATAAAGAAGATTTAGATTGGTTTGCCCCACATAGTGCTAACGCTAGAATGATAGAATCAATTTGTGATAAATCTGGTATAGAAAAAGAGAAAGCATTGATGAGCCTTAAATACTATGGCAATACGTCATCTGCTACGATTCCTCTATCTATAGACTTAGCAGTTAAAGAGAATAAATTGAAAAAAGGCGATTTAATTTTATTAGTTGGATTTGGTGGTGGCTTAGCTTACGCATCAACTTTAATCAGATGGACAATCTAGAAGCGCCTCTCAAAAAATTTTTAAATATAAAAAGAACATTATCGTCTTAGGAACACCAGATTAAAATAACAAGCTAGTTAAATTTTTATTTTTTACTTAAATAATTTTACAGTTGTATTATTAATTTTCAATAAACAAACTGCATGATGCCTAGGGGGCATAAAGATGAATAAACTCAGAACAATTTTGCAGGGGACAGGCACATTAATCTCTTTAATCAAAAATACACCGAATATTATTAAAGGTAACAAAGATGAATTTGAACCAAATGAAAGTTATTTAGATAAAAACAGTAATTTGAATAATAAAAGAATATTGTTTTTAGGTTCTTCAATTACTTATGGTGCTTGCATCTAAAGGAAACTCATTTGTAGAATTTTTAAATAAAGAATATGGTGTGGATACAATTAAAGAAGCTCAATCAGGAACGACATTAGTCGGTAAACAAAATTCAAGTTATGTAGAAAGATTAAAAAGTAAGGTTTCTACAGAAAATATATTAGATGGCTTTGTATGTCAGTTATCCACAAATGACGGAAGATTCAACAAACCTATAGGATCAATCAGTGAATCTTATAGTATTAATGATTTTGATACGGAAACAACCATAGGTGCCATCGAATTTATTATTTCGTATGTTAAAGAAAATTGGGATTGTCCTATTATATTTTATACTTGTATACGTGATAAAGACCCTTATTATGAATTTTTGATTAACAAACTATTAGAAATAAAAAATAAATGGGATATTCATATTATTAATGTATGGGGAGACAAGAGAATAAATAAACTAGCTAAAGATGACAACACGATGATGGCGGACGATGCTCACCCAACGCAAAAGGGTTATCGATATTTGTATACACCAATATTCTCTGAAAAGCTTAATGATATATTAAATGATTAAGAGACACCTTTAAAAATAAAGATTATTTTTTGCTATTTTTTCTAATGTTTTTCAACTTAAAATTTACGAGATACAAAAAACACCCTCCAAAGTTTTCACTTTTTAAGTGTCTACTTTGAAGGGAGCAATCAGTTTATAAACTTGTAGTGCCTTTTATGTGGACAGAACGACTAATAACCATAGTAACTTGAATATAAAATTTAATTTCAAGTAGTAATTGGACGAACTTGTAAAATATAAATTTCATCTTGTTGGATACCAAATTCTATATCAACAGGGTAACCAAAGGATGATTCTAATTTTTGAGTATACTTTGCTAATTCTTGCGCAATGTAATCATTAATACAATAAGTGTTTTTTTCCGTTTCAGTGGTTTCGACTTCAGATATACCTTCTTCACTAGCAAGCATTTTTATTTCTTTTAACCCAAGTTGTTTATCTATTTCAAAAGTGGATTTATTTACAATAAAAGTATCAGGCGTAACCATACCTGATACGATACTTTCTCCTAACCCATAACTCACATTGATTATACATTCATTTAAATTATCAGTAATTGGATTTTGGCTAAAAATAACGCCAGACGTTTCAGGAATGAGAAGTCCTTGTATCACAACACTCATAGATAAGTTATTTGTATCAACAGCCATTGTATTAAGATAACTTTGGACGCGTTCTGAAAAAATAGAGGCCCAACATAATTTGATTTTCTGAATAAGATCTTCTTTAGTTTGAACATTTAGGTATGTTTCATATTGTCCTGCAAATGAAGCATTGTCTAAATCTTCAGCGCTAGAGGATGAACGTACAGCAACTGCATTGAAGTTTTTCTTAATTAAATTGAAAGCATCTATAATTTCACAGTGAGTATTTTCAGGTAGCTCACCTTCAATAATTTTTTGACGAATATTACTATCATGAAGCGATATTTTATTAAACTCAACAAATTGTTGGAAAGTATTTGGTAAAATAATAAAACCATTTGGTACTGGCCAATTTGCTTGCTTAAGTTTAACTAAATTAAGTGCCTTTGATCCTATAGAATTTGTTATATTTTCTGCGTTGTCGAACGTCTGAGTATACATATGTTAACCCTCTTTGTGTTTTATATATTTAAATTTTTATAAAGCGTAGCTAGCAATAAAAAATTTACACTCTCTCATCAATTTTTACGCACCCATTTGTGCCTTCAACAGTCACGATATCTCCATCTTTCAACTCACTCGTAGCATTTTTAGTCCCAAGTACTGCGGGTATTTGATATTCACGTGCATTAATCCCTGGATGAGATAGTATGCCTCCAACATTTGTCACAATGGCTCCTGCTCTTAAAAATAGAACAGACCAAGCTGGCGTAGTCATATGTGTTACAAGAATATCACCATCTTCAAGTTTATTAAATTCATCTTCATTATTAATTATCTTTACAGCACCTGTATATATACCTTTAGAACCAGCTAGCCCTTTAATATATCCAGAAGGAGAAGTGTTTGTCTCTTCATTGTTTGAAGCGTCGCCAGTAGCTCTTTCAGAAATAATATCTAGGTTTTTTTCATTATGAGCAGGTGGGGTGCCATAATATGAAGGACTTTGTTCATTTATATTATGTTGATACTCTAATTTTCTTTCGGAAATCATTTCTGTTAGTGGTTCGGGATGTTTTAGAACTTCTTGAAGTTCATCTAAATATAAATAAAAAATATCTTCAGTTTCATTGATTATCTGTTGATTCACTAAGAAATTACTTAGATGCAAGAGTAATAAACGTGTCTTTGCTGTTGGCATTTCATCCATATAAAAGTGGTGGTCATCATCAAGATTGGATGCATCTAGTGCCCATTGATAATGTGTTTTAAATTGTTCTTTTGTTGTACCTTCTGGTATAGAAGATAAGACTGCTTCGTATTTGTGCACTCTTGTTTCTATAGCTTTTTGGAAACGTTGTTCTACATTTACATTACTACTGATATAACTAGCAATTGTCGTTAAAGGTATGGAAGGTTTTTCAAACCAAGTTTGATCTGTTAATACTCTTGATCTTACGGTTTTATTACCATAGTTACTTAAGAACTTTTGAAAATCTTTTTCGAATTTTCTTCCTGATGGTATCTCATGTAAGTGATTTAATAGTTCTGTGGGTTTAACAGTTTGGAATTTTAACTTAAGATCTTCATCTTCTTTCACTTGTTGTGATAGTTTGGAAAGTGCTTTATCTATTTCTAATGATTTATTCCACACGCCAATGAGCATGTCATAAATAATAGTGACATCTTTATCATCAGTTGCTTGTGCATAAAGTTTTTCCAAATCTTTATGTAGTTGGTGATGAGGTAACATGATTTCTGATTGGTAAGTAAATGATTTAGGATACATGTCCATGACGTAGTCGAGCATTGTTTGCGCACTATCAAAGGTAACTTCTTGCTCCAACATATAATCTATTTTTTCAAAAAATGGAAAAAAGAAGGTTTCTAGCACATTCTGAAAGCGTGTGTTTAATTCTGGATATATAGGCTGTACAATACTTAAAAATTGGTTGTGTCGTTCATTAATGTCATATTCGATAGGCTCACGTTTCATATAAATATGACTATTTTCAAATCTCGTTTTAATAGCGGGAACAGCCGCTTTGAATTGTTCTAAAGATTGATTTATTGAACCTTGGACTTCATATAGAAATGAAGCAAATAAAGGCTTAATAGTATCTGAGAGGATTGAAGTTTGTTCCCAATACCCTTCTTTTTTATCATTATCTGTTAACTGCATCAGCTGTTTATAGTTATCTATCACTTTAGTTTTCACAAAAATTCCTCCTAATATAAAAAATACATTCTGGTAACAACATGATTTAAAGTGTTTTGCAAAAGTTAATTGCTCACTCTTTAAACTACAAAGTGTTTGTTATTTAACAATGTATAAATTATATTAACAGGTAAAAATATATTATTCAATCAACACTTAATAAATAAAGTCTATTAAGTGTCATAACTTTTAAAGTTTTAAAAAGATTTAAAAAGAAGAAAAGGCGGGAATGTGCAATCAAATTTTGATTGCACATTCCCGCCTCCACAAGGATGACTAGAGATCAGACAGTTAATATTCAATCCATTAAAAATAATAGATTGAGCTTTCCATTTGAGAATGAGACATTTATGTCCCAGACTCATGAAGTTTAAAATTTACTGAAATGTATTTCTGATATTTTTTCAACTAAATATTTAGGAGTATAGGGCATATCTTCTTTTAACCAACATACAATTGTTCCAATGATAGCGGAAGATTCGTACCATAATTTTATATCTTTGTTTTTGGTATCTTTGCTTTGCTCTATACCGTTATATATTTTTGTTTCAATGATATTTAAAACTTCATTTCTAAAGCCTGGTAATTTATTAGAAACTAAAATCAATTTATAGAGACGGCTCTCTTTCTGTACGTGTGTTAAAAAATTAATGAGATTGTTCCAATTGTGTGAGTCATCTTCATATGCAGATAAATTTTCACGAACTGTATTCACTGTTTCAATTGCTAGTTTCTCTAACATATCAGTTAAATCTTTATAATGTGAATAAAAAGTAACTCTATTAATCATTGCTTTCTCACTTAACATATTGATTGTAATGCTTTCAACATTTTTTTCTTCTAGTAAATCAATTAATGCATTTTTAAGCATGTAACGTGTTCTTTCTATTCTTAAATCATGTTTCTTCATAAATATAGCACCTCAAACAATTTTTTGATTTTTGTCTTTTATTAAAACTTTAATAAACGTAATGATTTAAAAGGTAAGTTAAACAACAAAAAACGATATTTTGTAATTTGTTTATCCGTTTGAACTCTATTATAATAGTTCATTGTTAATTAAACAACAAAGTGTAATTTAAAAATGAAGGAGTCTTAATAGTGAGTAATCAAATTAATGTAAATAAATTTCCTAAAAAAATAATTATCACTATTTTAATTTTGGGAACATTTTTAACAGCTTTTAATCAAACTGTAATGAGTGTAGCAACGCCAGAAGTCATGAAAGATTTAAATGTTTCAGCGGCTACAGCGCAGTGGTTAACAACCGCCTATATGTTAGTCAATGGCGTGTTGGTACCAATTACTGCATTTTTAATGAAACGATTTACGACGAAACAATTATTTACGAGTGCAATGTTTTTATTCTTACTTGGTTCATTGATAGCGAGCAATGTCTACTGATTTTACATTTCTGTTAGTCGGAAGAATGGTTCAGGCCTCAGGGGCAGGCATTATGATTCCGCTCTTGTATAGTGTAGTAATGATTTTATATCATCCGTCTGAACGCGGTACGGTCATGGGTATGGTTTCTTTAGCAGTATTATCTGCACCAGCCATTGGACCAACTATTTCAGGTTATGTTATTGATGCACTGTCATGGCATTCACTATTCGGTATTTTAGTACCTGTATCACTTATCGTTATTGTATTAGGATATTTCTTCCTAGAAAACGTAACTGAAACACAGAAAGACAAAATTGATTTAACGAGTATGTTATTATCAACAATCGCATTTTCACTTATATTATATGGCTTTAGTAGCGCAGGTGAAATGGGATGGACAAGTAATATCGTGATGTTTTCATTTGTAGTTGGTATTATTTCACTGATTCTATTTGTTGTAAGACAATTGAAAGCTACAAATCCATTCTTGGATCTAAAAGTATTTAAATACGGCACATTTACATTAACGAATATTATTAATATAGGCGTTACGATTATTATGTATGCCGATATGATTTTATTACCTATCTATTTACAAAATGTACTTGGCTATTCGGCTATGGAATCAGGTGTCTTCATGCTTCCTGGTGCAGTATTAATGGTCGCGATGAGTCCGATAGCAGGTAAATTATATGATTTATTTGGCGCAAAATGGATTACTATCGTAGGTGTTATCATAACTATTGTCTCAACAATACCTTTTATGGACTTGTCACAAGACACGAATTACTATTATTTATTAGCGGCAAGTACTGGAAGAAGAATTGGCATGGCCTTACTTTTAACACCAATTCAAACTGCTGGTTTAAATGTAATACCAAAAGAATTAAGCGCGCATGCTTCAGCAGTATGGAATACAATCAGACAAATTGTCGGCGCGATTGGCACCTCATTGCTTGTTACAATTATGACTATGGGTTCAAACAATTATATTACCGATCATGCTAGTACATCTAAACCTCAAGAACAATTAATGCTTCTAGCAAATATTCAAGGTATCAATATTGCTTACTTTGCCATTATTGTAGTAGCTGTTGTCAGTTTAGTACTATCCTTTTGGATTAAAGAAAGTAAAGCTATAAAGGAAGACTAATTTTATAAAATGAACTTGATTAAGAGACGTTTTGTTTCAATAAGGTGTCCCTCAAAGCGTCAACAAAGTATTCAACTTTGTTGACGCTTTTTTTGTGCTGACTTTACGCGAGCATAGTTGGTATTTTATTAACTAGTCAGAAGTCGGCCAAAATCACTGACATTTAAAAAAGAGTGCATAAGGAAACAATTAGAAAATTGTTAACTCAGGGTATTTGTTGAATTCCAATTTATACTCTGTGTTTATTTTTTAAAGAACAGTAGAAATCTTATAGTTAGCAAAAACATTAAGATCTTCTAAAAATGTATTCAGGTGCTTATTATTAGGGAATCGGCATTCTAGCAAATAACAACCATCACCTATTATTTTGTAATTATGTAGTATATAAATGGCTTTTGTATCGACAAATGTTAAAAAAGGTTGGTGCGATATTTTATTCATGTAAATATGTATAAAAGCATGAATAGCACAATCTAAACTTTCCTGGTTCACTTGAATTGTATAGTTCTGAATGACACCATCACTTTCTAATTTAGAGACTCGTGTGTTCACAGCTTGACCAGTTAAATTAACTTTTTGACCCAAATCTTTCATTGTAATTTTAGCATTTTGTTGAAGTTCATTAATAATCATCTTATCAGTATTATCGATAGCCATATAAGTCACTCCTTTTTCATTTATCAAGCAAATACGGCAAAACTTTTTCACCAAGTTATGTATTATTCATGGCTTTACTAATAGAATAAAAGTATCACATAAAGGAGGAATTGTAATGAATATAACTCATGTAAGAAATGCGACACTTATTATTGAATATGCAGATAAAAAGTTTTTAATAGATCCAATGTTGGGAGAAAAAGGCTCATTTCCACCATTTCCGAATGCACCTAGAGATGATCAAAATAATCCTTTAGTTGAATTACCTATGTCAGTAAATGAAATCATTACAGGTGTGGATGCAGTCATTTTGACACATTTACATTTAGACCATTTCGATGAAGCAGCTCAAAAAATATTACCAATAGATATTAAAATTTACACGCAGAACAGTGAAGATGCTGAAGAAGTGAAAAATGTTGGTTTCACAGATGTTGAAGCTTTAAAAGAGACAAATCAATTCGGAGATATCCAAGTAATTAAAACACCAGGTCAACACGGTCGCGGTGATATAGTTAAAAGTGCAGGTAATGTCTGTGGTTTGATATTCCAACATGATAATGAAAAATCATTATACATTGCTCGGAGATACAGTTTGGTATGATGAAGTTGGAAAAACTTTAAAAACTTATAGCCCTGAAATTATAGTGGTTAATGGTGGAGATAATCAATTTAATGAGGGGGGTTCATTGGTTATGGATGAAAATGATATTTATGAAGTTGCCAAGTTAATGACATCCTCTGAGATTATCGTCATTCATATGGAAGCTGTAAATCATTGGAACCTTTCGAGAGATTACTTAAAGCAATTCGCAAAAGAAAACCAATTTTCATCACAACTTAAAGTACCAAACGATGGAGATAAATATACTTTTTAAATAATAAAAATTAAATCTAAAAAAGTAATTACTATACGAATACTACGGAATTTGGTCCTAAGAAAAGCGTGCAAAAAAATGCCGACACAGTTGGAAACTTTGTCGACACTCTGAGACACTTCTTTTTAAAAGAAGTGTCTCAGTTGTTTTTCTGATGTTTACAGATTACATTTTATATATCTAGTAACTCAAATTGTTTTATTTGTTTTTCAATACTTGTAGGTTTAGTATTTTCTTTTTCTTCTTTGTGCATATTTTTATGTTCTTCAACATGCGCCGGACGTGATACCCATGCTTGAAAATTCTTTTTTTCATTCCATTTCGATACAATAGAGTATGAAATTTTAGACTTTGTTTCATTTTTCCAAATTTCCACGTCTATTAAACCCTCATATCCTGAAAAATCTTCTTTAGCATGGCTGATTTTGTTATCCAAAATCGCTCTATCTTCTAAAGAAGCTGTAAAATTAGCTTGTGCTATGAACATGTATTTCATTCCTCCTTAACGATATTGATTAATTTTAGCAAAAATAAAAAGTTAAAACATATGAAATGCATTAAATTAATATTCTATGATTAAAACAATCGAAATTAAGTCAGTGTTTGGTTTTTTAGATAATTGGTGAGGGTCCTTCTTTCATAAGCGTTTTCCTTTTTGAAACAAAATTTGAAATGTTAAGAGCACTTTTTAAAAGAGGTGCCTTTGTACTATGTTTATTAATTGAAGTTAATACTCTCCATATTCTCTTCCATAGGCTTCCATCATATCTATAATTGGCATAAGAGCTTTACCTTTGTTTGTTAGACTATACACAACTTTAGGCGGAACTTCTGCATAAACGGTTCTATTAATAAGACCATCATTTTCCAATTCTTTAAGTTGTTTCGTTAAAGAACCTTGAGAAATACTTGTTAAAAATTTCTTTATCTCTCCAAATCTATAATCACTTTCTTTTAAATACCATAAAATTAAATTCTTATAACGACCTGACAAAATATTCTGGGTATAAGCGATACCATAAACGTCTCGATGTTCTTCTATAACGTTTTCGTCAAAACCATAATTACATATTTTAACCATCTAAACACCTCCATATCACAATAGTACATTTTTTAATACTATGTCATTATTTATTGCCTACTTCAATAATGATGCCATTCGTATTAATATACTACATATGATATTTATTGAAAAGGAGTAACATAATGAAAAACAGAGTGACTGAAATATTTAATATAGAAAAACCGATTATTCAAGGACCTTTGAATTCATTAACAAACCCTAAGTTTATTGCCTCTGTGAGTGAAGCAGGTGGATTAGGAATAATGGGACCTAATGCTGGTGATGCAAGAGTGACACGTTCGCCAGTTGAAACGACAGAGCGTATGAGAAAAGAAATTAAAAAAATTAAGCAACTCACAAATAAACCTTTTGCCTCAACAATTATGGTAAGTGAAGATCTTACTTACGTTGCATATATCGTTGATATGCTTATTGAAGAAAAAGTGCCAGTTGTATTGATCAATGGACTATTAGATGAAGAAATATTTACTAAGTTAAAAGATAATAATATGAAAATTATATTCCGACCAATTACGCCTACAACTGAAAATGCGAAAGCCGCTGAAGCAATGGGTGCAGATGTATTTGTAGCTACTGGGTTTGATGAAGGTGGAACAGTACCAGAACGAGTGATTGGCACTTTTTCGATTGTACCGATGATTGCTGATGTAATTAACATTCCAGTAATTGCTGCTGGAGGCATTGGTGACGTAAGGGGTGTCAGAGCTTCCTTTAGTTTAGGTGCAGAAGGCGTATATGTTGGTAGTGTCCTTATTCCTACTTTTGAAAACCCAGCTGCTGAAAATGTAAAACAGTACATTGTTGATTCAAAAGCTGAAGATTTAATTCTTTTCAGAACACTTCCAGCTTATTATCGTTCGCTTCCGGGTAAATTAGCAAAAGAGTTAGAAGTAATGGATAAAGAAGGCGCAACAAATGAAGAACTTGGGCAACATATGGGTGCTTGGAAGAAATATGAGACTTGGTATGGTTGAAGGAGATACAGAAAATGGTTATGTTTCTGTGGGTACGGGTATCAGTCCTATCAAATCTATTCGAAGTGTAAAAGAAGTTATTGATGATTTAATGCAAGATTTGAAATAAAAAATAGTTTATTAGGAGGAGAATTAATATGAATTTTGGCATTATAGGCGTTGGAAATATAGGAACAGTACTTTCACATAAATTAGTGAATAATGGTCATGAAGTTAAAGTAGCAGATGCAAGAAGTATAGATAAATTAAAAAGCAAAAACTTTTCAGGGCAAGCTGTTGAAGTAGAAGATGTTATAAAAGATATAGATATTTTAATCATTGCAATTCCATTTCTTGCGACACCAGATTTGAAATATCTTATGAATCAAGTTGATGACGATGTTATTATCGTTGATACTGCGAATTATGCTCCGATTCTTAGAGATAAAAATATTGAGGAACTTGATAATGGTATGTCTGATAGTGTATGGGTGAGTCAACAATTAGGAAAACCAGTTATTAAAGCATTTAATAACTTATTAGAAGAGACATTAGATGATAAAGGCGCTCCTGAAAATACTGAAAATAGAATTGCTATGGCTATAGCAGGTGATAATCAAAAAGATAAAGAAATTATTATGGATATAGTTAGCGAAATAGGCTTTGATACTGTAGATAGTGGCTCATTAAAAGATTCTTGGAGACATCAACCTGGCACACCCGCATATTGTACGGAATTAACAAAAGAAGAATTAGAACAAGCATTGGATCGCGCTGATAATGAGAAGAGACCATTCTTAAGAGAGAAAATGATTAATGAGATTCAAAACTTATCAAAAGATGAATTTTCAACAGATAAAGTAGTTCAACTCGGAAGAAAAGTTTATAATCCTTAGGTAAATGTTGCTTGCTATAACGTGATTATTTTTAACAAAAGTGCACAGAAAATAATTATAATCTAGACGTATTTTAATTTTAAAATGTTTAAAGAGGCTGGGGCATATCATATGTCTTAGCCTCAGTTTTTTATATTGGCAGTGGCTGACTGAATTGAAAATGCGCTTATATATAGACTTTAAAGCACTACAACTTCATTTATGAAGACAAATGCATACACATTACTCGTTTGAATTCATCATCGTTAAATTACCTTGCTTAAAAAAATTGAGCTTAGCGGTAAGCTTCTCATCAATATCATATAACTCTTGAATTTTATTTCTAATTTCTTGTTGGTATTGTTTAATGTAATTTTCACTTTCTTCAACAGTTAAATTTTGCATACCTATGATTTGGTTTGAGTCGATATCTAGTTTTTTTAAATATTTTACTAATAACAACCAATTAAGATTTTGTTCAGTATATTGACGATAGTTATTCTTGTCTCGTGCTATATTTGAAATAATACCAATTTTTTCATAATAACGGAGCGTATCTTTCGTAAAGCCTGTATGTTCAACGATTTCTTTCGTTTTATAAAATTTTGCGTTCAATGTTAATTCCCCCTTGCTATGGAGTTGGCTCCATAGTATACAGTAATAATTATAAAAATGAAAATAGAAAGAAGAGGGGGAAATAAAATGAATTTAGAAAAAATAGCAGTAATTACAGGTGGTACTTCAGGTGTTGGTAAAAAAACAGCAATTGATTTAGCTAAAAAATATGACCGTTTTATTAATTGGTAGAAACAAAGATAAAGGTGAAAAAGCGGTAGATGAGATCATTAAATTAACAAGGAATGTTAATATAACATTTCATTCAGTTGATTTAACAAATAAAAAAGAAATTGATGAATTTGCAAAAACAATTGTAAAACAAGAATCAAAAATTGATGTTTTAGTTAATGCCGCCGGAGCGCTTATAAAAAAAGAAGAATTAACAGAAAATAATTATAATAAAAATTATGTAGTAAATTATTTGGGGCATTTTTGGCTTACAGAAAAATTATTACCATTGTTAAAAAATGCTGAACAAGGGCGTATTTTAACAGTAGGTGGATTGCCCATTTTGGTTAATCGAGGGTTAGTTAAATTACCTTCTATTGATGAAATACGTAATAGTAAAAGCAATAAGGTTAGGCAAGCATTGACCTCTAAAGTATTATACACACTAGCATTATCTCAAAAGTTAGAGGGAACTTCTGTAACGGCTAATATATTTCATCCTGGCTATGTTACTGATTCTAATTATGCTATGCCTACATCTTTAATAGGTCGTTTTGTATATAAAGTATTTGGTAGAATTTTGACATATATTTTCAATATGGTATCAGAACCAAATCCAAAAATAGGATTAAAACTAGCATTAGATAATTCACTTTCTAGAACGACTGGAAAATTATTTAATGAAAAAGGGGAAATTGTACCATTATCTAAGCGTTACAGTCAGGATAAAATTGAAAAGATATGGGAAAATAGTCAACAATTTTAATGAAATTGACCATCTACAAAGATTTAAATTTTAATGATTCAGTGTAAGAATAATATTAGATTTTTTTCGACATTCTGAAGGACATCGAATTAATTACAGTGAATCTGTTTTATTGTCCTAGTTTCATTCCTACAATTTTTTAATTACTAGTAATTAAAAAAGGCATAACCAAATAGCCTTTATGATTTATTTGTATAAACTTATGATTATTTTAGTATGGTGACTTAAGATAATCATACTTTTCATTTTCAGTAACTAAATAATGAATTGTTTTCAATAGACGGTTCATACAAGCTAAGAAAGCAGTCTTATGAGAGTTCTCATTAGGTCGCGTTCTTAATTTATAATAATAACCTCCTCTGTTAACTCCCTTGTATCTAGGATAGAAATAATATTTTGGAAAGCATTAAATTCTCTTGCTAAATCAATCATTTCATTATCTAGCTTATCCTTCTATTAAATAGAAAATTTTAATTGTTGAGTAATAATTTGAATGTTTGGGCTAAAAATGATTGTACATCTAAATTTTTATATTAATAACTTACGGTAGTGTCTTTTAAAAGGGTGTATAAATTTACAATTTATATACGAATAATATTTTATATGTTAGATACTTATCTAACATAAGAAAGTGGAATTTTAAATTGTGCAGAATTAGTTTTTAATTAAAAATAAGTGTTGAAATATTAGAGGGGAATGTTTATTATTAAGTTGTCGGAATTTTCAGAATGGAGAAACCTAAGATGAATCAAACAATGTCTTTTCTAATGTTTTATTTTAAAATGCTATTGAACGATAAAATTACAATGATATGGACCATTATACTACCTATCATTTTAGCATTAATTAGTTATTATCCTAATGGCCCTTCAAACTATACAATTTTAGAGAAGCAAACTTTTATTTTTTCATTTTGGGCATTTATAGCTTCTATTACATACCTTAATGGTGTGGGCATGCAAATTTCTAGGATACGAGAAGAAGGACTATTGAAAACTTTTGTTATGATCACTGGAAAAAAGTACCCTTTCATTCTTGCTATTGCAATTTCGCAGTGTTTGTTATCGATGATTTCAATCCTTATATTTACAATAGTGTTTGGTTTTTTATTAAACATACTAACAATTAGTATAATTATTAAACCTGTGATTTTTATAATTATAGTGGCTCCATTATCCTTGTTTTTTATAGTCTTATCGTACATACCAGTAAAAGTAGATACGCTATCAACAATAGTTAATATGTTTACTTTGCTATTATTTTATGTGACTAATAACACCCAAAATAATTTCAAGGGTTTTGAATGGCTAAACCCACTATATTTTTTTCAACAAATAGCAGTTAATTTATTAACATTCTCAAATTTTATTAATTTCATTTCTTCGATTGTACCTATAATATTCTATACGTTATATGTAGTTATAGGCATTATTTGTATGAAACACATTGATATAAATTCAAAGACAAAGAGGTAGATAATGTGATGTACTATGTCGAAAATCTAAGTTATAAATATAAAAAAAATAATGAAATGACTTTAAAAAAAGTGAGCTTTGAGATTAAACCGGGAATGTTGAATGTGCTAGTAGGTGAAAATGGCTCGGGGAAAACTACTATAATGGATTGTATTACTAAAAGTTTAAATTCAAATTTTGATAACAATCTTCCCAAAACAAACGAAATACTATATATGACACAAAATATTTTTTTTGCTCCTACTAATAGTGGTAAAGATGTGAAGAATTTAATAAAAGGACTATTGTCTAAAAAAGTAGTGGGTAATTTTGACGAAATGATTGTAGCTAGTTTGAGCGAAAACGAGAAAGAAAAATATAACCATTTGTTGAATATAAATATGGGTGAAATGTCTGTCGGAGAAAGGAAGTGGCTATACCTTCAATTATTCTCAAAAATAACTAAAAAACTATATTTATTTGATGAGCCGACGAGCGGGGTTGATCCAGTATCAAGAAAATTAATAATGAAGAGATTAGAGAGTTTAATTAGACATAATCGTCAATGTTTAATATCAACTCATCAATTACAAGATTTACAACATATTAAAACCAACATTATCTTTCTTCATAATGGTTGTATTGTGTATCAAGGAGATTTTCATGAATGGCTAAAAATCAATGGAACTAATAACCCTGATATCGCTTTCGAAAGAACAATAAATTGAAAGTCAATTTGATATAATCGGTAATGAATGTTTTAACTATCAGTTTCACGGATATTTAACTCAATAAACTTATCCTATAATCAATGTAAGATAATTATTTAAAGATATGAGCTATAGACAGACTAGGCATCACTGAAATTATTGCAGTGATGTCCTTTATTTTGTGTTTTGTCTATTTTGAATATTTTCTTGCTCTTTCTTAGCACCGTTCAATATTTCATCTATATGATAAAAGCCATTTACAATTATGATAGAAAGAATAATTAATCCAATGCCCTTGATCCAACTTTTGGGAGACGTAGGCTTTTGTCTCTTTAAAAAAAACGTGCCAATTAACGTTGCAACTACAATGATTACGAATAGATATACCATATATCATCTTCCTTTTTATAAAAATTAAATATCAAGAAAAAATTAACTTAACTTTTAAATAATATTAACATAAAGGGATGTTTTTTCAAGGTTCTCCAAAACATTGAATTTAAGAATAATATTCTCCCAGTTTCATTATTTGTTTAGCCTTAAGTGTTTATATTAAAATAAAGTGCGATATAATTTAATATGAAGTTAATACATAGGAGCTGTTCAAGCGATGAAATGGATTTTATTTGATAAAGATGGTACGTTAATATACTTTGACGGTAGTTGGATGAAGATTGGCTTGCAACTCGTCGACGATTTCATGGAAGCATATAAGGTCGATATCCATGATATAGATGCGAGCATATAAGCATTTAGGTATCGTAGATGGAGAAATTCAACCTGGCACAATAATGGCATCAGGTGCTTTAGAAGAAATGGTCAAAGCGTTATGTGATATTGCTGGTCAGGACGTTTCTAAGTGGGCACAAAAGAGGAGCCAAACACTTGTTGATAATAGAGTGCCAGAAAATGTTCTGGTAGAAGGCATTTATGAAACATTGGAGACGCTACAAAATCAAGGTTATAAAATGGGGATAGTAACAAGCGATTCTAAAAAAGGTGTAGAACAATTTTTAGAAGCAACTGAATTTGACCATTTCTTTGATGTAGTCATATCTACGGAAGCTAATGCAGTTGAAAAGCCTAATCCAGAAGTGCTTAATCCCTTGTTTAACAATTACGACGTATCACCACAAGATGTAATCATCGTGGGTGATACTGCCAATGATATACAAACAGGTGTAAATGCTAAGTTAGGCCTTACAATCGCTGTATTAACAGGCGTAGGCTTAGAACAAGAACTTAATAAAGCTGACCATATTGTAGATAACGCGAATCACGTTCTCGGGATATTAAATCAATATGCGTAGTTCACAAATTGTGTCATAATATACGTATCGTATATTATGACTTTTTTCTTTAATATAAACATTGAGGTGATTGAATGATTGATGGAAAATACGCAGATTATAAAGGCGAAACTTATAAAGTAGTTGAAATTGTTGGTAACGAATTGGTGCTTGGCTACAGAAGACGAAAAGGCATTGGAACATGGTTTTGAAGCACAAACAGCAAATCAATCAGCGCATACATTATACTTCAAACATATCCCGAGAGACGATGTTGATGAGCTTTATGCATTATTTCAAGAAGCAAGATATGAAGGTGCCGTTTTTGATTTATATCAAGATACAGAACAACAGCTTTATATTGGGACAGAAGATCAAGATAAAGCGAGTACATTTGGATTAGATCAAACAGATGAACATTATTATAGTAAGTATGTGACAGAAGACGAAATTGAAAAAATAATCTACCGCAGACATATTGAGTAGTACATTGTTATAGCAATGAAAAGGAGTGAGACATAATAAATGTCCCACTCCATTGTTTTATAGCTGTTTTTTCTTCTAGATATTTTGTGTTTAAATGATGGCAGTAATTTGGCCACCTTCTGGCGAGTATAATATTTAATTGACTTGCTCTATAATCGCTTTAGTATGAAATAAATAGAAAAGCCGAAACTGAAATCGAGGAAAATGTGCACAAAAAAATGCCAACAAAGTCAGATGCTTTGTCGACACTCCATTGGTAATTGTATTAACGTTGATCCACTTTACGATGTGTTTCAATGATATGACGAATCTTATCAATAACTGGATTTAATGAGTCTGGATCTTCATGTAAATCATATTCATTAATGTTCACACGTACAACAGGACATGCATTAAATTCGCTAATCCAGTCGTCGTAACGTTTGAATAGTTTTTGCCAATATTCTGGGTCAGTTTCCATTTCCATCTGACGACCACGTTGTTTAATGCGATCAATGACTTCATCGTAATCACATTCTAAATAAATCAATACATCTGGTTTAGGGAAATAAGGCGTCATGACCATGGCGTTAAATAATTCAGAATATGTTTCAAAGTCTTCTGGGCTCATTGTACCTTGTTCTTCATGCATTTTAGCGAAAATGTCGACATCTTCGTAAATTGAACGGTCTTGGATGAAACCACCGCCATATTCAAACATGCGTTTTTGTTCTTTAAAACGTTCAGCTAAGAAATAAATTTGTAAGTGGAAACTCCAACGCTCAAAGTCGTTGTAAAACTTATCGAGGTAAGGATTATGGTCCACGTTTTCAAATGAAGTTCTAAAATTCAGGCGTTCGGCTAAAGCTTTTGTTAATGTTGATTTTCCTACGCCTACAGTACCGGCGATAGTAATCACAGCATCTTGAGGGATACCGTATTTATTCATGCATTTGTCCTCCAATCAGTGGTTTCACTAATTCTAAAATATAATTATAATCATCATTATGTTTAACGAAATCAAGGTGTGTCGTGTCAATACGAATGACGCGTTCTCCGTCAGCTTTTAACGAATTGTAATAGGCATTGTAATCACGCTTTAAATTAAGTAGGTAGTTATCCTCAATTTGATGTTCAAAACTGCGATTACGTTGTGCTATACGTGCTTTTAAAGTTTCTAATTCTGCATCTAAGAAGATGATGATATTAGGCATTTCTAGATCTTCGGTTAAAATATCATAAATTCTTGAGAATTTACTATATTCGGCACTCGTTAAGGTATTATGTGCGAAAATTTTATTTTTATAAATGTGATAATCACTCACGATACCACTTTCATTTGAAACAAGATCTTGGAATTGTTTGTAACGATTACATAAAAAGAACATTTCTGTTTGGAAACTCCATTTAGAAATATCTTCATAGAAATCTGATAAAAAAGGATTTTCATTTACAATTTCTTTTTCTTCATAGTAATTGTAAGTTTGACTAAGTTTGTGTGCTAAAGAAGACTTTCCGACACCAATCGGGCCTTCAACAGCAATAAATTGTTTTTTCATATTTACCGCTCCAATGTTAAAATAGACAATAAATATTGTACCATATGTGAGGTGTAAGACACATGACAACTGACCAAAATTATATGAAAATTGCGATTGAAGAAGCAAAAAAAGCAGGGGACATTGGTGAAGTGCCTATTGGTGCTGTCATTGTTCGAGATAATGAAGTGATTGCAAGAGCACACAATTTACGAGAATCATCACAAGACCCAACTGCTCACGCTGAGCATCTTGCAATTCAGAAAGCTGCTGCTGTCGTCGGTAGTTGGCGCTTAGAAAACTGCCGACTTTATGTCACGCTAGAGCCATGCGTGATGTGTCTTGGTACGATTGTAATGAGCCGTATTCCGTATGTGATTTATGGAGCTAAAGATCCGAAGGGCGGCTGTGCGGGTAGTCTCATGGACCTGTTACAAGAATCAAGATTTAATCATCGGGCAACGGTTCAAACAGGTGTATTAGAGGAAGCGTGTAGTCAATTATTAAAAACATTTTTTAAAAATTTAAGAAAAAATAAAAAACTCATACAAACAGCCGATAATACAAATCCCTAAAGATTTGGTAGAATATGAGTGTGTTACAAATTTGTGGCAAATGAGAATGGTGTGTAATTAAGATTGTGTTATCGATCATAGAAGGAAACGAGGTAAATTAATGATAAAATTAATTGCAACAGATATGGATGGTACATTATTAAATGCGGCACATGAGATATCAGAAGAGAATATTAAAGCGATTCAATATGCGCAATCGCAAGGCATAACAGTAGTTATTGCTACGGGTCGTGCTTTTTATGAAGCGAATTCACCAGTGAATCAAACAGATTTGAAAGTGCCTTACATTTGTTTAAATGGTGCAGAAGTGAGAGATGAATCTTTTAATATCATGAGTACATCTAAATTAAATCGTGAGTTAATTAATAGAATTACAACAGAGATGGATAAAGAAGATATTTATTATCAAGTTTATACAAACTTAGGTATCTACACTGAAAACCCTCAACGCGATTTAGAAATATATATAGACATTGCAGAACGAGCTGGTCAAAAAGCAGACGTAGAAAAAATCAAAGCTGGTATTCAAAAACGAATTGATAATGGTACTTTAAAAGTTGTAGATAATTATGACAAGATTGAAGATACGCCTGGAGAAATCGTCATGAAAATCCTTGCTTTTGATAGTGATTTAGAAAAAATTGACCGTGCAAGTGAAAAACTAGCAGAATCAGAAAGTCTTGCAATTTCTTCTTCATCGAGAGGTAATATTGAGATTACACACTCAGATGCACAAAAAGGTATTGCGTTAACAACGATTGCAGAGCGTCTTAATATAGATATGGAAAGTGTTATGGCAATTGGTGATAACATGAATGATATTTCTATGCTAGAGCGTGTAGGTTATTCTGTAGCGATGGATAATGCAACGCCTGAAGTTAAAGCAGTGTCTAAGTATTCTACAGACACAAATGAGCAAAGTGGCGTCGGAAAAGCGATTATGAAATTGCTCAAAGAAAATAATGAAAATTAGTATGAGGAGAAGTGTATTATGAAAGGTTTAATCATTGTAGGGAGTGCGAAATTAGGTTCACACACAACAGCGCTATCCCAATATTTAAAAGGACATTTTGAAGAACATGATTTTGAAGTTGACATTTTTGATCTAGCAGAAAATCCAATTCATCAACTTGATGTTTCAGGTGCTTCTAGTCCAAGTGAAACATATAAAAATAATTTAAGTACATTACAATCTAAAGCGAGAGAAGCGGACTTTTTCGTCTTAGGATCTCCAAATTATCATGGTTCATACTCTGGTATTTTGAAAAATGCTCTAGATCACTTAACTATGGATGATTTCAAAATGAAACCTGTAGGTCTTATCGGTAATAGTGGCGGCATCGTAAGTTCAGAACCATTATCACATTTACGTTTAATTGTACGTACGTTATTAGGTATTGCAGTGCCAACACAAATTGCTACGCATGATACAGATTATAAGAAATTAGACGATGGTACATTATATTTAGATAATGAAGAATTCCAATTACGTGCTAGATTATTTGTAGATCAAATCATTTCTTTTGTTAAAAATAGTCCTTATGAACATTTAAAATAAGTTGAATGATTAAAATATAAAAAATAACTGTTCAGTTTCTACATAGAAGCCTAACAGTTATTTTTTATTTGTTCTATTGTTGGGTTGATGGATTTAAAATAGAAGTTACAATTGTATGATACTGTTCTAGAATCGATTTTATCTTAGGTAGGTCGATATTATGTAAATGAATGCGACGCTCATCATATGCATCTCTAGATTTTTTTAATAAACCCAGCTCAATGAGATTGTTGATTTGTATTGAAATCGGTGTGTTTTGACTATATAGCAGTCTTTTGAGTTCTACCGCTTCAATGCTTTCTTTGTTAATATAAAGTAATTTATCCAATATAACAATTTCATTAAATGTAAGATTCAAATTTTGTTTGATTACTTTTTTAATTAAGCTTCTCTTTTCTTCGTAAGTTATCATATTCATGTCATCACCACATTAAGTTATTTGTTGTATTATTTTTGAGATTTTGAACATCTTCTATAACAGGTTGTTTGTTATTAAATTCATAGGGACTTATACCTTTGATTGCTTGGAAATAATAAATATAATCTTTAAGTGAATGGAAATGATACGCTCTCCATACAAAATCTAAAGTATCGCCATTTAATAAAGCACATGCTGAAAAGTGAATTTTTGAAGCAATGATGTAGTTTGATAAGGTACAACACATAAGTGCTGAAAATTCACGTGATAAAAAGCTGTTATTCACAAAAAAATGATGCGCAATATCCTGGCAACTTAATTTTCTTTCACAGTTGTGACTAATATATTGAATAACGTCTCTAATCAACACATGTTTAAAATTTCTCTCAGATTTAGAGCGGAGAGTTGTATCTATGGTATTAAGATAGGTGGTTTCAATTAGAAATAATAATTTTCGTTCTATATCTGAAGCAATTGATCGATTTAAAATAGAAGCAATAACGTCGTTATAAAGTATTTTTAAATCGGGTCTATCTTTATCCATTATATTATTCTCATTTTGAGCGTACATATTCGAAATTTTATAATAATAGTAATTATTTATAGATAGACATAATAACGTGCCTTCAAAGTTGATATCATTAATACATTCATAATCATGAATATAAAATATATCTCCCGCACGATAATGTTGAAAATCGTTATTTTTTAGTATTGTAATTGCTCCATCAAAAACGAAATAGATATTAAAAAAATGGTTAGTACGTAAACATTTAAAATTGGATGTTTTATTATTATATATCTTTAAATCATAATCCATTATTTATTTCACCACACCGATATACTAAGGAGCATCTCCTCTATAATAATTTTAATACGAAAAGTGTATGTCGGACATTAACAAAATTTAACTCTTGATACACATTATTTTAAAATTAATATGTGAGTTTAGATTTTAGAGTAAATAATTTAATAGTAACCATTAAAATTTTACTTTTTAATAATTAAAAACATAACGTCAAATAGATAATCTAGAAAAATTGAAATAACATTTACTAGAGATATTCAAATTTTGAACAAAAAAAGAGTACTAATAAATATATATTAGTACTCCTATAATAAATAAAGCGTATGAGTTAAATTGTATTTAACTATTTATGGTATTTTAATTTAGCGAAAGCATCGTGTTGGTGAATAGATTCTTCATTGCGACATTCTATTTCAAAACCATCAAGCCACTCAAAACCTACTAAATCTGCAGCAATTAGACGGATCAGGTCTTCTACAAATCTTGGATTTTCATAAGCGTGTTCTGTAACACTTTTCTCATCAGGACGTTTTAGAATAGGGTATAACATAGAACTTGCATTAGCTTCCATCGCATCTAAAATGACTTCTTTATAATCACCTATTAAATCAACATCTTTATTTAGAAAAGCTTTTACAGTGATAATACCACGTTGGTTGTGTGCTGAGTACTCGCTAATTTCTTTTGAACAAGGGCAAAGTGTAGTCACTGCGGCTTGGATTGTAATCTCTTTACGGGTTACATCATCTTTATCAATCGCTAAACCATAAGTTACATCGGCATGACCAACAGCTTTGATTTGAGTGACTGGGCTATAACGGTCGAAGAACCATTTAGCTGAGACATCTAAACCAGCGGCGTTTTGTGCCATGCTAACTTGTAAACTACGTAATAATTGATAAAGTGCGTCAAAATTTAATTCAATGCCATTATTGTAGTGCTTTTCGACACTTTCTAATATACGGCTCATATTAATGCCTTTTTCGTCTTGATTTAAACTTGTTGAAAAACTAAAGTTTCCGGCAGTTTGGAAACGATCTACAAGTACTGGGTAAACTAAGTTTTTAATACCTACCTCTTCGATTTCAAACAAGAAATCTTTATGTGTACTTTGTAAGTCTTTCATATTTTCTTTTTCAGTTGGTTTCGTACCTTCGATAGGGTCAACAGAACCAAAGTGCTTCCATCTGCCTTCTCTAGTAGATAAGTCAAATTCTGTCATGCTATTGCCTCCACTTAAGATTCAAAGTTATAAGTCCAATAAGGTTCTACTTCTAAGAAACTGTGTGCTTCTCCAGGTACGTCAGGTGTTGCAAGTGACTCTAAGAATGGACCTGTTTGAGATGCATGTGCTTCGAATGTACGTAGTTTAACCTCTTTATAATCACTGATCTCATTTAGAATGTCTGGTGCACCTAATTTTTCATGTGCGTCATTACTAAATGCTACAAGCTGTAAACGTGGTCTTTCAGATTCTGGCATACGACCAACCGTTCTCACGACTGCTTCTGCAGTAGCTTCATGGTCAGGATGAACAGCAAACTGTGGATAGAATGAAATGATGACAGATGGTTGTAATTCATCAATGAGGGATTTAACCATTGCATCCATTTCATCATGTGGTTCGAACTCTACAGTTTTATCTCGTAAGCCCATTTTACGTAAATCAGTTATGCCTATTGCTTCCATTGCTTTTTCTAATTCTTTTTCACGAATATCTGGTAATGTCTCACGCGTAGCAAAAGGTGGATTGCCTAAATTGCGACCCATTTGTCCGAGTGTCAAACATGCGTACGTGACTGGCACTCCATTATCGATATAGCGTGCTAATGTGCCTGCAGATGAGAACGATTCATCATCTGGATGTGGAAAAATTACTAATACTTGGCTTTCCTCTGCCATGATACGCCCTCCTTATGCTTTGAACGGTTGAGTACTAATTTCTAAAGCAGCAGCTAATTGACCTTCATAGTTAAAGCCTGCTAGAAGAAACTCACCATTCTCATTCACTTCATAATGTGTTAATCCTTGGACATAGACCCAACCGCTATCTTTCAATTTAAGACCGACACGGAAAGGATCTTTGTTGCCACCTTTAAGTTGAGCGTGCTCGTAAGTTACTTGAATATTTCTCAAAAAAGTTCCCGCATTAAATACACGTTGGTCAAAGTGAGCAAGCATATGCACCATTTGTTGTTTCAACATGTAAGTATACAGGTTTATGCTCATATGAAGAAAGTAATGCTTGTACTTTCTCAATGTTTATTTGTTCCAAAATTTTGCCTCCTTGCTTCCAAACCCAACATTACAAAATTCAATTATTTATATTTACTTAACACAATAGATTTCGATGATATAAGTCTATACTTTAGTGTAAACCGACTCGTATACATTTTCTACCAGAAAAGTGAATTTTATATCTAAGAATTGTATTTTATATTTTGATTATCTCTTCATTCTACTAAAAAGCACAGCAGAAATGTATCACTCTGCTCAATTTATAGTAAAAAGTCTCAACTTAATAGTGAAATAGGGCTGGAATCCAATTCCTGTTAAAAATATATAAAAGAAGTATAATGCATAAGTGTCATAACATTTATATATAATTTGCATAATAATTAATTTATTATGACTGTAGTTTTAACAATAAAACATAGAATTAACATAGGTATTAACGGGTATCTTCGTTTTATGTAGAGGATGTACAGTATTTATCATGTTATTTTACGCGTTTAATATATAAAACTAAGGGTAAATAGCTTAAGTGCAACATTATATAGTAAGTTAAGTCACAACGATGGCTCTATAATTTAATTCAAGAAGGGATGATCATTTTGGAATTACAACTAGCAATTGATTTATTGAATAAAGAGGACGCGGCAAAACTTGCGAATAAAGTTAAAGATTATGTAGATATCGTAGAAATTGGTACACCAATCGTTATTAATGAAGGTTTACCAGCGGTTCAACATTTAAACGATAATATAGAAGGCGTAAAAGTACTTGCAGATTTAAAAATTATGGATGCTGCAGACTACGAAGTAAGCCAAGCAGTTAAATTTGGTGCAGACGTAGTAACAATTTTAGGTGTTGCAGAAGATGCATCAATTAAAGCGACAGTTGAAGAAGCACATAAAAGTGGTAAAGAATTATTAGTTGATATGATTGCAGTACAAGATTTAGAAAAACGTGCTAAAGAGTTAGATGATTTAGGCGCAGACTATATCGCTGTGCATACTGGTTATGACTTACAAGCTGAAGGTCAATCTCCTTTAGAAAGTTTACGTAAAGTTAAATCAGTTATTTCTAATTCAAAAGTAGCTGTTATTGGTGGTATTAAACCAGATACAATTAAAGAAGTTGTAGCAGAAGAACCAGACTTAGTTGTTGTTGGTGGCGGTATTGCTAATGCAGACGATCCAGTTGAAGCTGCTAAACAATGTAGAGATGCGATTGAAGGCAGATAATATGACTGAAATTACAAATTATCGCTTAATATTAGATGAATTAGACCATACACTATCGCACGTGAAAGATAGTGAAGCAAAAACGTTTTTAACACAAGTGGTTGAAGCGAATCAAATATTTGTTGCAGGAAAAGGTCGTTCAGGCTTTGTAGCAAATAGTTTTGCAATGCGTTTAAATCAATTAGGCAAATACGCGCATGTTGTGGGTGAGTCTACGACGCCGTCTATTACTGAAAATGACTTGTTTGTTATTATCTCTGGGTCAGGTTCGACAGAGCATTTAAGATTATTAGCAGATAAAGCTAAAGCTGTAGGTGCAGAAGTTGTATTATTGTCGACAAATCCGGCTTCAGCGATAGGTGAGCTTGCAAATGCAGTTATTGAATTACCGGCAGGGACGAAATATGATGCTGAAGGATCAGCACAGCCTTTAGGTAGCCTATTTGAACAAGCATCACAAGTGTTTTTAGATAGTATTGTTTTAGATTTAATGACTGAGTTAAAAGTTGATGAAGAAGCAATGCAACAAAACCACGCAAATTTGGAATAACCAAAATATAAGTGTTAATAAAAGTAAAAGAGAGAGGAAACTAAATTTTAGTTTCCACTCTCTTTTTATTTCTATATATTAAAATTAATCTAAATGAACTCTATTATGCTCTTCCATACTATTTTCTTTTGTCATATCTACACATTGCTTGCATGTTATAAAAGCGATTATTGCAAGTGAAGCTAAAATATTAATAGTTAAAAGTTTTTTCATTTTAATCATCCTAACTGTTTAATGTTTTTATATATTAATTACAAGGCACTAAAATCGTTTTTGACTCGCTGTTTTTAAAAAATGAACAATAAATATGCGTGATAAAAATTTATTGTATGTTACCCTTTCCCTGATGTTCAATTGTTAATCAAATTCAACTTTAACGTCATTGTCATAGCTATGTTGAACAGGTGGTTGATAACAAAGTGCATAATAATGAGAATTTGATACTACAATTTATTTTGATATTAATAATAATAAATTTAAAAACCATAGAAGAAACTTAATTAGAATCAATAAATGTATTTTAAAATAGCAACGAATGATTAGAAATAAAACAAATAGGGGATACTATAAAAAAATAGTTTAGTCACCTTTAGACTATTTTTACGTAAATCTATGACAATTTGATTTTAATACATTATTAAAGGGGAGATATAATGGAAAAAATCGTTGCTTTTTCAGATTGGCTTTGGGGATTTCCTTTAGTTACTTTATTATTAGTTGCAAGTTTGTATTTAACAATAAACTTGAAATTTATTCAGTTTAGACATTTCTTTTATATGATGAAACAAACATTTGGAAGAGTCAATAAAACGCCTAAAGGTGAGGGTACAATCACACCGAGGCAAGCCCTGACCTCTGCACTTTCATCTACAATAGGCGCTGCGAATATTGTTGGGGTGCCTACTGCAATTATGATGGGTGGTCCAGGTGCTGTCTTTTGGATGATAGTAATAGCTTTTCTAGGAATGGCTTTAAAATTCAGCGAAAACGTACTCGGTGTACATTATCGTGAAAAAAATAAAAAAGGCGAATTTGTTGGTGGACCTACATATTATATGAAGAAAGGTTTTAAAAACAAAAAATTAGGAGCCATTTTTTCTACTGTCTTTGCTTTTGCGCTGATGCTTGAGCTTATACCAAGTATTATGGTACAAGGTCATTCGGCTGCAAGTACTGTGCATGATACATTCGATATACATATGGGCGTAACTGGCGTCGTTTTAGCTATACTTGCGGCATTAGTCGTGTTTGGTGGTATTAAGCGTATTGCATCTATTGCTGAGAAGATTGTACCAATTATGGTCGGTTTATATTGTTTATTAGGATTTACTATTATTATAATGAATATTACGCAAGTGCCCCATATCATTGCGCTTGTGGTTGAACAAGCTTTTAACCCTAGTGCGGCATTAGGGGGAACATTCGGTGCGAGCACTTGCAACTACCATTCGTTGGGGATTTGCTAGAGGAATATATTCTAATGAAGCAGGTCTTGGTACGTCACCTATTGCCCACGCAGCTGCAAAAACGGATCATCCTGTACGTCAGGCTTTTTGGAGTGTTAGTGAAATTGTAGTTGATACGCTTGTCGTGTGTAGTACGACTGCATTTGTTGTGCTTGTTTCTGGTGTCTGGAAATCAGAAGATGCAAAGTCACAATCTGCAGCGCTTACAGCCAGAGCATTTGAAGATGCTTTTGGAGAATTCGGCAGTATGAGTGTATCGATATCGATGTTATTTTTCGTGTTTTCAACAGTCATTGTCGTAATTTTTTATGGCTCTAGAATGGCAGAGTTCTTATTTGGATTAACAGGTGCTTGGATTATGAAAGTCGTTTATGTATTATCATTAGTCGTAGGTGCTTTGGGTGCGACCACACAACTATGGGATTTATTAGATTTAGCACTTGCAATTGTACTTATACCTAACGTTATTGCAGTACTTATACTTTCACCGAAAGTAAAATCATTAACTATAGATTTCTTTAAAAATTATAAATAAGTTGTTCTATTAAATAGATAGCCTCTCACTACAAAATGGAGTGGGGGGTTTTTGTATGCAGATTTCTCTATTGTTGGGTTTGAGTAATTTATTATTGGAAAATTAAGTAGGTAAATGGGTTTTGAATTGAAAATATTATCGAATTTTAAAGGAAATTGGGATAAAGATGTTCTAAATCCCCATAAGTAAAATTTATCCGTGATTCTGTAAAGGTAAACGACTATAATTAATGTTAACATGTATTGTATTAAAGTTTACATTTTAAAGGGTGACAGGAAAATGGAAATATTAGAAAAGATTGAGCAACATGCACAAAAACGACCACAACATCTTGCGTTGCAATTTGATGATTTAAAGTGTAGTTATAAACAGTTAAAGATAAATATCGAATTAGTGGTTGCAGATTTAACTGATATTCCTAGTCATCAATTTGTAGCACTCGTTATGAAAAACCCTATGGAAACAATTATCTATTATTGTGCATTGCTAAAGAGGCATTGTATTCCATGCATACTAGATTTTCAATGGTCACAAGGACAGATAGACACATTACTAAATCATTACGGGATTTCTTATGTAATTAATGAGGAAAAAGAAGTAATAAATAAACACATTAAAGAAAATCAATTGAAGTGGCGTAATGATTTATTACATGTTGGTTTTACTTCAGGAACGACAGGCTTACCAAAAGCTTATTATCGCAATGAAAAATCTTGGTTATATTCTTATAAAGAAAACGAAAAGCTTTTAGAAGAGCCAGTTAATATACTCGTTGCACCTGGTCCTTTGTCTCATTCGTTGTCTTTATATGCTTGTATCTATGCGCTATATAGTGGGAGAACGTTTATAGGGCAACGTCAATTTGATGCGCAATCGTTATTACAAACGATTGAAAAAGCATCTAAAACAGTTGCCATGTTTTTAGTACCGACAATGTTAACATCATGTTTGACTGAAAACTTTAAAATAAACCAAGTGCGCTATATTTTTTCTACAGGTGACAAGTTACCTCCGGAAACAAGAAATAAAGTACAACAATATATGCCACAAACTTTATTAATAGAGTTCTTCGGAACATCTGAAGCAAGCTTTATAAGTTATAACTACAATAATGAAGCACCATGTCATTCTGTTGGTTTACCTTTTCCAAATGTGCAAATACATTTGGCACATCAAGATGAACAAGGTGTAGGCGTGTTACATATTCAAAGTAATATGGTGTTTAGTGGTTATGCAAATCAGAATATGTCACGAAGTAAATGGCTAGAAATTGGTGATTTTGCTTCACTTGATCATAACGGATATCTCTATTTGCACGGACGTCAGGGTGACCGCATGATTATTGGTGGTCGAAATGTTTATCCAACTGAAATTGAAAGTGTAGCCCAAGGTTATGAATATTTTAATGAAGTGTGCATAGTGAGTGAACCACATTCGAAGTTTGGGGAAATTGCAGTACTACTTTATACAGGCCCACAGGATGTGTCTTATCAGTCGTTGAAAAGTTTTTTGTCACCACATTTGGTGAGATATCAAATACCATCTAAATTAATTAAAATAGATAAAATGTACTATACACAAAGTGGGAAAATAGCTCGAAGACAAATGAAGGAACGTTATTTAGGAGGAGAGTTTAGATGATGAAAGAAGCAGTGATTGTTGCGGCAAAACGTACAGCATTTGGCAAATATGGAGGAAAGCTTAAGCACATAGAGCCAGAACACCTCATAAAACCATTATTTACACATTTCAAAGAAACATTGCCACATGTGATGTCAGATATTGATGACGTTATTCTAGGTAATGTCGTAGGTAATGGAGGTAATTTGGCGAGAAAGTCCTTACTCGAAGCTGAACTAGATCACCATATCCCGGGCGTAACTATCGATAGACAATGTGGCTCAGGTTTAGAAGCGATATTACAAGCTTGCCGTATGATACAAGCGGACGCGGTACGATTTATATGGCAGGCGGTGTAGAAAGTACGAGCCGTTCGCCTTGGAAAATAAAACGACCTCAATCTGTTTATGATACGCAATTACCAACGTTTTTTGAACGCGCATCATTTGCTCCGGAGGGACAGGATCCTTCAATGATTGAAGCGGCTGAAAATGTAGCTCAAACTTACAACATTTCAAGAACGGCACAAGATTATTATGCATGGATGAGCCATCAAAAAACGATGGCTGCATATGAACGTCAAATCATTTCCCGAGAAATAATGCCATTTCAAGTTAAGGGTGAAACATTTCAACAAGATGAAAGTATTAAACCTAAGTTAACGGAACGGACGCTGAATCGTTTGAAGCCGCTCTTACCTGAAGGCACAGTTACTGCTGGAAATTGTTGTATGAAAAATGATGGTGCAGTGTTATTAATGATTATGGAAAAAGAAACTGCCAAAGCATGTGGTTATAATAGCGGGTTAGCATTTACTGATGGCTTAACTGTAGGCGTAGATCCGAATGTATTAGGCATTGGCCCAGCACCGAGCAGTGAAAAAACTATTAGAAAAAAACAACTATACTATTGATGAAATTGATGCTGTCGAATTGAATGAGGCCTTTGCATCACAGGTGTTAGCAAGCCAAGAAATGTTGGGTTTATCTGATGCGAAATTAAATGTTTATGGTGGTGCGATCGCTACAGGTCATCCCTATGGCGCAAGTGGTGCGGCTTTAGTGACACGCTTGTTTTACATGGAAGAATATCAAAGAACAATTGCTACAATGGGAATAGGAGGCGGCATGGGCAATGCATTATTGTTTGAAAGATGGACATGAAGAGCAAGAAATCATATTTATTGAAGAAGAAGTCGTGGCTTATAATCAATACTTTAATCAACGTCCATTAAACAAAGTGCCTCCTTTATATTGTGCTAAGTTATGGCCAGAATTTCAGCTGTTTCAACAATATGCTAATCGTAATATTTTGCTGAAAGAAACAGAAATCAACCATTCAAAACCACTTGAAACGAATGAAACTTATCTTGCGTATATGTGTATTGTTGAGAAGAAGAAAATAAAATCATTTACGAAATACATTTTTAAATTAGAAATACATAAAAATAGTGAAAACTATATCACTATTAAACAAACATTTTTGGAGCAGGTTTAGCATGATACAAATAACAACAGAACAAGTGAATGAATATTTAGGTTTAATCAATGATCAAAACCCAGTGCATGAAAATATAGTGCCAGGTCAATTGATTGTACAACTTGCACTCACGAATAAAAAAGTAACATGGGTAGCGTACAAAGTGAAATATGTGGCATCAGTTGAAATGAATGAATCTTTAAATTTTGAACTTGTAACAAACGAAAAAATAGTTATTTCTAATCAAAGTGGTGATGTGAAAATTGTCATTGTAAAAATATAAAAGTGATATTTAATCTGTGAATATAGAAAAGCTATTATGTATTGTTAATTAAAAATAAATATAATCATTTTCATAAAATTATTAAAAACAAAAAGTAATAAATAGATATCAATTTGACAATACAAACTAACTCCGTATAATAATATAGCATGTTAAAAGGAGTGAAATATTCATGGATTATGACAAAGATTTTGATGAAAGTAAGATAAATAAAGTTAATCCTAAAACCGCTAAAAAAACTGTGTTTGCCACAGGTATAGGTAACGCTATGGAATGGTTCGATTTTGGGTTATATTCTTATTTAGCGGTAATACTTGGACAAAACTTTTTCAGTTCGGTAGAAAATGATCAACTCAAAACGATTTTCACTTTTGCAACATTTGCAATTGCGTTTCTACTACGACCTGTTGGCGGTATTATCTTTGGCATTATTGGAGATAAATACGGTAGAAAAGTAGTACTAACAACGACCATTATTATGATGGCGTTCTCGACATTGTTCATTGGCTTATTGCCTACATATGAACAAATCGGTATTTGGGCCCCGATATTACTATTGCTAGGTAGAGTGTTACAAGGATTTTCGACAGGTGGAGAGTATGCGGGCGCTATGGTGTATGTTGCAGAATCTTCTCCGGATAGAAAACGAAATACGCTTGGTTCTGGACTTGAAATAGGAACATTATCGGGCTATATTGTTGCCTCGGTGATAACAGGCTTACTATTTTTCTTTTTAAATGATGATCAAATGGCTTCATGGGGTTGGAGAATTCCATTTATCTTAGGCTTATTTTTAGGTATTTTTGGTTTCTATTTAAGAAGAAAATTAGAAGAATCACCTGTTTATGAAAATGAAATTGCAACAAAATCAAAAAGAGATACAATTGGTTTCTTAACTATTATTAGATATTATTATAAAGATATAATTGTATGTTTCGTAGCGGTAGCGTTCTTTAATTGTACTAATTACATGGTGACTTCATACATGCCTTCTTATTTACAGCAAATTATTAAACTTGATAGTACAACAGTTTCAGTAGTAATTACACTTGTAATGGCTGTAATGATTCCATTAGCATTAATGTTTGGCAGAATTGCTGATAAAATTGGCGAGAAAAAAGTGTTCTTAATTGGATTAATTGGTACAGCCGTATTGAGTATATTCGCCTTTTCACTTTTCCAATCAACTTCAATCATCTATGTTATTGTTGGTATCTTTATTCTAGGCTTCTTCCTATCAACATATGAAGCGACAATGCCTGGATCATTACCGACGATGTTTTATACACATATCAGATATAGAACATTAGCAGTAACATTTAATGTATCTGTATCTTTATTTGGTGGCACAACGCCATTAATTGCTTCTGCACTTGTAGCGAAGACAGGTGATCCTTTATCTCCTGCTTATTATTTAACTGCGATGAGTATTGTTGGTATTATCGTCATTTCGTTATTACATGTAAGTACTTCTGGTAAATCACTTAAGGGATCTTATCCTAATGTTGAAAGTGATGAAGAATATGAATATTATGCAGAAAATCCTGAAAAGGCAATGTGGTGGGCTAAAAACAAACGCGTATAATAAAAATGATTTTAAAGATTCGGTTTATTCGAGTCAAAAATGATCGACATGGTGATGAAACTTTGTCGATTGTTTTTTTGTGTTAATTTAAAAGAGTACGATACAATAATAAGTGAAGTAACAAGTATACTAGGAGGATAACTATGACAGTAGAAACATATTGGAGATCTTTTATCGAAGCATTTCCTGAATATAAAGGTGTGCAATTTGATGCTTGGTCTTTTGGTGTCGACGAAGATGAACTAGCTGATTTAGTGAAAAAGGGCATGAAAACTGCGACGACAAGCGGATTAGCGTCTTATAAAGTAGAGGAAGAAGCGTTACCACAAGTCGGTGATATCAGCGTTGTATTAAATGAAAAAGGAAACCCGCAATGTATCATTGAAACTACACGTGTTTACCAAACCCCATTTAATGATGTTACTGAAGAACATGCGTATCTTGAGGGTGAAGGAGATAAGTCGCCGGCATATTGGCGCCAAGCACATATCGAATTTTTCGAATCATATTATGCTGAATTAGGCATTCCTTTTGATGAAACAGAAATCATGGTGTGTGAAGAATTTAAGTTATTGTATGTATAAAAAAGAGCGGTACATTAGTTAGCACTGCTTCGAGTATTCTCTCCAAGCACAACAAAGGGGACAATCTTTGTCTAACTGTGTACCGCTCATAGGGTGAGTGTTTATAGGGTTGTGTTATTCAAAGGCAACATAAGGGGACAACTTATGTTGCCTTTATTCTTTTTAAACTTCTAATTTCTAAAGGGGAGTTATTGCATATATGTTCTTCTGAATTCTTCTTAAAGCTAAATTTTGAAAAGTCTTAGGTGTAAAGTAAATGTTATTAATAGGTTAGTTTCATATTATCAACATCACTTTCAAGTAGAGAGAGTAACTTATATAATTCATTCATGCTGAAATTTTCATCAAATTTAACAGAAATTGTTTTGAAAGTTTTAGTGATAATTTCATATATTGGGTTACCATTTTCAAAAGCCTGTTTGTAGATAATCATGCTGTGATTCCCTCCTTTTCTCTCTACACTTAATATACTAATAGATTTCCTTGGAAAATACATGAGTCTTCAGTATCAACTTTGTATCGGTCTTATGTCGTATATTATTTAAACTTCTAATTCTTAATATTTATTTTTTAAAATCAAAATCACTATAATTTGTAAACCAATCAATTGTATAATCAATGAATTTTTTAGCCGCAGTAGAAAGGAAATGATGTTCTTTATATACGATGCCTATATTTCTTTCACATTTGGGAAAATCAATTGGTATTGCAAGGACATCTGATTGATCATGTATTAATGAAATTTTTGGAGTAAAAGAAATACCATAACCTAAAGAGACAAACTTTAGTATAGAAGTTGATTCTTCTAATTCAAGTTTATATTGGGGCTGAATATTTGTTGCTTCGCAAAAGGCGTCTGTAATTTCTCGAAAACCATAACTAGGTAATAAACCAATGAAATTTTCGGATTCTAACTCTGTTAATGAAATAGAATTTCTATTAGCTAATCTATGTGTCTTCGGTACTGTTAAGTAAATTTCATCTATGGCTAAGGGTACCCATTGTATATCGTTAGATTTTAAAGGAGAAGTGGAAATACCAAAATCAATCTCATTTTGTAAAATCAAATTTTCCATTTCTTTTGAAGATGATTGCTTTTGCGTGATATGCACGTTTGGATATTCATCTAAAAAGTCGGTCATTATTAATGGGAAAACATGAGGGAAGGTAGCAGAAAAATTAATGTTGCCGTTCTCTAAACCTGCATCTTCTTGTATTAAATGGATACCTGAATCTAATTCTACAAATGCTTTATCTACAAAGCTCAATAATGTTTTCCCATAGTTATTTAAATAAACCTCTCTTCCATTTCTATTGAATAATATAACGCCTATTTCTGACTCTAATTGCTTAATGGCTTTACTTAAACCCGGCTGGGAAATATTTAGAGACTTTGCGGCTTCAGTAAAAGTGCGTGCTTTTGCGGCTATCTGAAAATATTTTAAATTTATAAAATCCATAACTCGCTCCTTTCATAACCTCAGGTTATAGAATGATGAAAAATTAATATTATAAGTTATTAATGGGTAATGTTACCATAAAGTTATAGTATTAATAAAGGGAGATACGATAAAATGAGATTAAAAGATAAAGTTGCGTTAATTACAGGTTCAGCTTCTGGTATGGGAAGAGCGGAGGCGCTTAGATATGCAGAAGAAGGCGCGAAAGTTGTTGTAGCAGATATGAATATCGAAGGTGCTCAAGAAGTTGTGCAAGAAATTATTGAAAATGGATATCAAGCGTTAGCAATTAAAGCAGATATCACAAAAACGGAAGATATTCATAACATGGTTGATAAAACAAAAGAAGTCTTTGGTTCAATTGATATTTTAGTCAATAATGCTGGTATATTCGATAAATATCAAACAAGTTTAGATACTGATTTAGACAAATGGAATTTTTTATTAAATATTAATTTAACAAGCACTTTCCAACTGTCGAATGCAGTACTGCCAGATATGATTGAAAAACAAAATGGTGCTATTGTTAATATAGCTTCAGTAGCAGGGTTAGTTGTCGGTAAAGGTGGCGCTGCTTATACAACTGCGAAACATGCTGTTATTGGGTATACAAAACATCTCGCTTCAGAATATGCAAAATATAATATTAAAATCAATGCAATAGCGCCTGGTACTATTGAAACGCCATTAATTAAAGATGTGGCTGATAGTATTCCGAAAGATTCCGTACCTGCGAAACGTTTCGGTCAAATTGAAGAAGTAGCAGATTTAACAGTATTTCTAGGATCAGATGAAGCTAAGTTTATGAATGGTGTAGTTGTTCCTATAGATGGTGGATTCACAATTCAATAACATTTAATAATACTTTTAAAATTAAGCTAAATCGAACTTATTTATAAATAAAAAGAGCAAGCATCACAAACTTTTCAGTTTAATGTGATGTTGCTCTTTTATATTATAAAACCTCATGAAGATTTTAAACTTCTGTAACGTCAACATCAATATGTTCAACACGGTTATATGCACCGTGGTCAACTGGACCTACAAAGTCATTCATCTTCCAACCATTTTTAATTGCAGAAGCAACAAAAGCTTTGGCGACAATAACTGCTTCTCTTGGTGTTTTGCCGTTTGCTAAATACGCAGTAGTTGCTGCCGCAAAAGTACAACCTGCACCATGATTATAGCTTTGTTGGAACATATCCGTAGTTAATTGGTAGAATTGTTTACCATCATAGTAAAGGTCATAAGATTTATCTTGATCTAAAGCTTTACCACCTTTAATAATGACATGCTTTGCACCTTGTTTATGAATGATTTCAGCAGCTTTTTTCATATCATTTATTGATTTTAAAGTACCTAGATTTGCAAGCTGCCCCGCTTCAAATAAATTTGGTGTTACGACAGTTGCTTTAGGTAATAAATGCTCAATCATTGCATCAGTATTGCCAGGGTTTAATACTTCGTTTTCCCCTTTACAGACCATCACTGGATCGACGACAAAGTAATCGGCGCCAGATTCTTCATAAGCTTCGCCAAGCACGTTTGATAATTTCTTGTGTACCGAGCATACCTGTTTTCACAGCATCTGGGTGAATTGAGATTGCTGTTTCTAATTGTTTCTCAAACACATCAAATGGAATTGGCGTTACGTCATGAGACCACGTCGCTTTATCCATTGTAACGATTGATGTCAGAGCAACAATGCCGTATGTCTCTAACTCTTGAAATGTTTTTAAATCTGCTTGCATACCTGCGCCCGCGCTTGTGTCTGAACCTGCAATCGTTAATGTTTTTTTCAATGCCATGAATCTTCACTCCTAAATTTCTTTTGTACATATCATACCACGTTTATCGAGTATTCTAAATAATGACCTTTTAAATAGCGAGCAATATTTAACTACTTTGTATAATGTAGATTAATTTTATTTTGATGAAGTGAAATAGGGTTAACTATAAAATATTTAAAATATCTTATAGGATTACCTGAGCTGGTTTAAGGTTTACAAGTGCTGATGCACTTGCATAAGTGGTTCTATTCTTGTGGATACAAAGTAGAAATAATGGTTCGCCTGAGCAGATTTAAATGTTTACAAGTGCTAAGGCACTTGCATAAGTAGTGCTAGTCTTGCTAATGCAAGAAGTACTACTTTACATGCATAAGAACTACTTATTCACGCGCACAATTTCTTGCGCGAGGATTTTAAAAAGGATTACCTGAGATGGTTTAAGGTTTACAAGTGTCGATGCACTTGCATAAGTAGTGCTAGTCTTGCTAGCGCAAGAAGAACTACTTTACATGCATAAGAACTACTTATTCACGCGCACAATTTCTTGCGCGTGAAAGTAGTTCTAATATGTTAAAATACTAACTGAGGTGAGAGGGAATATGGAATGGTCAGATGTTTTTCATGAAATTACTACGCGACATGACTTTAGTGCGATGCACGAATTTTTAGAAAAAGAATATACAACAGAAATTGTATATCCAGATAGAGAGAATGTTTACCAAGCATTTGATTTAACACCATTTGAACAAGTGAAAGTTGTCATATTAGGTCAAGATCCATATCACGGACCGAATCAAGCACATGGCTTAGCTTTCTCAGTACAACCAGATGCTAAGTTTCCACCTTCATTGCGTAATATGTATAAAGAACTTAAAGATGACATAGGTTGTGAAAGAACAACGCCGCATTTACAAGATTGGGCGCGTGAAGGTGTTTTGTTATTGAATACCGTTCTGACTGTCCGCCAAGGAGAGGCACATTCACATAAAGAAATTGGCTGGGAACTTTTCACAGATGAAGTGATTCAAACTGTATCTGAACAATTAGAAAATGTTGTGTTTATTTTATGGGGAAAACCCGCACAACAAAAAATCAAATTGATAGATACGTCGAAACATCATATCATTAAGTCTCCACATCCAAGTCCTTTATCTGCTTATCGTGGTTTCTTTGGTTCAAAACCATATTCTCAAGCAAATACGTATTTACAAGAAAATGGTAAAGCACCAGTAAATTGGTGTGAAGGTGAGGCATAAACATGGAAAAAGATAAGATCATACAGTTAATTGAGCAAGAATTAGTAGCGACGGACGAAGCAAAGCATAATGCTGAATTTGAAAAGCATATTTATGCTATTCACACGTTGACTTCACTTGTTACAGGGTCGACAAGCCAGCATAAAAGTTATAAAGATAATACGTATGATGTTTCTTCTTCATTCCAAACTTCTACTATAGTAAGTAATAGTAATTCAAAATCGCAACCAGCCTCTAAAAAACAAGGTGTATCTGCGGAAGAGATTCGAGCGATGGGTGGTAAAACATCACAACCCGCGTCACAAAATAGCGTTTCTGACACGTCACTTACATCTAACAAGTTGGTTACTGATGATGAAATAGGTAATGGAGATTCAATATTTGATTTTTAATTAAGAAGGGAAGTAAATAGCATGATGAAAGTATTTATTATATTAGGTGCATTGAACACAATGATGGCAGTAGGAACTGGCGCATTTGGTGCACATGGCTTAGAAAATAAACTATCGGCAAAATATTTATCAGTATGGGAAAAAGCAACGACTTACCAAATGTATCATGGTTTAGGCTTACTCGCGCTTGGTATCATTAGTGGTACAACTTCAATTAACGTGAATTGGGCAGGTTGGCTCATGTTCTTCGGTATCGTCTTTTTCAGTGGTTCATTATACATTTTGTCATTAACTCAAATTCGTATTCTTGGCGCAATTACGCCAATCGGTGGGGTTTTATTCCTAGTAGGTTGGTTAATGCTAATTATCGGAACATTTAAATTATAAATTTTTAATTGTTATAGAATTCATCTTGTGGGTATAATACAGTCCATGAGGTGAATTTTATTTATGAGTCAAAATGATAAGGAAATAGATAGAGGAGATTTAAAACAAAACTTATCTGAAAAATTTGTATGGGCTATAGCCTATGGTTCATGTATAGGTTGGGGCGCATTTATACTACCTGGCGACTGGATTGGTCAATCAGGTCCTATATCTGCAGCGATAGGTATTGTAATTGGTGCATTATTAATGATACTGATTGCAGTAAGTTATGGTGCTTTAGTTGAACGTTTTCCAGTTTCAGGTGGGGCATTTGCATTTAGTTTTTTAGGATTTGGAAGGTACGTCAGTTTCTTCTCATCCTGGTTTTTAACTTTTGGATATATATGTGTTGTAGCTTTAAACGCAACAGCATTTAGTTTATTAATTAAGTTCTTACTACCAGATATATTAGAAACTGGTAAGTTATATACTATTGCAGGATGGGATGTATATATAACTGAGATTCTTATCGCATCGTTATTATTAATTGTCTTTATGTTTATAGCAATTAAAGGTGCAAGTGTATCAGGATCTCTACAATTTTATTTCTGTGTAGCAATGGTTATAACAATCTTATTACTATTTTTCGGTTCATTCTTCGGGAATAACTTCTCTTTTGAAAATTTACAACCGTTAACTAATGAAAAAGAAGGTTGGTTTACATCCATTATTATGATTGTGGCGGTAGCGCCATGGGCATATGTTGGATTTGACAATATTCCACAAACAGCAGAAGAATTTGATTTTGCGCCGAATAAAACATTTAAATTAATCGTTTATAGTTTACTTGCCACGACATTCACTTATGTATTAATGATTTTATACACAAGTTGGTTAAGTAGTTCATCAACAAGTTTAAATGGTAATTTATGGTTAACAGGTGCTGTGACACAAGAAGCCTTTGGTTATATTGGTTTAGCAGTGCTAGCAATTGCAATTATGATGGGAATATTCACTGGTTTAAATGGTTTCTTGATGAGTTCAAGCCGTTTATTATTCTCAATGGGACGTTCAGGCATTATGCCTTCTGTATTTAGTAAATTGCATAAAAAATATAAGACACCTTATATTGCAATTTTCTTTTTAGTTTCTGTTACATTAATTGCACCGTGGCTAGGTCGTACTGCATTAACGTGGATTGTTGATATGTCTTCAACAGGTGTATCAATTGCTTATTTTATTACATGTTTATCAGCAAGCAAGACTCTTTAGTTTTGATAAATCAAGTAACACATACGGACCTGTATACAAAGTTTTTGCGATATTAGGTTCAATCGTTTCATTTGTGTTCTTACTCTTATTATTAGTTCCTGGGTCACCAACAGACACTTTCAACACCATCTTATATCGCATTAGGCGGTTGGTTAATTATTGGTTTAATTTTCTTTGTTGTACGTTATCCAAAACTGAAAAATATGGATAATGACAGACTAAGTAAACTTATTTTAAATCAATCAGAAGATGAAATAGTAGATTTAATTAATAAAAATAAATCAGATAAAGCGAACAACTAGTTGTTTTTGTGAATAATAATCATGTTTTTTGCATGTAAAATTATATAATCCTAACATTTAAACTTGGATTATATAATTGCATATACGCCCTTCAATACAGACATATTAAAAGTGTTTATATTGGAGGGCTTTTATTATTAGATCTTTGATTATAAAAATAGCGAGTAACAAAAAAACCTGAGAAAAATCATTTGTAATAATGATTTTTCTCAGGTTTTTGCTTTAGCATCATGCGTGTTAAATTCTTTTTTACGTATTTTCGTACCAGAGACAATAAGTTTTGATATTTGATCAGCAAAAAGTAATCCTAAAGCGATAGCACCAGCAATTAAAGTCACTTCTAACATTGTATTAATTGCTTTACTAAATTCCAATAGAATCAAGCTTTTTGTTGCATCGAATGCAAGACCACCAGGTACGAGTGGGATAATACCTGGAACCATAAATATAATTACGGGTTCCTTTTTATAACGAGCCATGATGTGACTTAGCATACCTAACGCAATACTTCCAAAGAAACTAGAATATATAGTATGGAAATGAAAACCTTCATAAAATAAAATATAAAACATCCATCCACATGCACCTACAATACCAACTGTGTTGTATAGGCGTTTTGGCACATCAAATATCACACCAAAGAAAAGGGAAGCAGTATAACTAAATATTAAATTTAAAATCCAAAACATAGACATTGCTCCTAAAAAATAATGAGTATAGTACCAACACCGGCGCCTATACCAAAGGCAGTCACTAGGGCTTCTAGTGATTTAGTGGTAAATAGTAACATGTGACCGGCGAATAAATCTTGAATGGCATTCGTTATTAATACACCAGGAACGATAGGCATTACTGAAGCTATTATAATAGTAGATATCGAACCACCGGGTATTAAATAATGTCCTGAAACGGTTATGAGACCGATGACAATTGCGCCCATAAATTCTGGAATGAATTGAGCGTGTAATTTTCGTTGAAGCGTTTCTACAACAATGAAGCCAAAGGAACCAGCCAAAATAGCAGTAAGTACATCTGTTAAGATGCCACCTTGAAGATATAAAAAACTGGCTGCGATAACAGCGGCAGCAATAAATTTGAAAATTAGATCATGGTTAATGCTTTGTTCATGATATATTTTTTGCAGTTCTTGAAAGGCATCTTCAAGTGAAATGTCACCTAAAGCAAGCTGCCTAGATATACCATTTGTTCTTGATATACGATGAAGATTGGTATCTCGTGTTTTAATCCTGAAGATCCTAGGATAAGATTCGTTATGTAACATGAAGTTAATGACTGTATTAGTTACGAAACTATTGCTTTCTGGATAACCTAACGTAGTTGCAATCCGAGTCATTGTATCTTCAACTCTGGAACCTTCTGCACCAGATTCCAACAGAATGCGTCCTGCGAGCAAAATGACATCTTTCGCCATTCTTTCATCATAACTTTCAACTGTTTGATTGTATATTGTCATTTAATCACCAATAATGAAGTATTTAACTAAAGCTATGTTTTTGTATTCATAGCATAGGAATAAGTTATTGAGTTAATAATTTTTATTGTAACACTTTACTCATAAAAATTGTTAGAGGAATCAGAAAGTAACTTATGCGCTTTATAAATTTTAAAATATAACATTTTATACAATTTAAGTAATTTAAATATGTTTCAAATTTCGCAAATAGGCTAAAATAATATTAGTTAGCTGTTTCAGACAAATATTGAGTAGCGACAATATTTAACAGTTAATATTAAATTAAGTAGTGATTAAAGTTCTCCCAAACACACTACACAGACTCAGGCACACTTGTTCAACGGCAAGTGTGCCTTTTTACTCGCTCTAGCTTTCACCATAGTGAAAGCAGAGCGAGTAAGAACGAATACCGAAATAGGTGAATGCATAAAAAAATGCCGACAAAGTTGGATACTTTGCCGACAGTCTTATACGTTTCCATTAATATGAATAGAATCGTTTATTGTATTTTATAATGAAAATAAATCTTGTAAGACATCTTTTGTGATGATATTACCTACAAAGAAACTACCAAAGTCGCCGTAGCGTGCAGTCGTTTCATCAAATCTCATTTCATAAACAATTTTTTTGAATTGAAGTGGGTCTTCTGCAAAAAGTGTAACGCCCCATTCGTGATCGTCAAAACCAACAGATCCAGTGATGAATTGTTTGATTTTACCTGCATATTGGCGACCAATCATGCCATGATCATGCATAAGTTTCTTTCTATCTTCAAGTGGTAACATATACCAGTTATACGTTTCACCACGACGTTTATCCATTGGATAGAAACAGATATATTCAGTACGAGGTAATTCAGGGAATAATCTTGGTTTAATATGAGGATTTTCATATGGATCTTCATCAGATTTTCCTGCAAGATAATTACCTAATTCTATGATAGAAACATAAGAATATGTTGGAATTAAGAAATCTGTAATTTTCAATTTATTAAATTCATTTTCAAAAGCATTTAAATCTTTCATTTCTGGACGTAATACCCATAAAAGAAGGTCTGCTTTTTGACCATTAATATTGTAAAATGCATGATCTCCTGCATTATTTGTACGTGCTTCTTCGTGCTTATCTAAAAACGATTGTAATTCTTCCACGAGAGATTGACGTTCTTCCTCTGGAACTAAACGTAAAGTAGTCCAATCAATAGCATATAATAAATGTAAACTATACCAACCGTCTAACGTTTCTGGTACTTGTGGCATTGTAAATCGCTCCTTTGTGAAAATTTCTATGTCTTCACTATAAAATTCTACCATAAAGGCAGTGTTAAAACATAAGTAAATGATTACAAATTGGTGACATGGAATTCTATAAAAAAATAACGTATACTATATAGTGTAAATAAATAGATTTAAATTTCGAGGAGGCCCCCTATGTCTTTATTAGATGTATTACAAGAAAAACTTTCAGGAAAAAATGTGAGAATCGTATTACCTGAGGGTGAAGATGAACGCGTATTAACAGCAACAACACAATTACAAAATACGGAATATGTTACACCAGTAGTATTGGGTAATGAAGCTAATGTGAAGGCTTTAGCTAACGATAAAGGATTAGATATTACTAACATTGAAATTATCGATCCAGAAACAAGTGAATTGAAACAAGAATTAGTAACTGCTTTCGTTGAACGCCGTAAAGGTAAAGCGACTGAAGAACAAGCACAAGAAATGCTAAAAAATGTAAACTACTTTGGTACAATGCTTGTTTATACTGGTAAAGCTGAAGGACTAGTCAGCGGTGCAGCACATTCTACAGGCGATACAGTTCGTCCAAGCATTACAAATTATTAAAACGAAACCTGGTGTTTCAAAAACATCTGGCGTTTTCTTTATGATTAAAGGAGAAGAGCAATATATCTTCGGCGATTGCGCAATCAATCCAACGCTTGAAGCACAAGACTTAGCTGAAATTGCAGTAGAGAGTGCAAAAACTGCTAAAAGCTTTGACATGTCACCGCGTGTAGCAATGTTAAGTTTTTCAACAAAAGGCTCTGCAAAATCAGACGATGTTGAAAAAGTAGCAAATGCAGTGAATTTAGCTCAAGAGAAAATTGAAACTGACAATATTGAAGATGTTGTTGTAGATGGTGAATTCCAATTTGACGCAGCAATCGTACCAGAAGTTGCTAAGAAAAAAGCACCAGACGCAAAAATACAAGGTAATGCTAATGTATTTATCTTCCCAAGTTTAGAAGCGGGTAATATTGGATACAAAATTGCACAACGTTTAGGCGGTTTTGATGCAGTAGGTCCAGTACTACAAGGACTGAATTCTCCAGTGAATGATTTATCTCGTGGTTGTTCAACAGAAGACGTGTATAACTTATCAATCATTACTGCTGCGCAAACATTACAATAATGGATTTAGCAAGTAAATATTTTAATGATATAGATTGGCGTTATATTGACCATTCTTCTGGGTTAGCGCCTATGCAATCATTTGCATTCGATGATACATTTTCTGAAAGTGTTGGCAAAGATTTATCATGTAATGTGGTACGTACTTGGATACACCAACATACAGTCATTTTAGGTATACATGATTCACGCCTACCTTTTTTACAAGACGGCATTCGTTATCTTACTGAAGAACGTGGCTATAATGCGATTGTTAGAAATTCAGGTGGTTTGGGTGTAGTCCTAGACCAAGGTATACTCAATATTTCTCTTCTCTTTAAAGGTAAACATGACATTACAATAGATGAAGCTTTTACAGTGATGTATTTATTGGTTTCGAAAATGTTTGAAGATGAAGATGTAGAGATTGAAACACATGAAATTGAACGATCGTATTGTCCAGGGAAATTTGATTTAAGTATTAATGGGCGAAAATTTGCGGGTATTTCCCAAAGACGGGTACGTGGTGGCATTGCTGTACAAGTGTATCTTTGTGTAGAAGGTGATGGCAGTGAACGTGCTGATATGATGAAATCTTTTTATAAACGCGCATTAAAGGATGCAGAAACAAAATTCACTTATCCAAATATTGATCCACAATGCATGGCGTCGTTAGAGTCACTATTAGGTAAAACAATCACTGTCCAAGACGTAATGTTTAAATTGTTATATGCCCTTAAAGATTTAGGTGGACAATTAAACATGGAACCTATAACAAATGATGAATGGCAACGCTATGAAGGTTACTTTGAAAAAATGATTGAACGTAACGCTAAGATGAATCAAGCGATGGAGTAAATAATTATTAAGACCAGAAACGATACTTTTTTATTAAAGTAACGGCTCTGGTCTTTTTTATAGTTAATATAAAAATTATTGACATAAATCTTTCTAATTGTTGAATTATAGAAAGTAAATAAGTAATATAGGAAAAGTGTAGTTTAAAACTAACTAATTTAAATAAATTTCCGTAAAATCATGTTAACTTTTTGAATATAAGACTATAGAGTTTTATAATGGAAAAGTATTGATTATAATTAGTAGCAGGTATTAACTTTTGAGAAGACACTTTCTGTTATTTAATTAAAAATAAACCAAATATCTATGTCTAGAGTTGTATGGCATAATATAAAATTTGTGAGATAATGTATAATAATGTGTGTAAAATTAGTTAAGGTTGAGTATTTTCATATAGAATACGAGCAGTCTTTTCAAATTATTAATAATAAAAGACATATTAGATGCGCTAACAACGAGACTTAGAACACGAAATTTCCTGGGAAATTTAAGCAGAATGCATTGTGGTGTTCTGAAATGACTAAAATCAGTGTGGTCTGTAAGGTGTAGCGTACTTAAAATATAAAACTAAAGAAAATACTAAAGGTGATTGAGAATATGACACAACAAGGATATGGGGAAGCAAATGGAAAAGTAATATTAATTGGTGAACATGCTGTTACATTTGGCGAGCCAGCAATTGCGATTCCATTTACGACCGGGAAAGTGAGAGCGAAAATAGAATCTATAGAAGAACCTTTTTCTTCATGTATTAAAAGTGATGTATATGAAGGTGAGTTAATTAATGCACCTGAACATTTAAAGGCAGTAATAACTCGTTTTGTAGAAAAATATGAAATCCAAACACCTATAAAAGTTTCGATTGATACAAACTTACCACCATCTAGAGGGCTAGGCTCAAGTGCTCGCAATGGCGGTTGCTTTTGTGCGTGCAAGTTTCGACTACCTCAATAAACCATTATCTGATGAGGTGTTGATAGAAGAAGCCAATTGGGCGGAACGTATTGCACACGGTAAACCAAGTGGCATTGATACACAAACGATTGTATCGAATAAGCCAGTGTGGTTTAAGCAAGGTAACGTGACGACATTAAAGCCATTAGAATTGAATGGTTACATGATTGTTATTGACACAGGTGTACTCGGCTCTACAAAACAAGCAGTAGAAGATGTACATAATTTATGTAAAGAAGATAATGAGTACTTAGAACATGTGAAACATATTGGTCAACTTGTACACGAAGCAAGTGACTCTATAGAGCATCATAACTTCGAAAAATTAGCCTCTATCTTTAATTTGTGTCAAGAAAGCTTACGTACATTAACGGTAAGCCATGATAAAATTGAAACATTACTTGAGGCAAGTAAACAACAAGGCGCTATTGCTGGAAAATTAACTGGTGGCGGTCGTGGCGGTAGTATGATTGTACTTGCTTCAACCTTAGAAGTGGCTGAGAAAATTGTTGAAAGTGCGCAAAACTTAGGTGCACATCATACATGGATTGAATATTTAGGAGGTTAATGACGTTGGTTAATAGTGGTAAAGCACGTGCACATACAAATATTGCACTCATAAAATATTGGGGTAAAGCTGATGAAACTTATATTATTCCGATGAATAATAGTTTGTCGGTTACATTAGATCGCTTTTATACTGAAACTAAAGTGACATTTGATGAGAGCTATACTAAAGATACGCTTATTTTGAATGGCCAAGCAGTAAATGACGCAGAAGCAGCTAAGATACACCGTTTTATGGATGTGTTCCGCGAATTAAGTCAAACCTCAATGTTTGCATATATTGAGAGTGATAATTATGTCCCTACAGCAGCAGGGTTAGCATCTTCAGCAAGTGCCTATGCGGCATTAGCAGCAGCTTGTGATGCGGCTTTGAATCTAGGGTTAACAGGCAAAGCGTTATCTAGATTGGCTCGTAGAGGGTCAGGATCTGCTTCTAGAAGTATCTATGGCGGTTTTGTAGAATGGGAAAAAGGGTATGATGATGAGACATCATATAGTTTTCCTGTTGAAGCAGATAATTGGGAAGACGAGTTAGCAATGATATTTGTTGTCATTAATAATAAATCGAAAAAAGTTTCAAGTCGTGCCGGTATGTCACTTACACGTGATACATCACGTTTTTATCAATATTGGTTAGACCATGTGGATGAGGACATAGCGTCAGTTAAGCATGCAATAAATCAAAAAGACTTTAAACAATTAGGTGAAGTGATTGAAGCCAACGGTTTGCGCATGCATGCAACAAACTTAGGTGCACAACCGCCGTTCACTTATATGGTCGACGACAGTTATTTAGTGATGGACATCGTAGACCAATGTCGTAAGGCGGGTCATCCTTGTTACTTTACGATGGATGCTGGTCCAAATGTTAAAATTTTAGTAGAAAAGAAAAATAAACAAGCGGTTGTTGATGCATTACATAAATCGTTTAAAGAAGACCAAATCATTGCGAGCGACATTACACGTACAGGCGTAGAAATTATTGAGTAAGGAAGAGATAAAATGATTCAAGTTAAAGCACCAGGGAAGCTATACATTGCAGGTGAATACGCAGTTGTCGAACCTGGCTATAAATCAATATTAATCGCAGTAGATCGATTTGTAACTGCTTCTATTGAAGATTCAAATGCACCACAGGGTACGATACATTCTAAGACCTTACATCATGAACCAGTAACATTTCAAAGACGTGAAGATAAAATTGTAGTTTCAGATTTAAATGTCGCGAAACAATTGAAGTATGTCATCACAGCAATTGAAATCTTTGAACAATTTGTAAGAAGTAATAATATGCCTTTAAAACATTTCAATTTAACAATTGATAGTAATTTAGACGATACAAATGGGCATAAATATGGTTTAGGTTCTAGTGCGGCTGTCTTGGTATCAGTTGTTAAAGCTTTGAATGAATTTTATGGTATGCATTTATCTAATTTATATATTTACAAACTTGCAGTTATTGCAAATATGAAATTACAAAGCTTAAGTTCTTGTGGTGATATTGCTGTCAGTGTTTATACTGGTCTGGTTAGCTTATAGTACGTTTGATCATGAATGGGTATCACAGCAAATTGAAGATACGTCAGTCAATGATGTATTGAATAAAAACTGGCCTGGCCTTCATATCGAACCATTACAGCCACCAGAAAATATGGAAGTGCTTATAGGTTGGACTGGGTCACCAGCTTCGTCACACCACTTAGTGAGTGAAGTAAAACGCTTGAAATCAGATCCTACCTTTTACGGTAAATTTTTAGAACGCTCTCATTTATGTGTTGAGAAGTTGATACATGCTTTTAAAACGAATCATATTAAAGGCGTGCAACAAATGATTCGCATCAACCGTGAGATTATTCAATCTATGGATAAAGAAGCGACAGTTGATATTGAAACTGCCCATTTAAAAGTATTATGTTCTGTAGCTGAAAAATATGGCGGCGCTGCCAAAACATCAGGTGCGGGTGGTGGAGATTGTGGCATAACGATAATCAATAAAGGTGTTAATAAGCAACGCATTTACGATGAATGGTTAGAAAATGAAGTGAAACCTTTGGAGTTTAATATATACCACGGTCAATAATGAAAATGAACAGTATGAAGCTGAGGCATAAATATATGTCCCACTCACTACTGTTTTTTATTTTGCTGAAATTGAATAAAAGTAAACTATCTAGCAACTAAATCTAAGACACTGATAAGCAACGCATAATACGTTGTCGTTAATCTGACCACATCTAAATAACGCAATGGAAAATTTACCTCTTAATGGAAATAAATTCAGTTGTAGAAATGAATTGTCTAAATGTACGAATGTTATTGAACTCATTGAGATTAAAGCATACGATCATCTTAAGAAAGCGCTTATAATAATGCGATGATAGAAGGGTGATTATTATGAATTTGGGACGTAAGTTTGGAGATGCAATTCGTAGATTTGGTGGCGCAATGATTGTTCCAGTATTATTATTTCCATTTTTCGGGATTATTATTGGCATAGCTACACTGTTTAAAAACGAGGCGATTATGGGTCAGCTGGCTGATCCTAATGGTTTATGGTTTCAAATATGGTCATTAATTGAAAATGGTGGGTGGACGGTATTTGAAAATATAGAACTTATTTTCGTTATCGGCTTACCTATATCACTAGCTAAAAAGTCAGCTGGCCATGCAGTAATGTCGTCGGTAGTAACTTATATGATGTTTAATTATTTTATAAATAGCATATTAACGACATGGGGCCCTGCTTTTGGTGTGGACTTTAAGGGCGATGCAGGAGAAGTCACAGGTATTACTGAACTCGCGGGTATTAAAACCTTAGATACAAATATTATCGGTGCACTCATCATCTCAGGCATCGCGATTTGGTTACATAATCGATATTATGATAAGAAATTGCCAGAGTCTTTAGGAATATTCCAAGGTTCGCCGTTTGTTGTCATGATAGCATTCTTTGCTATGATTCCATTAGCATTTTTAACAAGTTGGGGATGGCCTATTGTTCAAGGATGGATTGCTTCGTTACAAGTGTTTTTAGCTTCATCAAGTTACGTTGGCGTATGGCTTTTCCACTTTTTAGAACGTATTTTAATTCCGACAGGATTACATCATTTCATCTACACGCCGTTTGAATATGGACCGGCAGTAGTCGATGGTGGTATTAAATCGTATTGGATTTCTCATTTAACTGAGTATTCGCAAACAACAAAACCACTAAAAGAAATTTTTCCAGGTGGTGGATTTTTATTACAAGGTAATATTAAAATGTTCGGCTCGATTGGTATAGCACTTGCGATATATTCAACGGCAAAAGCACATAAAAAGAAAGAAGTTGGGGCATTATTATTAGTCGCTACTTTAACAGCCGTGTTTGCAGGTATCACAGAGCCACTAGAATTTACGTTTATCTTTATAGCGCCGTTTCTATTTTTAATCCACGCTATTCTCGGAGCAACAATGGTGACCATTATGCACGGGTTTGGTCTTGTAGGTAATTTAGGTGGTGGCTTTATTGAAATCGCAACAACCAATTGGATTCCGTTGTTTGGTTCGCATTGGGGAACTTACGTCGCTCAATTTATTATAGGCATTATATTCATATTCATTTATTATTATCTATTCAGATTTATTATCCTAAAAATGGATATACCTATGCCAGGTAGAGAGAAAGATGATGAGATAGATGCTAAGCTCTATACGAAGCGTGATTATAAGGAAAATAAACACAAAAAAACGAGTGATAAAAACGAATATGAAACAAAAGCTGCAATTTATTTAGAAGGCTTAGGTGGCACGGAAAATATTGCTGATATAACAAATTGTGCAACAAGATTACGTGTGACCGTTAAAGACCCTGAAAAAGTAGAAGAAGATGGCTATTTTAAAACAGTGGGTGGTGCGCATGGACTCGTGAAAAGCGGGAAAAACGTACAAGTCATCGTAGGACTTTCGGTTCCACAAGTGAGAGAAGCGGTAGAACAAATTATTAAGCACGAAGCATAAGACTATAAAATTAAATATGATGTAAAACAAATCAGTATCATTGTTTTACATCATATAATTTATATCATTATTTGGAAATTTTGTAGTTGTGATATGTTCTAGCGATAAAATCAAAAACGACATAATATGGAGTAAAACTGTAATGTTTCGTATTATTAAAAAATTGCATTGGTGCACTGTTAACATAAATATTGAAGGCGGCATTTTTGGCAATATAGTTGTCATGTAATGTCGTGATAGAGACGTAATGCAATTCACGTGATTTAATGAGTTGAATAGGTTCTTTTAAATTTTTAGTTTCACCCGATAAAGAAATGATGAAAAGTAAATCTTCTGGTGACATTTGATCTATAGCTAAGCGCAATTCATTTTCATCATTAACAACAATAGAGCGTTTAGAGATAGAAAGCATATGGCGTTGTGCTTCCCTGGCAACATTTTGTTGGGCCATGCCTGTGCCGAAGATATAGACGAAAGGTGCAGCTTCTAATAAGTGGTTTAAAAGTTTATAGTCGAACATTTGAAGGTGTTCTACAGTTCTTTGCACATCTTCGACAATCGGGTCTGTGCTTGCTAAATGTGATGGTTGTGCGTTGTTTTCCATTTTCAAGTAAAACTTAAAGTTGCTATAGCCTTCAAAGCCCATCTTTTTAACGAGCCTATGAATCGTTGAGATGGAAGTATGCGTGAGTTTACTTAAATCATGGATTTTCATAGCTGACATGTCATCCATGTTTTGACGTATGATATTGATGATATGTAAATCATTTTCAGTTAATTGCTCAAAGTATTTATTGATAAGATGATCAAGTACCATATGTGTGGATTCCACCTATTCATTGGAAAATTTTCCGGAATTTGAAAATATATTCTAATGTTAATATATAAAATCTAAATACGTCAAATTTATTGGTATTTTTAACATTGTATTTTAATATGAAATTAAGTATTAACCTTTTAAATGTAATAAAGCTTAAATTTAATACGACTTTTTGTAAGCGGTTACTTTTAAAGACTGAATAAATTTAATATAAAGGGATGAGTCTATGAATGTGAAAATTGGAATAATTGGATGCGGTGGCATAGCTAATGGTAAGCATTTACCAAGTTTAGAAAAAATCCCAGAAGCAACTATGGTCGCTTTTTGCGATATAGACGTAGCTAAAGCTGAATCTGCGGCGACAACTTACGGTATAGAAAACGCGGCAATATATGAAGATTACAAACAATTACTCGAAGATAAATCTATAGAAGTAATACACGTGTGTACACCTAATAATACACATAAGGAGATAACAGTTGCAGCATTAAATGCTGGGAAACATGTAATGTGCGAGAAACCAATGGCTAAAACTTCAAACGAAGCCCGTGAAATGATCGAGGCGGCGGAGCGAAATAATAAAAAATTAACAATTGGTTACCAAAATAGATTTAGAGCTGACAGTCAACATTTACGAAAAGTGACGCAACGTGGAGACTTAGGAGATATTTATTATAGTAAAGCGCAAGCAATTCGACGTCGTGCAGTTCCTACGTGGGGTGTGTTCCTAGATGAAGAGAAACAAGGCGGCGGACCATTAATTGATATTGGTACACATGCATTGGATTTAACATTATGGATGATGGATAATTACGAACCAGAGTCTGTTATGGGATCTACTTTTCATAAATTGGGAAAACAAGACAATGCGGCAAATGCATGGGGACCGTGGGATCCAGATGAATTTACTGTTGAAGACTCAGCGTTTGGCTTTATTAAGATGCGTAATGGCGCAACAATCATCTTAGAATCTAGTTGGGCGCTCAATTCTTTAGACGTAGACGAAGCGAAATGTGCATTGTCAGGTACGCAGGGTGGTGCGGATATGAAGGATGGTTTACGCGTCCATGGTGAAGCATTCGGCACTTTATATACATCTCAAATTGAAGTAGATAATGCAGGTGTTGATTTTTATGAAAGTGAAAAAATCGATGAAGCTGAAGAAGAAGCACGTGCTTGGATAGATAATATTATTCATGATACTGAACCAGTCGTAAAACCTAAAGAAGCATTTGTAGTAACTCAAATATTAGAAGCGATATATGAATCTGCAAAAACAGGAAAAGCGGTATATCTCAATAATCATTAATCAAAGGGGAGCTTACTATTGAATATAACAATTTGGAATGAATTTCGTCATGAACAAGAAAGTGCTGAAGTAAAAAAAGTTTATCCTGAAGGTATTCATAAAGCATTAGCGTCTTTTCTAGAGCATGAACACCAAGTTAAGACGGCAACACTAGATGAACCCGAACATGGTCTGACAGACGATGTATTAGCGAATACAGACGTGTTAGTTTGGTGGGGGCATAAAGCACATGATGAAGTCGATGATATTATTGTAGAAAAAGTGAAACAACGTGTGTTGGATGGCATGGGTCTTGTTGTGTTACATTCTGGACATTTCTCGAAAATTTTCAAAAACTTAATGGGCACTACGTGTGACCTTAAGTGGAGAGAAGCAGATGAAAAAGAACGATTATGGGTAGTTGATCCGACACATCCGATTACTGAAGGCTTAGATTCATATTTTGAATTAGAGAAAGAAGAAATGTACGGAGAGCATTTTGATATCCCAAGCACCAGATGAAACAGTATTTATTAGCTGGTTTGAAGGCGGAGAGGTCTTTAGAAGCGGAGCGACTTTTAAAAGAGGTAATGGCAAAATATTCTATTTTAGACCAGGCCATGAAAGTTATCCGACATATTATAATGCCAACATTCAACAAGTCATCAAAAATGGCGTGAAATGGGCATGCAATACCAATACACCGAAACATCAGTATGGCAATGCTCAACCGTTAGAGGAAATAAAAGAAAAATAGGGTTGGGAGTTTGGTTACTATGGAGAATGTAGAAAAATTAAAAATCGGCATTATTGGTTGTGGCGGTATTGCGCAAGGTAGACATATTCCAGCATTTCAAAATTTAAGTCATCTTGCTGAAATTGTGGCAGTGCAAGACGTCAATCAAACACTAGCAGAAACAGTAGCGGATAGATTCACAATTGGTAAAGTGTTTGAAAGTTATGAAGCTATGTTTGAAAAGGTTGATGCCGTAGCTATTTGCACGCCGAATAAATTTCATGCAGAAATCAGTATTGCCGCTTTAGAATCAGGGGTTCATGTATTTTGTGAGAAACCAATGGCGATGAATCAAATAGAGAGCGAACAGATGGTTAAAGCTGCTAAGCGTGCCGGCAAATTATTGGCAATAGGCTATCACTATCGATTTACGGATGCCGCAATTACCGCAAAAAATGCTGTAGATGAGGGTGTGGTTGGTGATGCACTCGTCACACGTGTACAAGCTTTACGTAGGAGAAAAGTACCAGGTTGGGGTGTGTTTACGAATAAAACATTGCAAGGTGGCGGCAGCCTAATTGATTATGGATGCCACTTGTTAGATTTGTCATTGTGGTTATTAAAAGATGTCGAACCCGTTGAAGTGATTGGCAAAACATATAACAGACTAAGTAAAACGCCGAATCAAATCAATGATTGGGGAGAATTTGATCATGAAACGTTTGATGTAGATGATCATGTCACGAGCTTTATTACTTTTGAAGACCATTCAACGATGCAATTTGAATGTTCTTGGTCAGCAAATATTAAAGAAGATACAAAGCATATAAGCATTTCAGGGGTAGACGGTGGCTTAAGTTTATATCCTTTTGAAATTTACCAACCAAGGTTTGGCACATTTTTTACAGAACAAGCTGATGCGGCACATGATGAAGAAATTGCGGCTCAGAGACAAGCGCTTAATTTTGTGAACAGTTGTCTAGGCCATGAAGCGTTAGTCGTGCAACCTGAACAAGCGCAAAAAATTAATATATTAATAGATGCAATATATCAAAGCAAGCACAGAAGGACATAGTATTCGATTGTAATGTTTTAAAATTTTGAGGAGGGTTTAATTTATGAAAATTGGTGTGTTCTCAGTATTATTTCAAGATAAAAAATTTGAAGAAATGTTGGACTATGTAGCCGATGCGGGTGTTGACATGATTGAATTAGGTACTGGAGGTAATCCAGGTAATCAATTTTGCCCTTTAGATGAATTATTAGAAGATGAAAGTAAAAGAGCTGAATATTTAGAGCAAATACATCAACGTGGTTTAGGCATTAGTGCTTTTAGCTGTCACAATAATCCAATTTCACCAAATCAAGATCATGCACAAGATGCACATGATACTTTGTTTAAAACAATAAAATTAGCGGCATTATTAAATGTGCCAGTGGTTAATACTTTTTCAGGCGTAGCTGGCTCAGATGAAACAGCAAAATATCCTAATTGGCCAGTAACGCCATGGCCGACAGCCTATTCTGAAATATTAGAGTGGCAATGGGAAGAAAAACTAATTCCTTATTGGAAAAAAGCAGCACAATACGCAAAAGAACAAGGTGTCAAAATTGCGATTGAACTACATGCAGGCTTTTTAGTACATACACCTTATACGTTGTTGAAATTAAGAGCAGCAACAAATGATGCGATTGGTGCTAACTTAGATCCTAGTCATTTGTGGTGGCAAGGTATCGATCCAGTTGCAGCGATTAAAATTTTAGGTCGTGAAAATGCCATTCATCATTTTCATGCTAAAGACACATACATTGATCAAGAAAATGTAAATATGTATGGTTTAACGGATATGCAACCTTATGGCAATGTACAAACGCGTGCTTGGACGTTTAGAACTGTAGGCTATGGTCATAACCCACAAGTATGGGGAGAAATCATTAGCGCATTGAGAATCAATGGCTATGATTATGTCGTAAGTATCGAACATGAAGATCCGATTATGTCGATTGAAGAAGGCTTTACTAAAGCAGTAAATAATTTGAAATCAGTAAATATAGAAAATCCAGCACCAGATTTATGGTGGACTTAAAAGTCGATGAAGTGAGCTTAGTATGCGAATATAAAAGCATATACTAAGTTCACTTTTTTATTTATAAGACAACTTGAATCAAGTCATGATAGGCAAACAGTATAATTAAAAACTTGAAATTTCCGCTAAAAAGAGTAAAATAATTAGAGTTGTAAATACAAAAAAATCGCGAATGCGTGCACATATACATATTAAATCAGTATTGAATTTTTGAGTCTGTATATTATTAGAAAGGTGAGGGTGTAGTTGCAAAACAAGTTTCTGATTTGTGATGATTGTCAGGGTGTGGATTGTAAATCATTAGAAAAAAAGCTGACGAAATTAGACCCTGAAGCTGAAATAGAGATTGGCTGTCAGTCCTATTGTGGGCCAGGTAGACGAAAAACATTTGCATTTGTTAATAACCGCCCACTCGCCGCACTAACAGAAGAAGAACTCATGGAGAAAGTAATGAAACAGTTACAAAAACCGAGAGATCCAGAAGAAGAAGAACGTTTGAGACAGCGTAATGAACTGCGTAAACGCCGTAAAGAAGAGCAAGATAGAAAACTGAAAGAGAAACTCGCACAGCGAAAAAGTGCGAAATAACATATAGATGTAGTGTTTATAGTGACACTATTTGAAAGTGGATCGGCAGTGGTGAGACTTAGGAATTTAAGTTTCACTGCTGTTTTTTTATTTTTTATGGAAATGTATGTTGTTCTGGTCCGAGCAATTTATTTAATATATTAGAATTATCATGATAAATTCTATAAAGATAGTATTATATTTAGTTCATTTGTTGATAAAAGTAATGAAATGATTTAAAAATACAATTTCTTTATGAAACTACTCATAAAATGAGCTAAAAAGGGTAAATACAAATTATGAAGTTAGTGAAACAATTAAATTTTAATGGTTATTTGCACATCGATGTTTAGATAACTTTTTATTAAGATGTGCATAAGATTGTTCAATATTATTGCGAGGCTAACGAGCATAAATATAGAAATCGTATTTTAAAATACGTGATTCATATTTAATATAAGGAGCTGAAGAAGTTTGGCGGAAAAAGTACAATTAGGTAAATCAGATGTTAAAGTATCACCCATTGCTTTAGGAACGAATGCAGTAGGGGGTCATAACTTTTATAATAATTTAGATGAAGAACAAGGGAAAGAAACTGTACGTACAGCAATTAGAAATGATATTAATTTATTAGATACGGCGTTTATCTATGGACCTGAACGTTCAGAAGAACTTGTTGGCGAGACAGTGAAAGAATTTACTAGAGAAGAATTTGCGATAGCTACGAAAGGTGCACATTATTTTGATGAAGATGGGAATGTACAAATCTCTAATGATCCAGAATTCTTAAAAGAACAAGTGGCACAAAGTTTAAAACGTCTACAATTAGACTATATTGATTTGTATTATATTCATTTTCCAGATGAATCAACACCTAAAAATGAAGCGGTTGCAGCTTTAAAAGAATTGAAAGACGAAGGCAAAATCAAAGCCATTGGTGTTTCGAACTTTAGTTTAGAACAATTGAAAGAAGCGAATAAAGATGGCTACGTGGATGTCGTTCAAATGGAATATAATTTATTGAATCGTAAAAATGAAGCGATTCTAGAATATACTTCAGAAAATGATATTACATTTATTCCATATTTCCCATTAGTATCAGGTCTTTTAGCTGGTAAATATACAGAGAACACGAAATTTGATGATCTTCGTGCCGAAAATCCAGAGTTTCAAGGTGAAAGATATCAAGAAAATTTAGAAAAAGTAGATCAACTCAGAGTGATTGCTGATAATCATAGAGTAGATGTAGTACATGTTGTATTAGCATATTATCTTACTAAACCATCATTAGATGTGATCATTCCAGGAGCCAAACGACCAAACCAAGTCGTGGATAATTTAATAACCCTTGATTTTAAATTAACAAACGAGGAAATAGAAAAAATAGAACAATTATTTCCAATAGAATAATAATATTACAGTAGATGGACCATGTAGCGTTTATCTACTTTTTATATTTATAAACTTTAAACCTAAAAATATACATAAATAGTATGTTGGAAAAGTACTATTTTTGAGCAAATAATTTAATTTATTAATGTATTTTCATTTATCTGTTTAATAATGACATTATTTAGTGTAGGATTATTAATTAAGTTTACCTAAATAATGAAATGTATAATTATAAAGCTCAACAGATATATTATTAATTTAGTAGTAGAAGGAGATTATTATGATCACAGTTTTATTCGGGGGCAGTCGACCAGAGGGGAATACTGCTCATTTAACTAAGGCGGCCATAGCAGGATACGACTACGAATGGATAGATTTAACACAATATCAATTAAATCCAGTTAGAGATGTAAGACATGATAATAAAGTAATAGAATCATATAATGATGATTATAAAGAGATTATTGATAAAGTATTAGCGAGTGAAACGATTATTATTGCTTCGCCGGTATATTGGTATAGTTTATCGGCATCAGTAAAAGCATTTTTCGATCATTGGTCTGAAACATTAATGGATCCCAATTATAAAAATTTTAAAGAAGAAATGGCAAAAAAAGATTTTAGATTAATCATCGTTGGTGGCGATTTCCCGAAAGTTAAAGGAAAACCATGTATCACTCAAGTGAAATATAGCTTGGAATTTATTGGTGCAACGTTATCAGGTTATATTATTGGTACTGCTGAAAAGCCAGGCGATATTGAAAAGGACGTTTACGCATTAAAACGTGCACAAGAATGGCAACAAACATTAGGCGAAAAGTAAATATATAAAAGATAGTTTGAGCAAATGATTTATGTTGTTCAAACTATTTTTAATCTAGATAGATAAAGTATTTTGAATACTAAAATTATGTTATAATGTAGCTATTATTACCTATCTAAATAGGGGGAGAGCAACATGCATAAAGTAAGAAAAGCAACTGCAGAAGATGTTGTCAGCATCAGAGATGTAGCAACAAAAGCGTGGTATAATACGTATTTAAATATTTACGCAGCTAAGACAGTAAATGAATTATTGGCTGCTTCATATAATGAACAACATTTACTTAAACGTTTAGAAGATCAATTGTTTTTAGTAGTTGAAGAAGACGAAAATATTATTGGTTTCGCTATATTTATTTATGGTACTGAATTATTCTTGTCTGCACATTATGTGAGTCCATCATGGCAACACCATGGTTATGGTTCTAATCTATTGTCTGAAGGCATTCGCTATTTTAAAGATGATTATAATGAAGTTTATTTAGAAGTAGATAATAAAAATGATGAGGCTATGACATTCTATCAACAAAAAGGTTTTGAAAAAGTACGCTCATACACACATGTAATGTACGGTGAAGCAATGGACTTAGCGTTGTTACGTAAGCCATTAAAATAATCTGCAAAGTATAGGGTATGAACAGGAGGACTACATTGACATTTACAACTTATGCTACACAAAAGTTACCTGAAGAAAAAGTTTTTAAAGACCCGATTCATAGGTACATTCATGTCAGAGATCAAGTGGTTTGGGATTTAATCAAGACGAAAGAATTTCAACGCTTACGTCGTATTAAACAATTAGGCACTTTATATTTATCATTCCATACGGCAGAACATAGTAGATTTGGGCATTCGCTCGGTGTATATGAAATTGTACGGAGATTGATTGATGATTCATTTGATGGTCGTGAAGCGTGGAATAATGATGACAGACCGTTAGCATTATGTGCCGCATTGTTACATGATTTAGGGCATGGGCCATTTTCACATAGTTTTGAAAAAATATTTAACACGGATCATGAAGCATTTACACAAGCGATTATTACAGGACCAACTGAAGTAAATGAAGTATTGAAACGTGTCTCAAATGATTTTCCACAACAGGTTGCAGATGTAATTAATAAAACGCATGAGAATAAATTAGTGATTTCTATGATTTCGTCACAAATTGATGCAGATAGAATGGATTATTTACAACGTGATGCTTATTTTACAGGAGTATCCTACGGTCAGTTTGATATGGAACGTATTTTAAGATTAATGCGCCCGTCTAAAGATGAAGTGCTTATTAAAGAAAGTGGTATGCACGCAGTAGAAAACTTTATTATGAGCCGTTACCAAATGTATTGGCAAATTTATTTCCACCCAGTAAGTCGAGGTGGGGAAGTATTATTAAATAATTGTTTGAAACGTGCGAAGCAGTTATATGAGGAAGGCTATACATTTAAGATGCATCCTACAGATTTCATACCGTTCTTTGAAGAATCCATGACAATTGAACAATACGTAGATTTAGATGAAGCGGTGGTATTGTATTATTTGAAAGCATGGGTGAAAGAAGATGATGAGATTCTAAGTGATTTATCTCGTCGTTTTATTAATCGCGACTTATTTAAATACATGCCGTTTGACGGTTCGATTATTACAATTACAGAATTAACCGATTTGTTTATACAAGCAGGTATAGATCCAAATTATTATTTTGTAAGCGAATCGTTCTCGGATTTACCATACGATTATGATAGACCAGGATCAGATAGACAACCTATTCATTTATTGCGCCGTAATGGTAAAATACGTGAAATTAGTAGTCAGTCATTAATCATTCATAGTATTACTGGTATAAACAGAGAGGATTATAAATTATATTATCCTAAAGAGTTTATTACTGAAATTGAAGATGAAAATATAAGCAATGCGATTATCAGTATTTTGAATGAATTAAATTAGCGATTAACCAATACGAGTAAAGTGTTGGCAATGGAATGATCGTATTGAATACAACTTTTAAAAACCATTTAAGTATACATGAGGCGTATTGTGGTTTTAAAATAGAGCTTAGATATTACAAGTAATTATGAAACTTATTTTATGGGAGGTGTTTGCTAGTGGCTGAAAGCAAAGGTTTTAAATTTAACATCATTAAGAATGACCCACTAGATGGACATAAAGGTACGAATATCGGTTCAATCAGTTTAGATAACGTAGCGCCTGTCTTTATCGATGTTCAAAATAAGGAAGCCTTTATTGATATTGGTGGTATGCATGCGCGCGCAAGTGTCGAAAAAGGTGTTAAGTGGATAAAAGAAAAAGAAGTCGTTGAAGGTGAAGATGCTAAAGAGTATTGGTTGTGTCGGGTTACGACTGAACGAGGCGAAAACGGTCCCTACTATGCAGGTGTTACAGGCTGTTATTTAATGGTGAACAAAAGTATTCGTAGAGGATATAAAAGCATGCCTGAACATGTCAACATGATGGATAAATCTATGAAACGTCAAATAGAAATTGAACACATCGGTGAAGAAAACAAACAAGTTTTAAAAGATTTTCTGAAAGCACATGACATTGAGATGTGGAATAATTCTGAACAAGCTTTGCATGACGCATTAGACACTAAGTAAATTTAATGTAAGTAACATCTAAGACATTTTGGTTTTAGATAAAGTAGACAGCCGAATTGTTTGAATTCTGGCTGTTTTTATTATGTAAAAGCAACTGAATTGTAAGTGTTGCATGTAAAATCTAATCAGCTATTTTTATATTACTGCTGACTTCGGCATGTGAAAAGAAATTTTATATTTTCAGTTAGTATGAAATTAACGTTTTGAAAATTGTTTTCGCAACTGTATTGCTTATTTCAAGTATGCTATAATTGTTTGTATTATTTTAAAGATTAGGGTGAAACGCACATTGGAAAACAATGTTAATATCCAGACGAAACAAATTGTTAAACAATTTGATAATAAAGAGAAATTTTCGCAAAAGACACAAGGATCTTGGCAAAAACGCAATGCTGAATTTATCCGATATCAAGAAGAAATTAATGATGTTACTGTAAATGTGACGGTGAAAATTGAGGAGTCAGGTGTCAAAATCATTCGCAACGGTGAAATTAAAATGATTCTTCATTTCGTTGAAGGTGAAGATACGATTACTTTATATGAAATTAGTGGCGGACGCATCCCACTAACAGTACGCACACATTCCATTTTACATTTTGTTACGCCTGATGGTGGCAAATTGAAAGTACATTATGATTTAATTCAAGATGAAGAGAAAATGGGATCTTATCAATATGAAATTACTTATAAGGAGACACCATAATGAACATAATTGATCAAGTCAAACAAACGTTGGTTGAAGAAATTAAAAACAGTATTCAACAAGCACAACTTGCTGATACAACTGAAATTCCAGAAATCAAAATAGAAATTCCTAAAGATAAAAGTAACGGTGACTATTCAACAAATATTGCAATGGTCTTAACAAAAATAGCAAAACGTAATCCACGTGAAATCGCACAAGCTATTGTAGATAATTTAGATACAACAAAAGCTAAAGTAGAAAAAGTAGCTATCGCAGGACCTGGATTTATTAATTTTTATTTAGACAATTCGTACTTAACTGCAATCATTTCTGAAGCAATGGATAAAGGTGACAAATTTGGCCATACTGAAGAAGCTAATGGTAAAAGTATCTTAGTAGAGTATGTTTCTGCAAATCCAACAGGTGATCTACATATTGGACATGCGCGTAATGCAGCAGTTGGAGATACATTGTCAAATATCTTAGAAGCAGCAGGCTATCAAGTAACAAGAGAATACTATATCAACGATGCTGGTAATCAGATTACGAATTTGGCGCGCTCCATTGAAGCACGTTATTTTGAAGCGCTTGGTGATGATTCTTTTGAAATGCCAGAAGGTGGATACCACGGCAAGGATATCATTAATATCGGTAAAGATTTAGCTGATAAACAACCTGAGTTAAAAGACCTTTCAGAGGACGAACGTATAAAAACATTCAGACAACTCGGTGTCGATTATGAAATGGAAAAATTAAGAACAGACCTGTCTGATTTCAATACGCACTTTGACAGTTGGTTTAGTGAAACATCTTTATACGAAAAAGGCGAAATTAAAAAAGTTTTAGATAAAATGACAGAACTTGGTTATACGTATGAACAAGATGGTGCAACGTGGTTACGTACGACTGATTTCAAAGATGATAAAGATAGAGTATTAATCAAGAAAGACGGCAACTACACGTACTTCTTGCCAGATATCGCTTATCATTTTGATAAAATTGAACGTGGCAACGATGTATTAATCAACTTATTTGGCGCTGACCATCACGGTTATATCAACCGTTTGAAAGCATCGTTAGAAACATTCGGTGTAGAAAATGACCGCCTTGAAATCCAAATTATGCAAATGGTTCGATTAATGCAAGATGGACAAGAAGTGAAAATGAGTAAACGTACAGGTAATGCAATTACGTTACGTGAAATTATGGATGAAGTTGGCGTAGATGCTTGCGCGTTATTTCTTAACAATGCGTAGTCCGGATACACATTTTGACTTTGATATGGAACTTGCGAAACAAGAATCTCAAGACAATCCAGTGTATTATGCACAGTATGCACATGCACGTATTTGTTCGATTTTGAAACAAGCTGAAGAAAGAGGCATTAAACCTTCAAAAGAAGCGGATTATTCATATATCACAAATGCAAAAGCAATCGATTTATTGAAAAAAGTAGCCGAATTCGAAACAATGATTGAAAGCTCAGCAGTTCAAAGAGCACCTCATAGAATTACGAATTATATTCAAGAGTTAGCTTCTCACTTCCATAAATTCTATAATGCGGAAAAAGTATTAACAGATGATGTTGAAAAGACAACAGCGTTAATCGCACTTATTAATGCAGTCAAAATCACAATGCATAATGCATTAGATTTAGTCGGTGTTAATGCACCAGAATCTATGTAAGTAAAAGTCTAAAGTGATAAGATTTGATTAACGAGAGTGAGTAATAGATTTGTATGGATCAGATAGTGTAACAACTCATCCAATAACAAATCGTTGCTCGCTCTTTTTTTATAAATGAACTACGAGCAATTACAAAACTTAAAATTGAAGAGAGGTGGATATATGATGTTGGATACAAAAACGTTATATCAACTATTATATGAGCATATGGGTCCTCAGGGTTGGTGGCCTGCAGAATCAAAAATAGAAGTTATGTTGGGCGCGATTCTCGTTCAGAATACGAATTGGCGAAATGCAGCATATGCAATTGAATCTTTAAAGCAAGCAACACATCTAGAACCACAGCACATCTTGAATTTAAAGTTAGAAGCGTTACAAGTATTAATTAGGTCGAGTGGGTTTTATAAAAACAAGGCACAAACCATACTCTCTTTATTAACTTGGTTGGATCACCACGATTTTGATTATCAGGAGATTAATCATCGTTATAAACAAGACTTGAGAAAGACGTTGTTAGAAATTAAAGGTATTGGTAGTGAGACAGCTGATGTACTCATCGTATATATCTTTGGAGGTGTTGAGTTTATAGCAGACAGTTATTCTAGAAGACTATATCGAAAATTAGGATATACGCAAACTGACAGCTACGAACAATTAAAGCGACATATTAAATTACCAGATGACTTTTCAAATCAAGATGCTAACGAATTCCACGCATTGCTAGATAATTTTGGCAAAAATTATTTTAACGGTAAAATAAACTCAAAATATACATTTTTAGATGCTTATTTTGAAAATGAAACAAGTGGTTGACCTTCACGTAACGTAATACTACATACTGCGTTATAGGAGGCGAGATAATTGAAACAACAATTTAGTCCGAAAGACATCGCACATATTACTGGTGTAAGTACGCGCACATTGCATTACTACCATGAAATAGGTCTGTTAATACCCAATCAAGTTTATGAGCAAGGCTATAGGTCATATAACATGGAAAATCTAACGAAACTGCAGCATATTTTATTTTTAAGAGCGCTAGAATTAACATTAGAAGAAATAAAACAATATTTTGAAGGCACTATCAATGAAAAGAATAAAATACTCGGTACACGTTATGAAATTGTTTTAGATAAACGTAATCAATTCAATCGTATTTTGGAGAAATTAGATGAACATTTTAAAAATCATAGTCATGAAGCGCTAGATATAGAAGACTTCAGTGGATTTGATTTAACCAGTCAGTATGAGCGTGAAGCATACAACAAATATAAAGATTCTAATTATTATAAAGCATTTGAACAAAGTAACGCTCGAAAGCATAAACATCAGCAACAATCGAATAATGACAAAATTAAAACACAACTTGAAGGTTTTTTTGATAAAATGAACCAGTTGCAAAATGAGGGCATCACACCTAATCAAGCAACTGACAATATAGAAGCATTTAAACGTATTTTATCGATGCAAGTGACTAATTGTGATAACCAATTTATTGAATATATGGCACTTACGTATGAGCAAGATGAACGATTTATAAAAAATATTAACAAAAATCGTAACGATGATTTCCATCACTATTTGATTCAAACAATGCGTATATTTGTTAATAAAGAAGATAATTCAAATTAAATTTGTATGCCGTTGAATTTGTTTATAACATATGACACAAATGCTTAACTAGACGAGGCTGGGACATAAATACATGTCTCAGCCTCAACCATTTTATTGGTTTTACACTCAAATGTGAATTTATAGAAAAAAATTAGCATTGATAATTAAAATTGAGCTAAATTTTGATATGATAAAGAAAAGTATGAACTAGGAGATTACGACGTGAAAAGACCTTATAAAATTTTTTATCTTTTTATTGTTTTAGTATTTTTATTAGCAGCTTGTGGGACAAACGAAGAGCAATCTAAAGAGAAAGCACAGAATTCGGACAAACGTTCTTACGACAGAATTATATCATTGATGCCGAGTAATACTGAGATATTGTATGAATTAGGATTAGGAAATAATATCGTGGGTGTCTCGACTGTGGATGACTATCCGAAAGAAGTTAAAGATAAGCAACAGTTTGATGCAATGAAATTAAATAAAGAATCCTTATTAAAAGCAAAACCAGATTTAATTTTAGCGCATGAATCACAGAAAACAACAAGTGGTGACATATTAAATACGCTTAAAGATAGTGGCGTTAAAGTAGTCTATGTGAAAGATGCACAATCACTTACCGAAATGTATAATACCTTTAATCAAATTGGTAAGGTGACTGGTAAAGAGGATGAGGCTAATGCGCTCATTAAAGAGACAAAACAAAATATTAAAGAAGTGAAAGCATCAGTACCGAAAGATGCTAAACCACAAAAGGTGTTTATGGAAGTCTCTTCCGAACCAGAAATATATACAGCAGGTAAACACACATTTTTTGATGATATGTTGAACCAATTAAACGCAACGAATAGTTTTTCGAATTTAGAGGGTTGGCAAAAAGTAAGTAAAGAAGCAATTATTAAGAAAAATCCAGATGTTATGATTTCGACAATGGGTATCTCTAAAGCCGAATACCAAAAAGCGTTGAACCATCGTGGCGGATTCAGTGACATAAAAGCAGTGCAACACAATCATGTTGAAGCTGTGAATGGCGATCAAATTTCACGTCCAGGGCCACGTATTGATGATGGACTAAAAGCTTTGAAAGAAGCCATTTACAAATAATAGGTATCCGCGCATTATCCATATAGTCGTACAATCTTGTACTTATGAAATTCCAGTTGTTTATTTGGAGAGGTGTAGTGTTAAGCCTAAACAGATGGTATTGTAATAATTGAAAGATTTCATTGAAAGCGTGGCAAAAAAATGAAGTACTATAAATCAATCATAATATGGCTAACAGTACTCATTGCTAGCATATTGCTAAGTTTATTATGGAGTATTGGTGACATCAGTGACGCATTGACTCAAACGATTCTCTTTCAAGTTAGAATACCAAGAACACTACAAGCTTTGCTTGCGGGTATTGGCTTGACACTTGCTGGCCATATGTTTCAAACATTATTGAATAATCCATTAGCGGATAGTTTCACATTAGGATTAGCGAGTGGTGCAACATTTGGGTCAGGCTTGGCTGTCGTCTTAGGCATGTCATTTATATGGTTACCGATCTTTTCAGTTGCATTTAGTATTATTACATTGGTTTTAGTCCTTGCTCTAACGATGGCGATGTCGAGAGGTTATCCGATTAGAACATTGATATTATCAGGTATTATGATAGGTGCTTTATTTAACGCCTTTCTATATATACTCATTATATTTAATCAAAATAAAATGAATAATATTGTCAATTATATGTTTGGTGGATTCTCTTCAGCTGAATATAACGAAGTGGTATACATTGGCACAGTGTTACTCATTGGTGTTATTATTTTATTAAGCATGATTTCTAAAATTAAAATATTACAACTTGGCGATTTACGGGCCAAATCATTAGGTTTAAATGTTCAAAGTATGACATATAGCGTGCTGTTGATTGCTTCAATTTCAACTGCAGTAATCGTTGCTTATGTTGGTGTTATTGGCTTTATTGGTATGGTTATACCCCAACTTGTACGGCGACACAGTGGACATTATGATTTAGGACAACAAATGATACTTAATATGATTATTGGTGGTACAATTATGGTGCTTTCAGATTGGTTGGGCAGTGTTGTTTTAGAACCATTCCAAGTACCTGCAAGTATTATACTGGCTTTACTGGGTATTCCAGTATTATTCTATATCATGATTACACAACCACGTATGTATGAATAGTGAAGTATAAATAGATGAATATATGTCGCTAAGCATGAATTAAAGTAAAAGTTTGAATTAAAGAGGTAATGATGATGGACTTAACACAAGTAAAAGCGGTCGTCTTTGATTTAGAAGGTACACTGTTAGATCGAAAAAAATCTCGCGAAAAATTTATTGAAGAACAGTATGAAAGATTTCATGACTATTTAGTACGTATACAACTTGCAGATTTCAAGAAAAAATTTATAGAATTAGATGATGATGAAGATCATGATAAACCAGAATTATACAAAGCAATTATTAAAGATTTTCACGTTGATCGCTTAACATGGAAAGACCTATTTAATGATTTTGAAATGCACTTTTATCGTTATGTATTTCCTTATTATGACACACTTTATACACTTGAAAAGCTAACAAGTAATGGCTATCTCACGGGTGTAATCGCAAATGGAAAGTCGAAAATCAAACAATTCCGAATGCATACTTTAGGTGTAGAAGATGCGATTAATTATTTGTCTACATCTGAAACAGTAGGCTACCGTAAACCACATCCTAAGATATTTGAAGATATGTTATCCCAACTAGGGACAAAACCAGAAGAAACGATGTATGTGGGTGATGATCCATTGAATGATGTTGCACCCGCGAGAGCGATGGGAATGATCAGCGTTTGGTTTAAGGAAGATGATGAGGTTGAAGTAGAACCATTACCAGAAGAAATAGATTTTACAATTAGGAGCACTGAAGAATTATTAACAATATTATCTATAGCGAAGAAAGGAAGATAATCAATGAATTTATTTACAACAAAAGATGGCGTCGCTTTGAATTACAGAACAAGTGGTGAGGGCAATGCTATTGTTATGATACACACTGCCTTAGATAATTTATCTATATACAAGGAGATTGAAAATGCTTTCAATAAAACGCATCAAGTTGTGCTTATTGATTTAAGAGGTCATGGTTATTCAGATAAACCAAATGATATTGAATTTAAAACATATGCAGAAGATATTAAAGCGTTATTAGATTATTTATATATTCCAGAATGTGCAGTAATTGGTCATGAGTTAGGCGGCTCAGTTGCTGCCTCATTTGTTGCTCAATATCCAGAGATGACAACGACACTGACATTAGTGAATCCAACGCTACTTAACGAAATAACACCTGAAGAACGTTTGTATCGCAAATATTCGGATACAGTACGTAATTGGGAACAAGAAGCGCAACAAAAGTTTTTTGACAAGCATTTATATTATTCAAAACGCGCAGCTAAAAAAGTTTTAAAACAAGTAGACGATACCAATGCAATTGCTACGAACGCTGAATTACAGGCAGTGAAGGAATCATTTAACAATAATCATATTATGCATTATTTAGGAAAAATTCATTTACCAACTTTAATTATCGCCGGACAGCATGGCGAAAGAACAACCGTTGTAGAAGCTAAAGAAGTGGGCGACTATATTGGAGATGTTTCGTTTGAAGTGTTCGAAAAATCAGGTTTATATCCGTTTATAGAACAAAAAGAAAAATTCCTGGACGTTGTAAGAGATTTTATTAAAACAAATGAAAAAACAAAAATATAGTATAGCCTGTATTTATATTACGAAATGATATGAATATGTAATCTTTTTGTAACATCCCTGTTAATTACGTAATATTTATAGTACACTGTTGATGAGCACAAAATAACTTATAAATAGAAGGAGAGAGTGCTTATGAAAAAAATATTTGCGGCAGTTTTAGTTTCAGGGTTAGCGTTTTCTGGAATTGGTGCAGGTAGTGTGGATGCGGCTTCAGGTAACTCTATCCAAAATGTTAAGGCATTGCAAGAAGGAGATACAACATTAGAAGGTGCAACACTAGGCGAGTCTATTCAAAGTGTATTGAAAAATAACAATACACCAGTCTATTCTCATCGACCTGATGACAATGAACATTATTATGAATTTAAAAAAGAGAATGGTGTACTTATTGTAACTACTGACGGTAAGAAAAATGAAGGCGAAATTACTCGTGTTTCTATGAGTTATAATGATACTGATGGCCCAACTTATGATGAAGTTAAAAATGAAGTCAGCAAAGATGCGGTCGCACGTGAGCATTATAATAACGTAACTGGTAATTTTGGTTATGTGCAAGATGATGAAGCTTCATATCAATTCAGTTCGTCATCTCCAAGTGATAAAAACATCAAACTTTATCGTATAGATATTGGTGAATAAGTATTACTTGTAGCATTTAAAAGAATAATTTGACCGGCAAGTGTGAAACTATATACTTGTCGGTTATTTTATTGTTAAAATAAGTGTAAGTATGAGATTATAAATTAAATTATAATAGTTATAGTTCAAATATTATTAAAGGAGCTTGTCATGAGAGTTAACGACAAAGTACTAGTGGAAAACATTAATGATTATTTCACTCATAAAGGTCTTTCTCCAAATTTAATAGATGATATTAAAGTGAAATTGAAAAAAGATTTTCAGAAATCTGAAGAAAAAGATGAAGATTATATTGAATATAGAAAAAAATCACCTGCTGAAGTGATTTTGACGATACAACGTAATTTATTTACATTACAATTGAATCCTATTGTGTTTTTTATACTTAATTTTATATTGTTATCGTATTTATATGATAAACAATTTGTGCCATTCCAAGCGAGCAACAGGATTGTCTATCTTTTATTGTTTAATTATCTTACCAATTTCGATTTTTATATATTTGCGTATTGATTGGAAAAATTATCTTTATAGTAATAAAGTCGAAAGAATAATAGGATTAGTAGTGGCAGGAGTGTCCTTTATTCTCATTATTGCACACGCGTTTAATATGAATTTAGGCATCGTAGCAGTGACAGTATATGGGCATCAAGCCGTCTTTTTTGTAGGTATTATATTTAGTATTGCAGGTCTTTATTTTAGAAGATTAGAATTTACTGGTATTGGTTTACTACTTTGTCAAAAAACAATAGACGCTATGATTAGCAGTCCTGAAATTGCTCAAATTGGATCCATCGTTATTTGGTTCTTGCTATTAATTGTTATTATTTATTACACAATTCGTATTTCATCTAGAAATTAAAGTGAAAATAGTATATGTGAATATATTTTTAGAGCTCTCTTCAAGACGTTAACTGAAATCCTTCGTTAACTTGAAGGGAGTTTTTTGTTAGTTGGCACAGAAAAAAATAATAAATTAATAAACGATATATTCTGACAAAAACAAAAATAATAGCGTAATAAACATGAAATAAGGGTATATTACTTCTGTAAAGGGAGGTGGCCCATAATGATAAAAATCGAAACAAGTTGTAACAACGAGATAGCATATATCCGTGAGGGTCAAGGTTTTCCTGTTATATTAATACATGGACTAGATAGCAATATGGCTTCTTTATATAACTTGAAAGATGCATTGAAAAATAAATTTGATGTTATTGTTTATGATGTGAGAGGGCATGGTAAATCTTCCAAGCCGAACTCCTTTAATTTAGAAGATCATGTTGAAGATTTAAAAATATTAATGAAAAAATTAGATGTTGAAGTAGCACATTTAATTGGACATGATATGGGTGGCTTAATAGCTAAAAATTTTACTAATAAATATGAATCAATGGTTGCATCATTAACTTTAATTGCATCTAATCTGATAGATAGTGTACACGGGTTAAATAAATTAATGATAGAACATCAAGACGAAATAGAAGGCTTTGATAAATCTGAAGCACTTATTCTACTATTACCGTATATGTATAAAGACCAGGAAAAAGCGAAAAAATGGTTTCAAAACCAGCTCATTTATAGTAGACAATCAGCCGAAGATAGTGCTTGTTGCGACAAGAGCTTTAATGGGATTTCCAGTTTTTAATAAAGATATTGAGATTAAACATGTTAATGTACCAACTTTGCTAGTTAATGGGAAATATGATCCTTTATTTATGGGGGAATCAACGAATAGATACGATCATGCGTTTCAAACTTTAACTATTTTAGAATTTAACCAATCCGGTCATGCGCCGCATATTGAAGAACCCGAGCATTTTGTAGAAGTGTATTTAGATTTTATTAGCACTTTGAAATATCAAAAGAATGATTTAGTATAAATGCTTCTTGCAAAGTCGTTTTAAAATACGCGTTGTTATTTTATATAGTATAGATACTGCAATGCTTTTATTTCTTTATGAAATACTGTTGATATATGTCTCAGGACTTTATCAACGGTATTTTTACTATTTGTAAGGAATGAAGATTTTGAAGATGTGTTGGTAACATGCAAAAGGCAAGTACATATAAAAAGGGATTTTCCAATATATTGGAAAATCCCTTTAAAAATAAGTTGAATATATTATAGAAACTTGTTTGATTGTAGAAATTTAAAGTAACTTAAACTTCTTTTTCGTCGTTAGCTTCTTTAATACGATTATTAACGCGAGTTAATAATTCATTTATTTTTTTACGTTGTTTAGTGTTAACTAAGATTAATACAGTTCTTTCATCTTGTTCGTTACGTTTCTTATCAAAATAATCTTCTTGAGATAAGTTTTTAACAGCTTTAACAACTTGTGGTTGTTTGTAATTCAAGTGATTGATGATATCTTTTAAATAATATTCTTCACTTTCATGCTCGCTAATGTATGTTAATACAGCGAACTCCTCGAAACTTACTGAAAATTCTTTTTTGATAATACCTTTTAGTTTGTCAGCATATGTGACCATAGCTAATAATTCAAAGCAATCATTGATTTTGGTGATAGCCATCCTAATTCCTCCCTATTCTAAATGCCCAATCAAATATACATATTAATAATTTTTTTGTATGATTATTTGTCTTAATTCAAAGTTAAATACAAAGTGTTTGTCATAATTTGTGGCTCGATTATATTTAAGTGAAATATATTAAAACCACTATTATTTAGTTTATTATAACTAAATAAAAATAGAAAGTAAACAAAAACATGTTTAAGCGTTACGTTAATGATTTCTATTATTAATTCAATTCTTTAAATACCAATACGCTAATCAAAATTTATTTTTCTGTTTTTCAATTTACCTTCATATGATAAAAAGGCTAAATAATCTCAATGGATTTTAAAATGATAACTTTTTATAACGTGTACGTCTAATTTTCGGACAGCACTGTATCAGCATTTCTAGCTATGACATCTCCTTGATTTAAACCTTCAAGAATTAGTACATCTTTGTTATTACCCGAATTTTGTGTTTTAATAACCCGTTTTATAAATTTTTTATTTCTTTGTATGAAAACAAATTGCTTATCATGTATTGCTGTTTTGGGAATTTCAATGATGTGATTAGATATTTCTACTTTGAAATGCTTACCTAAAACAGCGTTAGAATTTGAATTTATCTCAATTAAATATTTGGAATTTTTAGTTGATGGGTCTATATCTATTGGGAATTTAGAAATATAAGTCACTTCACCGTCAAATGTTTGCTGATTATTGTCTTTAATAGAAACTTTGTCTTTTAAATGAAGCTTATCAATAAGGAATTCATCAATTTCAGCTTTGATTATTGTAGTAGGATCATAAATTTGCATAACAGGAGATTTAGTTAGATTAGGCCATGATTTATTAATATGGACGATGCCAGTCGCCGGAGCATAAACTTTAATACGAAGTCGTTCTTGGAGTTGTGAGATTTGATTTTGTAAGCGTAATACTTCTGATTGTATCAGGGGAGTGGAAGATTTATTGTTTTGTTTTAATTGTGCAAGGTATTTTTGCTTACTATTAATTTGTTGCTCAATACGTGGATTGTAATATTCAAATAGAGGTTGGTTTTTTTCTATTTTGTCATGTGACTTAACGAACCAATCGTTAATATAACCTTTATGGGGTTCATAATGAACTGGAAATCGTTGCGCAGGTTCTTGCTTTCCTATAAAGGTATAGGGTTTATTATAGGTTATTTTCAAAGTATCAATAGGATGTTCTGGTTTACTTGTGACTATTTTAATTTTGAAATAGTAAAAACTTAGGGCGCCGATACTACAAAGTATTATCAACAGAGTAAATAAAACAATGATTTTCTTCAATGATGTCACCTCTTGATGTATTGATGATTTGATTATACAGCGAAAAGCAGGGATTTTGTTATAAAAAAAGAAGTCATTTACTAAATGTTAAAAGTAAATGACTCGAGAGAACAATTTTTTAAAATAATCTCAATAAAATGATACCAATCATTATGGCAATAATACCGAAAACTTTTCTCTTAGTGATTTTATTTTTATATGTACCCAGCAAACCGAAATGATCTATGATAATACCCATTAACATTTGACCTAGCATAACAATAATTGTAGTCAATGCGGCGCCAAGGTGAGGCATTAAAATAATATTCGTGGTCACAAATATCACACCTAAGATACCACCGATAAAGTAAATAGGCTTAAGACGTCCTTCTTTAGGTGTGAAAGTAGTAAGTTTAAGACTTCTATTAAAAATTAAAGTCAAAATAAATAATACGATTGTACCTACTGTGAATGAAATCAGTGAAGCCATTACAGAGGAATTTATTTGTTGACCCAATGCGCTATTAATAGCAGTTTGAATAGGTGGACAGAAACCAAATATAAATCCAATGATTAACCAAATATAAATTGAATTATTTTGATTTTTATCTTTTGGGTTTCTACGAACGTAATTCATCAGAATGATACCGAAAATTAAAAAGATAATACCCAGTACTTTAAATACTGTAAAGGCTTCTTTATCAGCTCCAAACCAGCCAAATGTGTCGATTGTTACACCCATAATGATTTGACCAACTACAGTAAGCACTACAGTAAGGGATGCACCTAAACGAGGTAAAAGGAGTAAGTTTCCAGTTAGGAAAATGACACCAAGCATACCACCGACAAACCATATGTAACTAAAAGATTGGTTGCTGTAAAATTGTGCAGTAAAGACATGAGGATTCGTTATAAGATTGATTAAAATTAAAAAGATTGTACCTGTAGCAAATGAGATTGTTGACGCATAGAATGAAGACTTTGTATAAAGGCTTAGTCTAGAGTTGATTGAAGTTTGGAATGGTACAACCATACCTGCGATAATCCCAATAATATATAAAAGGAACATTAAATCACGCTTTCTATTAGGATAATTACATTATATAGGAAAGGTTATGTTTTTCCTATGTTTAAATTATTTAAAAGAATATGAGCTTTTTAGTTTATTATGATGTACACAACACAGAAAATATAATAGAATACGTATGTTAATGGTTTTTGGGAAATAAGATTAACAACTATGAAGTAATAATAACTTTATAATAATAATAGCTTTTGAAGAAGTGAGTGACTAATTATATTGAAACAGCTTTCCATAATTCGACTAACAGATGAGGAAACTTTTTTTGTTGGAGCAGGAAGTAATGATGGCATTAAGAAAAATCAATTTATAGAAGTGTTGAATCCAAGAAGATCTTATAAAAATTTAGCTCAAATTGTTGAAGTGTATGATAAATATGCAATATGCAAGAAGTTAGGTAAGAAAAAGATATTTTTTGGTGATAAGGTTAGATTGAGACCCTTTAGAAATTAATGGTATAATTGAATAATATTGTGGTTAACTAATGTGCTGTATAAACAGTCAATTTTCTGCATAAAAGGAAGGCCTGAAACGTTTGTTTCAAGCCTTTTTTAGTTAATCATCTAACTCAATAGCTTTATATTGAGAATCAACTAATTTTCAAATAGAACGTTGGTTGTCTTATCTATTAATTGGGCACCAAATACTTTTGTGGGGATGCCTGTTTTGGGTCTCAAAATATCAAGCGTGATTAATTTATTCATGCCATCTTTAACTGTACTTTCATTTACTGGATGTTCAATCTTAGGTAGTTGCAATTTGATAGTTTTATTCACAGCATCATTGAAAATAAGTTCTAATGTTTGGGACATCATGTCATTCTCCTCCTTAATTAATTATTTCAGTTTTAATAACTTCTATAGTGTCAAAGTGCTCTCCAGTAATTTGTTCAATAATAGATTTGAAGCTTTTTATTTGTTCGGGTGTTGATTCTGTATTTAAATTTGCGAAATGACGCTTGAACTTTAAAGCTTTTCCATCTTGATCGTACAAAACACGGGATAATGTGACTGCAAGCTGTTTAATTTGATTCATTTGCTTAACCTCCTTTCACTATATATATCGAATAAACATGTTAAAATGGTCAAAATTTTTTTGAGAAATTCGGTTTAAATACTTCCATGTGACATAAATATCATATATCATTAAATAAGAAACATTCAATTTGTTAAGAGGTGAATATATGAATCAAGTGGACCCTATAAGGGATATAAAAGAGATAAAGTCTATGTTTGATGTATTAAGTAATAAGTCGAAACGAGATTATTTATTATTCAAGTTTGCAATACATACTGGCGTTAAACTTTCCGAACTACTAAATCTTTGTGTGTCAGACGTCAAAGACGAACACGATGATATTAAGCTGTATTGGCTAGAGGACCACGCTCCCAATATTCATATTAGATTACCCGACACGTTGAGGAATGAATTAATGATCTTTATTACTGAAGAAGATCTGAAAAATGATGAGCTATTATTTCAATCAAATAGAACTTTAAAAGGTCTATCAAGACAACAAGCATATCGTATTATCCATGCTGCAGCTGAAGAGTTAGGCATGCTACATATTGGTTTGACGACGTTAAGAAAGACATTTGCTTATCATGCTTATCAATCTGGTATATCTATTTCTATTATTCAAAAATATTTAGGTCATCAAACAACTTTTGAAACGATGAAATTCATAGGTATTTCTGCAAAGACTACTAAAACAACAATAGCTTTAAATTTATAAAATATAATTAAAGGAGGGATATGATGAGCTTAATATATTTACTGGGTGCCTTGATTATAATCATGGTAGCGGTATTGTTCACACTAACAAATCCTAAATTGCAGCGATTTGCAGGTCAAATTGCTTTAATTGCACCGATTATTTCTTCGATTTACTTTTTATGGCAATTACCTCGAGTGATGGCGGGACATTTTGTAACGGTTAAGATTCCATGGCTGACACTTTTAGATATCAATATTGATTTTAGATTAGATGGATTGAGTTTATTCTTCAGTTTATTAATTTCACTCATTGGATTAGCCGTATTTTACTATGCAACTCAATATCTATCTAAAGAACATGATAATTTACCACGTTTTTATGTATATTTATTACTATTTATGCTCAGTATGCTAGGTATCGTTACTGCTAATAATACGATTCTGATGTATGTGTTTTGGGAGTTAACAAGTGTATCCTCATTCTTGCTTATCGCCTATTGGTACAATAAAGGTGATAGTCAATTTGGGGCCATACAATCATTTATGATTACAGTTTTTGGTGGTTTGGCATTACTAGCAGGCTTCATTATGATTTATACTGTAACTGGCACGAATTCAATAACTTCAATTATTGCACAGAGTGATAAAATTGCCCAAAGTGACTTGTTTATACCTATTATTATTCTCATCTTAATAGGGGTATTTACAAAGTCAGCTCAATTTCCATTTCACATCTGGTTACCGAAAGCGATGGTCGCGCCAACACCCGTAAGTGCCTATCTACATTCGGCAACAATGGTTAAAGCAGGTATATTCTTGCTCTTTAGATTCACACCTGTATTAGGTTTAAGTGATTTTTATATTTATTGTGTTACGTTCGTTGGTCTAATCACAATGATTTTTGGTGCAGTCAATGCAACACGCCAAGTCGATATGAAAGCAATATTAGCTTATTCTACTATTAGTCAACTAGGTATGATTGTATCAATGGTAGGACTTGGTGGAGGGTTTGCGCAACATCCGACAGGCGAACTTTCTAAAATTTATGGTCTAATACTGTTCGCAGCTTTATTCCATTTAATGAATCATGCTTTATTTAAAGGTGCACTGTTTATGGGTGTAGGTATTATTGATCATGAAACAGGCACAAGAGATATTCGTCGCTTATCAGGTTTAAGAAAAGTGTTTCCTATTACACATATCATAATGTTACTTTCTGCCTTATCGATGGCGGGTATTCCATTTTTAAATGGCTTCTTGAGTAAGGAAATGTTCTTTGACGGACTTGTGAGCGCGCACCAATTACCCCAATTCAATATATTCCTTACGATAATTATTGCAGTGATAGGTGTTGTAGCTAGTATATTCACTTTGATTTATGCAGTTTACATGATTAAGGAAGTTTTCTGGGGAGATTATCAGAAAGCAGATTTACCAATAAAAAATCCACACGAACCATTTATGTTCACACTACCTTCTGCAATTATGATGATTTTGTTACCGGTCATATTCTTTGTTCCAAATATATTTGGACATTATATTATTTTACCAGCGTTACGAAGTATCACAATTGGAGAAAATGTAGATAAAATAGCGCCACATGTATCGCAGTGGCACGGATTTAATTTACCGTTGATTTTAAGTTTGATTGTAATGATTGTTGGTTTCACAGCGGCATTTAAAATTGATTGGAAAAAATATGCTGATAAGATAAAAGTGAAATCAATTACAGATTTATACTTAGGGTCATATAAACAATTTGAACACTATTCAGGATATGGAATTCGTAGCTTAATGAATAACCGTTTAAATCATTACATCACATTAACTTTACTTATTTTTATAATGGTTGTGGTATATGGAGTTATTCAAGCGAGATTTCCAAAAGTGCAACAAATTCATGTGAGTGAATTTGGCCCGTTAGAAGTAATTACATTAATTGTCGTATTTGTACTAGGTATTGCGTTAACATTTATACGTCAACGTTTAACAATGGTTATTTTAAACGGAATTATCGGTTATTGTGTAACGATATTCTTTATATTAATGAAAGCACCCGATTTAGCATTAACTCAATTAGTTGTAGAAACGATTACAACAATATTATTTATTGTTAGTTTTTCAAGACTACCTAACGTACCGCGTACAAAAGTTCACAAAAAACGTGAAGCGGTCAAAATTATTGTATCGCTCTTGATGGCAGTGATTGTAGTCATGCTCGTGTTTATTGCACAACAAAGTGACTCGATGCCTACAATTTCGACGTTTTACCATGATGCATATGAATTAGCAGGCGGAAAAAATATTGTGAATTCCATTCTTGGTGACTTCCGTGCACTAGATACTTTATTTGAAGGTATGGTGCTCATCATTGTTGGTTTAGGAATTTATACATTACTTAACTTTAAAGAACGGAGGGGTCAAGATGAAAGAGAATGATGTTGTATTACGAACGGTAACCAAAATTGTCGTTTTTATATTGTTAACTTTTGGATTTTATCTGTTTTTGGCAGGTCATAATAATCCAGGTGGCGGCTTTATTGGTGGTCTTGTATTTAGCTCAGCATTTATTTTAATGTTCTTGGCCTTCGATGTTAAACAAGTGTTAGTCGCTTTGCCTTTAGATTTTAGAATATTAATGATTATAGGTTCATTAGTTTCATTTGCTACTGCAGTTGTACCTATGTTTTTTGGTAAACCGTTCCTTTACCAAACTGATGCATATGTACAATTACCTTTATTGGGTGAAGTACATTTAACGACCGTAACGTTATTTGAAGCAGGTATTGTATTATCTGTTGTAGGTGTCGTCGTAACGGTTATGTTATCTATAAGTGGTGGTCGTTCATGAATCTTATATTATTAATGGTTATTGGCTTCTTAATATTTATAGGAACGTATATGATATTATCAGTTAATTTAATAAGAATCGTTATAGGTATTTCTATTTACACGCATGCGGGCAATTTAATTATTATGAGTATGGGTCAATATGGCAAGAATATGGTTGAACCCTTGATTGGAGAAGGTAGTAAAAACTTTGTTGATCCTTTATTACAGGCAATTGTTTTAACGGCGATTGTAATTGGCTTTGCAATGACAGCTTTTCTATTAGTACTTGTATATAGAACGTATCGTGTAACAAAAGAAGATGAAATCGATGTATTGAGAGGTGATGACGACGATGCTAATGAGTAATTTATTAATTCTACCGTTACTTCTTCCGAGCAGTTTGTGCATTAGTCCTTGTCTTCATCCGTACAAACAGTAGATTGTCTCGAATGTTTTCAATTGGAACGATGGCTGTTACAACAGTTATTTCATTGTTCTTATTAATTCATGTGATGTATAACAAACCTATTGCCTTAGATTTTGGAGGATGGGAAGCACCTTTTGGTATTCAATTTGTTGGTGATTCATTAAGTTTATTGATGGTTACTACATCCAGTTTTGTTGTTACGTTAATTATGGCTTATGGTTTTGGTAGAACAGAGAAAAGAGCAATACGCTATTATCTACCAAGTTTCATCTTATTCTTAACTGTAGGTGTTATAGGTTCATTCTTAACAGCTGACTTATTCAATATATATGTCATGTTTGAAGTTATGTTATTGGCATCTTTCGTACTTATCACATTAGGACAATCCATCGAGCAATTACGTGCGGCAATTATTTATGTGGTACTTAATATACTTGGTTCATGGTTGTTACTTCTAGGTATTGGTTTGCTTTATAAACTGACAGGTACGTTAAACTTTGCCCTTGTAGCACAGCGGTTGAATGAGATGAATGACAAAAGTGCTATAACAATTGTGTCTATGGTCTTTTTAATTGCGTTTGGTGCTAAAGCTGCATTAGTGCTCTTTATGTGGCTACCTAAAGCCTATGCAGTTTTAAATACAGAACTTGCGAGCACTGTTTGCGAGCATTAATGACTAAAGTAGGGGCTTATGCATTAATCCGCTTCTTTACATTGATTTTTGATGGTCATGAAGGCATCACGCATCCATTACTAGTATTTTTAGCTTGTATAACAATGCTGATTGGAGCATTTGGCGTACTCGCTTATCGTGATATTAAAAAGATTGCAGCATATCAAGTTATACTTTCAATTGGATTTATCATATTAGGATTAGGATCAAATACCTACGCTGGTGTTAATGGCGCTATTTTCTATTTAGCTAATGACATTGTCGTTAAGACATTGCTATTCTTTATTATTGGTAGCTTAGTCTATATTACTGGATACAGACAATATCGAAATCTAAATGGTCTAGCCAAACAAGAACCATTCTTTGGCGTAGCTTTTGTAGTTATGATCTTAGCAATCGGAGGCGTACCGCCATTTAGTGGTTTCCCTGGTAAAGTATTCATTTTTAAAGGTGCTATAGAAAACGGTAATTATATTGGCTTAGCTTTAATGATAATTACCAGTTTAATTGCAATGTTTAGCTTGTTCAGAATCTTCTTCACAATGTATTTGGGTAATGAGAAGAAAGCTGAAGAAACAGCATTTAAAAAAATACCTACGTATCGTAAAGGTCTCATTGGCATATTAACAGCAGTGATACTAGCTATGGGACTTGCGGCGCCATTGATTTTCAAAGTGACGGATAATGCGACACATTTAAATATGGATGATGGACTATATGAAGAAATGGTTAACCCTCATTTAGTGAAGGAGGATAAATAATGCAACAAGTCTTGCTTAACATTGTCATTGCTTTTTTATGGGTGCTTTTTCAAGATGAAGAATCTTTTAAAGCATCAACATTCTCCGCAGGTTACCTTATTGGCTTATTAGTTATCTATATTTTACATCGCTTTTTCGGACAGCAATTTTATCTGAAAAAAGTTTGGGTAACAATTAAATTTTTAGCTGTTTATTTATACCAGTTAGTCACATCTAGCATGACTACAATTAATTACATTTTATTCAAAACTAAGGATTTAAACCCCGGCTTAGTAACTTATGAAACAACATTAAGTAGTGATTGGGAAGTTAGCTTTTTAACAATTTTAATTATTATAACGCCTGGTTCAACAGTAATAAGAATTTCAAAAGAAAAACAAAAGTTCTTTATACATGCAATTGATGTCTCAGATAAAGAAAAGCAAAAATTGCTGAAAAGTATTAGACAATATGAAGGACTCATATTGGAGGTGGCAGAATGATAGAATCCCTTATTGATTTTTTCATTACAAGTGCACTGATTTTGTTTGGAATTGCATTATTATTAACTTTATTTAGATTGATTAAAGGACCAACGACTGCTGATAGGGTAGTTGCTTTTGATACCGCAAGTGCGATACTTATGTCTATGGTAGGTATGCTCAGCATCGTCTTTGGTACATTCTCATTCCTTGATTCAATTCTACTGATCGCTATCATTTCATTTGTAAGTACCGTTTCCATTTCTAGATTTATAGAAGGGGGCATGTCTTCAATGCAAATAACAAGCGAAATCGTTAATTTAATAGCGAGCATTTATGATGTTTTTAGGAAGTATCATCGCATTAATAAGTGCAATAGGTTTAATTAAATTTCAAGATGTATTTTTACGAAGTCATGCATCGACTAAAAGTTCTACACTTTCAGTATTACTGACGCTTGTAGGCGTTATTATTTATTTTATTTCTTCACAAGGTTATTTAAGCGTGCGACTTATTTTGGCATTGGTGTTTATTAATTTAACGTCACCAGTCGGAGGTCACTTAATATCACGTGCCGCCTATCGCACAGGGGCTTACATGTATCGTAAAAGTGATGCGCCAAGACAAACAAATATATTGTTGAGTTCTAAAGAAAATAATACATTTGATATGTTGAAAAAACGTGCAGAAAATCGTGAAGAACGTAGACGTAATGCGTATGAAAAAGACCAGGATTACTAAAATATATAAATGCTTAAAATGATAAGGGTGAGACATAAATAGCTCATTATCAACTTTGAAACACCAATCTATTATTTTCTAATGGATTGGTGTTTTGTTTTTATAATCGGTATAAGTCTGCTTTCATCATTTTTTTAATTATCTAGAGTACGTATGTATCATACTCATTTTATATATGCATTTTAGTGTCATTTTAATATTAAATTATGTAACACTATTTAATCGCTTATTAGACTGTATATTAGAAGATAAAAAAGAAAATTTAACTTTTCAAGTGTAATACGTTTAAGCAAAGGGTAAAAAAATGATAAAATAATATATATTTGTAATTGTGTTAATTTAAAAAATATTAATCAAATAGGTGATAGGGATTATACTATTTGTTATTAGTGTGTAAGAGTTTGAGACACAGTATGTTCATTTAAAAAACGATATTATTTATTGTTTCAACCTCAACAATTATGAAAAATAATTAAATTGAAAAGAGGTGAAACCTTGCAAATATTTGAAACGATACTCATTTTTTTAGCACTGGTTATCGTTAGCTCACTTGTGCACATTTTTATACCGAAAGTGCCTTTAGCCTTCATTCAAATTATACTCGGTATGTTGGTGTATGTGATACCTGTACCTGTTGAACTTCATTTCGATTCAGAATTGTTTATGGTTGCATTAATTGCACCATTACTTTTTGTAGAAGGGGTTAAGGTTTCGCGTGTCCACTTAAGGCGCTATATTAAACCGGTGCTAATGATGGCATTAGGTTTAGTTATTACTACTGTGATTGTAGTAGGGCTTTTTGTTCATTGGATTTGGCCCGAATTACCAATGGCTGCAGCTTTTGCGCTTGTCGCTATATTATGTCCTACAGATGCCGTTGCAGTTCAAGCTATTACAAATGGAAAAGTGCTACCGAAAGGATCTATGACAATTTTAGAGGGTGAATCACTTTTAAATGATGTTGCGGGTATCATATCTTTTAAAATTGCTGTAGCGACACTTGTGACAGGTGCGTTTTCAGTGACGCATGCTGTTGAACAATTTCTTATTTCTTCAATAGGTGGTTTTATTGTTGGACTTCTTATTGGGGTAGCTTTAGTAAGATTTAGAGTGGCGTTATCTAGACGTGGTATTGAAAATATTAATATGTTCACATTTATACAGCTTGTTACGCCGTTTGTGACATATATAGTGGCAGAAATGTTTCATTCATCAGGAATCATCGTCGCTGTAGTTGCAGGTTTAGTACATGGTTTTGAACGTGACCGTATTGCACAAGCACGTACGAGATTGCAAATGAGTTATAACCATACTTGGAATATATTAGGCTATGCATTAAATGGTTTTGTATTTTCTATTTTGGGATATTTAATACCTGAAGTAGTAGGAAGAATTATAGAAAATGAACCACATAATTTAATCTTCTTAATTGTCGTTACTTGTTTAATTGCACTTGCGATATATTTATTTAGATTTTTGTGGGTGTTCATACTATATCCTTACTTTTACTTACCAGTCAGTCCATTCCAAAAGATGATTTCTTATAATGAAGATAATAAGAAACCGACAGAAGCACCTCCAAAACGTGGCATGTATGCGTTTATTATGACGGTGTGCGGCGTTCATGGCACAATTTCGTTAGCAATCGCCTTAACTTTACCGTATGTGTTAGCGGATCATCATTCTTTTGTTTTTAGGGATGATTTACTTTTTATAGCATCTGGAATGGTAATTATTAGTTTGATTGTTGCGCAATTTATCTTACCATTAGTTACACCAAATGCTGAAAAACCGAAACAAAAAGGAATGAGTTTCAAGCGAGCACGTGTTTTAATATTAGAAAAAGTCATTGATAGTTTAAATCAAATGTCATCTGTAGAATCTAGTTTTCAATATGGTAATGTAATCAAGGATTATCATGAGAAATTAGCATTTTTAAAAACTGTGGAAAATGAAGATGAAAATACGAAAGAACTTCAAAGACTACAAAATATTGCATTTGCTGTTGAAAATAGTACATTGAATAGTTTAGTAGAAAATGGAGATATAACTTCTAACGTTCTAGAAAACTATATGCGTTATTCCGAACGTACGCAAGTCTATAAGCAAGCTTCTTTACTTCAACGTATAAAGGTTGAATTTAGAGCTTTGATTTTAAAACGAAGAATTAAACGTAAAGTTAAAACCAATGCGACTACTTCATTATCAATCATCGACAACTTGCGAGAAATCTCTAATGTTGTACGTACAGTACATTACCGTGTTGTAAGTCGTTTAGGTAAAGAAACAACTGAAGATAATAAGTTAGAAGTAGGAATGATTTGTGATAGTTATCTTATACGTATAGATAACTTAACACCATCTAATTTCTTTAATGCAAAAAACGAGAATTCAATAACAAAAATTAAATTAACGGCACTTAAAGAGCAACGCCGTGTGTTGAATCAACTTGTCGAAGACGAAGAGGTAAGTGAAGTTACTGCTTTGAAAATACGTGAAGCAATAAATTATGATGAAATGATTATTGTAGATAGTTTAACGGACTAATGAATGATTTTTAAATAGCATAAAAGTGACAGAATATATATTCTGTCACTTTAGAGTGTCGACAAAGTCTAAGATTTTGTCGGCACTTTTTTGTGCATAAATTCCGCGGAATAGCCTCAGCATGAAGTCTTCGGTTAGTGCTTTTCTCGCAGGAGTCGACCCAAATTACTGCCATTTTTAAACAGTAATAATATATGTAAATTAAATAGTGGAAGACCATCAATAGACCCTGTAATTATAGTGAATATATTACTTATTCAAAGGTTATTTGGAATAAAGTCAATGAGATAAACGATTGAGTAATACATTTGTAAAGGGAACACATAAGCGAAACTAACTTCCTTTTAGGAGATTAAAGGAAGGCCTGAGCTATTTTAGTGATCACATATGCGTAAGACTTACTAACCCAAATGAATTGGAAAGTAAGTCTTTATGCATAAGAGCCACTATCTTAACAGGGAGATTAAGGAACGCTCGCGTCAAGACGCATGCATAAGAGCCACTATCTTAACAGGAAGATTAAGGAACGCCTGCGTCAAGACGCATGCATAAGTGAAACTAACTTCCTTTTAGGAAGAAGTTTCGCTAAAAAAAGCTCCATCAATGGGGGAGGAATCTACCATTGATGGAGCTAAGGAGATGATTTTAAGGCTTGAATACCACCATGCCGTACGTTATAAGGAGGGTAACGAACGACATGGGGCTATTCACCTATAAAAGGTTAAATAGCCTATCGACTTATTCCATACTGCCATGTACTGTTTCGATATTTTCTTTCATCATATTGTAATAAGAATCACCTTTAGATCCTTTTTCACCGATTGAATCAGTAAATACTTCGCCAAAGATGTCTTTTTTCGTTTCTTCACTTAAACTTTGCATACTCTTCTTATCAACGCTCGTTTCAACAAGTAAATGTTTCAAGTTATTATCTTTTACGAATTGAACGGCTTGTTTCATTTGCTCAGGTGTACCTTGCTTTTCAGTGTTAATTTCCCAAATATAACCAGGTTTAATGTCATATTGTTTAGAGAAGTATTTAAAAGCACCTTCACTTGTAATCATTGCGCGTTGCTCTTTAGGAATATCATTGAATTTATCATGACTTTCTTTATTAAGTTGTTCTAGTTCTCCAAGATACTTTTCACCTTGGGCTTTGATTTCATCATTATGTTTTTTATCGTGTTTTAATATTGTATCTTTGATCGTTTCAACATATTTAATACCATTGTCTAAACTTAACCAAGCATGTGGATCTTGTTTTGATTTATCACCTTCGCCACCTTCTAAATATAAAGGTTCCACGTTTTCAGAAGGTCTTACTACGGAATCATCTTTGGTTGATTTATTGGCTTGACTTAATGCTTTTTCAAACCAACCATTTCCTGTTTCTAAGTTTAAACCGTTATAAAAAATTATATCTGCATCAGTTAACGCTTTTATGTCTTTTGGCTTAACTTCATATTCATGAGGGTCTTGGCCAATTGGTACAATACTATGTATTTCAACATTATCACCGGCAGTGTTTTTGACCATATCGTATAATATTGAATTTGTCGTAACAATTTTTAATTTATCGTTTGAAGCTGAATCATTTTTCTCATTTTTTTCATTGCTCCCATTGCTACATGCACTTAAAAAAAGGATGAAAACAAGTGCAATTGCTATTATTTTTTTCATATAGTTTGTCCTCTCTTATTAAAAATTTGAAATTTACTTAATATAAAAGTAACGACGTAAATCAAGAATGCGCATAATACAATTGTTGCGCCACTTGGTAAATTATAAAGATAGCTAAAGTAGAGACCAACAATCGCACTGATTGTACTAAACAGACTTGATATAATCATCATTGTATGTAATTTTTTGGCAATTAAGAATGCTTGCTGAGGCTGGCGTAATTAATAACGCGACAACTAAAATAATACCGACAGTTTGAATACTGGCTACAGTTACAAGAGACAGTAACAGCATTACAAAATAATGAGTTATTGTAGTGTTTAGACCACTCATTCGGCTAAATACAGGATCAAATGTTGAGACCATTAACGGTCTGTAAAATAGTATGATTAATATCATAACAAGCACACCAACAACAATTGTTGACCAAAATGTTGATTGAGTTACAGCGAGCAAGTTACCAAATAATATGTGGTATAAGTCAGTGGTACTGTTAATCAAACTGATTAAAATAATACCCATTGCTAAAAATGCTGTAAAACTGATACCGATTGCGGCGTCTGGTTTGGTTTTACTGTTTTTCGTAATAAATCCAATGAATATGCTCGGCAATCATACCTGTAATGAGTGCCCCGATAAACATCGGTATACCGAATAAGAAAGATAGAGCTACACCAGGTAACACAGCATGGCTCATCGCGTCACCCATTAGCGAAAGCCCTCTAAGGACGATAAGACAGCCAACTGTACCACATACAATTCCAACTACGATTGAAATAATTAAGGCATTGCTTAAGAATTTATAATCGAGTAAATGTTGAATGAATTCCATAATAAATTTATCTCCTTTCTGTTGTTTTAAGTCGCTTCATTTTTTGTGGTTGAATTTAAAAATGTATTATTTAAATTCTCCGGTAGCATTGCAGTACTACTGTCACCAAAATAACGAATTGTTTTGTTTAGAAGTATGACACGATCAAAATACTCTTCAGTTTTTGATAAATCGTGATGGACAATTAAGAGTAATTTACCTTCACTTTTCAATTTTTGTAGTTGTGTCATAATGATTTGTTCACTATGGAAATCAATACCAACAAAGGGCTCATCTAACAAATAAAGCGTACTTTCCGTCATTAGCGCACGTGCGACAAGTACACGTTGTAACTGGCCACCACTTAATTGTGAAATTTGACGATGACGTAAATTTTCTAATTCCAAGGTTTCCATCAATTGATTTAACCGTTTTTTAGTTTCTGACGTCACCCATTTAATCCAACCAATATCTTTGTATGCACCTGATATAACAACATGTTCGACATCAATTGGAAAATCTAAGTCAATATGTGCTTTTTGTGGAATATAGGTGATAGATTTTAATGAATTATGTACATCATCATCGTTTAAGCGTGCAGTCCCAGTAGATTTAAACTCCCCAATAAAAGATTTGAGTAAAGATGATTTCCCAGCACCATTTGGCCCCATTATGCCAATAATCTCGCCTTTTATAGGTATGTTTAAATCAATGTCTTCTAAGACATGTTTATTCCCTAAAGTTAGATTTAGATTTTCTACCTTTAACATATTAGACCTCCTTAATAATATTTTTAGGCTAACCTAATTTATTTTATAATATACCATGAAGATTTAGCGTGTCAAGTCGATTCGTGATACAATGAAGTGAATGAGTTGAGAGGTGAGATAATGCTAACTGAAGAAAAAGAAGACTATTTAAAGGCGATTTTAACGCACAATGGTGATCATTTTTTTGTTTCAAATAAGACACTATCCCAATATTTAAACATCAAACCACCTTCAGTCAGTGAAATGGTTCACCGTTTAGAAAAAACTGGGTATGTTGAAACAAAACCATACAAAGGTGTGCGGCTTTCAGATAAAGGTTTAACATACACGCTGGATATTATTAAGCGTCATCGTTTAATTGAATTGTTTTTAATAAAAATATTGAAATATAATTGGGAAGAAGTACATCAAGAAGCAGAAGTTTTAGAGCATAAAGTATCCAATTTGTTTGTAGAACGATTGGATAAATTATTAGATTATCCAATCACTTGTCCTCACGGCGGCGTGATACCACGTGATAGTAAATACAAAGAACTTTATACCACGAATTTACTTACATTTGAGGCTGATGATAAGGTAACGATTAAACGTGTTCGTGATCGTACTGAATTACTGATATATTTATCGAGCAAAGATATATTAATTGATGAGGAAATTAAAATCATTAATAAAGATGATACAAATAAAGTGATTATTGTCCAAAAAGACGAAAACGTGACAATTTTAAGCTATGATAATGCGGCGCATATTTACGCTGAAAAATAAATAATATTTCTGGAGTGGATTGCTTTTAGCAACCACTTTTTTTGTTTTTTTAAAGCTTGAAATAAGCGCATTTTCAATTCAGTCAGCCCCTGCTAATATAAAAATAAGACTGAGACATGTGATATGTCCCAGTCTCAAGCTAAGTTATTAAGTAAAAAAGTACCCATGAAATAATTGATAAATGGTGAAGATATTAATCGCTATCCATATTAAGCTGTAAATAAAAGTAGGGACATGTGTTAATTCTTTTAAAGTACTACCATCCCAAGACACAGGTTGTTGTGAGAAGGTCAGTTTAAAAATAGTGACTGAAGATTGCAAGACTTCGCCTAATAAGACACCTAATATAAAGTGAGATGTAAGACTTACAATGTAAAACATCATCAATTGATTATCACTTTGGAACAAAAAATAGAGTAATGCAATAAGTAAAATAACCATGAAGATTGGCAGTATCTTTCTTGAAGTCAGTATTAAAAAATAAATAAATATAATTAAGTACGCACTTATAAATAAACTGGGGTATTGAAATTCAATAGCTAAAAAACCTAAAAATAACATGAGTGGTGGCATGATATAACCACCGAATGTAGTGATAGATTGACCGAAGCGACTTTTTGATTGTGTCACAGCGAATCCTTGTTGCGACGTAGCAACACGTTCAGTAGGAGATGCAACGATAACTAAATCTTTGGCTTTCCCACCACTTATTTTATTGAATAAAATGTGTCCAAATTCATGTGTTAATACAGGGATGTAATTTAAATATATATCTAAAATTCGGTTTATCGGTTTATTACGATAATTATGAATAATTATATAAAGCAGAGCTATAATCATAACCCAATATAAATTGAGTTGAATAGCTGAACTGAAAAATTCATGTATTTTTGTCATATGATTACCTCGATTTAATATTTCAACAACCTCATATTTATTAAAGAAGTAAGGTTGTCATAGCATAATCTATAGTATAAAGTAATTTAGACAAGAAAGCATTTAGACTTTTGATGTATATTATAAGAATGAAAGTAAGAACAGTTTTAAAATTTCTGTAAATCGCGTAATGTGTTAATATTACAATAATAATTAAACGTTAAATTACATTTGATGTATTTTGAGTTAGGAGATCACCAACCATGACGGAAAGCAACAAATTAAATAAAGTAAACGTCTTATCAGTATATTTTGATAATGTTACTTTAGAGGACATGCGAGAGAATGTTAAGCAGTTTTTCTTATCCAATAGTCCAGAAAATTTATTTATTGTTACTGCAAATCCAGAAATAGTGGATTACGCTACGGACAATGTTACATACCGTAATTTAATTAATAGTGCGAATTATGTCATCCCGGACGGCACAGGCGTTGTAAAAGCTTCTAAGTTACTTAGAACCCCCTTGAAAGAACGAGTGCCTGGCATTGAACTAATGGAAGAATGCTTGAAAATCGCTAATGCCAATCATCAAAAAGTGTTTTTACTAGGTGCAAAGAATGAAATTGTTATCAAAGCACAACAAAATTTAGCGCAAAAGTATCCAAACATTCACTTTGACTTTCATCATGGTTTTTTTGATTTAACAGATGAAATGGTATTAAGACAAATCACCTCATTTAATCCTGATTATGTTTTTGTGGGAATGGGATATCCTAGACAAGAACACTGGATTGAACGACACATGAATACATTTACTCAAACAGTATTGATGGGCGTAGGTGGCTCGATAGAAGTGTTTAGTGGCACGAAGAAAAGAGCGCCCGCATTATTTAGACGCTTGAATTTAGAGTGGGTTTACCGTGTGATTATAGATTGGAAACGCTTAGGAAGAATGAAATCAATACCTCGATTTATATTTAAAGTAATTAAAGAAACGCGCAAGAAGTAAAAAAGCGTAAACTGCAGTTTAAATTCACTGCAATTTACGCTTTTATTTTTTAACATGAAACCAGTAATAATTCTAGTGTTATTTAACTACAAACCTAGAATTATCTAAATCACTTCTAAATTTCTTTTGATCTGCTTTAGAACGTTTTTTAAAATCATTCAAGAATTTTTCATATTCAGGTAATACATCGTCTAATTCACCGAATTCTTTAAGTTTACCTGCTTCAATCCAAGCAATCTTAGTGCAGAAATCACGGACTTGTTTCATATTATGACTTACAAAGAAAATAGTTTTGCCTTGTTTTTTATATTCGAATATTTTATCTAAACATTTTTGAGCGAACGTTTGGTCACCAACAGATAACGCTTCATCGATGACTAAAATATCTGGATTAGTAGTGATATTGATAGAAAAGCCTAATTTTGCACGCATACCACTCGAATATTTTTTAACTGGTTGATAAATAAATTCTCCAAGTTCACTGAATTCAATGATTTCAGGTGTCAATGCTTTGATTTCTTTTCTAGTAAAGCCCATGCATAGCATTTTGAATTCGATGTTTTCGACACCAGAGAGTTGGCCATTTAACCCTGCGTTAATAGCAATCACACTTACATCGCCTTCACGTTTGATACCGCCACTTGTAGGAGATAATGATCCACCAATCATATTACTTAGTGTAGATTTTCCAGAACCATTGATACCAACAAGACCAATGACATCACCTTCGTGTGCCGTTATAGACAAGTCATTTAAAGCATAAAAAGTTTTATTTTCATGAAAAGGAAGAAGGACATCCTTTAAGCGTTCTTTGTTATTACGATAAATACGATATTCTTTAGTCACATTTTTAATATCAACCGATACATTCATAATTTTACCTTCCTTATTTACAGTTACTCTTATTATATTATATATTATATTAGTTGTTAAATTTATAAACCTATTGTAAAGTAAGTGAGTACAATTTAACGAAGTGAAGTTTTATACAGTTGTTAAATTTTACTGAACTTACGTTATAAAATCAACTATAAAGATAAATTAATGAAAAATATAAAGTTACGATAGCTTATATCTCATTTTTTCATTAACGTTGTTTCATCACTTAGTATACAAAAATATATCATTTATAGCACTTTTTAGCTATTCTGATTTACGATAGTAAATGAAAGTTGTTAAGATAGACAATAAAGCGTATATTAAATTTAAGTGTAACATCGCAAATGGAATGTGATAAGGTAAATCGATTGAAAGTGTGGTTTATTAAAATGAATGCAGTGTGGGTAGTTTTTAGAGAGCATTTTAAAAATTTCTATCTTATTCAGAGATTGGCTCAGTTCCAAATGAAAATCACTAATACAAACAACTATTTAGGCACAGCCTGGGAACTGATTAATCCAGCAATGCAAATTATGGTTTATTGGTTTGTGTTTGGTTTAGGAATTCGAGATAACGGCCCGGTAGATGGCGTGCCATTTATTTATTGGTTGCTCGTAGGTATTAGCATGTGGTTCTTTGTTAACCAAGGTATATTAGAAGGTACAAAATCAATAGCGACTAAATATAATCAAGTGGCAAAAATGAATTTTCCACTGTCGATTATCCCATCGTATATTGTAATGAGTAGATTCTATGGACATCTTGCGTTACTTGTTGTAGTTATTTTACTTTGTATGTTAGCAGGTTATTATCCTACGATTTATACGTTGCAGCTGTTTTTATACGTGCCATTTGCACTAATTCTTACAACAGCAATTGCATTATTTACTTCAACGCTTGGTGTACTTGTGAAAGATACCCAACAAGCGATTCAAGCATTGATGAGAATGGTGTTCTTTGCATCTTCTATTTTGATTGTGCCACCAGAAGGCATTGTAAAAGATGTAATGAAATTAAATCCTATATATTATCTTGCAGAAGCATATCGTTCTGCAGTGCTACATAAAGAATGGTACTTTATTACGCATTGGGAATTGACGCTTTATAACATGTTTATTATTATCTTCTTATTTGTAGTAGGTTCTATTATGCATATGCGTTATAGAGATCAATTCGCAGACTTTATGTAAGTTGAAATTTAAAATACTAACTCATATTATTTGAGTAGCCATGAATCCTTTAATGACTGAAATAGTTGTTAAAGGATTTTTCTATAATTTTTAGTGTAAGACAGATATAATGTAAACAATAGTAGTCGAAATTTAAATTGGCGGTGGAATTTGTGAGACAGATAATCAAAAAGCTTTATATGTTTATCATTAGCTTATTAAATTTAATTTATAGTAAAAAAAGCTGAAGAATAATCATATCGTGGTCATGATGACATTTGCAGAAGATGTATTGCCCATTGTAGAAGCGTTAAATAGAAAATTATATAAAATTACAGTAATAGGTAACGAAGAAAATAGAAAATATATACAACAATTTGAAAATGTGACATTTCTACCTGCAGGTAATAAAAAAGTATTTCAACATATTAAAGCATTAAGCACTGCCAAGGTGATAATAATTGATACGTATTATTTAATGTTTGGTGGTTTCAAGAAAAAGACGAATCAGACAGTGATTCAAACGTGGCACGCTGCTTGGTGCACTTAAAAACTTTGGGCTCCAAGATCACCAAGTGGACTTATCGAATAAACCAATGGTCAATCAGTATCAAAAGGTTTACCGAGCAACAGATAAATATTTAGTTGGTGGAGAACCTATGGTCACTTGTTTTAAAGATGCATTTGAAGCCGCCGACGAACAGTTTTTAAAAACAGGCCTGCCAAGATTAGTACCTTATACATTATTAAATGTTGAAAAAAGACAGCAAGAGCTTAAGAAACAATATGGTATAGAAGGAAAAGTAGCAGTATATGTGCCGACATATAGAGAACATAAGCAATCTAACCGTAATATTGATAAAGTGAATTTTGAAACTGCACTGCCGAACTATACTTTATTGAGTAAATTACATCCCTCTATAGCAAACGATAATCAAACAACGATTAACTTGCAATCTCTGATGATTATGGCAGATGTGATTATAAGTGATTATAGTTCATTGGCAATTGAAGCAAGTATTTTAGATAAACCTACATTATTTTATGTATACGATGAGAAGCAATATGAAAAGGAACGCGGTTTGAATTCATTTTATTATGACATACCCGCCCAATATAAAGCTTATAGTGAAGATGAGTTAGTGCGTAAACTACAAGAAAATAGTATAGTATGGTCTCCACTATTTGAAACTTGGCATGAGTACAATGCTAAAGATAGTTTAACGCAAGTCATTCACTATATAGAGGAAATGGTGAAACTATGAAAATATCAATAATAATTCCTGTATATAATGCGGCAAGTACAATTCGTAGAGCGATTGCATCGGTAGATACGAAACAAAATTATGAAATTATCTGTATCAATGATGGCTCTACCGATGAGAGTAGAACAGTTCTAGAGCAATTACAAAAAGAGTACCCAAATATTACGCTAATTAACCAGGAGAACAAAGGTGCAGCTGCAAGTAGAAATAAAGGACTTGCGCATATGACTGGTGACGTATTTATGTTTTTAGATGCTGATGATGAATTTTTAACGAGTAGAATTGATTTTATGGCAGATTTTTATCAAAAAGCGGAAGATGTGGATATCGTTTTAGGTCAAATCGCTAAAGGTAAACATGGTGAGTGGCAACCAATATATACGCATCAAGAAATTCAAAAGCTAGAGAAGGTAGAGTTAGCGCAATGCCCTGATATCATGCAGTCAATTGGTCCAGGTGGGAAAATGTTTAGTGCACAGTTTGCTGATTTAAGATTTGATGAAGACGTTGTTTTTTGTGAAGAACATTGTTTTATTATAACAGCATATAAAAAGGCGAAAAAAATTCAATTATTACCTAATATTGTATATGGATACAATGAAATAGAAGGATCTGTTACAAATCAACGTGCAGAACAGTTTGAATCTTACATGTTAGATGCTTTAAAAGTAAGAACACGTGTAATGGACTTGTTGTCATCTAAAGATGAAAGAACGTATTATAGCTATCGAATGGATGAATTAATAGTAAGTTATTTACTACAAGCGTATATCGAAAAGAATAATGTGATTACTAAAAAATTATTAGATACTGTAACAACATATATCAACGAAATGCAAAAAACAGATTACTCTGGTAAGGCTATGTTTAGAATAATTAAAGTAGTTGAGCAAGGGAGTAAAAAATGGAATAAAGCACTTTATCAACAATGGAGAGAAACACTATTAAGTGTTGGAATCGGTAGACCTAATTATTATCGTTTTAAAGTAGAAGTGTCGCCAAAGCGTGCAAAATCAAGAGGAAAGATGAAATTAAAATATTATTTAAAACGCTAAAAAATGACAGAATTCGTAAACTTTTGAGCAATATGCTATAATTTTTAAAAATGTAAATTTTAAATTAATATTCTGTAAAGGGAGATATACTTATGAAACGTGTGATTACTTATGGTACGTATGATTTATTACATTACGGACATATAGAATTATTGAGAAGAGCGAGAGAAATGGGCGATTACTTAGTTGTAGCATTATCAACGGATGAGTTCAATCGTGTGAAAAATAAAAAATCATATTACAATTACGAACAACGTAAAATGATGTTAGAATCAATTCGTTACGTTGATTTAGTCATTCCTGAAGGCGGTTGGGGTCAAAAAGAAATCGATGTTGACCGTTATGAAATAGATACATTCGTTATGGGCCACGATTGGGAAGGTGAATTTGATTTCTTGAAAGAGAAATGTGAAGTCATTTACTTAAATCGTACAGAAGGTATCTCAACAACTAAAATTAAAAAAGAGCTTTATGGTGACGCAGAAAAATAAAGTGAGTTTGATATAGATTTTTTGTCGAAGGCATCACTTTTTAAAACTGAATATTAAAGTTAACTAACCCAAGTCATCTCGTTTTTGTGTTTACACAAAATTGAGATGACTTGGGTTTTTATATTGAAAAAACCACTTCCATATAAATTCATTTTAAATCGAATTTAATGAAAGTGGTTTTAAGTTAAATGTATTGAATAGGAGCAGTGCTATTCAACGAGCAAGACTAATTATTTACGTTTTGATTTTTTTCTGAATTTATCTAAAATGAGATAAACAATAATTGCAAGTGCAGTAATGATTAAGACCGTACCCAAGCAATGTTAGTATTGGATGGTCACCCCATGATGATTGGACAACTGTAGTTGTTTTATGAACGAGTGGTTTTTTCACACTTACTGTTGGTGGACCATATTTATCAGAAATAAATTCTCGATCATAATCAACATGTATTTTGCCATCTTCCACCACGAGTTTGTAATCATTTTTATCAAACTCTTTTGGTAACACATCATAAAGGTCTTTTTCTACATAATACGTATCGCCATTAATTTCTTGTTCACCTTTAGATAATATCTTTTCACGTTTATATTGATCAAAAGACATATTCATTAAGGCGTTCCCAATCTTATTACGTTCTTTCTCTCCACCGAGCGACTTATAATCGCCGGCTCCCATGATAGCTTGATTAATTCTAAAACCATCACGTTCGGTTGTAATGGTGTGGTTGTAATCTGCGATGTCGCTTGAACCAGTTTTCAAACCGTCAGTACCTTCTAAACTCATATCAGCACCTTCAAGTGAATGGTTGAAGGTGTAATAAGTAACGCCGTGTTGTGTAGGTGCAAGTTGTTTTGTAAAGTGTAGGATTTTTGGTGTGTCTTGAACTGCACGTTGTGATAAAATAGCAAAATCTTTCGCTGTTGATGTAGAACTCTGTTGATCTTTATATTTCTCTGGCGTAAAATCCTTTAACAGAGTGTTTTCTGCGCCTGTTGGGTTAACGAAATGAGTGTTTTTCATGCCTAGAGATTTTGCTTTTTCATTCATTGCGTCTGTAAAATCTGAAACATTACCAGAAACTTCTTTTGCTAAAATAAGTGCAGCGACATTACTAGAGTTTGAGACTGTTATTTGAAGTAATTCTTTGATAGTGTATGTCTCACCTGGATATAGTTTCGTGTTACTAATTTTTGGTAAAGTGGACATTCGATAATGATCTTCTGTAATTTCTACAGTATCATCTAAAGATAACTTTCCTTTATTGACTGCATCAAGTGTGAGGTACATTGTCATCAGCTTGGTCATTGAAGCAGGGTACCAATCTTTATCCATCTGATACTGATAAAGAATTTGACCTGTTTGTGCAACATTAACTGCACCTTCTGGTTGGTAGTCTTCGGAAACACTTTGACCATATTGGTTTGCCGCTTGAGTAGGTGTTACTGTTTCTGCATCGGCAAAAGGTGTTATAATTGTACCAACGAAGAGTACAGTTATGATTGTCAGAATTAACTTTCTCATAATTACATTCCCTCTTAATATATTCAGTTTTAGTGCAATAGAAATATCTTAGCACATTTAGGTCAATAATAAAATGTTATAACAATGGTTTTTAGCCTTGTTGTGCTATAGATAAATGATTGTATGAAACCTTGTTGTGTGGAGTTGTATGCGTAACATCTGTATTACTATTATGGTGAACTGCTCATTTTCATTAAATAGTAACTGAATTTCAAAATAATTTTAGAAGAGGTAATAAACATGAAGCAAGAGAATCCATTGTTCTACTTATTTAAAAAATTATCTTGGCCAGTGGGGCTGATTGTGATTGCTGTAACAATTTCTTCATTAGGTAGTATCACAGGACTAGCCGTACCTTTTTTCACTGGTAAACTTGTTGATGAATTTTCTTTTGAAGATATTAACTGGATGTTCATTGCCGCATTTATAGCTATATTTATCATAAATGCGTTACTGAGTGGTTTAGGCTTATATTTATTAAGTAAGATTGGTGAAAAGATTATTTATGCCATTCGCTCAGTCCTATGGCGACATATTATTCATTTGAAAATGCCATTCTTTGATCAAAACGAAAGCGGTCAATTAATGAGTCGTTTAACAGATGATACAAAAGTAATAAATGAATTTATCTCGCGTAAATTGCCCAATTTATTACCTTCCTTATTAACAATTATAGGTTCGTTAATTATGCTTTTTATAATGGATTGGAAAATGACATTATTAACTTTTATCACAATCCCATTATTTATTCTTATCATGATACCTTTAGGTAAGATTATGCAAAATATATCTAAAAAAACGCAATCAGAAATTGCTAACTTTAGTGGTTTGCTTGGCCGCGTATTAACAGAAATGCGCTTAGTTAAAATATCAAGTACTGAAAAGCTTGAATTGGATAATGCGCATAAAAATTTGAAAGAAATTTATTTTTTAGGTTTAAAACAAGCAAAAATTACAGCTATCATACAACCTATAACTGGAATGATCATGTTACTTACGATAGCTATTATTTTAGGTTTTGGTGCGATTAGAATTTCTACTGGTGCGATTACGGCTGGAACATTAATTGCAATGATTTTCTACGTTATTCAACTTTCTGCGCCACTCGTTAATTTATCTACTTTAGTGACGGATTATAAAAGAGCAGTAGGTGCTAGTAGCCGTATTTATGAAATTATGGAAGAACCTACCGAACCACTGGAGTCAAATCAAGGAAGCGAAATCATTGATGGTAGCCTAACATTTGCAAATGTTGATTTTAAATATGGCGTTAAACCGATACTTTCAAATGTCTCTTTTGATATACCACCAAGCAAAGTAACAGCATTCGTTGGGCCATCGGGGTCAGGTAAAAGTACAATCTTTAATATTATAGAACGTATGTATGAAATTGAAGAGGGTCACATTACATATGGTGGTAAATCTATTTACGATATCTCGCTAGGAGATTGGCGTGAGAAAATTGGTTACGTGATGCAATCTAACGCATTAATGAATGGTACGATTAAAGATAATATTTTGTACGGTATCAACCGTGAAGTGACAGAGGATGAGCTAATCCATTATGCACAGTTAGCCAATTGTCATGAGTTTATCGAACAATTTGATGATGGCTACGATACGATAGTGGGCGAACGTGGTTTGAAATTATCTGGTGGACAACGTCAACGTATAGATATTGCACGAAGCTTTGTTAAAAATCCAGATATTTTATTACTAGATGAAGCTACTGCCAATTTAGATAGTGAAAGTGAACGTAAAATTCAGGATGCATTAGAAGAACTAATGGAAAATCGTACGACAGTTGTTATTGCACATAGACTTTCTACTATTAAAAAAGCAGAACAAATTATCTTTATTGATGGTGGTGAAGTTACAGGTAAAGGAAGCCATCAAGAATTAATGGAAAATCACGAAAAATATCAACAATTTGTACGCACGCAAAATTTATCAAAATAGTAAAAAGCGAAAAACACGTTTGAAAACCACATTGATGTATTCGCTTTCATAAGAAAACTCGGACATTTCCCGTTTGAAATTATGTTTCTCACTGTGATAATCGAACTATAAAATTGTTATTTTATATAAAGTCCATACATGCTATAATTATTGTGCATTATTAAGAAACGATGACTTGAAAAGTATATAACTAAATTTATAAATAACTGAATTAACTAAACAGGGATAAGTAATATAAAAGTAAACACATTAAAGATTGTTATAAATGTGCCATTATCTGCTTTGACAATCATTTAATGTGTTTGCTTTAGTTATTCCGATACATAGCAACAAGTTACTTTTAGAAGTTCATTGTTATCATCGATTTAAAAAGGAATGGTGGGTGTATTATGTTTTTAGTGATTAACATAATTGGATTATTTGTTTTCTTAGGGCTTGCTGTATTATTTTCTAGAAACAAAAAAAATATCCAATGGAAATCGATTGGGATATTAGTCGTTTTAAATTTATTCTTAGCTTGGTTCTTTATGTCTTTTACTTGGGGAAAAACAGCTGTACAAGGTTTAGCAAATGGAATTTCTTGGGTAATTGATTCTGCCCATGCGGGGACTGGCTTCGCTTTTGCGAGTTGGGTAGAACCTGGCGCGATGGATATGGCAGTAAGTGCGTTATTTCCTATATTATTAGTTGTTCCATTATTTGATATTTTGATGTATTTCAATATATTACCAAAATTAATTGGTGCAATTGGCTGGGTATTAGCTAAAATTACGCGCCAACCTAAATTCGAATCATTCTTTGGGATAGAAATGATGTTTTTAGGTAATACTGAAGCACTTGCAGTATCAAATGAACAATTGAAACGAATGAAAGAAACGCGTGTACTAACAGTCGCAATGATGTCGATGAGTTCGGTATCTGGTGCGATTGTAGGTGCATATGTGTCTATGGTGCCGGGAGATTTAGTATTGACGGCAATTCCATTAAATATCATTAATGCGATTATTGTGTCTTCAATTTTAAATCCTGTATCTGTAGAGGAAAAAGAAGATATTATTTACAGTATTCGCAATGATGAAATAGAGCGTCAACCATTCTTCTCATTCTTAGGAGATTCAGTTTTAAATGCTGGTAAATTAATTTTAATTATTGTTGCATTCGTTATCAGTTTTGTAGCACTTTCTGATTTGATTGATCGCTTTATCAACTTGCTAACAGGTATTATAGGTGGTTGGGCAGGTCTTAAAGGAAGCTTTGGCTTAGATCAAATATTAGGTGCATTCATGTATCCATTCGCATTACTGCTTGGTTTACCGTGGGATGAAGCATGGATTGTAGCACAACAAATGGCGAAGAAAATTGTAACGAATGAGTTTGTAGTAATGGGGCAAATTAAAGATGTAATAGATTCTTATTCTCCTCATAGACGAGCTGTTATTACGACATTCTTGATATCATTCGCGAACTTCTCAACAATCGGTATGATCATAGGTACTTTAAAAGGTATTGTTGATAAAAAAACATCAGACTTCGTATCTCAATACGTGCCAATGTTATTACTTGCGGGTATTTTAGTGTCATTAATGACTGCGGGGTTTGTAGGATTGTTTGCTTGGTAAGAAGTTGTAGATAAAATATAGTTTCAGAATGCCAACAAAGTCGGAGACTTTGTTGGCATTTTTTTATGCACGCTTTTACAACGAGTGGTTTACCAATGTTCTAAAATTATAGACAATAAAACTTTGTGGGTAGTTTTTACGTTTTTGAAAATACTTCATAGTTAAACATTTCACATAAAAATAAAGCCAAGTAAATGAAGTGAGGAGACACATTCATCATTACTTGGCTTTTACGGGAAATGAATTAATTATATATTAATAGTAAGGACTAGGTACCATTAATATACTCGAGCAAAAATTGTTTTGTTTGTTACTATAAACAACACAAAGGAGATGGCTTCTTATTGGCTATCAATAAGAAGATAGATTTTATTATAGCAAAGGAATGCGCTAAAGTAAACCGAAAATTCAGAATTTTTAAAAATTGAAAAACTTAATTTTATAATTCACTTTATAATTGCTTTTTGAATATAATTTTCATGTGTTTTTATGTCTGGTGGATGTTGTGGTATTGGTCATTTTTTGCTAACATTCAATTGATTGAAGCAAATACAAGGGGGTCGTGTAGGTGAATAAAACAGTACGTGATTTAATATTAGTCCTATTTGGATCATTTGCATTCTCGGCAGGGGTAAATACATTTATTATATCTGCTGATTTAGGTGAAGGAGGAGTGACTGGTTTAGCAATCGTACTATACTATGCCTTTCATATTTCTCCTGGTATTACCAATTTTGTATTTAATGCTGTGCTTATTGCAATTGGTTATAAATTTTTAAGTAAAAGAAGTATGTATTTAACGATTGTGGCTACAATATTAATATCGATATTTTTAGAATTAACAGCAAGTTGGCAAATTGAAACTGGAAATATATTAGTTAATGCGGTATTTGGTGGTCTATGCGTTGGTTTGGGTATCGGTGTTATTGTACTTGCTGGTGGTACAACAGCTGGAACAACGATTTTAGCAAGAATTGCTAATAAATATTTGGATATAAGTACACCATATGCATTGCTATTCTTTGATTTAATTGTAGTAGCAATTTCACTAACAGTAATTCCAATTTCTAGCGCGCTAGTAACAGTTATTTCATTGTATATTGGTACTAAAGTAATGGAATATGTAATAGAAGGTCTAAATACGAAGAAAGCAATGACAATTATTTCAAGCAATCCTGACGAAATAGCAAAAGTCATTGATGAACAAGTTGGGCGTGGACTGACTATTTTAAATGGTAGAGGTTATTTCACTAAACAAGATAAAGATATACTTTATGTTGTAATTACTAAAACACAAGTTACCAAGGCGAAGCGTTTGATAAGAAATATAGATGAGGAAGCCTTTTTAGTTATTCATGATGTGCGTGATGTTTATGGTAATGGTTTCTTGATTGATGAACATTAACTTATTTTAAAATATAAGTGCTTGAAATATAAATAAAGATTTTTATACTGCCATGAAGTCTCCTGACCTCATGGCAGTTTTTTTAAGTACGCCTTTTGCTGTCACAACTTAAACCTGTAATTTATGGGTTTTGTTAGATTATCTAGATAGCTGTCTGGTGGATATTGAAGTTATTATATTAATGGTGAAACAACTAGTTATTTTTAACGTAATTTAACATTATATAAGATTATAAAAGGGATATTGTCTCTTTTTAATGTATATTAAATTAATCAAAAAGAGCGTTGAAAAGGATGAGATTTAATAGTCATAATATATAAAAAATGATATAATGTCATCTGTGATAATGATTATCATTTATTAAATTGAACTAATGATATATACGATGAATTGAGACAAATTAAATGTAAAAAAAATATATAGTGCATTATGCTTATTTATATAGGAAGAAGGGAATTTATGAGTCGCTTAGAAGGAGAACAAGTTACTATTGGTTATGGGGAGAACGTAATTGTTGAAAACTTAGATATCCATATACCTGACGGTAAAATCACATCAATTATAGGGCCGAATGGTTGTGGCAAATCCACATTATTGAAAGCGTTATCGAGATTATTACCTATTAAAAGTGGCGTAATCAAATTAGATGGTGAGAACTTACACGCACAAGCAACCAAAGATATTGCTAAAAAAATTGCGATTTTACCACAATCTCCTGAAGTTGCGGATGGCCTTACAGTGGGAGAATTAGTATCCTATGGACGTTTCCCTCATCAAAAAGGATTTGGACGTCTTTCGAGCAGAAGATAAAAAAGAAATCGATTGGGCGTTGTCAGTTACAGGCACATATGAATTTAGGCTACGTCCTATTAATGATTTAAGCGGAGGTCAACGTCAAAGAGTATGGATAGCTATGGCATTGGCGCAACGTACAGATATTATCTTTTTAGACGAACCAACGACATTTTTAGATATTTCACATCAATTAGAAATTTTAGAGTTAATCACGCAATTAAATAAAGAACAAGGTTGTACTATTGTTATGGTTTTACATGATATTAACCAAGCTGTGCGATTTTCAGACCATTTAATCACTATGAAAAATGGAAATATTGTTGCTAATGGTGAGACTGAAGAGGTATTAACTAAAGAAATTTTAGAAAAAGTATTCAATATAGATGTTGAAATTAGCACAGATCCAAGAACAGGGAAACCTATGCTAGTGACGTACGATTTATGTAGAAAAAGTTATTCGGAAGTTTAGAGGCTAATTATGACCACAAAGAAAAAGGGCAAGTTGAATTTTACAACTACATTTATAATAGTGTTTATATTATTAGTAGTTGCTTTAATTGTGTCGATTCTATATGGGGATGCAAAAATCCATATATCTACTATATTCGAGGCAGTGTTCAATTATAATCCTAAAAACCAACAACATAATATTATAAGTGAAATACGTATTCCAAGGGATCTCGGAGCAATCTTAGTAGGGGTTGCCTTAGCAACTTCAGGCGCTGTAATTCAAGGGGTTACTAAAAATGGTCTAGCGGATCCAAGTTTAATTGGACTAAATGCTGGTGCTTCATTTATGCTCGGCACTGACCTTCGCATTTTATCCGTCAGCACCATTCATCATATTGATGTTAGCAGGCTTTATTGGTGCGCTCATAGGTGGCTTTTTCGTCTTAATGATAGGAAGATCAAGAAGCGATGGTTTTAACCCGATGCGAATTATATTGGCCGGAGCAGCAGTTAGTGCGTTACTAACAGCCTTAAGTCAAGGCGTAGCGCTATTATTTAGATTGAACCAAAGTTTAACATTTTGGAGTGCCTGGCGGTGTATCTGGAACAACTTGGAATCAGTTGATGTGGGCAGCACCTTTTATTTTGGTGGCGCTTATCATTATGGTGAGTATGAGTAAACAATTAACGATTTTAAATTTAGGTGAAACATTGGCTAAAGGCTTAGGGCAAAATGTGGCGTTTACACGTGCTATCACTTTAATTTTATCTATGGTAATGGCTGGTGTAGCTGTTGCTATGGTAGGACAAATTGCATTTGTTGGCTTGATGGTACCACATATTGTGAGATATATAGTCGGTACAGACTACGCCCGCGTTATTCCACTCACAGCATTAGTTGGTGGTTTGTTGATGCTTGTAGCTGATACGGTTGCCCGTATGTTAGGTGAAGCGCCAGTTGGAGCCATTATTTCCTTTATAGGTGTACCTTACTTCTTGTATTTAGTTAAAAGAGGAGGTCGCTTCTCATGATAGATCCGAAACTGAGATATAAACAATGGTTAACAATGGTGATTCTGATTATACTTGTGCTTCTCGCTTGTGCGTGGAGTATGACTTCAGGTGAGTATAAGATGTCGGTAGGTACGTTCTTTAAGACCTTATTTGGTCAAGGCGCATATACCGATACATTGATATTAATGGAATTTAGAATGCCACGGATGATTATTACGATTTTAGCTGGAGCGGCATTAGCTATGAGTGGCGCGATTATCCAGAGTGTTACCAAGAATCCGTTAGCTGAGCCAGGTATATTAGGCATTAACGCAGGTAGTGGTTTTGCTATAGCGCTGTTTATGGTTATAGGGAATGTAGATGCTCGGAAACTTTGTCTATGTTCTACCAATCATAAGCATGATTGGTGGCATCTTAACAGCACTTATTATCTTCTCGTTTAGTTATAATAAAGGTGAAGGTATTACCCCTTCAAGCATGGTACTTGTAGGGGTAGGCATGGCTACTGCATTAAGTGGTGGTTCAATGACTTTGATGTCCACATTTGATGAAGATCAATCAGAGTTTATTGCATCTTGGCTCGCGGGTAATATTTGGGGTGATGAATGGGCATTTGTAATTGCGTTTTTACCATGGGTTCTCATATTAATTCCATTTTTATTATTTAAGTCTAATGTTTTAAATTTATTAAATACACATCAACACATAGCTCAAGGTGTAGGCGTAAAAATTGGAAGAGAACGTATTGTATTATTACTCGTTGCAGTTATATTATCTTCTACTGCTGTTTCAGTAGCGGGTTCAATTGGCTTTATTGGCTTGTTAGGACCACATATCGCTAAATCGATTGTTGGTCCAAGACACCAACTCTTTCTACCTATTTCAATATTAATAGGTGCATTTTTACTCGTGTTAGCAGATACGGTGGGGCAAGTGATATTACAACCTTCAGGTATCCCAGCTGGTATCGTCGTCGCAATCATTGGTGCACCTTATTTCTTATATTTAATGTATAAATCAAAATCAATATAAATATTAAAAAAAGGAGTTTGGACAAAAGTACATGTCCAAGCTTCTTTTTTTAATATTTTTGGTAATAATTACAAAAGAAATCATTATCAATTTTCATATGTTAGCGTTTGCATTCATGTGTAGGGTATACTATAAATGAACATTCAAATTAGGAGGTCATCTCTATGAAAAAACTAATTAAAGATAAAACACAATTTTTAACAGATATGTTGGACGGACTTTCGATAACGAATAATGAAATTGAAGTCATTGCAGATACTGTTGTTGTAAGAAAAGAGAAGAAAAAGCAAGGTGTTGCTCTAGTTTCTGGTGGTGGAAGTGGTCACGAACCTGCACATGCTGGTTATGTAGCAGAAGGGATGCTCGACGCCGCTGTCTGTGGTGAAGTATTCACATCACCAACACCTGATAAAATTCTAAGTGCGATTAAAGCAGTTGATAATGGAGATGGTGTATTACTTGTAGTAAAAAACTATGCTTGGTGATGTTATGAATTTTGAAATGGCACAAGAAATGGCAGAGATGGAAGACATACAAGTAGCAACAGTTATTGTTAAGGATGATATTGCAGTAAGCGATGATGATAAAAGAAGAGGCGTTGTCTGGTACAGTATTAGCACATAAATATGCTGGATATTTAGCAGACCAGGGTGAGTCATTAACTAACATTAAAGAAAAAGTAGACCAATTTTTACCAAGTGTAAAAACATTAGGTATGGCTTTAACTGCGCCAATGGTACCGACAACTGGACAATATGGATTTGATATTGAAAGTGATGAAATGGAAATCGGTGTAGGCATCCATGGAGAAAAAGGATTATCTAGAGAAAAAGTGGAAGCTGTAGATCAAATTGTCGAGCGATTAATTAAAGCTTTAATGGAAGAAGTAAGCTCAGAAAAACTTATCGTTATGGTGAATGGTATGGGTGCAACACCATTATCTGAACTTAATATAGCGACAAAATATGTAGCAGAAAATTTCCAAGAAAAGCATATTGATGTTGTACATTGGTTTGTGGGAGATTATATGACTGCATTAGATATGCAAGGCTTATCTTTAACATTAGTCCCATATACAGAAGAAGTGTTAACAGCTTTAACTGAGTCTACAGCAAGTCCTTACTTTAATTAATAAGTCATAGATACGATAAGGAGTGGAACATAAATGAATGTAAGTGAATTAAAGGAAAGATTACTTAATTTAGTAGAAGTGTTTGAAGAAAAAGAAGCGCTATTAACAGAATTAGATCGAGCTATAGGCGATGGTGACCATGGAGTGAACATGGTTAGAGGATTTAAAGCATTACCAGAGAAAATAGATGATAGTTCCATGCAAAATTTATTGAAGTCTACAGGTATGACATTGATGTCTAATATCGGTGGTGCTTCAGGCCCACTGTATGGTTTTAGTTTTGTGAAAATGTCTCAAGTTGTTGGCGATGAGTTAGATGCTACAAACTTAAAAGAAGTATTGAATTCATTTTCTGAAGCAATTAAGCAAAGAGGTAAAGTTGAATTAAATGAGAAAACAATGTATGACGTCATAGAACGCGCAAACGAAGCGGTACAACAAGGAGAAACTTTAAATGCAGATGTGCTACAAACATACGCAGACGAAACAAAAGATATCGTTGCTACAAAAGGCAGAGCATCGTATTTTAAAGAAGAATCAAAAGGTCACATTGACCCTGGTGCACAGAGTAGTGTTTATATATTAAACGCATTGATTGGAGATGAATAATTATGACGAAAATTGTAATTGTGAGTCATAGTGAAGATATTGCAAACGGTACAAAAGCATTATTGGAACAAATGGCAGGAGATGTTCCAATATTAATACAGGGTGGCGTTGAAGGTAAAATTGGAACATCTTACGATCATATACAAGAAATGATTAATGATTTAGACGATGATGCACTTTGTTTCTATGATATTGGTTCTGCAGAAATGAACTTAGATTTAGCTATTGAAATGTATGAAGGTAAGTATCAAGTAGAAAAAGTCGATGCACCGATTGTTGAAGGTAGTTTTACAGTCTGCTGTTAAATTATCAGTAGGCGGTTCTATCGAAGAAATTGTTGATGATTTGAAACGCAATTTCGGATAAATAATTTACTTATTGATGTTGATAGACTATTGGTAAAGGTTAGGTAATTAATATATTATAAGGACTTCAATTAATATGGCAAAAAGTTTCATTTTTATATGAATATATAAATAGTCTGTGGTAGAATAGAACCTAACTGTTATAGAAATCTGGATACCTAGGAGGACATTGCCATGAAAGATTTAATACAAAAGCATGTCTTAAACGGCGAATTCGAGTCAGTAAAACGTTTAATGTCCCAGACAGATTTTATGGAATTTGAAGAGGCGTACATTTCAAGTGCACATGAAGTAGAAAGTGTCATGTTTTACACATGTATTTTAGATATGATGAAAGTAGAAGAAACTGCAGAAATGCATGATTTAGCTTTTCTATTATTAGTTTATCCATTAAGTGAATTACAAGGTGCATTGGACTCAGCTTATTATCATGCAGAATCATCCATAAAACTTACGGACAGTAAAGAAGTAAAAAGTCTGTTACAAATGTTATTGTTACATGCAGTTCCTGAACCAGTCATTTCTGATAAAAAAGCATTTGATGTGTCTCGACAAATACTAAAATTAGATCCGTCTAATAGTGTTGCGCGTAATGTGCTTAAAGAAACGGCTAAACGTATGGATAATGTCGTTGTAGACTTTAATGAACTAAATCGCTATAAAAATGCACATTAATTAACATGCTTAGCAATAAAAACATATTCAACCGAAAATCTCTTTTTTAAATTGAGGTTTTCGGTTTTTAATTTTATTTTTTCTAAAAAGCATTATTAGGTTGCATATACATAATAAAATTTCACTAAAATTATAGAAATACAGTGACAATTTAAATATTGTGATATATGGTTAACTTGAAAGCAATAAAAAATTTAAAAAATTTATAGTTTTTAAGTAGAGATAACAAGTGCATAATAAATGTATAAAATTACAGAGAATAAAAGCCTCAACCTGTTGTGAGCTTGATAATACAGAGTTTTTATTTATATTTAAAAATAAAAATGAATTTTTAAATGTATGTAAATTCACTAGATGATTAGTGTAAAAATTAATTAATAGTGTGAATTTGAAATTTGTCGTGTTGCAAAATAATGACAGTGCGTTATAATAACTCAATGTGTTAACTTAAGAGGAGGTTATAAATCACATGGGCTTGAATAAAGAAGCTATAAAAATTGGTTTCGCTTATGTTGGTATCGTAGTAGGTGCTTGGCTTTTCAACGGGACAAGAAGTAATGCAATTCTTTACTCCTTATGGGCTTTGGTCGTATCTAGGAGTTATTATATCAGGATTGATATTAGGATTTGCAGGTCGACAAGTTGCTAAGATTGGTACTGCATTCGATGCGCAAAATCATGAATCCACTTTAGATTATTTATTCGGTGGTGTATTTAGTAAGATAATTGACTATTTACTTATCTTCTTCTTATTTGGTATCTCAGTCACGATGATTGCGGGTGCAGGATCAACGTTTGAAGAAAGTTTTGGCATACCAACGTGGTTAGGTGCATTAATTATGGTGATTGTTATCTACATTACATTATTAATGGACTTTAACAAAATCGTACGTGCGTTAGGTATGGTAACGCCATTCTTAATTATTTTAGTTGTTATCATTGCAGTATTTTACTTATTTAATGGAAATATTTCCTTTGCAGAAGTGAACCAAACAGTTCCAGAGGCGAGTATTTGGAAAGGTATCTTTTACGGTATTATTTATGGTGGGTTAGCATTCGCAGTTGGTTTTAGTACAATTGTTGCGATTGGTGGAGACGCGTCCAAACGTAAAATATCTGGTGCGGGTGCATTATTTGGTGGTGTTGTATATACAATATTACTAGCGCTAATTAACTTTGCATTACAATCAGAGTATACGACAATTAAAGATGCTTCTATTCCAACACTAACGTTAGCAAATGAAATTCATCCTTGGATTGGTTTAGTATTATCTATTATTATGTTAGCAGTTATGTACAATACAATTCTTGGTTTAATGTATTCGTTTGCTGCAAGATTTACAGAACCATATAGTAAAAATTATCATGTGTTTATAGTTGCAATGGTGCTCGTAGCTTATGCATTAAGTTTCGTAGGTTTCGCAGACTTAATTAACTTCTTATATCCAATCATGGGTGTAATTGGCTTAGTTGTAGTTATTGCAGTACTTATTAAATACTATTCAAGAAAAAATCAAAATAAAGATCACATAGCGTAACCGTGATGAAATAAAGTATAAATAAAATTAGGACATAAATCCTAGATTTAATAAATGGCTGTTAGAATCCTATTGGATATCTAGCGACCATTTATTGTTTTGAAATATGATATGAACCTATATAGAGATGAATTTATAATTATAAACGTTAGTTGCTCAATTTGATTTTTAAAATAAAGAAGAAGGCAGTTTAGTCTATTATAATCGTTCAAATAAATACTACTACGTAATTATTAATTATGATACAATGCATGCGAAAGGGAAGGTCGAGCATGAAGAAAAAACATAAATGGACAATTATCGCTATTGTTGTTTTTGTTGTCGTTGCAATTGTGATTGCAATATTACTTAAGCAACAATATGACCGACAAAATGCGCAAGAATTTAAAGAAAAAGTACAAATTAATAATGAAAATGTAAATGCATTTACTAATATAACTTATAGCAGTGGGATACCCAATAGTCGCTTAGATATTTTAACGCCTACTGAATTAGATCAAGATAATAAATTGCCTGTCATTTTTTGGTTACATGGTGGAGGATTTATCGCAGGAGATAAACAATATAAAAATCCGTTATTATCAAAATTTGCTGAACAAGGTTATATCGTAGTGAATATTAATTACGCACTTGCACCTGACTATAAATACCCAACACAGTTAAAACAAATTGATCGTGCAGTTCAGTTTATCAAACAGAATAAACATGAGTTGCCTATAGATTTTGATCAAGTTGTTTTCGGTGGTGACTCAGCGGGCGCCCAATTATCCAGTCAATTTACAGCTATCCAAACAAATGAATCATTACGAGAAGATATGGAGTTTAACCAACAGTTTGAACCGGAACAAATAAAAGCGACAATCTTTTTTGGTGGCTTTTATGATATGAAAACGGTGAAAGAAACAGAGTTTCCTAGAATCCAGCTCTTTATGGAAAGTTACACTGGCAAGAGAGATTGGGAACAACAATTTAAATATATCAGTGAAATGTCTACGATAAACCAAGTGACAAAAGATTATCCACCGACATTTTTATCAGTAGGGGATGCAGATCCATTTTATAGTCAAAACATTGATTTTTATAAAAAACTAAAAGAAAAAGATGTTCCAGTTGATAAACTATTTTATGATGGATCACATAATTTGAGACATCAATACCAATTTCATATGCAATTACCGGAGTCACAGCAAAATATGAAAGATACATTGAGTTTCTTAAGTAGAAATACAAGCGCTTCTGGTGTAGAGAGAGAATTGAAGCCCGAATCAAAAAATCCTGAGGGTGTTCAATTGAATCCTTACTAATGAGTAAACAGTAAAATCAACTAGACGTAATAAAGTTATATAAAAGATTTCAAAAAAACAGCTTATAGATCTCCTGTAATGGAAACTATAAGCTGTTTTTAGTTCTAGTCGTGGGCTCATACAACGAAATGTTATGAGCAAAATTGGATTGCTGTTCCATTCCCATGTATTAATTTATACTTAAACAAGAATAGTGAAACGTTTAATATATAAACATTGAGGTAGACTAAAGTAATAACTTAGACATTATATATTTATTGAAATAACGCCCATCGATATAAAGTTTATCTCGAAGTTCGCCGTCAATTTGATATCCAGCAGACTTTAAATAAAGCTACCGCTGTTTCGTTTTCAGGGACTACAGAAACTTCAATGCGGCGAATGTTATGGTTTAAACACCATGCTTCAATAGAATTAATAAGTGATTGGCCAAGCCCTTTTTCGCGATAGTGTCTAATAACACCCATTGAAAAATGTGCTTCATGACGTGTACGTTCAAACTTTTCAGTTGTTACGATTGAAAAACCAACAAGTTCTCCGTTATTTTCGGCAACATATATCGCATTGGACGGTGATGTTATATAATGTTCCAAGTTTGAAACGGCATCACTGTTAGATGGCGCATATTCACCAGGATTATATATTAAATATTCAGATTCATCATAGATAGTAGTTAATAATTTTACAAATGGATCTATATCATTGATACCGATTTCACGAATTTGATGAACCATATGTGTCCACTCCTCATTTCTATTTTGCTGTTACTCAGTTATAGTATAACTTAACATCATTAGCATGATTTTACTAGGAGATATTTAAATAGAGACAAATTAAAATAAAGGAAGTATAACTATGAAACCTAATATTTTATTAGCAGGTGTAACAGGCTATATAGGGAAAAACTTAATACAATCTATTAAAGATGAGGCGACGCTTTTTACGATGTCGAAATATCCTAAAGAAGATGAGTTTCAAGAAGTGACATGGTTAAAAAAAGATATTTATAATTATAATGATGTCCTTGAGTCAATGGAAGGTATGGATATGGCCATCTATTATTTAGATCCAACCAAGCATTCAGCAAAGCTGACCAAAGCAACAGCTAGAGATATGAATTTAATTGCTGCTGATAATTTTGGACGTGCGACAGCTAAAAAAGGAATTAAAAAAATCATTTATATTAGTGGGAGTCGCTTTGATAATGAGTCAATAGAGCGATTGTCGGCGTATGGAACGCCTGTCGAAAAAACAGAAGTAAAAGTTTCACGACCTCATGTTGCAGTCGAGTTACAAGTTTCAAAGTATGATGATGTACGAAGTGCACTTAATGTACAATTGCCAATGAACTGGACCTTAAATCAAATGGTGGAATATTATTTTGATTGGTTAAATAAAACTAAAGGAACGATGTTACATACTTATAATGAAGGCGATAATTTTGTTGTCTATATCAAAGATAAACGCAATCCAATACTTGTACTTCATAAAACGATAACAGAAAGCGATATGATTACATTAAATTTAGTAGGTGGATCGATAGTAAAACCGAATCTAACGAAACAAGGAAAGTTAGAATTCCGAAAGTCGGAAGGAACACAAACTGTAATCGTCCATTTATATGATTATATTCCTAAACTCATCTGGCCAGCGTATTACTTGTTCCAATCGCCATTTCAAGATTTGATGATGAGAGGATTTGAAATAGATTGTCGTATAAAACATTTCAATGGTCGTATACAATCAGGTGAAGAAATAAAATATACTAAATAATTGAAAAGGTGATCATGTGGACATTTTATTAGTAGAAGATGATATGACATTATTTAAAGAACTGAGTGAAGAATTAGAACAATGGGACTTTCAAGTGCATGGCATCAGTGATTTTAATGATGTTATGTCAAAATTTGAAGAAGTGAATGCCTGCAATTGTAATTATGGATGTTAAATTGCCTAAGTATGATGGTTTCTATTGGACTCGAAAAATTAGAGAGGTCTCCAATACACCTATTCTATTCTTATCTTCACGGGATAACCCAATGGACCAAGTTATGAGTATGGAATTAGGCGCAGATGATTATGTCCAAAAACCATTTAATACGAGTGTACTTATTGCAAAACTACAAGCTATATATAGACGCGTCTATCAATTCAGTATTGATGAGAAGCGTGTACTGTCTTGGCAGGAAACGACTTTAGATTTATCTAAAGATAGCATTAGTAAAGGTGATGCTCAAATCTATTTATCTAAGACTGAAATGATTATCTTAGAAATGCTAGTGAAAAAGCAAAATCAAATCGTTACTAGAGATACTTTGATTACAGCATTGTGGGATGATGAAGCATTTGTAAGTGATAACACGTTAACTGTTAATGTGAATCGTTTAAGAAAAAAGTTAGCTGATATTGATATGAATGATGCGATTGAAACTAAAATAGGCAAAGGGTATATGGCGCATGGCTAACATTCAATGGTTATTTATCTTTCTACGCTCACGATTAAATTGGATACTTTGGCTCATATTATTACATTTCATTTTTCTATTTATTGCATATTTAGATTACGATATCAGTGTAAGTAGTATTTTTTATATTATTATTTTGAATTTAGGGATCTCAGTTATTTTTTTGTTATATACATATATAAAGGAAGTAAAATTTTTCAAACATTTGTACAATAACATCGAGCCTGAAGAACTAAAGCATAAATCTCTTGTCGATACACCATTTCAACAAGAGATGGTCAATTATTTGTATAATCAAATTACAAGTCAGAAAATGTTAGTTACAACTCAGAAAAAACAAATTCAAACAACTGAAGCGTCATTAACTGATTTCGTGCATGATATTAAGACACCAGTAACAGCAATGAAGCTACTGATCGAAAAAGAGCAAGATGTAGAGCGAAAGTACGCCTTGCTTTTTGAGTGGTCGAGAATTAATGGAATGTTAGACAGACAATTATTTTTAACGAGATTAGAGTTTCAAAATAATGATTTATATTTTGAACATGTAGCATTAAAACGTCTTATTATAGAAGAAATACAAATCACAAGGTATATTAGTCAATCTAAAGGCATTGATTACGATCTTGATTTTGAAGCGGACTATGATGTCTATACAGATACAAAATGGTGTCGGATGATGATAAGACAAATTTTATCTAATGCTATTAAATATAGTGAAGATAGTACAATTCACATTAAAGCTCATATAGTTAATAAACATGTAACACTTGAAATTATAGATGAAGGTAGAGGAATTAGTAAGAAAGATTTGCCGAGAATTTACGATAAAGGATTTACTTCCACTGCTTATCGTAATGAGACCACTTCATCGGGCATTGGTCTATATTTAGTAGGTAACGTTAAAGACAAATTAGGAATCCGAGTGGATATCACTTCAGAAGAACAAATTGGAACCAAGGCTTCATTTATGTTTCCTAATCAAAATGAACTTGTTGCAAGATTATCTGAAAAGCAATGAAATCTGTTATGATTTCATTGCTTTTTAATTATGAAATTCGCAAATTTAAAATGTGAACTATAATAAATTTTAGAAAAATATATTTCGGACAAAATTTTTGCTCCTACAAATTTTAAATGTTAAGAGATTGTAAATTTAATTGTGGAATTGTAAATTTTGTGCTATTTTCATATAAGGACAAATCAACATTTGTGAGATTTTTTAACCGGTATAGAAGCAAAGACTCATTTCCATGAACGTAAGGACACATTAAGTGATGATGAGTGAATTGTTAATCTTGCCAATTTTAATTTGTCTTAAAAGAGTTTTGATTTTTTAAATTTATTGAAGCTGATTGGAAACAGTCGCTGTAAATGGAGGATTTTTTGGATGTTTAACAAGAAAAAAGATAAGTTCATGGTGCAACTTGAAGAAATGGTCTTTAACTTAGATCGAGCGGCAATTGAGTTTGGGAAAATGGATTTTAATACGCACTTAGATCTGAAAGCTTATTCAGACAATATTAAAAAATATGAATCACACGGTGACGAATTAATGCATCAAGTGATTTCCGATTTAAACCAAACCTTCATCACACCAATTGAACGTGAGGATATCCTTTCATTATGTAATGCAATTGATGATGTTTTAGATGCAATAGAAGAAACGTCAGCGATGTTTGAAATGTATTCAATTGAATATACAGATGAATACATGGCTGAATTTGTTGATAATATCCAAAAAGCTATTGCAGAAATGAAATTAGCTGTTGGGTTACTTGTTGATAAAAAATTATCGCATATGCGTATTCATTCTATTAATATTAAAGAATTTGAAACAAATTGTGATGGCATTTTACGTCAATCAATCAAACATATTTTTAACAGTGAAACAGATCCAATAACGCTTATTAAAATAAAAGAAATTTATGAAAGCATGGAAGAAATTGCAGATAAATGTCAAGCTGTAGCGAATAACTTTGAAACTATAATTATGAAAAATAGCTAAGGAGTCCTAACTAATGGAATATATTTTAATCATCACAGTAGCTATCGTTATTTTTTCACTTATCTTTGACTTTATCAATGGTTTTCATGATACAGCCAATGCTGTCGCTACTGCTGTTTCAACCCGTGCATTAACGCCTAGAACTGCTATTATATTAGCATCAGTTATGAACTTTATTGGTGCATTAGCTTTTACTGGAGTTGCGGGTACAATAACTAAAGATATTGTAGACCCATTTAAATTAGAAAATGGGCTTGTTGTGGTGTTATCAGCGATCATTGCAGCAATTTTTTGGAACTTGCTTACTTGGTTTTATGGTATACCGAGTTCATCTTCTCATGCGTTAATTGGTTCCATTGCGAGTGCGGCTATCGCATCGCAAGGGTCGTTTGCCGTATTACACTATGAAGGTTTTACAAAAATCATTGCTGTATTACTGATATCACCAGTAATTGCTTTTTGTGTAGGTTTCATTATGTATTCAATTGTTAAAGTCGTATTTAAAAATGCAAACTTAACAAAATCAAATAGAAACTTTAGATTCTTCCAAATTTTCACAGCGTCGTTACAATCATTTTCACATGGTACCAACGATGCTCAAAAATCAATGGGTATTATTACATTAGCTTTAATCGTAGCTAACTTACAACCAGGTGGTTCTGTTGAACCACAATTGTGGGTTAAAATTGCCTGTGCCACTGCTATGGGGTTAGGAACAGCTGTTGGTGGTTGGAAAATCATTAAAACAGTTGGTGGTAATATAATGAAAATTCGTCCGGCTAATGGTGTTGCGGCAGATTTATCATCAGCTTTAACAATCTTTGTAGCATCTTCATTACATTTTCCGTTATCAACGACGCATGTTGTTTCTTCATCTATTCTAGGTGTAGGCTCATCTAATCGTATTAAAGGCGTGAAATGGAATACTGCGCAACGTATGATTGTTACATGGGTTATCACAATGCCGATTTCTGCAATTGTTGCTGCCCTTGTTTATTTCGTTATGAATATCTTCCTATAATTAGGTATGTTATAGCGTGATTAGCGTTTGAAGTATAAAAGAGTTTGGGCGTGATTGTCTATTCTCAAAATAAGACCGAGGCTGAGCATGTATTTTATGTCCCAGCCTCGGTCTTTTATTTATAGACATCAGTGACTTTGTTATAAGCATTTAATAAGATATGTTAGTAAGTAGGCAGTAAAAGCTATTTACAAGCTCATAAGACGACTGAGTGAGCTTATGAGTGATGTTGTATGTGATCTTGTTTAAAATAGTTCAAATAAAAAAGCAGTTAGCATTCTAAATAGAAGTCTAACTGCTTTTTTATTCAATATGAAATTCATACATTAATGAATATAATTATAGCTTGAAGCTTGTGAAGCTGGGATTGTACGATAATCTACTGTCCCTGGTGCAGTATTATAATTCATTTCTGAAATTAAAATACTACCATCTGGATTAACTTGTTCTACATAAGCTACGTGACCAATAGGGCCTTCGTAATTTTGCATAATTGAGCCAACGCTTGGTGTATTATTTACAGTATAACCATCTGCTGCTGCATTGTTTGCCCAATGATCAGCATTCCACCAATATGTGCTAATTGGTTTACCAGTCTCAGCTCTACGATTAAATACGTGCCATGTACATTGACCCCAATCGTATAGATTAGCATCACTTGCTGATGAACTACCTGTATTTTGGTTTGGTGTTGTTGTACCACCAGAACCGCCAGAACCACCAGTTGCCCCTGGAATTGTTAATGTTTGATTCGGATAGATTATGTATCCACTCAAATTGTTTGCTGATATAAGCTCATCTACTGAAACACCATAATTGTTTGCAATTGTGTTTAATGACTCACCAGATTCTACAGTATGCGTTGAGCCGCCAGATGATTGTGAAGAAGAGTTTGAACTTGAGCCTTGCTCTTGTGAACCACTTCCACCAATTTCAATAACTTGTCCCGGAAATACAATATTGTTATTGATATCATTACTTTGTTTGATTTCATCTACTGAAACACCGTATTGTTGTGAAATTGTCCAAAGTGACTCACCAGATTTCACTGTGTGTTGTGTTGATGCATCGGCTTCATGATTAGAAATAACCGCTGCAGCGCCTGAAGCAGCTGTTACTGCAAATGCTAACTTTTTCAAAAGAACTCCTCCTTCAATTCCTATATACCCTAAAAGCAGATATGTATTAAATATATGTGATAGTTTCTTTAATCTGAATTCACGTTCCATACTATCAAAAATCAGATGTTTTGTGTGTGTTGTTATAAAGATGTAATATTATTAATATTTGAGTGCAAAAAGGGTTAAGTCCCTCAAGACGCTTATTATGCGATTTATAAGACTTTATAAAGAGAGAATGGTATTTAGTTTTTTCGTATTTGTAACAATTAAGTTGCTTGTAGTTAGAAATAGATAGGATTAGCTCAATACACTTGGAAAATTATAAGAATTATGTTTGGTATGGTTTGAAATAGTGAAAGTTAAAGTATTACGTTTATTGAAGGTTATTGATGTTATTATAATATTCAAGTATTTAAATATTATTTTATAGTTAAGGAGTGAATCAATTGGCTGAAACGGCACAACATATAAATAAGCATAAACAACAGTCTAAAGATAAATCTAAGTCTCATGCTTATGGAAAAGTATGGCTCTTTTTTGTCTATTACTGGATTATTTTTGGCATTGGTTGTTACTTCGGACAATACTTGCCATTGGAATGGAGAAGACCTTTATCATTCGTATTACTTGGTTTAGTTCTTATCACTGTTATTTTTAACAGAGCGCGTAAATATGGTTTAGTCATTTCTCACATATATGCAATTGTAGTAGGATTGCTATCATTCGCAACATTTACGACATATATGCAAAATTTAGGACCTGAAGTATTCTATAAAAATGTAATTCTTGCCATTGCAGGATTTATGGTGTTCGGCATTATAGGCTTTTTTGTAATTGGTAATGCCGCAAGTATGGGTAAATATTTATTTGTAACATTAATAGCGCTAATTGTTGCAAGTTTGATTGGTATGTTTATTCAAAATTCATTGTTCCATACGATTATTACTGTGGTAGGTCTATTATTGTTCCTTCTTTACACATTATACGATTTTAATCGTATGAAACGGGGGCAATACTCACCAAGAGAAATGGGCTTTAATTTATTCATCAATTTATTACACATTATAAAATATGTTTTAAGACTAGCGAATAAATTTAGAAAATAAAGAAGCAACTATCGATAAAGTATTTGCTTTTTGATAATTAAGTAATTAACATGAGTACACCCTTAAAGTTGATTTTAGTATTTAACTTTAAGGGTGTATTTTTACATTCAGCGAATATTTAGTGATGAGACGATTTTAAAAAAGTGACCTAATTAGTGTTTATTATAATTTAGTTAAATTAATAAAAAAGTGTTGACAAATTTAATTATTTTATTCAAAATTACGTAAAGATAAAAGTATATTGATTCAAATAAAAAAATACAAAAATAAAACAGTGTTACTTCGCAAGGTGTTAGATACATTCATCATAATTTCAATTGGAGGTGTGATAGCAATGAATGAAGAGAAAAAGGCGCAATTTTTAAATGTTTATAAAGAATATAAAAGTTTAACGCATTACATAGAACAAAAATATAAACTGACAATCAATGATGTAGCAGTTTTAGAACTCATTCAGCAAAATTGTAGTGAAAAGCATATGTTGATGCGACCATTTTTAAAAATTGCTACTGCGGAATTGGATTTGAGTAGAACTAAAGTGCTTGCTTCCATTCGTCGTTTGATTGATCAAGATAGAGTAAGTAAGATACGTTCAACAGAAGATGAACGTAAAGTATACTTATTAATGAACGAAAAAAACGCAAGCACATTACAAGGCATTATTAGATGAAATTGAATCATATACTGAATAAAAAATGTGGATCAAGTAATGAGATGTCCTTTATTGATTCATATTTTGAGATGATTTAAAAGACTAGTGATACACATGAAATTCTGTTGCGTATGACTAGTCTTATTTATTATGTAATATATAAGGTGTGGTTATTTGTCATTTATATACGTAGTTCTATGTAATAGAGCTAAATTATTGTATAATATATCATGTTAATAAAAATATTTTTCGAGAAAGTGTGATGAAAGTATGGGACGTAAGTGGAATAATATTAAAGAGAAAAAAGCTCAAAAGGACAAAAATACAAGTCGAATTTACGCTAAATTCGGTAAAGAAATTTATGTAGCGGCTAAATCAGGTGAACCAGATCCGGAATCAAACCAGGCGCTAAGATTAACTTTAGAAAGAGCTAAGACTTATTCTGTACCGAATCATATTATTGATCGAGCGATAGAAAAAGCTAAGGGCGCAAGTGAAGAAAACTACGATGAATTAAGATATGAAGGCTTTGGACCAAATGGGTCAATGATTATCGTAGACGCATTAACAGAAAATGTGAATAGAACTGCTTCTGATGTACGTGCGGCTTTTGGTAAAAATGGCGGTAATATGGGTGTTTCTGGGTCAGTTGCGTATATGTTTGATCATACGGCTGTGTTTGGTATTGAAGGCAAATCAGCAGATGATACCTTAGAGGCATTGATGGAAAAAGATATCGATGTGAGAGACATTATTGAAGAAAATGGGTTAACTATTATTTACGCTGAGCCAGATCAATTTGCTCAAGTTCAAGATGCTCTACGTGAAACAGGTGTTGAAGAATTTAAGGTCGCTGAATTTGAGATGTTGCCACAATCAGATATAGAATTATCTGAAGAAGATCAAGAAGCGTTTGAAACCTTAGTTGATGCTTTAGAAGATTTAGAAGACGTTCAAAATGTTTTCCATAATGTGGATTTGAAGTAATATGGATGGAAATATTCAGTATTGGCTTAACCAATTAGATTTACAGCCACATCCAGAAGGTGGCTATTATAAAGAGGTTATCAAAGCTAATTCAAATTATCTAAATGAAAGAGCAAGCATATTCAAGTATTTATTTCTTGTTAACACATGACAATATATCGCATTTTCATCGTATTGATGCAGATGAAATATGGTATTATCACGCTGGGGATTCTCTAACAGTGCATATGATTGATCCGGATGGACATTATCAAAGTGTGACAATTGGTAAAGACCTTGAAACAGGTGATGTTCTACAATACGTGGTTCCAAAAGGGACGATTTTTGCGTCTTCGATTGAAGGTCAAAATGGTTATGCACTTGTTGGTTGCATGTGCCAACCTGCATTTGAATTTGAACATTTTGAACTACTTAGTAAAGAATGGTTAAATAATCAATTTCCAAGTTTAAAAGATGTTCATGAACGTTATGCCTTATCCGAAAGTGATATAGCTCGAAATTAGTTAATTTCTAATTTAAAACATCTGTATATGAATAAAGGCCTATCAGATTTTTAGAATCTGATAGGCCTCTCATTTTTAATATTAATACTTCGTACTGGTTAGTGAAGTAAGTTTATTTTGCTGTTCCAAAGACTTCATTTGCAATTTCTACAACGTAAGCTAGTTTGTTCCATTGCTCATCTTCAGTCAATTTATTGCCTTCTTCTGTTGAAGCAAAGCCACATTGTGGACTCAAACAAATTTGATCTAAATCAACATATTGTTGTGCTTCTTTAATACGTGCTAGGATGGCAGATTTATCTTCTAAGTCACCAGTTTTTGAAGTGAAAAGACCTAATACAGCTGCTGAATTTTCTTTAGGGAAGAAGCGTAATGGCTCAAAATCACCAGAACGATCATCATCATATTCTAAGAAAAAACCACCTAAATTTTCTTTGAATAAATAAGGTGCGACTGGCTCGTAACCACCTGAAATTGCCCAAGTAGATTGATAATTACCACGACAAATATGTGTAGTAATAAGTAGGTCTTCTGGTAAATCTTGGACTGCTTCATTTACAACACGATATGCAAGTTGACGTGCTCGCTTCTTTGTCTGCTTCAGTACGATCACGTCCACGTGTTTTCTGAGAACCAGAAGTTAGGTTAGCCCAATAAACATCATCTAATTGAATGTAACGCGCGCCTAATTCATAAAATTTGAGTAAACTTTCACGGTAAGCCTGAGCCACATCATGTGCATAAGCTTCGATATCTGGATAAATGTCTTCATTTAATATATTTGGATGGAACAATTGGTTTGGACTTGGGATAGATACTTTTGCTGTTGCACGTCCGTTAACTTTGTCATATAAAAATTTAAAGTGTTCAAAATGTGGATGATTTGGGTTAAAAGCGACTTTACTTTCAACTTTAACATTATGATTTCTTGTCTCAACACCTTCAAATGCTAAACCACGATCAGATGTATAGCCTTTGACGCCACCTAAATTTTCTAAGAAATCGAAATGCCACCAGACTTCTGCGGAATTCGCCATCAGTGATGCTATGTAAACCTACTTCTAGTTGTTTCTCTATGATGTGCTCAATTTCTTCGTCCTCGATATCTCGTAATGCTTGTGCATCGATGACTTCATTTTGATAATCTTTACGTGCATCTTTTAGGCGTTGTGGTCTTAATAAACTACCGACATGATCGGCTCTAAAAGGTCTTTGAATGACTGCCATGTTACTAGCTCCTTTATTTATAGAATTTTCAGAAAAATATAGATAAAATCTATCAAACTTTATTATAATTGTCAATTTCGCTTTTACACTATGAAATATAGTACAATAATAATAATTAAATTCGTGATACAAAATTGGAAGACGTTCAGTATAATCCATAAGATGACATAAAGTAAACAGTTTTATATAATAATGACAAGGAGTTGGTGACAGTGAAAGTAAAATATATTGATAAGCGTCACTGGCGTCGTATCATTGACAAAGAGTATACAGAAGTCAAAGTAAACAACAACAAGTTCAAGGGTATTATTGGTTTGGTGACGATGAAAAAAGTACGAGAACCATTAGAGGTCACAGTGGTGGGTCAAAATATTATTGTTGCGGATGATAACTATCAATGGCTACAAATCTTGCCCGAAAAAAAACGATATAGCATTACAGTGATGCTAGATGACAAGGGCAACCCATTAGAATATTACTTTGATATAAATATTAAGAATGTTACACAAAAAGGAAATGCACGTACAATAGATTTATGTTTAGATGTACTTGTATTGCCAAATGGGGAATATGAACTTGTAGATGAAGATGATTTACAACGTGCTTTAGACCAAGGACAAATTACTAAAAAACAATATCACGAAGCTTATATTATTGCGCATCAATTAATGATAAAAATTGAAGCTGATTTTTCAACTATGAAAGATAAAATTATGTATTGTTATTACAAGATTAAACAAAAATCAAAAAACCACAACCACCCATTACATGGTAAAACCAAACATAATGAGCATAAACATAAACCATATAAACATAAACCACACAAGCCACACGATCATAAACATCCAAACAAGCATATTAAAAATGAAAACCACAATCAGCAAAGTCACAATTACAACCAAAATTATCCAACGCATCGCGACTCAGAGCCAGAACATTAAGCTTATATGCACTTATATAATTGGATGATCTATGCATGGTGAATCGGTGTATGAGTATGATGTGAATCATGTTATAGTGACACTGCTAGATGATAAAGAATAAAGAACAGACATCATTTAAAGATTGAAATGATACTATGAAATGTTTTGAGAAAATGAATAACAATCAATAAATGAAGTGATTAAAAGTGCTTTTTAAAATATAGGGGGATAATATGAAGATTGACGATTATCGCTTGTTAACCACTTTAGATGAAACAAGAACACTAAGGAAAGCAGCAGAAATATTATATATTTCACAACCCGCAGTAACACAACGTTTAAAATCAATTGAAAATGCTTTTGGTGTAAATGTTTTTATACGTACTAAGAAACAATTGATTACCACAACAGAAGGTTCGATGATTATAGAGCATGCAAGAGATATGCTAAATAAAGAGCGTTTGTTTTTAGATAAAATGCAAGCGCACATTGGTGAAGTCAATGGTACGATTTCAATCGGTTGTTCTTCATTAATAGGACAAACTTTATTACCGCAAGTATTAAACTTATTTACACGCCAATTTCCTAATGTAGAAATTCAAGTTCAAGTAGGTTCGAGTGAACAAATTAAAGCAAACCATAGAGATTACCATGTGATGATTATACGTGGGAATAAAATTATGAACTTAAGTAACACACACTTATTTAATGATGAGCATTATTTTATTAATCCTAAAAATCGATATGAGGATGTTGATAAAATGCCATTTATTGAATTTCAAGCAGATCCCATTTATATTAACCAAATTAAAGAATGGTATGGGAGTCAAATTGGTCAAGATTATCATGCTATGATTACTGTTGATCAAGTGGCTACATGTAAAGAAATGTTGTTGAATGGTGTCGGTGTAACAATTTTACCTGAAATCATGATGAAGCATCTAGACCGTGATCAGTTTGAATTTAGACGTGTAAATATAGATGAAAAACCATTGATTCGTTCTACATTTTTAAGTTACGATTCTAGCATGTTACAATTGCCTCAAGTAGAATCATTTATCAATTTAATGATGGAATATGTTGAATAACATCAATGAGAGCTAATACATAAGCATTGATACATTGCGTATTTAAGTAATATACAAGAATTGACACCTAATTTATTAGAATAGAGGTTTGTTATATGTTTAGTGCTTTATTACATATTAAGAATTACAAACTATTTGTAGTCAATATGATGCTTTTAGGTATGGGAATCTCAATCACTGTACCTTATCTTATTTTATTTGCGACCAATGATTTGGGTATGACTTCTACACAATATGGTCTGCTATTAGCATTAGCGACAATCAGTCAATTTATAATGAACACGATTGTTGCACGCTTTTCTGATACACACAATATAAATAGGAAAGTCATAATTATTACAGCACTGTTAATGGGTGCTGTCAGTTTTTCTATTTACTTCTATATTCATGAAATATGGATATTTATTGTTATGTATGCTGTTTTTCAAGGATTTTTCGCGCCCGCAATGCCTCAAATGTACGCTTCAGCTAGAGAGTCTATCAATGTTTCTGCTTCAAGAGATAGAGCGAAGTTTGCGAATGCCGTATTGCGTTCCATGTTTTCATTTGGATTCCTGTTTGGTCCGTTAATCGGCGCTTTATTATTAGGTGTAAATGGTTATGCAGGGTTATTTACTGGAACTGTTACCATTATTTTATTTACACTGATGTTACAGGTATTCTTTTTAAAGATATCAAAACTAAACAAACAACAACTGATGTGAATCAAGTTGAGGCGAAAGCCCCTAACATGTTACATGACAAGGCATTATTAGTTCCATTTTTAGCCTTTATTTTATTACATATTGGCCAATGGATGTATACATTGAATATGCCGTTGTTTGTCACTAAATATTTGAATGAAGCTGAAGGATATGTAGGCGGGTTAGCCAGTCTATGTGCCGGTTTAGAAGTTCCATTTATGGTCGTGTTAGGTATTTTATCAGCTAAGCTCACGACACGTGTTTTACTGATGTTAGGTGGACTATTTGGTGGGCTATTTTACTTTAGTATTGGCGTATTTGAAAGTCTAGTGATGATGTTTGTGGGACAAGTATTTTTAGCTATTTTCTTAGCAATATTACTTGGTTTAGGCATCAGTTATTTCCAAGATATTTTACCGGATTTTCCAGGATATGCATCTACACTTTTTGCTAACGCGATGGTGATAGGTCAGTTATGTGGGAACTTATTAGGTGGAATTATGAGTCACTGGGTAGGTTTAGGTAATGTATTCTTTGTATCGGCGACAGCTATCTTTTTAGGTATGATATTAATATACTTTACGAAAGATCAAAAATTCACAGAAGAAAGTATGGAGTAGATAAAAATGACAGTAATTTTATGGCTATTAATTATCGCATCATTCGTCTTAGCATTTGTAGGTTTAATTAAACCTATTATTCCATCAGTGCTTGTATTATGGGTAGGGTTTTTAATTTATCAATTCGCATTTCATAATGGTAATTTATCATGGATATTCTATGTATCAATGATTTTATTCACTGTGTTTATTCTGGTAGCAGATTTCGTCATGAATAAATATTTTGTGAATAAATTTGGTGGTTCTAAGCTCAGCGAGTATGCGGCACTTATTGGTGTAATCGTAGGTTGCTTTGTATTTCCACCATTTGGAATTATTATTATTCCATTTATTGCGGTACTCGTTGTTGAAATGATACAAGAACCTAACTTTTCAAAGGCTTTAAAAGCAAGTTTTGGATCCATCGTAGCATTTTTAGCGAGTGCTGTTGCGCAAGGGATTATCATGTTTATCATGGTCGTGTGGTTCTTTATTGACGCATTACTAATTAATTAAAATTAGCGAGTTAGCTATTGTCATAAGAAGGGTAATTAAGTGTTCTAAGCGCTTTTAACTTTCATTTGATGATTGCTGACTTTTTTTGTGTTCTTAGTAGTATGATGATGTAATGCAATTTATTAAATGGATACAGCTAAAATTAAATGTAAGCGAATTATTTATAAAAATGGAAAGAAATCAAGCAATACCCTTGTTTTTGGCAACTGAATTTTAGTATAATCACAAAATGTGTGAAAAAATAAGAGTTTTGAAGGGAGTCAAAATGAAATATCCAATTGCTATATGGATGCTTGCAATCGGTGCGTTTGCAATAGGTATGACAGAATTTGTAATTATGGGGTTATTACCTAATATTGCACGAGATTTTGACGTAACTGTAAGTCAGGCAGGACAACTTATAACTGGCTATGCATTAGGTGTTGCAATCGGTGGGCCTATCATAGTTATGTTAACGATTAAATGGAATAGAAAATATTTATTACTCGCATTAATGGGTATTTTTATATTAGGGAATTTTGCTGCTTCATTTAGTACGAGTTATGGCTTTATGATGACGAGTCGTATTATTACATCGTTGGCTCATGGTTCATTCTTTGGTATAGGTTCTATTTTAGCCGCGAATATGGTGCGGCCAGAGAAACGTGCAAGTGCGATGGCACTAATGTTTATGGGATTAAGTTTAAGTAATATTTTAGGTGTACCATTCGGGACATTAATAGGTCAAAACTTTGGGTGGCCGATGACGTTTATCATTATTTCTATTATAGGGACATTAGCACTTATAGGTATTATTATTTTTGTGCCTATGCAACGTGACACGATAAAATCATCAATGAAAAAAGAATTACAAATTTTAAAAGAAAAACGTTTATGGTTAACATTAGCAGTGACATTATTTGGTTTCAGTAGTGTGTTTGCATACTTCACTTATATTTCTACAGTATTGACTGATGTATCAAATGTACAAGAAAACTTGATCTCTTATCTGTTAATTATTTTTGGAGTAGGTGTGACATTAGGTAACGTCGTAGGTGGTAAACTTGCGGATTGGAATTTAAATAAAGCATTACAAATTATTTTTTCTATCTTTATCGTTTACTTCCTATTATTATACTTTATACAAATGAATGGTTTCTTTATGGTAGCAGGCATATTCTTCTTTGGTTTAATCGGCTTTAGTATGAGTCCATCATTACAATTTAAAAGTACGATTATTTCTAAAGATGCGCCTACGCTTGCAAGTACATTAAACCAATCTGCATTTAATTTAGGTAATGCGCTAGGTGCCTTTATTGGTGGCGTTGTCGTGACGAATTTACCGATAGCATCATTAAGTTTAATTGCACCAATCTTAACTGCAATCGGTCTGGTATTCTTGTTTATTAGTATCGCTGTGGAGAGAAAAGAAGGCATGGCGCCTTAATAGCAACGCATATCACGTAACAATATGAATAAGAGAACTGGGACATAAATATCTCATTCTCAAATGAAAAGCACTAATCTATTAGTTTATAATAGATTAGTGCTTTTCTATTTAAAATATGTCGCTTTTGAAGGTGGACGCTAGGTGCACGTAGAAAATCAGGTGGTAGTAAGTACAGTACTTTATTAAAAGTCTAGGCATTATAACGAAATAGCCGCTGTTATTCAAAGAACAAAATTATAAAGATGTATTCGCATCTTTATTTGTATAATGATGATCAATAAATAAAGCGATAGGTATAACGACAAATGAGATTATAATAAAAGACCAATTACTAATTAATATATAAGGCCCAAATGCTAAAAATGATTGAGGAATGAAAAATACATAAAATATTGCATATAATAGTAATAAAATGACGATATACGTTAATATCCATGTCCAATGAGACTTTGTAAAACATTGCATTTGCACAGTTCGGAATATCATCCATATAAATAGAAAAATGATAAAAATGCCCACTAACACGACAAGAGGAAATGAATATAAATATAATCGTTTCGCACCAATGAAAAAGCCAATAAATCCTTTAAGAAAACAAAATATCCCAAATAACAAGAAAATATGCTGAATAATGTATTTGAAAATATTTAAAACTGTTTCGTTTGGTAATTTTTTGAGTTCCTTTTTGGCATGTGACTTAGGATCATGTTCAAAGAAATCCATGGCGAGTATGCCTTCTTTTTCAGCTTCTAATAATTGATTTAAAATACGATTTAACATTTTTTCAGAATCGTGAGGGTTAACACTTAAATCCGCTCGGACGTATGTCATGTAATTTTCGAATGCATCTCTATCTGTATTATTTAATCGTAAAGCTTTTACATTATTTTCTCGCATTAATTTGTCAGTAGATTTCATTTGAATTTCGCAGTCCTTTTTATAGAATGTAATGATAAGGATTATTATGACGAATATAACATTATAAATCAACATTACTTTTTAAAGGAGAAAATATGGAGAAACTTACACTTAAACAAAAACAATATATTACTAAAATCGCAGACATACATGAAAGTGAGCTTGCAAAACAAAATGAAGATTATCGGAAAAGTCGTTTATCTGTTGTACTACGTGAAGAAATGATAAATCATGGATTGAAATATAATACAGATATAGTATGGCTTGAAACACAGAAAGAACAACTTATAGGTTTTATTTGGGCACGCTATTTAAATGATTATAATAAAGTGATCATAGAAATGCTTCATGTTAATGAAGCATTTCGTAAACAGGGGATTGCTACGCGTTTTAAAAATGAAGTCGAAGCATGGGCAAGAGCACAAGGCGCTCAAAAAATTGAAAGCACAGTGGCCAACCACAATATTCAGATGCAACAATTAAATCTAAATATGGATTATCATGTTAGTAAAGTCATAATGACTAAAAATTTAAGGGTAAATAATGAAGATAATACAGAAAAATGATAAAATTAATTTATTATAATAGCATGAAAAAGGAGTATTTATATGAAAAAGTGTTTAGCACTCATATTAGCATCGACGATTGCATTAACCGCTTGTGGGAAAGATGATGAAAAAGCTTCTTTAGAAAAAGATATTGATAAATTAGAGAAGAAGAATAAAGATTTGAAAAAAGAAAAAGAAAAACTGGAAAAAGAACAAGATAAACTACAAGACCAGTCGAAAAATTTAGAGAAAGAAATCAATGTCTGAAACATAAAGCATACGATTTTAAGGCGTTATTCATTACTATTCTTATGTGTAATCTATAGTAAAAATGATTGGCTTTGTTACAAAATTGACGAACGAATTTCCGGAAAAATAAAATATTATTTGTATAACATATAGAAATCACATTTAATGCTATTTTAGATGATATTTCTTTATTTCCTAGGAAATCATTGTATTATGGTTTTAGTAATTGGTATAATGGGTATCATTAAACATAATAAAGATTAATATAAAACATACAAAATAAATTTTTAAAATATGAATTTTGGAATATAGGTCGATTATTATTCAGTAATATTCACTTCATAGGACAAATGTAAGAATGAAGTAGATTAATAAGTCGTCTATATAGAAAGAGGGGTAAGCATTATGCATGAACAAGATTTTAATTTATTAGAAGGTCGTTCAATTACTTTACCTGAATTAGGTAGAGAATTAGAAAGTATTACAGGTAGAGAAATAAAAGATTCAACAGGTGAAATCAAACGCGTGATTGCGCATTTACCTAACTTTGAATCTGATACAGATACGTTTGTTGCTACTTATAAATTAAACCATAAAAATGATTTTATTGATGCAACATTTACTGCACCCAAAAGTGAACGTAATCGCTTAAAAGAAGTAGCTGTTAATCTTGAATTAATTAGCTATATTACAAGAGCATAATCAAATTATAAATAATATTATGGTAGCGCGATATGAAAAGATTCATAACGCGTTACTTTTGTATAGAAAATTATATTTCCAGTATAGAGGTGTAACATATGACAGTTTATATTGAAACTGAACGTTTAAGGTTACGAGACTGGCAAGAGGAAGACTTATTATCATTCCAACAAATGAATGCGAATCAACAAGTTCGTAGATATTTCCCGAGTTTATTAAGTTATCAACGTTCAGAACACGATATGAATAAAATGAATGAAATGATATTAGATGATGGCATTGGTTTATTTGCTGTAGAACTTAAAGAAACCAATGGGTGGTTAGGTTTTATAGGTTTGAATTATGTGACAGAAGAGAGTGAATTTCCATTTGAAGAGTTACCATTTTATGAAATTGGTTGGCGACTCATTCCAGAAGTTTGGGGCAATGGCTTAGCTACTGAAGGTGCAGAAGCGGTATTGAAGTATGCGAAGGAACAAGGTTTAAATGAGGTATATGCTTTTACTGCGGAAAGTAATGAACCTTCACTCAAAGTGATGGAAAAAATAGGGATGGAAATTTATGATTATTTTGAACATCCAGAATTAAGTAAACATCATCCACTTCATAGACATGTAAGATATTATAAAAACTTAGCTATGTTAGGTGATGAAGGCTTAAGATAAGGTGTTTAATACGATGTGAAGTAAGCAGTTTATCTGAATATGTTAGTGGATTCAATGAGAAAAATTGTGAATATACATGAATTCAGGGTATACATCAACTTTTTTAAAATAATAAATCTCATCATTAGTTTTGAACCTAGTGATGAGATTTTCTTTTTTTAATATTACTTAATTTAAAGCAGTGGGTGTTTGAAATTGAATCAATTCACTTAATGATTTTAATGCTTTATCTATATCGTTAACATCTATATATGAATAAGAAAAGCGTATATAATCTTTGGATTTTGTATCATATATTTCTCCGGGATTGATTAAAATTTTGTGTTTTATAGCTTCGTCAAACAATATTTTCATATCAATAGGTACATTTAATTTAAACCATATATAAAAGGAACCTTTTGGTGTTTTCCAAGTGCCTAAAGCAATTAAGTGCGTGTTCAATGAATGTAAAAACACATCTCTTTTCTTTAAAAGTGCGTGCTTCAATTTGATTAAATGTCTTTCATGATAAGAAGGTGTATTGAGCCATTCAGTAGCAACGAATTGTGAAAGTGAACTTGCTCCATAATCATTTTGCATTTTTAAGTCGGCTAAATGTTGTACTACTGAAGGTTTTCCTATAATCCAACCAATTCTCAGGCCAGGACTCACAGTTTTCGACAAACTATTGAGATATAATATATTATCATTATCCTCAAAAGACTTTAATGGAAGTGGACGTTCATCACCAAAATATAAATCGCCATATACATCATCTTCTACAATTGGTATTCCAGCTTTTTTACATTGAATGATTAATTTTTGTTTTTCGTCTATTGTATATGAATGCGTGGTTGGATTATGTAATGTAGGAATACAATAAAAAATACTATTATTGTATGCTGATGTTGCATTAAAAATATTATTAATATTTCTTTTTATTTCAAAAATAGGTATATGTTTAATATCAGCTCTAATATTATGCCAAGTACGTATAGAATTAATGTATGATGGCGTTTCTATAATGATTTTCGATTGTGGGACGAGTAAGCCATCAGCAATTAACTTCAGGCCTTGCAAAGCACCGGAAGTGATACAAATATTCTCCTCATTACATATTATGCCTGATTTTTTTACATGGTTTGATATCGCTTGTCTTAATTTTAAACTACCTTGTGGGTGCTCATAGTTTGTATTAAGTAAGTCTTTTTCGCTTGTAGAAAGAATTGCTTTGAATTTTTCATTTGGAATTAAATCTGGACTAAGTTCTCCAGTGCTTAAGCGAGTTAAATTAGATTCAAACTCTAATTTGTTAATCATTTGTATAAAGTATTGATTGTTTTTTGAACTACTATTACTAATATATTTTTGCCAATTTGTATTGTTATTTATGTAAGTGTTCCACTTGTTGTCTGAAAGATAAAGTCCACTTCTTTCTTTTCCTTCTATAACACCATAACTTTGAAGAATATCTAAAGCTTGTATAATAGTTGAACGGTTTACATCGTAGTAGTTTGCCATTTCTCGTTGCGATGGCAATTTCATACCACGTTTAAATGTCTCATTATTTATTTTTGAAATGATATCATCGACGATTTTTTTGTATTTGGGTTTGAACATATATACGCTCCTATATAAAATCTGGTTGGTATTTTAATTAGCTTCTGGTTGGTCCGATTTCCTTGGATTTATTATAGTATAGTACTTATAGACCTTATATTCATATATTTTTAATGGAAAAAGATTTTGAAATTGGTCTGGTTTAATTTTGTAAATTTAAAATTGAGAAATGAGGAATAAACATGTTTCAACCATTAGCTCACGGCTTTTTACTAGCGCTGGGGTTGATTTTACCATTGGGTGCGCAAAATGTATTTGTATTTAATCAAGGTGCCAATCATAAGCGTATATATAAGTCGTTACCCGTAATTATTACAGCAGGTCTGTGTGATACATTTCTTATTGTGTTGGCAGTGTTGGGTGTATCGGTTATTTTACTCTCATTTCCCATATTGCAAGTTACTATTTATTGTATAGGTTTCGTTTTTTTATTATATATGGTTTGGTCGTTATGGAAAGTAAGGCCAGATGAAGTGAAGCGTTATCGACCAATGACAGCGAAGAAGCAAGTTGGTTTTGCGATTTCTGTATCGTTACTGAACCCACATGCAATTATGGACACGATTGGGGTCATTGGAACGAATGGGGCTATTTATGATGGTTTGGATAAAGTCGTGTTTACTATTTCAACTATAGTTATATCATGGGTTTGGTTTTTCTTTTTAGCAATTTCTGGAAAAATGATAGGTAACGTTGATAAAACAGGTAAATACATTCTGATATTAAATAAAGCGTCTGCTATTATCATTTTAATTGTTGCGGCTATGATTCTAAAACAATTAATAACGCTTTTACTATAGGAAGATGTAGTGAAATGAATGTGCGAACTTTTTTGTTAGAAAGCGCATAATAACATAAAAGGAGATAAGATTTGAGAAATCTTATCTCCTTTTATTGAAGTTTAGGATTTATATCCCAACGTTATGTTTTTATACGATATATTTAATCATAAGTTCTAATGCCAAGTGGTTTATAATTGTTTATCGCTTCGAATAGTGATTCTTTCGTATTGCACAAAGGAGCAAGGTTTTTGTATTTAGAATCTATGAAACCTTCTTGAATCATGTGATCTAAAAGTGCTTGTAAGGGCTCGAAAAAACCATTGATATTGAACACGGCAATAGGTTTCTCGTGAATACCGATTTGAGACCAACTATACATTTCGAAAAATTCTTCTAATGAACCTGCGCCACCTGGAGCCATTACAAAAGCATCAGCTAATTCAGCCATTTTATTTTTTCTTTCATGCATAGAATCTACTAGTATCAACTCGCTTAATTTTCCACTTGTGATTTCTTTTTCATTTAACATATTTGGCATGATGCCTACAGCACGACCGCCATGATCTAATACGCCGTCTTGAATAGCGCCCATGATACCTACAGAACCAGCACCAAATATTAATTCATAACCTTGTTCAGCCATATACTTACCTAACTGATAAGCTTCAGTAATATAGGTTTCATCGTTTCCTTTACTGGCACCACAATACACCGCAATACTTTTCATTTTTATTCCTCCTTGTTCGACATCTGATTTGCTATGATAGACGAAAAGATAGCTTCAAATTCAGCTACATCTTGATCAGTAAAAGCTGAGGGGCCTTTTGTACGTCCGCCGCTTCGTCTAAATTGAGCACTCGCATGACGTTGCTCTAATAATGTATCAATATTTTGTTGCGTGTAGATGTAACCTTTATGATGCATAACTATTTTCGTCTTGTTTAAAAGTAAGCTGGCTAAGCCATAGTCTTGTGTGATCACAATGTCACTAGGGCGTACCAGTTTTACAATTCTAAAATCAACAGCGTCTGGTCCATCGTCTACATAGATAATATTCACGTGGTCTGGTTGTACTACTGTAGAAAAGTGACTGAAGCTACGAACAACGGTAACAAAAATGCCTGTCCCTTCAGTCAATTCAATTACTGAATTGGTTACAGGACAAGCATCTCCATCAATAATGACTTGTGTCATTAGGCTTATTTACCATTTTCTTCTTTGTTTTGTTTAACAACACTTTTGGCCACGTAGTCTTTATATTTTTTGAATTCAGATAAGCGTGCTTTTTTGTTTTTCTCTTGCACTTTTTCTTCTTCTTTATGACGTTTGTCTATATTCTTTTGCAGTAATTTATCAAGCTTGCTTACTTCTTTGCGATTTTCTTTTTCTAGTTTTTCGCCTTTTTTCTCTGTTTCATCATCAAGTTTACCTGGAGTTAATCCAACTTTTTCCATGTGTTTATTTGATTTTTTCATGTCTTTGATACGTTGTTTCTTATTATCTTGACGTGCTTTTTCTTCTTCTTTATGACGTTTGTCTATATTTTTTTGCAGAAGTTTGTTCATTTTATCTGCTTCTTTGCGATTTTCTTTTTCTAATTTTTCGCCTTTTTTCTCAATATAGGCTGGATCATGTTCTTTCGCGATACGTTTAAGTTCACGTTTTTGATCCATGTCATGTTTTTTATCTGCAACGTAGTCTTTTGCGTGAGAAGATTTTTCTACAACGTTATCTTTAACGCGTACAGATTTATCTGCAACTGTTTTAGAAGCACTAACTGTTGCGTCACTTGCTTTTTTCACATCAGGATGATCCTTAATACGTTTGCGTTCAACGATTAGCGGTACTAAAAACACAGGTGCTACTGTGATGATTGTTTTGATTAATTGCTTTTTGTCCATACTCGTTGCCTCCATTTACTTTTATACTATCTACACATTACCCTATAATACACGAAAATAAACGCTAAATACAGTCTGTACAGAAAGATATACGTCATTTATGATAGCGATAATAAACAGAAGAGGCTAAGACAAATTTGTGTCTTAGCCTCGATTATTATTTTGGTAGTAGCTAACTGAACTAAAAAAGCACTTGCATTCTTTTGCTAGTCAGCTTTATTAATCTGAGTTTATACAACGAAACTTTATTAGAAAAATTAGATTTCTGTTTCACTGTTTCAAAACATTGAGTTATATTGATGCATAAGCACATAGAGTCCATTGAAATATTATTCGCCTGTAATACCTTGTCCAATACCGAAACCGAAATAAAGGATAGCGATAATAATAACTAAAACAATTCTATATATAGCAAAAGGAATTAATTTAACTTTACTAATTAAGTACAAGAATGTCTTAATTGCAATTAAACCTACAACGAAGGCGAGCAATAAAGCCTAATGCATAAAAACCAATATGGTCTAAATGAATATATTCAAAGTTTTTAACAAGTGATAAACCACTAGTCGCTAGCATTACAGGAACAGCCATAATGAAAGTGAAGTCTGATGCTGATTTGTGATCCATCTTCATTAATACACCCGTAGATATTGTAGAACCAGATCTACTGAAACCAGGCCACATTGCAACTGCTTGTGATAGTCCAATTATAAATGCTTGAACATAATTGATTTGGTCAACTGATTGTGGGTTTGTAACTTTTTTACTATAAATATCGGCTATGATCATATAAATAGCGCCAATAAACAATCCAATCATTACAGTTGGTACACTGAATAAGTATTTTTGAATAACGTCATCAAATAATAACCCAAGGATACCTGCAGGAATCATACCGACAATAATATGTAGTAAGTTTAAGCGATTCGGTTTTTGACCAACGCCATCGATAGAAGATGCTCTGTACTTACCAATATGAAGCATTTCGAAATAACGTTCACGGAATACCCATGCACCCGCAAAAACAGAACCAAGTTGTATTACAATTTTAAAGGTAAAAGCTGATTCTGATCCTAAAAATTCACTTGATTTTAACCACATGTCATCGATAAGGATCATGTGACCTGTTGAAGAAACAGGTGCAAACTCTGTTAACCCCTCAACAATACCTAGAATAAGTCCTTTAATCAATTCAAGTATTAACATAATTTACCTACTTTCATATTACTAATTAAATTTCATAGATTTTCATTTTATAATGATAGCACAATAAAAATGTAACGCGCCACATATAAATGTAATTTTAGACTAAAGACTGAGATTAATATAATAAAAGGAATTCAAGCATTGAAAAAGAGAAATTTCTAATTATGTCTGAAATATGAAATTAACATAAAAAAGTACTAATAATAATGAGCGAATTCATTTAATTTTCAATGAATCAGTTTATAATATGTGGCAGGTGATAATTGTGAAAAGATTAACAAATTTAGCATTTAAATATAAAATATACCCAATGTTCATGTTTGTAATCAGTACATTATTAGCTATTACCGTGGTCGTTCAGAATATTTCTATTGCAGAAATTTTAAATGCAATGTTATTAGAAACGAACCAAAATTTGTTAATACTATTACTGTTTACATTATTTATTTTAATCGCACGTGCAACATTTAATACAATAAATCAAATGATAGGTAATCGCATGTCTACAAAAGTGAAATATGATTTGCGACGCCAACTTATTTTAAAACAGTCAAAAGAGCCAATTGGGGTTCAAATGAATACCTTGACTGAAAGTATTGATGGAATTGTTCCATTTTTTAATAGTTATTTCCCACAAGTATTTAAATCAATGATGATTCCATTGTTTATCATTGTTGCTATGTGTTTTATTCATTTAAATACGGCTTTAATTATGATAGTCACTGCACCATTTATTCCTCTTTTTTATATTATTTTTGGATTAAAAACACGTGATGAATCTAAAGATAAAATGACCTATTTAAACCAATTCAGTCAGCAATTTTTAAACAAAGTTAAAGGACTTATCACTTTAAAACTTTTTAATAGAACAGCTCAGACAGAACAAGAATTATATGAAGAAAGTACGACATTCAGAGATTTAACTATGCGTATTTTAAAAAGTGCTTTTCTATCCGGGCTCATGCTTGAATTTATCAGTATGCTTGGGATTGGTCTTGTAGCTTTAGAAGCTGGGTTAGGATTGATTTTATTCAATAGTATTGATTTTAAAACAGTTGCCATTGCAATCATATTAGCGCCTGAATTTTATAATGCTATTAAAGATTTGGGACAATCGTTCCACACTGGAAAGCAAAGTGAAGGATCGAGCGATGTGGTTTTCGAATTATTAGATAAACAAGAAAAAGCATTGAAACCTGAAGTACGTGTTAATGCACAACAATCTGCATTAATTAAATTGGCGAATGTTAGCTTTAAATACGATGATGCACAACAAAATGCTTTAAATAATATTAATTTGAATATTTCTAGAGGAGAGCAAATTGCGCTCGTCGGGAAAAGTGGTGCCGGTAAATCTACACTAGCACAGGTTATTGTACAACGTTTCGATGCTCAGTCAGGTGAAGTGACTTATCAAAATGCTAACTTGAAATTAGGCTTTTTAAGTCAAATGCCCTATATCTTTAATGCTTCTATACGCGATAATATTACTATGTTTCAATCTATAGATGAAAACAAAATATTAAAAGTATTAGAAGATGTTGATTTAAAAGAAAAAGTACTATCTTTAAAGGATGGATTAGATACATGGATTGGAGAGGGCGGTGAGATGCTCTCAGGCGGTCAAATGAGGCGTGTAGAACTATCTCGAGTACTAATGATTCAACCAGACGTACTTATCTTTGATGAGCCTGCTACTGGCTTAGATGTGAAAACAGAAAATATTATACAAGATATAATTGCACAACAATTTGTAGATACAACTGTAATTACGATTGCACATAGAGAAAATACTATTAAAAATGCTGATAGACGTATATATATTGAAAATGGCTATTTGACATCGATAGATACACGAGAGAGAAGAAACAATGATAAAGGTGGTGACGTAACATGAAGCCACATATTCAATTTAAAATAGATAGAGATTTGATACTTTCGATTATTGTGGGTGTTCTAGGAAGTTTAGTAGCACTTAGCATGTTCTTTTTAAGTGGTTATATGGTAACGCAAAGTGCGCTTGGGTGCTCCGTTATTTGCATTAATGGTTCTGATAGCTTCAGTAAAATTATTTGGATTTATAAGAGCAATTGCCAGATATATTGAAAGATTGCTATCACATAGAGCGACTTTTACAATGCTTAGAAACGTTAGGGTTCAATTTTTTAAACATTTAATTCCGGTGGTTCCCGACGTATATCGAAAATTTAATTCCAGTGATTTAATCGCACGAATGATTGGCAGAGTTGAAGCACTGCAAAATATATACTTGCGTGTTTATTATCCACCTGTAGTAATCGGCGTTACAGCAATCATTTCTACAATCGTAATGATTTACTTCTCATATGTACATGCAATTATCATATGTATTAGTATGATTGCTACCTTAGTAGTAATACCATGGTTAAGTGCTAAGCGTGCACGTATATTGAAAAGACAAGTTAACGACGTTCAAGGTGATTTTTTAAACCGATTTTATGATTATAAAGAAGGTTATGAAGAGTTGGATCGTTTTGGTCGAACAGAATTTTACAAAAAACAAGTGCTTAATCAATTGAATGACTATGAAGCGGCTCAAGCAAAAGAGCAACGATTTTTATCGTTATACGAATATAGTCTAAATATTGTTTCGATGATTGCATTATTTTTCACACTGTATTTAGGTGTGGTTCAAGTACAAAATCAAGAATTAGACGTTGTTTATTTAACAAGTATTGTATTAATGATGTTGACACTTTTTGAACAGGCCATACCTATGAGCAATGTAGCTTACTTTAAAGCGGATACTGACGAAGCTTTCCATGATATTAATGAAGTGATTGCTCATCCTATGAAGCGAGGGCGAGGAAGCAATGCATTTAGAAGTTTTACCTACCGAGCCGTTGTACGAGGTTCGAGACCTCAACTTCAAATATTGGAACCAAGCAAGTTATGTATTACAAGATATCCAATTATCCATTGATAAAGGCGAACATGTTGCTATTATTGGGCCTTCAGGATCCGGTAAAAGTTCGTTATTGCAACTCATGTTAGGTTTGTATCAAAGTGATAAAGGGGAGATATTATTAAATCATCAAGATATTACAAATATCGTAGATGAAGAAAAATATAGTCAAATCAATGCCCTATTACAAACACAACAGTTATTTGATGGCACAGTGAGAGAGAACTTGTTTACTGAAAAAGATGATGCTGAGCTACGCAACATTTTAGTTGATTTAGGTTTGGGTCATATCGATTTAGATAGAGACATTACCATATCTGGTAATACATTATCAGGTGGTGAAATACAAAGACTTGGAATTGCAAGATTATTATTAAGAGATGCACCAATTTGGATTATGGATGAACCTACTACAGCACTCGACATATATCATACAGATAGCGTAATGGATAGCATTCATGCCAAAGCTCAAACCTTAGTTGTTGCAACTCATGATTTAAGGTTGCTACCGTATTTTGATAAAATTGTAGTTATGAGTGAAGGGGAAATCGTAGAAACTGGTAGTTATCCATCTCTAATTAAAGCAAGAGGCTATTTATATCAAATGGTTGAGATGAATGTTTCATAAACGAAAAGTTACATTATTTTGCTTATAAGTAAAAAAAATGGAGCTCAAACACAAATGTGTTTGAGCTCTCATCATAAATCAAGTATATTTAATGAATAAATTTTGATAGAAGAACTATCTAATATTTACCATTGCCATTGAAAAATTATTTTGCTTTTTCTTCTGTGAAGGCAGTGATTACTTTTGAAAGTAATCGATTTAGTTCTTTAGATTCATCTGAGCTTAATGAAGATGCTACTGCAACATCTTGACAAGCTGTATCTAATTCAGGGCGAATTGCTTCGCTCTTATCAGTTAAATGAATGAATACTTCACGTTGATCGATTTCAGAACGCTCGCGTTTGATTAGGTCAACTTGTTCCATTCTTTTAAGTAATGGAGATACAGTACCAGTATCAAGTGCCAATTCAGTAACGACTTTCTTAACATTGACAGGTGAATCAGCCCATAAGATTGTTAAAACTAAAAACTGTGGATAAGTCAGTTTGTATTTCTTAAAGACATTATTTGAGTAATAGCGATTTACTTGTCTTTGAGCATTATACAAACTGAAACAAAGTTGTTCTTTTAAATTAAGTGGTTCAGACATAAAGTTCTCCTCCAGACATTCTATCCGTTTTCTTCTGTATCGGACCTGAATCCGTCTTATGATGTGTGTGTGACACTTCCTCAAAACACTTTTGCACTGTGCCATGCTAAAATGTAGTGTACGTATAAAGTTTAGAAGAAATCTAAAGTTTTATCAAGTAAAAGTTTAATTATACGAATAATTGTACTTTTATGCAGACATTTGTATTAAGAAATGAGTGGTTATATGAAAAAAATTAAAAATCCAAAAACGTCAATTACAATCATAACAGGTTTTTTAGGTAGTGGAAAAACTACTTTTCTCAGTAATTATGTAAAATATTTACTAAGTAATGATGAAAACCCGAGTATCATCGTAAATGAATACGGCAATTTAGATGTAGATAGCCGTGCAATCGGCGATGATATTGAGGTTGCGTCAATATTAAATGGTTGCGTATGTTGTGACTTGCAACAAGATTTAATAAAACAATTAAAACATTTTCTAAACAAAAGTGCAATGCACCACATTATTATTGAAGCGACAGGTATAGCACATCCAATCGAAATTATTGCGGCATGTCAAGATCCTGAAATCATTGCAAACGTTAATCCACCAGTCGTTATTGGCTTAGTTGACGCTCCAAGATTTTTGACCAGAGCCCAATATAGTCATAGTACAACACAATTGATGGAAGAACAATTATCTGCGAGCCATACAGTTGTAGTCAATAAAATGGATTTGATTGATGAAGTAGAGCGGGAACGTATAAATGAAACTTTTGAAATTAATCCATATGCGCCGATCTTCTATACGAGTTATGCAAATTTAGATATGGAACAATTAATTTCAGTTACAAAAAATGAAGGACAAAATATGAAACAACATACACATCATCATGGGATTAATAGTATGCAATATCAGTTTACTGGACCAATAGATAGGCAACTATTCTATCAATTTATTTTACGGTTGCCAGATAATGTTTTAAGATTAAAGGGATACGTTAAGTTTCGTGATATGCCAAATGATACATATGAATTTCAATATGCGTTTGGTTTGCCAGACTATCAAGTTATCGATGCATCCATGCCTTTAACCATTGTGCTTATTGGCGAACAAATAGATGTTAATCGCATACGCAACCAATTAGACATGCTACAATTCACTTAATTTTTTAAATACTAAAAGGGGTGTTGGTAATATGGATAAAGTAAAGATTAATCAACATGTTTCATTTTCAAAGGTAATACAAGGTTTCTGGAGAGCAAAAGATTGGCAGTGGACGCCACAACAATTAAATCGTTATCTCAATGAATTAGTAGAACGTGGTATTACTACTATGGATCATGCTGATATATATGGTGGATACTCATGTGAAGGCATATTTGGAGAGGCACTGAAATTATCTCCTCAATTACGTGAACAAATGGAGATTGTTACTAAATGTGGCATTGTGTTGCCTTCAGAACGTATACATGGAGCAAACGGTCACCGTTATGATCATAGTAAGCATCATATTCGAACGTCTGTAGATCGTTCTCTGCAAGAGTTGCAAGTAGATCATCTGGATTCACTACTTATTCACAGACCGTCACCATTAATGGATCCTCAAGAAGTGACTGAAGCAATCACTGCGTTGGTTAATGAAGGGAAAGTGAAATCATTTGGTGTTTCTAATTTTAATAAATCAGAATATGATTTATTGAGCAAACATCTTGTTTCTGATAAGTTGCATATTACATTAAACCAATTAGAAATTTCGCCATATACTATAGATGTACTTGAAAATGGTTTGATGAATCATATGTATAAAGATAATGTTAAAATGATGTCATGGAGTCCTATGGCAGGCGGTAAATTGTTCGATTTAGAAGATGAAAAATCTGTTCGAATTATGGCCGTAATTTCACCCTTGGCACAAAAATATCATTCTAGTGTGAATGGCATTGTCATGGCATGGTTAAATAAACACCCAGACAACAATCATGCCTGTATTAGGTACTCATAAAATAGAACGTATTGACGAAGCAATCGAAGGTTTAGAAGTAACAATTACAGATCAAGAATGGTTTGATATTTATACAGCTTCCCTAGGCCACGATATCCCTTAAAGTACATGTTGAAGGAGCGAAACTCATGAATACACAGAACGAACAACATCAAAGAAATCAACTTAAATTTCAACGTAATTTTATTAATTTCCCGTTTTTAGGATTTGCACTTGTCATCGCAATTTTAAATTTAGCATTCCCTGATATAACTTTAATGATGACGCTATTTGGGCTGTTTTTCTTTTATAACGCGGGTATATTATTTGTAGCATTTATAAAACATTACAAGCGTACTGCATTATTATCATTAATATTAACGGTTTTATCTATGGCATTATTCGTCAGCATCACTTTATTTATATGCAGCGGCAAATAATTTATTTTAATTTATGAACGTCCAAAGTAATAAATATCATGTATTATCGAACAAAATAGGAGGAAGTAAATGGAACAGTGGATTACACAATTTATGGAGCAATATGGATATTGGGGCATAGGCCTACTTATCTTTTTAGAAAATATATTTCCACCAATTCCATCTGAAATCATTTTAACATTCGGTGGTTTTATGACTACCCAATCTGGCTTAGGCTATACTGGCGTTTTAATTACCTCGACAATTGGTTCTGTAGTCGGAGCAATTGTGTTATATGGTATAGGCGCTTGGATTGGTGAACGTAATTTGTACCGTATTGTAGATAAATATGGAAAGATTTTGCGTTTAAAGACGAAAGATTTAGATAAGACAATTCAATGGTTTGAAAAATATGGTTATTGGACAGTCTTTTTCTGTCGCTTTATTCCTTTATTGAGAAGTTTAATTTCAATACCTGCTGGTTTAACGCGTATGAATATCCCCTTATTCATACTATTTACTACGGTAGGTACTATTATTTGGAACGCAGTATTAATTTATTTAGGCCAAGCTGTAGGTGGTAATTGGCACACAATTGTTTATTATATGGATATATATTCTCGTATTATTTATATTATTTTAGCTATTTTAATTATTTTTGTTATTTGGAAATGGTTCAAACGACAAAGAAAGCAAAAATAAGATTGATATTACCCCTAAATTAAATTTAAGGTTCTTATGATTTAAATAGCGCGATACATAATTTGGATGTTATAATAAACATACAATATGTATTGACGATATAGGGGGATTGCATTATGACAAAGCAAAAAGTTTCGATTATAGGTGCTTGGAAATACTGGCGCAACATTAGCTTTTATTGTGGCCCAACAAGAACTCGCAGATGTCGTACTCATAGACCGTCCGGAGAGTGAAGGCCTTGTGAAAGGAAAAGCACTAGATATATTGGAAAGTAGTCCGATATACGGTTTCGACGTTAGTGTAACAGGATCTATTGATTATGCTGATTCAGCCAACTCTGATGTAGTTGTCATCACTGCCGGTGTGGCACGCAAACCTGGTATGAGTCGTGATGACTTAGTTCAAATCAACGAAGCTGTGATGCATGATGTAACAAAAGAAATTGTAAAACATTCACCTGAATGTAAAATAATCGTGCTTACAAATCCTGTAGATGCCATGACTTATTCTGTATTACAAGCCTCTGGATTTCCAAAGGAACGTGTAATCGGACAGTCGGGGGTCTTAGATACAGCTAGATACCAAACATTTATTGCAGAAGCACTCAATGTATCGGTTAAAGATATCAGAGGATTGGTATTGGGTGGCCATGGAGATACGATGTTACCTTTAATAGCATCAACAAATGTAAACGGCGTGCCTCTGAAGAAACTTTTGAACGATTCGCAAATTACACAAATTGTAGAACGTACGCGAAAAGGTGGCGCAGAAATCGTAGAATTACTTGGAAATGGTTCAGCGTATTATGCACCTGCATCCGCAGTCTATAGTATGGTTGAAGCAATTTTAAAAGATCAGAAACGTTTATTACCAAGTATTGCACTATTAGAGGGAGAATACAGTTTCTCTGATATATGTTTAGGTGTACCAACGATTTTAGGATCTAAAGGTATAGAGCGTATCGTAGAATTACAATTATCTGAAGATGAACAAGCACAATTACAAGTTTCTGCAAACGCAGTTACAGAAGTAAAACAATCACTCAAACAATAAACAATATTGGAATAAACTAGGAAAGATGATTAGAATTATGAGGCTGAGACAAAATATATGTTTCAGTCTCAATTATTAAATTGGCAGTGGCTGACTCAATTGAAAATACGTTTATGCAAGAGCTTCAGCGATTTCGCTCTTGTATTCTTTTTCTAGGCAGACTTGTGGTCGAGTAGTTAAGGTCAAATTACAACTTTTGATTTATGTATTAATGTTCCATTTTATTTCAATACAAAAAGAGGGCTGTTAAGTTTCCGTTATGGAAACTTAACAGCCCTTTATTCAACTTAAAGTTATATTCTAGGTTTACTTATATTTATAATCAAAATTCAAATTAATTACAATCTAAAAATACAGATGTATAAAGCAACATATTCAAAGAACGTTAGTATATACATGTATTTTAGCCTTAATCTTATTTTTTTAGGTACGTTCCAATTAGGAAAGTGGCGTTCATAATAAAATAATTGTAGATAAAATAATCCAATACCTAAAGGCAGACACATGAGTATGATACTGCGTGTATATGAAAATCCTATATCATGCAATAGATGCCCAATAATTAATTGGAATACGATAAGCACAATAAGCAAAATTATAATGTTAAATGTCATCTTGCACTTCGTACTCCTTTCGCAAATAAAATTAGTAAGCCTTGTAATACTACAAGCAACAGCACAAAGCCTATTGCTTCAAGATTTAAATTTGACCATACTTCATTGATAATGCGAAGCGGTTCATTAATAAGATAGACTGAATGTAAACGCAAGAAACGTCCAATATAAATGCCTAAACCGTTTAAAAACATCATTGCAATGATTATTGTTCTATTTAACCAGAGGTGAGGCGTGAATTTTTCCATTTCTAAAAACATTAAAATTAATAGATACAGTGCAAGTAACACTGCCGATACTAGAAAAGTGAAATATGCCCATTCTACTAATATTAAACCTTGATAGAAATTGAATGTAAATTGATTTAAGTGAATTAAATCTGTAACCATATAAAGTGTGTTAGGTACCATAAATAAGAAAATAAGGGCAAAAATAATAAATAGTGGCCATTCGTATTTATGTACAGGTTTAAATAGATTTAAGAGTAAGCATAGTTCAAATGGCACATATGCTAGAAATAAATTTAAAGTCATAAATTGATAATACTCATTAAAGAAAATAGAAATGATCATTAATATTAGAAATACCGTTCTAGCGATATAACGAGCCTTCATAAATACACCTACTTTCTTTCTGAATAAAGCATTTAAATATATTGTGAAAATTACTAAGGATAGTAATTTTATTGAAAAATAAAAAATGCCGATAAAAATCCCAACTTTTAATATTAAAAAGCTAAGGGGAAAATTAACTCGTATTTTTGAATATGAGATTATATAATACATTTTTTAAATGTAAATATCAATGATAATGATGAATTGTTAATAACTAAATGATTTACAGTTGAATAAAATAGAGAATGATTGTAGCTGTTACATATTTTAAAAGAATGATTAAATGAAAGGTTAAATAATTTAAGCTAGGAAAGAAGTAAAGACTGATGAATCACGTATATGTGGAAACTTTTCATCAGTCTTTAATGAGTGGATAGTGCAACGGGTCTGCGTGCTATCCACTGGTCAGTATACAGTTATAAATTTAATAAATTAAGGCCAATTGCTTCATCATGTTTACGGTTAATATCTAAGTCGGTCATAGTGATTACAATTTCGGCTGTAGCTGAAACGACCGCTTTCGTTAAATGACCGCTAAGTGTTGCGTAAGTATTAGTCCCAAAGGTTGCATGTAAATGCGCAAATGGTTTGTCATCGATGTGAGAAATATTACCTAAAAGACTAATTAATTCTAATGGTTCTTTAAAGGATTTTTTCTCATAAGTTTTCGTGTCTATGTTATAAAAATTAAGTTCTACATCGTCACAAGCACCGATGCCACTTACTGTACCGAATTTACCGCCTTGCTCTTTAGCTATATCTGTCACTGATTCTACAATGTCTTCGCCTCGCTCTAAAACAAGCACAATTGTCTTTCCGTCAACTTGATATACCATGTGAAACCTCCATTCTTAAAATTGATTACAACTATAGTATACAAGTTCTTTTTTATAGTTTATATAAAAGTGTTTAGATGAACAAAATTTTCTATTGTCTTTTGATGTATTAATGTTATAAAATACTCTAATATTATATATATATTAAAAGAACATATCATGATATGAATGGTATAAACGAATGGAGTGAGAAACGTGAATAAGCAATTTGTAATTTTATATTTTAATATTTTCTTGGTCTTTTTAGGTATTGGTTTAGTTGTTCCAGTTCTTCCTGTCTATTTGAAAGATTTAGGATTAAAAGGTAGCGATTTAGGGGTTCTTGTTGCCGTCTTTGCATTGGCCCAAATGGTTATCTCGCCATTTGGTGGGACGTTAGCAGATAAATTAGGTAAAAAATTAATTATTTGTATTGGGTTAGGGCTCTTTGCTATATCAGAATTCTTGTTTGCCGCTAGTCATACTTTCTCACTCTTAATTGTGTCCAGAATTCTTGGTGGGTTCAGTGTTGGTATGGTTATGCCTGGTGTTACTGGGATGATTGCAGATATTTCAATAGGTAAAGATAAAGCTAAGAATTTTGGTTATATGTCAGCAATTATTAATTCAGGCTTTATTTTAGGACCGGGTCTAGGAGGATTTCTTGCTGAATTTTCTCATAGGCTACCATTTTATGTAGCAGGCTTCAGTGGCTGTTTAGCATTAGTACTTTCTATTATCTTGCTTAAAAATCCTAAAAACGAAACACAAGATGGTTTTACAGTGTATCAACCTGAATTACTTACTAAAATTGATTGGAAAGTCTTTCTTACACCAATTACCTTAACCCTTGTGCTTGCTTTTGGCTTATCAGCATTTGAAACATTGTTCCCGCTATATACAGCAGATAAAGCACATTATTCACCTTTAGATATTTCATTTGCAATTACTGGTGGAGGTATACTAGGTGCTGTATTCCAAGTCTTCTTCTTTGATAAATTCATGAAACATTTTAAAGAACTCACATTTATCAATTATTCGTTGATATATTCAGCAATTGTATTACTCGCTTTGACATTTGTGGATAGTTATTGGTCTATCATGTTAATCAGCTTCATTGTGTTTATTGGTTTTGATATGATTAGACCTGCAATCACGAATTATTTTTCTAACATTGCAGGGGATCGACAAGGTTTTGCGGGCGGTTTAAATTCCACCTTTACGAGTATGGGGAATTTTATAGGACCATTAGTGGCCGGGACGTTATATGATGTTAACTTTGAATATCCTTTATATATGGCAGTTGTAGTAATGATACTTGGTATGTTTGTTATTCTAGTTGAAAAAATGATAAGAACGAGCCTTAGAAGATCATAACTTAAAAAATGATAAATAAAGTAGAACGTACGTAGGCTTATACACGTACGTTCTTTTTAATATATATAATTTGTGCGATATAACACTCGTAATATGACATTAAGATTAAATAAAGTCATATTGCGTAATATTAATGTTACAGAGATTACGATTGGTTTAAATTGTGGCCTATATAAGTTTTGAGTTAATAAAATATGCTAATATGTAGGAAATATTAAAAAGTAATGTAAGTAAGGGGATGAACTTGAAAAATTTAATTTTATCAATCATGGCATTCCTTCTTGCTTGTTGTTTATGTTTTCTTTTATTCATAGCTACAAATCAGCAAGCACTAGCAAAAGTTCATGAAACAATTTCTAGTTGTTCAGACAATGATAAACGAACTGAAACTAAAAGTAACGACCATCACAACAGTGATAATACTATTAGTGCAGACAGTGAGAGATGTTGAACAAGAAGAACCTTATAATGCCGAAGCATATGTACCAATAGCTGAAAAAACGACACACAATCTAAAAAACAAGGAAATTGGAAATGCTAATTTACCAAAGTTTTCCGATGCACAAAAAGAAGCACAAACACTTGTGAATAAAGATAATAATGCTGCTAATGCATATAATGATTATGGTATTGATCGTACATGCCAAGGGGCTTATTATTATATTTTTACTTTTGAAAATAAAGAACAACCCAATACTTTTTATAGGGTTACAGTAGATAAAAATAATAAAGCGCACATTTTTGATAAGTCATATCGTGTGAAAGACCAACAAACTTCTAATGCACCTAGTATTTCACCTCAAGAATCCAAAGTAATTGCTGAAAAGTATGCTAAAGATGAGCTCGGTGAGAATGCAGTGCTCAAAAAAGTTAAAACGTCTAAAGAAGGTATGTTTTATACTTTTTATGAGTCTAAGTTAGGAAAAGAGTATAAGGTTGTAGTAAACAAAGCGGGCGACGTAATCCGTCAACCATCGTTAAATTAAAAGTAGAATAAAAGTCGCGTAAACTGATGTTAAATTGAAGTTGCGCGGCTTTTTTATGTTATGAAATCAGTATAAAGCAATAAGTATCAATGTTATGATAATATTATCAATTGAAATGAGTGAGTTCTATATAAACCAGAGTTAAAATATTTTAATGAAAAGGATGAGCATTTTTGAAAAAGATAAAAAAGCAATCATACCTGCAGCTGGCTTAGGAACAAGGTTTTTACCAGCTACGAAGGCTATGCCAAAAGAAATGTTGCCTATATTAGACAAACCTACAATCCAATACATAGTCGAAGAAGCGAGCACGTGCAGGCATCGAAGATATCATTATAGTTACTGGTAAACATAAACGTGCAATTGAAGACCATTTTGATAATCAAAAAGAATTAGAAATGATCTTACAAGACAAAGGAAAAACGGACTTACTAGAAAAAGTTAAATATTCTACAGAACTTGCCAATATATTTTATGTAAGACAAAAAGAGCAAAAAGGCTTAGGTCATGCTATTTATTCCGCACGTCAATTTATAGGTGATGAGCCATTTGCTGTGCTTTTAGGTGATGATATTGTTGAATCTGATAATCCAGCGATTAAACAATTGATAGAAGCTTATGAAGAAACTGGAAAGTCTGTCATCGGAGTACAAGAAGTAGAAAAAAACCAAACGCATCGCTATGGTATCATCGATCCATTAGAAAAATTAGGTAGAAAATATGAAGTGAATCAATTCGTTGAAAAACCAAAACAAGGCACTGCACCGTCTAATTTGGCAATTATGGGTCGCTATGTTCTTACAGCTGATATTTTCGATTATTTAAAAACTCAAAGCAAAGGTGCAGGTGGAGAAATTCAACTTACGGATGCAATTGAAAGATTAAATAAACACGATCAAGTTTATGCTTACGACTTTGAAGGCGATCGATTTGATGTAGGTGAAAAATTAGGTTTTGTGAAAACTACGATTGAATTTGCTTTGAAAGATGAATCTATGCATGAAGAATTAACTCGTTTTATAAAAAACTTAGACTTAGATAAATAAATATTAGATTTTAGATAAAAGTATGATTGATATCAGTTATAACTTAGTGAACTATTACCAACATATGATATGAGGTGTTGTAATGAAGGAAGTTAAAACAAATGCAATGCGTATGCTCGATCGATTGAAAATTGAGTATTGCGTCAATACTTACGAGGTATCAGAAAGTCATATGGATGGAAAGACTGTAGCTGAAAAAGTCGGTGTAGATGTAGCACAAGTGTATAAAACACTCGTGTTAGAAAATGCTAAGCATGCGCACTTTGTATTTATTATTCCTGTAAATGCCTCTCTTGATATGAAGTTAGCGGCGCAAGCAGTTAATGAAAAGAAATTACATTTAATGCCACTTGATGATTTAAAAAAAGTGACTGGCTACGTCCGTGGCGGCTGTTCCCCGATTGGTATGAAACGGCAATTCCTAACAATTATTGATACACAAGTTGAAGAGTTGGAGGCTATCTATGTCAGTGGTGGAGCACGTGGTACACAAATTAAAATAAATGTAGCGCATTTAATTAAAACAACACGAGCAAAAGTTAAAAAAGTGACGCATGATGAACATAATTAAATATCATTAAGCTAATGACCATAAAGTAACGGATTATTTCCTGCTTTATGGTTTTTTTGTTTTATGAAATAAATGAAAACTGATTTTATTTTTAAAGCAGATAGCTAAATGAAGAGATTTTGAAAAGAATGTGTCATATTTTTGATTGTTTTTGATTGTTTTTGGTAAATAATGATTGAAAAATGAAAACGGAAACATTATAATAGTGTTGAGATGAGGTGAAGCGATGATCACGGAAAAACGCCACGAGTTAATATTGGCTGAATTGTCACAAAAAGACTTTTTAACACTACAAGAACTGATTGATCGAACAGGTAGTAGTGCCTCAACAGTTCGTCGCGATTTATCAAAATTGCAACAAATGGGAAAGTTAAAAAGAATACATGGCGGCGCAAAGCTAAATCAATCATCTTTATTAGAACCTAATTTGGCTGATAAAAGAAGTACCAATCTAAGAGAAAAACAAGAAATTGGGAGATTAGCAACGAGCCAAATAGATGATGACGATTGTGTGTTTTTAGATGCGGGTTCAACAACTTTAGAAATGATCCCATATATTAATGCAAATGACATTATTGTAGTAACAAATGGTTTAACGCACGTAGAAGAATTACTAAAACGAGGTATTAGAACACTCATTCTTGGTGGAGAAGTTAAAGCAACAACATTTGCGACAGTAGGTGCGAGTGCATTGAAGACGCTGAATCGTTATCGTTTTGATAAAGTGTTTCTCGGTATGAACGGCATTGACATGAAATATGGACTGACTACACCAGATGAACAAGAAGCAATCATAAAGCATCATGCTATGGAATTAGGAACGCAAGTTTATGTATTAGTAGACCATGCTAAATATGAAAAAGTATATTTCGCACATGTGCCTTTACTAGAGAATGTGGCCTTAGTCACTTCTGCAAAAGCGATGCAAGGCGTGACTTTTCAATATTATGCTGAAAAATATAATTTTATTGGAGGAACATTATGATTTATACAGTAACTTTTAATCCTTCTATTGATTACATTATGTTTTCAAATGAATTTGAGCTTAATGGGTTAAACAGAGCAACTGAAACAAATAAATTTGCAGGTGGTAAGGGTATAAACGTTTCAAGGGTCTTGAAAACATTAGGTGTCCAATCTACAGCGTTAGGTTTTACAGGTGGATTTCCAGGTAGATTTATTGAAGAAACATTAAAACAAGCAGAAATTGATACAGATTTTGTACATGTCGGTGAAGATACACGTATTAATGTCAAATTGAAAACAGGTAATGAAATTGAAATTAATGCACCAGGACCTAATATCACTAAGGTGCAATTTGAATCCTTATTAACACAAATCAGAGATACTTCAGAACACGACACAGTTATTGTTGCGGGTAGTATTCCTAAAAGTGTACCTGCTAACGCATACGAACAAATTGCGGAAATTACGCAAGATACAGGCGCAAAACTAGTCGTTGATGCTGAAAAAGAACTCGTTGAATCCGTTTTAAAATATCACCCATTATTTATCAAACCAAATAAAGATGAATTAGAAGTGATGTTCGATACGACCATCACTTCAGATAAAGAGGTAATGAGCTATGGGCGTGAAATTTTGAAAATGGGTGCCACTTCAGTCATTATCTCTCTTGGTGGAGATGGAGCTGTATATGTAGATGAGCAACAAAGTTATAAAGCACTTGTACCAAATGGACAAGTAGTAAATACAGTGGGATCAGGTGATAGTACTGTAGCGGGGATGGTTGCGGGGCTGAATTCTGGTTTATCTATTAAAGAAGCATTTAAACAAGCTGTATCGGCTGGGACGGCAACAGCATTTAACGATGACTTAGCAACGAGAGCGTCTATTGAAAATATTAAGTCACAAGTGATGATTACAACATTAGGTGGGAGTGAATTAGATGAGAATAACTGAGTTATTAACAAAAGATACAATTGCAATGGACCTTTCTTCAACAGAGAAAAACGGTGTTATTGATGAGTTAGTGAAGCGACTTGATAAAGCTGGCAAACTCAATGATGTAACAACTTTTAAAGAAGCGATTCATAACCGTGAATCTCAAAGTACTACAGGTATTGGTGAAGGCATCGCGATACCTCATGCAAAAGTAGCGGCAGTAGACACACCGGCGATTGCGTTTGGTAAATCCAAAACAGGTGTTGATTATCAAAGTTTGGATATGCAACCTGCACATTTATTCTTTATGATTGCGGCGCCAGAAGGTGGAGCACAAACACATTTAGATGCATTAGCTAAGCTATCAGGTATTTTAATGGATGAAAAAGTGCGTGAAGATTTACTTCATGCAAATTCTCCACAAGAAGTGCTTCAAATTATAGATAAAGCAGATGATGAAGCAACTGAAGAAGAGGAAGCAGAAGTAGTCGCGACAACGACAGCAACAGATTCAGATGACCCCTATATCTTAGCTGTTACAGCATGTCCGACAGGCATCGCACATACTTACATGGCTCGTGATGCTTTGAAAAAGCAAGCTGAAAAAATGAACGTAAAAATAAAAGTTGAAACGAATGGTTCAGGCGGCATTAAAAATCACATTACTGATGAAGATATTCGTCGCGCAACTGGTGTTATTGTTGCGAGCAGATGTAAATGTGGAAACAGACCGTTTTGATGGTAAAAATGTTGTGGAAGTACCAGTTGCAGATGGTATTAAACGCCCTGAAGAACTGATCAATATAGCACAAGACACTTCTCGTAAACCATTTGTAGCCAAAGGCAATCATAAAGCGTCAAATCAGTCTGGAAGTAATGAAAAACAAGGCTTTGGTAAAACAATTTATAAACACTTAATGAATGGTGTTTCCAATATGTTACCGCTTGTTATTGCCGGTGGTATTTTAATGGCAATCGCCTACTTATTTGGACCAAACTCGTATGATCCAAATAGTTCTGAGCATAATGCATTTGCTGAACAATTATGGAATATTGGTAATCAGAGTGCCTTTGCGTTAATTATCCCAATTCTCGCAGGTTATATCGCGCGTAGTATTGCAGATAAACCAGGTTTTGCAGCTGGTTTAGTTGGTGGTATGTTAGCCATTTCAGGTGATGCAGGGTTTATCGGAGGTATTCTTGCAGGTTTCTTAGCAGGTTATTTAACACAAGGTATTAAGAAACTTTCAAGCGGTTTACCTCAATCATTAGAAGGTTTGAAACCTACATTAATTTTCCCAGTATTATCAGTAACAATCACAGGTTTAGTAATGGTTTATGTATTAAACCCTCCAGCGTCGTGGTTGAATAATTTACTACTTAATGGTTTAGAAGGTTTATCAGGAACGAATATTATGCTCTTAGGATTAGTCATTGGTGCAATGATGGCTATCGATATGGGTGGACCATTTAATAAAGCGGCATACGTATTTGCGACTGCGGCGTTAACGGAAGGCAATGTTGCACCAATTACAGCGACGATGATTGGTGGTATGGTACCTCCAATCGCAATTGCAACAGCGATGTTAATTTTCCGCAAGAAATTCACTAAAGAACAAAAAGGCTCTATCGCACCAAACTATGTAATGGGGTTATCTTTCATTACAGAAGGTGCAATTCCATTTGCGGCAGCTGATCCACTAAGAGTCATTCCATCAATGATGGTAGGTTCAGGGGTTGCAGGTGCAATCGCGTTAGGACTAGGTTCTTCAATTCAAGCACCACATGGCGGCATCTTTGTTATAGTAGGTACTGATTTCAGCCACGTGATACAATCACTCATTGCGATTATTATAGGATCTATCGTAGGAGCAATCATTTATGGTTTGTTAAAACCAAAAGTGACAGAAGAAGAAATACAAAGTTCTTAAGTTATAGCTAACTAAAGCATCAAGCTTTATAAATTGAATAAATATAGAAAAACCAGTAGAAGCTCACAAGTTAATGAGTATTTCTGCTGGTTTTTATTTATATGTGATACTGAAATTCAAAAACTTTTGAATATAATAAAGGACTTAAGTTTGGTAAAATGGAAACGAAATGCTGAAATAGACACATAGCGTAAAACAAAGAAAAGAAGGTAGAGAAAATGGCTGAATATGTGATTGAAAATGGGAGAATTTATACTGAAGCAGAACTAATAGAGCGAGGATATATTATTGTTAAGGACGATAAAATTACTGATATAGGCAAGGGGGATTATGAAGGTGCGTTAACAACTTATGATGCTCAAGGTCAGCATGTTTTACCAGGTTTTATAGATATCCATATGCATGGTGGTTATGGAGAAGACGCAATGGATGCATCATATGAAGGGTTGAAACATTTAGCAGAATCACTATTATCTGAAGGAACGACAAGTTTCTTAGCAACAACAATGACACAGTCGGATGATAATATTACAAAAGCATTAGAAAACATCATTGAATATCAGAAACAACAAGACGTTCTAAAAGCAGCTGACATCGTAGGTATACATTTGGAAGGACCATTTATTTCTGAACATAAAGTAGGAGCGCAAAATCCAGCCTATGTACAAAGACCGTCTATAGAGAAAGTACAACAATTTCAAAAAACAGCGAACAACCAAATTAAAGTGATTACATTTGCACCTGAGGTTGAAGGTGCTCATGAAACATTAGAAGCGTTACATAATCAAATACGTTTCTCTATTGGGCATACGGTTGCAACTTTTGATGAGACAAATGAAGCGGTAGCACGTGGGGCTAAACATGTGACACATTTATATAATGTTGGAACACCATTCGAGCATAGAGAACCAGGCGTTTTTGGTGCGGCGTGGACAAATGATAGCTTAAGTACTGAACTTATCGTGGACGGTATTCATTCACACCCTACAGCGATACAAATTGCTTATAAACAAAAGGGAAACACACGCTTTTTCTTAATTACTGATGCAATGAGAGCGAAAGGTATGCCAGATGGTGAATATGATTTAGGTGGCCAAAATGTTATTGTAAAAGGTTCTGAAGCTCGGTTAGCATCTGGCGCACTTGCGGGTAGCATACTGAAAATGAATGAAGGGCTGAAAAATCTAATACAATACACAGGTGATACACTAAATAATTTATGGCGTGTAACAAGTTTAAATCAAGCAATTGCATTAAATATCGAATCGCAAAAAGGAAGTTTGAAGGTTGGGAAAGACGCAGACATCGTTATTGTAGATGATGAAATTACAGTTCAAACTACTATAAAAGCAGGCGCAATACACAAATTTTCTTAATAACAAACTGGAATTTAACTCATTTTAAAATGTATTATGTAAAGTGTAAATTGAATCAAAAAGTTGACGCAACTGAAAATTTGCGTTTAAATGTTAAGTTAGAGAAATAAAATTTCATACGTACAATTTACATGATGACTTAAGATTGTGATAAAATAGAAGAAATGCGTATTTTTCGGGAGGTGTCACCAATGGGAAGGATTTAGTATATAACATGAAAATGCAACATAGCAATGAATCTTATGTACGGTCATCTATTGTGACACGATATTTGGAGGTGAATCCCTAGAAATAGGGAACTAATTGGAAACTGTGACCATAATAAATTTAGCATTATTTGTTTTTTTAATAGCATTAACAACGGTATTCGTAGGATCGGAATTTTCATTAGTGAAAGTCCGCGCGACAAAAATTGAACAACTCGTAGCAGAAGGCAATGGTAATGCACGTATAGTGAAAAAAATGATTAAAAACTTGGACTACTACTTATCAGCATGTCAATTGGGTATTACAGTGACATCTTTAGGATTAGGTTGGTTAGGTGAACCGACCTTCAGTAAATTATTGCATCCATTATTTGAAGCAGTTAATTTACCTGAAGCGTTAACAACGACAATTTCATTTATTGTCGCATTTATCATTGTGACCTACTTGCACGTAGTACTCGGTGAATTGGCACCAAAAACTTTGGCCATTCAACATACTGTGAAAGTAGCGTTGATATATGCTAGACCATTGTATTACTTCGGCGCTGTTATGAAACCGTTAATCTGGCTAATGAATGGTTCTTCAAGAATGATTATACGTATGTTCGGAGTAGATCCTGATGCAAATAACGATGCAATGTCAGAAGAAGAAATAAAAATTATAATAAACAATAGTTATAACGGTGGAGAAATAAACCAAACAGAATTGGCTTATATGCAAAATATCTTCTCATTTGATGAGAGACAAGCCAAAGACATCATGGTGCCACGTACACAAATGGCTACATTGAACGAACCGTTTAATGTAAATGAACTGTTAGACACGATTAAAGAACATCAATTCACACGTTACCCGATTACAGAAGATGGGGACAAAGATCATGTGAAAGGTTTTCTTAATGTAAAAGAGTTTTTAACAGAATATGCTTCAGGTAAACCTATTAAAGTAGGTAATTACGTTCATGATTTACCAATGATTTCTGAAACGACACGTATAAGTGATGCGTTAGTACGTATGCAACGTGAACATGTTCATATCAGTTTGATTATTGATGAATATGGTGGTACGGCAGGTATCTTAACGATGGAAGACATCTTAGAAGAAATCGTTGGTGAAATTCGTGATGAATTTGATGACGATGAAGTAAACGATGTTGTAAAAGTAACGGACAGCAGATATCAAATTAGTGGTCGTGTATTATTAGACGATTTAAATGATGAGCTCGGCATTGAATTTGCTGATTCTGAAGACATTGATACAATCGGTGGTTGGTTGCAAGCACATAATACAAACTTACAACAAAACGATTATGTCGATACGGAATATGATCGTTGGATCATGTCTGAAGTCGATAACCATCAAATTATTACTGTTTTATTAGAAGTTGAATACAATGCAACACGTCCGACACCTGAAAATAATGAAGACGATGAAGATAACGATTAATCATTGTCTTATACATTTAAGCTATCGATAAAGTCTCTGATTTTGTCGATAGCTTTTTTTGTATCTTTTTTCACATAAATCGGCTCTAATCACTGTCGTTATATGAACATAATAGTGGAGTGTTGATATTGGAATAAATATGCGTGATTCAAGTATTATGTATTGCTATAATGAACAGAGTATAACGATATATCTTTAAAATAATTTCAACTTAGTTGAAGGGGGATTAAATCATGTTAGAAGACGTGTATTATTTAAATAATGGTTATCCAATGCCGAGAGTGGGTCTTGGAGTATATAAAATTACAGATGAAGAAATGGAACCCGCAGTAACAGCTGCCATAGAAGCGGGCTATCGTGCATTTGATACCGCTTATTTTTATAAAAATGAAATAGCATTAGGTAATGCATTAAAACAATCTGAGATACCGCGTGAAGATTTATTTCTTACATCAAAAATTTGGAATGATTATCAAGGTTATGACAATACAATCAATTTTTTCACAAAATCAATAGAAAACTTAGGTACTGATTATTTAGATTTATTTTTAATACACTGGCCATGTGAAGCGGATGGTTTATTTGTTGAAACTTATAAAGCCATGGAAAAACTATATGAAGAGGGCAAAGTTCGTGCAATAGGTGTTTGTAACTTTAATGCGCACCATTTAGAAAAATTAATGTCGCAAACTGACATTGTACCTGCTGTGAATCAAATAGAGGTGCATCCATATTTCAATCAACATGAACTACAAACTTTTTGTGATAAGCATGATATCGCTGTGACAGCATGGATGCCACTGATGAGAAATAGAGGTTTATTAGAACATGAATTGATCACAGAGATGGCAAGCCGTTATGGTAAAACGCCAGCCCAAATTGTATTACGTTGGCATTTGTCACATGATCGCTTAATTATTCCAAAATCAAAAACACCAAGCACGCATTAAAGAAAACTATGATATTTTCGACTTTAATTTGGAATTGACAGACATCGCTGAGATAGATCGTTTGAATTGTGATGACCGTCAAGGAAATGATCCAGATAAAGTACGTATAGGTAGTTTAAAATAAGAATTGATAACACAACCTAGGACGTAAATCTTACAAGCTTAAATAGAAAGCATCAATCTATTAGTTTTTTTAATAGATTGGTGCTTTTAATTTAAGCTTTTTAAATTTTTTTAAGTGCATGTTTGTCTAATTTTTTATAATAAGGCTCGAACTTGTAGTCTCTGGCCCTTACTATGCATTAGTTATCAGCACTTAAAACAAACGATATGTTTATAAATGTATAAAAACAAGAGGGTTTCAAATAGTTCTAGTAGCGATAATAAAGGGTTTTGTTTCCAAATTCATCAAATAGTTGATAGACTAAAGTTACAAATTATAACTTTTAATAATTTTAATACCGAACAATATTAGTAACCACATTTAAATTTCAAGGTTTTATCTTATTTTGTAACGCTTAAATCATTTTGCTCTGTTTTTTTAAGATGTATTTAACCTAAATAACTAGATATTTTTAAAAAACAAGTTGACTAAGTTAAGTTTGAGCAATGAATATTAAGGCTATATAAAGATTGTGTAAATCTAATTGGTTAGTATAGCAATATAGTGATAAAAATTGATAAAGTGAAATTGAAGTAATTGAAATGAAGGTGTTTAATATGCAAATAAGAGTTATAGTACCCTGTTATAATGAAGGTGAAGTAGTATTAAAGACTTATCAACGTTTGACTGAAATATTATCAAAAGATAGTCAATATCATCAATATGACTACGATTTACTATTTGTAGATGATGGTAGTAAAGATCAAACAATAAAATTTATTCAAGATGTAGCGACTAAAGATGACCATGTGAAATTTATTTCGTTTAGTCGTAATTTTGGAAAAGAATCTGCAATGATTGCAGGTTTCCAAAATAGTAAAGACTGTGACGCAGCAATTATGATAGACGCTGATTTACAACACCCGCCTGAATTAATACCCCAAATGATTGCTGGCTATATGGACGGTTATGATCAAGTTGTTGCGAAGCGTGACAGAAAGAACGAAAAACCAGCTAGAAAATTTATGACAAAATTGTATTACAAAATGATTAATCATTTTGTAGAGGATATTAAATTGGAAGATGGTGTTGGCGATTTCAGATTACTGAGTCAACGTGCAGTGCATTCATTGACTGAATTAGATGAATACAACCGCTTTTCAAAAGGGCTATATGAATGGATTGGATATAACACCAAAGTGTTTACTTACGAAAACGTAGAAAGAGAAGACGGAGAATCTAAATGGTCATTTGGTAAATTATTAAATTACGGTATAGATGGCTTGATATCCTTTAACAACAAACCCTTACGTGCAATGATTTATCTTGGTTTTATTGTGTTCTTTATCAGTTTGTTGTATATCGGTTATAGTTTTGCGGGCATTGTGTTTAATGGCATTGAAACACCAGGTTATTTCTCCACTATTGCTCGCGATATTACTACTAGGTGGTATACAAATGATTTCAATTGGAATCGTTGGAGAATATATTGGACGTATTTATTACGAGGTCAAACAACGCCCGAAATATATTGTACAGGCATCGAACTTAAATTGCTCGAGTCAAAAAGTAGAGCGTAGCTTTGAAGAAGATATGAATGAGCGTTTCAAACAACATAATCAAAATTATGAAAGTAAGGTTAAAGAAGACGAAGAAGAGAAAAAACTTGTTAAAAGCAGATAAAATTTAGGTTGTTATAGAGTGTCAACAAAGTTTCTGACTTTGTTGGCATTTTTTTGTATGCGCTTTTCTGAGAGCACAGCTTTAGCCTTTAGACTTCGGCTAGTACTTTATTAATTCGTCAGGAGTTGATTCAAATCAATGCCATTTTCAATAGGAATTAAATAATAAAATTGAGGAACAAAGATTGACTCAAGGTGTTGCATAACTAAAAAAATAAACCAAATGCTACAAAGGCATTTGGTTTATTTCCTTGATTTAAATTATTAATGTTTTAGATTAGTAATTTTACTTTTTGCTTTTATTTTTTACGTAACTTACCGAAAATAAATGAAACAATTGCTACTAGAATGATTGTCCCGATAAGTGCTGGGAATATCGCGATGCCACCTAAATGCCAACCCCAATCACCAAGTAACCAAGAGCCTAGCGCTGAACCTACAATACCGGCGATAATATTACCTAAAATACCACCTGGTATATCTTTACCTACGATAGCACCAGCTATCCAACCGATTAAACCACCGACTATTAACATAAGTATAAAGCCCATATTGATTTGCCTCCTTTATTATTCGTTCGACTTCTAATCTATACCACAAAATATAAAAGGTTAATCATTTATGTGAAGAAAATATATTCTGCCATAATAAGAATGATATAAACAATAAATGAATAATTACAAAAGCATACCAATAAGGCGTTAATAGCGTCATTACTGACGACGATGCAATAATTAATATTTGACCGATAAAGATAGGGCGTCGAATACGATTCATAAATTTAAGTTGTTCTTTTTCCTTTGGTTGAAATGTGCTATAAAAAAGCATGATAGCGCCTATGATAAAAATGGCTGGGGCTAAATAAGGAATAGACATATAAAATGAATCATGACTTGTACTATAAGTAAGTATTAAGGATGTGCTCATTATAATAGTAAGAACAACCGCAATGAATTTTTGGTCTGTTATAACGTATACAGTTACTTTTCTATTTATATACAATTGTAATATGGTCCAAATGATGAGTTGCGCACTTGTATAAAATGCGATGTAGTCATATTCACCGACGAGAAATAAATTGATGAGACCATTTACAGATAAAGCAATGAGTATAGAGCTAAACTTAAGTTGTTTGAAATTCTGACGATATAAACCAATTCCGAGAATAATTAATACCGCGACTATATTTATAATTATATTTATTAGCATGTTGCTCTCCTAACCTAGATACTTCACTGCAACATTATACCAATTAATATTACGTTAATCATTTAATAACAATTAATTATTTAAATTTACATAAAAATATTAGGTTAAATAGAAACAAATTTTTTTCCTTTTATATATTAGCAGTGATAGTTATCCTAACGATTTAAAGTCACTAAAAATAGAGACACCGTTATACGGATAAGAAGCATTATACAACGTATCGGACGAAATACTCAATTTAAACACCTTTTTTGTTACTCCATAGTAATGTATGTAGCTGTGGTAAGACATAAACATTATTCATATCACTACTTGTCATGACACGGTCGACGAGTGTTTCATATAATGATAATAACTTTTCGGTATGTGATTCGACGTAATCACCATCTAGGTAGGGATTACCTACTTGTAAATAAAAAGGAATCGTAGGGTATCTATGGTGTATCATTTTAGCAAAATCGTAATCCTGGTCATCAAATACTACAACTTTTAAATTTAAAGAAGCAGGTATACAATTTTTGATAACTTCATCTAATATTGGTAGATTAGGTTTCATTTTTGAACTTGGGGGTTTCGGACTAATAGTTAAGTCATCAATTTGTGTCATCCAAGGTTGGAATTTACTCCCCTGTGTTTCTAATGCGCTATAAATGTTTTTAGTTTCAAAAAGATCGACTAAATCCTGAATGCCTTTAATCAGAGCAGGGTTACCTCCAGAAATTGTGACGTGATTAAATGATTCACCGGCAATTTCATAAAGTGAGTCGTATATTTCTTCAGCGGTCATCATGCGTATATCTTCTTTGGCACTACCATCCCAAGTGAAGCTAGAATCACACCAACTACAACGATAATCGCAACCGGCTGTGCGAACAAACATCGTTTTTCGTCCAATCACACGGCCTTCACCTTGAATTGTTGGACCGAAGATTTCTAAAACAGGAATTTTACTCATATTTGGACTCCTTTGGTCTATAGACAACATAACTCGTAGGTGTTTCTCTAACATAAACTTGTAGACATTTAGGCTGGTTGTCTCGTTCATTTAATGAAGCTTGCACCATTTCATAAACTGTCTGTGCAACGATTTCGGTTGATGGACTTTTACCTTTGAATTGAGGTAAATCATTGAGTAAATGGTGGTCGAATTGGTCATGAACTAATTTTTTTAGGTCACTAAAATTCACTAAAAAACCATTATGATCTAATGTATCGCCACCAATTGTTAAATTTACGAAGTAGGTATGACCATGTGTACGCATACATTTTCCAGCATCTTCACTAGGAATATAATGGGCTGCAGAAAAGTTGAAGTCTTTATTAAGCTCAAAGCTGTAAGGATGTTGAACGCTAGGGTAATTTTGTTGGAACATGTTATTCAGCTCCTTTTTCTTTTAGATAAGCGTCTAAACCTCGTGCTCTTAATTCACAAGCAGGACATTCTCCACAACCTTCACCAACAATGCCATTGTAGCAAGTGAGCGTATTGTATCTAATATAGTCTAGTACGCCAAGTTCATCACTTAGTGCCCAAGTTTCTTTTTTATCTAACCACATTAATGGTGTGTGTATAACGAAATCTTTATCCATAGATAGCGATAAAGTAACATTCATTGATTTAATAAAACTATCTCTACAGTCAGGGTATCCAGAGAAATCAGTTTCACAAACGCCAGTAATAATATGTTTCGCATTTGTTTGATATGCGAGCGCACCCGCAAATGATAAGAATAAAAGATTTCTGGCCGGTACAAACGTATTTGGCACGCCGTCTTCGCCAACTTCAATATCCATATCATGCTGTGTTAATGCGTTTGGTGTAAGTTGAGAAAGTAAAGACATATCTAATATGTGATGTTTTACATTTTGTGCTTCAGCAATTTGCTTAGCTACTTTAATTTCTGTATCGTGTCTTTGACCATATTCAAATGTTACTAATTCGACATCGTCATAATGTTGCTTTGCCCAAAATAGGCAAGTTGTGCTATCTTGTCCTCCACTGAAAACGACGATGGCTTTATTACTGTTTAAAGATTGTTGCGTCATATATCTTGCACTCCTTAATAATGTCATACTAGCTTTTACTCAATTTCGCTATGACACCATAAAAAAACGCCTATCCTTATAAAAAAGATAGACGTTGTTTACGTGTCTAGTTTTTTATAGAGGGTGTCAGCTAGGAACCTCTTTATATTCATTTATACGGTGATAAGAATAATACATTTAAACTGTAAAATCAAGTTGAGATTTGGGATAATGAGTATAATAGATAGTGAAAGATACATAAAGAGGTGATGAAATGATACTAATCATTGATAATAAAGATTCATTTACATACAATATTGTAGACTATATTAAGCAAAGTTTCAGTGGATCAGTTAATGTGGTAGATGTTGAAGAAGTTTCTATGGAGAAGATTACGCAAATTTCTCCTGATGCTATCGTTATTTCTCCAGGACCAGGATCACCTGATGATTATCCTATATTAAATGAGGTTATAAAAGTTTTTTTAGAACAAATTCCAATTCTAGGTGTATGTCTAGGATTTCAACAATTAGTGACTTATTTTGGTGGAGATATTATAAAAGGTTATAAACCGATTCATGGTCACACAACTCAAATTCAACATGATAATAGTGGTATTTTTAAAGGTTTAGCCGATACATTTTATGTTATGCGATATCATTCTTTGATTGCTGATACTGAGACATTTCCAAAAACATTAAAAATCACAGCAACGAATCAAGAAGGTATCATTATGGCATGTGCACACCAAACATTACCTGTTTATGGTGTACAGTACCATCCTGAATCTATCCTGAGTGAATGTGGCATTGAACAAATAAAATTATTTATAGAAATCGTGGAGGGTGCTCATGCAAATACAATTTAATTATCGCTATTTATTAGACGAATCAGAATATGAAACCCACGAATACCAATTTACGCAGTGTAAAGATAAATTAATCGCATATCACTTAGACGAAGTAGGAAGTGTTATACAATTTGCAGAAATGCATCAATGCCAAGGTGGTTATGTAGCATTGTATTTACCCTATGAAGCGGCGCCTTTTTTCAATGAACAGATGGCTACAGTACAAATAAAGGATGAATATGTTTTTGCAGCTGCTTATGTTTTCGACAAAAAGGAAGATATAACATTAACTGACAAAAAAGAACGATACATACCAAAATGTGATTTTAAATTTCAATTAAATAAATCACAATTAATCACCCATATTAAAGCAGTTCAATCTGCAATCATTGAAGGTAATACATATCAAGTGAATTATACGACACGTTTGACTGATGATATACATTATCCGATTGCTACATTATATGAAGTGTTACAGCGTCAAAATCATGGCTTTTATTCTGCTTTAATAGATACAGATGAAGTACAGTTAGCTTCACTTTCACCAGAATTATTTTTTCAACGTGGACCGTTTGAAAATCGGAAAGATGTATTATTAAGTAAACCCATGAAAGGCACTATAGCTAGAGGGCATTCTGAAACGCAAGACCAGCAAAATTTACATACGTTAATGTATTCAGCTAAAGATAAAGCGGAAAATGTCATGATCGTGGACTTGTTACGAAATGATATTAGTCGTATCGCAGAGACAGGAACTGTAAAAGTCTATAAACCATTTCATATAGAACGCTACAGCACTGTATTTCAAATGACGTCGATGGTCACAGGGACTTTACCTCAAGAGACTAAACTCATACACATTTTAAAAGCATTATTTCCGTGCGGTTCTATTACAGGAGCACCAAAAATCAATACCATGAAATATATTAAAAAGTTAGAGCAAACTCCGAGAAATGGTTATTGTGGTACAGTTGCCTTGCTGTTGCCAGACGGAAAGTCTATTTTCAATGTGCCTATTCGAACGATTCAATATATAGATGACCAAGCTATATATGGTGTAGGCGCAGGTATTACCATAGACTCTAATCCTGAAGATGAAGTACAAGAATTTAAGGATAAAACAAAAATACTGGAGAGATTATAATGCAGTTATTTGAAACAATGCGTTTGGAAGAAGGTAAGTTTCCGCGCTTGCCTTATCACAAAAAACGAATAAAACAGTCTGCTGAGCAACTTAAATTTGACTTGGATGAAGCGAAATGGAATCAGTTAATCGAAATGTTAATGAATGACTATCCTACAGGTGTGTATCGTATAAAAATATTATTAGACCAAGATGGTTCACTAGATTATGTTGTTGCGACATTATCTGATAAAAATAAATTTACCGCAAAATTAGTACCTTTAGCAGATAATGTAAATAAACCCGAATTAATAAATAAAACAACCGTTAGAAAACATTTATCACATAATCATCAGACTGACCTAGTGCTGTTATATGATTCTAATGGGAAATTATTAGAATTCGATATTGGAAATCTCATGATAAAAGAAGGTGGATGCTATTATACACCTCTATATAATGAAGATTTCTTACGTGGCTGTATGAGACAATCACTTATAGATGATGAGAAATTATCGCAAAAAAATTACAATATAAACGATTTTAAAGATAAAATATTGAAAAATCAGATACAGGTTTTTCTTATAAATAGTTTGCGAGAGGTTGCCGAGGTTGAAATTTATCTATAGAATATAGAAAGTATAAACATTGGGTTTGCCATGAATTCAGAGATGGTGACCATTATAGAAAACGGCAACGTGAAAATATGAGAGTTGTGACAAATTAGCCTTTGATTTGCATACGCGTGATAAGGCGTATCATAGTATTAAATCCAGTGATACACAAGTAATCCTAATAGACTATAGACAAGGGTGCACTTAAATAATTACGTAATAAATTATAAACAGCGAGTGAGGCATAACGATGATATTGGTTTGGATACTGACAATGATTTTAATAACCTTGCTTTCAAAATGGTATGTAAACCGTTTGCTGAAAAAACAACAGATTTATATTGCAAGATTCGTAATTACAATCTCTTGCATGATTCAATTTGTAGTAGTCTATTTTCTAGTGAAAGCACTTGTGGGTTATTTGGTACAAGGATTAAATGTGTTTTATCGTTAGTAAGAATATAAGAGGTGAGCCTATGAAAATATATAGCCAGGGAGACCAAGCAATTGTAGTTTCTATTGAAAAAGAAGTCTCTAAGGATTTAACAGAAGATTTATTAGCATTAAAAACGTATTTATTAGAAAAAGACTATCCTTTTATAACCGAAATTGTACCTACTGAATCAGATATGATGATTTGTTATGATGCGCGAGATATGATTAAACACTACAATATTAAATCACCATTTTTATATATGAATGCATTAATGCAAACCGTGCAATTAGAGATTAAACACGAAGCGCAAGAGATTGAGCCAATGGAAATTCCAGTTATTTATGGGGGAGAATTTGGTCCTGATTTAGCGGCTTTATTAACGCATTACAAATTAGATTTTGAAAAATTTGTGAAGCTGCATACTAAACATACGTATTTTGTCTCAATGATGGGTTTTACACCTGGATTTCCTTATCTTACCGGAATGGATAAGCGCCTGTTTGTTAATCACACAGGTGGCAAAAAAACGTTTATTCCAGCAGGCTCTGTCGTTATAGAAGGGAAAAAGACAGGTATTACTACAATAGATACCTATGGCGATTGGTTAGTCATTGGCTACACACCCATTCGCTTATTTGACCCAGAAGAAACTGATTTTACTAAGCTAAAATTAGGCGATAACGTTACATTTAACGCAATAACAGAAGAAACGCTGGATTTAGGAGGCTTTGAACCATGTCAATCATAATAGAAGGTGAAGGATTATTCTCAAGTTTCCAAGATTTTGGGCGTAAAGGCTATGAGCACAACGGCGTTATTCCTGGCGGCGCACTAGATCCGTTATCCCATGAAATAGCGAACAGACTCGTTGCAAATGATAAACGTGAAGCTACGTTAGAGATGACAAATAGAATGTCGAGCATTCGCTTTACTGAATCAACATTGATTGCATTAAGTGGTGGTAGTTTTAAAGCTAAAACAGAACATATGAAAGTATTACCAAATAAGTTGTACTTAATGGAAAAAGGTGACGTACTTGTATTTACAGAGACAAATCGCACATCTAGAGTATATTTAGCAATCGGTGGTGGTTTGGAATTAGATGAGTGGTTAGGTTCAACCTCAACTGACTTTAAAGTGAAAATTGGCGGTTTTCATGGACGTAAATTGCAAAAAGGTGACGAAATTAATATGAAACGTGACTACACTGAACGCCACCTTAAATTGTTTGAAAATCTAGAAGAAAAACATCAAACAGACTGGGGCATTGATGGTTACGCACTTTCCTTTAATTATATGTCAGATGTTTTTCATGTCATTAAAAATAAAGGGACAGAAGACTTTGAACAAGAAGCATTAAGTCACTTTACGCTTGGGGAATATAAAGTCACGAGTAAAGCGAATAGAGTCGGGATGTATGTAGAAGGACAACCCGTGAAGGCTTTTTATGAAGATATGCCGGCGCATCAATCTGTACAAATAGGCACGATACAAGTTAAAAGAGATGGCACACCGATTATTTTACTCAATGACCACTACACAATAGGTAGTTACCCACAAATTGGGACAATTGCGAGTTATCATTTAACTAAGCTAGGGCAAAAGCATCAAGGTACAAAATTAAAATTCCAGTTTATAGATATTGAAACTGCAGAAAAGAATTTAATTAAATATACAAATTGGTTAAACCAATTGTTTCATGGTATTGAATATAGAATGCAGTTAGAGATGTTGAAATAAAAAATAGAAGGTCTATGTATATTACTAATTGAAGGATAATATAATGGTTACTGATAAGCTGTAACGCCTCAAGATAATTGTGTGAGGGTTACGGCTTTTTTTAATAGTGCGTATAGAGGTATAACTTTTAAAATTTTTGTAACATGTTTTATAGAACGGTATTATTATTTCATAAAATATTAAAATAAAAATTCATTTCATATACGACTCTAGTCTGATTAATATAAAAAACAAACAGCGTATAATTAAAAAGCATATTATTTCTTAATGATATATTCACAGCCCATTAACAAGCCTTTAACAAAACAAGAGCAAAACGTTAAATTACGTTTGAAAGTGTGTTTTTACTTGAAATTTGACCAGAATTGCTTTATATTTATACATTGAACTATATGCGTTTTGTTACGGAAACATTACAAAACGATAAAAATTGTGAAGATGACGTTAATCGATAAACGAAAACGTTTACGCAATTTACACTATATAGACAAATGAAAAGTTTCTAATTAGAATATAAAACTTAAAATTTTAAAACTATAACTTTAGTTCACAATTGAACAAGCTAATAAAATTCTAGTGTATAGAAATTTAAATTACATACACAGCTGTTTAGGATTTTAAAGAACATAACCTAAAGAAGATAACTTTTGCCAATAACGACCTTTGTATAGTTAGGGATACTAATATCGCTAACAACATATGATCACAGTAACTTTGCCATTTTTTTACTAGGTATGGATTATTTTCCAACCTATATTAATCTATATCGGGGGAAACAAACATGAGTCTACACAAAAAGAAATTAACTCTTTTTGCGTTTTTTATTCTGACCGTGCTCACTGTCGCATTTAAAACGTATTTTTCATATTATGTTGATTTTTCTTTAGGTGTTAAAGGGTTAGTACAAAACCTAATCCTATTAATGAATCCATACAGTTTAATCGCTTTAGTATTAAGTATTTTCTTATTCTTTAAAGGAAAGAAAGCATTCTGGTTTATCTTTATTGGTGGCTTTATTTTAACTTTCCTACTATACGCGAACGTTGTTTACTTCAGGTTCTTCTCTGATTTCATAACGTTTAGTACATTGAACCAAGTTGGAAATGTTGAATCAATGGGCGGCGCAGTGACAGCTTCATTCAAATGGTATGACTTTGTATACTTTATTGATACAATCATTTACCTTTTTATCTTGATATTTAAACAAAAATGGTTAGATAAACGTGTATTCAGTAAAAAGTTTGTGCCAGTAGTTATGGCAGCTGCAATTGCGTTATTCTTCCTGAATCTAGCTTTTGCAGAATCAGATCGTCCTGAATTATTAACACGTACATTTGATCACAAATATTTAGTTAAATATTTAGGACCATATAATTTCACTGTCTATGATGGTGTGAAAACAATTCAAAACAATCAGCAAAAAGCTTTAGCAAATGAAGATGATTTAACTAAAGTGTTAAATTATTCGAAGCAAAAACGAGTTGAACCAAATCAAGAGTATTTTGGTGCAGGTAAAAAGAAAAATGTTATTAAAATACACTTAGAAAGTTTCCAAACTTTCTTAATTGATAAAAAAGTAAATGGCGAAGAAGTAACACCATTCTTAAATAAATTATCATCAGGGAATGCAGGTTATAGATATTATCCAAACTTCTTCCATCAAACGGGTCAAGGTAAAACATCAGACTCAGAGTTTACAATGGATAATAGTTTATTCGGTTTACCACAAGGTTCAGCCTTTTCATTGAAAGGTGATAACACTTACCAATCATTGCCGGCAATTCTTGATCAAAAACAAGGTTATACATCTAATGTAATGCATGGTGATTACAAAACATTCTGGAACCGTGATCAAGTTTATAGACACTTTGGTATAGATAAATTCTATGATGCGACATATTATGATATGTCTGAAGAAAATCTTGAGAATCTAGGTCTTAAAGATAAAGAATTCTTTGAAGAATCAGCAGATTACTTAGCTAAAGAAAAAGAACCATTCTACAGTCATTTAATTACATTAACAAACCATTATCCATTCACTGTATCACCAGAGGATGCAACAATAGAATCACCAAATACTGGGGATTCAACGGTAGATGGCTATGTTCAAACAGCTAGATATTTAGATGAATCACTAGAAGAATTTGTTAATGAATTGAAGAAAAAAGGTATTTATGATGATTCTGTTATAATGATTTACGGTGACCACTATGGTATTTCTGAAAACCATAATAAAGCTATGGAAAAATTATTAGGTGAAGAAATTACACCAGCTAAATTTACTGACTTAAACCGTACTGGTTTCTGGTTGAAAATACCAGGCAAAGAAGGCACAGTAGATGAAACTTACGCTGGTCAAGCAGACGTTATGCCTACACTGCTTCATTTAATGGGTATTGATACTAAGAATTACCTAATGATGGGGACAGACATGTTATCGAAAGATCATAACGACACAGTACCATTCAGAAATGGTGACTTTATAACGAAAGATTATAAATATGTTAATGGTAGAATTTATAATAATAAAAACAATGAACCAGTAACAAAAAAACCTGAAGATTTCGAGAAACGTAAACAACAGGCTGAAAAAGATCTACAAATGAGTGATGATTTGATTAATGGTGACTTATTGAGATTCTATGACAACCCAGATTTCGAAAAAGTGAAACCTTCTGAGTACGAATATAAGCCTGGTCCAAAATCAAAAGAGCAAAAAGAATAGATAAATTACAGAGCCAACATACCTAATCTAGGTGTGTTGGCTCTTTTTTAAAATTCACTTTAGATGAATTCGCGTATATATGTATATAAAATAAAGACATAAAAATAGCTATGAGGCTTTTTCAAACGTCCATAGCTATTGTTTACTTATTTGGTTTATGTCTAAACCATTTTTAATACTAAATTTAAGTCCTTATCCAAGTGCGACATCAAGTATCATCATGATTGTGAATCCTAACATTAGACTTAACGTTGCAAGGTCTGTATTGTTACTTGCCTGAGAATCTGGTATAAGTTCTTCAACCACAACGAATATCATCGCACCTGCAGCAAATGCTAAAGCATATGGCAACATAGGAGTGATCATTATCACGGCAGCAGCGCCGACTACAGCAAATATAGGCTCGACGATGGCTGATGCTTGTCCATAATTAAAAGCTTTCCATCTTGATGCACCTGCAGCGCGTATTGGCATTGATAGCGCCGCACCTTCAGGAATATTTTGTATTCCGATACCGATGGCTAATCCAACAGCGCCTAAAAATGTTGCTTGACCATTACCAGAAACAATACCACCAAAAGCTACACCTATAGAAAGGCCTTCGGGAATATTGTGTAACGTAATTGCCAATACAAGTAATGTATTTTTGTTGAGTTTTTTAGTACCCACACCTTCATGAAATTGTTTGGTGTCTTTGGTATTTGGATGTATATGAGGAATAACTAAATCTAATCCCCGAATAAATAATCCACCCAATAAAAAACCAATAGCAGCTGGCAACCATGGGAATGCTGTGCCTTCACCATAAGCAATGGCTGGCTGTAATAATGACCAAAAACTTGCGGCGATCATAATACCCGCAACAAAACCTTGCATTGAGTTTAATAACTTATCGTTAACTCTTTTGAAAATAAATACCGATGCTTGCTCCTAATGCAGTAAGTAGCCATGTGATAAGACCAGCTATTAATGCTTGGATGTAAGGAGGTAAGTTTTGGAAAAATTCCGACATAAGCTTTGCTCCTTTGTATCATTTGAGTTCAAAAAGGTGTATAATATATAGAACTGAAATTAAGTTTAACAGATATAATTACTATTTTCGATATTTAAAAATTTCGATATTAAAAAGGATGTAGAATGATGGAAGCATACAAAATTGAACATTTAAATAAGTCATATGCCGATAAGACTATTTTCGATGATTTACATCTCTCTATTTCTGAAGGAGAAAAAATAGGACTCGTTGGTATAAATGGGACTGGCAAGAGTACTTTGTTAAAAGTAATGGCAGGACTAGACGAAGATTACGATGCGGAAATATCGCATCCCAATGCATATCGCGTCCGTTATTCTTCTCAAAAACAAGATTTTGATCGAAACATGTCTGTTTTTGAAGCAGTATTGACCTCAGAAACTAAAACACTTCAAGTTATACGTGCATATGAGTCTGCACTGAATCAATATAGTACGACCCAGAGTGAGTCAGATTTACAAAAAATGATGCAAGCACAAGATGCGATGGATGCGAATCAAGCATGGGACTATAGTGCAGAAATCAAGACGATACTTTCTAAATTAGGTATTCATGATACAACAAAAGAAGTAAGTGAACTTTCAGGCGGTCAACAAAAAAGAGTGGGTCTTGCGAAGACACTTATTGAACAACCTGACTTATTACTTCTAGATGAGCCTACCAACCACTTAGATTTTGAATCTATCAATTGGTTAATCAATTATGTGAAACAATATCCACACACTGTATTATTTGTAACGCATGATCGCTATTTCTTAAATGAAGTATCCTCACGAATTATCGAATTAGATCGTGGAAAATTACGCACTTATTCTGGTAATTATGAAGCTTATATTGCACAACGTGCGGAAAATGAAATCATCGAACAAAAACAACAATCGAAGCAACAGTCATTATATAAAAAAGAACTTGCTTGGATGCGTGCGGGTGTAAAAGCACGAACTACAAAACAACAAGCGCGTAAAAATAGATTTAGCGATTTAGAACAAGATGTCAAAAATCAACATCAACAAGATAAAGCATCTTTAAATCTTGCTTATTCAAGATTGGGTAAACAAGTTTTTGAATTCGATGCTTTAACTAAACGCATAAATGGGAAAACGCTGTTCGAAGATATCACTCAAATTATTCAAAGTGGTCAGCAAATTGGTATTGTTGGTCCTAATGGTGCTTGGTAAAACAACATTGTTAAATATATTGAGTGGAGAAGATCAAGCTTTCGAAGGTAATCTGAAAATAGGGCAGACTGTAAAAGTTGCTTACTTTAAACAAAGTGAAGAGCGATTAGATCGTGATGTCAGAATGATTGATTATTTAAGAGAAGAAAGTGAAGTAGCAAAAGAAAAAGATGGTACGTCAGTTTCAATTACACAACTACTTGAACGCTTCTTATTTCCAAGTTCCACACATGGTAAAAAAATATATAAATTATCAGGTGGCGAACAAAAAAGATTATATCTGTTGAGATTATTGGTCCATCAGCCGAATGTCTTATTATTAGATGAGCCAACAAACGACTTAGATACTGAAACGCTAACAATACTTGAAGATTATATTGAGACATTTGGTGGTGCGGTAATTACAGTAAGTCATGATAGATACTTCTTAAATAAAGTAGCCCAAGAATATTGGTATATTCACGATGGAAAAATGGAACGTATCATAGGAACATTTGAAGATTATGAAGCATATAAAAAAGAACAAGATAAAGCTCAAGCACAACAAAAGCAACAGAAACAACAAGCGCATGTAAAACAAAATGCGAACAAGAAAAAAGGGCTCTCTTTTAAAGAAAAGCAAGAATATGAAACGATTATTGAACGTATTGAAACTACTGAGCAAAGATTAGAAACCATCGATGAAGAAATGGTTGCGGCAAGTTCAGATTATGCTAAAATCAAAGAATTAAATGAAGAACAACGACGTCTTAATCAGACGTACGAAGATGATATGGCAAGATGGAGCGAACTAGAAGAACTAAAAGAACAATGAGGGATTGTTAAACATGGAATCAACATTATCGCATTATTTTGGCTACGATACATTTCGTCCAGGTCAAAAAGAAATTATAACAAAAGTAATGAATCATCAAAATGCGCTAGGTGTATTACCTACTGGCGGGGGAAAATCAATTTGTTATCAAGTGCCGGGATTAATGTTGGGCGGTACGACGATTGTTATCAGTCCATTAATTTCGCTAATGAAAGACCAAGTTGATCAATTAAAGGCCATGGGTATACGCGCGGCGTACTTAAACAGTAGTTTAACTCAGAAACAACAAAAAGAAATAGAGGCACAACTTAGAAAAGGTGAAATTCAATTTCTATATGTGGCACCTGAACGTTTCGATAATGCTTATTTTGTTCAAATGGTGCAACAATTAAATATACCGCTAGTTGCTTTTGATGAAGCACACTGTATTTCTAAATGGGGCCACGATTTTAGACCGAGTTATCGAGATGTGATTCATAAGGTATTTGCATTACCACAAGATTTTACAATTGTGGCGCTCACTGCAACGGCCACAATTGAAGTTCAAAAAGACATTATGGATCGCTTGAACATTAATAAAAACGACGAGATTAAAACAAGTACAAAACGTCGAAATCTAATCTTTCAGGTCAATCCTACATATCAACGACAAAAATTTGTGTTGGAATATGTTAAAAAATATCAAAAAGAATCCGGCATTATTTATTGTTCAACACGAAAACAAGTTGAAGAATTACAAGAAGCATTAGCGATTAATGATATTAAGAGTACAACCTATCATGGTGGACTATCGAACAAAGAGCGTGAAGCTGCCCAAAATGATTTTGTTTACGATCGAGTACGCGTAGTTGTAGCTACGAATGCTTTTGGTATGGGTATCGATAAGTCCAATGTGAGATTTGTTATTCATTATAATATGCCTGGCGATTTAGAATCGTACTATCAAGAAGCGGGTCGCGCAGGTCGTGATGGTTTAAATAGTGATTGTATTTTATTATTTAGTGAACGTGATATCGGCTTACATCAGTATTTTATATCTTCGTCGAAAGCAGATGATGATTATAAAGATAAGATGGGCGAAAAATTAAATAAGATGATACTTTATACAAAAACTAAAAAGTGTTTAGAAGCAACGCTCGTACATTATTTTGAGCCGAATGAAAAGCTTGAAGAATGTGAACAGTGTAGTAATTGTGTAAGAGAAAATAAAACGTATGATATGACTAATGAAGCAAAAATGATAGTGAGTTGTATCGCACGTATGAAACAAAAAGAAAGCTATAGCGTCATTATACAAGTATTAAGAGGCGAAGAATCTGATTATATTCGCTACTGTGATTATAATGAATTGTCAACACATGGTATTATGAAAAACTATACTACATCAGATTTAAGCCATCTTATTGATGAATTGAGATTTAAAGGCTTTTTAAATGAGTATGATGAAATATTAACTTGTGATAACTCCGTGAAAAGTTTATTGAGTGATCAGGTCGCTATATTTACGACACCATTTAAACGCAAAACTACAGAAAAAGTTAATATCAATACCGTAGAAGGTGTGGATCGTGCATTATTTGATGAACTTATAGCTGTACGCAAACAGCTAAGTGAGGACTTGAGCATTCCACCAGTAAGTATATTCTCTGATTTTACACTAGAAGAATTTGCTAAAAGAAAGCCAGAATCAAAACAAGATATGATTTTAATTGATGGCGTAGGTAGTTACAAATTAAAACATTACTGTCCAATGTTTTTAGAAACCATTCAATCATATAAAGCAAAGATATAATTAACTTAAGTTTTGTATCTCCACATAACTTTCTGCTTTAAATAAATATGACCATAACTGCGAAGTTAAATTTCAAATTTTAATATACTATGTAACAAAAAGATCATAGGTATATTTTTGATTTGAGTTAACTTCGCTTTTTTGTAATAACAAGATTTTATTGAAGTAAAACAAAACTTTTGAAAATTGCTTGATAAATACATGAATTATATGAAAATAGGGAATAATTGTGGTAAATGTGAATTTAAGCTAATTTTAAAAATAGAGGACAGTAAAGTGAAGGTGACAAAGTGATAGAATTTAAAAATGTAGTAAAAAAATATGGAGATAAAACTGCAGTCGATGACATCAGTTTTAATATAAAAAAAGGCGAATTTTTTGTGTTAATTGGGCCTTCAGGTTGTGGCAAAACAACGACCTTAAAAATGATCAATCGCTTAATTTCTTTATCTGAAGGGTATATTTATTTTAATGATAAACCAATTAGTGATTATTCTATTTATGAAATGCGTTGGGATATTGGTTATGTATTGCAACAAATCGCACTTTTCCCACATATGACAATCAAAGAGAATATTGCACAAGTGCCACAAATGAAAAAATGGAAAGAAAAAGATATTAACCAACGTGTGGATGAATTATTGGATATGGTCGGTTTAGAACCTGAATTATATAAAAATCGTAAACCAGATGAGTTGTCAGGGGGACAGCGAGCAACGTGTAGGCGTGGTGCGTGCATTAGCCGCCGATCCACCAGTGATATTAATGGATGAGCCATACAGTGCGCTAGATCCGATTAGTCGTGAAAAGTTACAAGATGATTTGATAGAATTACAACAAAAAATTAAAAAGACGATTATTTTTGTAACGCATGATATTCAAGAAGCAATGAAACTTGGTGATCGTATATGTTTATTAAATGAGGGACGAGTTGAACAAATTGATACACCAGAAGGTTTTATTAAAAATCCTAAAAACGACTTTGTGAAGCAGTTTATGGGAGATAAAGTAAAACGCACGGTTAATGATATGAAATTATCTGAACTGGTTAGTAATTTACCGGACAATAAATTAGAGACGCCTCATGAAAGTTATCCTGTCCTTCAAAGTGATTATTTTGTACGTGATATTTATGAGCATTTAATTGACCATGAAGGCATTATTGTCGATGATGAAGCGACTTCTACACAACATGTACTAAAACGAGAAGATATATTTAAAGTTTTGTCAGAAGGCAAAGGAGGTCATAATGGATGAATGAATTCATTAACACTATTGTAGAGCGCAAAGGTCAATTATTAACAACCATTTTCGAACATATGCAAATATCTTTTATTGCTTTATTAATAGCGACATTAATTGGCGTTCCCTTAGGCATTCTACTTACAAAAACACGTAAACTTTCTGAAGTAGTGATGAATATTGCCGCAATACTTCAAACGATACCATCACTTGCATTACTCGGTTTGATGATACCACTATTTGGTATAGGTAAGGTACCTGCAGTGATTGCTTTAGTGGTCTATGCATTATTACCTATTTTAAGAAATACATACACGGGTATTAACGAAGTTGATGCTTCGTTAATAGAAGCGACAAAAGGTATAGGTATGAAACCAGGACGCCGTTTGAGTAAAGTAGAATTGCCAATTGCGATGCCGGTAATTATGGCGGGTATTCGCACAGCTATGGTATTAATCATTGGTACGGCAACATTGGCAGCTTTAATTGGTGCAGGTGGTTTAGGTGACCTTATATTATTAGGTATCGATAGAAATGATACGTCATTAATACTTATTGGTGCCATTCCAGCGGCCTTGCTCGCAATTTTATTTGATTTAGCCTTACGCTTTATGCAAAAAATGTCATACAAAAAGTTACTGATTGCATTAGGTGCCATCGTACTGATCTTATTATTGTTTATAGTCGGTCCGATGTTAGCACAAAAAGGAGATAAAGTGACCTTAGCAGGTAAGCTTGGTTCAGAGCCTTCAGTGATTACCAATATGTATAAGATTTTAATTGAAGAAGAAACGGATCATACTGTTGAAGTTGAAGATGGATTGGGTAAAACAGCTTTCTTATTTAACGCCCTAAAATCAGATGATATAGATGGTTATCTCGAGTTTACAGGGACAGTGCTCGGTGAATTAACGAAAGAAGATTTAAAGTCTAAGCAAGAAGACAAAGTATATGAGCAAGCTAAATCGAGTTTAGAAAATAAATTTGATATGACGATGTTAAAACCAATGGAATACAATAATACGTATGCCTTAGCAGTGAAAAGAGACTTTGCAGAAGAGTATGATATTAAAACAATTGGTGATTTAAATAAAGTCAGTGGTAAAATCAAGCCTGGCTTTACATTAGAATTTAATGATCGTGAAGATGGCTATCCGGCTGTGAAAAAAGCATATGACCTTGATTTGGGGGATGTTAAAACGATGGAACCTAAATTACGTTATCAAGCAATTGAAAGTGGCGATATCAATTTAATAGATGCATATTCAACAGATGCAGAATTAAAACAATATGATATGGTCGTTCTAGAGGATGATAAAGATGTCTTTCCGCCATATCAAGGTGCGCCTATGTTTAAAGCATCTTATTTAGAAGAACATCCTGAAATTAAAGCACCGTTAAATAAATTAGCAGGTAAAATTTCAGATGAAGAAATGCAACAAATGAACTACGATGTGACTGTGAAGAAAGAAGACCCATATGAAGTTGCAAAAGCATATCTAGAAAAGCATCATTTAATAGATTAAACATTATCTCTTTTATTACGGGTTCGGATGATGAGCGATAGGAATAACACGCGCTTAATTTATCTGAACTCGTTTTTTTACTGTTTACAAATCAAACTGTTTGATGAGGACACATTGATTTTAAGCTATTATTGGGTTTATAATAGTTATTAAGTTTTGAAATTTCTGTAAATTTAAGGAGGCCCGAAGCAACAATGAAAAAGCAAATTGAACAATTATCAGCATATGAACCAGGTTTATCGCCTAGAGCATTGAAAGAAAGTTACGGGATTGAAGGTGAATTATATAAATTAGCTTCAAATGAAAATTTATATGGTCCATCACCAAAAGTTAACGAGGCGATTCAAGCACATTTAGATGAATTGCAATTTTATCCTGAGACCGGTTCTCCATTAATCAAAGAAGCAATCAGTAAGCACTTAAATGTTGATGCATCACGCATTTTATTCGGGGCAGGCCTAGACGAAGTCATTTTAATGATTTCACGTGCGGTACTCACTCCTGGAGATAAAATAGTAACAAGCGAAATGACATTTGGACAATATTATCATAATGCAACCGTAGAAGCTGCAAATGTAGCTCAAGTACCTATGCAAGATGGATGTTTTGATTTAGAAGGTATTTTAGCAGAGATTGACGATGATACGAAACTCGTATGGTTATGTAATCCAAATAATCCCACAGGCACTTATTTTACGCATGAAGAATTACAACACTTCTTAACACGAGTTCCAAGTCATGTTCCAGTAATTATAGATGAAGCCTATGTGGAATTTGTAACGGCGGAAGATTTCCCTGATACATTAGCTTTACAAGAACAATTTACAAATGCGTTTTTATTACGTACATTCTCTAAAGCCTATGGTTTAGCAGGTATGCGTATTGGTTATGTAGTTGCGGCTAAAGAAGCGATTGAAAAATGGAATATTATACGTCCACCTTTTAATGTAGGACGTTTATCTGAATATGCAGCGTTGGCGGCATTAGAAGACCAAGCATACTTAGCATCTATTCGCGAACGTAACGCGCAAGAGAGAGCCAAATTCTTTGAATTAGCTGTAAGTGATAAATTTTATCCAAGCCAAACAAACTTTGTCTATATCAATACAGACAAACCACATGATTTATATGAAGCATTTTTAAATGTTGGCTGTATTACAAGAGCATTTCCTAAAGGTATTCGAGTGACAATAGGCTTTCCAGAGCAAAATGATAAAATGATCGAAGTACTTAAAAGTTTTGACTTTTAATCATAATGAATGATGTTGACGTTCAACGATACTAAAATGTGTATGGAATTTTAAATATAATAACACGATTCATTAAGGTGCTGTGAAGTATGATGTAGATAGCATTAAACATGATTTGAATTATATTTATAAGTACAATTTTGGTTTAGTTGAACGTTATTTGCTATACTTAGAAGTGAAAATAGGAGTTATATGTAGTCACTTGTCACATAGAACTTTGCCTATATATAATAAAGATGGAAGCTATTGAAAAGGGAGTAGAGTAGTAGATGACGAGAAAATCGATTGCTATTGATATGGATGAGGTACTTGCCGATACAGTAGGTGCATTGCTTGAAGACGTGAATAAACGTACGGATTTAGGAATTACATATGAAATGTTAGATGGAATAAAGTTGAGACATGCAATGCCTGAGCATGATGGTCTACTAACAGAAATTTTAAGGGAACCTGGCTTTTTCAGAAGATTACAAGTTATGGATGATGCACAAGATGTCGTTAAAAAACTAACTGAACATTATGATGTATATATTGCAACTGCGGCAATGGATGTACCGACTTCATTCCATGATAAATATGATTGGTTAAGACACTTCTTCCCATTTTTAGACCCTCAGCATTTTGTATTTTGTGGTCGAAAAGACATTGTTAAAGCGGATTATTTAATCGATGATAACCCTAGACAGTTAAGCATCTTTACTGGTACGCCGATTATGTATACTGCAACGCACAATATCAACGATGACAGATTTGATCGTGTGAATAATTGGAAAGATGTTGAGAATTATTTCCTAGGAGATAGTGAGTACAATATTTAATCTTTCAAGTGTTTGAGATATGAGTTTGAGATACAAATATATAGCAACAATACGCTTGTTTAAAAAGAAGGGAGTGGGGCAGAAATATCCCATTCTCAAATTAAAAGCATCAATCTATTATAAACTAATAGATTGATGCTTTTCTATTTAAAATATAACGATTTTTGGAACTACGTGATTGTTTATAATTTAAATCATCGTGTTAAAGCTTAATTACTCTGATTCAGTATCGTTCACTTGTTTATGTTCTGGAAGTGTCAGTATTTGAATAGCATTTGGCACAACTTCGATTTGAAGCGGCGTTTTTAAGTCAACTTCACCATCAATGTCAACTTTCATCTGTGGGTCCGTAGCGATGGTGATTTTCTTCGCTAATACATGTTTAATACCATCCGTCATATTATTCCAATTCATGCTGTCACGTTGTTTAAACACATCGTTTAAGACACTTGTTCTTTCTTCTGTGAAGATAAACGTATTTAAATAACCATCATTAGGAGATAAGTCGGTTAAAGGTATACGACTACCACCTATGAAGGGTCCATTCGCTACTACAAGCATTGTGGTATTACCTTCAATTTCCTTCTCATCGACAGTTAGTTTATAGTCAAAGTGTTCTGGGTTAAGTAAAGTTTTTACTGTAGAACCAACGTAACTTAATTTACCAAAGACATCTTTGTTACCTTCTTGTACGTTCTCGGCATTTTGTACAATAAGCCCCATGCCTACAAAGTTTAAAGCATATTCATCATTTACTTTCATAACATCATAAGATCTTAGTTCTGCTTCCTTAAGTTGTTCACTTGCTACTTTATGACGTGGGTGTAAATTTAATGTTTTTACAAAATCATTAAAAGTCCCGCCAGGTATAATACCGATTGGAATATCTAACTGACTTTGCATCATGCCATTAACGAGTTCATTTACCGTACCGTCCCCACCTAAAATAAAGATAATATCTACATCATCACTATAACTTTGTTCTTTTATTTTTTTACAATAAGTAATAATGTCTCCTTCATTTTCACTTAATTGGATAGAGAGATGCTTACAAAATGTTGTAAGTGATGAGGCAACGTCTCCGAGACCTCTATAAATATCTTTTATACCTGAGTGTTCATGGTAAAATAATACGCCGTGTTTAAATTTTGATTGAGTCAATTTATTCACCATATTTCTTAGAATTTTGATTTACTTATTAAGTTTACCCGATTTTCAAAAAAATAAATAAAAAAGAGAACGGGAGAGAAATCAAAATTTGAAATTTGATTTCGTATTCCCGCTCTCATAGGGCTGACTAGATATGAGACAGCTACTGTGCATGCTTTTATATCATTAAACTATTATTTAATACCACGCATACCCTTGACGATTTTTGGTACAAAGGCAAGGATGATTAGGCTGACTACAATTGCAATTACTCCTAGGAATAGGAAATAATTTTTATAGCCAAGTGGTTCGATAAGTTTGACTAAAGTACCGTTAATGGCTTGAGCACAGGCGTTTGTTAGTAACCATAAACTCATCATTTGCGTGTTGAAGGCTTTAGGTGCAAGTTTTACTGCCGCACTATTACCAGTAGGTGATAAACATAATTCACCAATAACGCAAATAACATATGACAAGATAATCCAGTTTACACTTATCATTGCACCACCCGATGAAATGCCAATTAAGCCAATCATTATGTAAGAAGCACCTGCTAAAAATGCACCTAAGACAAATTTCGTAGCTAAACTTGGCTGACGTCTTGCCATTTTAGCCCAGATAATTGAAATTACTGGTGCAAGTAATACGATGAATAGAGGGTTAATAGATTGGAACCAAGTTGGTCCAAAATCTGTTGTCCATCCAAATAGATTTAATGACATATCACTACTTTCAAGCGCGAAAATGTTTAGCACATTTGCACCTTGTTCTTGAATTGACCAGAAAACTACACCTAAAATAAATAGGGGAATAAAGGCAATGACACGTGAACGTTCATCGGATGTAACTTCTTTACTGCGAATCATAATTGTAAAGTAAATGATAGGTAACGCAACCCCAAGTATCAATACAGTAGTACTTACAATGTTAAATGAAAGTGTTCCAGTTAATCCAGTGATGATTAATACCGCCGCAATAACTACGGCCGCAGCTGCAAATATTAGACCGTATTTCTTTTTCTCACTTTGATTTAAAGGATTCGTAGGTTTCGTTCCTACATCGCCAATATTTTTCTTATTGAAGATCATATACCAAATTAAACCTAATGCCATACCTACTGCGACTATTAAAAAGCCAGCATGGAAATCGCCCGATTTAACGAATTGATCTAATATTAATGGTGAAAGTAGTCCACCTAAATTTACAGACATATAGAAAATAACGAATCCAAGCATCCATACGTGTATCATTTTCAGGATATAGTCTACCTACAATATTAGAAATACTTGGTTTCATTAAACCTGAACCCACGATAATAAAGAACATGGATATGAATAAACCGACAATATCTAATGGTAAACTTAAGAATACATGACCAATGATGATTAGTACGCCACCGTAAAATGTGGCTGAACGCGTACCAGTGATTCTATCAGATATCCAACCTCCAAGTACTGAAGTCATATAGATTAAAGCACCATAAACAGCCATGACTGACTGTGCAGTACCCTTGTCCATACCGAGGCCGCCGTCTTTGATCGCGAAATACATATAAAAGATAAGTAACGCGCGCATCCCGTAATAACTAAACCTCTCCCAAAATTCAACGAAAAATAAAACCCCTAGACCTTTAGGATGTCCAAAAAATCCTTTTTGTGGAATGGATTGGATGGCTTGGTCTTGGGTTTTGTCCTGATTTTGCATAAAAAATTCCCGTCCTTTCTTGCTCCCAATAAAAAAATGTATAAAATAGATTTTACTCCTAATAAAACTAAATTTCAATAATATTCTCACAATAACAATATTCGGAAAATTCAGTTATTTTTTGCAAGTTATTTTATTTGATTTTAATTTTAAAGCATTAACATTTAGTAAAATTAGTCTTTGTTGATAATGTACACAAAAAAGTAGTGGCACAATGAAGTGACACTACTTTTTTAAATCGTATTTAGTTTTGATTGTTTAGTAAACGCCTTTCATAGCACGTCTTACTTTTGGTGAAATCATAAGTAATAGAATACCAATGATTACAGCGATAAGACCTGAGTACATAAAGTAGTCACTTTGATTGATCTTTGTATAGACAACAACAAGTTGAGCGTTAAGCCCTTGTGCAGTTGCATTACTTAGCATCCATAGGCTCATCATACGTGCAGTGAACGTTATTGGTGCTAATTTAGTAGTTGTAGATAAACCTACTGGTGAGATACAAAGTTCACCAATCGTAATCAATAAGAAACTTAGTACAAGCCATAATGGATTGATTAACGCGTTGCCTGTAGCTAATGGAATAATCATAATTAAATAGGAGAAGCCCGCGATAATCGTGCCGATAGCAAATTTATGTACGGTAGGCGGGTTGTACTTTCCTAATTTCATCCAAAGTGTTGCAAAAATTGGTGCTAAGAGCACAATGAAAATTGGATTTAATGACTGCGCCCATGTCTGCAGGTATTGAAAAATCAATTAAGCCGTTTGTTAATTCAGACATTTCTAATTGTGTTTTTTTATCTGCAAATGTTGCAAGTATCGTTGAACCTTGTTCTTGAATCATCCAGAAAGCCACGGAAGTGATATATAAAGGTACGTAACTATAAACACGTGAACGTTCATCTTTTGTTATATTTTTACTTAATATCATATTAAGGAATATGTATACCGGTAATACAATACCTAACAATGTAATTAAGAAACTAAAGTTACCTAATGTTAGAGCATTGTTTAAATGTAAGATCCATAAATATATTAAGAATAAAACGATAACGCCAACAGTAATAAGTACGAATTTTTTGATTTCTGGTCTTGTTAACGGTATTGGCACATTGCGACCAACTAAACCTAAATTCTTTTTACGTTTGAGTGCAAAAACGATTAGACCAAAAAACATTCCAATTGCTCGCTGCTAAAAAACCAGCGTGGAAACCAATTCTAGTTTGCAATTGCCCAGTAATTAAAGGTGAAAGCAAAGCCCCTAAATTAATTCCCATGTAAAATAACGTAAATGCTGCATCACGTCTTGGATCATTGCGTTCGTATAATTCACCAACGGTAGTAGAGATATTTGGTTTTAATAACCCTGTACCTGCGATAATTAGAAGTAAAGCTATCATTGCCGCTGTTAAATTACCCGGAATGGATAAAAGGATATGTCCAAACATGATGAGGAACCCACCATAGAAGACGGCATCTTGCGTTCCAGTAATCCGATCTGCAATCCACCCGCCGATAAGACCAGACATATAAATTAAAGTTCCGTAAATAGCAACAATTTGCATAGCAACTGCTTGGCTAAGCCCGAAGCCACCGTCAGCAACACTATAATATAGATAGAAAATTAATATGGCTTTCATACCATAATAACTGAATCTCTCCCAAAACTCAGTCAAGAATAGTGTGCTTAGTCCTTTTGGATGTCCGAAGAAACCTTTGTTTGGAATACTTTTCATGATTTCTTCGTGACTATGATTTACTTTTTTCATAATTTCCCTCCCCTTAAATGGTTGGATTTATTCTATACTGTTTTCATAAAAAAACAAGTGTGTCCCTGAATTATTCAAATGTAAGTAAATTTTACACTATACATTTAAAAAGTATGGAAATAGGGTGAGAATATCATATTAAAATTTAGTGATTTATACCCGTGAAAGCATATAAAAAACCATCGACTAAATCATGTGATTTAGTCGATGGTTTAATGATGTAGATATATATTGATGTCCCAAAAATTCAATCATTGTAGGTGAGGTGAAGATAAAGAATCGTATTTTATTATCTATTATCTATTTTCTCTGGATAAAGGTCATGATTCATTAAACGATGTTCTGCCATTTTTTCATATTTAGAATCAGGACGGCCATAGTTTGTATATGGATCTATTGAAATACCACCACGCGGCGTGAATTTGCCCCAAACTTCAATATAATGTGGGTCCATTAGATCAATCAGATCATTCATTATAATGTTCATACAGTCTTCATGGAAGTCGCCATGGTTTCTAAAACTAAATAAATAAAGCTTTAACGATTTAGATTCTACCATTTTAATATTAGGAATATAAGAAATATAAATCGTTGCGAAATCAGGTTGGCCAGTAATAGGGCATAATGATGTGAATTCTGGACAATTGAATTTCACAAAATAATCACGACCTGGGTGTTTGTTATCAAATGATTCTAAAACATCAGGTCTATAATCAAAATCATATTTATTGTTTTGATTACCTAATAATGTAATATCTTCTAATTCTTCTTTATTGCGTCCTTCAGTCATTGCATATCGCTCCTTTAGCGTTTAGGTTTTTGTTCTTCCTTTTGAATTGTAAGTGGTTGTCGACGTGCTTTTTCAAACATATAGTAACTGGCACCTATAATAATGATATAGCCTAAGATAGCAAATGAATCTGGTGTTTCACCAAATAAGATAAAGCCAAACGCCGCAGTAAATATAATAGATGCATACGTAAATATTGAAATATCTTTAGCTGGCGCGTAACTATAGGCCAGTGTTATACCAATTTGTCCTGCAGCAGCAGCTAATCCTGCACCGATTAAATAAACAACTTGCATCATAGTCATGGGTTCAAATGTAAACACTGTAAAAGGTATCAATACTATTATGGAAAAGAATGAAAAATAAAAGACAATTGTATAAGGTGCTTCACGTGTACTTAATGCTCTGACACACGTATAAGCACTTGCCGCAAAAATACCAGAGAATAATCCGCCCAAAGCAGGAATCATAGTGGAGGAGAATTCGGGTTTAACAACAAATAACATACCAAAAATGGCCACAATCATAGCTACAAATTGGTAATTACGTACTTTTTCATTTAAGAAGATAATACTTAGTAGTATCGTCCAAAATGGATTAAGCTTCATTAATGTATCTGCATCACTTAAAAGCATATGATCGATAGCGTAGATATTAAGCAACACACCAATCAAACCTAATGTAGAACGAGAAATCAATAAAGGTTGGCTACTTAATTTACCAAATAAGGGTTGTTTATATTTTAAAATAAAATATAGCGGTATAAACATTGCTACTAAATTTCGAGCAAGAGACTTTTGAAATACAGGCAAGTCACCGGCTAATCGGAAGAACACAGTCATAAAACTAAAGCCAACTGCTGAAACTAAGATAGCAATGATACCTTTAACTTTAGGATTCACATGTATCGCCTCAATTTTTAATTTTTAACGTATTCATATTAGCATATATGCTCTGAAGATGTATATATAGTTGAAAATTGAAGGGAAATATATTAAGATGTAAACACGAACAAATGTTCTGTTTATTAAGGGGATTTTTTTACTTATAAGAATGAAATATATGGTGCTTATACATTGTGTTTTGTACAATGTATAAAATGATTTTGTTTAAAAGACGACACATCAAGCGTTGTAAGATTTTTATGAAAAGCAAATAATCAAACCTTAAAATCACAAAAAAATATTTTTTAATTAGTGAACATCACTTTAAGGTTGAATTGGTGCCATTTCTATTGATTATTCAACATTTTGTCATAAATAAAAGCCTTTTAATAATCTTCTGAGTTATGTATAATGAAACACATAATATAGTATTGATGACCAAGACAAAACACAATATATAGTGTTTTAGTACGTGGTCAATTTATTTATAATAAATCAAAATTTATGTAAAATCACACTTTTTTAGGCACTTAAATATGACAAATTAAGCATTAATACTTAATTATTGAGTTTTTACATAACTACATATAGATATTGAAATTACTATATATTGTGGTTAGTTCGAGAAACTAAATTATTTTGATTTTTCAAAGTGCCTTTAAGCATTTAAATACAATACATGATTTTATCATAATAAGATAAATATATTTTAGAAAGTAGGTGATCCGATGAAGGTTGTATATTTTTCATTTTCTGGCAATGTGCGTAGATTCATAAAGCGAACTGAACTTACCAATGTAATGGAAATTACACAAAATAATTGTTCTGAAAGAATGGAAGAGCCTTTCATATTGGTCACTGGAACAATAGGGTTTGGCGAAGTACCGCCACCTGTTCAGTCATTTTTAGATATTAATCACGACTTATTACAAGCTGTTGCGGCTAGCGGAAACCGAAACTGGGGTCAAAATTTTGCAAAAGCTGGACGATCTATTTCGGAACGATATCATGTTCCATTATTAATGAAATTTGAATTACATGGCACAACGAACGATATAAGCGAATTTAAAGATAAGGTGGGACATTTCAATGAAGATTATGGACGAGAAGAAATACAATCATATTGAATTAAATAACGAAGTTACCAAACGTAAAGAGAATGGCTTTTTTGATTTGGAAAAAGACCAAGAAGCATTAACAGTCTATCTAGAAGAGATACAGGATAAGACGATTTATTTTGATACTGAACTTGAACGTCTTCACTATCTCGTTGATAATGATTTCTATTTTGATGTATTTGCAAAATATTCAGTAGAAGATCTAGAAGAAATTACTGAATATGCTAAAAGCATTCCATTTAGTTTTGCGAGTTACATGTCCGCAAGTAAATTTTACAAAGATTATGCATTGAAAACGAATGACAAAAGTCAATATTTAGAAGACTACAAGCAAGACGTAGCAATCGTTGCATTATATTTAGCAAATGGACACAAAGCCACAGCTAAACAGTTTATTTCTGCAATGGTTGAACAGCGTTATCAACCTGCAACACCAACATTTTTAAACGCTGGACGTGCGCGTCGTGGAGAACTTGTATCTTGTTTCTTACTTGAGGCAGACGATAGTTTAAACTCTATCAACTTTATAGATTCTACAGCCAAACAATTAAGTAAAATTGGTGGCGGTGTTGCGATTAACTTGTCTAAATTACGTGCGCGTGGTGAAGCAATCAAAGGTATCAAGGGTGTAGCAAAAGGTGTATTACCTGTTGCAAAATCACTAGAAGGTGGCTTTAGTTACGCAGACCAATTAGGTCAACGCCCAGGTGCTCGGCGCAGTATATTTAAATATCTTCCACTATGACGTTGAAGAGTTTTTAGATACGAAAAAAGTAAACGCTGATGAAGATTTGCGTTTATCTACAATATCAACAGGTTTAATTGTGCCGTCTAAATTCTTTGATTTAGCAAAAGAAGGTAAAGATTTTCATATGTTTGCACCACATACAATTTATAAAGAGTATGGTGTGACATTAGATGATATTGATCTTGATGCATACTACGATGAACTTGTCGCAAATCCAAATATTGATAAAAAGAAAAAAGATGCACGTGACATGTTAAATACAATTGCTCAGACACAATTACAATCTGGTTATCCTTATTTAATGTTTAAAGATAACGCTAATAAAGTTCATGCAAACTCAAATATCGGCCAAATTAAAATGAGTAACTTATGTACTGAAATTTTCCAATTACAAGAAACTTCAATCATTAATGATTATGGTACAGAAGATGAAATTAACCGTGACATCTCTTGTAACTTAGGTTCATTAAATATTGTTAACGTAATGGAATCAGGTAAATTCAAGAATTCAGTACACACTGGTATGGATGCATTAACTGTTGTAAGTGATGAAGCTGATATTCAAAACGCGCCAGGTGTAAGAAAAGCAAATAGTGAACTACATTCAGTTGGTTTGGGTGTAATGAACTTACATGGTTATTTAGCGAAAAATAAAATTGGCTATGAGTCTGAAGAAGCAAAAGACTTTGCGAACATCTTCTTTATGATGATGAATTATTATTCTATTGAACGTTCAATGGAAATTGCTAAAGAGAGACAAGAAACATACAAAGACTTTGATAAATCAGATTATGCCAATGGTAAATACTTTGAATTCTATACTTCACAAACATTCGAAGCGAAATTTGAAAAAGTACGCAAATTATTTGATGGTTTAGAGATACCATCTCCAGAAGATTGGAAAGCATTGCAAAAAGAAGTTGAAGCAAATGGTTTATTCCATGCATATCGTTTAGCGATTGCGCCAACACAAAGTATTTCTTATGTACAAAATGCGACAAGCTCTGTTATGCCAATCGTCGACCAAATTGAACGTCGTACTTATGGTAATGCTGAAACATTTTATCCTATGCCTTTCTTATCACCAGAAACAATGTGGTACTATAAATCAGCATTTAATACAGATCAAATGAAATTAATCGATTTAATCTCAACGATTCAAACACACGTGGACCAAGGTATTTCTACAATCCTTTATGTTAATTCAGAAATATCTACACGTGAATTGTCTCGACTATATGTTTATGCACATCACAAAGGATTAAAATCGTTATATTATACTAGAAATAAACTGTTAAGCGTTGAAGAATGTACAAGTTGTTCGATATAGGATTTTAAGTAACGGATAAGCAAAGTGGTTTTTACAAGCAGACCTAGTCTTTTATATAGATTAGGCTGTAAATCACTGCTTAATTAAATTTTTACTGGATAGGGGAATTTATCTAAATGAAAGCAGTCAATTGGAATACGCAAGAAGACATGACAAATATGTTTTGGCGACAAAATATTTCACAAATGTGGGTAGAAACAGAATTTAAAGTATCAAAAGACATTGCAAGTTGGAAGACTTTATCTGACGCAGAAAAGAACGCCTTCAAAAAAGCTTTAGCAGGTTTAACAGGATTGGATACACATCAAGCAGATGACGGTATGCCACTCATCATGTTACACACAACGGATTTACGTAAAAAAGCAGTCTACTCATTTATGGGTATGATGGAACAAGTCCATGCTAAAAGTTATTCACATATCTTTACAACGTTACTACCTTCCAGTGAAACGAACTATTTATTAGATAAATGGGTTTTAGAAGAACCGCATTTAAAATATAAATCAGATAAAATTGTAAATAATTACCACAAACTTTGGGGCAAAGATGCGTCTGTATATGATCAATATATGGCACGTGTATCAAGTGTATTTTTAGAAACATTCTTATTCTATTCTGGTTTCTATTATCCACTTTACCTTGCAGGACAAGGAAGAATGACAACGTCAGGTGAGATTATACGTAAAATCTTATTAGATGAATCTATCCACGGTGTATTTACAGGTATGGATGCACAAAGTATGCGTAATGAACTGTCAGAAAGTGAAAAACAACAAGCAGATCAAGATATGTATAAGTTATTAGATGACTTGTATAAAAACGAAGTAGCGTACACACATTCACTATACGATGAAGTAGGTATAGCAGAAGATGTACTAAATTATGTTAGATATAATGGTAATAAAGCATTAGCTAACTTAGGCTTTGATTCATACTTTGAAGAAAAAGAATTTAACCCAATTATTGAAAATGCATTAGATACTTCAACGAAAAATCATGACTTTTTCTCAGTTAAAGGCGATGGTTATACATTAGCGTTGAATGTTGAAGCATTAAAAGATGAAGACTTTATATTTGAAGATTAAAAACAATTTGTTGCAGTTATGTAATTTGATTGAGTCTGTTTGAGACTGTATCAATTACATGATGCTACAAGATAATACTAGGAACAATGCTTCCTATTTTAAGTGCTCGCTAGATTTTCCGAAGGGATAATCTAGTGGCTTTTTATTTGTTGAAAGTAATTTTAAGGGTTATTTTTCAATTAATTTACGAATACTTTCACTAAAATGGCCTATTGCTATTGAATTTACCGCCAAAAATGTTAAAATTTTAATATAACTATTGATAATGATTATCAAAACCAATAGTGTTTATGAATTCATTGTACATCGAAAGGATTAGGTTACCTCATTATGAAATTCTTACTTAATGGTATTGTCCTATTTATCATTTTATTATTATTAACTATCCTTTCTCTATTTATTGGCGTTAGTAATGTTTCAATTACAGACATATTCCACTTATCTAAAGAGCAAATAAACATTATTGTATCTAGTAGGATACCGAGAACGGTAAGTATATTAATTTCTGGAAGCACGTTGGCACTTGCAGGATTAATTATGCAACAAATGATGCAAAATAAATTTGTAAGTCCAACAACTGCGGGAACGATGGAGTGGGCTAAGTTAGGTATTTTAATATCGCTAATACTATTTCCAGAAGCGAATATCATTATTAAATTAGTATTTGCAGTCACGCTAAGCATTGGTGGCACCTTCCTGTTTGTGAAATTAGTACAATTTATTCGATTTACTGATGTCATTTTTATCCCACTCTTAGGGATTATGCTCGGTGGTATCGTTTCTAGTTTCGCTACATTTATTGCCTTAAGAACGAATGCGGTGCAAAGTATCGGAAACTGGATGAATGGGAATTTTGCCATTATTACAAGCGGGAGATATGAAATATTATACTTAAGCATTCCTTTATTAGTACTTACATATATATTTGCGAATCAATTTACGATTGCCGGAATGGGGAAAGATTTTAGTAATAATCTAGGTGTTAATTATGAAAAAATAATTAACGTCGGTTTATTTATTACTGCGGCAATTACTGCTTTAGTAGTTGTAACAGTTGGAACACTTCCTTTTTTAGGTTTAATTGTTCCAAATATCGTTTCTATATTCAGAGGAGATCATTTAAAAAACGCATTGCCACATACAGCAATGCTAGGTGCTATTTTTGTAATGTTTTCAGATATAATCGGCAGAATTGTTGTGTATCCATATGAAATCAATATCGGATTAACAATTGGTGTTTTTGGCACTATTATTTTTATAATCTTGCTGATGAAAGGACGACATAACTATGCAAATTAGCGCTAAAACAAAACTATCCATTTTATTTGCAGTAACAGTGGTAGCTGCAGGTCTTTACCTTGTGATAGGTATTGATTTTGATATTTTCCAATATCAATTTTCTAGCCGATTAAGAAAACTGATACTGATGATATTAGTCGGAGCCGCAATCGCAGCTTCAGTAGTGATATTCCAAGCGATTACAAGTAACCGGTTACTAACACCTTCAATTATGGGGCTTGACTCTGTATACATGTTTGTGAAGGTTCTAATCGTGTTTGCATTTGGTGTGCAGTCTGTATTTGTGACTAACTTGTATCTAAGCTTTGCAATTTCATTAATCGTGATGATTGTATTTTCATTACTTTTATTCCAAGGTATCTTCAGAATTGGCGATGTTTCTGTTTATTTCATCCTACTCGTAGGGGTTATACTCGGTACCTTTTTCAGAAGTATTACTGGATTTTTAGAATTAATTATAAATCCAGAAGATTTCTTGGCTGTACAAAGCTCGATGTTTGCAAACTTTGACGCATCTAATACTAAATTAGTCACACTGTGTGGTGTCATATTAGTTATTCTCATATTGATTACGATGCGGGCCATACCATATTTAGATGTACTTTTATTAGGAAAAGATCAGGCGATCAATTTAGGTATATCTTATAAAACGTTAACGAGATTATTACTCATACTCGTTTCAGTGCTTGTATCTATTTCGACAGCACTCGTTGGTCCAATTACATTTTTAGGATTATTAACTGTTAACTTAGCACATGAATTGATGAAGACATATGAACATAAATACATATTACCAACAACGATTTTAATGAGTTGGTTAAGTCTATTCATAGCACAAGGTGTAGTAGAGAATTTATTCCAAGCAACGACGCAAGTAAGTATAATTATTGATTTAGTAGGTGGAAGTTACTTCATTTACTTATTAATAAAAAGGAGACATGCGAATTGATACGTGTACAAGGGCTTAATAAAAATATTCAAGATAAAGAAATTTTAAAAGATATTAATGTTGATATAAATAAAGGACGTCTAACTTCTATGATTGGACCAAATGGCGCTGAAAAAGTACATTGTTAGCCGCAATTACACGCCTAATGGACTTTGAAGATGGTTCTATAGAAATCGAAGGTAAAGCAATTAGTGATTATAAAAGTAATGAATTAGCTAAAAAATTATCGATTCTCAAACAATCTAATCATACAGAGCTCAATATTACAGTAGAGCAATTAGTCAATTTTGGACGATTTCCATACTCTAAAGGTCATCTCAAACAAGAAGATAAAGAACAAGTTGAATATGCGTTGGAATTACTACATCTTAAAGAGATTAGAAATCGCTATATAAAAACATTATCTGGTGGGCAACGTCAACGTGCATATGTAGCCATGACAATTGCGCAAAATACAGATTATATCTTATTAGATGAACCATTGAACAATCTTGATATGAAACATTCAGTTCAAATTATGCAAACATTACGACAACTTGCAAAAGATTTAAATAAAACTGTAATCGTTGTGATTCATGATATTAACTTCGCTTCATGTTATTCAGACGATATTATCGCGTTAAAAGACGGTGAAGTTGTCAAAGCAAGTACAAAAGATGAGGTTATTCAAACAGATACATTAAAAGCTTTATATGACATGGATGTAAGAATTGAAGAAATCCGCGGTCAACGCATTTGTGTGTATTTCGATGAGCTCACAGCAACTCAAGATTTAGAGCTCGCATACTCAATGTAATTCCATTCGTAACATTTGAAGGGAGTGATGCAACTGTAACGTGGTTATACTTTTTAAGGGCATAAAAGGAATACATCATTAGGAAAATCAGGAGGCGTAAGAAACATGAAAAAATTATCTTTATTATTAGTTGTAGGTTTAATGTTTTTATTAGTAGCATGTAGTAATGGTGGATCAGAGGATAAAAAATCATCTGATGCAAAATCAGAAAGTGAAGGTTCAAATAAAACTGTAAAAGTTGAAAATAATTATAAGGCTAGTGGGGAAAAACGTGATGGCAGTGATGCTAAAACGGTTAAAGAAACAGTAGAAGTGCCTACAAACCCTGAAAAAGCAGTTGTTTTTGATTATGGTACATTAGATACATTGAAAGAATTAGGACTTGAAGATAAAGTTAAAGCACTCCCTAAAGGTGAAGGTGCTAAGTCACTACCTGATTTCTTAAGCGATTTTAAAGATGAAAAATACTTAAACACAGGAAGCCTAAAAGAAGTTAATTTCGATAAAGTTGCAGAAGCTAAACCAGATGTAATTTATATTTCTGGGCGTACAGCAAATCAAAAAAATCTAGATGAATTCAAAAAAGCAACACCAGATGCAAAAGTTGTATATGTTGGCGCTGACGACAAAGACCAAGTGAATTCAATGAAGAAAAATACTGAAACATTAGGTAAAATTTACCAAAAAGAAGACGAAGCAAAATCACTTACTAAAAAATTAGATGATAAAATTGCTGGCATCAAAGAAAAAACAAAAGACTTAAAAGATGAAAAAGCATTATTCTTATTAGTTAACGAAGGTGAATTATCAACATACGGTGCTGGAGAACGATTCGGTGCAATGATTTTTGATACAATGGGCTTCACAGCTGCAGATGAAAATATTAAGAGTAGTAAACACGGTCAAAACGTAACGAATGAGTATATAGCAGAAAAAAATCCTAATATCATCTTTGCTATGGACCGTGGACAAGCAATTGCCGGTAAGTCAACAGCTGAACAAGCTTTAGGTAACGACGTTATCAAAAATGTAGATGCTATAAAAGAAGACAAAGTTTATGAGTTAGATCCAAAACTTTGGTACTTCGCAAGTGGTTCTACAACTACATCAATTAAACAAATTGAAGAAGTAGAAAAAGCACTTAAAAAATAATATTTAAAAAGGATAATCGTGGGGGATACAATTCCTTTCAGAAAGTCGACAAAGCCTTATGGCTTTGTCGACTTTTTATGTTTCAAGAAGATAGTTTGGGGTGGCTTGGAACTTTAGTCCCAACATGTTCTTTGTTATGTTAAAGATAGATTGAGCAAGTAAGTAAAAATTCATTTTTAAAACTTCTATAATGAAATGAAATAAAGCAAAGGGGAGTGAAGTACATGATTTTAGATAATGTAAATCCAAGTGATTTATTTCCAACGGAGAAAAAGGGGCCAAGTGTATTAGGAACAATAGAATATTCAGTCCAAGGTTCTTCAGAATTTGAAGGTGCTTTTATTGCAACCAACGAACGTATTATTTTAAATGTTGATATGAATGGGGAGTTTTATTACAGAAGTATTGCTTATAAAGAAGTAGAACAAATTAGTTACGATTGTGAAAAAATAAATTTTACTTTTAATATTGGACCAATGCCCATGAAGCAAATACAAAAAGGTGATGCAAAAGCCTTTGTACAATTTGTAGAAGAACAAATAAAATAGTATGAGAATTTTAAAATAAAGTACATAGTGCCAAGTCGCAAAGCTATTTCATATTCGTTTGCCCAGTGCAAGCAAATACTTGAAAATCGGTACAAGTCTATTTTTAATATAAAAAAGGTACGCATCCATTAGATTAACGGATGCGTACCTTCTTCAATGCTTTATTAAGCATAAGCCATGAAGTTTATATAGAAAAATAAAGATGGTAATGATATTTACAACGATTATTAAAGTGGCCATCGCACTTAGGACAGGCTTCAATCATCATATATTCATTGATTGTCATTTCATGTCTACATACACCACATAAAATTGCTTTTTCATTAAATTCACTAGAATCCCATCTTTTTATTGCATGTGATTCATGTTCATTATGACATTTATAGCATGGATAGTATTTACCGCAACATTTAAATTTAATTGCGATGATGTCTAATGGTGTTGGATAATGCGTGCAACGTGCTTCATTGTCTACAGTAGAACCATATATGTTAATCATAATCAATTCTCCTAATTATCGTTTGGATGTTCGCCAATAATTCTAACTTCTCGATGTAGCTCAACATCAAATTGCTCTTTTACTACTTTTTGAACATAGTGGATTAGATCTTCATAGTCTGTTGCGCTTCCGTTATCAACATTTACCATAAAACCAGCATGCTTCTTAGACACTTCGACGCCACCAATACGATGACCTTGTAATTCAGCATCTTGAATCAATTTACCGGCAAAGTGGCCCGGAGGACGCTGGAATACACTACCACATGATGGATATTCTAAAGGTTGCTTGGATTCTCTTCTTTCCGTTAAATCATCCATTTTTTCTTGGATAGCTTGTTTGTCACCAGGCATTAAAGTGAATGTCGCTTCAAGAACGACTAAATGTTCTTTTTGAACGATACTATTGCGATAATCTAACTCTAAATCTTTATTCGTTAATGTGATGAGTTCACCTTTATCATTTACACACAGTGCATAGTCTATACAATCTTTGACTTCGCCGCCATATGCACCGAGCATTCATAAAAACAGCGCCACCGATTGATCCTGGAATACCACAAGCAAACTCTAAGCCAGTTAGCGCATAGTCTCTAGCAGTACGAGATACATCGATAATCGCCGCACCACTACCAGAAATAATAGCATCATCTGAAACGTCTATATAATCTAGTGAGAGTAAGCTAATTACAATACCTCTAATACCACCTTCACGAATGATAATATTCGATCCATTGCCTAAATAAGTGACTGGAATATCATTTGTATATGCATAGTGAACGATAGATTGGACGTGTTCATTTTGGGTAGGTGATAAATAGTAGTCAGCCTGACCACCAGTTTCAGTATATGTATAACGTTTTAATGGTTCGTCTATTTTAATAATTTCTTTTGGAACAATTGCTTCTAATTCTTTTAAGATGTCATCTTTATGCAAGTCTAGAACATCCTTTCCTGTTGAATTCATTTTGTTTATTATACCAATGATTACCCGTCTTTGCTAAATAGTATAGCAATTTATTAAAGGTTTTATAGTTTTATTCAAATTTTATGCTTTTGATTAAATTTTATAAGTCATCATAGATCATTTTAATAATGACTTATGGTCTTTTTGTTTTGTTAATTGTTGAAATAACATTTGTTTGTGATTTTCGTAATCACGAATTGTCACGTTATGACTTGCTAAGCACTGTTTTTTATTACTAAAATGCTTAGCAATCACGCTGTTTGAAGCTAGAATCTCATCCATTTCTAAATAATCAGTATAGAGTGGTGTGTCTTTTTGAATAATATGTAGTCGTGTCGTTTGTTTTAACTCAATAAGATTATTAAATTGAGCCATGATTACTTTTTTCTTATATGGATGGTGTAATCGATAAAAGCCTTCATAATTCAAACGTTTTTCGTCTAAAGAAGTCACGTCATGTAAATTATTTACCCCCACTAAAATATCTAATATAGGTTCAGTAGGGTACATGAAATGTCTTGTACCTCCGATGTGATGCGTTGATTTAACAGGTGTATCCAATAAATTGAATAAAACATTTCTGAGATGATTATATCGCTGTGTGAAATGCCCGTTATTATCTTCAGTTATAAATAATTGTATGCTTGAATACATATAGGTTGACCACTCCTTTAAATGTTATTATATAACTGTTAAACTGTAAATTCTGAAACAATATATCATATATCATTTTCAAGTTAAATAAGTTTCTGTATAATATGGAATGATAAGGAGTTCAGAAATGAAAAAAATACAATACATTGTTTTAGTAGTTTGTTTTTCTATTTCACTTTCTGCCTGTAACAATGAAGGAGAAAATGAATTTAAAGATTTTGACAGTTCGTTAAATGACGTGAAAAATAAAGAAACCGAACTAAGAGATGTTATGGATGACATGCAATTAAAAAGTCTAGATAATTTGAGTAAGACAGATATGACAGATAAAAATAAGAAAGCATTTAATGATTTGCAAAATGAATTAAACAGCAAATTGATTCCTAAACTAGAAGAATACGAAACAGCAACAAAAAATTTACCAACGGATTCAAATGAAACAAAAGAACTTAAATCTACTTATTTAGATTCAGTAAAAAAGAAAAAATCAGCAATCAATGAGTTGAAAACATTTGTTGATTTGTGTAATCAATCGATTAAAGCAAATGAAGATATCTTAGAATACACAAAACTATTTGAGAAAAATAGATCACAAGTTGAAGACAATATACAAAAAGCTAGTACTGTTGGTAATAGTACAGATGTTACTAATTTTAAAAATAAGTTAGAACAAAACAATAAAGACTTAAAAAACACTGCAGAAGCAGAGGCTGATTCTACAGATTCAAATGAAATAAAAAAATCTATTAAAGAACAAATTATGCCATTAATTACTAAGCAAATTAGAGACTTGAATAAAGCTGAAATAACAGATGGCTATGTGAATGACGCTCGAAAAAATGCTATTGAGATGTATTATAGCTTGCAAAATTATTATGAAACAAGAGAAGAAACTATTGAAATTAGTGATCAATTAGCGAAAATAGATCACAATAATTTACCTCAAAAAGGTGAAGAACTAGAACAGTACGAAGCTACTTTTAATAAGCAATATCAACAAGCGAATGATAACTATAATTAATAAATTTATAAGTTAAGTTATAAGAATTTGAATAAACTGTTAACAATAAAAAGAGAATTGTGTATAATTGGAAACAATGATATGAGAATATCGTGGAACTTTCACACTTGGTGAGACTTAGGGTGTGTTAAATATTTTTAGAGGTGAATAGAATGGCTATAAAGCTGAGTTCGATTGACCAGTTTAAGCAAATTATTAAAGAAAACAAATATGCATTTGTATTGAAACATAGTGAAACATGTCCGATTTCAGCAAATGCAATGGACCAATTCAACAAATTTTTATATGAAAGAGATATGGATGGTTACTACTTAATCGTACAACAAGAGAGAGATTTATCTAATTATATAGAAGAACAAACAGAAGTGAAACACGAATCGCCACAAGCATTTTATTTTGTTGAGGGACAAGCAATTTGGAATGCAAGTCATGATAAAATTAATGTCGCTTCTTTAGCAAACGCTGAAGAATAAAAACAAATTTAATTACATTTAGAAACGCTTGTTAATCTTTTATCAACACCAAGAGATTAGCAAGCGTTTCTTTTAATGTGAAAAAATTCCTAATGGCATGTATAATAAATAATTGAATGAGAAATATAGATTACGATTTGATAGTGAGCGAATTTATAGAGCTAAACTTTATAGTTTATAGCGTTAATTATGAGTTAGAACGCTGAATTTCAAAGTAAGCGTGTTTTAAATGCTCACATAGGGATATAAGTCTACGTGTATACTATAATAAATAAGTCTACAGAGGGAAGATGATTTTCTTTGAGTTGTGTATAATCATCATACAATAACAATTATTAACAAAAAAATTTGAGGTGACAAATATGAAAGTTTTAGTAGCGATGGATGAATTTAATGGTATTATATCTAGCTATCAGGCCAATCGTTATGTAGAAGAAGCGGTAGCGAGCCAAATAGAAAAAGCAGATATTGTTCAAGTGCCATTATTTAATGGGCGTCATGAACTTATGGATTCTGTCTTTTTATGGCAGTCAGGTACGAAATATAAAGTGCCGAGCACATGATGCAGATATGAATGAGGTAGAAGCGGTTTATGGCATTACTGATAACCATATGACGATTATTGAAGGCAACTTGTTTTTAAAAGGGGACAAGCCAATCATTGAGCGCACAAGTTATGGTTTAGGTGAAATTATGTTAGATGCATTAGATAATGATGCAGAACATATTATTATGTCTTTAGGTGGTATAGGTAGCTTTGACGGTGGTGCGGGCATGTTACAAGCACTTGGGGCTAAGTTTTATGATGATGAAGCACAAGAAGTGGATTTACGTCAAGGTAGTAAGATGTTGAAATATATACGTAAAATTGATATTTCTGACATTCATCCACAATTGAAAAATGTACGTTTTCAATTAATGTCTGATTTTGATAGTAAACTATATGGGAAAAATAGTGAAATTATGCAAACATATGAACTCTATGGAATGACACGTCAAGATGCTCGCTGAAATAGACAATTTACTGTGGTATTTAAGTGAAATTTTCAAAAGTGAGTTAAAACTGACAATGGGTCCTGTTCAAAGAGGTGGCGCGGGCGGTGGTATTGCTCGCAGCCTTAAATGTACTTTATGATGCCGAAATTATGACAAGCCATGAACTTGTGGATCAAATTACACATTTAGATAATTTGATACAACAAGCGGATTTAATTATATTCGGTGAAGGTGTAAATGAAGCAGACCAAATTTTAGAAACAACAACAGTGCGTCTTGCAGAGTTAGCAACGAAGCATAATAAACCATCTATTGCCATATGTGCGACAGATGACAAATTTGATTTGTTTGAATCAATGGGTGTCACTGCTACATTTAATACGTTTATAGAAATGCCGGAAAGTTTTACAGATTTCAAGATGGGTATTCAAATTAGACACTATACCGTACAAGCAATTAAATTATTGAAAACACAATTTGAAGTGTAAGTAGATAGGTCGTGAAAATTTTGAACGTAAGGTAAATAAATGACCGCAAGTTCACACTTAATGATTATAAATATATGAGAAATAGAAAAAGCGTAGATTCCTCAAAGTGAGGGTCTACGCTTTTTTATTGAGTTTGGATTTATAAATCCAATTTACAAACTTAATTTACTTTGTATAAGTGTTTACGACTTCTTGTGCGATGCCGACAATGACATCTACAGCTTTTTCCATAACATCAATGGATGCATATTCAAAAGGTCCATGGAAATTAGCACAACCTGTAAAGATATTAGGGGTTGGTAGGCCCATATATGAAAGTTGAGACCCGTCCGTTCCACCACGTATAGGTGCTGTATTAGCAGGGATTTCTAACTTTTCAAATACACGTTTTGGTATATCAATTACATGTGGGTTTGGTTCGATTTTTTCCCCCATATTGTAGTATTGATCATTGATTTCTATTTCTATTGGTGCATCAGTATAATGCGTATTAATGTCATTTTTAATCTCAACAAGACGTTTCTTGCGTAATTCAAAATGATTTCTATCATGATCACGAATAATATAGTGTAATGTCGTTTTTTCAACATCACCGTTCATTTTCATTAAATGATAGAAACCTTCGTAATCTTCTGTTCTTTCAGGCACTTCATTTTGTGGTAATAATGAGTTGAATTGTTGCCCCAAGAGAATAGCGTTAATCATTGCATTTTTAGCAGAACCAGGATGTACATTGACACCGTGACACGTAACGATTGCTTCTGCAAGCATTGAAGCTTTCATATTGTAATTCGCCAAATTCACTGCCATCCATAGTGTAGGCAAAATCAGCATTAAAACGCTCAACATCAAAGGCATGAGGGCCTTTACCAATTTCTTCATCTGGCGTAAAAGCAATACGAATAGGTCCATGTTTGACTTCTGGATGTTCCGTTAAATATTTAATTGCTTCCATGATTTCAACGACACCAGCTTTGTCATCAGCACCTAATAGTGACGTGCCATCTGTGACCATTAACGTATGACCTTCTACGTATTTCATAGCAGGAAATACATCTTGGCTCAATATACGACTTGTTTCACCTAATTTGATTGGTTGGCCATCATAATTTTCTATGATTTGTGGATTTACATTTGATGCATTGAAATCAGGCGAAGTATCAACATGTGCCAAAAAGCCAACAGTAGGTAAAGCTTCGTCAACATTACTTTCTAATGTTGCGAATAAATAACCTTGTTCATCAATGTCAGTTTCTAAACCTAAATCCGTTAACTCGTCATTTAACAAATTTAGTAAATCCCATTGCTTCTCAGTGGAAGGCGTGGTATTAGACTCTGGATCAGATTGTGTATCTATTGTTACATATCTTGTTAATCTATCAATTATATCAGTTTTCAAAAAAACACCCCTTAAGCTCTATTGTTCATATTGTAAGATTTTTTATATGTTTTACCATTCATTCTACCATAATGTTGTTTAATCCGTGTATTGAGATGATAGATGATTTCTGCACATAGAATACCAAAAGCAATCGCGCCTGAAATCAAAGTGACTTCAAGAAATGTATTTGTAGCGAGTGTATATTGATTACTAACTAAATAACGTGTCGCTTCATATGCTAAACCACCTGGTACTAATGGGATAATCCCTGGAACAATAAAGATAATAACAGGTCGTTTGTAACGTCTACTCATTACGTGACTCATAATTGCTAAAATAAAGCTTCCTAAAAATGAAGCCATTACTTTACCGAAATCTAAGTCCACAGTAAGTTTGAAGATGATCCAGCCCATTGCGCCAACGAAACCACAAGCTAAAAGGAGGCGACGTGGTGCATTAAAGATAATCGAAAAAAGCATTGTAGCTAAAAAGCTGACAATAAATTGTAAAACATAATATCCGATGAGCATATAAGCACTCCTTTTTTAAAATATTAATAAAACGATGGCAACGCCGGCACCAATTGCAAATGCTGTGAGAGCCGCTTCAACGCCACGAGACATACCGGCGATCAATTCTCCGGCCATTAGATCACGAATAGCATTCGTAATTAATATTCCTGGTACAAGAGGCATGACGCCGGCTATGGTTATAAAGTCTTGGTTTTCTGTCATACCTAATTTGGTGAATGTGGCGGCGACCGTTATAACAACTACAGCACTAAGAAATTCTGAAAAGAATTTAATTTGAATATAGCGTTGTACAAAATCAAAAGTTAAAAACGCACCAGCTCCGAGCAATAATAGCGAAAAAGAAGTCGTTTATTCCGCCGCCAAACATGATGAGGAAGAATCCACATGCGATTGTCGCTGCGAAGAATTTAGTAATAGATGAAAATTGTAAGGATGCATGATGTAAATGTATGAGTTCTGACTTTGCCTCATCTATATCTAATTGATTGTTTGAAATTTTACGCGATAAACTATTGGTTAAGGCGATTTTTTCTAAATCAGTAGTTCTCTCACGAATGCGTACAAGTCGCGTGTTCGTACGATCATTAAGGGAGAAAATAATTGCTGTAGAAGTTACAAAGCTATATGTATCATCTAAGCCATAGTTGGCAGCGATTCGTGTCATTGTATCTTCCACACGATAGGTTTCAGCACCACTTTCTAGCAAAATTCTTCCCGCGATAAGTACGACATCAATCACTTTGTCTTCATCAATGATAGTGATTGTATCTGACATAGTTGGTCACCTCCTAGAATAATATTAGAACAATTGAAAGTTTACAGCGTACAACAGTAACTTTCAATAACAATTCATACTCTGTTATTAATTTTTAAACTCCCATTATATATTGTAACAAACATAATTTTGTAATTGTTGTTTTTAAGTTAAAAAATAAAATTGAAACATGCGCTTCAATCTAGATTTCAATTTTAACATATAGATTCTTTGAGTGTTGACTGTGTCTGGTTTTAGACGTAGTTATTTTTTGAAATGGAGAGGGGAGTTGCACAATTTGAAACGTGACTACAGAAAATGAGCATAAAAAGAAGAGAGCGGGAATATGAAAACAAAGTTAGAACTTTGCTTTTATACTTCCCACTCCCTGTTTAAGCAGTTTTAAATTTGAAGTGCTTTTTATAATTTAACAATTGGATTAAACATGACTTGATTACGGCCTTCATTTTTTGCCATGTGCGACATGTCATCCGCAATTTTGAATACTTTACGCTGAGATTTGTAATCTTCTTGAGTTAAGTAACCTACACCAATAGATACAGATAACTTGATAACTTCTTTATTCGGTAAATGGAAAGTAGATTGTTCTACGCCCGCACGAATATTTTCACTGAGTTTTACACATTGATCTAAAGTATAATCGTATAAGACAATTGAAAATTCTTCGCCTCCATTCCGATAAATACTAAATTGTTGAGGCACATAATTTTTTAATAGTTGTGCGACTTGTCTAAGTACGGCATCGCCAGATTTATGTGAAAATTTATCATTTACATCTTTGAAACCATCTATATCAATGAGTAATAACCCTAAGCTTTCATTGTTTTCTTCAGCGATACGCGTCGTTTCATTTAAATGTCTATCAAATTCTTTAACATTACCCAAGCCAGTTAAATAGTCCAGTTTATCTTCATTTTCATAACGATTAACTAATGAGAAAAAATGCCAAATATCAACAAATGTGATAGAAGAAGTAATCGTTAAAATAAAGGATAGTGGTATTAAGAACAACACCTCTGTTAATTCATAATAAGGGCTGATAAGTGATAAGATAAGCAAAATAACTAATGTAATTGCATTAAGGATTTGTAATGAAACAATGTCGCTTTGTTTTAAAAATGGTCCAACTGCGCCGACCACGATGGCTATAACAATGAGAATCGTAGCAATAATAATTGTGAAGTCACCAATTAGTACATTGACTACAGATACTATAATCGCGGCTAGAACGGTATATACCATATTTGTATATCTACCTAAGAATAAAATAGGCACGAATGATAAATAGAGTGCGTATTCATTGAATAGGGGCACTGGATAGGCGGATAGTAAAAGTGCTACTATCGTCATTAAAATAGTGACGTATTCTTTTGAAAACACCATGTTTTTATTTTCTGAATACTGTAGGCGATGGAATAAGTAAATTCCCGCCACAATAACAGAGATATTGTAGATAATAGCTTCAAACATTTAACGTTACACTCCTTTGAATAAACACTTAGTTATTGTAAGTGAAAACTTACATTTTGTCATCACTATATAAATAGAAATTTATAACATTCACTTAATATTCATGTTAAAATATTTGTCTGAGTGATTATATATAAATCACTTAGTTTATAATTAAAAATCAAAACAAATTCGTTTATAGGATGTTAATTATCTCATTACTATTTGTATAAGTAAAAGCGTATGAGGTATTATGGTATTAAGTGCATAAATATTTAGATATGGCGGATGTGCAATTTGTTAGAGTTGCATCAACATCACAGACCATTTTATAGATAATATAAATTTGCAGTTTAAAGTTAAAATTATTTTCAATGTAACGACTTTGAAATTCGAAATAATCAAGAATTATATTAATGAAGGTGAACTGATGTATACATTATTATTAATCATTTTTTCAATGATTGTCAGTTTAATACTAACACCAATAATTATAAAGGTTTCTCATAAACTAGGCATTGTAGATAAGCCGAATTTTAGAAAAGTACATACAAAACCCGTTTCTGTATTAGGCGGAACTGTAATACTTTTTGCGTTTCTATTAGGAATATGGCTAGGACATCCGATAGAAACTGAAGTTAAACCGCTTGTTATTGGATCAGTATTAATCTATTTGGTGGGACTTGTAGATGATATCTATGATTTGAAACCAGTTATAAAATTAATTGGCCAAGTAATTGCGAGCACTCGTCGTTGTATACTACGGAGTGACGATTGATTTTATCTCCTTACCAATTGGACCTACGATACATTTTGGTGTATTTGGGATTCCTATCACTGTGATTTGGATTGTAGCCATCACTAATGCAATTAACTTAATCGATGGATTAGATGGATTAGCATCTGGTGTATCAATGATTGCCTTAATGACAATCGGCTTTATAGCAATATTACAAGCAAATATTTTTATTATGATGATTTGCAGTGTCTTAATAGGTGCGCTTTTAGGATTCTTATTCTTCAATTTCCATCCAGCTAAAATCTTTTTAGGTGATAGTGGTGCATTACTTGTAGGATTTATTGTAGGATTCCTATCATTACTAGGATTTAAGAATATAACTTTTATTTCACTATTCTTCCCAATTGTTATCTTAGCAGTGCCGTTTATCGATACGTTGTTTGCGATGATACGTCGTGTGAAGAAAGGTCAGCATATTATGCGTGCAGATAAATCGCATTTACATCATAAATTATTAGAATTAGGTTATTCACATCGCCAGACCGTAATACTTATATATTCTATAGCATTACTATTTAGTCTTGCTAGTATTATATTATATTTATCTCAACCATGGGGTGTACTCATGATGCTCATTCTTATTTTAGTTACGATTGAGCTTATTGTAGAATTTACTGGTCTCATTGATGATGATTACAGACCTTTAATGAAATTAATTGAAAACAAACAACGAAACAAAGACGACGAACATCAATAATAAAGAGGCTTCCATGATGGAAGTCTCTTTATTTTATACTCTGATACGTATAATTTGGATTTCAAAATTAAGAAGTAGAAATATCGAAAGGTAAGCGTACAACTTCATTTTCTATTAAATCATAATTTCCTGAAGTGTTACGATTTAAAAAATCTATAAATTGAGTGTAATCTGTTTTAACAACATCAATGTGATAACTTACTTTATCAGTATAATTTGTTTCACGTAATAAGTAAGGTGTGCTCGCAAGTTCATATTCAAACTTACCTGTTAAATCATAAGCAATGGTAACCGTTGTAGGTATAGCAGGACGCAAAGCAACTCTACCAATATCATAAATTACATCTCGTACTGCACCACTATATGCACGGATTAATCCGCCACCGCCTAATTTAATGCCACCAAAGTAGCGTGTGACCACTACGGCAAGCATCATGTATCTCTAATTTTTTTAAAATATCGAGCATAGGAACTCCCGCTGTACCACTTGGCTCACCGTCATCATTTGCTTTTTGGATATTCATTTGGTCTCCAACTGTATATGCTGAACAATTATGTGTTGCTTCTCGGTGTTCAGATTTCACTGCCTCGATAAAAGCTTTAGCAAGCATCTTCAGATTCCACAGGTTTAATATGCGCTATAAAACGTGATTTACTGATTATATTTTCAATTATATGTTCTTTTTTAATTGTGATTATTGCATCATCCATTTATCGTCACCTCATCTTTGTATAGTCAGACAATCATTTATGTATGTTTTTAAAATTCATTAATTACACATATTATACACTGTATTGTATTATAGATTAAATACAAAAATAAATTTTCTTTTTACTTAAAATAGGGTATCATAGTTGTGAGTATAATTGAGGAGGATTAAGATGAAGATTGCTGTCTTGACGGATTCAACGAGCTATCTATCTCAAACGCTAATAGAAAAATATAATATAAGAATTGCGCCGCTAAGCGTAACTTTCGATAATGGTGAAAATTTTGTAGAAAACGCAACAATATCAACGGATGCATTTTATAAAAGAATGGAAACTTCAAATACAATTCCCACGACGAGTCAACCTGCCATTGGAGAGTTTATAAAACATTTTAAAGAACTTCAAGAAGAAGGCTATACTGATGTCATATCTGTTTTTATTTCATCTGGTATTAGTGGCAGTTATCAAACAGCTACGCAAGCAGGGAAAATGGTAGAAGGTATCAATGTACATACATTTGATTCGAAATTAGCCGCAATGGTAGAAGGTGGTTACGTCTTACGTGCAGTTGAAATGATAGAACAAGAATATGAACCTCAAGATATTATTAAAGAGCTTGAAACTATGCGAGAAGTAACGGGTGCAATCTTAATGGTAGATGATTTGAAAAATCTACAGAAAAGTGGTCGTATCACTGGAGCTCAAGCATGGGTAGGTACAATGTTGAAAATGAAACCTGTGTTAACATTTGATGATGGCAAAATTGTACCAGAAGCAAAAGTCCGCACGAAAAAACGAGCACTCAATGAAATTATTAATAAAGTTACTGCTCAAGTGAAAGATTATGAAGAAGTAACTTTATATATTATTGAGGGTGATAAATCAGAAGATGCCGCATGGATGGAAAAAGAATTACAAGAAAAATATCCGCAATATCACCTTCACCGCTCTAAGTTAGGACCTGTTATTGCGGCGCACTTAGGTTCTGGTGGTATGGGACTAGGATTTACAGGGAGAAACATACGTATATCATAAATATTAACTTGTTTAAAGACATGTCATGCCAAGAAAATGGTATACATGTCTTTTTTTATTGGAGGTCATCTAAGATAAAACATTATGGAAAACTAATTACCGAAAAAGATATGTTAACTGATGAGAAAATCAGACACATTTCCACTGGTGTGATAAACAAACAAGGGCGTTGGTATTGTATACAATGTCATACACAAGAAAAACGTCATTTTTACAAATACTTTTCAACATTATTAGATAAAGAAGTTGTGTATTGCAGAAATTGTATCAATTTGAGCAGAATGGATAATATTAATGAAGTTTATATTACTGAAACAAATACGGCGATTTCCCAAGGGGTATATCACTTACCATTTGAATTATCAGAACAACAACGCTTTGCTTCAATTCAAATTTTAGAAGCGGTTAAAAATTTAACATCTATTTTATTATATGCTGTGACAGGCGCTGGTAAGACAGAAATGATTTTTGAAGGTATTAGCTTTGCGAGAAGCGCAGGCTATAATGTTGCCGTTGTATCGCCAAGAGTAGATGTTGTTATAGAAGTGAGTTTACGTATTAAAGCAGCTTTTCGAGATGAGGCAATAGATGTACTTTATCAAGGTCAGAGACAATGTCATAATGGCCACTTTGTGATTGCTACAGTGCATCAATTATATCGCTTTAAGCATCATTTTGACTTGATTATTGTAGATGAAGTGGATGCATTTCCGCTATCAATGGATCCAATACTCTTTGATGTCATCGCACATGCATCAAAAGAACATCATTGCCACATTTATATGACTGCGACGCCACCAACTGCATTACTTAGCAAAATGAAAGATGGTGGTATAGTAACATTGCCTGCCCGTTTTCATAGGCAACCTTTGCCAATTCCTCAGTTTAAATATTACAAAATAAAATTTCACAAAATACAACGATTTCTTATGAATCGATTGAAACAACAAATTGAAACAGGACGGTATACGCTCGTGTTTTTTAATCACATACATCTTATGAAACAAATGTACCATTGTTATAAAACAGAAATAACTTCATTGGCCTATGTACATAGCGAGGATGTACTTCGTTTTGAAAAAGTGAGCGATTTAAGAAAAGGTAAATATAAAGTGATGTTTACCACTACAATTTTAGAAAGAGGCTTTACTATGGCGAACTTAGACGTTATTGTGCTTAATAGTCATATGTTTGAAAGCAGTGCACTTGTGCAAATTGCCGGAAGAGTGGGACGTAAATTAGAAGCTCCGGCAGGATTAGTATTATATTTACACGAGGGGATTACCATGGACATGCTTAAAGCACGCAAGGACATTAAAAAAATGAACGCATTAGCGCACAGCAGGGGATGGTTAGATGGCTAGATGTATTCAATGTCATCACACGTTTTCTGAAGCGTTTAACGCCTTCACATTTTATAAAAAAGCATCTAAATTATGTGAATCATGCATAGAACATTGGAATGAGCTCAATATTAAACCACTTAATCGGTGTGTCAGATGTTTAAAGAACTTAGAAGAAAATGAAGAGGATTGCTTAGATTGTCTATTTTTAGCTACAAAATATAATTTAATGAATCAGTTATATTGCCAATACCAATATAAAGGTATGTTGAAGACTCTTATTCATCAATATAAATTTAAGAAAGATGTCGCAATCTGTGAAATATTAGCAACACAGCTTCATTTTCCTAAAATGTCGTATGATTATATTGTGCCCATACCATCTCCTATAGTTAGAGATAAAGAGCGCACATTTAATCCTGTGGCGACCGTGTTAGATAAAATGGGTGTGAATTATGAGCCAATACTACGTACGCGCATACGTCCAAAGCAATCACTTTTAGGAAAACAATTAAGGGCACAATCAAAAAATCCATTTGAAATCGCAAAAAGTATAGATTTAGAAAATAAAAACATTTTACTTGTAGATGACATTTATACTACAGGCTTAACAGTTCATAATGCTGCAGAATTACTTTTTGTTAGAAAAATCAGAAAATTCGATGTGTTTACGTTTGCACGGTAGGAGAAACGTGGTATTATAAGAGTAAGCAATATTACCAATATAGAGGTTTTAAAGGAGTCGATTATTATGATCAGATTTGAAATTCACGGGGAGAACCTCACTATTACTGATGCGATTCGCAACTATATTGAGGAGAAAATTGGTAAATTAGAAAGATATTTTAATGATGTGCCAAATGCAATCGCACATGTTAAAGTAAAAACGTATCAAAATTCAGCAGCAAAAATCGAAGTAACTATTCCATTGAAAAACGTTACTTTAAGAGCTGAAGAACGCCACGATGATTTATACGCAGGTATTGATTTGATTAACGGTAAACTTGAAAGACAAGTTAGAAAGTACAAAACGCGTGTAAATCGTAAAAATAGAAGTCGTGGAGAACAAGAAGCATTTGCATCATTGCCACAAGAAAGTGAAGCAGAAGAGATTCAAAATGATGACAATGAAAGTGATATCGAAATTATTCGTTCAAAAAATTTCAGTTTGAAACCTATGGATTCAGAAGAAGCAGTATTGCAAATGGATTTATTAGGACATGATTTCTTTATTTTCACAGATCGTGAAACTGATGGTACGAGTATTGTTTATAAAAGAAGAGATGGAAAATATGGTTTGATTGAAACAACTGAATAATTTGTTTTAATTAAGTCCAATATTAAACTAACCGTAGCGTTCATGATTGAGTTAAATCATGGACGCTCATTTTTTGTTGTGTTACTATGAAATAATTTGAAAGTTAGGTAAGATCTTGTGTATATTTTAAGTGAATAAGAAATAAAATAAAAAATGAAAACTACTAATAAATAAAAAATAGCATTAACAAGCGAAAAAACTGTTTAAATGGAAAGTTAATAAGTGTAAATTTAAGCTTATAAATGATATCATAAATTGTTGTAAGCGAAGAGTTAAAAAGCTAAAGGAGCGAACAAAATGGGTTTTTTATCAAAGATTGCAGATGGCAATAAAAAAGAAATAAAACGCCTTGGTAAATTAGCCGACAAAGTCCTTGCGTTAGAAGAGGATACGTCGATATTAACTGATGAAGAAATTAGAGAGAAAACAAAAGCATTTCAAAAACAATTACAAGCAGAAGAAGATATTAAAAAACAATATAAAATGCTCGATGATATTTTACCGGAAGCCTTTGCGCTCGTAAGAGAAGGTTCAAAACGTGTGTTCAATATGATTCCATATAAAGTTCAGGTCATGGGTGGTATTGCAATTCATGGTGGCGACATTTCTGAAATGAGAACGGGTGAAGGTAAAACGTTAACTGCAACAATGCCAGTTTATTTAAACGCATTGTTAGATCGCGGTGTGCATGTTATTACAGTAAACGAATATTTATCTAGTACACAAAGCGAAGAAATGGCAGAACTATATGAATTCCTAGGGTTATCAGTAGGATTAAACGTCAACAGTATGACAACAAATGAGAAGAGAGAAGCATACGCAAGTGATATTACGTATAGTACGAACAATGAGTTAGGCTTCGATTATTTACGTGATAATATGGTGAACTATGCAGAAGAACGTGTTATGAGACCATTGAACTTTGCTATTATTGATGAAGTTGACTCAATTTTAATTGATGAAGCGCGTACGCCACTAATTATTTCAGGTGAAGCTGAGAAATCGACTTCGCTTTATACACAAGCAAATGTCTTTGCTAAAATGTTGAAAAATGAAGACGACTATAACTACGATGAAAAAACAAAAGCTGTTCAATTAACAGAACAAGGTATTGATAAAGCAGAACGCATGTTTAAGATTGATAATCTATATGATGTGAATAATGTGGATATTATTAGCCATATTAATACTGCGTTACGTGCACATGTAACATTGCAACGAGATGTGGATTACATGGTGAATAATGGTGAAGTCTTAATTGTTGATCAATTTACTGGTCGTACAATGCCAGGACGTCGCTTTTCAGAAGGCTTACACCAAGCCATAGAAGCAAAAGAAGGCGTGAAGATTCAAAACGAATCTAAAACAATGGCTTCTATTACATTCCAAAACTATTTCAGAATGTACAACAAACTTTCTGGTATGACAGGTACAGCTAAAACTGAAGAAGAAGAGTTCAGAAACATTTATAATATGACTGTAACTCAAATACCTACTAACAAACCGATACAACGTGTGGATAAACCAGACTTAATATACATTAGTCAAAAAGGTAAATTTGATGCAGTTGTTGATGATGTTATTGAAAAACATAAACTTGGACAACCTGTACTATTGGGTACAGTTGCAGTTGAAACCAGTGAATATATTTCTAATTTATTGAAGAAACATGGCGTACGTCATGACATTTTAAATGCTAAAAATCACGAACGTGAAGCAGATATAGTTGCTAATGCAGGTCAACGTGGAGCGGTTACTATCGCTACTAACATGGCAGGTAGAGGTACAGATATTAAACTTGGCGCAGGTGTTGAAGAAATCGGCGGCCTTGCAGTAATTGGTACAGAGCGACATGAATCCCGTCGTATTGATGACCAATTACGTGGTCGTGCTGGACGACAAGGTGATAAAGGGGACAGTCGCTTCTACTTATCCCTACAGGATGATTTAATGGTACGTTTTGGTTCAGAACGTTTACAAAGTATGATGAATCGTTTAGGTATGGATGATTCTACACCAATAGAATCTAAAATGGTGTCCCGTGCCGTTGAATCTGCTCAAAAACGTGTAGAAGGTAATAACTTTGATGCACGTAAACGTGTACTTGAATATGACGATGTATTACGTAAACAACGTGAGATTATATATGGTGAACGTAACCGTATTATTGATAATGATGAAAGTGGAGATTTAGTAAATGAAATGCTCCATTCTACAATAGATAGAAGCGTTCATTATTATATAAATGAAGATGAAGAAGATTTAGATTATGAGCCATTCATCAACTATATTGATGATGTATTCTTAAATGAAGGTGACTTAAAACTAGAAGCTATCAAAGGTAAGGACCAAGAGGATATCATTGATATTGTTTGGTCAAAAGTTGAAGTCGCGTTAAAAGATCAAAAAGAGAAAATTGGTACACAATTTGATGAATTCGAACGTATGATTTTACTTCGTTCAATCGATTTACATTGGACAGATCATATAGATACAATGGATCAATTACGTCAAGGTATCCATTTGCGTTCTTATGGCCAGCAAAATCCATTACGTGATTATCAAAACGAAGGTCACCAACTTTTCGATACAATGATGCAAAACATCGAAGAAGATGTCAGCAAATATATCTTGAAATCTGTAGTAACGGTTGAAGATGACTTAGAACGTGATAAAGCAACAGATTTCGGTAAAGCTGAACACGTATCTGCAGAAGATGGTAAAGAAAAAGCTAAAGCATCACCTTATGTTAAAGATGATCATATCGGTAGAAACGATCCTTGCCCTTGCGGTAGTGGAAAAAAATATAAAAACTGCCACGGTGCGTAATTTGAAAGTGATTTTAAATAAAACCGGAAGTCTTGATAAAGCATATATCAACTTCCGGTTTTTATTTATCAAAAATTAAAGTTAGCGTGTTTAAATAAATAAAAAACAGTGGCAGAGTTGTAATTAAGCCTCAAACTTTTGTAGAATAGATATATTGAATAAAATAACATAATTTAATAGTAGTATTTCAATCGTACGATAACAGGAGAGATGCATTGATGGAACTATCAGAAATTAAACGTAATATAGATTATTATAATGAAAAATTAGAGCAGCTTAGGGGGTCTCTTTGACTTAGAAGAAAAAGAGACAAATATTCAGGAATACGAAGAAATGATGACTGATCCTACTTTTTGGGATGATCAAGATAAAGCACAGGAAATTATCGATAAGAATAATGCTTTAAAAACGATCGTAAATGCATATCGAGGATTAGAATCTGAAATAGAAGAGATGGAAACAACAAGAGAATTATTATTAGACGATGATGATGAAGATATGAAGTCAGATTTAGAACAGAACGTATTAGATTTTAAAGAAAACTTAGATAATTTTGAACTACAATTATTACTTGATGGTCCATACGATGCGAACGATGCCATTATGGAACTACATCCTGGCGCAGTGCGGTACGGAATCGCAAGATTGGACAAATATGCTTTTAAGAATGTATCAACGTTATTGTGAACACAAAGGGTTTAAAGTTGAAATTGCAGACTATCTACCTGGTGATGAAGCGGGCGTTAAAAGCGTTACATTAATCGTTAAAGGTCATAATGCCTATGGTTATTTGAAAGCTGAAAAAGGCGTGCATCGACTTGTCCGTATTTCACCGTTTGATTCGTCTGGACGTAGACATACTTCATTCGCTTCTTGTGATGTTATACCACAATTCAATAATACAGAAATTGAAATCGATATAAATCCAGATGATATTAATGTTGATACATTTAGAGCATCCGGTGCAGGTGGTCAACATATTAATAAAACAGAATCAGCAATTAGAATTACCCATCATCCTACAGGCATTGTAGTAAACAACCAAAATGAGCGTTCTCAAATTAAAAACAGAGAAGCCGCAATGAAGACATTGAAAGCCAAGTTATATCAATTGAAAATTGAAGAACAAGAGCAAGAAATGGCAGAAATTCGTGGTGAGCAAAAAGAAATTGGCTGGGGAAGTCAAATAAGATCTTATGTTTTTCATCCTTATGCAATGGTTAAAGATCATAGAACAAATGAAGAATCAGGTAAAGTAGATGCAGTTATGGACGGCGATATAAGTCCATTTATAGAAGCATACTTACGTAGTCAAATGGATCATTCAGAAAGTTAAGCAAATGATAATAAGAGATCTCGTCATTAGTATTTAAACTAGTGACGAGATCTTTTTGAATTTAAAGAAAAAATAAAAAAATATGTAAAATGCAATTTAAAATATTACATGTTAGATTGAGCTGATGTATATAGAGATGCTTTAAAAGGTTGTAATATCAAGGCTTTGAACGTGATTTAAGTTAATAGCGTTGACCCATATTTAGTCTCAATTGTCTATTGCATTACAGTATAATAACAATCACAAAAGAGGGGAAAATTTATGCTATATTATGATTGATTAAAATTCAAGACAGTAAAGGGTTGAACATGTAATGAAGAAAGGATTAACATTTTCTGTAACATCGACAGCATTGTTTTTTGGTTTTAATGGTATTGCATCAGCAGACCAAATTCACACAGTAAAAGAAGATGCTAAATTATCTGATATAGCGCAAGCATTTGCCACAACAACAAATGAAATTCAGTTATTAAATCAATTGAATGACAAAGTAACTGTACAAGCAGGAGAGCAATTAGTTCTTCCAGACAAAGATATAGTAGAAATAAAGCAAGGAGATACGGTTTTAAATATTGTCGCTAAATATCAGCTTAATTTAGAACAACTTTATCAGTTAAACCCAAATCTAGGAGAAGTTATTTATCCTGGACAATTAGTGGCAGTATCTGAAAAGGGTTCAGCACATTTAAACAACCAACTTCAAAGTATTTTTAACGAACAGCAAGTACAGAATGAAACAAGGGAAGATAATGATGTTCCAGTAACATCAAACAACTTTGTACCGACAACACAGCATACTTGGGATTACGTAGAAAAAGAAGTAGCAAATAATCAAAATGAAGGTACACAAATGTATTCTAATCAATATAAACCAACACAGGTAGCTTCAAATGGTAGTAATTATTATGATTGGGGACAATGTACATACTATGCATTTGATCGTCGTCAACAATTAGGGAAATCAGTAGGTAACCTTTGGGGTAACGCAAATAATTGGGCTTCGGCAGCGAGTAATAGTGGCTACAAAGTTAACCGTACACCTGAAGTGGGTGCGATTTTCCAAAGTAATGCCGGTAACTATGGCCATGTAGGTGTTGTAGAACGTAAAAATCCAGATGGATCAATTGTAGTATCAGAAATGAATTGGCAAGGTGTAGGACAAAAATCTTATAGAACAATTCACAACACTGATCAATATAATTATATTCATTAGCAAATCATATAACTTCAATATCATCTGAATACATAAAGAAAAGATGCTTGGTAGTGAGCTTATATTAGAGGTGAGCTTTGCTTAATATAATAAATGGTACAACATAGAACCACTCCATCATGTTTTGGAGTGGTTCTATGTTTATAGTTCATTGTGGTTAAATAATGTCATGAATAAAATAATGCGACAGCAATATAATTTTTCTAATAAGATTTTGTAGTATATGCCTAGCCAACTCTGCCAAAATAACAACGGGACTGAGATATGAATTTATGTCCTAGGCGCCTCATAAATTGAATTAGTTAAATTCAATTACATTGATAAGACATTTTGATTGTTGAATGATATTATAAAATTAAGTATAATCATTCATTAAACAAACTAGGAGGCGATGTCATGGGAGTACATCAATATTTTAAACGCTTGTCTGATTTAGAAAAATTAATTAGATTGCCGGGAAAATTTAAATACTTTGAGCATAATGTCGTCGCGCATTCATTTAAGGTGACAAAAATTGCACAATATTTGGCTACAGTAGAGGAATACCATGGTAATGAAGTAGATTGGAAGAGTTTATATGAAAAGTCGTTAAATCACGATTTTGCTGAAATTTTTACGGGTGATATCAAAACACCAGTTAAATATGCAAGTGGTGAATTAAAAAAACTCTTCTCACAAGTCGAGGAAGAAATGGTAGACCATTTTATAAATGAAGAAATTCCAGAAGCTTACCAAGATATATATCGAGAAAGACTTCAAGAAGGTAAAGATGACTCATTAGAAGGTCAGATACTTTCTGTAGCTGACAAGATAGATTTATTATATGAAACATTTGGTGAAATACAAAAGCGTAACCCTGAACAACTATTTTTTGAAATATATGAGATGTCTTTAGAAACAATTATGCAATTTGATCATCTAAGTTCGGTACAAGATTTTATAGATAATATTATTCCTGAAATGTTAACGGAGAAATTCATTCCAAGATCAGAATTACGTGAAACAACAATGGCTATTTTAAATAATAGGAATGGGTGAAGTGAATGATTTGGTATGTGCTCGCATCCTTCTTTCCATGTATTTTCGTGGTGTTTTTCAGCGTACTAACACGAAGTAAATGGGTAGGAACGATTTTAACATTAATTATAATTGGTGCATCCGTTCAAAAAGGCTTTTTTCATAATGAATGGATCATTTTTATAGATGTCGCCTCGTTGCTAGTCAGGTTACCTTATTATCGATCAATTAGAATTTCATAAAAAAGAAGATGACTGAGTAATGAGTATTAAGCAACTTAATTGCTATAGTTAAATAAGCGTTTTATAATTGTATAAATTCAACAATATAGTTTATTTTAGGATAAACAAAGACAACTTAGGCAAACATGGTGATAGAACTATGTTTGTTTTTCTTTATATATAAGAAGATAAAAAGCGAACAAATGTTTGCTTTTTCATTTATAAATCTGTTAAAATATGTAACGAGAATATGAATCTGCAAACTTGATGCAGACACACAGCAACAGTGGTATATACATTTTAAACATAGACACATCAGGTATGTTCGTATCGTTAGAAATTATATAGGAGGCATGTGTCACTATGGAACACCATCAATTTAAATTACAATCTGATTTTACACCTCAAGGTGATCAACCAGAGGCGATAAAGAAAATCGTTAAAGGCGTTAATGAGGGCAAACGTCATCAAACTTTACTCGGTGCGACAGGTACAGGTAAGACCTTTACTATGAGTAATGTTATTAAACAAGTAGGGAAACCGACACTCATTATCGCGCATAATAAAACATTAGCAGGGCAATTATATAGTGAGTTTAAAGAATTCTTTCCAGAAAATAGAGTAGAATACTTTGTCAGTTATTATGATTACTATCAACCAGAGGCTTATGTACCATCAACTGATACATTTATTGAAAAAGATGCTTCAATAAATGATGAAATTGACCAATTACGACATTCAGCGACAAGTTCACTTTTTGAAAGAGACGATGTCATTATTATTGCGAGTGTCAGCTGTATATATGGTTTAGGTAACCCAGAAGAATATCGAGATTTAGTAGTCAGTGTTCGAGCTGGTATGGAAATGGATAGAAGTGAACTTTTAAAAAAATTAGTAGACGTGCAATATTCGAGAAATGATATTGATTTTAGACGCGGTACATTTCGTGTAAGAGGAGATGTTGTTGAAATTTTTCCGGCTTCGAGAGAAGAAATGTGTATTCGTGTAGAATTTTTCGGTGATGAAATTGATCGTATCCGTGAAGTGAATTATTTAACGGGTGAAGTTTTAAGAGAGCGTGATCACTTTGTGATTTTCCCAGCTTCCCACTTCGTAACACGTGAAGAGAAAATGAAATCTGCGATACAAAGAATTGAAAATGAATTAGAAGAACGTTTAACAGAATTACGCTCAGAAAATAAATTATTAGAGGCACAACGACTAGAACAACGTACGAATTATGATTTAGAAATGATGCGTGAAATGGGCTTCTGTTCTGGTATTGAGAACTATTCTGTTCATTTAACGTTAAGACCAATGGGATCAACGCCGTATACGTTATTAGACTATTTTGGCGATGATTGGCTTGTGATGGTTGATGAATCACATGTGACATTACCTCAGATTAGGGGTATGTATAATGGAGACCGTGCACGTAAACAAGTACTTGTAGATCATGGTTTCCGTTTGCCGAGTGCTTTGGATAATAGACCTTTAAAATTTGAAGAATTCGAAGAAAAAACCAATCAACTCGTTTATGTATCTGCTACACCTGGTCCATTCGAGTTAGAACATACAGATGAAATGGTACAACAAATCATTCGTCCGACAGGTCTTTTAGATCCTGAGATTGAAGTGCGACCAACGGAAAATCAAATTGATGATTTAATAAGTGAAATTCATGAGCGCATTGAACGTAATGAACGTGTGCTAGTTACGACATTAACTAAAAAAATGAGTGAAGATTTAACGACTTATTTGAAAGAAGCTGGCATTAAGGTCAATTACCTACATTCAGAAATTAAAACGTTGGAGCGTATAGAAATTATTCGTGATTTACGTATGGGAACTTATGATGTCATTGTTGGAATTAACTTATTAAGAGAGGGTATCGATATACCAGAAGTGTCTCTTGTTGTTATTCTTGATGCGGATAAAGAAGGTTTCTTACGTTCTCATAGATCACTTGTTCAAACAAGTGGACGTGCGAGCACGTAATAGTCGTGGTGAAGTTATTATGTATGGTGACAAGATTACCGATTCCATGCGTTATGCCATTGATGAGACAGAACGACGTCGTACAATTCAAAAAGCGTATAATGAAAAACATAATATTACGCCTACGACGATTAATAAGAAAATTCATGATGTTATTAGTGCCACAGTCGAGAATGATGAAACGAATGAACAACAACAAACTGAAGTACCTAAGAAAATGACGAAAAAAGAACGCGAAAAAACAATCGCAAATATAGAAAAAGAAATGAAACAAGCAACCAAAGATTTAGATTTCGAAAAAGCAACAGAGCTTAGAGACATGTTGTTTGAATTAAAAGCAGAAGGGTGACACATATGAAACAACCATCCATTGTAGTAAAAGGGGCTCGCGCCCATAATTTAAAAGATGTAGATATTGAAATACCGAAAGATAAACTCATCGTAATGACGGGACTTTCTGGATCTGGAAAATCTTCACTTGCCTTCGATACAATTTACGCTGAGGGACAGCGTAGATATGTTGAGTCATTAAGTGCTTATGCAAGACAATTTTTAGGTCAAATGGACAAACCGGATGTTGATACAATTGAAGGTTTATCACCCGCGATATCAATTGACCAAAAGACGACAAGTAAGAACCCAAGATCAACTGTAGCGACGGTAACTGAAATATACGACTATATACGGTTACTCTACGCACGTATAGGTAAACCATTCTGTCCTAATCACGGTATTGAAATAGAATCGCAAACTGTACAACAAATGGTAGACCAAGTGATGCAACTTGAAGAGCGTTCTAAAATCCAATTATTGGCTCCTGTGGTTTCTCACAGAAAAGGTGCACAAGAAAAACTCATAGACGACATTAGTAAAAAAGGTTATGTACGTGTTCGTGTTGATGGCGAAATTATGGATGTAAACGAAGTGCCAAATTTAGATAAAAATAAAAACCATACCATCGAAGTGGTAATAGATCGCTTGGTAGTTAAAGCAGGTATTGAAGGACGTCTTGCTGATTCTATAGAAACTGCGATTAGACTTGCCGAAGGTACGTTAATCGTTGATATCATTGATGGAGAAGAATTAAAATTCTCAGAAAACCATGCTTGTCCGATATGTGGTTTTTCAATTGGTGAGTTAGAGCCACGTATGTTCAGTTTTAACAGCCCATTTGGCGCATGTCCAACATGTGATGGTTTAGGATTAAAATTAAAGGTAGATGTAGACTTAGTGGTTCCTGATACTAACAAAACTTTAAATGAAGGTGCGATCATAGCTTGGGAATCTTCAAGTTCAGATTTTTATCCAACATTATTAAATCGTGTTTGTGAAGTATATAAAATTAATATGGATAAACCATTTAAAAAATTGACAGATAGACAACAAGATATCATTTTAAACGGTTCTAAAGGTAAAGAAATTGAGTTCACATTCAAGCAACGTAATGGTCAAACACGTAAACGAACAATGGAATTTGAAGGTGTGCTTAATAATATTAATCGTCGTTATCATGATTCACCATCCGAACTTGTTAGAGAGATGATGAGTAAATATATGACAGAGCTACCTTGTGAAACTTGTAATGGTAAACGTTTAAGTCGTGAAGCACTATCTGTATATGTTTCTGGTCAGAATATTGGAGAAGTTGTTGAACATTCAATTAAAGATGCATTGCATATGTACGAACATATCGAATTGTCAGAACAAGATAGAAAAATTGCAGATCAAATATTAAAAGAAATTAACTCGCGTTTAGAATTTTTATATAACGTCGGTTTAGAATATTTAACACTTAATCGTGCATCAGGATCGCTATCAGGTGGTGAAGCGCAACGAATTCGTCTTGCTACACAAATTGGTTCTAGACTGTCAGGTGTACTTTACGTGTTAGATGAGCCTTCTATCGGTCTTCACCAACGAGATAATGATCGACTCATAAGCACATTAAAAGAAATGCGTGACTTAGGTAATACTTTGATAGTCGTAGAACACGATGAAGATACAATGCGTGCGGCTGATTATTTGGTTGATGTAGGCCCAGGTGCAGGTGAACATGGTGGCGAAATTGTCGCGAGTGGAACACCTAAACAAGTAATGAATCAGAAAAAATCACTCACTGGTCAATATTTAAGTGGGAAAAAGCTGATAGAAGTACCTGAAGAACGCCGTGAAATAACTGACCGAAAAGTAAGCGTTAAAGGCGCAAGAAGTAATAACCTAAAAGATATTGACGTAGATTTTCCATTATCAACAATGACAGTCGTTACAGGTGTCTCAGGTTCAGGTAAGAGTACGTTAGTTAATGAAGTGCTGTATAAATCATTAGCAAAACACATTAATAAATCAAAAGTAAAACCAGGTGATTGTGACGAAATTCAAGGAATAGATCAACTTGAACGTATAATCGATATTGATCAATCACCTATTGGAAGAACACCGAGATCAAATCCAGCAACTTATACAGGCGTATTCGATAATATTAGGGATATCTTCGCTCAAACAAATGAATCTAAAGTAAGAGGTTATACGAAAGGCCGCTTTAGCTTTAATGTAAAAGGTGGTCGTTGTGAAGCTTGTAGAGGTGACGGTATTATAAAAATTGAAATGCATTTCTTACCAGATGTGTATGTGCCGTGTGAAATTTGTGGTGGTTCTAGATACAATAGAGAAACGCTAGAGGTCACGTATAAAGGTAAAAACATTGCAGATATTTTAGCAATGACAGCTGAAGAAGCGACTAATTTCTTTGAAAAAGTACCTAAAATTCATCGCAAATTGAAAACATTAGTTGATGTTGGACTAGGATACGTTACATTGGGTCAACAAGCGACGACACTTTCTGGTGGTGAAGCACAACGTGTTAAACTGGCTTCTGAATTGCATAAACGTTCTACGGGTCGATCCATCTATATACTAGATGAACCTACTACTGGTTTGCATGTTGATGATATTGGGCGATTATTAAAAGTACTCAATAAACTAGTAGAAAATGGTGATACTGTAGTTATTATTGAGCATAACTTAGATGTTATTAAAATGGCAGATTATATTATTGACTTAGGTCCAGAAGGTGGCGACGGAGGCGGTACGCTTGTAGCTACCGGCACGCCAGAACAAATTGCAGAAGTAAAAGAAAGTTACACAGGACAATACTTAAAACCTGTGCTAGAAAGAGATACAGTAAAATAAAAATATATGAAAATTACTAATGTAACGCTATCCAAAAAGGTGGGTTACATAAAGTATGAATGCCTCTCTTTAAAGTAAGTACTTTAATGTGCAAACTTTGAAGGGGGTATTTTTGTATTTAAAAGCAACAACTATACAAAAAATGATTTATAGTAAATTAAATGAATAAATTGAAAATATAATCAGTCACTAGTGTCTGATATCGTTTATAATTGATATAATGATAGATATTATAGATATGTATTGAATTATCGATCTTCTACACTTTTTGATATGGATTATCATTTCTTTTTGATATGATAATATCATATTGCAAATGTAAGAGAAATATTGATAGAGGTGAACTATGTTAACTACAAAGAGTTTAGTAGACCGCTTTGAACTTGATCTCATTGTTGGAGAAGCAGGTTTAAACAAACAAATTAAAAATACAGATATTTCAAGACCAGGTTTGGAAATGGCAGGTTATTTTTCTCACTATGCATCTGACCGTATTCAATTATTAGGTACTACGGAATTATCTTTTTATAATTTATTACCAGATGAAGAACGTAAAGGACGTATGAGAAAGTTATGTCGTCCAGACACGCCGGCGATTATTGTAACGAGAGATTTAGAACCTCCAGAGGAACTTATCGCTGCAGACAAAAGAACTCGACACACCATTAATTGCGTCGACGATTGCTACTACACAATTAATGAGTCGTTTAACTACGTTTTTAGAACATGAACTAGCTAGAACAACATCGCTACATGGGGTGCTTGTCGATGTTTATGGTGTAGGTGTACTGATTACTGGTGATTCTGGAATTGGTAAAAGTGAAACAGCATTAGAATTAATAAAACGTGGTCATAGATTAGTAGCAGACGATAATGTGGAAATTAGAGAAATCAGTAAAGACGAATTAATTGGGAGAGCACCTAAGTTAATAGAACATTTATTAGAAATTAGGGGCTTAGGTATCATTAATGTAATGACATTATTTGGTGCTGGTTCGATTTTAACTGAAAAAAGATTGCGTTTAAATATTCATTTAGAAAACTGGCATAAAGACAAATTATATGATCGAGTCGGCTTAAATGAAGAAAAATTACGTATCTTAGATACTGAAATTACGAAAAAAACAATTCCTGTACGACCTGGACGTAACGTAGCGGTTATTATTGAAGTTGCGGCAATGAATTACCGTCTGAATATTATGGGCATCAATACAGCAGAAGAGTTTAATGATCGCTTAAATGCTGAAATATTACGAAATGGTAGCAACAGTGAGGAGAAATAGGTAATGATGACATTAAATTATATCAATCCAATTGCGCTTGAGCTTGGACCTATTTCGGTACGTTGGTATGGCATTATTATCGCTGTGGGGATACTCTTGGGTTATTTTATTGCTCAAGAAGGTGTGAAACGTATTGGCTTTGATAAAGATACATTAGTTGATATCATTTTTTGGAGTGCAATATTTGGATTTATTGTGGCGAGACTTTATTTTGTTATTTTCCAGTGGCCATATTATATTCAAAACCCAATTGAAATTCCGATGATATGGCATGGTGGTATTGCAATACATGGTGGTTTAATAGGTGGATTTGTTACAGGGATTATCATCTGTAAACAAAAAAATATTAATCCCTTTCAAATTGGTGATGTCATTGCACCAAGTATGATTTTAGGTCAAGGTATTGGAAGATGGGGCAACTTTATGAATCATGAAGCGCATGGTGGTCCTGTTTCAAGAACATTCTTAGAAAACTTACATATTCCAGATTTTATTATTAATAATATGTATATTAACGGCAAATACTATCAACCAACATTTTTATATGAATCTATTTGGGACATTTTAGGCTTTGTTATACTGATCTTGCTTAGAAAACATTTACGTATAGGCGATACTTTCTGTCTATATTTGATATGGTATTCCATCGGCAGATTTTTCGTAGAAGGTATGCGTACAGATAGCTTGATGTTAACAAGTGATATTCGAGTAGCACAGTTAATGTCTATTATACTGATAATAGTAGGTATTGTGATTATGATTATCAGAAGAGTGAAATATAACGCACCAAGATACAAAGATGTTGGTCCGTTAACTTGGTCAAATCAAAAAGTGAAGTGATAAAATATCATGCGTAATTTAAAAAAAGTTAAAGTTAAAGGCAATAACCCACTTTGGCATATGTATCGTTATATAAAATACTTTAAAATATTTAAACAAACAATAATTATTGAAATTTGCGGTACTTGCCTCATGTGAAAATGAAACGTTGGGTGTATTGTAATTTATTGAAAATGAGTATAGGTGAAAACACAGCATTTGCTTTTAAAGTGGTTCCCGATTTATTATACCCAGAGTATATTTCTATAGGGAAAAACTGTGTGATTGGCTATAATACTACAATTTTAACTCATGAATTTCTAGTTGATGAGTTTCGAACGGGACATGTCCAAATTGGTGATAATACTTTAATTGGTGCGAATGTTACAATATTACCAGGTGTAAGCATAGGTGCAAATGTTAAAGTCGGAGCGGGTACTGTTATTTCAAAAGACATACCGGATTCGGCATTAGCATATGGAAATCCCATGCAAATAAGAACTTAATGAATATTTAGGAGGTGATAATGGATGGCGCATAACGGCAAAGTAATACCAATGAAATTAGATAGTCAATTTTATAAAAAATTGGGAGACCAAAAATTTCTGCACCAAGATTATAAAAAGGCAGCAGAATATTATGGCAAAGTGCTGGAAATGTCACCTCAAGATTTTGATGTAAAAGTAAAATACGCGGAATGTCTTGTGAATTTAGGACTGAGTAGTGAAGCGGAGTATCTGTTTTATGAAAATATTGCACAACAAGAGTTAGTAGAAGAAAGTTATTTTCAGCTTAGTCAATTAAACATTACATTAAACGAAGCAAATAAAGCATTTTTATTTGGTATAAATTATGTCACGATGTCTAAAGATGAAGATTATAAAGAAGAACTTGAAGACATGTTTGAAGTTTCTTATAATTCAGCTGAAAAAATAGAGACAGAAAGCCAGCTATTTGCAGTACAACTTATTTTCCAATACTTATTTTCTCAGGGACGATTACCTGAAGCACGAACATTTATCTTAAATCAAAATGATGAAATTCAAGAACATCGCGTAGTGCGTAATTTACTTGCGATGTGTTATTTATACATGAATGAATATGACATTGCTAAAGAAATGTTTGAGCGATTGCTTAGTGAAGATAATACGGATGTACATGCATTATGTCATTATACTTTATTACTTTATAATACGAATGATAAAGAAAAATACCAACGCTATTTAAAAATTTTAAGTAAAGTCATGCCGATGAATGATGATGAGTCATTTAAACTAGGTATCGTTTTATGTTACTTGAAACAATATGAAGCTTCGCAAAAAATATTACAACCACTTTATAGAAAAGGAAAATTCCTTTCCATCCAAATGTATAACGCGTTAAGTTATAACAGTTACCATTTAAATAATATTGATGAAAGTAAATATTTTTGGTCGAAATTGCAAGAAATGACTAAAGTCGATGTAGGTTATGCACCTTGGGTTATTGCTGAGAGTAAAATGTATTTCGATGAACAAGTATTACCATTGTTACTCCATGACGATAGCCATCACAGGCTATATGGTATTTTCTTATTAAATCAGTTAAAAGGGCGAGAAGTGCTTTTGACACAAGAAATTTGGGCAGTTTTAGAATCTATGGAAGATTACGAAAAGCTATATCTTACGTATATTATTCAAGATTTAAAGTTAAACAAATTAGATTTCATTCACAGAGGCTTATTGATGTTGTATGGTGTGAAATCATTGAAAAATAATGAAGAATTATTTATTGTATGGATTGATCAAGCAGAAGCGATTATATCTGAAAAAGTAGATTTAACAAATGTAAATGAATATATTGCGGCATTTGTGTATATGTATTATCGTAATGCTGATAGTAAAATAACAAAACAACAAGTAATGGAATGGTTTGATATATCTTCTTACCGTTTAAATAAAACGATAGATTATTTAGTGAGCATATAAGTTTAAGAAATGCAAGAAATCATATATACTGCGCATAATGAATTATTAAACAGGAGGCAATTTAAATGGCTGAACAAGTGGATTTTGATGTGGCAATTATAGGTGCCGGACCAGCAGGAATGACTGCCGCAGTTTATGCATCACGTGCTAATTTAAGCACAGTAATGATTGAACGTGGTATGCCAGGTGGACAAATGGCAAACACAGAAGAAGTTGAGAACTTCCCAGGGTTTGAAATGGTAACAGGTCCAGACTTATCAACGAAAATGTTTGAACATGCGAAAAAATTTGGTGCAAAATATCAATATGGCGATATCAAATCTATAGAAGATAAAGGTACGCATAAAGTGATTAACCTTGGTAATAGTGAAATTACTGCTCGTGCCGTAATCATATCAACAGGTGCAGAATACAAAAAAATTGGTGTACCAGGTGAACAAGAACTAGGTGGCCGTGGTGTAAGTTATTGTGCCGTATGTGATGGTGCATTCTTTAAAGGTAAAAAATTATTTGTTATTGGTGGCGGGGATTCAGCTGTAGAAGAAGGAACATTCCTTACGAAATTTGCTGATAGCGTAACAATCGTTCACCGTAGAGATGAATTACGTGCACAAAAAATCTTACAAGATCGTGCATTTAAAAACGATAAAATTGATTTTATTTGGAGTCACACTTTGAAAACAATTAATGATAAAGATGGTAAAGTAGGCTCAGTAACATTAGAATCAACGAAAGATGGCACAGAACAAACACTAGATGGTGATGGCGTATTTGTGTACATTGGTATGAAACCATTAACAATACCTTTCCAAGATTTAGGCATTACTAATGAAGTTGGCTACATTTTAACGAATGAAGACATGAGTACAAGTGTACCTGGTATATATGCAGCAGGCGACGTACGTGAAAAAGGTTTACGTCAAATTGTAACGGCAACTGGCGACGGAAGTATTGCGAGCACAAAGTGCTATTGCATATATCGAACATTTAAACGATGCAATTGAAGCATAAATAAATTGAATCATTGATGAAGTAAAGTCATAATTTATAAAAGATTTTATAAATTATCATAGATAAATTCAGTCATAGCTAGAATGTCATACTTACGATCTATAAGTAAGTTATAACATTCTAGCTTTTTTACATAATGAAACAGCTATAGCTTTATAGTGTCGATAGATAAAACTACTACCTTAGTCGTTTTTCATGTAAAATATAATGTGATAATATTAACTCGTTAGACTTATATTGAGAAAAATGAAATATAATGTATAAATGCCAATATAAATAAACTATTAACAACATAGAACTAATTTTGCGATTAAAATAATCAATGGATGGTGTAAAGAGATGCGCCGAGAAGAAAAAGAAATAGTAAAGAGTGAATTGTTGGTTGTAACTGGTTTGTCAGGCGCCGGAAAATCTATGGTCATCCAGAGTTTAGAAGATATTGGATATTTCTGTGTAGATAATTTACCACCGATTCTGTTACCAAAGTTTGTAGAATTGATGGGGCAAGGGAACCCTTCTTTACAAAAAGTAGCGATTGCTATTGATTTGAGAGGTAAGGAACTCTTTAAGTCTTTAATTAAAGAGATGGATCAAATTAAGAGTAACTCAGACGTTATTGTTGATTTAATGTTCTTGGAAGCTTCGAATGAAAAACTAATCTCTCGTTATAAAGAAACACGTCGTGCACATCCTTTAAATGAAAAAGGTCAACGTTCATTAATTGAATCTATTGAAGAAGAACGTGAGTTGTTGAGTGAAATTCAGAGTTTAGCGAATTATACGATTGATACATCGCAAATGACACCGAAAGAATTACGCAAACGCGTGGGGGATTATTTTAATCAAAGTAACTACCAAACATTTAATATTAATGTCATTAGCTTCGGTTTTAAACATGGTATACAAATAGATGCGGACCTTGTATTTGATGTAAGGTTTTTACCAAATCCGCACTACGTTGATGAGTTGAGACCATTAACTGGTGAAGATGAAGCGGTATATAAATATGTAATGAAATGGAAAGAAACAAATATTTTTTATGAAAAATTAATGGATTTATTGAAATTTATGGTGCCAGGGTATAAAAAAGAAGGTAAATCTCAACTTGTTATTGCAATAGGGTGTACTGGTGGCCAACATCGTTCTGTCGCACTAGCCAAACGTATCGGAGCAGAACTCAGAGAGAGTTTTGACTATAATGTGTATGTGCAACATAGGGATGCACATGTCGAAAGTGGCGTGAAACAAAAAAATGAAAAGAATTAAACTTGTACTTATAGGTGGAGGTACGGGTTTATCCGTTTTAGCACGTGGTTTAAAGGGTTATCCGATTGATATTACGACGATTGTCACAGTAGCTGATGATGGTGGTAGTACGGGTAAAATACGAAGCGAAATGGATATACCTGCTCCAGGAGATATACGAAACGTTATTTCGGCATTAAGTGAAACTGAATCAACAATAGAGCAATTGTTTCAATATCGTTTTAAAGAAAACCAAGTCGAAGGTCATTCTTTAGGTAACTTACTCATCGCCGCATTAACCAACATCAATAACGATTTCGGCCATGCAGTGAAAGAACTAAGTGAAATTTTAAATATTAGAGGTCGTGTTATTCCATCTACTAATGCGAGCGTACGTTTAAATGCAGTAATGGAAGATGGAGAAATTGTATATGGCGAATCTAATATTCCAAAAAAGAATAAAAAGATTAAACGTGTATTTTTGGAACCAGAAGATGTTGAGCCAATGGAAGAAGCAGTGGAAGCAATAGAAGAAGCAGATTTAATCGTGTTAGGCCCTGGCTCACTTTATACGAGTGTGATTTCTAACCTATGCGTGAAGGGTATTTCTAATGCACTGCCGGGTGGAGACGTTCCTAAATTATATGTTTCAAATGTTATGACACAGCCAGGTGAAACAAATAGTTATACTGCAGTCGACCATGTGAACGCAATACATGATCATGTTGGTCAGAACTTTATCAGTTACTCTATTTGTAGCACCCAATCATTTACTGAAGATGTGTTGAGGCGTTATAGGGAAGATGGGGCATCACCAGTGAAATGTAATATGAATCATATGGAAGAACAAAATATTAAAGTATTTACACACCCTAATTTAGTAGAAGTTTCTGAAGAATACTATGTGCGTCATAATACTGAAGTGTTATCTAAAATGATTTACGAAATAGCTATGCGAGAAACTGAAACGATTGAATTTACGCGAGATAAAGAAAATGATGAATAATAACTAAGTGATATCATTTAGTTAAAGAAGGGACTGATTAATCTATGAGCTTTGCATCCGAGATGAAGAATGAACTAACTAGAATAGAAGTAGATGAAGAGAATGCAAAAGCAGAGCTCAGTGCGCTTATTCGTATGAATGGTGCACTCAGTCTTTCCAACCAACAATTTGTTATTAACGTACAAACTGAAAATGCTACTACGGCAAGACGTATATATTCGTTAATTAAAAAAGTTTTTAATGTTGAAGTGGAACTACTTGTGAGAAAGAAAATGAAATTAAAAAAGAACAATATTTATATCTGTCGTATTAAAGTACGTGCTAGAGAAATATTGGATGAATTAGGTATTTTAAAAAGTGGCGTCTTTACGCACGAAATTGATGAAGCATTGATTCATGATGATGAAATGAGAAGAAGTTATTTACGTGGTGCTTTTCTTGTCTGGTGGCTCAGTAAACAATCCAGAAACATCATCTTATCATTTAGAAATATTTTCATTATATGAAGACCATTCTGAAGGTATAACGCAGTTAATGAATAAATATGATTTGAACGCCAAGCATCTCGAACGAAAAAAAGGTAGTATTGCTTATTTAAAAGAAGCGGAAAAAATTTCTGATTTCTTAAGTTTAATCGGTGGATATCAAGCACTATTGAAATTTGAAGATGTCCGTATTGTACGTGATATGAGAAACTCTGTTAACAGATTGGTGAATTGTGAAACTGCTAATTTGAACAAAACAGTAAGTGCCTCTATGAAACATGTAGAAAGCATTCGTTTAATTGACCAAGAAATTGGTCTAGATAATTTACCTGAAAGATTACGTGAAATTGCAAGACTAAGAGTAGAACATCAAGAAGTGTCACTTAAAGAATTAGGTGAAATGATGACTTCTGGCAATATATCTAAATCTGGTGTGAATCATCGATTAAGAAAGTTGAATGAAATGGCGGATAAGTTGAGAAGCGGCGAACCAATTGAACTGAAATAATATGCTTTACAGTTTTAAATTTCAGTTTGGACCCTTCAATACTGACTTTGAGAAATTTTAGGGCATTATTAAAAATAAATCTAGTCATACGTGAAATAGTTGTGCTAGAATTATTATAAAATAATTGTATAATTTCATTTTGACTATTAACGCCTCTATAAAGAGGTGTTTTTTTATATAATTAATACAATTTATGATGCGTAATAGCAATAGAACAATGCTTCAAACCTATTGTTCTTGGAGTCGAAGGAGTGAGTTTATGTCAAAACTGTTTAATAAGCATTCTAAAAATATTATCCTTTGTATAATAGGCACGTTTATTAATGCAATAGGTGTCAATTGTTTTTTACTTGGATCTAACTTAGGAGATGGGGGCACTGTTGGTATATCCCTAGCACTATTATATTCATTTGGATTGTCGCACGCGTGGACTTCATTAATTATCAATACACTTGTTGTATTAATTGGTTGGAAATTTTTGAGTAAAACGACTGCAGTATATACAGTTATAGCAAATACGTCACTCTCACTTTTTTTACATTTAACTGAAAATATAAATCTAGGTGTGGATAATTTTGTGATTAACGCTGTGTTTGGTGGGGCTATCATTGGTATTGGCGGAGGTTTAGTTATTGCGACGGGTAGTACACTCGGAGGCACCTCAGTCATAGCTAAGATAATTAATAAATATTCAGAAATTAAAACATCACAAGGCATCTTTGTATTGGATGCGCTTGTCGTGCTATCTTTTTTAATGGTACTCCCTTTACAAAATGTGTTATTTACAATCATTATGCTATTCGTAACCGAAAGAGCGACATCGTTTATCATAGAAGGGTTTAATCCTAAAAAAGCAGTTACTGTTATATCAAGTAAAAGCGAAACAATTAGCGATAAAATTAATGCTTTTACAGGTAGAGGTTCTACGATATTAACTGGTAAAGGTGGCTATGCTAAGAGTGAGACGCGTATGCTATACGTGGTAGTGCCACAATCTCAAGTAACAAGAGTGAAAAAGCTTGTTAACGAAGAAGATGAAAATGCCTTTTTAGTAATCCATGATGTGAGAGATGTTTTAGGTAGTAGTTTTATAAATGTAAAATAAACCTATAAAGTCTTGTTTTAATAATGAGAAACAATTGTCTTGCATAGATTTTTAGCATATTATAAACTACATAGATTACTAGATATATTGAAAAAGGGTATATGATAAAAGTGGTTAATGGTTTGAGTGTTTTTAAATATAAAAAACAAAACCCCGACATCATAGATATATAAATAACCTATGGTATCGGGTGATGTTTAGAAAATCTTATGAAAGTCCCCTCGAAGGGAATCGAACCCCCATTTTAAGAACCGGAATCTTACGTGTTATCCATTACACTACGAGGGGTTAAAAAACACGGTAATACAAGTGTACAAATCTTAGAAGTAACGGTCAATAAGAATAATGTAAGTTTCGTGAAATTTCGAGCTTAATTTTTGACCATATTTGACTTTTGAGTTAAAATAAATTTATCAATTAGAAATGAGGAGGCAATATTAATGAATTTAATACCTACAGTAATTGAAACAACAAACCGTGGGGAACGTGCATATGACATTTACTCACGTTTATTAAAAGACCGTATTATTATGTTAGGTTCACAAATCGATGATAATGTAGCAAACTCTATAGTTTCACAATTATTATTCCTACAAGCACAAGATGCTGAAAAAGATATCTATCTTTATATCAATTCACCGGGCGGAAGTGTGACGGCTGGATTTGCAATTTATGATACAATCCAACACATTAAACCAGATGTACAAACAATCTGTATTGGTATGGCTGCCTCAATGGGTTCATTCCTACTTGCAGCAGGAGCAAAAGGTAAACGTTTTGCTTTACCAAATGCTGAAGTAATGATTCACCAACCACTTGGTGGTGCGCAAGGTCAAGCAACAGAAATTGAAATTGCTGCGAATCATATTCTTAAAACACGTTCAAAATTAAACCAAATTTTAGCAGATCGTACTGGTCAGTCAATTGAAAAAATTGAAAAAGATACAGATCGTGATAATTTCTTATCAGCTGAAGAAGCTAAAGAATACGGTTTAGTTGACCAAGTTATGGTTCCTGAAGCATAATATTAAAAATAATATAAAAGCTTAAGTAAAAAAGACAAGTCACATTATGTGGCTTGTCTTTTTTTATTCATTATTTTACTAAATCTTCTAAAGCTATTTTTAAATCTGGATATTTAAATTTAAAATCTATAGCCTGTAATTTATTTGGAATTACTTTTTGTGTGTCTAATACAACTGTAGACATTTGACCTAAAGCTAATCTTAAGGCTAATGCAGGCACCCAAGTGAAATGGGGGCGGTGTGTGACACGTGCCAGTGTATAGCCGAATAAATTTTGATGTTCAACAATAGGCGCTGTAAAGTTGAAAACGCCTTGCGCATTTCCGTGGTTAATTGTATAGAGAATTGCTCTTGTTAAATCATCTAAATGAATCCAAGAATACCATTGTCTACCTGAACCGAGTTTACCACCAAGGTAAAATTCATATGGTAGTTTCATTAAAGGTAAGGCGCCTCCATCTTCTGCAAGAATCATGCCAAATCTACCAATTACAACACGTGTGCCTAATGATTCAAACTGACGTGCACGACGTTCCCATTGGTAAACTACTTCCGATAAGAAATCAAATGGGAGTGATTGATATAATTCTGTATAAGTTCGATCGTAATCTGGTTTGTAATAACCAACTGCACTCGCATTGAAGAATACTGAAGGTTTTTGTTTGCGATTTTTAAACAAGTCGAATAATGCTTGCGTAGACTGTATGCGACTCAACATAATTGCTTGTTTATGTTCTTTTGTCCACCGTTTCATTAAACTTGCACCCGCAAGGTTAATAACAATGTCAATATCAGGAATTTGAGATTCCCAATTTGCTTTAGACCAATTAACGTATGTTATTTTGGGATGTGAAGTTGATTTGTCTTGTCTAGTAAGTATCGTTATATGCGCATCACTTTGCTTGATAGCTTCAACGAGTTGGCTACCAACCATACCTGTGCCGCCTGTTATTAAATAGTGTTTCATTATATCACCTCATAAAATAGTAATGCTTTAGACTGTAATGATTAAAAACGACTCAAGCTAATTGCTTTTCTGACATAATTCTTTCGAAAATTGTTCAAGAATATGTCATTTAGTCATCTTAAGAAGTATTTAAAATAATATAGGATGCCGTTATAATAAGGGTACCTTCGATATTAATTAATCATCTCTTAATTATTTCGAGTATACCCCATAATATACTAACGAAGGTAAAATTTTGACTCCCTTTAGTAGTGGCCTATGCGATTATCGTATAGGCCTATATTTATATGCTAACGTAATTAAAGATTTATAACTATCTTTTTATTTAGATAGCGCTTATATAAATGTATCCTCAATAAGATTTTTACAGCTTTACTATTAGATGAAAAGAAAAATTAGACTGAAAATAACTAATAGAAGGAAAATTATAAAACTAAAGAAAAAATAACGCTTTTTTGAAGTGGGCTTTGGTTCATAGTTATCATTTTCAACCATCATTTGGCGAAGGCCTTTTTTGTTATGGTGATCCTGCTGCTCTAAATCATTTAATAAATCATGTTTATTCATATTTAGCTCACATCCTGTTATGATAATAGTGAAACATGTAAAGTATCATTTGAAATTAAATAAAAGTATTGTAAATATAGTTTGGTTTAGATTAATATTAAATTGAAACATAAAATATTAAGACATATTTGTATTTTACAATAGATATGACATCAAGATAACATCCATATTAAAAAATAGTTAATCGGTTTGATTAGTATAAAAAATAGTGTAAAATATACATTTGTTAATGAAAGTACATTTAGAATAAATATAAAAGTTATGATATAAATTGAAGTGAGGGGAGCTTATGCCAAAGCATAATCAAAATAACAAGAAAATGAGCACTTTTGCAAAAATTGTGAGCGCGATTATTGTCTTGTTATTAGTAGGTGGATTAGTTTTTGCCATTTTTGCCTTTGTAGATCATTCGAAACAAGCCGATGAACGTTTAGCTGATCAAAAGCAAGAAGAAAAAGATAAGAAAAAAGAAAAGACTAAAGAAGAAAAAGATAAGAAAAAAGAGAAATCGACAGAAGAATCACAAGAAACTCAACAACAAACTCAGCAAGTTCCAACTACGCAACAGACACAAGAGACGCAACAAACTCAACAGCAAACTCAGCAACCTGCAACAGCTGAACGTACAACAGAAGAAGAAAAAGACTCTCCTGAAAAAACAAAAGAAGCAACAACTGAAGAACGCTCTACTGAAGAGCAAACTACAGAGGAACGTACTACTGAAGAACGTACTACCGAAGAGCGTACGACAGAGGAAAAAACACCTGAGCCATCAACAGAAGAAAGAACTTCAGAACCTTCAACTGAAGAGCAAACGCCTGAACCTTCAACAGAAGAAAGAAGTAGTCAAGCTGACACACAAGAAAAATCATCACAAAACAATGACTCAAATTCATCAGAAGAAGATTAATATTGTTAATAACTGTTTAGTAGATATAGGTGCATAATTTATTAAAAAGAAGCACTCGTGCAAACGAGTGCTTCTTTTTATATTATCGACAAAGACTACGACTTTGTTGGCATTTTTTATGCACGTGTCCCACATGAGTACAGCTTTAGACTTTAGTTGGTGCATCTCCTGTAGGAGTCGTAGCAAATTACTGTCATTTTTTTAAAATTAATCAATCATTTATCATTAGTAATTAGTCGAACTCATATAAAGGCCAATACAGACTTTATTTTTAAACTATATTTTAATTAACTTGAAGTGCAGGGCATTTATAATTTTAAATAAAGTAAAAGCTAATATGAATCAGATTGAATTAAAATAAGAAGTTTAATAAGAAAGTAAGAAGTGATGACAAGAGTATTAAAGTGATGCAACCACTCAAACAACCGAATGGCCCACAACCACAACCGACATTTTTCGTATAGTTATATGACTGGTGTTGTTGTGTACCAGCGTATGGTTTTTGACTATGCTTATTAAAATGATCTGGGTTCTTATATCGTTGGTCATCCGGATCGATAACCTCTGGTTGATCTTTTTGTGACATAGTTTTTCCTCCAAAATAGTATTATAAAGCTATTTTAATGATAATAGGACAACCATTCAATCATTCACGCTTGTAAAAGCCCAAGAATGTGAATAATATGTGTTTATATTATTATATGTACTATTAAAAAATAATAAGTATGAATGATTAATTGATGTTTTTAACGGGTATTAAATTATTGTAGACAGTTACAAAAGTAACTAAAATTTTAATGGTCAATAGTCAATAATTAATAGATAGGTATTTCTCTTGCAATTTGAAAAATATAGTAGTAGTATTGCTGTTATAAGAGGTTATATTTTTTTGTCCCACCAGGGACGCAAAAAGTCAATCTATGGTTAGAACTTGACCCTTTAAATGGAAATGGAGGTGGATAGTAGTGAAGGACTTGATAAAAATTCAACAAAAGTTAGTTCCAGAAATTGTTGAAAAGATGTATCGTCGTTTTTCAATACTCACTACTATCTCCAAGCATCAACCCGTAGGTAGACGAAGTTTAAGTGAATACATGGATTTGACTGAACGCGTATTACGTTCTGAAACAGATATATTGAAGAAACAAGAACTTATCAAAGTTAAACCGACAGGTATGGAAATAACTGAAGAAGGTGAAACAACAATTCGTCAATTGAATAGCTATTTCAATATTTATTCAGATGATCATCATCTTGCGCAAGTTATTAAAGAGCAGTACAACATCAAAGAAGTTTACGTCATACCTGGCGATTCAGATGCTGATAAAACAGTTAAGGTTGAGTTGTCACGTCAGGCGGGACAACTTGTAGAAGATATTCTTTACGAACATGCAATAGTTTCTGTGACTGGTGGTTCAACAATGGCATATGTTAGCGAAGCCATGCACAAGCAACCGTACAATGTATTATTCGTACCGCGCGTGGAGGGCTTGGTGAAAATGTTGTATATCAAGCGAATACGATTGCTCGCAAGTATGGCGCAGCAAACGAACGGTGATTATACCACATTGTATGTCCCAGATAATGTAAGTGAGACAACATATAACACGCTTATGTTAGAACCATCAGTCATCCATTCACTTGAGAAAATTAAAGAATCCAATATTACAATCCACGGCATTGGTGATGCGCTGAAGATGGCGCGAAGACGTCAATCACCTAGTGAAGTTATAGAGAAACTTCAACATCACAATGCCTCGGGAGAAGCATTTGGATATTATTTCGATGATCAGGGTGACATTGTCCATAAAGTGAAAACGATTGGACTACAGTTAGAAGATCTTGAGTCGAAGAAGTTTATCTTTGCCGTAGCTGGGGGTAGATCAAAAGGAGAAGCTATTAAAGCTTACCTTTCAATTGCACCCAATAACACTGTATTAATCACAGACGAAGTCACGGCAAGAGTAATCGCAAAACAATAGTAATAAAAGGTGAAAAACACTTTTTAAATATCATTTTAAAGGAGGCCATTATAATGGCAGTTAAAGTAGCAATTAATGGTTTTGGTAGAATTGGACGTTTAGCATTTAGAAGAATTCAAGACGTAGAAGGTATTGACGTAGTAGCAGTTAACGATTTAACAGATGACGAAATGTTAGCTCATTTATTAAAATATGACACTACACAAGGTCGCTTCACAGGAGAAGTTGAAGTAGAAAAAGACGGATTCCGTGTAAATGGTCAAGAAGTTAAATCATTCTCAGAACCTGAACCAAGTAAATTACCTTGGAAAGACTTAGACATCGATGTTGTTTTAGAATGTACTGGTTTCTTCGCTGATAAAGAAAAAGCAGAAGCTCACATTGACGCTGGCGCTAAAAAAGTATTAATCTCTGCACCAAGCAACAGGCGACTTAAAAACAATCGTTTATAACACTAACCACAGTGAATTAGATGGTTCAGAAACAGTTGTTTCAGGTGCTTCATGTACTACTAACTCATTAGCTCCAGTAGCTAAAGTTTTAAATGATGACTTCGGCTTAGTTGAAGGTTTCATGACTACTATTCACGCATATACTGGTGACCAAAGTACTCAAGATGCTCCACACAGAAAAGGCGACAAACGTCGTGCACGTGCGACTGCTGAAAACATCATCCCTAACTCAACAGGTGTCGCTAAAGCAATTGGTTTAGTAATCCCTGAAATCGATGGTAAATTAGACGGTGGCGCTCAACGTGTTCCAGTTGCTACTGGTTCATTAACTGAACTTACAGTTGTATTAGAAAAAGACGTAAGCGTTGAAGACGTTAACGCAAGCAATGAAAAATGCTTCAGACGAATCATTTGGTTACACTGAAGACGAAATCGTTTCTTCTGACGTAATCGGTATGACTTACGGTTCATTATTCGATGCAACACAAACACGTGTTATGACAGTTGGAGATCACCAATTAGTTAAAATAGCTGCTTGGTACGATAACGAAATGTCTTACACTTCACAATTAGTTCGTACTTTAGAATATTTAGCTGACCAATCTAAATAATTCGGATTAAAAAATTAATTTAACAAGCTTAGATGTTGTTAAATTTAAACAATAAGCTTAGGAGTAAGCGGGGAGCACATCGCTTCTCCGCTTATTTTACTTTATTGTTCCATTCAGAGGAGGAAGCTTATATGGCTAAAAAAATTGTAACTGACATAGAATTAAAAGGTAAAACTGTACTTGTACGTGCAGATTTTAACGTACCAATGAAAGACGGCGAAATCACTGATGATAACCGTATCGTTCAAGCTTTACCAACAATCAAGCATATTATTGAACAAGGTGGAAAAGTAGTATTATTCTCTCACCTAGGTAAAGTTAAAGAAGAAAGCGATAAAGCAGAATTAACTTTAAAACCAGTTGCTGAAGCATTAACAGAAAAATTAGGTAAAGATGTTGCGTTTGTACCTGAAACACGTGGCGAAAAGCTGGAACAATCTGTTAAAGCACTTAACGAAGGCGATGTACTTTTAGTTGAAAATACACGTTTTGAAGACGTTGAGGGTAAAAAAGAATCTAAAAATGATTCTGACTTAGGCAAATACTGGGCATCACTTGGCGATGTATTCGTAAATGATGCTTTCGGTACAGCTCACCGTGAGCACGCGTCTAACGTTGGTATCGCATCTAATTTAGAAACAGTTGCAGGATTCTTAATGGAAAAAGAAATTAAATATATCGGTGGCGTAGTTGAAAACCCTGATAAACCTGTAGTTGCAATTTTAGGTGGCGCTAAAGTTTCTGACAAAATTGGTGTCATCACGAACTTATTGAAAATTGCTGACAAAGTACTTATCGGTGGCGGAATGTCGTACACATTCTTCAAAGCGCAAGGTAAAGAAATTGGTTTATCGTTATTAGAAGAAGATAAAGTCGACTTTGCTAAAGAATTATTAGACCGTGCGAGCGATCAAATTGTTTTACCAGTAGATTGCAAAATTGCTAAAGAATTCTCAAATGACGCTGAAATCACAGAAGTATCTGTTGATGATATCCCAGCTGATCAAGAAGCAATGGATATTGGACCGAAAACAGTAGAATTATTCAAAGAACAATTACAAGGTGCGCATACAGTTATATGGAACGGACCAATGGGTGTATTTGAATTAAGTAACTTTGCTAAAGGTACGATTGGTATTTGTGAAGCAATCGCTGAACTAAAAGATGCTAACACAATTATCGGTGGTGGCGATTCAGCTGCAGCGAGCAATTTCATTAGGATATGCAGATGACTTCAGTCACATTTCAACTGGTGGCGGCGCTTCATTAGAATATCTTGAAGGTAAAGAGCTACCAGGCGTTATCGCAATTGCTAACAAATAATTGCACGACTAAACATACAAGACATGATTATAGCTTTTAAATATTAATCATAAATTACTAATAGGAGTGTTATATAATGAGAAAACCAATTATCGCAGGTAACTGGAAAATGAATAAAACAGTTCAAGAAGCTAAAGATTTCGTTAATGCATTACCAACATTACCAGACACTAAAGAAGTAGAATCTGTAATTTGTGCGCCAGCAATTCAATTAGACGCATTAGTTACTTTAGTAAATGATGGTAAAGCACAAGGATTACAAATCGGTGCTCAAAATGCTTACTTCGAAGATAATGGCGCATTTACTGGTGAAACTTCTCCAGTTGCATTAGCAGACCTTGGTGTTAAATATGTTGTTATTGGACATTCAGAACGTCGTGAAATCTTCAAAGAAACAGACGAAGACATTAACAAAAAAGCACATGCTGTATTTAACCACGGTATGACACCAATCATTTGTGTTGGCGAAACTGATGAAGAACGCGAAAGTGGAAAAGCAAACGAAGTTGTTGGCAACCAAGTGAAAAAAGCAGTAGAAGGTTTATCTGAAGATCAATTACAACAAGTAGTTATTGCTTATGAACCAATCTGGGCTATCGGTACTGGTAAATCATCAACTTCTGAAGATGCTAACGAAATGTGTGCATTTGTAAGAGAAACAGTTGCTGAGTTATCTAGTCAAACAGTAGCAGATGCAACTCGTATTCAATATGGTGGTAGTGTTAAACCTAACAACATTAAAGAATACATGGCTCAATCAGACATCGATGGCGCATTAGTAGGCGGCGCATCACTTAAAGTGGATGATTTTGTACAATTGTTAGAAGGTGCAAAATAATATGGCGAAACAACCAACTGCATTAATTATTTTAGACGGTTTTGCAAACAGAGAAACAGAACATGGTAATGCTGTAAAACTAGCTAATAAGCCTAATTTCGACCGTTACTACAGTAAATATCCAACAACGCAAATCGAAGCAAGTGGTTTAGATGTTGGTCTTCCTGAAGGTCAAATGGGTAATTCAGAAGTTGGTCATATGAATATTGGTGCTTGGACGTGTAGTTTATCAAAGTTTAACGCGTATCAATAAATCTATCGAAGACGGTGATTTCTTTGATAATGAAGTATTAAACAACGCAATTCAACACGTTAAAGACAATAATTCAGCGCTACATCTCTTTGGCTTATTATCTGATGGTGGTGTTCATAGTCATTATAAACACTTGTTCGCATTATTAGAATTAGCTAAAAAACAAGGTGTTGAGAAAGTCTACGTTCACGCATTCTTAGACGGACGTGACGTAGATCAAAAATCATCACTAAAATATATCGAAGAAACGCAAGCTAAATTCGATGAACTTGGCATTGGCCAATTTGCATCTATTTCAGGCCGTTATTACGCAATGGATCGTGATAAACGTTGGGATAGAGAAGAAAAAGCTTATAATGCAATCCGTAATTTTAAAGGTGAAACTTTTGAATCAGCTAAAGCCGGTGTTGAAGCTAACTACGAGAAAGATTTAACAGACGAGTTTGTTGAACCATTTATCGTAAAAGATCAAAATGACGGTGTGAATGATGGCGACGCAGTTATTTTTTATAACTTCCGTCCCGACAGAGCAGGGCAACTTTCTGAAATCTTTACAGACAAAGCTTTCGAAGGTTTCGATGTTGAACAAATTGATGATTTATTTTATGCAACGTTTACAAAATATAACGACAATGTGAAAGCAGAAATCGTTTTTGAAAAAGTTGATTTAACAAATACTATCGGTGAAGTTGTTCAAGACAATGGTTTGAAACAATTGCGTATTGCGGAAACAGAAAAATTCCCGCATGTCACTTATTTCATGAGTGGTGGTCGTAATGCTGAATTTGAAGGTGAACGTCGTCGTTTAATTGACTCACCAAAAGTCGCAACTTACGATCTTAAACCAGAAATGAGTGCATACGAAGTTAAAGATGCATTGATTGAAGAATTAAATAAAGGCGACTTAGATTTAATCTTATTAAACTTTGCTAACCCTGACATGGTTGGACACAGTGGTATGCTTGAGCCAACAATTAAAGCAATAGAAGCTGTAGACGAATGTCTAGGCGAAGTGGTTGATAAGATTACAGAAATGCGTGGTCACGCTATCGTTACTGCAGACCATGGTAACTCAGACATGGTATTAACAGATGACGATAAACCAATGACTACGCATACGACAAATCCAGTTCCAGTTATCGTTACTAAAGAAGGCGTAACATTACGTGAAACAGGTCGTCTAGGTGACTTAGCACCAACATTATTAGATTTACTCAATGTAAACCAGCCAGAAGATATGACTGGTGAATCATTAATCAATCATTAATTTAATGAATTAAAATTTAGAGTGAAAATTGATGCTATAAATTTAGATAGAAGGGTTTCTTATTCTGATAATTTATAGCATCTATAAACAACACAAGAGAATTAAATTACTTTGTATTTATAGTATTTAAAGCTATAATGAAGATGAAATTTAATATTTCTAAACTACTTATTTATAAAGGAGATTATAAACATGCCAATTATTACAGATGTTTACGCACGCGAAGTCTTAGACTCACGCGGTAACCCAACAGTTGAAGTAGAAGTATTAACTGAGAGTGGCGCTTTTGGTCGCGCATTAGTTCCATCAGGTGCCTCTACTGGTGAACACGAAGCAGTAGAATTACGTGATGGTGATAAAGACCGTTACTTAGGTAAAGGTGTTATTAAAGCAGTTGAAAATGTAAACGAAATTATTGCACCAGAATTAGTTGAAGGTGAATTTTCAGTATTAGAACAAGTATCTATCGACAAAATGATGATCCAATTAGATGGTACTGAAAACAAAGGTAAATTAGGTGCTAACGCTATTCTTGGTGTATCACTAGCAGTAGCTCGTGCAGCAGCTGATTTATTAGGCCAACCACTTTACAAATATTTAGGTGGATTCAACGGTACACAATTACCAGTTCCAATGATGAACATTGTTAATGGTGGTTCTCACTCTGATGCACCAATCGCATTCCAAGAGTTCATGGTATTACCAGTTGGAGCAGAAACATTTAAAGAATCATTACGTTGGGGTGCAGAAATTTTCCACAACTTAAAATCAATCCTTAAAAACCGTGGTTTAGAAACATCAGTTGGTGACGAAGGTGGATTCGCTCCTAAATTCGAAGGCACTGAAGACGCTGTAGAGACTATTTTAGAAGCGATTAAAGCAGTTGGTTTAGAACCAGGTAAAGATGTATTCTTAGGCTTTGACTGTGCATCTTCTGAGTTCTTTGAAGATGGCGTTTATAACTACGCTAAATTCGAAGGCGAAAATGGTAAAAAACGTAATGCTGAAGAACAAGTTGATTTCTTAGAAGAATTAGTTAACAAATATCCAATCATCTCTATTGAAGACGGTATGGACGAAAACGACTGGGACGGTTGGAAAGTATTAACTGAACGTATCGGTGACCGTGTACAATTAGTAGGTGACGATTTATTCGTTACAAACACTGTTAAATTAGAAGAAGGTATCGAAAAAGGTATCGGTAACTCAATCTTAATTAAAGTTAACCAAATCGGTACTTTAACTGAAACATTTGAAGCTATTGAAATGGCTCAAAAAGCTGGTTACACAGCAGTTATTTCTCACCGTTCAGGTGAAACAGAAGATACTTCAATTTCTGATATCGCTGTTGCAACAAATGCTGGTCAAATCAAAACAGGTTCATTATCAAGAACAGACCGTATTGCTAAATACAACCAATTATTACGTATTGAAGATGAATTATACGAAACTGCTAAGTTTGACGGACTTAAATCTTTCTATAACTTATCTAAATAATACCGCTTAAAAATTAAAGAGTTCACGCGCTAACACGCAAGTCATTTATGGCTTGCGTGTTTTTTAAAGTCCTACTATCTCAATGAAATTGAGATTAGTAGGACTTATGCAATAGCTTTAGCTATTGTAATCCTCAAGAGATCACTTTAGTGGTTAGGTCTTCTTATGCAATAGCTTTGCTATTGTAATCCCAAGAGGTCACTTGAGTGGTGCGCAGTTAATGAATACATCCGCTTAACTGGAGGTATGAAGGTATATGTAATCCTGACGCACAGAATTTGTAGTACTACCTTACTGTACGGTTATATAAATTATGTCACATAATTTATATAGTAAGACTTGCTTAAATTGTTCATCTTTCACTATGAAACTGATATAATTAAAGATGTAAATCATAGAAGGAGCCTTAATTTATATGGATGTAAAACCTAAATCAAAAGAAACAAAAACGGCTCATCTGATTGCTTATAGTTCATTAATCATCGCTATTCTTTATGCAGTACATTTATTTGTTGTTTTAGATGATAGTGTAATTAAACAATTACTTTTAAACAGTGAACAAAAGCCATCGGAAAATGCTGTTGGAACAATTAAAAATAGTTTTCAATTTACAGGCGTAATGTACATATTTGCTAACTTAGCAGGTATCATCGCCATCTGGAATAGACATACCTACTTGTGGTGGTTTATGTTTGCTGTATTCATCTCACAAATCTTGTATAATGTAGTTAATATCGGTCCAGTATATGGATCAATATTAGATGTTAAAGCTGGAATTAATTTAATTCCATTAACAGTTGTATTGATTATGTCATTTGTATTAGCGATTTATATGTTAGCTGTATCTATTAAACGTAAGAGTACGTTCAACAGATAGTAGTTTGCTAAAGAGGACGAACGTGTGGTATAATGCGATTCGTATATAATGAATGGAGGACAATTTTCATGCATACAGTAGTAATGATCATTTTAGTTTTAGTATGTATTGCATTAGTAACTGTTGTATTACTCCAAGAAGGTAAAAGTAATGGACTATCAGGTGCGATAAGTGGTGGCGCCGAACAGTTATTTGGTAAACAAAAGCAACGCGGTGTCGATTTATTCTTGCATAGATTAACAATTATATTGTCTGTCATTTTCTTCTTGTTAATGTTAGGCATAAGTTATTTTGGTTTATAAGGTCCGACAATGTTAAAGTCGGGCTTTTTTATTTATAATAGATATGTTGTATGCTAAAAAGAAATTTATAAAAATTAATTAACTCGAAATCAAAGCATAAGCGAAAGGGTTGAATCACGATGCAAATCAAACTTCCAGAGCCGTTCTTTTTTGAAGAAGGCAACCGAGCTGTGTTATTATTACATGGTTTCACTGGGAATTCATCAGATGTAAGACAATTAGGTCGATTCTTACAGAAAAAAGGGTACACATCTTATGCGCCTCATTATGAAGGACATGTCGCACCCCCTGAAGAAATATTAAAATCCAGTCCTTTTGTATGGTTTAAAGAAGCATTAGACGGTTATGACTTTTTAGTCGAAAAAGGATACGATGAAATTGTAGTCGCTGGTTTGTCCCTTGGTGGTCGCTATGCATTAAAATTAAGCTTAAACAGAGATGTAAAGGGTATTATAACTATGTGTTCACCTATGTACATTAAGACGGAAGGGTCTATGTTTGATGGTGTACTAGAATATGCCCGCAATTTTAAAAAGTATCAAGGTAAAGACGAAACCACAATTAATAAAGAAATGGACGTTTTTCAACCTACTGAAACTTTAAAAGAGCTTCAAGGACAAATCCAAGATGTAAGAGATCATGTGGACGAAGTAATGGATCCATTATTGGTCGTTCAAGCAGAACAAGACCAAATGATCAATACAGATTCTGCAAACATTATATACAATGAGAGCGAGTCTGATGAAAAAGATATTAAATGGTATGCGAATTCCGGACATGTCATTACAATTGATAAAGAAAAAGAATTAGTATTTGAAGATGTATACCAATTTTTAGAATCATTAGATTGGTCTGAATAAAAATTATAGAATTATTTAAAAAGAGAAAGGAGGGGCATAATGAATTTAAAACCATCCATTGAAGAAATTATTAAACAACCAGATTATGAACCCATGTCTGTATCTGATTTTCAAGATGCATTAGGTTTAAATAGTGCCGACTCATTTAGAGACTTAATTAAGGTGCTTGTTGAATTAGAACAAACAGGTTTAATTCAACGTACAAAAACAGATAGATATCAACGCAAGGAATCTAACAAATCCCAACAATCAAAATTGGTGAAGGGTAAACTAAGCCAGAATAAAAAAGGCTTTGCATTCTTACGTCCAGAAGAAGGTGAAATGGATGATATCTTTATTCCACCTACAAAAATTAATAGAGCCATGGACGGTGATACAGTACTAGTAGAAGTACAAAATTCAAAGGGTGAACACAAAGGTAAGCTAGAGGGCGAAGTGAAATCGATAGAAACGCATTCAGTCACACAAGTGGTTGGTACATTTAGCGAAGCACGCCATTTTGGTTTTGTGTTACCAGATGATAAACGTATTATGCAAGACATCTTTATCGCTAAAGGACATAACTTAGGTGCTATAGACGGTCATAAAGTACTCGTACAGATCACTAAGTACGCAGATGGTACAAACAATCCCGAAGGACAAGTTTCGGCTATATTAGGCCATAAAAACGACCCAGGGGTAGATATATTATCAATCATTTATCAACATGGCATTGAAATTGAATTTCCAGACAATGTTTTAGCAGAAGCTGAAGCAGTACCGGATGAAATTGAACCATCACAAACTGAAGGTCGTCACGATTTACGTGATGAACTTACAATTACGATTGATGGCGCAGATGCTAAAGATTTAGATGATGCAATTGGAATTAAAAAGTTAAGTAACGGCCATACACAATTAACAGTCAGTATCGCTGACGTTAGTTATTATGTCACTGAAGGATCAGCCTTAGATGAAGAAGCATATAGTCGTGCTACAAGTGTCTATTTAGTTGACCGTGTGATTCCTATGATTCCACACCGCTTAAGTAACGGTATTTGTTCTTTAAACCCAGATGTTGATCGCTTAACATTGAGCTGTCGCATGGAATTTAATGAACGTGGAGAAGTCGTTAAGCATGAGATTTTTGATAGTGTGATACATTCAAATTATCGTATGACATATGATGAAGTGAATGAAATTATTACAGATCAAAATGCAGACACACGTGAAAAATTCAGTGAAGTCACACCAATGCTAGACTTAGCACAAGATCTATCACAGCGTTTAGTTAACATGAGAAGACGTCGTGGTGAAATCGACTTCGATATTAGTGAAGCAAAAGTAATCGTTAATGAAGAAGGTATCCCAACAGATGTAGAATTGAGAAAACGTGGCGAAGGGGAACGCTTAATCGAGTCATTTATGCTTGCGACAAATGAAACGATAGCAGAACACTTCGATCACTTAGAAGTACCATTCATATATCGTGTTCACGAACAACCAAAATCAGAACGTTTACGTAAATTCTTTGATTTTATTACGAATTTTGGACTAATGATTCAAGGTACAGGAGAAGAAATCCATCCTTCAACATTACAAAAGATTCAACAAGAAGTTGAAGGCCAACCAGAACAAATGGTTATCTCAACAATGATGTTACGTTCAATGCAACAAGCACGCTATGATGATGTGAATTTAGGACACTTTGGCTTATCAGCTGAATACTATACACATTTCACGTCACCAATACGTAGATATCCTGATTTAATCGTACATAGATTAATACGTAAATATATTGTAGAACAATCTATGAACAATAAAGAGAAGTCAAAATGGGAAGCACTGTTACCAGAAATTGCTGATCATACATCTCAAAGAGAACGTAGAGCGATTGAAGCAGAGCGTGATACAGATGAACTTAAAAAATCAGAATATATGGTACAACATGTTGGCGAAGAATTCGAAGGTATTATAAGTTCAGTTGCTAATTTTGGTATGTTCGTTGAATTACCAAATACGATTGAAGGCATGGTACACGTTTCGAATATGACAGACGATTTTTACCATTTCGATGAACGTCAAATGGCAATGATTGGTGAACGTCAGGCTAAAGTATTCCGTATAGGCGACCCAGTTCAAATTAAAGTCATCAACGTAGACGTAGATGAGCGCATGATCGATTTCCAAATCGTTGGTATGCCATTACCTAAAAATGAACGTAGTCAAAGACCTTCACGTGGTAAGACAATCCAAGCGAATCCTCGTGGTAAATCATCAGATAAATCTAAAGATGATAGCAAGGATAAAACGAAACACAAACAACGTCGAGGTAAAAATCAACGTAACAACGATAAATCAAATAGTGGTAATACAAAACACAAACCATTTTATAAAGATAAAAATGTGAAAAATAAAGCACGTAAGAAGAAAAAATAACTCAACAAAGAGGTGAAACTCAATGCCAAAGAAAAAATCACCAGGAACACTAGCTGAAAATCGTAAAGCCAGACATGATTACGTCATTGAAGATACGATTGAAGCGGGCATTGTGTTACAAGGGACTGAGATTAAGTCAATTCGTCGTGGCAGTGCCAATCTTAAGGATAGTTATGCGCAAGTTAATCGCGGTGAAATGTATCTTAATAATATGCACATTGCCCCGTATGAAGAAGGCAATCGCTTTAACCATGATCCTCGCCGTTCACGTAAACTTTTATTGCACAAACGTCAAATTGAAAAATTAGGTGAGCGTACGAGAGAAGTGGGTTATTCGATTGTGCCATTGAAACTCTATTTAAAACATGGACACTGTAAAGTATTGCCGGGTGTTGCACGTGGTAAGAAAAATTACGATAAGCGACAAGCATTGAAAGATAAAGCAGTAAAACGTGACATGGATAGAGCGATGAAAGACCGTTATTAAGCGGATATATTGCCAAAGACCCTGATCTTTGGTAATATAATATGTGCTTTCTAAAAAGCTGAGCGATAAGCGTGAAGTGGACAGGAAGTGCATTTTATACTATTTAGGGGGCGTTTTTGGATTCGACAGGGGTACCATGAGCAGGTTAAGCGTGTCGGAGGGTTGTCTCCGTCACTAACACACACAGTTATAATAACTGGCAAAGAAAACAATAATTTCGCAGTAGCTGCGTAATAGCACTCTGCATCGCCTAACGGCATCTCCTATGTGCTGTTAACCGCGATTCAACCTTTAGTAGGATACGCTAGGCACTGCCGTTTGAAGTCTGCCTAGAAGAGATTAATCAAACTAGCATAATGATGGCCGTCTATCACTTACCATTATGCGAAACTCAATGATAGACTACACACGTAGAAAGATCTGTATCAGGACCTCTGGACGCGGGTTCGAATCCCGCCGTCTCCATATCAAAAGGCTTAGCCATTGTGGCTAAGCCTTTTTTGTATTTAAGTTGATACATATTTCAAATCTCACTGCCGCACGTAATTGATATCGTTTATTTTAATTCTAATTGTACCTGTTTTTTTAATCATAATTCGAGTTCCATCATGATTCCTTCGTTTGTTTTTATAAATCCATTTTTTGTATAAAATTTTGCTGCTGGTTCTCCACCTGTAATTAGAAAAATTTTATATATTCCACTAAGTTTGAGTGAATTAGAGACAGAATTCATTAAATTTTTACCTATACCATTGTTTTGGAATTCAGGGACGACATGAAATTCGTCTATGCAAAATTGGCTCATGTCACTAAAATAATAGTCTATTCTACCTATGCACATGGCTATTATTTTATGATTTTCTTCAATGACATAACCTCTAGAATTAAAGCCGCTCATTGTAGCTTCAATTCTAAGTAACGCTTCTTTTTCAGACCAATCATTATACCATGGGGGCCCCTTATAAGCTGAAACCAAGTTTTTAGCACAATTATTATAATCTTCACTTTGAATTTTTCTGAATTCCATACGTATCCACCTTTTCATTGTATTTTAATTATAAATATATAATATTAACGAATAATTTATATGGTCTTATTAGAATTTTTTAATAATACCAGTTAGTTCATACAAATTTTGAATACTATCAGTTACATTATGAATATCATTTTCTCCATTTAATCTGTATATACTATGCATTCCTGCTAACTTAGATGCTTCATAATCGTTTTTAAAACTATCACCGATGAAAATACACTCACATAAATCTACTTCTAATTCTTTAGTCGCTTTTTCAAAAATAAGAGGATCAGGTTTTTTGATGTTTTCCTTTTCAGAAATTAAAATGACATCCATGTAGTGTTCGATTTTTAATGCTTTAATATTATTGTATTGGAAAGGATATTTTCCGTTTGTGATGATACCTATTTTGTAATTCTTTGAGACGAGTATATCTAACAATTCTTTTAGATTTGGATACGGTAAACAATGTTTTCTGAAATTGTTGATATAGTCATCTAGTAAAATGTCAGCGGTTATATGATTAATATTAAAGATATCTATTAATTGTGTATAAACTTTATCCTTCCAAACATAACCATTTTGATCTAACTCAATAAATTTACTTTTGAAAGTATTTTTATCAATATGGTTTAGGTAATTAATGAATTTGTCATATTGATAATCCATAAACTTATTTAACGAAGAAGGTCTATCTAAAATTGTTCCATCTAAATCAAATAAAATTCCTTTTATCATAAATTTAATACGCCCTAACCTCTATTATTTGAATATTCGATCAATTGAAACAATGATATCATATAATTCAAAGTATTTATTAGATTAAGGGGGAATTAAATATGAGTCTTTACATAGAAAACATGAATCAGCAAACTTTCAAAGTATTTTATGAGGAAAGTATAATTGAATATGCTCGCAGAACATGTTAAAAGTGGTGATTGGGAGAAGGATGGGTCAATTGAAAGAGCGCGTAGAGAATTTGAAAATTTACTGCCTGAGGGGTTAAATACAAGCAATCAATATTTACTGTCTGTGATAAATAATAGTGTGGATATAGGATACCTATGGCTCCATATATTTGCTGTTAAAGAAAAAAAGAAATGTTTTATTTATGATATTAAAATTAAAGATACATATAGAGGGCAAGGTTTAGGTACAAAAACGATGGAATGTATAGAAGAATACTGCAAAAATAAAAGAGTAGAAAGCATTGCTTTGCATGTATTCGGACACAATAAACGAGCTGTATCTTTATATAATAAAATGGGTTTCGAAACTACAAATTATCGTATGGAGAAAAAATTGAAGTGATTATATAATATGAAAGGATTTTTTAATGATTCAATCTATAAACCACGTAACTTATTCAGTAGCAGATATTAGTAAGTCTATTGTTTTCTATAAAGACATTTTAAAAGCTGAAATTTTAGTAGAGAGTAGCAAAACAGCGTATTTCACATTAGGTGGTCTGTGGTTAGCTTTGAATGAAGAAAAAGATATACCTAGAAATGAAATTCAATACTCATATACACATATGGCGTTTACAATTGATGAAAGTGAATTTGAAGAATGGTATCAATGGTTAAAGGATAACAATGTTAATATATTAGAAGGACGTAATAGAGATGTAAGAGATAAACAATCAATATATTTTACTGATCCAGACGGCCACAAGTTAGAATTACATACAGGTACGTTACAAGATAGGTTAGATTATTATAAAGAAGAAAAGCCGCATATGAAATTTTATATATAATTATAATTAAAATAAGAGTTTAAAAAAGATGGTTTGCATGAATAAAACCATACATTTATTCATTTTACTATGTAACATAGAGCAAGACTGAGAGATTTATCAAATTGATAAACTTTAGAAAAATATATTGATTAGGAGGATTGAGTTATGAATTTAATAACACTCATTGCCACAGTTATAGCAATTATTAGTAGTATAGTAACGATTATTAATATAATGTGGTTATTTGTATGGAAAAGAAAAACTAGAGAAGAAGATAAACGAATTAAAAATTTTGAAACTAATTATAAAATATATATCGACAAAAGTAAGAAAGAAATGGAAATTGAAAATCAAAAATATATAGAAGAGCTAAATGATAAAAAAGAGTTGTTAGAATTAGTGGATAAATTTACAAGGCTTAGTTATTCAACATTAATGAAATCTATTGCTATGCTTTATGAAATTAAGCTTGATTTAGAGAGTTTGAAAAATAAGAATAGTAAAATAGAAAATATTAAATTAGCTAAGTTTATAAATAAGCATTTTGAAATAAAAGAAGGACTTCATATATTAAAAAAAGACACTTCTGTTCTATATTCTTATTTTGGAGAAACAGATACTACTATTTTAATTGGTGGATCATATAATGAGCTATACTTTTTAAATGATTTTATAGAAATTCAAATTTTAAAACATGTAAAAAATCATAGAAATAATAATGACAAAATCATTCAATATGTTAATAAAGCCTTGAAATCTTCTGATGATTTAAGAAAAACTTTAGATGGATTAGAAGCAGTATTATTAAATAAATTAAATGAATTTTACCCTGCTATGCAAGTAGAAGGCCCTACATTTATAAAAGGTACAGAGTTATTTAATTGGTATTATCCAGAACATCCCTTTGAAGTAGAAGGTATACATATAGAAGAAGGATTCACAGAAAAAGATTTAATAGATATTGCTAAAAATATGAAAAATAAGAATTAAGTAATATTCAAATTTATAAATGTATAACTATATTATCTAACTAACATCAAACGAAAAACTATACGTAAATTGATTTCTCGATGCTGACACAGAGTGAATGTCAGAGTGGAATATTTGATAATTATGAGCAATTCTTAAGAGCGATGTGATATAGGGTGAATGATTCGTTCAGTCATAAAATAGGGGCGTGAAACACGAGGTCATAAGCTAATGTAACGAAACGTTACGGCAGGTGATTGGACGTCTAATTATATAGAGAACTAAAGTATCAGTTGTCTACAAATCTAGACGATTTCAATTTTGAAATTTGCAATGTTGAAAAAATTATATTGTAAAAAGAATAAATGTGATATAAAATTAAATATAAAAGGTGGTTTTTAATAATGGGTTGGTGCAGATGTCCGCGATGTAATTCAGGAGCTGTTGTTATAAATTCTAGGGGAACAAGTTGTATGGGATGTTTACTTCTATTCATGTATTTTATTACTGGCATTTCAATACTAGGTTGGTTTTTTTCTGGTAGTATTACAAAAGCACCTTTGAGTGTAATACCTGCTTTTTTAATTCTTATCGGTATCATAACATTAGTTACATACTTAAAAAAAGAATTTGGCCAAGAACCAAAAGATAAGTTGTATTGTAAATCGTGTGAATTACATTTTAAAAATTAATAGAAAATAAAAGACTTACGCATACGGGAATGAAAATGTTCAGAGTGCACAAATTTATGTTGTTTTTGCAATTTTAACATTTTACACTAACTTAGTAAGACAATGTAAACGTTGATATGACAATACTTATAACGATTTTTAAATGTATACATAAACGGTATAATGAACTCCCGCCGTCTCCATATCAAAAGGCTTAGCCATTGTGGCTAAGCCTTTTTTGTCTATGAGTATTAAGTATAAGTTGAATCAATTCATTTCACTATTCATAATTGTAGATACTTGATCGTTGTACTCTTTTTGTGGTAATCTTTCAAAATCTTTTTGTCTAGTTAATTCTTCTATTTGAATTTGAGCATCTTTGGACATGCCTTCAGTAGTGAAATCGCCACCTGGTAATCTGTTTAAATCAATTTCTCTTCTTTGTTGTTCTTGCGATTGCACAGATTGTTTTGTATTTTGCTGTTCCTGCGTATTAATTTGTTCTTGGAGTTGATTAGCATTTTTATCTGGTTTCGCTACTCCTTCATTAGAGTCATCATCTGATTTTTCTTTGTTTGATTCTTTTTCCTTATCATCTTTCTTACTTTCTTCTTCATTACCACATTCAGCTAGTACTAAGAAACTTGCTAATAATAAAAACAAGATTTTTTTCATACTACATCTCTACTATATAATGCTTATTTTCCATATTCCTGTTCGTAATGATTAATTGCTTCTAGTATTTGGTCAGCATCTTCGCCTTCATAACTGCCTTTTAGTATTTCATTTCTTGTTTGCATTTCTCCAGAGGATAAGCCGTTACTTGTATTATTTCTCCATTCTTGATTTGGCATATTTAAATATGGATTCTCCGATGATTCATTAGAATTCGTTTCTGTATTTGCAGTCGATTGTTCATCAGCCACAGGTGTTTGTTGTGCTTGTTCTTGTGACTGAACAGGTGCTTGTTGTGTTTGTTGTTGTGATTGTGTAGATTGTTGCTCTTGTGTATTTACTTGTTCTTGCGATTGAGCTTCTTCAGTACTTTCATCTTGTGTTGCTACTTCTTCAGATGATTTGTCGTCAGATTTTTGTTTTTCATCTGACTTATCTTTTTCTTCATCAGATTCTTTATCATCTTTTTTACTTTCTTTATCTTCAGATTTGGTTTCTTTTGTGTCATCTAACTTACTTTCTTCGTCATTCCCACACGCGACCAATACTAAAAAGCTTGTTAGTATTAAAAACAATATCTTCTTCATTTATACATTCCCCTTAAAAAATAATTATATAACTTAATTGTACTACACTTAAAATTTAATAGTGAAAATAAATTGTTAAGATTAAGTTAAGTATTTTTATAAGTGTAGTGGGGTAGTTTTAATTTCTGTTGCAATTTGGCACCCTTAATTACTGTGAAAATCATTAATTGTCATACGATTATATAACAATTAAATTGTATAATTAATAATAAAGTTTGATTATCAAGTAAAAAATTACATTTTGATGTATAATGAAGATAATGTTGAAAAGGAGATTTATAAAATGAATATAAATATAGTGACTGATTTATTGAAAGAAGAAAATGTTGTGAGTATAGATTTATTATTGGTAACAGGTAAATTAGAACGAGCTAAGGAAATTGATGTTGATAAATCATCCGAAAATTTATTGTTTGTGACAAAACCAAAAAACAAAGTAATTAATTTAAATCATGTTGTTAAAATAGAAACTGTACTTAAATTTGAAGGTAATGTCACTTTTTAGTAGTTATCTAACACAAGTATGAAAATGATTTAATGAATACCCGCGGACGATATATTAAAAGGCTTAGCCAATGTGGCTTAGCCTTTTTTAGTTTGTGTTGATTTAATATTGTAGAATATATGTTTTTAAATGTACGGTGACGTCAGTAAAATAAGCTAGATGCTACATAAGTGAGGTGTTTTTAAATTTAATAAAATAAAGTGTGACAATAATGTAAGTTGTATTAATACGCGCCTTTGTTAAAATTATCTTTGGCTTCATGAAGGTCAACTTTAAAAATAATGATTTAATTTAGGAGGATAATATGAACGATAGCGTAAAATACAATAGAATTTCAGAATTAGATTATATGAGAGGCTTTGCCTTACTAGGAATAATTCTTACTAATATAATTTCAATATTTGCTTTGCCAGTACCCAGTAACTATGATCAGGCTAGTTACTTAAAGTTCATTGATTTTTTTGTTGAAAGTAAATTCTTTACAATATTTTCATTTTTATTTGGTGTCGGATTTTATATATTTATTCGCAATGCTCAAGCAAAACAATTAAATAGTAATATCGTATTTATAAGAAGATTAGTAATCTTAGCGTGTTTTGGTTTATTACATCAATTGCTTCAACCAGGTGAAGCATTATTATTATATTCAATCATTGGTTTAATCTTAATACCTTGTTTTTATTTCAAAAAATATATCAATTTAATCATTGGCTTAATATTGCTAGTTATTTGTATATATATAGGTAGTAAAACAATATTACCGATACCATATTTCATATTAGGACTTGCGACAGGTCAATTTAATATCTTTGAGAACATTAAGACTAAAGCGTTAATTGTAATAGCAAGTATTTCTGGAGTGATATCTGCATTAAGTTGGATTTTGCTAAACAAGTCATATGTATTTCCTACATATAAATTTTTAGAAGATACTTCGAACAATGAATTGATTAATAAATATATTCAAAATAAAGAAATGTATGAACATTTAATAATTATTAATAGTCCATTTATAGCATTATTTTATGTCTCACTATTATTATTAATTATAAAAGTACGAATCTTTGGTAAAATCTTAAGCCCATTACAATTATATGGAAGAATGGCGCTTACAAATTATGTAGGACAAACTTTATTAATTTGGTTGGTTATATTATGTGTGGATAGTGATCAAGTAGATTATATGGATACTTTATGGATTTGTATTGTGATCTATATTTTACAATTGTTATTCACAAGTATTTGGCTGAAATACTTTAAATATGGACCATTGGAATATATATGGAGAATGGGAACTTATTGGAAATGGTTTAGCGTGATAAAAAAATAGACTGGAGTTGAAAATCACACTAATGAGAGAGATGAATAAAATGAAAAACAAAAGAAAGAAAGCTTTACTTTTTGTATTGATCATTACGTTAATTATGGCATTAGCTATGTCAACAATGCATTATATTTTTGGGTATAATTATGAGAATTCTGAAATGGTTAAAGTATTGATTTACTTTGAAATTATTATGAGTGTGCTTTCCATATTTATGTATCAAAAGCTTTTCTCAACACAAAAATTATTTAACATGCGGCTTTCTTTTTGGTTTTTACCTTTTATTATTTTGATCATCATTACATTGGTTGCATTTTTTATAATTGGAGATTTTACCGGCAAAATACCGATTGTTTCTTTAATATTAGTAACAACACTTTTAGTTGGTGTTAGTGAAGAAGTAGTATTTAGAGGTATAGTGTTGCAAACATTTTTACAAAAAGGTGGAATAGTAACAGCTATTTTAGTTAGTGCGATATTGTTTTCCTTATTTCACGCAGTTAATATTTTTGGCGGAGCATCAATAAGTGAAGTGATAAACCAAATGATTGGGGTATTTTTAGGTGGAATAGTGTATGCTTGTCTCTCAATAAATTTAAAGAGCTTTATACCACTTATTATATATCACTGTTTATGGGATTTTCTAATATTAAGTAATGAAATAGTTAGTGCTAACATTGAAGTGCTCATTTTCGTTATAGGAACATTAGAATTTATTATTTTAATTCCAATATTTATATATACAGTCATTAAATTTAATAAAAGAAGTTGAATAAAATTAATAGGGAATGAACATTATGCAAAAAGGCTGAGACAAAATACATGTCTCAGCCTCAATTATTTTACAGTCAGCTTAGCCGGGGCTTGGTTCATACGACGAAATCTTGTTAAAAAATAGATTTCTGTCCCACTCCCTAGTAAGTTGAACTGTGATTCTTTAATCAAATTCTATTTCGTATAATGATTCGTTTATTTGTTCGTACAGCTCATATTTTTCTAAATAATCAATCCATACATCATTCGGTTTCTTCTCTCTTTCTTCAACTAAAGATTTAATTTTTTCATAAATACCTTTCATCAAATCTTTATACATCGCATTTGTTGCTCTTTCTATTTTTGCCTCTGACCAACGTTTTTTCGGCGGACGTCTTTTATCCTTTTCTAGTTGAAAGTTGATAGCTCTGTCGTAAAAGCTATCTAACGCTGGTAATTTATCTTCTATATGTGCTTGAAATTCGTTTAAATTCATAAATATTCTCCTCTTTTAAGAAACAACGTTCTACATAATTCTAACAATAATAGGGTAAATTAAATACCTGATGAATGATTCATTTATTTTATAATGAACTGAATTGTTATTGAATAACTCAGTATCTGGGACTAATTGATTATTAGAATATTATTTGTCAGTTGATAGTGCTATCAACATTAAGTATACCAGTGAAAACAATTCTTTAGTTAATTTTCTAATAACATAAATCTTTCTATTTATTATTTTCAGTGATTAATTCTTTTGTTAATTTAACGTATAACTGTGTTTTATTAAGTTGAGGCGAAATATAGTTTCTGAGAGATTGGTTGAATAAAAAAATTTAGTTAACGAAATTAATATGTGTTTTAAGTGTTCAAAATTTATTCAGTTAGTGAGAATTAATAGGTTTAATGACGCTATTTATATATAATTTCTTAACTTCATATCAAAAGGGCTTAACCACAATGGCGAAGCCCTTTTTTTATATTGGTATAAATAAAAATATATTATTCTTCTAAATTATCAATAGCATATTGTGCTTCTTCCTCAGTGAATTTTTCACCATAAGAAGATGTAAGTTGATCAAAGATTGCATCATTAGACATACTTTGTTGGTCAGCGTAATCTTTGGCTTTCTGTAAAGCGTTTTCCTTATAGTTAGCCTCTAAATTATCAATAGCATATTGAGCATCTTCTTCTGGGAATTGTTCGCCTGCTTCTGAAGTTAGTTGATCATATATACCAGCTTTAGACATGTTCATACTATCAGAGTATGTTTTAGCTTTGTTTAAAGCTGATTTTTGTTGACGTGTTGCATTGCTATCTTTATTGTTATTAGATTCTTCTGTGCTATTAGTTCCATTATCTATAGAGCCAGAAAAACTAGCTGTACAAGCAGTGACACCAAGTACTACTAAAATAAGCAAAACTAAGCAACCACCACATCCCCAGAACCATTTCTTTTTCTTGCCTTTTTTCTGATTTTCTTTGTACTCTTCAAATTGTTGTTGTTGTCTTGCCAACAACTCATCGTTAGTTAGTTCATTATTATTTTTTTGCATTATATATTGCTCCTTCTATAATTTTGTTTTTTATAAATTGTTGGAAATTCAATTACTCAGTTTGATATTTTGAAATAGATTTAATCGTATAGCTCGAGATATTGGTCTGTAAATTCTTCAGTAGATATTCCTCCATTATTCTTTTGTTGTTGTAACTGTGCCCCTTTACTTTGAATAGCGTCATATTCTTCTCGAGAATAACCTTGATTTTCCATTTCTTCATAATTTGCTTCTTCTTGTTCTTTTTGTTGTTGTGGAGTTAAGCACCCACCAACAGTACAATATGTACCATCATTTTTGTATTCTCCAAACATAGCATCACCAACTGGTACATTTGGTTGATTTCTATTATTATTTGTTTCTTGTGACAGAACAGGGGAATTATTGTTTTGCTGTTCTTGTGTATTAAGTTTTTCTTGTGATTGCACAGGTTGCTGCGTATTTTGCTGTTCTTGCTTTTTTACTTGCTCTTGTGATTGTGTAGGTTGCTCAGTACTTGTATCTTGTGTTGCTACTTCATTAGATTTATCACCTGATTTCTTTACTTCATTTGGCTGCTTATCTTTCTTACTTTCTTTATCTGATGATTTTGTTTCTTTTTTATCATCTAGTTTACTTTCCTGTTCATTATCACATGCGGCTAATATTAGAAAGCTTGATAACAATAAAAATAAGACTTTTTTCATTTATTGACCCCCAAAAAATAATTAATTAACTTGATTGTACTATATATAAAAGAGTTTGTGATAATTAAAATATTTTTTAAGTGATAATATTTGTTGAATTTCATTTTTGTATTTCACTACTTATGTATCAGTGGTAATGTTAAATTTAAATAGTTGAGCGTTTTACATATGATTTAATCAATAAACCACATGACTCATACTGTAATGAATATGAGTAACGCGTAGGAATGAAAGCAATTAAATTATTGTATGGTGAATGAAACTCATTTAAATAGATAGGTGGTAAATATATGGAGAAAATAATGGTTATCGGGTCTTCGGGTTCTGGAAAATCAACGTTATCAAGACAACTAGGTCGTGCTTTAGATATACCTGTTTATCATTTAGACGTATTATTTTGGAAACCTAATTGGGTTATGACAAGTTCTAATGAACAAAAAGTAATTCAAAAAACATTATTGCAAAAAAAGAAATGGATTATTGACGGAAGTTATACTGGTATCTTAGATGAAAGATTAAATGCCGCAAATACTGTGATACTTTTAGATTTGCCAAGAAAAATTTGTTTTTATAGAGTTTTTAAGAGATTGTTTAAAAATATTGGTAAGACTAGAATTGATATGGGCAAAGATTGCAAAGAAAGAATCAATCTCACTTTTTTAAAATATATTTGGAATTTTCCTAAGCACAGAAAACCATATTTATTACAAAAAATTAAGGAAAATAAAAACGATAAAAACGTATTTGTTTTAACCAGTATTAAAGAAATTGAACAATTTAGAATGAATGTGGAACAGAACGGCATTTAAATCTAAAATTGCTATGGATTGTTTTTAAATTATTACAGAAATTGCAGTGGTTTAGTCTGATACCTAACGAGTTGATGAAGTATTAGCCGCAGACTACAGGCAGTTTTTGTAATTGCTAAAAGCATACACAAAAAACGCTGACAAAGTCGGACACTCTGAGACGCCTAAATTAAGGGGTCTTTTTTTGACTATCGAGATAACTTCATAATGAAATTAATTTGAATATTACAGATTAACCAAAAAAATTAAAATGGAATTAATATTAGTGTAATCGGCAATTAAAAACCATATGATATATTATTCTAAGATTGAATTATTTTACACTTTAGCTTACAAGTTAATGACAATATTGCTTGTATAGTTTATTCAGTAAAATAACACTTAGAAGGGACGATTTATAATTAAACGTTACATACAAATTTTTACATTTTTTATTATAGGTGTTTTAAGCATATTAGGACTTACACATTTGAACACTGCTTCTGCTTGCGACGACTGCAACTCAAGAGGAAGCTATAAGTCATATGAACACGTTAGAAGGTAAGGGATGGGATTATGATGATGAATATGGTCGGCAATGTTTTGATTTAGTGAATGAGCAATGGGATTATTTGTATGGTCATGGATTAGAAGGTGACTATGCAAAAGAAATTCCAACTAAAAATAACTTTGAGGGTGAAGCCACGGTATATAAAAATCATGAGGGCTTCCAAGCACAAGCTGGAGATATCGTTGTATTCAATGATGAATTTGGCAGTGGTGCAGGTCACACAGCAATCGTTACGGAAGGTAATTATAATGGCGCTAGTGATAAATTTGAATCATTAGATCAAAATTGGGACGGCGGTGGCGCTGAAAAAACAGAAGTAGCTCACAGAGTAGTACATGATTATGAAACTGAAATGTGGTTTATAAGACCTCATTATGCTCAATAAATTACTTCATGACTTATATGTTTGTTTACTATTGGAATGGTAAATCAAAATTGTGGAAAAGAGGGTCTTGATAAATAAATAGCTGCACATTGTGTTGCAACCATAACTGATTAGGTGGATAATAGAGTTAACGTATGAGAATCATAAAATATTAATTAGGGTGACCACACATGAGTGAAGTATATGTATTCATAATAGAATGTAGCGATGGCAATGTTTACCGTGAGTATGTAGAGAATATATGGAAAATTGATAAGGCATTAGCACTTAAAAGATTTGAAAAAGGCATTCATAAGCATAATTACTTTTATCTAAAAGATTGTGATAGTTATGTAAATGTAGACAAGATTACTTCTATAAGGATTGACGATGCATATAGCACTTAATCAATTACTCATGCTTATTTAATTAATAAAAAGTTAACAGATTATAATTTAAGGCGGGCGCGACGTTGCGTTAGCCTTATTTTTATATCTAAAAAGTGTAAAAAGGTGGTTTACGATACTAAATATAAATAATAGAATGGTTTAGTATGGTATTTTGGGGATTTAGTGAGGTATTCTAAATGTTGGTATATGTTAAGGCTCTTGGGATGAGCATCTTGATTGGGATTTTAATCTTCTTATTAATGCTTATAGGCACAGGGAAAGATCAACTGCTTGGTAGTGTGATTATGTCACTATTAGGTTTTTTTGGAAGTTTCATTTCTTTCTTGTATGAAAAAAGACATAATAGGGAGACTAAATAGATTGATAAGAACATAAATAGAGCGTAATCCAGTGAATCAAACAAATTTTACTTGGTTTCATGTATCTACGTTTGAACTTGATACTCTATTTATGTTCTTGGGATCTAAGTGTGATAAGGGAGAAGTTAACTGTTGTAACAGTGGCTTCTTTTTTGTTTACAAACAAGAACAAGTGTTCTATTATATCTTTGAGGTGATAAATATGGAGCCAAATTTAAATTGGAAAAAAGATTTTCAAGAATTCCAAGAAATACTAAATTCTGGCATTAATCCTGAATGGTTATATAGCGCTAAAGCGAACATGATACTGAACCCCGCATATACTGGAGAAGGTAGGCAATTCTTTTTTACAAAAGATATTATGAAAGCGAGTAAAACAATTCCATTCTTTTAATGTGGTTAATGCTATTAATATCTAAAAATGATTTAAAATACATTGCTTTAAGCAATATTAATATAGATATAAAGTTAAACGCTAGGTAGCCATAAATACCTAGTGTTTTTTCATTTTCTGATTTTCAGTTTTTTGGATACATGATACGCTTATAAAAACTATTAAGTTATAGAAAAAGTGGAGGATTATAGATGAAATCGATAAAAGTGTATCACTATGATGCTTTTAGTAAAAAGCCCAATAAAGGTAATCCTGTTGGTGTTGTTATAAATGGAGACACCTTAACAGAAACGGAGATGCAAGACGTTGCTTTTAAAGTAGGCTTTAATGAAACAGCTTTTCCAATAGCATCTGATAAAGCAGACTTTAGAATACGCTATTTTTCACCAAAACAAGAGATGGAGCTTTGTGGACACGCAACAATGGCAACAATTTATGCGTTAAAGACAAACGGATGGTTAGAAAATAAAACAGAACTAACTATTGAAACAAATGTAGGGGTCTTATCGATACGTATTACAACGAATGAGCAAAATGAAATACTTATAACAATGAAACAAGCATTACCACAATTTGAAAAATTTGAAGGATCCCGATATGATTTAGCAAAGGCAATAGGCATTGAAGAAGTGGATTTTGATGATGAGCTACCCATAATGTACGGTAGCACTGGGGCATGGACACTTTTAATACCTATAAAGTCACTTGATATTTTTAATAAAATGGAACCAAATAATAAGGTATTTTCTTCAATTTTAAATGAAATACCAAACGCATCTATACATCCATTTTGCCTTGAAAGTTATCATGAAGAAGCGGATATGCATGGCCGCCATTTTTCTTCAACTTTTTCAGGAACAATAGAAGATCCGGTGACTGGCACTGCTTCAGGTGTCATGGGGGCGTATTTTGCCAAGTATATAAAAAAAGAGGATCATACTTCTATGAAACTTATTGTAGAGCAAGGACAAGAAATGAAGAAGGATGGCCAAATGATAGTGAATGTTGCAGAAAATAACGAAATCGAAATAACTGGCAATGCAGTTTATGTAGGAGAAATTGATATATCATTTTAGGGATTAAGCGTTTTTTTAAAAGTATGCGCAGAAATTTATACTTTATAAAAATAGTGAATGGATACTTTTGTATTTGCTATATGGATATAGTAAAGTTAATTTAAATGAGATATGTAGAGAGGTTTGATAGCTATGGATTTAAATAATGTCATAAACGCCTATAAAGTAATACTCTCGAAAGCTTCCGCAACAAGTAATGGTGATAAACGAAGAAACAGCGTAGATAAAATAATTGCACTGTTTATTAAAAACCCTGAAACGAAAAGTGAAGGGCTAAATTTTCTAGAAAGTTTAGATACAGAATCATTCTATAATTTACTTAGTGCGTGGGATATAGGTCGAAGTGTCCTCACAGCACCAGATTGTTTGAATGATGATATTAGGATTAATGGAGGCAAGACAAATTTAATGAAAGAAAATGTTAAAACGTTAAAAAATAATTTGCCTATCCAATATGAAGCGACCATCTATTTTAAAGATAAAGACTGTATTTTTGTAAAACAATGCCTCATAGCATTTCAGAAAGATTTTATATAATAATATAAACACCACTTAAAGGGCGAGGAATGACTCTTTTAAGTGGTGTTCTACTATAAGTAGTAAACTTTAGAAATATTTGTGTTTATAGCACATGTAGAGGTACAAAATAATTGTAGAAAAAATGACTACTAAAATGATGACAAATTGAAATATACCTATATCAATATTTCCGCCAGTAGCGTTATATACGTCTTTAATACCCATGAAAGATAGAAGCGTGGATAACTCGAAATTTAGTATAGTAATGAATCTTCTATTGAAATTTATAGCGTCTTTGGATATTGTTTTATTCTCAAAACTGGATCTAAAATTTTCGAATTTTACGTAATACTTAAATAAGAGATACATGAAAACCCATAAAGCTAAAATTATTATTGGAAGAATGAATATTTCTTTTTTGTATCCCCACGCATCTGGGTTACTATATAAATCAAAGTGCACAGGTACTCTCTCCGGCAAACTATTGTAATTAATAGAAGTATATAAAAAAAGTAAAATAATGAAAATTAAACCAGTGAAATTCAAGGTTTTATTGATCATGATGTGTCCTTTCAAAATTGGAATATTCGCTATTAACGTCGCATTATAAAGAAATTGCTCATAAAAAAGAACCAAATGCTTTTATAACAAATGGTGTGTTTATGTTCTAAAATAAATGCTTGGAATGTTTATTGTTAATTTATATTTTATAATAAAATTATAGAAAGTGCAAAAAACACGGCTGATAAAATAAATAAGATAGCACCAAAAAATACTAGTTTTCTAGATTGCTTTTGAATACCTAGCTCATGATTATTGTCTAAGTTTTTTTCGTCGATGACTTTGCGCTCATTATTAAATTCATAAAATGAAAATAAACTAATGATCAATAGAATTAAACTAATTATGAAAGTAATAGTGATTAATATGCCCATTTATGAGTTAGCTCCATCTACGTTACTTGATAAAATTTCTAAATAGCGATATATATTATTTGAAGTAGTATCTTTCGGTAAACTGTGAGTGAATACATGACCATTTTTAGTTTCAACAGTGTAAGTGACGTGGTCAAGATTGATATTATAATTAATAATTTGCATAAATTTCTCCTCGGAAATTGAATTTATATTTATTATACAATGAAGGCGTTCGTAATTTTTTGTGACTTTTTAATTGTTTTGAACGATGTATAACTAATTATATCTAATTGTACTACATATAAAGTTATTTTGTTGTAAAAAAGGTAATAAAAGCTAATTTAATTTTATATTTACAAAAACCTGATAGTTTAATTAAAATGTAGAAATACAAACTTTTATAGAAGATGTTGACAAAGCGTTATATCCATAGTATATTTGTACTCAAGTAATTTTTAATTCGGAAATTTTAAAAGTAGTCTTATTCATTGAATTTTACTCCTTTGGATTTTTTAATAACAAGTTACAAATATATGTGCTAAAGCACACGGAGGTTTTCATATGAATAAAGGTACAGTAAAATGGTTCAATGCAGATAAAGGTTTCGGTTTCATCGAAGTAGAAAATAACGACGACGTATTCGTACATTTCTCAGCTATCAATTCTGAAGGTTACAAATCATTAGAAGAAGGCGAAACAGTTGAATTCGACATCGTTGATGGCGACCGTGGTAAACAAGCTTCGCTAACGTTAACAAAGCATAATTTAAAATATTAAATTATCTTTAACACTCACCCTACGGGGTGGGTGTTTTTTTGCGTTTAAAATTAAAAGTTAAAAGAATTAATAACAATAAATTATAATAAATATTTAGAAAAGTATAAGAGGATTATTTTGTAAGCGCTTAATTTAACTAGTATACTTAATATATAGTAAAAGGAGCGGATATTATGCAAAATTATAAAGGATTTGATAAAGATTTTAATATTACAGATAAAGTAGCTATTATTACTGGGGGTAACAGTGGTATAGGTAAAGCAATTTCCGATTTTTACATACAAAAAGGGGCTAAAGTTGCAGTATTAGATATAAAAGATAGTGTAAATGAATTGAAAGGTGATCACATTCTAGGTATTCAATGTGATATAACAAATGAACAAGATATAGATAATGCGATTGATTTAACAAAGCAGACTTTTGGCCGTATTGATATATTGGTAAATTCTGCAGGTGTTGCGCTTTTAGATAAAGCGGAAACAATGTCTAGCGAGATTTGGCAAAAACAAATTGATTTAAATTTAACTGCCTCATTCAAAATGGCTCAAAAAGTTGGAAATGTATTTATTGAACAAGGTGAAGGTGGAAAAATTATTAATATGGCAAGCCAAAATGCTTTAATAGCATTAGATAAACATACTGCTTATGGAGTAACAAAAGCTGGAATTGTTAATTTAACTAAGAGCTTGGCATTTGAGTGGGCAAAATTTAATATTAACGTTAACGCTATTGCGCCAACAATTGTTGCAACAGAATTGTCTGATAAAGCATGGGTAGGCAAGGCAAGAGAAGACGCTTTAGTCGGTATCCCTTTAGGAAGATTTGGTGAACCTGAGGAAGTAGCGACAATCGCTTTATTTTTAGCAAGTGACGCGACCAATTTTATGACCGGAGAAACCATTGTATTAGATGGTGGTAATACGATTAAATAAGTGATGTTAATAAATATTTAGATGAAGATATTTTATAATTAATGAATAATAATAAGTAAATCCTATAAATTAATATTTATAGGATTTACTTATTTTGTGTATATAACTGGGATAGTAGCGATTTTATAAAGTGCTGACGCCTAGGGGAATAATATGAGCGAAAGACTACAGGCTCGAGCCATATCCCAGGCAAGCATGCACTTTAAAATCGTATTAATATGATTTACTAGCAATAATTATTACATGAAATTTATGTAAATAAAAAACACATCAGTAATTTGGGATGTGTTTAGTCATTAAGTATTTGTAAGATTTCATCGTATTTTTGTTCGCTCAACATACCTAATGGACTTTCTTCGAATTTAAATATTAAAAAATCATCGTTTGAATTAAAGGAATTTTTAATACTTTCGTATATTTCATTTCTATCTAGATCACTTTTTAAAAGCCATAATCCTCTATAAATATACAAAGCATTACCTAAGGCATTTAATTTAGCAGGTAATTTTTCATAACCATACGAAATAGAATTCAAATTATACGACAATATATATTTTGACATTAATATCAGCCTCCTGTATAAGCATATCATTAACTGTGAATTAAAAGTTGGACAAAGGTTGATATTAGACGAATTTAGAGCGATTATTTAAGAAAAATATACAAAGCATTTAATTTAGCATTTTATTTACTCAAGCTTAATTCATTTTAGAGGTAATTTAAATTGGGGAAAATAGCTCTCGTTTGCATATAAATATTTAAAAGTGAATACTGTATGTAGGGATTTAAAAAATGACTTTGTTAGAGAGTTCATAATCTGTAAAAGTAAGGGAAGATGCATATGCAAATTTTCAGAATAAGCTCAGACCATAAGAAAAGTGCACGTTTTTTAGATAATAGAAGGCTATCAAAGCAAGTATTAGAATTATATCAAATTATTAGAGTATGTTTAGCAAAGTTAAACCTTGTTGATGTAAACAGCAATTATATTAATCATCCCATCGTTGCTCATGTTTATAACAATGGAGAACCATACATTATAGATACTTTTAAGCTTTTAGAAAGTATGAACGAAGAGCATATTCGCCGTGGAGGAAAACGTTCTGTTGATTTTAATAATGATATAGAGCGTTTGAGTGAAATTGTTTATAAAGAAGAATATCAAAAATATTTTTCACATGAAATGCTACCTCCATTTTATGTTTTTGGTGATCGTAAAGTATACGGAGAAGATGCATTTGAGTTATATCAAATATTATTATTCAATAAATGGAAAGAAGATAAAATACCGGCAAGATGTGGTATTAAAAAAGGGACAGATAAACATGGCACAACGTTATAAAATTGAACAGTTATGGCGTCGATATAAATATGAAGTGTTGTGGCACGATCAAAATAGTTACAATAATATTAGAGAAATAATGAAAGAAAATCCGACATATGGAGATATAGCATCTTTGATTTCATATGCTTTAACACTAAAGCCAACTGAAGGTTCTATCATCAATGCTTATGATCATATGTGGGGGTATTTTAAAAAAATACGTAGTTCATCAGAAAATGAATTCCAGAAAGCTTTGAAATATCAATTTCAACAACATAATATAGATGAAACTTATCTTTTAGAATTTCTCAAAAGTATGGCTGATTTTTACAACGTTGATTATATAAAGCAATCTTCAATTATAAAAAATTTGAAATAGGAGAAATAATAATGGAAATGATAAAAATATTAACGAGAACATTATTACCTTTTGTGGGCGGCAATATTATAGGTAAAATTACTGCAAAAGAAGCGCCAAAAGATTATGGTAAATTTGAAAAACCACCGTATTCTCCACCACGATATGCGTTTCCTATTGTTTGGCCAATATTATATTTATGTATGGGCGTAGCTTATAATTTGGTTAAAGGTAACGGAACAAATACCAAAGCGACAACTGTTACGCATTATACTCAGCTTAGTTTGAATTTTCTGTGGTCATTACTGTATTTTAAAAAGAAAGTAAGGGGCATCGCCTTGATTGAGAGTTTTATTTTATTAATAGCAGTAACGACTAACGTTGTTGTATTTTTTAAAAACAAACCTATTTCAGGTATCTTGCTTTTCCCTTATGTTATTTGGTCTAGTTATGCCGCCTATTTAAATACTGGCAATTGGTTGCTAAATAAAGATAACCCAGAGTATTCAAATGGTCTCTGTAAATAAGATTTTAATTCAAAGTGTCAACAAAGTTTCTGACTTTGTTGGCATTTTTTATTCATATACTTTTATATATCATGAAAGATGAGATACCATGGTTGAAATTTAAATATATTTATCTTTATTAATATAAAATATATTAGAAAATTAGGGGTATAGATATAATATATTAATGCTCATACGGAAGTGAATAACCAAATAGTCATTTTGATTTAGAGAGCCGTTAGAATAAAATTGTTGAGGCGAAATAATTTAAATGAAAAGGTGGATTTTATGAATTATATAAAATATTTAAATTCTCAAGACAATACCCGAATTTATACTAAGATTAATGATGTTGAAAACGCACAAGCAAATATTATTGTAGTACATGGCTTAGGAGAACATTTAGATCGCTATGATGAATTAACAATGCATTTAAATTCAAATAGATTCAATGTCATCCGATATGATCAACGTGGGCATGGACGCTCGGAAGGTCCTCAAACGTATTATAATAATATGAATGAAATAGTGGAGGATCTATCAACAGTTATTAATTACGTGAAATCAAATTTTGAGGGCAAATTATATTTGGTTGGCCATAGTATGGGAGGATATACAGTGACATTATTTGGCACACAATATCCAAATGCAGTAGATGGGATAATCACTTCGGGAGCGTTAACACGTTATAATATTAAATTATTTGGTGAGCCAGATAGAAGTATGTCTCCACATGAATATATAGAAAATGCATTAGGTGATGGATTATGTTCTGACCAAACAGTTGTTGAAAAGTATAAATTAGATGATTTAATTGCTGAAAAAATATCCATGGGGCTCGTTTATACAATACTTGATGGTGTTGAGTATTTAAAAAATAACGCAAAGCAGTTCAAGGATAATATATTAATCTTACATGGTAAAGAAGACGGTTTAGTTAGCTATAAGGACTCAATTCAATTATATGATGAAATAGGCTCTGAGCATAAATCTATTCATATTTATGACGGGTTACAACACGAAATATTTAACGAATCTTCTTATAACAAAAGTATATTTAATGAAATTGTAGATTGGCTAAATTATGAACTAAAATAGTTTTAGAATTTTAAGTATACATCGATATTAGTGTTTCATGCTTTATTAACTATTATGAAATGTTTGTTTTGAACTATTGAACATTTTACAATAGATGGTAGAAGTCATGATTATGGAGGAAATTTATTTATGATGATAAAAACATTACACATGCAATATGAAGAGGGTTTTGAAGCTTTCGATGAACGTGTAAACGAATTCCTACAAGAAGTTAATGATAAGCAACACTGGGAGCTTGTGAGCGTTACACCATCTGTTACGAATAGTATAGAAGGCGTAGATTATTTTATTACGATTGTATTTAAAAAATAAAGTGGAAAACGATTATCGTTTTCCACTTTATTATAACTAAGTCAACTATATGAATTTCAGTCCCTTAATGCGTACTTAGTTTAATATCGTAGTATTATTATGCATTAAATGTTTGTTTAGAAACATTAAAATAATCTGCGAGAATAGCAACATCGTTCTCTGAAACACTACGGTATCCATTTTCCCAATCCCAAATCTGGCAAATTCTAAAATCTTTGTCATAGTTATTATTTAAATTGATAACTAATTTGGAGATACTTAAATTATATTTTTCGCGTAATTCATTTAGTACTTTCACAATTAATCACTCCCAAACGAGTTGTAATAAAATCCGTATATAATTGTAGTATACACACTACTTATTTTCAAATTAGTGAACTTATAAAGGCGTTATCATATACTGGTATTATGCAAATTAGCTTGCTAAATAAGAGAAGCATTAAAATGTATTAATAATATAAAATTCGAAAAAGAGAGATAAGGTGGATTCATATGAAAATTATTGCTATGAGTATTTTTGTTGATAATCAAGATAAAGCAAAACAATTTTACACAGAAAAATTAGGGTTTGAACTGAAACACGATATTGAAATGGGTGGAGAATTTAAATGGTTGACCGTAAAAGAAAATAACTCTAATAATCCAGTTGAAATAGTGTTAGAACCTAATGTGAGTGAGATTGCTAAAAATTATCAAGAAGGTTTATATAGTGCTAGTATACCCGTAACTATGTTTGGGGTTGAAAATATGGAAGCATCACATGAGCGTTTAGTTAATTTAGGTGTCGAATTTCATACTGAGCCTAAGGAAGTTGATGGCACTAAACTTGCGATTATAAATGATACTTGTGGTAACTTAATTCAGCTTATAGAACAATAATATACGTAGGAACAGACTGTAACCAACTACTGAACTATTATCGTTAATATGAATTTAGTTTATTTTCTAAGAATTATAGGAGGTGTTTTATGGAATTAGTAGTTAAACGGACAAAAGATCTATCAAATATTGAACTATTACATATTTTAGAAGAAAGAATAAAAGTATTCGTAGTAGAGCAAAAATGTGCATACCAAGAAATAGATAAAGACGATGAAGAAGCGTTACATATCATGTTGAAGGACGAAAACCACATTGCCGCATACACACGTATTGTAGATCGCCAGTCGCATATTAGCTTCGGAAGGGTGCTAGTGGCACAAAACTATAGAATGCGAGGCTACGGACGTAATATTGTGCAGAAAACAATAGATATTATAAATGAAAAATATAATGGATCATTAATCAGCATTTCCGGACAAGCCTATTTAAAATCATTTTATGAATCATTTGGTTTTAAAGGTGTTTCTGATATTTATTTAGAAGACAATATTCCTCATATTACATTCGAAATGATAGCAAGATAATAAGTAGGTTTAATAAACGAAGTGCATTGGAACCGTTTTAAATTAAGACAAACCTGATTAGATAGATTTTAAAAAAAGTAGCTTCCAAAATGGAAACTACTTTTTTAATTTAACTAGGATTTTACCCAGATGTAATTTAGTTCTATTTGAACTCATCGTCTTTACAATAAAATCATTTAGAAAACCGTTCTTTTCAAACAAATGTGATAGCCCCTTAATGTTTATGAGAACGTCTATAGTCGATACACACTAAATTAAATGTATATTGTTAAGCTCCTGATTTATTGTTTTTTCATTTTATCAATATCTTGAGAAACTAACATTAATAATTCTTCAGTTTCAGAGTCCGTTAAATCATCAGAACCTTTAATTCTAATAACAGAACCTTTATCTGTTTTGACATGGTAAATAGGCTCGTCATCTTTATAAACTTTACGTAGTACTTCCATTTCATCACCCTTTTTTATCTGAAACAATTCTATGTAATTAGTAACACATAATGGTTAAAAATAAAGAATTGAGTTGTTATCATAACTTGCAATTATTTTTATAAAATAAATTGCTAGTTATTAATGCTTTAACTATAGGATAACTTTTTGTTGGATTCATTTCCAACAGTATGATTAATTTTATTTAAATTTATTAATATTTACATATATCGCTATATTCTTTATTGATAAATCAATTATAAGTTTAAATAAATAATTTGAGAACGATTTACAAAATTTAGTTATTTAGGTTTTTATTATATAAAAGCGGGTAAATATAACTAAGCACAAGAAGTCCTCCAAACTTTAGTGTGGAATATATTTTCGATTCGAGATTTCGAGGCTGGGACATATCACATGTCTTAGCCTCAGTTTTTTATATTGGCAGTGGCTGACTGAATTGAAAATGCGCTTATATCAAGCTTTTAAAGAACTACTACTTCATTTATGAAGACAAGTAGTTCTTATGCAAGCGCTGAAGCGCTTGTATTCCATTTTACAGTAGCTGTGCCGGGGTGGGACGACGAAATTTTATTAGAAAAATTAGATTTCTGTCCCACTCCCATTTCTTTTATAATGGCGATAAGTTATATTAATAGTATCATTTAAATTAAAAGGATGTAAAAGATGAAGTTACTCAATATACTATCATTGGTTTGTAGCATATTTATAGCATTGATAATTGTTTATGGTGTGATTATGATGGTTGGTGATGCCATGGGTATTACAACTTTTAATGGTCAATTACTGATTGTAGGGCTATCATTAGTCTTACTTAGTGGATTAGTAGGAAAGCAAAAACCTAGATTATCTATGCTTATATTATTTGTAGGTTTTATTATAGTTGTTATGAATTAATATATATAAAGATACAGTCCAATAAGTTGAATTAAATTCAATTTATTGGACTGTATTTTATTTGAATAAATACGAGTGGTGTATAGCTTACCCATTATTCAATATTATTTTTTAATTTCTCATCCATATCTTTAGCAACGGCAGTTAATAAGTGAGTTATTTCCGTTTTATTCGATGTGTCATCAGTTTTGACTTTAATTAATAGACCTAAATTTGTCTTTATATGATAAATAGGTGCCTTATTTTCATATACTTTTCTTAAAATTTGCATCTTATCACCTCATCAAATAGAAATACGAAAGTGCAAGAAAGGGGAAACCAAAAACTTTCTAGTGTAAAATGTTACCTAATGGTTATATTAAAGCATTTTCGATTAAATAGGAAATAATTGGATTTTAAAAAGACTGAGCAATGTGTATATGAACTCAGCCTAGCTTTATCTATTTCTAAAATGATTTGATAGAATTGCAGTGTTAAACAATGATTAAAATTGATCGTTTGTTCTATCTTCTTCAACAATATATTCATCTGTTCCGTAATCAGTAGATGTACTTAATATAGATTTTACTAATAGTGCAAATGAAACAACACCTAATAAGACTAATGCAATTTTTTTCATAACATCAAGCTCCTCTTTGTTAGATAGTTTACCATACAGACAATCCGAACAAACGAATATATATGATTAATTTGAGAATATTATTAATAATTATACCAAAAAAATGAATTGCTCAATATATAAATGAGGGGATTTGAGATACAAATTTTCAATTTTAGCTGTTTATTTTATAATCTTTGGAAGAACTTTAATGTAAACAAGTTCACCGATGAGTTCGGTTAATGTTTGAGTAATAATGACCGTTGTAGTGATGGTTACCCAATGATCTGGTAAGGAAAGAGCGAGGGGTAACACCACCAATGCGTTTCTTGTACTAGAACTGAAAGCTAATGTTCTTATATTTGGAATATCTAAACGAAATAACTTTCCACAAAAAAAGCCTATTATAGGTGCAATAATCATAAAACAGATATAAATGGGTACAACACTTAATACAATATTTAAATCATTTGTGATTTTGTTTATTTGTGAACCTACGACTGAAAAAAGCACAAGTGACATGAAGAGTTCCGGTAACCATGCAGTAAGATTTAAGACGCGATTTATAGAGCTAGATTTTTTACTGAGCAGTTGTAATAATAATGCCAGTATTAATGGGATAATGATGAATGTGAAAAAAGCATTAATAAATGGTCCTATATCAATGATTGATAATATTTCATTATGTAAAAAAATAGTGAAATAAAGGGGCAGTAGAATAATTTGTAATACAAATAATATAGGTGTAGAAATAAGCATATACTGCGCATTTCCTTTGCCTAATGCAGTGAAGACGATAACGTAATCAATACACGGTGTTAACAGTACAAGATAAAGTCCAATTAATATTGGAGCAGAACTAACATCAAATAGTTGTATCAAGGCATAAACAAAGATAGGTATGATTATAAAGTTAGATAAAATTAAGGCAATTATATATTTCATGTTAAAAAGGTTTTGGCGAATATTGAAAAAAGGAATTTGTGAAAACATGCTAAACATTAAAATGCCAATAAAAATTGAGATCACAGACTCTAGAAAAACAGAAAATATTTGTGATGTTAAACCAGCTAACATACCCAGTATAAGTGCTACAAAATATATATAAATTTGATAATGTTCAATTTTACTTTTAAAGTGTTGCATAATGACCTCGCTTTTAGAAAATAAATACACATTAATTATAACTTAATGTGTCTTGCGCTATGAAATTTAATATACGCATTTGACGATATAATAAGTTTTTGTTTGTATTGGCAACTTTTATTTTGATATAATAACCAAGGCATGTCTTAGGGCATGATAGAATTTAACGGAGATGGGTTTTCTACGTGTCCTTTGACATGTGAAGATTCATAACTCCCGTTATAGTCAAAAGCCCCTTTAATTAGGGGTTTTTTAAATGGTCAGCAAAGCCTTATGGGTTTTGTTGTTTTTTTAATTTTTAATCTCCAAACAGAGGATGAGACAAAATACATGTCTCATCCTCAATTATTAAATTGGTAGTGGCTGACTGAATTGAAAAAGCGCTTCAGCTCTTGTATTTCATTTTAAAGTCAGCTTTGCCGGGCCAGGTTCATACGACGAAATCTTGCTAAAAAAAGATTTCTGTCCTATTCCCAAAATACTATTATGTTTTTAAAGTAAAAAGTTTAAATTTTAACATAAAAAAGCTCATAATCGCTAAGCTAAATCAATAGCGATTATGAGTACAGTTAATTTACATATTAAGATTTTTGTTTATCTTGTATGCTAACTTTATTTTCGACCTTTTCGTCAGTTGAGTTGTCTACACTTAATAATAACGCTCGTACTATAAGTGCCCCAGTAACTAGTAAAAGTAAATTTTTGAATAATTTCATAATTATCACTCACCCGTCTTTATTAAAACGACTTAAATATCACAACACATTTTTAATGCGTAATTGTCTTATTTATATAATACCCTTTCTACAATATTGTAAATAAAATTTCACACACATTGTAGAAAGGGCTTGGCCTAAAAATTAAATGTCGATGATTTTAAGTTGTGATTGTGTTTCATTAATTTCTATTTTTAGATTTTTACTATTATTTTCTACAGTAGTGCTAATCACTTCACCATTTTGTATAGAAAAATGGACTTGGCTTAAGATACCCATTGCATAGTCATTGATTGGACTAACTAGTGAAATAGAATTGGCATCTTCCTGTATTACAAATTGTTTCTGACTTTGATTAATAACCTCCCATTGAGGTAAGTATGTTAACTTCAAAATCAACCCTCCTAATTTTTATTTTTCAAAAGTTATTATTTAATTTACATTATAAACTATATTGCTGAAAATGGTATTAAACACAACTGAAAGTAAATGTGACTCATTTAGTTAAAATGTTAATTACAGGGAATAAGAATATTGAAGAAATTGTTTAATAGAGGTGATGTTATGAATATTTTGATAGGAATAATATTAAGTCTTGTATTCGCATTTTTAGGAACAATGCCATTTTTATTTATAAATACGAGGTTGCACGAAAATGTTAACCATTCAAGTGAAGAGGTTCGTCATGAGAAAAGGAGAGCGTATAAACGCTTTATATACTTTTTTATTTTAGGAATTGCTATGTTAACAATTTATCATTTTCTTACTGATTAATTACGATTACATCCGATTTATTTCAAAAATTTAGTTTTGTAATTGTACATGTAATTTAGGTTTACAATTTTATGAGAAATTAAAAAAGTCCTGACCACGACATAAAATAATCTTTAAAGGATTATTCGCGTTGTGATTAGGACTTAATTTGATTAACTGAATATAATTGAGCATAAAATACCGACGACACCTAAAAGGATCAACATAAATGTTGCTCCAAGTAATGATTCTTTAGCTTGCTGAGACTTTTTGTTTTTGTAAGTGATGAGTAACACGATACCACAAACTAGAAAAACTAATGATAACCAGAATATAATCATGAAATGTAGACTCAAAGCACTAGACCTCCTTTAATATAAAAGTTAAATTGCCAATGATTTAAGACATAATATAATTGCTTTTTGTAATTTTAAATGTAGTAAATATAATTTTTTATTATAACATTATCAGTTTATCACTAAATACTTAACAGCAATAGTGTAAATATTGATATACAATATATTGAGTCACAATTAAATGGATGAACAACGTTTGATTAATTAAAAGTTTCAAAAGTTAAAATTAGGAAAGATAATACTATACAATTTAAATAATGATTTTCTGAAAGGGGTGGTTAGACATTGGAAAACATGAATGTGAACTTACAAGAAACTAAAGAAGCAGTTAATAGTTTAAAGACCAAGAATTTCTCTGATAATAAACGACAATATGATGAAACTGAAGCCAAAATTATAAAACAAAAAGACTATATACGAAATAAGCTAATGCACTGATAACAAACAAGAAGATGAACGTATCAAAGAAATAGCGAGTAAACTTAGTTCGCATATACAAGTAGCCTTTGATGAATTTGACAATGTGGATAAAGTTATTGATTATTTAATGCCGACTTTTCAACGGGGCAAAGTTGATAAAGTATATGGTCGTGCATTATTACTTATGGAAGAAAATACAATGATTGAGCAAGTGAAAGCACACTTTGATGATTCTAAAATAAAAGCTAAATTGATGGACTATATTTTGACTGAATTAATAGAGTTAAGTAATGAAATTATGCCAAATGAATATAGTGAAATTTTGACAATTGAGCGGTCGTATTTTGAACTATTATATAACCATAATTAATATTATTTAATTAATTAAGTAGTTTGATGTATAATGAAATTAAATTAAATAAGCGAGGAGATTTAACTATGAATGAAGTAAATAAAGTGATTTACATTGTATTAGCAGTGTTTCTAGGTAGCTTTGGTATTCATAAATTCTACGCTAGAAAAACAGGCGTAGGGATTTTATACTTAATATTTTGTTGGACAGGTATTCCTCAAATATTAGCAATTATTGGTGCTATCCTTACGTTATTGAAACCGACTGATCAGAACGGTAATGTTTTAGTATAGGTATTATAAATATAATAAATCTGAGACGTGTATTTATGTCCTAGACTTTTTAAATGGCTGTTAGAATTCTACGGAAATCTAACAGCCATTTTTTCGTTCGAAAATATATGAGTTTACTGGACGTAAAACAGTGTTAACTGTAAGTTACGGCATATCATAAAAAGTCGCTATTTATCGTTTAAATTAAAAAAACGCCTACAAAATACACAGTTTTGTAGGCAGTTTATAATGTTTACTTTAAATTAAAAAAACTTTATAAAGTTTACATTTTCGAATTAAATATAGCTATAACAACAATTCTTTTTAATTTTTTAAATAATAAAAAGAATCGTGGTAGACAAATATCTTATATTTGATATGATTAGACAAAAGTAAGATATGGTAAATCATGTAACGATTAAAAATATATAAAATCGAGGTAATGCTTATGACATTTTATGATTTTGTAATTAGTTTTATAGAAGACGATACACCACTTGGACAACTCGCTCACAAAATTAAAAGGGATAATAACTTCCCTAAAGATGCAACTGGCTATAATGAATTAAACTCGTATTTTTATAGTAATTATATAGATCATGAAATGTTAGCTTCTGCTAAACGGGCGCTGAGTTTATATCTTAATAATATAAGCATAGCCTAAATATATTTAGCAATCTATGTTTCGTAATACCAGTTTTGTTTGTTTAAGGCATCTTTAATATCTTTTGTTTTAAAATTAATTTCATTATTTCTAATAGAGTATGGTTCAAGTATACTTTGAGCCATCCATGAATTAATAAGCTCTCTAGGTAATCCATCTAATTCCATATCAGTCTTACTGACGACAAAGCATTCCCAATCAAGTGAAACTTTCGAAGGATTAATATAATTACACTCTTTGAGCTGATTCATAAATAACACTCCTTAATATTGTAAATCCGACATTAAGTTTTACCCATGTATGAGATGGGTGAAACGATAATTGTGAAATAAATGAAATTTAATCATATTTTGTAGCCATATAATTTTAAAGTTAATAAACAAGTAATTCAAATAAATAATGCTTGATGACGTGTAACGCAATGGGTTATGCGTTTTCTTTTTATATACCCGCTTTTTAGTGTGTGTTAATCAAAAAATATAAATATTACTAAATAAAAAAACTGGAAGCACTCAAAAGAGTGTTTTCAGTCATAGCGTTGAAAAAATTTACGATTTTATGGGCAGCTTTTTGTGCATGCTTTCCGCGGGCACAGCCTCAGCCTGTAGTCTTCGACTAGTGCTTTCCCGCAGGAGTCAGCCCAAATCACTGCCATTTTTAAACAAAAACAAAACGATAGATTATTCATTGATTGAACTTATATAAAGGCCAATATAGATACTAATGAAGGTAAATGAATTAATTACAAAGATTATATCAACGAAAAAATATAAAAATAAACCAAATGCTTTGATAGCAATTGGTTTATCTACATTTTAGGGTGATAAGAGGATGTACCATTTAAGTGATTGAATTCGTAGAATTCTGTTTCTGGAATTGTTTTAATAATTTGATTAACTGCATGTGCGATATCATTGTTAGGGATTAAAGTTTCAGTTTCCATTGGTAGTGTTAGCTGAGTCATATTGTAATTTTTATACATAAGACACTTCGTTTTAAAGTTATGTTAGGTTAACTTTATTATACGAAAGCGTCTTATTATTTTGTATAAATTTATATAATTGTACCGATTTTGTAAAGAGCTGACGCCTAGGGGAATAGTATGAGTCTGTAAAACAAATAATATCTCAACTCTATTGCTATATTGGCAGTAGATGACTGAAGTGAAAACGCGCATAATCTTAAGCTTGTTTCACTTCTAGTCATCTTTGCCGGGGTGGGACGACGAAATCTTATTAGAAAAATTAGATTTCTGTCCCACTCCCATACCCCAGGCAAGCATGCGCTTTCAAAATCGGAAGATTTTAACATAGAAAAGCAGCAATCCACTAGAAACTAATAGATTGCTCGCTTTTAATTTGAGAATGGGATATTTATGTCCCAAGCTCTTTTAATTTCAAACGTTGTTATACGCGTCCAAAAATAATTCTACCAAGGTATAATACCTAGAATACAAGCGACTAGAATCATAAACAAACTAGATCCTATTGCCCATTTGATAACAATACGTTGGTTTTGTCCATATTCAATATCTAGCATACCAACCAGTAAGTAACCGGCAGCATACAATGGACTTAATACGTGAAGCGGTTGTCCTAATACTGAAGCTCTGGCCATATCTACTTTAGATATACCAAATTGTTGTGCTGATTCAGCAAGGATTGGTAATACGCCATAATAGAATGGATCATTAGCCATAAAGTAAGTGAATGGCCCGCTAAGTAGGGCAGTAATTAAAGCAAAGTGATTTCCTAAAGCATCAGGAATAATTTGCACTAATGTATTTGCCATTTCATCAACCATGTGTGTCCCATCCATAACACCTGTAAAGATACCAGATGCAAAAACAAGGCTGATTACTGATAGTACATCACCAAGCATGTTTTTTAATTACTGAATTTTGAATACTTAGGTTTGGATAATTGAGTACGATTGCAACACCGAACCAAAGCATGAACATAACCGGAATCGGCATCAGTCCAATAACAAGGCAAACAATTAATGAAATCGTTAAAATTGCGTTTGGTATAAGCATTTTAGGTCTTTTTAATAATGACTCTTCTTTCGTATCTGTAGGTCTTACATCATCTAAATCAATATTTGTATTAGAAGTAATGTATTTTTTTGCACGTTTACCTAATATGTATGCTACGGCAAAAGCAAAAACGATACCTGCAATCATTGCAGGAATAATAGGTATGAAAACTTCCTCAGTGGTAACCTGTAAAGATGAAATTGCTCGTGCTGTCGGGCCACCCCAAGGTAACATGTTCATAACGCCAATTGATAGTAGTGCTAAGGTTGAAAGTGTATATAAGCTCATGCCAATTTTTTTATATAATGGCATCATTGCAGTTACAGTTATAATAAATGTAGTAGTGCCATCGCCATCTAACGCGACCATTGAAGCTAAGACAACAGTACCCATTGCAATTTTAACTGGATCCCCTTTAACTACTTTAATAATTCGATTAATGACAGGTTCGAATAACCCGAGCATCGATCATAACTCCAAAATATAAAATGGCAAACGTGAGCATAATACCTGTTGGTGCAACTGTTTCAATGCCTTTGAGCATATATTCGCCAAGACCAGAGTAGAAACCGCCAATCAAAGCAAAAACAGTTGGTACAACAATTAATGCTGTTAATGCTGACATTTTACGTGACATGATTAATATCAAGAAAACGATAATCATAATGAAACCTAATAAAGCTAAATTCATATCTTTGAATCCCCCTATCTGTCCAATTATAGCGCTTTCATTTGATTTGTAAAATGAAAAATAGAAACTTATATAAACTTTTTTAGAAAAGTTAATTTTAAAATAAAAGTGCATCTATTGATCAATTTAAATTAATCAATAGATGCACTTGATAGAAAAAAGATGAAGTTATGTATAAGAAGGAAGCTAACCTATAAAGCCCATTACATATGTTTTCCACATTGGATAACTCATTAGAATGAATGCGAAGATGGATACGAACATAGCAAAGATATTAGCTACACGATCGCCACGTATACAAGCGTATAAGTTAAATAAGAAAACACCTAAGATAAATAAAGCGCCTGCTAATATTGCCATATCACCTTCGATCACTTTGTTAACAGCTAGTAAAGGTGTAGCTAAAGTAATTAATGATAAGAACAAAGATAGTAATGTAGTAGCATATTTCAATTTGCTCAGTCCTTTCTATAATTGGAAAGATAGTCTATTAATGTGCATATGTTGATTGTAAGTATAACTTATTAAAATAATATTTCTAAATGATTTTGATTGCAAGCCATTATAGGAAAACTTTTGAAAAATTGCCTTAATTCGATGGTTTTGTTACATAGAGCGAGCTATTGTGAATATGAAATAAATATAACATTATTTCATATACAGGTATCAACAATTTAATTGAATAATTCTAAATCATTGTCTTTAAAGTAATATATTAACCAATGTTCATCGACGTAATAGTTCTCATATTTTCTAGCATGTTCTTCTAAAAAGAGTGTATCAAAATTGAGGTTGCTGAAAAATACTTTTCCACTAATGTTATTTGAAATGAGTGAAGTTAATAAGATTTCTATTTCTTTGTCATGGCATATTTGGAAAATATGACGCATTAATAATTTAGAAATGTGATCTCTTGAATCATCGTCATGACCTTGGACACACATGTTTTCCATTATTGCTTTATGAGATAAGCTATATTTTTGTCTGTGAATTAAAGTAGTCGCACCAACTAATTCATCTTGTTCAAAGGCACCAAGCACTGCATAATCAGATGTTTGTGAAGAAAGTAATTTTTCTATATTTAATTCAATTAAGCATTTTTCATTTTGCAATTTCCATGCAAATACTTCAAGTTCTTTGTGGATGCCCTTTAATAAAAAAGCACGATAAATAGATGAATCTTCACTTGTTAAGTAACGTATATCTGTCATTGAATGCCTCCTAAACTGTACAAAGTGTATATAATAAAATAATTAATATTCTGACATTTTGTTTATAATACTATAGTAAAAGAAATGATTGGGCAACTTTTCCATTTACTTATGTCAAAAATATAATTAACTTAAAATTCCTATGATTAATAAATTCATCACTATAAATTTTCTCTGTAAATTAAATTTGAATTTTAATGAATTGAAATTGATTTGACCTATTATGATATAATATAGTGGTATATACTAAAGTGGAGGCAAGACTTTTGGAGGCATTAATTATAATTATTGTTTCTTTGACAGCACTTATCCTGGTTTCTTTTGCAATTTTAGTTGTTTATTTTTTCACTCAATTTAGTGATGATGACAATTAAATACCCAGACAGAGAATACTAAAGACATCAAGAAATAAGAGGGCAGAAACATCAAAGCACAAAATAACCCCCAGACTCGAGATAGAGTCTAGGGGTTAAATTTTATATATTAAATACTAGTCAACAACTTCTACGTTTAAATCAACGTCAATGTTGCCACGTGTAGCTTTTGAATATGGACAAAATTCGTGCGCGTCTTGTAAATATTTTTCAGCGTCTTCTTGAGATAATACGCTTTTAACTTTAGCATCAATTGAAACGCTTAGCTTAGGACTTTCAGCATCTGGATCATCTTCTAAACGCACAGTTAGAGTTACTTCTGGTTCAGCATCTCTCACTTTGTTTTGTTTTAAGATTAAATCGAATGCACCGTTAAAGCATGAAGCATAACCTGCTGCGAATAATTGCTCAGGATTTGTACCTTTTTCAGCGTCAGCTTGTGCTTGGTGGAATAACCGCTACATCAATTGCTTTATCATCTGTTTGAACGTGTCCGTTACGGCCACCTGTATTTGTTGCTTTAGTTTCATAATTTACTGCCATTTTATTACCTCCTTAATGACTTACTATTACTGTATACCCGTAGAATAATTTTTAAATCATATAAAATTCACTCTTTGATTAATACTGTCATTTTATAAGTTAATGTATATTGATTGTTTTATTTTTGAAAATTGTTATACAATTATTTTAATCACAATAAATAAAGGAAGTATTAAAAATGACTGAAGTTGATATAGCTGTTACGATAGCGCCAGAAAAAGAACTTTCACAATCTACTATAGAAGACTTAATCAAATTTCAAGATTCAATAGAAATCATTGAATTTAGAATAGATCAGTGGGCGGATTTTGATGTGAACCAAGTGTCTAAAGTAGTAGACAATATCTATAATTTAAATTTAGGGAAAAAGATACTCGTCACTTATCGTACTTCTTCACAAGGTGGAGAGGGCACGTTACCATATGAAGCATATTTGAACGCCTTAGCTGAAATAATAAATTTAACACATGTTGATTTAGTTGATATTGAATTTGAACCTGGGAAATCAGCACAACCTTTGATAGATTTAATTGCACAATCTAAAAGCAAACAAATCCAAGTAGTATTGTCTTATCATGACTTTAAAAAAACACCAGCACTGGAAGCTTTAAAGCATCTTTACTTTAAAATGCACCAACTTGGACCAGATTACTTAAAAGTTGCAGTAATGCCTCTTGGTAAACAAGATGTGCTGAATTTATTAAGTGCGATGTCAGAAACGTCTGATTCAGTTCCTCAACAAGTGATTGGCATTGCAATGTCAAAATTAGGTCTAATATCTAGAACTGCACAGGGGTTATTTGGAGGCACTGTAACGTATGGCTGTCTTGATAGTCCTAAAGCGCCAGGTCAAATTCATGTTGAAGCGCTAAAACAACAATTAAAGTTATATGAGTAATTTGAAAATAATCGTGACCTATCTTATAATTGAAAATAATTATCAATAGTGAAAGGGCGATATTATATGGAACTGCAAGATGCAATAGCACAACGTCGTAGTATTAAAGTGTTCAAAAGAGATATGAAGATAAATGATACAGCTTTATATCAAGCTATTCGACAAGCTACTGATGCACCTAATCACGGTTTGAGAGAGCCATGGAGAGTTGTTCATATTGCTAAAGATAGATTAGGAGATATGAGTAAACAACTTACAGAAATTGCTTTTCCTAATCTGAAGAAAAAACAAGAAGATCATTATAATGTAGCTACAAATCTTGGTGGCATGCTAGCGCTAGTCTTAAAAGAAGATCCAAGACAAAAACAAAATTTAGAAAATTATATGGCATTTGGAGCTTTTACTCAAAATTTAATGCTTCTTTTACATGAAGTTGGTATTGGTACCTGTTGGAAAACGCCGAGCATATATATTTCAACCTGAAATGCGTGCGTTATTTGGAGTGAAAGATGATGAGAGCTTAGTTGGCTTTTTGTATCTAACTGATTTAGAAGATGAAGTACCGCATAGAGAACGTCACGTTAATAATATAATTGATAAATTTTAACTATCATATAAAAATTGCAGTAAAGTAAGTAGTCATTTAAACGACTGTTGAGATAAATAAAGGCCGCATTGAAATTAGAATTCAATGCGGCCTTTATTTATCTTTGAAATGTATGTCTCAGATTATCATCTGCAACACTGTATGATTTATTTGAATGTTTCTGCTAAAAATGATTCAACTTGTTCTGGAGATTTTGCATTTGCTGAATGTAAATGAGCTAATTTTTCTCCATTTTTGAAAACTAACAAGCTTGGAATACCCATTACATCATTGTCAGACGCTACGTCTTCTAATTCATCACGGTTTACTGTGAACCATTGGTAATCATTATATTTTTCAGTAATTGGGTCGATCCACATATCCATAGCTTTACAGTCTGGACACCGACCTGCTTCAAATTTAACGATCACAGGATTATCACTTTGTATTGTTTCTTTAAAATTGTCTGTAGTATTTATTGATTGCATAGTATAACTCCTTTGTTTTAGATATTATTAGCCCTATTATAACTGACAATTAACCATTATTAAAAAAATCAGCCTGAAATTAAGAGCGTTTTACGTAGAAATTTGATATATTAGTGTTAACTAGACATAGGAGGTACAGCATAATGATAAAATTTTACCAGTATCCTAATTGTACAACTTGTAAGAAGGCCGCTAAGTTCTTACAGGAGTATGGTGTTAGTTTTGAACCTATTGATATCGTTCAACATACACCTACTAAAAACGAGTTTAAAGATATTATTGAAGCGACAGAAATTGATGTTAACAAACTCTTTAACACACATGGCGCAAAATATCGTGAGCTTGGATTGAAAGATAAGTTGAAAGATTTAACGTATGATGAAAAGTTAGATTTATTGGCTTCAAATGGTATGTTAGTTAAAAGACCACTAGCTATTTCAGGAAATAAAGTTACAGTTGGATTTAAAGAAGACCAATATAAGGAAACTTGGTTATAAAATAAATTTTAATTTCATAATTAAATAAGTGGTTATAATAGTGATTGTGTAAACGCTTCATCTATTGCTATGAAAAAGATTTGATTGAATTATGTTATCGAGAAATAGTTGCTTGAAAGCTTTTCATATGGCATCATTAATATGTAAAATCATTTAGGAGGGGATTCTTGTGGCAGTACCGAGTGAATTTAAATATTCTAAAGAACATGAATGGGTTAAAATTGAAGGCAATACAGTAACAATTGGTATAACTGAATATGCTCAAGGTGAATTAGGAGATATCGTATTCGTTGAATTACCAGAAGTCGACGATGACATTAACGAAGGTGAAACTTTTGGTAGTGTTGAATCGGTAAAAACAGTTTCAGAACTTTACGCACCTGTTACTGGGAAAGTTGTCGAGTCTAACGAAGAATTAGAAGACAGCCCAGAATTCGTAAATGAATCACCATACGATAAAGCATGGATGGTAAAAGTTGAATTAAGCGATCAAAGTCAATTAGATGAATTATTATCTGCTGAGCAATACTCAGAAATGATTGGTGAATAAAAAATAAAGTGCGAACTCCATGATATTGATTATCTTGGGGTTTTTTTAATAAGAATATTTATTTTATATGCTTTTTGTCAAAAATAAACATGTATAAAGTGAGCTATAGTAGAGCCTAGCTTAGTAGAACTAAAGAACAGATATTATATAAGAAAAAGATCATCTGATTAGATGTCTTTAAATGACAAAAATCATTTTCAATAATAAGATAAGATTAGGAATATGTAAATTATGTTTATAGTCGCTAAGTATTGTGAAGAACTAAGTAGATTGAACAACTATCAACATTTAGAGGGTGGATGTCATGACGATACTAAACCAAGTGATCATTGTCGAAGGCAAGTCAGACAAGAAACGGGTAAAGCAAGTTATTGATCAGCCAATTGATATCATATGTACGAACGGTACTATGGGCATTGATAAAATCGATGAAATGGTTGAAACTTTATATGATAAACAAGTGTATATTCTTGTGGATTCAGATAAAGAAGGTGAAAAGATACGGAAATGGTTCAAACGATATCTCAGTGAAAGTAAACATATACGCATAGATAGACAATATTGTGAGGTTGCTAGATGCCCTAAACCATATTTATCCAGAGTACTGCGAAAACATGGTTTTTCTGTAAAAGATGCAGAAAAAGTAGCTAAAGCAAAATTAGATTATATAGCTGAAAGGGTAAGTTTATTAACATGAATGTAACAAGTGAACACCGTGCAGATGTGCACGAACATGAAGAAAAAGAAAAATATTTAATATTTGGTTATACACCAACGTGTGGAACTTGTAAAGTTTCAGAACGCATGTTAGATATAGCAAATGAAATTTTGAAGCTACCAATTACGAAAATAGATTTGAATTTTCATCCTGATTTTAGCCAAGCGCAAGAAATACAATCTGTACCTGTGCTCATGCTGATGTCTAAAGGTAAAGAACAGAAAAGAATTTACGCATTTCAATCTGTTCCTTATTTGTTAGAAAATTTAAAATAGTTATTGACGAAACATGAGTGCGATGATAGGATTAAAAATAATTAAATAAATGATACTCTTATCAAGAGTGGTGGAGGGATGTGCCCTTTGAAGCCCGGCAACCGTCTGAATCAGAAATGGTGCCAATTCACATGAAGTTATAATTAACTTTGGGAGATGAGAGAAGCGATTAATGCTTTCTCTTTTCTTCACTGCATAAAAGGGGAAGCATTTTTTAATTGATAGTGTAATACAAGGAGGCAAGTGTGATGATTGAATTAAATCAAATAGTCAAAAGGTACAAAACAAAAAAACACGACGTACTAGCTGTAGATCATGTTGATTTAAGCATTCAATCAGGCTCAATCTTTGGAGTGGTTGGTTTTTCAGGAGCGGGGAAAAGTACTTTAGTAAGACTCTTGAACAATCTCGAGCAACCTACTTCAGGTGACGTAATTATTGATGGAGATAAGATTGGTGATTTATCTAAATCAGATTTAAGAAAAAAACGTCAAAAAGTGAGCATGATTTTTCAACATTTTAATTTACTGTGGTCACGAAATGTATTAAATAATATTACATTCCCGCTAGAAATTGCTGGTGTTTCGCGTCGTGAAGCGAAGCAACGTGCTTTAGAATTAGTGGAATTGGTAGGACTAAAAGGAAGAGAAAATGCATATCCATCGGAATTGTCAGGTGGTCAAAAGCAACGTGTCGGTATTGCGCGTGCATTAGCTAATGAACCTACTGTATTGCTTTGTGATGAAGCAACAAGTGCGTTAGATCCTCAAACGACCGATGAAATTCTAGAATTATTATTAAAGATTAAAGAAGAACGAAATTTAACAATCGTAATCATTACACACGAAATGCATGTCATTCGACGTATCCGCGATGAAGTCGCTGTTATGGAAAGTGGCCGTGTAATTGAACAAGGCGAGGTTACAACTGTCTTTGAAAACCCACAACATGCAGTAACAAAACGCTTTGTGAAAGATGATTTAGACGATGATTTTGATGAATCTATCACAGATTTAATATCATTAAAGGAAAATGATTATGTAGTTCGCTTGAATTTTACAGGAAGCAATACTACGGAGCCGTTAGTATCATACATAACTAAGACGCATAATATTGATGTAAATATATTGGAAGCTAATATTAAACATACGAAAGATGGTTCAATCGGCTTTTTAGTAGTACATTTACCAACAGTAAATTCAGAAAAATTCGAAAAGTTCAAAAACGATTTAGAAGCGCAACACGTTTCAGTGGAGGTGTTAAAGCATGGGTAATTCGTTTGGTGACATACTCCGTGAGATGGTTACTATGCCAAATATCAGTTGGGACGAAGTTTGGTTAGCAACATATGAAACAATTTATATGACTGTAATAGCAACAGCATTTGCTTTTGTTTTAGGACTGATTTTAGGTGTTTTACTCTTCTTATCAGCTAAAAGTAAATCACCAGTTGCAAGAGTCTTTTATAGTGTAGTTTCATTTATCGTAAACTTATTCAGAGCGATACCATTCATTATTCTCATACTCTTGTTGATTCCATTCACAAGTTTAATATTAGGAACAATCAGTGGACCAACTGGGGCTTTACCAGCATTGATCATTAGTGCTCGCACCGTTCTATGCAAGATTAGTAGAGATTGCATTTAAAGAAATCGACAAAGGCGTAATCGAAGCGGCTTGGTCAATGGGTGCAAATACATGGACAGTAGTAAAAAAAGTCCTTTTACCAGAAGCAATGCCGGCTTTAATATCTGGTATTACAGTTACTGCAATTGCTTTGGTTGGATCAACAGCAGTTGCGGGTGTAATTGGTGCAGGTGGTTTAGGTAACTTAGCGTATTTAACTGGCTTCACACGAAATCAAAATGACGTCATATTTGTATCAACAGTTTTAATACTAATTATTGTATTTATCATTCAATTTATTGGTGACTGGTCTACAAATAAAATAGATAAACGATAAATTTTTAAAAGGGGACTTTATTATATGAAAAAAATATTAAGTTTAGTTTCTGTAGCAGCTTTAGCACTTTTATTAGCGAGCATGTGGCGGTGGCGGAGATGAAAAAGATAAGACAATTACAGTCGGAGCTTCGCCAAGCACCGCACGCAGAAATATTAGAAAAAGCCGAACCATTGTTAGAAGATAAAGGTTATAAATTAAAAATCAAAACGATTAATGATTATACAACACCGAATAAATTATTAGATAAAGGTGAAATTGATGCGAACTTCTTCCAACATACACCATATTTAAAAACAGAGAAGGAAGACAAAGGCTATAAAGTGGAATCAGCAGGAAACGTTCACTTGGAGCCTATGGCAGTATACTCTAAAAAACATAAAAGTTTAAAAGATTTACCAAAAGGCGCAACAGTATACGTTTCGAATAATCCAGCTGAAGAAGGACGTTTCTTAAAATTCTTCGTAGATGAAGGACTTATTAAATTAAAAGATGGCGTTAAAACAGAAGACGCTACGTTTGATGATATTGTAGAAAATAAAAAAGATATCAAATTTAATAATAAACAATCTGCAGAGTATCTACCTAAAATTTATCAAAACGAAGATGCTGATGCTGTAATTATTAATTCAAACTTTGCAATTGATCAAGATTTAAGCCCTAAAGATGATTCGATTGTTCTAGAGAAAGCAAAAGACAATCCTTATGCGAATTTAATTGGCGTAAGAGAAGGTCATAAAGATGACGAGAAAATCAAAGCGTTAGTTGATGTACTCCAATCTAAAGAAATTAAAGACTATATCAACAAAGAATACGATGGTGCAGTCGTACCAGCAAAATAACATCAAATTTCATGAAGAATCCTTTAACGACAACGGTTTGAGGATTCTTTTTTATGGTTGTAAGAATTGAAAAGGGTAGTGTGTACAAATTATCGAATATAAAGCATGAAAAATACGCCCAAATTTGGACGCATTAACCAAGTTTTACTTGTTCAAGTTTGTTCATCATTTTCTTAGATAATTGTTCTATAACACTTTTTAAAGATATGGCTATGACTTAATATTTGTGAAGATACTTCTTTTATAATCCTTACATATTTAACAGTCGTTCTTAAAAGTATGTAAAAGCGTCTAAGTTGTATAGGATTGCCTTTGTGATTCGTTAACACAAAATTGCTATTTCGGTAATAATTGTCATTCCACTTTGACTCTTTCTTGTTTTTTAATTAATTCGATAGTAAAAATTAAAGATGAGAATATGAGTGTAGGGGACATTATTATTATGAAATAGGGCACACATCATTTAAAGTAACTTATGTATATTGCAAAGATAACTAGAAATGTAGCAAATATTCCATGTAAGATTAAAAGTAAATAATACTGTTTATCAGTCATGGGGGTAAAGTTGTTCCGCTTAACTCTTCTATTATTTTCCCAACGAAATATAAAAGCCCAAAAATAAGCGTATACAGGTATGAAAATAATCCCTAATACAATAGCGACTAGTAAACCCATAATAAATCTCCTTTTTTCTTAAGGATATCATAAATTATATATTCGATTGTCAAAATATATAATTGCAAGGGTATGTACTTTTGACGTTCGTACAATATAAAGCATAAATAAAAAACTATAAAATATTGTTGTGGTTAACTTGAAAACAGTAATGACAGATTTAAAAATAATATAGCGACCACAAGAGAATGTGGAAACTAACTATAGCTGTGTAAAGAATTTATAAAGCGAATTGTAATAAAAAATTGAAACATGCGATGCATACTTATCTCATATATTTGAAATAGTGATCTCAGGTGAGTAAAATAAAAGAATGGAAATAGATTGATTGAGAAAAAATCAGTTTCATTTTCAATGGGAGAACTAACAAATTAATGGTAAGCTTTCTATAATAATGGAAGGTTTATGTATTGATTATATATAGAATCACTAAAATATCACTTTCGCTGTTGATATTTTATTTAATAGCTCGGAGGTTATGGGATGCTTTTATATCATTAAATGATTTAAAAGTAATGGGACATATACTTCCGGGTTATTTTTTCGTCTTTTATCTTGATTCTTACAAGACGCTTGACCAGATGGGACTAATATAGTGCTTGCAGAATACTTCAATACGAAAGACAGTAACCGTGTCTTAGCTGAACGCTTCTGAGATATAAAATAATAAGATTGTACTTAAAGAACTACAAAAAACCACCGACAAAGTTGCTTAACTTCGTCGGTGGTTTGTCTACGTTTGAAATACTGTTTTAATTAAAGTACATATTTAGACTAAATCATGCTCATCTTTAATGTCGCCAACTATATTTTCTAAAATATTTTCCATGGTAATCATACCAATAGGATTACGATTTTCATCTTCGACAAGTGCGATGTGGATTTGATGTGATTTCATCAGCTCTAGTACATGATGATATTTAGTATTAAGACTTACTTTTAGAATATCATTTGTAATATCTTCAAGGGTCGTTAAATCATCATTTAAAAAGTCCTTAGCATGTAGATAACCAACAATTTGAGTTGGCTTATCTCTAAATACAGGGAATCTTGTGTAATTCGCATTATTTATATAAGCTTTTGTTTCATCTACATCACTTTTAATATCAATAACTGAAACTTTATCGAGAGCAATATAACCATCTTTAATCGTCATTTCATCAAAAGCAAATGCACGATTGATATGCGTTAATTCATTTTCAGAGATTTCTCCGCCTTCATGACTTTCTTTAATCAATAATTTTAATTCTTCTTCGGAATGGTAGAGTTCACTTTCTTTAGCGAGGTTGCATACCAAACATCTTTAAAATTAATCGCGCTGAACCATTAAGTATATATATAAATGGATAAAATAATTTGTAAAACATGATCATTGGCTTAGCTATGATTAATGTAATTTGTTCGGCTTTTTGAATCGCAACTGTCTTAGGTGCCATTTCGCCGACTACAACGTGTAAATAGGTTGCAATTACGAAAGCGCCAATTAAAGTGAAGACATGTATCATCGAATCTGATAAACCTAAACTACTGAAAAGCGGGTGTAACATAAACTCAAAAGTCGATTCGCCGACCATACCGATGCCTAGAGCGGTAATTGTTATACCTAATTGACAGGCAGCCAAGTATTCATCTAAGTGTGTTACTACCTTTTGTGCTGAAAGTGCATTTTTATTATTACCTGTTGCAAGCGAGTGGATTCTCGATGTTCGAACTTTGACTATTGCGAACTCAGAAGCGACAAAGAATGCAGTAAGTATTAATAAAATAATAAACGTGATTAAACTAATAAGGGTTCCCAAATATTAATTAATTCCTCCAATATTTTCTGATTCAATCTAAAAAAGATTGAAAGCTTATTATATAAAAAATGAGTGTAGTTATCCACTGTCAAGATTTACATATTTTAAAAAAACTAAATTTATTTTTTGTGCCGCCGGAAAATTTGTGGAAAACGGACTTTAAAAATGCCATCGAGCATTATCGATGGCATTTAAAATTTATATATTTGATTTTAATCTTTTGTAGTGCGCCCTAATTTATAACTAATAATAAAACCACAAACCAACGTTATGATTGAAATAATCCATATTAAAATAGAATGTGGGAGGCCAGGAAATACCGCGTATAGTGAACCTACTACGAAACCAATAATTAATGCGTAGGTTAAGTAAGTATGGTAAGTCAGTAAGTGTTGGATAATTTTACTGGAAAATAAGAAACCGGCAATAACACCTAAACCAACTGAAATTAATACAGGAATGGCATTAAAGTTTAGCGAAATAAATTCTGAGAGTGCATACATTACTGTACCGTAAACTCCAAACACCAATAACATAAATGAACCTGATATACCTGGAAGCAACATAGCACTAGAGGCACACGCACCAGCAATAAAATACTTAATGAAAAGACCAGTTGAAAGCTCTAGTGTTTCGCCCGCATGCTTGTCGCCGTTATTTAATAAAGTAATGACAACAATTATAATGATGCCCAACACAAGAAGTGAATAGTGTTTAATATTAAAAGTTTGTTTAAAGCGAGAAGTATTTAATAAATATGGGATGATGCCCGCAATTAAACCAACAAAAAAGAACATCGTGGGTACTGTGTGTTCACTCAGTAAGTAATTGATAACTTTGCTTAATAAGCCTATAGCTAGGACCATTCCTAAACCAATTGGTATTAAAAATTTTAAACTTTCCCAAAAGCGTTTAGAAAAAAGACCGCTGATAGAACGAATAAAGTCGTCATAAATACCAAGTAAGAGGGCAATAGTGCCTCCGCTCACTCCTGGAACTAAATCAGTTGTTCCCATAGCAAACCCTTTACTAATATTTGACCATTTTATTTTTGACATGATAGTCTCCTTTGGATTGAAAATATATAAATGATAATAGCATAAAAGTGAGCATGAGAATATTAAAATCAATGTAAAAAAATATTGTTTATCACATATAAATGAACACTGACTCTTTTTTAAAAAGATTATAGGCATTGAGAACAACGATGATATTATTATCAGTTACGAAAACCTAAGAATCCCTATCGAAAATGATTGTGTTTTAATAACGATTTTAATTTAGCTCCTGAAAAGGTTTATATTCAAATATAACTACGTTATAATTAGAAGATGTAACAAAGGCTCAGTCTTTTGACTGTAGATTAAAATTATTATAAACTAGATAAGAAAAACATATCATATAATACGGAGGGAATATGTATGCCATCAACATTAGAAATTAAGGACCTACATGTGTCTATTGAAGATAAAGAAATTCTTAAAGGTGTTAACTTAACAATTAACACAGACGAAATACACGTTGTAATGGGACCAAATGGTACTGGTAAATCAACATTATCATCAGCAATCATGGGACACCCTAGCTACGAAGTAACGAAAGGTGAAGTTTTATTAGACGGCGTTAACATATTAGAACTAGAAGTTGACGAACGTGCAAAAGCAGGCCTTTTCTTAGCAATGCAATATCCATCAGAAATCACTGGTGTAACAACTGCAGATTTTCTACGTTCAGCAATTAATGTTAAACGTGGAGAAGGTAATGAAATTAATTTGATGCAATTCATCAAAAAATTAGATAAAGAAATGGATCGTTTAGATATCGATCAAGATATGGCACAACGTTATTTAAATGAAGGATTCTCTGGCGGCGAGAAAAAACGTAATGAAATTCTTCAATTAATGATGTTAGAACCAAAATTCGCAATTTTAGATGAAATTGACTCTGGTTTAGATATCGATGCTCTAAAAGTAGTATCTAAAGGTATCAACTTAATGCGTGGCGAAGAATTCGGTGCATTAATTATCACTCATTATCAACGTCTATTAAACTACATTACTCCAGACCATGTACATGTTATGTATGCGGGCAAAGTAGTTACTTCAGGTGGACCGGAATTAGCAAAACGTTTAGAAGAAGAAGGCTATGAATGGGTTAAAGAAGAGTTCAACGCTCAATAATAAGTCTCAAATCATATGAAAACATTAATTTAGATGAAGATTTAAGGTTTTGATTTATACCAATGAATTAAATCATACAATCATCAAATGGGAGGAAAAAATAGTATGACGACTGAAACTTTGAACATTTCTGAAGCTCAACTTGTTGAATATTCACAAGCCCATAATGAACCTTCTTGGTTAACTGAATTACGTAGAGAAGCGTTGAAATTAACTGAAACTTTAGAAATGCCAAAACCAGATAAAACAAAAATTAACAAATGGGATTTTGATTCATTTAAACAACATGAAACAGTAGGTAATGTTTATGAATCAATAGAAGACCTACCTGCAGAAGTAAAAGAAATTATTGATGTAGAAAACACTGAGAACTTAGTAATACAACATAATAATACACTTGCTTTTACAAAGGTTTCTGATTCTGCAAAAAACGATGGCGTAATCATTGAAGGATTATCAGACGCGTTGAAGAATCATCCTGATTTAGTGAAAAAATATTTTATGAATGACACAGTAACTGTTGATGAACATAGATTAACAGCATTACACACAGCGCTTGTTAATGGTGGTATGTTTGTATATGTACCTAAAAACGTAGTGGTTGAACATCCAATTCAATACGTTGTTTTACATGACGATGCTAATGCAAGTTTCTATAATCACGTTATCATTACTACTGAAGAAAGTGCAGAAGTAACGTATGTTGAAAACTACTTGTCAAATGCAAGCGGTGAAGGTAACCAACTTAACATCGTTTCAGAAGTAAGTGTTGGTGCAAACTCGAAAATCACTTATGGTTCAGTAGATTATTTAGACAAAGGCTTTACTGGTCACATTATTCGTCGTGGTATGACAGAAACAGACGCAACAATTAACTGGGCATTAGGACTAATGAATGAAGGTAGTCAAATTATCGATAATACTACTAATTTAATTGGTGATCGCTCAGAAAGTGAATTAAAATCTGTTGTCGTTGGTACGGGTAGTCAAAAAATCAATTTAACGTCTAAAATCGTACAATACGGTAAAGAAACAAATGGATATATTTTAAAACATGGCGTTATGTTAGAAAGTGCTTCAACAATATTTAATGGTATTGGTTACATTAAACATGGCGGTACTAAATCAAACGCGCAACAAGAATCACGTGTACTTATGCTTTCTGAAAATGCACGTGGGGATGCGAACCCAATTCTATTAATAGATGAAGATGACGTAGAAGCAGGACATGCAAGCATCAGTAGGCCGTGTAGATCCAGAACAACTTTACTACTTGATGAGTCGTGGTATTTCACGTCGAGAAGCTGAACGTTTAGTTATTCACGGTTTCTTAGATCCAGTAGTTCGTGAACTACCGATTGAAGATGTAAAACGCAAATTACGTGAAGTAATTGAACTTAAAATTAATAAATAATTAACGAAATTAATTACGTTAAGGACAGTAGTAATTCAAGTGTTAGGAAAGCGAATGATTCTTATTAAGTACGTTTTAAATTTGAATTAAACGAGTCTTCCTAACTTTACTAAGGTCTGATTATAGATTTTTAATTAAGAAAGGTCTGTGGATAAATTGACCGAATCATTAAATGTTAGTGAAATTGTAAAAGATTTTCCAATTCTTGAGCAAGCAAGTACATGGTAATAGACTAGCTTATCTAGACTCTACAGCAACAAGTCAAACGCCTATCCAAGTGATTGATGCGATTGATGATTACTACAAACGATATAACTCTAATGTACATCGTGGTGTTCATACACTCGGTTCATTAGCAACAGATGGCTATGAAAATGCACGTGAAACGGTAAGACGTTTTATAAATGCGAAATATTTTGAAGAAATTATCTTCACACGTGGCACGACAGCGGCGATTAATATTGTTGCACATAGCTATGGCGATGCGAATGTTTCTGAAGGTGATGAAATTGTTGTTACTGAAATGGAACATCATGCCAACATTGTACCTTGGCAGCAATTAGCGAAGCGTAAAAAAGCAGAATTGAAATTTATTCCCTTAACTGAAGATGGAGAATTAGCGATTGAGGACGTTAAAGCGACTATTAATGAAAAAACTAAAATAGTTGCGATTGCTCATGTTTCTAACGTATTGGGCACTATAAATGATATCAAAGCTATTACCGAAATTGCGCATGAACATGGTGCAATTATCAGTGTGGATGGTGCGCAAGCTGCCCCTCATATGGATATAGATATGCAAGACTTAGGTGCTGATTTTTATAGTTTTAGTGGTCACAAAATGCTTGGTCCAACGGGTATTGGTGTGTTATATGGTAAACGTACATTGCTAAATAACATGGAGCCAGTTGAATTTGGTGGAGATATGATAGACTTTGTTGATAAATATGAAGCATCATGGGCAGATTTGCCAACAAAATTCGAAGCAGGTACACCACTTATTGCACAAGCGATTGGCTTTGCAGAGGCTATAAAATATTTACAAAATTTAGGATTCGAAGCAATTCATCAACATGAAGCGACATTAACACAGTATGCTTATGACAAAATGTCAGAGATAGAAGGTATCGAGATATATGGTCCGGCAAAAGATCGTCGTGCTTGGTATCATTACTTTCAATATGACTGATGTTCATGCGCATGACGTTGCAACTGCAGTTGATACTGAAGGTGTAGCTGTTCGCGCGGGGCATCACTGTGCTCAACCACTAATGAAATGGTTAAAACAATCTTCTACAGCCCGTGCAAGTTTTTATATTTATAACACGACAGAAGATATTGACCAATTAGTTGAAGCCTTGAAACAAACGAAGGAGTTTTTCTCATATGAATTTTAATAATTTAAATCAGTTGTATCGTTCAGTAATTATGGATCATTACAAAAGCCCTAGAAATAAAGGTACTTTAGATAATGGCTCTATGACAGTAGACATGAACAATCCAACGTGTGGGGATCGTATTCATCTTACGTTTGATATAGAAGATGGTTTTATCAAAGATGCTAAATTTGATGGAGAAGGCTGTTCTATTTCAATGTCTAGCGCCTCAATGATGACCGAAGCGGTTAAAGGCAATTCTTTAGCTGATGCCATGAAAATGAGTCAAGAATTCTCGAAAATGATGCTTGGCGAAGAGTATGAAATCAGTGAAGACATGGGGGATATTGAAGCGCCGCAAGGTGTTTCACAATTTCCTGCAAGAATTAAATGTGCCACGTTAGCTTGGAAAGCCTTAGAAAAGGGTACAGTTGAAAAGGAAGGCAATGCAGAAGACTAATTCGAGTCGAAGCATTGACATTGTGTAAAATCCCATTCAAACTAGTATGAACAACATGAAATTTCATGAATGTATATAGATGAAATCATTATTCTTATAGCAGACAGTTAAAGAGAATAATACAATAAATGAACTTGCACGTAAGTCGTTTTTAATATATAAAAGGAGTGATTTAAATGGCTAAAAAAGCACCTGATGTTGGGAATTATCAATATGGTTTCCACGACGAAGATGTTTCCATTTTTAGATCAGAACGCGGTTTGACAGAAAATATTGTCCGCGAAATTTCGAATATGAAAAGTGAACCTGAATGGATGCTTAATTATAGATTAAAATCATTGAAACAATTCTACAAAATGCCTATGCCACAGTGGGGTGGGGATTTATCAGAATTAAACTTTGATGATATCACTTATTATGTTAAACCATCAGAAAATACAGAACGCTCATGGGATGAAGTGCCTGAAGAAATTAAACGTACGTTTGATAAATTAGGTATTCCTGAAGCTGAGCAAAAATATCTTGCTGGTGTTTCAGCACAATATGAATCAGAAGTTGTTTACCATAACATGGAGAAAGAACTTGAAGACCAAGGTATCATCTTTAAAGATACAGACAGTGCTTTAAGAGAAAACGAAGATTTATTCAGACAGTATTTCTCAACAGTAGTACCTGCTGCAGATAATAAATTCTCAGCGTTAAACTCAGCTGTTTGGTCAGGTGGATCATTTATTTATGTTCCAAAAAACATTAAACTAGATACACCTTTACAAGCTTATTTCCGTATTAACTCTGAAAACATGGGTCAATTTGAGCGTACTTTAATCATTGCTGATGAAGGCGCATCTGTGAACTATGTAGAAGGTTGTACGGCACCAGTATACTCAACAAGCTCGTTACACTCAGCTGTTGTTGAAATCATTGTACACAAAGACGCACATGTGCGTTATACAACGATTCAAAACTGGGCGAACAACGTATATAACTTAGTTACAAAACGTACTTTAGTATATGAGAATGGTAATATGGAATGGGTTGATGGTAACTTAGGTTCTAAGTTAACTATGAAATATCCAAACTGTGTACTTTTAGGCGAAGGTGCTAAAGGTAGTACGTTATCTATCGCATTTGTCGGTAAAGGACAAGTACAAGATGTTGGGGCGAAAATGATTCATAAAGCGCCAAACACATCTTCTACAATTGTTTCTAAATCTATTTCTAAAGATGGCGGTAAAGTTGTTTATCGTGGTATCGTGCACTTTGGCCGTAAAGCAAAAGGCGCACGTTCAAACATTGAATGTGATACGTTAATTTTAGATAACGAATCTACTTCAGATACTATCCCATATAATGAAGTATTTAATGACAATATTTCGTTAGAACATGAAGCAAAAGTATCTAAAGTTTCAGAAGAACAATTATTCTATTTAATGAGTCGTGGTATTTCAGAAGAAGAAGCGACTGAAATGATTGTAATGGGCTTCATTGAACCATTTACAAAAGAACTTCCAATGGAATATGCTGTTGAAATGAACCGTTTAATCAAATTCGAAATGGAAGGATCAATTGGCTAATCATAGCTACTGATTCAACAATTTCTTATAAAATAAAAGCACGAGAGATACAAATTCAATACCATTTATTCTTTAAATGTTATCGAAGCATGCGTATCATCTCGTGCTTTTTTATGCATGATTTTAGAAAATTAAAACTTTCCATATTGGAAAAATGAAAATAAGTAGTGCTACCAATGTTAATAAACACAGTATGCTATTTACAACGCGATCACCATTAATAGCTGAAATAATATTAATCATAATTAATATTATGATGATAAAAAAGCCGCTATAAAAATATAAGTTGCCATTAAATACTTTGTTAAAAGATAATATAGGTATGAAATAGGCGACTAATGTAGCAAAGGCAGAAACTAATGTCATATAGTACTTAATAAAAAAACACCCCTTTAATGAAGAAACAACTTTATGGGCTATCAAAATTTCAATAAATACAAGGGAAGTTTATAGCATAGGTATACATCGATCATACTATTCGTGAAATATTTTCTTGGAAAATAGAATAAAGTTAAGGTATATTTCAAATATTTCACCGTTCATAGAGTGATGGTTTGATGAATTTTAAGAAGGATAAGAAAACAAGTGCCCGACCATATGAATTGGTCGGGCACTTGTTTTTATGTATAGATAGTGCCGTATTGGAGTGTACTGATATTTTCTCTTCTCAGGTCTGCACCTGTTCTGTACAAAACGATAATTGATAAGAGCAGTATCATTACTGTACAAATAATAATCCATTTTCCGAGTTTGCTAATATCAAATAGGATACTGAAAATTATTATTAAGAATAATATACAGAAAAAGGCAAAAGCCGTATACATCATTAAATTTCCCATAAATAAAACATTCCTTGTAGAGTTAGCTTAAAAAACTCACTAATAAAAGTGAGTTTGTGAAGAGTTTCCCAAATTTAGCGTACCTAAGTGTCACGCTTAGTTTAATTCTAGCATAGCTATAAAATTCATAATATATAAATGAAAAGAAATAGTACTAAAGGATGATATTTGCTAATTAACTTATTTAAAATTTAATTTAGTTAATGCTTCACAATTAGATGATTCAAAATACTAATCCTTTTGTAACGTTTATAAATTATGAAAGAAGGGAATTAAAGTACAACTTATAAATTTTTTTATTATAAATTTTACTAAAGGAGTAATGCATATATGATTATAGCGATAATCATACTTTTGTTTGCTTCATTTTTCTTTTCAGGCGCCGAAACCGCATTAACAGCTGCGAATAAGATGAAGATGCAAACGGAAGCACAACAGGGCGATAAAAAGTCCGGAAAGATATCGAAATTATTAACCAAACCAAGTCAATTTATTACCACCATTCTTATTGGTAATAATATAGCAAATATTGTTTTACCTACATTAATAACGATTTTAGCTGTAGATTTAGGCATAAGTGTTAGTATTGCAACAGTAGTGACAACAGTAACAATTATTGTAATATCTGAAGTCATCCCCAAATCGATTGCCGCAACGTACCCTGATAGGATCTCACGTTTAGTTTATACACCGATTTCATTCTTTATTATGATATTTAAACCAATAACGTTAGTTTTAAATGGTATGACTGACGCAATAAATAAGTTTCTTTCCAAAGGCAACGAAGACCAACAACGATTTTCAAAAGAGGAAATCAGACAGATGGTTTCGATTGCCGGTAGTGAAGGTGCCTTTAATGAAATGGAACGTAACCGTATACAAGGAGTTATGGATTTTGAAAAATTAAAAATTAAAGATATTGATACAACACCTCGAATAAATGTCACAGCATTTTCATCAGATGTATCCTATAAAGAGGCATATGATACAGTTGTTTCAAACCCATATACCCGTTATCCTGTGTATGATGAAGATATAGATAATGTTATAGGTGTTTTCCATTCGAAATATTTATTAGCATGGAGCCGTGAGACTGATAACAATATGTCACAATATACTTCTGAAGCTTTATTTGTAAATGAGCATAATAGGGCTGAGTGGGTGTTAAGAAAAATGACTGTATCGCGTAAACATTTGGCGATTGTATTAGATGAATACGGTGGCACAGATGGAATTGTATCCTATGAAGATCTTATTGAAGAAATGTTAGGTATGGAAATCGAAGATGAAATGGATGAAGAAGAAAATGAAAAAATCGAAGAACAAATGAAAGCATACAACAAGAAATAACATTTTACAATACTTTCATACTCATTTTGCAGTTAAACATAAGTGTTGAAAAGGGGCGTGCTAAATGAAATTATCATCTAGAATTACTGAGATTTTAGGTATTAGATTTCCTATTTTGCAAGCAGGCATGGCAGGTAACACAACGCCTGAATTAGTAGCAACTGTGAGTAATAGTGGAGGATTGGGAAGTATCGGTGCAGGTTATTTCACACCTGAAAGACTTGAAAAAGAAATTACCTATGTACAACAACTGACTGATTTACCGTATGCAGTTAATTTGTTTGTACCTAGTCAGAAATTATATATTCCAGATAAGGTAGAGCATATGAATGCTTGGTTAAAACCGTATCGGCGTGCGTTTAACCTTGAAGAGCCAGTATTGAATATGGATGAAACACATCAATTTAATCACGCGATTGATATTGTTATTGAAAAAGGCGTGCCGGTGGTTACTTTTACTTTCGGTATACCTGATCAAACAACGATTGCAAAATTAAAAGAAAGAGATATAACCATTATGGGTACTGCAACTTCTGTAGATGAAGCGATTGCTAATGAAAGTGCAGGGGTAGATGCTATTATTGCACAAGGTAGTGAAGCAGGGGGTCATCGAGGTTCGTTTACTGTGACTGGAAGTAATCAGACGCCATTAATTGGAACGATGTCACTTGTCCCTCAGATTGCTGATGCAATTGATATACCAATTATTGCATCTGGCGGTATTATGGATGGTCGTGGACTTGTTGCAAGTATCGTTTTAGGTGCAGAAGCAGTTCAAATGGGAACTGCATTTTTAACTACTGAAGAAAGTGGCGCATCATCACTATATAAAAATATGATACAACAAAGTAAAGAAACAGATACTGTTGTGACTAATGTATTCACTGGAAAGTTCGCTCGAGGTATTGATAATGATTTTATCCATAAAATGGATGAATATGACGATGATATACCAGATTATCCAATTCAAAACCAGTTAACGAGTGCGATTCGTAAAGAAGCGACTCAAAAAGGCGACGCACAGTGGACACACTTATGGAGCGGTCAAAGTCCACGACTTGCTCAAAATGTTTCCGCTACGTTGTTAATTCAACGTATAATTAATGAATCAAAAGCACTATTGAATAGTTAAATTGTTATATCAATAATATAGATGCCTCACGCTATACGATTGCTCGTATCCTTACATTATGAGCAATCGTTTTTCTATAATATAGGAATGAGTAAAATAGGCTAAGTGAACTCTGTATTATATAGCAATCTCTTACTTTTTAAAGTTATAGTAAATTAAATTTAATCAAGTGAATCCAATAAAACATATATGGTATCATTACATTGGTGATACTATGATAAATATTGGATTAACAGGTTGGGGCGATCATGATTCATTATATGAAGACTTGCAACGAAAGACAGATAAACTAGTGACCTATGCAAGTCATTTCCCGACAGTAGAATTAGATGCTACTTATTATGCAATTCAACCTGAAAGAAATATACGAAAATGGATAAGAGAAACACCTGAACGTTTTGAATTTGTCGTAAAGATACATCAAGCATTAACTTTACATGCTGATTATCATGATTATGCAGAAACCAGACAAACATTATTTGATCAATTTAAAGCGATGTTACAACCATTAAAAGACGAAAATAAACTTGCTATGGTATTAGTGCAATTTCCACCATGGTTTGATTGTACAGTTCAAAATATTACATATATACGTTATATTCGTGAGCAACTCAAAGCATTTCCTATGTGTGTAGAATTTCGTAATCGATCATGGTTTAATGACGCGTATAAAGAAGAAACATTAGCTTTTTTAACGCGACAACAAATAATTCATTCTGTATGTGATGAACCGCAAGCAGGTCAAGGTTCGATTCCGTTAGTTAATCGCATTACGCATGAAACTGCATTTGTTAGGTATCATGGGAGAAATGTTCACGGCTGGACTAAAAAAGACATGACCGATGAAGCGTGGAGAGATGTAAGGTATCTATATGATTATAATGAACAAGAATTAAAAGATTTAGTAAATAAAGTGAAAGTATTAGAACACAAAGCTAAAAACATTTATGTTGTTTTTAATAATAATTCTGGTGGCCATGCTGCTCAAAATGCAAAAACTTATCAAAAAATATTAGGCATAGATTATCAAGGGTTAGCGCCGCAACAATTAAAATTATTCTAGGAGAGATTACATGTTTACAATTATATTATTGATTTTAATTGGAGGGTTATCAGCAGTTTTAGGCTCTATTGTGGGTATCGGTGGCGGTATCATTATCGTGCCAACATTAATATATCTTGGGGTAGAGAATAACCTATTAGAAGGTATTACGCCTCAAATCGCTATAGGAACATCTTCCGTTATTTTAATAGTTACGGGTTTAACTTCAACGTTAGGTTATTTAAAAACAAAGCAAGTAGATGTGAAGAACGGATCAATATTTTTATTTGGCTTATTGCCTGGTTCTTTAATTGGAGCACTACTAAGTCGCTATTTAACGTTAGAATCCTTTAATTTATATTTCGGTATATTCTTAATCATTGTAGCCATCTTACTTATTATAAGAAATAAGATTAAGCCATTTAAAATATTTGATAAACCCAAATATGAGCGCAGTTATGTCGATGGTAATGGTAAAAAATATCATTATAGTGTACCGCCGCTAGTAGCATTTATTGCGACGCTATTTATTGGTACTTTAACTGGATTATTCGGCATTGGTGGCGGTGCATTAATGACACCATTAATGCTTATTGTATTTAGGTTCCCGCCCCATGTGGCAGTCGGTACAAGTATGATGATGATATTTTTCACAAGTATAATGAGTTCAGCAGGACACATTGTACAAGGCCATGTAGCATGGTCGTATGCTATTGTTCTAATTATTGCAAGTTATTTTGGCGCTAAACTAGGCGTGAAAGTGAATCAATCCATAAAATCAGATACAGTAGTCTTTTTATTACGTACATTTATGTTAATTATGGGTATATACTTAATAATAAAATCATTCCTATAAAGTAAGAGGAGGGGAAATATAGATGAAACTAACGATTTATCATACAAATGATATACATAGTCATTTACATGAATATGCACGAATTTCAAAATATTTAGCCGAAGATAGACCGAAACTAAATCATCCCTCACTCTATTTAGATATTGGCGACCATGTTGATTTATCTGCGCCAGTTACTGAGGCGACGATGGGTATAAAAAATGTTGAATTGTTAAATAAGGCACAATGTGATATTGCCACGATTGGCAATAATGAAGGCATGACAATTTCACATGAAGCTTTAAATACACTTTATGATGATGCGAACTTCGAAGTGACTTGTGCAAATGTTTTTGATGAACAAGGACAATTACCGAATCATCTATCACCATCTTTAATTAAAGTGATAGATGGTGTACGCATTTTATTTATTGCGGCTACTGCACCATTCACGCCTTTTTATAGAGCACTTGATTGGGTAGTAACTAATCCTTTAGAAGCCATTAAAGATGAAATTAGTGCAAATGAAGGCGAGTATGATTTATTAATTATTATGAGTCATGTTGGTGTTTTCTTCGATGAAAAGTTATGCCAAGAAATTCCTGAAATTGACCTTATTTTAGGTAGTCATACCCATCATTATTTTGAAAATGGTGAAATGAATAATGGTGTATTAATGGCAGTCGCAGGCAAATACGGTAATTTTTTAGGTGAAGTTACCCTTGAAATTGAAAACAAACAAGTCGTTAAAAAAGAAGCTACGATATATCCAGTAGAAACTTTGCCTGAAGTTGAGACAAATTTTGAAGCGGAAGGTAAGGCGCTTTTAAGTGATCCTATTATCGATCGACAAATAGAGCTACCACGCAGAACAAATGTTATTACACAAACATCGTATATGCTTGCTGAAAGTATATTTGAATTTACGAATGCTGACTGTACGATTATCAATGCTGGATTAATCGTTAAAGGTGTCATTGCTGATCAAGTCACTGAATATGATATTCATCAGATGCTACCTCATCCAATTAATGCAGTACGAGTTAAATTAAGTGGTCAAGAATTGAAAAACGTTATAATAAAAAGCCAAAAACAAGAGTATATTCATGAGCATGCACAAGGATTAGGCTTTAGAGGTAATATATTTGGTGGATATATATTATATAATTTAGGTTTTATTGAGTCTGAATCACGTTACTTTATTAACGGCGAAGAAATTGATGATGAAGCGACTTACATTCTAGGAACGGTTGATATGTATACATTCGGCCGTTATTTCCCAATGTTAAAAGATGAGGCTATAGATTACTTAATGCCTGAATTTTTAAGAGATATCTTCAAGGAAAAATTACTAGAATTTTAAAAACTAACAATATACGTTTAAATTTATTGAAAATTTCGTTATAATGATTACAGATTTCAAACTCAGGAGGATTGTGCGGATATGGCTACTAAAAACGAAGAAATTTTACGTAAACCAGATTGGCTGAAAATAAAGCTAAACACTAATGAGAACTACACTGGACTGAAGAAAATGATGCGCGAAAAGAATTTGCATACAGTTTGTGAAGAGGCAAAGTGTCCCAATATACATGAATGTTGGGGAGAACGTCGTACTGCTACATTTATGATTTTAGGTGCAGTATGTACACGTGCTTGTCGTTTCTGTGCAGTTAAGACAGGATTACCTAACGAGTTAGATTTAGATGAGCCAGAACGCGTGGCTGAATCTGTTGAATTAATGAACTTAAAACATGTTGTTATAACAGCAGTAGCACGCGATGATTTAAGAGACGCTGGTTCAAATGTTTATGCTGAGACGGTACGTAAGGTACGTGAACGTAATCCGTTTACTTCAATAGAAATCTTGCCATCAGATATGGGTGGAGATTTTGAAGCATTAGAAACATTAATGGCTTCAAAACCAGATATTTTAAATCACAATATCGAGACAGTCCGCCGATTAACGCCGACAGTTCGTGCAAGAGCAACGTATGATCGTACGTTAGAGTTCTTAAGACGCTCAAAAGAGTTGCAACCCGATATTCCGACTAAATCAAGTTTAATGGTAGGTTTAGGTGAAACACATGAAGAAATCTATGAAACAATGGATGACTTACGAGCAAATGATGTAGATATCTTAACAATAGGTCAATATTTGCAACCTTCACGTAAACATTTAAAAGTTGAAAAATACTATACACCATTAGAATTTGGTAAATTAAGAAAAATTGCGATGGATAAAGGTTTCAAACATTGCCAAGCTGGACCGCTTGTAAGAAGTTCATATCATGCAGATGAGCAAGTGAATGCAGCAGCAAAAGAAAGACATCGTATTGGTGAAGAAAAATTGGGTACTGATACAAAGATTTAATAGCGAAAAAGACTTAGTTCATTTGTTAAGTGTGCTTATTTTAGCTTCACTTTATGGACTAAGTCTTTATTAGAAATATAAAGTATATATACATCACATGAGACTGACTATAGCAGTTTGGTGTTCATTGAATGCATGGATAGTATACTTAGATTAGGTGAATGAAATGATAAAAGTGAATGAACACTACTTTGAAATCATAGAAGAGTATAGAGAATGTTTTGACGAGGAAACATTCGCAAATCGTTATTCTGACATATTAGATAAGTATGATTATATCGTAGGTGACTTTGGTTACGAACAATTAAGATTAAAAGGTTTTTATACTGATAAAAACAAAAAGGCAGAGTTGAGCAAACGTTTTTCGACAATACAGGATTATTTATTAGAATACTGTAATTTTGGTTGCCCATATTTTATCTTGAGACGTATTCCGGAACAGGAACTTAAAGCACATGTAGATGAAACTGAAGAGGCTGATCCTGATTTTGAAGAAAATAAATTGCAAGATGTAAAGATTAAGCCAAGTATTCAAGATACAGAAAAATAAATATTGATTAATAAAACGGGAGCAGAACCTAAAACTCCCAATTTAAAAAGGAGGCTGGGACATATTACATGTCTTAGCCTCCTTTTTTTATATTGGCAGTGGCTGACTGAATTGAAAATGCGCTTATATCAAGCTTTTTTCAATTCTAGTCAGCTGTGCCGGGGTGGGACGACGAAATTTTATTAGAAAAATTAGATTTCTGTCCCACTCCCCTTTCGCTATATTAAAATATGTTGATTGTTCATGTTCAGGAATACGGATTGGAACTGTAGTTCTTGCTCGCATTGTTTCATCAGGCCTTTCGTATGAAAAAGTGATATAAAAAGAACGATGAACTTTTCCAACAGTTAATAACTATTGAATGACTTCATTTAAATATTCGGTGATTTCATTTCCTTCATCTTCATTAACACCAAGTATGTACGAGATGTAACCTTCTTCTTCTAAATCATCTGTGCCGATAATCCCAAATTTATTTGTTTGCATATTTAATACGATAGTTTTACCAAAATGGCGATTGGTTTGGACTAACATCAAATCGTAACGACTATGTTCGCCTACAAAACCGACAAATTGGACTTGAGCTGATTCGTCGTCGTCATATAGATACATATCAATCATTTTATTACACTCCTCGTAGCGTGTGACTTATAATATAATGCAGTAGTTAATATATTTTCTATGGTTAAAAAGTCTTAATTCACAGTATAACGATAAATGAATTCGACTGCAAAGGTATGGTATGATTAGAGTGATAGGGGTGACGATGATGTATTTTGTTAATAAAGAAAAATTGAATACAAAGTTAAATTATTTACAACAATTAATTACAGATTATCCTCAAAATAAAGATAATCACTATGCGTTTGAACGTATTGCACAAATGTTTATAGAGTCAGCTGTAGATATTGGAAATATGGTAATTGATGGCTTTATATTAAGAGACCCAGGTAACTATAAAGATGTTATCGATATTTTAGAATTAGAAAAAGTGATTTCTAAAGACACACAAGTTCACATCAATGAAACGGTCGATGTAAGAAAGCAGTTTGTCCACTATTATGATGAACTTGATACGGCCAGTCTTATACCACTTTTTGATGAGGCAGTGCCTTATTATCAACAATTTATTGAAGAAGTCATACATTTTTTAAAAAGTGAAGATGTGCCAGTTACAGCTTTTGGTAAAAAAGGAGAGTAAGTATTAATGAAAAATTACAAAGCTTATCTTATTGATTTAGATGGCACGATGTATAAAGGTAATGAAACGATTGATGGTGCAACGCAATTTATAGAATATCTAAACCAACAACAAATTCCACACTTATATGTAACGAACAATTCTACGAAAGAACCAGAAGAAGTAGCTTCTAAATTACATACAATGGGTATAGATGCAAAGGCTGATGAAGTAGTTACTTCAGCACTTGCAACTGCTGAATACATTTCAGAAGCATCACCAGGTGCTACTGTTTATATGTTAGGTGGTAGCGGCCTTGAAAAAGCACTCACTAGTCATGGATTAATATTGAAAGACGATGAGTTTGTTGATTACGTAGTAATTGGATTAGATGAAGCAGTGACTTATGAAAAATTAACCACTGCAACATTAGGCGTACGCAATGGTGCAAAATTTATATCAACGAATCAAGATGTATCGATACCTAAAGAACGAGGCTTTTTACCAGGTAACGGAGCTATTACAAGTGTTGTAACAGTATCTACAGGTGTTCAACCGACATTTATCGGTAAACCTGAACCTATTATTATGAAAAAAGCATTAGAAATTTTAGATTTAGAGCGCTCAGAAGTAGCTATGGTTGGAGATTTATATGATACGGATATTCTTTCAGGAATTAATGTGGGCATTGATACGATACATGTACAAACTGGCGTCACAACTAAGGAACAAATCGTACTAAAAGAAATACCGCCGACTTATACGTTTAAAGATTTGAATGAAGTGATCAAAGAACTCAAAATGTAGGGGTGATTGTATGAATAAAATAGTCGTTAGTAGAAAAATACCTAAGTCATTTATAGAACAATTAGAAACACTTGCGGATGTAGAAGTTTGGAACGAATCTTATACACCAATGCCAAGAGATAAATTTTTGGACTCTTTAAAGGATGCAACTGCTTGTCTTATAACTTTAAGTGAAAAAATTGACGAAGAAGTTATAGAAGCGGCGCCTCATTTGAAAGTGATTGCAAATATGGCAGTTGGTTTTGATAATATAGATGTGCAACTTGTACAAAGTAAAGGGATAGTTGTTACGAATACGCCTGGCGTGTTAACTGAGACAACAGCAGAACTGGGCTTCACTTTGATGTTGACCGTGGCAAGACGCATTGTTGAAGCGGAACAATACGTACAAAAGGGTGAATGGCAAAGTTGGGGACCATATCTTTTGGCAGGTAAAGATTTATATAATGCTAAGGTGGGTATCTACGGCATGGGTGATATCGGTAAAGCCTTTGCGAGACGCTTGAAAGGATTCAATGCAAATATTATGTATCACAATAGATCACGACATAAAGACGCTGAAGAAGCGTTAGGCGCTTTGTACGTGCCGTTTGATACATTGCTTGAGCATAGTGATTTTATTATTTGTACAGCACCACTTACTGAAGATACAAGAAATAAATTTGATACTGATGCATTTAAAAAGATGAAAAATGATGCAATATTCATTAACATTGGACGAGGTGCAGTTGTTGATGAGGAAGCACTTGTCAATGCTTTACAAGATGGAGAAATTGCTGCATGTGGCTTGGATGTCTTACGTCAAGAACCGATTGAAATGACGCATCCATTGTTATCAATGAAAAATGCAGTCATCTTACCGCATATTGGTAGTGCATCTGTAGTAACGAGAAATCGTATGATTCAACTTTGCGTCGATAATATACGCTTAGTGTTAAGTCATAAAAATGCTAAAACACCGATTTCATAAAATTAAATTACATGTTTTTCAGAACTGCTAACAAAGTCATTGACTTTGTTAGCAGTTTTTTTGCTCAAATTTGAATTGATTATAAAAATGAGGTAATAAATACTCATTTTTAATAAACGATGAACATTCGTAAGTTTAAATACATAAAATAACAGAACATTAATTTTTAATGAGGCTCATTTTGTTATATCAATATTTAATAAAAATTAATTCCTCTCTTTTTATGCGTCATTCAATATAACATTTTTGTTATATATAAATTTGTTTATTCAATTGTCAAGCGGTGGTAAAAAATGTATAATATATTAGTAAAATGTTAACGCAATGTAAATTGCTTAGGTTAATAAAATTTTATTTATTACATAATTTGATTATAGTATAGTCTGAATTGAAACAGAAGAGGTGAACAATGAGTAAAAAAATAGAACAAGATTCATTATTTCATAAGTTAAAACCCTGGCTCATAACGCTGCTTTATTTTGCTATTTTTATAGCGTTGTATCTCATATATGGTACTGGCGATACTCATAACAACTTTATTTATAATGAATTTTAATAGAGGAGAGAAGCATGAAAGATATTATACATTCACTAATTGAAAATGCCCAAAATCACCCTGATCATAAAGCAATTCAACATAATAATGAAAGTTTGACGTATCGTGAATTAAACCAATATTCAAATATACTCGCTGACATTATTAAAGATTCGAAGCGACCGCTCATTTTATATGGCCACATGTCTCCATTTATGATTGTCGGCATGATAGCAAGTATTAAAGCAGGTTGTGGTTATGTACCGCTCGATACATCTATCCCTAAAGATCGTATTCAGTCCATTATTGAAAAAATAGAAGGTCAATTTATATTCAATACAACTGACAATGATATAAATATAAAGAAAATTGATGTGATAGATCACAGTATGATAATAAGTACATTAAACATGAAACAATTTGATTCTAAAATGGTAGGTGAGGATATTGCTTATACGATATTTACATCTGGCTCAACAGGTGAGCCTAAAGGAGTTCAAATAAGCTACGAAAGTTTAAATGAATTCACTGAATGGATGGTTGACCTTAATGCATTAGGTTATAAGCAACAATGGTTGAATCAAGCACCATTTTCATTTGATTTATCAGTAATGGCAGTGTATCCATGTATCGCTACCGCAGGCACATTAAATTTAGTAGATAAAACGATGATTAATAAACCTAAACTATTAAATGAGATGCTTGGAGCACTCAAACATAAATATATGGGTTTCAACGCCATCCTTTATGGAGATGTGTTTAATGCTACCTAATTTATCTGAGACAACATACACGAGTTTAAAAGAATTTTTCTTTTGTGGTGAAATTTTGACGCATAGAACTGCCGAAATGTTATTACAGCGTTTTCCATCTGCTTATATATACAACACATATGGTCCTACAGAAGCAACTGTAGCTGTTACAAGCATATTGATTACTGAAGCGGTAATTAAGCAATATAATCCTTTACCGGTAGGAGTGCCAAGACCAGGTACATTTTTGTCACTTACAGATAAAGGCGAGCTTGTTATTTCTGGAAAGTGTGTAAGCGAAGGATACGTCAAAGATGAGGCGCGTTCTAATGAAGTTTTTAAAATAAATAATAATAAAAAACAATACTACACTGGTGACAAGGCAGAATTAAGAGATGACCAGTGGTTTATTAATGGTCGCATAGATTTTCAAATTAAATTAAATGGTTACAGAATGGAATTAGAAGAAATAGAATTTCAATTACGCCAAATAGCATGTATCAAGGAAGCTATAGTAGTGCCAATATACAAAGGTAATAAAGTCATACATTTAAATGCGGTAATCGTAGTAAATGAAGCGGACCGTGTTGAAAATGAACAAGAAGCAATTCATGGCATCAAATATGAATTAAAACAGCATATACCAGAATATATGATACCAAGGAAAGTTATATTCCAAGATAAATTGCCTCTAACAGTAAATGGTAAATTAGATCGTAAAAAGATTGCTGAGGATGTAATGTAATGATTCCATATGGCACATTTATGTTTTTTCTCATAGCAATTATAGTATTAATACCGGTCATTATTCTTGGTCTTATGGGTAAAAGAAGTCGTATATATAATGGTGTGAGTACTGCGATAATGATTGTACTTATTTTCTCATCTGAAAAGCACAATTTATTTGGACTGGATTATTTAAGTGTTCAGGTTATAAATTTTGTGCTTTATACGATTTGGCAAGTCGTAATTATTATGTATTATTGGAAATCTAGAGCTAAAAATAATACATTTAACAAATTTTTTATGGTAATCACATTATCTATATTACCGTTAATTATTGTGAAAGTGATGCAAAGTTCTTGGTTTGGAACTGCACAGCTGAAACTTCACGAAAATAAAGTAATAGAGTTCATAGGATTTTTAGGTATTTCATATGTAACTTTTAAAAGTGTTCAATTATTGATGGAAATACGTGACGGCTCAATTAAAGAAATAAAAAGTTGGAAAGTCATACAATTTATTTCATTCTTTCCAACCATTTCATCAGGGCCTATTGATCGATATAAACGATTTGTAAAAGATGATAATAAGGTACCTAATAGTGAGCGTTATCGTGAACTATTAGTTAAAGCAATTCATTTTATAATGCTAGGATTTTTGTATAAATATATTATTGCTTACTTAATCCAAATGTATGCAATCAATCCACTTATGTTAGATTTTACGAGATTTTCTGCAAAATGGTTGTATATGTATGCCTACAGTTTATATTTGTTTTTTGATTTTGCGGGCTATTCGTTGTTTGCAATTGCATTTAGTTATTTGTATGGCATACAAACGCCTCAAAACTTTAAGCAACCTTTTAAAGCTAAAAATATTAAGGATTTTTGGAATAGATGGCATATGTCTTTATCGTTTTGGTTTAGAGATTGTATATATATGAGGGCCTTATTCTTTATGTCAAAGAAAAAATTATTGAAAAGCCAATTTACGATGTCGAATATTGCGTTCTCACTTAACTTTTTAATCATGGGTGTGTGGCATGGTATTGAATTTCATTATATTTTATATGGTTTGTATCATGCGGCACTCTTTATTGGCTACGGTTATTATGAAAAGTGGCGGAAAAACCACCCACCTCGATGGCAAAATCAATTTACCACAATGTTAAGTATCGTTATCACATTTCATTTTGTGACATTTGGTTTTCTGATATTTTCAGGAAAACTGTTTTAAAAAATAGGAGGAATTTTCATGGAATTTAGAGAGCAAGTTTTAGATTTATTAGAAGAAGTAGCTGAAAATAGTATTGTTAAAGAGAATCCAGATGTTGAGTTATTTGAAGAAGGCATAATAGACTCATTTCAAACAGTCGGGCTTTTACTAGAAATACAAAACAAATTAGATATTGAGGTTTCAATCATGGATTTTGATAGAGACGAATGGGAAACACCAAATAAAATTGTAGCGGTTTTAGAAGAATTAAGATGAAATTAAAGCCATTTATACCAATTATCGTAAGTCTTATATTGTTTGGGATTTTCTTAGCTATACCAGTGAATTGGTTTACAGGATTGGTCAATTCAAAAACGTTAGAAGCACAACGTATATCATTATCAGATCAAGTGTTAAAAGGAACGTTAATTCAAGATAAAATGTATGAATCTGATGCATATTATTCAATTTACGGTTCGAGTGAACTTGAAAAAGATGATCCTTTTAACCCGACTATATTAATAAACAATGATAAAAATATTTCTGGCAAACCATTTTTAATTGGAACGGGTGGTTCAACAGATTTAGTTAACGCAGTAGAACTTGGTTCGCAATATGATAATCTTAAAGGTAAAAAAATGGCCTTTATTGTATCACCACAATGGTTTACTAATAATGGTTTAACCTCTGAAAATTTTAAAGCACGTATTTCTAAAGCGCAGTTAAATCAACTGTTTAAACAAAATAATTTAAGCCCTGAACTTAAACAACGATTTGCTAAAAGGTTGTTACAGTTTAAAGATGCTGAAAATAAGTCGTACTTGGAAAAAATAGCTCAACAACCCCAAAATGTTAATGATGCTTATATTTCATCTTTCAAAGATAATCAATTTAAAAAAATTGAATTAATAAAAGCTATGTTTCCGTTAACTTCCTCTCCATTATCGCAAGTTAAACCTGTAACTCAAGAAGGCCAGTCATGGAAAGATATTCAACAGCAAGCAGAAAAATATGGAGAAGCACGAACAAAATCAAATGAGTTTGGTATTAGAGATGAATATTGGGATTTAATAAAAAGCCATAAACGTAAAATAAATAGAGATTATGAGTTCAATATTAACTCGCCTGAGTTTAATGATTTAGCATTGTTAGTAGATACACTCAACGAAGTCGGTGCTGATGTTGAATATATAATCTTACCATCTAATGGTAAGTGGTATGATTATATTGGTATTGATAAACACAGAAGACAAGGTATCTATAAAAAAATCAATCAAACAATTGTAGAACATGGCGGGGAAGTTTATGATATGTCAGATAAAGATTATGAACCATATGTTGTAAGTGATGCAGTACATATTGGTCGGAAAGGCTGGGTGTATATAAGCGAAAGAATTAATCAACACTTACAAGAATAATTTAGCGCTTTATTAACAAGTCTCCGACCAAATTGATAAATCAGTAGATTAGATGTCTAAACTGAGCATGTATTTATATTAAGTTTTTAAAAAAATACTTCTCCATTTATAAAGACAAATAGTTATTATGAGATAGGGAATGCGAATCAGAAATTGATTTCGTATTCCCTATACTATTTTTAGGATGCATTTATTAGAGAGTCACGGTGAAAAAAGTCCGTAATATTGTATAATCAGTCAGAAAATTGATATTATGACAAAGCATACATCTATATTAAAGCACTTGTAATTTTAGCAAAACAAAAAAGCTAAACGATGTTATTCGTTTAGCTTGTCTATGCTTTGAAACTATTCGCATTGCAAAAGTGAAATAGTTAATTAAAGTGCTCGAAAGAAACTTGATCTTTAGATGTTATCTATATATGAATATATCAATTAGAATACTTGTTCTACTTCGATTACTCCTGGTACTTCTTCATGCAAAGCACGTTCAATACCTGCTTTTAAAGTGATTGTTGAACTAGGGCATGTACCACAAGCGCCATGTAATTGTAGTTTAACAATACCATCTTCTACATCAACGAGTGAACAGTCACCGCCATCACGTAGTAAGAAGGGACGCAGTTTTTCAATTACTTCTGCTACTTGATCAAACATTGTTACGTTTTCAGTTGGCATGGAAATGCCTCCTTTCAAGTGAGTTATTTCATATTCTACTTATCTTTTTATTATAATAGAAATGTAAGGAAAAATCTATCAATCGATACAAAAGGGGAATGTTAAAATGAATAAAGCTAGTGTAATCGTTTATGGTGCAGATATTGTTTGTGCAAGTTGTGTTAATGCACCAACAAGCACGCAATACTTATGATTGGTTACAACCATTGTTAAAAAGGAAGTATCCAGATATTCAGTTTGAATTCACATATATTGATATTGAAAAAGATACTGAGAACTTAACAGATCATGATCAACAGTACATTGAACGCATTCAAGAAGATGAATTATTCTATCCATTAGTTACTATAAATGAAGCATATGTATCAGATGGTTATGTTCAATTAAAAGATATCACGAAATTTATGGATTCGCATTAATCATTTACTGTTTAGTCTTTCATTTAATATTACGTTTTTAAAAAATATAAAGCGCTTGAGACATTTAATTATAATGTCTTAAGCGCTTTATTGTCCAAATTTATTTTTCTTAATAGTGAAATTGAGAAGAGAGGGCTATTTAACCGTTATGGTATTTATATAACCATAGTACGCCTGATTTTAAAATAGAAGCTAAGCGCCCGGTAACAGTTCGGTCCATTATATAAGCAAAACCTTTTTTATCCCCAAGTGAGCCAAGGAAACCTTGAACTTTAATTTCAGGCATTTTTTCTGGAAGTGCTTTGCCTTGCCATTGTAATTTCATAACATCTGCAATTTGATCACCTTGTGCTTCAGCGAGCTGTGCACTTGGTGCATGTGGTAATTCTGCACAGTCACCTACCACATAGACGTTTTTATAGGTAGGCACTTGGTGATATTGATTTAAAATAACACGGCCACCTTTACTAATGTCTATTGGAAGGTTTCTTACTACTTCAACAGGTTGAATACCTGCTGTCCACACGATTAAATCTAATTCTTCAGGTACATCATTATTATAGATACGACCTGGTTCCACTCGGTTAATATCAGAGTTTGGTACTACAGTTACATCATTTTTCTTAAACCAATTTTCAATATATTGACTTAACTTTTCAGGAAAACGACGTAGAATACGTTCGCCTCTGTCATAGAGGTAGATTTTTAAATCTTCACGACTTTCACGTAATTCACTTGCTAATTCGATACCACTTAATCCAAGCACCAACGATACCTACTTTGGCACCATTTGGTAATTCACTTAAATGGTGGAATGTCTCACGAGATTTAGATAGCGTTTGAATACTATGTGTGTATTCTTCAGCACCTGGAACATTGTGATACTTATCTTCACAGCCTAAACCAATTACTAATTCATCATAATCTACTTTCGTATTGCCAACGGAAATAATTTGATCTTCTAAATCAATATCATTAATTTCGCCAAAAACATTGTTGATGCGATCAGAATCAGGAAAATTCATACGAACATCCTTATCAGATTTAGTACCAGCAGCCAACTCATAAAACTCTGGCTTTAAACAGTGGTAAGGCATACGGTCAATTAATGTGACCGAATAATTTTCAGGAAGTGCAGATGGTAAAATATGTGACATAATACGCATATTTCCATAACCGCCACCTAATAATACTAAGTTTTTCATTTGTGATACCCCTCTAGTAAAAATTGTATTGAGCAATAAGATAAAATGAGATGTATTTTATATTAAACTCGTCAATGTAAGTTATTAAATATAATGTGGTTAAATCATATTTCGTCTTTCATCGATATACCAATTTTCTATAATCTGCTTACTTAGATATATTATAAGCCTTTTTGAATACTTCTACAAATAAAGTAGATACTTTATTATTTGTAATTACATTTAATTTGAAACAGAATTTATTATTTCATCAACTTAAGTAATAACGGCTTGTTTTGACGTGATCTATTTGATAAATAAATATGTTTAACAGAGTTATTATATATCTATAATCAACTGCTTATTCTGTTCGATAAGTCAGTTTAAAAGTGTAGATATTATAAGCTAGTATGTAGTCAAATATGTCCAGTATTTGTTATAATTGTTTAACTGATAATTTATGAGAGGGTGTATTATGAATCCAATAATTGAGTTCTGCATTTCGAATTTAGCGAAAGGCGGGGACTACGTATATAATCAACTTGAAAATGACCCTGAAGTAGACGTATTAGAATATGGATGTCTACAAAATTGTGGACTATGTTCAAGTGGGTTGTACGCACTAGTGAATGGTGATATCGTTGAAGGTGAATCGCCAGATGACTTATTACAAAAAATTTACGCACATATAGAAGAAACATGGATTTTTTAGGAGGTAATTATAATGGCAGTAGTTGAAATAACTGAAGCAGCAGACATATGAAGTAAAAGACATGTTACAACAAAATGATATGGCAGATGGTTATTTAAAAATTAAAATAAATGGTGGCGGTTGTACAGGCCTTACTTATGGCATGTCAGCTGAAGCAGAGCCAGGTGACAACGATGAAGTATTGGAAGTCCACGGTTTGAAAATACTTGTAGAAAAATATGACAAACCTGTATTAGATGGTACTAGAATTGATTTCAAACAGTCACTTATGGGTGGCGGTTTCCAAATTGATAATCCAAACGCAGTTGCATCTTGCGGTTGTGGTAGTTCATTTAGAACAGCCAAAGTTGCTGGTTCTCCAGAAGATTGTTAATTTGATTTTTAAAATTTAAAGGCTATAGTTCGCATAATATCCAAGGTGAACTATAGCCTTTTATAAGTTTATGTGAAATAATAAACAATATGGGCATTAGCGCTTGAAAATAAGCTATAAAAACTATAAAATTAGTATTGGGTAAAAAATGTCTTTTTTGTGAATTACTAATTAAAATATAGGGTATAGCAAAAGACTATGGCAACAAAAAAATTATGAAAGCTTAGGTGAATGAAATGGCTCAAGATCGTAAAAAAGTATTAGTTTTAGGTGCGGGTTATGCAGGTTTACAAACTATTACAAAATTACAAAAGCAAATTTCAGCAGATGAAGCTGAAGTTACATTAATTAATAAAAATGATTACCATTATGAAGCTACTTGGTTACATGAAGCTTCAGCAGGTACGATTAGCTATGAAGATTTACTATATCCAGTTGAAAGTGTAGTAAACAAAGACAAAGTTAACTTTGTTAAAGCAGAAGTTACAAAAATCGACCGCAATGCTAAAAAAGTAGAAACTGACGCTGGTATCTTTGATTACGATATCTTAGTTGTATCATTAGGTTTCGAAACTGAAACATTTGGTATCAAAGGCATGAAAGACCATGCTTTCCAAATTGAAAACGTTTTAACTGCTCGTAAATTATCTCGTCATATCGAAGACAAATTTGCTAACTATGCATCTTCTAAACAAAAAGATGACAAGGATTTAGCTATTATTGTTGGTGGCGCAGGATTTACTGGTGTGGAATTCTTAGGTGAATTAACTGACCGCATCCCTGAATTATGTAATAAATATGGTGTAGAACAAGGCAAAGTAAAAATAACTTGTGTCGAAGCTGCTCCAAAAATGTTACCAATGTTCTCTGATGAATTAGTTAACCATGCTGTAAGTTACTTAGAAGATAGAGGCGTAGAATTCAAAATTGGTACTCCAATCGTTGCGACTAACGAAAAAGGTTTCGTAGTAAAAGTTAACGATGAAGAGCAACAATTGGAAGCTAATACAGTTGTATGGGCTGTTGGTGTTCGTGGTAGCAAATTAATGGAAGAATCATTTGAAGGTGTTAAACGTGGACGCATCGTTACTAAACAAGATTTAACTATAGAAGGTTATGACGATGTCTTTGCAATTGGTGATGTTTCTGCATTTATCCCAGTTGGTGAAGAACGTCCATTACCAACAACTGCACAAATTGCTATGCAACAAGGTGAACAAACTGCTAAAAATATTAAAAATATTTTAGAAGGTCAACCAACTCAAGAATTTGAATATGTTGATCGTGGTACTGTATGTTCATTAGGTTCTAATGATGGTGTAGGCGTTGTTTACGGTAAAGATATCCAAGGTAAAAAAGCTGCATTCATGAAAAAAGTTATCGATACACGTGCAGTATACAAACTTGGCGGTGTCGGCTTAGCATTTAAAAAAGGTAAATTTTAATATATCAATTAAATAATACAGGCGCATGCACTATGTGATTCTGTACTTAAAAAGACCTGTCTAGTAAATAGATAGGTCTTTTTATTAAATGAAAAAGCATTAAGCCATATAAACTGTAGTATCATTTTTAATAAAATAATTGTTAGACAATGACACATTAAAAATTTAATTTAAAAAGAGGGATGCGCAATGGAAGTAACAATGCAAAGCAATACTAATATTAACAATAAAACTTTAGTAGTTGGTGTGCCGGAACACTTGAATCAAATTAGCGAGTTAACTGTAGAAGATGAAAATATAATTGAAAAATTAGAAGAACTAAAACGTAATCAAATTATTAATACAAATGTTGGGACAATTTCTAGTACACTGTTTTCATTAAATGGTAAAAAATTAAAACTCATCACAGTTGGTTTAGGCAATTTAAAAACAACGAACTATAGTGATTTTTTAAAAGTATTTGGTAACTTATTCCAATATTTAAAAAAAGACAGAATTACTCAGGCTTCGCTCTTATTTGATACGTTTGGCTCTCAGGTAATCACGATAGATACGGTTGCAGAAATTTTAGGGCAGCAAAGTGAACAAGCAACGTATCAATTTGATGGTTATAAAACGAATAAAATGCCGCCTTATCAACTTGACTTAGATATACATACAGAAAGTTCAACAGTGCACACATTTGTTAAGCAAGGATTAATTATTGGTTCATCGATTAATTTAGCGCGCGATTATAGTAATATACCGCCTAATATATTAACACCAGGTTATTATGCTGAATGCATTCAAAACCACTTTAAAGATACAGACGTTGCTGTCGATATTAAAGATAGCGATACGGTACAACGTGAAGGATTTGGATTGATACATGCAGTTGGTAAGGGTTCAAAGCATGGCCCTAGAGTTATTACACTTACATATAATGGAGGCAATGCGGATGCTGAGCCTATCGCACTTGTAGGTAAAGGTATCACTTACGATTCTGGTGGCTATTCTATTAAACCTAAAATAGGTATGCAAACAATGAAGTATGATATGTGTGGTTCTGCGAATGTGATTGCAATGATTGAAGCGGCACGTCAATTAGAACTTAAAGTAAATATTGTAGGGGTTATTGCGACCGCTGAAAATATGGTGAATGAAATAGCTATGAAACCTGACGATGTTTATACAGCGTTAAGCGGTGAATCTGTTGAAGTATTAAATACGGATGCTGAAGGACGCTTAGTATTAGGAGATGCGGTATTTTATGCAAAGCAATTTCAACCGCAAGTCATTCTTGATTTTGCAACTTTAACTGGCGCAGCTGTAGCCGCACTTGGTGAAGATAAAGCCGCAGTGTTTAAACATAATGCAGAACAACAACTTGAGGCTATATTGGCTAAAGCACAATTAGTAGACGAATATGTTTTTGAATTACCAATGACTGCTACAGAACAAAGTTTAATCCGTAAAAGTGAAGTCGCAGATTTAGTTAATCATACGAATGGTCATGGAAAAGCTTTGTTTGTTGCTACATTTATTAATCATTTTGCAGGTGAAACACCTCATTTACATTTTGACATTGCGAGCCCTGCAACAACTCATAGCAACACACATAAAGGACCAAAAGGACCGACAGGCTATTTAATACCAACCATTGTTCAATGGTTGCGTACATTAAAGTAATTTAAATATTTTTGTTATTATTAAAATGGAAAACTCATAAATCATTTTATAGGGTTTTCCATTTTTTTATTTATAATATGAAAAGAACATTCAACAATCATTTGACGACAGGTGATGAATGATTAATTTGTTGAAAAATATGAGAACGCTTTGGGTAAATGTCATTGACAATTGAAGTAGATATTGATATTATAAATCTCGTAATGCTTTAGTTCGATAACGTGGTAAAGGAGTTATGCTTTGTGATGAATGCAGTAGTTATAGCAGTCGTACTGATGATTGTCCTATGTTTATGTAGATTAAATGTAGTGATAAGTTTATTTATTGGTGCGCTCGTAGGTGGCTTAATTTCAGGAATGAATATCACTGAAATTGTGTCCGTCTTTGGTAAAAATATAGTAGATGGTGCTGAAGTAGCACTTAGTTATGCTTTGTTAGGTGGTTTTGCGAGCACTTATTTCTTATAGTGGCATTACCGATTATTTAGTGAATAAAATTATAGATGCTATCCATGCTGAAAATAGTAAAATGTCACGAATAAAAGTGAAAATTATTATTATTGTTGCATTATTAGCGATAAGTATAATGAGTCAGAACTTAATTCCTGTACATATTGCATTTATTCCAATTGTTATACCACCACTCATTAGTTTGTTTAATGAACTTAATATCGATAGAAGACAAATAGCGATTATTATAGGCTTTGGTTTATGTTTTCCTTATGTACTTATGCCATTTGGTTTTGGTCAAATTTTCCATCAAATTATTCAAAGTGGTTTTTCAAAAGCAGGCCACCCAATTGAAATGGGTATGATATGGAAATCAATGCTCATCCCGTCGCTAGGGTATATTGTCGGCTTGATTGCAGGTATATACTATTATAGAAAACCAAGAAAATATATTCAGCGTGATGAAGTAAAAGATACAACTCAAACTGAAATTAAACCTTATATACTTATAGTTACAGTAGTTTCAATCATTGCAACATTCCTTGTACAATTGTTTACAGATTCAATGATCTTTGGTGCATTAGCAGGTGTCCTAGTATTCTTTATTTCTAGAGCATATAAATGGACTGAATTAGACAAAAAATTTGTAGATGGTATACAAATTATGTCCTTTATCGGTGTCGTTATTTTATCTGCAAATGGTTTTGCGGGTGTAATGAATGAAACAGGAGATATTGCTAAATTAGTGAACGGTATTAGTGGTGTGATAGGAGATAACAAACTTATAAGTATTATCGTAATGTATTTGATTGGATTAGTTGTCACGTTAGGCATTGGCTCCTCATTTGCTACGATACCTATTATAGCTACATTATTTGTTCCTTTAGGTGAATCATTAGGATTAAGCACGATGGCGCTTATAGCTTTAATTGGTACAGCAAGTGCATTAGGTGATTCTGGTTCGCCAGCAAGTGATTCAACATTAGGCCCAACTGCAGGTTTAGATGTTGATGGTCAGCATGATCATATTAGAGATACGTGTATTCCTAACTTTATGTTTTACAATATACCATTAATTATTTTCGGTACAATTGTCTGCTATGGTACTATAAAGCTATTAAGTGAAAATGGAGTGACAAGCAATGACTAATATGTTAGAAGCGTTAAACATGAAAATAGAAAAAGAAGCACAGGGTTTATTAATTATGTCAATGCCAGTAACTGATCAAGTTAAACAACCATTTGGCTATTTACATGGTGGCGCAAGTTTAGCATTAGGAGAGACAGCTTGTTCTATGGGTGCGAGCATATTTAATCGATACGGATCAATATGTACCACTAGGATTAGAAATGAATGCAAATCATATTGGTTCTACCACAGAGGGCACAATTTACGCAACGGCATCTATCATACATGAAGGTAAGACAACACAGGTATGGAATATAGATATTAAAGACGATACAGATAGATTAATTTGTGTTATGCGCGGAACAATTGCTATAAAGCCTTTGAAACGTTAATAAAAATAAAAAGAGCGATATAAAGTTAAATAACTTTATATCGCTCTTTTTGTTTTACTTTTACTTTCAATTTCATCATAAGCTTCTGCAATTCGAAGTGCGACTTCTCGTCCACCCATAATATTACGCGCAAATGGACCAAGCATTAAATCAGCTAAACCGCCTGTGACAAACAGGTTAGGTAACCATTCTAAGATTGATGAGATAAATGGCAAGCCACACGATGTTATAGGTGCTTGGAAGTGATCTGTGAGTTGCTTAATAATAGGCTGTTGCATGATTGATTCTTTAAATCCTGTAGCTAATAAAATGCGGTCATAGTGTAAGCAATCATTTTCAGTGCAAATGTGATGCTGTTGAATATTTGTAAGTTCATTGACATGTATACTCAATCTGTTTTGTTTGATGTACTTTTTAAGCCTTAATTCGAGTTCTTTAGGCATAGACCCTCTATGTCGCTCGCGTTTAATAATATCAAATCTTTGTTCAGAAGATTGAATCGCATTAAAAGACGTCATATTTTTAGGACCGAGCCATCCTGGGTCTGCATCAAAATCATGTACATCTATGGGTTTATTCGTCCACAAGTGAATTTTAGTATTATTTTCTTTTAATAGTCTTAAACATAAATGTGCAGCTGATATACCACTACCAACGACATGTGAGGTTTCTGGATCATAAGATCCATCGTCATCGAACACATGGGATATATCGGGGTGTTGTGCAAATAGTTCAGGCGTGTATGTATCATGATTACAGCCAAAAGCAATAATTAAATTATCTGTATGTATCCATTCACTATTGCTTAATTGTATTAACCATTGCTTGTCGTCCTTTTCAATTTTATTGACATAACTTTGTATATGACTTTGGTTTAATTCAAAATAATGAATAAGATCATGTGTATGATCCATAAACATGTCACGATTTGGTCGTTTGTATGGCCCATAGGCTGGGTTTGTATAGTGCATTTTCTTAGCATATTGTTTCAAATGAAATGGATTAGGATGGACATGATGTACGCATGGAGAACGTAAATAGGGCATGTCTATACGTTTAGTATAATTATTGAATTGTTCACAGAGATTATGATGAGGGTCTATGATTTTTAAATGGTCACTTTTTAACCCCTTCGATCTTAATTTGATAGCTATTGTAGTCGCATGTAAACCACCGCCGATAATTGTCCAAGTTGTCATAAGCATTCAAACTCCTTTTAAAACGAAATGATTACGATTTAATATATCATTAAATTTAACTTATGACAAATAGAAATAAACATACTGGTCAAAATATCTTAGTCTCCGTCTATAAAGAATAAAAAACACTCAGCTATTTAATGATAGCTGAGTGTTTCATAATGTAGGAAAAGCAATTTATATTAGATTTTTGTATCTTTTAACTCATCTTTTAAATCGTTACGTTTTGTTCGTTTTGAAGCGGGTGTATCTAAATTATATGCAGCTTTAATAATAAGGTGACTTGATAGTGGACCGGTGATTAAGATAAATAATATACCGATAAGTAATTGCATACTTGCGTAACCCTCACGTCCAATAAAGAACAAGAATACGCCACTAATTAATAACATCGCTCCTAATGTTGTCGCTTTACCAATGAGCATGTGCTCTTGAATAGACATCGTCTAAACGTAAAAGGCCAATCGTCGCAAGTGCACTAATAAGTGAACCAAGGATAATTAAAATAAGTGCGATACTAATGACGATTGTCGTTATCATATTCAATCACCTTACCTTTATCCATATATTTCGCGAATACTGCTGTACCTAAGAAAGCTAAAATACCAATCATTAGAATAACGACCATCATATATTTAGTACCTAAGAACACACTAAATAATGCGACGATGGCCATAAGTTGAATACCAATTGCATCAAGTGCAACAACACGGTCAGCTAGAGAAGGGCCTATGATTACACGTACAAGCATACCTAGCATAGACAACGCTACGATGACTAATGCGATAATTAAAATTATATTATAGTTCATCATTTTTCGCCTACCTCTCTAACGACTTTTTCAAGGGAAGATTTAATACCTTCCACTTCTTCCTCTTTAGTACTAAAATCAATGCAATGTATATAAATTTCAGTACGATCATCACTTATGCCTAACACGACTGTACCAGGTGTTAAGGTAATTAAGTTAGATAATAACGCAATTTCCCAGTCTGTTTTCAAATCTGTATTATAAGTGAAAAATGCTGGTTCATTGTCTATCTTTGGCTTAACAATAATGCGTATCACATCGACGTTGGCTTTTATTAATTCTATGATGAAAACGAAGAAGAGTTTAACTATTTTATAAACTGTAATAATGTAAAATCTTCCAGGTAAAATACCACGCATTAGGTATACTAATAATAGGGCAAATAAGTAGCCTAGTATAAAGTTATTAAAAGTATAACTCCCTGTTACAAACAACCAAAAAACAGATAAAAGTAAATTTACTAATATTTGGACTGCCATATTATTTTCCCCCCAATACGCCATCAATATAAACACTAGGATTATAGAATGCCTCTGCAAGCATCTTTTATAATTGGATGTAGAAAGTCAGCAGATAATCCGAAAACTACTGAAATTGCAACTGAGATCATAGCAATCGCCAGTATCCCTTTATATTGTAATTTAGGATTTACTTTATATCCTTTTGATTCGCCAAAGAATCCTTGTAAGAATATGCGAATGACTGAATAAAGTACAACAAGACTTGAAAGTAGTATGACAATACCACTCAAATAGAAACCTTTTTCGAAGGTAGCCTGTACAATATAAAATTTACCATAAAAACCACTGAGTGGCGGTATGCCGACTAAGCTAAGTGCCGCAATAAAGAATGACCAACCTAAAACTGGATAGTCTTTAATGAGACCACTATATTTGCGTAAATCATGGGTTTTAGTAATTTTGTACATAACACCAATTAAGAAAAATAGTGCTTGCTTTAATTAACATATCATGTAACGTGTAATAAATTGCGCCCATCATGCCAGTTTGGTTCATCATAGCTACACCGACTAAAATAACGCCGACAGCAATCATTATATTGTAGATAATAATTTTCTTAGTATCAAAATAACTGACTGCACCTACACAACCAAAGATAATGGTTAGTAGTGCTAAGAAAAGAATAATATAGAACGGAAAGCTTGATGTATCATGAATAAAAAGACTTGATGTTCTAGCAATTGCATAGACACCAACTTTTGTTAGTAATGCACCGAAAAAGGCAATGATTGCAATTGGTGGGGCGTAATAAGCACCTGGTAACCAAATATACATTGGAAAAACGCCGGCTTTCGTTGCAAATACAAAGATAAACATGATGAATATGATATTTACAATCCCAGTATCTGCAGCAGGTAGTTGTCCTAATTTTTCACCAATATCGGCTAAATTTAACGTACCAACTACAGAGTAGAGCATTGCTACCGCAATAACAAAGAATGCGGATGATGTAACATTTATAAGTACATATTTTATCGTTTCACTTAATTGTACTTTTGTACCACCGATAACTAATAGAATATAAGATGCCAGTAAGAATACTTCGAAGAATACGAATAAGTTGAAAATATCACCCGTGATAAATGAACCTATGACACCTGTTAGCATGAACATTACTGCGAAGTAGTAATAATACGTTTCACGTTCTATGCCCACTGATTGATAAGAATATAAAATAATCAGCATTGTTACGATTAAACTTGAAATCACGAGAAGGATACTAAATATATCGAGCACTAATACGATACTATATGGTGCTTCCCATGAACCAAGTTCTAAAGTTATAATCCCATGCTTTAATACGTTGTTTAAGTTAATAAATGCAAAAATTAATGTGACAGCTGTCCCACTTAGTGCAACGTATCGTTTAATAATAGGGCGCTTACCAATGAATACAAGTGCAATAATAGTCAACATTGGTATGACGAGTAGTGAAATAATGAGATTACTCTCGATCATCATCTAGCACTCCTTTCATACTTTCTACGTTGTCAGTTCCTAATTCTTTATAACTTCTAAAGGCTAGTACTAAGAAGAACGCTGTTACAGAAAATGAAATTACAATTGCTGTTAAAATTAACGCTTGTGGAATTGGATCAACATAGGAAGATATACCTTTTTCATAAATCGGTACTTCTCCTTTTTTTAATCCACCCATTGTAATTAAAAATAAATTGGCTGTATGTGTTTGCAAAGTAGTCCCAATAATGATGCGTATCAAACTCTTAGAAAGAATGAGATAGACGCTCATTGCTGTGAGAATACCACAAACAAAAATCATCACTATTTCCATTACTCATTCTCTCCAATCGATAAAATTATAGTCATTACTGTACCGATAACCGCAAACATTACGCCTAAGTCAAAGAACGTTGCCGTATGCATTTCCATCGGTTGTAAAATTCCTAAAGGTATTTCAAACGGTGTGTGCGTGAAGAAGTTTTTAGTATAAAACCAACTCGCCATAGGTGTTGCTATACAAAATAGCAAACCAACACCTATTAATAATTTGAAATCCCAAGGAAAGATTTTCCTCATAGTTTTAATATCAAAAGCTACAGCTATGATGACTAGGGCACTAGATAGTAATAGGCCACCTACGAAGCCACCACCTGGCGTGTAATGTCCTGCTAAAAATAATGAAAGTCCAAACATTACGATGAGGAAGAAGATAAGAACTGCTGAATATTGAAAGATGATATTATTCTTCTGTCTTTTCAACGTTTTTACCTCCTTCATCATTTGATTTATTATTTGTACGGAGTTTAATCATTGTATAAACTCCCAAACCCGCAATACCGAGGACAGAGGCTTCGAATAAAGTATCGGTACCACGGAAATCGACAAGTATGACGTTTACCATATTAGTGCCATGTGCTAAATCATATACATGTTCTTTATAGAATTCAGCGATAGAACCAAAGTGTCTATTACCATAAGTAATTAGTCCAAGCACAGTAACAACCACACCTGCACCAACTGAAACTAAAACATTTACAAGTTTGAATGAACGCGTCTCTTTATGTCTGTTTAAGTTTGGTAAGTGATAGAAACACAATAAGAATAACGCTGTAGAAATTGATTCAACTACAAATTGTGTAAGGGCTAAATCTGGTGCGCCAAAGAATATGAAGAAGATAGCGACAGAATAACCTACAGCACTTGCCATAATGATACTGAACAGTCTTGAACGTGCAAATATAATCATAGAAGCTGATGTAATTATAAGTACTACAATGATTAATTCAAATGGACGTACTTCACTCACGTCTTTAAAGTTAATACTAAATGGTGTTACTAATAATGTAGCTAAAGTAATTAAAATTAAAGAAATAAATATAATTACTAAGTTGTTACGCGTAAAACCAGTCACATAAGCATTTGTGAACTTACTTGAGTAACCTGGCGAATCGTTACCGAACTTATCATACCAGTAATTGATTGTAAGTTTTGTAGGATGTGCGCGTAATAAGCGAATCCAATAGCCAAACGATAAAATCAGTAATATACCAACAATATATATACCAATGGTAGAGAAAAATGCTGGTGTAAAACCATGGAACATATGGAATTCTGCATGCGTTCCAGTGCTTTGACTGATTGAATTAACAGCAGGCTCAATAATTGATCCCGTTAATATAGAAGGGAAGAACCCAAATACAATAACTAATATTGCTAAAATAGCTGGTGAAACCAACATTAGTATAGAAGCTTCATGTGCTTTTTTCGGTAAAGCATCTGATTTATGGCTACCTAAGAAGATTTGGCCTATAAATCTTATAGAATATACAAATGTAAATATACTACCAATAATTGCTACGATTGGAATTAATAAGCCAAGCGTATTTAAACTAAATAGGTTAACGTTTGTGACCTCAATCATACTTTCCAAGAACTTCTCTTTAGAAAGGAAACCGTTAAACGGTGGCACACCTGCCATACTGAGTGAGGTGATTATGGTAATTGTAAAAGAAATAGGCATTATTGTTAGCAATCCACCTAATTTTTTTACATCACGAGTACCTGTACTATGGTCAATGGCACCGAGCAATCATAAATAACGCACCTTTAAATGTAGCGTGATTAATGAGATGGAACACAGCAGCGGTGAACGCAAGCAACATAAAGTTGACTTTCAGCACCTTCAAAATGATAACTTACTGCACCTATACCTAACATAGACATAATCATACCAAGTTGTGAAACGGTAGAAAACGCTAATATACCTTTTAAATCCTGTTGTTTTGTAGCATTTAATGACGCCCAAAACAGAGTGATTAAACCGACAGCAGTTACTGTCCAAATCCAACCCTGTGAGAGTGCAAAGATGGGTGTCATACGTGCTACTAAGTAAAGACCCGCTTTAACCATCGTAGCTGAGTGTAAGTAGGCACTGACCGGCGTTGGCGCTTCCATTGCATCTGGTAACCAAACGTAAAATGGAACTTGAGCAGATTTTGTCATCGCTCCAATTAATACAAATATCATTGATAAAATGAAATACGGACTTGTTTGGATTTCAGATGCATTCCCAATAAGTTCTTGAATACTTGTAGAGCCACCTGCGAGTGATAGTAAAATAAGACCACCCAAAAGTGATAAGCCACCAAATACAGTGACAAGCATTGATTTTTGAGCACCGTAAATAGATGCTTGTTTGTCACGCCAAAATGAAATGAGTAGAAAACTAGAAAATGAAGTTAACTCCCAAAATAGATATAACATAATAATATTATCAGATAAAACAACACCTAACATTGCACCCATAAAGAGCAACAGATAACAATAAAAATTTCCTAACTGCTCTTGTCGACTTAAATAACTTATAGAATATAGTACAATTAAACTACCAATGCCAGTGATTAACAAACTGAATAGTAATCCTAGACCATCCGCGTATAAATCGAAATTCATACCAAAATGAGGCATCCAGTTTGCTCTCTGCATTACGGTATTTCCTGACATGGTTGTTGAAATATATGAGAGGAAATATATAAATAAGACGACGGGGATAGGTAACACAAACCATCCTAAATGTATTCGTTTATGAAACCGATATACAAATGGAATAATGAGTGCAAATATTAACGGTAGAAGAACCGCTATATGTAACAAACTCATTATTTTATCCTCCTTTAAAAATAGTATAAGGTTATTATACATGAATTAGACTATTCTGAAAAACATGGCTAACCCATGAAACACATGAATTAAATGTTTATTTAAATAAGAAGAAACGCAGTATTTTTATTCAAAATTTTGTTTATATTGAATTGCGTAATCCTTCTTAAGTTGCTGTAAATTGTCGAGTGATTTCTTTGCATGTAATGTATCTTGATCTTTTAATTTAATCTCCAATTTAGTGATTGCTTGTTGTAATGATTGCTCATAAGGCAATTCATCATCAGTAAATGGTTTAAGATGCGATTTAGTTGTATAGCGTTTTTCAAAATGACTTAACGCTTTACGCTCATGAAAAAATACATTTTCAGTTTCTCTTGGGCTATGTAAATCACCTTGTTTTGGGTGTTTGATTACTTGTTCCACTTGAACTAAGACTTGATTTTCATCTTCTTCCTTTATTATGACACCGTAGCTTCCAGTTTTATGTGCAAAACGATATAACATAGTTCAATACATCCCTTCATTTGTGTTAGAATACATATATCATCTTAACATGAAATGGAGAATAAAAATGACGAACTATCCTCAGTTAAATTCAGAAATAAACGGTAACGAAATTAAAATGGTATTACACACGAATAAAGGCGATATGACATTTAAATTGTTACCTGACGTGGCACCAAAAACAGTAGAAAACTTTGTAACACATGCTAAAAATGGTTATTACAATGGTGTGACTTTCCACCGTGTAATTAACGACTTCATGGTACAAGGCGGCGATCCAACAGCAACTGGTATGGGTGGCGAAAGTATTTATGGTGGTGCATTCGAAGATGAGTTCTCACTTGAAGCATTTAATTTATATGGTGCTTTATCAATGGCAAACTCTGGTCCAAATACAAATGGATCTCAATTCTTCATTGTACAAATGACAGAAGTACCTGAATCAATGCTTAGTCAATTAGCTGATGGTGGTTGGCCAGAACCGATTGTCAAAGCATATGGTGAAAATGGTGGTACACCTTGGTTAGATCAAAAACATACAGTTTTCGGTCAATTAATTGATGGTAAAGCAACATTAGAAGATATTGCAAATACAAAAGTAGGTCCTCAAGATAAACCAGTACATGATATTAAAATTGATTCAATTGATATCGAAGAAAAACAAAATTAAGCGAATATAAAATGGTAGTATTGCAATTATAAGTAGCACGTAAAATATAATATATGTAAGACAGGTTCAATCGAACACCCAATTTAGTGAATTTATGTTGAGTGTGCAGTTGAGCCTGTTTTTTTTATTGAGACTAGCTTAAAAATTAACAATGTAATTAAATGTAGTGAAAATAGCTAGACCCATACTTATGTATAAAAATTGTTCTAGTCTAGTAATTTCAAGTGCGAAATGAGAGTTGAAACTTGCTATGTATATAAGATTAACATTTTTATTTTGTTAAATTATTGTATGAAATCTATAAAATGTGAAATTTTTCTATTAAATGTTAGTACCAAGTTATAATTTATGCTATTATAATAGTGTTAAGTAAAACGAAATAAGGGGTTATCACGTTGAATAATCACTATACAGTAGGTCAACATATCAAAGTTCGTGTGACTGGTATTCAACCGTATGGCGCTTTTGTAGAAACCCCGGACAATGCTTGAGGGATTAATCCACATATCCGAAATTATGGATGATTACGTCCATAATTTGAAAAAGTTTTTATCAGAAGGACAAATTGTAAGAGCGAAAGTGATTTCAATTGATGATGAAGGTAAACTGAATCTTTCTTTAAAAGATAATGACTATTTTAAAAATTATGAACGTAAGAAGGAAAAGCAATCAGTGTTAGATGAAATTAAAGAAACCGAAAAATATGGGTTTCAAACAATTAAAGAACGCTTGCCGGTTTGGATTAAACAGTCCAAAAACGCGATTAAAGATGAAAAAACATCTTTAACAAGATACTGACATTTCGATAAGAAATGTCAGTATTTTTTTATTGTGAAGAGGAGATAATCAAAAATTACATGCGTGAGCATATTCATTTATCTTTATAGTTAAGATAGTTAGAATAAACAAGCACTTAAATAGTGTGGAAAAAGTGATAAGGTATTTTACTTAGGAGGATTAATTGTAATGAATAAAAAATTTCAACCGTTATTCGAAAAGCTTACATTACCTAATAAAGTTGTATTAGATAATAGATTCGTTTTAGCACCGCTAACACATGTATCTTCAAATGATGATGGCTCGATTTCAAATGAGGAAGTAGTATATATGGAACAACGTTCAAAAGATGTGGGATTAGCTATTTCTGCTCGCTAGTAATGTAACAGATTTAGGAAAAGCATTTCCTGGACAACCTTCTGTAGCACATGATTCAAACTTAGAAGGGTTGAAACGTTTAGCTGAGGCAATGAAGAAAAATGGGTCAAAAGCTATTGTTCAAATTCATCATGGTGGTGCCCAAGCATTACCTAATTTAACGCCTAATGGAGATGTTGTTGCACCTAGTCCCATTTCATTAAAAAGTTTTGGAGAACAGGAAGAACACCATGCACGCGAAATTACTGTTGAAGAAATAGAAGAAGCAATTAAAGCGTTTGGTGAAGCGACACGAAGAGTGATTGAAGCTGGCTTCGATGGCGTAGAAATTCACGGCGCTAACCACTATTTAATCCATCAATTTGTCTCACCTTATTACAACCGTCGTAATGATGAATGGGGCGAAGATCCTTATAAATTCGCGAATGCAGTTGTTGATGAAGTGACAGAAACAGTTAAACGTCACGGGAATAAAGATTTTATCGTTGGATATAGATTTTCCCCTGAAGAAGCAGAGTCACCAGGAATAAGCATGGAAATTACAGAAACGTTAGTAAACCATTTAAGTGAAAAACCATTAGACTATTTACACGTTTCATTGATGGATATTCATTCGAAAACACGTGAAGGACAATATAAAGGTCAAGAACGTATCAAATTATTACTACAATGGATTAATGGTCGTATGCCACTTGTTGGTATTGGTTCAATCTTTACAGCGGAACAAGCAATTGAAGCGATTGAATCAACAAATGTAGAACTTGTAGCTTTAGGCAGAGAAATCTTATTAGATCACAATTTTGTTAGTAAAATTAAAAATGGCGAAGAAGATCAAATTATTTCTCACTTTGATCCAAATAGAAAAGATAAGCATCATCTGCCACCAAAATTATGGGAACAGTTTAATAAAGGATTCTATCCACTTCCAAGAACAGATAATAAATAGCGTATAGTTTAACAAGTAGTGTATTATCACAATTATTTTAAAATATTGTGATAGTTATACTACTTTTTTTATTTACAAATAAAAACAAAAGAATAGCAGTTATTAGATGAAATAAAACGAAAAAAATCTAAAAAAGTTATAGATTAATAATAATTATTATGGAATTGTTAGATTAGTAGATATTGTGCTAGGTATTATTCACTCGTAATTATATATAATTACGAGTAAATAACAGTGTATAATTATTAATTCATCCTTTGCTATAATGCATGAATTGATGATTGAATATACAATTTTATGTAAAAATAATAAAGGATATTTTATTTTTTAAATCAGACAAAATTATCTTGTATAAACGTAGTGAATTATGTCATTATATATGTAAGGGCTTACATAGAAATTGAGTTGTTTATAGATATGTTAAAGCTTGATTTATGTTGATGTATCGGCTTATAAGTAGCATCAAGGGAGCAGTTTTAGAAAATGGTTTCAGTTGAACTCTAAATACGTTATGCTATGAACAAGTATCGTTTTAGAGTTTAAAAAGACTCTTAAAATATTTCAAAGGGGAGATATCATGTCAAGATCAAAAGAAATCATAGAAGTAACAAATCATTACGGAGCACAAAACTATGTGCCACTTCCAATCGTCATATCGGAAGCAGAAGGTGTTTGGGTTAAAGATCCAGAAGGTAACAAATATATGGATATGCTATCTGCGTATTCAGCTGTAAACCAAGGTCACAGACATCCAAAGATTATTCAAGCATTGAAAGACCAGGCAGATAAAGTTACTTTAGTGTCTCGTGCATTCCATAGTGATAATCTAGGCGAATGGTATGAAAAAATTTGTAAACTTTCAGGTAAAGAAAAAGCATTGCCAATGAACACAGGAGCTGAAGCGGTTGAAACTGCATTAAAAGCTGCACGTCGTTGGGCTTACGATGTTAAAAATATTGAACCAGATAAAGCAGAAGTAATTGCATTCAATGGTAACTTCCATGGTCGTACTATGGCACCAGTATCATTATCATCAGAACCTGAATATCAACGTGGATATGGTCCATTATTAGAAGGATTTAATAAAGTTGATTTTGGAGATATTGAAGCTGTTAAAGGCGCTATCAATGAAAATACTGCTGCAATTTTAATTGAACCAATCCAAGGGGAAGCTGGAATCAATGTTCCACCAGAAGGTTACTTAAAAGCAATCAGAGAATTATGTGATGAACACAATGTCTTGTTTATTGCCGATGAAATTCAAGCTGGTTTAGGTCGCTCAGGTAAATTATTTGCAACAGACTGGGATGACGTTAAACCAGACGTATACATTTTAGGTAAAGCATTAGGCGGCGGCGTATTACCAATTTCAGTTGTATTAGCAGATGAAGAAGTATTAGGCGTGTTTACACCTGGATCTCACGGTTCTACATTTGGTGGTAATCCATTAGCTTGTGCAGTTTCAAATGCTGCATTAGATGTTATTATCGATGAAGATTTACCTGGTCGCTCATTAGAATTAGGGAATTATTTCAAATCTGAACTACAAAAAATAGATCATCCTGCAATTAAAGAGGTTCGTGGTCGTGGTTTATTTATCGGAATTGAATTAAATGAAGATGCGAGACCTTATTGTGAATCATTAAAAGAAAAAGGTTTATTATGTAAAGAAACACATGACACTGTGATCCGTTTTGCACCACCACTTATTATTTCAAAAGAAGAATTAGACTTTGCATTAGACAAAGTGAGAAGCGTTTTCGAGTAAATTTATAGTAAAAAAATATAAGTTTTGAAAACTCTTTAAAAAGCAAAATGTTATGTTACAATTATCATGAAAGCGAAATCATTAGTTACGAAAAAGAGGCGAAATGAATCATGACTGAGAATAATAATTTAGTTACTTCTACGCAACAAATTATTAAAGAAGCATTGCATAAACTGGGATTTGACGATGGTATGTATGATTTAGTAAAGGAACCTTTAAGATTCCTTGAAGTTCGAATTCCTGTCCGTATGGATGATGGTACTGTTAAAACATTTACTGGTTATCGTGCACAGCATAATGATGCTGTTGGACCAACAAAAGGTGGAGTTCGTTTCCATCCAGATGTTGATGAAGAAGAAGTTAAGGCCCTATCAATGTGGATGACATTGAAATGTGGCATAGTGGATTTACCGTACGGCGGAGGTAAAGGTGGAATCATTTGTGATCCAAGACAAATGAGCATTCATGAAGTAGAACGTCTATCTCGTGGGTATGTGCGCTCAATTTCTCAATTCGTTGGACCAACTAAAGATATTCCAGCACCAGACGTATTTACAAACTCTCAAATTATGGCATGGATGATGGATGAATATAGTTCATTAGACAAATTCAATTCACCAGGTTTCATTACTGGTAAACCAATTGTTTTAGGCGGTTCACAAGGCCGTGATCGTTCAACAGCTTTAGGTGTAGTAATTGCTATTGAACAAGCTGCACAAAGAAGAGGACTAGATTTAAAAGGTGCACGTATGGTAATTCAAGGTTTCGGTAACGCAGGTAGTTTCTTAGCGAAATTCTTGTACGACATGGGTGCGAAAATTGTTGGTATCTCAGACGCTTATGGTGCATTACATGATCCAGAAGGTTTAGATATTGACTATCTATTAGACAGAAGAGATAGTTTTGGAACAGTAACTAATTTATTTGAAGAAACAATTTCAAATAAAGAATTGTTCGAACTTGATTGTGATGTGCTGATTCCGGCAGCAATTACAAATCAAATTACTGAAGATAATGCGGCAGATATTAAAGCTGATATCGTGGTTGAGGCTGCTAATGGTCCAACTACACCAGCAGACAACACGTATCTTAACTGAACGTGGCATTCTACTTGTTCCTGATGTATTAGCAAGTGTTGGTGGCGTAACTGTTTCATACTTCGAATGGGTACAAAATAATCAAGGTTATTATTGGACAGAAGAAGAAGTAAACACTAAATTACGTGAAAAACTTATAACTGCTTTTGATACAATTTATGAATTATCACAAAATAGAAAAATTGATATGCGTTTAGCTGCGTTTATCGTTGGTATTAAACGTACTGCAGAGGCAGCACGTTACCGTGGTTGGGCATAAAACGTAGAATAGAGTATAAATGGTTTGAATAGTTATTGATTTAGATACAATAAAAAGTACCCACTATTAATTTTTAATAGTGGGTACTTTCTATTTATTACAAGTTATTTTTTAAGAGAAACTTCCTTTTGAAATGTCGACAGAGTCTTATGAGTTTGTCGACATTTTTTGGTTAGTATATATGATTTAATAATCTATTTCTTGATATTCGATTGCCCATTTTCTAAGGCTGTGAGTACTAGTAGAAACTTTACTCATCTTTCGGTTAATGAATAATCACTTATTGTACTTTATATTCTCTTCAAAGTAGACATTTAAAAAGTGAAAACCTTGAAGTTTTTTGTATGTTACACATGGAATATATATTAAGCTTATAGTTGTTATTAATATTGATTTAATTTATAGCGCTATGGTATTTATTTTCTGAATTATCAGACTTGTCTAACTTTTTTAGTTATGCTATTGTAAAAAAGAATATTAATCGCTAAATAATAAACTCCACCTTATAAACCATATAAAGAAAAGGATGACGAGCCGATGTAAGATTATCTTTAATTTAAAACAAAAATTAAATAATAAATTAATTCAAGGAGTAATATCTGATGAATAAATCATCGTTTCGTTTTTTATGGATTGGTCAATCTCTCGCAAATAGCGGAGACGTTTTTTATATGGTGGGTTTAATAGCAATAATATACGAATTAACAGGCTCTGTAACTTATATGGCTTTTGTACCTTTTTTTATAACGGCATCAAGGTTTGTAAGTGGCATCGTCGCTCCTTTAATTATTGAACGAGTCAGGTTGAAGGTACTTTTAGCTTATTCCCAATTGGGTAAAACAATAGCTACAATTATACTTATAGGTTATATAGAAGTTTTTTCTTCTTTTAACACATCTTTTTTAATTTTTTTCTTTGTAATTACCATTTCCTTTTTAGACGGATGGGCAAATCCAGCGAGAAATGCTTTTATTCCAATATTAGTCGAACAAAATGCTCTGGTGAAAGCTAATAGTTTTCTTGCTATTCTTGATCAAACAATTCGTTTAGGAGGATGGGCAGTTGGAGGAATGCTTGTTGCTATTATAGGGGGAGTAAACGTTCTTTGGTTTACATTTTTCTTGTTTGTAACATCAACTTTTATGATGTTTTTAATTCCTAGTATTGATAAAAATATAGTGAGCGATGAACAATCAATAAAACTATCAAATTGGGAAGTATTAAAAAAAGGATGGGTAACTATTTGGCAAACACCCACTTTACGTACTATTAGTATTGTAGAATTTTTTGAATCTATTGCAAATGTGGTATGGGTAGTCGCAATTATGTACGTGTATGTAGATCAAGCTCTGCAAACTGGAGAACAATGGTGGGGGTATATAAACGCGACTTTCTTCTCTGGATTAATGATAGGTGGATTTTTAAGTTTGAAATGGTCACATTTAGTAGATCGACTTTCCAGTAAAGTTATTTTAGTTGGAGCTTTCTTAGCTAGTTTAACAACTCTAATGTTTGGTTTAACGTCAACTCCGTGGATGGCATTAGTATTATCCTTATTATTTGGTTTGGTAAATCAAATTAAGGATGTTGCTCAAGAGACCTTGATACAGAAGAGTGTGGTTCATAGACTTTTACCTAATATTTACTCAGCAAAAGACGCTTTAATAACTGCAATTTTCGGGGTTTCCTCTCTGATTTTAGGTAATTTGACCGACTTATTTGGTGTGAGATTCACATTTATCTTAGTCGCAACACTACTATTTATATCTTCGATTATTCTGATTATAAATAGAAAGGATATTTGAGTAATCTATAATAAATGAAAAGGAAAATACATTTATTATTTGTTTTACACCTAAATAAAATATCAAAACATAAACACACTTATATGATTTTAAAAGGAGGGATTCTATGTTTAAAACAAAGATTAATGACAATTTAAGCCTTAAAATTTTAGAAGAAAGAGATACTCAAGCACTTTTTAATATAGTTGATAATTCAAGAGACTATCTAAATGAATGGCTTCCCTTTGTAAAATTCACGAAAACGAGTGAAGATACTAAGCAATTTATAAAATCTGGGTTAAATCAGTTTATAGAAAATGATGGGTTTCACTGTGGCATTTGGTACAACGAACAATTGATTGGTGTCATCGGATTACATTATATAAATTGGTTGAATGAAAAAACATCTATAGGCTATTATATTGATCAAAATTACGAAAATTTAGGAATAATGACAAAATGCACAAAATTTTTAATTGATTACTGTTTCAATGAAATAAATTTGAACAGAATTGAAATACAAACAGCGACTAAAAATATTAAAAGTCAAAAAATTCCTCGGAAATTAGGGTTTAAACAAGAAGGCATTTTAAGAGAAGATGAAAAATTGAATGGAAAATTCGTTGATAGTTATGTATTTAGCTTGCTTAAATCTGAATATAACAATTAAAAACTAAATTTTTCAGAAGATTATAGTTACCGAAGCTCACAAATAAAAAACTTAGATTTTAAACTAATGTTTTAAAAAACAGACAAATCAATTGCTAGAAAAGCTTTTGATTTGTTTTTTTATAGATATTATATCCTCGAAACACTCTATATCTATGAAAATTATTACTTAATTCTTTTTGAAAATTCAGGGTATCTCTATTTGTTGATACAGTACATATATTAATTTATTTTCTTTTGAGAAAGGGCAGTTTATTGTACAGGTTCCTTACTCGTTAATAAAGCACTAGCCGAATACCACAGGTTGAGGATGTCCTACACAGGAAAAGCGTACACAAAAAAATGCCAACAAAGTCACAGGCTTCGTCGGCACACACTAAAAAGTTAATTTAAAAACTAACTTTTTAAGTAAATGATTTTAATAAATTCAATAGTTAAACCATATATCCAGTAATGGGATGGTTATTATATAATGATATTTTCTTCAACACTGATATTTTTACCAAGCAAATTATTCTTTGTCATAAAAATTTGCTGGTAATGTTTTCACAAAAGTAAATAAAACTATCGTCTGCAACGTTACCATTATTAACAAACCCAATCTTATATAAGGGTGGTCTATCATGAAAATTGAAAAGCCGATAACTATATAAAGGCTCAACAAAAGTTTGAACTTATCCTTCAAAGTATAGCCTTTGTTTTCTTTAAAACTTTCAACATAATTCACATAAACTTTTGTTTGTACTAACCATTTTTCAAATTTATCAGAGCTTTTAGAAAAACAAAGTACTGCAACTAATAAAAATGGTGTAGTTGGTAATAATGGTAATAAAACGCCGACAAAACCAATGACTGTAAATAACACACCAATAATAATTAAAAAATATTTCAAAAAAACACTCCTATTGATAGCTATTATCAATAATAAACTAATTCATCACTATAGTAAATAACATAACATTTTACAGGATGGTTTTTATTATGGTTGTTAATATAGGCATTTGTTATTGTTAATAAAAAGTTTTATTTTACTTGTGCTTCATTTTCATTAATTACTTGCTTATATAAATCAGGATAATTTGTAAAGACGCCATGTACGCCATAATCATTTAGTCGTTGCATATCTGCTTTTTCATTAACAGTAAACGGATGCACTAAAAGACCTGCTTTTTTGAGGTTATGCACATTTTGTTTTGTTAAATCTGTATGTTCGGGACCTACACCAACTGCATACTGTTTGATCGCATTAAAGTCTTGTTGTGTCATACTAGGTAATTCACCCTTATCTAATAAACGTACAAGAGGGATATTAGGGTTTAGGTTTTGTAGCTTTAATAAGCTTTCTTGTGAAAAGGATTGAAGCATAACATGTCCATTTTCAAGGGATTCACTATTAAGTAAATTGTGTTTATTTAATGTGTCTAGAAGTTTTTCCTCCATGCCAGGGTAAACATCGGGCGATTTAGTTTCAATATAATAATTGGCATCTGAACCATAGCGTTGGAAAATCTCATCTAATGTCGGCACTTGGACACCTTCATAATTTGAATTTGCATATTGAGGATTTGTCGCATTAAATTTACTGCCTCGCATCTAATTTTTTCAGTTCTTCAAGTGTATATTGATCGACTCTACCTGTACCATTTGTAGTTCTATCAACAGTTTCATCGTGCATTGCGACGAGGTGACCATCTTTAGTCATTTGTAAATCAATTTCTATATATGATGCGCCTATAGCATTATGGCTCTTATCATAAGCTCGCTAGTGTATGCTCTGGTGCATAACCACTTGCGCCTCTGTGAGCGATTGTTGTGAATTTTTCACCTGTTAAATTATGTAATTCGTTCTGCTTATTATTTATACCGTTTGATTGAGGGCTTTGTTGTGAATGAGAAGCATTCTGATTTTCCATCTGGCTGCCTTTACCACTGGCTTGAATGTCTGGAGATGCACCAAGACTCAATAATGATGTTACCGCAATACTTGAAATGATAAATTTACTGACGTGTTTCATAATGTTGTCACTCCTTAATCTGAACTGTAATCTCATAGTACAAAATAAAATCAGAAATAAGAATAGGATTTACAACATATTTATTCAAACTAAATAATGTTTAACGTATAATTACAATTTATAATAAAAAATTACAAATAGAAGCATGTTACTGTACCTTGTAGAGCTTATACAAGTTGTTTCTCAGAAGCGTTTCTCCTTATTAGAATGTTATTAACTAGTAATACTGTCATTGCGTCATAGAGCACTACACCGGTGTTTATAACGACTTAAAAATATGTAATAAAAAAGAACTGGAAAACCGCTTATTTAAGCACGATTTCCAGTTCTTTTTGTTAATGTTGTTGCTTTATTATATTGATTTGTTGTTTTACTGCTTCTTGTCCCGTTGAACCATAACTGATTCTACGACTTACACAGTTTTCAGGTTTTAAGTAATCATAAATATCCGCTTCGATACTGGCATGTGCGTTTTGATATTCTTCTAACGGAACGTCTAATAAATAAACGTTATGTTGTATAGACCAAAGCACAATTTTACCAACGATTTCATGTGCATTTCTAAAAGGCACACCTTTGTTGACTAAGTAATCTGCAAGTTCTGTTGCATTTGAGAAATCATTGTAGACAGTTTCTTGTAAGTGATCCACATTCACCGTCATTGTATCGATCATGCCTTCGAAGATACGTAGGGAACCTTTAAGTGTATGCACAGCATCAAAGAGTCCTTCTTTATCTTCTTGCATATCTTTATTGTATGCTAACGGTAAACCTTTAAGTGTCATAAGCATGCTCATAAGATTACCTGTCGTACGTCCAACTTTACCTCTAATTAATTCTGCCATATCAGGATTTTTCTTCTGCGGCATGATGGAAGAACCAGTTGAAAATGCGTCAGATAAAGTTATGAAATTTGCTTCTGCTGATGACCAAAAAATGATTTCTTCAGCAAAACGAGAAAGGTGAACCATAGTTAATGAAATGTTGTGTAACGTTTCAACAATGTAATCTCTATCACTTACAGCATCCATACTATTTTCATAAAGTGCGCTAAAGTTTAATAAAGCTTGCGTTTCATGACGATCAATAGGATAAGTCGTGCCACTTAATGCAACTGCACCAAGAGGGGAGATATCGATACGCTTCAAGCTATCTTGGAAACGTGATTTATCTCTTTCTAACATCCAATAATACGTCAATATATGATGTGCAAACGATATTGGTTGTGCTCTTTGCAAATGCGTATAACCTGGCATGATGGTATCGACATGTGCTTCGGCAACTTTTACAATTGTTTGTTGGAAAGCAGTGATGGATTCAATTAAGTAGTTAACTTCTTCTTTTGTATATAAATGCATATCAGTAGCAACTTGATCATTTCTACTACGGCCAGTGTGTAATCTACCGCCCGCATCACCGATACGTTTAATTAATTCATGCTCGATATTTAAGTGAATATCTTCTAAAGAGACATCTAAGTTTAAATTACCTTGTTCATAATCAGCTAAAATAGCGTTTAAACCATCTATAATTTGTTCGCAGTCTGAATCAGAAATAATACCTTGTTTGGCTAACATCGTTGCGTGGGCAATACTACCTTGGACATCGTATTCAATTAATGCTTTGTCAAAGTGGATAGAAGCATTGAATTCATCGACCCATGCTTCTGGTTGTTCACTAAATCTACCACCCCAAGCTTTACTGCTCATCGTTATATCCACCATGTAACATAGAATTTACTTTAGTAGGTAGGCCAAAGATATCGATGAAGCCAACTGCTGATTCTTGATTAAACGCGTCTTCTTTTGTATAAGTAGCTAATTTTTCATTATATAGTGTATGTGGTGATTTTCTGCCATTAACGATTGCATTACCTTTGTATAATTTAATACGTACATCACCTGTAACATATTGTTGCGTACTATCGACGAATACTTTTAAGCTATCTGTTAATGGAGAGAACCATAAACCATTATAAATTTGTTCTGAGAATTGTTTTTCGATTACAGGTTTGAAATGTGCTACATCTTTTGTAAGGGTAATTGTTTCAAGTGCTTTGTGCGCTTTTACAATTACTTCTGCTGCAGGTGTTTCATAGACTTCTCTTGATTTAATACCTACAAGTCTATTTTCTACATGGTCAATTCTACCAATACCATGTTTACCGACTAATTTATTTAAATATAAAATGAGTTCACTTAATTTATATGATTGACCGTCTAAAGCAGTAGGGATACCTTGCTCAAATGAAAGTACAATTTCATCTGAATCATCAGGTGTGTTTTCTAATGCGTTAGTTAAGTCATATGCATCTTCTGGTGGTGTAGCGTATGGATCCTCGAGGATACCACATTCGTTACTTCTACCCCATAGGTTTTGGTCAATTGAATAAGGAGAATCATGTTGAATTGGTACCGGAATATTATGTTTAATTGCATAATCTATTTCTTCTTCACGACTCCAAGCCCATTCTCTAACTGGAGCAAATACTTTTAGTTCTGGATCTAAAGCTTTAATTGCTACTTCAAAACGAACTTGGTCATTCCCTTTACCAGTACAACCATGTGCAATACCAACTGCATTTGTTTTGCTAGCAATTTCTACTAATTTTTTTGAAATTAGTGGTCTTGATAATGCAGATACTAATGGATAAGTACCTTCATACATTAAATTACCTTTAATTGCATATGATACGAAATCTTGACTGAATTCTTCAGTAGCATCAATAATGTGACATTCACTTGCACCCATATCTAATGCTTTTTGATGAACGATGTCTAAATCCTTACCTTCACCTACGTCTAAACAACAAGCTACAACGTCGTAACCTTTATCTAATAACCATTTTACTGCAACACTTGTATCTAAACCGCCTGAATATGCTAATACTATTTTCTCTTTCATAATTTCCACCTCTAATTGATATTTTTAAAATTTGTTTTTTTATTTGATATTGAATAGTATAGCAGATGTCCAATGAAAATAAAACCACTTTTATACATAAATATGCAAAAACATTCAGAAGATCTTATTCATAAAAGGAAGCATTTATGTTATGAATATTGGAAAAACATTAATTAAAGGGTTTTATCTATATGTATATAATAATGAATAAAAAAATTGGAGCGCTAAAGATAATTAGCAAAATTGTCATAATTTATGACTGATTATAGGCTAGTTGTTTGAATAGTCAAAATAAACTTAGTAATATTATATTGAAACTAAAAACACTGGAGGCAATATCAAATGACTCATATTCAATTAGATTATGGTAAAACTTTAGAATTTTTTGGAGAACACGAACTACAACAACAAAAAGATATCGTTAAATCAATTCATAAAACAATTCATGAAGGAACAGGCGCTGGTAGTGATTTCTTAGGTTGGATAGACCTTCCTGTTGATTATGATAAAGAAGAGTTTTCACGTATTTTAGAAGCTTCTAAACGTGTTAAAGAGAATACAGATGTATTTGTAGTAATTGGCATCGGCGGTTCATATTTAGGTGCACGTGCGGCTATTGAAATGTTAACTTCTTCATTTAGAAATAGTGATGAGTATCCAGAAATCGTCTTTGTAGGTAATCATTTATCTTCAACATATACACAAGAGTTAATTGATTATTTAGATGGAAAAGATTTCTCAGTCAATGTAATTTCAAAATCTGGTACAACAACTGAACCAGCAGTTGCATTTAGATTGTTTAAACAATTACTTGAAAATAAATATGGCAAAGATGAAGCGAAAAAACGTATTTTTGCAACTACAGATAAAGAAAAAGGTGCATTAAAAGAATTAGCTACAAACGAAGGCTATGAAACATTTGTTGTGCCTGATGATATTGGTGGCCGTTATTCAGTATTAACTGCAGTGGGCTTATTACCAATTGCGGTTGCTGGAATTGATATTAAAGCAATGATGGAAGGTGCGGCTAAAGCACGTAAAGAATTGTCATCAGAAAACATAGAAGACAATATTGCTTATCAATATGCAACAATCCGTAACGTTTTATATGCAAAAGGTTATGACACTGAAATGTTAATCAACTACGACCCTTCAATGCAATATTTCAATGAATGGTGGAAACAATTATTTGGCGAATCTGAAGGTAAAGACTTCAAAGGTATTTACCCTTCAAGTGCAAACTATACAACGGATTTACATTCTCTTGGCCAATATGTTCAAGAAGGACGTCGTTTCTTATTTGAAACAGTAGTAAAAGTAAATAATCCAAAACAAAACATTACTATAGAAGAAGATAATGATAATTTAGATGGATTAAATTACTTAGCGGGTAAAACAATAGATGAAGTGAATACAAAAGCTTTTGAAGGTACACTATTAGCGCATACAGATGGTGGCGTTCCAAATATTGTTGTTGATATTCCTCGTTTAGATGAAGAAACATTTGGTTATATCGTATACTTCTTCGAATTGGCTTGTACAATGAGTGGTTACCAATTAGGCGTGAATCCATTCAATCAACCAGGCGTTGAAGCATACAAACAAAATATGTTTGCTTTATTAGGTAAACCTGGATTTGAAGATAAAAAAGCAGAATTAGAAAAACGTTTATAATACAATAAATTATTGCATTAAAACGATGCTTTAATGAAAGACCCATTCCAAAGATAAATTTGGAATGGGTCTTTTCTATATTTATAACGCTAAAATGTATAATAATTAGCTATAATTTTTCAAGCATATCATGGTCATCAATACTATAAGTCTCTGACATGATGCTTTTTTCGTTCTTGAGACTGATTTATATTAAATCTAGTACTTTATAGTTTTAAAAACAGGATGTTACACTTATAATTATAATCAATAGAAATGATGGAGATGGGTTAGATGACAGAAGAACAAGTACAATATTGGTTTGATTTATTCGGAAACTTAGGATATATTGTAGGTTTTTTACTGCCATTTATTGAAGCCTTTATTCCTATTTTGCCAATCATTGTATTTGTCATTGTTAACGTGAATGCTTACGGTTTTATCATCGGAACTTTATTGGCTTGGATAGGCACAGTAGGTGGTAGTTATATTGTGTTCCTATTTTTTAGAAGGCTTACGCATACACGTTATATGAAGAAAATACAACAACGTACATCTGTTCAGAGATTGATACATTTCATTGATAGAAAAGGTGTCCTTCCAATTTTTATTTTAATGTGTTTTCCATTTACACCAAGTGCACTAGTCAATATTGTCGCAAGTTTATCGCATATTAAAGCACATGCCTATTTGACCGTTCTTATAGCTTCAAAATTCGTTATGATTGGGCTTGTAGGTTGGTTGGGGAATGATATTACAACCTTATTCACAAGTCCTATAAGATTGATAACTATCATCATCGTCATTTTAATAGTATGGTTTGTAGGACGAAAAATAGAGAAACATTTTATGCATTCTTCAGAGGAGTGACAGCGTGCGATTTATATTAAAACATTTGATTTCCATAATATTTGCGATTATTATTGTACTATTGATACAAGCGTTTGTAATTACAGGTGCTGTCATAAAGGATGATAAGATGGCACCAAACCTTAAACAAGATGATCGAATTATTGTAAATAAGATTAAAACTACATTTAACTTATTAGATAATAATGATATTATAATGTATCGTGAAGGCGATGAAATTCAATTTAGTAGAATTATCGGCAAACCTGGGCAATCTATTGCGTATAAGAACGGGACGTTATATAGAGATGACAGGACAGTTGATGAGCCTTATGCGAGCAGTAGTATAAATGATTTATCACTTAGAAATATTAAGCAATCTGAAGGAGATATCATTCCCCCGAATGCTTATTTTGTACTCAATGATAATCGTGAAAATAAACAAGATTCTAGAACGACTGGATTTATACAGAAAGAAGATATTATTGGAAATGTGAGTTTGAGATATTTTCCATTTGAAAAATTCACAGTGAACTTTAATTAAATAGACGAGGTGTAAAAATTGAAAAAAGAGATATTGGAATGGATTGTGTCGATTGTCGTTGCAGTAGCGTTAGTATTACTAATTGTAAATTTTGTGGCAAAACCATATACTGTTAAAGGTGATTCCATGGATCCTACGCTAAAAGACGGCGAACGTGTCATGGTCAATTTGTTTGGTTATAAATTTGGCGATATAAAAAATGGTAACGTCATTGTCTTTCATGCAAATAAAGAAAGCGACTATGTTAAACGCGTTATCGGTACTTCAGGCGATAACGTTGAATATAAAAAAGATAAATTGTTTGTAAATGGTAAAGAAGTAGAAGAACCATATTTAGATTCAAACAAAAAAAATAAACAATATGAATATATTACAGGTAGCTTTGAAACAAAAGATTTAAACCAAGTAGATGGAAAAAATAAAATTCCTGAAGACAAGCTACTTGTGCTCGGTGATAATCGTGAAGTAAGTAAAGATAGCCGTTCATTTGGTTTAATAGATGAAGATCAAGTCGTTGGTAAAGTATCATTTAGTTTCTGGCCACTTAATGAAATGAAATTTGGTTTTGATCCTGATACAGATCAAAATAAATAATAACCGAATTTAAGGCATAGATACCTAATATAATAAAAAAGTGCTAATCTGTTAATTTAATGGATTAGCACTTTTTTTATATAAAAATCTATGACATTAAATAAGTTTCATTCATCGGTGTAGTGGTAATTTAAATCAGAGATGATTAGGGAATTTGAAAATACATATGAAGGTTCATTTTGTTTTTATAAACAACTGGTTCACATACTTAACAGAGTTGGAGAAATCAGGTGAAAGATTCACAATGTACAAGCTTTTCTATGTTAAAATGTGAATCAAAGGAGTGGAAGTTTGCCATGGAATTAAATGCTTATATTGGAAGAGCGAGGAACAGGGAAGTCACATGAAATCATTGAAGAAATTAAAAGTAAAATGAAACAAGATCCACTAGGTGATCCCATTGTATTAATTGCTCCTACGCAAAATACTTTTCAACTCGAACAAGCATTTGTAAACGATCCTGAACTAAGTGGTAGTCTTAGAACAGAAGTGCTACACTTTGAACGTTTGAGTTACCGCGTGTTTCAAGAAGTCGGTGGCTTGATGGAACAACAGTTATCAAAAGCAGGTACAGAGATGATGATTTATGATATCATCCAACAACATCAAACAGAGTTGAAACTTTATCGCTCTCAAGTTAAATACTATGGTTTTAGTGAAAAACTTTATGAACAAATACAAGATTTTAAAAAATATGCAGTTTCTCCAGAACAATTAGAGGAATATATAGCTGCAAATCACTTACAAACACGCACGAAACATAAATTGCAGGACATTGCGCTCATTTATAAACATTTAGAAGATAGAATAAATGGTGAATATGTATCAACTGAGGATTCTCTTCAACGCTTTATAACGATGATGGATCAATCTGAGTGGTTGAAGCGAGCTGAAATATATATCGATGGTTTTCATAACTTTTCGACGTTAGAATATCAAATTATTCGAAGCTTAGTAAGTTATGCGAAAAAGGTTACCGTGGTGTTAACTACAGATGGAGACAAAGATACGTTTAGTTTATTTAGAAAACCATCTGAATCTTTAACGCATATTGAAGACATCGCTAATGACTTAAATATTAAGGTGAATACTAAACATTTTAACGAAACAAAGCGTTTTAACAATAATGATTTAACACATTTAGAGCATAACTTTAATGCATTGCAATTCGAGCCAATCCAGGTACAAGGTAATATTGAAATTCTAGAGGCCTCTGTAATGCGTGAAGAAATTAATGAAGTAGCGCGTCGTATATTGAGAGAAAACCGCGAACAAGGTCGACGTTTTCAAGATATCGCAATTTTATATAGAGATGAATCTTATGCATATTTAATGGAATCGATTTTGCCGCAATACGATATTCCATACAATATAGACATTAAAGAATCTATGACGCATCACCCTATTATGGAAATGATACGCTCACTCATTGAAGTTATACAAACGAATTGGAATTTTGATCCACTCATGCGTCTATTTAAGACAAATATACTATCTAAAAAGTTTAAAGATAGTCATTATCTTATTGATATTTTAGAAAACTTTGTACTTGAACGGGGTATCTATGGCAAACGTTGGATTGATGAAAAATACTTCCATGTTGAACAATTTAGGAAAATGGGCTTAAAACGCCAACCATTAACTGATGAAGAACGTGAAACGTTTGAACGTGTAATTCAAATGAAAACAGATGTTATTGATAAAGTGATGATGTTTGAAGAAAAAATGAATACTGCTACAACTGCAATTGAATTTGCGACAGCTTTTTATGAAGCGATAGAAGCATTTGATTTACCAAGTCAATTGATGACAGAGCGAGACACATTAGATGTTGAGGGTGAACATAAAAAAGCAGAAGAAATTGACCAGATATGGAATGGTTTTATTCAAACATTGGACGATTTAGTTACTGTTTTTGGCGAACAGACTATGACTCAGACACGTTTTTTAGAATTGTTTGATATTGGATTAGAGCAATTAGAATTTGTGATGATACCACAAACGATTGATCAAGTGAGCATAGGGACAATGGATTTAGCTAAAGTTGATAACAAAGTGCATGTATACCTTGTCGGTGTAAATGATGGGGTCATGCCACAAACCGTTTCATCATCGAGTTTGATTACAGACGATGAAAAGAAATACTTCCAAGAACAGTCAACGATAGAATTGAGTCCAACGGCAGATATATTACAAATGGATGAAGCATTTGTGTGCTACATTGCTATGACAAGAAGCCGTGCAGCTGTAACATTTTCTTATTCTTTGATGAGCACAAGTGGAGATGAAAAAGAACCGAGCCCATTTTTAAATCAAATTCAACAGTTATACACAAATTTAGACATTGAAAATATTCATCATCAACACCAAGCTAACCCATTGTCATTAATGGAACATCCACATCAAACTAAAATTGCATTATTTGAATCATTAAAAGCATGGTTAGATGATGAAATTGTCGCTGACACATGGTTAGACACATATCAAGTGATGAGAGACGATGATAACTTAAACGATGGTTTGAGTTATTTATTGTCGGCATTAACGTATGATAATGAAACAGTACAATTAAGTGAATCATTGTCTACAGATTTATATGGTAAGACGATTAATGCAAGTGTATCCAGATTTGAAGGGTATCAGGCCTGTCCATTTAAACATTTCGCATCACATGGCTTACGACTTAACGAACGTACAAAATACAAACTTGAAAATTTTGAATTAGGCGATATTTTCCATCAAGTGTTGAAATTCATTTCAGAAAAAGTGAATGGTGATTTTAAAAACTTAAACACGAAGCAAATTCATAAATTAACAGTAGAGGCTTTATCTGAAATACTACCTGAAGTTCAATTTAACTTGTTGAATTCAACGGCTTACTACCGTTATTTATCACAACGTATCGGTGCTATAGTTGAGACAACATTGACTGCGCTCAAATATCAAGGCAGTCATACAAAATTCACGCCACAACGTTTTGAAGCAGGGTTTAGAAGAAAGCCACGTGATAATAGTGAATTGTTAGCTGAGCCATTGAAGACAACACAAGGTGTTCCAATCAACATTCGTGGACAAATTGACCGTATTGATACATATCAGCATGGTAACCAAAGTTTTGTGAATATTATTGATTATAAGTCTTCAAAATATGGTGGAACACTGGATTTAACTAAAGTTTATTATGGTATGCAAATGCAGATGATGACGTATATGGATATCGTGTTACAAAATAAATCACGTCTAGGTTTAACAGAGATGACTAAACCAGGAGGGCTTTTATATTTTCATGTACATGAACCGCGTATTAAATTGGCGTGGAACCAATTAAACGAAGATAAACGAGATACAGAGTTTATAAATTCATTTAAATTAAGTGGGTTATTAAATAGTGATGACTCTGTATTAGACGCTTTTGATACAAGATTAGAACCAAGTTATAATTCTGATATTGTACCACTTGGATTGAAAAAAGACGGAGGAATTAAAAGTAACAGTAAAGTTGCTGATGAAGAAACAATTTATAAATTAATAAAGCATAATAAAAAGAACTTTATTGAAACTGCATCCAGTATTATGGATGGCCATACAGAAGTTGCACCGATGAAATATAATCAAACGTTGCCTTGTGAATTTTGTAATTATAAATCTGTATGTCATGTAGATGGTGCGATTGATAGCAAACGTTATCGTACTGTAGATGAGTCGATTAATCCGTTAGAAGCAGTGCAAAATGTCGAGTTAGAAAGCGAGGAAGATGAATTATGAGTCAAATCTCAGCAAAGCCAGCTGATACAAGATGGACTGATAACCAATGGAAAAGTATTTATGCCAAAGGACAAGATGTACTTGTAGTCGCGGCTCGCAGGATCAGGAAAAACAGCTGTTTTAGTTGAGCGTATTATTCAGCGAATTATCAAAGATGAAATAGATGTTGATCGCTTACTTGTAGTGACTTTTACAAACGCAAGTGCACGTGAAATGAAACATCGTGTAGATCAACGTATTCAAGAAGCATCCATAGCATCACCTGATAATGCACATTTGAAAAATCAGCGTATCAAAATTCATCAAGCACAAATTTCTACACTCCATAGTTTTTGTTTGAAATTAATACAACATCATTACGATGTTTTGGATATTGATCCTAACTTTAGAACAAGCAGTGAAGCGGAAAATATTTTACTGCTTGAACAGACGATTGATGAAGTATTGGAAAGTCATTATGATGTGTTAGATCCAAGTTTCGTAGATTTAACAGAACAGTTATCATCTGATCGAAATGATGATCAACTACGAAATACGATTAAACAAATGTTTTATTTTAGCGTGGCGAATCCAAATCCCATAACTTGGTTGCAAAATTTAGCTACCCCTTATTATGATGCGGAGCAACAAGATGATTTACTACAATTACTGAATGATTTAGCAATGATTTTTATGAATTCAGCATTAGAAGCGTTGAATAAAAGTTATGATTTATTCATGATGCTAGAAGAAGTAGATAAACAAGTAGCTGTATTAGAGAAGGAACGACAATTTTTAAATCAAGCGATGGAAGGCGGTCAATTGAATACGCAAGTCATTGCTGAACACCAATTTGAAGCGCGTTTTCCAGCTAAGAACAAGAAGATTAAAGAAGCGAATGAGATGATGCTTGATGCATATGATGATGGTAAAAAACACTATGATCAATATAAAGCATTGGTCTCAAAAGTTCAGGAAGATTATTTTTCACGTGAAGCTGAAGAATTGAAACATGATATGCAACGCTTAGCACCGAGAGTATCATATCTAACACAAGTGACAGCAGATGTAATAAAGCAATTTAATTCGAAAAAAGAAGTAGAAATCTCTTGGATTTTTCTGATTATGAACATTTTGCGTTGCGTGTATTAATGAATAATGACGGTACGCCTTCAGAAATTGCGGACATGTACCGCCAACAATTTGAAGAAATTCTTGTTGACGAATATCAAGATACGAACAGAGTTCAAGAGAAAATATTATCGTGTATTAAACGAGGTAATGAATCAGATGGCAACTTATTCATGGTCGGTGACGTGAAACAGTCTATCTATAAATTTAGACAGGCAGATCCAAGTTTATTTATAGGAAAATATAATCGTTTTTCATTAGATGGCTTAGAAAATGGTATGAGAATTGATTTATCACAAAACTTCCGTTCAAGAGAAGAAGTACTGACAACGACTAATTATTTATTCAAACATATGATGGATCAAGCAGTAGGGGAAATTGTATATGACGATGCGGCACAATTGTATTATGGCGCCCCTTACGATGATAAGCCTCATGATGTTCAGATGAATATGTTGGTAGAAGATGCTGAGTCTGATTTAAACGGTGCAGAACAAGAAGCTGAGTATATCGTTCAGCAAGTTGAAAAAATAATGGCTAAACATGAAATATATGATATGAAATTAGAGCAATATCGTAAACCAAGCTATAAAGACATCGTGATACTTGAACGTTCATATGGCCAGGCGCGTAAGATTCAACAGGCGTTTAAAGACCACAATATACCGTTCCATGTGAATAGTAAGGAAGGGTATTTTGAACAAGTAGAAATACGGTTGATATTATCATTTTTAAGAACAGTTGATAATCCATTACAAGATATCTATTTAGTAGGATTAATGCGTTCTGTGATTTATCAATTCACTGAAGATGAATTATCAAATATTCGCGTATTTAGTCCTAATGATGATTATTTTTATCAATCAATTAAAAATTATATGGCAAATGATGTTGCAAATAAAAAATTGGTAAAAAAATTAAATGCGTTTCTAAAAGATATAGAGATGTATCAACATTATAGCCAAAGTCATCCAGTTTATCAGCTGATTGATAAGTTTTATAATGATCATTATGTGATTCAATATTTTAGTGGAATTGTTGGAGGCAAAGGGCGTCGCGCCAATTTATATGGGTTATTTAATAAAGCAGTAGAATTTGAGAATTCCAGTTTCCGTGGTTTATATCAATTTATACGTTTTATAGATGAATTAATAGAACGTGGTAAAGATTTTGGAGAAGAAAACGTTATTGGTCCAAATGATGATGTGGTTAGAATGATGACGATTCATAGTAGTAAAGGGTTAGAATTTCCATTTGTAATATATTCTGGGTTATCTCGTAAGTTCAGAAGAGATGATTTACATAGACCAGTGATCTTAAATCAAACTTATGGTTTAGGAATGACTTATTACGATGTGGAAAGTAACTTATCATACCCTTCGCTATCATCCGTTACGTATAAAGCCATTGCAGAAAAAGAAATGGTCTCTGAAGAAATGAGACTCATATACGTTGCGCTCACACGTGCAAAAGAACAATTATTTTTAATTGGACGTGTTAAGGATGAGAAGGAATTAACTCAGTTTGAACAAGTTTCTGTGTCGGATACCCATTTGCCTGTAAGTTATCGACTAACTGCGCAAAGACCGATTGATATGATTTACCCAATATTGTCAAAACATCAGTCGTCTGCTTTACCGATTGAATTGCGTTTTGAACGCTCAATTGGTGACATCGATGCAACGATGAAACCCTATGTTCAATTGAATACAGATTTTTATCAAGATATTGCATCAGAAGCGGTAGTAGAAGAAAGTGAACGTCGCACGATAGAAGATATTGAGACAATGAATACGAATGATGAAGCAATTAAATCACAAATTCATCAACAGCTGAGCTATACGTATCCGTATCAAGATGCTATCGATAAACCTTCGAAGCAGTCCGTATCTGAATTAAAACGTCAATTAGACACGGAACAAGCAGATACAAATTATGATAGAGTGAGACAATATCGTATAGGAACATCGTCTTATGAAAGACCTGGCTTTTTAAGTCATAGCTCTAAAAGGAAAGCAAATGAAGTTGGTACACTGATGCATACAGTGATGCAACATCTACCATTTAAACGCGACGGCCTATCACAAAGTGAATTACATGCACATATTGATCACATGATTGAAAAACATATCATACCGGAAGATGCGAAAGACGATATTCGCTATGAGGATATCTACACTTTTATTGATAGTAAACTCTATGCAACCATTGCATCCAGTGATGAAATATATCGTGAATTACCATTCGTTGTGAATCAATCCAATGTGGATCATTTAAAAACAGTTGACGAAGATGCTTCAATCATTCAAGGTATGATAGACCTTATATTTTTAAAAGATAATCAATATTATTTTGTAGATTATAAGACAGACGCATTTAATAGACGTCGAAATATGTCAGATGAAGAAATTGGTGCTCAATTAAGACAGCGTTATAAGATACAGATGGAATATTACCGCACCACACTAGAAACAATATTAAAAACCGAAGTTAAAGGATATTTATATTTCTTTAAATTTGGTCAACTTACAATTGATACTTAAATTTCCAAAAGAGGTGCTATATTGTGTCACCGCAACGCAGATTATTTGAATTAGATGCATTACGTGGTTTTAGTTTGTTTGGCATCATATTAATGAATATTTTAGTTTTTAGTTTTCCTTATGAGGAAACATATCTACCTGGAGTATTGCACGGCGCCGATGAATGGCTATTCCGCGTTGTTACACTTTTCGTTATCAGTTCATTTTATCCAATATTTACAATGTTATTTGGATATGGATTAGCCATTATGTATGAAAATAGTAAACGTAGAGGGATGTCTTATTATCCTTTTATATATCGAAGATTAGTAGTTTTAATTATTTTTGGTGTACTACATGGCTATTTTTTATTTAATGGAGATATTTTATTTGGTTATGGTTTTACCGGTATGATTGCAGTGTTATTTATCAAATTGAAACCTAAGACTTTAATTAAATCAGCTGTTGGTTTATTTATAATGAAAATTGTCATATTGGTGATTCCAATTTCTTTAGCGTACTGGAATAAAGGACGACATGAAGCGAGTAATTATTCAGGTAAGTCACTCGCACAATTGGTTGATATCAAACAAAACGGTCATTACTTTGAATTCTTACAAGTTAATGGATTGGAAAGTAAATATAGTGTTATAGATATTGTTACAAGAGCCGCATATCTTGATCTTTTACCTTACATACTTATAGGTATTGCCGCACAAAAATTAAGTTTAATAACTAAGATTCAAAACAACCCACGCAGTGCCATGACTTGGGGCAGTACTTTATTTATTATCGGTTATTTTATTAAACTTCCATTTGCTTTAGATTATGCAAACAATACATTTTCAATCATAAGTTCAATGGTTGGCGGTCCGATTCTTGCGATGGGATACATTTTGATCTTTGTTCGTTTATGTCAATATGCCAAAACTGCGAAAGTACTAGACATTTTTAAATATCCTGGAAAACTCAGTTTATCAGTTTATATATCACAAAGTATCATTTTCACATTCATTTATTATGACGTAGGCTTAAGTTTATACAACAAGTTACCGCTCTATCAATCTTATATTATTGTAGTAGTGGTATATAGTTTGCAACTTTTAGCTTGTTATTATTATTTGAAATTCTTTAAATATGGACCCATCGAGTGGTTATGGCGAAAAATTACTTACTTAAAATAAGACACATTAGAGACAAAACAATAGAATTTTGAAAATTCTAGTTATTTATTTGTTATTTAGTAGTAAATATAGTTATAATATGTAATAAGATATAGATGAGGAGCTGATATTGAATGAAATTCCTATCATTCAGACATGAAGGACAGACATCATATGGTGTGAAAGTAAAACGTGAAGAAGCTGCGTGGGACTTACAAAAAGTTTTTGCAGATTTTTCTGAGGGCACATTCCATCCTAAAACGTTATTAGACGGCCTTCAACAAAACCAAGTCGTAGATTTTCAAGAAGAAGTTCGTAAAGCAGTTGTTGCCGCAGAGGATAGTGGTAAAGGCGAAGATTATAAAGTACAATTTGCTGACATTGAATTTTTACCACCAGTAACACCAACTAATAATGTCATTGCCTTTGGACGTAATTATCAAGATCATGCTAACGAATTAAATCACCAAGTTCAACGCTTGTACGTATTTACTAAAGCCGCTTCTTCATTAACTGGAGATAATAGTACAATTCCTAATCATAAAGATATTACAGATCAATTAGATTATGAAGGGGAATTAGGTATTGTTATTGGAAAATCTGGTGAAAAAATACCAAAAGGCTTAGCATTAGATTACATTTACGGTTATACAATTATTAATGATATTACAGACCGTAAAGCTCAAGATGCACAAGATCAAGCATTCTTATCTAAAAGTTTAACTGGCGGATGCCCAGTTGGACCTTACATCGTAACTAAAGATGAATTACCTACACCTGAAGACGTAAATATTGTTACAAAAGTAAACAATGATATTCGTCAAGATGGTAATACGAGTGCAATGATTCTTAAAATAGATGAATTAATTGAAGAAATTTCTAAATATGTTGCTTTACATCCAGGTGACATTATTGCAACTGGCACACCTGTTGGCGTAGGCGCAGGAATGAATCCTCCGCAATTTTTACAACCAGGTGATGAAGTTAAAGTTACAATTGATAACATTGGTACACTGACTAATTTTATCGCAGAAAAATAAACGATATATATTAACCGGGCTAACGTATGTGATGCCCGGTTTTAATATGCGAAAAATAGAATTAACATTGCAATAATGGGCATATTCAAATAAAATAAGTAGTGCAGAATTTCTTTTTTGAAAAATATACTTATTTTGAGTATGATTAAGAAAGGCACCTTTTATTTTACTAATTAAAAGGTGCAACATACTTCTGTTTTACATATTATTGAAGTAAAAATTGTGTGGGGGTTATATATTATGTTACACATGCATATTGCAAGTTGGGTGTTATTAATAATCTTGTTCTTTGTCGCTTATTTTAATTTTTCAGTAAAACAAGGCGCATCACCTTACTTTAAACCGATTCATATGCTCTTAAGAGTGTTTATGGTATTAGTTTTAATTTCAGGTTTTTGGACGTGGATTCAAGCATTTTCATCTGGTAACGCTGGTGGGCATATGTTACTTACATTGAAAATGATTGGTGGCGTAGCAGTAGTTGCACTCATGGAAGTGTCACTTGCAAAACGTAAAAAAGGTCAATCAAGTCATAGTTTATTGTGGACAACGATTATTGTTATTTTAATTACTATGCTTTTAGGTGTTATCTTGCCATGGGGACCAATTACGCAACTATTTGGTTTATAAAAAATTTAAAACATAAATCAAGTTCAATTAAAAAGGGATCTTCCAATTTTGGAAGATCCCTTTTTAGTTTGAATCATTAGTGCTATTTATTACGCGCTTTGTAACCAATCATATTAATGATATCTTTAGGTCTACTATAGGGCGGGGCATAAGCAACTTCAAATTCTGTTAGTTCGTCTATAGTTAATTTATGCATCATTGCCATAGAGAGCACATCTATACGTTTGTCTGCACCTTTCTTTCCAACAGCGACCGCACGTAAAATACGTCGGTTCGTTTTGTCAAAATGAATGCGTAAATGTAACTTTGAATTACCTGGATAATAACCGGCATGTTCTCCTTGTTTGGCTTCAACAGTTCCATAGTCGAAGTTCGAAAGTTCTTGTGGAGATACACCGACACTTGCAAATGTATAATCGAAAAATTTCACAATATTTGAACCTAAATAGCCTTTAAATTGTATAGATGGGTCACCGGCTAATTGTTCTGCAATGATACTTGCACCACGATGAGCACCCCAAGCTAACGGGATATGTGCATTTAAATCTACATGGCGATAATGTGAAGTGATAATATCGCCTAAAGCATAGATGTTAGGAATGTTAGTTTGAAACTGATCATTCACTGGCACATAGCCTTTGTCATCAAGAATGACATTGGATGACTCAATAAATGCTGAATTTGGTTTGACTCCGATACCTTCTATTATAAGGTCGTAATCTTCGACTTTACCTGACTCAAAGTGTACTTCATTACCAATGACTTTGGACACTTGTTCATTTAAACGATAGTCTATATGTCTTTTCTCAATTTCATCGATAATTGGCTGATTCATGTCTTCGTCCATTAATTTATTGAGATGTGTTGAACGATGGACTAATGTAGGTGCGATACCTCTTTCATATAAATTATCTAGAATTTCTAAACCAATATAGCCAGCGCCGATTACGAGTGCTTTTTTTACTTGGTTTGCTTCTATAAAGGATTCAATTGCATCTGTATCTTCCATATTTCTTAAAGTGAATGTCATATCGCTGTTTAAGTTTAACGTATTAGCGCTACAACCAGGGCTTAGAATTAATGTGTCATATCGTTCTTCAAAGGTTTTATCTTGTACGTAATCGTAAACAGTTATGGTTTGTGAAGTATCATTGATTGAGGTTACTTCATGATAAGGTTTCACTACAATTTGTTTAGCATCGTAAAATGATTCTGGTGTTGCTTCTAATATTTGATCTCTTGATGCTACGACATTTCCTAAATAATAGGGCAATGCACAGTTCGCAAAACTCATATCACGATCTTTTTCGAAGACCACGATTTCACTTTCTTGATCCAATCTTCTTATTTGGTCGGCAACGGTCGCACCACCAAGCAACAGCACCAACGACTACGATTTTATTCATAATAAATTGCCTCCTAGTGAGTAAATCTCATATTAAATATAAGATTTTACAGTTACTTCATACGGAATGTTTAATTGGAAGTAATCATTTAAGTAACGACCAATACCATCATTATTATTTGAATGCGTGATTTCATTTGCAATATGTTTTAACTCATCCAAGCCATTTTCCATTGCGATACCATGTTTTGCGTATTTAATCATTTCTAAATCATTATCTTCATCGCCGAATGCGATAATATGATTTCTATCAATGTCTAAATGTGTTTTAACATAATCAATACCGCGTGCTTTGTTGATACCTTGTTTTACAATTTCTATAACTGGGAAAGGTGAACCCCATCTACGGTGTTCAATATTTTCTGCATAGAATCGTGTAAGCATTTGTTTAACTCTAGGGATCATAAATTCTTCTGCTTCTACTAAAATTGAAGTCGGTGATTCATTTAAACAAGTAAGTAAATCGCCTGTTTCAATTTTTGGCGTACCCATGGAAAAACCATCGAATAATTTTTGATCATAGCTATTAAGAAATACATAATCTTTCACTTCGCAATAATATTAGTAACGCCAAAATCATTTAAAGATTGAATAATATTTCGAGCTAAATCAAAATCTAATCTTTCATGCATTGTTTCAAATTGATCATCTTTTGGATGATGTACAAATGCGCCATTAAAGTTAACGACAGGTGTATTCATATTAAGTTCATGATAATAAATTTGGCTTGCTCTGTAAGGTCGACCAGTAGCAATCATTAATTTGTGACCTTGATTTTGTAAAGTTGTTAGTACTTCTTTGGTATATGGTGTGATCACTTTTTCATCGTTCAAAAGTGTTCCGTCTAAATCTAGACAAATTAAATAAGGTTTCATGTAAATCTCCTTAATCTTTGATAATTGATGTATGAATATCATAGCATTTTATTGGCGTTTTGTAAGATATTTGATATATTGTTAATAAGATTAAATACGAAGAGGTGAAATTTATGGAGGAAGATTTAAAAGATAGCATATTAGGTGCTTTAGAAATGGTAATTGACCCTGAGTTAGGAATTGATATTGTGAACTTAGGCTTAATATATAATGTGAATGTTGATGATGAAGGCTTATGCACAGTAGATATGACACTGACTTCTATGGGTTGTCCAATGGGGCCGCAGATTATGAATCAAGTGAAAGAAGTATTAGCTGAAGTTCCGGAAGTTAAGGATACAGAGATTAATATCGTTTGGAGTCCACCATGGGGCAAAGATAAGATGTCTCGTTACGCTAAAATTGCTTTAGGTGTAAGCTAAGCTTTAATATTTAGAATGAAAACTAGTCTAGTAAGTACGTTTTTAAATGTACTTTCACTTAGGCTAGTTTTTTTGTTTGAAAACTTTGAGCAATTTAAGGTATTTATTTTTATATTGTTCAATTCATTAAAAGTGTTGTGGTAATAGGTTGCTACGCAGAATTATCTTATCGTTATATTAAGACACCGTTTAGAAAGAATGGTTTCAAAATATTTACGTTAAATAAGCTTAACAAGGGTATATTTATTAGAACTGTAATATTGATTATTATTTTGATTCCAACGCTATTCGTTTTTGTAGGAACCTTTGAACATTGAGGTAAAAATACAGATTCTAATAAAAAACAACTTTTAATACAGTAAAAATTGAGAAAAATTTAGTACATACCATACCATCTGAAGAACAATTAGATGAATTAATTGGTAATTTTAGTAGCGCTAAAGTTTATTTGAAAAACACGCGTGTACTAAGAAAGTATGAGAGACACGTTAATGTGTCGATGAATAATGCGGCTGAAAAGCATGATAATGTCACGCTCATCGATTGGTACAAACGTTTTGAGGGTCACTCTGAATACTTTGCACCAAATGGTATTCATTTAGAAAAGTCAGGTATTGAAGCTATGACTGATGAAATATTAAAACATATACTATCTAAAAAATTATGCATAATGTAGAAAGTAATATGTGAAAGTTTGTGATTAAAAGTATATAAAAACGCCCCCAATTTTTGAGGACGTTCAGAATATCAACAAATTCTTATGCTTTGTCGACATTTTTATGCATGTTTTCCAAGGCAATAGCTTCAAACTGTAGTCTTTGTCTATTGCTGTATTTACTAGTCAAGAGTGGTCGTAAAGTAGCAATATGATTAATTGCACCTTTATTCTTTAATATTTTTTATCTTCTTTATGAATAGGGTAGTCATTCGCACTCATATCACGTCTTGTCATGAGGCCATTGGCATTAAATTTCCAATGTTCATTACCATGTGTACGCATCCACTGATTTGTACTTGCATCTCGCCATTCGTATTCAAATCTAACAGATATACGATTGTCAGTATAGCACCACAATGCTTTCATTAATTTATAATCTAGTTCTTTATCCCATTTTCTATAAAGAAATGCTTTTATTTGCTCACGACCTTCGAAAAATTCACTACGATTTCTCCAAACTGAGTCTTCTGTATATGCTAAGCACACTTGTTCTGGATTTCTAGTATTCCATGCAGTTTCTGCCATTTTCACTTTTTGTAAGGCGGTCTGCGCATTGAAAGGTGGCACAGGCGTTTTCATTTCTTCGGTCATTTTGGACACATCCTTTATTGTAAAGTTACAAGCAGTCTAGCAGAGTATATATTTTAATCCAATTTTTACAATGTCATTTAAAAGTATAAAAACAGTGTTTAAGCGTAGTAGAAAATGGGCAAAACACTGATATACACTGACTTATAAAAGAATAAAATAAATTTTAAAATGTAGACTAATTTGTTGATTATTTAAATGAAAAGGACTATAATTAAATTAAGGTCAAAGAAAGTCAAAGTCAAACTTGATTTGTTTTGATCAAACTCTTAATGGTGAGGTGAATCATTTTGGATATTAATCAAATGACCTATGCAGTTCAAGGTGCTTTACAAAAAGCAGTTGAATTGGCAAAAGAAAATGAGAATCAAAATATAGAAATTGAAGCTGTGCTTAAAGCAAGCACTTGAAGAAAATGAAAGCTTATTTAAAAGTGTTCTAGAAAGAGCAAATATTGATACAGAACAACTTGTTAAAGCATATAATGAAAAATTAAAAAGTTATCCATCGGTTCAAGGAGAAAACATTCAATATGGGCAATACATCAGTCCTAAAGCAAATGAACTTATAAATAAAGCAGAATCTTATATGAAGTCCTATGAAGATGAATATATATCTATGGAACATCTTATACTTTCTGCCATGGAAATTGATGAAACAACAAAACAGTTTATCGGTAACAAAAAAGAGGTCATCGAAGAAATTATTAAAAAAATAAGAGGGGGTAATCACGTGACGTCACAAAATCCAGAATCAAATTATGAAGCATTAGAAAAATATGGTCGCGATTTAGTTGAAGAAGTACGTAAAGGTAATATGGACCCAGTCATTGGTCGTGACGAAGAAATTAGAAATACAGTCAGAATTTTAAGTAGAAAAACAAAAAACAACCCAGTATTGATTGGTGAACCTGGTGTTGGTAAAACAGCTATTGTTGAAGGTCTGGCCCAACGTATTGTACGTAAAGATGTGCCTGAATCTTTACTAGATAAAACGATTTTTGAATTAGATTTAAGTGCACTTGTAGCAGGTGCCAAATATCGTGGTGAATTTGAAGAACGTTTGAAAGCAGTATTAAAAGAAGTGAAAGATTCAGATGGCAGAATTTTATTATTTATTGATGAAATCCATATGCTTGTTGGTGCGGGTAAAACAGAAGGCGCTATGGACGCTGGTAATATGTTGAAACCTATGCTTGCACGCGGTGAATTACATTGTATTGGTGCAACAACGTTAAATGAATACAGAGAATATATTGAAAAAGATTCGGCTTTAGAACGTCGTTTCCAAAAAGTAAATGTATCTGAACCTGATGTAGAAGACACAATTTCAATTTTACGTGGACTAAAAGAGCGTTACGAAGTGTATCACGGTGTCCGTATACAAGACAAAGCAATCGTAGCAACTGCAGAATTATCAGATCGCTATATCACAGATCGTTTCTTACCTGATAAAGCGATTGATTTAGTGGATCAAGCTTGTGCAACAATCCGTACTGAAATGGGTTCTAATCCTACTGAACTAGATCAAGTCAATAGACGAGTGATGCAATTAGAAATAGAAGAAAGTGCCTTAAAAAATGAATCTGACAATTTAAGTAAACAGCGTTTACAAGAATTGCAACAAGAATTATCTAATGAAAAAGAAAAACAAAATGCGATACAATCTCGTGTTGAAGAAGAAAAAAGTAAAATAGCAAAACTACAAGAAAAACGTACAGAGTTAGATGAAAGTAGAAAAGCATTAGAAGATGCTGAAAACAATTATGATTTAGAAAAAGCAGCAGAATTACAACATGGTAAAATTCCAGAATTAGAAAAAGAATTACGTGAACTTGAAGATGCATTCCAAAACGAACAAAACGGTGATAATGATCGCATTATTCGTGAAATAGTAACAGATGAAGAAATTGGCGATATCGTTAGTTCTTGGACGGGTATACCAGTATCTAAACTTGTTGAAACTGAAAGAGAAAAATTATTAAATCTATCCGATATTTTACATGAACGTGTAGTAGGACAAGATAAAGCAGTAGATTTAGTTGCAGATGCTGTTGTAAGAGCACGTGCAGGTATTAAAGATCCAAATAGACCTATCGGTAGTTTCTTATTCTTAGGTCCAACAGGTGTCGGTAAAACAGAACTAGCTAAATCATTAGCATCAACGTTATTTGATTCTGAAAAACATATGATTCGTATTGATATGAGTGAATATATGGAAAAACACTCAGTTTCACGTTTAATTGGTGCGCCTCCAGGCTATGTAGGTCATGATGAGGGTGGACAATTAACAGAAGCTGTTCGCCGTAATCCATATTCAGTGATATTGTTAGATGAAATTGAAAAAGCGCATTCAGATGTATTTAATGTGCTTTTACAAATATTAGAAGAAGGTCGTTTAACGGATTCTAAAGGGCGAGAAGTTGATTTTAAAAATACAATTATTATTATGACAAGTAATATAGGTTCTCAAGTGCTATTAGAAAACGTTAAGGATGCAGGTGTCATCACAGATGCAACTGAAAAAGCTGTGATGAATAGCTTAAACCAATACTTCAAACCTGAAATTATCAATCGTATGGATGATATTGTACTCTTTAAACCATTAACAATTGGAGATATGAGTTTAATTGTAGATAAAATATTAGCACAATTGAACATCAGACTTATGTCACAACGACTCTCAATTGATGTGTCTGATAAAGCAAAAGCATGGCTAGGTGAAGAAGCGTATGAACCACAATTTGGTGCTCGACCATTGAAACGTTTTGTTCAAAGACAAATTGAAACACCATTGGCACGTAAAATGATTAAAGAAAACTTAACAGAAGGCACGAAAGTAAACATAGACTTATCGGATGATGGTTTGACATTTGAAGAAATTAAACCAGACACGGAATAAGTATAATTTTAATTAACAAGCTTCTGATAAGTAAAACATTTAAATAGAGCGTCACCTTAAAATAATAATACGAACCCAATAACAGGAATGGTGTAGCACGTAGATAAGAGTCTGAGACATAAATATCCCATTCTCAAATTAAAAGCGAGCAATCTATTAGTTTGATATGCTCCCTTCAAAGTAGACACTTAAAAAGTAAAAACTTTGAAGGGAGTTTTTTTGTGTCTCAAAAACTTAAAGTAGATTTAAATTCACTTCTTATTGCCTTTGACAAATATGAAGAAGGCATGAGTTTTGCGAATATTGTAGATGAATTAAACCTAGATATTCATACAGGTATATTAAGAGATAAATACTATCAATATTTAGATAAAGGTATGGAATCGTTGATTCCAAAATCAAATAACAATAGTTATTCAAAAGAATTTAAAATGAACGTTGTTGATGAATATTTTCATAGTGAGTTATCTTATCGAGATTTAGCGATTAAATACAACGTGCCATCACATAAGACTATAATTAATTGGACAAAACGTTATACTGAGGATAAAGAGAACCAAAATTATTCTTCAATATCTGAGGTGTATATAATGAAAGCGAAAAAAACGACTTATGAAGAAAAATTAAATATCGTTAAATTTTATCTGGATAATGAATTAAGTTACAAAGAAATAGCCCAAAGATTTAATGTTACTTACGGTCAAGTGTACCAATGGATACAAAAATATAAAGAGCATGGCGGCGACGGTCTAATCGATGGTCGAGGTAAAGGTAAACCTCAATCAATATTAACTTCTGAAGAAGTTAATGAAGCTGAAATTAAAGCATTAAAAGAACGTAATAAAATTTTAGAAATGGAAAATAAAGTTTTAAAAAAATATCAAGAAATAGAAAGAGAGATGATGAATCAAAAATCAAACAAATCACGGCATACGAAACGATCCAAACGCTAAAAGAAGAATATCCTGTTCAACAACTATGCCAAACGCTTGGAATTTCAAGATCCAGTTATTATAAATGGATTCATCGCGTACCTACACAAAGAGATGTAGAAAACGAATCTTTAATGGAAGACATACAAGAAATATATGATAAATATAAAGGCATTTATGGTTACAGACGTATTTACATTTATATTCGAATTAAATTAGGTAAAAAAGTGAATCAGAAGCGTATTTATCGATTAATGAAAAAACTGAGGCTAACTGCTGTCATACGTCGTAAGAGAACACCATATAAACGTTCAACGCCTCAAATCACAGCTGAAAATATATTGAATCGTGAATTTCAAGAAGATAAACCTAACGTTAAATGGTTAACTGATGTAACTGAGTTTCGACTTAAAGCTGGAAACAAAGTATATTTAAGTGCTATTTATGATTTAGGTACAAATAAAATAGTTAGTTATGAAACAAGTGCTTCAAATAATAATCAACTCGTATTTAACACTTTTGATAAAGCAGTATGTAATATGGACTCTACCGAAGGTATTCTTTTGCATAGTGAACGAGGGTACCAATACACATCTAGGCGATTTAGAGATAAATTAAATCGCTTTGGCGTAATTCAAAGTATGTCGCGTGTTAGTAGATGTATAGATAATGGACCAATGGAAAGTGTTTGGGGGATTATTAAAAGTGAGATTTATAGAGGAAATAAACATTATTTATTTGAGAATATAGAAAGAGCTAAAATTATTATAGATGATTATATTCATTTTTTTAATAATGAGCGCATCACATTAAAAATGGCTGATCTCGCTTAATACGAGATCAACCTAAAATTTAATTATTTACTTGTCTACTTGACTGGGTGCAGTTCAGTTTCTAATGGATTGCTCGCTTTTCTATGTTAAAATCGGTACAATTATATAAATTCATACAAAAAAATAAGCCACTTTCGTATAATAAAGTTACTCTAACATAACTTTAAAACGAGGTGTCTTATGTATAAGAAGTATAAAAATGTGATTGAAAAGTCGAAATCACTTTATGAAGAACTCATACAAACAGAGATTTTACCTAAGCTCAAATTAGAGATGAATGAAGAAATTAGCAATCAAGATTTAAAAGCTGACAGTGATTTGATGCGACTGCTGACTACAGGATGAGATTGTGCCCGTGGAAAGCGTGCACAAAAAATGCCAACAAAGTCTCTGACTTTGTTGGCATTTTATACGAGTCTAATTATAGACGCGCTCTAATGTTGTTCCTTTGTATCATCATTATTGCCTTTAATAACCATTTCAAATAAAACAATAATAATAGTGAAAAATATCGCGCCTACAATAGGTGTGATGAGGTTAAGCTCGCCACCACCTGCTAAACTATTAAGCACAAAGTTAATCATTTGCAATAAGACAATAGACCAAAATAAAGTTGCGAGGTATTTCATTATGTAATGCCTCCAATATAATATATATAAGTTCATTATAAATAAGAAAGCGCTATTTGTATAGTAGCAAAGTTAGATTCATAGTTTTACATTGTTATAATAGAAGGTTTAAATTATAATTAATCTGTAAAACATCTTATAAGTTAGCTGTTGTTCTTGTATTTGAAATGTGTATTATGTTAAATTAATACCTGGTATTAAAATTAAAATCAAAAATAAGAAGGTGTACAACCATGGACGTGGGTATTAAAGGTTTTGGTGCATACACACCTAAAAATGTTGTAGACAATACCTATTTTGAATCATTTTTAGAAACTTCAGATAAATGGATTTCACAAATGACTGGCATTAAAGAAAGAAGATGGGCAGATGAAGATGAAGAAACTTCAGATTTAGCTTATCATGCAAGTTTAAAAGCGATAGAAGATGCGAATATCGAAGCATCAGAAATTGATATGATTATCGTTGCAACATCAACTGGGGATTTTCCATTTCCTACAGTTGCTAACATATTACAAGAAAAATTAGGCGTTGGCAAAGTTGCTTCAATGGATCAACTTGCGAGCATGTAGTGGGTTTATGTATGCCATGATAAATGCTAAGCAATTTGTTCAATCAGGAGACTATAAAAATATACTTGTTGTTGGTGCAGATAAATTATCTAAGATCACTGATTTTACAGACCGTTCAACTGCAATTTTATTTGGTGATGGTGCTTGGTGCAGTTGTAATTGGAGAAGTATCTGAAGGACGTGGTATTTTAAGCTATGAATTAGGTTCAGATGGTTCAGGTGGTAAGTATCTATATTTAAATCCTGAAAATGGAAAAATATCCATGAACGGACGCGAGGTATTTAAATTTGCTGTAAGAATTATGGGTGAAGCGTCTAACAATGCAGTAGCCAAAGCAAATTTAACTCCTGAAGACGTTGACATGTTTGTACCACATCAAGCAAATATAAGAATTATGGAATCAGCGCGAGAACGCTTAGGCATTCCAAAAGAAAAAATGAGTGTTTCAGTAGATAAATATGGGAATACTTCAGCGGCTTCAATACCGTTAAGCATTTCTCAAGAATTAGAAAATGGCAAGATTAAAGATGATGATGTTCTAGTATTAGTAGGATTTGGTGGCGGTCTTACATGGGGCGCTGTAACTTTAAGATGGGGAAAATAGGAGGATAAAATATGACCAAAGAACAACGTGTTGTAATTACAGGAGTTGGAGCATTATCACCTCTTGGTAATGATGCAAAAACATCATGGAATAATGCTCTAAACGGTGTAAGTGGTATTGATACGATTACACGTGTAGATACAACAGATTATAATGTTCATTTAGCGAGTGAGCTAAAAGATTTTAATATAGAAGACCATATGCCTAAAAAAGAAGCACGACGCATGGATCGATTTACACAGTACGCAGTGGTTGCGACTAGAGAAGCAGTACAAGATGCTAAATTAGTTATTAACGAAGAAACTGCTAATAGAATAGGTGTATGGATTGGGTCTGGTATTGGCGGTATGGAAACATTTGAAATTTCACATAGCCAATTATTAAACCGTGGCCCTAGACGCGTGAGTCCTTTCTTTGTACCAATGCTTATTCCAGACATGGCAGCAGGACAAGTATCAATTGATTTAGGTGCTAAAGGACCTAATGGTGCGACAGTGACTGCATGTGCGACAGGTACGAATTCAATTGGTGAAGCATTTAAAGTTATACAACGTGGTGATGCAGACGCAATGATTTCAGGCGGAGCTGAAGCACCTATAACGCATATGGCGTTAGCAGGTTTCAGTGCAAGTCGTGCCTTATCTACAAATGATGATAAAGAAACAGCTTGTAGACCATTCCAAGAAGGTCGTGATGGTTTTATTATGGGCGAAGGTGCTTGGTGTCGTAGTTCTTGAATCTCTAGAGTCAGCTCAAGCGCGTGACGCAGAAATCTATGCTGAAGTTGTAGGTTATGGTTCAAGTGGCGACGCACATCATATTACTGCACCTTCACCAGAGGGCGAAGGTGGTTCACGTGCAATGCAAGCTGCTTTAGATGATGCTTGGTATAGAAGCTAAGGAAGTGCAATATCTTAATGCACATGGTACAAGTACACCAGTTGGAGATCTAACAGAAATCCAAGCAATTAAAAATACGTTTGGACAAGCTGCAGCATCATTAAAGATAAGTTCAACGAAATCTATGACAGGTCATTTACTTGGTGCGACAGGTGGATTAGAGGCGATATTCTCTGCACTTTCTATTAGAGATAGTCGCATAGCGCCAACAATTCATGCAGATTCTCCAGATCCAGAATGTGATCTTGATATTGTACCAAACAAAGCGGAAGACTTAGAAATTAATTATGCAATGAGTAATAGTTTAGGTTTCGGTGGACACAATGCCGTAATCGTATTGAAAAAGTTTGCTGATTAAATCTATAAACTTTCATTTTAAACGAGTTAAAATGAATATGTCCAAGATATATATAAATTAATGAAAGCAGTCGGAATTTAAAATTCTGGCTGTTTTTTTAGGTTTAGTTTTTATTTTTTCAGTATTAATATGTTTCCGATAATTGCACTTAGAATACATATTTATCATTATTAACTTTATGATGAAAAAATATTGATTTTGAAAATTGTATGTACACAACAAACAATTAATGTATAATAGGAATAATTTCGGAGTCAGGAGGGATGAGATTTGAAGAAATTTATGACGTTATCAATCACTTTGAAAACAAGACTAATAGCGGATTTCATCTTGAATGTAGCAAGTCAAGCGATTTTACCCTTTATGGCTTTATATCTAACGAGCAAAACAAATGCGGTTTTTGCCGGTGCCTTTTTAATGACAAATATTGTTGTTAGTTTTTTCGTGTCTTTTCTAGGTGGATACTTAGGAGACAATTATAATAGGAAGAGAGTCGTTAATTATATACATTTCTTATATGCTATATGCTTAATTATATTAAGTATAACTGTAACTATGGACGGTATCGGTTTAATTATTTTTTGTGCTACTGTATTTATTTTTGAAATTTTATTTGCGGCGAGTCAACCTATTTTTGAAGCGGCTATCATGGATGCGATATACGAAGAGGTAAGGGAATATGTATATCAAGTTAATTATTGGATGTTTAATATTAGTACGGCGATAGGAATGATGTTAGGTGCATTACTATACTTAGGTCACAAGCATTTATTATTTATTATGTTCTTCTTCGCTATGTTAGTGAGTTGGTATTTATTTGAAAAATATTATGATGTAGAACAAATTTATAATAAAAAAGAGCCACTGACCTCTCGCTTTAAACATTTTGTGAATAGTTATCATGTTGTGCTAAAAGATAAATACTATATGATTTTTAATTTAGGAATGATGCTTGGTTTTTATGGCAGAACTCAGTTTAAATTCGTATGTCGTAGTAAGATTGAAAGATGAGTTTGAAGCCTTTCATTTTTTAGGATTTTACATAGATGGCGTAAGGATGTTTACTGTCATTATGATTATCAATACGATCGTGGTAGCGACGTTAACTTTTACAGTGAATCGACTTATAGCGCAAACTTCTAAAAGAGCGGTCTTTATCATCGGTATAGTATTGTATACGGTTGGTTATAGTGTATTGACGTCAGCCAGTGCGTTTTGGATATTGTGTTTATTTGCAATCATTGCCACGTTAGGAGAATTAATTTATTCACCAATTCAAAATGCGCAACGCTTTTTAATGATACCTGATGACAAGCGCAGTACGTATTCTACATTTGGTATGGTCTCATATTATGGTGCCAATGTATTATCTAGATTCGGATTAATTTTGGGTGCGTTTTTACTGCCATGGATGATGTCAGTCTATGTTGCAGTAGTTGTATTAATCGGTTTTGTTTTACTTTACTATGCTTTATTCTTTAACCCCAATATAGAAACAAGATAATAAAAAGACTGTATTAGAGTATTGTGGAAAAATGAACAATATCTAATGCAGTCTTTTATATTGCAAAAGAAATACCGATAGAGAGTAATAAATAAAATAAATTACATACAAATGCAATTTTAACCCATGGCGTAACAAAATAATTTTCTTTTTTTGCTTGCGTCGGTTTGAAAAACTCATCATTTTCGAGTGTGTCTTTATGTTTTTTGTTAGTAAGTTGATATTTTAGTCTTCTAAAACCATAACTTGTAGGATCTAAAATACCTTCTTGAACAACGATAACGATAAAGAAGATGATAGCCAATGCAATGGAAATATAGAAAAAGGTATTGATATAAAGTACTAACGTATGTGAAGTAAATAACCAGACTAATAAAGAGAGTATAGGTGTAAAAATAACCCAAATCAGTAAACTTCTTATGTATTTCATATTAACTCCTCCAATTATACAATAAATTTATTGTAACTTAATAAACCTAAAAAATGAATATAAACTTCTATAAATTCAATTATATCAACACTTGTATAAGACTATAAAATAAATTGTTTAAAAATTCTTTAATAATGTAAAGCAAAACAATATTGCTTTACGCGTAAAGGAAAAGTATAATGTTAATAAATATTCTGAATATTTTAAAGGGAATGTTTATTCTGAATTTAAAGGGGGATAAAATATGCTTAAGTATGTTTTAAAGCGTTTGGGATATATGATTTTATCATTATTCATAATCATTACGATTACATTTTTCTTAATGAAGCTTATGCCAGGTTCACCATTTAATGATGAAAAATTAAATGAAGAGCAGAAGCAAATTTTAAATGAAAAGTATGGTTTGAATGAACCTGTACCAGTACAGTATGCAAGTTATTTAAAGAATGTCGTTACAGGGGATTTTGGTAACTCATTCCAATATGATAACCAACCTGTGTGGGACTTAATAAAACCAAGATTATTACCATCGCTTGAAATGGGACTGACAGCTATGGTTATTGGTGTGATATTAGGGTTGATTTTAGGGGTTATAGCAGCAGTACGGCAAAACAGTTGGGTCGACTATACAGCCACCGTCATTTCGGTTATTGCAGTATCAGTACCATCATTTGTTTTAGCAGTATTGCTACAATACGTATTTGCAGTTAGATTACAGTGGTTACCGGTTGCGGGTTGGGAAGGCATATCGACCGCGATACTGCCATCATTAGCACTATCGGCAGCAGTATTAGCAACGGTGGCAAGATACATAAGAGCAGAGATGATAGAAGTTTTAAGTTCGGATTATATCTTGTTAGCACGTGCAAAAGGTAATTCAACAATGAGAGTACTATTTGGACATGCATTACGGAATGCATTGATACCGGTTATTACGATTATTGTGCCGATGTTAGCAAGTATCTTAACTGGTACTTTGACAATTGAAAATATTTTCGGTGTGCCAGGGTTAGGGGACCAATTCGTGAGATCAATCACTACGAATGACTTCCCAGTTATCATGGCGACGACAATTTTATTCAGTACATTGTTTATTGTCTCCATTTTCATTGTAGATATTTTATACGGTTTAATTGATCCGCGTATCCGTGTACAAGGGGGTAAAAAATAATGGCTGATAAAAGAGATGAAAAATTAACAGATGATCATTCAAATGCAGTTATGACACATACTTCAGAAGGTATACCAAGCATCTGATTTTATTAGAAGCAAGAATGACATTGAAAAAGAACCGGAAATGCAAAGAGAAAGTAAAAACTTTTGGCAAGATGCATGGACGCAATTGAAACGAAATAAACTAGCGGTAGTTGGGATGATTGGTTTAATCCTTATCGTACTACTCGCATTAATTGGGCCTTTAATAAGTTCACACGATTTTGCTGAACAAGATGTAGATAGACGTAACTTACCAGCTAAAATACCTGTGCTAGATAAAATACCATTCTTGCCATTTGATGGTGAAGGCGCAAAAGGTGTCGATGCTTATAAAGAAGCAGGCGTTACAGAAAACTTTTGGTTTGGTACAGATCAGTTAGGTAGAGATTTATGGTCAAGAACTTGGCAAGGCGCGCAAGTATCCTTATTTATAGGTGTAGTAGCAGCTTTGCTCGATATATTTATAGGTGTTGTGTACGGGGCAATATCAGGGTTCTTTGGCGGACGGATAGATAATGTCATGCGGCGTATTATAGAAGTAGTTGCTTCGATACCTACACTGATTGTGGTTATCTTATTCGTATTAATTTTCGAGCCATCTATTTGGACCATCATTTTAGCCATGGCACTTACCGGCTGGATTGGTATGAGTCGTGTGGTACGTGGTGAATTCTTAAAGTTAAAAACACAAGAATTTGTCTTGGCATCTACAACATTAGGTGCATCAAAATTAAAATTAATATTCAAACATATTTTACCTAATACACTTGGCGTTATCGTAGTAACTTCAATGTTTACAGTGCCAAATGCCATATTCTTCGAAGCGTTCTTAAGTTTCATTGGTATTGGTGTACCAGCACCTAAGACGTCATTAGGTTCGTTAGTAAATGAAGGTAGAGCAATGCTGTTAATTCATCCGCATGAATTATTTATACCAACAGTAGTATTAAGTTTATTAATTTTATTCTTCTACTTATTTAGTGATGGATTACGCGATGCATTTGATCCTAAAATGCGCAGATAATAAAAGGGGGCAACATTTATGTCAGAACGAGTATTAGAAGTGAATAATTTGCATGTTTCCTTTGATATCGACGCTCGGGAAGTGCAAGCGGTTAGAGGTGTTGATTTCTTTGTCGATAAAGGTGAAACGCTAGCAATTGTTGGTGAATCTGGTTCGGGGAAATCAGTAACAACGAAAGCAATCACTAAATTATTTCAAGGTGATGCGGGGAGAATTAAAAAAGGTGAAATTAATTTCTTAGGTGAAGATTTAGCAAAGAAATCAGAACAAGAATTAATTAAACTTAGAGGTAAAGATATATCTATGATTTTCCAAGATCCAATGACTTCTTTAAACCCAACGATGAAGATTGGCAAACAAGTTATGGAACCATTGATGAAGCATAGAAATTATAATAAAACAGATGCGAAAAAACGTGCTTTAGAGATATTAAATTTAGTAGGTTTACCCAATGCAGAAAAACGTTTCTCTGCTTATCCGCACCAATTCTCAGGTGGACAAAGACAAAGAATCGTTATTGCAACAGCACTTGCATGTGAACCTAAAGTATTAATTGCTGATGAACCAACAACTGCTTTAGATGTAACGATGCGGGCACAGATTTTAGAGTTAATGAAAGAGCTCCAAGATAAAATTAGTACATCAATTATATTCATCACACATGACTTAGGTGTGGTTGCGAATATCGCAGATCGTGTCGCAGTAATGTATGGTGGTCAGATGGTAGAGACCGGAGATGTAGATGAAATATTCTATGATCCTAAACATCCATACACTTGGGGATTATTATCATCAATGCCAGATTTAACTACAGGTTCAGAAACAGAATTGTTAGCTATTCCAGGAACACCGCCAGATTTATTACATCCACCTAAAGGAGATGCTTTTGCAGAGCGTAGTCAATTTGCATTAGATATAGATTTTAAGACGCCACCTCCTTGGTTTCAAGTATCGCCTACACATTTTGTGAAATCGTGGTTGTTGGACGAACGTTCCCCTCATGTCGAGCCACCAGAAATGGTGAAAAAGCGTTTACGTAAAATGCCGAATAATTACGATAAACCTCAACAAGTAGAAAGGGTGTCGTTCGATGGAGAATAATAAAGATGTGCTATTACAAGTGAAAAACTTAAAACAATATTTTAATGAAGGTAAGCGAAATGAAGTTAGAGCCATCGAAAATATTTCTTTCGATGTGTTTAAAGGGGAAACATTTGGCTTAGTAGGAGAGTCAGGCTGTGGTAAATCAACTACAGGTAAAGCCATTATTAAATTGAATGATATTACAGATGGAGAAATTCTATATGAAGGCGTAGATATTCAAAAGATTAAAAATCGTAAAGACTCATTGAAATTTAATAAAAAAATACAAATGATCTTCCAAGATCCCTATGCATCATTAAATCCACGTTTAAAAGTTATGGATATCGTAGCTGAAGGTATTGATATACATAAACTTGCTTCCGGTGTTAAAGATCGTAAGAAACGTGTTTATGACTTATTGGAAACAGTAGGTTTAAGTAAAGAGCATGCCAACCGTTACCCGCATGAATTTTCTGGGGGACAACGTCAACGTATTGGTATTGCACGTGCATTAGCAGTTCAGCCAGAGTTTATTATCGCTGATGAACCGATATCTGCATTAGACGTTTCTATCCAAGCACAGGTTGTAAATTTGTTATTAAAATTACAGAAAGAGCGAGGTATTACATTCTTATTCATTGCCCATGACCTTTCAATGGTGAAATACATTTCTGACAGAATTGCAGTGATGCATTTCGGTAAAATCGTTGAGTTAGGTAGTGCTGATGAAATTTATCATCATCCTATGCATCCTTATACCAAATCTTTACTTTCTGCTGTACCTCAGCCAGACCCTGAAAGTGAAAGAGTGAGAAAGAGAACAGTTTTTAAAGAAGACGCAGAAAACAATGACAAACGTTCATTGCATGAAGTACGACCAAACCATTATGTATTTACAACAGATGAAGAAGCGGAAGCACTGCAATCTGAAACACATGAAACGTCTGTATAAAAGGGGAAAGGGGGATTACGATGAAAAAAATTAAGTTATTTACGATACTTATTGCGCTGACAGTAGTATTAGCAGGTTGTGGTAGTGCTGAAGGTATATATTCAGATAAAGGACAAGTATTCAGAAAAGTATTATCGCAAGATATTACGTCATTGGATTCAGCATTGGCAACGGATACAGTGTCATTTGATATGTATAACCAAATTTATGAAGGTCTATATACATTAGATAAAGATGATAAAGCGCAACCAGGTGTGGCTAAAGCATTGCCTAAAGAAAGTAATGGCGGTAAAACTTTAACAATTGAATTACGTAAAGACGCAAAATGGTCGAATGGGGATCCAGTTACTGCGCATGACTTCGAGTTTGCCTGGAAGCGCGTAGTGAATCCTGAAACAGCATCTGAGTATGCCTATATTATGTACGATTTGAAAAATGCGGAAGCTATTAATATGGGTAAAAAAGATGTAGATGAATTAGGTGTAAAAGCACTAGATGATCATACGTTGAAGGTGGAATTAAATAAACCAATCCCGTATATTAATGAAATGTTTGCTTTTGGTACATTTATGCCACAAAATGAAAAAGTTGTGAAAAAACATGGTCAGCAATATGGTACTACAGCTGATAAAACAGTGTTTAATGGACCTTTCAAGATAGATCAATGGAGGGTTGAAGATAAAATTCAACTTGTAAAAAACGAAGATTATTGGGATAAAGAAGCGGTTCATTTAGATCGCGTTAATTATAAAGTATTAAAAGACCAACAAGCGGGTGCGTCTTTATATGATACAGGCTCTGTTGATGATACTGTTATTACAGCGGATCAGGTTGATAAATATGAAGATAATGCAGGTTTGAAAAAACGTTTATTAGCAAGTACATTTTATATCAAATTAAATCAAAAAACTGTACCAAGCATTTAAAAATAAAGATATGAGACTAGCAATTTCACAAGCAATTAATAAAGAAGGCTATGTAGATGCTGTTAAAAATGATGGTTCGGAAGCAACAGACGGTTTCACATCTAAATTAACAGCAGAAACACCTGATGGTAAAGATTTTGCGGAAACGATTGATTCGCCATTATCATATAACCCAGAAGTCGCTAAAGCACATTATGAAAAAGCTAAAAAAGATTTAGGTATCAAAGATCTGACATTCACGATGAATACTGAAGATACACCAAGTTCAAAAATTTCAGCTGAGTATATCAAAGCTCAAGTAGAAAAAACGTTGCCTGGTGTCACAATGAAAATTAAACAATTACCATTTAAACAACGTTTGAATCAAGAGTCTTCTGAAACACACGAAGCCTCATTATCTGGTTGGGGACCAGACTATCCAGACCCATTAACATTCTTAAGTATTATGACAACAGGTGCTTGCTCAGAATAATACTGGTTGGGGTAGTAAAGAATATGATCAATTAATTGAAGATGCTAATGGCAAATTATTGAAAAAACCGGAAGAACGTAATGCTCGCTATGAAGAAAGCAGAAGAAATGATGTTGGAAGATGCACCAGTTGCACCGATATATCAAAAAGGGGAAGCGCACTTAACAAATCCACAAGTTAAAGGCTTAATCTATCACCAAATTGGAGGAGATACATCTCTGAAAAATGTGAGAATAGATAAGAGTATTGATAGAGAAACTGGTGAAAAGAAAGAATAGTTAGTATAGGTTGAAAAATAAAATAAATATTACAAACAGCACATCAACATAAGGTTGGTGTGCTGTTTATTTTTCATATTAAACTAAACTAGTTAGTACTATATGAAATTGAGAAAACATTTCTTGCTCAATTAGTTAAACATGTATTTAAAGCACTGGCTGAAGACTACGGGCTGAGACTGTAATTGTGGAAAGCAAGCACAAAAAATGCCAACAAAGTCACTGACTTTGTTGGCATTTTAATATATTCTAATTAAATAGAATGTGCCCGTTATAATTATCTTTTACGGCCTAAGCCCATAGCTTTTTCCATTTTCTTCAATGTTTTGAAAGAAACTTTTTGAGCTTTATCTCTACCATTATCTAAAATAGTATCTAATTCATCTGAATTAAAGTAGTACTCATATTTTTCTTGAAAATCTGTTAAGAATGTTTTTACGATTTCTGCTAAATCTGATTTAAACACACCATAATTAGAGTCTTTATATTTAAGTTGTAATGATTCTAGAGATTCATCCGTTAAACTAGAATAAATGGATAATAAATTAGAAATACCTGGCTTGTGCTCTCTATCAAATTTTATAATACCATCTGAATCAGTTACTGCACTTTTGATTTTTTTAGCAGCAGTATTTGGTTGGTCAAGTAAGGAAATGAAATTCTTTTGATTATCATCACTTTTACTCATTTTTCTAGTTGGATCCTGTAAACTCATCACACGACCACCCACTTTTGGTATGCGTATTTCGGGTTTAATTAATATATCGTTAAAACGAGAATTAAATCTATCTACTAAGTTTCTTGTTAATTCCATGTGTTGCTTTTGGTCGTCGCCCACAGGGACAATATTCGTGTTATAGATTATGATGTCTGCGGCCATTAACGGTGGATATGTAAGTAAACCTGCTGGAACGCCTTCAGTCTGTTTAGTAGCTTTATCTTTAAATTGTGTCATACGTTCCAATTCTCCAATAGAAGAGATCGAAGTGAGCATCCAACTCGCCTGTATATGCGCTGGTACTTCTGATTGTATGAATAATGTGGATTTCTCTGGGTCGATACCAGAGGCTAAATAAATCGCCGCAAGCTGTCTTGTTTGTTTACGTAACTTCAAACGATCTTGTGGAACAGTAATTGCGTGCTGATCCACGATGCAGAAGAAACAATTGTAATCGTCTTGGACTTCACCAAATTGTTTCAATGCACCAATGTAATTACCAAGTGTTGGAATACCACTGGGCTGGATACCTGAAAATAATGTTTCCATTTTTAGATGCCTACCTTCTAAAATTTAATTTAATACATATTACCTACATTATAACAGTATTTCAATCATTTGTAATTTATGTTAAACTATAGACATATCAATATTTCTATCCGAATTTATTGAGAATTGCTTTTATTTTAAATTTTTTGATAAAAATTAAAGAATTCTCATTTAATTTTAATGTTGAAAGGGTATACTTTGATTGTAAGGTTAAGGAAGACGAAGTTTACTTGAAAGTTTCTTAATCATATAAATATTGAAATCTAATGAATTTAAATTCATGAAAAATAGGAGAGTGAGATGTATGGTAACATTATTTACTTCACCAAGTTGCACATCTTGCCGTAAAGCGAAAGCATGGTTACAAGAACATGACATTCCGTATACGGAGCGTAACATTTTTTCAGAACACTTAACAATTGACGAAATCAAACAAATTTTAAAAATGACTGAAGACGGAACAGATGAAATTATATCTACACGTTCTAAGACTTACCAAAAGCTAAACGTTGATATAGACGCATTGCCGCTTCAAGATTTATATTCAATTATTCAAGATAATCCTGGTTTATTACGTCGTCCAATTATTTTAGACGAAAAACGTTTACAAGTTGGTTATAACGAAGACGAAATCAGACGTTTCTTACCAAGAAAAGTACGTACGTTCCAATTACAAGAAGCGCAACGTATGGTTGACTAAAACAAATCATAATTTACAATATTGGCCATAAAGTAGCATGTTTATGATGTTGCTTTGTGGCTTTATTATATTTAGCATAACAAATAGACTCAGAGTGAAGTCAAATGAACCGATTATTTTATAGTTCAAGACTTTTAAAAACAATGAGCCATTTGATTGAAGAATGATAAAAGTGAAACAACACTTGGTAATTAGTGCTGTTTTTTTGGCTTATGTTAGGGTATGTGTTAATATAAGAGACCAATTAGGAAATAGTAAAAATTAATGAAACAAATCAATTGTAATTATTACTACGTTCTAATACAATAATGATTACTATTCATCGACTGTAAGGAGTGAGATGATATGAGAATAGAGCGTGTTGACGATACTACTGTTAAATTATTTATAACATATAGTGATATAGAGGCTAGAGGTTTTAAACGTGAGGATTTGTGGACAAATCGTAAGCGTGGTGAAGAGTTCTTTTGGAACATGATGGAAGAAATCAACGAAGAAGAAGATTTTGTAGTTGAAGGTCCTTTATGGATACAAGTACATGCTTTTGAAAAAGGTGTTGAAGTAACGATATCTAAATCTAAAAATGAAGACCTTATTAATATGTCAGAGAATGGTGATAACGAACAACTTGATTATCAAGTGAACGATTTATTATCACAGACGTTTGATCAAGATGATAGTTTAGAAGATTTATTTGAACAACGTCAACAACAAAAAGAAAGCAACCACAATCAAGATAATAATGACCATAAACAACAAAGCACACGTACAGTAATTGTTAAATTTAACGATTTAGAAGAAGTGATTGATTATGCACACCACAACAATCAATCAGTAGATGACTTTGAAGATTTATTATACAGTTTTAATAATATATACTACTATGCTGTTCATTTTGATGAAACAGTGGATCAAGAATCAATTAATGATAGTTATAGTCAATTACTTGAATTCGCATATCCTACTGACAAATCAGAAGTATATTTAAACGACTATGCAAAAATTATTATGAGTCATAATGTTGCGTCACAAGTACGTCGTTATTTCCCAAGTGCGACAGAATAATATAAAATTTTTAATTTAAAATTGAGACCTGTTGAAATTTAATTTTCAGCAGGTCTTTTTGTGTGCCTTATTTTATTTATGTTCAATTACCAGTGGTATATAAATCATTTGCTATCATTACTATATTTTAAAAGTAATGATTCATTTGTAACAGTGTAATAAAATGAGGTGGTAAAATTATGTTATGTGCAAGAAATGAAAGTAACCAAATCATATCAGCAATGATTGCTCAAAAAGGACATCAATATACGTGTCCGCATTGTAATAATAAAGTTATATTTAAAAAAGGCCAATTCATTGCACCACATTTTGCTCATGTAAGTAAAAGGATGCTTACATGCAATAAAGGAGAAACTTATGAACACTATTGTCTTAAATACCAACTTGCTCAATGGTTTGAAAAATATAATTATAATGTTGCCATAGAACCTTATATAACAGGATGTTATCAATATCCTGATTTAATCATAAATCACAGTGTAGCAATTGAAATACAATTTTCACGAATTACGATATCAAATATAAAAAAACGCAGTATATCCTTACAAAAATGTGGGCTAGATGTTGTGTGGGTTATTAATAATCCAAGTTATGATAAGATAACACAAATTTTAATGCTTACAACTTGTGAACGGACTTATATTAATTTAAAAGAGCACCACTTATTTGCTTGGAATGATTACACACAAGAACTGTACAAATATAAGATATTACAATATCTTGGTGGCAAACGATATGTTGCGAAAAGAGAGATTGTTTCAAATGATGCTTTGGTACATACCTCGACTCATGTAGATATGCAATATAACAATTTAACATTAAAGTTAAGTGAAACTGCAATTATTAAATACTTGAAGCATTGTCGTAATAGGCGTTCGGTACTTGAGCCGAGTCTTAGCGTTATGTACCAATTACAATTATCAGAGTCATGGGTAAGTAAACATCTTGGTATCATTTTCCCAGAACAATTATATGTTAAATCTCATCCAGTATATTGGCAATTACAACTTCTATTTATGTTAAAGCATGTACAATATAAGTTAAGTGATTTTATAAAATTAATTGAGTATAATGAATTTTATACAGGGGATGTTAATAAGGAAGAAATTGCTAGGGAAATGGTTAGAAAATTTCAGAAATTGAATTATAGCATTGGACGTAATAACGTGCAAAAATGATTGTTACGTGAGAAAATTATAATAATGAACTTTATAGGAGGTTTACTTAATATTATGACTGAACAATTAACAAGAGAAGAACAAGAACGTAAATACCCTGAATATACTTGGGACTTAACTACTATTTTCGAATCAGATGAAGCTTTTGAAGCGAGCATTTAAAGAAGTGGAAAATAACATAGGACAAGAAGAACAATTTAGAGGTCATTTAGCTGATAGTGCAGAAACACTTTATAACGCATTAGCTTTAGAAGACGAACTGGGTTCTCAATTAGAAAAAGTATACGTATATGCTCATCTAAAACAAGATCAAGATACTGCAAATGATAAGTACACGGGATACGAGTCACGTGCACATCAACTTATTATTAAATTTAGTTCTGGATGGAGTTTCTTAGTTCCAGAAATTTTACAAATTGATGAAGCACAAATCCAAAATTTCATTGAATCTAATGATGATTTAAAACGTTATGCATTTGATTTGAAACTGATTAATGAAAAACGACCTCATGTTTTAAGTGCAGATAAAGAAAAATTACTTACTGAGGCACAAGATGCTTTAGCAACATCAGATAATGTATATGGTATGTTTAGTAACGCTGATTTAGAATTTGAAGATGCAATTGATAAAGATGGGAATCATCATTCATTAACTCAAGGTACGTTTATAAAATGTTTAGAATCAGATGATCGTATTTTACGTAAATCTGCATTTGAAAATTTATATAAAGCCTATGGCGCATTTAACAATACATTAAGCGCAACTTTAGGCGGCGAAGTGAAAAAGAATGTGTTTAATGCCAAAACACATAATTACGAAACTGCAAGAGCAGCTGACATTAAGTAATAATCATATACCAGAAGAAGTATATGATAATTTAGTTAAAACTGTGCATAACTACTTACCATTATTACATCGCTATACGAAATTACGTAAAGACTTATTAGGTTTAGAAGATATGAAGATGTACGATCTTTATACACCTTTAGTTAAAGATGTGAAATTTGAAATGCCGTATGAAGAAGCTAAAGATTGGATGGTAAAAGCTTTACAACCTATGGGCGAAGAATATATGAAAGTTGTTGAAGAAGGGTTAAATCATCGTCGGGTAGACGTATACGAAAATAAAGGTAAACGCTCAGGTGGTTATTCTTCAGGTGCGCATTTAACTAATCCCTTTATATTATTAAATTGGTCCAATACAGTGAGTGATTTATATACATTAGTGCATGAATTTGGTCACTCTGCACATAGTTATTTCAGTCGTCAAAACCAACCAGACCAATTCAAGTGGTTATACAATTTTTGTAGCAGAAGTAGCTTCTACATGTAATGAAGCATTGTTAAGCGACTATATGGACAAACATTTAGATGATGAACGTAGACTATTATTACTTAATCAAGAACTTGAACGTTTCCGTGCAACATTATTTAGACAGACAATGTTTGCTGAATTTGAGCATAAGATTCATCAAATCGAAGAGGCAGGAGAACCACTTACAGCAAATCGTATGAATGAAGAATACGCAGAATTGAATAGACAATACTTTGGTGATTCTGTCGAAACAGATGAAGATATTAGTAAAGAGTGGTCAAGAATTCCTCACTTCTATATGAATTATTATGTGTATCAATATGCAACTGGATATAGTGCGGCTCAAAGTTTAAGTCGTCAAATTTTGGCTGAAGGCCAACCGACAGTGGACAGATATATTAATGAATTCTTGAAAAAAGGTAGCTCAGATTACCCAATTGAAATACTTAAAAATGCAGGTGTAGATATGACAACTCCTGAACCAATTGAACAAGCTTGCCAAGTATTCGAACAAAAATTAGACGCTTTTGAAAAGCTTATGAAAGCTTAGTGTGAATGTATTCGTTTTCAATATGACAAGTTTGTGACAAAGTGATTTTATTTAAACTAAAAGGTTGAAAGACGCATTTTAGCGTGTTATATTATAAACATGAAATTAATCACATAACAAACATACCCCTTTGTTTGAAGTGAGAAAATTTCTCCCATCCCCTTTGTTTAGCGCCGTGTAATCAGACACGGCGTTTTTTTATATCCTTTTTTAATTAAATTCAAAAATATGAATAACTATTCGTTTGACTTTAAAAAATTAAAGTTATAGAATTAACTTGTACTTAAAATAAATACAAGAAAGAGGTTGTATAGATGAAATTAGCAGTTGTAGCGAGCAAATGGTAAAGCAGGGCAACTCATTACAAAAGAAGCCTATGATAGAGGGCTAGACGTGACTGCCATTGTAAGAAGTTCAAATAAAACAGTAGCAGATCAAGTGATTCAAAAAGATTTATTCTATTTAACAATGGCTGACATTGCAGAATTTGATGTAGTTATCGATGCTTTTGGACAACCTGATGAAAATAAATTAGATGAACATAGTAAATCAATGAAACATCTAGGTGATTTAGTAAGTAACAGCGAGCAAGCGTTTGTTAATTATTGGCGGGGCAGGTAGTTTGTATGTAGATGAAGCACATACGCTGAAGTTGATAGACGCACCAGATTTTCCTGACCAATTTAAAAAGATTAGCCAAGCACAAATCAAAACACTAGAAGAAATACAAAAACGAAAAGATGTAAAATGGACATTTGTTTGTCCTGCGCCAGATTTTCAATATAATGGTGAGAAAACTGGAGAATATAAATTGAGTGCAGACGAAGTTATTGGTTCAAATGTAAGTTATGCAGATTTTGCTCAAGCAATGGTAGATGAAGTAGTAGATGCACAACATATCCAACAACGTTTTGCAGTATTTGCGAAATAAAATAATAATGAAAACTTTAGTAAGATGAGACTATGTCTCAACCCTGAAATATAAATAGTGATTTGGACCGATACTTGTGGAAAAGTACTAGAAGAAGATTATAGATTGAAGCTGTACTAGCGAAAAGTACGCACAAAAAATGCCAACAAAGCCTGTGACTTTGTTGGCATTCTGAGATAGCCTTTAGGGCTATCTTTTTATTTGTTAAAAAGTGTGGTTATCTGTTTATTTCACATTCAAATTTTAGATCTCCAAAATTTTCCATCTGGAGATTTAAGTTTTTCTATCTTTTGTTGCAGTGCTAATTTTTTAAGTTCTTTATTCATTAATTTTTCAGGCCATTCATAAATGGTAAGTAACTCTTCTTTAGTAACTAATTGCTGTTGTTGTATATAACCTTCGAGTGTAGGCGGTAATTTTTTTTCAATAGGTGTTCCAATTAGTTCATTTATGATATACGTATAGATGTGATAAGGATAGAGACCTTCAACTTTCAATCCTTCTTCGTGAACGTCTTCATTAAAGAATACAAGTGAAGGCGCTTCTTCAATCTCCATTTCTCGTGCAATATGCAAGTCTACTTGTAAGCTTTCTTTTAAATAGCTACTATGCAAATCTTCTTTAAAGACTTCATAATCTAACCCCGCATTACTTATGCAATTATTGACCATTGATTCAGTGATTATATCTCTTTTTGGTATAATTTCATTTTGTACAAGGTGTATAAAACGTTCAGCACGTATGCGTCCTTGAAGTTCAGCAGCCTTATATGCGAGTGCAATATTATCTAAGTCCGATGTGCTCTGCGCTTGGCATTTTGTTAAGACACGTAAAGATGGATTTAATATATGTCTTATACTGATATATTGCTTATACTCTATACGCAATTTAGAGAGAATTGCTGATAATTTGAAGCAATCTTTACTGAATGGGTCGAAAAAAGAATAAATTTCTATCTTACTCACAGGTGAAAGATTCGCATCTTCACGACTATTAGCATGTATTAATTTTAATTCTTCAGTCATGTACATTTCACCTACAATTAGTTTTCGGTATTAACCATATGATTCGCTGTTAAACGCAATCTTTCATACAAATAATCGCCGACACCTGCTTGGAAATCTGCATGCTGAATAGCACTATACATATTTTCAAGCCATGCGTCGCGTTCGTTGTTTGTTATTATAAACTCCATATGACGTCTTTTTAACATTGGATGACCATGTTCTTCTGAATAAAGGCTTGGTCCGCCTAAAAATTGAGTCAAGAATTGTTTTTGTTTTCTACTTGTTTCTTGAAAATCTCCAGGAAACAAATGGTTAATTCTGTCATCTTTTTCCACTAAAAAATAGAAATGGTCAATCATCTTATATAATGCTTCATGTCCAATGATTTCGTAAGGTGTCTGTGTCATTTTATCACCATATTCTCTTAATATATAACTAATATAACACGAATATTTACATTTGGAAGTAATTCGACTTTTTAAACTTGTGCGCAATTAGTTGTTGTTCAAATTTGATTTGCGATTGAAAAATCTTTGTACTTTATTTTCGGGTGTTTCGTGTTTAATGTCGAATGTTTCAAGAATCATTTCAAATTGAATTAAACCATCATCATAATCTTCAACTTCATATTCCAATTCATAATCTTGATAATTTAAATAGTCACTTCTATCTAAAACGAGTAAATTGCCTTGGATTTCTTTTTCTAAACGCGAAGTAGTCAAAGCACCAAGAATAACAAGCTGATTAATGTCAACATTCATTTTAGTTAATTGTTCGGTGATTTCTAATGGTAAATCATTCGCGACTAATTTTTTATTTAATTCGGGTATAACATCTGTTTCAAAATTATATTCCATTAAGCCAACTTCGGCAGGTATCTTTAAGGTCATTTCATAGTATTCATCTTTTACGCGTATTCTTAGTGCAGACTTATGTGAGCGTAAATCAAATTGCTCAGTATCTATATAATAGTTTGTTTGACTGAAGGGTTCCATGTCTGGGAAATACTTATTATATATAGATTGGTACTGTGATTGAGATAATAATTGTTTGAATTCAATTTCATTGTTAGTTGCCACGAGAAACACTCCTTTAAAGCATATAATGATTTATTCTAAAACACTTACGACATAATTTAAATTGAACTGCATTTTAAAATTTAAAATACTTTAGGTATTATGCTAAATTGTTGTCGTAACATTAGCCTTGTAACGTGTTATGTGCGATAGAATTATGTTAAAATGAGGGAGAATAAGGAGGAACAAGCATGCGTATTTATGTAAATGAAATTAAAGTAACAGAAGATAGTATTAATTGTTATACAGAAGCGTCTACAGAAGGTCTAGAAGAAGCAGGACAAATGCTTGTTGACAGTGATAATTATAGTTTTGCCTACATCTTGGATGATGGACAATCGTATTCATATTTAATTTTTGTTCAAGAAACTTGGTCTATGCTACATGAAAATAAAGGTAAGAAAATAATAATAAATGATAAATTAGAATTACAGCAGTTCGAAAGGGAATTTAATTACATATTGGATAACATACAAGGTAATTTAAATTATGGTAAAGCGTTTGTTTCCGTTGTAGAAGATACTTTCGAACTAGAGTGAAGCGGAGTGAGGCATTATGAATCAATGGGATCAATTTTTATCTCCATATAAACAAGCGGTGGACGAATTGAAAATTAAATTAAAAGGCCTTAGAAAACAATATGAAGTAGAAGACAATGCTTCGCCAATTGAATTCGTAACTGGCCGTGTCAAACCAATGACTAGCATTATTGATAAAGCAAATAAGCGTCAAATTTCTTTTGATCGATTACATGAAGAAATGTATGATATTGCAGGGTTACGCTTAATGTGTCAATTTGTTGATGACATTGAAGTTGTAGTTAATTTATTAAGACAACGTGAAGATTTTAAAGTTGTGGAAGAACGAGATTACATTAGTAATACCAAACAAAGTGGTTACCGTTCATTCCATGTTATTATTGAATATCCTATTGAAACACTAAAAGGAGAAAAGAAAATATTAGCAGAAATTCAAATCAGAACGCTAGCCATGAACTTTTGGGCCACTGTTGAACATACATTACGTTATAAATATGATGGAGATTACCCACCTGAGATTCAACATCGCCTTGAACGGGCGACAGAAGCAGCGTTTTTACTTGATGAAGAAATGTCAGAAATTAAAGAAGAAATTCAAGAAGCACAAAAATATTATTCTAAAAAACGCTCTAAGAAACATAATAATGATTAGGGGGTGTAATCATGCGTTATACGATACTATCTAAAGGTGATTCGAAATCGAATGCACTGAAACATAAAATGATTAACCATATGAAGGATTTTCAAATGGTTGAAGACCCAGATAATCCTGAGATAGTTATATCAGTGGGCGGTGACGGGACATTGTTACAAGCTTTCCATCAATATAGCCACATGCTATCTCGTTGTGCGTTTGTAGGGGTACATACTGGTCATTTAGGATTTTATGCGGACTGGTTACCACATGAAGTAGAAAAGTTAATTATTGAAATTAATAATTCAGAATTCCAAGTCATAGAATATCCTTTGTTAGAAATTATTGTGCGTTATAACGATAATGGTTACGAAACAAGATATTTAGCTTTAAACGAAGCAACTATGAAAACAGAAAATGGTTCTACTTTAGTGGTCGATGTGAACATACGAGGTAATCAATTTGAACGATTTAGAGGTGATGGTTTATGTGTATCTACACCATCAGGTTCAACGGCGTATAACAAAGCCTTAGGTGGCGCGTTAATTCATCCATCTCTAGAAGCAATGCAAATTGCAGAAATTGCATCAATTAATAATAGAGTGTTTAGAACAGTAGGCTCGCCTTTAGTATTGCCTAAACACCATACCTGTTTGATAACACCTGTTAACCATGACACGATATTAACTACTATTGATCATGTAAGTATTAAACATAAAAATGTTAATGCTATACAATTTAGAGTAGCTAATGAAAAAGTAAGGTTTGCTAGATTTAGACCATTTCCTTTCTGGAAAAGAGTACATGATTCCTTTATCTCTAGTGGGGAAGATGAGTAATGAAATTCACATATGATATTGAATGTCCAGAAATGGTAAGAACATTTTTACAAAAAAACCATTATTCTAAGCGGACTATAAGCGCCATTAAACATAATGGCGCTTTAGTTGTTAACGGACAGCCAGTTACAGTTAGAAAACAGTTAGAAATTGGCGATGTGCTTCAAGTTCATTTAGGGCATGAAACGCCAAGTTCGAATTTGCTGCCTTTTACGGATAGATTGAATATCTTATACGAAGACGAATATTTACTTGTTGTATCGAAACCTGCACTTCAAAATTGTGCACCCTCGAGAGATCATAAACATTTGAGCTTAGTCGAGCAAGTATTAGGCTATTTTAAACAGTCATCTCTCTCAATTACCCCTCATATCGTTACTCGGATAGATCGTAATACATCTGGCATCGTTCTATTTACCAAACATGGATTTATCCATCATTTAATGTCTCAGACACAGGTTGATAAACGATATTTATGTATATGCCATGGGAGTTTGAAAGATGAAGGCTTGATTGATGCACCTATTGCAAGAGATCCATCTAGTATTATTCAACGCCAAGTTAACGTAAAGGGTAAAGAAGCGAGAACACGTTTTAAATGCCGCAACGTTCTGAAGATTATAGTTTGAGCGAAGTACATTTATTAACTGGTAGAACACATCAAATACGTGTGCATTTTCAACATATAGGACATCCAATCGTGGGCGATGATTTATATGGAGAAAAGCACCCAATATATACACATCAATTATTACGCTGTGTACGCGTAACTTTTATTCATCCAATCACGTATAAAAAGATTGAGATAAATGATGAGTATAGCGCAATAGAATCTATATTTAATATGATATAATTTTTAACATTCATGGAGGTGGGGCCATTGGCTAATGAAAAGGATTCAATCACTTTAGAGGACGAACAAGTATATGATCAAGCGTTGTTAGATAATTTGTTGCTTGAAAACCATATCGATGAATTTAGAAATGAATTTTTAGCGATGCATACATATGAACAAAGTGAATACTTTGAAGACAGCAATGAAGAAATTCGACAAAGAATATTTGAAGTATTATCACCTGAAGAAGTAGCTGATTTCTTTGAACAACTAGAAATTGACGAAGATGAATATGAATCACTTTTTGACACTATGGATGCCGAATATGCGAGTAAAGTGCTAGAAGACATGTCTTATGATAATGCTGTAGATATAATGAATCAGTTATCTAAGCAAAAAATTGTTAGCTTACTCACATTAATGAAACGTGAAGATGCTAAAGAAATCAAAGCATTACTACACTACGAAGAAGATACTGCTGGTGGTATCATGACGACAGAGTATATTTCTTTAAAAGCGACAATGCCAGTTAAAGAAGCAATGATGCACGTAAAAGAACAAGCACCAGATGCCGAAACAATTTATGTTATTTTCACAGTAAATGATAATAAACAACTTGCGGGCGTACTTTCGTTAAGAGATTTAATTGTGGCTGAAAATGATGCATATATTGAAGATATTATGAGTGAACGTGTAATCAGTGCAAATGCGGCAGATGATCAAGAAGACGTTGCTCAAAAAATGCGAGATTATGATTTTATTGCGATGCCTGTAGTAGATTATCAAGATCATTTACTTGGTATTATAACTATCGATGATATTTTAGATGTTATGGATGAAGAAGCTAGCGAAGACTACTCACGCTTAGCCGGTGTGTCAGATGTTGATGCGACGAACGATTCCATTATAAAAACAGCTAGAAAACGCTTGCCTTGGTTAATTATATTAACATTTCTAGGTATGATTACTGCCACAATTTTAGGCTCTTTCGAAGATACTTTATCGCAAGTGGCATTATTAGCTGCCTTTATTCCAATTATAAGTGGGATGTCAGGTAATTCTGGTACACAATCGCTTGCCGTTTCTGTGCGTAATATTTCAACTGGTGAAATTTACGAGCAAAGTAAATTCAAAGTAGCACTGAGAGAAACTGGAAGTGGGTTTTTAAGTGGTTTAATTTGCTCAATATTGCTATTTTTAATTATAATGATACTTTATGGTCAACCGATATTAGCAGTGATTGTAGGCGCTAGTTTGACGATAGCAATGACAGTCGGTACATTAGTAGGCTCAATGATTCCGTTAGTTATGGATAAATTGAAAATCGACCCCGCAGTGGCGAGTGGCCCTTTTATTACAACAATTAATGATATCGTAAGTATGTTAATTTATTTTGGTTTAGCAACGTCATTTATGTCTTATTTAACGTAGGAGGGTTATATGGAATTTCTATCGCTTGTTGTCGTTGTATTAGCGGCATTTTTAACACCAATTTTAGTCAATAGACTACGTGTTAGTTTTTTACCTGTCGTAGTTGCTGAAATATTAATGGGTATCGTTATTGGTCACTCATTTTTAAATTTAGTAGAACGCGATGCGATGCTTAATATTTTATCCACTTTAGGATTTATCTTTTTAATGTTTTTAAGTGGTTTAGAAATAGATTTTAAAGCATTTAAAAAAGATAAAAGTTCGACTACACAAGAAGAAAAATCTAAAAAACAAGAACCTGGGCATTTACAATTAGCAGTTATTGTATTTATGGCTATTATGATTATTTCAATTGTATTTGCTTATATGTTTAAATGGTTCGGATTAATAGATGATGTTTTACTTATGGTAATTATTATTTCCACAATTTCTTTAGGTGTAGTAGTACCAACTTTAAAAGAAATGAACATTATGCGCACTACAATAGGACAATTTATCCTACTTGTTGCTGTACTAGCAGATTTAGTGACAATGATACTTCTTACAGGTTATGGCGCGATGCATGCTTCTGGCAGCACATCACTTTGGTTAATTGGTAGTTTAGTTGTATTTACACTTATCTTTTATTTCTTAGGAGGTATCTTCAAGAAAGCGCAGTTCCCGCAAATGTTGATGGATGGTACGACACAAATTGGAATACGTGCAGTCTTTGCATTGATCATTTTGTTAGTAGCATTAGCAGAAGGCGTAGGAGCTGAAAATATACTTGGGGCATTCTTAGCAGGTGTCGTTGTATCATTATTAGGTCCAGATGAAGATATGGTAGAGAAATTAGATTCATTTGGTTATGGTTTCTTTATTCCTATATTCTTTATAATGGTAGGGGTAGATTTAAATATTCCAGAGTTAATTAAAGAACCATCGTTATTATTAATTATACCCTTTTTAATATTAGCATTTTTAATTTCGAAATTAGTTCCTGTGTTTTACATACGTAGATGGTTCGATATGAAAACAACGATTTCTTCAGCCTTTCTACTAACTTCAACACTATCTTTAGTAATCGCATCGGCGAAAATCGCTGAACAATTAGGTACTATTTCTAGTGAAATATCAGGTATTTTAATACTAAGTTCAGTTATTACATGTGTATTTGTACCTATTGTCTTTAAAAAGATGTTCCCAATGCCAGATGAAGCAACAAGACAAATTGAAGTTAGCTTAATCGGTAAAAACCAATTAACAATACCTATCGCTCAGAATTTAACTTCACAGCTTTATCAAGTTTCACTTTATTATAGAAATGATTTAAGTGATAAACGCAAGCTATCTGATGCCATTTCTATGATTGAAATTGCTGATTATGAAGAAGAGTTATTGGAACGATTAGGGTTATTTGAAAGAAATATTGTAGTCTGTTCAACTAATGATGATGATATTAACCGAAAAGTTGCTTTGATGGCTAAAGCACATGGTGTTAAACGTGTAATTTGTAGGTTAGAATCAAGCTCTAGTGATGTTGAACTACAAAAAGAAGGCATAGAAGTATTCAGTAGTTATTTGAGTAACAAAATATTACTGAAAGGTTTAATTGAAACACCAAACATGCTTAATCTTTTAAGTAATGTTGAAACTTCATTATATGAAATCGCAATGTTAAATCATCAATATGACCAAATTCAATTACGTAATTTCCCATTCGATGGTGATATTATTTTTGTACGTATCATTAGAAATAATGAGTCTATCGTGCCTCATGGTGATACACAATTACGTTATAGAGATAGAGTGATTGTAACTGGCTCTAAAGAATATGTAGATGAATTGAAACGTGAATTAGAATTTTATTATTAGCAACGAGTATAGCGTTAAGTTAAAAAAATGATTTTTATGTACCTCTGACGCTTACTTTTATAATTAGGTTTAAAATGACTTTCATTTGATAGAAAGCGTAGATATTAATTAAATAGATTATAGATAGTAAAAAAACTGTTTAAACAATCAAACCAATGTTAAAATAAGGGATATTGGAATTGGAATCGAGTCAATGAGTCAAAGCTTTTTGATGATTTCTCGAACCGGTTTGAAATGAAAACTTTAATAAAGGAGTTATTCTCATGTTTAATTTAGAAAATAAGACGTTTGTCATTATGGGTATTGCTAATAAACGTAGTATCGGATTTGGTGTAGCTAAAGTATTAGATGAATTAGGTGCAAAATTAGTATTTACATATCGTAAAGAGCGAAGTAAAAAAGAGTTAGAAAAATTAGTAGAACAATTGAATCAAGAAACACATCATATGTATCAAATTGATGTTCAAAAAGATGAAGATGTTGTCGACGGTTTTGCTAAAATTGGCGAAGAAGTTGGAAACATTAATGGTGTTTATCACTCAATCGCTTTTGCAAACATGGAAGATTTACGTGGTCGTTTCATAGATACTTCTCGCGATGGATTTTTATTAGCGCAAGACATAAGTTCATACTCATTAACAATCGTGTCACGTGAAGCTAAAAAATTGATGCCTGAAGGTGGTAGTATCGTAGCTACAACGTACTTAGGTGGAGAATTTGCTGTTCAAAATTATAATGTTATGGGTGTTGCTAAAGCAAGTTTAGAAGCAAATGTCCGTTATTTAGCATTAGATTTAGGTGAAGACAATATTCGTGTAAATGCAATCTCAGCAGGTCCAATACGTACTTTAAGTGCAAAAGGCGTAGGCGGATTCAATACGATTTTAAATGAGATAAAAGAACGTGCCCCATTAAAACGTAATGTTGATCAAGAAGAAGTAGGTAAAACTGCAAGCATACTTATTAAGTGATTTCTCTAGTGGAGTAACTGGTGAAAACATTCATGTTGACAGTGGTTATCATATCGTTAAATAATAATCCAAACACCTCTAATACGCAATGTGTAGTAATTAACATTGCACGTTAGAGGTATTTTTTAAAAACTATAAAAAGTGGCACTATGATGACAAACTAAAAAGCTGAAAGATCCTTATTAATGTAAAGGATCTTTCAGCTTTTTTAGTTAAATAACAATTTTTATAAACGAGCTAATCTTTGACGTCACTATTAGTCGCTTCAATAAGCTGTTGTCTATACCGGAATACATTACGGACGATAGATTTAATAACAGCATATAGTGGCACAGCAACAAGGATGAGTACAAAACCACCAAGGTTACCTGCTGCTAAAATCACAACAATGACTGTTAATGGATGGATGTTTAAAGATTTACCCATAACGTTTGGTGTAATGACATTTCCTTCTAGCTGTTGTGCAATCAGTGTAATGATACAGACCCAAATAAATACCGTTGGACTTTGTATAATGCCAATGATTCCAGCAGGCACAAATGCCATCCAAGGGCCTAGGAATGGAATCATATTGGCAAGACAGGCAAACATAACAAGTAATAATGTATAGTTAAGTCCTAGAATAGAATAACCAATATATAAAATGACACCTAAAATAATACTTACAGTTACTTGACCTTGAATATAAGATTTAACTGTTTCGTTTAAGTCTTTTAATAATTCAACTACGAATACTTTTCTATCCCCTTTAAACAATCTTGCAATAAAAGGAATAAATCTTTCGTGGTCTTTTAGCATATAAATTAGGAAGAATGGCACCATGATGAGTAGAAACATAGTAGAAATAAATGATGTCACGAATCCTAATGAATTAGATAATATGCTAGTAGCGCCATCGCTCATTGATTTAATCATATTATTAATTCTATCTGTTACATCTGTTGGCAATCTTTCCATTTGATCTAAAGCAAAATTAACAATGTGTTGAACTTCATTTTGTAGCGTTGGGATTTGTTTAATTAATCTTGAAATTTGTTCTATTATCAGCGGTGCAATATAACCTACAAAGCTGCTTATAATAATAACTAACGCAATCAAGATAATTGTTATACTACCCCAACGTGGAACTTTGTTTTTTTCAAGTATTTTTTGAAAAGGTAAACAGATATAGAATAAGAAGCCACTAAGTAACAGTGGTAACAATACTGATTGAATAATAACAATAAATGGTGTGAAGACACTATGGACTTCCATTACTAATTTGATTAGTAAAAACAGGATAAGTAAGGCAACGCCTGTTCTAAACCAAACCTTATTAAGCATAGGACTTTTCCTCCTAAAAATCGTATTTGAAGTACTATTCAGTATATCTCAAATAGCTACAGAACAAAAGATAAAAATTGATGTCAATTCGATGAATAATGAAATCGATTCAAATAACTTTATAGAATATTAACTAAAGTTACATAATGCATTAAATAGTGTAAAATTATTTCATTGGAAAATTTAAGTTATTAAAAATTTTTATTATTAATTCGCAATTAGAAATATATAAATTGTGAAAAAGATAACTTATGAAATGCGTTGCGCGGAATATTTTATATGTGTATAATGATAAAAAATATCATTATACATAATGGTACAACAAGGGGGATACGTTATGTTAGAGAGTTTACTTACGTGGTTGTATGATATTGTATGGAGCAAGCCTTTAGTCTATGGTTTGTTACTTACAGGGGTATTATTTTCATTTATGATGCGCTTTTTCCAAGTTAGACATTTTAAAGAAATGATACGTCTAATGTTTCAAGGGGAGAAATCACCCACAGGTATATCCAGTTTCCAAGCGATTGCACTATCATTAGCAGGTCGTGTAGGTACTGGTAATATTGTAGGTGTGTCGACTGCCATATTCATTGGTGGTCCTGGTGCGATATTTTGGATGTGGGCATCAGCGTTTTTAGGAGTCGGTAGTGCATTTATTGAATCTACACTCGGTCAGATTTATAAAAGGGAAGAAAAGGGGCAGTATCGAGGTGGACCAGCATTCTATATCGAATATGGTATCAAAGGTAAACTCGGTAAAATTTATGGTTTAATCTTTGCTGTAGTAACAGTAATTTCAGTAGGTTTATTATTACCAGGTGTTCAATCCAATGCAATTTCTAGTTCAATGAAAAATGCGTTCAGTTTTGAACCTTGGATAGTCGCAACATTTTTGGCAGTAATAATTGCTTTAATTATATTCGGTGGTATTAAATGGATTGCAAACGCTGCGACTGCAGTTGTTCCGTTTATGGCAATTTTATATATTTTAATGGCAGTTGTTATTATATTTATTAATATTGAACAAGTTCCAGCGCTATTTGCTTTAATATTCAAATCTGCATTTGGGTTTGAAGCAGCATTTGGTGGGATCGTTGGGGCAATGATTGAAATTGGTGTTAAAAGAGGTCTATATTCCAATGAAGCAGGTCAAGGGACGGGACCACATGCTGCGTCTGCGAGCAGAAGTATCTCATCCAGCTAAACAAGGGTTAGTACAATCATTCTCAGTATATATTGATACACTTTTTGTGTGTACGGCAACAGGTTTAATCATTTTACTTTCAGGTACATATAATGTCACTGGTAATGCTGACATGTCAGATGGTAAAGGCAGTTTAATTAAAGATAGTGGTATTTTTGTAGAGATGTCGAATGGAGATAAAGATTATTCTGGTACAGCAATGTACGCGCAAGCTGGTATTGATAAAGCATTCCAAGGAAGTGGTTATCAATTCGATCTTGCATTCTCAGGAATAGGGTCATACTTCATTGCGATTGCACTATTCTTCTTTGCCTTTACAACAATATTGGCATATTACTATATTGCTGAAACCAATATTACGTATTTAACTAGAAAAAGTTCGAAAAAAATGACTTTTGTTTATATTAATATCACTAGAATTGTTCTCATTGCGGCTACAGTGTATGGGGCAGTGAAAACTGCTGATGTAGCATGGATGATGGGTGATTTAGGTGTAGGTATGATGGCTTGGCTAAATATCATTGCAATTTGGATATTGCATAAGCCTGCAATTAACGCGTTGAAAGATTATGAGAAACAGAAGAAAGACCTTGGATCAGGTAAAAAAGCAATTTATAAACCAGATCCTAAGAAGTTGCCTAATGCTGTCTTTTGGCATAAAGATTATCCTAAACGACTAAAAGAAGAAAAGTTTGAGGAATAACTCAGTATTCATTTTATAAAAAATTAAGTTGAAATATTTTAAAATAATGCGTCTCTTGGTACAATGTCATTAAGACTACTAGGGGGCGCATTATTTATGTATGATTTTCAACCAGGAAGAATTAATAAAATTAGTTTTCCTAGCGAATTATTAGAACGAGATGTCACATTATCTATTTATTTACCAAAAGATTTTTCAGAATTATTTAAGTATAAAGTTGTATTTTGTTTTGATGGTTTAGATTTTTTAGTTTTGGAAGAATTCATAGAAGTTATGAAAGTCTACGTGAAGCGAATGAAATTGAAAAAGCAATCTTTGTTGGCTTTCATTATGAAGACGTTGATAAACGACGTGCAGAATTTCATCCACAAGGTGCGCGTACACATTTAACAGTTAAAGCAGTAGCGAACGAAATTTTACCTTTTATTGATCGAACGTTTCCTACATATAAAGTAGGTAATGCGCGTATAGTACTTGGAGATAGTTTAGGCGGAAGCGTAGCTTTAATGACAGCTTTATCGTATCCAAGAATTTTTAGTCAAGTTGGTTTATTAAGTCCACAACATGATGAAGTGATTCAAACTTTAATTGAACGATGTCAATTTCAAGAACAGTTAACAATATGGCATGCGGTTGGTTTAGAAGAAGCAGACTTTGAGTTACCAACAAATGGTAAGCGTGCAGATTTTCTAACGCCTAACCGTGAACTGAAATCGATTATTGAAGCAAATAACTTCACGCACCATTACATAGAGTTTGAAGGCGGCCATAGATGGAAATCATGGAAGCATTTACTCGATGATTTGCTAAAGTATTTTTTGTCAGATAATATTTCATTTTAATAATCTGAATAAAATTTAGTTTAAAGTAACGAATTTTTCAGAAATTTGATATAATGTAATTATGTTAAACAAAGGAGGAATTTAAATGATTTTAGGATTAGCATTAATTCCGTCAAAAGCGTTTCAAGATGAAGTGAATGCATATCGTAAGCGTTATGATGCTCATTATGCGTCAATTATGCCGCATATCACGATTAAGGGGCAATTTAAAATAAACGATAGCGATTTAGAATCTGTCAAAGAGACAATTAAATCTAGACTTGAGGGTATACCAACCGTTGATGTTCATGCAACAAAAGCATCGAACTTCGCGCCGATTACCAATGTCATTTATTTTAAAGTTGAAAAAACTGAAACTTTAGAAAAATTATTCTACAAATTTAACAATGGTGATTTCCATGGCGTGCCAGATCATTCATTTGTACCACATTTCACAATTGCGCAAGGACTAACAAGCCAAGAGTTCGAAGATATTTATGGACAATTGAAATTAGCGGGTATTGATTATAAAGAAACAATTGAACAACTTTCTTTAGTTTATTACGATGAGAAAGATGAAAAATGGAAAGTATTAGATAACTTTAACTTAGCTTAAACAATGCCCATTAGTAGCATCTATGGTTGCTTACGATAAAAAATGGAATTAAAAAAGGAGTCACTAACAAGTTGTTAGTGACTCCTTACAGAGTGTCGACAAAGTCTCCGACTTTGTTGGCGCTTTTTTGTGCACGTTTTCCGCGGGCACAGCCTCAGCCTGTAGTCTTCGGCTAGTGCTTTCCCCGCGGAGTCGGCACAAATTACTGCCATTTTTTAAACAAAAATAATATAATATATTTAAATTAAACAGTGGTGGTGTTTGTAATGTTGGATAAATCAATCGATAAGAGAGATCAATATGAAATGATTTCAATATTGGAATTAGTTCCTAGTAATCACTTATTACGTAGAGTAGATAATATATTGGATTTAAATTTCATTTATGAACTTGTCGAAGACAAATATTGTCTTGATAATGGAAGACCATCAATAAATATGGACTCATTATCAATGAGTTTTTGTTCTATAAGTTGGGTTCTATAATTAACAAATAGGGACTTTAATAATTTATCCATGATTGGATGTACTCTAAAACGATTGATTGTTCTATATGATGGTTTTTGATTTTGAGATAACCACATCATACGAATACTATCTGAAAGTGCGGCTTCAATTCATCGTCCAGAAAATATGGATTGTGTATAAGCATAAAGAATTATTTTCAACATCATTTTAGGGTGATAAGAGGATGCACCATTTAAGTGATTGAATTCGTAGAATTCTGTTTCTGGAATTGTTTCAACAATTTGATTAACTGCGTGTGCGATATCATTGTTAGGAATCAAAATTTCAGTTTCCATTGGTAGTGTTAGCTGAGTCATATTATAATTTTTATACATAAGACACCTCGTTTTAAAATTATGTTAGAGTAGCTTTATTATACGAAGTGGCTTATTTTTTTGTATAAATTTATATAATTGTTCCGATTTTGTAAAGCGCTGACGCCTAGGGGAATAGTATGAGTTTGTAAAACAAATAATATCTCAACTCTATTGCTATATTGGCAGTAGATGACTGAAGTGAAAACGCGCATAATATTAAGCTTGTTTCACTTCTAGTCATCTTTGGCGGGGTGGGACGACGAAATCTTATTAGAAAAATTAGATTTCTGTCCCACTCCCATACCCCAGGCAAGCATGCGCTTTCAAAATCGGAGATTTTAACATAGAAAAACAGCAATCCATTAGAAACTAATAGATTGCTGTTTTAATTTGAGAATAGGATATTTATGTCCCAGGCTCCCTATTTTGTGGCTATAATCTCATTGAAAATATTATGAGTTTAGATAATATTTTCTTTTTTTAATAAAATACAAACCATAGAATATAGCTAAGAATAAGAATAATAGTGCTGAGAAATAAAATGTATTATTTACAGAAGCTGTGAATTGAGTAATTAAACCACCGACAAGTGGGCCAATCATTGAACCAAAACCTTGTACACTGTTAAATACGCCCCAAGTTTCTTCTTGCTCATCTATATGTATATGGCTTGCCATAAATGTGTTCCATGCGGGTAGTAATATACCATACATCAGACCAATAAAGATTGCCAATATCCATACAAGTGTAATATCTGTAATCAGTGATAAAGCAAATATCATTATCGTATATAGTAGAAAACCACCAAAAATGACGCTGTACATAAATAATGTGCCATGTCTATCAATGATTTTTGATAAGAAGAGCATCGAGATCGCACAACCAACACCCCCAAAGACAAGCGCCATAGTATATTCTACAGTAGATACTCCGACAACTTTCGTTGCATATGTAGGTAGGATAGGTACTAATGCCGTGATTGAAGCGCCTTGTAACAAAATACCTGGGAATAAAATCAAATGACGTTTTGAAACGTCTACGATTTGGCCTAATTGTTGCTTGACTGGTCGCGTATTATAATTCGTCAGTCTTATCTTCACGAAGTAATACAAAATCCAAGCAATAAGTACAACCAATGACATCATAAACGCAAATTTCGTCGGGTGGAACTTGAAGATAAGGTTCATGCCAACCATGCCGACAAGTAAACCGAGGAGCCATGAAAAATAAACATAACCCATTTGTTTGCCACGATTTTTTTCATCAACACTTGCAAGCATAATGACCCAAATAGGACTAACTGCTATACCGAGTAGTACTGCACTGATAATTAGAACAATCGGAGAAGTCGGGAACCAAATGACTAAGAATAAGCTACCGAATGCAAGTAGGAAACCTAATGTGAGTACGAGTTTTGTGCCTAATCGTTTAAGTAAAAAACCAATCACGAAGTTGGTTGTTGCATCAGCTATAAAATGAGCAGAAATAGCGATAGATGTGACACCTACCGCAATTGAGGTTGCTGTTGGAAGTAATGCTAAGTAACTTAATATATACATACCTCGGGCAAATTCCATTAAGAACAAAATTACTAACAAGATTATAAAGTTTTTATTTGAATGATAATTGTCTTTATTTAACGAAGAGCTTTGCATATAAAGGAACCTTTCCGTAAACTTCTTCATAGCGAGATGAATGATCTAGTAAATTTAACAAGTCATTACACAACTTGTAAGTTGAATATGGAATTCGAGATTCATTCATAGACTGAGTCATTTCTGCTATTTTTGATGGTGTATTTGTTAATGTTGCAACTTGCTGTATTGCTTCTTCAGGTGTGTCGGCAATCAAACCAAATCCTTTTTCTTCAAAGTAATTTGCATTCTCTAATTCTTGACCTGGAGCAGGATTTAAGAAAATCATTGGGGTCTGACGTGTCAAGGCTTCGGATATTGTGATGCCGCCTGGTTTAGTAATCATTAATTGGCTTGAAGCCATCCATTCATTCATATGCTTAGTATAACCTACGATGAGCACGTTGTCGTAATTTTTAAATTGCGCAGATAACGTACGTTTCAATTCTTTATTTTTACCACAAATCATTACGACTTGAGAGTGTGGACTTCGATTTAATATCTCTTGTATCATTTGATCAAAGCCTTTTGATACCCCGAAGGCACCTGCAGACATGAGTATAGTTGGTTTGTCAGGGTTTAAGTGATTTTGACGAAGCCACGATGTTTTATCAATATCCTCTTCAAATTTATCTGCAATAGGGATTCCAGTAACTTTTAAATGCGATTTAGGAATACCTATGCTAGCAAACTCCTCTTTTAAATCTTCAGTAGCTAGATAATATCTTTGAGAATGGGGAGTTATCCAATTCTTTTGCATTCTATAATCTGTCATTACAGTTGCAATTGGAATGTTCATGTCAAATTGTTCTGTCAGAACAGACATTACTGGTGTTGGGAAAGTAAGTAAGATTAAATCAGGCTTTTCCTTTAACAGTAAATTTATTAATTTATTAAGTCCATAGTATTTATAGAAACATTTGTCTAATTGGTCGGGACGACTATAGTAAAATGCTTTGTACATATTCCTGAAATATTTAAAACTGTTAATGTACCACTTTTTACATATAGAAGTCAGTATTGGGTGAGCTTCTAAAAACAAATCATGTTCAATAACTGTTAAATTGTCTAGATTCATTTCGTTAAACTGGTTCACTACACTTTGAGTAACCTGTAAATGACCATTACCAAAGGATCCAGTAAGGATTAGTATTTTTTTGTTTTGAGTAACCATTTAAGCCACCCTCCAATAGTATAAATTTAGCTCATGCTAAGTTTAACGCATTTTCTTGACATGCGAAAGAAAAAACATAATTACAAAAGATTATATCATTTTACATACTGATATGAAATGATTCATACTGAATTCAGAAATGTGTATGCAGAAAATTAAGTCATTGTATATTAATACATTACCACGCTTAATATAATGTATGCTTGAAAAGCAAAAATTAAGCGAATATATAAAAAATATTAACAAACGTGTTACATAAAATTAACAAAGCAATTTAAAGCTAATTTAAACTCAAAAAAATCATGTAATTTTCATATTATAAAAACACACATATAATAGGAAGAAATTATTAAAATCTAGATATTAGATTCTATAAAATCAAAGAAAAATGTGTATAATAGAAGTATTGGAAATAAAGGAGCGATAAATGTTGGATGCAAATTTGTTATTTGAAAAAATTAGAGTAAAACAGGTTGTCGGTACGTTAGAGAGAGATGTAACAGATATCACAACTGATTCTCGTACTGCACAACAAGGCAGCGTTTTTGTAGCATCAAAAGGTTATACCGTTGATAGTCACAAATTCTGTCAAGACGTAGTAAACCAAGGCTGCCAAATCGTCGTTGTAAGTCAGGTGCAAGCATTAGACGGTAACGTGACACAAATCATAGTACCTGATACTTTACGCGCGGCAAGTCTATTAGCAAATCAGTTATTTAATTATCCAAGCAAACAACTTGTAACTTATGGTGTCACGGGAACAAATGGCAAGACATCAATCGCTACAATGATACACCATATCTATAGAAAATTAGGTAAAGGCAGTGCTTACTTAGGCACAAATGGTTTTCAGATTAATGAAGATAAATCAAAAGGCTCTAATACTACACCAGAAACTGTAGCTTTAACTAAAAAAATCAATGAGGCTGTTGAAAAGAAAGCAGAGGCTATGACTTTAGAAGTTTCAAGCCATGGTTTGTCATTGGGGCGTTTAAGCGGTGTTAACTTCGATGTGGCAATTTTTTCAAATTTAACACAAGATCATTTGGATTTTCACGGTACAATGGAAGCATATGGACATGCAAAATCACTATTATTTAGTCAACTTGGCCAAGATTTGTCTCAAGAAAAATTTGTTGTGTTAAATCAAGATGATGAATTTTCTGAATATCTTGCATCAGTATCACCGTTTGAAGCGTTTACTTACGGCATTAATAATAAAGCACAATTTATGGCTGAAGATATAAATGAATCATTACAAGGTGTGACTTTTAATTTCGTAACACCAGAGGGTAATTTTTATGTGAAATCACCTTATGTTGGACGCTTTAATGTTTCTAATATTATGGCCGCAATGATTGCTGTTTGGAGTAAGGGTGTTAAGCTAAGTGAAATTGTAAAAGCAGTTGAAAGCTTAGAACCAGTGGAAGGCAGACTTGAAGTATTAGACCCAGCGCTACCAATTGATTTGATTATTGATTATGCACATACAGCAGATGGTATGGATAAATTAATCGATGCGGTTCAGCCCTTTACTTCACAAAAATTAATTTTCTTATGTGGTTTGGCAGGAGAAAGAGATATGGGCAAAGCGCCTGAAATGGGACGCATTGCATGCCGTGCAGATTATGTGATTTTCACACCAGATAATCCAGCTAACGATGATCCTAAAGTGTTAACACAAGCACTGGCACAAGGTGCGACACATCATAATTACATCGAATTTGAGGATCGTGCAGAAGGAATACGCCATGCGATTGATATCGCCGAGCCTGGAGATACCGTAGTGTTAGCTTCGAAAGGTAGGGAACCGTATCAAATTATGCCTGGCCATGTAAAAGTACCTCATAGAGATGATTTAATTGGTTTAGAAGCGGCATATAAAAAATTTGGTGGTGGGTCCGTTGAAGATTAGCAATATAAATTGTAATGATGTGCATTCAAATTTATATATTTATGAAGATACGAAAGCGGAAATTTATTTAATTGCGCTCCCAGAATTAAATTGGTCATTAGAAATAGATACAACATTAAATGAAGATGATATCAATGATGAACTTGTGATACACTTGTTTACGTTACTTGATGAGTCTACAGCAACTAAGGTTGCTACAGACATTGTCAGATTGATACTTGAGGATTAAAGGAGATTAAAAATGAGTATAAAGGAAGAAGTAGAATCTAGAAAAACCTTTGCAATTATTTCTCATCCTGATGCTCGGTAAAACCACATTAACTGAAAAGTTATTATTATTTGGTGGTGCGATTAGAGAAGCGAGGAACTGTTAAAGGTAAAAAAAGTGGGAAGTTTGCAACAAGTGACTGGATGAAAGTTGAGCAAGAACGTGGTATTTCAGTTACAAGTTCAGTGATGCAGTTTGATTATGATCACTATAAAATCAACATTTTAGATACACCAGGACACGAAGATTTTTCAGAAGACACATATAGAACACTTTTAGCAGTAGATAGTGCTGTTATGGTAATTGACTGTGCAAAAGGAATTGAGCCACAAACACTAAAACTTTTCAAAGTGTGTAAAATGAGAGGTATTCCAATCTTTACCTTTATTAATAAACTTGACCGTGTTGGTAAAGAACCTTTTGAATTATTAGATGAAATTGAATCTACTTTAGAAATTGAAACATATCCAATGAATTGGCCGATAGGAATGGGACAAAATTTCTTTGGTATTATTGATCGCGATTCACATACAATTGAACCTTTTAGAGATGAAGAAAATACACTGCACTTAAATGATGATTTTGAATTAGAAGAAGATCACAAGATGAAAAATGATAGCGCGTTTTCTCAAGCTATTGAGGAATTGATGCTAGTAGAAGAAGCGGGAGAAGACTTTGATAATGAAGCATTATTAAATGGTGAATTAACGCCCGTATTTTTCGGTTCGGCATTAGCTAATTTTGGAGTTCAAAACTTCTTAAACGCTTATGTGGATCATGCACCAATGCCGCATAGTCGTCAAACAAAAGAGGAAGTTGAAGTAAAACCTTATGATTTAGATTTTTCAGGATTTATTTTCAAAATCCAAGCGAACATGGACCCTAAACATAGAGACCGTATTGCCTTTATGCGTGTAGTGAGTGGTGCATTTGAACGTGGCATGGACGTTACATTACAACGTACGAAGAAAAAACAAAAAATCACACGTTCAACATCATTTATGGCTGATGATAAAGAAACAGTAAACCATGCGGTAGCTGGAGATATCATTGGTTTGTATGATACTGGTAATTACCAAATTGGTGACACGTTAGTCGGCGGTAATCAAAAATTTAGTTTCCAAGAACTGCCACAATTTACACCAGAACTATTTATGAAAGTTTCAGCTAAAAACGTTATGAAACAAAAGCACTTCCATAAAGGTATTGAACAATTAGTTCAAGAAGGTGCGATTCAATATTATAAAGCACTACACACAAACCAAATTCTTATTGGGGCAGTAGGGCAGTTACAATTTGAAGTGTTCGAACATCGCTTGAAAAATGAATACAACGTCGATGTTGTCATGGAGGCAGTCGGTCCGAAAATTGCACGTTGGATAGAAAATGAAGAAGAAGTTAAAGATAAGATGAGTACATCGCGTTCAATTTTAGTTAAAGATATTTATGAAAATTATGTATTTTTATTTGATAATGAATTTGCAACAAGATGGTTTGAAGAGAAGTTTCCAGAAATTAAATTATATGGTTTGTTATAAAACTATAATTTGTGTATAATAACGATATTAATAGAATACCTATGACTTTGTAGTCAGAGGGGAGTAACTCAACTGTTATTAAAAAGATATATGAAGCATGCATTTATATGCTTAAGGAAAATACTTTATATATCTTTTTAACATAGTCATTTTATCGTCATTACGAAGCTTAATTGCTTCCGGTAAAATGGGCAGATACAAACTGTCGAGTGAGACCTTTGCTAATAGTGAATAACGCGATCGATTTGTTCTTTAGTGTAAAAAACTAAGTGAACTAAATTAAATAGCGGCAATACACTAACTTAGCTTAGGTCTCTATTTTTATGTTTAAAAAATTAAGGAGTTGTCCTATATGGATCCAAGTATGATTTTACCTTATTTATGGGTGCTCGTTGTTCTAGTATTTTTAGAAGGACTATTGGCTGCAGATAATGCCGTAGTTATGGCAGTTATGGTTAAACATTTACCGCCTGAGCAACGTAAAAAAGCTTTGTTTTATGGTTTGTTAGGTGCATTAGTATTCCGTTTTATTTCTTTATTCTTAATCAGTATTATCGCAAATCTTTGGTGGATACAAGCACTTGGTGCGCTATACCTACTATACATGTCCATTAGCAATTTAATATCCTTCTTTAAAAATAAAGACAAAGAAGAACAAGAAGCTGGAGATGACCACCACTTTGATGAAGATGGTGGAGAGATTCACGCAAGTCCTAAAGCGTTTTGGGGCACTGTATTAAAAGTTGAATTCGCAGATATCGCATTTGCTATTGATTCAATGCTTGTCGCTCTTGCAATTGCAGTGACATTACCTGCAGTTGGCATCCACTTCGGCGGCATGGACTTAGGTCAGTTTGCTGTTATGTTCATAGGTGGTATGTTGGGAGTTGTAATTATGCGTTTCGCTGCAACATGGTTTGTAAATTTATTAAACAAATACCCAGGTTTAGAAGGCGGCGCTTTTGCTATTGTTGGTTGGGTAGGAATTAAATTGGTGGTTATGGTGCTCGCACATGAAAAAATCGCTGTTTTACCTGAACACTTCCCACATAGTACGTTATGGCAATCTATTTTCTGGACTGTCATGATATTATTAGTAGTTATTGGTTGGTTAACTTCATTAAGAAATAACAAGAAAAAAGAAAAACAAAAGTAAATATTAATGTAACTGGAAAAGCTCATAGAGTTTTTCCAGTTTTTTTATGGAAAAATATGTGGAGACAATAAGGTATTTTCTTGGAATTTTAATAGTGTCGTTTACTAAAATTGAGCAAGGATATGTCAAAAAATTTGATAATATCATTTAAAGTTAGAAATTTTGTAAGAAAGTGATTATAATCAGAATGTATCTATTTTTATAAAACAAAATAAAGAAGAATTATCTATTATGATATGTCATAATAGAGTGTGAAGATTTATGTAAGATTAGGGGGAATTAAGGTGACTCAAAATAAAAAACACGTCATTCCTAAAGAAAAATACGGACGTAAACGACGTGAGTTTTTTCATAATGAAGAACGTGAACAACGTGTACATTTAGAGCATGAGGCCAGAGAACAGCGTGAAGAAAAAGCGCAAAAATTAGCCAAAAATAATGAGGAACGTGTGAAAGAAAATTTAAGAAAAGCACGTATCGAAAAGCTAACACAAGAAGAGATACAGCAACAACAGGCTTTGATGGCTAAACAAAGTGGTTCTAAAGAAGATATAGATACATCAAGTGATAAACAGGCATCAGATATCGAACAGTCTTCAAGCTACCCACAGAAGCAAAATGCTAATTATCATTCTCAAAGTAAGTCTGAGCAAGATACTGATTATCGTCGAGACAATAAAGAAAATGATACTGTGGTTACTGACCAGAGCACATTATCAAACGATCAGTCGTCAACAATTGATGAAGAAGATAATTTTTATTCAGAAGAAGCACAACAATCGCGAGTTGAAGCATACGTTGAAGATGAAGATGTAAATTCAAATCAAAATGCAGATGCAGATGCAAAAGAACAGGAAAAAGAGCAAACAACAGAACGTAATAAGCATGCAACTCAACAACAAGAACCAAGTCACGCCAATCAAAATGGACAATTAAGTGGTGTTGATAAAGTTAAATATTTCTTTAAGGAACATTGGCCGAAAGTACTTATCGTTATTGCAGTTATAGTATTATTAACTTTGATGAACGCAATATTTACTAACGTTGATCAAAACGGTAATGATAAAGATAGTATTTTCCAAAGTAATAATGATAAAGAAAAGTCATATACAACAACGATGAAGAGCGCAAATAGTGCTACAAAATCAGTAGTAACGGTTGAGAATGATACAAGCAACAAAGGTTCTTCTGCAGAGAAAGAGACACAAGAAGCAGGTAAAGAAAATGAGCTAGGTTCAGGTGTCGTCTACAAAAAAGTAGGCGACTCTATTTTTATCATGACAAATGCGCATGTAGTAGGAGACAAGAAAGAACAGAAGATTACATATGGCAATGGAGACTACTCAATAGGAAAAGTCATTGGCACAGACAAATACTCTGATATTGCAGTAGTTAAAGCCAAAGTTAAGTCTGGGAGCGACGTTAAACCAATCAAAATGGGTGATTCAAGCACTTTAGTATTAGGGGAACCGATTATCGTTGTAGGGAATCCATTGGGTGTTGATTTTAAAGGTAGCGTTTCAGAAGGTATCGTCTCAGGTCTTAATCGTCATATACCTGTAGATATTGATAAAGATGAACAATATGATGTGTTAATGGATGCATTTCAAATCGATGCGCCGGTAAACCCTGGTAACTCAGGTGGCGGCGTGATTAATAGAGATGGTAAATTAATAGGTATTGCATCGTTGAAGATCGATATGGATAATGTAGAAGGTATTGCATTTGCAATTCCAGTAAATCAAGCTGAATCAATAGCAAAAGAACTTGAAGCTAAGGGTGAAGTCAAATATCCTAATACAGGTATTCGTATCATGAATGTTGCCGATATCGATGATGAAACACGTCAATCATTACAACTACCTGAAGATGTGAAATCAGGTGTATTAATTGGTGATGTTAAAGAAAACTCAACAGGTGAAAAATCTGGGTTGCAAAAAAATGATGTCATAGTAGAATTAGATGGTAAAGAATTAGAAGATAATCTAAGATATAGACAAATTATTTTTAAACATAAAGATGATTTGGATACATTACCGACTAAAATATACAGAGACGGTAAGCTTAAGGATATCAAGATTAAATTGAAGTAGCGTTGAGGTGAATAAACGTTGTCCATTTTCAATCAATTGTTAAAAAAATCAAGCCCTCAACAAGGGATAGTGATGTATTATATTGTTGCAATTATCGTAGCATTTTTATTGCTTAATTTACCATTTGTTCATAAATCTGGGGTTAATGTTGACCCGATTGATTCCTTGTTTGTAGCAGTTTCAGGCGTGAGTGTGACTGGTTTATCACCTGTTAATATCGTCGAAACGTATACTACTTTTGGACAAATCATAATTATGATTATTCTAAATATCGGTGGTATTGGTGTCATGGCCATAGGTACAATGCTATGGGTGTTTTTAGGAAAACATATTGGTATGCGTGAACGTCAGCTTATTATGCTTGATAATAATAAAGATACTATGAGCGGTACAGTTAAACTGATTCTAGATATTGTGCGTACAATTTTAATTATAGAACTTGTTGGTGCCTCATTATTAGCATTTTATTTTTATAGAGATAATCCAGATTTGCAATATGCAATTATGCAGGGCATGTTTGTAGCTGTATCCGCAACGACAAATGGCGGTTTAGACATTACAGGACAATCGTTAATTCCTTATGCCAATGATTATTTTGTTCAAACTATAGTTATGTTTTTAATCATTTTAGGATCTATAGGCTTTCCAGTATTAATTGAAGTTAAAGCATATATTAAAAATAGAATTCCTAATTTTAGATTTTCATTATTTGCAAAAATTACAACAATGACTTACTTAGTATTGTTTGTATTTGGCGCAATAATTATTTTATTATTTGAACATAATCATGCTTTTCAAAATATGACATGGCATAAATCGTTATTTTATGCGCTATTCCAATCTGCAACAACGAGAAGTGTTGGGTTACAAACTATTGATGTAAGTGATTTTGGAGAAGGTACGAATGTAATTATGAGTATCTTAATGTTTATTGGTTCTTCTCCGAGTTCAGTAGGCGGTGGTATCAGAACGACTACTTTCGCAATCTTAATTTTATTCTTATTGAACTTTAGCAATAATAATGAAAAAACTTCGATTAAAGCATTTAATCGTGAAATTCATACGACAGATGTACAACGCTCATTTGCTGTTTTTACAATGGCGGGAATCCTTACATTTGCGGGTACGATTACGATACTTGTAGTTGAAAATGGCAAACTATCATTTCTACAAGCATTTTTCGAGGTGATGTCAGCGTTTGGAACATGTGGACTATCGTTAGGCGTTACTGATGATATAAGCGGGATGAGTAAGGTCGTATTGATGATACTGATGTTTATTGGTCGTGTAGGGCTTATTAGTTTCATTATTATGATTGGTGGCCGTAGAGAGCCAGACAAATACCATTATCCGAAAGAACGCATTCAAATTGGCTAAAACTCCATTTTGATAATTGTATGATGATTAAATATAAAGTTAACCCCTTCTTGTAACGATAGTGCAAGAGAGGGGTTTTTAATTATTAAAATTCTTAGAATGTAATATTTCCTTTTGCTATCATGGGTATTTAGAAACATGTTAAACTTAGGTAAATGAGGGGAGAGGCATATGAAAAAAAGCGAGAGAATTACAATAGATGTTATCACAACTTCAGATATGCACAGTCATTTTCTAAACGGGGATCATGGTTCTAATATATATAGAGCAGGTACTTACGTTAAAACGAAACGAAAAGAAAATGAACATGTGATTTTGTTAGATAGTGGCGGTAGTTTGGCAGGCTCATTGGCTGCATTTTATTATGCTGTTGTTGCGCCGTATAAGCGTCACCCTATGATAAAGTTGATGAATGCTATGCAATATGATGCAAGTGGTATCAGTCCTAATGAATTTAAATTCGGTTTATCCTTCTTTTCAAGAGCAGTCTCTTTATCTAGGTTTCCATGGCTATCAGCGAATATTGAATATAAGCGTACACGAGAACCTTATTTTTCTACACCATATACGATAAAAGAGATAGAAGGCGTCAAGATAGCTATTGTTGGGTTGACTTCGGACGGATTGATGAACCGCGAACACTTTGAAATGGAGAATGAGCTGCAAATTGATAAAACTTTAGTGGCTTCTAAAAGGTGGATTCGTTTTATTCATGAAACTGAAATGCCGGATTTTCTCATAGTCATATATCATGGTGGTATAAACCAACTTAATAAATCCGCAAATGAACGCGAGCAAAACGTGAATGAAGCGGAAAAAATTATGCAATCGCTAGGTGTGATTGATTTACTGATTACTGGTCATCAACATCAAACCTTTATTGGTAGAGATGATCAAACATTGTATGTGCAAGCAGGTCAAAATGCGGAACAATTAGTTCATGTGAAAATTAACTTTAAGCAAAGAACTACCTCTTATGAGTTAGACGATGTGGAGTCACAAATTGTTGATTTAAATAAGTATAAGGAAGATGAGGATTTATTAAACTTAACATTTTATGATAGAAAAACTGTTGAACATTGGGGCAAAGAAGTTTTAAATGTTACACCTGTTTCTGCTCAAGTAAATGGTTTAGGAGATGTTATTACAAAACCTCATCCTTTCACACAACTTTTACACGACGGTATTCGCTCAGAGTTTGATTATGATATTTCATGTGTACATCTACCTACCAGTGGAGAAGAGGGCTTAGAGGCAACAGTAACCAATGAAGCATTATATAAAGCGTACCCACATCCTGACGTGCCAGTCGATTTAACTATAAAAGGACAGCAGATTAAAGATATTCTAGAATATGGTTATTCACATATAGAATTTAGCCAGGGTGAACTCAGTTTAACGATTATTGATGAAACATTATGTACGTTTTGGCAAGGCGTGGATTACACTATTGATATGAATGTTGCACCATTTAACCGTGTTAATTTAAAAAACATTAGACTGAATCATATGTATCGTGTAAGTATGACAGATTATTGTTATAGAAATTATAGACAGTATTTAGAAAATGCAGTTATTCATGAAACTGGCGAAATAACAATGGTAGAATTAATATCTAGGAATTTGAAAAATGAGCAGTATAAGATAAATCAAAAACAAAGCTTTAATGTAATAACATAGTTTGAAAGATTGTAATATAAATACGACTTCGTACGCGCTAGTATAAGGCAGGCATCAGTCTCAGCCTGTATTGTTCGGCTAGCGTTTGTATGGCTTAGTGTTGAAATTATTGAAAATGCTTACTCTGCTAATATATTTATTTCATATAATACAAAAAAACTGGAAGATGACCATTGTTTTAATGAGCATCTTCCAGTTTTTAATTTTTAATAGAACGTATAAAGTTCCACAATAAGTTAAGCATGGAATATTAATAGAATTACTACTGCAACGATTTGTGCTATTACAGTGGTAGCAATTCTACGCGTATAAAAGTAGCTTATTGAGAGTGCAATTTGTACGATAAAGATGAAGAAAACAATCCATAAATTATCTAGATAGTAGAATAATGAAGCCGAGCAAAGCGCCGTAATTATAATACTAAGCCAACTTGGTATGTTTAATTTAATCAATTCTTTTTGTAAAACTGTTCTCATATAGAGTTCATGACAAGGTATAACAAAGACTAATGTTATTAACATTTGCCATTTAAAATATACGCCAGTTCGTGTTAATTCTTTAATTAATTCAAGATATTTTATATCCGAAGAAATTGTCGCAATAATCAGCTGAATAATAATTAATACGATACCAGTAATAATTCCAACACCTAGAGAAGTAAGTAATCTCTTAGATTCTATATCTCTTTGATAAAAGATATAACTAATACCGACTATAAGCATAATGCCAGTATATAAATACCAATACTCTTGTTTTTCTCCCCACATAATGAAGAGGATGATGTGGAATACAATAAAGCTTAAAAGAAACCAGATTAAAGCCTTTGAAATTCTATGCATTTTTTACTATCCTTCTTGTTCAACGATTGTATATCGCTTATGATTAATAACGGTTTTTTCAGGCAAGTCTAAATCATTGAAATTTTCCATAATTGTTAAGTCAACAATTACTGAATTATCATTAATTTTTTCTACACGGCCTTTTAAACCATCATAAAATTCTACTATATTTCCAACTTCTGCAACAGTCATTTTTAGTCCTCCCTAGAAATGCTAACTAGATAGTATTATACAAAAAAAATTAGGACAAATAAACAAATAACCATTAAATTGTGTGATATAAGCCGATTTTGAAACTTTTTATCATATTTAAAGTAAATGATTGGCATTTTTAGAGGAAATATAGCATAAATAAGATAAGGGTATATTTATAGGGAAAAGGAGTGCAATAGATGAAGTTTATTAATAATAATGATATTACAGATCCAACATTAAATTTAGCAATGGAAGAATATGTTTTAAAAAATATGCCGAAAGACGACAGCTATTTTCTATTTTATGTGAATAGACCGTCTATTATAATTGGTAAAAACCAAAATACGATTGAAGAAGTTAACAAACCATATATTGATGCACATAATATTGATGTTGTGAGACGTATCTCAGGTGGGGGTGCTGTTTACCATGATGAAGGTAATTTAAACTTCAGTTTCATAACAGATGATGATGGTAACAGTTTCCATAATTTCAAAAAATTCACTGAACCAATTGTTGAAGCATTAAAATCGTTGGGTGTTGATGCTGAAATGACTGGTAGAAATGATATTCAAGTAGGTAAAGCTAAAATTTCAGGTAATGCTATGGTAAAAGTGAAAGAGCGTATGTTTAGCCATGGGACATTAATGTTAAATAGTGAATTGAGCGAAGTTCAGAATGCATTAAAAGTAAATCCTGCAAAAATTAAATCTAAAGGAATTAAATCTGTACGTAGTAGAGTCGCAAATATTTCAGAATTTCTTGAAGAACCTATTGATATTGATGACTTTAAAGAAATTATCTTAAAAACTATTTTTGGAGAAGCAAATCAAGTCGAAACGTATCAACTCACAGATGAAGATTGGAAAAATATTGAAAAATTGAGTAACGAGAAATATCGTACTTGGGATTGGAATTATGGTAGAAATCCAAAATATAACTTTGAAAGAGAAGAGAAGTTTGAAAAAGGCTTCGTTCAAATTAAATTAGATGTTAAACAAGGTCGTATTGAGCATGCAAGAATTTTTGGAGATTTCTTTGGTGAAGGTGATATTACAGAACTTGAAAAAGCATTAGAAGGTACGTTACACGAATTTGATAGTATTGAAGAAGCATTTTCAAACTACGATATTTATCATTATTTTGGCGATATCGACCGCCATGAACTCATTAGATTAATGTCATAAGTAAGTGTTATTAATAAGCATAAAACTCAAAAAGGTCTATTCTCTAACTTATTGGTGTAAGTAGGGAATAGACCTTATTTTAAATAACAATCTATTAAATTATCCAACGAGAAATTCCTCCAGGTTTCTGTATTCTTCAGTATATCGTTTGAAATCCTGCTCGTTTTTATTCTTAAGTGCGTGGTCAATGAGGTGTTCTAACTGCTGTTTACGGACATTTCTTAACGACTCATCAATGATTAACTCAATACCTAAATCATTAATCGTTGATACAAAAGATTCTAATGAATTGTATTTAACATTTGTATTGTTTTTCATTTTCAACACAGCCCCTCTATCTATATTTACATATAGTATACAGCCTTTTATTTTTGAAATCAATAAATAGTCAGACTTTTCCGAAAATATAAGTGTAATTTGCAACTTTTCAAAAAATAAGAAAATGCAAAAGTATAATAACTGAAAATCAATTGTAGGAAACTTATAAAATATTTTATTATATAAGTTGATTTTAAAATCTTTGTGTTATATTATTTGAGTATCACCATAAGTTTTAAGGAGGCGTCAGCTATGATTCAACAATACATTATTAAAAAAGGTGATATGGTTCTTCAACCATGTAATTTATCTATAGGACTAAATGAAGGTACTTGTGTATTAAAGTACAAAGAGGAGCGTGATATCGTAAAGGAACGGACACATAAAATTATAGATCGTTCATGTAGATTTTATGGTAGTAGTTATGTATTTAAAAAAGAAGACACAATGAGAATTACTGGCATTAATAGTAAACCCCCAATTTTATTCACTCCATTATTTCCTACTTACTTTTTTCCTACACATTCAGACCGAAAAGAAGAAAACACTTGGATTAATATTCATTATGTACAAACGATAAGAGCTTTAAAAGATAAAAAATGTAAAGTCACATTTGTCGATAACCAAACTATAGTTGTTAATATTTCAGCGCACAGTATGCATCATCAATACTTAAATGGCATATATTATTACTATATGATGGATAGAGCGACTAGGGTGGCTACTTTTGATCCTGAATCTCCTATAGACTATACGAAACCACAATTAAATATTTATGAAGCATTAGCAAAATATTCTCTATTTGAAAATAAATAGCAAAACATTTCTGAAATATAAATGTAAAAATGTCATATGTGGAATATTATATTAATTTAGTGTAAATATTCCGCATATTTTTTTGCTAAAGGTACTTGAAAATTTCTCTGTAGTTGATATAATAGTATTTGTGCTTGATTGAGATATCAATTATTCCACAGTAGCTCAGTGGTAGAGCTATCGGCTGTTAACCGATCGGTCGTAGGTTCGAGTCCTACCTGTGGAGCCATTGGAAACGTACTCAAGTTGGCTGAAGAGGCGCCCCCGCTAAGGGTGTAGGTCGCGCAAGCGGCGCGAGAGTTCGAATCTCTCCGTTTCCGTTAATAAAAACAAGATTTTTAATACCGAAGTCCTTAACAGGATTTCGGTATTTTTTGTTTTGAAACTTTAAAATTTGTAAATCCATAAATTATTATTTAATAATATTAAAGTGAGTAATAGATATATGTAACCCAAGGAATCTTCTGATTTTATGGAAGATTCCTTGGGTGTACGTTTTTTTAATTTTTAAAACTTGAGAAAACTAGCAACAATTTTTATTGTCTTCTTCTTTTTTTCGTTATTTTCTTCTTTTTTATCCGTATGTTCTTCAATTTCTACTGAACAACATGATTGTTCTTGTGGTTTTAATTTTTTTAATGCATCTTTGATACCCAATTACTACACCTCCTTAAATAATTAAGTTAACAATTAGACCAGTAGCAATTGCTACGCCTAAAATTGCTATAATAAAAGATATTACAAATTTCTTTTTAAATAATTTGGATAACAATATGACTTCAGGAATACTTGCGCCCGCACCACCTATAATTAACGCCACCACCGTACCTAATGACATGCCTTTAGATACTAATGCTTCAGCTATAGGCAGCATTGTTTCTGGTCTGATATACATTGGAATACCAATAACAGAAGCAATAACAACTGAGATAATACCATCGCCACTTGCATATTGAGTTATAAATGCTTCAGGAATAAATCCATAAATAAATGCTCCTATAAATACACCAATAATTAAATAAGGCAACATTGGATATAGGAAAGCCCAAGCATCATTTAACGCTTGCTTAACACGAGATCCCGATTTATTTGAGAAGAAACCATCGCCTTTAACAGTAACGCCTTTATAACTCTCTGCCAGATTCATTTTTGAAAATACAAGACCTGTTAAAATACTGAAAAATGCTAAGACAATAAAATAAACAACAGCAACTTTCCAACCTAATAGAAGCCAAAGCATAAATATCATGAGTGGATTCATGAGTGGGGAAGCGATTAAGAAACTCATAGCCGGACCAAATGGAACTTTTGAGTTTAATAATCCGGCAAGAATAGGAATAGTGGAACAAGAACAAAACGGTGTAATAGCTCCAAAAGCCATACCCAATACATAGTTTGTTGCTTTGTTAGGTTTGCTCAACAGTCTTCGTATTTTATCTTCCGAAACGAGTTGTTGAATTAAACTTACGATAAAACTTACAATTATAAATAGTGATAACAATTCAAAAAATAACATTAAAAATGTTTTGATGAATTCAAAGATTAACTCTGTCATTAGTGAAGCTCCTCTAAATATATTAATCAACTTTTATTGATGTATTAATCAAAAAAAGTTGATTAATACAATGTGAAATAAGGTGAAAACTACAATATGTTACAGCAAGTATCTTCAGTTAATACGACTTGGATTTGTGCTTCGTTGATTTTGTAGTAGTTCCATGTACCGTGCTTTTCAAGAATTAAAATCTGTGCATCGACTAATTTTTTTAAATGATAAGAAAGTTTAGATTGTTTTAAATCTAATAGCGCTTCTAAGTCACATACACATAGTGATTTATTAGGGCTCTGACTAATTTGATTAAGTATTTTTAAGCGGTTTTTGTCAGCGAGTGCGTTGAACATATTTTCATAATAGGTTAATTTGTCATCTTCATTTAAATGATTCGTATTTTTTATAATGTTCATAAGTTACACCTTTCTAATTAATCAATTTTTTTTGATGTATTAATTATAATATATCATGACGATTATTTCAAATTTCAATTTATAACATTATTAATATCATATAGACAACCATCTATATAGATGATATTCTATGTACTTGTGAGAGGGGAGATAAACGTGTCATATAAAGAAATATCGATCGTATTAAAAGTTTTATCTGACCCTAGTAGGTTAGAAATTTTGGATTTACTTTCTTGTGGTGAGTTATGTGCATGTGATGTATTGGAACATTTTCAATTTTCTCAGCCAACGTTAAGTCATCATATGAAATCGTTAGTAGAGTGTGAGTTAATTACTACACGAAAAAAGGGGAATAAGCGCATGTATCAGCTTAACCACGATGTATTTGAACAAATTAATCAAAGTTTAAATCTAATAAATACTACAAATGAATTATGTGTTTGTAAAGATATGAAGTCAGGTGAGTGTTAATGATGACGATATTAGCAATCACAATCTTTGTATTAACGTTAATTTTTGTTATTTGGCAGCCTAAAGGTTTAGATATTGGTATTACTGCATTAATAGGTGCTGTAGTTGCTATAATCACCGGCGTTGTGAGCTTTTCAGATGTACTGGAAGTTACTGGAATCGTTTGGAATGCGACCTTAACGTTTGTTGCTGTTATTCTAATTTCACTCATATTAGATGAAATTGGGTTCTTTGAGTGGTCTGCTATACATATGGTTAGAGCATCAAAGGGTAATGGCTTGAAGATGTTTATCTTTATCATGCTCTTGGGTTCAGTTGTAGCGACCTTCTTCGCAAATGATGGTGCGGCTTTAATACTTACACCTATTGTATTAGCAATGGTACGTAATTTAGGCTTTGATAAAAAAGCAATATTTCCATTTATCATTGCTAGTGGTTTTATTGCAGATACAACCTCATTACCACTTATTGTTAGTAATTTAGTTAATATAGTTTCTGCGGATTATTTCGATATAGGTTTTATTGAATATTTCAGTAAAATGATCATACCTAATTTATTCTCGTTAATTGCAAGCATTCTTGTTTTATGGTTGTATTTTAGAAAATCTATTCCTGGCAAATTTAACGAAGTAAATATCAGAGAACCAAGAGAAGCGATTAAAGATAAAAAACTTTTTAACATCTCGTGGATCGTACTTGCTTTCTTACTCGTTGGTTATTTAATAAGCGAGTTTATAAATATTCCAGTATCTATTATAGTCGGTATCATTGCTTTAATATTTGTATTATTAGCGCGTAAATCTAAAGCGGTACATACGAAACAAGTAATTAAAGGTGCGCCATGGAATATTGTTTTATTCTCCATTGGTATGTATCTCGTCGTTTTTGGTTTGAAGAATGTCGGCATTACGACTTTACTTGGAGATGTACTAACAAATGTTTCAAGTTACGGTTTGTTTAGTAGTATCATGGGCATGGGCTTTATAGCTGCATTTCTTTCATCCATTATGAACAACATGCCAACTGTATTAATAGATGCAATAGCAATTGGTCAATCGAGTGCCACAGGATTATTAAAAGAAGGCATGATTTATGCCAACATTATTGGATCTGATTTAGGACCTAAAATAACACCAATCGGCTCTTTAGCCACACTTCTTTGGTTACACGTGTTAACTCAAAAAGGAGTGAAAATATCTTGGGGTGTATATTTCAAAACAGGAATTATTATCACAATCCCTGTTTTATTTGTAACCCTATTAGGTTTATATTTAACACTAATTATTTTCTAAAAAGAGAGGTAGTAATAGATGAATAAAAAAACAATTTACTTTATATGTACTGGTAATTCTTGTCGTAGTCAAATAGCTGAAGGCTGGGGAAGAGAAATACTCGGCGAAGAATGGAATGTTTACTCAGCAGGTATCGAAACGCATGGCGTAAACCCCAAGGCGATAGAAGCGATGAAAGAAGTAAACATTGATATTTCAAATCATACATCCGATATGATTGATAGTAATATTTTAAAACAGTCGGACCTCGTTGTTACACTTTGTAGTGATGCTGATGATAATTGTCCAGTTATCCCACCTAATGTAAAAAAAGAACATTGGGGCTTTGATGATCCAGCAGGTAAAGCATGGTCAGAATTTCAACGTGTAAGAGATGAAATAGGCGATACAATTAAACGATTTAATGAACTATAAGCATTTAAATTTATTTTGTTATTTTTAAATGAAAAACTTAAAAATGAGTATGAAATAAATCAGAAAAATAATAAAAACCTTCAAAGTAGACACTAAAAGTGAAAACTTTGAAGTTTTTTTATGTCAAAATAGCGATGTATTAATAATTACAGTAGATAGGAATTTAAGTTTTAAATAATAGTAATGTTTTTTAAGAACTAACTAGGGAAAAAGTATATTATAAGCAATAAGATTATAAAAATTAGATATGCTTAGATCTTTACCAATAATACGAGGCAATAATTTTTTGATTTTAACTCAAGATATTGCATGATTAATATACTTGATGTTGTAAAAAAACATAAAAATATTATAAAACGCCTCTATAGCAGATTTGAAGATAGGTCATTTATGGAAAGTGTTGCAAAATTCTTTTGTTTTTACAATAAATATTGTTTGTGATGTTGTATACAAACAAAAAAAGTGGTAAGCTATGCAATGTGGTAAATTAAGAAAATAGGAGAGATATATATGGGCTTTATTATTATGATTATAGTAGGCGGTTTAATCGGTTGGTTAGCCGGCGCAATTTTAGGTAAAGATATTCCAGGTGGAATTATTGGTAATATTATTGCAGGTTTAATCGGTTCAGCTATAGGTAGTAGATTATTAGGCACTTGGGGTCCAGTTTTAGGTGGCGTTCCAATCTTACCAGCATTAATCGGGGCAATCGTATTAATCCTAATTGTTTCACTTATTATGAAAGCAATTAGAAAATAGTATATAACCACTCACCATTTGGTGGGTGTTAGTACTTAGACAAACCATTTGCTATAAAGCATTTGGTTTTTTTAATAGATACTATTCCTTGAGGGGATATTTGTTCATTCATTTCATTGTTTAATTCTTACATGAAATGGAATAAATATTTTTTCTACTTCAATTATATATTTATTTTGTGTTTTTGCTTTTATATGAATGCAGTCAATGAATAATTGTAATTGATGATATTGTTTTTGTTTTAAAAACAGTAGTGATTTGGGCCGACTCCTGCGGGAAAGCACTAGTCGAAGACTACAGGCTGAGACAGTGCCCGCGGAAAGCGTGCACAAAAAACTGCCAACAAAGTCATAGATTTTGTCGACACTCTGTTACTCACCATTTGGTGGGTGTTTTTTAAATTTTGATAATATTGATACGTCTTTGTACAAATAAAAAAGCTAACCGTTTTCTATTTTAGAAACGATTAGCTTTTTTTATTTTTTCGTAAACTTCAATGTATGTGAAATCTATTTTTTACTTATTAAGTTTTTGATTCCTTTTATAATAAAGCCTACTACTACAGATCTGAAAACACGTGATATAATATTTTTCATTATTAATCCTCCTAAGTTACAATTCAAATTTCCTTAATTTGCTGTATAGTTTCTTTACCCAATTTTCGATGGAATATTGGAGAAAATAGAAAAATTTTTAACTTTTAATAAAATAATGCTTATTTTCCAAAAGAAATAAGACCGTCTTCATCTGCTTTGTTAAAGAAAATCGTAATGATACCACTAATGATAGCGATAACGTATGGAATGCCTGTCCAAAAGAACACTAAATGTACAATACCTTGTAAAAGTTGATTTGAGTAAAATTTATGAATGCCACACCAACCGAGTATAAATGCAAGTATAACGTAAATGACTTTATTTACTTTCATATGTCTAGTCCTTTCATTTTAAAATTATTATCTTAATTATCTCTTATATTAAGCGATTCAACAATCGAAAACAATTAATGAAAAACGAATTCTCGTAAAAAGCCAATTATTGTTTCGAACTTTTTATTTAATTCATATATAATATAGTTAAATAAACATAATAAGGAGCATACAAATGATTAGAAAAGCTAAACCTAACGATAAGCATGAAATTGCAAAATTATGTTATATCATTTGGAGTCAATTAGACATTGACTTAGTGGAATATACTGAAAAAGAGAGATTACTAAAAATTATGGAACAAAGTATGGTGGATGTACAATATAGAGGCCATTATAGTAACACTTGGATATACGAAATCGATGGTGAAATTGCGGGTTGCTTAATTGCATACCCTGGTGATAAAGAGTTAGAGCTTGAAAAGGCTTGGTTAGATATGGAATTAGATGAAGATATTAGAGTTTATGGAACGCCGATGCCAATGAAAGAAGCTAATGATGATGAATGGTATATAGAAACTGTTGCTACCTTTCCAGAATTCAGAGGGCAAGGTGTCGCTACTAAATTAATTAAACATGTATTAGAGACGTATCCAGAAGAAAAATGGAGCTTAAATTGTGATTTACTCAATGATGGAGCGTTACATGTTTATAAAAAATTAGGGTTCCAACCTACAAGTGAATTTGATTTATATGGTCATATGCATTATCACATGGTTCATGTAAAAGCCTGAGCTTTTATTTTTATTCGTTTAAAAAGTAAAAAAATCGATCTTCATGAGTATGAAGATCGAAAAAGTAATACTTACTTTATTTGATTGCTTGGTTAAAGTTGTTTGTTGAGAAATATATTAAATACCACCGAGCAGAGCACTAATATAAATACCAAGTGCATACAGTAGACCGAAGAATGTGTTCGTTTTTCCTGTTGCGACCATTGCCGGCATCATAGTTGTCGGCGTGTCATTCTTTTTGAATCTACGTACAGCCTTGATAGGTAGCGGGAATGACAGTAAAGCAAGTAAAAAGAAAATTGAACCACCAGGTTGGAAGAACGTAATATAGATAACTAATGCATACGCGACAATGTACATTAATGCTAAGAAGCGTATAGAGTTATTTTTACCTAATAAAATAGGTAATGTCTTACGACCACTTTCTTTATCTTTAACACGGTCACGAATATTATTAGCCATATTGATTAAACCGATTGTTATAACAATTGGAAGACTGATCCAAACAGCTAGACTTTGTAAATTACCTGTTTGAATGAAGAATGCAATTAAAATAATAATCATACCCATGAAAATTCCAGAGAATACTTCACCAAAAGGAGTCCAAGAAATTGGGAACGGCCCACCCGTATATAAATAGCCGATTGCCATACACACGAGTCCAATTGGTATGAGCCAGAACGAACTGTTGATGGCTATAAATAGACCTAGTAAAGCGACAATGACATAAAATGCAATGGCTATATTCATGACTAACTTAGGACTCATGCCATTTCGAACGATTGCACCACCTATTCCTACAGAAGTGTGGTCATCTAATCCTTTTTTGAAATCATAGTATTCATTAAACATGTTTGTTGCGGCTTGAATTAATAAACAAGCGATTAACATGGCTAAAAGCAAAGCAAGACTTAGATGATCTTCACTACCGAGTAGGAATATTTTTGCAGTAGCAGTACCAACAAGTACTGGTACCACAGCGACGGTTAAAGTATGTGGTCTCATTAAGTGCCAGTATTTTCTGACAGTAGAATATTGTTGATATTGAGATGCCATAAAATTTTATACCTCGAATTCTTTTATATTAAAATATTTTTTATCAAATTTATTTTAATGGAAGAACTTGTAAAGGTCAAATAACGTGAAAATTATATAAATGAAATAGGCTAGATACCATACACATATTGTGAAAAGTGGTACAATATTATAATGAGTGCAAACTGATAAATGAAAGAAGTGAAATAGATGACTTTGGACGTCAAGGAAAGTGAAATTGTCGAAGCGGTATACGAAAGTAATCATACTTGGGTTTCTGTAGAAGCAAAATTAAATTATGAATTAGATCCTACTGTATTATTCCATGTTACGGAAGACAGTGCAGGAGACCGTTTTTATTTTAAAAAAAATGACAACAAAACTTCATTCTTTGGCTATCATGCTATTAAAAGATTTAAAAATGACTTTGAAAGTAAACAATCTATTTTCCGAGAATGGGAAAAATATAAAAGTGATATTGATTTAATTCATCCAAATTCAGAACGACATCATTTAAAAATTTGTGGCGGATTTCAATTTTCAACACATAAATCTGGAGATGAGTGGCGTGAATTTGGTATTAATCATTTTATATTACCTGAAGTATTGGTAACTATGGAAGAAGGAAACACGTATATTACCTATACTGTAGAAGCAGATCAATTTGAAATTGACTCATTTTTAACGATTATAGATAAGTTAACTCAAGAAAATGTTAGCCCAGATTTTGAAAAAGGTGAAATTAAACGCATTGAGGATATTTATAAAGATGAGTGGCGTGATTTAGTTAAAGATACAATAGATATATTAGATGAAAACAAAAAAATTGTGCTTGCAAGAAAACGATTGATTATGTTTGATAAAAATATAAACATCCCTTATATCTTAAACCAAGCAACACAAGGTGAACATAATAGTTACTTATTTGTATTAGAATCACAAGACAGTGTATTCTTTTCACAAACACCTGAACAATTAATGGAAATTAATGATGAAATATTATCTACAAAAGCAGTTGCGGGTACGATTAAACGTACACATCAAGATGATGTGGATAATGAAAATATAAATGCATTTTTAAATGATGAAAAAAACTTAAATGAACATCGCTTTGTAGTAGATAGCATATTGAATGACATTGAATTGTATGTAGAAGATATTACTTACAATGAAAAGCCACAAATTTTAACAAATGATCATTTGTATCATTTGTATACGAAAATTAAAGGACAATTGATTAGTGAATCTTACATTGGTTTATTAGATAATCTTCACCCGACGCCGGCACTTGGAGGTTACCCAAAAGAGGAAGCAATTGAATATATTGAACAAAATGAGTTTGGAACACGTGGGCTTTATGGCGCGCCAGTTGGCTATATTGACATGTATGATAATTGTGAATTTATCGTTGCAATTAGATCTATGTTGATTAAGAAAAATCAAGCAACATTATTTGCTGGTTGTGGAATTGTAAGTGATTCTGATGCGGATAGTGAAGTAGAAGAGACTGCTGTTAAATTTAGCCCAATGATGAAAGCATTAGGAGTCGAGAAATATGAATAACCATACAACTGCATTAACAAAACAGGTATTTACTTTTGTTTCAGAACTATATGCATACGGAATAAGAGAAATAGTGATAAGTCCAGGATCTCGTTCAACACCAATGGCAATTGCAATTGAAGCACACCCTAAAATGAAATCTTGGATTCATCCAGATGAACGTAGTGCCGCTTTCTTTGCGATGGGATTAATGAAAGGCAGTGAGCGACCAGTTGCGATTCTTTGTACATCTGGTAGCGCTGCTGCGAATTATACACCGACCATTTCTGAAAGTAGCTTGAGTCATTTACCACTTGTGGTACTAACAAGTGATCGTCCACATGAACTCAGAGGTATTGGGGCACCACAAGCAATAGATCAAACAAATATGTTTGCAAATTATACACAATATCAATTTGATTTCCCAATTGCTGATAGTAATGATGACCAAGACTTTATGACGAATACAGTTAAATTCCAATTACAAAAAGCGAGTCAGTATTTATATGGCCCGCATCGAGGTCCAATTCATCTGAATTTACCATTTAGAGAGCCACTGACACCTGATTTAGAAAAAGTTGAATGGTTAACTTCAGATACGAAGATTATGCCACATTACCAAAAAACGACGAGTCTCAATGAAATAAATGTAATTGTTAAAAAACGCAAAGGTCTTATTATCGTTGGCGATATGCAGCATCAAGATGTAGATCAAATACTCACATTTGCGACGATACATGATATGCCTATACTTGCTGACCCACTAAGTCAATTACGTCGTGAGCATCATCCTAATGTAATAACAACCTATGATCTTTTATTTAGAGCGAGGGTTGGAAGTGGATGTTGATTTTATAATTCGAGTAGGTAAACCAGTTATTTCCAAAAAAATAAACCAATGGTTAAAAGAGACGAAGGCATTTCAAATTTTAGTGCAGAATAACGATAGACCAGATGCATTTCCAATAACACCTCATGTTTCTTACGAGATGTCTGCAAATGATTTCTTTAGACAATTATCTGAGACGACGACAGTTGAACGGAAGCAATGGTTAGAAAAATGGCAATCATTAGAGAAACATGCCAAAGTTGAAATTAAAGATTATGTGAGAACTGCGACAGATGAAGCGGCTTACGTAGCAAATGTACTAGACAAACTAACAACAGCTGATGCATTATTTGTGAGTAATAGTATGCCAATTCGTGATGTAGATAATTTGTTTACTGACTGTGAAGCAGAGATTTATTCAAATCGTGGAGCTAACGGTATCGATGGTGTTACTTCAACAGCATTAGGCATGGCGGTGCACAAGAAAGTGACATTGTTGATTGGTGATTTAGCCTTTTATCATGATATGAATGGCTTACTCATGTCTAAATTAAATGATATCAACTTGAATATAGTGTTATTAAATAATGATGGTGGGGGAATCTTTTCATATTTACCACAGAAAGATACAGCTGATGCATATTTCGAAAGATTATTTGGCACACCAACAGGATTGGATTTTGAACATACTGCGCTACTTTACGACTTTACATTTAAACGATTTGAATCTATTGAAGCATTTAAATACACTGAGTTATCCAAATTTGGCGCACATATTTATGAAATTATGACGCATAGAGAAGATAACCTACAACAACATCTTAAACTCTATAAAAAGTTGAGTGATATTATCAATGTTACATTATAAATTTCATCGAGCGAATCAATCAACCAATCAATTAATAGTGATGCTACACGGATTTATTAGTGATCAGCACGCATTTGATAATCATATTCAAATGTTGAAAGAAAGCGTAAATATCGTAACAATTGACTTGCCTGGACATGGTGTAGATGAATCTCCATTTAATCAAGAATGGGACTTTCCTTTTATTAGCCAACAGTTAGATGAAACGCTAGAAGTGTTTAGTGCATATCAATTATTTTTACATGGCTATTCAATGGGTGGTAGAATAGCGTTGTATCATGCAATTCATGGCAACACTAAATTGACAGGTCTTGTTTTGGAAAGTACATCTCCAGGCATTGAAGATCAAACAGCACAGATAGAAAGACAACAAGTTGATTATGCACGTGCCCAAGTATTAGAAATTGCAGGATTAGAAGTTTTTGTTAATGATTGGGAAAAACTGCCACTATTTTATACACAACATGACTTAGATAAGATTACTAAATTAAGTATTCGTAACATGAGAATGCGCCAAGACGCATCAAGATTAGCAAAAGCTTTGAGAGATTACGGTACTGGCAACATGCCTAATTTATGGTCGGAATTGAATCAAATACAAATCCCGACATGTATTATTGTTGGAACTTTAGATGGTAAATTTTGTGAAATTGCTCAAAAAATAGTTTCAATTATACCGAAAACTGAACTTTTTGAAATAGCACAGAGTGGACATACTGTTCATGTGGAAGAAATGGCAGAATTTGATAGAATAGTATTAGGTTTTATTCAAAAGGAGGAGCAAAATGACTAGACAGTGGGAAACAATTAAAGAATATAAAGAGATTAAGTATGAATATTACGATGGAATCGCTAAAGTAACAATTAATCGTCCTGAAGTGCGTAATGCTTTTACACCAAACACGGTACAAGAAATGATGGACGCATTTACTAAAGCACGTGATGATCAACGTGTTGCTGTTATTATTTTAACAGGTGAGGGAGATAAAGCATTTTGTTCTGGTGGAGACCAGTCAGTACGTGGCCACGGTGGCTATGTAGGTGAAGATCAAGTTCCTCGTTTAAACGTATTAGATTTACAAAGACTTATTCGTGTAATTCCAAAACCAGTTATCGCAATGGTAAGAGGTTATGCAGTAGGTGGCGGCAATGTATTAAACGTTGTATGTGATTTAACAATTGCTGCAGATAATGCCATCTTTGGTCAAACTGGACCAAAAGTAGGATCATTTGATGCTCGGTTACGGTTCTGGTTATTTAGCTCGTATCGTAGGACATAAAAAAGCACGTGAAATTTGGTATTTATGTCGCCAATATAATGCACAAGAAGCATTAGATATGGGATTAGTTAATACAGTAGTACCTCTAGACGAAGTAGAAGATGAAACTGTTAGATGGTGTGAAGATATTAAGAAACATTCACCAACTGCTTTAAGATTCTTAAAAGCTGCTATGAACGCAGATACAGATGGCTTAGCTGGACTTCAACAAATGGCCGGAGATGCAACATTACTTTACTATACAACGGATGAAGCAAAAGAAGGTAGAGATGCGTTTAAAGAAAAACGTGATCCTGATTTTGATCAATTCCCTAAATTCCCGTAAGGAATTATTATATTAACCGTTATTGAGAGGTTAACATATACTGTCGACAAAGTATCAGACTTTGTCGACATTTTTTTGCGCTTTTGCGCAAGTACAACTTCGACTTTACTATGTATCTTTATACGGAATTATCTAAGATATGATTTCGATCCATTATTGTGACTTTATTCAGTGATTTTGCCCATAGTAAAAGAATAAAAAAGATGAATAACTGGAATCATTACATAGATTTTATTTTTATATAAAAATAAGATAGTGTATCAATTTATAGTTAGAAATACGTTGTTTAAAAAACTCTTTTAATAGTTATAATATATTTGACTATAATTTAAAAATATATTAATATTATAATGAAAAGAAATGAGGGAGAACAATGGCATCAGACGCTAACGACCAAATACGAAAAGAAATGTGCTACTTATTTTATATTACGAGTAAAGAAGTTGTAAATCGTTTTAATCGCTACTTAAAACAGTATGATATAAGCTTTCCTAACTATATTGTATTACTTTATATTGAAAACGATAAAAATGTTTATATTAAAACGTTATGTGATGAACTCTATTTAGATTCTGGTACTATAAGCCCTATAATTAAACGTTTAGAAAAAAAAGACCTAATTAATCGAATCAGAACAGAAGAAGATGAACGTAGAGTTAAAGTGAGATTAACAGAAAAAGGTTTGAAACTTAAAGAAGAATTCAGCAAAATCTCCGAAGATGTTATTCAACAATTTGATATGGAAGGTGAAGAGTCAGTTACTTATTATCAAATTTTAAAAGCGTTTGCTGAGAAAAATGTTTTTAAGAAAAATGAAGATTTATAAATATAAAGCACCCGCTAAACATTGAAGATAATTCAACATTTAGCGGGTGCTTTTGTGTCTATAATAAAAAATTATTGTTGATAGTATTTCTTAAGAAATTCTTCAAGTCTTCTCATACCTTCTTTTAAGGCGTCAAGTTCATAAGCATAGGATATACGTACATGACCTTTACCTAAATCAGTAAAAGCTGAACCTGGTACCATTGCTACATGTGCTTTTTCAAGTACATTAATACAAAATTCAAAATCGTCATCAGTAAATTTTTTGATGCTAGGGAAGATATAAAAAGCACCTTCTGGCTTAGCATCAAGTTCAAATCCGAGAGACTCTAATTTTTGAATTAAAAAATCACGACGTTCAATATAAGCTTTATTCATATATTGTGGTGCTTCTAAGCCTTCATTTAAAGCGACAATACAAGCAATTTGTGCTCGGTACATTTGCACAAATACAATTATAAGCATGCATAAATGTTAACTTTTCAATTAAGTACTCAGGTCCAATTAAAAATCCAATACGGATACCAGTTGCAGAATGTGATTTACTTAAACCACCTACGAGTAAAAGTTGATCGCGGATAGCATCAAATTCTGCAAAAGAAGTATGTTTTCCACTAAATGTGTTTTCAGCATAAATTTCATCACTAATTATGAATATCTCTTTATCTTTCAAGGTCTCAGTGATTGCTTGAACCTCATCATACGATAATATGACGCCAGTAGGGTTAGTTGGATAGTTAAGTAATATTGCTTTTGTATTGTTCGTAATATGAGCTTCTATGGCCTCAGGAGTGATTTTATACTGAGACTGAGTTGTATCTATGAAAATTGGAACGCCACCCAGTGTTTTAATTAAAGGAATGTATCCTGCATAAATAGGGCCAGGAACAATAATTTCATCGCCTTGATTAATAATACTTCGTAATGCTGTATCTAATGCTTCACTAGCGCCATTAGTAATAATAATTTCTTCAGTACTATACTTAAAATGATAGCGTTGCTCAAAATATTCACTTACAGCGTTTCTTGTTTCAAATAATCCTTTATTATGCGAATAGGTTGTTTGATCTTCATTTATCGCATTAATATATGCAGATTTAACTACATCTGGCATAGGAAAATCTGGTTGGCCAATTGTTAAATTGATACAGTTATCAATGTTCTTAATACGACTTGAAAATTGACGTATGCTTGGTGCGCTTAAATATTTAGCATTATTGTTTAAAGAAAGTTTCATTGATTATTTCACCTCGAGATTAAAAATACCGAATTGTATTTTTATATGTATGATTAATAGATATCATCAAATTATTTCTATCATAACATATTTAAAATAAATACAATTCGGTAAAAGCTTTTATTAACCTTTGAATTTAGAAGGTGACTGCAAATTAATAACTGGGTTTGTCCATTTTGATACAAAACGTGTCGATAAAATATAAACAATGAAACATGTTGCACTTAAAAGATAAATATAAGTTAAAACAGATATTTCATCTTTAAACGGATGAAGACCGAAACCACGAACCACTCCGATTACAAGACCATGTAATAAATAGATATGCATTGTTCTACGTCCTATATAAGTAAAGAATTTTTCTTTTTCAGGTATTAAATTCAAGAAAGAAAACATTGTTGCTAAAATAATAAAATAAAGGAGTAATCTTTTGAACGGACTGTAAAGATCTTGTTTCCCTTCTAATGACATATATGGCGAATCACCTAACAACCAGTCTGAATTGATTGGATGAATGGTATAGATTATATAGAAAGTCACTAAAATTATAAAAGCAATAGGGACGAACTTTTTATTTCGTAAAATTTGAGTATGTTTACTTGTAAATAAATAACCTAAATAAAATATCGGAAAGAACATAATCGTTCTTGAAAAACTCAAATAATTATCAATATTGTCAGAATAACCAGCAAATAATGAAAAAATGATTGCTATTGGTAAGACAAAATAAGGTTTATAGTCTTTAACAATTACTAAAATCACATGAAAGAAGAATAATGTAAGTAAAAACCAAAGTGCGAACACTGGATCGAAAGGATCGAATTGAACGCTATCTTCTTTACCAGTTAAATAATAATATATAGAGAAAAAACCAAAGAAAATAATATAAGGTATTAATAGTTTTTTAGAGACTTTTTCTAAATAACCAGCTTCTCCTGCTTTTTTTGCAAAGTAACCAGAAATAAATAAAAATGTCGGCATATGAAAGCTGTATATTGTTAAGTACAACGACGATAGATATGTACTCGCTTCATTGTAAGGTTGTAATAAATGCCCAAAGACAACAAGAAAAATCAATATTGCTCTTGCATTGTCAAAAAAGTAATCTCTCTTTTTTAATTGTGCCATGCTTTTTCTCCTTTAAAAGTGCCGGGTGAATTTTATAATCACTGATACTAATTTATTATAAATCATATGAGAAATGCAACAAAATAGATCGATTTGTATTTTATTATTGTATATTATGTAGAATGACATTATAATATTAAGAAATATAATAGTGTCATTTGATTGGTAGTAACAAGTAAATTAACATAGTGGAGATGAAGCAACATGTACAAACAACTAGAACAATTAATTACACTGACGAGTAACGATTTGAACTTAGTAAGTAGAAGGTTTGGCCAACGTACAGATTTAACTTCAGAGCAATTAGAAATGTTAAGAATTTTATACAATTATGAAGTTTTATCTCAATATGACTTAACTATGAAAATTAATAAAGAACAATCAATTGTATCACGTTGGATAAAAAAACTTTGCCAAATGGGTTACATAACTAGTAAACAATCTAATAAAGATTTGAGATGTAAAGATTTAATGGTAACGGATAAGACAAAGGAACTTGTACAACAAATTAATGAGGTAAGGGTAGCTTTAATTGAAGCGCGCTGCCAAAATTTAACTTCACAAGATATAGAAGACTTAAACCATTTGCTATATAAATTAAACGTTCGTCATGCTTATTTACGTTAGATTATTGGGGCTGATTAATTTATATGAAAGCACCAATAAATAAAAATTTAAGAGTACATGTATCACTCATAGAAAATATCTGTTGAGTGATCATGTACTCTTATTTTAATTGTATAAAAGAAAATATAGTATTGTAGGTGTAAATTAAGCTTTATAAGTATTTACATCAAAATATTTACCTAATTTACCCATTGAATCATAGAACCCTTTAATACGTGTGGCATTGTGCTCTGCCCATCTTACGTCAGTTGCGTATTGATGTTCACCTGGATTTTCAGGGTTCCAACGCATTTTATAAAGTGTATTTTGACCTTGGCTGATGTATGAACTTGAGATGAATTTAGCGCCACCAACGATTGCTTTTTTAACTGTATCCCAACCGTTAGATTTGGCAGTAGCGAAACCTTGTTTAACTGCATCGCTATCAACTGCTCCGATACCAAACATATTATAATATTTGTTTGGACCATCTGTTACGACTTTATCATCTACTACATCGCCACCGTTAGCAAGTTTTGAAGTACCATCGCCTGTTTCTAATAGAGCATGTGAGATTAAATAAACTTCATTTATATTGTAAGCCTTAGTCGCTTCACTGAATGCTTCGCCTTGACCTTCTAAAATGCCTTTACCAACTAAAAGTTTATCTAAATCTGCTGAAGCAATATCTTGAGATTTATCTAAACGTAAGAATTGATATTTTTGAGTAGGGTCTTGTGCTAATTTACCAGTATCCATAGCATTTTTTATTTCGATAGGTGTAGCATCTTCCCATTTACCTGGTGTGTGTTGAATTTGAGGTTTGGTTTTTAAACCTGCTTGAATTGCAACAGCTTCATCTAGCGTTAGACCAGATTGATAATATTTGATTAACTCTTTGCGTAAGTCTTCTTCTTTAATCCAAACCATTTGGCCATTAGATAGTTTGCCGTGATACCAAGTCACACCATTGACAACTTGTTTCTCGAATACTGTAAAGATACTTTCATAGAAATCATTTAATGAGCCTGCTGGTTGATTAGAAGTTGGATCTAAGTAATAACTACCATCAGCATTATAAATAACATAATCAAATTTATAAGGTGTAACTGCCGATTTAGTTACGTCAGATGTTTGAGTTTCGGTTGCAACTTTATTATTTGTATTTGTATTTAAATCTTTAGCCGCAATCCATCCAGTCTTGTTATTAACATTACCGTACACGTATTCATCTTTATCCACTTTAACTGATTTAGAAGCATTAAATTGATTGTTTTTCACATTTTTTAATGAGTCTAATTGTTGAGCTTTTGTACCCCAAGGTACTGCATAAAGTCCATTATTTGTAGATTTAATTGTGAATTGACCATTTTTAGCAGATGTTTTACTTAAATCACGTGTATTGATGTCTTTTGTATTAACCCAACCTAATGGTGTGTTTTGGTTAGAATTTTGAATTAATACGTAAGTGTTATCGCCTTGTGTACGTTTTTTTGTAACGTTAAATGTACGGCCTGATAATTTAGATGCATCTTTGGCTTTTGTATCATTAACTTTAGTCTTAATACCAGAATTTGTATTATTTAATTGACCAATTTTACTTACTGATTGAGTTGGGTTTGCTGTATTTTTAGTAGCGGCTTCATTAACTGTAATATCACCGGTTTGCATCCAACCTATATTACTATTCGTTTTGTTATCTGTTATTAAGTAGAAACTATTACTTCCAAGTGTAGCTTTTTTACTTAATTTATAAGTATTGCCATTCACATATGGTTTTTGTACACCTTGTTTGTCGTAAACTGAAGTGTAGACACCATGATTTGTTTTGGCTACAGTACCTTGTTGGTTAGTAAGATTAGTTACTGATAATTGACCTGTATTTGCGGGTGGGGCAACAGTTGAACTTGGTGAAGACAACTTACTTAAACTTACCCAACCAGATAAATCATTTACAGAGCCATAAACATAGTTTGTTTTACCAATTTGTTGTTGTTTCGTTGCTTTAAATGTTTGGTTAGCGTTACCTGAAACAGTTCCAGCTTTTTGAGAGCTAGTACCCCAAGGGACTGTATATAAAATTTCGCCTGGTTTAATATTATAAGTTTTATTTATCGCAGTAACAGGTTTAGCTGTATTATAATCCACATCATTTTGGTGAACCCAACCAATTAAGTTCCCTTTATTATAATCAATTACCAAATAGAAATTTTCGTTGCCTATTTTGGCTGATTTTGTAACTTTTAGTGTTTGATTTGTACGATCAGTTTTTTTACCTTGGTGGTCATAAACTGTTGCATATAAGCCATCATTCGTAGTATTAATACGGCCAACACCATTATTAGCTTCTACTGTTAATGAACCTGTTTTTGGTGGGGTAACAGTACTACCAGTGTTACTAGAACCACCCGTACTACCTGAGCCACCAGTATTGCTAGAACCATCTGTATTTGTAGATTCGTCTTTGCCACTAGTACTACCTGAAGATGTTGCTCCCCAAGGTGCTACTTGACCAGTTTTAATTAAATATTTTTCATAGATTAGGTCATATAATTCATCATAACTGTAGTTATATGAAGCTAAGTAACCATGAGGGTCCGTATGATTAGAACCACCTAGGAAAGTACTAACGGCTTGGTGAGTCCAAACTGTACCTTGTCCATCGTACTCAGCACTATCTGGTGAAAGACCATAATATTGTAGGTTTGTTGCCGCATAATCAGCATAATTGTTAATTGAACGTGCAAATGAATCATAATCATGTGTATGAACTAACTCAACATGAATAAATCGATCGTTTGCGACTGGACCAACGCCCCAAGCAAGATAGTCAGTATTTGCAGTTTCAATAATACGATTACCGTCAATATATGCATGAACAAAAGCACTATTATAATTATTCTTCATGTAGTTAATTTCACCAGTAATAGTTGAGTTATCATTTGCAGTTTCGTGTAAAACGATACCTTCTGGTTTACCATAACGATAATTATATTGCGGTAAATAACTTGCAATATCTTGTTCATAATTTGGAGCTTGGAAGTTATTGTTACGAATATAGTTATTAAGTGATGAACTCACTTGTGGACTATATCTTGGTAGAGAACTTGTTGTGCCTGCTTCTCTTGTTATTGCAGAACGCGTTGAAAGCGTATTATTTACATTAGCTGATGCTACTCTTAATTTAGGAGTAGCTTCTGTACTTACTGTTGTCGCAGTAGTACTTGGCGTACTAGGCTTAGTTGCAGTTGATGTTGCCTTACTATCTTCGCTTGTGCTTTGTTCACTTACGTCAGAAGAGGCATCTACTTTATTATCTTCAGAAGCTTTAACATCTTCATTAGAAGCATCTTCTTCAGTAGCTTTAGCATCTTCAGAATTCTGTTCACTTACGTCAGAAGAAGTGTTGTCTTCTTTATTATCTTCAGAATCTTTAGCATCCTTATCATCTTGAACGTCTTTATCAGAAGTATCTTCTTCAGATTGTTGAGTATCTTCAGAATCTTGTTCGTCTAAGTCAGAAGAAGTATCTTCTTCAGATTGTTGAGCGTCTTCAGAATCTTGTTCGTTTAAGTCAGAAGAAGTGTTGTCTTCTTTATTATCTTCAGAAGCTGTAGCATCCTCATCATCTTGAACGTTTTTATCAGAAGCGTCTTCTTCAGACTGTTGAGTATCTTCAGAATCTTGTTCACTTACGTCAGAAGAAGTGTTGTCCTCTTTATTTTGTTCAGTAGATTGACTAGTTTCACCATCTTGAACGTCTTCATTAGAAGCATCTTCTTCAGTAGCTTTAGCATCTTCAGGATTCTGTTCGTTTACGTCAGAAGAAGTGTTGTCCTCTTTATTTTGTTCAGTAGATTGACTAGTTTCACCATCTTGAACGTCTTCATTAGAAGCATCTTCTTCAGTAGCTTTAGCATCTTCAGGATTCTGTTCGTTTACGTCAGAAGAAGTGTTGTCCTCTTTATTTTGTTCAGTAGATTGACTAGTTTCATCATCTTGAACGTCTTCATTAGAAACATCTTCTTCAGTAGCTTTAGCATCTTCAGAATTCTGTTCGTTTACGTCAGAAGAAGTGTTGTCCTCTTTATTTTGTTCAGTAGATTGATTAGTTTCATCATCTTGAACCTCTTTGTCAGAAACATCTTCTTTAGTAGCTTTAGCATCTTCAGAATTCTGTTCGTTTACATCAGAAGAAGTGTTGTCCTCTTTATTTTGTTCAGAATTTTGATTAGCTTGATTGTCTTGAACGTCTTTATTAGAAGTGTCTTCTTCAGTAGCTTTAGTATCTTCAGAATTTTGTTCGTTTACATCAGAAGAAGTGTTATCTTGAGCTGTATTTTGTTCAGTAGCTTGCGTATTTTCAACAGTTTGATTGTTATTAATTGGAGTTGTTGTATCATCAGTTGAATTATCTTCATTATTTTGAACATTAGTATTTTCCTCAGATTGTTGAGCATTTTTAGAACTTTGTTCGTTTACGTCAGAAGAAGTGTTGTCCTGAGCTGTATTTTGTTCAGTAGTTTGCGTATTTTCAACAGCTTGACTGTTATCAACTGCAGTAGTTGCATCATCAGTTGAATTGCCTTCGTTGTGTTGAATATTTTGATTAGAAGTATCTTCTACAGATTGTTGAGTCTCTTCGGAATCTTGTTGGTTTAGGTCAGAAGAAGTATTGTTTTGAGCGGGCTCTTGTTCAATACTTTGAGCATCTTCAGAATCCTGAGTGTTTTCAGTTACTTCATTAGCCTCAGATTGCGTATTCGCTTGGTCTTCTTGGCCTGAAGTTTGTTGATTGTATGTATCTTGACTTGGTGTTTGCTCAGAGTTCAACTCATCTAATTCTGCATCGTAAGTATTAACTTCGTTTGCTAAGGTCTGTTCAACTTGTGTAGGGTCTTGGTATGATTGTGTACCTGAAATATTAGTGGTAGGTTTACTAACTTCAGATTTGATTTGTTCACTTTGTTTAAGTGTATTCTTATCATCTAACACATTCTCGTTTGTAGATTTATTTTGTACGTCATCTGCAGCTTGTGCTTGATGAGATGTTAAAGCTGTACCTGCTAACGTTAGTGCTACCATCGACGGTACTTTATAAGTAAACTTTTTCTTAGTCATTAAACTGCCCCTTTAACTATATAATTTAATGTCTATTATAATACGACTTTTGGAGGAGTGGTTTACTTTTTACTGATTTGTAATATAAAATTAATCTAATTAAGTTTTGGAAAAGTTATAACATCTGATTTAATGCGTTATAAAGCTTAATTTTGAAAATATTGAAATATTACACAAATCGAAATATTACAAAAGATAGTTGCAATATAAATACAAAAACATATTAAATTGGGTTAAATTGATTTTGTCATAGCAATATGATCAATATTTTCCTCAATAAAAATCTTTCCAAAAGGTTTATATCCTAGAGATTCATAAAAAGTTTGAGCATGGCATTGTGCATTTAGCATTAAGGAATGATGGCCTTGATTTTTAGCGGATTCTTCTAAAAATTGCATGAGTAGTTTGCCATATCCAGATTTTCTATGAGATAAAATAATAGCAACTCTTTCTATTTTAACGGCATTGTCATAAGGACGAAATCTACCAGTGGCGAAGGGGATGTTGTTTTCATCATATCCAATGATATGCGTAGCAATAGCTTCGTATTGATCTATTTCATTTTCTAACGGTACACCTTGTTCAAGAACAAATACTTGTTTTCGAACACTGTATGCATCTTCCATCATGGAAGGCGTGGTAACAATTTTAAACATAACAATTCCTCATTTCATTTATTTTGGTTAAAAAAAGACCCTATCAAAGTTTAATATGATAGGGCGTTAATTTATTGATTATTGTGCTTCTTTTCTAATTATCGCAGTATATTGCCAAAAAATTCGCATTTGAGCAATATTCCAATTATTCATACCCATAGTAAAACCAGACGGTCTGAATAAATTAACATCTGTAACCTCTAATGCGACCGCAATAAGATATTGGATAGGTACGCTAATTTCTTTCATTGTTTCTGTTATACCATTTTGATTATAAACCCACGAAAACGGTAATTCTGATTCAAAAACATCAACTTTTTCGAATATTTCTGGAAGTCCAACAATATAACATGCACCATCGATGATAGGGTTGTTATCACTATCTTTATAGTATATGCGTAAAGCTTCATAGTTTTCACGGTGTTCATGATTGACATAGAAAAATTCATTTCTAAAAAGCGCCATATCTTTGCTGTGTATCATTTGTTGTTCTAAAACATTAAACATTCCGTTTACATGAGCAAGTTTTTCGTATGTTTTGCGTGACATATAGTGAGCTCCTCTCCACAGTTAATATTGATTAGTTGGTACTTCTTGAGCATTTTGTTGTTGACTAGGATCTACCTGTTGCTGATTAGGATCAGTTTGTTGCATGTTGTTATTCTGTTGTTGCTGATTATTATTGTTTTGTTGTTGGTTAGGGTCTACTTGTTGTTGATTAGGATCAGTCTGTTGTTGGTCGCTATTCTGTTGTTGTGAATTATCGTTGTTTTCAGTGTTATTTAATTCAGATGAATTGTCTTCATCTTCATCATTGGTAGTATCATTTTGATTTTTTCTAAGTAGGCTACTGTCTAACTCTGTTTGTGGTACGAGTGTACCATAAAAATCAGTGACACGTTGATTTAAGAAATCACTTGTATCTTCAATCTTAGGTAAATTTAAATCATCACGTAGTAAATTTGAAGTGTCTTGAATACTATTAATATCTGGATTGTAATAATAGATTCCATTTAAGTAATCATCTTCACCTTCAAGTTGTTTACTTTTGATTTCAACATCATCTTTTAAATAAGATGTTGCAAGAGCTTTTACCTCATCATAGCTTAAATTATGTTTTGAATTATTCCCAACTATTTCAATAACATCATCTAGTTTACTAAAGGAACCGAGCATTTTGTGCCTTAGCAAAGAGTTTTTTAATTAACTCCATTTGTCTTTGACCACGTTTTAAATCAGAATCATGATGTCGTGTTCTAGCGACTGCTAATGCTTCGTCGCCATTTAGTTTTTGATGTCCTTTTTCAACTTTTATTTTGCCACTGTCATCAGTATTTGGTTCACTGATGTCATAAGGGACATTATATTCAATGCCACCAAGTTCATCAACAGCATCTACGAATGCATCCATATTAATACGTACATAATAATCAACCGGTACGTTTAAAGTAGCTTCTACAGAATCCATTGAAGCTGTAGGTCCACCATAAGCATGTGCATGCGTGATTTTATCGTAATAACCTACTTTTGGAATATAACTGATTGTATCACGTGGAATGCTTAGCATTCTTATTTGTTCTTTATCGGAATTAAATGTTGAAAGAATCATTGCATCGGTTCTTGATTGTTCAGTACTTTGCCCATTTTTTTCTCGTCCACTATTTCCATCAATACCTAAAAATAAGATAGAAATAGGATCTTTAGAAGGATCGACTTTAGATTCACGAATGTTTGATTTCCTAGAGGAGTCACCATCGTTAAAAGAATTCTCAAAAGCGCCTTGAGATGATTTGAGTAGAATGATAGCAAATATAACCGGAACAACGACAAGAACTAAAGATAGAAATATTAAAAAATATTTTAAAAATTTATTCATGTTTGAAGCTCCCCATGTATATGATTTTGTACATGTTACTATATTATCGTTAAATGTTATAGCTCTTTTAACTATATTAAATATTTGTAAAGAAGAAAATGTACTATAACTTATAATTTTATTACTATAGCTAGTAAATATCAACTATGAATGTGTTATTTTCAAGTTTAAAGTAAAATTAAATCAGGGTATGTGAAGTATAATGCTTATATATTGGAATTTATCAGTAGAAACTAACAAAATTGTCATTTGCTTAGAAATGATTTATAGCGATACATGAGCTATAATATATAATAGAAATATCATCTTGTGAACAATAACTGTGTTTCAAGGAAATGACAAAATAATTATAAATATAAGAAAAAAGGGCTTTGCTACGTTATAATTTAAGAACAATGCTTTCTATAAAATATTTTTAAAATAATAATTGAAATGGATATATCTTTAGCAAAAGATATGAGGAGGAAAAGCGAGTATGAAGCAAGAATGGTTAGATAAAATAGATGAGAGTTTAGTGAAAGATTTTTATGAAATACAAACAGAAACAGAAAAAGAAGAAGGGTTCAAAGGAAGTTTAGCTTTTGGAACTGCGGGTATTAGAAGCACTTTTGGCTTAGGACCAGGAAGATTAAATGCATTTACAATTCGCAAAGTGGCTTTAGGTTTAGCTCAATTTTTAAGAAGTAAAATTGATTCACCAACTGTAGTAATACACTTTGATACGAGATTTTTATCTAAAGCATTTTCACAAGAAATGGCTAGTGTGCTAGCTAATAATAATGTTATACCTATTTTGTCAGAAGATTATAAATCTACTCCAGAGTTATCATTTGCCGTTAGACATTTGAATGCAGATGCAGGTGTGATGATAACAGCTAGTCATAATCCTAAAAATTATAATGGTATAAAAATTTATGATGAAAAAGGCGGCCAATTATTACCTGATGAATCCGAACAACTTAGTAATTATATTAATACGATAGAATCTCCATTATCGATTAAAAAGGGCGATTTTGAAGTATTAAAAGAAAATAATAGAATTAAATATATTACTAGTGAAGTAACTGAAAAATATAAAAGTGAAGTTAAAGATTTAGTAGGTTCGATTGATGAAAAAGGTGCAAAAGTAGTATTAACCAGTTTACATGGTACAAGTTTACCGTTAGTTTCAAATATATTAACAGAATTGGATTACCAAAATTTTGTGATAGAAGAAGAGCAATCTACACCGGATGGTAATTTCCCAACTGTAGAAATTGCTAATCCTGAAGATGAAACTGCTTTTAATTACGGCCTAGCACTTGCAGAAAAAACAGATGCACAACTGATCATAGCTACAGACCCTGATGCAGATAGATTTGGTTTTATTGAGCGTTATGGAAAAAATGAATATAGATATTTTAATGGTAATGAAATTGGGTTACTGTTTATGAAATTGAGATTCCAAGAATTAGTTGAAGCAGGCGCACCACTTTACATTATTAAATCTATCGTCACAAGTGAGTTAGCAGAAAGATTAGCATTAGCGTTAAATGTACAAGTTAATAATGTGCTGACTGGATTTAAATATATTTCTGATTTAATTGAGCAAAAAGGTGCAGACAATGAGACGCAATTATTACTCGCATTTGAGGAAAGCCACGGCTATTTAGCGAAATCAATTTCTAGAGATAAAGATGCAATTCAAATGGTACCTTTATTAGTTAAATATAAAAATCTATTATCTAAAAATGGTTTAACATTTAAAGACACTATGGAAGATATTTATCAAAATATTGGTGCATTTAAAGATAGAACACTCGCACCGTCATTTGAAGGAGCCGAAGGTGTAGAAAAGATTTCGAATATAATGAGTCAATTTAGAAATAACGATATATTCTCAATTTGTGGTATGGATGTAAAACAAATAGAAGACTATCATACAGGTGAAAATAGAAATGTTATAGAGGGTACAACTGAAGCATTAACGTTACCGAAAACGGATTTAATTAGATTTATTTTTGATAATGGATTTATCGCGCTTAGACCATCTGGAACAGAGCCAAAAATTAAACTCTATTTCTCTCTGAATGTAGAAGATATAGATGCAATTACAGATCAATTTGAAAAAGACTATATTCAAAATATAGATTAATTTATGTAGAGGCGACAAGATGACATCAAAAAAACTAAAACAACTTATGATTTTTTTAATCTTTATTTTAACAATAATCACTTTTACAATTGGATACAGATATTATCAAGATAATAAACAAGACACGAAATACCAAAGTATTCATACGAATAATTTAAAAACAGTAATGGATAAAAACAACCCACAAATAAACGCGATTCATCAATATTTAGAAAAAGTTAATTTTAACGGCACTGTAGCTGTTTTTGAACGTGGTCAACTTAAATTAAATAAAGGCTATGGTTTCAAAAATTTTGAAACAGATGAAAAGAATAGGGCAGACACATTATATTTAATCGGATCTTCTCAAAAATTCACCACAGGATTAATGCTTAAGCAATTAGAAAATGAGCAAAAAATTAATATGAATGATGTGGTTAATCAATATTTGCCATGGTTCAAAACATCTAAACCTATTACATTAAATCAGCTTATGCTTCATCAAAGCGGTTTATATAAATATAAAGCTTCAACCTCTTATAAAAATTTAGATAGTGCAGTACAGTCAATACAGTAGAGAGGGATTGAGCCTAAATTTTATAATAAAAATAGATATAATGATGCTAATTACTTAGTTTTATCTCGTGTGATAGAAGAAGTAACTGGTGAATCTTTTTCAAAGAATTTCGAAAACAGATTATCAAAGCCATACGGATTGGAGCATACGGCATTTTTTAATGATGAAACTTTCAAAAAAGATATGGCGGAAGGCTATAAAAAAGATGAAAATACAGGTGAACCGGTTAAGCAGAAGCCTAATGTTTTAAACCAATATTACGGCGCTGGTAATTTATATATGACCCCTCATGATATGGGGAAATTGATATTAACTCTACAAAACAACGAACTGTTCAAAGATAATATAACAACGCCTTTACTACATGAAAGTTTAACGCCACGTTATCCAAAAGCGTATCGTTATGGTTTTTATTCACTTCCTAATAAAAATCGAATTAATGGTGGTTTTTTTGGACAAGTATTTACGGCATATTTTAATGACGACTATATTGTGGTGCTTGGGACAAATTATGAAGATAATGATGTGAATAATGAGGAAAAGATAAAACACATTTTTAATAAATTACTAAAACAAGACAAGCCTTATAATATAGTAGGGCAACGTTATTAATTACTTGATTATTGTAGTAACCTAAAGTGAAGTAATTTAAAACACTCCTAACTGCAAAGTGTAAAGGTATAACCTTTAACTTGATGACAGTATTAGGAGTGTTTTTTCTTAAGTATAAATAATAGTCATATTATGCTACAAATCATATTCAACTTATTTACAGTATTTTAGTGCATTGACGAACATGTCCTCAAACGTATCTGGATGAATGGACATGACCACTGAACAATTAGGGAAGCGAGATTTGAAATCAGTTACTGTTGCACCTTTTGTAAAGGTACCACTCGTTTCTATTTGTACATCAGCTTCCTGTACATTGAATTTTTCAGGATGAAGCAAATAAAGCACAGTATATGCATCGTATACATTAATCCCTTTTTCAAAATCATCGCCTTTGTAATGCTTGAAGATTTGATGCAACATATCACCAGTTTCATTTAGTGTTTGGAGATTATTTACAAATGAATGGCTTAAAGTTGAACTTCTTGCTACATCAAGTCCTACCATAGTTAAAGGCAAACCAGAATTAAAAACAATTTGTGCGGCTTCAGGGTCACAATAAATATTGAATTCCGCTAAAGGGGTGACATTACCACGTCCTGCGCTTCCTCCCATTAACACAATTTCTTTAACATAATCTTTTACTTCTGGATAAGTAGAAAGTAATAAGGCAATATTCGTTAATGGACCTATAGGTATAAGTGTTATAGGAATTTCACTATTTAATAAAGCTTTTCGCATTGCTTCGACAGCATGTGTTGAAGCTAAATCTTTTTCATTTGCTTCAGGAAATGGATAACCATCCATACCTGACTCACCATGAACTTTGCTTGCATTTACAATATCGGAAAGTAATGGTTGAGAGGAACCTCTATGAACGGGTACATCACTTGCAAAAAATTGCTTAAGTTTCAATGTATTCGCTGTTGTTTTTTCAATTCCAACATTACCATTAATTGTCGTAATCATTCGTAAATCAAAGTTAGGGTGATTCAGCGCAATGCTTATAGCGACGGCATCATCAATACCAGGATCGGTATCTATAATGATTGGTTGTTTCATAATTGTTAAGTCCTCCTAAATCATTTTGTTATTGTATGGATCCATTTTACATTGTTTTCTTTTAAAAGTGTTGTATATAAATTAATGTGTATTTATATTGAGCATAAAAGTAGGGAAGAAACATAAAATTTAACGGGAACTAACTTCTATCATTTAATTAATAATAAAAAAAGACTTCTCTAAAAGAGAAGTCTTTTCTTGGATTATAAGTGAGCTGAGTGTCCACCTTGCATTACCCAATAAGTACCAATAACAGTAATTAAAGTAATGATAATCGCAAATATAACTTTAAATGCTTGTAAGTTTCCGTCTCTACCTTCAGTTAAGTGCATGAACATTAATAATTGAACTGCGGCTTGTATAAAAGCAAAACCAAAAATGATGGTAATCTTAACGTTAAGTTCCATAGATGTGTATAAAGTTACAAACACTGCTAATATTGTCAGAACGATTGAGGCAATAAAACCTACTGTGTGTTTTACTATTGTATTCATCCGCTAAACACCATCCCTATCATATATACGGCAGTGAAGATGAAGATCCATACAACATCTAAAAAGTGCCAATATAAACTTACTATAAATAATTTAGGAGCATTGTCTTTATTTAATCCTCGCATGGCTACTTGAATTAATAAGCAGATAATCCAGACGATACCTAACGATACGTGGGCACCATGTGTTCCTAATAGTATAAAGAAACTAGACCAATAAGAACCAATAGAAAGATTAACACCCTCATGTACATAGTGCGTGAATTCATAGATTTCAAAACCTACGAACACGATACCTAATAATACAGTGATAATCATCCAAATCATCATTAATTTTTCTTTCTCTTTTCTCATGTAGTAAATTGCAATACCACATGTATAAGAACTAATTAATAAAGCAAATGTCATTATCAATATGAGCGGTAATTCAAATAACTCGGTAGTCATTTTACCAAGCATAATCGCCACCGTGTTGCAGTGTTAGTAACGCCGCAAATAACGTCCCGAATAATGAGAATTCAGCTGTAAGGAAAATCCAAAAGCCAAGCTTATTTAATTCACCTTCATGCGAACGTTGATCAATTGTGTTTGCATCATGACTCATGACTTACAGCCTCCTTTTCTTTTATACGTGCTTCACGTAAACGTTTTTCAGTCTCAGCTACTTCAGAAACTGGTATATGATAACCGTGATCTACTTGGAAACTACGATAAATCATAGTGCCAAAGATACCAATTAAGCAAAGAATAGCCGGTAGCATTGTTTCAAATACTAGGAAGAAACCACCAATAGTGAAGAATATTCCCATGAACACACCAACTGGCGTATTATTCGGCATGTGGATATCTGTGTAATTATGGTTATCTAAATAATGACGACCATGTTCTTTCATATCAACAAATGTATCATAGTCGTTCCAGTCTGGCGTGATAGCAAAGTTGTATTTAGGTGGCATTGCTCCCGCAGTTGACCATTCTAATGTACGACCTAAGCCATCCCAGTTATCACCAGTTGCTTCACGTGGTGCTTTGAAGAAACTGTATACAATACTTGCGACTAAGAACATAAAGCCTAATGCCATTAATAGGGCACCGAAAGTTGAGATTACGTTTAGTAACCACCAACCATCTTCTGGCATGTAAGTGTATAAACGACGTGGCATACCATCAAGACCTAGTATGAATTGAGGTATGAAACAAATGTTGAAACCGATCATAAAGAACCAGAAACACCATTTATTTAATTTCTCGTTCAACTTAAATCCAGTCATCTTAGGCCACCAGAATATTAAAGCTCCTAGACAGGCAAATACAACCCCCGCTACTAATGTGTAGTGGAAATGGGCTACTAAGAAGTACGTGTTGTGGTATTGGTAATCTGCTGCCGCCATAGAAAGCATAATACCAGTTACCCCACCAATTAAGAAGTTAGGTATGAATCCTAATGCAAATAGCATTGGTGATTCAAAGGTAATACGACCTTGGTAAAGCGTGAACAACCAGTTAAATATTTTAACACCGGTTGGTATACCAATAAGCATTGTTGAAATCGAGAAGAATGAGTTAATTAATGCACCATTACCCATTGTGAAGAAATGGTGAACCCAAACTAAGAAACTTAAGAATGCGATACCCGCAGTCGCCCAAACCATACTTTGGTGACCAAATAGGCGTTTACGCGCAAACGTTGGAATGATTTCAGAGTATATACCGAATGCCGGGAGGATAACGATGTATACTTCGGGGTGCCCCCATACCCAGAAGAAGTTAGCCCAAAGCATTGGCATACCGCCATTAGCAACTGTAAAGAATGCTGTACCGAATATATTATCGGTTGTAAATAGTGCTAATGCTACTGTTAGTACTGGGAAAGCCAAGATAACGATTAAAGCTGTAATGAAAGTAGTAACCGTAAACATTGGCATTTCCATAAATTTCATTGTAGGTGTTTTCATTCTAAGTATAGTTACGAAGAAGTTAATACCTGTCATCAGTGTACCGATACCAGAAATCTGTATTGCAATTAAGTAATAATTGACACCTGGCCCGGGACTGAATTCGCCTGCGAGTGGTGCATAGTTAGTCCAACCAACTGCGGGTGAGCCTCCGATTATAAATGACAAGTTGAATAAAATCATACCTGAGAAGAATAACCAGAAACTTACGCTATTTAATACAGGGAATGCAACGTCTCGAGCACCAATTTGTAAAGGTACAATGACATTCCATAAACCAAATATGAAAGGCATTGCCATAAAGATAATCATGATAACACCGTGTGTACTAAAAACTTCGTTATAGTGATTTGAGTCCAAGAACGTATTGTTAGGAATCGCTAATTGTGTACGCATCATTAATGCGTCAATACCACCACGAACGAACATTAATACAGCACAGATTAAGTACATTGCCCCGATTTTCTTATGGTCGACAGATGTGAACCATTCTCTGTATAAATATTTCCATAATTTAAAATAAGTAATTACTGCGATTAGTCCAATGATTCCAAATGGAGCACCGATTTGTGCCATTGTAATCATCCAAGAACCTTCAACAAGTAATTGATCCCATGGAAAATTCATTAATGTCCACCTCCAGATTCATGCTCTTTTTTCTCTATTTCAGATACTTTTTCGTCTTTAGCACCTTTAGAGATTTTGTCCATTTCCTCGACGTTATGTGTTTCCTCGTCTTTGAATTCACTGTTGTATGGTTCATCGTTGCCAAGAATCATGGCTTTCATACCATGTCTCTCATAGTTCGCATTTGTGATTTGCGGTTTACGTGCGGGTTGATCAGGTTCATCTAACACATCTTCAGTTAATTCTTCTTCAGTGTTAAAGTTCGGATCTTTTTGTACGTAATTGTAGCGATCATAAGCGTGGAAAATATACTCAGGATCTGCTGCAGGATCAACAAATGCTAGATGGGTACCACTGAAAGTTAATTCTTCATTTTCAGTAGTTGGTAAAAGTTGCTTATCAAATGTATCTTGATCTAACTCTTTTTTACTTTGAGCATCTTTGACCCAATCATTAAATTCACTTTGACTTACTGAGTTAACATCGAAAGTTTGACGAGAAAAACCTTCACCATTGAAGTTTGAGTTACGTCCACGGAACGTACCTTCTTCACTGGATGTTAATGTCCAGTCCATCGTCATACCTGTCATCGCGTATTTCTGACCACCAAGTTGTGGTATCCAGAAACTTGTCATCATATCCATTGATTGGAGTTTGAAAACAACTGGACGATCTTTCGGTATTGTTAAGTGATTAACAGTTTCAATTTTTTCTTCAGGATAACTAAAGAACCACTTGTAACCAGCACTTGTAGCATAAACTACAATTGGATCATCCTCTTTGTCTGGTGTTTCCTCATACATGTAAAGTGATTTCACCGTTGGAATGGCTATAGCAATTACAATGAGAATTGGAATAATGAACCAGATCGATTCAAGTAAAAAACTATGATGCATTTTTCCTGTTTCCTCTGTCTTGCCCATTCTATATTTGAATAGAAAGACTGTGAACAAGAGAATTACAGCGACAACTATAGCAAGCATGAAGATGATTGAATAGATAATCAAGAACTTCGTATCACTTGCCATTGGCCCTTTTGGGTTTAAAACTTCTACATTCTCACAACCACTAAGTAAAATTAGCGAGCCAAAGAGTAGAAGCAAAGACTTAAATTTTGACACTTTTTTGACCTCCTAATACTACAATTGTAGGGCTTAACATCAATTTTAAGATATTACGCAATTATTACAAGTGTTTGTGCGAAAAAAATTATTGTAAAATTAAAAGAAACCCAACAGAACCAATGTCTGACGGGCTTTTAAAGATTTGTTAAAATTATGTGTACATTTTGTGAAAAGTGTCATAATTAAGTCGAAAGAGTAATTTTGTCTTAAAAACTGTGATAATCGTTATCATTTACGATTTCTTGAGACTATGTATGAAATCTATGTGTTACTTAACTTCAACATAACGTATTGATTTTTTTATAGCGCCATTTGAATCTTCAACTTTATATTCAACTTTGTACTTTCCAGTTTTATTTGTATTTATATCTCCATCAACGGTAATTTTATGAGTTAAATCGCCATCTTCTTTATCAAAGGCACTTACACCATTAAGTAAATTGTAATCGTCACCTTTTTCGATGATTGTATCATTAGTACCTTTTAGTTCTGGTGTTGAATTATCAGTAGCTTCTGCACTTAAGTTAGGTGACACAAGTGTAGCAGATACGCCTATGGCTGATAATGACTGTATTAGTTTGTTCATAACGTTAACCTCCGTATGACCGTCATTTGTTTTATTCAACTATACTATACTTTAAATGAGTTTAGAATACATCGTACTATAGTCCTAATATAACTTATGACTTTGAATCTAGCTGTAATTTTCAGTTAACATTTAGTAAATTGAACGTTCTGAGAATTTTGACATAACAAACTTCAAATGATATTAAATTTTATTCAAAAGTAGCGTAGGGGGTTTAATTGAAAATGAAAAGATATCGTCGGAAAATCTCAGTTAATTTTTTATCGAAGTGATTGAAGCGATATATTATTGTAGAAAGTGGAAAATTGGAATGTCATGTAATAGACACTATCATGTAATAGACACTATTTAATAGTAGGAGATGACTTAAATCACTTACTTATACTGTCAAAAGAGATGATAATAGAGATTATGAATGTGAAGTTTCTTCAATAATATATGATGGGCTTAATGAAAATGACTTTATTCATTTATCTACACCATAATAAATGAATAGTAAGTTAGAAAGCATAGCAGACAGTGGAAGAAAAAGTTGAATATATTATTCTTAACAAAACTGCACAAGGTTATATAGCAAAATTTTAACTGAAATAGTTTTTTTAAAGAGATTTAGAAATATATAGAGGAAGCTTTTTCTTGAAATCTATTATCACAACTTTACGATAAATAGACGTCGATGAATCGAAAATACATGTTGAATTATTTATACCTAAAATAATTGTTGCTGTGTAAGTATTATTTAGTTGAAGCATTTGAATCTTGAATATTATATAAAAAAGAGAGGTTAGATATCACAAAGTGCAATCTAACCTCTCTTTATTCATATATTAATAGTAACAATACGCACTAATCATTCTCGAACGACTATTCAATGCCTCTACGCATTTTTTCCGCCATAAGTGTATTATTTAAAACCATAGTAATAGTCATTGGGCCAACGCCACCAGGAACTGGAGTAATTGCACCTGCAACTTCTTTTACTTCATCGTAAGCAATATCACCTTTTAATTTACCATTTTCGTCTGGCGTGTTACCAACATCAATCACAACTGCGCCTTCTTTGACATCTTCTTTTGTAACTAATCCTGGACGACCGACAGCACTAACGATGACATCAGCATTTTTTAAATGACTGTGCATATCCTTAGTTCTTGAATGAAGAATCGTAACAGAAGCATTTTTTTGTAATAATAATTTAGATACAGGTTGTCCTACGATATGACTACGTCCGATAACAACTGCATCTTTTCCTTCTAAATCAATGTCAGCATGATTCAATAATTCCATAATACCTAATGGTGTACATGGAACGAAAGTTTGTTGGTCTATATAAAGTTTACCAATATTTTCAGGGTGGAAGCCATCCACATCTTTTGCTGGATCTATAGATTCTATAACTTTTTGTTCGCTTACTTGTTTTGGTAAAGGTACTTGCACTAATATACCGCTCACAGTATCATCATCATTTAAACGTTTAAGTTCGTTTAGAACGTCTTCTTCAGATGTTGATTCATCTAAATGTACGATTTCAGAAATCATACCAATTTTTTCTGCTGCTTTCTTTTTAGAATTTACATAACTTTGACTTGCACCATCGTTGCCTACAAGTATTACAGATAATTTAGGTGTGTAACCCTTAGATTGCAATGCTTCAACTTGATCTTTAAGACCTTGTCTGTAATCTTTTGCAATTTGTTTTCCGTCTAAAATTTTAGCGACCATGAAAAAATCCTCCTCCAATGTGTGTACTTTACTTAACTTTAACATAAAAAACTTGATGAATAACAACCAAAAGACGTAGATTGAATCATTTTTTTGATTTAAAGTTCGATTTTTGATTGAAAAACCATCATTTAGTTGTTATGCTATATCTGTAATATACATCTAATAGTAGTAACATTTCAAATTTCTGAAAGGGTGTTCATTGTGAAAGTGGTAGTTATAATGGGGAGTTCTTCAGATTGGGAGACAATGAAAGAAAGTTGTCTTATGCTAGATCAATTAGAAATTCCTTACGATAAAAAAGTAGTTTCAGCGCATCGTACGCCACAATTAATGTTTGAATTTTCTAAAGAAGCAAGAGACAAAGGATACGACGTCATTATTGCTGGAGCAGGTGGTGCAGACACATTTACCAGGTATGGTAGCATCAATGACAACATTACCTGTGATTGGGGTGCCAATCGAGTCAAAAAGTTTAAAAGGATTAGATTCGCTATTATCTATCGTTCAAATGCCTGGAGGTATACCAGTAGCAACAACTGCAATAGGCAAAGCTGGTGCCAAGAATGCGGGCGTGTTAGCGGCTAGGATTTTAAGCATTGGCAATAAAAAAGTCGAAAAGAATTTGGAAAATTTCGAAAAATCATTAGTTGAGAAAGTGAGTGAAATGCAACATGAGCTTCAGTAAATTAAAATTCGGTTCCACTATTGGTATTATTGGCGGAGGTCAGCTGGGTAAAATGATGGCACAATCTGCACAAAAAATGGGGTTTAAAGTTATTGTACTTGATCCTGATCAAGCGTGCCCATGTCAATATGTTGCCCATGAATTTATTAATGCCGCTTATGATAATCAAGAAGCTTTAAATCAACTTGGTGAATCATCGGACGTCATTACTTACGAATTTGAAAACATTTCAGCTAATCAACTGCAAACACTAGTCTCAAAATACAATGTTCCTCAAGGCTATCAAGCAATTCAGTTGCTACAAGACCGATTGACTGAAAAACAAACATTGCAAGCAAGCACAAACTCAAATTGCACCATTCGTTCAATTATCTGAACCAAGTGATTTGAATCAAGCAATTGAAACCATTGGTTATCCATTTATCGTAAAAACACGTTTCGGTGGTTATGATGGGAAAGGCCAAGTTTTGGTTAAAGACGCAACTCATATTGATGAAGCAAAGTTGCTTGTTGATAAACAAGAATGTGTAGCCGAACAATTTCTAGACTTAAAAAAAGAAGTTTCACTTACAGTGACGATTGGCAATGATAACCAAATCATGTACTTTCCACTCCAAGAAAATGAACATCAAAATCAAATACTATTTAAAACAATTGTACCAGCCCGTACAGATAACGAAAAAGAACAGGCAGCACAAAATGAAGTTAAAAAAATTATTGACCACATCCATTTTGTAGGCACATTTACAGTGGAATTCTTTATCGATGCACAGAATCATTTATATGTTAATGAAATTGCACCGAGACCACATAATTCGGGACATTATTCTATAGAAGCATGTGATTACTCTCAATTTGACACACATATATTAGCGATTACAGGACAAAAATTACCGCAATCTATTGAATTGCTAAAACCTGCAGTAATGATGAATTTATTAGGTAGAGATTTAGATCTTTTAGAAGATCAATTTGCTGATCATCCAGACTGGCATGTGCATATATATGGTAAAAACACACGTAAAGCAGATAGAAAAATGGGTCATTTAACAGTTTTAACTGATGATGTGACTCGTTCTGAAGAAACATTGTTAAACACATTTGAAGGGAGATACAACTAATGTCTTTGTTATATGAAGGGAAAGCGAAAAGAATTTTTTCAACTGGAGAACCTGAAATACTACGCATTGAATATAAAGATGAAGTGACAGCTGGAAATGGGGCTAAAAAAGATTTCATAGAAGGTAAAGGACGATTAAACAATCAAATTACTTCTAGAATTTTTAATTTTATAAAAGCTCAAGGCGTGAATAGTCACTTTATTGAACAAACTTCTGAAACTGAACAACTTGTGAAATCGGTAGATATTATTCCTTTGGAAGTAGTAGTAAGAAATATTGCAACTGGTTCTATAACAAAGAGATTAGGTTTTGAAAAAGGCCATGAATTTGATGCTCCACTCGTAGAGTTTTTCTATAAAAATGATGATTTAAATGATCCATTGATTACTGAAGATCATATTAAGTTATTACACATAGCAACAGATGATGAAATTGCTATTTTAAAAGAAGTGGCTAAAGACATAAACGCGATACTTGTTCAATTAATGGATAAAATGGATTTAAGATTAGTAGACTTTAAAATCGAATTTGGGCGTACGACAGATGGTCAAATAATATTAGCTGACGAAATTTCACCAGACACTTGTCGCATATGGGATAAACATAGCGATACAAATTTTGATAAAGATGTATATCGTGAGGACACGGGATCAATTATTGAAACATATCAAACTTTCTTAAATAAATTGGAGGCATTATAAAAATGAAAACAATCGAATTACACATCACTTTACAACCGCAAGTACTGGATACACAAGGACAAGCGTTAAACCGCGCAGTACATGATTTAGGATATAAACAAGTAAACGATATTCGTGTAGGTAAAGTTTTATATATGACAATTGATGAAGCAACTGACGAAGCTGTACACAATGTAATTACAACACTAAGTGAAAAATTATTTGCTAACACTGTAATTGAAGAATATAGTTACAAAGTTTTGGATGAAGGAGAGAAAGCTTAATGAAATTTGCAGTGTTGAAATTTCCAGGATCAAACTGTGACCGAGATATGTATAACGCGGCAGTGAAATCTGGTGTCCAAGCAGAATTTGTAGATTATAGAAATACTTCTTTAGAAGGGTTTGATGGTGTACTTATACCTGGTGGCTTCTCATTCGGGGACTATTTACGCTCAGGTGCGATGGCGAGTGTTGCACCGATTACAGAAGAAGTTAAACGTTTTGCAAATGAAGGGAAACCGGTTTTAGGTGTATGTAATGGTTTTCAAATTTTGACTGAAATTGGATTGTTACCAGGTGCATTATTGCATAACGATTCTCATTTATTTGTTAGCCGTAATGAAACTTTAAAAGTTGTAAATAATAAAACGATGTATACCAATTTATATGAAGCGAATGAAGAAGTAATTTATCCAGTTGCACATGGTGAAGGTCACTATTATTGTACGCCAGAAATGTATGAAGCATTAGAAACCAACAATCAAATTATTTTAAAATATCTGGACAATCCGAATGGTTCGTATAATGACATAGCCGGAATTATTAACGAAAAAGGAAATGTGTGCGGTATGATGCCACATCCAGAACGCGCAATTGAGTCAATTTTAGGCACTGATAGTGGAGTGAAATTATTTGAAGCAATGGTAAATAGTTGGAGGGAACAAAATGTCTAAATTTTTAGAGCCAAGTTCAGAGGAAATTAAATTAGAGCGCTTATATAAAGATATGGGTTTAACTGATAAAGAATACGATAAAGTTTGTGAAATCTTAGGACGTGAACCTAATTTTACTGAAATAGGTATTTTTTCTGTAATGTGGAGTGAACATTGTTCATACAAACATTCAAAACCATTTTTAACACAATTTCCAACTTCTGGTAAACATGTATTGATGGGACCAGGTGAAGGCGCTGGTGTTGTAGATATTGGCGATGATCAAGCAGTAGTATTCAAGGTTGAATCACATAATCATCCTTCAGCAGTAGAACCCTACCAAGGCGCAGCTACAGGTGTTGGCGGTATCATTAGAGATATTGTTTCTATGGGTGCAAGACCTATCAATTTATTAAATAGTTTACGTTTCGGTGAATTAACAGAGAAACAAAATCGTCGTTTATTACGTGGTGTTGTCGCCGGTATTGGCGGTTATGGTAACTGTATTGGTATCCCGACTACTGCAGGCGAAATTGAATTCGATAGTAGATATGATGGTAACCCCTTAGTTAACGCTATGTGTGTGGGTGTTATTGACCACGATATGATTCAAAAAGGGACTGCTAAAGGTGAAGGCAACCCAGTCATCTATGTTGGATTAAAAACCGGCCGTGATGGTATTCATGGTGCTACATTCGCTTCTGAAGAACTAAGTGATGATAGTGAAAGTAAACGACCATCTGTTCAAATTGGTGATCCATTTGTTGGTAAAAAATTAATGGAAGCAACGCTCGAAGCAATTACATTTGATGAACTTGTAGGGATACAAGATATGGGCGCAACCGGACTTACGTCCTCATCTTCAGAGATGGCGGCAAAAGGTGGCAGTGGCTTACATCTTAAACTTGAAAATGTACCGACTAGAGAAGAAGGCATTTCACCATATGAAATGATGCTCTCTGAAACACAAGAACGTATGCTACTTGTTGTTGAAAAAGGTACAGAAGATAAATTTTTAGAATTATTCGACAAACATGAACTAGATAGCGCAGTAATTGGTGAGGTAACAGATACAGATCGCTTTGTTCTTACTTATGAAGGCGAAGTATATGCTGACATACCAGTACAACCGTTATCAGACGAAGCACCTGTATACACTCTAGAAGGTGAAGCGCCAGAATATAATACAGCAAAAAATGATTATAGCAATATTGATGTAGAAAATGTGTTTGACCAATTACTACAACATCCTACGATTGCATCAAAACGTTATTTATACGAACAATACGACCAACAAGTCGGTGCAAATACTATTGTTAAACCAGGTTTACAATCATCTGTAGTACGTGTTGAAGGTACAAATAAAGCTATCGCATCAACAATCGATGGCGAAGCACGTTACGTCTTTAATAATCCATATGAAGGCGGGAAAATGGTCGTTGCTGAAGCATATCGCAATTTAATATCTGTAGGTGCTACACCATTAGCTATGACAGATTGTTTGAATTATGGTTCTCCAGAAAATAAAGAAATCTATCAACAACTTGCAGACTCAACAAAAGGTATGGCAGAAGCTTGTGAAGTTTTAAGCACCCCTGTCGTGTCTGGTAACGTGTCATTATATAACGAAAATAGAGAAGCATCTATTTTCCCAACACCTGTTGTAGGTATGGTTGGATTAATTGAAGATATTCAATATCTAAATGAATTTACGCCGCATGCAGGAGATACTTTATACATTGTTGGTGAAACAAAAGATGATTTTGGCGGAAGTCAAATTGAGAAACTACTTTACAAAGAGGTCAATCATGAGTTTGAAACGATTGATTTATCAGATGAAGTACGTAAAGGCGAAGCTATTAAACAAACAATTCGTAATGGTGTTGCGTCACACGTACAAACAGTTGGTAAGGGTGGATTATTAGTGACATTGGCACGGATAAGTGCATATCATCAATTAGGTATGAACGTTAATTTAGATGTTACAAACGAACAACTTTTCAGTGAAACTCAAGGACGTTATGTTGTTGCAGTTAAAGAAGGTCAATCGTTCGATGTAGAAAACGCAGTAGAAATTGGTAAGTTAACTCAAGACGGCCAATTCCTCGTATCAAACAAGGAAGTTCAAGTAACGCGAGAAGTTAAAAATCTGAATGAATTATGGGAAGGGGCTATTCCTAAATGTATGACTACAGTGGATTAAATGAAGAGTGTGGTGTATTTGGAATTTGGGATCATCCAGAAGCCGCACAGTTAACATATATGGGGTTACACAGTTTACAACATCGTGGCCAAGAAGGCGCTGGTATCGTGTGTTCGGATGGCGAATCACTTGTTGGGCAACGCGGTATGGGTTTACTTACTGAAGCAATTTCAGATACCCAACTTGAATCTTTTAAATCCTATAAACATGCAATCGGTCATGTACGTTATGCCACTTCTGGTAATAAAGGAATAGAAAATATCCAACCATTTTTATATCATTTTTATGATATGAGTGCCGCAGTTTGTCATAACGGTAATCTAATTAATGCACAAAGTTTAAAAAGATCGTTAGAGCATCAGGGGTCTATTTTCCATTCTTCATCAGATACAGAAGTAATTATGCATTTAATACGTAGAAGTAAGGCGCCAACCTTTGAAGATGCGCTTCAAGAAAGCTTGAGAAAAATCAAAGGCGGCTTTACTTTCGCATTATTAACAAAAGATGCGTTGTATGGTGCAGTTGATCCTAATGCAATTCGCCCGTTAGTTGTAGGCAAAATGAAGACTGGTGCATATATCATTGCTAGTGAAACATGTGCGATTGATGTACTAGGTGCAGAATTTGTGCAAGATATTCATGCAGGTGAATATGTTGTGATTAATGACGAGGGTATTAGAGTAGAGTCTTATACAAGACATACGACAACTGCAATTTCAGCAATGGAATATATTTATTTCGCAAGACCTGATTCTACGATTGCTGGTAAAAATGTTCATGCAATTAGAAAACAATCAGGTAAACAGCTTGCTCAAGAAAGTCCAGCTGACAATGCGGATATGGTCATTGGTGTGCCTAATTCTTCTCTATCTGCGGCTTCAGGTTACGCAGAGGAAAGCGGATTACCTTATGAGATGGGACTTGTTAAAAATCAATACGTAGCGCGTACATTTATTCAACCTACACAAGAATTACGAGAGCAGGGCGTACGTGTTAAGCTGTCTGCAGTTAAAGATATCGTTCATAATAAAAATATTGTACTTGTAGATGATTCCATTGTAAGAGGTACGACAAGTAGACGCATTGTACAAATGCTAAAAGACGCAGGTGCTAATGAAGTGCACGTTCGTATTGCTTCGCCAGAGTTTATGTTTCCAAGTTTTTATGGCATAGACGTCTCGACAACAGCTGAACTGATTTCTGCGAATAAATCGCCTCAAGAAATTAGTGACCATATTGGATCAGATTCTTTAGCATACTTAACTGTCAATGGGCTTATTCAATCTATTGGTCTGAATGAAGATGCACCTTACAGTGGTTTATGTGTAGAAAGTTTTACTGGAGATTACCCAGCTGGACTTTATGACTATGAGTCAGACTATCTAGAGCATTTAAGTGAACGTCAAAAAGAATATTTAGCAAATCATACACAATACTTTGATAAAGAGGGGAATTTAAATGTCTAAAGCATACCAACAAGCAGGTGTCGACATTAACGCAGGTTATGAAGCGGTAGAACGTATGTCGAGTCATGTTAAAAGAACGATGCGTAAGGAAGTACTTGGTGGACTTGGCGGTTTCGGTGCAACATTTGATTTGTCGCAATTGAATATGAAAGCGCCCTTACTTGTCTCAGGAACTGATGGTGTTGGAACAAAGTTAAAATTAGCTATAGATAACAATAAGCACGATACAATAGGTGTCGATGCCGTTGCAATGTGTGTGAATGATATTTTAACAACCGGTGCAGAGCCACTTTATTTCTTAGATTATATTGCAACACATAAAGTAATTCCAGAAGTCGTTGAACAGATTGTCAAAGGGGTAAGCGATGGCTGTGAAGAAACAAACACTGCACTTATTGGTGGAGAAACAGCTGAAATGGGAGAAATGTATCACGAAGGAGAATATGATTTAGCAGGTTTTGCTGTAGGCGCTGTAGAAAAAGATGAATATATCGATGGCACTTCAGTTGCACCAGGACAAGTTATTATAGGTCTTGAATCTAGTGGTATTCATTCAAATGGTTATAGTTTAGTTAGAAATTTAATTAACAAATCAGGAATTAATTTAAATGATAAGTTTGATGAACAACGCACATTCTTAAATGTCTTTTTAGAACCTACACGTTTATATGTTAAACCAGTGCTTGCTGTAAAAGATGCAGTGAAAATCCATGCAATGACGCATATTACTGGTGGAGGTTTCTATGAAAATATTCCTAGAGCATTACCTGAAGGAGTTACAGCAAAAATTAATGTGTCAAAATTCCCAACACCGCAAATATTTGACTGGTTACAAACACAAGGGGAAATCTCAACTGAAGAAATGTATAATGTTTTTAACATGGGCATTGGCTTTACATTAATTGTAGACAAAGAAAATGAAGCAGACAGTGTTGAATATATTGGAACAACAACAAGTTAAGGCATACCAAATTGGTGAAATCGTTAAAGGTGATCAACCAATTCAATTATTGGGGGTATAACTGTGACTAAAATAGCTATTTTTGCGTCAGGATCAGGTAGTAACTTTGAAAGCATCATGACTCAAATCGAAGAAGGTAATTTACCTCATATAGAAGTCACTGCCTTATACACAGACCAAGTAAGTGCTTATTGTATTGAACGTGCTAGAAAATATAATTTAGATGTTCACATCAATGAACTTAAAAATTTTCCTTCTAAAGCAGATTATGAGCGTAAAATTATCGAATGGCTTACTTCAGAGCAAGTAGAATGGATTGTTCTAGCAGGTTATATGAAGCTGATCGGTGAAAATATATTAAAAGCATACAATAGACGTATTATTAATATACACCCTTCACTGTTACCTAAATATAAAGGTAAAGACGCAGTAGGCCAAGCTCTGGAGAGCGGTGATACGATTACAGGTACAACAGTGCATTATGTGGACAGTGGGATGGACACAGGAGAAATTATCGAACAATGGACATGTGATATATACCCGGACGATACGAAAGAACAACTAGAAGAAAGAATTAAAGTGATGGAACATGAATTATATCCGAAAGTGATATCCAAAATCATTAAATAAGAGGTGCCAATACAAAATGAAAAAAGCAATTTTAAGTGTGTCTAATAAAAGTGGTGTTGTGGCATTTGCCCAATCCTTAAACGAATTAGGGTATGAGTTATATTCTACAGGTGGCACGATGCAAGCTTTAGTCGAAGCGAATGTTCCAGTAAAATCAATTTCAGAATTAACACAATTTGAAGAAATTATGGATGGAAGAGTTAAAACATTACATCCATCTGTTCATGGAGGTATACTAGCTGATCGAGATAAGCCAGAACATTTGCAACAATTAAAAGCGCAAGATATTGATCTTATAGATATGGTGGTAGTTAATCTATATCCATTTAAAGAAACTGTAGCGAATCCTGATGTTACAGAAAGCGATGCAATCGAAAACATCGATATCGGTGGACCAACTATGTTACGTGCTCGCAGCTAAAAACTTTAAACATGTCACGACAGTCGTACATCCAGCAGATTATAATGAAGTTATTGAAAAACTGAAAAATGACGATTTGGATGAAGCATACCGTAAGTCACTGATGATCAAAGTGTTTGATCACACAAATCAATATGATGCGGCAATTGTTGAATTCTTTAAAGATAATAAAGAAAGTCTACGCTATGGTGAAAACCCACAACAATCAGCACAGTTTATTCGTACATCTACTGCAGCCGCACACACTTGGAGGCGCCAAACAGTTACATGGTAAACAATTAAGCTATAACAATATTAAAGATGCAGATGCGGCTTTATCACTTGTTAAGCAATTTGAACAACCAGACGGCAGTAGCAGTAAAACATATGAATCCTTGTGGTGTAGGTGTTGGAGAATCAATTAATGATGCTTATCAATATGCCTTTGAAGCGGATAGTCAATCTATTTTTGGTGGAATTGTCGCTTTAAATAGATCTGTAGATAGCACGTTGGCAGAAACTTTACATGAAATATTCTTAGAAGTTATTATTGCTCCAAAATTCACACAAGAAGCATTAGACATTTTAAGTAAAAAGAAAAATATACGACTTTTAGAAATTGATATGACGATTGATAACAGTGAACAAGAAGTCGTGTCTGTTTCAGGTGGCTATTTAATACAAGATAAAGATAATGTGAAATTAACACGTGACGATATGAAAGTAGTCACAGAAGTTGAACCTACCGAAGCGCAATGGGATGCAATGTTATTAGGATGGAAAGTGGTTGCATCTGTGAAAAGTAACGCAATCATTCTCAGTAATGCGAAACAAACAGTCGGAATTGGCGCAGGACAAATGAACCGTGTTGGGTCAGCAGAAATCGCCATAGAACGTGCGATAGAAATGAATGATCAAGTTGCAATGGTATCAGATGGTTTCTTCCCAATGGATGATACAGTTGAATTAGCAGCTAAGTCAGGTATCAAAGCGATTATTCAGCCAGGCGGTTCAATTAAAGATCAAGCATCTATAGATATGGCAAATAAATATGGTATTGCAATGGTAACTACAGGCGTTCGACACTTTAAACATTAAGGGAATTGGAGGCAATAAACTTTATGAAAGTACTCGTAATTGGTGCAGGTGGCAGAGAGCACGTTATAGCGCACAAATTGAAGCAATCACCACTTGTTAATGAAATATTTGCAATCCCAGGTAATGACGCAATGTCGAATGTTGCACAGGTACATAGTGAAATAGCAGAAACAGAACATGAACAAATTGTAGCATTTGCACAACAACATGATATTACATGGGCAATCATTGGCCCTGAGCAACCTTTAACAGATGGATTAGCTGACAAATTAGAAGCTGGACAAACAAAAGTATTTGGACCTAATCGAGCAGCTGCACAAATCGAAGGTTCAAAATTATTTGCTAAAGAATTAATGGAAAAATATGGTATTCCAACTGCTGAATATACAGAAATTACAAATAAGCAAGATGCATTAGCTTATATTCAATCATGTGAGTATCCAGTTGTATTGAAAAAAGATGGATTAGCAGCAGGTAAAGGGGTTATCATTGCGGAAAGCTATGAGGAAGCATTATCAGGTGTAGAAGAACTTTACCCGGAAGAAGAAGGCATTGTGGTTTTCGAACAATTTCTTGAGGGTGAAGAATTCTCGTTAATGACTTTCGTAAATAATGACTATGCTGTGCCATTTGATTGTATAGCGCAAGACCATAAACGGGCATTTGATGGTGACTTAGGTCCGAACACCGGAGGTATGGGTGCGTATTGTCCAGTGCCTCACATTGAGGATGCTATTATCAAACGAACAAATGAAGAAATTGCGCAGCCTATTGCCAAAGCATTGGTTAGTGAAGGCTATTCATTTTTTGGTGTACTATACATTGGAGCAATTATTACTGATGAAGGACCAAAAGTAATTGAGTTTAATGCCCGTTTTGGTGATCCTGAAGCTCAAGTACTTTTAACACGTATGGAAAGTGATTTAATGCGAGCATATTTTAGATTTAGAAGCTAAAAAACCAATTCATTTTCAATGGAAAGCCGATTCTGTAGTAGGCGTTATGCTTGCATCTAAAGGGTATCCAGCAAAATATGAAAAGGGTAAAACTGTTTCAGGTTTCGATTTAGATGGTCAATACTTTGTGAGTGGATTAAAAAAAGAACAAGATATATATGTGACATCTGGTGGGCGTGTTATTCTGGCCTTAGGTGAAGGCAAAGATATTGCAAGTGCTAAAGCTAAAGCATATGAGGCGGTCGATAAAATCAAAAGCAATGCATTGTTTTATCGAAAGGACATTAGTGATAAAGCACTTATATAACAATTAAAGTAATTTATATATAGATATTTTGAATTATATAAATTGAATAAGTTATCAAAAAAGCGTTAAGACAAAGTGGTTTAAGTTTTGTCTTAACGCTTTTGTGTTTAAATTACATGGACAGTAATGTAATTTAGTAAATACTTGAAATACGCACATCATTAATTCCTGTGATTTGAACATATTGTGCTAGGAAATATGCAACAATTAAAATAGAACTTACAACTACGATTAATAAAAGATCTTTATACGAGAAAGGTGCATAATAATAGTATGTTCTAGGTCCGTCTTTAAATCCTTTCTTCTCCATAGCAACTGATAATTGATGCGCTTTTCTAATGTTTTGACTTAGTAGTGGTATTACAAGATGTTTTAAACGTTTAAAGCCTCTGTAATTACGTGAATCAATCATTTGATAGCGCATTTTCAATGATTTTCTGAGTTGAAATAATGAAGTGAACATTAAAGGAACCATTCTAATTGCCGCCATAAATGCATATGCTATTTTAGGTTTAACTTTAAGATGTTGCATAAGACTATAAAAAATCATGACAATTTGTGATGTGAAGGCAATTAAAATTCCAAAAAGAGAAATAGTTGTCGTACGCATTGCTAAGTGCAAACCACGATATAAACTTTCGGTAGTAATTTGAATAAAGCCTAATTTAAATATTGTATGTGTGCCATCACCATAGAAAATCATGAATAAAGCAGATATCAAACTAAAAGTGATAGTAAAGAGTATGAAAATAAAAGTGATTTTGAATTGCAATCCATTAAATAAAAGTAAAAATATCAACATTAATAACATTATATAGAGCATGTAATCAAATTGATGTACAAAGATAACAAAGAAAAACAAAATGACTGCCATTGCTAATTTAGTAATAATGTTGACGTCGTCAACAAATGAATAGTGTTTTTTCCATATCTCAAACATAAGTATCACCCTTTAGTTCAGTTAATTGATGTTGATTGACATGAAGTCTTCGGGTTGGATACCGTGCAATAATTTCTGAATCATGCGTTACCATTACAATCGTTTGTCCATTTTGTACACGTGATTGGAATAATTTAATAAGGTTGAATGTATTATGACTATCGAGACCAAAGGTAGGTTCATCAAGTAAAATAAAGTCAGAAGATGAACTTAGTGCAATTGCAACGCTTAGACGTCTTTTTTGACCCATAGACAGTTCATATGGATGTTGTGCTTTAACTGCTTGTAAATTAAGTATTTCAAGCATATTCTGTGTTTCTCGCTCAGCTTCAACAGTTGAACGTGTTTTATTCTTATATTGAATATAAATTTCATCATATACAGAATGAGTAATAAATTGTAATTCGGGGTTTTGATAAACTAAATACATATGCTTTGCGGCAGTTTTAATTTTTGATAATGCATGATTGTTAAAATACATTTTACCATCATATTTAATGAGTTGCATCATCGATTCTATTAAGGAAGTTTTGCCGCTACCATTTGAGCCAGTGATGGTGATCCATTCGCCAAGCACAAATGTTTAATTCTGATATGTTGATTAGTTGCTGTTTACCTCGTTTAATCAAGCCGTTTTTAAATTTAAAGGTATCATCTGATTGTTGTGTAGTTGAAACATGTTGTGTTTTTAATGATGGTGGGGCGGATTGCCAAGCATTAGGATGCCACACACCATATTCCGTTAATAGATGCTCATAGTCATGCAATATCTTATTAGGAGGTGCATCGGCTATTATGGCACCATCATAATTTAATAGAATGACACGATCAACATGTTGCCAAATATGTTCTACTTTGTGCTCTACAATTAATACAGTTTGGTCATGCCACAATGCTTTTATTTTTTGCCATAAATCCGCAGTTGCATCCACATCTAGCATTGCTGTTGGTTCATCTAAGAATAGGGTGTTTGCTTGTTGTAACAAAGTTTCTGCAATTGCTAATTTTTGTTTCATTCCACCGCTTAATTGATTAATATGTTGATTTTCATCGACATTTAAATCTACTGTCGCTAAGGCAGATTGAATACGGCTTTCCATTTCATCGCGTGGTACACGCAAGTTTTCTAAAACAAAAGCAAGTTCCTCATATACTTTTGGCATACAAAATTGAGTGTCTGGATCTTGAAAAATAACGCCACAATCCTCATCAATTTGTAATTCATCATATTTCATAGGTAAATCTATAAGATTAGGAACGATACCACTTAAAACGTTTAATAACGTACTTTTACCTGAACCAGAAGGACCTAAGAGCAATACTTTTTCTTTGTCTTTTATATGAAGTGTTAAATTATCAAATATTTTATTATGACCGTTAGGGTATTTTAAACGTAAATTTTTTGTGACTATCAAGTTTATTGCTCCTTATAAATTGTCGTAATCGCTCTGAGTTGCAGGTCTGAATAATTTAGTGACACCAGTTTGATCTAAGGCTTTCACAATATAGTAAGATAAAAGGCCTGCTACGACAATTCCACTTATAAGTCTAAATACTATATATAATGTAAGGTTCCAACCAGCTATTTCACCGAGATAACCATAAGCAAAATCTAATGGCAATGTTGATACTGAAGCCAAGAAACCGGCTAACATTGCAACCATTGCTGAGCGAGATTTATATCTGAAAAGCGCAAAGATGAGTTCACATGCTAATCCTTGTATTAAAGCATAAACCATTGTAGCAATATCAAAACGGCCCATGACAATCGTTTCACCAAGCACCTGCAGCAAATTCGGCTAAAATAGCGATACCTGCTTTTGGAATAATAAGATAAGCTACAATAGCTGCCATAAACCAGGCTCCGTAAGTTAGTTCTTCAAAATGAAGCCCTGTAACTTGTAGTGCTTTATAGACAAAATTCCAAATGTTATAAATGACGGCGAAAACTACTGCTATTAATACAGTTACTAGTATCTCAGAAAGTTTTAATCCTTTTGACATATATACTCCTCCTATATAAAAAAACGCACAACCTTCTAGAAAGGTGCGCGTTAAATACAGGCATACGGATACCATTTTTTAATAAGTATCGCAGTACACTTTCCTACGCTAGTTTAATCTAGATCAGGTTCAAAGGGTTTGAGGGTATACCTCATCTCAGTCACTAAACACCCCTAGTGCGAATGATTATTTAATTTAACTCTAATGTATGATTTTTAATCACTTCTGTCAAGGTTGTAAATGAAGCTAATAAAAAATATTATGTATTTCAAGATATATTTAGCCTTCTACTATATTAAAATAGCTATATGTTTCATGTTAGGCGGAAAGTGAGGGAATATGGCAGAAAACTAAAAAAAGAGCGAAACAGCAATCAAAAATTTGATTCTGCATTTTCGCTCCCACAAAGTAGAATAGCTATCAAATAGCTACTACTAGTATAATAATTAAGCCTGACACAGGTATTTATGTCTAAGTGATACTTTTATTAATCAAAAGTATCTTGAATATTTTTTTGCGTTTCTTCGCTATTTTTTTCAGATGAATCTTTTTCATCTTTTAATTTATCTTCAGTTTCTTTAGCTTTTTCAGCTGCTTTTTTATTTAATTCTTCTTTACTCATAAACAAAACACTCCTTCATGTTTAATCATCTATACAACCTAAATACCACGAAGAGCAAAGGGCTAAACAAAAGTACTTAAAAAATGGAGGAGAAAACTGTAAAATTAAAAGTAATATTAAATAAATTGTTTAGAGTAAAGGTATATGTGGAAATTTGACTATACAACTAATTTATATCATACTATAGACTTATTTATTGAGATTATTAAAGACAAGAGCTAAATGTTAATATATAATAACTTTGAGGTGAATGGTATGTCTTTTATGAAGAAACACGCTGAGATATTATATAGTTATATTATAGGCATCGTTTCGCTTTTCACAGGTCTCATCATTTTAATTAATTTACCAATGATTCATAAATTAAATGGCAAAGGTAAAATTGATTTACACATTCATAATGTATGGGATTTTATAAACGCATTTTTTGCTGAAATAATTAGGGTAATGAGCAATTACATAGGGAATTTTCCAGTAGTTAGCGCCATTTTAATAATTATATTTGGCATTGGATTAATTATGCTAGGAATGACTTTATTTAGAACAACACGATATGACTACGATATTTCAATATTCTTTTTAGTTATTGGTATTCTCTTCTTTATCATAACGCTAATCTTGATGACCCAAGTTTATAGTTTTTTCGCTATTATTTTCGTAATACCATTTGTGATTCACATTGGTTATATCGTTTATAAAGATGAGTTAAATAAAGAACATAGAAAATATCATTATTTATGGATTATTTTCAGTTATGGGTTTAGTTATTTGATAACACAATTGGTGTTATATGGAAGAATTGAGAGTGATGAAATTATACCAATTGACATCTTAAGCGTTAACACATTTTTCATAATTATGTGGTTACTGGGACAAATGTCAATTTGGAATTTCTTATTCTTAAGAAGATCATTACCATTAACAAAACAGGAATTAGGCGAAGAAGAACCAGAATTATCTAGAACGAGTAAAGACACTGTAACGAACCAAACGATGGAACGTTGGAAAACTTTACAAGACAAAACGACAGAATTTACGCGTAAGACTCGTAGAAGTGTAGATATTCAGAAAGCAAGAGATAAGAAAGATAAATTTATTGAAAAATGGAAGAATATTATTGATATACAAGATGATGATGTTCCAAATTGGATGAAGAAACCAAAATGGATTAAACCTAGTTATGTAGAATTATTTTGTGGCGCGGTTTTATTATTCTTCACATTGATTGAATTTAATAATAGAAATTCATTATTTGTTTCTGGTAATTGGGAGATTGGCCAAACGCAATATGTCATTGAATGGATAACGTTGTTCATCTTAATGATTATCATCATTATTTATATTTTAACGACATTGACGAATTATTTGAAAGGCCGATTTTATTATCTACAATTATTTATGGTAAGTTTATTATTCTTTAAATTATTTACTGAATTTATGAATATCATGGTTCACGGATTATTGCTTTCAATTTTCATTACACCGATTTTAGTTATGATGTTAATTGCAGTTGTAGTAGCGTTTATAATTAAATTACGAGAACCTTCTAGAGATTAAAAACTTAATAATGTTGTTTGACGAACCTATCTTCCAATCGGTTGGAAGATAGGTTTTTTTATTAAGAAAGTTTAAGAATGACAAATACTTAGTCAAAACGTTTGAGTTAAATGAATATTAATGATGTTACGATGTACTTGAAATGATAAAATAGGTAAGCGACAGATAAATATAAAAAAATAGTAGAAAGGCTGACATAATTTTATGAAAACTGCCACATTAAATAGAGGTAAAGAAACAAAATATTTAAATGAATATCCATTGGTAAGTGAAGATGATATTTACGCACATGATCACTTACATGAAGGAGATTTATTTCAGCTACTAAATGATAAAGATCAGTATATCGCAACTGCGTATGTTGGACGTCAACATAAAGGCATCGGTTGGGTATTGAGTTACTCACGTGATGAAGTGGTTAATACACAATTTTTTGAAAAATTATTTGATATTGCGAAAAAAGAACGTGAATATTTTTATAATGTAGAGGGCACAAATGCATTTAGAGTATTTAACGGCGAAGGTGATGGTGTTGGTGGTCTCACAATCGACAACTACAATGGTCATTACTTAGTTCAATGGTATTCTAAAGGAATCTATAAGTTCCGTTATAATATTTTGAGTGCACTGAAAGCAATATTCGGTTATACGTCAATTTTTGAAAAATTACGTTTTAAAGATGCCGCTGTAGAAGGTGGCTTCGTTGACGGAGATGCACCAGAATTTCCAATTGTCATCGAAGAAAACTTCACATTTTACAATGTACATTTAAACGATGGACCTATGACAGGTATCTTTTTAGATCAAAGAGAAGTAAGAAAGAAATTAAAAGAGCAATACGCGCAAGATAAAAATTTACTAAACTTATTCAGTTATACAGGGGCATTCTCAGTTGTAGCTGCAGATAATGCAGAGATGACAACAAGTGTTGATTTAGCTAACCGCTCTCGTGCGCTTACTGAAAGTAATTTCGGTTTAAATTCTATAGACCCGGCGTCACAATATATTTATGTTATGGATACTTTTAATTTCTATAATTATGCACGTCGTCATGATTTCTTCTACGATACAATTGTGATTGATCCACCAAGTTTTGCGAGAAACAAGAAAAAAACATTTTCTGTCTTAAAAGACTACGATAAATTAATCGTTGGTGCACTGGATATACTAGGTCCTGAAGGTACATTACTATTATGTACAAACAACAGTACATTTTCATTAAAAGCATTTAAAAATGTAGTTACGGAAACGTTAACTAAAGAAGAAGTGGACTTTGAAATCATTGATGTCATGGGCTTACCAAAAGATTTTAAAACGCATGCACACTACAAACCTTCAAAATATTTAAAAGCGATTTTTGTAAAAATACAGTAAAGTGTGAAAAAACGGGTATTATTCTTAGTGTATAGAAATTACTAAGGAGTGAATATAATGAGTTTTAAAAATAAAATCACAAATAACGTTACACAAAAAGTAGGAAACAAAGTTTTAAATATAGAAGATATAAAAAATAAAGGTAGTATACCAACAACATATAACGAAATTGAAGAGCGTCGCCAACGTGCAGAGGCTTTAGTGAGAAAAAATCAATGCTATCATCTGGCGTAAGTGTAGTACCTATTCCAGGTTTAGGCTTCAGTGTAGATATTAAACTTATGAAAGATGTTATTGAAGACGTAAATAAGATTTATGGTCTTGATCATAAACAAGTTAATACAATGGGAGACGACATGAAAGAACGTGTGCTAACTACGGCGGCAATTCAAGGTAGCCAATTTATCGGTAAAAAAGTATCTAGTGCTATCCTCAAAGTAGTTATTCGTGATGTAGCGAAACGTACTGCGACAGAAACAAACGAAATGGTTCCCAGTAGTAGGTCAAGCAATCACTGCTTCTATAAGTTATTATTTCATGAAAAAAATAGGCAATGATCATATCCAAAAATGTGAAAAAGTTGTTAAATCACTCGTGTAAAACTACAGCGTTTTCACAAATTGTTAAATAATCGCTGAATATTGTCATGACATGGGTGCAAGGAATTGAATTTATATATATAATTTGGTAATCTTATTATATAAAACTATGTTAGGTTTTATAATAAACTAACGATTCTAACTATACGAAGGAGAAATAAATTATGGAACAAAAATCATATGTAATTATCGATGAAACAGGTATTCACGCTCGTCCAGCGACAATGCTTGTTCAAACTGCCTCAAAATTTGATTCAGATATTCAATTAGAATATAACGGTAAAAAAGTTAACTTGAAATCAATCATGGGTGTTATGAGTTTAGGTGTAGGTAAAGATGCTGAAATCACTATCTACGCTGATGGTAGCGATGAAAAAGACGCAATCGAAGCAATCACTGAGATTTTATCTAAAGAAGGATTAACTAAATAATATGTCTAACTATATAAATGGTATTGCTCGCATCTGATGGTGTAGCGATTGCCAAAGCATATTTATTAGTTGAACCAGATCTTTCATATAATAGTGAAAAGATTACAGATATCGACGCTGAAATTGCTAAGTTCAATGATGCCATCGAAACATCTAAAGTTGAATTAACAAAAATAAGAAATAACGCTGAAAAAAATCTAGGTGCTGATAAAGCAGCAATTTTTGATGCTCATTTATTAGTTTTAGATGATCCAGAGTTAATTCAACCGATTGAAGACAAGATTAAAAATGACCAAGTTAACGCACCAACTGCATTATCTGAAGTAACTGGACAATTCATTACTATATTTGAAAATATGGATAATGAATACATGAAAGAACGTGTTGCTGATATCCGTGACGTTTCTAAACGTGTGTTAGCACATATTTTAGGTGTAGAGTTACCAAACCCAAGTATCATTGATGAAAGCGTTGTTATAATCGGAAACGATTTAACACCTTCAGATACTGCTCAGTTAAATAAAGAATTCGTGCAAGGCTTTGTAACAAATATTGGTGGAAGAACATCACACTCAGCAATTATGAGCCGTTCTTTAGAGATTCCTGCAGTTGTAGGTACAAAATCTATTACTAAAGACGTTAAACAAGGCGATATGATTATCGTTGATGGATTAACTGGTGAAGTAATTATTGATCCTACAGATGATGAAGTGATCGCTTATGAAAATAAACGTGAACGTTTCTTCGAAGATAAAAAAGAATTACAAAAATTGCGCAATGAAGAAACAAAAACAATTGACGGTAAACATGCTGAATTAGCTGCAAACATCGGTACACCTAATGATTTAAAAGGTGTTATTGAAAATGGTGCAGAAGGTATTGGTTTATATCGTACGGAATTTTTATATATGGGTAGAGATGAAATGCCTACTGAAGATGAACAATTCGAAGCCTATAAAAAAGTTTTAGAAACGATGGAAGATAAACGTGTTGTTGTACGTACATTAGATATCGGTGGCGATAAAGAGTTACCATATTTGAATCTACCTGAAGAAATGAATCCATTCTTAGGTTATCGTGCGATTCGTTTATGTTTAGACCAACCTGATATTTTCAGACCGCAACTTCGTGCATTATTACGTGCATCTGTTTACGGTAAATTAAATATCATGTTCCCAATGGTTGCAACAATCAATGAGTTCCGTGATGCTAAAGCATTATTACTTGAAGAAAAAGAAAACTTAAAACAAGAAGGTACAGAAGTTTCTGATGATATTGAATTAGGTATCATGGTTGAAATTCCTTCAACTGCCGCATTAGCAGATGTCTTCGCAAAAGAAGTTGACTTCTTCAGTATTGGAACGAATGATTTAATTCAATATACAATGGCGGCTGACCGCATGTCTGAACGCGTTTCATACTTGTATCAACCATACAATCCTTCAATTTTACGTTTAGTAAAACAAGTGATCGAAGCATCACATAAAGAAGGTAAATGGACTGGTATGTGTGGCGAAATGGCAGGCGACGAAATCGCTATTCCATTACTATTAGGCTTAGGATTAGATGAATTCTCAATGAGTGCTACATCAGTACTTAAAGCGCGTCGTCAAATCAAAGGTTTAAGCCAAAATGAAATGGAAGAATTGTCACAAAGAGCAATTAATTGTGCAACTTCTGAAGAAGTACAAGAACTAGTTGAGCAATATGCTAAATAATAAATAATAATTGAACATTTGAGTTCGAAAAAAGCTGATAGACCATTTATAGTGGCGCTATCAGCTTTTTTATTTTGCTATGAATTAAAAAAATTAAGAATTAACGTAGTAAGTCATTGCATGTTGTTAAACAGTAACTTTGTAATAACACTAAAAATCATATAGTTTAGGAAGTGAAAGATTTACTCATTCAAATGTAGAATAGCTACATTGCTTGATGATTATTCTATATTTAAAGTATGGTTGATTTTATCAATGTCAATTTGGTACATCGGCTCATTATTCAACAAGATAAAAGGTGTGGCGAAAGCATCATAGTCTATCATTTCATTTCTATATTTGGAATTTGAGATGTTTTTTTCGCTATATGACACGCCTTTATCTGACAAATAGTTTTTAATAAAAGTACAAGGTGGGCATTCATTTTGCGTATAAATAATTATTTGATCCATTAAAACTCATCCTTCCTATTTTAAATTCGATATACTTTAATATAAGAAACTTTTTAAATTATTACAAATCTTTGACTTACATGCAAGTGGTCATTAATTTGTCACTATATTTTGAACGCAACTTATTTCAATACAACGTAAAGCAGTTTATAATGAATAAACGTTGTGATTTTTGTCACAAATAAATAAAAAAGGTGATATTATGGATTCAGTTGAATTAGCCCGTTTTTTAACTGCGATGACACTCGCGGTTCATATCATATTCGCAACGATTGGTGTGGGCGTGCCATTAATGTTTGCTGTTGCTGAATTTTTAGGTATAAAAAGAAATGATCCAAAATATATAACATTAGCCAAAAGATGGTCTAAAGGATATACCATTACGGTAGCTGTTGGTGTTGTGACAGGTACAATTATTGGACTGCAATTATCACTATTATGGCCAACATTTATGCAAATGGGTGGTCACGTTATTGCATTACCATTATTTATGGAAACATTTGCTTTCTTCTTTGAAGCAATTTTCTTAAGTATCTATTTATATACATGGGATAGATTTAAGAGTAAATGGACCCATTTCCTTATTAGTATTCCCGTCATTATAGGTGGTACATTCTCAGCATTTTTCATTACAGCGGTCAATTCATTTATGAATACACCAGCTGGCTTCGATATGAAAGATGGAAAAATGGTTAACGTCCAACCTTGGGCAACAATGTTTAACGAATCGTTCTTAATTAGATCGTTCCACGTTGTTGCTACAGCACTTATGACGATGGCATTTGTACTTGCCGCAATTGCCGCATTTAAATTATTGAAAAACAAATTCAAGAAAGATACAGAATATCATAAAAAAGCATTGAAACTAACAATGATTCTTGGCGTAGTATTTACTTTAGGTTCTATGTTAGCTGGAGATTTATCAGCTAAGTTTCTACATCAAGAGCAACCAGAAAAACTTGCTCGCTTATGAATGGCACTTTGAAACAGAGTCCAATGCAGATTTAATATTCTTTGGTAGCTTAGATGAAGAAACACAAGAAGTATCAGGTGCCATAAAAATACCTGGTATACTCAGTTTCTTGGCTGACAATAATACAAACACTGAAGTGAAAGGATTAAATGAGTTTCCAGAAGAACTGCATCCACCGATGATTGTACACTATTACTTTGATATTATGGTTTCAATGGGTGTATTCTGCTTGATTATATCAGGTGCGTTTATATTAACGCTTATATTTAAGAAGTTACGCAAATTCACTTATTCAAAACCAATATTGTATGGTGCATTATTAACTGGACCAGCAGCAATGATTGCAATAGAAGCTGGTTGGTTCTTAACTGAACAAGGTCGTCAACCATGGTTGGTTCGTGGTTACCTTAAAGTAGCTGATGCTCGCAACTCAAGCAGGTGGTTTAACACTCGTGACAATATTATTCGGTATCTTATATATGATTTTAATCGTGACTACCGCATATGTATTAATTCGTATGTTCAGAAATAAACCAGCATATAAAGATGTAGAAGAAAATACACCAGAAAGAGGTGATGAGTAATGATATTTGCTTATATAGGTATTACAGTACTTGGAATATTTTTATTCTCTTATATTATTATCGCCTCTATTGATTTTGGTGCTTGGGTTCTTTACACTTCACGCAAAAGTAACTAAACAAGATAAACAAATAAACCATTTAATAGGTCGTTATTTAAATCCTGTGTGGGAAGTAACAAACGTATTCTTTGTATTCTTTTTCGTTGGCATCGTAGGATTTTTCCCTGATGCGGCGAAATACTTTGGTACGGTACTACTCGTACCGGCTTCAATAGCATTAATATTACTAACAATTAGAGGTAGTTTTTACGCATTTGAAAATTATGGACCTGATTCAAAACTCATTTGGTTAGCAATGTACGGCTTGTCAGGATTATTTATACCTGCGGCGCTTGCTACAACGCTAACAATATCAGAAGGGGGCTTTATCACAGGTTCAGGTGATAATATAGATTTGGACTGGCTTGAATTAGCCTTGAGTCCTTATTCATGGTCTGTCGTATTCTTAGCTGTTATATCAGTGCTATACATTTCTTCAGGTTTCCTTACGTACTATGCTTCAAAAGCTAAAGACAAACCAAGCATATGATTTATTAAGATATTGGTTCTTGTTCTGGGGGCCACCGATGATTGCAATTTCATTATTCGTATTTGTATCGTTAAGACTACAAAACGAAGCGCATTTCTTAAGCGCAGTAACTGATTATTGGTGGATGTTCCTACTAAGCTTTATAAGCTTTATAGGTGTTATGGTACTTACGTTAATGAAAAAATGGCACGGATTTGCATTTATCCTTGTTATACTACAAATGGGATTTGCATTTTTCGGATATGGTGCCGACAGAAATGCCATACATTCTATACCCATATGTTCGTATAGATGAAGGCGTTGTTAATAGTAGCATGGCCATTGCTTTAATTATTGCATTTGTTTTAGGTTTACTTTTACTCATTCCATCGTTAATATTATTATTAAGATTATTTGTTTTCGACAAAGATTATGTCGAAGGAAAAAAATAAATTATTTTTTAAAATGAGGTATTGATAGTTATTCACTAGTTCGTCTAGACTGATGAATAGCTATCTTATCCGTGATTTTTTAAATTGGAGGACGCATATGGACAAAGAGTATGTGGTTATCGGCTTAGGTCGATTCGGTGGCAGTATAGTAAGAGAACTTAACGCATTAGATATGGATGTTATGGCAATTGATATGAATGAAGCACGTGTAAACGAATATAGTGATATTGCGACACATGCTGTCATTGCCGACACAACAGATGAAGCTGTTATGAAAAGTTTAGGTATCAGAAATTTTGATCATGTCATCGTAGCTATAGGTGAGAATATACAATCAAGCACGTTAACAACCTTAATTTTAAAAGAGTTAGGTGTAAAAAAAGTAACAGCTAAAGCGCAAAATGATTATCACGCAAAAATTTTAAATAAAATTGGTGCGGATACGGTTGTTCACCCTGAAAGAGATATGGGAAGAAGAATTGCTCACAATGTCGCAAGTGCAAGTGTGTTAGATTATTTAGAACTTGCAGATGAACATTCAATTGTAGAGATTAAAGCGAGCGAAAAAATGGCTGGCCAAACCATTATAGAATTAGATATTCGAGCACAATTCGGGATAAGTATTATTGCTATAAAAAGAGGTAAAGAAATATTAGTTTCTCCTGACCCTAATATTAGTATTGAAATCGGTGATATATTAATTATGATAGGGCATGATAATGACTTAAATCGTTTTGAGAAAAAAGTGGTTCGATAAATAAGTAATATTGAAGAAGTCTCCAAAACAGGAGGCTTCTTTTTTATTGTTTCGATTATTATACTGCTTAGTTGATGCATAATAAGTAATTTATTTGAGTAAACTAAGAAATGGAAAAAATTCTTTTTTAATAAATTCTTTTTAATAAAAGGGTGTTATATGGTAATATATTATCGAAAATATAGGAGGTGTGCATATGATTATTGTCATGGATGTAGATGGAACAATTTGTTTTAATGGTAGTGATATAGATACAGACATACGTAGTGAATTAAAAAGGTTAGAAGAAAGGCATCAAATAATATTCGCATCTGCTCGTCCAATTAGAGATTTACTACCTGTAGTTAGAGGTTTTGAAAATAAAACTTTAATAGGTGGTAATGGGTCAATTATTTCTCAGAATAAAATCATCTCAGTAATCAAACATATCCCCTCTAATGAGTACGAACATTTAAAAAATATGATTAATGAAAATAGTTTGAATTATATAATTGATGGATCGTTTGATTACGCCGCAAATGTAAATGAAAATAGCAAAATATTTAAACAGTTAGATCCCGATAGAATGGCAAAAAGATTAAAGATGAGTGAAATAGATAATCCAATTAAGATTATCTTAATTGGATTATCAGATAAACTATTTGAATGTTTAAAAATACAATTGAAAAAATATGAGGATAGTTTATCTATAAATTATCATAATGTTGAAAATAACATCGATATAACAGCTAAAGAAATAAACAAGTATACAACTTTAATAAAGATTATTAGTTCAAAACCATATATAGCATACGGAAATGATATAAATGATTTTGAATTACTCAAGCATGCTCAAAAATCCTATTGCGTAGGAGATAATATAGAAATGCTATCGTTTTCTAATGTAAAACAAATACAAAACAATACTTTTTCGGTTGCGGAATCATTAAAATACTATTAATTAAACGAGGTATGTTAATCAATGGTACAAGACTTAAAAAGTACCATCTTAAGCAGTCGAAATTATAGAACTCTTTTACACAGCAAAATAATCAATTTGTATAAAATAGATTAGTCATAGCAAAACAGTCCACACAATGTCAAAACATTGTGTGGACTGTTTTATAATACCTATGATTCGGATGATTGATTTGTTTCATCTTTTTTAGGTTTAGGTTTTGGATTGTTATTGTTTTTTTCTTGTCTTGATTGTTAGGCTTTGGATTTTTTGTTGGTGCTTTCGTGTTGTTGTTTTTAGGTTTGTCATTTTTAGGGCTAGGTTTCTTAGCAAATGATTGGTTGTTATCTTCATTTACTTTCATAATGACTGGTAAGATCATTGGTTTACGTGCAGTCTTTTCAAATAGATAAGGCTGTAACGTTTCAATGATTGATGATTTAATTTGATGCCATTGAATCTCTGGATTTTGATTTAATTTTGAAATAACATCCGTTTTGATTCTACGTTGTGCATCATAAATCAATTGTCCAGATTCGCGCATGTATACGAAACCACGTGAGATAATATCAGGTCCAGAAAGTAGTTTATTTGTTTTGAAGTCTATGCTTACAACGACAATCACTAAACCTTCTTCTGATAATAATTTACGATCACGAATGACTACATTACCGATATCGCCAATACCACTACCATCAACCAATACATTACCTGATGGAATTCTACCAGCTTTTCTAGCAGAGTCATGTGTCAATGCTAAGACATCACCTATATCAAAGATAAACACATTATCTGGTTCAACGCCACACTCAATACCTGATTGACCGTGTGCTTTTAGCATACGATATTCACCATGGATTGGTAAAAAGAACTTAGGGCGTAACAGACGTAACATTAATTGTTGATCGCCTTTAGAACCATGGCCAGAAGTGTGAATATTAGATACTTTATTATGAATAACTTCAGCACCTGCACGATAAAGTGAATTTATTGTGCGGTTAATACTTTTCGTATTACCTGGAATAGGTGAAGAACTAAATACAACTGTATCTTCAGGGATGATTTTAATTTGTTTATGTGTCCCGTTGGCAATTCTAGATAATGTCGCCATTGGTTCACCTTGAGAACCTGTACATAGAATCAATAATTCATGCTTAGGTACGGTGTTGATTTTATTCGGCTCAACAAACGTTTCTGGTGGTGCTTTGATATAGCCTAATTCCATACCAATCTTAATGTTGTTTTCCATTGAACGACCAAATGTAACAATTTTACGATTGTGTTTAATTGCAGCTTCAACTGCTTGTTGCACACGGTAAATGTTTGATGCAAATGTAGCAAATATGATTCGACCTTTACAATCATGGAATATCTTTTCAACATTTTGACCCACTTCACGTTCACTTAGCGTAAAGTCTGGTACAAGTGAATTAGTAGAGTCAGAAAGCAAACAAAGTACGCCTTCTTCACCTAATTTTGCCATTTTAGCTATATTTGCAGGTTCACCAACTGGTGTGAAATCAAATTTGAAGTCACCCGTATGCACAATATTTCCTTCTGGCGTGTTAACGATAACACCATATGCTTCTGGAATACTATGTGTAGTTAGATAGAATGAAACTTCAAAATGCTTAGATTTTATGACACTGCTTTCATCAATTTCAATAAGTTCTGCAGTTCTTAATAAATGATGTTCTTCTAATTTATTTCTGATTAAACCTAAAGCTAATGGTCCACCATATATAGGCACATTAATTTGCTTTAATAGGTAGGGCACACCACCTATATGGTCCTCATGTCCGTGAGTGATAAACAGACCAACAATTTTATCTTGGTTCTGTTCTAAATAAGTAATATCAGGAATGACATAGTCGATACCTAATAAATTATCATCAGGGAATTTGATACCCGCATCGATAATAACGATTTCGTCCTGATACTCAACGGCATAAGTATTTTTACCAATTTCGCCTAAGCCACCAAGCGCATAAACCGCAACTTCATTTTTGTGAATTTGTTTCATTATTCAGCTTGCTCCACATTGAAGTGATCTGATTGTTTTTCGTATTCTAAATGTGCGCCCTCTAATTTAGTAATAAATTCAATGTTAAAGTTACGATCCTTTAAATATCTTCTTACTTGTTCTTCTGTTTGTCCTTCAACGTAAATTGTTTGTGTGTGTTCACGTACTATTACTTCTTCTTTTGTTTTTTGAAAAAAACTTTAAATACTGCCATTTTATATATTTCCTCCTAAAATCATGTGTGATTTTTAATTTTGTATAGTAAAACCCTAGTAATATAAAAGTGTTAAGTATCCATTGGTTATTTGAAATTAACTGCACTTCTAATTATGCATGGACGCCGATACTGTATATAAATAGAACATACTAGTTTTTTTGCCCAGTATGTTTCTAGGGAGATCTTCAGTTCGTTCGTTTAGAAAACTACAAACACTTATGTTTCATATGTTTTCAGTTATTTCTCATTTTACATGATGTAGTAGAATAAATAAAGCAGTTTTATCTTTAGTGCCTCTTTTAATAAGTACAAATAATTTCATTTTTATTATAATTAATATTTAATCAGCAAATTCAAATCTTTAGTTATGTAAAATACTGTAATAAATCATCATAAAACTTGAGTGTGCGTTGAAAGTTAATTATGATGAAAGAGAGTTATTATTTAATATTTCATAGAGTAATATATTAAATTATAGAAACGATAGATGGGTAAGGGTGGTAGAAATGGATCGAGTGAATAGAATTATAGAAGATGTTAAAAAAGAAAAAAATCGAAACGATAAAATATTTCAAGATATCACTTTTGAAATCCGTACAGAACAAGTAATCATGTTTTTTAATTATAATGAAATAATTGATACTGTAAATGGTGATCAAAATTACGTTAAACATAATCATGACCCAGAATTTATAGACATTAAAGAATTAAACGATTTAAAGACAGAACTCAAAAAATTAGATATACCATTTACTGAACGAAGAGATGACTTTATGTAAAAAATGCCGTTAGCTTTGAGAAATCCTCAATGTGCTAACGGCATATTATTTTTAATAGCTTAAACTTCTACTGCATCTTCATGTGGCGTAAGTGGGTTGTTTGGATCAATATGATCATAAAACATTACGCCATTAATATGGTCTATCTCATGTTGAACGACAACAGCCGGGTAACCTTTTAAACGTAATTTCACGTCATTACCATCTATATCTGTAGCTTTTACCGTGATTCGATATTTACGGTGGACGAGTCCTGGAATATTTTCATCTACGCTTAAACAACCTTCGCCAGTTGGTAAATAAGCTTCTTGAACGCTGTGGCTCATGATTTTAGGGTTAACTAATGCTAAATCATAACTTTTGCCATCACCATCATCTGGTAAATAAACTGCTATCATTTTTTTGGCAATATTAATTTGTGGAGCGACAAGTCCAACTCCTGAGCGAAGTCCATACTTATTAGCTGTTTCCTCATCCTGGCTATTAATTAAAAATTCGCGCATAGCTTTTAAAGTTTCACGATCTTCGTCAGAAAGCGGTATTGTTACATCTTTTGCTTTTTCACGAAGTGTGGGGTGACCATCTCGGATAATATCTTTCATTGTTATCATTTTGTTCATACACCTTCCTTAATATAAAATATACCAAAGTTTAACGCTTAAAATACAGTGATACATTTGATTTCTTATAAAATATTATATAATATAACACACAAATAAAGGAGGATTTCTCAAAAAATGAAATTAAAGTATAGCATCGGTGCAATACTCGCTTCTACAATGTTAGTAGCGGGGTGTACAACAGACAAAGGTGAAATAGAAGATTATAATGAAAAAGTACAAAAAGCATTTGATGAAGAGAAACCTGTATCTTCAGTAGGGAAGAAATTAAATAGTCTTGAACAAGACAAGCAAAAATTAGTTGAGCAAATTAATGGTAAAGACCAAGCAGAAGTGAAAGATACCTCGAAAAAAGTCGTGGACAATGTTGAAGAAAGAGAAAAAACATTTAAAAAAGAAGAAGAAGCTTTAGATAACTCAGAAAAAGCATTTAAAAAAGCTGAAAAGCATGTTGATAATATAAGCGATGAAGATAAGAAAAAAGAAGTGACACAATTGAATCAAGCGCTTAAAGATAAATACAAAGCACATGATGAATACGCCAAAGCATATAAAAACATTTTGAATAAGGAAAAAGATATGTTTGGATACACTTCGGGTGACGAAGTGAGTCAAGAGCAAATAGACAATAAAGCAGAAGCGGTTTCGAAATCATATAAAAATATGAATAAATCATTTGAAAAATACTCGGATGCAATGAATAAAGTGAACAAAGAAAAAGAAGATGTAGACAATCTTTCTTAAATTTAAAAGCGATAAATTTGAATTTTAAATAGCTACGTTATAGCATATGATATGAGGGCGCTTACAATTTTAAGGAAATTACTTTATAGTGACTCGGTTTTGGAGTAGTACAGCGCTATGAAAAACAGTGGTACAGATTAAAAACTGTACTTGTCTTAAGTATTACAGAACTTTTTCAAATTATTTAACAGTGTAACAGTTTTGTGGTACAATATTGAAGGATAAAATAAGTTTCTATTATACGGGAAAGGTATGGTGAATTGAATGGCTCCGAAATTAAAAGCCCAATTCGATGCAGAGAAAGTATTGAAAGATACTGAATCTCAATTTGAAATGATCCAAATCTTGGATGAAGATGGTAACATCGTTAATGAAGATCTAGTACCAGATTTATCAGACGAGCAATTAGTTGAATTAATGGAGAGAATGGTTTGGACACGTATTCTTGACCAACGTTCTATTTCATTAAATAGACAAGGGAGATTAGGTTTCTATGCTCCTACAGCAGGACAAGAAGCTTCGCAATTAGCTTCACAATACGCTTTAGAACAAGAAGATTTTATATTACCAGGTTATCGTGATGTTCCACAATTAATCTGGCAAGGCTTACCTTTAACTGAAGCCTTCTTATTCTCAAGAGGACACTTTAAAGGTAATCAAATGCCTGAAGGCGTTAACGCATTAAGCCCACAAATTATTATCGGTGCACAGTATGTTCAAACTGCCGGTGTAGCGCTTGGTATTAAAAAACGTGGTAAAAGTGCTGTAGCAATTACTTATACTGGTGATGGTGGTTCGTCACAAGGTGATTTCTACGAAGGTATTAACTTTGCTTCTGCATATAAAGCACCTGCAATTTTCGTTATACAAAATAACAATTATGCGATTTCAACGCCACGTAGCAAGCAAACTGTCGCTACTACATTAGCTCAAAAAGCTATTGCAGTTGGTATCCCAGGTATTCAAGTTGATGGTATGGATGCTTTAGCAGTATACCAAGCAACTAAAGAAGCGCGTGATCGTGCTGTTAATGGTGAAGGTCCAACTTTAATTGAAACAATCACTTATCGTTATGGTCCACATACTATGGCTGGAGATGACCCAACGAAATACAGAACATCTGATGAAGATTCTGAATGGGAGAAAAAGGATCCATTAGTTCGTTTCAGAAAATATCTTGAAAATAAAGGTTTATGGACTGGCGATAAAGAAAATGAAGTTATCGAACGTGCAAAATCTGAAATTAAAGTTGCTATTAAAGAGGCAGATAATACTGAAAAACAAAAAGTTACTGACTTGATGGAAAACATGTATGAAGAAATGCCTCAACATTTAGCAGAGCAATATGAAATCTATAAAGAGAAGGAGTCGAAGTAACCGATGGCACAAATGACAATGGTTCAAGCGATTAACAACGCGCTTAAAACCGAATTACAAAACGATGAAAATGTTTTACTTTTCGGTGAAGACGTCGGTGTTAACGGTGGTGTTTTCCGTGTAACTGAAGGTTTACAAAAAGAATTCGGTGAAGACCGTGTATTTGATACACCTTTAGCTGAATCTGGTATTGGTGGTCTAGCTTTAGGCTTATCTACTCAAGGATACCGTCCAGTAATGGAAGTACAATTCTTAGGATTTGTATTTGAAGTATTCGACTCTATAGCAGGACAAATTGCGCGTACGCGTTTCCGTTCTGGTAACTCTAAACAATCACCTGTTACTGTTCGTGCACCATTTGGTGGTGGCGTTCATACACCAGAATTGCATGCTGACAACTTAGAAGGTCTTTTAGCTCAATCACCAGGTTTACACGTTGTAATTCCGTCTAATCCGTATGATGCTAAAGGATTATTAATCTCAGCAATCAGAAGTAATGACCCAGTTGTATATTTAGAACATATGAAATTATACCGCTCTTTCCGTGATGAAGTACCTGAAGAAGAGTACACAATCGAAATTGGTAAAGCAAGTGTGAAACAAGAAGGTAATGACATTACACTTATTGCATATGGTGCAATGGTACAAGAGTCATTAAAAGCAGCAGAAGAGTTAGAAAAAGATGGTTATTCAGTAGAAGTTATTGACTTACGTACAGTTCAACCAATCGATATCGAAACGCTTGTTGCTTCAGTAGAAAAAACAGGACGTGCTGTAGTAATCCAAGAAGCGCAACGTCAAGCTGGTGTTGGAGCACAAGTTGTTTCTGAATTAGCAGAACGCTCTATTCTTTCATTAGAAGCGCCAATCGCTCGTGTTGCGCCGGCAGATACAGTCTATCCGTTTACACAAGCTGAAAATGTTTGGTTACCAAACAAAAACGACATCATTGAAAAAGCGAAAGAAACTTTAGAATTTTAATATATATATTTAATGAAGTAGGATGATATCAGTTTAGTTGATACACCTACTTCATCCAAATTTATATTTATAGCATGAGATAGTGACTTAATTGTTCATCGCTCAATTTCTAATTTTTGACTTAATATGAATTTTTAGGAGGATAATAACGTGGCATTTGAATTTAAATTACCCGACATTGGTGAAGGTATCCACGAAGGTGAAATTGTAAAATGGTTTATTAAATCTGGAGATACAATTGAAGAGGACGATATTTTAGCTGAGGTACAAAACGATAAATCAGTTGTTGAAATCCCATCACCTGTTTCAGGTACTATTGAAGAAGTACTAGTAGATGAAGGTACTGTAGCAGTTGTTGGTGACACAATCGTAAAAATCGATTCACCAGATGCAGAAGAAATGCAATTCAAAGGTAGTGAAAGTGACGATTCAGCAAGTGAAGAAACAGAAGTACCTGCAGAAGAAAGCACTAAAGAAGAAGCACTCGCACAAGCTTCTAAAGACGAAGAAATAGATGAAAGCAAACGTGTTAAAGCAATGCCTTCAGTTCGTAAATATGCTCGTGATAATGGCGTTAACATTAAAGCTGTTTCAGGTTCAGGTAAAAATGGCCGTACAACTAAAGAAGACGTGGACGCATACTTAAATGGTGGCGGAGAAGCAGCTTCAAATGAAAGTGCGGCTACAACAACTGAAGAAACTTCAAGTGCAAGACAATCAACACCAGTTTCTACAGAAGGCGAATTCCCAGAAACAACTGAGAAAATACCTGCAATGCGTAAAGCAATTGGTAAAGCAATGGTTAACTCAAAACACACTGCGCCTCACGTAACATTAATGGATGAAATTGATGTTCAAGAATTATGGGATCACCGTAAAAAATTCAAAGAAGTTGCAACTGAACAAGGTACTAAATTAACTTTCTTACCTTATGTTGTTAAAGCACTTGTTTCTGCACTTAAAAAATATCCAGCGCTTAACACTTCATTTAACGAAGATGCTGGCGAGATTGTACACAAACATTACTGGAACATCGGTATTGCTCGCAGACACTGACAGAGGATTATTAGTTCCTGTTGTTAAACATGCAGACCGTAAATCAATGTTCAGCATCTCAGACGAAATTAACGAACTTGCTGTTAAAGCACGTGACGGAAAATTAGCTGCAGATGAAATGAAAAATGCTACATGTACGATTAGTAATATCGGTTCTGCTGGTGGACAATGGTTCACTCCAGTAATCAATCACCCAGAAGTAGCTATATTAGGCATTGGCCGTATTGCACAAAAACCAATTGTTAAAGATGGAGAAATAATAGCCGCACCAGTATTATCATTATCATTAAGCTTTGACCACAGACAAATTGATGGTGCTACTGGCCAAAATGCTATGAATCATATCAAACGTTTATTGAATAATCCAGAATTATTATTAATGGAGGGGTAAAATATGGTAGTTGGAGATTTCCCAATTGAAACAGACACTATTGTAATCGGAGCAGGACCAGGAGGCTATGTTGCAGCAATTCGTGCAAGCACAGTTAGGTCAAAAAGTAACAATCGTTGAAAAAGGCACATTAGGTGGCGTATGTCTTAATGTTGGATGTATTCCTTCTAAAGCATTGTTACACGCTTCACACCGTTATGATGAAACTAAGAACTCAGAAAATTTAGGTGTTATTGCTGAAAGTGTTTCACTTAATTTTAATAAAGTTCAAGAATTCAAACAATCAGTAGTTGAAAAATTAACTGGCGGCGTTGAAGGATTGTTAAAAGGTAATAAAGTAGAAATCGTTAAAGGCGAAGCTTACTTTGTTGATAACAATAGCTTACGTGTTATGGATGAGAAAAGTGCTCAAACATATAACTTTAAAAACGCGATTATTGCAACTGGTTCAAGACCAATTGAAATCCCTAACTTCGAGTTTGGAAATCGTGTAATTGATTCATCTGGCGCTCTAAATTTACAAGAAGTTCCTGGTAAATTAGTAGTTGTTGGTGGCGGTTATATTGGTTCTGAACTTGGAACTGCTTTTGCAAACTTTGGTTCAGAAGTTACTATTTTAGAAGGCGCTAAAGATATCTTAGGCGGTTTTGAAAAACAAATGACGCAACCTGTTAAAAAAGGTATGAAAGAAAAAGGCGTTGACATTGTAACTGAAGCTATGGCTAAATCTGCTGAAGAAACTGAAAACGGCGTTAAAGTAACTTACGAAGTAAATGGCGAAGAACAAACAATCGATGCTGATTATGTATTAGTTACTGTAGGTCGTCGTCCTAACACTGATGAATTAGGCTTAGAAGAATTAGGTCTTAAATTTGCAGAACGTGGATTAATCGAAGTAGACAAACAAAGCCGTACTTCAATCGAAAACATTTTTGCAATTGGTGATATCGTTCCTGGTTTACCACTTGCGCATAAAGCAAGCTATGAAGCTAAAGTAGCAGCTGAAGTAATCTCTGGTGAAGCATCAGAAGTAGATTACATCGGTATGCCTGCTGTATGTTTCACTGAGCCAGAACTTGCTCAAGTAGGTTATACAGAAGCTCAAGCTAAAGAAGAAGGATTAAAAATTACTGCTTCTAAATTCCCTTATGCAGCCTAACGGCCGTGCGTTATCATTAGATGACACTACTGGTTTTGTTAAACTTATTACGCTTAAAGAAGATAATACATTAGTAGGTGCCCAAGTAGTTGGTACTGGCGCTTCTGATATTATTTCTGAGTTAGGTTTAGCAATCGAAGCTGGAATGAATGCTGAAGATTTAGCATTAACTGTACACGCTCACCCAACGTTAGGTGAAATGTCTATGGAAGCTGCTGAAAAAGCTATAGGTTTACCAGTACACACAATGTAATTTCATTGTTGTAACAGATATAACGATAGCCTTGTGGGGGCGGGAATACGAAATCAAATTTTGATTTCTGTCCCGCTCCCTTTTTTTATTTTAAAATATAACATCTAAAAGAAACTAAAATATTTGATGAAAAGTAGGAGGGATACTTATATGGAGTATCAATATCCGATAGACCTTGATTGGTCAAATGATGAAATGATGCAAGTTGTATCATTTTTCAATGCTGTAGAATCTTTTTATGAATCAAAAGTAGAAGGTAAATTATTATTAGATCGTTACAGACAATTCAAAACAATCGTTCCTGGAAAAGCAGAAGAAAAACAGATTTTTAAAGAATTCGAAAAAAGTAGTGGATATAATAGTTACCAAGCAGTAAAAACAGTTCAAACTGACAACAGTCAAAAGTTTTTTAGTGCAACTAAAAAATAACTATTGTCATATAAGCTATATTCTGATATTTTTATTAAGCATTAAATAAAATGTTTGATAAAAGTAAACAGTATATAGCTTTTTTATTTTTGCGAAATTTTAGTGTAGTGCACATCATAAAATGCCGTATAATCCTAAAAAGTTAATTTATATAAAGGATGTCATGATGAATATAGGTAAGAAGATTAAAACACTAAGACAAATAAAAAATCTCACTCAAGGAGACTTAGCTGAACGCACAGATTTATCAAAAGGCTATATTTCTCAAATTGAGAATCAATATGCTTCACCAAGTATGGAAACATTTTTGAATATTTTAGATGTTTTAGGTACAAGCGCAAGTGATTTTTTCAAAGAGCCTGAAGAACCGAAAGTATTATATAAAAAGGCATCACAAGTTACTTATGATGAACATGACAAAGGCTATATACTTCATTGGCCAATTTCGCAATCTAATGAGTTTGAAATGGAACCACTTATAATTACTTTAAATGGAAATACTGCATATAAAAATTTTGAACCTTCAAATTCGGATACATTTATATATTGTTTAGCGGGTGAAGTTACATTAATGTTAGGTGGTAATGCGTTTCATGCTGAAATGGGAGATGCGCTTTATTTTAAAGCAAAGCAAGAACATAGATTAATTAATTCTACACCAAATGAAGCTCGAGTTATGATTGTTGCAACCGCATCATATTTATAGGAGGAAGCACAAATGAATCCGTTATTATCGTTTAATGCTGTAAGTAAAGCTTATGATGATACACCCATATTAGATAAAATTAATATAGATATTGAGTCAGGTCATTTTTATACATTACTTGGGCCTTCTGGTTGTGGTAAAACAACAATTTTAAAACTTATCGCAGGATTTGAACAAGCCGATGAAGGCGATATTATATATCAAAATCAGTCAATTAATCATATACCAACAAACAAACGCAAGGTGAATACAGTATTTCAAGACTATGCATTATTTCCGCATTTAAATGTATATGATAATGTTGCTTTTGGATTAAAATTAAAGAAAATGAACAAAAGTGCCATTAATAAAAAAGTGAAAGAAGCATTAAATCTTGTTAAACTCACTGGCTATGAAAATAGAACAATTGAAGGTATGAGTGGGGGGCAAAAACAGCGTATTGCAATTGCACGTGCAATCGTGAATGAGCCAGAAATATTATTATTAGATGAGTCTTTATCAGCACTTGATTTAAAATTAAGAACGCAAATGCAGTATGAATTAAGAGAAATACAATCTAGATTAGGTATAACATTTATTTTTGTTACACATGATCAGGAAGAAGCGTTAGCGCTTAGTGATTATATATTTGTAATGAAAAATGGTAAAATACAACAATTTGGCACGCCAACTGATATATATGACGAACCAGTAAATCGTTTCGTTGCCGATTTCATAGGAGAATCAAATATTATTGTAGGCACAATGATAAAGGACTATATTGTGAATATTTACGGTCAAGATTTAGAATGTGTAGACATGGGTATACCATCACAACAGCATGTAGAAGTAGTGATTAGGCCGGAAGATATATCCTTGATTCAACTGGAGCAAGGTTTATTCGAAGTGACAGTTGTTTCTATGCTTTTCAGAGGTGTACATTATGAAATCAATTGCATTGATAGTAAAGGTTACGAATGGCTGATTCACTCTACTAAAAAAGCAGAACTTAATAGTAAAGTTGGTTTATACTTTGAACCAGAAGCAATTCATATTATGGTACCAGGTGAAAGTGAAGCTGAATTTGATAAGCGTATTGAAAGTTACGAGGAAATCGATTATGCGCAAGATTAATATATTTTTATTTATACCCTATATAATGTGGATGGTTTTATTTATCGTTGTTCCTGTGATGCTTCTTGTTTATTTCTCGTTTATTGATATGCAAGGGCATTTTGGATTGGAAAATTATAAACAGATGATTTCATTGAAATATTTCACGATGATTTGGGACTCGGTATGTTTTGCTGCAGCAATTACGTGTATAACGCTACTTATAAGCTATCCAGCTGCGTATTTTATAAGTTCATCTAAACATCAAAATATATGGTTACTTATACTCATCGTACCAACTTGGATTAATTTACTACTGAAGACCTATGCATTTATAGGCATTTTCAGTCATGATGGTATTATCAATCAAATAATGAATTTTTTACATTTGCCTAAAATGGAATTGTTATTTACTGTTCCCGCTTTTTTAATAGTAGCAAGTTATATTTATATTCCATTTATGATTTTACCTATTTTTAATAGTATGAAGGATATTCCTGAAAATATTTTGCAAGCTTCAAGTGATTTAGGTGCGAATAAGCTAACAACATTTAGAAAAATCATCCTACCACTTACGAAGCAAGGTGTACTGACAGGAATTCAAGTCACGTTTATACCAGCATTGTCGCTTTTTATGATTACGAGACTTATTGCAGGTAATAAAGTGATTAATATTGGGACAGCCATAGAAGAACAATTTCTAGTGATACAAAACTATGGAATGGGTTCAACGATTGCGTTGTTTTTAATCGTATTTATGGCGTTCATCTTAATTATTACGAATACTAATGTTACGAATAGGAAAAGGTGAATCATATGAGATGGTATGGCAAATTATATATCGGTATATTAATTACTATTTTATATGCTCCAATATTATTTTTAATGGTTTATTCGTTTAATGCTCGCTGGTAATATGGTTCATTTTGATGGCTTTACTTTGGAACATTATCAATCGTTATTCAATAATGACCGATTAATGTCTGTCATTTTTAATACGATTGGTGTAGCATTATTAGCCGTTGGATGTGCTACTGTAATAGGAACATTAGGTGCAATTGGCTTATATCATTTAAAAAACAAGAAATTAAAAGTTTCATTACTTACATTAAATAATGTTTTAATGGTATCTTCTGATGTTGTTATTGGCGCTTCATTTTTAATTATGTTTACTGCTATAGGACATTTTACTGGTATAGGTCTTGGGTTGATAACGGTACTTATTTCACACATTGCTTTTTGTGTTCCTATTGTGGTAATCATTGTGTTACCTAAATTGTATGAAATGAATAATCATACATTAAACGCGGCTCGTGATTTAGGTGCCACGGAGTTTCAAGTATTGAATAAGGTAATGTTGCCTCATTTAATGCCAGCAATTACCGGGGGCTTTTTTATGGCGTTGACCTATTCATTAGATGATTTCACTGTCAGTTTCTTTGTTACTGGTAATGGATTTAGTGTGCTTTCCGTAGAAGTTTATGCAATGGCAAGAAAAGGTATTAGCATGGAAATTAATGCAATATCTACCATTTTATTTGTTGGTATTATGTTAAGTATACTAGGGTATTATTTTATTAAAAAAATACTTAAGCATAAAAAACAAGTGAAACGGGGTATATTATAATGAAACGTTTTTTACAGTTAATTATAATTTCTATTGTCGTTGGTTTGATATGTTTATTTATCAGCCAAAGATTCACTTCAAAGCAAGCACTCTGAGACTGGTGAAAAAATTTATGTTTATAATTGGGGAGAATATATTGATCCTAGTTTATTAAAACAATTCCAAAAGGAAACAGGAATAGAAGTCGTTTATGAAACATTTGATTCAAATGAAGCGATGGAAGCCAAAATTAAAAATGGTGGCACTCATTATGATGTTGCTTTTCCGAGTGACTATACAGTTCAAAAATTGAAAAGACAACAATTGTTATTACCTCTAAATCATGAGAAACTACCTAATATGAAAAATCTTGATGCAGATTATCTTGATATGCCATTTGATGAAGATAATACGTATTCAATACCTTATTTTTTTGGTACTGTAGGTATTATTTACAATAAAAATGTATATCCAAATGATAATTTTGAGTCATGGAATCAGCTTTATAAAGCAAAATATAAAAATGATATATTATTAGTAGATGGTGCGAGAGAAATGATAGGTGTAGCTTTAAATAAATTAGGTTATAGTATAAATGAGACGCATTCGTCATATTTAGCAGAAGCTGAGAAAGATTTAACGCGTTTAGGACCTAATGTTAAAGGCGTGGTAGGTGATGAAATTTCAATGATGTTAGAACAGCATGAAGCAAATATTGCAGTGGTATGGAGCGGTGTTGCGGCTCCAATTGTACAACAAAATGAAGAGTTTGATTATGTAGTTCCAAAAGAAGGTTCAAATCTGTGGTTTGATAATATGGTTATACCTAAGACCACACAAAATAAAGCAGGTGCCTATAAGTTTATGAACTTTTTATTAGATGCTGAACATAGTAAACAAAATACAGAATGGGTGGGCTATGCGACACCTAATAAGGCAGACAAGAACTCAATTGCCTGAAAGCATAAAAAATGATGAACGGTTTTATCCAACAAAGGAAGAACAAGCCAATTTAGAAGTTTATAAAGATTTAGGTGAAGAGGCGTTAAGTGAATATAATGAAAGATTTTTAAATTTTAAAATGTCATTAAAATAAGTCATAGTTAGTAGTTATTTGATCGTTAATTCGATATAATAGTTTGACAAGCAATATAAGGAGTTGTAAAGACATGTCAGGAGAGCAATATACTCAAGTTAGACGTCCGGTGAGTCGACTAGCAGAAAAAGTATTAGGTTGGTTGAGTTGGATATTCTTATTATTACTAACCATTATTACGATGTTTATTGCACTAGTATCTTTTAGTAGTGAAGCATCAATACAAAATTTGGAGACTTCATTGAATGGCAATGATTTTGTTCAACAAATATTAGCGAATAATGGATTAAACACAATCCAATTTGTAATTTGGCTACAAAATGGCGTGTGGGCGATTATAGTATATTTCATTGTCTGCTTGCTTTTATCATTTTTAGCCTTAATTTCAATGAATATAAGAATTTTATCAGGATTCTTATTCTTAATCGCAACGATAGTGACGTTGCCATTAGTGTTGCTATTTGTACCATTAATTATTCCTATCCTATTTTTAATCGTGGCAATCATGATGTTTGCACGAAAAGAAAAAGTAGAAACAGTGCCCGCATATTATGCAGAAGGGTACCAAGGGCGTTATTCAAACTATGAGCAACAATCAGAACCAAACTCACCTCAATATATTGAAAAGCAACAAACTTCTGACGTAGAACAACAAAGTAATGATAATCAATTAAGAAGAGGCGGTTATAGCTCTGAAGTTGCAGAAAAAGTAAACTCTGAAAACAATGCATCTGATGAAGAACCACAAGTACTTTCTAGACAAGCAAAGTATAATTATAAGCAAAGAAAACACAATAATGTTGATGATGACAGTCAAAGTACAGAAGATGATTTCGGTCAAGTTAGCAATGTATATAATGAAGATGGTGAAGCAGTTGCCAACGAAGATCAAAGTAGCAAAGATGCAGTAACGAAGGAGCAACAAGAACAACAAGCTAAAGAAACAGAATTAGAAAATCAACGTATAGTGGAAGAAGAACAACGCCGTAAACAAGAAGCGTATGAAGCGCAACAAAGAAAACAAGCTGAGCAAGAAGAACAACAACGCCGTAAACAAGAAGAGGCTGAAGAAGCCGCTAGATTGAAGCAAGAAAAAGCTGAAGAAAAAGCACGTATTAAACAAGAGAAAAAAGAACGCAGAAAACGTGAAAAAGAAAAACGTAAACAACAACCGAGTGCAAGCAAATCAGCGTAGAAAGAATTTTGAAGAACGTAAGAAAATGACTTCACAAGATGTTGAAGAAACACAAGATACAACATCTGAAGAACAAAATGATTCTGAAACAAAAGACAAATCATAATAAAAGTTGTGTTGTTTTATAATAATTCAATTTGGTATTCAACTACTAGACTCGATTGCTCACATAATGTGAGACAATCGGGTTTTTATTTATATCGCTCTAATACAATATAATTTAGCGATAGGTCGTGGTTATTTTTAATTATTCATAAATTTGCTATGATGTAATTAATGAATTTATAGGAGGAAGCATATGAGTAGGAAAGCAGAACGTACCCTAGCATGGATAGCAATTAGTCTTAGTTTAATATACTTATTATTTATGGTTATTGCATATAATTTCATCAACGTACCAGAATTTAAAGAAGTATTTAATGAAATGAACCAACAACAAGGGACAGAAATTACCCCAGGAGCTTTTAAAGCTTCTATCGTACTACAAGGTATCTTTACACTTATTTCAACGATTTTGGCTATTATTGCGGTCTTTACAATTAAAGGTAATCGCATACTAGCAGGATGTTTATTTATTGTTTCGGCTATTATTGGTATATCTGGTGGAAACTTTATCGCAATGATTTTATGGTTAATTGTAGGTATTATGTTATTTGCGAAAAAAGATAACACGAAACAAGGTAATCAAATTAATCAGATGCCAAATTATAATATTTATAATAACGAAAAAGAAAAACAAAAGCCCCAAGCAAGAAGACATGGATCCTGAGGCAGAAATGAAACGAAAAAAAGATGATGACCCGTACATTTATTAAATGTTCCTGGCAATCATTTATAAAGATAAATAAGTAATAATAGAAAAAGCACGCGACTTAAATTCATTTTAAGTCGCGTGCTTTTTAGATATTCAGATGAATTATTTATAGAATTTGAGTAATTGTTCGAATGTTTCTTCGAGGAAGTTTAAAAAGACTTTGTCGCTTTCTAATTGTTCGGCATTTGGTGACAATGTACGAGCTACAAAGAACTCACCTTTTTTAACTTCTTTAACGCGATTGAGCGCTTTTGTAATGTCTTCATCTGACATTTCATGAATGTAAATTTTTTCTTGGCTCATATGATCAGGACTAATGCTATAGTCATTTGGTAAATTTTTAAGTGTTTCAAATTGGTCCTCGAAAGCTTTTATTTGTTGTGCTTTGTCTTTTGTTTCATGCATGATACCATACATGACAAATAATTGATTTTCAAACAGACCTATTTGAAAATGTGGTTGCATTTTATAACCGCGTTTATTTGTAGCGAATGCGACCCATGTGTCTTTTGGTGGATTAACTTTTCGACGCGCATGTTTAGCTACGTGTGGATAAAATTTTTCACCGGTTACTGTTTCTAAATATTGTGCAAAATAATCACCTAATTCATTCAGCTGTGGTCGGATACGTTCATTTAACGCTTCCATTCTTGCATCAAGACCATCAACTGTGAATGCTTTGAAATCTCTAGGTTTAAATATGTACTTAGTCATTGGGGCCTCCTGTAAACATTATATACGTCTGTATTGTAGCATAATATAATTGGATTAACATTGTCTTTGCCCATTATGTGCACCTAAAACATAACTTTATAGTGCGCGTGTATAAAAGATAAAATAGGGTATACATGTAAGAAACCATAAAATATTCAAAATATATTTTTATACATATTATTATTAGAAAATAGAAAAGTTGCGCATTAACTTTTTGAGTATTAATTACTGTATAATGAGAAGTGAATAAGGAGCTGATACAATGACTGTTTACGAGTTTGCTAAAGGTCTCATATTAGAGGCAGGGAATAATGTAAAAAAAATAATGAAAGAAGATATAGAAATAGAAACGAAATCAAATCCTAATGATTTAGTGACAAATGTAGATAAAGCTACAGAAAACTATATTTTTGAAAATATTTTACAGACATATCCTCACCACCACGTTATTGGTGAGGAAGGTCATGGCCATGACCTGAATAATGTGTCAGGTGTTGTATGGGTAGTAGATCCAATTGATGGCACATTGAATTTTGTTCATCAAAAAGAAAATTTCGCAATTTCCATTGGTATTTATAATGATGGACAACCTTATGCAGGATTTGTATATGATGTAATGAACGATGCATTATATCATGCTAAGACTGGGGAAGGAGCATTCGAAAATGAAAATCGACTTCCTGAAATAAAATCGACGCCTTTAAGTACAAGTATCATCGGTATCAATCCTAACTGGCTAACCAAACCACGTTTAGGAGAATTATTTAAACCTATAGTAGAAGAATCCAGGAGTGCCAGAGCTTATGGATCAGTCGCTTTAGAAATTATTCATGTCGCAACTGGAAAATTAGCTGGATATATTACACCTAGATTACAACCTTGGGATTTTGCAGGTGGACTCATTGTCTTAAATGAAGTAGGTGGAAAAGGTACAGATTTAATGGGAGACGCATTATCAATTTATGAACCTAGTTCGATTGTAATGGCGAATAAACAATTGCATGCTGAACTCATTGAACAACATTTTCAAAAAAATAATGAAATCATTGGATTATTGCAACAACGTTTAAAAAACAAATAATAAAAGAGCATTTTAGAAGAAAAAACAACCTATGAAAAGCGCCTCAATCCTATTTGTTAGAATTGAGACGCTTTTATAGATTGTATATAAAATTTGACTCGATTATAGCCAATCGTTTTCGCGATATTTCTTTTTTAAAGTGAAACCGTAACCAAATGTTGCAATGAATAATATAAGTGTTAAAATCATCAATGGAACATTTGTTGCGACTAAACTAAAGCTAAATAAAAGCAAGAATACTACAGCTACTACAGCAAGTACCCAGAATATTGCTTTCGATTTTTTTGTTGCATACTACCACACCTTTATAGTTTTCTTTAACCAATTATATGATATAATAAAAAAGTTGCAAAGAAAAGTGGGAATTTACTCGAGAAAGGAATTTGTATAAATGACTAATAGAAGAGAAGACGTTCGTAATATAGCTATCATCGCTCACGTTGACCATGGTAAAACAACACTAGTAGATGAGTTATTAAAACAATCAGGAATATTCCGTGAAAATGAACAAGTAGATGAAAGAGCAATGGATTCTAACGATATTGAGAGAGAACGCGGTATCACAATCCTTGCTAAAAATACAGCAGTGAATTATAAAGACAATCGAATTAATATTTTAGATACACCAGGACATGCTGACTTCGGTGGAGAAGTAGAGCGTATCATGAAAATGGTTGATGGTGTTGTACTTGTAGTAGATGCTTATGAAGGAACGATGCCACAAACACGTTTCGTATTGAAAAAAGCATTAGAGCAAAACTTAAAACCAGTTGTAGTTGTAAATAAAATTGATAAACCAGAAGCACGTCCAGAAGGCGTAGTAGATGAAGTATTAGACCTATTTATCGAGTTAGAAGCTTCTGACGAACAATTAGATTTCCCAGTCGTTTACGCGTCAGCTGTAAATGGTACTGCAAGTTTAGATGCAGAAAAACAAGATGAAAACATGCAATCTTTATACGAAACAATTATCGATTATGTACCAAGCACCAGTTGATAACAGAGACGAACCATTACAATTCCAAATCGCGCTATTAGACTATAGTGATTATCTAGGACGTATTGGTGTAGGTCGTGTGTTCCGAGGAACAATGCGTGTAGGTGACAGTGTATCTTTAATTAAATTAGACGGAACTGTTAAAAACTTCCGTGTAACAAAAATCTTTGGTTTCTTCGGATTAAAACGTGAAGAAGTTGAGGAAGCATATGCTTGGCGATTTAATTGCTGTTTCAGGAATGGAAGATATTAACGTTGGTGAAACAGTAACGCCAAGTGACCACCAAGATGCACTTCCTGTATTAAGAATTGATGAACCAACACTTGAAATGACATTTAGAGTTAACAATTCACCATTTGCAGGCCGTGAAGGTGATTATGTAACATCTCGTCAAATTCAAGAACGTCTTGATCAACAATTAGAAACAGACGTTTCATTAAAAGTTACGCCTACTGAAACTCCAGATAAATGGATTGTTGCGGGTCGTGGTGAATTACATTTATCAATCTTAATAGAAAACATGAGACGTGAAGGCTTTGAATTACAAGTATCTAAACCTCAAGTTATTTTAAAAGAGATTGATGGTGTGAAATGTGAACCGTTTGAACGTGTACAATGTGAAGTGCCGCAAGAGTATACAGGTCCTGTAATCGAGTCATTAGGCCAACGTAAAGGTGAAATGCTTGATATGGTTACAACAGATAATGGCTTAACACGCATTCTCTTTATGGTTCCGGCTCGTGGTTTAATTGGTTATACTACAGAATTTATGTCTCAAACTCGTGGTTATGGTATTATTAACCATACATTTGAAGAATTCAGACCACGTGTTAAAGGTCGTATCGGTGGCAGAAGAAACGGTGCACTTGTATCTCTTGATCAAGGTAAAGCTAGTGCTTATGCAATTATGGGCTTAGAAGACCGTGGTACAAACTTCATGGAACCTGGTACTGAAGTATATGAAGGTATGGTTGTTGGTGAACATAACCGTGATAATGACTTAACAGTTAACGTTACAAAAGAAAAAAACCAAACAAACGTACGTTCTGCTAATAAAGACCAAACTGTAAGTATGAAACGCCCAAGAATTTTAACTTTAGAAGAAGCATTACAATTTATCAATGACGATGAACTTGTAGAAGTTACACCAGAAAATATCCGTATTAGAAAAACAGTTCTAGAAAAATCAGCACGTGAAAAAGAATCTAAACGTGTCAAACAAATGATGCAAGATAATGAATAATTAAATAAGATTTAATAAAAGAACCAAACTAGATAATAATTTCTAGTTTGGTTCTTTTATTTTAGAATTGGCATCTAAGATACCACGATTAAGTAAATTAAATATATATTGTTACTAACAACATATGTACATGATGTTTTATAACATATAAAAATAGCTAATCATTTAACAATTTGAGTCGCATTTTGTTACGGCTCATAATTATTGAATAATTAGCTATTATAATTATAAAGTTAGTTTATTAAATTGATGTGATAGAAAACTATGTGTTAAAGATGATTATAAGTCGTTACTTGATTGCGCTGTTTAGGTGTATCAAGTCTACTTTTACACTCATCACACATAAATGTGTGCATCGGATCATTTCTAAGTCTTTTCGCTTCTAATGTATTTTGATCGATAAATACTTCCATATCACAAATAATACATTGAACTTTTTTCATATTTAGATCACCTCAATATGAGTAACATATGCAAATTGGTAAGAATAACCTTCATTTGGAATGTAAACAAAGCTATCTACGCTATAGTCATCATATAATCTTTTACCATCTTTAGCGAATTGGAAAAAGAGGTAAGGTAATAAGTCAATCGGAACCTCGATAGCATCATTTTCATTATATAAACGGATTGCTTTTGCCGAATCATGTGGTTCAGCATTTTTGAAAAAAGGTGCCATATTGATAACAAATGATTGTTCCAATACTGCACGTCTTTTATATTTTATTTCAGAATTTAAAGTTGGTGGATTAGTTTGACCTTCCAAAATTGCACGATTCCATTCACGGTTATCGTCAAAATTGATTGGTTTTGTACCGTCAAATACACCTTTTTCTAAATCTTCAATTTGTACTTTTCTATCATCAAAAATCCAAGTTGTACTATCTAATGATATTGGAAATTTAACTGCGCCCTTAATTTGAATCATAGTCCCACTCCTATTTGTATATCTTATCTATCTTTATAACAAAAATATGTAAAAATGAATTTTTTGTGAATATTTTTCACTTGTAAGTGAACATTTCATATACGCATTGTACTATAAAATTCGTGTTGAAATAAAACGTTTACACAACAGATGCCGGCAGGCTGACGATTCCATAAATAAATATATTTGAGATAAAGATTTCTTTAATATCAATATTATCACAAATAACACGGTTTAGTATATTAAGGAATTCACTTGCTTTTTATGAATCAGTAAGATACACTTCTACATATAAAGTTACAATTGATAGGGGGGAGTATGTCATGGTAAAGAACCAAAAAATGAACAGTGCGGCATATGACCAATTGAATAAAGATGCTGATAGGATTCTCCAACTTATAAAAGTACAAATGGATAATCTGACGTTACCTCAATGCCCGTTATATGAAGAAGTACTCGATACTCAAATGTTTGGATTGCAAAAAGAAGTAGATTTTGCTGTTCAACTCGGTTTAGTCGATATAGAAGTGGGCAAAGATTTAATGCTACGATTAGAAAAAGAACTTTCTAAATTGCATGACGCATTTACTAATGTTTAATATGGTTAAATAAATAGAATTTTTAGCTGGAAAGAGTTTAACCAGCTTTAAAATTACACACAACTTGTATAAGTAGTAACTTCAAAACTACATAACATATTTCAGAGTGGCTGGGACATCAATATATTGTTGATTGCATCGCGACCATTTTCTTTTGTTTAAAATAGACAAATGACGAAATTAATGGTTAAAATAATGGTATTTAGTGTTATATTTGTTCGAAATATTAGAGTAATGTTTGATATAATGTTAAAAGTGTAATTTATTTTTTATGAAACAGACCCAATATCTTAAGACGATTTACAACAATAAATATCGTTTTAAAGTTACGAATTTGAGCTGGTAATGATAAATGATATTAATAATTAGAATTGGATGATATGTCAAATGAATAACATAAAACAATTTTTTCGATATATTGGTAGAAATGCCAAATTTATTGATTATCCGTTAGTAATTACATATATTTTATTATGTCTAATAGGCTTAGTAATGGTATATAGCGCAAGTATGGTTGCGGCTACAAAAGGTTCATTGACAGGTGGCGTTCCAGTGACTGGGACTTACTTTTATACAAGACAATTAATGTATGTAATCATGAGTTTAATTCTTGTCTTTTTCATGGCATTCTTTATGAATGTCAAATTCCTTGAATCCATCAGATTTCAGAAATGGATGATGATGATAATGGTTGGTTTACTCTTAGCCACTTTACTTGTAGGAAGTAATATTAATGGTTCGAAAAGTTGGCTCAATTTAGGTTTTATGAACCTACAAGCTTCGGAACTATTGAAAATTGCAATCATTGTATATATACCTTATATGATAGAAAAGAAACGACCGAAAGTTTTTAAAGAACCAAAAATATTAGCATCACCGATTATTTTGGCATCAATTTGTATAGCACTTGTACTTTTACAAAGAGATGTAGGACAAACGCTATTAATTTTAATTATCTTCTTTTCAATCATATTTTATGCAGGTATTGGTGTTCAAAAATCACTCAAATATGGTTTGATGATTTTGTTCGGTGTAGTTATTATAGGCTCACTGTTCTTACTATTAGGATTAGTTCCAGATTACTTGACTGCCCGTTTTAGTACATTAACAAATCCATTTAGTAATGAAGAAGGTACTGGGTATCATATCTCTAACTCCTTGATTGCAATCGGAAATGGTGGACTGTTTGGACGAGGGTTAGGTAATAGTATTATGAAATTAGGATACTTACCAGAGCCACATACTGATTTTATCTTTTCGATTATTGCTGAAGAGTTAGGCTTGGTAGGTCGCGTCGTCGTGATATGCTTACTATTCTTTATAGTTTACAGAGCATTTGAACTAGCAAATAAAACTAACTCTTACTTTTACAAGTTGGTTTGTGTAGGTATTGCAAGTTATATCGGTAGTCAAACATTTGTTAACTTAGGTGGTATTTCAGGTACAATTCCGTTAACAGGTGTGCCATTACCATTCATAAGCTTTGGTGGCTCTTCAATGATTAGTTTAAGTATCGCTATGGGTCTACTGCTAATTACAGCGAAACAAATTAAAATCGAAGAATTAAGAAAGAAAAAAGCAAATAAAATTAACAATAATCCAGGGATCTCCAGAAAATCATAAGTTAGTTTGTTATGGTAGTTATGATATAAAAAATGTAATTTGTAAAAGCAAACGTTACAACAGTAAAATGTTGAAAACGTTTGCTTATTTTTATAATTAGACATCTTAATTTTGAAAAACTTAGTGTTTTTAAAGTTAATGATAATAAAAAGTTATCAATTTTAATAATTTTTTATTATAGTTAAGCTATGATATAATTCCATAGAAATGCGCGTATACTACAGTGTTTAGAGACTATCACAGACGGATAAAATTTTATCTATCAGTGATCACAATTCAACCGTTTAAGTAGTTATTCTAGAATATACGAACAAACTTTTATTTGTATACATTGTTCGCATTTTGCTATAATGGTTTCTATATCAAACTTTTTAGAAAATTCAAATTTTAAGGGGGACCATGTTGTGAAAAAAATAAATAAACTTATGGTAGCCAATCGTGGAGAAATAGCAATAAGGATTTTTAGAGCGAGCAACTGAGTTAAATGTACAAACAGTTGCGATTTATTCAAATGAAGATAAAGGGTCTTTACATAGATATAAAGCGGATGAATCATACTTAGTAGGCGAAGATTTAGGTCCTGCAGAATCATATTTAGATATTGAACGCATTTTAGAAGTGGCGAAACGTGCCGATGTAGATGCAATTCATCCTGGTTATGGTTTTTTAAGTGAAAATGAAACATTTGCACGCAGATGTCAGGAAGAAGGCATCAAATTTATTGGGCCTCGTGTGGAGCATTTAGATATGTTTGGGGACAAAGTTAAAGCAAGATCAACAGCAATTAAAGCAGATTTAAGAGTTATCCCAGGTACTGATGGACCGATTGATAATCAAAAAGATGCTATAGCTTTTGCAAATGAAGCAGGCTATCCACTTATGATTAAAGCAACAAGTGGTGGCGGTGGTAAAGGCATGCGTATCGTCCATGCAGAAGATGAATTAGAGGACGCATTCCACCGTGCTAAGTCTGAAGCTGAAAAATCATTCGGTAATAGTGAAGTATATATTGAAAAATACATTGATAATCCAAAACATATAGAAGTTCAAATTATCGGAGATGAACATGGCAATATCGTACACTTGTATGAACGTGATTGCTCTGTGCAACGACGTCATCAAAAAGTAGTGGAAGTAGCGCCTTCTGTTGCATTGTCTGATGATTTAAGAGAACAAATTTCTGATGCTCGCGATCCAACTTATGGAAAATATAAAATATGTTAACGCAGGTACTGTAGAATTCTTAGTATCAGGAGATGAGTTCTATTTCATAGAAGTGAACCCACGTGTGCAAGTTGAACATACAATTACTGAAATGGTTACAGGTGTGGATATTGTTAAAACTCAAATACTTGTAGCAGACGGCGAAGTATTATTTGATGATGAAATTAGTATGCCAAAACAAAAAGATATTCAAACGTTAGGATACGCTATACAATGTCGTATTACTACTGAAGATCCTACAAATGATTTCATGCCTGATACGGGTAGAATTATAGCTTATCGTTCAAGTGGCGGCTTTGGGGTTAGATTAGACGCTGGTGATGGTTTCCAAGGTGCAGAAATTTCACCATATTATGATTCATTACTTGTGAAACTATCTACGCATGCGATGTCATTTAAACAAGCAAATGAAAAAATGGATCGTTCGTTACAAGAAATGAGAATACGTGGCGTTAAAACCAATGTGCCATTCTTGATTAATGTGATGAGACATGAACAATTTAAAACAGGCGATTATACAACGAAATTTATCGAGAAAACGCCAGAACTTTTTGATATAGCACCAACACTTGACCGTGGTACAAAAACACTAGAATATATAGGTAATGTTTCAATAAATGGTTTCCCTAATGTCGAAAAACGACCAAAGCCAATTTACGAAGTATCTCCAATTCCGAAGATTGCTAAAAAAGAAGTTGATCAATTAGAAGGTACTAAGCAACTATTAGACGCACAAGGACCTAAAGCAGTTGCAGATTGGTTAAAACAACAAGAAGACGTATTAATTACAGACACAACATTTAGAGATGCACATCAATCATTACTTGCTACTCGTGTACGTACGAAAGATATGATGAACATTGCTTCTAAAACTGCAGATGTAATGAAAGATAGCTTTTCATTAGAGATGTGGGGTGGTGCAACATTCGATGTCGCATTTAACTTCTTAAAAGAAAACCCGTGGGAAAGATTGGAAAGATTGAGAAAAGCTGTTCCAAATGTACTATTCCAAATGTTACTACGTGCTTCTAATGCAGTTGGTTATAAAAACTACCCTGACAACGTAATTAAAAAGTTTGTCAAAGAGAGTGCAGACGCTGGAATTGATGTATTCCGCATATTTGATTCATTAAACTGGGTAGATCAAATGAAAATAGCAAACGAAGCAGTACAAGAAGCAGGTAAAATTTCGGAAGGTGCAATTTGTTATACAGGCGATATTTTGAATCCGAATCGTTCTGACCTGTACACGTTAGAATATTATGTGAATATGGCGAAAGAACTTGAGAGAGAAGGATTCCATATTTTAGCGATTAAAGATATGGCCGGCTTATTGAAACCTAAAGCTGCGAACGAGTTAATTGGAGAATTAAAAGCTGCAGTAGATTTACCTATCCATCTGCATACACATGATACAAGTGGCAATGGCATACTTGTTTACAAACAAGCGATAGATGCTTGGCGTAGATGTCATTGATACTGCTGTAGCGTCAATGAGTGGCTTAACAAGTCAACCAAGTTCTAATTCGTTATATTATGCATTAAACGGTTTTGGTAGAAATGTGCGTGCAGATATTGATGGCATGGAAGAATTATCTCATTATTGGGGTACAGTGCGTCAGTATTATAGTGATTTTGAAAGTGATATTAAATCACCTAATACTGAAATTTACCAACACGAAATGCCAGGTGGACAATATTCAAACTTAAGTCAACAAGCTAAAAGTTTAGGGCTGGGCAATAGATTTAATGAAGTGAAAGAAATGTACAAACGTGTCAACTTCTTATTTGGCGATATTGTAAAAGTAACACCTTCTTCTAAAGTAGTAGGTGATATGGCTCTATACATGGTACAAAATGATTTAGATGAACAAACTATCATCGATGATGGTTATAAATTAGATTTCCCTGAATCTGTTGTATCGTTCTTTAAAGGGGAAATTGGCCAACCAGTAAGTGGCTTTAATAAACAATTGCAAAAAGTCATCTTAAAAGGTCAAACAGCTTTAACAGATAGACCAGGTGAATACCTAGAGCCTGTTGATTTTGAAGCGGTTAGAAAAGAATTAGAAGAGAAACAAGAAAGAGAAGTTACAGAACAAGATATAATCAGTTATGTGTTATATCCAAAAGTTTATGAACAGTTTATCTCAACGCGAGAACAATTTGGTAATGTATCATTATTAGATACGCCAACGTTCTTCTTTGGTATGAGATCTAACGAGACGGTAGAAATTGAAATTGATACAGGTAAGAGACTCATCATCACACTTAAGACGATTACAGAGCCAGATGAAAAAGGTATTCGTACAATTTTCTATGATATGAATGGTCAAGCACGTCGTATCTTCATTCAAGATGAAAACGTCAAGGCAAGTGAAAGTGTGAAACCAAAAGCAGATAAATTAAATCCAAATCATATCGGAGCTCAGATGCCAGGTTCAGTTACTGAAGTCAAAATTTCAGAAGGCGAATCTGTTACGAGCGGTCAAGCTTTATTAATTACAGAAGCAATGAAAATGGAAACAACAATCCAATCACCATTTGATGGTGTGGTTAAGAAGGTTACAGTTCAAAGTGGAGAAGCAATCCAAACAGGTGACTTATTGATTGAAATTGAAAAAGAACCAGTAGATTAAATTAATTATTGTACAATTAAACAGCCGTCAGGTTCCCCTAAATAGGAATCTGACGGCTGTTTTATGTTGGAATTTTTAAAATGTAAGCACAAATAAAAATAAATATATGTAACGCAATTAATGAAAAAACGCTATTTGTAAGAAGGAATAGATATTGATATCAATGCAGTAAGGTGTACTTAATGAATAATATCTATAAAAAAAACCAAATGCCATTTCAGCATTTGGTTTGTCTAAGTACTTTTTTGTTTATTAACCAATAAAAATTATTTATCCGCCACTTCGAATTGTTCGAAGCATTAGTACTATAAAGTATGCGATTAAGCCAAACAATATAGTAATAAATAGCGCATGTAACAAAGCAATGAATAGATTAACATTTGTCATCATAGATAAAGCACCTGTAATAACTTGTAAAACGACTAAGACAAAGGCAGCTGTATAACCAAAACGTATTGTACGATTATGGCTATAATTTTTTACTGCATGGATAAATGTAAGTAATATCCAAATGAAAGCAATTAAAGCCATACCTCTATGCGTAAAGTTTACCCAGTCTTGTACATTATGCGGTATGATATCGTCAAATGGCAGTGGCCATTTACCATATGCTAAGCTGGCTTCTTTGTGTCTTACTAGTGCTCCCGTGTATATAGTTAAATATACAACAATTGCCATAATCCATGTATAAATTCTTAATGGCTTTCTGATAAATAGCTCATCAGCTTCATATTTTCGATCAATTTCAAAAATAATTAAAGTTAAGACAAACACTGATGAGAATGAAATCAATGAAATACCAAAGTGTAAAGCTAACGTATAAGAATTTTGTTGCCACATTACTGCTGCTGCACCAACAAGCGCTTGGATGACTAAGAATCCAACACTTATAATACTTAACGGTTTTACTTCTTTAATATAACCAATATGTTTCCAAGCAACTATCGCTAACCATAAGACAACAAGCATGGATATGCCTGAAACTGCACGGTGACTTAATTCAATCAACGTTTGAATTGGTAAATTTTGAGGTAAAAATGCACCATGACATAATGGCCAGTCAGAGCCACATCCATCTGCTGAACCAGTCTTGGTAACTAAGGCACCACCCAATTGAACAAAAGCCATAATGAGTGTTGCTAAAACAGATAACCATTTTAGGTTTTTTTTGCTAAACAAGAATTAACCCCCCACTTATATGTAAAACTCTTGAGACACTAAATTACATTCAGTTGTAACATCATTTGTCGTAATTATTGTAATTATTAATCTCGAAAAGACATACTTATAAAATTTAAATAAATCTTAACTAACATTATAACAAGAAATATAGATTAAATTGTGTCACAAAAATGACTATTTGTGAAAGTCGTTAAAGTGTCACAAATAACTTTACATAAATGTAGTCAATAACACAAATTTAATATATCATTGTATTATATGAAAAAAATAGGAGGGAAATTATGAACAAAGAACAAACTTTGTCACATAATTCTAGTCGTGTAACTTTTAAAGAGTTACAGCAAATCATCAAAATGGGGCTTGTACAAGGAAACTTACTACCCGCATTTGTCTGGTTCATGGCTTGCAATTGTGTTGGCGAATCATTCCTTCCTCTCGTCAATACCACAAATCTTAATGATGTTGGTGGGCTCTACGTTAATTATGGGGGGCGCATGTGCTTTAAATAATTACTATGATCAAGATATTGACAGTATCATGCCAAGTAAACAACAGAGACCAACAGTTAATGAGAGAATCTCAGAAAGAAATTTATTGATTCTCAGTTTTGGAATGATGCTTATAGGGGAGGCATTACTATTTGCGTTAAACATACCTTCGGGAGTAATTGGCTTGATAGGCATCGTTGGGTATGTTTCATTTTATTCTATTTGGTCTAAACGTCATACAGTTTGGAATACAGTCATTGGTAGTTTTCCAGGTGCAGTGCCACCATTAATTGGTTGGACTGCAATCGAAGGAAACCTCAGTTTGGTAGCAGTAGCACTATTCTTAGTAGTATTCTGTTGGCAACCAGTTCATTTTTATGCGTTAGCAATTAAACGTAAAGATGAATATTCATTAGCAAATATCCCAATGCTACCATCTGTTAAAGGGTTTAGCCGTACGAGAGTGAGCATGTTTATATGGCTTGTATTCTTACTACCACTACCATTTTTACTTAGCACATTAGGCACAACGTTTATTGTGATAGCAACATTGTTAAATTTAGGTTGGGTATATATGTGGTTAACAAGCTTTAAGAAAGATTTAGATCAAACGAAATGGGCGACAAAAATGTTCGTTTATTCATTGAATTATTTAGTAGTATTCTTTGTGCTCGTTGTCGTCGTGTCATTAATTCAAATGTTCTAATAATTAATAATGAGGATGTAATATATGAATTTACCAATTTTACCTACTTTAAGTACAAGTTTTATAGTTATTAGTGCTATCTTAGTTGCAATAGGTTGGCGCAAAATTTGGAAAAGAGAAATCGAAAGTCATAAAAAAGTAATGCTAAGTGCGGCATTTTTTGCACTCGCGTTCTTTATCATTTATGCTTCGAGAACGATTTTCGTTGGTAACACTGCTTTCGGCGGTCCTGATTCAATGAAGATTTATTACACTATATTCTTAGTATTCCATATCAACTTAGCAACAATTGGCGCAATTTTAGGTGTATCACAAATTATCACGGCCTTTAAAGAGAAATTTAAAGTGCATAGATTTGTCGGTCCAATTGCATCAATTGTATGGTTCTTCACTGCAATCACTGGTTTAGCAGTATACGCATTACTTTATGTAATCTATCCTGGCGGAGAAACAACATCGCTAATCAAAGCAACGTTTGGATTATAACTAATGTTTAAATGACTGTTAGTCATTTTACGGAAAGATTTTCGGCATATAATAAAAATGGTAAGCAATCAAATTTTGATTGCTTACCATTTTTTTAGTTACAGTGATATAGTTAATAAACAATAATACTAGAGATTCAGTCTAATTATTCAAGTATCGTATTAAGTGTTTAGCAGTTACAGAATCTTTAGTATCTAATAATCCTTTTGGTTGTCCTTCATATAGTAATTGTCCGCCTTGGCCACCGAGCATAAGGACCGATATCAATAATCCAGTCTGCATGCGTCATCATGGTTAGGTTATGTTCTATAACTACTACTGTGTTGTTGTCATCAATGAGTTGATTAAAACAGTCTAATAATATAGGTATGTCATCTTCATGTAATCCTGTTGTAGGTTCATCGAAGACAAAAGTGTGGTGATTTACAGTACGTGTTAAATATTTACTTAGTTTCACACGTTGAACTTCGCCACCTGACAAGGTATTTAACGTTTGACCTAATGTCATATAATTAAGACCTGTGGATTTTAAAGCATTCAAAGGTGTTGAGATATTGTGTTTTGAATGGAAAAATTCAATTGCTTCATCTACAGTTAGCGCAAGAATATCTGCGATGGAATAACCTGCTACTTTAGCGTCAAGCACTTCTGGTTTATATCTTAGTCCGTTACAAACATCACACGTTTGAGTGAAATCTGGCATAAATGCAAGTTCGGTTTTTAAAATACCTTTACCATGGCACTCTGGACAAGCGCCTTCTGAATTATAACTAAACATAGATTTTTTTAATCCTGTTTCTTCACTGAAATAGCTTCGAACTTCATCAAATATATTTAAATAAGTGAGTAAGTTAGAACGACTTGAAGCATGCACAGGTTTTTGATCAATAAAAATAGTGTCTTGTAACTGCTCTAATCCTTCATGAATTAAAGAACTTTTGCCGGAACCTGCGACACCAGTCACTACAGTCATAGCCTCTTCTGGTATTTGAGTTGAAATATTTTTCAAATTATTACGAGATATATTAGATAGCTTAATAAAATGTTGGCGCTTTCTAGGTTGTGATTTAAGCTTATGCATTCTTCGTAAGGCAACGCCTGTACTGGTAGTTGATTTTAATAAAGCATTATAAGACCCAGTAAATGTAATCTCGCCACCATTTTTTCCAGCAAGTGGGCCTAAATCTATGACATGGTCAGCAATACGTATAACATCAGGGTCATGTTCAACGACCAACACAGTATTACCTTTGTCTTTTAAAGATTGTATGATTTCATTTATACGTTGTATGTCATCAGGATGTAAACCAACACTAGGCTCATCTATAATGTACACTAAATCACTTAAAGGGCTATTAAGGTGTCTTATTAATTTAATGCGCTGTGATTCACCACCTGAAAGCGTGGTAGTTTCTCTAGATAAAGTTAAGTAATTAAGCCCAATATAACTTAAAGATTGTAACTGTTGTTGTAGTGGTTTAATGATGACACGCGCTTTATCTGAATGAATGTTTTTAATGAAATCTAATGCATCATCAATGGATAATTGAGTGAAATCTGCGATGTCAAAATCATTAATTTTACATTTTAAAATATCTGGATGTAATCTTTTTCCATGACATTTCGGACATTCTTTTGAAGTCACGACACGATCTATGGCTTCTCTAAATTTATTTTTTTCAAAATTATCATTGAGTAAAAAAGAACGTCTGAAGCGATGAATTAAACCTTCGAATTTGGCTGTCTTAGGCCAATTATCAGGCGGGTTTTTCAGTTTAGTAGGCTTTGTGTACAGCAACGTATCAAGTTCTGCTTGTGTATAATCTTTTAATTTTTTATCATTATCAAATAACCCTGTATATAAATAACGCTTTCCTCTCCAACTATCTGGTCTAAAAGAGGGGAATCGTATCGCATCTTCATTTAAAGATTTATTAAAATCTAACAACTCATTTAAATCTATGTCCTCCACATATCCTAGACCTGAGCATGTATCGCACATTCCTTTAGGATTGTTAAATGAGAATATGTCAGAGTAACCCACAAAAGGTTCTCCGATTCGAGACCATAATAATCTCACTGAAGCGTATATATCAGATATTGTTCCTACTGTTGAACGTGAATTACCACCTAGTCGTTTTTGGTTGATAATCATCGCAACTGGTAGGTGTTCAATCAAATCTACTTTTGGTTTTGAATATTGAGTTAATTGATGTTGTATATATGTAGAATATGTCTCGTTTAAAAGACGTTCTGACTCGGCAACAATTGTATTAAATACTAATGAAGATTTTCCTGAACCTGAGCGACCAGTAAAAACCGTTATTTGATGCTTTGGTATATCGACAGAAATATCTTTTAAATTGTTTTGCTTTGCGCCGTGAATACGAATTGTTGTCATGACTTTCACCTCTCAATTATAACTATACCCGAAAAAAGATGATGTATCACTTGTATCGCTGAATCGTAAAAATGTGTATTTTGAATGACCTGTGCTAATCTTAACAAAGAATTTACAACGACATACCTTGCTTGTGACATAATGAAACATGTACAATAAATGAAAGTAATATATAGGTGGGTGAGCGATGAAAAAACTAATAATTAAAATTATTGGTGTATTATTATTAATTTGTTTTTTAATTTATCTATTTTACTCACCGCGTTTAAAGTTTGACGTACTCGAAAATCCTAATAAAGATTCAACTAAAACGACACAAAATAAGGATGCTCAAAAAACTGAGACAAACGCTGAAAACCCGAAACCTAAAAAGGGTGTGAGTACGTGGGTTGGTCAAAGCTTAGATGAATTAACTGATAAATATGGTCAAGCTGATCGAGTTTATCCATATAAAAATAATTTTAAAAACTATGTGTTTAAGCAAAAAGATAAATATTATTTGATTACTACTAAAAAAGGGATCATTAAATCTGTTTATGCAACAGGTAAAGATGCTAATGTAAATCCAATAAAAATACAGGACGATGCGTCACACGTTTTTGAAAAATATAGTATTAATCCAGAACCAACGATTTCTGTTAATGGTAAGCAATATGAATTAGAGCTATCTGATTCAGATATGAAAACACAAGCATTAATTAAATTTGAAGATATGTATGCGCAAGTTTACATAGATCAACAATCTAATGAGGTTGTAGCAGTTAGATATTTAGATAGTGAAGCTCTGGCAGCATTTAAACCCTATCAAATGTTATCTACCAAAGAAGATAAAGAGGTTAAAAGTAAATATAGTAATATCACTTATGAGCAAAACTCAAATCAGCTGACAACACTTTATGAAATTACAAATGAAATGAGAAAGTTAAAAGATGCCAAGCCATTAAAAGTTAATAATCATTTAACGCATATTGCCTCATTTAACTTGTATGAAGCAATTGGTACTGATAGTGTTGAATTTACTGAAGATGCTTTAAAACAACAGCTCAATGAGCAAGAGGTGCCATTTGTATCTGCTAGTCAAAATGTTGGCTATGACTTCAACGAAGTGCCAACGTTAATACATAGTTGGCTCAACTCAGATATTCATAGATCAAGGATGTTAAACTCTAAATATAATGAAATGGGTGGCGAAGTAACAAATGGTTACTACACAATTATTTTTGTTGAAGATAAATAGAAAGGAGATTTGTAACGATGATTACTGAAGAAACATTAACAGTGCTTGATGAAATTGAAGCGCTTAGTGATAAAATACTTGAATCAAGATTATATAAAGAATATAAAGAGGCTGAACAACAGTTAGCGGATAATGATGAAGCACATTTACTATACCAAGCATTTTTGAAATCAAAAGATAAGTATGATGAAATTATGCGTTTTGGTAAATACCACCCTGATTACCAAACGGTGATGCTAGATACACGTAAACGTAAACGGGCTTATGAAATGTCGCCAGTTGTAATGGATTTTAAACAAAAAGAAGTCTTATTACAGGATTTAATAGATGAGGTGATTGTTAAAATTGCATACGCTGTTTCTGAAAATGTAAAAATTGAAACAGGCAATCCATTTTTCCAAAAAGATGCAAGTGGCTGTGCTACAGGTGGATCATGTAGCTGTTCACTTTAAGCTGAATTTTTAGAGTCATTAATAATAAATATTGAAAAAGCTGGGACGCCTCATTGAGGTTTCCCAGCTTTATTATGACGCATGCGTTGCTACTGATAAGTATGTTTAAATCGTTCTGCTAAATCGGGTCTGTCAGTAACAAGTGTATGCGCACCATTAAAAATCAAATCATTCATTAAGTCGAGATTATTCACCCCATAATAACCTGGGATGATATCACGCGTGTTAAGCCACTGAATGAATTTTGGTGAAGTTAGTTTAATACCTTTGAAAGAAACAGGCATTTGGAAAGTGTGCGCACGTGGCTGAAAGGTATCGCCTAGACCTAAATAGAACTTTAAGAAGCCTTCTGCCACTTCATTTTGGCCTGCGCCAATAGCTACAGTGCCATTACTTATTATATTAAACCGTTCAATTTGTTTACCGTGGAAACTTGTTACTAATACGCGATCTTGAGCATTATTAGCAACAATATCCTCAAATATAATTTCTGGTACAAGATGACCATGTTCACTTTCAGGATCGTCTTTTAAATCAACATTAATCAATTGATTTGGATATAATTTAAGTAATTCATCAAAAGATAAAATATAAGCATCTTTGTGACCTCGATAAGGTTTATGACCGTTTATATCTACAAAATGATATCCTGAATCTAACTGTTTTATCTCTGCTAAAGTATGTTCTGATACTTTACCTGAACCGTTAGTCGTACGATCCACATCTACATCATGGAAAACGATGAGTTTTCGATCTTTTGTAAGTCTCACATCTGTTTCAAATCCATCAATCCCGTGTCTCTGCTGCATTATCAAAAGCAAGTTTAGTTTGCTCTGGTCTTACAGCCATACCACCACGATGGGCAAATATATATGGTGCAGGTTTAGAAAAGAAAGATGGTATACTTTGATTATTCGGTTTAGCTTTATATTTAGTAATTAATAACACGCTACCGACTAAACCTAGCGTACTTAAAAATCCGCCCTTAATTAATTTATTAATTTTTGTCACGAGCAATCCTCCTCAGTTTTGAGTATATAAAGTAATATAGCAAATGTTTGTGATACATCAAAATAATTGTTATTTATAAAAAGAAAAAGACATGATATTATATAATGGCTAATAATTGGAGTGAAAAAAATGAACACTATAGCTAGAACAAGTTTGATAATTTATTTAAAACATATGAAACACGAAAGACAAGTAAGGAAATTTGGTCATATCGTAAGTGTAAATAGACAACAACGCTATGTCGTAATGTATATAAATGAAGAAGAAGCGGATCAAATTGTTGAGAAATTAATGAAGCTTAAATATGTGAAAAATATTGAAGGTTCGCCCTATAAATATTTAAAAAAGGTTTATGAAAAAGAACAGCATGAAATATCTTGATTCAAAAGTTTTAAAAGCTTTATTTTTGTATCCAATCGATAGAAATCTAGCTAATGACTTAATATAGGGCAGTTAAACAAGCCACAATAGTACAATTATAGTCTACAGTGGCTTGTTTTATTCAATTATTGCAATGGTGGAATCCATCGTTGCAGTCTTAAAACGCTGATTAAGTAATTAAAATATAAATCGATGTCGTGGAAAGTGTCACTTGGTTGTACATCTACCTCTTTGATATCTATATTGTATAGTCTTGCTTGCTCATTGATTAATTCAAACTTTTTGTTTGAATTAGGATAGGGATAATTTAAAGCATTAACCATGATATACATAGCTTGGAAGTGATTTTCACTTGTAGGATGCATAATGATTGCTACTGAAGAAGGCTTTTTTTCGAAAGTAGCAGTGTGGAAATACACAATATGGTCGATACGTTTGAAATTATATGCTATTAAAGTGTTAAATTCGAATAAGTCTGTGAGGCCTTCGCCTAATTTTATAAATGATTGTTTCAATATTGTAACCTCCTATCGTGCAGTATGCATTATATAAAATTTGATTTAAGAATGGAAGTGTTAATAATATGAGAGTGATTTCAGGAATACATAAAAGTAAAGCACTAGAGAGTTTAGAAGGGCGCAATACAAGACCTACGATGGATAAAGTGAAAGAGGGTATTTTTAATAGTCTTCATGAAGTTTCAGGTATAGGTTTAGATTTATATGCGGGTAGTGGGTCTTTAGGTATCGAAGCTTTGTCTCGTGGTATTGATAAAATGATTTTTGTAGATCAAAATTTTAAAGCTGTTAAAGTGATTAAAGCAAATTTAAAAAATTTAAATATAGAATCGCAAACTGAAGTATATAAAAACAATGCAGACCGTGCGTTGAAAGCACTTTCGAAACGTGATATTCAATTTGATGTAATTTTTTTGGACCCACCATATGAAAAAGGACTTATAGATGAAGCGTTGGAAGAAATCGCAAAGTTTAATTTATTAAAAGAAAGTGGTATTATCGTTTGTGAGTTCAATCATCACGAAAAAATTAATACAGACCCTTTCCATGTGATAAAGCGTTATCATTATGGACTGACAGACACTTTGTTATTAGAAAAAGGAGATTAAAATGTCTACAACTAAAGCAGTTATTCCCGGAAGTTTTGATCCAATTACATATGGGCATATAGATATTATAGATAGAAGTGCTGATCGCTTTGATGAGCTTCACATTTGTGTCTTAAAAAACAGTAGTAAAGCAGGAACATTTTCAATTGAAGAACGCATAGAATTGATTAAAGAATCAGTGAAACATTTGGATAACGTTACAGTTCATCACTTTAATGGTTTACTTGTTGATTTTTGTGACGATATTGGCGCACAGACAATAATTAGAGGTTTGAGAGCTGTAAGTGACTTTGAATATGAATTGAGACTGACTTCAATGAATAAGAAGCTAAATAGTGATGTAGAAACAATGTATATGATGACAAGTACAAATTACTCGTTTATTAGTTCAAGTGTAGTTAAAGAAGTTGCTCGCATATAAGGCAAATGTTTCAGACTTCGTCCCAGTACATGTGGAAAAAGCATTGAACAAAAAATTTAGAAAATAACTATAAAGAACCGATACTTAACAAATTGAATAGTGGTTCTAGACTGTATACAAAATCGTTGAACTGTATCTAGGCAAATAGGCAAATGGATAATTAAAAAGGGCTGACTTCATACTTTTAGGTATGCGGTCAGCCCTTTTTAATTTATGGTTAATATATACTGTCTTAAACACGTATCACAGGTGTATTGAAGTCGGTAGCGGTGCTATTAGAAAGAAAATTATAAATCTGAGTGGCGTGTATTTCATTCGTAAAATAATGTGCGTTTTGTTTATTGACTTGTGTTATATAATTACGTTCTGGAAAAGCGTTTTTTAAATATTTTAAATATTGCTGTCCTTTTTGTGTCATGCCTAATACTCTAACGGCTTTAATTGTTGAAGGTTTATCTTGTTGTTTGAAATTCAGTAAAATGTTCATAAGTAAACGTTGGATATGCGTATATGTATAACGCTTCGTTTTAATTAATTTCATTAAATGTTCAAAAGAAGTCGCTTCATTGATTAAATGTATTAAACGATGTTCTAAGCCTTCACTCATTAAGTGGATTTGTTCTAAAGCTTGCACATCTTGACTTAAAATTGCGTATTTTATATAAGTGAAGGTGTCTTCAATTGAGACGTGAGGCACTCCATAAAGTGCTTGAGTAGATTCAGGAACAACCTTTTTCCATTGTTCATCACCTGTTTGAATCGATTTACGAATCGAAGTACCACTCGCAAAAGCAAAGTTTGAAATCAAATCATCATGATGAGCGCTTTGTTCTCGAGGTATCGTCCAAGGTTGGATGCATGGTGCCCATTTTTGAATCGCACGCACATATGATATCCCTAAAGTGTTATTAGGTGATGAAAGTAACGAATGATCAGAGATAAGTTCACTAATTATTCGTGGGTAGCTTTTACCTTCTTTAGATTTCTCAGAAAATTGTGGGGAATCTTCTACTTTATTCATTTCTTGAGCAAGTGATAGAAATGCATTTATATCACCAGATTCACTACCAAATGATAAATGATTAATATTTAAATAATCTGCTACTTGAACTGCAGTTTCTGCAAAATACTGTCCTGCAGATATAGCAGAGTAGGCAGGTAATTCAATAACTAAGTCAACAGCGGTTAACGCCATTTGTGTTCGAGTGAATTTATTATAAATTGTCGGTTGGCCTCTCATTACAAAGTTTCCACTCATAATTGCGACAGAAACTTCAGCTTCGGTAATTGACTTTGATTTCTGGGCATGGTATAAGTGACCATTGTGGAAAGGATTATATTCTGTGACTAGTGCAACGCTTTTCATTTGCAATTCTTCCTTTCAGAATTCATTATATATATTGTAACAGATGTAAATGTGTTAAGAAAAATCTTGACAACTTATGTCTATAAAGTTAAAATAAATTTTGTGCTTGTTAGAGGTGAAGCCCTATGAAATGGTCAATAACACAATTAAGAAAATTCCAAGATAAACCATTTGAATTTCATCAAACGGTTAATTTTGATCATTTAGTAAAATCATTAGATTTAATAGATCTATCTGATATTGATGTTGAAGGTGAATTAACCGTCAGATCAAATGAAGTCATTGCAGATATGCATATAACCGGAACGTATACGATGCCATGTGCACGTACGTTAGTTCCTGTAGAAACTCCTATAGATATTAAATCTCAAGAGATTTTTGATTTAGAAGGATATGATGAGTATAGTAATGGCGAAGATAAAGATGAACATTACCATGATGCAACAAACGGTATGATAAATCTAAAAGATATTACTGAAGAACTAGTTATCATTGGAAAGCCAATGCGTGTTTTTTCAAGCGAAAGCGATCAGATGTTAAGTGAAGGCAATGGTTGGGAAGTTATTGACGAAGAAGAAGCGGTTGAGCTTGCAAAAGATAAGGAAGAATCTGAATCTAAGCAAATTGATCCTAGGCTTCAAAAACTACAACAATTATATGACGAAGAGTAATAGCGGATTTTAATAATCTATAGTATAATGGATTATTGAATCTGAAAATTTCTATTTAGTGTTTGAATATAAGGAGGATATATCATGGCAGTACCAAAAAGAAGAACGTCAAAAACAAGAAAAAATAAACGTCGTACGCATTTCAAAATTTCAGTACCTGGTATGACAGAGTGCCCAAGTTGTGGAGAATATAAATTATCTCACCGCGTTTGTAAGAACTGTGGTTCATACAATGGCGAAGACGTTGTATCAAAATAATTTCATTTAATTAAATGGCTTAATAATAGCCTATTCTAATCGTTCACTAATTATTCACTTGATAATTTTTGAGCGATTTTTTATGTTAGAGATAGATAGTATTTATATTCAACTGATAGGTTGTGTAAAATTATGGAAACAATGAATGCACAAATAATTATAGATAAAATAGAAAATAGTGATGCGATTTGGCTTTATGAGCATTTTAGTGATTATTTTCAAGACGTTTCTTCTTATAAAGAATTCAAAAAATTGTTGAGTGCATATAATGGTATCAGAGGAACAAACAGGTTGTATAAACATTTACATATAAATCGTCAAGATGAGTACATTTGGTTTGACAGTAATATGGAATCAGGTGCAAGTGTCATTTTAAATAAATATCAAGAAATTATTGGAATGGCGCTAATTCCGATTAAGCAATCACATTTGATTAAGTTCTCTAAATGTAGCTATACCATCCCTTTACAAGAAGATTGGCTTGTTCATACTGGTGGCTCGAATGAATTATTAAATCATCACTATCGATATAAAAACCAACGCAATGCTTTTGATTTTGTGAAAGTAATTGAAGGTTTTACATATAATGGTGATCCTACGCTGTGTGAGAATTATTTTAGTTATAATGCGCCTATTTTAGCTCCGAGCAAACGGAGTAGTAGAAGAAATTGTAGACGGGATTCCTGATTGCATACCTGGTGAATATAATACAATGCATCCTGAAGGTAATTATATAATTATTAAACACGGACGTAATGAATATAGTATGATAGCACATATCAAACCGGATTCATTTAAAATTAACAAAGGAGATACGTTGTTGCGTGGACAACATATCGCAAATGTAGGTAATTCTGGAAATGTTGCTGAACCACATGTACATTTTCAAGTGATGAATCATAAAAACATACAAACAACTCAGACGTTGAAAATTAGATTTCTCAATAACGCTTCCCCAGTCAAAGGTGATATAGTAACATATACAGGAGATAATATTTTAGTGGAAAGTGAAAGTCATTTTTCTACATTTTTTAAAAATATTAGTACAAATATTAAACATAAATTTAAAAGTTAAAAATACTAAAATAAAGAGGCTATGCTATGGAAATGATTACTTCGGCTCAAAATAGTAAAGTTAAAAATGCAATTAAATTAAAAAAGAAACGTGAAAGAGATAAAACAGGACGTGCACTTATCGAGGGTTATCATTTGATTGAAGAGGCTTATAAGAGCAATTTAAAAATTGAACAATTGTATGTCGTTGATATTGAAAGACTCGATGATGATATGATTAATTATGCTGAAGAAGTATTTGAAATCAATTTAAAAGTTGCTGAAGCATTATCAGGTACAGTTACGCCACAAGGGTTCTTTGCAGTGATTGAAAAACCTGTTCATGAAACACGGAAAGCCCAACAAGTGCTATTAATAGACTGTATTCAAGACCCAGGTAATTTAGGAACACTAATCCGTACCGCTGATGCTCGCAGGATTAGATTTAATTGTTCTTGAAAAAGGCACAGCAGACCCTTATCAAGATAAAGTTATGCGTGCGAGTCAAGGCAGTGTCTTTCATATTCCAATTGTGTCACAAGATTTAAGTGAATTTATTGATGAATTTGAAGGTGAAGTGTATGGTACTGCGTTGGATAATGCAGTAGCCTATAATCAAATACAAAGCCAAGAAAAGTTCGCGTTACTTTTAGGTAATGAAGGTGAAGGTGTAAACCCTGAATTGTTGAGTAAAACGACTCAAAATTTAACAATACCTATATATGGCAAGGCTGAAAGCTTAAATGTAGCAATAGCCGGTAGTATCGTGATGTATCACTTGAAAGGTTGACCCTTTAATCAATTATCGTATATAATATAGTTAATGATATTACAAAATAAATATTAACCTTTAAAAAGACGTAGACTATTTTCATACAGTTGCTTAAGGGAGATTATCCTAAGACTGCAAGATAATCCACTGTATTTAGTTTTTTTCACCTTTTTGGTTACTTAAAGAAATTTAAGTCGGACTTCATTTCCGTTATCAATGACAACAAGTGTATGCTTAGGCATAAATTTGGGTGGTACCACGGAAGGCTTTCGTCCCAGTTTCAAGGGATGAAAGTCTTTTTTGCATTTTTACAAACAATCATTATACATTTAGATTTTAATATAGGAGGACTATGTATGGCACAAACAGAAGCGATGACTGAGATTAAGCAACAAGCATTAGTTGATATTAATGAAGCTCAAAATGAAAAAGAATTACAAGACGTAAAAGTTAAATATTTAGGTAAAAAAGGTTCAGTTACTGGTTTAATGAAACATATGAAAGATTTATCAAACGAAGAAAAACCAGCCTATGGTCAACAAGTGAATGAAGTGAGACAAGCCATTGAAGGTGAAATTGAATCACGTCAAGAACTTTTAGCTCATGAACAATTAGAACAACAATTAAAAGAAGAACAAATTGATGTCACATTACCTGGCCGTAAAATTTCAATAGGCTCTAAACATCCTTTAACAAGAACGATTGAAGAGATTGAAGATTTATTCTTAGGTTTAGGTTACGAAATTGTTGATGGTTTTGAAGTAGAAAAAGATTACTATAACTTTGAAGCGTTAAACTTACCTAAATCACATCCGAGCAAGAGATATGCAAGATAGCTTTTATATTACAGATGAAATATTAATGCGTACACACACTTCTCCTGTGCAAGCGAGAACGATGGAAGAACGCAATGGTCAAGGTCCTGTAAAAATCTTATGCCCCGGTAAAGTTTATCGACGCGATTCTGATGATGCAACGCATAGTCATCAATTTACTCAAATTGAAGGTTTAGTTGTAGATGAAAATATTAAAATGAGCGATTTAAAAGGTACGTTAGAATTATTAGCTAAACAATTGTTTGGCGAAGATAGAGAAATTAGATTACGTCCAAGTTACTTCCCATTTACTGAACCTTCAGTAGAAGTAGATGTTTCATGTTTCAAATGTGAAGGTGCAGGCTGTAATGTTTGTAAGCAAACAGGTTGGATAGAAATTCTAGGCGCTGGTATGGTACATCCTAATGTATTAGAAATGGCAGGTTTCGATTCAAATAAATATACTGGCTTTGCATTTGGTATGGGGCCTGATCGAATTGCAATGTTGAAATATGGTATTGAGGATATACGTCATTTCTATACAAATGATGTACGTTTCTTAGATCAATTTAAAGCTGTAGAAGATAGAGGTGAAAAGTAATGTTTATTTCAAAAGAATGGTTAGAAAGTTACGTAGATATTAATGAACCAGTAAATGCACTTGCAGAAAGAATTACACGTACTGGGATTGAAGTAGATGATGTTGTAGATTATACAAAAGAAACTAAAAATTTAGTTGTCGGTTACGTACAATCTAAAGCGCCTCATCCAGATGCTGACAAGTTAAATATATGTTTAGTAGACATTGGTGAAGCAGAACCGGTACAAATCGTGTGTGGTGCGCCTAATGTTGATGCTTGGTCAGACAGTCATTGTTGCAACAGTAGGTGGTAGATTACCTGGCGGCATAAAAATTAAGCGTGCTAAATTACGTGGAGAACGTTCAGAGGGTATGATTTGTTCGCTTCAAGAAATTGGTGTGCCAAGCAATCTTGTCCCTAAAAAATTTGAAGATGGTATTTATGTCTTTTCATCAGAAGTGACGCCAGGTACAGATGCTATGACTGCGTTATATTTAAATGACCAAGTGATGGAATTTGATTTAACACCAAACAGAGCTGATGCACTAAGTATGATTGGTACAGCTTATGAAACAGCGACATTATACAATGTGTCGATGAAGAAACCAAAAACAAATAGTAAAGAGGTTTCTGGACAAGCATCAGATGAAATCAGCGTGAACATTCAAAATAAAGATAAAGTTGCATATTATAGTGCAAGAGTAGTGAATGGTCTAACAATCGCACCATCTCCAGAGTGGATGCAAATGCGTTTAATCAAAGCAGGTATTCGTCCAATCAATAACGTCGTAGATATATCAAACTATGTACTTTTAGAATACGGACAACCGCTACACATGTTTGATAAAGATCAAATAGGTTCAAGTCAAATAGAAGTACGTCAAGCTCATGCTGATGAAAAAATGACTACACTAGATGATCAAGAAAGAACATTGAAAGACAGTGATATCGTTATTACAAACGGCACAAATCCAATAGCAATTGTTGGTGTAATGGGTGGCGATTTCTCAGAAGTGACTGAATCAACAACGAATGTTGTGATTGAAGGCGCAATTTTTGACCCTGTTTCTATTAGACATACTTCAAGAAGATTAAACTTAAGAAGTGAAGCTTCTAGTCGTTTCGAAAAAGGCATTGCTACAGAATTTGTAGATGAAGCGGTGGATAGAGCGTGTTATTTACTTCAAACTTATGCGGGCGGTTCAGTAACACAAGGTCGTGTAGCAGAAGGTGATTTAGGTCAATTTGTTACTCCAATTGAAATTTCTATAGATAAAGTAAATAAAACAGTAGGTTTTGAACTATCAGCGGAAGAAATTGAAGCGATTTTTGTACAATTAGGCTTTGAAACAACTAGAAATAAAGATATCTTAACTGTTAGGGTACCTTCTCGTCGTAAAGATATTACAATAAAAGAAGACTTAATTGAAGAAATTGCACGTATTTATGGTTACGACGAAATCCCATCAACATTACCTGTGTTTGAGGAAGTCACACATGGTGCTTTAACTGATAGACAAGGTAAGTCTCGTGTCGTGAAAGCAACACTAGAAGGCGCTGGATTAAGCCAAGCAATTAACTATTCATTGGTAGACAAACAAAGAGCACAAGATTTCGCGCTACAAGAACGCGCTACAATTGATTTATTAATGCCGATGAGTGAAGCGCATGCTACTTTACGACAAAGTTTGGTACCTCATTTAATTGATGCAGTTTCTTATAACGTCGCACGTAAAAATAATAATGTGCGCTTGTATGAACTAGGTCGCGTATTCTTTGGTAATGGTGAAGGTGAATTACCAGATGAAGTTGAATATTTAAGCGGTATCTTAACAGGTGATTACACAGTTAATGCTTGGCAAGGTAAGAAAGAAGAAATTGATTTCTTTGTTGTCAAAGGAATCGTAGATCGCATTGCTGAAAAATTAGATATCCAATTTGACTATGAGTCTGGAGAAATTGATGGCTTACATCCTGGTAGAACAGCTATGGTTAAATTAAACGATGAAATCATTGGCTTTGTGGGTGAATTGCATCCTCAAGTTGAAAAAGAGCATGACTTAAAACGCACATACGTTTTTGAATTAAATTATGAAAAATTGATGGCTGTCACAGTAGGATATATTAATTATCAACCTATCCCTAGATTCCCAGGTGTATCAAGAGATATTGCTTTAGTTATCAACCGTACAATACCATCAGCAAAATTAGTGAAAGTCATTGAAAACCATGGTGGAGATATTTTACAAAATGCCGAAGTATTTGATGTTTATGAGGGTGAACATATTGCTGAAGATGAGAAATCAATTGCAATTCGTTTAGCTTATTTAGATACAGAGCAAACACTTACAGATGACAAAGTAAATGCAGTACATGAAGACATCTTAGCTGCTTTACAAGCAGAAGGTGCAACAATTAGATAAAATAGTGTGATTAAAAACCTTGGTAGACCATTATTATGGACTGCCAAGGTTTTTAGATTGTCGATAAAGTCCATGTGGTGGCAGTTTTTTGTGCACGCTTTCCGCGAGCATAGGCTCAGACTGTAGATTTAGGCTAGCGCTTTTACCGCGAGGAGTCGGCACAAATCACTGACTTTATTTAAACAATAATAATTTCATTATTAAACAAAGATTGTCTCAATGATAAATACTTATAAAAAAATAAACCAAATGCTTTTATGGCAATTGGTTTGTCTCGTTATGAAATTTTGGTAGATCATCGCAAATGGACTATCAAGATTTTTATTTTCTAACGATGTTTCTTTTGTACTAATTTTTCTGCTTTGGCACGGTTGGCAAAATGCTTTTTAGTGATAGAGTCTAGGTAATCAATGCCTTTGCGTTCAATGATTTTAGCTGCTGCAAGATCGACCTTATTACTAGCGCCTTTAGGAATCTCTGTTTTAGCGACACGGGAGAGGCTATCCATATTTTTAACAAAGGCATAACGTGAAATAATACTGGCTGCCGCAATTGCTATAGATTTAGATTCACCTTTTGTTTCGAATTTTGTTTTAGTGCTGAAGGGTAAATCGGTTAGCGCATAGCGTTTATATACACCGGCTTCAGCAAATTGATCAATGACAATATAGTCTATTTCATCAGTATCTATCTTTTGCGTTACATTTTTGATTGCTTCGTTATGTAATACTGCTTTCATTTTAACTTGTGACCAGCCAGATTTTTGTTTTTCGTTATATTTTTCATTGTGCATAGTTAACAAAGAATGAGGGATAAAAGTCACAAGCTGTTCAGCCAATTCTACGATTTTTGCATCAGTCAATTTTTTAGAATCATCGACGCCAAGGGTTTTTAAAATTTGAACATTTTTCTTAGAAACATACGCAAGCACACACAGTAAGTGGTCCGAAATAGTCACCACTGCCCGCTTCATCACTACCAATACATTGATAATTGTTATATCGAATAGTTTGCTTAGTGCTAGAAGTTTTTTTGGCTGAATTCGTTGTAGATGTTGCGGGTTTAGCTGTATTAGGTAAGAGTTGGGATGCTATATTATCTGCATCTTTACCTTGAAACATGACTTTATTTGAATTATAAATTGAAATTGAAGTGCTTTTATATTTAGTTTTGCCTTTCATTCCCTGAGAAACATTCGATGTATCAAATTGAATTTTAGACATTAATTGCTGGATTTCTTGATTTGTTAATTTAAGTACAACATTTGTCATGTTTTTTGGCCTCACTTTATATGGATTGCTAATATTTATATTTCGACACTGAACATCATATCACAAGTATAAATAACCGAGCTACCTGTGAAAGTACCATCTATTAAAAGTTTATGTAGAGGCATTTTCGTTTACATTGTCAAAAATGTTATAAATAACAAATATTTCAAATATTACAAATCACACCTCTTACAAAATAATATTTTGTCGTGTATAATGGTTCGTAATAAATAGTATGAATTACTAAATTAAACACTTAAAAGAATCAATTAGAGAAGGAATTCGGAAATATAAACAAAAGTCAGGAGTTATTATATGGGAGAGTTTAAAAATCGGATTAACGTCACTATTAATGATCAGCGCTATACAATTGTCGGAGAGGACAATCCTGAGCATATCCGTTATGTAGCACATCTCGTTGATGAAAGGATTAAGGAATTGGGCAGTAAAAGTGCGGGTCTAGACACGACAAGAAAAGCAATATTAACAGCGGTAAATATCATGCATGAAAAAGTACAATTAGAAGAGGAAAATCATCGTCTACAACAAGAAATAAAACAACTGAAAAACAGTGATGAATAATGATTTTTGATATACTAATAGTAATTGTTTTTATATACATAGGAATGATTGGATTTAGAAGAGGTGTATGGTTAAGTGCATTGCATCTAGGTGCTACGCTGTTTTCATTATGGGTAGCACAACGATTTTATTTGCAAATATCTCAACGATTGGAATTATTTATACCTTTTCCTAAAACACAGGCTTACGATTTGAATTATGCTTTTCAATTTGATAATCTACAACAGCGATTCGACCACATTATTGCATTTTTAATCGTAGCGACAATTACCAAAATGCTTTGCTATGGGGTTATTGTAGTCTTTGATAAAGTGATTCAATACCAAGGGCTCAATTTAATAAGTCGATTTATTGGTATGTTAATGGGAATAATATCTTCAATTATTATTTGCACAACATTATTGTATAGTGCGAGCACTTTATCCATTAGAATTTATCCAACAGCAACTCTCAAGCTCGATGATTGCCGAATATATGTTATTACATATTACTTATGTATCGACATTCGTATTAAACATATAGTTAGCATAATTTTCGTAAAATATATAGATTTTTAAAATACAGGAGGTCAGGGCATAACCAATTTACTGATGAACGCATAACAGTAATCTGTCTTGACCTTTTTTTATGGAGTGAAAGTAATGACAAAAAAAGATATTATTCAATTATTAGAAAAAATAGCTACTTATATGGAATTAAAAGGTGAAAACACATTTAAAGTTTCAGCGTATAGAAAAGCCGCACAAAGCCTTGAAATAGATGAACGTCCGCTTGATCAAATTGAGGATGTTACAGAATTAAAAGGCATTGGTAAAGGTGTAGGAGATGTAATTAAAGAATATCGTCAAGAGGGGAATTCTTCGACTTTAGCGTCATTACAAGAGGAAGTGCCAGAAGGGTTAATTCCTTTATTGAAAATACAAGGATTAGGCAGTAAGAAAATAGCTAAACTTTATAAAGAATTAAATATAGATGGCAAAGAAGCATTACAAAAAGCTTGTGAAGCAGGTGAAGTGAGTGAATTAAGCGGCTTTGCTAAAAAAACCGAGCAAAATATCTTAGAGGCAGTTAAAGCGCTTGGTGCGAAAAAAGATAAATACCCGATTGACCAAATGAGAGGCTTAAACATTGAAATTAACGAACATTTAGCCTCAATTGCAGATATTGAACAATACGAAGTAGCGGGTAGTTACAGAAGATTTAAAGAAATGAGTAAAGATTTAGACTATATTATAAGTACAAATGAACCGACAAAGGTACAACAAGCATTACTTGATATTCCTAATAAAGTTAAAGAAGTAGCTGTTGGTCAAACAAAAGTATCATTAGAAGTAACTTATGATGATGAAACAATAGGTGTAGATTTCAGGTTAATCGAACCTTCAGCTTTCTATCACACACTACAGCATTTCACTGGTTCTAAAGATCACAATATTCGTATTCGTCAGTTAGCTAAAGAAAATGATGAAAAAGTGAGTGAATATGGTATCGAACAAGCAAATGGCGAATTGCTTCAATATCAAAGTGAAAAAGAAATTTATGAACATTTCGGTGTGAATTGGATTGACCCGAGCAATGCGTGAAGATGGAAGTGAGTTCGATAAAGACCTGTCAGATATTATTAAATTAGATGACATTAATGGAGATATTCATATGCATACGACGTATAGCGATGGTGCATTCAGTATTGAAGAAATGATAGAAGCAAACATTGCTAAAGGTCATCAATTTATGGTGATTACAGATCACTCTCAAAGCTTAAAAGTTGCTAATGGTTTGTCAGTTGAGCGCCTATTACGCCAAAATGAAGAAATCAAAGCTTTGAATAATAAATATGAAGAAATTGATATTTACTCAGGTATTGAAATGGACATACTTCCTGATGGTCGTTTAGACTATGATGACGAAGTGTTGGCGCAATTAGATTATGTCATTGCGACAATACACCAAAGTTTTAATCAATCACAGGAAGACATTATGAAACGCTTAGAAAACGCATGTCGCAATCCATATGTCAGACATATTGCACATCCAACAGGTCGTATTATTGGTAAACGTCCAGGTTATGAACCAGATATTGATAGATTATGTAAAATTGCTGAAGAGACAAACACGATTTTAGAAATTAATGCAAACCCTAAACGGTTAGATTTAAATGCCGAAACAGTTAAAAAACATCCGAATGTTAAATTAACTATTAATACGGATGCCCATCATGTAGATCATCTTGAATTCATGAAGTACGGTGTGGCGACTGCACAAAAAGGGTTCGTAAAAAAAGACAGAGTAATCAATACGATGTCACGAGAGGCGTTTAAATCGCTTATAGAAAATAATATTAAATTGAAGAAATAGAGGGATTATATGAGGCAGAAATCATTAAATGTCCTGGAATTCGACAAAATAAAAGCACTTGTAGAGAATGAAACAATAAGTGATTTAGGTAAAGAAAAAGTTATAGCGATGACACCAACAACTGATTTTAATACCGTCGAATTTCAAATGAATGAAACAGATGAAATAGCTCAAATCTATAATAAGCATCGCATGCCAAGTTTAAGTGGTTTAGCAAAAATATCTTCATTTATTCATAGAGCGACAATTGGTGGCGTACTCAATGTTAGCGAATTAAATGTAATTAAACGCTTAATACAAATACAAAATCAATATAAAACATTTTATAATAGTTTGTTGAACGAAGAAGAAGAAATTAATTACCCAATTCTAAACGATAGAATGGAACAACTACCTGTTTTATCAGACTTGTATCAAAATATACATCAAAAATGTGATGCCTATGATTTATTTGATGATGCTAGTTACGAATTACAAGGTATTAGAAGTAAGATTTCTAAAACAACGCAACGCATAAAACAAAATTTAGATAAAATTGTAAAGCATCAAGGCAATCAAAAAAAACTATCTGATGCAATTGTGACAGTGCGTAACGATCGTAATGTTATACCAGTGAAAGCAGAGTATCGTCAAGATTTCAACGGGATTGTGCACGACCAATCTGCATCTGGTCAAACATTGTATATTGAACCTTCTTCAATAGTAGAAATGAGTAATCAAATTAGTAGTTTCCGTAATGATGAAGCTGTAGAGCGTGAACGTATATTGACTGAACTAACTATACAAGTTGCTGAAGAAGCAGACGCTTGTTTGATTTCAGAATCTATTATGGGTCAAATTGATTTTTTAACAGCTAAAGCACGTTATGCACGTTCAATTAAAGGCACGAAACCAGAATTTACTACGGATAGAACTGTTTATTTACCGAAAGCATTTCATCCGTTGCTAGATAGAACTTCTGTTGTTGCGAATACGATTGAATTTGCTCAAGATATAGAAACTGTGATTATAACAGGGCCAAATACGGGTGGTAAAACGGTGACCCTCAAGACACTGGGGTTAATTATAGCTATGGCTCAATCAGGTATGCTAATTCCTACACTTGATGGCAGTAAATTAAGTATTTTTGAAAATGTGTATTGTGACATCGGGGACGAACAATCCATTGAACAGTCATTATCAACGTTTTCTTCACATATGAAAACTATTGTTGAAATACTTCAAAATGCGACTAAAAATAGTTTAATCTTATTTGATGAATTGGGCGCCGGAACAGATCCAAGTGAAGGTGCCGCCTTAGCAATGAGTATATTAGATCATGTACATGAAATTGGTTCACTTGTAATGGCTACGACACACTATCCTGAATTAAAAGCATACAGCTTTAATAGGGAAGGCGTAATGAATGCCAGTGTGGAATTTGATGTAAATACATTAAGTCCGACTTATAAATTATTAATGGGCGTTCCTGGACGGTCAAACGCGTTTGATATTTCTAAAAAATTAGGACTTAATATGCAAGTGATTCAAAAAGCCAAATCTATGATTGGACAAGATGAACAAGAAATTAATGAAATGATTGCATCATTAGAAAATAATTCTAAACGAGTTGACGAACAGCGTATCGAATTAGATCAATTAGTAAGAGAAGCACAAGAATCGCGTGACGCACTTGCTAAACAGTACGCACAATATCAGAATTATGAAAAACAACTTTTAAGCGAAGCCAAAGAGAAAGCAAATCAACGTGTGAAATCAGCTACGAAAGAAGCAGATGACATTCTTAAAGAGCTACGTGAACTTAGAGATAAAAAAGGCGCCGATGTTAAAGAGCATGAATTAATCGATAAGAAGAAACAGCTTGAAGATCAGTACGAAGCTAAGTCACTGAAACAAAATGTCCAAAAGCAAAAATGGGACGAGATTAAGGCTGGAGACGAAGTAAAAGTCCTGACATATGGCCAAAAAGGTGAAGTGTTAGAACTTATTGGTGATAAAGAAGCTGTAGTACAGATGGGTATCATAAAAATGAAATTACCCTTAGAAGATTTAGAAAAAACGAAGAAAACCAAAGAAGCTCCTGCCAAGATGATTAAGCGAGAAAATCGACAAAGTATTAAAATGGAACTCGATTTACGTGGTTATCGATATGATGAAGCAATGGTGGCTGTGGATCAATATTTAGACCAAGCTGTGTTGAGTAATTATGAACAAGTTTATATTATTCATGGTAAAGGAACAGGCGCTTTGCAAAAAGGTGTGCAAAAACATTTAAAACGACATAAAAGTGTGTCATCATATAGAAACGGAATGCCAAGTGAAGGTGGATTTGGCGTTACCGTGGCAGAATTAAAATAAACGTGAGCAAGAGATATGCAGAATGTTATAAAGTCTGTTATAATTTCTTCATCATTTGAAATTTAAGGAGGATTGGCAGTTATGGCAATCGTAAAAGCAACAGATTCAAACTTTGATGAAAACATCAAATCAGGTGTAAATTTAGTAGATTTTTGGGCAACATGGTGTGGCCCTTGTAAGATGATTGCTCCAGTATTAGAAGAATTAGCTGGTGACTATGATGGCAAAGCTAATATTTTAAAACTTGATGTAGATGAAAATCCATCAACAGCTGCTAAATTTGAAGTTATGAGTATCCCAACTTTAATCGTATTTAAAGATGGCGAACCAGTAGATAAAGTAGTAGGTTTCCAACCTAAAGAAAACTTAGCAGAAGTAATCGAGAAACATTTATAGTAAATCATTAGCAAAGCTGGGACATTAATTTATTTAATGTCCCAGTTTTCAATTTATTAGCGTTTCAATAGATTGTTTAATGCGCTCGGTACTATTTATAATAGTTTGTAGGTAATATTTAAAACTCAAATAATGAGATGTATATATGATTAAAAATTATTAACTGAAACATGATGTATATTTACTTTCATGTCGTTATATTATATAGATTTAAAGGGAATATGAAGTGAAAGGAGGAGACATTAACGTGGAGACGTATCAAGAACAAATCAAACAGAAGCTTACAGTTGTGCCAACTGAACCAGGTTGTTATTTGATGAAAGATCGTAATGACCAAATTATTTATGTCGGTAAGGCGAAGAAATTAAGAAATAGATTAAGGTCTTATTTTACTGGTGCTCACGATGCAAAGACAACACGTTTAGTTGGAGAGATCCGAAATTTCGAATTTATTGTCACGTCTAGTGAGACAGAATCACTGTTATTGGAACTTAACCTTATCAAACAATACCAACCAAGATATAATATTTTATTAAAAGATGATAAAAGTTATCCATTTATTAAAATTACTAAAGAAAAATATCCACGGTTAATTGTTACAAGAACAGTTAAAAAAGGCACTGGTAAGTATTTTGGACCATATCCTAATGCGTATTCTGCACAAGAGACTAAAAAATTACTTGATCGTATTTATCCTTTTAGAAAATGTGATAAAATGCCTGACAAATTGTGTTTATATTATCACATTGGTCAATGTTTAGGGCCATGTGTCTATCCAGTTGAATTAGAAAAGTATGCAGAAATGACTAAAGAGGTTTCAGATTTCTTAAATGGTGAAGATAAAACGATTTTGCGTAATTTAGAACAAAATATGAAAGATGCTAGTGAAACATTGGATTTTGAAAGAGCAAAAGAATATAGAGATTTAATACAACATATTCATAATTTAACTAAAAAACAAAAAATCACAACATCAGATTATACAATTAGAGATGTATTTGGCTATAGCGTATCTAAAGGTTGGATGTGTATACAAGTGTTTTTCGTACGCCAAGGTAATATGATTAAACGTGATGCGACGATGATACCAATACAACAAACAGAAGAAGAAGAATTCTATACTTTTATCGGGCAATTTTATGATTTGAATCAACATTTGTTACCTAAAGAAGTGCACATTCCCCAACATCTAGATAAAGCTATGGTTGGTTCGGTGGTAGATACAAAAATTGTGCAACCTATAAAAGGTAAAAAGAAAGAATTGGTAGATTTAGCAAATCATAATGCTGAAGTGACGCTTGAAAATAAATTCGAGTTAATCGCAAAAGACGAGTCCCGAACAGTTAAAGCAATTGAAGAGCTTGGTGACCGTATGGGTATTCAAACACCAATTAGAATTGAAGCGTTCGATAATTCTAATATACAGGGTGTGAATCCAGTTTCTGCTATGGTCTCGTTTATTGATGGTAAACCAAATAAAAAAGGCTATCGGAAATATAAAATTCAAACAGTAGATGGGCCAGATGATTATAAATCGATGCGTGAAGTGGTACGTAGACGTTATACGCGTGTCCTAAATGAAGGCACACCATTGCCAGATTTAATTATTGTAGATGGTGGTAAAGGCCATATGAGTGGTGTAATAGATGTACTCGAGAATGAATTAGGATTAGATATCCCTGTTTCAGGTCTTCGTAAAAATGATAAGCACCAAACGTCAGAAATATTATATGGAGAAAGTGCTGAAATCGTTCCGCTCAAAAAAAATAGCCAAGCATTTTATCTGTTACAAAGGATACAAGATGAAGTGCATAGATTTGCTATTACATTCCATAGACAAACACGCCAAAAAACAGGTTTGCAATCAGTATTAGATACAGTAGATGGTATTGGTGCCAAGCGTAAAACGAAATTGTTGCGAACGTTTGGTTCAATAAAGAAAATGAAAGAAGCAAGTATTGATGATTTGAAAGCATCAGGCTTACCACAAAATGTAGCCCAAAATTTACATCAAGCCTTACACAATAAAAAATAAAATGTTTATGGCATGAGAATCATTCTCATGCCCAAATTGTTTTTAATTAGTGTTACAATAGCAAATAAGAGGAATTCTTTTTTTAAAATTATGTGGAAGCGTTTTCTAATTGAGAAAAATTATCATTTGAAATCAAACCTTTTAAACAATGAGTAATATTCAATTAAGGATTCACTTAAATGTTTAGAATTATACGGCATAATATTATATTGCAACAAACATATAATATTATAATTTAGTGTTGTACGTTTGTTTTCGAAAGAAATTATGTAATCGCTTTATATATTTCTAAGAAAGAATTTCAAAAAAATCAACTGTTTCACAGGGGGAACTTCCTTTTGGCATACTCGAAAAATCAATTCTATTTAAGACGTTTACATTCTTTACTTGGTGTCATACCTATAGGTGGATTTTTAATATTCCATTTACTCGTAAACCACCAAGCGACGAAAGGTGCAGATGCATTTAACCAAGCGGCTGGATTCATTGAATCCTTACCTTTCTTAATTGTATTGGAATTTGTATTGATCTACATTCCAATTCTGTATCACGCAGTTTATGGTGTACATATTGCCTTTACGGCAAAAGAGAACGTAGGACATTATTCAGCTTTTAGAAACTGGATGTTCCTACTACAACGTATAACAGGTGTTATCACTTTTGTGTTTGTTGCTATTCATGTATGGCAAACACGTATTCAACGTGCGTTAGGCCATGAGGTCAACTTTGACATGGTACATGACATCGTTACTAACCCATTTTGGTTAGTTTTCTATATTGTCTGTTTATTAGCTGTTACATTCCACTTTGCGAATGGTTTATGGTCATTCTTAGTAACATGGGGTGTATTACAATCACAAAAATCGCAACAAATTTTCACATGGGTTTCTTTAGTGGTATTTATCGTAGTTTCATACATTGGTATAAGTGCTATTCTTGCGTTTTTATAAGATAAAAAAATAAGTTTCAGATTTATATTTAGGGGAGTGACTATTTATGGCAGAGAAAAAAGTAATTGTTGTCGGTGGAGGACTTGCCGGTCTAATGTCAACAATTAAAGCAGCAGAACAAGGCGCACATGTCGACTTGTTCTCACTTGTTCCTGTTAAACGTTCACACTCTGTGTGCGCACAAGGTGGAATCAACGGAGCAGTAAATACAAAAGGTGAAGGCGATTCACCAACAGTCCACTTAGACGATACAGTATATGGTGGAGATTTCTTAGCAAATCAACCGCCAGTTAAAGCGATGACAGATGCAACACCTCAAATTATTCATTTATTAGATCGTATGGGTGTAATGTTCAACAGAACGAATGAAGGTTTATTAGATTTCAGACGTTTTGGTGGAACAATGCATCACAGAACAGCATATGCTCGGTGCAACGACTGGTCAACAGCTACTATACGCTTTAGATGAGCAGGTTCGTAGTTTTGAAGTAGATGGTTTGGTTACTAAGTACGAAGGCTGGGAATTCTTAGGCATAGTTAAAGATGATGACAACATGGCTAGAGGTATTGTTGCTCAAAACGTAACGACTTCTGATATTGAATCATTTGGTTCTGATGCAGTTATCATGGCTACAGGTGGACCAGGTATTATCTTTGGTAAAACTACAAATTCAATGATTAATACTGGTTCAGCGAGCATCAATTGTTTATCAACAAGGTGCAATGTATGCAAACGGTGAATTTATTCAAATCCATCCAACAGCAATTCCAGGTGATGATAAACTCAGATTAATGAGTGAGTCAGCACGTGGTGAAGGTGGACGTATTTGGACTTATAAAGATGGTAAACCTTGGTACTTCTTAGAAGAGAAATATCCGGATTATGGTAACCTTGTTCCGCGTGATATTGCTACACGTGAAATCTTTGATGTCTGTGTTAACCAAAAATTAGGTATCAACGGTGAAAACATGGTATACCTTGATTTATCACATAAAGATCCACATGAATTAGATGTAAAATTAGGTGGTATCATTGAGATTTACGAGAAATTCACAGGTGATGATCCTCGTAAAGTTCCAATGAAAATCTTCCCAGCGGTACATTACTCAATGGGAGGACTTTATGTAGATTACGACCAAATGACAAACATCAAAGGCTTGTTCGCAGCCGGTGAATGTGATTATTCACAACATGGTGGTAACCGTTTAGGTGCCAACTCATTATTGTCAGCAATTTATGGTGGCACAGTTGCAGGTCCAAATGCTATCGAATATATTTCTAATATCGAATCTTCTTACACTGATTTAGATGATAGTATCTTTGAAAAACGCGTGAAAGAAGAACAAGAGAAATTTGATAAATTACTCAATATGCAAGGTTCAGAAAATGCGTACAAATTGCATAGAGAGCTCGGAGAAGTTATGACAGCCAACGTAACCGTTGTTCGTGAAAATAAAACTTTATTAGAAACTGATAAAAAGATTTTAGAATTAATGGAGCGTTATAACAATATTGATATCGAAGATACTCAAACTTGGAGTAACCAAGCAGTATTCTTCACTCGTCAATTATGGAACATGCTTGTACTTGCCCGTGTAATTACAATCGGTGCATACAACCGAAATGAATCTCGTGGTGCACATTACAAACCAGAATTCCCTGATAGAAATGATGAAGAATGGTTAAAAACTACTTTAGCAACATATCAAGGAAAAACAGAAGCGCCTAAATTCACTTACGAAGATGTTGATATAAGCTTAATTCCACCTCGTAAACGAGACTACTCTACGACGTCTAAAGGAGGTAAATAATTATGGCAGATACAAAAGAAGTAAATGAAACAGCAACGCAAGAAGAACAAAACCAACAACCAAGCCAAAAATCAATCAAATTAATTATCAAACGTCAAGATACAGAAGAATCAAAACCTTATGAGGAAGAGTTTGAAATTCCTTATAGAGAAAACTTAAACGTTATAGCATGTTTAATGGAAATCAGACGTAACCCAATTAACAGTAAAGGTGAAAAAACAACACCGGTTATCTGGGATATGAACTGTTTGGAAGAAGTATGTGGTGCTTGTTCAATGGTGATTAACGGACAAGCAAGACAATCATGTTCTGCAATTGTTGATCAATTAGAACAACCTATTAAATTAGAACCAATGAGTACTTTCCCAGTTGTTCGTGACTTACAAGTTGACCGTACTAGAATGTTCGATAACTTGAAACGTATGAAAGCTTGGGTTCCAATTGATGGCACTTACGATTTAGGTCCTGGACCTCGTATGCCTGAGAAAAAACGTCAAACAGCTTATGAATTATCAAAATGTATGACATGTGGTGTATGTTTAGAAGTTTGTCCTAACGTTACAAGTAGTAATGATTTCGTTGGCGCACAAGCAATTTCACAAGTTAGATTATTTAATTTACATCCAACAGGCTCAATGACAAAAGATGAACGTCTTGAAGCCTTAATGGGTGGCGGTGGCTTACAAGCATGTGGTAACTCTCAAAACTGTGTAAATGCATGTCCTAAAGGTATTCCTTTAACAACATCGATTGCAGCATTAAATAGAGAAACATCATTCCATATGTTTAAATCATTCTTTGGTTCAGATCACCAAGTCAATTAATAACATATAATATAAACAAGAGACTTAGCATCTATTTAAAACAGATGTTAAGTCTTTTTTATTTTAAGAATCTTCGGATTTTGAAAAAACATGGAATATGGCTAGAGTCTTTTATCTCTCGTTCATATTATTCTACGAGTGGTCAGATCATTACTAATCTTATAATTATATCTGTATAACAAAAAATAATATTGTATTTCAGTCTTGATAAATGATTTTGAAATCAAGGCTATGCTACAATAAAGGACAAGCAAATGAATAAGGATGTAATTGAATATGGAGAAACCAATTGGTGTAATAGACTCGGGTGTCGGTGGATTAACAGTAGCAAAAGAAATCATGCGCCAACTACCACACGAAACAATTTATTATTTGGGTGATATTAAACGTTGCCCTTATGGCCCAAGAGAAGGCGCAGAAGTTAGGAAATTCACAACAGAATTAGCTGAAAAGCTGATGGAATTTGATATAAAAATGCTTGTTATTGCTTGTAATACTGCTACTGCAGTTGCTTTAAAACATTTACAAAAATTATTAGCTATTCCAGTCATTGGTGTCATTGAGCCTGGTGCGAGAACGGCAATTATGACAACGAAAAATAATGATGTTTTAATCTTAGGTACAGAAGGTACAATTAAATCTGAGGCTTATAGATATCATATTAAAAATATTAATCCTAATGTAGAGGTTTCTGGTATCGCATGTCCTGGCTTTGTTCCTTTAGTTGAAGAAATGCGTTATAAAGATCCTACAATAACAAGTATTATCGTGCATCAAACATTGAAACATTGGAGAAATAGTAATGCAGATACTGTTATATTAGGTTGTACGCATTATCCGTTACTCTATCAGCCAATAAACGATTATTTTGGTGGCGAAAAAGTGGTAATTTCTTCTGGTTTAGAGACAGCACGTGAAGTAAGTGCACTATTAACGTTTAGTAATGAACATGTCGCTTATACAGCCCACCCAGAGCATAGATTTTTTGCTACTGGTGAAACAGAGCATATCGAGCGTATAATTGAAGAATGGTTAAATATGGAAACGAAAGTAGAAAAAATAGAAGTATAGAAAGAGGGAACATCATAGTGGAAGATATTGTAATTGCATCAAATAATAAAGGTAAGATAAATGATTTTAAAGTTATTTTCCCAGATTTTAATGTCATAGGTATTTCTGAAATTATTGAAGATTTTGATGTAGAAGAAACTGGCGATACTTTTGAAGCCAATGCAAAATTAAAATCAGAAGCAGCGGCAAAAGCATTAAACAAACGTGTGATTGCAGACGACAGTGGACTTGAAGTATTTAGTTTAAATGGAGAGCCAGGTGTATATTCGGCTCGATATGCCGGCACAGCTAAAGATGATGATGCTAATATAGAGAAAGTGCTTTCCAAATTAGGCGGGGAAACAGATCGTAGTGCACAGTTCGTATGTGTAATTAGCATGAGTACGCCGAATGAAGAAACAGTTCAATTTAAAGGCACAGTACAAGGAGAAATCACATTAAATAAAATTGGAGAAAATGGATTTGGTTACGATCCGATATTTTATATAGATGACAAGAATAAAACAATGGCTCAACTCACTGTTGAGGAAAAAAGTGAAATAAGTCATAGAGGTAGAGCAATAGAGAAGTTACGACACTATTTAGAAGGTGATGCTTAATGACAAAATGGATTATAGTCAGTGACAATCACACTGAACAAGGCGTGCTTTTTGATGTCATCAATCATCATGAAGATGCAGATGTTGCATTGCATTTAGGCGATTCTGAATTTGCTTATGATGATAGTGAACTAAGTCATTTTCATAGAGTGAAAGGAAACACAGATTTTTCTCCAGAATTTCCAAATGAAGAAAAAATAGAAAAAAATGGCATTCATGCTTTCTCCACGCATGGTCATCTATATAGCGTTAATCGTACAAGAATGAAATTAGCTGAAAAGGCTACGGCGCTAGGTTGTAAATTTGCTTTTTATGGTCATACACATGTAGCAAAATATGAAAATATTGGCGGCGTTCATGTTATCAATCCTGGTAGTATTTCACAATCACGAAGCCGAGTTGAAGAAACTTATGCAGAGCTATTGATCAATGAAGAAGAACAAAGCGCAAAATTAAATTTCCGTAATCGAAATCACGATATAATTGATAGTGAAACATTTAGTATATAATATGATTAGCGCATATTCGAGTCATTATGGATATGCGCTCCTATATATTATTAAAAAGAATAAATAATTAATATGGCAGTTTCAGCGGTTGTTTTAATTTAAATTTCAAAAAAAGTATGAAAATGAGATAAAAGGTTTATTATAGTGAAAAATCATATTTATTTTTAATGCTTGGAGTATTGCTTTATTAGGCTAAGTTAGATATAATTATTCTTGTGTTCAAAAAGATTATGTCCTGGTAGCTCAGTTGGATAGAGCAATGGCCTTCTAAGCCATCGGTCGGGGGTTCGAATCCCTCCCAGGACACTATAACCCGTTGTTGTGACAACGTTTCAAGAGAGTGAGTGTCAAATATGTGTCAAGAGAATAATTCTCTGACACGTTGACCTTGCTCTTTTTTATGTTCATCAAGTAAATGTGTATAAACATCAAGTGTAATGGCTATGCTTGCGTGTCCTAATCTTTTACTAATATATTCAATCGATATTCCTTTACTAATAAGGTAACTAGCATGCGTATGTCTTAATGAATAAGGTGTGATTTCATCTTTGATATTAAATTCGTTTTTTGCTTTTTTAAACACTTTAGATATAGCAGTTTGAGATAATCCAAATAAATCACCATTAATCTTTTGTGGTTGTTTTGAAATTGCTTTTTTAATGTAGCTTAAATCAATGTCAGATATTTCTATTTCTCTATCTGCGTTTTCTGTTTTAGTTCCAGGCAAATGAATTAAACCAGGTTTATAATATAAGTCCTTATAAGTCATTCTATTTACTTCTGAAAACCTCGCACCAGTTATCAAAAGAATATATAACACAAGTGTGCTTTTATCATCTTTCCTTTTGAAATATTTTCTTAACTGCTCATACTCTAATATTGTAAGAAACTTAACACTTTCTTTTTTAGGTAATTTAGTACCTTTGTAATTCACTTTATAAGTTGGGTCTTTCTTCAAATAGCCATCATATATAGCATCTTTAATACAACTAGATATATACAAATGTACTTTTCTAACTGTTTCTGATGTTCTGCCATTTGCATAATTAGAAATAAACTTTTGATATTCATTTCTAGTAATGTTTTTAATTAGAATATCTTCACCAAAATGAGTTAGAAATAAATCAAGTGCATGATCATACCAATATTGTTGTTTCTCACCAAGTTTATTTTTCCCATTCGCTAACAACCAATCTCTATAATATTCTTCAAACCTTTTGTTATCCTCTATATTATTCCCGTCTTCAATATCTCTAATCAATTGTTGCGCCGCATAAGTAGCTTCTGCCTTGGTCTTAAAGCCAGACTTACGTTTTTTACCCGACTTAAAACTTGAATCTTTCACATCGTATTGCCACGAAGTAGACGTTTTATTTTTTCGTTTTGTCACTGTAAAAGTTGCCATTTTACTTAATCCTCCTTTAATCTTTTGAAATTTTCTATTAAGTAAGTTTGCATCTCACGACTTATAAACCTGTATTCCTCATTGTTGTGCTTTGGTAGATAAGTGAATGGTTCTATTTCTGGCCAAATAACCTCGTTTTTGATTAAGTTGTTCATAAGCCACTTTCTACTCTCATTGGTTTCGTACATCAAGTCTTCCATATTCCACCAAGTTTTATTTGTAATTTTATTTTTCCCTAATAGATAATCATATTCATCTTTAGTTATTATTAAATAATCATCTGGCAATTCAAAGTTTATATTTATGGACTTTTTCATTACTTTCCTCCTAAAAAAGATAAAAATATATAGGGCATAGTTAAATGCCCTAAGTTAGCCATATCTAAACCGAATTTTGACTTGTCTAAATCGTCTTCTTTAACTATTTTTTCTTATTTAGTAGCAGTTTCTTGTTTTTTATTAATATTAAATATGTGATACTAGTAATAACTATCTTCCAATATTTTTAGTTCTAAACCCAATAATTTTATTAAAGAAACTTCTGTTTGTATTTTCAATAATATTTCCATTTTTTTCTAAAATTTCTTCGAATTTTTTTGGCTTTCTTTGCTAGTAATACGAATTATTTTTCCGTTTGAATTATATTTGCTAGATAAGACAAAATCATCTTTTACAACTTTCTCATTAGGGATTAATATAAATTCATCGATTATTTCGTGTGTTTCAACATATTTTTGTTTTATTTTATCTTTTTTTATGAATAAATTAAAGATTTTAAATGCCTTATCTTCAATAATTAATACAGTTTCTTTTCCATTTTGCATAGATATTTCAATGAATTCATCTGCTTCTGAAAAATGCTCTTTCAAATATTCCTTTTCATTTCTTCTCATCATACATTCTCCTTAATAATTATTATAATTTAAGCTGTATCAAACTACATTATGATGTTGAAAAATTCCAATAGTTAGAATTTGATTACATACTGCTTTTTATAATACTTTATAACTTTAAATACTTACTTTTCAACTAACTCGACATGTTTTGATAATTTATGTGAATTACTTATTTTATAATGATATGTTTCTATAATTATGCGTAATAAGGTAGTTTGCACGTCTAGCGTAATTTTTAAATTAAAGATTTTATAGGATGATTTTTAATAGTCGATCTATTAATATTAAATATTCTTTATACAAAAAAAGCAGTTATAATACCAAGTAGTAATATGATAAGAAGAGCTTTTGCACTGTTATCTTTATTCTTCACTTTACTTTCTCCTAATCATTTATATTGAAATTCTAAATAATAACTTCAGTTTATAAAAAACAATATCAAATTTTAGACAAAAATATATAGCGCAGTGGTGACTGCCCGTGAAGTTAATCTTCTATATTATCAATTGCATATTGTGCTTCTTCCTCTGTGAATTTGTCTCCAAGCATCTGAAGTAAGTTGATTATATAATTCATCATCTGACATATCCATCATATCAATATAGTTTTCAGCAGATTTCAATGCGTTTTCTTCATAATCTGTTTCTAAATTATCAACTGCATATTGCGCCGCATCACTAGGATATTTATCACCAAGCAGAAGAAGTTAATTGGTCATAGATACCTGCTTTTGACATATGCATCATATCTGAATATGTTTCAGCAGAATTCAAAGCTGCTTTTTCTTCACGACTAGCTTTGCCTGTATCTTTTTCTGTATCATTTTCATTTTTTGATTCTTCAGTCGTTGTTACTTCTTCTTGCTGACTATGTTCTTCACTAGTTTCTTCATCTATATTAGTTGTATCATTTTCTTTATCTTCTAAATCTTTTATATCACTCTTTAAATCTCTGTTTTCAGATTTAGTTGCTTCTAGTTCTGTCTTTAAATCTTCATCGTTAGTTTCATCATTGGTTTCATCGGCACCTCCAAAACTAACAAAATAAATTATTACAAATAAAGCGGTAATAGGCACTCTTAACCAAAATGACCATTTTTTAAAGTTCCACATTAAAGCAATACCTACTGGATAGATGAATATGAGCGCTAAAATTATTACCCAATTACGTTCATACCATTTAATTTTATAACTCGAATTATTCAAACTATTTAAATTTTTCAAATCTTTGTCCATCATACACTCTCCTTAATAATAACTTTTATATAAAAGCGCCACGAAGGTCGCTAGTATTAGAATAATTTTTGACTCGCTACAACTCTACCAACTATTTTAACTTCATCTTTTGCGCTATATACTTGTGGGTAATGATTGGGGTTGTTAGATTCAGGTATTAAGATAATTTGATCTTTGTTATATCTTATTCTTTTAACCGTCGCGTTATATCCGTTAATCATTACTACTCCTAGCTGACCATTTTCTACAATTGAATCTTTTTCGATTACTACAACGTCTCCTTCATCGAAAATCTTATTCATACTATCTCCAGAAACTTTCAATCCAAATTCTTCTTTATCTAAACTGATTTTATCTTTTGCAAAGTATATGTAATCAATTAGATTTTCTTCACTATATATTGGAAGTCCAGCAGAAATTTGAGATACAACTGGAATTTTCTTAACTGGTAAAGTTTCTATTGAAGACTCTGCTTTAGGTTTTTCAATTCCCATTAAATCTTCTGGTTTAATATCTAATCCTTTACAAATTTTGATGACGTTTTCTACTTTAGCGTTAAATACTCCTCTTTCTAAAATAGATCTAACTGTTGTATAAGCTAAACCGACTTCTTCTGAAAAAGCCTTCACACTACCTGATTTTATTTCCATTAGACGTTTCAAATCTTTTTCTTTAGTCATATTCGTTTACCTCATTTCTAATTTGTACCTATATAATAACATGCGAAAAATCGTATATCAAGTCAATTTTTGAATAAAAATATGAAAATTAGTATTGACCTAGTACGAAAATTCGTATATATTGTAATTAAGCAATCGACAAGGTTGCTAAAATTTTTAAACTTTAGTACGAAAATTCGTATTAAGGAGGAGGTACTATGTTGTCGAACTTAGAAGATGTCAGAAAACAAAAAAAGTATCTCTGGTAGATATCGCTGATTTATTAGAAGTAAGATATCAAACAGTTTCAGATAAGATTAACGGAATTTCAGATTTTAAGTTTGGAGAGGCGTTACTTATTAAGAACCAATTTTTTCCAGAGTACGAAATAGAATACCTGTTTTCAAAAGAAAAACAATCAACTTAATAGGAGGAAAACAAATGCAAGAATTACAAACAATCAATATCGAAAGTAATTCAGAATTAGGTCCAGTAGTTTCAAGTAGAACAGTAGCAGAAGAATTAGGAAGAAGACACGGTGATGTAATAGACAGTTTGGAAACAATGATTTTAGAAAACGGAAATGTTCGTTCTCTAATTATACCAAGCGACTACAAAGTTGAGGGACAAAGAAGAAGTTATAAAGAATACCTTTTAACTAAAGATGGTTTCACAATATATATGTTTAACATTCAAGGTCATAACGATTTCAAGTTGGCTTACGTTAGTCGTTTTAACGAAATGGAAGAACAAATTCAAAACAAATTGCCAGGATCTTATAAAGAAGCTTTAACTGAATTACTGGTGAAAGTTGAAGAAAACGAAAAGTTACAACTTGAAAACAATATGAGTAAACAAAAAATTGCAGAATTTGAACCTAAAGCATCATACCTTGATTCAATTTTACAAAATAAGAGTTTAGTAACAGTAGGACAGATAGCTAAGGATTATGGCATGTCTGCACAAGGATTGAACAAACTACTTCACGATTTAAAAGTACAGTACAAACAATCTGGACAGTGGTCGCTTTACTCAAATTTACATGATAAAGGTTATACACATTCATCTACTACAGAAATTGAACATAAAGATGGAAGTACATCAGTGAGAATGAATACTAAGTGGACGCAAAAAGGGCGTTTGTTCATTTACAACTTGCTAAAAGAAAATGACGTATTACCAACAATCGAACAATAGGAGGAAACGGAATGAACACATTAAACACAATAAAAACAGCAATCATACTATATACTGCCGTAACAATAATAGAACAATTGCTTGAACGTGAAGTGAATATTAACTTTCTTTTTCCATCAAAGAAAAAGCATCAATCGAATCGAAATAAACAAACAAGTGATCTAATGGGAATGTTGTAGAACCAGAGGTTACAGTTACATTTTTAAATGTAAACCTTGAAACGGTTCTTCATCATTAACTAAATCATCTGTTAATGAATGTAATTCACGTTGAAGCGAATTATCAGATTCGGTTGTCAGGTAAGGTGCACCTGTAACAAATGAACCATTAACAATTAAAAACAAATCACTATCACTTTCGTAAGCTTCTAAAAAAATTCACCAAATGCAGAAACTTTATCTTTTGCTTTCATATTTCTCACCACCTTTGCACACAGATAAATAAATTATACCAGAAAGGAGTCGATTTAAATGGAATATATCGGATTTGCAGATGCAAAAGAGTTTATAAATATCAGTGGTATTTCTAGGGACGACCTTGAAGATAAAGTATATCCAAACAAAGAGTTCCAAGAAGCATGTATGTACCGATTTGGAAAAGGAAACAAACGTTACATCAAAGTAAGACCAACAATCGATTTTATAGAACAGAAAATATTCATTAAAGAAACTAATTTATAAGGAGGGATTAAATGAGAGGTTTACTAGCATTGTCAACTGCTATAGTCGTATTCTTCATAGCTTTGATATTCACGAAAGACTTTATCCACTTGTTTCTAATCTATTGGATAGCCGTTTGCTTTAGCTACATGGCTTGGGACAGTTGGATTAACTATCTAAAGACAGAAAAAAAGACTGAAACTTGTACCAGCAAGTAACAGTCAGGAACGATTAACAAAATATACAACTTAAATATACACCTAAATAACGGAGGTAGTCAAATGTATTACAGAATCAATGATGAAAACAAGAAGGTAATCAATGTTCAAGGATTCCAATTCGTCTTACGTGTTAGAAAGAAGACTCAATTTGAAGCGAATATATCTGTTGAAACATTAGACAACTTATTTATAGATGAAATTTTAGTATCTGATGAAGAACTAGGCTTAAACACTGCAAGAGAAATCTTAGAACAATCCGTATTCAAATGGATAGATGAGAACACAGATGAAGCAGATAGAGTAATGAGCGCTGTGATGACATGGTAGGAGGAATATAAATGAGTACATTATTTAATCTAACTGACAATTATAAACAAGTTTACGACTTAATAGCAGAACAAGGTGATGAACAACTATTAAACGACACACTAGATAGCATAAACGACGCTTTAGAAGATAAGGCAGATGGTTATGTATCAGTTGTTAAATCACTAGAGAGTGACAACAAAGCCATAGATGACGAAATCAAAAGGCTACAACAACGTAAGACAACTAACAAGAATGGTATTGATCGCTTGAAAAAATCATTGAAAGAGTCTATGGAATCAACAGGTAAGACTAAATTTAAAACAGCATTGAACAGTTACAACATTCAAAACAATCCACCTTCTTTAAATGTAATTGAAGAAAAACACATACCAAGTGACTTTTGGCTTTCACAAGCGCCTAAGTTAGATAAAAAATCATTATTGAAACACATTAAAGAAAACAACGATGTTGATGGTGTGGAAATTAAACAAACTCAAAGTTTAAGGTTGAGATAAATGACTGAACAAAACAATGAACAAGTAGATCTTTTAACTCAACTAGGTGTTAAGGATATTAGCCAACAGAATGCGAATAAGTTTTATAAGTTTGCGATATACGGAAAGTTTGGAACTGGGAAAACTACTTTTTTAACTAAAGATAACAACGCACTTGTACTTGATATTAACGAAGATGGTACGACAGTTTCAGAGGATGGTGCAGTAGTGGCGGTTAAGAATTATAAACATTTCTCTTATGTAATAAGAATGATTCCCCAGATATTAGAACAGCTTAGAAATAATGGTAAGCAAATTGATGTAGTAGTTATTGAAACAATACAAAAACTTAGAGATATAACAATGGACGATGTAATGGCTGGTAAGACACGTAAAGCCACATTCAATGATTGGGGTGAAACAGCTACTCGAATAGTAAGTATGTATAGATACATTTCTAAGCTACAAGAACAATACCAATTCCATTTAGCTATTAGTGGTCATGAAGGCATCAATAAGGACAAAGATGATGAGGGTGGAACAATTAATCCTACTATCACAATTGAAGCGCAAGAACAGATTAAAAAAGCAGTAGTAAGCCAATCAGATGTACTAGCAAGGATGACTATAGAAGAAACTGAACAAGATGGTCAAAAGCAATTTGATTATGTACTGAATGCAGAACCATCAAGCTTATATGAAACAAAAATTAGACATTCACAAAACGTGACAATAAGTGACAAACGATTTATTAACCCAAGTATTAACGATGTTGTACAAGCAATTAGAAACGGAAACTAAACTAAAAATTAAAAGGACGGTATATAAATTATGAATATTACAGGACAAGCTAAACACATTAAAGAAACTAACCAAGAGGCATTTTTAAAAGGCGGCGACTTCTTAGGAGCCGGAGAGTTCACAGTTAAAGTTAAAGACGTTGAATTTAATGATAGTCAAAACAGATATTTTACAGTTGTATTTGAAAATGCTGAAGGTAAGCAATATAAACACAATCAGTTTGTACCACCATTCCAACAAGATTTCCAAGAAAAACAATATGTAGAGTTCCTAAGTAGACTAGGTATCAAATTAAACTTACCAGACTTATCTTTTAACACAGATGAATTAATTAATAAGGCAGGAACTATAGTTTTAAAACGTAAATTAAATGAAGATCAAGGTAAATATTTTGTAAGACTTTCATTCGTAAAAGTTTGGAATAAAGGCGATGAAGTAGTTAATAAACCAGTACCTAAAACTGACGAAATGAAACGTGAAGAACAACAAGCGAACGGACAAGGACAACAAAAAGATTCATTAAGTGATCAAAGTAATCCTTTCGCAAATGCTAATGGTCCTATTGATATAAATGATGATGACCTTCCATTCTAGGGTGTGATGAAATGCAACAAATTACTAGATACCAATTGGATAACGACGGCACTTATTCCGTCGTTGCCACTGGTGTTGAATTAGAAAATAGCCATATTGAATTAATCGAAAATGGATACAATCTAAACGCTGATGTAACTGTACCAGACAATAAATTGATTTCAATTGACCAACGTAAAAAGATATTTGCGATGTGTAGAGATATTGAATTGCACTGGGGAGAACCAGTTGAAGCATTGAGACAAAGATTTCAAAGTGAATTAGAAATTATGAATGGCTATGAACGTATTAGTTTAAGTGACTGCACAAGGAAGATAGCTGGTGAATTAATCGAACTAATCATAACTTTCATATTCCACAATCAAATACCAATGAGAATTGAAACAAGCAAACTATTACAAGGTGATAAAGCGATGTTGTATTGGGCAACTGTTAATCGCAACTGTGTAATTTGTGGGGAGCAGAAAGCAGACCTCGCACATTATGAATCAGTAGGTCGTGGCATGAACCGTAAAACAATGGATCATCACGGTAAACATGTTCTTGCATTATGCGGGCGCCACCACAATCAACAGCACTCGATAGGTGTTAAATCATTCGATGATTTATATCACTTACACAATAGTTGGATATCAGTAGATGACAAGTTAAACAGTATGTTACGAGGTGAAAAACAATGATGATGCCTAGAATGATTAAACCAATAGACAGAAAAGCTATAGGATATAGAATCGCATCACTTAGAGCAGGTGATGATTGGTCCCAAGAAGAATTCGCAAATATATTCAAAGCAAATAAAAGTATTGTAAGCAAATGGGAAAGAGGTATTCATTTACCTAGTATGGACAGGTTGAGACAGATGGAACAAATATTCAATATAACACTTAAATGGCTGTTATATGGAGAAGGTGAGAAGAATGGCAACATTTAGAGCTATAAAAGAAAGTGGCAATTTCGTAACAGTACACAAAAACTTTATTCACGATAGCAATCTTACGTTCAAATCTAAAGGGATTCTACTTTATTTATTGAGTCGACCGGATGATTGGCAGATATATGAATCTGAAATATTAAAACATACTAATGATGGTAAGGATAGCTTGAAATCAGGCATTAAAGAACTTGAAGAAATAGGATATGTAGTAAGAACTAGAAAACGTAATGATAAAGGGCATCTTAACGGTTACGAATACTTAGTATATGAGCACCCTATCCAGAGCGGAAATTCCTACCTAGGATTATCCGACAACGGAAAATCCAACATCGGAAAAACCGGTAACGGAGAATCCGTCCCTACTAATAATAATAGAACTAAGAATGATTTAACTAATAATAACAATACTAATAATGATAATACATTGTCGGGCAACCCGACTATACCTTATCAATCAATCGTTAAATATCTAAACGAAAAGACTGGTAAACATTACAAACATACAACTAAAAAAACGAAGTCATTTATAGAAGCTAGATGGAATGAAGATTTTAGAGAAGATGACTTTAAAAAAGTTGTTGATGTAAAAGTAGCAGAATGGAAAGGTACCGAACAAGATAAGTACTTAAGACCAGAAACACTATTCGGAACTAAATTCGAAGGTTACCGTAATCAACAAGTAAGCAATAAGGAATCAAATGATAACCCTTATGCAAATCTATTTTAGGGAGTGAGTAAATGAATCCCTTTGAGAATATCGCAAGTAAAGTAGGATTTAAGAACAAGATAGTTAAACAAGAGAATGAGTTGAAATGTGAAAAGTGTGGACGTACTTATGATTACTATGAATTTGATAATGGCCAAATAGTTAAAGATGGTTGTGACTGCGAAATGATTGCTCTAGCTAAACAAAAGAAAGCAGAGTTTGATAAGCGTAACAAATTAGCTAAAGCTAATAGCATATTCAAGAAATCAATTATCAATGATGATCTATCACAATGTACCTTTGATAACTATAAAGCAATTAATGAAGAATTAGCACGAGCTAAAGCATTATGTGAAAGATATGTAGAAAACTTCACACTTGATAATAAACAGTCACTACTGTCGCAAGGTTCCTTTGGTACAGGTAAATCACATTTATCCATGTCTATTATCAAGACGGTGAGAGAAAAAGGATACTCAGTCCTTTACATGAACGTTCCACAATTAATATCAACTATCAAAGGAACTTATAACAAAAATACTAATCTAACCGAACAAGACTTAAACAGAATTATTAGTGAAGTAGATTTAATGGTGTTTGATGATTTCGGGATTAACATGAATGAGTTTGCTACAGGTAAGATGTTTGAACTTATTGAATCAAGAGTTGGCAAACATAACATATATACTACTAATTTAAATGCACAGGAACTAAGCAAGAATAAAGACGCACAACGTATATTTAGCCGAATGATGTCTAACACAACATTAATCAAAATGAACGGTGAAGATTATCGAATGAGAGGTATCAAATTTTGATAACTAAGAAATTTATCAAACAAAAACTTGAGTGTTCTGATATATATGCTCAGAAACTTATTGAAGCGTCACAGGGAGACAATAATACATTGTATAACCTATTTATCCAAAAGTTGAATGAACGCCAAAGACGAGTGGCTATTGTGGAGGTAAGGTAATTGGGATTAAGCACTGAATATGATTTGAAAGATAGTACAAGTAAAGTAGTTGGTTCTGTTATACCACTTAACAATAAAACGAATAGGTTATTTGGATTGTATAAACGATATGGATTAGATGAATTCATCGTTACAGATAACAGGTTAAAAAAATAAAGAAACATTTCAATTTAACTAGAGTAGATCAAACAAGTATATTTGATTTCATACAGGAGTGAGGACATGGAAACAATCGAGTTAAAAGTTGATGCGCCTATGTCATCACCTAGACCACGATTTAGGAACACTGGCAAGTTTGTACAGACATACATGCCTAAGAAGTATACAGACCATAAAAAAGACTTACAGTGGCAAATGCCAATGTTAATGATAGATGAACCAATCAAACTAACAATAGAGTTTCACTTCCCATTGTTGAAGTCATGGAGTAAGAAGAAACATGTGGCGATGGTTGGACAGTATAAACGTACGAAACCAGATATAGATAACTTAATCAAAACAGTGTTAGATGCTCGCTAATGGTCACTTATGGAATGACGATAATCAAATAGTAGAGATTACAAGCTTTAAGAAGTATGCAGAAGAACCAAAGATAATCATGCATTTAGATATAGAAGGTGATCCCGATGAATGAAGAAACAATCAAGATTAGATACAACGTGACATACGAGAAGTCGTTAAAAGTTCTAGCACATGCTAATCATGAGGATTGTCAGATAGAGGAACAGATCTACTATGAAATGCCGACTAAAGAAGATGAATATACAGATGCAAAAGTGATTAGATTTGAAGAACCGACAATTATAGATAGAGGATTCTAGGAGGACATAACGATGATAACAATACATGTATTTGGTAAAGATTACGACATATTAGGAGAAAATTTAAAATGCGTTGAGAGATACGGATTAAATCACACTACTTTGAGAAATCGATTAACTAAAGGTTGGACATTGCATGAAGCTTGTCAAGTTCCGAAAGGTGGTAGATTAGATGATTTCAGAACTGAACAAAAATTGAAAGCTATTAATTATGATACTGATTTAGGTAGAGAAAAATATTCGGAAGAGAAACATAGAAATGATAGACCTTGGCTTTATGATGGAACCCCACAAAAACACAATAGAGGGAAGTGGTGCAAGTATTTAATGAATACAAGTATATTTCCGAAAGTGGTGAAGTAGATGAAGATTAGAGAATTAGATCCTAACAAAGCACAATACATTATTGTACATGACTTAGGTAAAAGTGAATATAGCTATGGTATGAGAGTGATAGGTAAAGTGATTGAATTACGTTACAACTTCGACAAAGAGATTGAGAGTGCAATTATAGAATCTATACCTGAACATCAATATGAAATTACAGAAGATAACAATTTTGAACTATGGAAAGATTACATTGCTAATAAGACTGAACGTGTTAAGAGGTGAACAGTATGGGGCAGAAACAACTTTATGAATACGTGATATACAAGGGTGATGAAATTATATGTGCTGGCACACGTAAAGAATGTGCCGAGAAGCTAGAGGTTAGTGAACAGACAGTTGGTTTCTTATCTTCTGGTGTAAATAAGAGACGTGCGGCGAATAGTAACAGACCGAATAGCATTAGGTTAATAGCAGAGAAAGTATTGATATCTGAGATAGAGAAAGAGCTAGCGATATGATCCTATCAGATACTATAAAAGCTAAATATAAATTAAATACATGTGGGCTACAGACACATGAAATTGCAAAGTTACTACGTGATAAAGGTGTTAAAGGATTCGTAATATCTTCGAATGATAGAAATGTAATCGTAGCAGTACCACGTGAGGATATAAAACGGAACAGGAAGATAATGGAGGATTTGCGCATATGAAACAATTCACAGTTTGGCTAGCAGTCGTAATCATACTGACAATCGTGCTATTGATAATGTGGACAACTATGTAAGGGAGTGGTGAGGGTGAAGAAGAAATTTACAATTGAAGTTGAAATGGAAGAAAGATGGATTGATTGTTTTATGTCGATGTTAAATAAAATGGAACACCTCGGTAATTTAGGAGCTTCCAGAGATGTTTCTATCTACTCAGATGGTGATGGAGATTTTCGACCTAAATTTAAAGCAGATGTAGATTGGGAAAAAGTAGAATCTGATATAGAAGATAACCATTATGATGCGGGGTAGTATGAACGTATTTTAAATCAATAAGGAGTGATGGCGAGTGAAATTATTAAAACCCTGTCCGTTTTGTGGTGGTCAAGCAGATATGAGATATAGTTTTGACAAAGCTTTGATTGAGTGTACAAATACAAAGTGTAAACTACAACCTTCTACATGGTTATATGTAAAAACAGATAGTGTAAATAAACTAGTTAATATTTGGAACTCAAGAAATTATGAGGAGTGATGGCGAGTGAGTTATGAATATGTAGACTTCGGAGAACAACGTGATTACAAAGCAGAACGAGATACATTGAAAGATGATGTTTTAGCTTGGGCAGTTACTTGCAATAATTTAGAACAAGAAAATAAAAAGCTAAAAGCAGAACGTGACAAATTCGAAAAAATGCTCAATAAAGAATGCGAATGTGGCTATAAATTGGAAGGTCAATTGCATGATATGACAAAACAACGAGATACTTTAATCGACGATCTATCTTGGTATAAAGCAAAGGTTAGTAGGTTGGAAGAAAATAACGATAGGTTGACAGATGGTGTAAAGACTTTGGAAATTGAGAACGCTAATAAATTGACACTCAATTGGGAATTAAAAGGATATGCGGACATGTACAAGGGAGACAGTGATGAATATAAAACCCTTCTATCCGAATTCTCCCAACACATCGGCAACAAACCATCGAGCAACGACGTATAAGTATTTTAGAGCGAAGTTGGACGCGTTGGAAATTAAGGAGGACGAGTAAATGTATTCTTTATTAGAACTTGAAAATGTATATGCCAGCCTCAAAGAAGGAATGAGTAAATTTCACGATTTTAAATTCGATACTTTACTGATAGTTGCGCCGATAACATTAGGAACTAATCATATTTGTAAAGCTATAAAAAATACTGAATGTAACAATGATTCCACAATAAAATATATAGATAGATTAGATGATGACAACATCATGGGATGAACATTGATGAGAAAAGAGAAAAAAGCTAAATCAGTTTATTAACCGAAAATAGCTGAAATGAAAGGTGCAAGATAAGCCATGAAGCATAATATTGTAAATAACACATAAATAAATCCCTTAATTTCGTCACTCATAGATTCAACCCCTTTTATAGAATCAAGAAAGTAATTTTAAAATAGTCCGAGCAATGAAGTCAATAATATTATAAAAACGAAAATCAGGGAGGACAAATAACATGAATGAACTAATCAAATTGGTAGAACAATGGAGTATAGGTAAAAACTTACACAAAGGTAATTCAGATAGACAAGCATTGAAATTCTATGAAGAGGTCTGGCGAAGTTGGTGCAAGCATTATCACGTAACAAGATGGATGATCTAAAAGACGGTATAGGCGATACAGTCGTAACTTTAATTATATTGGCACAACAACATGGAATGACATTAGAGGAGTGTTTACAGTACGCGTATGACGAAATCAAAGGAAGAAAAGGAAAGACAATCAATGGAACGTTCATCAAAGAATCAGACTTGTAAAGATATAGACATTTTACAAAAAGTTAAAGAGGTGTTACAGCGTGACTAATTATTTAATCCGACACATAACCGACTCTACAGGTCATCCGTTTGTAGAAGTTATTAAGCCACGTGAGAATGAGTGTTACGAGATTGTGAGTGCGGATAGTAAGGAAGAAGCTGAAAAGGTAGCTAAAAAACGTTAAGGAGGTTGGTTTGTAATGATAACTGCAATGATAAGTATTTACGCGATAAGTTTTCTGTTTCTTTTGCATCCAGTTATAGATGGATTTCTTTTAAAGAAAGAACGCAATAAACAAATCAAAGTGTATGTAGATGAAACAAACAAAATAGCTTTTATTGCACCTCAGAAGAAAGCAAGCCAAGAAGATATAGAAGAAATATATCAAAGTATAATATATTCCTATGATGAAGTCATTATGGTGTCACAGGATGTCATTTTTAAAGGAGCGTATCGTAAAGAATGAAAGCATATAGAAAAGTAATCGAATTTATTATTTATACTGTGTTCACAGCTATTGTAGTAGGTATAAGCACAATCATATTAGGTTTAATGATCTTAGGTATACAAAATATATATTCATTAATATTATAGGGGGATGAACATGCAAGAGTTGAAGCGAATAGATTATGCTAAATTAGAAGATTATCTTGAGCATATCAATAAATATAAAAAAGATTTGAAATTCAGAGAGTATGAACTGTTAAGCAATCATGATTCTGAAAATCAAGAAGGTGGAAAAGCAAATCTAATTAGCAATCCAGTTGAACGACAAGTCATAAAGTGTGAACAAGATCCTAAGTATAAGAAATTAAAAGATATTGTTGAAGGGACACAAAGGTTCTTAAAGCAATGTGATAATGAAACTCTTGAAATATTTAGACTGATATATTGGGATAAACCATATGATTGTAATACATGGAATGAGGTGGCAGATAGATATTACACAAGTAAATCTAGTATGTTGAGATACAGAGATGTTCAATTAGAAAAATTGTCACAAGAAATTAATTACGTTTAAATTTGGACTTTTACTGCTGTTGAAGTCCACGTGAAACCGATGTAATATGATATTATGTTCTTAATTGAACAACATACGTTTCTTTTACTGGTGGTTACAATTCTTTAGTGCATGGAATTTTCCTTTTCTACAATTAGTATTGACGCATTTTTACTCCTTTAGGTCGGCTGAGAGCTAACTCAGTCGGCTATTTTTATGATAAAATATTAATCAAAATAAAAATGGGGGATTGTTATGGATAGATTAGATATTAACGAAGATTATTTTAAATTGTACGAAAACAGATTATATCACGTGTTTATTATCAATCCAGAGGAATATAGTCGCTTTTGTGGCAAAAAGTACGCTATTATCATAGAAAATAAAAATCAAATTATGTTTCCGTTAGACAAAGATGAAAATATTGAGAACCAAGTAGAATCTTATATTAAAAATTTTGATAAAGAATTAGAATATAAGCATTAATTAGAAATCTTTACCCAAGCACCCATTCCCGTTGAGGTGCTATTTTTATACACAAATTTAACAAGCTATTAGCATAATGAGGTGGTAATATACGATGAAACTTACATTGAAACAGCAGAGATTAGTAGATGAATACATTAAAACAGGAAATGCTTATCAATCTGCAAAAAACGCAGGTTATAGTGATAGTTATGCAAAAGTAGATGTTCATAAAGCCCTAGTCAAACCTAGTTTGAAACAAGCTTTAGATAAGCGACTGGAAGAACATAGGAAAGCTACAATTGCAGACCAAGATGAGATACTTCAATATCTAACTTCTGTAATGCGTGGTGAAGTATCAGACCAAGAGTTGATACCTATACAAGTAGGACGTGGCGAAATGGAAGTAGAAGAAATAGAGAAACGTTCTGATACTACCGCAAGAACTAAAGCTGCTGAATTATTAGGTAAGCGACATACAATGTGGACCGATAAACAAGAGGTAACACAGCGCAATATTGATATAAATATAGGTGAGTATGATGACGACAGCGACAGTTAATCTGAACATCTCAAAGCCTCACAGAGTATTTAACCGCAACATATTTGAGGTGCTGACAGATTATAGCCATTTTACAGAGGTGCATTATGGTGGCGGCTCAAGTGGCAAGTCACACGGCGTTGTGCAAAAGGTGGTACTCAAAGCGCCGCAGGATTGGAACCACCCCCGAAAGATATTGTGGCTCAGAAAAGTTGGTGCAACGATTGCAGATAGTTTGTTCCAAGATGTGAAAGGTTCCTTAATCGACTTTAAGGTGTGGGAGCTTTGCGAATGGAACAAGACAGACAATCGTGTGACACTGCCAAATGGTGCCGTGTTCCTATTCAAGGGCATGGATAACTCAGAGAAGATTAAATCAATCAAAGGCATCAGTGACGTTGTGATGGAGGAGGCATCAGAGTTCAATCTGAATGACTACACACAGCTTACTTTACGTCTGAGAGAGAAGAAACACCTCTACAAACAGATTTATTTGATGTTTAACCCAGTGAGCAAATTGAATTGGGTATACAAATATTTCTTTGCGGGCGAGCCACACAAAAATACATTAATTAAGCAATCAAGTTATAAAGATAATAAGTTTCTTGATGAAATGACAAGAGATAACCTTGAAGATCTAGCAAACAGGAACCCTGCCTATTACAAAATATACGCATTAGGTGAGTTTGCGACACTCGACAAGCGCGTATTACCTAAATATGAAGTTGGGATTCTCAATAAAGAAGATTTAAGGTACATACCCTCTTATTTTGCGCTTGATTATGGTTATGTGAATGACCCGAGTGCATTTATACATGTCAAAGTAGATAAGAAAAATAAGAAACTCTATATATTAGAAGAATATGTTAAGACAGGCATGTTAAACGATGAGCTAGCAAATGTCATCAAGCAGCTAGGCTATGCTAAGGAACGCATCACAGCAGACAGTGCTGAGAAGAAATCCATTGCTGAAATGAAACGTGAGGGCATTGAGCGCATCAAGCCATCAATGAAAGGCAAGGACAGCATCATGGCCGGCATACAGTTCATAAGCCAGTTTGACATCATAGTTGATGAGCGTCGCTACAAGACAATTGAGGAGCTAGACAATTACACGTGGAAAAAGGATAAGCAAACAGATGAGTATTACAACGAGCCAGTTGATACCTACAATCACTGTATTGACTCACTAAGATATGCAGTTGAGGAGCTTATGATTCAGAACCGTGAAGATAAAAAAGATGCGAACGATTTACGCAAAATGAGACGATTATTCTAGGAGGTGTAGCACTTGAGTGAAATGAAAAAGAAGTTTAGCCCGAGGGCAAATGCTGATATATTGGCGGAAGATGCAGACGAGATTGTTGGCGACTATACTAAGCTACAGAATTTAGTTAATCAGCATAAAACAGAGCGAGGCATCACGCCTTATAATGTTAGAGCAGTATTTCCTAAGTGATAACACAAACATATTAACCGGTGAGCGCAGAAAAGATGCTGAGAAAGCTGACCACCGTGCAGTGCATAACTTTGCGAAATACATTTCACAGTTTATTGTCGGATACCTGACAGGCAATCCGCTGACATTCACACACGATGACAGCGAGCACACAGCAAGCCATATACGACTTAAACGATTTAAACGATGCAGATGCAGTCAATAGCGATATTGCGCTTGACTTAAGCATATATGGCCGTGCATATGAGATTGTATTCAGAGACGAGTTCAACAGAGATAGATTCCTGACACTCGACCCTAAGAACACATTTGTAATTTACAATCATGACATTGATAAGAAAATCATTGCAGGCGTACGATATTACGACACAGTGGACGCTGAGGGGTACAGAGTCAATCATATTGAGTTGTACACAGCAACACACTTGCACAGCTATGTAATCCGTAAAGGTGAGCTAAGCAGCGTACAGGACATTGAGCATCATTACAACGATGTGCCAATCATTGAGTATCTGAATAACAAATTTAAGCAAGGTGATTTCGAGAACGTCCTCAGCTTAATTGATTTGTATGATGTCGCACAGTCAGACACAGCGAACTATATGACTGATACGAACGATGCAATGCTTGCAGTGGTCGGTAATGTTGAAATGGACGGCGACGATGCACAGAAATTTAAAGACGCAAACATGATTCACGTTAAGCCTGAAATGAATGCAAACGGTGGCGAGGGCAAAGCCGATGTGAAATACATCTACAAGCAATACGATGTACAAGGCTCAGAGGCCTATAAAACAAGATTGCAGAATGATATTCACAAGTTCACCAACACGCCTGACCTGACAGATGAGAATTTCACAGGTACGCAATCCGGTGAGGCTATGAAATATAAGTTATTCGGATTAGAACAAGCTAGAGCTGTTAAGGAGCGCTTATTTAAAAAAGGATTATCTAAACGCTACAAGCTGCTATTCAATAACTTAAACATTCTAGGCACTAAGACGCATGATCATGAAGAAATAGACATAGCCTTTACGCCTAACCTGCCTAAATCCATGAAAGATAATGTGGAAGTAGTCAACTTGCTAGCAGGTACGGTATCAGAAAAAACACGTTTAGGATTATTGGACTTCATTGACGACCCTGATGCTGAGATTGAACGCCTGCAGCAAGAGGAGGACGAACAGCTCACACGTGCGGACAATCGCGAATACAGTTTCGACGACGAACCGAAAGAGTGATTAAATGGCAGACCTAACAAGTAAAAAATATTGGCGTGAACGTGCAGAGCGCATCATAGCAGTTGAGGCTAAAAAAGATGATGAAGTCATTGAAGAAGTCCGTAAGATTACAAGCTCGACGATGAGCCAGTTAGCAAATGAGATATACAGTTTCTATGCTAAATACGCAAAAGCTGAGGGCTTAACTGTTGCTGAGGCTAAGAAGAAAATACAAAAGACTGATATTAAAGAGTTTGAGGATAGAGTCGCTCAGTATGTTAAGAATAAAGATTTCAGCGAGAAAGCCAATGCTGAACTCAGACAGTACAACACTAAAATGTATGTAAGCCGTGAACGCATGTTATTGCAGCAGCTTTCAGCCATCATGGTGAACGGCACAGCACTCACTGAGGTCGAGTTGAACAAATATCTGAGTAAATCAGTTGATAGAGAAGTCGAACGACAAGCCGGCATATTAGGCGAATCAGCACTCATCAATCCGAATGGTGTGAGGGCTATCGTAAACGCTGATTTCCACGGTGAAACGTGGAGCAATAGACTTTGGGCAGATATGGAACAGACACGAAAGACCGTACTCAAGACAGTACAAAATACGCTTTTACGTGGACGCCACCCAAATGAATTTGTTCCTGAGCTTAAAAAGAAATTAGGTGTTACGACCTCAGATGCTAAACGATTGCTTATCACAGAAACGGCTAGAGTTCAGACAGAGGCACAAAAGCTGCACTATATGGAAACAATCGGCGGTGATGCTACAATTGAGTTTGTGGCTAAGCTAGACGACCGCACGTCCGATGAGTGCAGACACGCTGACGGCAATAAGATTAAAGTATCTGAAATGGTTGTAGGCGTGAACGTTCCACCGCTCCACCCTTATTGCAGGTCGACAACAGTGCCCGCAGTTGATGAGATTGAGGACGAGCTAGAGGCTTTCTTCAAAGAGCGTGAGGGTAAGTATATAAATGAAAACCTTGAGCAATCAACGAACACCGATGAGAGTATTGATACTGAAAGCCTAGAAGACCTGAGAACTGACGTGAATAATATTATCGTCAGTCTCGAAGATGGCATAGGCAAACGTAGAGCTAAAAAGCTTAAGAAAACTTTTGATAAAGTCAAAGATAATAAGTCAGCATCGAAGTTTTATGATTTACTAGACAAACAGCAAAAATATATCAACAGAAAATCATTACCTAAAAGTTACTCAATCAAAATTGACTTATTAAAACAAATGCTTAAACAAATAGGCTTATAAGGAGGATTCCCTTTCATGAATAGAATGATTAAATATATGGCCAGTATTGCTGAGAGCCTACACGGCATACACAGAGAACTGATAATATTGAACAAATCAAACCCGAGCCAACAAGCCAAAAAAGAAGATAAACCCAAAAACACAAGAGAGTTAGACCCAAAAGGTTTCATTTAAGCTATTCACATTAATTTGTGAGTGGCTATTTTTTATGCCTAAAACGTGCTGAGGGCGTTAAAAGCATGTATGGAAAACGACAGTCGACAGACTCTAAACGGAGGTACTTATTATGCCAGAGAAATTAAGATTAAGATTACAACACTTTGCTGAGAATCCTGAGGGCGACAATGAAAACCCTGAGGGAGACAATGAAAACCCTGAGGGCGACAACGAAAAAACGTTCACACAGGCAGATGTTGACCAAATTATAAAAGACCGTGTGGCGCGTGAGAAGAAAAGCAAAGAGGACGCAGTAAAAGAGGCTGAGAAATTGGCCAAGATGAACAAAGACCAAAAAGCTGAGTACGAACGCGAGCAAATGCAAAAAGAGCTTGATTCATACAAAGCTAAAGAGGCACGCAACGAAATGAAAAAGCATGCAGATGATGTGTTCAAACAAAATGAAATTACACCAAATGACGAGCCGCTTGAGTTAGTCACAGCAGATACAGCAGACCAAACTCAAGCCAATGTGCAGGCTTTCAATGATGTGCTTAATAACATGGTCAAAGAGCAGGTACAGGCTAAATTGTATCAAGGCACACCAAAGAATTACTCAAACGGCAGTGGCGGCGTTACACGTGAATCAATCATGAATATTGCAGATGATTCACAAAGACAGCAAGCCATTGCGCAGAACAGGCATTTATTTTAACTAAAATTTCGGAGGTATATCTATATGAATATTAAACATACAGACGGCAACAAACTTAAATTAAACTTACAACACTTTGCGAGCAGAACCTAACTTGATTGATGTTGAGGCATTAGGTGAGGCAAAGTCGATTGATTTCGCAAACAAAATGGGCGAACGCTTAAATAAATTATTCACAGCATTAGGCATCACGAATAAAATTCCTATGAACGTTGGTTCGGCATTAAAACAATACCGCTTTAACGTTATTGAATCAGAGGCGCCAAACGGTGACGTTGCTGAGGGCGACATCATTCCATTAACTAAAGTTGAACGTGAACTTGTGAACATCACAGAATTGCAATTCCGTAAGTTCCGTAAATCAACATCAGCAGAGTCTATTCAGTCACACGGTTATGATCTAGCAATTAACCGCACAGACGCTGAGCTTATCCGCTATGTGCAGAAGAAATTCCGTACAGACTTCTTCAACACTATTGAGGACGCAGTAAACAACCCTGACCGCACGAATACAGAAGTGTTAACAGGCAAGAATTTACAAGGTGCGTTATCAAGAGGCCGTGCTAACTTATCAGTATTATTAGATGATGAAGTAACACCAATCGCATTAGCAAACCCTAACGATGTAGCGGGTCATTTAGCAGATGGTTTCATCAACTCAAATGGTTCTCAATTCGGATTAAACTTATTAACACCATATGTAGGTGTGCAAGTAATCGAATTCGCAGACGTACCTCAAGGCAGCGTGTACATGACTACAGCAGAAAACTTAAACGTAGCGTACGCAAACCCTCAAGGCGAAATGGGCAGAGCGTTCAACTTTGCATCAGACCAAACAGGTTTTGTAGGCGTATTGCATGATATCCAAGCAAACCGTTTAACAGCAGATACAGTATTCGCATCAGCAATCTCAATGTTCCCTGAAAACGTTGACGCAGTTGTATCAGTATCTATTGAAGAACCTGCAGCAGATGGCGGCGAAACTACACCCAGTTAAGCCTGAGGGCATAACCGTGAGACCAAATATCAAATCGGTCAGAATAACAGCTAAATAGGAGGCTATATAATGGCAGACATTTTAAAAGTTTATCAAGGTGAAACAGTTGTAGGACAAGCAGAACGTGCAACAGACGGCACAGCGTCAGTTACGATTGACAGCCTAGAGGCAGGCACTGAATATGCAGCAGGTACTTATCAAGCTGCTTTCAGTAATGATGCGGGCGAGTCACAAAAAGTTGATGTTCCTGCTTTCACTACTAAGGAAAGCGCACCGGTTGAGCCTCAAAACGTGACTACTGAAACAACTGAGAACACAGCAGACGTAAACGCTGAATAAGGAGGCATAGCGAATGGCTAACCTTGAAGATGTTAAGACCTTGTTATCCATCACGGATAATGAGCAGGACGAATTGCTCAAGAAAATTATAGATAACACTGAAAAGCGTTTGCTTACTTTCCTACCTCTCAATGAACAAGCTATACCGCAAAGGCTTGATTTCATTGTCGAGGAGGTAGCGGTCAAAAGATATAACCGTGTCGGTGCTGAGGGTATGACCTCAGAAACGCTCGACGGACATTCGACAAAGTTTCAAGATGATGACTTTGATGAGTTCCTGAGTTTCATTAAGCGTCTATATCCACCGGAACAAGGCAAAGGCCGCACAGGCAGTGTGACATTCTATTGAGGTACGACCAACGCGCTAAACTTGTGTATGAGGGTGATAAGCGGTACAACCCTGACACAGGTAAGACCGAAAAAGATGAGCAAATTTTCTACACAGGCATACCTTGTCACAAGTCGCCGCTATCACCTGAGCGCACAGCCGTTGAATTCGGTAATGTGCGGCGTGATGTAAGCATCATAAGGCTGAGAGGCCAAATAATGGATAACGTCAGCCATGCCTATATGAATGGCCGCAAATATATCGTCGTACGCCACACCTACTACAGACACGCCACAGTAATGTATTTAGAGCAGGTAAACGATGGCAAAGGTTAAAGGGCTAGGCAAGCTAATAGCGGCGTTGAGTGATGCTGAGGATAGCATTGACGACGATGTGGATTTCATTCTCAAGAAAAGAAGTGAGCAATTTCGCGTTGATACTGTGAAAGAGGCACGCCGTGTCATGACCAAAGGATATTGGACGGGCAATCTAGCCCGTATGGTCAAAGACACCAAAGAGGGTAAACTGAGTTATCTCATCACCTCTAACGCACACTACTCAGGCTTTCTTGAGTACGGAACGCGTTTCATGGAGCCTGAAACTTTCATGTATCAGATTTATCAGAAATACGATAAACAAATTCAAGCAGATATTGAGCGACTCATAAACAGTTAGGAGGCAAGACAGTGGCTAAGCAATCAATAAAATATGAACTATTTAATTATCTTTATAAAGCGTTCAGCGAGCTAGGCGTTCCAGTCGTTAGACGAGTTGACCAATACACAGAGTTAGGCTATCCGTTCATTGCAATTGAAGAAATACAAGACCTTGTATCAGTTCAATCATTCGACAATTATGGCGGTGAGCCAAAAGCACGTATTCACTTATGGAGCGACGCGGACGATCTACAGACGCATGACAGGCTTTATATTCAGATTCAAGATATTCTCATGAAAACTGAGCAGCTACCCTCCTATCATGTTTCATTGGACAGCATCAATACAAATGACATAAATGACGATACGACAAACACACATTTGCAAGCACAGCATCATTGATTCAGAATTTCAAACACTCTAGGCGTGCCTCATAGCAGGTGTGCCTTTTTATATTTCAATCAGGAGGTCATGACATTATGGCAATTAAACAAGGTACTGACGAACTTGCATTAGTTCGTAAAGCAGGCGAGGCCGTAGAGGCAAATAAAATCATGTGGATTACTGAGCTTGAGCGTGAAACAGAACGCGACTCAGACCAAGAGGCAACAATTGACGGCTCGGTTAGCTCAGGCGGCACATTAGAGTCAACTGTAACTATCACATCTTATATGGACGTTGATGACGAGTTAAGTGACGAGATTGAAGATGCTCGCCGAAGATGGCGAGGCATACGAGCTATGGGTTATTAATAAAAAAGTTAAAAATGAACAAGGGCAGTATAAAGCTGAATACCGTCAAGGTACATGGAACAGCATTACACGTACAAATGAGGCTGACTCTATTGCAGAATTCGAGACTGAATTTGCAGTTTACGCTAAGAAAGTACGCGGCTATGCAACGCTACCAACAATCGTTGAAGAAAATAAAACAGCTTACGGATTCCATGACACTACAGCTGAGGACGTTGCAGACGATGGTCTTGTATCAATCCCTCAACCTGACGACAGCACAGGCGATGGCACAGAACAGACTACACCCTAGTACGCCCCAAAATGTTGAAACAGTAACTACTCAAAATAGTGTACAGATTTCGGCTGAATAGGGGACGGAAAAACATCATAGGCGGGCAAATAGCCCGTCTTTTTCTTTATAAAAAATCGGAGGTATTCACAATATGGAAATTAAACATAACGGCAAAGATATCGAGCTATCATTCGGCTTTAAATTTATGAACGACGTTGATAAGAAACTAGGCATGGAAATGGAACAGATGAGCATTGGTCAAGGTATTCAAATGTTAATACCTAACTTGCAAGACGGCAACCCAGTGGCAATTGGTCACACAATTATTGCCGCAACTTCTCATAACAAGAAAGCCCCTAAATCAGACGAAGAAATCTCAGCAGTATTGGACGAAATCGCTGACGAACAAGGTTTCGATGAGTTTGCCGAACAAGTTATCACGGAGTTGGGAAAGCGACCTATGACCCGAAACCTCGTACCGGAAGAATACAGAGAAGTGAAGAAAGCCAAGAAATAGAAAAGCAGCCGCCGCTCACTTATGACCGCGTTATCGTGTTGTGCATGAGTGAGCTAGGCATATATGATCTGAAAGAAATAGAGGTCATGACACTGACTGAATTCAACTATCGCATGTACGCCCGAGAATACGAAATGCTCAAGGAAGAATATGACATTTACCGTTTAGCCTTTGCGATTCGTGATGCTAAAGCTGAGCAAAAGAAAAAAGGCGGCAAAAAAGGCGAGAACGAATTCAAATATAACGGTGCAGACGACATTATCAACTATAAGGAAAACCTCGAAAGACTCAACAGAGGTGAATCCGTTCAGATGGGCGACTCAGACAAGCAAGAAGATGACAAGCCGCCAATTGATGTGTTGAGACAAATCAGAAATCACAATAAATCAAAGTAGAGGAGGGAATTCATGGCAGATTATAAGATTAGTACAAGTATTGATGCTAAAACCTCAAAATTCAGAAACGCCTTTAATAAGGCTAAACGTATAGCTGAACGTTTCAAAGCCTCTACTGAGAGTATGAAAGACACAGAGGTCGATGCTGACACGTCAGGATTTAGAGCCAAGATGAGAGCAGACAAGCAACACAATGGACTCATTCAGCCGCATGAGAGCTAAGTCGACACTAGACGTGAACAGCTCAGCGAGCATCAGCTAAAATTGCTCGTTTCAAAGCCATGTTGAAATCAATTCCGAACAAACACCGTACACGGCTAGACGTAGACAGCAGACCCGCACTCAGTGCTTTTAGGTCTATTACAGCGAGCAATGAATAACTTTAAAAGTACATTAAGTACAATAGCAGGCAATATCAGAACGGTTGGAACTGTAGCAGGTAACGTGTTCAAAGGCTCGATGCTTTCAGGCATCACAGCATTAGTTCCTGCAATTGCCGCAGTTGTACCTGCACTTATGGCCGTACTCAACGCAACGGCAGTAGTAGGCGGCGGAGCAATCGGAATGGTTGGCGCGTTCGCTACAGCAGGCGCAGGTGTTGTGGGATTCGGAGCAATGGCGATGAGCGCATTGCAGATGGTCGAGGACGGCACACTTGCAGTGACGAGTGAGGTCGAAAGCTACCGCTCAGCAGTAAATAGCCTCAAATCAGCATGGCAGGGTGTTGTCGCTCAGAATCAGTCAGAGATATTCAACACGCTAGCCAATGCAGTGAATACGGCAAAGGTCGCACTTGCAGGGCTTACGCCTTTTCTTGATGGTGTGGCTCAAGGCATGGAATCAGCAAGTAAAGCTACTTTGAATTGGGCTAAAAACTCACAAGTGGCGACAGACTTCTTTGACATGATGGGAACTACAGGCGTGCGAATCTTCAACAATATGCTAAGTGCAGCAGGCAACTTTGGTAGTGGTTTAATTGCTTTAATTACCAACCTTGCACCACTGACTGAATGGGTGTCTAAAGGTTTCGAGAACATGGGCAAATCATTCAATGAGTGGGCAACTAGTGTTGAGGGCAGCACAGCCATTCAGGATTTCACGGACTATGTAAAAACGAACTTACCTCTCATAGGTGAGATATTCGGTTCAACATTTAGAGGCATCTTCAACTTGATGAAAGCATTTGCACCTAACTCACAAGTAATATTTGAGTCATTGGCACAAATGGCAAACAGATTCGAGCAATGGAGCGCCACTATCGCTGAGTCGGACGGTTTCCAACAATTCGTGAAATACGTGCAAGAAAATGGGCCAATTCTTATCAGCTTGATAGGCAATATCATAAGCGTATTAGTCAACATAGGCATAGCGTTGGCTCCACTAGGGGCTAAGGTGCTACAAGTCGCAAACGCATTTGCTGAGTGGCTTGCACAATTGACAGCGACTCACCCTATAGTCGGAATATTAATCGGTGTTGTGGCATCACTTGCGGGCATGTTCATGGCATTATGGCCTGCAATCCAGTTCGTGATACAGGTGATCATTCCGTTAGTTTCTCAATTTTCTATTTTTCTAGGTATAGGCACATTAGTTCAGGGTGCGTTATCAGCCCTTGCAGGTGCATTTGGCGCAGTGACGGCTCCAGTGTGGGCAGTTATTGGCGTAGTCGTCGCTTTGATAGGCTTTTTCGTTGCATTATGGAACAGCTCAGAGCAATTAAGAACGCAAATGATTGCGAGCATGGGAGGCAATTAAGCAGGCAGTGATGCAAGCCGTTCAAGCAATCATTCAATTTATATCTCAGCTCATCACTAGAATTCAAGAAATTGTAGCGCCTTTAGTTCCGATTTTCCAACAAACGTGGAACGATATAGTTTCAGTAGTGGAAACAGCGGTAAATTTAATTTCACCAATCGTGCAGCAGGCGTGGAATACCATCAAGGCAGCGACGCAGGTTGCGTGGGAGCTTATCAAACTAGTCATCACAGTCGCAATGGAGGTCGTCGTCAGCACTATAACGGCGCTACTTCAAGTCTTATCAGGCGATTGGTCAGGCGCGTGGCAGACTATCAAATCAGCAGGCGAGAATATTTGGCAGGCTATCGTTGAGGCAGCTAAGAATATTTTTAATATTTTAAAAGAATGGCTATCGAATTTGTGGGACTCAATCAAGCAAAACGCCGTCACAGCGTGGAACGCGCTCAAAGGTCAGGCGTCTAGTATTTGGCAGAGTATTGTTTCCGGAATACAGTCCGTAGTTCAAGGACTCGTTGGCATATTGTCGTCCATATGGTCGTCAATTGTCAGCACAGCGTCGTCCATGTGGTCATCATTGGTGGTCATAGCGTCCTCCATATGGGGGTCTATCGTTGATACTATAAGCTCAATTGTTGATAGTATTGTCAGTTTTGTTAGTTCGGCATGGTCGAGCATTTCAAGCACGACATCATCAATCTTTAGCTCAATATCCTCAACGGTTTCGAGTATTTGGTCGTCAATCGTGAGTGCGATTTCGTCCTTTATATCTAATATCGTCAGTACGGTTTCGAGCGGTTGGAATAACGTGATGAGTACGATTTCATCAATCCTAAGCTCAATAGCCTCAACGGTTTCGAGCATATGGTCATCTATCGTCAGCACAATCAGCTCATTCATTTCAAATATCGTCAGCACAGTGTCAAACGGTTGGAATAATGTTCTAAGTGCTATCTCATCAGCTATGAGCGGCATTATCAGCGCCGTCGTATCAGGATTTAGCAGTGTGGTCAGTGCAGTGACATCAGGCGTATCAAACGCAGTGAGTGCGGCCAAGTCATTCGTTGGCGACATGGTGTCAGCAGGTGTTTACTTGATTCAAGGCATGATAAACGGTGTTAAACAGATGGCCGGTAAATTGATAAGTGCAGCTAAAGGCGTTGTAGGCGACGCAGTTGCAGTGCGCTAAGTCATTACTAGGCATACATTCACCGTCTAAAGTGTTTAAAGAAATCGGACAATACACAATGCAAGGTATGCAGATAGGCTTAAACGACCGCGGCAAGAAAGTTGTTCGCGATACAGGAAGAATTGCACAACAAATGACACAAGGATTCAGACCTGACTTGCAAGCACGCCCTATGGTTCAAGGTATCAATCGCGAATTGAACAACCTATCTAACCGAGGACACGTAACAGCTAGCCACTCGACGAGAGTTAAGGCCGAGCCAAGCACAATGAACTTACGTATACAGCTTGATACAGATGATGAAGTTCTAACAGCTAAGGTAAACGGCGTAAACGCACGCGATGGCGAGGTACTATCATTTTAGTTAGGAGGTATGACTTATCGACCTAAAAATCACAAGACAGAATGGCGAATCATTCACACTAGGTGAGTACGGTGTGGACGTCACTGACGTTGTGATTAGTGGTATTGAAATGGAGGAACAAACCCGTGACATTCAAGGCCTAAACGGTGCTTTTGACATGGGCGCAACATACAAAGGGCGCGAAATAACCGTGCCTTTTTCATTTCAAGGTCAGAATTTGGCCTCTTATCCACTTTTCAGAGATTTAATTTATAAACTCACAACCAGCACTGAATCTTATTACATTCAGGAATTACGCAGGCCGCAAATAGCAGGCTATACATTCAAAGATGTGAAGAACTCAAATGCAGTATCCCAAGATCAGTACGGTAGAGATACAGTATTCGACGAAACGCAATCAGAGAACGAGGTCAGCACAGGAAAACGCTACCTTGTAAGGCTTTCAGGCGCTACTGAGATAGAGCAATCAGCTCATACCTCTAAAGGCAAAGGCGAGCTAACGTTTCATACGACAGAGCTGCCATTTGCTGAAAGTATTGGCACATCAACAGATTTAGAGCGTGACGGATTACACTATACGGAAAACCCTATTTGGTCTTATGGCATGGGGCTAAACAATGACCCTGCAACCAGACAATACACCTTTGATGTGAGCGCAGGGCAGTCATTCGAAGTATTCAATTTTGGTGATGTACCTATTGACCAATTTAATCAACATTTAATTTTAAGGCTTAAATTCAATCAAGACTTAGACGACACTTTGAAATTTGGTTTTAACGACACTGACATACACCTTGATGGCCCAAAAGCCAATATCAGCGCAGGTGACATTATCACTTATGAAACGGGTGGTTATTTCAATAATGGCTTAAGTATCTTAAATGCAACAAATTACAAAATACCCGAGTTACAAGAGGGATTAAATAAATTAATGTTTAACGGCACGTATGACCTGACAATTGAGGTCGAGTGTCGTTTTTACTATCTATAGGAGGTCAGACAATATGGCAAGAAAAGAAATTACAACACCATTAGACCTGAAAAACCTTGAAAACCATAACGAAAACTATGATGAGTTATACGGGCTGATTGATGAAACTGACAGACGTATCAGCGAGGATATGTGGGAAGAAATCAAAGACGCCAACACGATGAAAATGCTTGAGCCAGTACAGACAGCGGCTGAGCTGCCAAGTGAGGCGGCTGACAAGTCACTCATTACAGTCATTGACGAGCAGCGTGTTTATGTCTTTGTAAATGGTGAGTGGCAACCTTTCAGCGAGATAGACCTCGACCCGTTCGAGCCTTTCAAAGATGAGCTAGCCGCAATCGTTGCCGCTTATGAAAAGCAGATACAGAGTATCACTACTGAGGTACAGAATACTAAGACCTCAGCCATTGACTCTATACAAAGTACACAGACGCAATCTGAGGCGAGTATTACTCAGACGAAACAAAGTGCTAATGATTCTATTAACCAAACGCAGACAGAGGCTGAGAGTAACATAGGCGCTATTCGTGATGAAATGTCAACACAAGCCTCAGAGCTGACAGCATTATTTAACGACTCAATGGATAAGCTTACTAGCAAACAAGATACCGCACTTGCTGAGGTGGACAGTGCTAAACAGGCAGCTATCACAGCCCTTGAGGATTTCAACAATACCGACACATCTAATTGGCAAAAGTACAAGCTTACAGATGAAAAAGGCGCAAGTGAAACTATTGGCCTAAATAATGATATTGAACAGCCGCACAGCCTGCCCAACGGTAGATTTTACACAACAAGCACACCGATAGAAATGGCGTCCTCCTCAGCAGGTTTCACAACAGTCGAAGAAAGAGATTCATATTCAGGGCTAAGACGCATTGAGTTCAGACCTTACAACTCTACACAGAAATTTGTTAAAAGACTGTATGACACGTGGAGCGATTGGGAACCGGTAGAGGGGTCTCAAATAATACTGTATGAGGGCGGAGTATCAGGTGTCGGCTCAAAATTTAATTTAAATGATGACCCGTCAAAATACACATACCTCGTGGTGTATGGCACAAATGGCGACGGAACATATATCAGCCCCGCTGCTCCTTACATTGACGGGCATTTTTTCGCTAAGGATTTAAGTATTTTCGCAGGTGCTGACGGCGCCATGTTGTATGAGATAGAGTGCCATCAAGGTGCTACACCGACGGAATATGAGATATTTAATAGCTTATTCTATAGAATCCACACAGATGAGTCAGCAGAATCAGCGACAGCAAGTATCACAAAGATTGTAGGTGTTAAATAATGGAGATGGACACAGACGGCGTTGTTAATGACATGCTAAACATTAGAATTAATGAGAATGATGAAATTACTTCATTCGCAATTGTGGGCGGTGTTGGTGACGATGGTATTTTCGTATCTTACGAAGTGGCGCCTGAGAACTTTATGACTGATTTTCAAAAAGGCTATTTTCTTTATAAAAATGATGTTATATCAGAAAACCCTAACTTTAAGCCTATTGTCGATACAGTTTAAAAATACAGTTAAGAGGTGCATTACATGGCTTTAATTCTTAAAGACCTAGACGGTAACGCCTACCCAGTGGAAACAGTAACCAACCACACTGTCAGAATGAACAGCGACGGTATGCTCACATTTAATGTGATTGAGAATGATCAAACGTCACACTTCATCAATGATATATCTAAATTGTGGCGTGTTGAGAATGTGACAGGGCAGGCTGAATCACAGGCTTACGTTGTAGTTATTGCTAAGCGTAGAGCTACTAAGCATAAACAATATATCGAGGTTACAGCTAAAGAGGAGCAATTCGACTATTTAGAAACTCACAGGGTATACGAGAACATCACAGGGAGCCGTACAGGCGTAGACTTCTTAAACTTGATATTTGATGATACACCTTACAGTTATGTGCTCGCTAGAGGGCGTATATGCTAAAGAGTGGGAAAACGCAGGCGATGGCCAGTCACGTTTTGAAATGTTCCTAAATTGGTTAGAGCGTTATGGTTTTGAATTTCAATATGAGCCAACCTCAAAAACTTTCAAGTTGGGCGCGCGCATTTCGCGTCGTCCGGCTTACTATATTTCTAAAAAGCTAAACGCTAACGATATAAGTTTTGAGGAGGACGCAACAAGTTTCTATACTTACGCTCGAGGCTTTTTTGATTACGACGGTGCGGATAACATTCATGCTGCCAATCATGTGAGGGAATATCCGAAAGGTAAATCTAGCCCAATGATTGAGTTATTCGGTGTTAGAGAGGCGCCTCCAGTTACTGACGGGCGTGTGACAGATAAAGAACTTATGGACGAAATGCTTGAGAAACAAGTTGAGCAGTCACTCAAGATGAGTATTGAGCTTGATTTCGTAACGTTAGGACATAATTACCCTTTCGCGCAGACCTGAGATTGGTGACGAGATTCCGGTTATTGATGATACTATCAATTTTAATCGAGTGTTAAGAATCCAAGAAATCAAAACAACGCGTGACGCTCACCATAAAATCATTAAGCAGACAATCGTCGTAGGCGACCCTAGACGTGAAGTCAGATATAAAAAAGATCAATCCGGTGCAGTGTCAGCGATTAATGATTTGATGGCAGGCCGTACGAAAATAAAAGAATCAGTGCTGCCTGCAGCAATCAAAGAGTCAACTCAAATGTTAATGGATACAGCAAGTGAGTTGTCGTTCAGCGAACAAGGCATCATGGCCGTGGATAAAGACAATCCTAACTATGTGACGTTGCTAAACTCAAGTGGTTTAGGTGTCAGTAAGGACGGTGGCCAAACGTTCCACAACGCGATTACACGCGGTCAGATAAACGCTGACTTGATTACAGCCGGCTCCTTAAATGCTGATTACATTAGAGGTGGAACATTAGACGCTAACCTTGTCAATGTGGTCGGAGGCGATGGCGACAAATACATCACTATGAAAAATGATGAAATGACGCTATACGGTACTTATACAAGAGATTGGCAAGGCAATGTTACTACAAACGGCGTGTATACCCGTTTCAAAGATGGACATTTACGTTTCAGAAATAATAATGAAAATCGCTCTATTTATGTATCAGACTTTGGTATATCAACCTACATTGACGGTAATGCTCACGACGCGTCAGGAACACTCGAGTTTTTCGATTACACATACGACAGTGGCGCGCGTGGTGTGACGCCGCAATCAGGTTTAGGTGTAGTGGCATTGAGGTCAGACGCAAACAGAATGGTCATTGAGGCAGATGATACGGTCAACATAGGCAGTAACAAATACTCAGTTTATATGAGGCCTTTCACATCAACGCGTATGGGCGTAAATGAGTTTCAATTTTACGTTAAGGACAATCCAAGCGCACTAGCGACTGACGGCGCGTTGCTATATGGTAACTTGACCGGCTCAGGTACTCGAATGGGGTCAGGTATCAGATTCAGCAAAGAGCTACCAGTAATTTACGCCACTAACGAGAATGGTGATATGGGCAGTGGCTACTTTTACGGCGCGGGCTTTCAGGGGGATTGGTTGGCCAAGAATACGAACGTTTACGCTTGTGTAGATGGTGCTTTGCGAGTTACAGATAAAAGAGGTTATAACAACGGCTATCCTAACTATAAAGATATTCAGGCTGATAAAATTCAAGCTAACTCTATTCGAGTGAATGGTGATTACAACCTATATTTAGGTACATCAACAGGTGAAGTGCGTGTAACTAATAATCTATTGACCAATGGCTATAAGCCTTTAAGAGCATCAATTTTATACGGTGAAAACAGGTCGAATTCTTCTGAGAAATATAAAACGAATATAGAGCCGTGGAACGCAGACGCTACACAGATGTTGAGGAATACCGAGTTTTATGAGTATAACTATAAAACTGATATAGAGGAGGGTGTAACTCAAAAAAGTCACGGGGTCATTCTTGAAAGAGAAACGCCTGAGCATCTCACGCAAGATGGTGACTCATTGACTATGTATGAGCTAGTTTCCACCATAGGCAAAGCATTAAAAGAACAAATTGAAAGAAATGACAAATTGGAGGTAATTATAAATGAACAACAATAATCAAGAAGATATCGAAAAAGCAGTATTACAAAGTAGGTTATTTGAAGAAATTCAACGTAGCACTAAATTACAGGCTGATTTAGAACTAACCTACAGAGAGCTAGAGGCATACAAAAATCAGCAAGACTATAACGACGAATAACAAGCGGGGGTTCAACGTTGAATGAAAATGAATTAACAACTTGGTTTATTTTCTCTGTTCTGCCTATTGCTATAGCGATAGCGACTTTTGCATGGAAGATAAGTAAGGATAAGAAAGATAATGAAAATCGTATTACTCGAATTGAATCCGAAGTGACGAGAAATACTGAAGATATTAAAGAAGTGAAAGACGAACAAAGACAACAAAGAGAAGAAATTAAAATAATATTGCAAATTAGTTCAAAGATTGACACTTTAAATTCACGTTTTGAAAACTTTGAAAATAGATTTTATGACAAACAAGATAATAACAACTAAGTCGTCTCATTGAGTCGGCTTTTTATTTTAAATTAACGGAGGTTTTTATATGGAACAAATTATCGCATTTGCTGGGATTATCTCAGTTATCACAATCGCATTAACAGAAGTTATCAAAAGAACGAAGACAATACCTAAGAACTTTATACCGATTGTTTCAATGGTAATTGGAATAGTCATAGGTGGCATCACAATATTTATACCTGAAATCGTCACAGAGTTATCAATAGCTGGTCGATTACTAGCTGGGTTAATTAGTGGCTTAATGGCAACAGGTATTTGGGAAACGTTCAAAAATAAAAATAATAAACAATCAAATCAATAATTACATGTGGTCATGACAGAGTAGTCATGGCCATAAATTATATTAGGAGGTCATTTAATATGGCAGAAACATGGAATGGTGTATCAGTTAGATACCAATTATTAACAATAGGAACAAGACGCCCAGGTAAGAAATTAAGAAAAGGTAAACCGGAATTTTTAGTAGCCCATGATACAGGGAACCCAAATTCAACAGCACAGAATAATGTAGATTATTACGAAAATACGCATAACATTCAACAAGGTATTGCGTCAGCGCATATTTTTGTAGATGAAAAAGAAGCGATTATTTGTATTCCTGTAGATGAAGTAGCTTATCACGTATTACCAAGTACACCAACTGACAATGCATGGTATGGCGTAAATGCAAATGATGGTGCTCGCAGGCATTGAGATTTGCTATTTCACAAATAAAACACGCTCACAAAAAGCATTAGATAATGGGGCGCGCGTATTAGCTTACTTAGCTGAATATTGGGATATTGATTATAAAACTGAGATGCCAGGACACCAAGATATCCAAGCAGATAAACAAGACCCTGGTAACGTTTTACAAGCAGCTGGATATAGTAGAGCTACATCTAATTTAGATAATATCGTAGCTAAGTATTATAAAAAAGTTGAATTACCAAATGAAAAAACGAAGTGGAATTGGGCAGGTACTTATTACCCACAACCTACAAATGATAAAGGGATTAAAGTACGTAAATCACCAACTACAAGTGGAACATTAGTCGATAAAAACTCATGGTTATATGATAAAAACGATTATGTTCCATTTGACCAAATTATAAAAGCTGATGGTTACTGGTGGATTCGTTTTAAATACGTAGCACCAGGTTCAAGCGATGATTATTTCTATTGTGCAGTATGTCGAATTACTGATCCACAAGAAAAAATTAAGAATGAAAAATACTGGGGAACTATCACTTGGAAATAAATATGAATTAAGTCGGCACATTGTGTCGGCTTTTTAATTTAATTGGAGGTAATATAATGGCAAATGCAGAAATGACAAAAAATGAATTTTTAGTTTGGCTAAATAATACAATAGGTAAGCAATATGATTTTGATTGTTGGTATGGTTATCAATGCTATGATTATGCAAACGCAGGGTGGGTCAAACTATTTCCTGGTACATCTTTACAAGGGGATTACGCCAAAGATATACACATAGATAATAAAGAAATGTTGAAAGACAAAGCTACAGTTTATAAAAATACGCTAGACTTTTTGGCTCAACCTGGTGATATGGTTATTTTCCCATATACATTTGGAGATGGTGCGGGTCATGTAGGTTATGTCATTTCAGCTACTTTAAATCAACTAACTATCTTAGAACAGAATTGGTTAGGTGGCGGTTGGACAGAAGGTCCAGAACAAGGGGGCACAGGTTGGGAAACTGTAACTCAACGTACACATCCTTATGATCCTAATATGTACTTTGTGCGCCCTAATTTTAAAGTTCCCCAGAAAATAACATGGAATTGGGCAGGGCGTTTTACTGCTAACACAACTATTAAAGTAAGGCGTACTCCTAGTTTAAGTGGAGAGATTGTTGATACTAGTTCATGGATTTATGCGAATGAATGGGTAGACTTTGTGAGTGTTACTAAAAAGGATGGATATTGGTGGATTAAGTTTAAATATCCTACTAATCCTAATGCTGGTTATTTCTATTTAGCTGTATGTAAGATTACAGATAAACAAGAAAGAATTAAGTATGAAAAGTATTGGGGTAGCATTGTGTGGAAATAGATGATATCGTTGACTTAGATATTTTGTGCCAAAAATATTTACAAACATTCTAACCACTGTAGGTCATCTCTTATTGAGGTGGCTTTTTATTATTGGTTGTAGTATACAAAATATTTTGATAATATGTGTAATAGGTATTTTCTGTCATAAATTTACCCACCAAGTGTTATTATGGCATCTCTTTAAGAGGTGTCTTTTTTATTTGCCTTTATAACGTTTGAATATAAATAAAATGGGAAATAATATTATAGAAGTGTAACATTCCAACGCTTCCTTTTGTTATGTGAAAATACTACTCTGTCCATGTAGTATTTTGTGTTAACCTAGAAATAGATGGTTTAACAACTATCAAATTTTATTTCTAATTACAACCACCCTTCGGGGTGGTTATTTTTTTGTTTAATAAATAATATAATGTGGTAATGTATATTTACAATTGTTGTTAGGCATATTGTAGCTACGTTTTAATATTTGTAGGGTAGGCACTCATGTGCTTTCCCTATTTTTGTTATAAATAATACCACTTCCATATATATTGTTTATAAGTTATAATTATTTATTATAGACATCATATTTAAATATATGATGAATAAGGAGTGGTGTTATGGATTATAAACCTTTAAAAAAGCTATTTCATATGTATGGTTGGGACAATATGGAAACTGAATACGAAATGCGAAGAAATAATTATTCTTCTTTTGTTACGGATATTGTTATAAATCCTATACAGAATGAAATACAACACCGTAATGTTAAATATCCATTGTTTTTTGTTATAACTAAAGAACTTGTATTGAAACTTGAAACTGTCTTGAAAAACAGTGCGAAAATCCAACAAATGTCATCAAGTTTGCCAGGAATAGCAAATGATGCATATATTAAGCATTTATTAATTAATGAATTGCAGAGCACTAACGAAACAGAGAATATCAGAAGTACAAAGAAAGAAATAGCAAGATCAATCAATAGCCATAAAGGTACTAATAAACGTTTTGATGGACTTGTAAATCAATATTTAATGTTGAAAAACAATGAAATGGAATTTAATAAAATTTCTGATATACGTAGAATATTTGATACAATGGTTTCAGACGAAATTAAGGAAAAAGATTTACCAGACGGAGATATGTTTCGAAAAAAATCAATAGGCGTATATGACCAAACTAAATCAAAATGGATCCATAGAAACGAATTTAGCGAAGCAGAGATATTTGAATATCTAACTCTATTATTAGAATTTATTAAACATTACAATGCTCCAGAAATTTATAAAATTATGGCAAGTCATTTTATGTTTGAATACTTACATCCATTTTATGATGGTAATGGAAGGGTAGGAAGATATATTTTAGCCAAATTATTAAATGACCATTTAGATTCATTTACAGCATTGACGTTTTCCTATGTGGTAAATAATAAAAAAACAAATATTACAAAGCGTTTGAAAATGCTTCTAATTTTTATAATATGGGTGAATTAACTAATTTTATTGAAGAAATGCTAAGTATTGTTATCGAAGGTCAAGAAAGTGTTATTGAGACATTTGAAAATAATATTGAAGTCATTACAAGATTAGGTAATTCACTTGAATCTAAGAAACTTAATAAATACGAATTCAAGATATTATTTATATTATTGCAAGATAAAGTGTTCGGTAGCAAATATTCACGAATTAGTTTAAAAGAGCTTCAAGAAATTGTTGGATTCTCAAGGAATAAAATAAACGAAGTTATAAAAAATCATCAAGATAAATTTATTAAATTGAAGAGCAATCCAGTGATTTATGAAATAAAAAATGACTATATGGAAAAATTACTTTCCGAATAATCCCCTTAACACTCACCAACTAGTGGGTGTTTTTTTGTGGTATAATATAATAACATGTACAAGAACATTTGAATTAACTATAATCAGTCCTATTTTTTCATATATACTTAAGCTAATCACCCACACATGTCACTGGGTGTTTTTTATGATTTTATACGTAAGATAGGGCGAAACGTTAAAAATGTACAAAAAAGTCACCTTAAATGCTATAATTAAATCCCTACTACTGTCTCCTAAAAATTAAAAAAGGAGATTTAATATGATAAATATTATTTCAGCAATTGGATCACTAGGAACTTTTATTATGGCGTTATTTTATTTTGTATCGGTATCAGTTCAACTTTATCAAATGAAAATTAGTTTTATACCAGCTTTAGGGTTTAATCAAATCCTTTTAGAGAAAGATGAAGATGAAAATTTGAATTTAAGAAATACAACTTCAAACACTGAGGAACATGAGGATTATTTAAAGTTATATAACCTTGGTGGAGGAGCTCGCTAAAAATATAACTGTTGAAGTTATGTTAGGTAAAGATAATGTAATTCAGAAGAAATATATAAATATGTTACCTAGTAAGGAAAGTTATATGTTACCTATTAATAAAACTGTATTCGATGAATTGGATGATACTATTCAAAATAATGGTTACGAATCAGATATGAATATTAAGCTAACATATTATCACAATGTGAGTAGAAAGAAACAAGAAGTAGTATTAAAAGGTCATATTGATAGTTTTAATACTTATGAAAATAAAGAGATATATGAACTACAATTTATATAAGTTTTTTATCTATAATTTGTTTCCAATAAGAAAATTGGGGTATTTAATTATCAAGCGACGTGGAACGCTTAACAAAGTTTAATAAATCAGCCTATCTGATTAGATAGGCTGTTTTTATTTATTTAAAAACACATTGAGTATTGGGTTATTATTTTCTTTTTCAACTCGATTAGCTACTTCTCTTGTGTTACAACCTATTTTTTCAATTTCTTTTTTATAATCCATATGTATTCTCCTCGATTGTCTGAATTTGTGTAACGATTAATTATAATTGGTTTTAAGAAAAATAGATATTAAATTGATTAATGCGAACAAGTGTTCTATTATATTCATGAGGTGATTAAAATGATTGTTAACCAAGATGCACCAGATGAATATAAATATGAATCCGATTATCGTAATATACCACGTGAATATTTAAATCCACGTATACCTGAAGGGCGTGGCATAGTTAAGTGGGCACCATTTTCCACAATACCTGAACAACATGAGCGTTTGAAAGAATATATGCAAGACCAAAATAAAATAGAAAAGCCCGAATTAAGCGATGACCAATTAAATATATTAAATGATACATTGATATTTAAAATGTATAACGATCCGACGATAGAAGTTAGGTATTTTGTGAAAGGGTATATACAAACAATAGAAGGTTACATACACAAAGTAGATGTTCATACACAATTACTCTATTTATATGAAGAAACTAGTTTAAGTAAGATAAATTTAAAGGATATAGTGGATATAAAGTAGCCCACCTAAATGAATAGATGGGGTTAACTATTTGATTTCTATAATATTTAAACCTTCTGAAAATTCAGGGGGTTCGAAGAAACTAGAAACATATTCGAAAGTTTCTTTAGTATCGAATTGTTCTCTTTCTGGTTCTTCACTACGTCTTATATTAATTTGTTTCAAACATTTATCATCACTTATATTGAGAAAAATTAATTGATGATTTGCATTAATTTCTGAAGCTACACTTAATAGCCATTTTCTTTGAGTTTTAGTGTTACCTGGAAAATCTAATACTACATTACTACCGACTTTTAAAATTCGGCTGGATGTGCTCTTTCAATAATGGTTTTATTAACTTTGAGTAACTTAAGTAATCATCAAAATCATTTATTTGATTTGGATATAATTTTTCTAACCATTCATCTTCAGACAATAAAACTGCATTTTCAGTTTGTTCTATTTCTTTAGATCTAGTAGATTTTCCGGCTCCCATTTTCCCTGATAAAAAATATAAAGTTCCTAAATTATTCAAATTTATGTACCCCCGAATTTCTTTTTTTGAAAAGCGTGTAAATGAGTTCTTCTTATGTTGATACTAATTATATGAAAAAGTATATTAACAAACAACCCACCCGCTCATTTATATGAATAGGTGGATGGGCTCACGTGTCAAATACGTGTCAAAATAGTTCGGTTTCTTTCTGTTTGCTCCGAAAGTAAAGGTAGCGAAATGCTTTAGTTATGCGCTTTTCGTCTAACCTCTAAAGTTTAACTTTGGTCTCCCAGGACACTAAGAGAATAAATTACATATTATTCAAAAAAGAACTCCGTTGCGACGGGGTTCTTTTTTAGGTTCTTTTTCAAAGAGCTAAAAAGATAATATATATATAGGGATACGATAAATGACCAAAAAAATACCAGATGAATTAACATCTGGTATAGTGGGATTTAATTTGAAATGAGTTACTTTATAGAGTGAGAAGTGGAATGGTTATTACGAATTGTTACTTATAATATATCAAATATTTCAAGCATATTTAATTTTATATTTAAATCACTAGGTGCTTTTTAATAAAAATATATAGGGATTTAAGAACTTCCCTTAAATATTATTCTAATTCATTTGATTGCATATCTGTTTTTTCATAATTCGACTGAGGAAAATCATCATAAAAATTAGTATCTTCGTCAATCCATGATGTGTTAATTTCATCTAGTTCTTGATTATAAAAATTATCTGTGCGTTCATCTACTTCAGTCTTATTTTTATCTTGTTCTGATTGTGAGTTAAGTTCTGAGTTAAGTTCTGAGTTAAAACTATTGTTTTCTTTTTTGGTAGGACTTTCGACTTGACTACGTGAGTTATTATCAGAGGTTATATCAGAATCTAAGGTTCTATTGTTGGTAGTTTGGACTAGTGAATTTCTTTCATTAGATATATTCATAACTGAATTATTTAATTCCTGTTCATTTTGATTATTCATTGCGATTTCTTTAATATTACCCAAATCAAAAATTACGCTTTTAATACTGAAGAAACTAGAAGAGACTTCTAATTTATTGTTTTTAGCTTTAATAATTTCAGAAGAAACATCAAAAACTACTTTTCCTTCTGTGATACTATCTGGATTTACCTGTTCAAGGAAGAAAGAATTTTGTATAGATCCATCTTCGCTTTGATTGGCAGAGATAGAAGCTTGAGAATCTGCTTCTAATGATTTTTTACCTGATTTTAACTTAAACATATTACTATCAATAGTTAAAGCAGTATTCCCTTTATTCTTAATTTTCACATCTACAATGATAAAAGTATCTTTAGGTGTTGTAGGTAAAATAGAAGGACCGACCTGTTTAGCAGTTTCAACATTATTAACTGTTACTTCTAAGTTTCCATTTTTAACAGTTTCTCCTAATTTATATATTTGTTTTTTATCGCTATCGCTATTATCACTAGATGTTGTTTTTTCATCATTATTTACAAAAATGGCTGTACATGCTGAAATTCCAATAATAATTAAAACAATTAAAATTAGAGATCCTCCACAACCAATAAGCCAATTTTTTCTTTTTTTACTAGCTGTGTACTTCTGAAATGCTTGGTATTTTTCCCATTCTGATTGAGATATTTTTTCTTGATGTTGTTTCATTCTAAGTTGCTCCTTTGCTTCTAAAATATATACTAAAGCATAAAATATGCTGAGTATTAAAGAACAATTCTCCCAATAACTCTAAAGTTGTTATTATCTTTTACATAGATGTACTCATAATAAGGATTAAAAGATACCAATTTCTAGTGTTATTATTAAATACGACTTTGTTAATTAATGCCGCATTATTTAACAGGACTAAAGCAATGGTATTGTTAATAACTTGATTTTGCTTATTAATGAAAAGAGTAGCTATCTTTATCCAACATTAAGTCCTTCATTAACTAACATACGACCAGCTATTTAATTCAACTTATATTCCTTAATTATTTTAATGTATTTTATACTTTTATTGTATATTTTAATTTTAAATAATGCAACGAGATAATGAAATAAAGGCTGGAATTATAAATTTTATCTAAATCAAATTCTATAGGTCGACAAAAGTAATAGTCTATAGATTAAAAATATAGTAAAATTAGAGCGAGCAAGTTGGATAGATGGTGGCTAATCTCAGTATAAAGTGAGGTGGTGCTTATGAAAGTGCCATTTAAATCTTTAGAAAGGAGACGCCTTGTGTGGTTTCAATTGTAGAAGCGCCGCACTTAATGTTAGGTTTCGGTACTTTCATCGTTACCTTATTAGGTTTAGTTATTACAATTGTTAAATTAAGCCATAAAAAATAACCTTCTATTCGCTTTGGTCGGCAGTAGAAGGTTATACTATAACTAGATACAGAGGCCACCGTCTTTTTAACGGGCTCAGTTGGGCGATACACGTATGGTGTGTTGTCCTTTTTCTATCTATAAATTACCACAATACAAAAATATTATCAATTGTTTAAGTCGGCATAGTCATGTCGGCTTTTTATTTTAAGGAGGAAAAAGTACGAATGCAAAAGTAATAGTAATCGTAAGAGTATTAAGTTTAATTTTTGTTTACACAATAAAACATAAGCTCTATTGTGTTCATAAGGTGCTTATATGATTATGAACCAAAACACACTTGGTGAATATAAATATGAATCTAACTACTGTAATCTATCTAGAGAATATCTCAAACCACGTATACCCAAAGGACAAGACATGGTTAAGTGGGCACCATTCGTTACAATGCCTGAACAATATGAAATGTTAAATCACTTTAAACAAGATCAAAACAAAATAGATATATACTAAATGATGAGCAGTGGAACGATTTAAACGATACTTTAATATTTAAAATGTATCATGATCCATCTATAGAATTACCATATTTTGTTGATGGCTATATTTAAACTAAAGAAGGTTATATGCACAGAGTAGATGCATACACACAAATATTACATTTTTATGAAGATATAGTATTAAGTAAGGTTAATTTGAAAGATATTGTGGAAATAAAATATCAGAAAAGATAAATTCATTGAAATTGAGAACTATAAGAATACACAAATCTAAACAAAATAAGTTGGTAGTTTTTAGTCTGAAAGCCAATAAATCGATAATGTTTGTATTTAGTTCAAAAGGGAAATTATTAAATGTTTGTAACGTTAATATGAAAAGGGGATTTTAAAGTATGGATAACTCAAAGAAAGTACTAGTAACAGGTGCTACTAGAGGAATGGGAAAAGAAATTTCAAAAGTATTAGCGGAGAAAGGGTATCATGTTATCATAGGTGCTAGAAGTTTACAAGATGGTCAATCTATTGTGAAAGAATTAAAGTTAAAAGGCTTGTCCGTGACTACAGTTCAACTAGATGTTACTGATATTAACTCTGTACAGAATGCGGCTCGAGAAATAAACTCTTTAGATGTTTTAATTAATAATGCGGGTATAGCTTTAGAAGCGTCAAGTCCATCTAAACTTGATGTCACTAAAGTGAAAAATGAGTTTGATGTTAATGTTTTTGGAGTTATGAATGTAACTTCAGCAATATTGCCGTTACTCAAAAAAGTGAAAGAAGCAAAAATCATTAATATGTCTAGTATGATGGGGTCTCTTAATTCAGCTTTAGATAAGGAATCAATCGTATATGGTGCAAGTGTCGCTGGTTATCAATCATCAAAAGCAGCTTTAAATATGTATTCTATTCAATTATCAAAAGAATTAGAAAAAGAAGGCTATGATATCACTGTAGATTTAGTTGATCCTGGAATGGTAGCCACGGAATTTGGAGGTCTAGACCCAGAAACTGCTAAACAAATGGGAGCAAACTCAATTGATGTAGGTATAAAAAGAGTTATTGATTTAGTAGAAAAAGGTAAAAATATTAAAAATATAACTTTTACAAATAATAATGGCGTTGTTCCTTGGTGATTTTGTGCTTTTCTTTACTATTATGACTAGACAAATATCATTTTAAACTCACCTAATTGAATAGATGGGTTCAATTAGTTTTTACGATAATTTTTGTATTTTTTAGACTCTATATATAAATTTTCAGTTTTTATACTTACTGTATTAGAATCACACATTGATTTTTGTATAGTAACTAAAAGTTTTGTACTTTCGATAAGATAGGTATTATAAAACTTGTTGAAATAGATAGTTGCTACAGGGTTTTTTTTAATCCTATACTTATCAGTTTGAAATATTTTGACATAACGCAGTGAAAAAAGGTCATTAAAAGTAATGGTCAGGTGATTAGAAAATATAGTAAAATTAGAGCGAGCAAGTTGGATAGATGGTGGCTAATCTCAGTATAAAATGAGGTGGTGCTTATGAAAGTACCGTTAAAATCTTTAGAATGGAGACGCCTTGTGTGGTTTCAATTGTAGAAGCGCTACACTTAATGTTAGGTTTCGGTATGTTCATCGTTACCTTGTTAGGTTTAGTTATTACAATTGTTAAATTAAGCTATAAAAAATAACCATCTCTAACTTTGGCGGTTTAGATGGTTGTTTTTAAAATAACTTATAATAATCTGTCACCGTCTTTTTAACGGGCTCATTGGGGCGATACACGTATGGTGTGTTGCCCTTTTTCTATCTATAAATTACCACAATATAAAAATATAATCAAATTCTATAGGGCGACAAAAGTAATAGTATGTAGAATAAAAAATATAGTAAAATTAGAGCGAGCGAGTTGGGTAGATGGTGGCTAATCTCAGTATAAAGTGAGGTGGTGCTTATGAAAGTGCCATTTAAATCTTTAGAAAGGAGACGCCTTGTGTGGTTTCAATTGTAGAAGCGCCGCACTTAATGTTAGGTTTCGGTACTTTCATCGTTACCTTATTAGGTTTAGTTATTACAATTGTTAAATTAAGACATAAAAAATAACCATCTCTAACTTTGGCCGGTTAAATGGTTATTTTTATATAAATTATCATTTTAAAGCCACCGTCTTTTTAACGGGCTCACTAGGGCGATACACGTATAGTGTGTTGCCCTTTTTCTATCTATAAATTACCATAATATAAATAAATAATCAAATTTTTATGAATCGTCTCATTGTATTGGCTATTTATTATAGATGTAACTAAATGAATGTAAAAATGTATGATATGGTATATTAAATATATAGATAATACAATATAATTAAAGAATTAAGAAAAAAGTATTTTTTATAGTTTTTTAAAACAAAATGGGGCGATGTCAATTAAGAGAGAATCATTTTATACATATGTTTTACCTGGAATCATCCTGATTATTATAGTATCTATAATAATATTCATACCAAAAGTTAAAGGGTATGAAGGCACTGAAAAGAAACCTTTAATTATTGCTCATAGGGGTGCTAGTGGTTATGAACCGGAACATAGCTTTCCGAGCATATAATAAAGCGATTCATGAAATGAATATTGACTATTTGGAACTGGATCTACAAATAACTAAGGATAATAATTTAGTCGTTATGCATGATGAATCAATAGATAGAACTACAAATGGAAAAGGCAAGGTAGAAGACTATACAATTGAAGAGTTAAAAAAGTTGAAGTTAAGAGATAAGAAAAATCGAAATTTGGAGGTTCCAACTTTTGATGAGGTTTTAGATCAATATGGTAACAATGTTAAATACTATATTGAGTTAAAAAACGCTAAAGATAATCCTAATATGGCACATATTACGGTAGAAAAATTAAAAAATAAAAAGTTATTTAACTCTAAATACATCGTTATACAAGCGTTCGATGATAAAGCTTTGAAAACAATTAAAAATGAGAATGAAAACATACCATTGGTCAAATTGATTTATGATAATGAATTAAGCAAATTAGATAATAATATGTTAGAAAATATAAGTAGTTATAGTTATGCAGTTGGAGTTTCGCATAAAAAAATAGATCGTAAGCTTATAGAAAGTGTTGAAAACAATGCTATGCAAGTACACGCATTTACTGTAAACAGTGGGAATGACTATAAGTCCTTGAAACAAATAGGAGTGAAAGGATTTTTTACAAATTATGGAGATGATATTGTAAAGTAATTAACAATAATAGACGCTATAAATATAAAGGGGGATGCGTATTTCAATTATAATTTCCATTGCATTAAATACTTGAATGATAAGTATTTTAAAATAATTCCATTTAAAGTGTTGTGTATTACCATTTTATGTTATTTTTAGGTAGTAGTTTTTAAAATATTAATAAATACATAACGAACGATTTTTATACATATTTAAGAATTTAACGACTTATAGAAATAAGTAGGGATTGTTTTTTATAAAAAATACTTTAGTAATCATTTATACTATATAATGATTACTAAATCATCTAAAAGGGGAATTAGGAATTGGAAAAATTGCTGTCTATCATTGTACCAGTGTACAACAAAGAATTATTTCTTAATGAATGTATAGAATCAATTGGGGCATTAAATATTAATGAAGATAAAATTGAAGCGATATTTGTAGACGATTGTTCTAGTGATAACTCATTAAAAATAATTGAAGGATATAAAAATAAATATAGTTTTTTAAAACTCATTAAATTAGAAGAGAACACGGGTAGTCCTGCTGAACCTAGAAACGTAGGCATTAAAAATGCGAATGGAAAATACATAACTTTTCTTGATGCAGATGATTGGTTAGATTCAACTGGTTTGCCGACGCTATTAAACCAAGCTGAAGAGAATAATTCAGATGTTGCGTTTGGACACAGTATTAAACATACAGATAAAGCAATTAGCAAATTAGGAAGATTTACTTCATATAAAGTTGCAAATAATTTAGTACCATATGAAATTAATAAGATTTTTAGAGCTGTAGGACCACCAGGTAAAATTATTAAAAGAGATATCATTATTGATAATAATATTGAATTCAAGCATATGAAATTTGGTGAAGATAAATTGTTCTTTATCAATGCAATTTCTAAATGTAAAACAGCTTCTATGAATTCAACGCCTGTTTATCATGTGAATAGATATTCATATAATCAATCACTTGTAGGCGAAACAAATATTATAGAAAAAACACATTTTAATTTATTGGTTCTACAAGAAGTGTTGAAATTGGATATACCTAAGCCAGCAGAATTTCAATCATTAAGTCGACTTGTAGAAGTAGATTTCGTTTCTAGATTATTTAATAATAGAAGATTTGTAAAAAGTGAAAATAAAGATGTATTCTATAGTCTATTTCAACAAATGATAGATACTTTAAATGAACATGATAAAAATGTTGAAGATTATATCATTGGTGATAAATATAAAAATATTTATCAAATGCTTATAAATAAAGAATATGAGAAACTTTTTGACTTTATCGGCATGCTATTAAAAGGTGGAAAAGCAGATAGATATGTGAAAGATAATCAAATTCACTTTTTAATGCCTGAATCTGTAAAAGATTATTTACCAATGAAAGAAGAACTATTCGCTGTTTATGAAGGCACGCATCTTATTGATGATGAATTAAGAGAAGTTATAAGAGTATATAAAGCTTCAGAAACTACAATTAATCAAGTGTTACTTACTGAAATTAATTATGAGCTCAACGCAATCGAAGTTGAATTCTCTGAAGATGAGCATCGATTATACGTAAAAACTGAAGATTTAAGTAAGTGCAATTTTGACTTTAACATTAATTTAATTCACGATAACTATAAGAAGTATACAATTAACATGAATTTACCTAACGCAACGCAGACGCTCAAACTTAATAGACAAAATTTTAAATCTGAATTTATTGTGAATGATAAAAAAACTGGAAAGACAGAGGCGCCTAATAAATATTTCACCTATAATCCAATAACGATTGGTATAGCGAAAAAGGTCAATTTATATAAAGATCTGGAGTTTAAAGAACGCGCAGATGTTAATGTTGAAATAGGTGAGATAATAGAAATTAAAGACATTGGCTATACTAAAAAGAATACACCAAGACTTATCACAGTGGATGGATTAGTGTTAACAGCCAATCAAAAGTTTATTTATCGTGTTGCTACTAGTAAAGCCAATAAATATATTTATGAGAAACCTGAAACAGTGATGATTACAAAAGATTGTAAGGAATATCAAAATAGGGACTTTAGTGGTGAAGCTTTGACAGAGCTTAAGGTTAATGAAAAAGTAGCTATTCAAAAAGTAGTGGCATCTTCAAAGGGTACGCCACGACTTAAAACAATGAATGGTACATTTATAACCGCAAATAGAAATTTTGTTAAAGAGGTTTAAATTGAAAAGGAACAGTGACTTTATAGAGATTACTAGAAGATTCCAATTTTGGAGTCTTCTTTTTTAATGTTTACCTTTATTGATGAAATTACTTTTAAATTCGTCGTATAAGATGCTCATATATAAGTCGGTTTCATAATTTCCATTTATATATGAACCTTCACGATCACTACCTTCAATTATAAAACCTGAATTTTTGTAAGAATTTATAGCTCTATAATTATATGAAAGGACTCTTAAATAAACTTTATGGAGACCTAAGTCATTAAAGGCATATTCCAAAATTTGATGTGTTACTTGAGTACCAATTCCTCCATTCCAAAACTGTGGATTAAATATACCTATTGCAAACTTAGCTTTATTATTTGTTTCATCTAAAGTTAAACGAGCTTGTCCAATAAATAAATTGTCATAGTCAATAACCCATTCATATGGGTTAGCCATAATTTTCGCGATTAATAATTTAGCACCAGATTGTTGCTTTTCAGTTTCTGAATTTATTTCAGAGCCATACATTCTTAAAAGCTCTTCATTAAAAGGGACTGAGAGATAATCTTCAATGTCACTTGCTTGAGCATCTCTTAAACTTAGATGGTTATTAATTTTAAGCACTGCTTTCATAATGATCCTCCCAATCTATTCAGATAGTCTGTTGAATTTATTTATATCAGCATACTACAAATTAATTGTGATTATACATTAATTTTAAAAAGTTCTGATAAAATCAATGCTTTTCTAACAAAAAATTAATAATTCACCAACATTATGAAAAGTTATTTAATTGTGTGAAATACAATTAAGGATTCATAACTGTTTCAAACTAGCAATTAAATAACAGATACAGCGATTTTATGATTAAGTAAGGAATTTCGAACAATATAATCAAGTATTATCTTATATTATACATAATAAGTGATACACAAATAAAAAGTATTTTATAAGTATCACTTTAAACATAATTTTCAGTCAGAGCAAATCTTATTTTATAAGGAGTGTTTACAATGGAAGGTTTATTTGAAGCAATTAAAAATACAGTACAAGCTGGTATTGCAGGAGATGGCATGAAAATTGGAAGTGGCGTTTTAGACATCATTTCTAATGGGGCAGCATTAATTTCTCAAGCATTAGGATTTTAATCTAAGTAGATTTTAAAAAATAATACTTTAAAGGAGATAATCAATATGTCAGATTTATTTAACGCAATAAAAGAAACAGTACAGGCAGGAATTGCAGGAGACGGAGTTAAATTAGGGGCAAGCATTGTAGATATCGTATCAAGCAGTGTAGGTCTATTAGGACAATTATTCGGATTCTAGTAAAAATAAATTATAAAACTTATAAATAGAGGAGAGATTTTTATGTCTAAATTAGCAGAAGCTATCGCAAATACTATACAAGCAAGCACAATCAGGTAATGGTGTAGAATTAGGGACTAGTATTGTAGATATTGTATCAAGCGGTGTCGGATTATTAGGTCAATTGTTTGGATTCTAATTATTAAAATAGGAAGTAGTGGTCAAGGTGATAACCTTGGCCATTTTTTTGTATGTTCAAAATGTGTATACTGTTATTGAGTGAATAAAAGCAATAAATATATTCAATTGTATTAATGAATATGTATAAAAAGAGGGGAAATAAAAATGAATTCTAAAAGTCTACTCATAGATTTTGATGATACAATCGTAGATTTTCATGATGCGGAATCACATGCATTTTTCAAAATGGCAGAAAAATATAAATTGATCGCTAATCATGACGATTTAAAAACCTTTATGAAAGTGAATCAAGCGCATTGGGAAGCTTTTCAAATTAATAAGTTAACGAAGGAAGAGGTTCTAAGTAAGCGATTTGAAGTATATTTTGATTTACATGAAATGACCGTGGATGGTAAAGAAGCGGATCACATATTTAGAGATGAATTAGCGAAAGCACCAATAAAATTCTTTCCTAACACAGTTGAAACTTTAAAGTATTTAAAACAAAATCATGATTTATATATTGTGACGAATGGTGTGTTAGAAACGCAAGAGCGCCGTATTGCGAAGGCACAGTTTGGTCAATTATTTAAAGGTGTTTTTGTTTCAGAACAAACAGGTTACCAAAAACCAATGCCTGAATTTTTTGATTATGTATTTAAGGAAATTGGTGAAGACAAACGAGATAATGCCATAATCGTCGGAGATTCTATGACATCAGATATTTTAGGTGGTAAAAATGCCCAAATTGGCACGTGTTGGTTTAATCCTAGAAATAAAATAAATGAAACTAATATCAAACCAGATTATACAATAAAATCACTCAATGAATTATTAATTTATATGAAATAAAAAAGGGGCAGGAATACGAAATTAAATTGGATTTCGGATCCCCGCTATTTTTCGGATAACTAAAACAGGATTCCAAGAGTTGAAGCGGTCGTAAAAAACTACGCGTCTACATTAAGGTAGACGCGTAGTTTTTTTAAAGCTGAAAACAAATGCATTTAGTATCAGACTGCTAATGAAAATAAAACAACTGAGACATATGTTTTATCTTTCGTACTCTTTTTATGGTGTCCAAACTAGAACATCATGTCCATCTTTGTTTACTGCATTTACATCTTTGAATCCTTGTTTAATAAAGAATGCTTTAGATTGGTTACGAGCAATGACTTTAATAGGAAGTCCTTGATTTTTTGCAAAATCTAACAACTCTTTACCGTAACCACGATTCTGAAAGTCGTTTAATACTTCTAATTTCCACAATACGTTGTAATCGTCGAAATCAGGGAAGTAGACTTCTTCAACATCGCCTTTACGATACAATGCCATTCTTGCGCCTAATCTATCTCCGATTTGAATACCATAAAAAGGTGAATCTGAACTGGCATCTATCATTTCTCCACGAAGTTCATCAACCATATACAAATCTTTGTTGCCGAAGTTTCTAAAATCTTCGAATAATTCGTCTGTTTTATAATTTATATCAAGACGTTTTACGTTACTCATAGCGTCTTCCCCCTTTGTACTATTATATTTTATTATACCTTATTTCTAATGATATTTCACAAAAATGACGACACGAAACATACTGTTAAAGTAGACTGTATACAATGCTTATTTCAAATACATAAACACACTTTTTTAAAATTTTTCAAAAATCGTTTATTATAGTATGTGCATTGAATTAAAAAGAAAAAATACAGGTTATTTTAAGCCGTTAAATTGTCAATATAGTACATAAACTTTATACTGATTAGGAATAGAGTAACATAAGGAGAATTACGAATGGATTGTATGACTACGAAACTTAACGAAAAAGATCAATTTATTTCAAAAATTAAACAAAGTGATTCAACACTAGCTCAGTTTTATCATTTAGATGCAATGGATAAGAATAACTATAAACAAAGACTTCTAAGTGAAAGTAATGGAAGAGAAGTTGCATTAACGCAAGTGATTGAAAATTATATGAGTGATTTATCTTTGACTGAGGAACAAGAAAGTAATATTAAATTATTAAGTGATGGCGCAAAAGTAATTGTTGGCGGACAACAAGCAGGTTTATTTGGTGGACCTTTGTATACATTCCATAAAATATTTTCTATTATTACACTAAGTCAACAACTATCTAAAGATTATAATAAACATGTCGTGCCTGTGTTTTGGATTGCAGGGGAAGACCATGATTTTGACGAAGTAAATCATACTTATGCATATAATAATCAAGATGCTAAGTTACATAAAGTCAAATATCATACGATGGAGCCACCAGAAGCAAGTGTCTCACATTATAATCCTGATAAAGCTGAGCTCAAGGAAACTTTGAATCAATTTTTCCAACAACTGAATGAAACTGAACATTCACGACCTTTAATTGAAATGTGTCGTAATATTATTGATGCACATGATAGTTGGTCCGATATGTTTAAAGCATTGCTACATGAAGTATTTAAAACATATGGTTTATTATTGTTGGACGCTAATGATCCTGAACTACGTCGATTAGAGCAACCGTTTATCAGAAAAATTGTGGAAAACCATCTTGATGTTGATGCGGCCTTTAGAAAAACACAAGCACAAACAACAGCAAGTGGTTTGGAGCAAATGATTCAAACAGATACAAATGTGCATTTGTTTTTACACGAAGATAATATGAGACAATTACTGACATTCAAAGAGGGTCAATTCTATTTGAATAAATCAGATAAAACAATGACGCTTCAAGAGGTTTTAGATATAGTAGATTCAGAGCCGGAAAGGTTTTCAAATAATGTGGTAACAAGACCTGTTATGGAAGAATGGTTATTTAACACTGTTGCCTTTATTGGTGGACCAAGTGAAATAAAGTATTGGACCGAATTAAACGATGTGTTTAAAACATTGGATGTTTCAATGCCAATCGTCTTACCACGCTTACGAATTACTTATATTAATCACAGAATTGAAAAATTAATAGCACAATATCAACTGGATAAAAACCAAATTATCGAAAATGGAATTGAAGATGCTAAACAAAAATTTGTTAGAGCACAAGCATCTCAAACATTCATTGATCAAATTGAATCAATGAAAGCACAGCAAGAAACACTATATCAATCGCTAAAAGCAGAAGTAAAAGGCAACAATGATAATACATTATTATTAGAAAAAAATAATTCAATTCATCAAAAGCAATACGACTATTTGATAAATAGATATTTATTAAATATTGAACGAGAAAATGAAATTAGCATGAAACATTTCAAAGTATTAAGTGGTACACTTCATCCAATGGGAGGGTTACAAGAAAGAATATGGAACCCTTTACAAATTATGAATGATTTTGGGATGAATGTGTTCAATCCCTCCACTTATCCACCACTTTCTTACACTTTTGATCATATTATAATAAAACCTTAGAGACAGTAAGGGCGCACCCGATTCATCTTTTTGATGAATCGGGTGTTTTTTTACGTTGAATAAGAAATTATGGTTATATTTGTATAATTAGTGGAGGATAGTGGTGAGATGTGGTAAATTATATATATGAGAAGGTGAGGTGATTATAAATGTTCATGGGAGAATACGAGCATCAGTTGGATACAAAAGGACGTATGATAGTGCCTTCCAAGTTTCGCTATGACTTAAATGAACGTTTTATAATCACTCGAGGCCTCGACAAATGTTTGTTTGGCTATACTTTGGATGAATGGCAAATTATCGAAGAGAAGATGAAGACATTACCAATGACTAAAAAGGACGCACGTAAGTTTATGCGTATGTTCTTCTCGGGAGCCGTAGAAGTAGAGCTAGATAAACAAGGGCGTATTAACATTCCGCAAAACTTGCGACAATACGCTAACTTAAGCAAAGAATGTACAGTAATAGGTGTCTCAAATCGTATTGAAATTTGGGATAGAGAAACTTGGAACAGTTTCTATGAAGAATCTGAAGATAGTTTCGAAGATATTGCTGAAGACCTGATTGATTTTGATTTTTAATAGGAGGAGTTAAATTTGTTTCATCATGTCAGCGTTATGCTTAAAGAAACCATTGATTATTTAAATATTAAAGAAGATGGTGTCTATGTCGACTGTACATTAGGTGGCGCGGGGCATGCCCTCTATTTATTAAATCAATTGGGTGACGAAGGTAGGCTTATAGCAATCGACCAAGATACAACAGCGATTGAAAATGCTAAAGAAGTTTTGAAAGAACACTTACATAAAGTGACCTTTGTCCATAGCAACTTTAGAGAATTAACTGAAATTTTAAATGATTTGAATATTGAAAAAGTAGATGGCATCTACTACGACTTAGGTGTGTCCAGTCCACAATTGGATGTACCTGAACGTGGGTTTAGTTATCATAACGATGCCAAATTAGACATGCGAATGGATCAAACACAATCGTTATCAGCTTATGAAGTTGTAAATGATTGGCAATTTGAAAAATTAGTCAGAATCTTTCATCGATATGGCGAAGAAAAATTTTCAAAACAAATTGCGCGTCGTATAGAACAGAACAGAGAACAAAAGCCAATCGAAACAACGTTAGAACTCGTTGATGTAATAAAAGAAGGTATACCCGCAAAAGCTAGGCGAAAAGGCGGACATCCTGCAAAAAGGATTTTCCAAGCAATTAGAATTGCAGTGAATGATGAATTATCTTCATTCGAAGATTCACTAGAACAAGCGATAGGTGCAGTAAAAATTGATGGTAGAATTTCAGTCATAACTTTCCATTCATTGGAAGATAGATTATGCAAACAGATGTTTCAAGAATATGAAAAAGGTCCAGATGTTCCACGGGGATTGCCAGTCATACCTGAAGCGTACACGCCTAAATTGAAACGCGTTAACCGTAAACCCATTACCGCCGCTGAAGAAGATCTAGATACAAATAACCGTGCGCGTAGTGCGAAGTTACGTGTTGCAGAAATATTGAAATAAGGAGTGAATGATGAGTGGCAGTAGAGAAGATTTATCAACCTTATAATGGATCAGAACAACAGATTCCCGAATCACAACCGAGGAAACAACCTAAAACGCAACCTAAAACCAAAACCGTAAAACGCAAAGTAGTAGTTCAACTTACAAAGTTTGAGAAAATGTTATACATAGGACTTATAACAGTAATTGCTTTAATAAGTATTTATATGCTATCTTTAAAAATGGATGCGTATGATACTCGAGGAAAAATTGCAGATTTAGATACTAAAATCGAACAACAATCAAGTGAAAACAGCGCAATAGAATCTGAAATTAAAAAGAACTCTTCATATGAACGCATTTACGATAAGGCAAAAGACGAAGGAATGAGCCTTAAGAACGACAATGTAAAGGTAGTGCGTAATAATGGCGAAGCGAAAAATTAGATTTAAAAAACCGAACTTTCTAATTAAACAAAGTAAAATAGGGGCAGTCCTACTCGTTCTCGGATTTGGACTGCTCTTTTTTACGTTGGTTTTAAGATACTCATATATTATGTTGACAGGGCACTCTTCCGGCGAAGATTTAATAATGAAGGCAAACGAAAAATATTTAGTCCAAAGCCAAGAGCAACCTGAACGTGGAAAAATATATGATCGTAATGGAAAAGTACTAGCAGAAGACGTAGAAAGATATAAAGTCGTTGCTATTGTTGATAAAAAAGCGAGTGAAGGCAGCGAGAAACCGAAACATGTTACAGACAAAAAAGAAACTGCGAAGAAATTAGCGACAGTGATAGATATGTCTGAGGAAGATATTGAAAAAAGACTGGATAATAAGAAAGCATTTCAAGTTGAATTTGGACAAAAAGGTGCTGATTTAACCTATCAAGAAAAAGAAAAGATAGAGAAAATGAATCTACCTGGCGTCACGCTCTATCCAGAAACTGAACGTTTCTACCCTAATGGTAACTTTGCGTCACATCTTATTGGCATAGCACAAAAAGACCCTGATACTGGGGAATTAAATGGTGCTATGGGCGTTGAAAAGATATTCGATAGTTATTTATCAGGACAAAAAGGTGCGTTATCTTACATTCATGATATTTGGGGCTACATTGCGCCAAATACAAAAAAAGAGAAAACACCACAACGCGGTGATGATGTTCATTTAACTATAGATTCCAACATTCAAGTCTTTGTTGAAGAAGCACTAGATGGAATGGTTGAGCATTATAAACCGAAAGATTTATTTGCTGTAGTCATGGATGCAGACTCAGGTGAAATTCTTGCATACAGTCAACGACCTACGTTTAACCCAGAAACTGGCGAAGATTTTGGTAAAAAATGGGCGAATGATTTGTATCAAAATACGTATGAACCAGGTTCCACATTTAAAAACTTTGGTTTAGCGGCAGCAATTGAAGAAGGAGAATTTAAACCAGATAAAAAATATACGGCAGAACCAAGAGAAGTCATGGGATCGAAAATTTCCGACTGGAACAAAGTAGGTTGGGGAGAGATACCAATGTCACTTGGTTTCACATATTCTTCAAACACCCTAATGATGCATTTACAAGATTTAGTTGGCTCAGATAAGATGAAAGAATGGTATGAAAAATTTGGGTTCGGTGAATCAACGAACGGTATGTTTGATGGTGAAGCTACTGGTGACATCGCATGGGATAATGAAGCACAACAAAAAACATCTGCATTTGGTCAATCAACGACTGTAACACCAGTACAAATGTTACAAGCGCAATCAGCGTTCTATAATGAAGGTAATATGTTGAAACCATGGTTTATAGATAGTGTATCTAATCCTGTAAGTAATGATACTTTCTACAAAGGTGAAAAAGAAATCGCTGGTAAACCAATCAAAAAAGATACGGCTAAAAAAGTACGTACTGAAATGGATAAGGTTGTTAACAGCGAAAAGAGTAATGCTAAAAACTATAAAATCGATGGTTATGAAATAGAAGGTAAAACCGGAACAGCACAAGTAGCGGATTCAGATAATGGTGGATACGTAGAGGGTGAAAATCCATATTTCGTAAGCTTTATCGGTGATGCACCAAAAGATGACCCTGAAGTTGTTGTTTATGCTTGGTATGAGTTTAGCTCAGAAAAATGATCAAGAAGCATATGAAAGTGGTGTGAGTAAGGCCTTTAAACCAATTATGGAGAACACGTTGAAATATCTGAATGTTGGTGATAAAAATTCTAAAGACAAATCAGATGTGAAATACAGCAAAGTGCCAGATGTTGAAGGTCAAGAAACACAAAAAGCACAAGACAAAGTGAATAGTAAATCTCTAGAACCTATCGTTATAGGTGACGGTGAGAAAATCACAAAACAATCTGTTACTGCAGATAAAGAGGTATTGCCTAATAGTAGAGTGCTATTATTGACTGATGGCGATGTTACGATGCCAAATATGTCCGGTTGGACTAAAGAAGAAGTCATTGCATTTGAAAAGCTCACGAATACAAAAGTAACTACCAAAGGTAGCGGATTTGTTTCTGAGCAATCTATAACAGAAGGTCAAAAGATAAGTAAAAAAGATAAGATAGAAGTAACGTTGTCTTCTGAAGAAATAAATGGAGAAACAGCTGATGACGAATCAAAATCTAAAGACAATGAAGAAAGCAAAGAAGATAAAGAATAAATTTATTTAGCACAACTTCTGATTTCAATTTTAACTCATGTTAGAATATTTGTTTCATGATTATGAGGTATTCAAAAATAGTAGCTTGTCAGTATTTAGTAGCGTATGACGTTAATTAAATAACTGGTAAAGCTACTTACCTCTATACATATTGTAGCCACTTAGCACTAAGAAATAATCCAATTAAATATATAAAGGAGCATAATATGGTTTATTTACTCGCAATTATTGCACTTTTAATCACTTTTATATTAGTCCCAGTATTGATACCAACGTTAAAAAGAATGAAATTTGGGCAAAGTATCAGGGAAGAGGGCCCGCAAAGTCATATGAAAAAGACAGGCACACCTACAATGGGTGGACTTACTTTCCTGATTAGTATCATTGTAACTTCGATACTTGCAATTATTTTTATGGAAAATCCTAACCCAATAATTTTACTATTATTTGTAACAATAGGGTTTGGCTTAATCGGTTTCATAGATGATTACATCATTGTTGTGAAAAAGAACAATGAAGGATTAACAAGTAAACAAAAATTTTTAGCACAGATTGCGATAGCAGTCATCTTCTTCATTTTGAGCCAAGCGTTTAATTTAACTGATTTTTCTACAGGAATACATATTCCATTTACGAATACAGAAATACCACTATCCATTGCATATGTATTATTTATTGTGTTTTGGCAAGTAGGGTTCTCTAACGCAGTGAATTTAACAGATGGTTTAGACGGACTCGCAACAGGCTTATCTATAATTGGATTTGTTATGTATGCAATTATGGCGTATTTCCAAGGTGCTACATCTATCGGTCTATTCTGTATTATTATGATTTTTGCATTAGTTGGGTTCTTACCATTCAATTTAAACCCAGCTAAAGTGTTTATGGGAGATACAGGTAGTTTGGCATTAGGTGGTATATTTGCCACAATTTCAATTATGCTAAACCAAGAATTATCACTCATTTTTATTGGCTTTGTGTTTGTTGCAGAAACTTTATCAGTAATTATTCAAGTTACATCTTATAAATTAACAGGCAAACGAATTTTTAAAATGTCACCATTACACCATCATTTCGAATTAGTTGGTTGGAATGAGAAGAAAGTTGTTACGGTATTTTGGACAGTAGGCTTGATTTCAGGACTAATTGGCCTATGGATTGGAGTGAATTAAATTGCTGAAATATACAGGGTTAGAAAATAAAAATGTATTAGTAATTGGTTTAGCGAAAAGTGGTTATGAAGCGACTAAGTTGTTAAATAAGTTGGGCGCGAATGTCATAGTTAATGATGGCAAAGATTTAAGCCAAGACTCACATGCGAAAGACTTAGAAAATAGAGGGATTAAAGTCATTGGAGGAGAACATCCGCTGTCTTTACTTGATAGTAATCCTATTATAGTTAAAAATCCTGGAATACCCTATACTGTACCTTTACTTGAAGTCGCTGTAGAAAAAGGCTTGAAAATCTTAACAGAAGTTGAATTGAGTTATTTGATATCAGAAGCACCTATTATTGGTGTCACAGGTACAAATGGTAAAACTACAGTAACGTCATTAATTGGCGATATGTTTCAAAAAAGTAGAGTAACAGGTAAAGTATCAGGGAATATTGGATATGTTGCTTCTAAAGTAGCTCAAGAGGTCACAGCAAGTGATTATTTAGTTACGGAACTATCTTCATTCCAACTACTTGGTATAGATCGATACAAGCCGCATATTGCTATTATCACAAATATATACTCGGCACATCTTGATTATCATGAATCATTAGAGAACTATCAAAATGCTAAAAAAGAAATTTATAAAAATCAAACAGAGGACGATTATTTAATCTGTAATTATCACCAACGTCATTTAATTGAGTCGGAATCATTAAGTGCCAAAACCTATTACTTTTCTACACAACAAGAAGTTGATGGTATTTATGTAAAAGATGGTTTTATTGTGTTCAAAGGATTTAGAATCATTCATAAAGATGATTTAGTTTTACCGGGTGAACATAATTTAGAAAATATACTTGCGCCGACTTTAGCCGCACTTTTAGTCGGTGTATCAGTAAGAGCAATCATTGATAGTCTTACAACATTCTCTGGTATTGAACATAGATTACAATATATCGGCTCGAACAAAACGAATAAATATTACAATGATTCAAAAGCAACCAATACACTTGCAACACAATTTGCATTAAATTCATTTGATCAATCGATTATTTGGTTATGTGGTGGTTTAGATCGTGGTAACGATTTTGATGAACTTATTCCTTATATGAAAAACGTCAAGGTGATGGTCGCATTTGGAGAAACGCAAAGTAAATTTGTGAAGCTAGGTGAAAGTCAGGGCAAATACGTAATAACGGCGACTGATGTACAAGATGCAGTCGATAAAATACAAGACGCTATAGAACCAAATGACGTTGTACTTTTATCACCGGCCTGTGCAAGTTGGGATCAATACAATACTTTTGAAGAGCGTGGAAATAAATTTATAAAAAGTTTCCAAGCGCACTTACCTTCTTTTTAAAGGGTGTGAAAATGAATGACTAATAAAGTAAGTGAATTTGACTCTGAATACTTAAAAGAAAAACGAGCAAAACGTCGAAAACGACAAAAGCAAATTCAATATTCAGTATTTGGTGTATTGTTATTTATTATCATTTTGATTCTTATATATATGTTCACGCCTTTAAGTAAGATAAGCAGTGTGGAAATAAAAGGCAATGATAATGTTTCCAAAAGTGCAATCAATAAAGCGATTGATGTTAAAGACAACTCCAGAATGTACACATATAGCACTTCAAAAGCGACGGATAAATTAAAAGACAACAAATTGATAAAAAGCGCGAAAATTACGAAACAAATGCCTAACAAATTAACGGTTGAAGTCACTGAAAATCAAATTGTTGGAATGACGAAAAAGAAAGATAATTATGTGCCTATTCTAGAAAATGGTACAGAATTGAAAAACTATGATGGTAATGCAACGGATGATGGACCCATATTAGTAGGATTTGAAAAAGAGGAGAAAGAAAAAATTATTAATGAACTTGCAAAAATGCCAGCAAATGTGAGAGGAATGATTGCAGAAATTAAATATGATCCTCAAGAAAATTTACAAAATCAAATCAAATTATTCACATCTGATGACATTCAAATTCTTGGTAATCTCAATACGATTGCTAATAAAATGAAATATTATCCGCAAATGTCTCAATCGTTAGAACGTGATGAATCAGGCGAATTGAAAAAGTCAGGATATATTGATTTATCAGTAGGTGCATCATTTATTCCTTATGGTGGTGGTAATGAAACAAAATCAGCAAGTGACAAAAATGTAGACGAACAAACAACAGAAACAGATGCCGCAAAAGACGAGTTACAAAGCGCATTAAACAAAATAAATAAAGAATCAGACAAAAATAATTAAAAAATTTCGACAAATACACGTGTTTATAGTTCACAAGCATCAAAACGTATTGTAAACTGTTAATAGTGTGAACTTGAATAAGTTATTGTCAGGAGGTGCCTATCTATGGAAGAGCATTATTATGTAAGTATAGATATTGGTTCATCAAGCGTTAAAACGATAGTGGGCGAAAAATTTCACAATGGTATAAATGTGATAGGTACAGGACAGACCTACACAAGTGGGATTAAAAATGGTCTTATTGATGATTTCGATATCGCTAAACAAGCGATAAAAGATACAATCAAAAAAGCCTCTATTGCTTCAGGCGTTGATATTAAAGAAGTATTTTTAAAACTTCCAATAGTCGGAACTGAAGTATTTGATGAAGCAAATGAAATAGAATTTCATGAAGATACAGAATTGAATGGTACACATATTGAAAGTGTGCTTGAAGGTATTCGCGAAAAAAATGATGTGCCAGAAACTGAAATTATAAATGCATTCCCAATTAAATTTATTGTTGATGGAGAAAATGAAGTTTCAGATCCAAAAGAATTAATTGCTAGACATGGTTTGAAAGTAGAAGCCGGTGTTATTGCAATTCAAAAATCAATTTTAATCAATATGATTAAATGTGTGGAATCTTGTGGCGTAGATGTATTAGATGTGTATTCAGATGCGTATAACTATGGTTCAGTGCTATCAGCTACTGAAAAAGAGCTAGGCACATGTATCATCGATATCGGTGAAGACATTACACAACTTGCATTTTATGAACGCGGTGAGCTTGTTGATGCTGAGGCAATAGAGATGGCTGGTCGAGATATCACAGAAGATATTTCGCAAGGCTTAAACACATCTTATGAAACAGCAGAAAAAATTAAACATCAATATGGTCACGCTTTCTTTGAATCTGCTTCTGATCATGATGTATTTAGTGTGGATCAAGTGGATAGTGAAGAAGAAGCTCAATTTACTCAAAAAGATTTAGCAGATATTATTGAAGCACGTGTTGAAGATATCTTCTTTAATGTATTTGATATATTACAAGATCTAGGACTTACTAAAGTTAACGGCGGTTTCGTTGTTACTGGTGGTTCAGCAAACTTATTAGGAGTTAAAGAATTACTACAAGATATGGTCAGTGAAAAAGTAAGAATTCATACACCATCACAAATGGGTATTAGAAAACCTGAATTTTCTTCAGCAATTTCAACAATTTCTAGTAGCATTACTTTCGACGAATTGTTAGATTATGTTACAATTAGTAATCATGACAGTGAAGAATTCGAAGAAGAAGTCATCGAATCTGATGAAAGAGAACATAGCACAAAATCAAGCGGATTTGACTGGTTCAAGAAAAAATCAAACAAACAAGAAGAGCCACAAACGTCAGCTTCTGAAATGGAAGAACCAGAAGCACCTGAGGAATACGACGAAAAAGTAGACGTCAACCAAGATGAAGAACGTAAACCTCAAGACAAAGAAGAAGGTAAATTCAAAAAACTTATGAAATCTCTATTCGATTGATTGGCCATTAAAACTAGGAGGAAATATAAATGTTAGAATTTGAACAAGGATTTAATCATTTAGCGACGTTGAAAGTCATCGGTGTAGGGGGCGGCGGTAATAACGCTGTAAACCGTATGATTGACCATGGTATGAATAATGTTGAATTTATTTCAATCAATACGGATGGACAAGCTTTAAACCTGTCTAAAGCTGAAGCTAAAATCCAAATTGGTGAAAAATTAACACGTGGTCTAGGCGCCGGAGCGAACCCAGACATTGGTAAAAAAGCTGCAGAAGAATCTCGTGAACAGATCGAAGATGCTATCCAAGGCGCAGATATGGTATTCGTAACTGCTGGTATGGGTGGCGGTACTGGTACTGGTGCTCGCACCAGTCGTAGCAAAAATTGCTAAAGAAATGGGAGCATTAACAGTAGGTGTCGTTACACGTCCGTTTGGTTTTGAAGGTCGTAAGCGTCAAACACAAGCAGCAGCTGGTGTAGAAGCAATGAAAGCAACTGTAGATACATTAATTGTTATTCCTAACGACAGATTATTGGATATCGTTGATAAATCAACACCAATGATGGAAGCATTTAAAGAAGCCGACAACGTATTACGTCAAGGTGTTCAAGGTATTTCTGATTTAATCGCAGTATCAGGTGAAGTAAACCTTGACTTTGCAGATGTGAAAACAATCATGTCTAACCAAGGTTCAGCATTAATGGGTATTGGTGTTTCTTCTGGCGAAAACCGCGCAGTAGAAGCAGCTAAAAAGGCGATTTCGTCACCATTATTAGAAACTTCAATCGTTGGTGCACAGGGTGTACTTATGAATATTACTGGTGGAGAGTCATTATCACTTTTCGAAGCACAAGAATCAGCTGATATCGTACAAGATGCAGCAGATGAAGATGTAAATATGATTTTCGGTACTGTAATTAATCCAGAATTACAAGACGAAATTGTAGTTACAGTTATCGCTACTGGATTTGAAGATAAACCTTCATCACAAGCACGTAAAGCTTCAAATACTGGTTTCGGTACAAGTGCAACAAGTAGTAACAGCACAAAAGAAGATACATTTGCATCAAATACAGCAAATACTTCTCAACCATCAGAAAGTGCTAGTGAAGGCAGAAGTCATACTACAAATGAAGATGACATTCCAAGCTTTATCAGAAATAGAGAAGAAAGACGTTCAAGAAGAACTAGACGTTAATTTTCGAACTAGCTCGCCTTGTGTACATAGGGCTTAAAGCTTAAAGTAGTCAATAATAAATACAATGATGTCATCAGGTCCAAAGATCTGATGACTTTTTTGAATTTTATTGCTATCTATGAGTATAACTTAATCATATATTTGTCTGAGATTTTAGAATGAATTATTGTCGCGGGTCTCCTATAAGAAGTCATAGCGGGAAATTGCAGTTTTAATTAATGGAGGGTCATAGTATGCATGATAAATTTATTAAAGATAATCATATATTGAAATATGAGGATAGCCATTTAAATAATGTAAAATTGGGTATAACAACAAGAGAAGAAGGTTTGAGTCCCTATCCCAAATCAGCTTTTAATATGGCTAGATATATTAACGATGATCCGCAACACGTTACACAACACCAAGAAGAGCTTGCGGCTGTAATTCAATACCCGAGAGAACAGTGGGTATTTCCTATACAAACGCATGAAAATAAAGTTGTAGAGGTGACAGCTAAAGATAGAGGTACGAATATTGATATTTTAACGGATGCTTTACATGGTGTAGATGCATTATATACGTATGAATCTGATCTTCTGCTTACAATGTGTTACGCGGACTGTGTACCTATATATTTTTATAGCGAAAAACATCATTACATCGCTTTAGCACATGCTGGTTGGAGGGGTACTGTCGGTCAAATTGTGAATGAAGTCATCCGCTATATCGATTTTAATTTAAATGATTTGAATATCGTTATTGGACCCGCAACTTCTACAACTTATGAAATTAATGATGATATTAAAGCAAAATTTGAATCATTACCGATAGACATAAATGAATACATTAAGACAAGAGCCAATGACAGACATGGCATTGATTTAAAACGTGCAAATGCTTTATTACTTGAAAATGCAGGTGTTCCTAAAGATAATATTTATATTACCAACTATGCGACATCTGAAGATTTATCCTTATTTTTCTCATATAGAGTAGAGAAAGGGAATACTGGCCGCATGTTAGCATTTATCGGTCAATAATGAAGAGGTGTAGAGATTTGAACGTACAACAGAATTTAGAACAAATTGAAAAACAATTAAAAACATACTGCGAAAAAGGTAATATTTCAACGTTACCAAACGTGATTGCAGTGACAAAGTATGTTACAATAGACCGAGCTAATGATGCTTATAATGCGGGAATTAGACATTTCGGTGAGAATCGTTTAGAAGGATTTCAACTTAAAAAAGAAGCTTTACCTGATGATATTGTAATGCACTTTATTGGTTCGTTACAGACAAGAAAGGTGAAAGAAGTGATTAATGAAATTGATTACTTTCATGCATTAGATCGTCTTAAATTAGCAAAAGAAATTAACAAAAGGGCGGAACACAAAATAAAGTGTTTTGTTCAAGTAAATGTTTCAGGTGAAGAATCTAAACAAGGTGTTGCATTGAAAGATGTGAATACTTTTATTGAAACGTTGGAACAATATGAAAATTTAGAAGTAGTTGGTCTTATGACTATGGCTCCATTAACTGATGACGAGTCATATATAAAAAGCTTATTTCAATCATTAAAGAATAAAAGAGATGAGATTAAAGCGCTCAATTTAAATTATGCACCATGTACTGAGTTATCGATGGGAATGAGTAATGATTTCCACTTAGTCGCTGAAGAAGGTGCGTCATTTGTGAGAATTGGGACTAAACTTGTAGGAAAAGAGGAGTGAGCCCCGTGGCTTTAAAAGATTTATTTAGTGGATTTTTCGTGGTTGAAGAAGAAGATCACGAATTAGAAGCACCAGAAGAAGAACAAGGTAGACAACAAAACAAGCAACAAGCGCAGTCTCAAACGAATTTCAATGAATATAAAAATAATGAAAATACAGAGCGACAAAGATCCATACAATCCGTTCCCAAAAAGCAGTCATCAAGATTACAGCAATCCTCAGGTGAAAGGAAGTATCAAATGAATAACACTTCATCAAAAAATAATGCAAGGAACGTTGTGAATATGAATAATCAAGAACAAGATCAATTCGGTTTTACAGAAGAAAGTTCTAAAATGTGTTTATTTGAACCACGTGTTTTTTCAGATACTCAAGATATTGCAGACGAACTCAAAAATCGTCGCGCAACTTTAGTTAATTTACAGCGTATTGATAAAGTTTCTGCTAAACGTATTATCGACTTTTTAAGCGGTACAGTTTATGCAATCGGTGGAGACATTCAACGCGTAGGATCAGATATATTCTTATGTACTCCAGATAATATAGAAGTAGGCGGTAGTATAACAGATCACATAGAAAATATGGAATACCAAGGTGAATAGAGGTAATAATAAATGGATATAGGTTTATTAGGAAGTATATTTAGTTTTATTTTATTCTTGGTTCAAATTTATTATTACGGAATGATTGTTTATTTCTTTATGTCATGGATACCTAATGCACGAGAAAATAAATTCGGTCAATTTTTGGCTAAAATTTATGAACCATTTTTAGAACAGTTCCGTAAAATTATTCCTCCAATTGGTATGATTGATATATCATCAATTGTTGCAATAATTGTACTTTACTTATTCCGATTAGGTTTAGCGAGTATTTTTAATCTAATTTTGAGTAATTTAGCTTAAATAAATTTACGTTGAATAGAATTTAAGTTTACTTATAACTAATGTATAAAATAAATGAGAAGCACCTAACGTTGTATGACGCGAGGTGCTTTCTCTTGTATGTGGAGTGATTAGCATCGATATTTATCAGCATTTTAGAAAAGAAGAACATGAATTAATAGATCAACTTATAGATAAGTGTAATCGTGCGAATGAGCAGTATGCGCCTATACTAACACCATTTCTAGATCCACGTGGACAATATATTATGAGTGTCATAGTCGGTAGCTATGGTGATTTAGAAGTGACATTCTTTGGTGGGCCTTATGCAGAACGCAAAAGGGCCATTGTTGCGCCTGATTATTTTGTGCCAGAAGAAGAACTGTTTGAAATTGTATTGCTTGAAATAGACTATCCTCAAAAGTTTGTAACGCTACAACATCAACATATATTAGGAACAATTATGTCTTTAGGGATAGAAAGAGAACAATTAGGAGATATTATTGTAGATGACTCAATTCAATTTACTTTGACAAAGCAATTGGAATCTTATATTATGTTAGAGCTAAATAGAATTAAGGGTGCTACAGTTAAACTTAATTCTATTCCTATAAAAGATATGATACAATCAAAAGAGCATTGGCAAACATATGAAACTACTGTGAGTGGTTTACGTTTAGATGTCATCCTAAAAGAAATGATTCGCAAATCACGTACAATTGCTAAACAATTAATTGATAAAAAGCGTGTCAAGGTCAATCATACAATGATTGACGCTACAGATTTTCAACTTGATAGTGGTGACTTATTGTCAATCCAAGGTTATGGTAGAGCAATGATTACTGATATTGGTGGTAAAACTAAAAAAGATAAAGTAAGAATTTCGTATAAAACTTTATTCAAATAATGTTATACTTATCTAACGTATAAACAAATCAAATTAGATTTTAATCAATAAGAATGCATACAAATGATTATAAAAAAATAGAAAATATAGACATAAAGCACTATTTCAGATATTTAAAGCAGTGCTAAAATAGTGTATTATAGAAGGAGGATAACGCATGCCTTTTACACCAAATGAAATAAAAAACAAAGACTTTACACGCGTAAAAACTGGTTTTGAACCAACTGAGGTTGAAAGCTATTTAGAACAACTAAGTAACGAAATTGAACGTTTAAAAGAAGACAAAAAGCAATTAGAGAAAGTCATTGAAGATAAAGATACAAACATCCAGTCTTATAAAGATGTTCATCAATCTGTAAGTGATGCTTTAATTCATGCGAAACAAGCTGGGGAAGAAACAAAATTAGCTGCAACTAAAGATGCTGAAGCAACAGTTTCTAAAGCACAAAGTGAAGCTAATAAAATCGTTAATGATGCAGTTGAAAAAGCACGTCGTCTTTCATTCCAAACTGAAGACATGAAACGCCAATCAAAAATATTTAGATCACGTTTCCGTATGTTAGTTGAGGCTCAACTTGATTTACTAAAAAGCGAAGATTGGGATTATTTATTAAATTATGATCTTGATTCTGAACAAGTAACTCAAGAGAATATTAATCATTTACATGAAAATGATTTGACTGAAGAAGAAAAAGCGAGGAAAGCGAAAGCAGAAGCAGATAGTACTGCAGAAGCAGACGCTCAGGCTACAAATACTGAAACAGATAAAAAATAGTAATTAATATAAATAACAGACGCGTAAGCATCTTTTTGCATATCAAAGCGAGTTAGGGACAGTGAGAGCCTTTCATATGTAAGATGTTTATATCACTGTTACTTTAAAAAAATATATGAACAATGAGAGAACTCTAAGTTGAGTTAATCAGGGTGGTAACGCGGTATTAATCGTCCCTGTTAATTGAACTTAGAGTTCTTTTTATTGTACGAATGAATTGAATTTAGTATGAAAATCGAAACAAGGAGTGTATAAAATGGATTATAAAGAAACGTTATTAATGCCAAAAACAGATTTCCCAATGCGCGGAGGGTTACCAAATAAAGAACCTAAGATCCAAGAAGAATGGGAAGCTCAAAACATTTATCAAAAAGTGTTAGATAAAAATGAAGGGAATCCATCATACATTTTGCATGATGGCCCACCATATGCTAATGGTAATTTGCATATGGGACATGCACTGAATAAAATCTTAAAAGACATGATGATTAGATATAAATCAATGCGTGGGTTTTATGCACCTTACGTCCCAGGTTGGGATACGCACGGTTTACCTATTGAACAAGCACTAACTAAAAAAGGTGTTAAACGTAAAGAATTATCTATTGCTGAATTCAGAAAAAAATGTGAAGCATTTGCTTTAGAACAAATTGAAAATCAGAAAAAAGATTTTAAACGTTTAGGTGTTAAAGGTGATTTTGACAATCCATATATCACGTTAAAACCAGAATATGAAGCAGCGCAAATTCGTTTATTTGGCGAAATGGCAGACAAAGGATTAATTTATAAAGGTAAAAAACCTGTATATTGGTCACCATCAAGTGAATCTTCACTTGCAGAAGCAGAAATAGAATATCAAGATAAACGTTCGGCTTCTATCTACGTAGCATTTGATGTTAAAGATGGTAAGGGCGTTGTAGATTCAGATGCAAAATTCATCATTTGGACAACAACACCATGGACATTACCTTCTAACGTAGCGATTACAGTACATCCTGATTTAACTTATGGTCAATATAATGTGAATGGTAAAAAATACATTATCGGTAAAGACTTAGCGAGTGATGTTGTTGAAGCATTAGGCTGGGATGAAAACACGCTTGAATTAGAAAAAGAATTTAAAGGTAGAGAATTAGAGTATGTGGAAACACAACATCCATTTGTTGACCGTGTTTCATTGGTTATCAATGGCTTACATGTTACTACTGATGCTTGGTACAGGTTGTGTTCATACAGCGCCTGGTCATGGTGAAGATGACTATATCGTTGGTCAGAAGTACAAATTACCTGTAATTAGCCCAGTTGATGATAAAGGTGTCTTTACAGAAGAAGCTGGTCAATTTGAAGGTATGTTCTATGACAAAGCTAATAAAGCAATTACGGATGTGTTAAAAGAAAAAGACGCTTTATTAAATTTAGAATTTATCACACATAGTTATCCTCATGATTGGCGTACGAAAAAACCTGTTATCTTCAGAGCAACGCCACAATGGTTTGCTTCTATTGATAAAGTACGTCAAGATATCTTAGATGCAATCGAAGTAACTGATTTTAAAGTAGATTGGGGTAAAACACGTATCTTCAATATGATCCGTGACCGTGGTGAATGGGTTATTTCACGTCAACGTGTATGGGGCGTACCATTACCAGTATTTTATGCTGAAAATGGTGACATCATCATGACAAACGAAACTGTTAATCATGTTGCAGATTTATTTGAAACATTTGGTTCTAATGTTTGGTTTGAACGTGATGCAAAAGATTTATTACCAGAAGGATTTACACACCCAAGTAGTCCAAATGGTGAATTTACTAAAGAAACAGATATTATGGACGTTTGGTTTGATTCTGGTTCTTCTCACAGAGGCGTTTTAGAAGGCCGTCCGGAACTATCTTATCCAGCTGATTTATACATTGAAGGTAGTGACCAATACCGTGGTTGGTTTAACTCATCAATCACAACTTCTGTTGCGACAAGAGGTAAATCACCATATAAAATGCTCTTATCTCACGGTTTTGTTATGGACGGATCAGGTAAAAAAATGAGTAAATCATTAGGTAACGTGATTGTGCCAGATCAAATTGTTAAACAAAAAGGTGCAGATATTGCACGACTTTGGGTAAGTAGTGTTGATTACTTAGCTGACGTTCGTATCTCAGATGAAATCTTAAAACAAACTTCTGATGTGTATCGTAAAATCAGAAATACATTAAGATTTATGTTAGGGAACGTGAGTGATTATAACCCTGCTACCGATGCATTAGCTGAAGCAGATTTATTAGAAGTAGATAAATATCTATTAAATAGACTACGTGAATTTACAGCAAATACTTTAGATCATTATGATAACTATGACTACTTAGACATCTATCAAGAAGTTCAAAACTTTATTAACGTAGAACTAAGTAATTTCTATTTAGATTATGGTAAAGATATTTTATATATTGAAGAACGTGATTCTCATAAACGTCGTAGTATGCAAACAGTGTTATACCAAATTGTAGTGGATATGACGAAACTATTAGCACCAATCTTAGTGCATACTGCTGAAGAAGTGTGGTCTCATATTCCTCATGTTGAAGAAGAAAGTATTCACTTAACTCGTATGCCAGAACGCACTGAAGTTGACCGTGAATTTTTAGATAGATGGAATACATTTATGAATTTACGTGATGACGTTAACCGTGCATTAGAAGCGAGCACGTGGTGAAAAAGTAATTGGTAAATCGTTAGAAGCTAAAGTTATAATTGGCAGTAATGAGAACTTTGATGCAACATCATTTTTACAACAATTCTCTGATTTACAGCAGTTATTCATCACTTCTCAAGCAGAAGTAGTGGAATCAGTTGAAAACGGTGTGGCTTATCAATATGGTGATATCCGTATTGAACACGCACATGGTGAAAAATGTCAACGTTGTTGGAATTATAGTGAAGAACTCGGTTCAGTTGGCGAACTTGATGATTTATGTCCGCGTTGTCAAGAAGTTGTAAAGACACTCGTATAAAACATAGTACCATCAATTATTAATAATTGAGTCTGAGACATGTATTTTGTCTCAGGCTCTTTTCATGTTTGAACTACTAAGATAATTATGAAGAAATAAATAAGAATAATAGTATTGAATGAGCTTTTTTAATGTATAAAAATGGATTTCAAGTATACTGAATTTATTAGAGTTTTAGAAAGGTGTTATACATGTTCCATAGTCAAAGCGCACATTTTGTAAATGGCATTACGTTAAATGTTAGAGATAAAGATGAAATGAAACAATTTTATGAAAACATCATAGGTATGAATGTAGTAAATGAATCTTATTCAACAATCCAATATGAGATTGGTAATTTAAATCATTTTATGACTTTTAATCAAGTTATACAGGGCAGAGAACCATTACATTCAGAAGCAGGATTATTTCACTTGGCGATTAGGTTGCACGCAAAGACAGACCTTGCAGATTTGCTTGTTCAAATAAGTGAAGCGGGTATTCCAGTACATGGTGGAGAGCATGATGTGACAACCTCATTATATTTAGAAGACCCTGAAGGCAATGGATTAGAATTTTATGTTGATAATCCAATTGAAGACTGGTTATTTGAAGATGAAAAAGTAGTGCTTGAAACGCAACCGATTAACGTGCCAAATCTATTAACGTTTACATCAAATGAAAAATGGCAAGGTATTCCAGATGAAAGCGTCATTGGATATTTGAATTTAAAATCAATTGATTTAAGCAAAGTAAAGCAGTACTATAATAATTATTTCGGACTTGAAACATCATCATTAGAAACAGATGGCGCATTTTACTTATCCTCTAATGGTTATCACCAACATTTAGTGGTTAATAATTGGCTATCAAGTATTAAACGAATTGAAAATAATAGAACATATGGTTTAGCAATTATTGATTTTCATTACCCTGAAACTACTCACAAATTATTAACAGGCCCAGATGGTATACAATTTCGATTTAATTATAATAAGGTCGTGTGAATTAATGAAAAAAAGACTTGGTACGATGTTTGCGATAAGTGCTATTATTATTGTTGTCGCTGCATATGAAGGATTAGATAACCAAGATATGACTGAGCCAACAAATCATTTTTGGTCATTAGATCCAATGAAATATAATACGTATACTAAAGGACAATGCACGCACTACGTCTTTGAAAAAGTAAGAGAAGATGGTATGAAAATAGGGAAAAATTGGAACGACGCAAAGTATTGGGCATCGTTTGCACAAAAAAGTGACTATAAAGTAAATCAATCACCTAAGGTAGGGAGCATTTTACAGACTGCTGAAGGTGAGTATGGTCATGTAGCTTATATTGAACAACAAAATGACAATGGTTCATTAGAAGTGAGTGAAATGAATTATAACAAGCCTTTTGAAATATCAAACCGAATTATAACGAAAGACGAAGTTAAAGATTATAAATATATCCATCCTAAGAAAAATGCAAGTGTTTAAAGATAATAGTATTAAAGGCAATACTTGTGCATGCTTTCCGCGGGCACAGCCTCAGCCTGTAGTCTTCGGCACTTGCTTTTCCCGCAGGAGTCAGCACAAGTCATTACCTTGATTTAATAGTAAAATAATAGGAAATATGTTTTCGATAACTTATGTCTATGTTGTTAATAGCAAGATTTATTTAATATATATTTGTATAGTTTTTTATTTTGTAACAGTACTTGTGCATGCTTTCCGCGGGCACAACTTCAACTTGCAGTATTCAACTCATGTTGAAACATATGCTTGGGTGTAGGCGCTTCTATATCATGCTGTTATTACATCAACATAAAATATTTCATCTACATTTAAAACTAGGCAACATGGTGAGCCGTTTGATTGTTAAATGTAGATGATTTTTTAATTGGTTTATTGTATATGTGAATAATATTAGCCTTTTAAGTATTAATAATGTAACTTTTTTACCAGATATTCAAACTGTAACTTTTTTTATAAGTTTGATTAGGATATAATGAAAGATGTTGTAAAAGCGACTGAGATTAGAATAGGAGGTACAGACATGAAACGTCCGTACTATATTGGTATTTCTTTATTCATAACAATCGTTATATTAATATTAGATCAAATCACAAAATTTATTGTTGCTAGTTCAATGAAGGTTGGAGAAACATTTGAAGTTATTCCCAACTTTTTAAATATAACTTCTCACAGAAATGATGGTGCCGCTTGGGGTATTATGAGCGGGAAGATGGGCTTTTTCTATATAATTACAGTTATTATACTCGTAGTGCTCATTGTATTTTATATTAAAGAAGCAAAACACAGTTTGTTAATGCAAATCGCTATTAGTTTATTATTTGCGGGTGCTTTAGGTAACTTTATTGATCGCGTGTTGCACGGCGAAGTTGTTGACTTTATTGACACATATATATTTGGTTATAACTTCCCAATATTTAATGTAGCTGACTCTAGTTTGACGATAGGCGTTTTGTTAATTATTATCGCTTTGTTAACAGATATGAAGAACGAAGAATAGGAGAGATTTTGCATGACTATACATGAGTATAAAATAGAAAATAAAGATGACGCTGGCCAGCGTATCGACAAAGTATTACCTGAATTCAATTCAGATTGGTCACGTACACAGATCCAAGATTGGATTAAATTATCACTTGTAAAAGTAAATGATAAGCTAATTAAGCCAAATTATAAGACGAAGTTAAACGACCATATTGTAGTAACTGAAAAAGAAATTGTAGAAGCAGATATCAATCCAGAAAATTTAAATTTAGATATATATTATGAAGACGATGATGTAGCAATCGTCTATAAACCTAAAGGCATTGTGGTGCATCCTTCAGCTGGGCATTCAACAGGGACACTTGTAAATGGTTTAATGTATCAAATGAAAAATTTATCTGGCATTAATGGTGAAGTACGTCCAGGTATTGTACACCGTATTGATAAAGACACATCTGGTCTATTAATGGTAGCCAAAAATGATATTGCACATCGTAGTTTAGTGGATCAATTAGTTAAGAAAACTGTGACACGTAAATACGTAGCACTTGTTCACGGCAATATACCGCATGATTACGGTACAATAGAGGCACCAATTGGTAGAAATAAAAACGATCGTCAATCAATGGCAGTGGTTGATGATGGTAAAGAAGCTGTTACACATTTTAATGTATTAGAGCATTTTAACAATTATACTTTAGTAGAATGTGAATTAGAAACAGGGCGTACACACCAAATACGTGTACATATGAAATATATTGGATTCCCTCTTGTAGGTGATCCAAAATATGGACAGAAGAAAACCCTGAATATTGGTGGACAAGCACTACATGCAGGTATCATTGGTTTTGAACACCCAGTGACACAAGAATATATTGAAAAGTCTACACCACTCCCTGAAGACTTTGAGCAATTATTAGAAGATATTCGTAAAAGTGATACTAAATAATAAGCATGAACTTGAAAGATAAAGTTTTGAAGATTTCAAGTTAATATATAAGCACAAGCTACTAGAATTCTATATTTAGAACCTAGTAGCTTTTTTATGTTTGTTTATAAGCAAGAAAAATCACCGTATGAATGAAATAAACATCTTCTAATGATTAACTTGAATTTTAATTGACCGCTTGCAAGTGAATTGTATTCATGGTAATATAGTGACAGTTTAATAGAACGTCATACGTCTTTAAATGAAAGTCCAGAGAGGCTTCGAAGACATGTAGTTAATATAAGGTACATAAACATATTGTGTGTTTGTGAAAACAAATGAACACTGTTGTAGCTGAAGTTTATCAGCGCAATGGGAAACATAGCGGTTAAATCCCTGTGTAGAGAAAGCATCTAAGTTAAGTGAAGATAAATCTCTTGTTTGTTTATGATACCTTATAACTAAACCTCATGTCTTAATAAAGGCATGAGGTTTTCTTTGTATTAAATGAGATAGATATTTATCAAATTAAGGAAGGTGCCTAAAATGTCAGAACGAGTTATTATGGATGAAGCGACGATTCAAAGAACGGTGACACGTATTGCACATGAAATTTTAGAGTATAATAAAGGTACTGATAATTTAATATTGCTAGGTATTAAAACGCGCGGTGCATTTTTAGCGCGACGTATTCAACAAAAAATTGAACGCATAGAAGAGAAACTTGTACCAACTGGAACGATTGATATCACTCAATTTAGAGATGATTTAGAACAGACAATAAACGAAGCTGAAGAAAGCGCATATGAAATTGATGTTAATATTACAAATCAAGTCGTAATTATCATTGATGATGTTTTATATACAGGACGAACGGTGAGGGCTTCCTTAGATGCAGTGTTACAATACGCTAGACCTAAGAAAATAGGCTTAGCTACACTAGTTGATCGAGGACATCGAGAATTACCGATACGTGCAGACTTTGTTGGTAAAAACATACCAACAGCAAGGGAAGAAGCTGTGGCAGTTTTTCTTGAAGAAATCGATGATAGAAATGCAGTAGTAATTGAATAGCACCTTTTAATTCAGTACGAGAGACTGGAAAAGGGAAGAGGATTTAAATTTTCAGCTACGATCTAAGCATTAGATACGTAAGCAATTCATTTATAGTTGTCAAATGCACGATGTTGATAACATTCCTCTTCACATATACTTTGTTTTATTGCGAGTTATCTATAGTCAAAATGTCAATGGCTATAAATCAACTTAGCAATAATCAAGATATATACTTTTTAGTCTCTTTACATGAATTTAATGTAAAGAGATTTTTTTATGAGAGGAAGCATAAGACATGGAAAATGAAACAATGTTTGAACGGACAGTTAAGCCAGTATTAGATGTGCAAGATAGACCTAAATTAGGACAATGGGCATTCCTGAGTACACAACATTTATTTGCGATGTTTGGTTCAACTGTACTCGTACCATTTTTAACAGGATTACCTATATCTTCAGCGTTATTAGCTTCTGGTGTAGGGACATTGTTATACATACTAATTACCAAAGCGAAGATACCAAGCATACTTAGGGTCGAGCTTTGCATTTATTACACCCATTATTACAGGACTTAATTCACATAGCTTAGGTGACATGTTGATGGCGTTGTTTATGAGCGGTGTAATGTATGTACTTATAGGGTTAGCAATTAGATTAACTGGAACAGCATGGCTGATGCATTTACTGCCGCCGGTTGTTGTAGGACCAGTCATTATGGTTATAGGGTTAAGTTTGGCACCTACGGCAGTGAATATGGCAATGTTTGAGAATTCCTCAGAGATGCAAGGATATAATCTAAGTTATTTAGCAGTAGCAATGACCACATTAATTGTAACAATCATAGTGCAGGGTTATTTCAAAGGCTTCCTATCTTTGATACCAGTATTAATTGGTATTATCACAGGTTACATCCTTTCAGCATTGATGGGACTTGTCAATTTTGCGCCAATAGCGCAAGCAAAATGGTTACAATTTCCGGACGTGTATTTACCATTTAAAGACTATACGCCATCCATTCACATGGGATTAATCATTGTCCTGATTCCTATTGTCTTTGTGACTGTAAGTGAGCACATTGGTCATCAAATGGTTATTAACAAAATTGTAGGGCGTAACTTTTTTAAAGATCCAGGTTTAGATCGTTCGATTATTGGTGATGGTGTTTCTACCATGTTTGCAAGTTTGATTGGTGGCCCCCCAAGCACGACTTATGGTGAAAATATTGGCGTTTTAGCCATTACAAAAATTTATAGTGTTTACGTCATCGGAGGCGCAGCAGTTATTGCTATTATTTTAGGGTTTGTTGGTAAATTTACAGCGCTCGTTTCATCTATACCTACACCTGTAATGGGAGGCGTATCAATATTACTTTTTGGTATTATCGCGACAAGTGGTCTGAGGATGCTAGTCGAAAGTGAAGTTGATTTTGCAAGTAACCGCAATCTTGTTATTGCATCAGTCATCCTTGTAATTGGTATTGGTAATCTCGTCTTTAACTTAAATGGCATCGGTATCAATATGCAAATAGAAGGCATGGCATTAGCAGCTTTAGCAGGCATTATACTCAATCTTATCTTACCTAAGGAAACACCAGCGAATAAATAAGCATTGATCATTATGAGGAGGCTAAAAAATTGGATAACTTATTGTCGATGGAACATCTAACTACAAATGAAATATATGAATTAGTCAAACGTGCGAGTGCAATAAAAAAAGGTGAACTAGAACCTCGACGTTATGAAGATAAATTTGTAGCAAATTTATTTTTTGAAAACTCAACACGTACGAAAAGTAGTTTCTTAGTAGCAGAACAAAAATTAGGACTGAAATTAATTGATTTTGAAACAAATACATCTTCTGTTCAAAAAGGGGAAACATTATATGACACATGTAAAACTTTAGAACAAGTAGGTGCAGATGTTCTGGTAATAAGACATTCACAAACCACTTATTATGACGAATTAAAATCGCTTAACGTACCAATTATTAACGCAGGAGATGGCAGTGGGCAACACCCGACACAAAGCTTATTAGACATCATGACAATCTACGAAGAATATCAAACTTTTGAAGGCTTAAATATCTTAATTTGTGGTGATATTAAAAACTCTCGTGTCGCTCGAAGTAATTATCAAAGTCTAACAACACTTGGTGCTAATGTAATGTTTTCTAGCCCAGATGCTTGGAAAGATGATTCCTTAGATGCGCCGTATAAAGATATTGATACTGTTATAGATGAGGTAGATATAGTAATGTTATTAAGAGTACAACACGAAAGACATACTGATGAGAACACAACACAATTTGAAGTAAGTAACTATCATAATCAATACGGTTTAACGCAAGAAAGATATAATAGGCTGAAATCACAAGCAATCGTGATGCATCCAAGCACCAGTAAATAGAGGTGTGGAGATAGAACATTCACTTGTAGAAGCATCAAAATCACGCATTTTCAAACAAATGGAAAATGGCATGTACTTACGCATGGCGGTTATAGATTATATTTTACAATCGAAAGGGGCAGAAACAAATGAAATTATTAACGAATGCTAAAATCTTAAAAAATGGTGAATTTGAAACGGTGTCTATCTTAGTTGAAGGACAACATATTAAACAAATAGCTACGCAAATTGAGGTAGATACAAATACTGAAGTTATAGATGTTAAAGGACAATTTGTTTCTCCAGGTTTAGTAGATGTACATGTGCACTTACGTGAACCAGGCGGGGAACATAAAGAAACAATAGCAACGGGCACAAAAGCAGCGAGCAAGAGGTGGATTTACAACCGTCTGCCCAATGCCAAATACACGTCCGGTACCTGATTCAGAAGAAAATTTAAATCATTTAAATCAATTAATAGAAGATAACGCTGAAGTAAGAGTATTACCTTACGCGGCTATTACAGTGAGACAAGCTGGTAAAGAACATGTCGATTTTGAAACACTTGCTAACAACGGCGCGTTTGCATTTACAGATGATGGTGTTGGTGTTCAACAAGCTAATATGATGTATGAGGCCATGCAAGCGGCAGCAAAAGTGAATAAAGCAGTCGTAGCACATTGTGAAGATAATAGTTTAATTTATGGTGGCGCTATGCATGAAGGGCAACGCAGTGAAGCTTTAGGCATTCCTGGTATTCCAAATATTTGTGAAGCAGTACAAATTGCACGTGATGTGCTATTAGCAGAAGCGGTCGGCGCACATTATCATGTATGTCATGTATCTACGAAAGAGAGTGTCAGAGCAATTCGTGATGCTAAAAAAGCAGGGATACATGTGACAGCAGAAGTTACACCACATCATTTATTATTAACTGAAGATAATGTTCCAGGTGATGATGCGATTTATAAAATGAATCCTCCATTAAGAAGCAAAGAAGATAGAGAAGCACTGATTGAAGGCCTATTAGATGGTACGATAGACTGTATTGCAACAGACCATGCGCCACACGCTACAGAAGAAAAAGCACAGCCTATGACAAAAGCGCCATTTGGTATTGTTGGAAGCGAAACAGCTTTCCCATTATTGTATACGCATTTTGTAAAAAATGGTGATTGGTCGTTACAACAGTTAGTAGATTATTTAACGATTAAACCAGCTCAGACTTTCGAGTTACCTTATGGTACATTAGAAGAAGGCGGATTAGCAGATTTAACAATTATTAACCTAGATGAGGAAAGTGAAATAAAAGCAGAGGATTTTGCATCTAAAGGAAGTAATACGCCATTTATAGGTTATAAAGTATATGGTACGCCAGTATTAACAATGGTTGAAGGTGAAGTTAAATTTAAGGAGGAACAATAATGTTGAAGAAACGCTATCTAGTTTTAGAAGACGGTTCATATTACGAAGGCTATCCCCTTGGTTCTGACCAATTAACAGTAGGAGAAATTGTTTTTAATACTGCAATGACGGGTTATCAAGAAACAATATCGGACCCGTCATACACGGGTCAAATTATTACATTTACATATCCACTTATCGGAAATTATGGTATAAATCGAGATGACTTTGAATCACTTGTACCTACCCTAAATGGTGTAGTTGTTAAAGAAGCAAGTGATCATCCAAGCAATTTCAGAAAACAAAAGACATTACATGACGTATTAGTAGAATATGATATTCCAGGTATTTCAGGTGTTGATACGCGTAGTATTACCAGAAAAATCAGAAATTTCGGCGTGTTAAAAGCAGCTTATACTGATAATAAAGCTGAAATTGAATCATTAGTAGAACAGTTAAAAACGACTGAATTACCTAAAAATGAGGTGACAGAAGTATCAACGAAAACACCTTACGTTTCAACTGGTTATGATTTGAGTGTCGTATTAGTCGATTTTGGTAAAAAACAGAATATCGTTAGAGAATTGAATTTGCGTGGTTGTAATGTAACCGTCGTACCATATGATACTTCAGCTGAGGCAATTATGAGAATGACTCCAGATGGGGTAATGCTTTCTAACGGACCAGGAGACCCTGAAGAAGTAAAAATCGCAGTTGAAATGATTAAAGGTATACTAGGACACGTTCCGTTCTTTGGTATATGTTTAGGACATCAACTTTTCGCCTTATCTCAAGGTGCCACATCATTCAAAATGAAATTTGGTCATAGAGGTGCCAATCATCCTGTAAAAGATCTCAAAACAGGAAAAATTGCAATAACGAGTCAAAACCACGGTTACGCAATCGATAAAGACTCATTAATTGATAGTGACTTAGAAATTACACATATTGCAATCAATGATGGAACGGTAGAAGGTTTAAAACATAAGTCATTACCAGCATTTTCAGTTCAATATCACCCTGAAGCATGTCCAGGACCATCTGATTCAAATTACTTATTTGATGAGTTTATCGATATGATGAATGATTTTAAAGCGAAGGAGCGTATGTCAAATGCCTAAACGTACAGATATAGAAACGATTTTAGTTATTGGATCCGGACCAATTATCATTGGTCAAGCTGCAGAATTTGATTATGCGGGAACACAAGCTTGTCTAGCATTAAAGGAAGAGGGCTACCGTGTAATATTAGTAAACTCTAATCCAGCAACAATTATGACTGACAAAGAAATTGCAGATAAAGTATATATTGAACCATTAACACATGATTTCATAGCTCGCATTATTCGTAAAGAACAGCCGGACGCATTATTACCTACATTAGGTGGACAAACAGGATTGAACATGGCCATTCAACTACATGATAGTGGTGAACTTGAAGCAAACAATGTGCAACTTTTAGGTACTAAATTAGAATCTATCCAACAGGCAGAAGATAGAGAATTATTCAGATCATTAATGAATGAACTCGAGGTACCTGTGCCTGAAAGTGATATTGTAAACACCGTAGAACAAGCGTTTATGTTTAAAGAAAAAGTAGGCTATCCACTCATCGTAAGACCAGCATTTACAATGGGAGGCACTGGCGGTGGTATTTGTCATAATGATGATGAGTTTAAAGAAATTGTAGCGAACGGTCTACATTATAGTCCAGCAACACAATGTTTAATTGAAAAATCAATCGCTGGTTTCAAGGAAATTGAATATGAAGTAATGCGTGACAAAAACGATAACGCAATCGTTGTGTGTAATATGGAAAATATTGATCCAGTTGGTATACATACAGGTGATTCGATTGTTGTGGCGCCGAGCCAAACATTGTCAGACATTGAATATCAGATGCTACGTGACGTGTCATTAAAAGTAATCCGTGCCTTAGGAATAGAAGGCGGCTGTAACGTGCAATTAGCTTTAGATCCACACTCTATGGATTATTATATTATTGAAGTGAATCCACGTGTGTCCCGTTCATCAGCATTAGCTTCTAAAGCAACAGGATATCCAATTGCTAAACTAGCGACTAAAATTGCAGTTGGTTTAACGTTAGATGAAATGTTAAATCCAATTACAGAAACATCTTACGCGGCATTTGAACCAACTTTAGATTATGTTATCTCGAAAATCCCACGTTTCCCATTTGATAAATTTGAAAAAGGTGAACGTGTTTTAGGAACACAAATGAAAGCAACTGGTGAAGTTATGGCAATTGGTAGAACTTACGAAGAGTCATTACTTAAAGCAATCCGTTCATTAGAATATGGTGTACATCACCTTGGTTTGCCTAACGGAGATTCATATGATTTAGATTATATTAAAGCACGTATCAATGACCAAGATGATGAACGTTTATTCTTTATAGGTGAAGCGATTCGTCGCGGAACAACATTAGAAGAAATTCATGAAATGACACAAATTGATTACTTCTTCTTAAATAAATTCCAACACATCATTAATATTGAGCATGATTTGAAGGCTAATAAAGGTGACATCGAATATCTGAAATTTGCGAAAGATTACGGCTTTAGTGATCGTGTCATTGCACACCGTTTTGATATGACCGAAGAAGAAGTTCATGATTTAAGAATAAAAAATGGTATAACGCCAGTTTATAAAATGGTAGACACTTGTGCTTGCAGAGTTTGAATCAGCAACGCCATATTATTACGGTACGTATGAATACGAAAACGAATCTATTGTTACAGATAAAGAAAAAATTCTTGTACTCGGTTCAGGACCAATTCGTATAGGACAAGGTGTAGAATTTGATTATGCAACAGTGCATGCAGTTTGGGCAATCCAACGTGCAGGTTATGAAGCAATTATCATTAATAACAATCCAGAAACTGTATCAACAGATTTTTCAATTTCTGATAAGTTATACTTCGAGCCATTAACAGAAGAAGATGTTATGAATATTATTGATTTAGAGCAACCTAAGGGTGTGGTTGTACAATTTGGTGGTCAAACAGCTATCAACTTAGCAGATAAACTTGCTAAACATGACGTTCAAATTTTAGGAACATCTTTAGAAAATCTAAATCGTGCTGAAGACCGTAAAGAATTTGAAGCATTATTACACACAATCGATGTGCCTCAACCAAAAGGTAAAACAGCAACGTCTCCTAAAGAAGCATTAGAAAATGCAAGGAATATTGGTTATCCAGTTGTTGTAAGACCTTCATATGTATTAGGTGGACGTGCGATGGAAATCGTGAATAGTGATGCAGAACTAGAAGATTACATGAACCAAGCAGTTAAAGCGAGCCCAGATCATCCGGTACTAGTAGATAGTTATTTGACAGGTAAAGAAATTGAAGTGGATGCCATATCTGACGGGGAAACTGTTATAATCCCTGGCATTATGGAGCATATCGAAAGAGCTGGTGTTCACTCAGGTGACTCTATAGCAGTCTATCCACCACAAACATTAACGCAACAAGAAATGGATACGTTAGAAGACTATACGATTAGACTAGCTAAAGGATTAAATATTATAGGATTAATTAATATCCAATTTGTTATCGCTCATGATGGCGTCTTCGTCTTAGAAGTGAACCCACGTTCGAGTCGTACGGTACCATTTTTAAGTAAAATTACGGACATCCAGATGGCTCAGCTAGCAATGCGTGCGATTATGGGTGAAAAAATTGTAGACTTAGGCTATAAAGCAGGGATACAACCATATGCTGAAGGTGTTTTTGTCAAAGCGCCAGTGTTCAGCTTTAATAAGTTAAAAAATGTTGATATTACGCTCGGACCTGAAATGAAATCAACAGGGGAAGTTATGGGTAAAGATACAACAATGGAAAAAGCCCTATTCAAAGGATTAACAGCCGACGGTATGGAAGTAAAAGATCATGGTACTGTATTGATGACAGTGAGTGATAAAGATAAAGAAGAAGTAGTCAGTATCGCACATCGTTTAAATGAAGTAGGCTATAAAATTTTAGCAACTGAAGGTACTGCGAATAAATTAGCTGAGCATCATATACCAACAGAAATTGTTGGTAAAATTGGCAAAGAAGATGATTTATTAACGCGTATTCAACAAAGTGAAGTACAAATTGTAGTTAATACGATGACGAAAGGTAAGGAATTCGAACGTGATGGTTTCCAAATCAGACGTACATCAGTTGAAAATGGCGTACCTTGTCTCACTTCATTAGACACAGCTGATGCACTAACGTCAGTGATTGAAAGCATGACATTTACAATGAAAAATATGTAATAGTTAAGTTTGATACCACTAAGATAAAATAACAGTGCGAGTGCATAACATTATTTTATCTTAGTTCATATAGTAGAAGATCTTAAAATACGAGGTGTAGAACATATTATGAATAATTTACCAATTATCGCACTAGACTTTGATTCATCAGAAACGGTGGATGCATTCTTAGATCAATTTGATGAGCCACTTTTTGTAAAGGTGGGTATGGAACTTTTTTATCAAACTGGACCACAATTTATAGAATCTATTAAAGCACGTGGGCATGATATTTTTTTAGATTTAAAATTACATGATATACCGAATACTGTGGGTAAGGCAATGGAAGGGTTAAGTAAATTAAACGTTGATTTAGTCAATGTACATGCTGCTGGTGGAACTGAAATGATGACACGCGCATTAGAAGGTTTAAGAAAACACAACCAAAATATTAAAATTATAGCAGTTACACAACTTACTTCAACTACAGAATCTATGTTAAGAAATGAACAAAACATTCAAAGTTCTATAGAAGATGCAGTGCTTAATTATGCGTATCTAGCCAAAACGTCTGGTTTAGACGGTGTCGTATGTTCACCGCTTGAAGCGAGCATTACTTACAGGTGAACTCGGTAAAAACTTCTTAAAAGTAACACCTGGTATCAGACCGAGCAAATGCGCATTCAAATGATCAAAAAAGGATTACTACACCGGAAGATGCGAAACAATTAGGCTCGACACATATTGTAGTAGGTCGACCAATTACGCAAAGTGATAATCCGGTCGCAAGTTATCATAAAATTAAAGAGAGTTGGTTAAGTAAGAATGGCTAAAGCAATAGCAAAATCACTATTAGATATTAAAGCAGTTTCACTTTCGCCCAACGATCCGTTTACATGGAGTTCAGGTATTAAATCACCTATTTATTGCGATAACCGTGTGACATTAGGTCATCCGTCAGTACGACGTAATATTAGAGATGGTTTAAGTTCGTTAATTAAAAATAATTTTTCGGATGTCGAAATCGTTTCGGGGACTGCAACAGCAGGCATTCCACATGCTGCCTATGTTTCTGAAGCGCTAGATTTACCGATGAATTATGTGCGTTCTAAGAGTAAGAGCCATGGTAAACAAAACCAAATTGAAGGTGCGTTAAGCAAAGGTAAAAAAGTGGTAGTCATTGAAGATTTAATTTCAACAGGTGGATCTTCTATAACTGCTGTAGAGGCATTAAAAGAAGCAGGAGCTGAAGTTCTTGGCGTAGTAGCTATCTTTACGTACGGTCTAAAAAAAGCGGATGAACAATTTAAAGAAGCCCAAATACCTTTCTTTACTTTAAGTAATTATAATGAATTAATTGAGGTAGCTAAAGAAAAGGGAGACATTTCTGACAATGATATTGATACATTAGTTGAATGGCGAGACAACTTGTCTTAAAATGTGAGTTGGAGGGGATATTATGACAGAAAACCCAAAAAAAGCATATAATCACTTTGCACATTTAAACGATTTTTTAAAAAAGAAGACGATTATAGACATCCAACTCATTCAAACGATAAGAACGAATGGCTATCTAATACATCAGAAGCAAATATATATAAGAAATCCAAGACTACAATTAAACAAAAAGGACATATTAAGTAATTCATAAAATGTAATATGTATAGACGTATTTAAGACCATAATAAAGAGGAAGATCAGAATGAATTTCATTTTGACCTTCCTCTTTATATTAAATCATTTTGATATAGCAAACTTCTTGTTGAACTTCGTTAAATTAAGGTTATTTTTGTAATAACAAAGTTTATCAATATAATTTATAATACTTATTATATGTGCTGACCGTTTTAAAACTAAAATGTGTCATTGTGTAGTAAAGTCATTATTAGCGGATCATAATTTTAATAATAATATAACCTACTAATAAAACTAATGCCGCAATAAGTAATGGAATAATATAAAAAGACATGAAATACCTCCAATTGGATTTATATTTATTCTAACTGTAAATATTAGAAAGTAAAAGAAATAAAGACGATATTGTCATTCAACTAAAAAAGAGATGACAGTTATACATTTTTTGAATGCAATGGGTTAAAAGCGTTACAAGAAATACAAAGTGGTGTGACCACTATTGTTGTGGTACATTTGCATTTATAATACGATGTATAACTTAGAATTACAATAATATATTTTTATGGGGCTGGGACATAAATATATGTCTTAGCCTCTATAGTTATATTAATTTTAGCTGACTGAATTGAAAATACCAATCGTAATCGTTTACCAAAAGGGTTTAATTTTTGAAAATGTAAGGGGTGCTTAAATGAAAATGATGAAACAATTATTCCGTGATCATACTAAAAATATCATTATTTGTTTAATTGGCGCATTTGTCAGTGCAATTGCAGTAAATTGCTTTATTCTAGAATCTAATCTTGGGGATGGAGGCACAGTTGGTATATCTTTAGCGCTTAAATATGCTTTTGGTTGGTCACCAGCTTTAACTTCTTTAATTATTAATACAATTGTTATTATTGTAGGTTGGAAATTTTTAAGTACAAGAACTGCTGTATATACTTTTATTGCAAATACAGCAATTTCTCTATTTTTAGATTTAACTGAAAATTTTAGTACTGGTATAGATAACTTTGTAATCAACGCCGCTTTTGGTGGTGTGTTTGTAGGTGTGGGCATCGGCTTGGTTATTGCGGCAGGTGGTGTCATTGGAGGAACTTCAGTTGTAGCTAAAATGCTGAATAAGTACTTTGATATAAAAACGTCACAAGGCATATTTTTATTAGATGGTTTAGTTGTGCTATCTTTCTTATTTGTATTACCGTTAGAAAATGTGTTGTTTACGATTATTATGATATTCATTACTGAACGTGCAACTGCATTTATAATTGAAGGCTTTAATCCTAAAAAAGCTGTTACAATTATTTCAGATAAAAATGAAAATATTAGTGATAGAATTAACAGTTTTACAGGCAGGGGCTCAACGTTACTTAAAGGCAAGGGTGGTTTCGGTAAAAAAGAAACAAGTATGCTATATGTTGTAGTGCCACAATCTCAAGTCACGCGAGTCAAAAAATTAGTGAATGAAGAAGATGACAAAGCTTTCTTAGTTATACATGATGTACGTGACGTGCTAGGTAGTGGATTTATTAATTTAACATAAGCCAATATTTTGAACGTTTGTAAATAAGAATTTGAAAATATTTTACTACTTATAATAACGTTGTATATTCGATTTTTTACAATTTATCATTTATTCTAGTATTAAGAAGAAATTAAGGAGGTTGGATGATGGCTATACCAAAAATAACTACATTTCTAATGTTCAATGGAGATGCAGAAGAAGCAATTAATTTATATGTTAATACATTTGAAGATGCTGAAATATTGGCATTGGTAAGATATAGTGAGAGTGATAAAGAACCAACTGGTGCTGTACAACACGCTATTTTCAGGTTGAAAGATCAAGTGTTTATGGCAATTGATAATATGAATGGTGTCGATATAGAAATGAATCCAGCCGTATCATTATATGTCACTGTAGACAGTGCGTTAGAAATGGAACGCTTATTCAGTAATCTGAAAAGTGGTGGGGCTATTTTAATGCCTAAAACACAAATGCCACCATTTAGAGAATTTGCTTGGATACAAGATAAATTTGGTGTTAATTTTCAACTAGCATTGCCAGAATAAATTTAAATTAGAGAATGAAAAAAGCTAGGATATAATCGTTTTTGAAAAAACAAACGACTTTATCCTAGCTTTTTTATTATGCGTTTTGATAATCTTAAGCATAATATATAATAACAAATTATTTTACTTTCATTTTTTGAATGTGATCATAATCTGGTGTAGCGAAAAGCGTTTTTTGATTATCATATGTTACAAAACCTGGTTTGGCACCTGAAGGTTTGTGCACATGTCTAATTTCTGTGTAATCTACTGGAATTTGTCCAGAATTACCAGCTTTGGAGAAATAACCAGATAACATGGCCGCTTCTTTAATCGTCTCTTCACTTGGTGCGTCACTAAGTATCACAACATGAGAGCCTGGTATATCTTTCGTGTGGAACCAAAGATGATTTTTTGCTGCTTTTTTATTCGTTAAATAATCATTTTGTTTATTGTTTTTACCGACAAGAATCGTATCACCATCAGTTGAAACATATGCTTGTAATTGAATGGTTTGTTTCTTTTTCTTCTTGTTTTGTTTGCGTTGTTTCATAAAGCCCTGTTCTGCTAGCTCATCACGGATATCATCAATTTCATCAACAGAGATATGTGCGAGCTGTTGTTCAATACTTTCAAAATAAGCAATATTCTCTTGAGTTAATTCAATTTGATGGAGCAACTCGTGTGCTCTTGTTTTCAACTTGTTATATTTTTTATAATAATTCTGCGCATTGACAGCAGGGGCTTTGGTTGGGTTAAGAGGAATTGTAATTTCTTCACCAGTATAATAATTAAGCGTCGTAATTTCTTTATCGCCTTGCTTAATTTGATAAATATTGGCTGTTATTAACTCACCATATAGTTGCTGTAATTCTTTTTCTTTGGTACCTTCTTGCTCATCAATTAATTTACTTAATTTATTTTGATATTTATGAAGTTGTTGCTGTACAAATTTAACTAAATCATTCGCACGTTGTTTGACACGCTCTCTTTCGCCACGTGCATCATAATAGCGATCAAGTAAATCATGCAGTGAATCGTATTCTACAACATCATCATAAAATTGATTTAATTTCATAAAGTAAAAATCTTCTTTACCTGTTTTATGATTTTTATGGAAAACAGGTATGGGCTCGCCCTTAGTTTCTTCAATTACTGTATCAAATGCTTCAGGCAAAGTTTGGGCAGTCATAAATTGTTTTCTGCTAACAATTTCATTAGTAATTAATGGACTAAACCCTTCGATGTGATCTAGTAATTGTCGAGCTATTTTCCCACTATTAAAATCTATATATTTTAAAACAGTTTCTCCAGATATATCATATGGATTAATTTTGTTTTGCGCAGGTGGTGCTTCATATTGAAAACCAGGCATTACAGTACGATACTGATTTGTGTTTGGTGTTAAATGCTTAAAGCCTTCAATAATCTTGCGCTGTTCGTTTACTAATATTAAATTACTGTGTTTACCCATAATTTCTAATATAATTGTACGATGTATTGTATCGCCAATTTCATCTTTACTCTGTACATCTATTTCTACGCGTCTATCATTACCAATTTGTCTTACTGCTTTTATAAAGCCACCTTCAATATGTTTACGGAACACACGTGCAAACATAGGAGGATCAAATGGATTGTCATATTTTTTATTAGTTAAATGCATTCTAGTAAAACTTGGATGGATAGAAAGTAGAAGCTGATGATTTTTACGATTTTGACGCACAACGACAAGAAGTGTGTCGTTTTCTGGTTGATTTATTTTGTGGATTCTACCACCTACAAGAAATTGTAGAGATTCCACCATTTTTTTAGTGAATAAACCATCATATGCCATTACTATCAGCCACCTTATTTTTAGTCATTCAACATATTGTAACATGGCGTAAAGATTAGGTCATGAGCAAAGTTTGTGTTGTGGGACGCTATACAATTGAATGTTTCTTATGGTATCATATGTTAATAATAGAAGATTAGCTTAGAGAGGTAGTAAGTCATGGATAATGAGAAAGGTTTATTGATTGTACTATCTGGACCTTCCGGTGTAGGAAAAGGGACAGTTAGAAAAAAATATTTGATGATCCAACCACATCTTATAAATATTCTATTTCAATGACCACACGTGGTAAGCGTGAAGGTGAAGTAGATGGCGTTGATTATTTTTTCAAAGCAAAAGCAGAATTTGAAGAATTAATTAAACAAGATGAATTTATAGAATATGCTGAATACGTAGGAAATTACTATGGGACGCCTGTTCAATATGTTAAAGATACGATGGAACAAGGCCATGACGTATTTTTAGAAATTGAAGTAGAAGGTGCGAAACAGGTGCGTAAGAAATTCCCTGATGCATTGTTTGTTTTTCTTGCCCCGCCAAGTTTAGATCATTTACGTGAACGCTTAGTCGGTCGTGGCACGGAGTCTGATGAAAAAATTCAAAGTCGTGTGAATGAAGCACGTAAAGAAGTAGAAATGATGAACTTGTATGACTATGTTGTAGTTAATGATGAAGTAGAGTTAGCTAAACAACGTATTCAATCTATTGTAGAAGCTGAGCATTTGAAGAGAGAACGTATTGAAGCGAAATATAGAAAAATGATATTGGAGGCAAAAAAATAATGTTATACCCACCATTAAACGAATTAACAGCAAAAGTTAATTCAAAATATTTAATTGCAACTACTGCCGCAAAACGTGCTCGTGAAATAGATGAAAATCCAGAATCTGCATTGTTAAGCAAATATGATGCAAAAAAACCTGTAGGTAAAGCGCTAGAAGAAATCGCCGGCGGAGATGTTTATCCTGACGGACTTTACAAAATACCATCTAAGTAATTAAAAGTTAATCTTGAAACATATAAATAACAAATAGCATAGTGCTAATTAAAAGTTTTTCAAACGAGTCTGGGACATAAATACATGTCTCAGACTCGATTGTTAGATTGAACAGTAGTTGTTTGATATCTAATTGTACTTGTTTCAAGCTTTTTTGAGTAAGCCTTGCGGGAGCGGGAATAGAAATCAAATTTTGATTTCTATCCCGCTCCCTTTTTTTATTTAATTTAAAATTTTGTGTATAATGGTGATTAATCATCTATTTAAAGCATTTAATAACAAATTAACCTTAGTGTTATTTATAAACATAAATTTATAGCCTATTAAGAGGTCATATTTAAATTATTTGGAGGAGATTTGCAATGAAACGAATATTACTTGCTGTTACAGGTGGCATTGCTCGCGTATAAAGCAATTGATTTAACAAGTAAATTAACGCAAGCAGACTATGACGTTAGAGTTATGCTTACAGATCATGCACAAGAATTTGTGACCCCATTAGCTTTTCAAGCAATTGGTAGAAATCCAGTTTATACAAGTACTTTTTTAGAACAGAATCCGGAAGAAATACAACATGTTGCATTAGGTGATTGGGCGGACGCAATCGTAGTGGCACCGGCGACAGCAAATATCATTGCCAAACTTGCAAATGGCATTGCAGATGATATGGTGACGTCGACATTGCTTGCTACTGAAACAGCTAAATTTATTGCGCCAGCGATGAATGTGCATATGTATGAAAATAAGCGGACACAGCACAATCTCGCTACACTGAGTTCAGATGGTTATTATTTTCTTGAACCCGGTGAGGGCTTTTTAGCATGTGGCTATGTAGCAAAAGGCCGCATGGAAGAACCTTTGCAAATTGTTGAAAGGTTAAACCAGTTTTTCAAAGAGAACGAACAAGCATCTTATTCGATAGACAGTCGATTTGAAGGTATGAACGCATTAATCACTGCTCGGACCGACCGTCGAAGAGTTGGACCCAGTACGTTATTTATCTAACCGATCATCAGGAAAAATTGGTTACGCATTGGCAGAATCACTAACTAAGCGTGGAGCGAACGTCACACTCGTATCTGGACCTACACACCTAACACCTCCAGAAAATGTGAATGTTATTCAAATTCAAAGTGCTGAGGAAATGTTTGAAGCGGTAAAAACACGCTTTAATGAACAAGATATCATATTTAAAGCTGCAGCAGTATCAGATTATGCACCTGCTGAAATGTTAGAACACAAACTTAAAAAACAAGACGGTACATTATCTGTGACTTTTAAACGTACGCCAGACATTTTGAAATATCTAGGTGAACACAAAACAAAGCAATTCTTAGTAGGCTTTGCGGCAGAAACACAAAATATTGAAACATATGCTCAGAAAAAACTGCAACATAAAAATGCAGATGTGATTATTGCTAATAACGTAGGCGATCGTTCAATAGGATTTAGTTCGGATGATAATGACTATACGATGTATTTTAAAAATGGAGGTCCTATTAGTTTAGGAAAACACAAAAAAGTCATATTGGCGGAGCATATCTTAGATAGTTTAGAAACAAGGTGGGAATAAAATGATAGCAAAAGTAATTGTTGATATACCTTCTAAAAGTGTGGACTTTACGTTCGATTATATTATTCCTACAAGACTACAATCTATGATACAAGTTGGTATGCGTGTCATTGTGCCTTTTGGACCAAGAACAATTCAAGGCTATATTATGGAAATAACAGAACAACCTGACGCAAATATAGACATAGCTAAGTTAAAAGAGATAAAAGAAATTCAAGATATTAAACCAGAATTAACTGAAGAACTTATTAAGTTAACAGATTGGTATAATAATTATTTTGTGACGAAGCGAATTTCTATGTTAGAAGTGATGTTACCGAGTGCAATTAAAGCTAAATATACAAAAGTTTTTTCAATTGAAAATGATGAAGCAATTCCGGAACAGTTACGACGTCGTTTTGATAGCGAAGGGCATTATGCGTATAAAGAAGCTCAATATAATGATGATTTATCTGTCATATCACCTTTGTTAAAGCAAGGTGATATTAGTGAAGTAACATTGCTTTCTCAAAGTCTCAGTAAAAAGAAACAACGTGCTTGTGAGAGTGATAGAAGGTTTTGAATATGATGCTGTACTTGGTTCTTTAGAAAAGTCTCAAAAGCAATATGATTTATATGCTTATTTAATTGATGAACGTCATCATACTGTATTACTGAAACAATTAGAAGCAATGAACTTTTCAAAATCGAGCATTGATACACTGATGCGCAAAGGCTTTGTGGAAAAATACGATGCAATCGTTGAACGTGATCCTTTTGAAACGCGTGTATTTGAACAAGACGAAAAGCAACAACTCACAGTTGACCAACAGCAAGCGTTTGAAGCAATACTTAAAAATATTAAGGCACATGAACAGAGAACTTTTTTACTACATGGTGTGACTGGTTCAGGAAAAACTGAAGTATATTTGCAAACAATTGAAGAAGTCTTGCATTTAGATAGACAAGCTATGATGCTAGTGCCGGAAATTGCCTTAACCCCACAAATGGTTTTAAGGTTTAAGCAACGATTTGGTGATGAAGTAGCCGTGCTCCATTCAGGCTTATCAAAAGGTGAACGTTATGATGAATGGCAAAAAATCAGAGATGGTAAAGCTCGGGTAAGTGTTGGTGCACGGTCAAGTGTGTTTGCACCATTTAAAAATTTAGGCATGATCATTATTGATGAAGAACATGAATCATCTTATAAACAAGAGGATTATCCTAGATACCATGCACGTGATATCGCAGAGTGGCGCAGTCAATATCATCAGTGTCCATTGATATTAGGGAGTGCTACACCAAGTTTAGAAACTTACGCGCGCGCAGATAAGGGTGTTTATGAACTATTATCTTTACCTAACAGAGTTAATCAACAGGCATTGCCAGAAATTGAAATCGTTGATATGAGAGCTGAATTAAGTTCAGGCAACCGGTCTATGTTTTCAGAACAATTACGTGAAGCCATTCAAACTCGTTTAGATAATCAAGAACAGATTGTATTGTTTTTAAATCGCCGAGGCTATGCATCATTTATGTTATGCAGAGATTGTGGTCATGTACCACAATGTCCCAATTGTGATATCTCATTGACTTATCATAAGTCTTCGGATCAATTGAAGTGTCATTATTGTGGGCATCAAGAAACACCACCGAACAAATGTCCTAATTGTGAAAGTGAGCATATCAGACAAGTTGGTACTGGTACACAAAGAGTTGAGGAATTATTACAAGAAGTGTTCCAAGAAGCACGCATTATACGAATGGATGTTGATACTACATCTCGTAAAGGTGCGCATGAAAAATTATTAAATGATTTTGGCTCAGGTAAAGGTGATATTTTATTAGGTACTCAAATGATTGCGAAAGGGTTAGACTTTCCTAATATCACACTCGTAGGTGTACTCAATGCGGATACAATGTTGAACCTTCCTGACTTCAGAGCAAGTGAACGTACTTACCAATTATTAACACAAGTATCAGGTCGTGCAGGACGTCACGAAAAAGAAGGACAAGTAATCATTCAAACTTATAATCCAGAACATTATGCGATTAAAGATGTTCAAGAAAATGATTATCCAGCTTTCTTTAACAAAGAGATGAATTATAGGAAAATAGGGAAATATCCTCCTTACTTCTTTTTAATTAATTTCACTATCGCACACAAAGATATGAAGAAAGTAATGGAAGCATCGAAACATATTCATAAAATTTTATTACAGCATTTATCAGACAAAGCGTTAGTATTAGGACCATCACCAGCGAGCATTATCAAGGATAAATAATGAATATCGCTTCCAAATCTTAATTAAATATAAAAGTGAACCAGCGCTACACGAAGCGCTTAAGTATTTAGATGATTATTATCATGACCAATATTTAAAAGACAAGCTATCATTGAAAATTGATATTAATCCCCAAATGATGATGTAAGTAATTTGGTTGAATATATTGACTACAGGTGATCCAAAGTTTACAGCGGTTTGAATAATTAAATAAATTTCAAAAAAGGACAAATAGTTTAACTTGAGACGTTTTTAAAGTCTTAGTTAACTGTTTGTCTTTTTTAGTGCTATATATTTGAATGATTGTTTACAATGTCGGTTAATATATGTGGCATTCGTCGATTTGCATCAGTGAAATATTATATTGGAGGAGTTTTTGTGAGGAAAATACAAATCATTAATATTGCTAATGATTATAAATAGCATCTATAAAGGGGAATAAATACGCTAAAAACATAAGTATTACTAGAATAGCTATAAACCAGTTTTCTTTATCCAAACTTATTCATCCTTTGTAAAAGTATATGGTAACCATATTATAAAAGAATAACTAAAATCAATAACATAGAGTGAATGTAATTAAATCTTTAAGTTAAATTAACAATGTTATTAAAAGTAAATAGCGAGCTACCATTTATTATAAAGGTCTTTTTAACTTTTTATTTTTAAAATTAAAAATGTCTATAACAATTGTTATGTATGTAATTTTAATATATAAAAAACATATCAAATTTAAAATTTGCATTTAATGCTTTGTACAGTTATATTGAATAGTAACGAGTCCAATATAAATTGATATCGAACTTATTTAAAATAAAGGTCTGAGATTTTAAAATCAACAATAAAATACAATGGTGGGTATTTTTCATCATGTAAATATAATATCTAAGGGGATTTGTCTATGAGTTTAATGAATATGAGAGAAGCTACAGGATTAAGTATAGTTGAATTATCAAATCGCATCGCATCTTTATATAATACGAAATTAAGTCCTGAATTAATTGAACGCATAGAAAGTAAGCAAACGAAATTAAAAAATGAAGATGCACAAATATTGGCCGAATTTTTTAATACAACCTCTGAAGATTTAATGTGAATCAAATAGACTTAAAAATTCATCAGAATGAGTGTTTAATGATCTATAAATTTCGGCATAGTACGAGTGAGTAAAGGGGCGATATGGCAATGGTATATAATGAATACAATCAACCAATTGGTGATATAATAAATGATTTTGAAATGCCAAGTTTTCCTGAAGCAAAGTCATTGAAAGGACAATATAGTCGCTTGGAAAAATTGTCAACACAACATATCGATGATTTATTCAATCATTTTAGTGTAGAAGAAGATGCGCCGAATTGGACATATCTACCTGATGAACAAACTCAAGATTTTAATCAATTTAAAGTCTACATAAATAATAAAATTAAATCGAAAGACCCCTATTTTTTTTCAATTATTGACAACGAAACGGATGAAGCGGTTGGTATTTTGTCATTGTTAAGAATAAATCAAAAAAATGCATCTATCGAAGTGGGCCATATTCATTATTCAAATGTTTTAAAACAATCACGTATTGCAACTGAGGTCCAATATTTATTAGCAAATTATGTATTTGAAACATTAGGCTATAGAAGATATGAATGGAAATGTGATGCTTTGAATCAACCTTCTATTAAGGCGGCCAAAAGACTTGGATTTAGATATGAAGGTATCTTTAGAAATCATACAATTTATAAAAATAGAAATAGAGATACATGTTGGTTATCTATGATAGAAAGTGAATGGTATGAATATAAAATTAAGTTTGAAAAATGGCTGAATCCTTATAATTTTGATGAGTTTGGCAAACAGCTAACTAGATTGTCTATGGACTAGAAGAATGAAAATCAAAATTTATATAATCGAAGTATATGTAAAACGAAGGAAATATTTTATTGTAAACCGATAAAATATTTCCTTTTTTTCTTTGGAATTGTTAAGCTATATGTAGTATTAGAAACGCATGAAATATATTTTCAAATTGAAATATAAACGGCTAGTACAGCTATTTCAATTAGCTGTTGCACAATGCATGATGCATTTTTGGTCAAAATAAGTTATAATGATATGATGAATTTTTGTGAGGAGAAATATGATGACAATTAAACAGCTTGTTACGAGTCAACACCCAATTCTAAAAAGATCAATACCTGATGTTACTTTATTTGACGCTCAATTAGCGGAGTTGTTACTCGATTTAGAAGATACAATGTATGACGTAGGTGCATCCGCTATATGTGCACCGCAAATTGGTATATCGCAAAAAGTAGCGATTATAGATATGGAAGTAGATGGCTTGTTACAACTGATTAATCCTCAATTAATAAGCGAATCTAATGAGAAAGTTACAGATTTAGAAGGATCTATTAGTATACCTAACGTATATGGTGAAGTGACAAGAAGTAAAATGATCGTTGTTAAAAGTAATGATAAAAATGGTAATGAAGTTGAAATGACCGCATATGATGATATTGCACGTATGATATTACATATGATTGACCATTTTGAAGGTAAGTTATTTACTGAGCGCGTAAGTAAATTTTTAAGTGAAGCTGAAATGGAGGCGTATTTTGACAATGAGTAAAATAATATTTATGGGGACACCTGATTTTTCAACTAAAGTTTTAGAAATGCTAATTGCTGAACATGATGTAATCGCAGTTGTAACGCAACCTGATAGACCAGTTGGTAGAAAACGTACGCTTACACCACCACCTGTAAAAAAAGTGGCAGTAGCACATGACATTGCGGTCTACCAGCCAGAAAAATTAGCACAATCAGAAGACTTAAAAGTACTTATTGATTTAAATGCAGACCTAATCGTCACAGCAGCTTTTGGACAAATATTACCAGAAACATTATTAGCATCACCTAAACTGGGTGCGATTAATGTCCACGCCTCATTGTTACCTAAATATAGAGGTGGCGCTCCAATTCATCAAGCGATTATTGATGGTGAAAAGGAAACAGGAATATCTATTATGTATATGGTTAAAAAATTAGATGCTGGTGATATTATATCTCAACGCGCTATCGAGATAGAACAGCAAGATGATGTAGGTACGATGCACGAGAAATTGAGTTTTTTAGGTGCAAACTTACTGAAAGAAACGTTGCCGTCTATTATAAGTGGCACGAACGACAGTATTGCTCAAAATGAAAGTGAAGCGACATTTGCCTCTAATATTAATCGTGAAGACGAGAAAATTGATTGGACACTTTCAGCAGAACAGATATATAACCATATTCGCGGCCTGTCACCATGGCCTGTTGCTTATACAGTAATGGATGACGGAAATTTAAAAATATATGCATCTAGAATTGAAAAAGATAAAACTGGAGAACCAGGTACGATTATAGAAACAACTAAAAAAGCAATTATCGTCGCGACTGGTTCCAAAGATGCTATTGCTTTAACAGACATACAAGTTGCAGGTAAAAAACGAATGCTTGCTGCAAATTACTTAAGTGGAGTGCAAACGCCACTCGTTGGGAAGGTATTATTATGACAATAGACACGAACGTAAGACAATTAGCGTTTGAAACTTTACAAGACATCATAAATGACAAAGCTTATAGCAATATCATCATTAATGAAGTTTTATCTAATAATGAATTAAATCGTGCAGATAAGGGATTATTTACTGAACTCGTTTATGGCACATTAAAAAGAAAATTTTCGCTGGATTACCTATTAAAACCTTTCGTTCAAACGAAGCTCAAAGGTTGGGTAAGACAATTACTATGGATGAGTATTTATCAATACGTATATTTAGACAAGGTTCCTGAACATGCAATTATAAACGAAGCAGTAGAAATTGCTAAACGTAAGGGTGGACCGCATAACGGTAACGTAGTAAATGGTATATTACGTAATATTATGCGCAGTGATTTGCCAGACTTCACTGAAATCACTGATGATAAAAAAAGAATCGCTATCGAATACAGTTTGCCAAAATGGTTAGTAGATCATTGGTCGACACACTTTGGTATTGAAAAAACTGAAGCAATCGCGGAATCATTTTTAACAAAAGTAGCGACAACTGTACGTGTAAATTTAACAAGAATTTCAATTGAAGATGCAATTAGAAGATTAGTTGAAGATGATTATATCGTGGAACAAGATAACGAAATTGATACATGTTTGCACATCAGTGGCAAACCAATTATCGAATCACGTATGTTCAAAGATGGTTTAGTTTCTATCCAAGATAAAAGTTCTATGTTCGTTGCGGAATTAATGGGATTAACTGAGGGCGACGAAGTATTAGATGCATGTAGTGCGCCAGGTGGAAAAGCGTGTCATATTGCAGAAGTATTAAATGGCACAGGTCATATTGATGCAACTGATATCTATGAACATAAGATAGATTTGATAGATTTCAATATTAAAAAATTACGATTGTCTAACATTTCTGCTTTTGAACACGACGCGACTGAAAAATATGGTAAAGTGTATGATAAGATTTTAGTTGATGCACCATGTAGTGGCTTAGGTGTCCTAAGACACAAACCTGAAATTAAATATGAACAATCGCAACAATCGATTCAATCATTAGTTGAAATTCAATTGGAAATTTTAAATAATGTGAAAGATAATTTAAAACCAGGTGGCACGTTAGTCTATTCTACATGCACAATTGAACAATTAGAAAATGAGAATGTAGTATATACATTTTTAAAAGATAATAAAGATTTTGAATTTGACACATTTGAACACCCGATTACTGGAGAAAAAGTGAAAACGATGCAAGTACTACCTCAAGATTTCAACTCTGATGGCTTTTTCATTACTAGGATTAGAAGAAAGGAAAATTAAATTATGATTACTGAAGAAAAGAAGAAAAAGAATAAGTTTCTTCCCAATTTTGAAAAGCAGTCCATTTATTCAATTAGATATGACGAGATGCAAGATTGGTTGATACAAAATGGTCAGCAAAAATTCAGAGCAAAACAAATTTTTGAGTGGCTTTACGAAAAACGCGTAGATAGCATCGACGAAATGTTGAATTTATCTAAGGAACTTAGAGAAGTTTTAAAAGAAAGTTTTACAATGACAACTATGACGACAGTCGTTAAACAAGAGAGCCGAGACGGTACAATCAAATTTTTATTTGAACTACAAGATGGCTATACAATTGAAACAGTTCTTATGAGACATGAATATGGGAATTCAGTATGTGTGACGACACAAGTAGGTTGTCGTATTGGTTGTACGTTCTGTGCATCTACATTAGGTGGATTGAAACGTAATCTAGAAGCGGGTGAAATAGTATCGCAAGTACTTACTGTTCAAAAAGCACTAGATGAATCAGAAGAACGCGTATCACAAATTGTTATCATGGGTATTGGTGAACCGTTTGAGAACTATGATGAAATGATGGATTTCTTAAAAATTGTCAATAACGATAATGGGTTGAATATTGGTGCCCGTCACATTACGGTATCAACTTCAGGTATTATTCCACGTATATATGATTTCGCAGATGAAGACATTCAAATTAATTTTGCTGTGAGTTTACACGGTGCAAATGATGAAATACGTTCTAGATTAATGCCTATTAACAGAGCATACAACGTTGAAAAATTAATGGAAGCTATTAATTATTATCAAGAAACAACAAATAGACGTATTACGTTTGAGTATGGCTTGTTTGGTGGCGTTAATGATCAACTTGAACATGCTAGAGAATTAGCGCATTTAATTCAAAACTTAAATTGTCATGTTAATTTAATTCCTGTTAACCACGTACCAGAACGTAATTATGTTAAAACACCTAAAGAAGACATATTTAAATTTGAGAAAGAATTAAAACGTTTAGGTATTAATGCAACAATTAGACGTGAACAAGGTGCAGATATAGATGCTCGCGTGTGGTCAATTAAGAGCGAAGGAACGAAAAGTAGAAACGAGGTAGAGACATGCTAAAAGCACAATTTTTTACTGACACGGGACAATATCGTGATAAAAATGAAGATGCAGGTGGCGTATTTTATAATCAAACAGAGCAACAGTTATTAGTGCTCTGTGATGGTATGGGCGGACATCTTGCGGGTGAAGTCGCAAGCCAATTTGTAACCAATGAACTGCAAAGTCGATTTGAAGAAGAAAATCTTATCGAGGCAGATCAAGCTGAAGATTGGTTGAGAACAACACTAAAAGCGATTAACCGTGAATTATATCAATTGTCAGTAGAAAATCCAAAATATCAAGGTATGGGTACGACTTGTGTTTGTGCATTAGTATTTGATAATTATGTAGTTGTTGCAAATATTGGGGATTCACGTGCGTATTTAGTGAATAGTAGAGATATTGAACAAATTACCAACGATCACTCATTCGTGAATCATCTTATGATGATAGGCCAAATTAGCGCTGAAGAAGCGTTTACGCATCCACAACGCAATATTATTACGAAAGTGATGGGTACGGATAAATTAGTTACGCCAGATATTTTTGTGAAAAAAACGAATTTTTATGACTTTTTAATGTTGAATTCTGATGGTCTAACTGATTTTGTTCGTAACCATATGATTCAAGAAGTATTAATTCAAGATAATGAATTAGAAACACAGGGACAAAATTTAATAGAACTTGCATTATCACAAGATACGAATGATAACGTAAGTTTAATTTTGGCTGAGATTGAAGGTGATAAAGTATGATAGGCAAATTAATAAATGAACGCTATGAAGTGATTAAAAAACTTGGTGGCGGTGGTATGAGTACTGTCTATCTTGCTGAAGACTCGATACTCAACCGACAAGTAGCAATTAAAGCAATTAGAATTCCATCGGGTGAAAAAGAAGAAACAATTAAACGTTTCGAGCGTGAAGTACATAACTTAACTCAACTTTCACACGACAATATTGTTAGTGTATTTGATGTAACAGAAAATGAAGAGAACTTCTTTTTAGTGATGGAATACATAAAAGGTCCAACATTATCAGAATACATTCAAGAAAATCGTCCATTAGATATTGAAACTGTGTTGAATTTCACGAGACAAATTATCGATGGTATCAAGCATGCGCATGATACTAAAATTGTTCACCGTGATATAAAACCTCAAAACATTTTGGTGGAAAAAGATAAAACTTTAAAAATATTAGATTTTGGTATTGCTAAAGCGTTAAGTGAAACAACAATGACCGAAACGAATCATGTGTTAGGTACAGTACAGTATTTATCTCCAGAACAAGCACGAGGAGAGTCTACAGATAATGGAACTGATATCTATTCCATCGGTGTAGTATTGTATGAAATGCTTGTTGGGAAGCCTCCATTTTCAGGAGAAACCGCAGTAAGTATTGCAATTAAGCATATACAAGACCCGATGCCCAATGTTACTGAGCATCGTTCAGATGTGCCACAAGCTATAAGTAATGTTGTGCTAAAAGCAACAGAAAAAGATAGATCTGAACGTTATGAAACTGTTAAAGATATGCAAGAAGATCTTGATAGTGCATTGTCAAAAAGTAGAGAGCATGAAGCGAAATATCTTTCAGATGATGCTAACACTAAAACAGTGCCTATAAATAAAGAAGAAATTGCTAATCAAACACAATCAGAAAATCAACATAAAAATATTAAAGAAACGATGCAAATTCCTATTGTGAATCAACAAAAATTCCAATCTAGTGAAGAGCATATATATGCAATGCCAACGAAACAACGTTCAAAGAAAAAGAAGTTTTTCTATGCTATTGTAATTATTCTTTTATTATTTGGCTTATTTGGTTTTATGGCTATGGGAATGTTTGGGAGTAAGTATTTAGAGACGCCAGACTTATCTGGTAAAACTGAAAAAGAAGCAGAAACAATATTAAAAGATAATAAATTAGAACTTGGTGATATTTCTCGTGAATATAGCGATAAATACTCTGAAAATAAAATTATTAAAACAACACCTAAAAAAGGTGAGCGTTTAGAGCAGAAGAGTAAGGTGGATATCGTTTTATCTAAAGGACCTAAATTAGCAGAAATGCCTAGTCTTTATGGTATCCCTAAATCCGAAGCGATGGATAAGTTGAAAGACTTAGGCATTAAAGACGCTAAAGTAAAACAAGCGTATACGAACCAAAATGTAGCTAAAGGATTAATCGAAGGACAAAACGTATCACCTGGCGATAAAGTTGAAGTGAATGATAGTAATATCGAATTAACTGAATCATTAGGTACAAAACAAGTTTATGTCGAAGATTATGAAAACAAATCTTTTAAAACTGCTAAGTCAGAATTAGAAGCTAAAGGCTTTAAAGTTGTAGTTAATGAAGAGCAAGACGACGACAAAGTTAAAAAAGATCACGTTATCAGCCAATCACCAAAAGGTGAAGAAGTTGATGAAGGTTCAACGATTGGATTCACAGTTTCTAAAGGAGCACCTGAGGAAAAAGATGAAGACAAGGACAAAGACAAAGAAGATTCTGATAAAAAAGATGAAGCTAAGTCTAAAGATGATGAACTAGACAAGACGTATACAGAGACATATCAGGTACAGTATACGGGTGATGATGATGAGAGCCAAGAAGTCAAAGTTTATGTAAGAGATAAAGATGACGAAGGCGATTCAGCTTCACAGACGTACAAGATAAAAGAAAACAAAACAGTAAAAATCCCAATGACAATTCAAAAAGGCGAGACGGCAGGATATACCATTCGCGTTGACGATAAAATCGTCGCTGATAAAGATATTCCATATGATTTTTAGCCAAAGCTTACGATCCGAACTCGCACTTAACGAACGAAGATAGTTTAGTATTGCTAACTTACCTTTGAGTCAAACAAATATAAGTAAACACCATTTCAACTGATATAAAGTCTGTTGAAATGGTGTTTTATTTTATAGGTTTTATTATTTTTATGAGAGTAATAAGATGATTTATACTGATTTTTATACGAAATAGTCATAAATCATATTTAAATTAAAAAGGCTTTGCTATAATATATAAGATAATAGTTTTTAAAGAGAGGTGTCTAAGTGAAGACAGGACGCATTATAAAATCATTAAGTGGCGTTTATCGTGTAGATGTAGAAGGGGAACTATACGATACGAAACCACGCGGTTTATTCAGAAAAAATAAATTTTCACCGATTGTTGGTGATGTAGTTGATTTCGAAGTTGAGAATATAACCGAAGGATATATTCAATACGTTCATGATAGAAAAAATGAATTAAAAAGGCCACTTGTTAGCAATGTGGATCATCTTATATTAGTAATGAGTGCAGTAGAACCTGATTTTTCAACGCAATTACTAGATAGATTTTTAGTCATTGCGCATTCATATCATATGCGCCCGCGTATACTCATAACTAAAAGAGATTTAGCCTCAGCAGAAATGCAGCAAAAAGTTATACAATTGTTAAATGTTTATGAAAATATGGGCTATAAAACACAATTTATTAGTATCGATGATGATATTGAACCTGTTTTTGTCGCTTGGGGAGAAGGACTTGCTGTATTAAGTGGTCAATCAGGTGTCGGCAAATCGACACTATTAAATAAATATTTTCCAGAACTGAATATTGAAACACAACATATTTCAAAAGCGCTTAACCGCGGTCGCCATACTACAACGCATGTAGAACTTTTTGAACGAAGCCATGGTTATATTGCTGATACGCCTGGGTTTAGTGCGTTAGATTTTACACATATCCAAAAAGACGAATTAAAAAATTACTTTATGGAGATCAATGAATACGGCGAACAATGTAAATTTAGAGATTGTAATCATATTAATGAACCAAAATGTAACGTGAAAATAGAGTTGGAAAAAGGAAACATTGCACAATTTAGATATGACCATTACTTACAACTCTTTAATGAAATTGCAAATAGAAAGGAAAGATATTAAATGGCAAAACTTTATCCATCATTATTATCAACTGATTTTTTAAAATTACAAGAAGAATTAACAGCATTAGAAGAAGCAGGTGTAGACGGTGTACACTTTGATGTTATGGATGGCCAATTCGTGCCAAATATCTCGATTGGTTTACCGATACTTGAAGCAGTACGTAAAGGTACTAAACTGCCAATTGATGTTCATTTAATGATTGAAGAACCAGAAAAATATGTCGAATTATTTGCCGACTACGGTGCTGATATGATTTCAGTGCATGTAGAAGCAACACCTCATATTCATAGAGTGATAGAACAAATAAAGAATAAGCATGTAAAAGCAGGTGTTGTAATTAATCCTGGAACACCAGTTGATGCAATCTTACCAGTGATAAAAATGGTAGATTTTGTATTAGTGATGACAGTGAATCCTGGTTTTGGAGGTCAATCATTTATTAGTGATACTGTTGATAAATTAGATCAACTATCGAAAATCAAAGATGAATTAAATTTAGACTTTGAAATTGAAGTAGATGGTGGTATTAACAATGAGACTGTTGAAACTGTTATAAACCATGGTGCTACAATGTTAGTTGCGGGGTCATATTTTTTCAAACATGATGATTACAAAGTAGTAACTAAGACATTGAAAGGCTGAAGCTAATGAAAGTGAATTTATTGTGTGGTAATAGAAATTTGCCTGAAAGTTTATTAAACACTGAAACAGATGCGCATTGGATTGGGGTTGATCGAGGAGCGTTACTTTTGATAGAAGCGGGAATAACACCTCGATTCGCTGTAGGTGATTTTGACTCAATTACTAGTGAAGAAAAAGCATTTGTTGAAAAAAGAATTGACATTAATCCATTTAATTCGGAAAAAAATGATACAGACTTAGCTTTAGGTATTGATCAAGCAGTGACCAATGGTTATAAAGAAATTTGTGTTTATGGTGCTACAGGCGGTCGATTAGATCATTTTATGGGTGCATTACAAATTTTAGAAAAACCAGAATATACAGAGCAAAATATTGTCATAAAACTTATTGATGTGAATAATGAAATTCAATTTTTAAAAACAGGGTCATATACGATTCAGAAAAATGACAATTATCGTTATATCTCATTTATTCCAGTTACGTACCCTACGATTATCTCGTTAAATAATTTTAAATATAATCTTGAAAAGGAACAACTTAAACTTGGATCTACGTTAACGATTTCCAACGAACTCAACCAAGCAGAAGGTAATGTGAATATTACTGAAGGTAATGTATTAATGGTGAGAAGTAAAGATTAAAATACAACGACAAATAATGCTCAAGTTTATGAATTAATTTAAATGAGCGCATAAAAAAAGACCAATCCTCCACATAAGGACTGGTCTTTTTCGTGCATTATATTTATTAAACTCTAGTTACTTTACCAGATTTTAAAGCACGTGCAGAAACCCAAACTCTTTTTGGTTTTCCGTCTACAAGAATTCTAACTTTTTGAAGGTTAGCATTCCATCTTCTTTTAGAAGAATTTAAAGCGTGAGAACGATTGTTTCCAGTTGAAGCTTTACGACCTGTTACGAAACATTGTTTGCCCATGAAAGTACCTCCTTTAATAAATATAAATACACGCATCTACTACATACTTGAATAATGTACCACAAATAAAAATAGATGTAAATAAGAAGTATGATTTTTTCTATTTACATAGATTCTACTTTTGTTAAAATCAAATTATGGTATAATTATAAACTGTGGATAAATGTAGAAATTTGCTTAATTAGATAAATTATATTATTTGTTAATTTTATAGTTAATTAAACAACCATAAACTAGGAGGCCCAATTTAAATGACATTAGAAATCACAAATGATTATGGTAGTATAGACATTTCAAACGAAGTAATAGCTTCAGTTGTGGGTAGCAAAGCAGTAGAATGTTATGGGATTGTAGGAATGGCTTCTAGACAACAAGTAAGAGATGGAATTGCTGAAATATTAGGGCATGAAAATTATTCTAAAGGTATTGTTGTAAGAGAAGGCGATGGCGTTATAGATGTTGATATGTATATCATTGTAAGTTATGGTACTAAGATATCTGAAGTAGCGAGCAATTTACAGTCAACAATAAAATACACATTAGAGCAAACATTAAAAGTAAAAGTAAATTCAATAAATATATTTGTACAAGGTGTTCGAGTTAATAATGGCACTAAGAACTAGGAGGACAATACGGAATGGTTAGCAAAATAAATGGTAAATTATTTGCCGAAATGATTATACAAGGGGCACAAAATTTATCAAATCATGCAGACTTGGTTGATTCATTAAATGTGTATCCAGTACCAGATGGAGATACAGGGACAAATATGAATTTAACGATGACATCTGGAAGAGAAGCAGTGGAAGAAAACTTGTCGCAAGCATATCGGTGAACTAGGGAAAACCTATTCAAAAGGTTTGTTAATGGGCGCTAGAGGGAACTCTGGGGTCATCTTATCGCAACTATTTAGAGGTTTTAGTAAAAGTTTAGAAGCGTATGATGAGATTAATGCACAGCAATTAGCAGAAAGTTTCAAAGCCGGTGTAGAAACTGCATATAAAGCAATTATGAAGCCTGTAGAAGGTACGATATTAACTGTAGCTAGAGATGCTGCAGATGCCGCTATGCGCAAAGTAGAAGAAACTGAAGATTGTATCGAATTGATGACATATATTTTAGAAGAAGCAGAAATCTCACTAGAAAACACGCCTAATTTATTACCCGTATTAAAAGAAGTGGGTGTAGTAGATAGTGGTGGTAAAGGTTTGGTTGTCGTTTATGTTGGTTTCCTTAAAGCATTAAAAGGTGAAACGGTAAGTGCTGAAACAGCTAAATTAGATAAAGATTCGTTAGTAAATGAAGCCCATGATTTTCATGGTGTAATTAATACTGAAGATATCGTTTATGGTTACTGTACAGAAATGATGGTACGTTTCGGGAAAAATAAAAAGGTATTTGATGAACAAACATTCAGAGAAGATATGAGTACATATGGTGACTCATTATTAGTCATAAACGACGACGAAATTGTTAAAGTACATGTACATAGTGAAAAACCAGGTGATGTGTTTAATTATGGTCAACAGTATGGAGAACTTATTAAATTAAAAGTAGAAAACATGCGTGAACAACACCGAGAAGTTGTAAAAAAAGAACAAGTAGGTCAAAGAGAGACTCAAACACCTGAAACAGTTGAAACGGCAGTTATTGCTATTTCAATGGGAGATGGTATATCTGAATTGTTCAAATCAATGGGTGCAACACATATGATTAGTGGTGGTCAAACAATGAATCCATCAACTGAAGATATCGTTAAAGTAATTGAACAGTCACAATGTAAACGCGCAATTATTTTACCTAATAATAAAAATATTATGATGGCGAGCGAACAGGCTGCAAATATCGTAGGTGCTGAAGCTGTCGTTATCCCAACTAAATCTATACCACAAGGCATTGCGACACTCTTTAATTATGATGAATCAGATGCGCTTGAAGCTAACAAAACACGCATGGTTGAATCACTTGAAGCAGTGAAATCAGGTTCAGTGACATATGCTGTAAGAGATACAAAAATTGATGGTGTTGAAATTAAAAAAGATGCGTTTATGGGCTTAGTTGAAGACAAAATCGTTACGAGTAACGAAAATGAATTTGAAACTGTTAAAGGTTTATTGTCTGAAATGATTCAAGATGATAGTGAAATCATTACGATGATTATCGGCGAAGATGCAAATGCATCATTGACTTCAGATATTGAAACTTGGCTTGAAGCATCTTATCCAGAAGTAGAATTAGATCAACATGAGGGCCAACAACCTGTATATCAATATCTATTCTCTGTAGAATAAATATATTTATTGAACACTTGTATATATGAATAGCTTCCACTTTAGGAAGCTATTTTAAATTGTCGACAAGGTCTAAAAGCTTTGTTGACAATTTTTTTGTGCACGTTTTCTGTGAGTAGAACTATAGCTTCACTATATATTACATACTTGCTTCACTAGGACATGACCTCAACCTATAGGCTGCGATTTGTTTTGGATTATTCGTATCATGGCGGGCGTCTTAGATGAAAAAAGTTCATAAACTAAAAAATATAGAGTTAGTCTACTAAGGATAAATTTTGTGACAGTAATTATTTTATTGTATGTAAAGATTTGTATAATTAAATTGAAAGTAAACATTTTTATTTAATTAAACCTTATACAACAATATTCTTCTTTTAAATGAGAATAATGCAACCAGTATTGGTTTATAATGTCTTGCTTAATTGTTATAATGAGTTGCATGCATATAAATGTAAGCGCATTACATTAGAAACATTAAAAATAAGAGTGGGGTATAATTATGAAATATAAAACAGTTTTCGATATTATAGGACCTACAATGGTGGGGCCGTCTTCATCTCATACTGCTGGTGCAGTAAGAATTGGATTAGTAGCAAAAGATTTATTTAATCAATTGCCAAAACAAGTTGATATCTATCTTTATGGTTCATTTATGGAAACGTACAAAGGACATGGTACAGATGTAGCACTTGTTGGTGGTTTGCTAGGTTATGATACAGATGATGACCGCATACAAACAAGTTTAGAAACAGCTGAGCAAATGGGAATGAAAGTGAATTTTATAGAAATGGCTGAAGAAAGATCACATCCTAACACTGCTATTATCAATATGAGAGATGCTGATAAAGAAATTTCTGTTGAAGGTGTTTCTATAGGTGGCGGTAAAATTGAGGTAGTTGCTATTAATGGATTTAATATTGCGATAAGCGGTAATTATCCAGCTCTGCTTGTGTTTCACAAAGATACTTTTGGCACGATTGGTCGTGTAGCAAATATTTTAGGTGATTCTAGTATCAATGTGGGGAGTATGCAAGTTTCTAGAAAAGAAAAGGGCGACCAAGCGTTAATGACTTGTGAATTAGATGAATCTGTGACAGATGAAATTATAGATAAAATTAAAAACGTCGAAGGTGTAGTGACAGTTTCACTCATGGGCGACGCCTAATGGAGGGTAACGCATGTTTAAAAGTGTGAAAGAACTAGTAGAAAAATGTGAAACAGAAAATAAAAAAATTCATGAAATCATGCTAGAGCAAGAAATGGAAGTAACTGGCTTATCCGAAGCTGATATTTATGCCGGCATGGATAAAAACTTACAAACGATGGAAAATGCACTTGATGAAGGGTTAGAAGGCGTAACTTCAACTACTGGATTAACTGGTGGAGATGCTGTGTTAATCAAAAATTATTTGAAGACAGGTAAATCATTAGCTGGACCAACTTTATTGGATGCAGTGAGTAAAGCAGTTGCAACAAATGAAGTCAACGCAAGCAATGGGTAAAATTTGTGCAACACCTACTGCCGGCTCTGCAGGTGTAGTACCAGGCGTATTATTTGGACTCAAACCACGCCTTGAACCTACAAGAAAAGATATGTTGAACTTCTTACTTACCTCTGGTGCGTTTGGTTTTGTAGTGGCAAACAATGCATCAATTTCAGGTGCAGCAGGCGGTTGTCAGGCAGAAGTAGGTTCTGCTGCAGCCGATGGCGAGCAGGTGCAACCGTAGAACTTGTCGGCGGAACGCCACAACAATCGGCTGAAGCTTTTGCAATTTGTTTGAAGAATATGCTAGGTTTAGTATGTGACCCAGTAGCCGGCTTAGTTGAAGTGCCTTGTGTGAAGAGAAATGCTGCAGGTGCATCAAACGCAATTGTCTCTGCTGATATGGCTTTAGCAGGTGTAACTTCAAGAATTCCCACAGATGAAGTGATTGAAGCAATGTACAAGATTGGCCAAACGATGCCATCAGCATTGCGTGAAACTGGTCGTGGAGGTTTAGTCGGTACACCAACAGGTCAGCGTCTAAAACAAGAAATATTTGGTGATTAAAAATGTCAAAAGTCAATTTAATAGATAGTCCCTTTCCTTTATCACAGATAAAAGGACTGGGCCCGAAAAGGTTGTCCGTATTAAATGAATTAAATATCCATACTGTAGAGGATTTAATTTTATATTTACCAACCCGTTACGAAGATAATACAGTAATTGACTTGAATACGGCCGAAGATCAAGCGACAGTGACAGTGGTAGGAGAAGTATATTCGACGCCTACTGTCGCTTTTTTTGGTCGTAATAAATCTAAGTTAACCGTACATATCATGGTCAATAATATTGCTGTAAAATGTACTTTTTTCAACCAACCATATTTAAAAAAGAAAATTGAATTGCATGGTACAGTTACGGTAAAAGGTAAATGGAATAGAAGTAAACAAGAGATAAATGGCAGTAGAATGTTTTTCAATCAACAAGAGACTCAAAAATCACAATTTGAACCTGTTTATCGTGTTAAAGAAGGCATTAAACAAAAACCATTGAGGGATATGATTCGACAATCGTTGGGAGAAGTCACTATACATGAATGGCTCTCTGATGAATTGAGACAAAAATATAAATTAGAATCATTAGAGGATACGATTAAAGCGTTGCATTTTGCCACAGACAAGGCATCTTTGCTTAAAGCACGTAGAACATATGCTTTTACAGAATTATTTATGTTTGAGTTACGAATGCAATGGTTAAACCGATTAGAGAAAACATCGGATGAAGCGATTGAAGTAGATTATGATATTAATTTAGTGAAACATTTTATAGACTGCCTTCCTTTTGAACTCACTGACGCGCAAAAGCATAGTGTTAATGAAATATTCAGAGACTTAAAAGCACCAATAAGAATGCATCGTCTCTTGCAAGGTGACGTGGGTTCAGGTAAAACTGTCGTAGCGACAATCTGTATGTACGCACTGAAAACTGCGGGATTTCAATCAGCATTGATGGTGCCTACTGAAATATTAGCAGAACAGCATGCAGAAAGTTTAGTTGAAATTTTCGGCGACAGGATGAATGTGGCCTTACTTACAGGTTCAGTAAAAGGTAAAAAACGAAAGTTGTTACTAGAGCAACTACAAAATAATGAAATTGATTGTATTATCGGCACACACGCCTTAATACAAGATGATGTAGTATTTAATAATGTAGGTCTAGTAATAACAGATGAACAACATCGTTTTGGTGTGAATCAACGTCAATTGTTGAGAGAAAAAGGTGCGATGACTAACGTCCTTTTCATGACAGCTACACCTATACCACGAACATTAGCTATATCCGTTTTTGGTGAAATGGATGTCTCATCCATTAAACAATTACCAAAAGGCAGAAAGCCGATTATTACTTCATGGTCCAAACATGAAGCTTATGAAAGTGTACTCAATCAAATGACTTCGGAATTAAAAAAAGGTAGGCAGGCATATGTAATTTGTCCTCTAATTGAAAGTTCTGAGCATTTAGAAGATGTGCAGAACGTTGTTGAGTTGTATGAATCGCTACAGATATATTATGGTACTGAAAAAGTAGGATTGCTACATGGTAAGTTGCATTCAGAAGAAAAAGATAGAGTAATGCAGCAATTTAGTAATCATGAAATAGACGTTTTAGTATCTACAACCGTTGTAGAAGTAGGAGTGAACGTACCTAATGCAACGTTCATGATGATTTATGATGCTGATCGTTTCGGTTTATCTACTTTACATCAGTTAAGAGGGCGTGTAGGTAGAAGTGAACAACAAAGTTATTGTGTACTCATTGCTTCACCGAAAACAGAAACAGGTATAGAGCGCATGAATATTATGACACAAACGACAGATGGTTTTGAATTAAGTGAACGTGATTTAGAGATGAGAGGACCTGGCGATTTCTTTGGTGTGAAACAAAGTGGTTTGCCTGACTTCTTAGTCGCAAATGTTGTTGAAGATTATAAAATGTTAGAAGTAGCAAGAGATGAAGCAACTGAATTGATTCAATCTGGTGTCTTTTTCGAAGCTCAATATCAAATGTTGAGAACATTTGTTGAAGAAAACTTATTATATATGAGTTTTGATTAATAAAGAAAGTATAAAAAAACGGGGCTGAGACATATATTTATGTCTCGGTCCCATTTTTAAATTGAATGTATAATGTTTGTTAATTAACGCCTACGTCAGACCAAGCCTTTTCAATTGCTTTAGATGTTTCGCTATTCGTACCATAAAGGTGGTTCGAAGCTTCTTTTAATGATGCCTTTGCATCAGAAAATTGAGCGTTAGGCGTTAAATATTGTGTGAGTGCTAAATAATAAATTTGTTCAGCTTTTTCTTTGCCAATCGCATTAATTGTTAGGTATGCGGCTTTGTTAGGAATGCCACTATTGGTATGAACACCACCGCTATCTTGGCTGCCTTGTAAATATTGATCCATATGCGCAGGTTGGTTATACTGTTCTGGATTTTTTAAACTTCTTAATGCATCACCATCTTTATTCGGTGTATATACATCCTCGCCGAGTAACCAATCGTCTGAATCAACAAAATAACCAAAAACGTCAGAGAAAGATTCGTTTAATGCACCCGATTGATGACTATACTCTAAACCTGCAGTGCGTTCTGTTACTGCATGTGTGAGCTCATGGGCAACGATATCATTCGCACCTGACAATGCCTTAAACGTCTGGCCGTCCCCGTCACCATAAATCATATATTGACCCGTCCAGGCGGCGTTATTAAAGTTTTTGTCATAATGAACGACCGAATCAATGTCACCGCCGTTATTATCATAACTGTTTCTATCATGTTTATTGAGGAAATAGTCATAGACTTCTTTGGCATAATAATGGGCATCTACGCCGGCGCGTTGTTCTTCTTTATTGAAATGATTGCTGTCATTTGTAATAGGTGAATAGGCATTTGTCGTTTCATTTGCAGTTTTAGTTTCTATGACTGCATCTTGAGAAGTATCGAGTAATGAATATGAATCATTTGCTTTTGTAACGCTTAAAGGTTGTTTTTCATCTCCATTAACGCCTGTCCCTTTACCTTCAGTTGTTGCATTTTTAATAACGTTTTGTTTTTTTAATACTTCACCGGTAGTAGCATCAATTTGGATTTTCCAATGTGCTTGCTTTAGGAGAAATATAATTAAGTTCAATATCATAAACAAGTCTTTGCTTATCACTATTTATATCAATATTGTTTTTACTGACAACAGGATAGCTTTTTATGTTTTTTACATCAGACTTTGCTTTGCCTATTGCTTCAAAAGCTTTATTTTCAGCGTTAGCAGAAGATAATTTAGCTTCATTTTCTACTTTTATGTATGGTTTATCTACATTACCATTTATCAATGTTACTTTACCATTTTTATTGACATGTACTTTGATTGTTGTGCCGTCTGATGTAATGTCGTTTACTTTAGGCTTCAATGCGTAATGTGTGACGCCAGTTTTATCTTGTTGTTTATCTATCACGTTATATTGTTTGAAAGCTTCTTTATTGATAGTTTCTTGCTTAGTCTTGGATGATTGATTAACAAGAGATTGTGCATTATTTTGTAAAAATTGTTCTACATCTGCATCATTATTAATCGCAGGGGTATTTGATGACTCTAGACTTTCAGGCTTAATACTATTACTTTCTTGTGCATCAGCATAGCTTGTAGTGAAGGCTAATAATGAACATGACAGTAATGTAGTTGATAATATTTTTTTCATTAGATCCTCCTAAATAAAGTATCCAATTAATGGAATGATTTTTGAAAAATAAATATAATACATCTTTAAAACAATTCAAATTATACATTTCAATTTTATTTAATTCAATATCTTAATAAATATTTATATAGAATGATTAGTATTTGTATTTATTTTGATAATTAAACCGACTGGAAAACGTTTTAAACGTTATAATATTTTTTATATTGGATATCTGACGTGAAAAACATCTAAGGAAGTATGTTTTTTGTTGAGCTAATGAAATAGAAAGTGTTATGATATGTTAGGAATGTTTAAGACTTGGTACTAAAAATTAGGTAATTTAGGTGGTTAGAATAAAATGAAGTTAAAAAAACAAGAACGACGCGAAGCAATTAAAAAAGAAATTGAAAAAAACCCCTTTATTACAGATTTAGATTTGAGTACACTTTTTTCAGTGAGTATTCAAACTATTAGGTTAGATCGTACATACTTAGATATTCCAGAACTAAGAAAACGAATTAAATCCGTAGCAAGAAAAAATTATGAAAGTATTCGATCCATTGATGGTAGTGAAATCATAGGCGATGTAATAAATGTTCAGCCTGATCAACTCGCAACTTCAATTATAGATATTGATGAAGATTCTGTATTTACTAGAAATAAAATTGCCAGAGGACATGTACTTTTTGCACAAGCGAATTCCCTGTGTGTAGCACTGATACATAAACCTGTTGTGTTAACTCAGGAAAGTAATGTAGCATTTTTAAAAACAGTGAAATTAAATGATACAGTACGTGCTGATGCACAAGCGATTGAAATTACAAGTAAATATTATATGATAAAAGTAAATTCGTATGTCAAAGATACTTTGGTATTTAGAGGTACATTCAAAATGTATTATACAAGTGAGGATGAACAAGATGGTTAAAATAGCGATTGATATGATGGGTGGAGACGATGCACCTGAAATCGTTTTAGAAGCTGTTGAAAAAGCTGTGAATGATTTTAAAGATTTAGAAATAATTTTATTTGGTGATCAAACTAAATGCACACTCAAACATGGTCGTGTAGAAGTACGTCATTGTACAGAAGAAATTACGATGGACGATGAACCAGTTAGAGCGATTAAACGTAAAAAAGATAGCTCAATGGCTCGTATGGCTGAAGCGGTTAAAGCTGGTGAAGCAGATGGTTGTGTATCTGCAGGAAATACAGGTGCATTGATGTCTGCTGGTTTATTTATAGTAGGACGTATTAAGGGTGTTGAACGCCCGAGCATTAGTCCTCACTTTGCCAACAATTTCTGGAAAAGGATTTGTGTTTATGGATGTAGGTGCTAATGCAGATGCCAAGCCGGAACACTTATTACAATATGCCCAATTAGGCAATATTTATGCCCAAAAAATCAGGGGCGTTGAACAGCCTTCAGTAGGTTTGTTGAATATTGGTACAGAGGCAGCTAAAGGTAACACATTAACTAAAAAAGCATTTAGTTTGATGGACGAACAAAATGTCTTCAATTTCACAGGAAACGTAGAAGCAAAAGGTTTAATGGATGACGCAGCTGATGTTGTAGTTACAGACGGATATACTGGTAATATGATTCTTAAAAATTTAGAAGGTGTTGCAAAAGCGATGGGTAAAATGCTTAAAACAACGCTTCTAAGTAGTTTCAAGAATAAAATTGCCGCACTTGTATTACGTAAAGACTTAAATGGTTTGATGTCAAAAATGGATTATGCAGAATATGGTGGTTCGGTATTATTAGGATTGAATGGCATTGTAGTAAAAGCACATGGTAGTTCTAGTGCGAAAGCTTTTTATTCAGCAATCCGTCAAGCTAAAATAGCTGGAGAACAAAATATTGTAGAAACTATGAGAGAAACGGTGGGTAAAGTAAATGAGTAAAACTGCGATTATCTTCCCAGGCCAAGGATCACAAAAAGTCGGGATGGCAAATGATTTATTTAATCAAAATGATGCTCGCAACAAAGATTCTTAATCAAGCACAAGCAAAAATGGATTTTGATATTTTAGAAACAATGTTTTCAGATGAAGAAAACAAATTAGGTCAAACAGAAAATACACAACCTGCGTTGCTAACACATAGCTCAGCTTTATTACAAGCACTTAATAATCTAAATGCTGATTATACAATGGGTCATAGTTTAGGTGAATATGTGAGTCTAGTAGCGAGTGGTGTATTGAAATTTGACGATGCAGTTCAAATTGTTCGTAAGCGTGGACAACTGATGGCCGTCGCTTTTACTGATGGTGTTGGAAGTATGGCTGCAGTATTAGGTTTGGATTTTGATGATGTTAATGCAATATGTCAAAAACTTTCAACAGATGAAGAAATTATTGAACCAGCAAATATTAATTCACCTGGACAAATCGTTGTCTCTGGACATAAAACATTAATAGATAAATTAGTGGCAGAAGGTAAAGCATTAGGTGCGAAACGCGTCCTACCACTTGCTGTGTCTGGCCCATTTCATTCATCTATGATGCAAGTGATCAAAGACGATTTTGCTGAGTATATTGAACAATTTGATTGGAATGATGCGCAATTCCCTGTAGTTCAAAATGTGCACGCAAAAGGTGAAACAGATGCAAATGTAATTAAGGATAATATGATTAAACAATTATATTCACCAGTACAATTCATTGATTCAACACAATGGTTAATTGATCAAGGTGTAGATCACTTTATTGAAATTGGTCCTGGTAAAGTACTTTCAGGTTTAATTAAAAAGATAAATAGAGATGTGAAAATAACTTCAATTCAAACATTAGAAGATATGAAAGCGTGGAATGAAAATGACTAAAAGTGCATTAGTAACTGGTGCTTCAAGAGGTATAGGACGTAGTATAGCGATTCAATTGGCAGAAGAAGGATACAATGTTGCTGTGAATTTTTCGGGAAACAAAGAAAAAGCGGATGCTGTCGTAGAAGAAATTAAAGCGATAGGCGTTGAAAGTTTTGCTATTCAAGCAAATGTTGCAAATGGTGATGAAGTAAAAGCAATGATTAAAGCGGTTGTTGGCGAATTTGGTTCAGTTGATGTCCTTGTTAATAACGCAGGTATTACCCGTGATAATTTGCTTATGCGTATGAAAGAGCAAGAATGGGATGACGTAATTGATACAAACTTAAAAGGTGTTTTCAACTGTATTCAAAAAGTGACACCACAAATGCTAAGACAAAAGAGTGGTGCAATTATTAATTTATCAAGTGTTGTTGGAGCCATGGGTAATCCAGGCCAAGCAAACTATGTTGCGACTAAAGCTGGCGTAATTGGTTTAACGAAATCAGCAACACGTGAACTGGCTTCAAGAAACATCACAGTAAATGCTGTTGCACCAGGTTTTATTGTTTCTGATATGACGGATGCTTTAAGTGATGAGCTTAAAGCAAAAATGTTAGAACAAATCCCATTAGCAAAATTTGGGAAAGATCAAGACATTTCTCACACTGTAGCATTTTTAGCTTCAGACAAAGCGAAGTATATTACGGGTCAAACAATACATGTCAATGGTGGTATGTACATGTAAGTAAGTGCTACACAGCATGACAAATTTTGTTTTATAAAACTTCTGATCTCACATAGGAGATTATGATAAGGTATAAAGTATAGATTTAAAATGATTGTGTCACAACTTCATTACTACACTTGATTGTATAAGATCCATTAATATAATGTTATACAGTACAATCATTCGAAATACTACTTGTATTTCAATTGATAAAGTGGGAAAATATATAAGTCTATAATTAGATTTTTTAAAGGAGGTGAATCGACGTGGAAAACTTCGACAAAGTAAAAGATATCATCGTTGACCGTTTAGGTGTTGACGCTGAAAAAGTAACTAAAGAGGCATCTTTCAAAGATGATTTAGGCGCTGACTCACTTGATATTGCTGAATTAGTTATGGAATTAGAAGACGAATTTGGTACTGAAATTCCTGATGAAGAAGCTGAAAAAATCAACACTGTTGGTGACGCAGTAAACTTTATTAATAGTATCGAAAAATAATAAAAAAAATATCTGAGTCGTTGAGATGACGGCTCAGATTTTTTATTGATTTTAAACAGAATTTATATTGTAAGATAATACTGCTATAGCGATTTTTACTAGATATATAGATGGTAAATACAGTAGACAGTTTTTTCTTTAGTTTTATTGTATTTTCACGTAAAATATAAAGGTATTAGTACTTTAGCATTAAATCTGAGGAGGAAATAGATTGACCAATTATAAAAAAATAGAAATGGTTAAAGCATTTGAAAAAAAATTTGCGCAGAAGATGCAAGAATTAGACTTGAATTTTAAACAAATAGAATTATATCAGCAAGCATTTTCGCATTCGAGTTTTATAAATGATTTTAATATGAATCGTTTAGAGCATAATGAACGATTAGAATTTTTAGGAGATGCGGTATTAGAATTGACGGTTTCACGTTATTTATTTGATAAATATCCAGAATTGCCAGAGGGTAATTTAACAAAAATGCGTGCAACAATTGTTTGTGAGCCTTCACTTGTAATATTTGCGAAAAAAATTCAAATCAATGAACTTATCTTGTTAGGTAAAGGTGAAGAGAAAACAGGTGGCAGAACCCGTCCCTCACTCGTATCAGATGCATTTGAAGCATTTGTAGGTGCATTATATTTAGACCAAGGTTTAGAATCTGTGTGGAAGTTTGCAGAACAAATTATTTTTCCGTATGTCGAAGATGAAGAACTTGATGGCGTTGTTGACTTTAAAACCCAATTTCAAGAATTTGTCCATAGACAAAATAAAGGTGATGTCACTTATCGTTTAATTAATGAAGAAGGACCAGCGCATCATCGTTTATTTACTTCTGAAGTGATTTTAGAAAATGCCGCAGTAGCGGAAGGTAAAGGGAAGACTAAAAAAGAATCCGAACAAAAAGCAGCAGAAAGCGCATATAAATCAATGAAAAACAAAGCTAAATAACTTTGTTATAAAACAATATGATAAGAAGTGAATCATATATTGTTAAAACCTTCGCAATAGCAATGTAGTTAATTAAGAAATATATTAGCCTTCAGGTTAATACATGGGTATTTCTAAACTGTGAAACAGCAAGGAACACTTTAAAGGAGAATAGCATGGTATATTTGAAATCTATAGATGCCTTTGGGTTTAAATCGTTTGCGGAGCACACAAATGTACAATTTGATGAAGGTGTAACAGCAATTGTAGGACCTAATGGTAGTGGGAAAAGTAACATAACAGATGCAATAAAATGGGTGCTAGGTGAACAATCAGCTAAATCACTGCGTGGTGCTAAAATGGAAGATATTATTTTTTCAGGCGCAGAACATCGAAAAGCTCAAAATTATGCAGAAGTTAAATTGAAATTAGATAATAGCTCCGGCAAGTTACAACTAGACGCGACAGAAATCGTTGTAACACGTCGATTATACAGAAGTGGTGAAAGTGAGTATTATCTTAATAATGACCGTGCAAGATTAAAAGATATTATTGATTTGTTTCTAGACTCAGGTTTAGGAAAAGAAGCGTTTAGTATTATTTCGCAGGGACGTGTAGATGAAATACTAAATGCAAAACCAGTGAATAGAAGACAAATATTAGAAGAATCTGCAGGAGTTTTAAAATATAAAAAACGCAAAGCTGCCTCCGTACAAAAGCTCGACCAAACAGAAGACAATCTTTCAAGAATACAAGATATTCTATATGATTTAGAGGGGCGAGTTGAACCATTAAGAGAAGAAGCGACTATTGCTAAAGAATATAAACATCTTTCCAAAGAAATGGAAAGAAGTGATGTACTTGTAACGGTCTATGATATTGAACAATATAGTAAAAATATTCATGAACTTGATGATAATTTAAATAATTTAAAGAGTCATCAAGCTACAAAAGATGCAGAGAAAGTACAATATACACAAGCATTAAATAAATATAAATCTGAAAGACAACAACTCGATGAACATATTGAATCATTAAATTTTCAACTTGTTAAAGCGACAGAAGAAGTTGAAAAGTATGCGGGACAACTTAACGTGTTAGAAGAACGTAAGAAAAATCAATCACAAACGAACGCACGTTTTGAAGAAGAACAAGAAAGTCTTAAAATACAAACAGAAACCTTAAAAAAAGAAAAGATAGATGCACAAAATCAAATAGATAAATTAAAAAAACAACAAAAAGAGTTAAATGAAAAAATTCAATACTTTGAATCACAACTCTATGTCAGTGATGAACAGCATGACGAAAAATTAGAGACAATTAAAGATGAATATTATCAACTTATGTCTGAACAATCCGATGTAAATAATGACATTCGCTTTTTAGAACATACCATTCAAGAAAATGAAACGAAGCAATCCCGTTTAGATAGTAGGTTACTTGAAGCCTTTGAACAACTGAAGAAAATTCAAAGCGACATTAATGAAGCTGAAAAGCAAACCGCGACGACTCAAAAAGAATTGAAAAATGCTGAGCAACAGCTCAATAATTATGAAAAAAAATTAACACAACTTAAACAGCAACAGTCTGAGTACGAAGAAAAATTGCACCAAGCGTATCGATTTAACGATAAATTAAAATCTCGTATTGATAGTTTGGCCACGCAACAGGAAGAATATAGCTATTTCTTTAATGGTGTAAAACATATACTTAAGGCTAAAAGTAATAAACTTTCAGGGATACGTGGAGCGGTTGCTGAAGTAATTCAAGTGCCATCCGATTTAACTAAAGCAATCGAAACTGCACTTGGTGCATCACTACAACATGTGATTGTAGATTCGGAAAAAGATGGTAGACAGGCAATTCAATATCTAAAACAAAATGGTTTGGGTAGAGCGACATTTTTACCACTCAATGTGATTCAACCTCGCCAAATTGGTAATGAAATTATGAAAACTGCACAAAATAGTGAGGGTTTTATTAATATTGCCGCACAAGCAATTGAAGTAGAATCAGATTATCAAAATGTAGTTCAAAATTTACTTGGTAATACAATAATTGTAGATGAATTGAAAAACGCCAACGAGTTAGCACGTAAAATTCGTTATCGTACACGTATTGTGACTTTAGAAGGGGATATCGTGAACCCTGGTGGCTCCATGACGGGTGGTGGAGATCGTAAATCTAAAAGTATTTTAGCTCAAAAAGATGAACTATCAACGATGCGTGCTCAACTCGAAGATTATCAACAGCAAACAGTAGCATTTGAAAAGCAATTTCAAAAAATTAAAAATGAGTCAGATCAACTGAGCGAAAAATATTTTGATACAAGTCAACATTATAATGCTATTAAAAAAAATGCTCATAATTATGAATTAGAACTAGACAGATTACGTAAAAGTGAAGCGCATTTAAAAGATGAGCATGAAGAATTTGAATTTGAAAAAAATGATGGTTACCAAAGCGAAACAAGTAAGCAAACACTTGATGATAAAAAACAAAGATTATCTAAAATCAAAACACAACTACAAAAATTAGAAGATGATATCAATCTTTATACAAAACTTTCTAAAGAAGGTAAAGAAAGCACAACGCAAATCCAAGCAACAATTACATCAAAAGCAATCCGATTTGGCAGTTGTAAAAGAACGTTTAAATACTCAGAAACAAACTGAGTCAAAAATTGCCAAACAACTCAATGATGTTATTGTGCAACATCAAAAATTAGAAGAGCAAATTAAACTCTTTAATTCAGATGAAATGACCGGCGAAAAAGCATTTGAAACGATTCAATATAATATGGAACAAAGTAAAGACGAAAAAGTAAAACTATCTCAAAACATAGAAGACGTTAAATCGCGTAGACTCGAATTGAATGATACAATTGAAGTGACAGATCAAAAACTTCAAGAAGCCAATCAAGATATTCTTTCTATAGAAAATCGCTATCAGGATATTAAATCAGAGCAGTCCCGTTTAGATGTATTAATTAATTATGCGATTGATCATTTGAGCGAAGATTATCACTTAACATATGAGCGTGCGAGTGAATTATATGATTTAGATGAAGATATAGACGTTTTACGCAAAAAAGTAAAATTAACTAAAATGTCTATTGAAGAGCTAGGACCAGTTAATTTAAATGCGATTGAACAATTTGAAGAAATTAATACGCGTTTTACATTTTTAGATGAACAACGTGCTGACTTAAGAGCGACTGAAAACAACTTTAGAACAACTTATTGAAGAAATGGATCAAGAAGTGAAAGATCGTTTTAAAGAAACATTTCATGCCGTTCAAGGATATTTTTCAGATGTATTTAAATCATTGTTTGGCGGAGGCCAAGCAGAACTCCGCTTAACAGATGATGACTATCTAACTGCAGGAGTAGATATCATTGTGCAACCACCTGGTAAGAAGTTACAACATTTGTCACTACTTAGTGGTGGAGAACGTGCCTTGAGTGCCATTGCATTATTATTTGCGATTTTAAAAGTTCGCTCGGCGCCATTTGTTATCTTAGATGAGGTTGAAGCGGCACTTGATGAAGCAAATGTGATACGCTATGCACAATATTTAAAAAATCTATCAGACCAAACTCAATTTATTGTGATTACACACCGTAAAGGTACAATGGAATTCTCAGATCGCTTATATGGTGTAACAATGCAAGAATCTGGAGTTTCCAAACTAGTAAGTGTTAATTTAAATACGATTGATGAAGTGATTAAGGAGGAACAAACATGAGCTTTTTCAAACGATTAAAAGATAAATTTTCAGCACCTTCAGAAGAACAAAAGCAACAACTTGAAGAATTAGAACAACAAGACGCAGAACAACAAGGTGAAGCATCACAAGATAGAGAGGACGAAACTCAAGATAAACCAGCGAAAAAAGTTAAAAAATTAAAAGAAGCTGACTTTGATGATGATGGTTTAATCTCTATTGAAGATTTTGAAGAAATTGAAGCACAACAGCTCGGTGCCAAATTTAGAGCCGGTTTAGAAAAATCGCGTGAGAATTTCCAAGCGCAACTTAATAATTTACTTGCACGTTATCGTAAGGTAGATGAAGAGTTCTTCGAAGCACTAGAAGAAATGTTAATTACTGCAGATGTTGGATTTAATACTGTGATGCAACTTGTAGAAGAATTACGTGAAGAAGCACAACGTCGCAATATTACTGAAACAGAGGATTTACGTGAAGTTATTGTTGAAAAAATTGTTGAAATCTATCACCAAGATGATGATAACTCAGAAGTGATGAATATAGAAAATGAAGGATTAAATGTAATCCTTATGGTCGGAGTGAATGGTGTTGGTAAGACAACAACAATTGGTAAATTAGCGCATCGTTACCAAGCTGAAGGCAAAAAAGTAATGCTTGTCGCTGGAGATACATTCAGAGCCGGTGCAATTGAACAACTTAAAGTATGGGGCGAACGCGTCGGTGTTGAAGTGTTGAGCCAAAGAGAAGGTTCAGACCCAGCCGCAGTAATGTATGATGCAATTAACGCGACTAAAAGTAAAAACGTAGATATTTTAATATGTGATACTGCAGGCCGTTTACAAAATAAATCCAATTTAATGAATGAATTAGAGAAAGTTAAACGAGTTATTGGACGTGCTGTACCAGAGGCACCTCATGAAGTTTTACTTTGTCTTGATGCAACGACAGGTCAAAATGCATTGTCACAAGCAAAATCATTTAAAGAGGTTACAAACGTTACAGGTATTGTATTAACAAAATTAGATGGTACTGCTAAAGGTGGTATCGTATTAGCAATTCGTAATGAACTTCATATTCCAGTTAAATACGTAGGTTTAGGTGAAAAATTAGATGATCTCCAACCATTCAATCCTGAAAGCTATGTGTATGGGTTATTCGCTGATATGATTGAGCAAAATGTCGAAGAAGCACCTGAGTCAAATCAGAATGAAGTAGAAATTGAAGGTAATTCAGATGAGTCAAAATGATTTAATTAAAACGATACGTATGAATTATCTGTTTGACTTTTACCAATCATTATTAACAAATAAACAAAGAAACTATTTAGAATTATTTTATTTACAAGATTATTCTTTAAGTGAGATTGCTGATACATTTGATGTGAGTCGCCAAGCAGTGTATGATAATATAAGAAGAACTGGCGATTTAGTAGAAGATTATGAAGAAAAATTAGGGCTATACCGAAATTTTGAACAAAGACAAAAAACATATGAACATATGAAACAGCACATAAATGATCCAGAAAAAATAAAACAATACATTCAAGCACTTGAAGATTTAGAATAAAAGTATATAAAGGAGGGTATTTGATATGGCATTTGAAGGATTATCCGATCGTCTGCAAGGAACGATGCAAAAAATCCGTGGCAAAGGTAAAGTTACTGAAGCAGATATTAAATTGATGATGCGTGAAGTAAGATTAGCATTATTAGAAGCCGATGTTAACTTTAAAGTGGTAAAGGAATTTGTCAAAACTGTATCAGATAGAGCTTTAGGTTCAGATGTTATGAAATCATTAACACCTGGGCAACAAGTCATCAAAATTGTACAAGAAGAACTTACCCAACTTATGGGAGGGGAAAATGCTACGATTAAAATGGCTAACAAGCCGCCAACTGTAGTGATGATGGTTGGTTTACAAGGTGCTTGGTAAGACTACCACTGCTGGTAAATTAGCATTATTAATGCGTAAACAATATAATAAAAAACCATTATTAGTAGCAGCAGATATTTATCGTCCTGCGGCAATTGATCAATTGCAAACAGTAGGTAAACAAATCGACATTCCAGTTTATAGTGAAGGCGATCAAGTTAAGCCACAACAAATCGTTGAAAATGCAATCGCACATGCAAAAGAAGCGCATTTAGATTTTGTTATTATTGATACTGCTGGTCGTTTACACGTTGATGAAGCGTTAATGCAAGAATTAAGCGATGTAAAAGAAATTACGAAACCAGATGAAATTATGTTAGTTGTCGATGCAATGACTGGTCAAGATGCTGTGAATGTTGCAGAATCTTTTGATTCTCAATTAGAAGTATCTGGCGTAACATTAACAAAATTAGACGGTGATACACGTGGTGGTGCTCGCACTTTCAATCAGATCAGTTACTCAAAAACCGATTAAATTTGTAGGTATGAGTGAGAAACTAGATGGGTTAGAAGCATTCCATCCTGAACGTATGGCATCTCGTATATTAGGTATGGGAGATGTATTGAGTTTAATTGAAAAAGCACAAACAGATGTGGATGAAGATAAAGCAAAAGACTTAGAAAAGAAAATGCGTACATCTTCGTTTACATTGGAAGATTTCCTAGAACAATTAGATCAAGTTAAAAGTCTAGGGCCTCTTGATGACATTATGAAAATGATTCCTGGCATGAACAAAATGAAAGGCATTGAAAATATGAATATGGATGATAAACAAATTGATCATATTAAAGCAATTATTCAATCAATGACACCTAATGAGCGTAACAAACCTGAGACTTTAAATGTTTCTCGTAAAAAACGTATTGCTAAAGGTTCAGGACGTTCAGTGCAAGAAATCAATAGATTAATGAAACAATTCACTGATATGAAAAAAATGATGAAACAATTTTCCGGTGGCGGCAAAGGCAAAAAAGGCAAACGCAAACAAATGGAAAACATGATGAACGGTATGAATTTACCATTCTAAAATCATAAATTTTGTATAACTATAAATAAAAAACCAGAACAACGACTTGTAACCAAATCGTTGTTCTGGTTTTTTCGTCAACTATATTATTTGTAGAATGATTAAAATTTTTCTAACCCCAAATGATCACGGAAAGTATGACCATTATAAGTTGTTCTGAATAAATTTCTTTTTTGTAATTCTGGCACAATCAATGTTACGAAATCCTCTAAACTATCTGGAAAGACAGGCGGCATCAAATTAAAACCATCGGCTACACCACTTAGTAACCAGTACTCCATTTGATCTACGATAGCTTCAGGAGTGCCAATCAATGTGAAATGCCCACCACCAAGCATTTAAGTAACCAAGTAGTTCTCGTACAGTTGGATGAGTATCACGAATGATTTCCAATATTGTTTCGTAACGTCCAACTGGTCCTGTAAAATCTTCAACAGGAGGTAGGGGAGGCACGGATTCATCTAACTCCCAGTTTTGACAATCTTGTTGAATAAAGAAACTTAATTGTTTTAATGCAGTTTCCACAGGTAAGGCTTTGTCTAATTTTTCTTTCTTAGCATAGGCTTTTTCGTAAGTTTCAGCGACATATGTAACTAGACCGGGAAAAATTTTGATATATCTATTACTGTTTTGTGATAATTGTAATTGTTGATCAAGCTTTTCTCGAAAAGCTTGTGCTTGTTTAAAGTTCCAGGATACTGAATACACTGCATCTGCATATTGAGTTGCCAAGGCAATACCTTGTGAAGATGCGCCGACTTGCATAGCTACTGGACGACCTTGTGGACTGCTTGGTGTTGTTGATGGTCCTTTAACTTTGAAATGTTTACCATGATGATTAATAGCATTAATGTAATCATCATTAATAATTTTTTTGTTTTTTCGATCATGTAGAAAATGTTCGTTATCCCAAGATGTGAATAACTGATTCATCACTTTTGCAAATTCAGCAGCAATTTCATAGCGTTCATTATGATCAGGGAGCAATTCCATACTGTGATTTAAGGCTTCTAAATCTGTCATAGAGGTGACAAGATTCCAACCTATACGTCCATGTGATACATGATCTAGACTGAGCAATTGTCTAGATGCAGTAAAAGGGTTTGAGAACGTACTTGAAATTGTTGCGACCAGTCCAATGTGCGTTGTCACATGAGCAATAGCAGATAAACTGACGATAGGATCGAACCAAAATGCTGGCATATCAGTAGAAGATTTTGCAGGAAAAGATTGATTATCAGCGAAAAATACTGCGTCGAATAGTCCTTTTTCAGCAAGTTGAGCTAATTCCTGATAATAAGTAATTTCACCAATACGATTCACACTAGAATTCGGCATTAGCCACGCGACTTGGTGATGACCACAAGCATATAATAAAACGCCAATATTAAGTTGTTTTTGATTTTTATCAGACATAGAAAGCACCTCCTAATTATAATTTTTTAATTCATCGTTAAGCCACCATCTACAGTGAAATTTTGTCCAGTTATACCGTTTGCTTGTTCAGAAGCTAAGTATGCAACCATGTTTGCAATGTCTTGTGGTGAAGTCACACGCTTAAGCGGTGTTGTTTGTGCGATCATGTCAAATACTTCAGGCGTCGTTGTAGCACTTGCGTCAGTTGTTTTTAAGAGGCCTCCTGACACCACGTTGGCTCTAATACCAAATTGACCAAGTTCAGCAACAATATTACGAGTAAAACCAATTAATCCAGCTTTTGCAGTTGTATATTCATGATAAGGTACAACAGGATTTTGATATAAATTTGTACCGATAGAAATAATAGTACCTTGCTGTCTTTCTAAAAATTGAGGCATGACACTTTGTGTTACATTGAAGGCAGCTTTTAAAGTACCATCTATTTGTTGTTGGTAATCAACCCATGTTAAATCTTTAAATGATTTTTGCTGTGTAGGATCAAATTTAAAACCTACGAGTGCATTGTTAATTACGACATCAATTTTTCCGAAATATTGAGTGGCCTGTTCAATTAAGTGATCAATATTATCTCTATTTGTGATATCAGCTTGAATAGCAATTGCACAATCTGATCCGATATCAGAAACAAGATCTTCTGCTAACGATTTATTTTTGTAATAATTGATTATAATATTATACCCTTGTTGCGATAATGTTTTTGCAATCGTTGCACCTAAACCTCTACTACTACCTGTTACTAAAACAGTTTTATTCATAACTTTCACTCCTAAAATTTTAAAAAATTCAAATTAAAAAAATACACAACCCTCACTATAGAAAGTTGTGTATTAGAAATGATAAAATAGTGATATTGTAAAAAGGCAAGATTGCCCCTTGAATATATGATATAAAATCTTTCACACTTTCCTCCGCTAGTTTCAGCTAGATCAGGTTCAAAGGGTTTGAGTTGTACTCATCTCAGTTAAAAACACCCCTAGTGCATGCGTTTATTTAATTTAGTCTCAATGTATAGTTTTTAAATATAGATGTCAAGAGACTTAAAATAACATAAGGTATATCATAGATGTATAAAGTGCATGAAAAGAGGAAATTGACAAAAGCGCGTAGTTTACAAGGCGATTGATGAGAAAAAAATGTTTTTTTAAAATTGGTAAAGGATAACCTCTTTACAAATATCAGAAGAACTGGTATCATTATTTCTTGTAGAAAATAAATACTTATGAAATTAAAAGGAGAGAATATAAATGGCAGTTAAAATTCGTTTAACACGTTTAGGCTCAAAAAGAAATCCATTCTATCGTATCGTAGTTGCAGATGCTCGTGCACCACGTGATGGTCGTAATATCGAACAAATCGGTACTTACAACCCATCTAATGTGAAAGCACCAGAAGTTAAAATCGACGAAGAATTAGCACTTAAATGGTTAAAAGACGGTGCTAAACCGACTGATACAGTTCACAATATCTTATCAAGAGAAGGTATTTTGAAAAAATTCGACGACCAAAAATAAGTTTTAAACTTATTAAACAAATATAGTATTTGTAAGAGTACCGTTTTAGGTGCTCTTTTTTTAATGAGAAATATTATAATCAGTGCTTTAAAATAGTTGAGAATAAGAAAATTTTCTAGTGAGGAATGTATTACTATGTTAGATTTATACATGTTATAATAATTAAATAATACATAAAAATTACACAACACTTATAAGATACATTTATCGGAGGCACATATATGAAAGTTGAAGTTGGAAAAATTGTTAATACACATGGTATTAAAGGCGAAGTAAAAATAAAATCTAATTCTGATTTTACAGATAAACGTTTTCAACCTGGGGAAATTGTTGAAATAGCACGTAAAGATAAAGCACCACTTAAATTTAAAATTGCTTCATATCGTATGCATAAAGGACTGCATATGCTTACGTTTGAAGGTATCAATAACATTAATGATATCGAGCACTTAAAAGGTGAAACACTTTTACAAGAACGTGATCATGAAGAAATAGAGCTTGGAGAACATGAATTTTATTATTCAGATATCATTGGCTGTACCGTTTTTAATGAAGATACTCCAATTGGTCGTGTGATTGAGATATTTGAAACAGGTGCAAACGATGTGTGGGTAGTCAAAGGCGACAAAGAATACCTCATTCCTTATATCGCGGACGTGGTTAAAGAAATTGATGTAGAAGGTAGACGTATACAAATCACGCCTATGGAAGGATTATTAGATTAATGAGAATCGACTATTTAACATTATTTCCTGGTATGTTTGAAGGTGTTTTAAATCAATCTATTTTAAAACGCGCTCAAGAAAAGGATTTGTTACAAGTAAATACAGTGGATTTTAGACATTTTGCTGAAAACAAGCATAATCAAGTGGATGACTACCCATTTGGAGGCGGTCAGGGGATGGTGTTAAAGCCGGAACCAATATTCAATGCAATGGATAGTATTGAGCGAACAGAAGACACAAGGGTCATTTTAATGTGTCCTCAAGGTCGCCCATTTACTCAAGCTATTGCTAATGAACTCAGTCAGGCAGAGCACTTAGTATTTATTTGCGGGCATTATGAAGGCTATGATGAAAGAATCCGTGAACATTTAGTCACTGACGAAATTTCAATGGGGGACTATGTATTGACTGGTGGCGAGCTGCCGACGATGGTAATGACAGATGCGGTAGTTAGACTTTTACCTGGTGTTTTAGGTAATCAACAATCTCACATGGATGATTCCTTTCAAGATGGTTTACTAGAGTTTCCACAATATACACGACCACGTATATATAAGGATTTGAATGTACCAGACGTTTTATTATCAGGCAACCATGCCCACATTGATCATTGGCGTCATGAACAGAAAATTTTAAGAACATGGGAAAAACGACCGGATTTATTAGAACAGTATCCGCTGACTAAAAAAGACCAAGAAATTATAGAAAGATATAAAAAGCAATTGAAAAAAGATTAGTAATATGCTAATATATTTTAAGTGTGCGACACACGAAAATCACTATGGTCCGCTGCTATATTTTGTCTAGGCAAGAACATAGGTTGAAGGAGAGAAAAATAATGAGTAATCACAAATTAATCGAAGCAGTAACTCAATCGCAATTACGCACAGATATACCTTCATTCCGTCCAGGTGACACTTTAAAAGTTCACGTACGTATTGTTGAAGGTACTCGCGAACGTATCCAATTATTCGAAGGTGTAGTTATTAAACGCCGTGGTGGAGGAGTTTCAGAATCTTTCACTGTACGTAAAATATCTTCAGGTGTTGGTGTGGAACGTACATTCCCATTACACACTCCAAAAATCGAAAAAATTGAAGTTAAACGCCGTGGTAAAGTACGTCGTGCTAAATTATACTACCTACGTGAATTACGTGGTAAAGCTGCTAGAATTAAAGAAATTCGTTAATCAGCAAATTAGACATAAAAAAGCGATTCCCAATGGGAGTCGCTTTTTTTGATACATATATAATATAAGTCGCATTAGGTTGTCTTGCTAGAAATACAATTTTAGTCGACATTTCTAGCAAACCTAAGCGACTCATTAAAGAGGTTGAGACAAAATACATGTCTCAGCCTCAATTATTATATTGGCAGTGGCTGACTGAACTGAAAATGCGTTTATATCAAGCTTTTAAAGAACTACTACTTCATTTATGAAGACAAGTAGTTCTTATGCAAGTGCTTCAGCCCTTGTATTCAACTTTACAGTCAGCTTTGCCGGGGTGAGACGACGAAATCTTGTTAGAAAAATTAGATTTCTGTTTCATTCCCTTTATCGTGCTTAATTCTTTGGTTTAATCCATTTCGTGAATCCAATACTCAATATAATACCTAGAATACTTAAAACGACCAAGATAGTTGTATGTGGTGGCGTATACTTGAGTTCGATTTTTTCTTGTCCTTTTTCAACTGGAATTACGGTCATAATGCCATTGCCTTGTTTTACAGGGAGTGTTTTATCATTGGCATACGCCTTCATACCATCACGATATGCCATCGGTAAGACAAGATAGCCTTCGTCATTTTTATCTTTTTTAATTGTATAACCAGAACGTTGTTCAGACACTTGTACATTATCTAACTGTTTAGATGCTTTATTTAAAGTTTCATAGTTTTCACCGTAAATGCCTTTAATATTAAAACGATATTTACCCTGTGACAATTTAACTCGTAGTTTTTCATCTGCTTTTACACGCATTGTAACAGGCGTGACAAACCGGCGATATTTATAAGTCAATTCATTACGACCTTGATTGTATTCGTTCACACCGACGTCATGTTGCTTGTCAGGGCTTAATAGTTCAACATCCATTTCTATATACATATCTTTGTATTTATTTGCAATGGAGGATGGCAGGGTGTAAGTTATGCCACCTTTGTCTTTTGTCACTATAAGCTTTCCGTCTTTATCCCTATGTGCATTATTTAATGAGGTAGAGGTTTTGCCCAATAAATTCTCATTAGCCTTAAATTGGCTGTTGGGTTTAGCGTCTTTATCTTTGAGCACGACACCTTGCAACATTGCTTGTTCTTTATCAAGCGGTGATTTAAGATCTTTTGGATCATACACCTTGTTGGTTATATGAGCACTTGGATATTTAATTTCGTTTGTTGAATGAATAAATGATTCTTTTTTTGAATGATGAATCGTATCTTTAGGTTCAAAACCGAAAGATATATTCGAATCATCTGGTCGACGTATACGATCATTAACGTTCCATAATGCCATTAAATTCGCTCTGTTTGATAATAATCGATAAGTACTATTTTTATCAGTATGCATATTAATTTGTAATGTCTGATCATAATATTTTAATATGTCACCATCAAAAATACTTGAATATAAAGCAATACCATTAAAATGATAGATCATTGGTGAATTAAGACCATATTGCGACATATAATCAATTCTACTCAGTGGATCGTCATTATGCTGTTGATTGATTTCAGATATTTTCTTGGATAAAGCAGGACTTTTGTATTTTGAAGCATGCATAGCTGATTTTGTGGATTCATAGTTCCTCACATTATTAAAGTGATGATTAGAAAGAATCATACTTTGTTGAACGATAAATAATACTAATAATACGGCTAATGGCCAACGTTTTTTCAGTAGTGACCTTTTAAATAAAAGTATTCCAATAAAGATCATAATAATGAGACAAGCGAGCATCCAAGTCATTTTTTCTTTCTCAACTATAATTGTCATGATTGACATAATCAGCAAGGCGGGTACACATGCTAAGATATAAGACTTGAGTTTTAATTCTGAAATGTGTTGAATAAATAACGCGATTAATGCTCGCAGTGGCGAAAGCAAATATGTAAACCCATCTGCGTTCGGGTGTCGAAAAACCATTAAACATACTATCAAAATAGGGTGTCAATGAACCAACTAACATAATCCAAGTCATAATTGCAAAAAACCTATAATAATAATGTCTATATAACTTAAATGATAGCAATGCTACCATAGCGATAATTGAAACAGTGATATAAAAGCCGTTGCTAAAAAAGTGCTTTTGTCGTGCGAAATCTGTAAACATATCTATTTTAAAATGTGGATTACTTACTCGATCGTTGTTGAAAAACGAAGTAACCCCAGTATAGAATCCCCATATACTAACTAGTGTACTTAATACTATTGCTACAGGAATAATCCATAATTTTTGCTTGCGAGTTACGATATCACTCGGGTGGGGGAACACTAATCTATAAAAGTAATATGCAAAGAGTACAAGAGATTCATAATAACTAAAATAGAAATTTGAAAATAAAGTTAGAGCTACAGCAAAAATAAATAGACCTATTTTCTTTTCTCTATAAAATCGTTCAATAGCCAATAAGGAGAGTGGAAGAAAAATAAGCAAATCTCCATAATATGACCAGGTAAAATTAAAATAAATTACTACTGTTGAGGCACCATATAACATAGAAGCCAGAAAAACAGCATGGTTTTTAAATTTTATATATCTAAAATAGTAAAAGGCTAGTACGAACGTTACTACACCTTTAACAAAAGCAACAATCAGTTGGTTACTTGCCCAATATGTTATGTTACTTGGATTACTATTAAATAACACTTCTGATAGCCAAACAAAAATAAAATTAACCAAAGTAAATGGAGAAGTAGCATAATAATAAGCTAAATCTTTTACATAATCGCCACCTAATCCAAATGAATGATCATAAAAACTTTTGAATTGGCTAAAATGTTCATACAAATACATTTGAAATGGCATCATTTGCCTATAGCCATCACCACTCCCACTAAATACGATACCTTCAGTTAAATAACGAAAGATATATGGTGTGAATGTTAGTAAAGCAACGCCTATACCTAGCGCAACGATACAAATAAATCTTGTAACTTTGTGGGCCCAAAGATTACGAAACATAGTCATACCTCATCTCTGACAAACTCCTTTTAAATATTAATTTGAATTGCGCTGTGGTTTTTTATTTTTGTGAATGCACCAAATCACACTCAAGATGAAACTTATGACTGAAACTGCGATCATAGTATACCAGTATGGTGGTCTATATTTAATTGTAATTTCACTGCTATCCTTATTTACAGGCACACCTGTCATCATATAATTTACTTTTAAAGGTTTTACTTTTTTACCATCCACGTATGCGGGCATACCTTTTCTATAAGGAATATTAATAGAAGCAATGCCTTTCTTATGGCGATCTAATGTTACTTTAATGCCATTTTTAATATCTTGATAATGACCCACATTGTTCTGTTTGCTATGTGCGGTTTCAAGCTTTTTATAATTTTCTCCATGTAAACTTTGTAATTCAAATTCATAATTACCACTAGGGCTAAGTGCAATGTTTATATTACCATTTTCATCTGGTTGTGTTCTATAAAGTTGTGTGTCAACCCCAGTACGATAAGTAGAATTGTTGAATAACCGATTGTTCGAATAACCGTTTATATTTACAGAAAAATTGCTGTCAGGTTTGCCTCGTTTAACTTTTAGCGTCACGTAAAAATCTTTATATTGTGATCTAATGTTTTCTGGAACATGGATTTGTACTTGACCCTGTTTATTATTGTTAGGAATATATATTTTTTTGTCTGTTTTACGATTCATGTTTTGATAGGTGATTTCGGTTTGATTTAATAAGTTTTTAGCTTTATCTGTGTATGTTTTACCCTCATTATTTAAAATTATTCCATCAATCATTGCATGTTCCCTATCTATAGGATCTTTAAGCTTTTGTGCATCAAAGACTTGATCTGAAACACGCACTGAAGGCAAGTTTAAAGTGTTTTCATAGATTTGGTATTGTCCATCTTTTTTAATTTTTTTGAAATGTGCGGGCACGTTATTTTGGTAATCTTTTAACATTAAATAACGAACAGATAATAAACTATTAATGTTTTGTCTGCTATTCGTTGATTGGTATCTACTTACAGATTCTTCTTTCATGTTGATTTTCAAATCATCGTAATAAAAATCAAGTATATTGTGGTCAAAAATACTTGAATAAAGACTCATTCCTTTAAAATGTTGATACATCGGTGTATTATCTTGCTCATTAACGCGCCAATCAATTCGCTCATCTTCAGATTTTCCTTTTTTTATATCAGAAACTAACTGTTGCTGAAGTGGCGTGTCAAAGAGACTTGCATTTACATAATAGCTATTTGCGCGTTGAACATGATCATCAAAATAAATTTGGTTGCGTATAAATACGACAGACACTAAAACAGAAAGTATCATAATAGACAATATAAAGAAATGCGTTAATTTGGTTCTTATTTTAGGTTCTTTAACGAAAAGTATGAGTAAACCAATCATGCTGACTATAGGCATATACCATAGCCACGAAACAAACTTGTCATATTGCCAAGCACTTCCAAAGACAAAACATAAAGAGACTAAAGAGGATAATATGTACGTTTTTAAAGATAAGGTTCTAAAATATTTTACATAAAGTCCTATTAAAATAGCCGAATTAAAAGCGATGAGGTAGTGCCAACGTTTTTGTGGTGCTGAAAAGCCATTAAATACTTGATCCACAAATGGTAAAAAACTAGCACAAATTGAAACCAGCGTAAAAATCGAAAATAATTTGAAATAAAAATGCTTATATAACTTGAATGATAGCAATGCTTGTAGTGTTAAGAAAAGTATGACGATTAAATAATTGTCATAAAATATATTTGTGTTTTGGTTAAAAGGTTCAAATAAGTCTACATCTCCATCAAAAGGGATGCGTCTATTATTAAAGTAACTTTGTATTGCTCGGGAAAAAGAAAAACAAACTACAACCTAATGCAATTAATGCTGAAATACATAATGTCATAAATGCATTGAATCTAGTTACGAGATCATTTTTATGTTTAAAAATCATTCGAGCTAGGAAATATAAAAGTCCTGTTAATAATTGATAATAGGCAAAATAAAAATTATTAATTAAAGAAATAGTTACGATAATAATAAAGAAACCTGGTTTACCACTTTTTAAGAAGCGTTCGATTGACCATAGTAATAATGGTAACCAAATAAAAACATCACTAAAAAATGGCCAATAAACAGTGAATCTAAAATAAAGTGGTGACATTACAAAAATAAATGATGCTAATACAGCCACTTTGCGATTGTGTGAAATATAGTGAACATAGATAAATGTTGCTATCATTGCTATAGCAGATTTAATTATAGAAACGACTAAGGCATTTGTCATCCAAAACATCACATCAGAGGTATCCATTGGGATGACTATTTTAAGTAAGACAATAATAATGACGTTCAAAATAAATATAATATTTGTTGAAAAGTAATAACTTAAGTCAGTGAAAAAGTCTCCGCCCAGACCAAAGTCAGAAGCATAAAACCAATTGCCATGACTCCAATTATCAAATAAATACATTTGAATTGGCACCATTTGTTCCATACCATCATTAGGCCCTGTAAATAAAACGCCATCATGGATAAATCTATAAATAACATAACTGTGTCCAATAACAGCCAGTAATAAGAATAAACATGTGTACAAAAATTTACGCTTCATAAACGACTCCTGTATATGTAATAAATATAATTCCATTGTAACGATATTTTATGAATTTAGATAAAAATAACTATTATTTATTTAGAAAAATATAATTCATTAAGTCTTAAGCGTTTTAAAAGTTAAACAGGTTAAATAAAAAACAGTCGAATTTTAATCGTTTTTAGAGATTTAAACGTGGTGTCTAAAATAATTTGAAGTATATTACTAAATAATGTTGTAAAATTAAAGTTAATGAGATAATAATGACATTATTTTATTTATATCGTTATACGTGACGTGTTATGATTTTAAAGTCAAAGAATAGAAAACGAAATTAAAGCATAAGTATATAATTAAAACTTTTAATTAAATAGAGCGTAAATAGAGAAAGGTGATGTATATGGTAATTCAATGGTATCCAGGCCATATGGCTAAAGCAAAAAGAGAAGTATCCGAGGAGTTAAAGAAAGTAGATGTAGTGTTTGAACTTGTAGATGCACGTATCCCGTATAGTTCAAGAAATCCAATGATTGATGAAGTAATACAACAAAAACCACGTGTGGTCATTTTAAATAAAAAAGATATGGCAAATTTAAAAGAGCTAGTAAAATGGGAAAATTATTTTAAAGGCAAAGGCTTTTATCCTGTTGCAATTGATGCAAAACACGGCAAGGGTTTAAAACTCGTAGAGCAAGCAGCAATAAAAGCAACAACAGAGAAATTCGAGAAAGAAAAGCAAAAAGGATTAAAACCACGTGCGATTAGAGCAATGATCGTTGGCATCCCTAACGTTGGAAAATCAACATTAATTAATAAATTAGCAAATAAATCTGTTACTAAAACGGGTAATACACCAGGTGTAACGAAACAACAACAATGGATTAAAGTTGGGAAATCATTACAATTGTTAGATACACCAGGTATCTTATGGCCTAAATTTGAAGACCAATTAGTTGGTAAGAAATTAAGTATCACTGGAGCTATCAAAGATAGTATTGTGCATTTAGATGAAGTAGCAATTTATGGCTTAGAATTTATGAAAGCACATGACTATGAAGGGTTAAAAGAACATTACAAAGTTGATGTGCCAATCGACGCAGAAAACTTAGAGTGGTTTGATGCGATAGGGCGTCGTCGTGGATTATTAAGACGTGGTAATGAAGTCGATTATGAAGCGGTTATTGATTTAGTTATACATGAAGTGAGAAATGCCAGAATCGGTACGTACACTTTTGATATCGCTAGTGAAATGGACGTGTAAATAATATTTATGAAACAAACTATTCAAAAAATTAAATTATTGTTGCAAGATATTCACTCGTTAGAAACTTTAAAAAATCATTCTGTTAACGACGATGATCGTAAGGGTGTACAAAATGCGATTGTTTCTAGAAGAAAACAATTGGAAAAAGTTCAAACATTACTAGAAAATTATAAAGTGATGTCTCATTATGAAAATGAAATACTAGCTGATGATGACAAAGCGTTAATTTGTGGCATAGATGAGGTGGGGAGAGGACCGTTAGCTGGTCCTGTTGTTACTTGTGCAGTCATTTTAAATAAGGATCACCATTTCACAGGCTTAAATGACTCAAAACAACTCTCTGCAAAGAAAAGAAATTTTTAGAAACGCAATTATTATCAGAAGTATACGCATACGCGTATGGTGTGGCGACAGTTGAAGAAATTGATCAAATTAATATCTATGAAGCAACTAAATTGGCAATGAAAAGAGCAGTTGAGGCTTTATCTGTTAAGCCTACACATTTACTGATAGATGCGATGACACTAGATGTAGATATTCCTCAAACATCATTAGTTAAAGGAGATGCCAAAAGTGTATCTATAGCAGCAGCAAGTGTGTTAGCCAAAGAACATAGAGATAGATATATGCGCGAACTTGCAGTTAAACACCCAGGTTACGGCTTCGAAAAAAATGTTGGGTATGGCACTCAACAACATTTAAATGGTATAAGTCAGCACGGCATTATAAATGAACACAGAAAAACTTTTGAACCAATTAAATCACTTTCAAATTAATGGTAAAAAACAAAAGATTTAAATAACTGGGCTAAATGAGTTTACAACAGCGCTTACATTTCATATAATTAGTTATGAACTTAACCTAAGAAACAGGAGGATGGAGAATGAATATCCACGAGTATCAAGGTAAAGCATTATTTCGTACTATGGGCGTTGCTGTCCCAGAAGGACGCGTAGCGTTTACTGCTGACGAAGCGGTAGAAAAAGCAAAAGAATTAAATTCAAAAGTATATGTGGTAAAAGCACAGATTCACGTGGGGTAGAGGTAAAGCGGTGGAGTTAAAATCGCTAAATCACTATCTGAAGTTGAAACTTACGCTAAAGAATTATTAGGTAAGACGCTTGTAACACATCAAACTGGTCCTGAAGGTAAAGAAATTAAGCGCCTTTACATAGAAGAGGGCTGCGATATTCAAAAAGAATATTATGTTGGATTTGTAATTGATCGTGCTACTGACAGTGTTACTTTGATGGCATCAGAAGAAGGCGGAACTGAAATTGAAGAAGTTGTCGCTGAATCACCTGAAAAAATATTCAAAGAAACTATTGATCCTATTGTTGGTTTAGCACCATATCAAGCTAGAAGAATCGCTTTTAATATTAATATTCCAAAAGAATCAATTAATAAAGCAGCTAAATTTTTAGTTTCACTTTATAATGTTTTCATCGAAAAAGACTGTTCTATTGTAGAAATAAACCCATTAGTAACAACTAATGATGGTAATGTTTTGGCATTAGATGCAAAAGTTAACTTTGATGATAATGCATTATTTAAACATAAAGATATCCTAGAATTACGCGATTTAGAAGAAGAAGATCCAAAAGAAATCGAAGCTTCTAAGTACGATTTATCATATATTGCATTAGATGGAGACATCGGTTGTATGGTAAATGGTGCTTGGTTTAGCTATGGCAACTATGGATACAATTAACCACTTTGGTGGCAATCCGGCGAACTTCCTAGATGTAGGGGGCGGTGCAACTAAAGAAAAAGTTACTGAAGCATTTAAAATCATTTTAGGTGATGACAACGTAAAAGGTATTTTTGTTAATATCTTTGGTGGAATCATGAAATGTGACATTATTGCTGAAGGTATCGTTGCCGCAGTTAAAGAAGTAGAGCTTACTTTACCGCTTGTTGTACGTTTAGAAGGTACAAATGTTGAAAAAGGTAAAGAAATTCTTAAAGATTCTGGCTTAGCAATTGAATCAGCTGCAACTATGGCAGAAGGCGCACAAAAAATCGTAAAACTTGTTAAAGAAGCGTAGGAAAGGATGGGAGCACTAACATGAGCGTATTTATTGATAAAAATACAAAAGTAATTGTACAAGGTATCACAGGGTCAACTGCCCTTTTCCATACAAAACAGATGCTTGAATATGGTACACAAATTGTTGCTGGGGTAACACCAGGTAAAGGCGGACAAGTAGTAGAAGGTGTACCAGTATTCAATACAGTTGAAGAAGCACAAAAAGAAACAGGTGCTACAGTATCTGTTATCTATGTACCTGCGCCATTCGCAGCAGATGCAATTTTAGAATGTATAGATGCAGAATTAGATTTAGCTATCTGTATTACAGAACATATTCCAGTAATTGATATGGTTAAAGTTAAACGTTACTCAGAAGGTAAAGAAACACGTGTTATTGGACCTAACTGTCCGGGTGTTATTACTGCTGATGAATCTAAAATTGGTATCATGCCAGGCTACATTCATAAAAAAGGTCACGTAGGCGTAGTATCTCGTTCAGGTACTTTAACTTATGAAGCGGTACACCAATTAACTGAAGAAGGTATTGGTCAAACAACAGCTGTAGGTATCGGTGGCGATCCAGTCAATGGTACAAACTTTATTGATGTGCTAAAAGCATTTAATGAAGACGATGAAACAAAAGCAGTCGTTATGATTGGTGAAATCGGTGGAACAGCAGAAGAAGAAGCTGCTGAATGGATTAAAGCTAACATGACTAAACCTGTAGTAGGCTTTGTCGGAGGACAAACAGCCCCTCCAGGTAAACGTATGGGCCATGCCGGTGCGATTATTTCAGGCGGTAAAGGTACTGCTGAAGAAAAAGTTAAAACACTTAACAATTGTGGTGTTAAAACTGCAGATACACCATCAGAAATTGGTACAACATTAATTGATGCGACTAAAGAAGCAGGCATCTATGAACAATTATTAACTGTAAAACAATAATTGTATTGTACAAACCCAAGCACAAATTCCGAAAATATGTCGGAGTTTGTGCTATTTTACGTATTCAAACATTTTAGGTAATATAATACTCGCGGTTGATAGGCATGGATATTCTTTTCTTATCAACCGTTTTTTTGTTGTGAAAATTTCTTTATAAGTTTTATAAATTTGAAGGAATCAATTTACAGAAGAGAAGTTTTAAGTTGTATAACCATCGTTTTATGTCACTTGTTGTAGTTACTTTTATAATAGAAGAAAAACGATTGGAAATTTTTAGCACTTGGCTAATCTTAGTTAGAAGTAATACGTACATAAACTTTATTTTAGTCTTTACAATATAATGAAATTCTAGTTTGAAATGAATTTAAAATAGAGAATTACTCCTTAAAATCTTGTTACTTTTCACTAGAAAATGATGTAGTTTTGTAATCTAAACTACTGCTGTTTTCCATTATAATTGAGATGAAAAGGAGAATTATAATGAGAGAACACGAATATTTAAAACTACGTTTTTCAGGTTTAACGACACACCAAATACATCAACTGTTAAGGTCTAATCCTAGTTTTTTAGACTATGATCAAGTGGAACAAAAGCATGAACTCAAACAATTTTTAAGTACATTAAAAACAAAGCGAAAAGCAGAAATTTATAAGCAATATCTAAATATAGAAGTTAAAAACATAATAACAATGTTAGAACAATGGAATTTAAAGTACATTTCAATAGAACAGTCTACATATCCCATATTACTTCGTGAAATCTATGAACCGCCACTCATTCTTTTCTATAAAGGAAAGCTATCTTTAATGCAATCTCCTCAAACTCTTGCTATTATAGGGTCAAGGCATGCGACAGAATATAGTCAAAAAGCATTGAACTTTCTTTTTCCCTCATTTAAAAAAGAAAACTTAACCATAATCTCTGGCTTAGCTAAAGGCGCAGATAAAATGGCACACGAACATGCTTTATCGATGAATATGTCTGCAATTGCAGTACTAGGTTTTGGTCATTTACAACATTATCCAAAAGAAACGTTTGAAATTAGAAAACGAATAGAAATCGAAGGACTTGTAGTAAGTGAATACCTTCCTTTTCAAAGACCGCAAAAGCATCATTTTCCTGAGCGTAATAGAATAATAAGTGGACTGTCAAAAGGTGTATTGATTACAGAATCTAAAGCAAATAGTGGCACATGTATTACAACGAATTTTGCCTTAGAACAAAATAGAGAAGTATACATACTACCAGGTTCTATCTTTAATCCGATGACTGAAGGAAATTTATTAAGTGCTCAAGAAGGAGCAAAAATTGTTTTAAAAGCAAGTGATATATTAATAGATTATAATTGAAATTTAATTGAATCTAATGGACATTAAATGGAAGTTTATTAATGAAAGAAAAGGCATTTTATAATTATGAAATTACGATGACATTTATTTTGTTTTTTTAGTCAATATTCTTAGAAATCCAGGTAACTTAAAATTAAAAACATTGACAAAAACAAAATAGACCGTTTATCATTTATCTTTGTAATTAGAAATGCAAGGGGGTAACTACTTTGACAGAAAATTTAGTCATAGTTGAATCGCCTCGCAAAAGCTAAAACCATTGAAAAATATTTAGGTAAAAAATATAAAGTTATCGCATCTATGGGGCATGTTAGAGACTTGCCACGTAGCCAAATGGGCGTAGATGATGAAAATGATTTTGAGCCAAAATATATTACGATACGCGGCAAAGGTCCAGTTGTTAAAGAACTTAAAAAACATGCTAAGAAAGCAAAAAAAATATTCTTAGCGAGTGACCCTGACCGTGAAGGTGAGGCAATTGCTTGGCATTTGGCGAACATATTAAATTTAGAAGAATCAGTAGAAAATAGAGTAGTATTTAATGAAATAACAAAAGATGCTGTGAAAGATAGCTTTAAACATCCTAGAGGCATAGAGATGAATCTTGTTGACGCTCAGCAAGCGAGACGTATATTAGACCGTTTAGTTGGTTATAATATATCGCCGGTATTGTGGAAAAAAGTTAAAAAAGGTTTATCAGCTGGACGTGTCCAATCTGTTGCACTTAGATTAGTTATTGATCGCGAAAATGAAATCAGAAACTTTAAACCAGAAGAATATTGGAAAATTGAAGGCGAATTTAGATATAAGAAATCCAAATTCAATGCCAAATTCCTTCATTTAAAAAATAAACCATTTAAGTTAACGAATAAAGATGATGTAGAAAAAATTACAACACAATTAGATGGAGACCAGTTTGAGGTAACGAAAGTAACTAAAAAAGAAAAAACACGTTATCCATCTAATCCATTTACAACATCAACATTACAACAAGAAGCTGCGCGCAAATTGAACTTCAAAGCACGAAAAACAATGATGCTTGCGCAAGCAATTGTACGAAGGTATTGATTTGAAACGACAAGGTACAGTCGGTTTAATCACATATATGCGTACAGATTCAACAAGAGTATCTGATCAAGCTAAAGCTGAAGCGAAAAGTTATATTGAAGAAACGTATGGTAATAACTATACGTCAAATCGTAAAGCTAAAGGCCAACAAGGCGATCAAGATGCCCATGAAGCAATCAGACCATCTGGAACATTGCGTACACCAAATGAAATGAAAAATTATTTAACGCGTGATCAACACAGATTATATAAATTAATCTGGGAACGTTTTGTCGCAAGTCAAATGGCACCTGCGATTCTTGATACTGTTGCTATGGATTTAACACAAAATGATTTAAAATTCCGTGCGAATGGACAAACAATTAAGTTTAAAGGTTTCATGACACTATACATTGAAACTACAGACGACGATGAAGGCGGTAAAGAAAATAAATTACCTAATATTGAAGAAGGCGAAATGGTTACAGCAACTAATATCGAACCTTCTCAACATTACACACAACCACCGCCGCGTTATACTGAAGCGCGTTTAGTAAAAACAATGGAAGAATTGAAAATTGGTCGACCATCTACGTATGCACCGACAATAGATACGATACAAAAAAGAAATTATGTAAAAAATGAAAGTAAGCGATTTGTTCCAACTGAACTAGGTGAAATCGTTCATGAACAAGTGAAGGATTATTTCCCTGAAATCATTGATGTCGACTTTACTGTAAACATGGAAACATTATTGGATAAAGTAGCTGATGGCGAAATTCCTTGGAAAAAAGTAATTCGTGATTTTTACAGTAGCTTTAGTCAAGATGTTGAACGTGCAGAAGAAGAAATGGAAAAAATTGAAATTAAAGATGAACCAACTGGAGAAGATTGCGAACTATGCGGATCTCCGATGGTAATTAAAATGGGACGCTATGGTAAATTCATGGCATGTTCTAACTTCCCAGACTGTCGTAACACGAAAGCCATTATCAAAACGATTGGCGTGACTTGCCCTAAATGTAAAGAGGGCGATGTCGTTGAACGCAAATCTAAAAAGAACCGTATTTTCTTCGGTTGTTCAAAATATCCTGAGTGTGACTTCGTTACATGGGATAAACCTGTAGGTCGTGATTGTCCTAAATGTGAACAATATCTTGTTGAGAAAAAACAAGGACGTAAAAGTCAGGTTATTTGTTCAAACTGTGATTATAAAGAAGAACTGCAAAAATAAACAAACATATCATTTATTAATTATTGCGTAATACAAACTTACATTACGAATATTGTTAATAATTCTATAAGCAACTAACGACACATATTTATAATGTAGACGCATATATTTATAATTATGATATGATGTCGTAGTTGCTATTTTTAATGTATCGGAGGAAATTAAATGACTCAAACTGTCAATGTTATCGGGGCTGGTCTAGCTGGCTCAGAAGCAGCATATCAATTAGCTCAAAGAGGGATTAAAGTTAATTTAATAGAGATGAGGCCAGTGAAGCAAACACCAAGCACATCACACTGATCAATTTGCTGAATTAGTTTGTTCAAACTCATTACGTGGCAATGCGTTAACGAATGCAGTTGGTGTACTCAAGGAAGAGATGAGACGTCTTGATTCACTTATTATTAATGCAGCAGACAAAGCAAGAGTACCTGTTGGTGGTGCGTTAGCAGTAGATCGACATGATTTTGCTGGTTACGTTACAGAAACTTTAAAAAATCATCCCAATGTTACAGTGTTAAATGAAGAGATTAATAGCATACCTGAAGGTTATACAATCATTGCTACTGGTCCATTAACAACAGAAAAATTGGCTGCTGAAATTGTTGAAGCTACTGGTGAAGATCAATTGTATTTTTATGATGCCGCAGCTCCAATAATTGAAAAAGAAAGTATAGATATGAATAAAGTATATTTGAAATCTCGTTATGATAAAGGTGAAGCAAGCATATCTGAACTGTCCAATGACTGAAGAAGAATTCAATACATTTTATGATGCATTGATGGAAGCAGAAGTTGCACCAGTAAATGAATTCGAGAAAGAAAAATATTTTGAAGGATGCATGCCCTTTGAAGTTATGGCGGAACGTGGGCGTAAAACTTTATTGTTTGGACCTATGAAACCAGTTGGTCTAGAAGATCCTAAGACAGGCGAACGTCCATATGCAGTCGTACAATTGAGACAAGATGATGCGGCTGGTACATTATATAATCTTGTAGGTTTTCAAACACATTTAAAATGGGGAGCACAAAAAGACGTTATACGTTTAATTCCTGGTTTAGAAAATGTAGAAATCGTAAGATATGGTGTGATGCATCGAAATACATTTATTAACTCGCCAGACGTATTGACGGAAAAGTATGAGTTGATAGGTAGAGAAGAAGTTCATTTTGCTGGCCAAATGACTGGCGTTGAAGGTTATGTTGAAAGTGCAGCAAGTGGTTTAGTAGCAGGCATCAACGTAGCGCATAAAATTAAAGGTAAAGGCGGCGTAGTATTTCCAAGAGAAACAATGATTGGAAGTATGGCATATTATATTTCTCATGCTAAAAACGAGAAAAATTTCCAACCAATGAATGCGAATTTTGGTTTACTGCCAACTTTAGAAAATCGTGTTAAAGATAAAAAATTACGTTATGAAAAACTTGCAGATCGCGCGTTATCATATCTAGATAATTATAAGCAAACTTTATAAAATATTCGTTGATATAACCATTTTCTAAAAATTTTGTAAGTTTGACTCAATTTAATAGTTATTTTTCGCAGTCCCCTTCATCAATATGCTACAATTCATATTGATGGAGGGGTTTTTATTGGAAGAAATCCAGCAGGCATATTTATTTATGCTAAAAGTTGAACGACAGTTTTCAGAGCATACTTTAAAGTCATACCACGATGATTTAGAACAGTTTAATGTATTTTTAAGTCAAGAATATTTAGAGTTATCTGCATTCGAATATAAAGATGCAAGAAACTATCTAAGTTATTTATATTCGAAAAACTTGAAAAGAACCTCAGTTTCTCGTAAAATTTCTACGCTGAGAAGTTTTTATGAATATTGGATGACGCAAGATGAAAAAGTTATAAATCCATTTGTTCAATTAGTGCATCCCAAGAAAGAACAATACTTACCACACTTTTTTTATGAAGAAGAAATGGAAGCTTTATTTGATACTGTTGAAAAAGACCCGAAAAAAGGTTTGAGAGATAGAGTGATTTTGGAACTCCTTTATGCAACAGGGATAAGGGTTTCGGAGTTAGTCCATATAAAAGAGCATGATTTAGATATGAATTCACCTGGTGTAAAAGTGTTAGGTAAAGGCGGTAAAGAACGTTTTATTCCATTTGGGGAATTTTGTAAACAAAGTATAGAACGATATTTAGAATTATTTAAACCTAAAAGCAAAAGTGATCATAATTATTTATTAGTAAATATGAACGGTGCGCCTATCACAGAGCGCGGCGTTCGTTATGTGTTAAACGATGTTGTAAAACGTACAGTCGGCGTCACGGATATTCACCCACATAAATTAAGACATACATTTGCAACACACATGCTTAATCAGGGCGCTGATTTACGTACCGTTCAATCATTGCTAGGGCATGTGAATTTATCAACTACAGGTCGCTACACACATGTTACAAATGAACAATTAAGAAAAGTATATTTAAACGCACATCCTCGTGCAAAAAAGGAGAATTAGATTATGAGTACATCTATTCACGCGACAACGATTTTTGCAGTGCAACATAACGGCCATTCAGCAATGGCAGGTGATGGCCAAGTAACACTTGGTGAACAAGTTATTATGAAACAAACAGCACGCAAGGTTAGACGCTTATACAACGATAAAGTTTTAGCAGGATTTGCAGGAAGCGTTGCAGATGCATTTACGTTATTCGAAAAGTTCGAGACTAAACTACAACAATTTGGTGGTAATTTAGAAAGAGCCGCAGTTGAATTAGCTCAGGAATGGAGAGGTGACAAACAACTGCGTCAACTAGAAGCAATGTTAATCGTTATGGATGAGGATTCAATCCTTGTTGTAAGTGGTACAGGAGAAGTGATTGCACCAGATGATGCTTTAATAGCAATTGGTTCAGGTGGTAATTATGCTTTGAGTGCTCGGAAGAGCCTTGAAACGTCATGCCACAAACTTAACTGCAGAAGAAATGGCTTATGAAAGTTTAAAAGTTGCATCTGATATTTGTGTGTTTACAAATGATCAAATCGTAGTTGAAAAATTATAAAAGTTAAAACTAAAAAAGCGCAATGAAAAATAAAAATGTATAATTGTAAAAATTTAGGATATAGTAATAATAAATAAATTTAAAAATAATTTTTAGAATAATTGAAATCAAAATTACGGAGGTAATTTATCTTATGGAAACGACTGGCATTAAATTAACACCAAAAGATATCGTTTCAAAATTGAATGAATACATTGTTGGGCAAGATGATGCAAAACGCAAAGTAGCAATTGCATTAAGAAATAGATATAGACGAAGTCTTTTAGCTGATGAAGCTAAACAAGAGATTGCACCCAAAAATATTTTGATGATTGGACCAACAGGTGTAGGTAAGACGGAAATAGCAAGAAGAATGGCTAAAGTTGTAGGTGCACCTTTTATAAAGGTAGAAGCAACTAAATTTACAGAAGTAGGCTATGTCGGTCGAGATGTTGAGAGCATGGTAAGAGATTTAGTTGACGTAGCTATTAGACTAGTTAAAGAACAAAAGAAAGCTTTAGTCGAAGAAGAAGCGAAGCAAAAAGCAAATGAAAAATTAGTAAAACTTTTAGTGCCTAGTATGAAGCAAAAAGCGAATAATGCGAATAACAGTGGGAATAATCCTTTAGAATCATTATTTGGTGGTTCGATGCCAAACTTTGGTCAAAACAATGAAGAAGAAGAGGATACGCCTACAGATGAAATCAAGACAAAGCGTTCTGAAATTAAACAACAATTATTGAATGGTGAATTGGAAGAAGAAAAAGTAAGATTAAAAGTAGAGCAAGACCCAGGCGCTATGGGGATGTTAGGCACAAATCAAAATGAACAAATGCAAGATATGATGAAACAACTCATGCCTAAGAAAAAAGTTGAAAGAGAAGTCCCTGTACAAACAGCACGTAAAATATTAACGGATCAATTTGCCGATGAACTGATTGACCAAGAATCAGCAAATCAACAAGCAATCGAACTTGCCGAGCAAATGGGCATTATATTTATTGATGAAATCGATAAAGTTGCAACTAACAATCAAAATTCAGGTCAAGATGTGTCTCGACAAGGCGTTCAGAGAGATATTTTACCAATACTTGAAGGTAGCATGGTACAAACGAAATATGGTACTGTTAACACTGAACATATGCTATTTATTGGTGCTCGGAGCATTCCACGTGGCTAAACCAAGTGATTTAATTCCTGAGTTGCAAGGTCGTTTCCCAATTCGTGTTGAATTAGAAAGTCTTTCAGTAGAAGATTTTGTACGAATCTTGACTGAACCGAAATTATCACTTATCAAACAATATGAAGCGCTACTTCAAACAGAAGAAGTGACAGTCAACTTTACCGATGACGCGATTAAACGTCTGGCAGAAATTGCCTTCCAGTGTAAACCAAGATACTGATAACATTGGCGCACGTCGTTTGCATACTATACTTGAAAAGATGCTAGAAGATTTATCATTTGAAGCACCAAGTATGCCCAATGCGGTTGTAGACATTACACCACAATATGTTGATGATAAGTTGAAATCAATTTCAACAAACAAAGATTTAAGTGCATTTATTTTATAATATAAATAAAAAGGAGAAGGAATATGAGCTTATTATCGAAAACTAGAGAATTAAATACACTTTTGCAAAAGCACAAAGGTATTGCCGTTGATTTTAAGGATGTAGCACAAACAATAAGTAGTGTAACAGTAACAAATGTATTTATTGTTTCTAGAAAAGGAAAGATTTTAGGATCAAGTTTAAATGAATTATTGAAAAATGATCGTATTATACAAATGCTTGAAAATAGACACATACCTAAAGAATATACGGATAAACTAATGGATGTTAGAGAGACACAATCTAACATTGATATTGAAAACGTATTATCAGTGTTCCCACCAGAAAACAAAGATTTATTCAAAATCAGCAGAACTACAATTTTCCCGATTTTAGGTGGCGGTGAAAGATTAGGTACTTTAGTCCTTGGACGTGTTCAAGAAGATTTCTCTGAGAATGATTTAGTTCTTGGCGAATATGTCGCTACAGTTATCGGCATGGAAATCTTACGTGAAAAACATAGTGAAGTTGAACAAGAAGCAAGAGACAAAGCTTCTATTAGCATGGCAATTAATTCTTTATCATATTCTGAAAGTGAAGCAATCGAGCATATCTTTGAAGAATTAGGTGGTAAAGAAGGATTACTTATTGCATCAAAAGTTGCTGATAGAGTAGGTATTACACGTTCAGTTATTGTTAATGCTTTGCGTAAACTTGAAAGTGCTGGTGTTATTGAATCGCGTTCTTTAGGAATGAAAGGTACATTTATTAAAGTGAAAAAAGAAAAATTCTTAGATGAGCTAGAAAGAATTAAATAATAAATACGTAAATGAATTTAAAAATATATCATCAAAAAGAGCGTCTAAATCATAAGACTTTTAGATGTTCTTTTAATGTGTGAAATAGTAATGTGAAAGTATTGCTTTATAAATACAAATATGATATATTTATTCACGGCTATGAAGCCAATACGCACATAAAAAGTATAAGTATAAAGGGTGCGATATTTAGTTATCGTGTTTATATGAGCTTTTTGTGGAGGTAATAAACCAATAGGAGGATTTTAATTATGGCAGTAATTTCAATGAAACAATTACTAGAAGCAGGCGTTCACTTTGGTCACCAAACACGTCGTTGGAACCCAAAAATGAAAAGATACATTTTCACTGAAAGAAACGGTATTTACATTATCGATTTACAAAAAACAGTGAAAAAAGTAGAAGAAGCTTATAACTTCATTAAACAAGTATCAGAAGATGGCGGAAAAGTTTTATTCGTTGGTACGAAAAAACAAGCACAAGACTCAGTGAAAGCTGAAGCAGAACGTGCTGGTCAATTCTATGTAAACCAAAGATGGTTAGGTGGAATCTTAACTAACTATAAAACAATTTCTAAACGTATCAAACGCATCTCTGAAATTGAAAAAATGGAAGAAGATGGCTTATTCGAAGTATTACCTAAAAAAGAAGTTGTAGAACTTAAAAAAGAATACGACCGTTTAATCAAATTCTTAGGCGGAATTCGTGATATGAAATCAATGCCTCAAGCATTATTTGTAGTTGATCCTCGTAAAGAGCGCAACGCAATTGCTGAAGCACGCAAATTACACATCCCTATCGTTGGTATTGTGGATACTAACTGTGATCCAGATGAAATTGATTACGTTATCCCAACAAACGACGATGCTATTCGTGCCGTTAAATTATTAACTGGTAAAATGGCAGATGCGATCTTAGAAGGTCAACAAGGTGTATCTAATGAAGAAGTAGCAAGCAGAACAAAATATTGATTTAAATGAATCAAAAGAAGCTACTGAAGCAGGAACAACTGAAGAAAACACTTCTGTTGAATCAAACTAAGAATAATGTAAAATGGGTGATAAGATATTCAAGCTTATCACCCTTTTTTAAAAACAAATATATTAAAATTCATTAAATAATGGAGGAATATGAAATGGCAATTTCAGCTAAACTTGTAAAAGAATTACGTGAAAAAACTGGTGCAGGTATGATGGACTGTAAAAAAGCGTTAACAGAAACTGATGGTGACATCGACAAAGCTGTTGATTACTTACGTGAAAAAGGTATCGCAAAAGCTGCTAAAAAATCTGACCGTATTGCGGCAGAAGGTCTAGTTCATGTTGAAGAAAAAGGCAATGAAGCAACAATTGTAGAAATTAATGCAGAAACTGACTTCGTAGCTCGTAACGAAGGTTTCCAAGAATTAGTGAAAGAAATTGCTAACCAAGTATTAGAAACAAAAGTTGAAACAGTAGAAGCATTATTAGAAACTACATTAGCTGATGGTAAATCAGTAGACCAACGTGTTAAAGAATCTATCTCAACTATCGGAGAAAAATTAAGTATCCGTCGTTTTGCTATTAGAACAAAATCAGATAACGATGCTTTTGGTTCTTATTTACACATGGGCGGACGTATCGGTGTGTTAACTGTAGTTGAAGGTTCAACTGATGGCCAAGCTCGCTAAAGACGTAGCTATGCACATTGCCGCAATCAACCCTAAATATGTTTCATCTGAACAAGTAAGCGAAGATGAAATTAATCACGAAAGAGAAGTTTTAAAACAACAAGCACTAAACGAAGGCAAACCAGAGAAAATTGTAGAAAAAATGGTTGAAGGTCGTTTACGTAAATATTTACAAGAAATTTGTGCAGTTGACCAAAACTTTGTAAAAGATCCTGATCAAACAGTTGAAGCTTTCTTGAAATCAAAAGGTGGAAAACTTGTTGACTTCATACGTTATGAAGTAGGCGAAGGCATGGAAAAACGTGAAGAAAACTTTGCTGACGAAGTAAAAGGACAAATGAAATAATTTTTCATAGTTAAAACAAGAAAGAAGACACCTTTGTGCTCCGTATGAAAGATTTACTTTTGTATTGGAAGACCTATTGTGTCTTCTTTACTTGTATCAATTACATATTTTTACAATAGAGAGGATAAGACAATGGCTCAAACTTCTAAATACGATCGTGTTGTTTTAAAATTAAGTGGCGAAGCACTAGCAGGTAACGATGGATTTGGAATTAATCCAATTACGATTAAAAGTGTGGCTGAACAAGTTGCCGAAGTTGCAAAGATGGACTGCGAAATTGCAGTTATCGTTGGCGGAGGCAATATTTGGAGAGGTAAAACGGGTAGTGACTTAGGCATGGATCGTGGTACTGCTGATTACATGGGTATGTTAGCTACGGTAATGAATGCTTTAGCGTTACAAGATAGCCTTGAACAATTAGAATGCGATACACGCGTTTTAACTTCAATTGAAATGAAACAAGTTGCAGAACCATACATTCGTCGTCGTGCAATTAGACACTTAGAGAAAAAACGTGTAGTTATTTTTGCAGCGGGAATTGGTAATCCATACTTCTCAACTGATACTACAGCAGACTTTACGTGCGGCTGAAGTCGAAGCCGATGTTATCTTAATGGGTAAAAATAATGTTGATGGCGTTTACTCTGCTGATCCAAAAGTAGACCCTAATGCTATTAAGTATGAACATCTTACTCATATTCAAATGTTACAAGATGGTTTACAAGTAATGGATTCAACAGCATCTTCATTCTGTATGGATAACAACATTCCGTTGAATGTGTTCTCAATTACTGAAGAAGGTAATATTAAACGTGCAGTAATGGGTGAAAAAATAGGAACAATAATAACAAAATAATTAGAGGTGTATGACAATGAGCGACATTATTAATGATACGAAATCAAAAATGCAAAAATCTGTTGATAATCTTTCAAGAGAATTAGCTAATATTAGTGCCGGAAGAGCCAATTCCAATTTATTAAATGGCGTAAATGTTGATTACTACGGTGCTCCAACACCAGTTCAACAACTTGCTAGTATCAATGTGCCAGAAGCACGTTTATTAGTAATTGCACCATATGATAAATCATCTGTTGGTAATATTGAAAAAGCAATCAATGCCGCTAACTTAGGTGTGAATCCTTCAAGTGATGGAGAAGTTATACGTATTGTTATTCCGGCATTAACTGAAGAACGCCGTAAAGAGCTTGTAAAAGATGTTAAGAAAATTGGCGAAGATGCGAAAGTAGCAGTTAGAAATGTTCGTCGTGATTCAAATGATGTACTTAAAAAACAAGAGAAAAATGGCGATATCACTGAAGATGATTTAAGATCACAAACAGATGATGTACAAAAATTAACTGACAACTCAATTAAAGAAATTGATAAATTATTAGAAGAAAAAGAAAAAGATATAATGTCAGTATAAACATGGTAATGATGATTATACTTCTATTCACTCATTAAGGTATATAATTACTTATAGTTAGAGCTTGAAGCAGAGGTATATCATATATTTATCTGAACTGTATCAAATCAGACTTTGGTACAGTTTTTTTATTTGTTTATTCAATGCACCTATCTATTATGATAAAATGGTAGTTAATTGCATCTAGAATCTAATTATAATAAACAGAGATGATCAAGCTCGGAGGAAATACCATGTTTAAAAAGTTAAAAAAGAAGAAAGAAAATCAGTATAAGCAATCCGATATAGATTTGGAAGTACATAATATACCCGAACATGTTGCTATAATTATGGATGGTAATGGTCGTTGGGCTAAACAAAGAAAATTGCCTAGAATAAAAGGCCACTACCAAGGTATGCAAACTGTTAAAAAAATCACTAAAGCAACTAGTGATTTAGGAATTAAATATTTAACATTGTATACTTTCTCTACAGAAAATTGGACAAGACCTAAAAATGAAGTGAATTACATTATGAACTTGCCAGTTAACTTTTTAAGAACATTTCTACCAGAGTTGATAGAAAATAATGTTAAAGTAGAGACGATTGGTTTTATTGAGCATTTACCAACATCTACACTTAAAGCGATAGATAAAGCAAAAGAAGAAACAAAGCATAATACGGGCTTAAAATTGGTCTTTGCTATAAATTATGGCGGACGAGCCGAAATTGTTCACAGTGTGAAATCAATTTACGACAAATTGACCGCTGAAGGTTTAACAAGCGAAGCAATCACTGAAGAAATGATTAATGATCATTTAATGACTCATTGCTACCCTGACCCGGATCTTTTGATTAGAACATCAGGAGAGCAACGTATTAGTAATTTCCTAATCTGGCAAGTATCTTACAGTGAATTTTTATTCAATGAAAAATTATGGCCAGATTTTGATAAAGAAGAATTAATAAACTGTATTAAAATTTATCAATCTCGTCAAAGGCGTTTTGGGGGATTATAAGTAGTTAGGAGAATAGTATGAAAGTTAGAACTTTGACGGCAATCATAGCGCTTATCATTTTCCTCCCGGTCTTACTGAAGGGCGGAGTTATATTAATGCTGTTTTCGTATTTGTTAGCGTTCATAGCATTAAAAGAATTGCTTAATATGAATATGATTAAGTTTTTATCGGTGCCAGGTATCATAAGTGCGCTAGGAATTTTAATTATTATGTTACCTCAAGGTGCCGGTAACTGGGTTAATGATTTACAATTAAAGTCATTAATAGCAATGAGTTTTATTTTATTAAGTTATACAGTGCTTTCTAAAAATAGATTTAGTTTTATGGACGCCGCATTTTGTTTAATGACGATTGCGTATGTTGGTATTGGGTTTATGTATCTTTATGAAACAAGGTCTGAAGGCTTACACTACATACTATTTGCATTTCTAATCGTATGGTCAACAGATACAGGGGCATATATTTTTGGTCGCTTAATGGGCAAACATAAATTATGGCCTGTGATTAGTCCTAATAAAACAATAGAAGGTTTTGTTGGCGGATTGATTTGTAGTTTAATTATTCCACTTGTTATGATTATGTTTGTAGACTTTAATATTGCAACGTGGATACTATTAATTGTTACGATTGTTTTAAGTATGTTTGGACAACTTGGTGACCTTGTTGAGTCAGGTTTCAAACGTCATTTTGGTGTGAAAGACTCTGGTCGTATTTTGCCTGGCCATGGTGGTATTTTAGATCGCTTTGACAGTTTTATGTTTGTATTGCCACTATTAAACATCTTGTTAATACAAGCTTAACTATCGATTCAAAGTGATACTATACAATTATATAAACAAAAATAAGGAGTTAATGAAATAAAATAACTGAGTGCTTCAATACAGTTATTTTATTTCTTAACTCCTTTTCACAAGCAAAAATACTTTGTGTAATTACGACTGCAAAATGATAAGTATAATGTAAGTGAATGACTTGAAGACATATTAAAGTTACGTGTGTCACTCAGCATTGTTGTGTTATACTTTTATAATCTAAAGTAAGCAAGTAGTCATAAGAAAGTGTATTGTATGAATTAATATATAGTATGATCAAACAATTTATTTCGAAAATATGAGGTGTAGCAAAGTGAGTTTTCTAGTAACAATTATTTCATTTATAATCGTTTTTGGTGTCCTTGTCACAGTTCATGAGTACGGACATATGTTTTTTGCAAAACGCGCGTGCATTATGTGTCCGGAATTTGCAATTGGTATGGGACCTAAAATATTTAGTTTCAGAAAAAATGAAACATTATATACGATTAGATTATTACCTGTCGGAGGTTATGTACGCATGGTCGGTGATGGTTTAGAAGAACCACCAGTTCAACCAGGTATGCATGTAAAAATAAAATTAAATGACAAAGATGAAATTACGCACATCATTTTAGATGATCAACACAAATTTCAACAAATTGAAGCAATAGAAGTAAAACAATGTGATTTTAAAGATGGCTTATTCATTGAAGGTGTAACATCATATGATCAAGAAAGACAACGCTATGCAATAGCTAAGAAATCATACTTTGTAGAGAATGGTAGTTTAATTCAAATTGCACCTAGAGATCGTCAATTCACGTATAAAAAACCTTATCAAAAATTCTTAACTTTATTCGCAGGACCACTGTTTAATTTCTTACTTACATTAGTATTATTTATTGGTCTAGCATATTATCAAGGTACAGCAACAAATTCAGTTGATGAAGTTGTTAAAGATTCACCTGCTGAACAAGCAGGGCTTAAATCTGGAGATACAATTGTTAAAGTAGGAAACCATAATATTGATGGTAAAGATGATATCGATAAAGCGGTAAAAGACATTAAAGATAATAAGACAAAATTAGTCGTCGAACGTGATGGCAACAAACAAACATTTGATATTAAGCCTGAAAAAATTGAACAGAAAGTAACGAAAACACACTCAGAAACAAAATATTTATTAGGTTATAGTGCAACGACTGAACACACTATTTTCAAACCAATTGCAGCGGGTGTGGAACAAACACTTAGTGCAGGTAAAATTATTTTCACTGCAATTGTAAGTATGATCGCTAGTATTTTCACTGGAGAATTCTCATTTGATATGTTAAATGGTCCAGTAGGTATATATCATACTGTCGACTCTGTCGTTAAAACTGGTATAATTAACTTGATTTCATGGACTGCTTTGCTAAGTGTTAACTTAGGATTAATGAATTTACTACCAGTACCAGCATTAGATGGTGGACGAATTTTATTTGTAATATATGAAGCAATCTTTAGAAAACCAGTAAATAAAAAAGCAGAAACTACAATTATCGCCATTGGTGCCGTATTTGTATTAATCGTTATGGTATTAGTGACTTGGAACGATATTCAGCGTTATTTCTTATAAGAGGGAGAGAAGCATTTAAATGAAACAATCAAAAGTATTTATACCAACTATGAAAGAAGTGCCACTGGTGCTGAGGCATTAAGCCATCGACTATTATTAAAAGCAGGTTTAATCAAACAAAGCACAAGTGGGATTTATAGTTACTTACCAATTGTCATGAGAGTATTAAATAATATTGAAGCCATCGTACGTGAAGAGATGGAGCGTATTGATGCCGTTGAAATATTAATGCCAGCATTACAACCATCAGAATTATGGGAAGAATCAGGACGTTGGAGTGCATATGGTCCAGAACTTATGCGTTTGCAAGACCGTAATGGCCGTCAATTTGCGCTTGGTCCAACACATGAAGAGGTTGTGACTTCGATTGTCCGTGATGAATTGAAATCATATAAACAACTGCCAATGACACTTTTCCAAATACAATCTAAATTTAGAGATGAAAAGCGTCCACGTTTTGGTCTATTACGTGGTAGAGAATTTATAATGAAAGATGCTTATTCTTTTCATGCTGATGAAGCATCACTAGATGAAGCGTATGAAGATATGTACCATGCATATGGTCGCATCTTTAATCGTGTAGGCATTAACGCGAGACCTGTTGTTGCTGATTCAGGTGCAATTGGTGGTAGTCATACACATGAGTTTATGGCGTTAAGCGAAATCGGTGAAGACACGATTGTGTACAGTGAGCAAAGTGATTACGCTGCAAATATTGAAAAAGCTGAAGTGGTTTACCATCCTAATAAAAAACATGAAGATGCACAACCGTTAACAAAAATTGAAACACCAAATGTGCATACAGCACAAGAGCTTGCGACATTTTTAAATAAACCATTAGACGAAATTACTAAATCTATGATATTTAATGTCGATGGTGAATTTATATTAGTATTAATTCGTGGTCACCATGAAATTAACGATATTAAATTAAAAGCTTATTTTGGTACCGACAATGTAGAGTTAGCAACCGAAGATGAAATTATTAATATTTTAGGTGCAAAACCGGGTTCACTGGGTCCAGTTTTTGATAAAGACATTAAAATTTATGCAGATAATTTCATTCAAGATTTGAATAATATTGTCGTTGGTGCGAATGAAGATGGGTATCACTTGTTAAACGCAAATGTAGGTCGTGACTTTGAAGTAGAAGCCTATGGAGATTTTAGATTTATTTTAGAAGGTGAATTATTAGCAGATAGCTCAGACAAAGCGCACTTTGCAGAAGGTATTGAAGTAGGCCAAGTCTTTAAACTTGGAACAAAATATTCTGAATCAATGAACGCCACGTTCTTAAATGACCAAGGTAGAGCGCAACCATTATTAATGGGATGTTATGGCATTGGTATTTCAAGAACATTAAGTGCAATCGTTGAACAGAATAACGACGAAAATGGTATTATTTGGCCAAAATCAGTCACACCATTTGAATTACATTTAATCACAATCAATCCTAAAAAAGATGATCAACGTGAATTAGCGGATCAATTATATACGCAATTAAAAGAAAATTATGATGTGCTTTATGATGACCGTAAAGAACGTGCTTGGTGTGAAATTTAATGATGCTGATTTAATCGGTCTACCAATACGTATCGTCGTAGGCAAAAATGCTCGCAGAAGGTATTGTAGAAGTTAAACGCCGCGATACTGGTGACAGTGAAGATGTGCATATTGATAATTTAATTAATTATGTAAATGAATTATATACAAATATATAATTAAAAAGTGAAATGGTAGATGTTACTTATATAAAATCATGAGGTCGGCACATAAATATGGCATACTATATTAGTGAGTGTAAATTAGAGAACGCACAATAGTTGTCTGATTTCTAAATGTGTTTGTTTCAAACTTTTAAAGAGGGGGCGGGAATACGAAATCAAATTTTAAAGTTTGATTTCTGTTCCGCTCCCATTTGTTATTCACAAAAATATGAATTTAAGTTATTAAGTTTAACTATTAGAATTTCACACATATCCGTTATAATATAGAGAATGGAATAATAATACATACACCGTCATTTAATGTAAGTAAGCATATACAAGTAAAGCAGTGTAATTAATAGTAAGGTGGTTATCGTCATGGCAATGACAAATCAGGAAAAATTTAAAATCCTAGCTGACCAAATTAAAATAACAAACCATTTGGAACCAGAAATTTTGGAGCAAAGTGAACTAACGCGTGTGGATGTTAAGACAACAGATCGTACATGGGTGTTTCAAATCACATTACCACACTTTCTATCAATAGAAGATTATTTGCTTTTTACAGGTGCAATTACAGAAGAGTTTAAATCAATTGCAAATGTAGAATGTAATATTACGATAAATAATAAATCAAACCAAGATGAATATGCGATAAAGTATTTTAATCATTGTATCGACCAAACAAAACTTTCACCTAAAGTAAAAGGACAATTAAAGCAAAAACGCTTAATTATGTCGGGGGATGTACTGAAAGTAACTTGTCAAAATGATATCGAGAGAGACCATTTTGATAAAGCCTGTAATGGTAGTTTAGTTAAAGCTTTTCAACAGTGTGGATTCGATATTAGTAAGATAGTTTTTGAAACGGATAGTGTGGGCAACGAAGATGACTTAGCATCATTAGAAGCACATATTCAAGAAGAAGATGAAAAAAGTGCACGTGAAGCTACTGAAAAATTAGAAAAAATGAAAGCCGAGAAGGCAAAACAACAAGATAATAATGAAAGTTCGGTAACTAAGTGTCAAATAGGTAAACCAATCCAAATTGATAATATTAAACCGATAGATTCAATTATTGAAGAAGAATTCAAAGTAGCAGTTGAAGGCGTTATTTTTGATATTAACTTAAAAGAGTTGAAGAGTGGGCGACACATTGTAGAGTTGAAGGTAACTGACTATACAGATTCGCTCGTATTAAAAATGTTCACTCGTAAAAATAAAGATGATTTAGATAACTTTAAGGCATTAAGCGTCGGTAAATGGGTTCGCGCACAAGGACGCATAGAAGAAGATTCATTTGTTCGTGATTTAGTGATGATGATGTCAGATATTGAAGAAATTAAAAAAGCTACGAAGCAAGATAAATCTGAAGAAAAACGAGTAGAATTCCATTTGCATACGGCAATGAGTCAAATGGATGGCATACCAAATATTTCATCGTACGTAGATCAAGCAACAAAGTGGGGTCATAAAGCCATTGCAGTGACTGACCATAATGGTGTTCAAGCCTTTCCAGACGCCCATGCGGCAGCTGAAAAAAATGGTATTAAAATGATTTACGGAATGGAAGGTATGTTAGTTGACGATGGTGTTCCTATTGCATACAAACCTTTGGATCGTGATTTGAAAACAGCAACATACGTTGTATTTGACGTTGAGACGACTGGTTTATCTAATCAATATGATAAAATTATCGAGCTTGCCGCAGTCAAAGTTAAAGACGGAGAAATCATTGATAAGTTTGAACGTTTTAGTAACCCACATGAACGTTTATCCGACGTTATTATTAATTTGACACATATCACGGATGATATGTTAGTTGATGCACCAGAAATTGAAGAAGTCCTTACTGAGTTTAAAGCATGGGTAGGGGACGCTATTTTCGTGGCACATAACGCATCCTTTGATATGGGCTTTATTGATACCGGATATGAACATGTTGGTATTGGCGCGTCTACAAACGCTGTAATAGATACACTTGAATTATCAAGAACAATCAATACTGAATACGGTAAACATGGATTGAATTTCTTAGCCAAAAAGTACGGCGTAGAGTTAACTCAACACCATAGAGCGATTTACGATACGGAAGCAACGGCTTATATGTTTATTAAAATGCTTAAACAATTAGAAGAACTGGGTGTTCATAATCACCAAGATATTAATACATCGTTATCAAACGAAGATGCTTACAAACGTGCACGTCCGAACCATGTCACGCTTATTGTTCAAAATCAACAGGGTCTTAAAAACTTGTTCAAGATTGTAAGTGCGTCCTTAGTTCAATATTATTATCGAACACCTAGAATTCCACGTTCACTATTAGATGAATATCGTGAAGGTATTCTCGTTGGTTCTGCATGTGACGAAGGAGAAGTATTTACTGCTGTAATGCAAAAAGACCAGTCTCAAGTTGAACGTATAGCTCAATACTATGATTTCATTGAAATTCAACCACCTGCTTTATATCAAGGCCTAATTGATAGAGAACTGATACGTGATAATGAAACATTACATGAAATATATAATCGTTTAATCCGTGCGGGTGAAGTTAACGATATTCCAGTCATAGCTACAGGCAATGCACACTATTTAAATGAACATGATTCAATTGCGCGTAAAATATTGATTGCCGCACAACCTGGTAATCCATTAAACCGTTCTACATTGCCAAAGGCGCATTTTAGAACTACAGACGAAATGTTAGATGAATTGCACTTCTTGGGTGAAGAAAAAGCCTATGAACTTGTCATTAAGAATACAAATGAGCTAGCAGATCGTATAGAGCGCGTTGTTCCAATCAAAGATGAGCTATATACACCGAGAATGGAAGGCGCAAATGAAGAAATTCGAGAAATGAGCTATTCTAATGCGAAAGACCTCTATGGTGAAGATTTACCACAAATTGTAATTGATCGTCTTGAAAAAGAATTAGAAAGTATTATAGGTAATGGTTTCTCTGTTATATACCTTATTTCACAACGACTTGTTAAAAAGTCTTTAAATGATGGGTATCTCGTTGGTTCACGTGGTTCTGTAGGTTCAAGTTTTGTAGCAACCATGACAGAAATCACAGAAGTTAATCCATTACCACCACATTACATTTGTCCAAAATGTAAAACGAGTGAATTCTTTGATGATGGCTCTGTTGGCTCTGGTTTTGATTTACCAGATAAAAAATGTGAAACTTGTGGTAGCGTCCTTATTAAAGAAGGTCAAGATATTCCTTTCGAAACATTCTTAGGCTTTAAAGGCGATAAAGTACCAGATATTGACTTGAACTTTAGTGGAGAATATCAACCGAATGCACATAATTATACAAAAGAATTATTTGGTGATGATAAAGTATTCCGTGCCGGAACAATTGGTACAGTCGCAGAGAAAACAGCTTTTGGTTATGTGAAAGGTTATTTAAATGACCAAGGTATCCATAAACGTGGCGCAGAAGTAGACAGGCTTGTTAAAGGTTGTACAGGCGTTAAACGTACATCTGGACAACATCCAGGTGGGATTATAGTTGTACCTGATTATATGGATATATATGATTTTACACCTGTACAGTTCCCAGCGGATGATCAGTCTTCATCTTGGATGACAACGCATTTTGATTTCCACTCCATTCATGATAACGTACTGAAGTTAGATATACTTGGACACGATGACCCAACAATGATTCGTATGTTACAAGACTTATCAGGAATAGATCCTAAAACAATTCCAGTGGATGATAAAGAAACGATGGGCATCTTTAGTTCACCTGAACCTTTAGGTGTCACACAAGAGGAAATTTTATGTAAAACTGGCACGTTTGGTGTACCAGAATTTGGTACTGGCTTTGTTAGACAAATGTTAGAAGATACGAAACCAACAACATTTTCAGAGCTTGTTAGAATATCAGGATTATCACATGGTACAGATGTATGGTTAGGGAATGCTCAAGATTTAATACGTTCAGGTAAATGTGATTTAGCGAGTGTAATCTGTTGTCGTGATGATATTATGGTTTATTTAATGTATAACGGTTTAGAGCCGTCACTTGCCTTTAAGACAATGGAATTTGTGCGTAAAGGTAAAGGATTGACTGACGATATGGTTGAAGCAATGGTAGACAATGAAGTACCTGATTGGTATTTAGATTCATGTAGAAAAATAAAATACATGTTCCCTAAAGCCCATGCCGCAGCTTATGTGTTAATGGCGGTAAGAATTGCTTACTTTAAAGTACATTATCCACTTTATTATTATGCAAGTTATTTCACGGTACGTGCATCTGACTTTGATTTAATTACAATGATTAAAGATAAAGAAAGTATTCGCAATACTGTTAATGATATGTATTCACGTTATATGGATTTAGCTAAAAAAGAAAAAGATACTTTAACAGTGCTTGAAATAATGAATGAAATGGCACAGCGTGGTTTTCGTATGCGACCAATTAGTTTAGAAAAAAGTAAATCATTTGAGTTTATTATTGAAGGCGATACATTGATTCCACCATTTATATCTGTTCCAGGTTTAGGTGAAAATGTTGCGCAAAGAATTGTAGAAGCTCGAGAAGAAGGTCCATTTTTATCTAAAGAAGATTTAAATAAAAAGGCTGGTTTATCACAAAAAGTAATAGAATACTTAGATGAATTAGGCTCTTTACCTAATTTGCCTGATAAAGCGCAATTATCAATATTCGATATGTAATGAACGAAAAGACTTAATAAAAAACAAAAAGCATGAATTAACTTGTCATTATAGGCTTTTTACAAATATAGTTATTTGTCTACCAAATAAACATATGATATAATAACAGTGCTTAAAAAATTAGACTCAGGCAGAAAGAGTGGGCATAATACCCGCTCTTTTCTATTTGCCAAAACAGGAGGTCAGCATGAGTAAAATAACTGAGCAAGTTGAAGCAATAATTCAACCTGTCCTTGACGACTTAAATTTTGAATTAGTAGAAGTTGAGTTTACAAAAGAAGGAAACGATCATTTTTTAAGAGTATCTATCGATAAAGAAGGTGGCGTAGATTTAAATGATTGTGCGCTTGCTTCTGAAAAAATCAGTGAAGTAATGGACTCAGAAGATCCTATCGAACAGATGTATTATTTAGATGTTGCCTCACCTGGTGTCTGAAAGACCAATTAAAAAAGAAAAAGATTATCACAACGCTGTGACTAAACCCGTATTTGTTTCTTTATATGCTCCAATCGAAGGCGCAAAAGAATGGTTAGGTATATTGCAATCAGTTGATGATGAAACAATAGTTATGGAAGTCAAAGATAAGTCAAGAACAAAACAAGTTGAAATACCAAGAAGTAAAATCGCTAAAGCACGTCATGCAGTAATTATATAACGTGACGAGGAGGATGATAAATCGTGTCAAGTAATGAATTATTATTAGCTACTGAGTACTTAGAAAAAGAAAAGAAAATTCCTAGAGAAGTATTAATTGATGCTATAGAAGCGGCATTAATTACCGCTTATAAAAAGAATTATGAAAGTGCAAGAAACGTTCGTGTTGAATTAAATATGGATGAAGGTACATTCAATGTTATCGCACGTAAAGAAGTGGTTGAAGAATCATTTGATAACAGAGAAGAAATCGATTTAAGTACGGCACTAGTAAAAAACCCAGCATATGAAATTGGTGATATTTACGAAGAAGACGTAACACCAAGTGATTTTGGACGTGTAGGTGCGCAAGCAGCTAAGCAAGCTGTTATGCAACGTTTACGTGATGCTGAACGTGAAATACTTTATGATGAATTCATCGACAAAGAAGATGATATTGTGACTGGTCTTATTGACAGAGTAGATCATCGTTATGTATATGTAAACTTAGGGCGTACTGAAGCTGTATTGTCTGAAGCAGAAAGAAGTCCAAATGAAAGCTACATTCCTAACGAAAGAATAAGAGTGTATGTGAACAAAGTTGAACAAACTACAAAAGGACCACAAATATACGTTTCAAGAAGCCATCCAGGTTTATTAAAACGTTTATTTGAACAAGAAGTGCCAGAAATCTTTGACGGTACAGTTGTAGTAAAATCTGTAGCTCGCGAAGCTGGCGATCGCTCAAAAATCAGTGTACACTCAGACAACCATGACATCGATGCAGTAGGTGCTTGTGTAGGTTCTAAAGGTAGTCGTGTTGAAGCTGTTGTTGAAGAACTTGGCGGAGAGAAAATTGATATTGTGCAATGGGATGAAGATCCTAAAGTGTTTGTAAAAAATGCTTTAAGCCCATCACAAGTATTACAAGTTATTGTTGATGAAGAAAACCAATCAACCGTAGTTGTAGTGCCAGATTATCAATTATCATTAGCTATAGGTAAACGTGGACAAAATGCCCGTTTAGCTGCTAAATTAACTGGTTGGAAAATTGATATTAAATCAGAAACAGATGCTAGAGAAGCAGGTGTCTATCCGGTAGATGTTGAAGATACAGAAGATCAACTTAATGATGTTGTTGACGAAGAAAATGTTGATTTGGAAGAAACAGTCAATGAAGTTTCTGAAACAGTAACTGAAGAAGAAGACGCTGAAAAATAACTTGGAGTGATAACTTTATGAAAAAGAAAAAAATTCCAATGCGTAAATGTATACTTTCAAATGAAATGTACCCTAAGAATGACATGATTAGAGTTGTAATTAATAAAGACGGACAAATTTTTGCTGATGCAACTGGCAAACAACAAGGCCGTGGCGCTTATGTATCTAAAAATGTTAAATTAGTAGAAGAAGCACAACAAAAGGAAACATTAGAAAGATATTTCAAATCTAATGCTGAAACGTTAGAGCCTGTTTATAAAGAGATTATACGTCTTATCTATCGTGAAGAGATACCTAAATGACAAAAGAAAAAATTGTGAATTTTTTAGGATTAGCAATGCGTGCAGGAAAAGTGAAAACAGGCGAATCAGTCATTATAAATGATTTGAAGAACAATAAATTAAAGCTCGTAATCATTGCAACAGATGCTTCTGACAACACAATGAAAGTGATGCAGAACAAATGTGAAAGTTACCATATATCATTACGCATATTTGGAACGAGAGCTGAATTAGGACAGGCTTTGGGTAAAGCAGAACGTGTAAACATTGGAATCACTGATCAAGGCTTTGCTAAAAAGTTATTGTCAATGATTGATGAATATCGTAAGGAGTGACTATATGAGTAAACAAAGAATTTACGAATACGCTAAAGATTTAAAATTAAAGAGTAGAGATATTATCGACGAATTGCAAAAGATGGACGTTGAGGTAACAAGTCATATGCAAACGTTAGAAGATAATCAAATCCACGCATTAGATAAAATTTACAAACCTGAAAAAGCAAAAGAAGCAGAGAAAAAACAACAAAAAACTGCTCAAAACAAGCAACAATCATCAAATAATAAAGGTAACCAAAACAACAAGAATAATCAAAATAACAAAGGTAACCAAAATAATAAATCAAACAATAATAAACCGAATAACAAAAACAACAAAAAGAATAATAAAAAATCAAAACAAATAAAACAAGAAGAACCTAAAGAAATTCCAGAAAAAATCACTTATCAAGAAGGTATTACAGTAGGTGAACTTGCTGAGAAATTAAACGTAGAGTCTTCAGGTATTGTTAAAAAGTTATTCTTACTTGGTATTATGGCTAATATTAATCAATCATTAGATGAAGAAACACTTGAGTTAATCGTTGATGATTACGGTGTTGAAGCTGAAAAAGAAATTGTTATTGATGAAGAAGATTTATCAATTTACTTCGATGATGAAACTGAAGATGAAGATGCTGTTGAACGTCCAACGGTTGTTACAATCATGGGGCACGTTGACCATGGTAAAACAACGTTACTAGATTCTATTCGTCATACAAAAGTAACAGCTGCAGAAGCTGGTGGTATTACACAACATATTGGTGCTTACCAAATTGAAAATGATGGTAAAAAAATTACGTTCCTAGATACTCCAGGTCACGCAGACGTTTACAACAATGCGTGCGCGTGGTGCACAAGTGACGGATATAACTGTTTTAGTTGTAGCAAGCAGATGATGGTGTTATGCCTCAAACAATTGAAGCAATCAATCATGCTAAAGAAGCAAATGTCCCTACAATTGTTGCTGTTAACAAAATTGATAAACCAACATCAAATCCAGATCGTGTAATGCAAGAACTAACTGAATATGGTTTAGTACCTGAGGATTGGGGCGGCGATACAATCTTTGTTCCACTCTCAGCATTAAGCGGAGATGGCATTGATGATTTAATAGAAATGATTGTACTTACTTCTGAAGTACAAGAATTAAAAGCTAACCCAAGTAAAAAAGCTGTCGGTACAGTAATTGAAGCCGAATTAGATAAATCACGTGGTCCATCAGCCTCATTATTAGTACAAAATGGTACACTTAACGTTGGTGACTCTTTAGTAGTTGGAAATACGTATGGTAGAATTCGTGCTATGGTCAATGACCTAGGCCAACGTATTAAAACTGCAGGACCATCTACACCAGTTGAAATTACTGGTATTCATGATGTGCCAAAAGCAGGCGATCGATTTGTGGTTTTCAAAGATGAAAAACAAGCAAGACGTATTGGTGAATCTCGTCATGAAGCGAACGTAATTCAACAACGTCATGAAAGTAAGAGTGTTTCATTAGATAACTTGTTTGAACAAATGAAACAAGGTGAAATGAAAGACTTAAATGTTATTATTAAAGGTGACGTGCAAGGTTCAGTAGAAGCACTTGCCGCATCTCTAATGAAGATAGACGTTGAAGGCGTCAATGTACGTATCATTCACACTGCTGTGGGTGCAATTAACGAATCTGACGTTACATTAGCTAACGCTTCAAATGGTATTATTATTGGCTTTAACGTGCGTCCTGATACAGGCGCGAAACGTGTCGCTGAGACTGAAGGCGTTGATATGCGTCTACACCGTGTTATTTATAGTGTTATAGAAGAAATTGAATTCGCGATGAAAGGTATGCTAGATCCAGAATTCGAAGAACAAATAATTGGACAAGCAGAAGTTCGTCAAACATTCAAAGTTTCTAAAGTTGGTACAATCGCAGGTAGTTATGTTATAGATGGTAAAATCACGCGTAACGTCAGGCGTTCGTGTCATCAGAGATAATATTGTACAATTTGAGGGCGAATTAGACACTCTAAAACGTTTTAAAGATGATGCTAAAGAAGTTGCTAAAGGCTACGAATGTGGTATCACAGTTGAGAAATACAATGACTTAAAAGAAGGCGACATTATTGAAGCTTTCGAAATGGTCGAAATAAAAAGATAAATAATTGGAGATGAATCCAATTTAATGATAGAAAACCTCCAATAATTTAGAGGCTTTCAGAGTGTCAACAAAGTCTCTGACTTTGTTGGCATTTTTTTATGCACGATTTCAGCAGGCACAGCTTCAACCTGTAGTTTTTGGCTAGTGCTTTGCCGCAGGAGTTGGCTCAAAGTATTGTCATATTTGTAGTGAAAATATATAACTGAATTTGAACAATGATTTTCTATATAAAAATAAATCAAATGCCTTTATAGTAATTAGTATGTAGTCGTTCTTAAGCATACAAATTATTGGAGGCTTTTTATCTGGAAAAGATGCTATGGCTGTATTTTTAATATTAAAGTGCTGTCCAAAAGTGAAATATATAAGTATAATGATATTATTACATAAAAACTAGCGATTTAGTTTATGGATTAAAATATAACATGACTTAATATTACAACTTCAATTAGAAACAAAAAATTTTAACCCCTCGTAATGATGTAGCTTACTTTAAAAATCAAATTATAAAAACGCTTTAACCAAACAGTTTTCACAATAATTAAATATTAAAAAAGGGTAGCATATGTTTTGTAAATCATATGTATTTATTTGGTTGCGAATAAGTCAAAATATTATAGTGAAATTTTGGGATAACTATTTTACTCACACTAGCTGTCTATGTACTTAATTACAATTAAATGAAATAGGAGGTTATAAATGATGAGTGAATATTTAAGGGAGATCAATGAATTTTGGCAAGAATATTTGAAGCAATATAACTCTATTTATGATCAAAATACTTTAGAACAAATTATAAAAAATGATGATACGACAGCGTTCTTACATCCACAGGATTTAGCATATTTTAAAGAGCATTTTGGGAATAACTTTGCTGAAATACCTAGATTTAAAAAAATGATAGATTTTGCAAACGGAAAAGTAATTATTGATAAAAATAGACAAAGAATTTTATTTGAAAATGCAGAAATAAATCCTGCTATAGCTAGACCATATTTTGGGAACCCTGATTTAGCTGATATTGTTATATTAAAAAAGCAGCCAGAAAACGATTTTAAAATGTACGAACCTGATATACCAGAATCTGTAGTGATAGATTATCGGCAAAGAATATTATTGGATATACAAGGTAGATTAACATTTAATGGTGAGAAACTGTTTTTACCCTATATAGATAAACATAGATGGTTTATGAAATATTTATATAACGCTTCTTCGACTCTAAAACGTTTTAATATTGACCCAAACAGAGTTATGGTACTTAATTTTTTTCCTTATCAATCGGGGCATACTGCGGGAATACCAAAAGATTTTTTAACATTTAAACATGGATTACCTTCTCAGAGAATGAGTTTTAATTTGTTGTTGAAACTTTTAAACGATGATAAGCATCGCATTTATCTTGTTAGTGAGGAAGAATTATATATTTCGATTTTGAAGAACTTTGCTCATAGTTCAATATGTGACTACCTAATAGATCATTTATTCGTACTTGCTTCAAAACAAAACCGCCATGTTACTTTATGCAATGTGTTAAGTTACCAAGAACACAAAATACGTTTAAGAAAAAAACAAGAATTGAGTAAAATAGAATATTACAACTGGAATAAAGAACAAAAAGAAAAGCGAGAAAAAGGTAATTCAGATTTTTATAGAAAAATTAGCGCGATGCAAAAAAATGTAGAGCATCAACACTGAAATATTAATTATAAAAAGCCTATATTCAGCATAGAAGATATCTAAGGTGAGTATAGGCTAATTTTAAATGTAATAGTTTTTAAACAAAGTCTGGATATGTGCTTTGAATTCATCTACATAATGTTGAGGTTCTATAATTGTAATATATTGTGGATAGTCATATGCAATTTGTATGCTTTCTTTTTTTGAAATAATAATATGTGCGATAGTCCCATGATCACTTTCAGTTCTGTCTATAATAATGAACTGTCTTTGTATTTCTGACCACAGAGGATCTTTAATGAGTAACTTTACAGACTGAATATCTGAAAAAATAGTTTTATCAAACACTTCATTAAGTTGATCGATATTTATAATTGAAGACAAATTTAATATGTGTATCTTTCCTTGATACAAATAAGTAAACCAGTATTTGTTAGAAAAATATCTAGTATATATTGGAATTACTTTTATAGTCAAATTATTACTTATATGTATTGCAACAAAATTATTATTTTCAATGGCCATTTGGAGTCTGAAAATTAACGTGGTTTTGCTCATCTCACACGTCACTTTGAACTGGCTTAAGAGCTTGTTAGACAGGATTTTTTCAGCAAAATTAGAGTTTGCATTAAGCCCTCTAATAAGATTATAAGTGTCTTCATGTATTATCGGTGTAAAATTTTTCAATCTAAATAACAAGTTAAGTAATCTATTATTTTTAAATTTATATTTGTTGATTCTTAAACAATGTTTTTCAAAGTTATTATCGTATATTATTTCTCCATCAATACCATGCCATTCGTTATCTTCATATAAAAAACTGTTAATATCACTAAAATCTCGCTGAATTGAACGAACATTGACGTTAAGTCGCTGTGCGAGTTCTTCTTTATTGAGTTTCTTTCCGTTTAAAAAGCGGGTATAAATATATAAAAGTCTTTCTGGTTTTTCCAATCATTCACAACTCCTAAAATAAATAAACTTAATTATTAAGTTGGCTTACAGTATAACATTACAATTTATATAATGTGTAAAACTTTATAAAAAACATTTATAAGCGTAGGTTAGGTGTTTCTATGTCAAAAAATCTTCTTAAAATAACAGTTAGGCATAATATTAAACACTTGAGCAATTTAAAATAGATTTTATTGACTATTAATGAAAAAATGTTTCATAAGTTAACAGTTAGGAATTAAAATAATGCCTAACTGTCATAAAATGTTTATTTTTTGTTAATAATGTACAATATAAAGTGTACAGGACTCGAACGAAACTTTTAAAAATATAACCAACTGAAATAATAAATTTGTTTGACGTTATGAAATGAACTGTCATATAATCTTTAAGTAAGGAAACATTTCCCGGACAAATAAATCGTGTGAGGTGAATATAATGAATATGAGAGCCGAACGTGTTGGCGAACAGATGAAGCAAGAAATTATGGATATCGCTAATAACAAAGTCAAAGACCCAAGAATCGGATTTTTAACGATTACAGATGTGCAATTAACAAATGATTTATCAATTGCAACAATCTATTTAACAGTATTAGGTAATGAAAAACAAAAAGAAGATACTTTTAAAGGGTTAGAAAAGGCAAAAGGTTTTATTAAATCTGAACTAGGTTCAAGAATGAGATTACGAATTATTCCTGAATTGAATTTTGAATATGATGAATCAATTGATTACGGAAATAAAATTGAAAGAATGATTCAAGATTTGCACAAAAAAGATTAATTATTATACCAAGTCGGAACAAAATCTCTTTAGATTTTATGTTTCAGCTTTTTTACATAACACAAAGCAAGCTAAGTCATGTTAATATGAGAGTAATGAAAAAAAGAGCATTAAAGGTGGCGTAAAGATGTATAACGGTATTTTGCCTGTGTATAAAGAACGTGGTTTAACAAGCCACGATGTAGTATTTAAATTGAGGAAAATTTTAAAAACAAAAAAAGTTGGACATACTGGCACTTTAGACCCAGAAGTATCAGGCGTTTTACCTATATGTATTGGTGGTGCAACTAAAGTCAGTGATTACATTATGGATATGGGAAAATCTTATAAAGCGACTGTTACACTTGGAAGTAGTACAACTACTGAGGATCAAACCGGTGAAATTCTTGAGCGAACAACTATTGCGCAAGATGAAATTACAGTTCAAGACATTGACCAAATATTGAATCAATTTGAAGGAACGATTACTCAAATACCACCGATGTACTCATCAGTAAAAGTGAATGGAAAAAAACTATATGAATATGCGAGGAATAACGAAGTAGTAGAAAGACCAGAACGACAAGTTAATATTATGCATATTAACCGTACATCTGAACTACGCTTTGAAGATAACAGTTGTCATTTCGAAATTTTAGTGGAATGTGGCAAAGGAACATATATCAGAACATTAGCGACAGATATTGGAAAAGCCTTAGGACTTCCAACCCATATGTCAAAATTAACTAGAATTCAAAGTGGTGGATTTGATGTAGATGAAAGTCTTACACTAAATGACGTTGCAGAATTACATGAGCATGACGCGTTACAAGAAAAGCTATTTCCTATAGAATATGGATTAAAAGGTTTAAAACAAATTTTGATTTCAGATGCAGTAGTAAAAAGCAAAATTTTAAATGGCCAAAAATTCTATAAAAATGAATTCACAGAAACAATAGATACGATAGTGGCATTGGTAGATGTTACAGACAATAAAGTCTTAGCAATTTATGCGCCACATCCTGAAAAAATTGACGAAATTAAGCCTAAGAAGGTATTTAACTAAAGGAGAAATACGCATGAAAGTGATAGAAGTAGCTCATCCAATTCAAGAAGATCAATATATAACAGAAGACGTTGCCATGGCTTTTGGTTTTTTTGATGGCATGCATAAGGGGCACGCGAAAGTATTTGATATTTTAGAGCAAAAAGCAAAAGCATCCAATTTAAAAAAAGCTGTGATGACGTTTGATCCTCATCCTTCGGTAGTTCTAAATCCTGAACGTAAACGTACCGATTATTTAACACCAATACAAGATAAAGTTGAAATATTAGAGTCCTATGGCATAGATTATTGTATTGTTATTAACTTTTCTTCAAAATTTGCTAATGTACCCGCTGAAACTTTCATAGAAGAGTATATTATAAAAAATAATGTTAAAGAAGTAGTAGCCGGTTTTGATTTTACATTTGGTAAATTTGGTAAAGGTAATATGATGATATTAAATGAAATGACTGAATTTAATACGACAGTGGTAAGTAAACAAGAAATAGAATCTGAAAAAATTTCAACTACTGAAATTAGAAAATCGCTTAAAACAGGTGACTTGCAAAAGGCTAATGAAGAATTAGATTATCTCTATCGTATTAAAGGGACAGTTGTGCAAGGTGAAAAACGTGGAAGAACCATTGGATTTCCAACAGCAAATGTTCAACCTAGCGGTGATTATGTTTTGCCTAAAAATGGTGTTTACGCGGTAAGTATGGAAATTGGGGCGAATAAAAAGGTCTATCGAGGTGTGGCTAATGTTGGTGTGAAACCAACATTTCATGACCCTTCTAAAGCTCAAGTAGTCATAGAAGTGAATTTATTTGATTTTAATGAAAATATTTATGGCGAGCGTGTCACTGTATTTTGGCATCATTATTTAAGACCAGAAATTAAATTTGATGGGATAGATCCTTTAGTAGAACAAATGAATAAAGATAAAGAAAAAGCGAAATACTTATTATCAGTTGATTTTGGAGACGAAATATCATATAATATTTAAGTCGAATGTGTTTTACACATTTAAGGCACCTTTATCTTGGCAGTCCGAGTCTCCAACGGTTCGCTCGGTTAAAGGCGCATAAAAATTAAAGGAGGAAATTGACTATGGCAATTTCACAAGAACGTAAAAATGAACTAATTAAAGAATATCGTACACACGAAGCGGATACTGGATCTCCAGAAGTACAAATCGCTGTGTTAACTGAAGAAATCACTACATTAAACGAACATTTACGTCAACACACGAAAGACCACCATTCACGTCGTGGACTATTAAAAATGGTAGGTCGTCGTAGACATTTACTTAACTATTTACGTGGCAAAGATGTACAACGTTACCGTGAATTAATTAAATCATTAGGTATCCGTCGTTAATTTTAAGATGGATATTGAAAGGGAAAGAACCTTCAGGGTCCTTTCCCTTTTTTATAATCTAGAAAGCATATTATTTAAAAAGTAATATACTAATATAAAATTTTTCTAAGAAATGATATGATGTAACTAATAGATATATGAGAGGAGATTCGTAATGTCTCAAGAGAAAAAAGTTTTTAAAACTGAATGGGCAAATAGATCATTAACGATTGAAATAGGGCAACTTGCTAAACAAGCTAATGGTGCCGTGCTAGTTCGTTATGGTGATACAGTAGTATTATCTACTGCAGTAGCTTCAAAAGAACCACGCGATGTTGACTTTTTCCCATTAATGGTAAATTATGAAGAAAAAATGTATGCAGCAGGTAAAATTCCTGGTGGATTTAAAAAACGTGAGGGACGTCCAAGCGACGAAGCAACATTAACTGCGCGCTTAATTGACAGACCAATTCGTCCGCTTTTCCCTAAAGGATATAAACATGATGTACAAATCATGAATACCGTATTAAGTGCTGATCCTGATTGTTCTCCAGAAATGGCGGCGATGATAGGTTCATCTATGGCACTTAGTGTTTCAGACATTCCATTCCAAGGACCTATTGCTCGGTGTCAACGTAGGCTATGTTGATGGTGAATACGTAATTAACCCAACTGTTGCACAGAAAGAAGTGTCGCGTCTTGATTTAGAAGTTGTTGGTCACAAAGATGCTGTAAATATGGTTGAGGCAGGCGCAAGTGAAATTACTGAAAGTGAAATGCTTGAGGGAATCTTCTTTGGTCATAATGAAATACAACGTTTAGTTAATTTCCAACAAGAAATCGTGGATCACATCCAACCAGTGAAAACACCATTCACACCTGTTGAACAAGACGAAACGCTTGCAGAAAAAGTGAAACAGCTTACTGAAGCCAATGGTTTGAAAGAAGCTGTATTAACGTTTGATAAACAGCAACGTGATATCAATCTTGACACATTAAAAGAAAAAGTTGTTTCAGAATTTATTGATGAAGAAGATGCTAATAATGCCGCACTAATTAAAGATGTGCATGGCATTTTAAATAGTTTAGTAAAAGAAGAAGTAAGAAGATTAATCGCTGAAGAAAAAATCAGACCTGATGGCCGTAAATCAGATGAAATTCGTCCACTAGAATCAGAAGTTGGTGTGTTACCACGCGTACACGGCTCTGGCTTATTTACACGAGGTCAAACACAAGCACTATCTGTGTTAACATTAGGTTCAATGAGCGAATATCAAATTCTTGATGGCCTTGGTGAGGAACAACAAAAACGTTTCATGCACCATTACAACTTCCCTAACTATTCAGTTGGTGAAACAGGTCCAGTTCGTTCTCCAGGACGTCGTGAAATTGGTCACGGTGCTTTAGGTGAGCGTGCATTGAGTCATGTTATTCCAGATACTAAAGACTTCCCTTATACTGTAAGAATTGTGAGTGAAGTATTAGAATCAAATGGTTCATCTTCACAAGCGTCAATTTGTGGTTCTACGTTAGCCTTAATGGATGCAGGTGTTCCTATTAAAGCACCAGTAGCCGGTATTGCTATGGGATTAGTAACACGTGATGATAGTTACACTATTTTAACGGATATTCAAGGTATGGAAGATGCTTTAGGTGACATGGACTTTAAAGTAGCCGGCACGTCTGAAGGCATTACTGCAATACAAATGGATATTAAAATTGATGGTCTAACAAAAGAGATTATTAGAGAAGCTTTAGACCAAGCACGTGAAGGTCGTTTAGCTATTTTAGAACATATGCTACAAACAATTGATACAACACGCGGTGAGTTAAGTGCGTTTGCACCTAAAGTCGTTACGATGACAATCAAACCTGAAAAAATCAGAGATGTTATTGGACCTGGCGGTAAGAAAATTAATGAAATCATTGATCAAACAGGTGTGAAACTTGATATTGAACAAGATGGTACAATCTTTATAGGTGCTGTTGATAAAGATGCAATCGCCGAAGCACGTAGTATCATAGAAGATATTACGCGTGAAGCTGAAGTTGGCCAAGTATATGAAGGCAAAGTAAAACGTATTGAAAAATACGGTGCATTTGTTGAATTATTCCCTGGTAAAGATGCTTTAGTTCATATTTCACAAATTGCAAATGAACGTATTGATAAAGTAGAAGATGTATTGAAAATTGGAGATACATTTAAAATAAAAGTAACAGAAATTGATAAACAAGGTCGCGTGAATGCGTCTCATAAAGTGCTTTTATCAAATTAATATAAAATAAAAAATCGAATTTTATTAGAAACTAGTAAATGATATGAATCGCGTTACGATAGAATGTTTCCTGTTCTATTCTTAAACGGTTTTCATATCAAAGTATACTGGTTTCTTTTTTATTTAATGCAAATATTAGCAGAATTATTGCGTAAGTAATTAAATACATAAGTGTATAAGACTAAAGTTTAATTTTCAGGAAATTCATAGTTTCTATTGTAGTAAAAACGTGAATATGAAAATATAAAACAAAACATAGAAAATATTGAAGATTTATAAGTAATTGTTTATTTATTGATATCAATCCCGAACTATTTATAGTAATTACTTTAATAGTGTACATAAAGCCTATTTTAACTTATAATATACTATGAGTTTATATATGGACGGGAATTTAAATAGGAGGTAACATTTTGAGTTTAATTAAGAAAAAAATAAAAATATTCGTATAATTCCACTTGGCGGAGTTGGAGAAATTGCGAAAAATATGTATGTCGTTGAAGTAGACGATGAAATGTTCATGTTAGATGCTAGGGCTGATGTTCCCAGAAGATGAAATGCTAGGTGTGGACATTGTAATTCCTGACATTCAATATGTCATTGATAATAAAGATAAATTAAAAGGTATATTTTTAACGCATGGCCATGAACACGCTATCGGGGCTGTCACATATGTATTAGAACAAGTAGATGCACCTGTGTACGGTTCTAAATTGACAATCGCGTTAATTAAAGAAAATATGAAAGCACGTAATATTAATAAAAAAGTAAGATATTATACAGTGAATAATGAATCAGTTATGCGTTTTAAAGGGGTAAACATTACATTTTTCAATACAACGCATAGTATTCCAGACAGTTTAGGCGTATGTATTCATACATCATATGGTGCGATTGTTTATACTGGCGAATTTAAATTTGATCAAAGTCTACAAGGTCATTATGCACCAGACTTGAAAAAAATGACTGAAATAGGCGAAGCAGGCGTGTTTGCGCTCATCAGTGATTCCACTGAGGCAGAAAAACCAGGTTATAATACACCAGAAAATGTCATTGAATCACATATGTATGATGCGTTTACTAAAGTAAAAGGCAGACTAATTGTTTCATGTTACGCATCGAACTTTATCCGCATTCAGCAAGTATTGAATTTGGCTCAGAGATTGAATAGAAAAGTTTCTTTCTTAGGCCGTTCATTAGAAAGTTCATTTAATATCGCTAGAAAGATGGGCTATTTTGATATTTCTAAGGACTTATTAATTCCAATTAATGAAGTTGAAAATTATCCTAAAAATGAAGTTATTATTATTGCAACTGGTATGCAAGGTGAACCAGTAGAAGCATTAAGTCAAATGGCTCAAAAGAAACATAAAATAATGAATATTGAACAAGGGGATTCTGTATTCCTAGCAATTACTGCTTCTGCAAGTATGGAAGTCATCGTTGGTAACACGCTAAATGAATTAGCGCGTGTTGGTGCAGAAATCTTACCTAGTAGTAAAAAAATACACACTTCAAGTCATGGTTGCATGGAAGAATTGAAGATGATGATTAATATTATGAAACCAGAATACTTTATACCAGTAAATGGTGAGTTTAAAATGCAAATTGCTCATGCAAAATTAGCGAATGAATCAGGCGTAAAACCTGAGAAAATCTTCCTTGTGGAAAAAGGTGATGTCGTTAACTATGATGGTGACGAAATGATTTTAAATGAAAAAGTGAATTTTGGTAACGTGCTTATCGATGGTATTGGTGTTGGAGACGTAGGAAATATCGTTCTGAGAGATCGTCATTTATTAGCAGAAGATGGTATCTTTATTGCGGTCGTAACACTTGATCCGAAAAACAGACGAATTGCAGACTGGACCAGAAATTCAATCTAGAGGTTTCGTTTATGTTAGAGAAAGTGAAGCTTTATTAAATGAAGCTGAAGAAAAAGTGCGTGAAATCGTTGAACTAGGACTACAAGAAAAACGCATTGAATGGTCTGAAATCAAACAAAGTATGCGTGATCAAATTAGCAAGTTATTATTTGAAAACACGAAACGTCGTCCGATGATTATTCCAGTTATTTCTGAAATTTAATAGTTTCCATACTAAACAAAGAGGTTAAGACAAACGCTTAGGTAAACATATTTAAAAGTAGATTGCAGTTGATTGTTATATCTTAAATATGACATGCAAGCAACCTTTAAATCCACTCAAAGCGAACATTGTCTTACCTCTTTTATGTTATTATAGAATACAAATAAACTTTTATTATACAAACATACTTATATAATAAAATCTAAATACATATTATTTACGATGAATAAAAGTGATTCACATAACAATCAATGGGTATAGGATTAAAATAAAATTGAAATCAGAGTTAGAAAAGTAGGTGTGGAACGTGGCACAAACAAAAAAGAGAACTACAACTAAGAGAAAACCAACAAATACAAGAAAGAAAACAACAAATAAAAAGAAAAAACAAAGCGACAGTCCTATTAGATATGTTTTTGCTATTATCGCTTTTGTATTAATTATACTAGGCGCGTTCCAACTTGGTATTATTGGAACAATGATAGATAGTTTCTTGAACTATTTATTCGGTAATAGCCGTTTCATAACATATATATTACTAATTATAGGCACAATATTTATCACTTATTATAAAGCTTTACCGAAGACAAGACGTACAGTTGGTGCTTTTCTATTACAATTCGCACTATTGTTAGTGACACAAATCTTCTTTTACTTTACTAATAATGCACAAGCTGAACGAGAACCAGTATTGTCATTTGTCTATAAGGCTTATGAACAGACTAACTTCCCTAATTTTGGTGGAGGGTTAATAGGATATTACTTATTAACTTTATTCACGCCTTTAATTTCTATTGTTGGTATTATTATTGTGACAATTTTATTGATTGCTTCAAGTGCAATTTTACTTTTAAAGCAAAGTCATCGTGATGTATCGAAAATCGTATTTGAAAAGGTGAAAATTAAAAGTCAAGATGCTTCTGTAAACTTAAAAGAAAAAAGAAAACAAAATAAAATTAAAAAAGATGCTAAAATGCGTGTAAAAGCAGAGAAAAAAGCTGAATTGCAAGCACAACAAGTCGCTACTCAGGATGAAGCTAATAATGAAGTTAAAGATGTAAGTGATTTACCTGAAGTTTCAAATTTAACTGCAGAACAGCAACAATCCATACCTATATATGGACATGGTGATAACGATGATGATAGTGCTCAACCTACGGAAAATAAAAAATACAAACGTAGTCAACGCACGCGCGATCAAGAAGATGCCAATGAGCCAATACCATCACAACAAAGTTCTAAAGAGGAACAAGCTTCATTAGATCAGTTGATAGATGAATCTGAACAAGCCTCAGATGAAGAAGGCGCAAATTCAATATCTGAAGCAGGTGAGGTTGAAAACGAAGCATATACAATACCACCGCTTTCCTTACTCAATCAACCTGCTAAGCAAAAAGCTACATCTAAGGCAGAAGTACAAAAAAAAGGTCAGTTACTAGAAACCACGCTCAAAAACTTTGGTGTTAATGCTAGAGTGACTCAAATAAAAATTGGTCCAGCGGTGACACAATATGAAATACAACCTGCGCAAGGTGTGAAAGTAAGTAAAATTGTTAATTTACATAATGATATTGCTTTAGCACTTGCCGCGAAAGATATTCGTATAGAAGCACCAATACCTGGTCGTTCAGCTGTCGGTATAGAAGTGCCTAATGACAAAGTATCACTCGTTTCATTAAAAGAAGTATTAGATGAGAAGTTTCCTGCCAAAAACAAATTAGAAGTTGGATTAGGTAGAGACATTTCAGGTGATCCAATTACAGTTGAATTAAATAAAATGCCTCACTTACTAGTAGCAGGTTCAACTGGTAGTGGTAAGTCAGTTTGTATTAATGGCATTATTACAAGTATTTTACTTAATGCTAAGCCACATGAAGTAAAACTTATGTTAATTGATCCAAAAATGGTAGAGTTGAATATATATAACGGTATACCGCATTTGCTTATACCCGTTGTGACAAATCCACATAAAGCATCACAAGCACTAGAAAAAGTAGTTGCTGAAATGGAAAGACGTTACGATCTATTCCAACATTCTTCAACTAGAAATATTGAAGGCTATAACGAAGCAATTAGACGACAAAATAAGGAACTAGAAGAGAAGAAATCTGAGTTACCATATATTGTGGTGATAGTTGATGAATTAGCAGATTTAATGATGGTTGCAGGTAAAGATGTGGAAAATGCAATTCAACGAATTACTCAAATGGCACGTGCAGCAGGTATTCATTTAATTATTGCAACACAACGTCCCTCTGTAGATGTTATAACTGGTATAATCAAAAATAACATTCCATCAAGAATCGCTTTCGCTGTGAGTTCTCAAATTGACTCTAGAACGATCATAGATAGTGGCGGCGCAGACAAGTTACTAGGTAAAGGTGATATGTTATACGTTGCAAATGGTGGCTCTACGAGAACACGCGTGCAAGGTGCATTTTTAAGCGATCAAGAGGTACAAGATATTGTTAATTATGTTGTTGAACAACAAAAAGCGAACTATGTTAAAGAAATGGAACCAGATGCACCAGTTGAAAAATCAGAAATGAAAAGTGAAGATTCACTTTATGATGAAGCATATATATTTATAATTGAACAACAAAAAGCAAGTACATCCTTGCTACAAAGACAGTTTAGAATTGGTTATAATCGAGCTTCAAGACTGATGGATGATTTAGAACGGAATCAAGTTATTGGACCACAAAAAGGTAGCAAACCTAGACAGATACTTGTGGATTTAGATAGTGATGAGGTGTAAATATGGAACTTACTTCTGTGTATAAAGTTAAAGAGTGGATGATTCAACAAATTAAAGAAGGTAAATTGAGTCCTGGAGAGCCATTGCCAAGTAATTTAGCAGTGGCTAGAACACTAAACGTTAAAACAGATGACGTTTATGATGCCGTAGATGAATTGATTACAGAACAAGTATTATCTAATAACTTAGGGGAAGGTGCGAGTGTTAAATCACTGCACCCGTTCTTCTATCCTTTAGGTGAACTTGTAAGTATTAGTCAAATGATAGAACAACAAGGCTTTAATGCTAGAACAGAATTTATAAGCTTAGATGAAAAACCAGCTACTTCATTGGATGCATTAAGATTAAACATTCCTGATAAAGCTTCTGTGACCATTATAGAGCGTGTCAGACTGGCAGATCGACAACCAGTAGTATATTGCTTAGATAAAGTGCCCGCTGATGATTTAACGTGTGCACAGTATCAAAATAGCGATGAATCTTTATTAAACGCGATTGAAGCTTATGCTAATAAAAAAGTTGCCTATGCGAATACAGAAATTGAGGCAATTAGTTACGAACCTCATATCTCGGACGTGCTAGACGCATCACCGCATGAAGGGCTCATGCTTTTGAAATTAATACATTACGATAATGAAGATAATCCAATACTTTATTCTTTTAATTATTTCAAAAGTAGTTTAGTAAAATTTAAAACGGTTAGAAATAGAATATAAAAACAAAATTATGAAAGCGGGGCATGACAATTTGAAGATAGATAAACAGCAAAATGACTTGCATATAAAAGTAATGCCAACAACAAAATTTAAAACAACCACAATCACATTGAAATTTATGGCGCCATTAGATAGCGAAACAATGACAAGCACGTTCACTATTGAGCAAAGTACTCGTTCGTGCGACAAAACAATGGCCGACGGATAAAGCATTTAACCAACACTTATCACAATTATATGGTGCATATGTCAATAGTTTTATTTCAAAATTCAAAGACAAGCATGTAATTACAATATCTTTAGAAATCGTAAACGAACGTTATTTAAAAGACCAGACACCCTTATTTGAAAAAGGTTTGAATCTGTTAAAAGAAATGATTTGGAACCCGTTAATTACAGATGGTGAATTTGATGAAACTTTTGTTGCACAAGAAAAATCGTTATTAACAAAAAAATTAGATGCTATAGTTGATAATAAATCACAAATTGCATTTTTAAACTTACTGAAAAATATGTTTGGAGACCAACCTTATCGCCATATAGCGTCAGGGCAAGTAGAATACATATCAGGCATAACACCAAAAAATTTATATCATACATATCAATCTATGCTAAAAGATGACTACTGCGCGGTTTATGTAGTAGGCAACGTAGATGAGCAAGCAGTGAAATCACAAATTCAATCATATTTTGATCTTAAACCTTTTCAATTTGAATTATCACATGCAGTACCAACACCGACATCACATACTTTACCACAAGAAATTATTGAAACAGATGTAGTGGATCAAGCTAAATTAAATATGGGATATAAATTCCCAAGCACAATATGGCGATCCACAATACTTTGCTATGGTCGTGTTAAATGTCATGTTTGGCGGTGATCCATCGTCCGTATTATTTAATGAAGTACGTGAGAAACAGAGCTTAGCGTATTCAATACACTCTCAAATGGATGCTAAAAATGGTTTTATGTTTGTACTTAGTGGTGTTTCAGCTGACAAATATGAAATAGCTAAAGATACAATAATAGCTGAATTTGAAAAATTCCAACAAGGTGAGTTTGATGACGATAAATTAGAGCTAGCTAAAAAAGTAATTATTTCACAACGTCAAGAATCTCATGATAGACCAAAAAGTATTATTGAAATATTAAATAACAATATTTTACTTGATGAAGATATGTCAGAAACAAGTTTTATTGAAGGTATACAAAATGTATCTAGAGCAGAGATTCAGCAATTAGCACAAGAAACAATATTAGATACGATTTACATTTTGACGAAAGGAGGTAATGACTGATGAATGAAAAATATTATAAACAAATAGACGAAAAAGTTTATGAAGCTGAGTTAAATAATGGACTCAAATTATTTGTTATTCCGAAAAAAGGATTTCAAAAAACCTTCGTCACATACACAACACAATTTGGTTCATTAGATAATAAATTTAAACCACATGGTAGCGATACATATGTCACAGTACCTGATGGCGTAGCACACTTTTTAGAACATAAATTATTTGAAAATGAAGAAGAAGACTTATTTACTGCTTTTGCGGAAGACAACGCTCAAGTTAACGCCTTTACGAGCTTTGATCGAACAAGCTATCTATTCAGTGCTACTGATAATGTAGACCGCAATATCAAACGTTTATTAACGATGGTAGAAACGCCTTATTTTACTAAAGAGACAGTTGATAAAGAAAAAGGAATCATTGAAGAAGAAATTAAAATGTATCAAGAACAACCAGGCTATAAATTAATGTTCAATACGCTAAAGGCTATGTATGAAACACATCCGATTCGTGTAGATATTGCAGGTAGTGTTGAAAGCATTTATGAAATAACTAAAGATGATTTATATCTATGCTATGAAACATTCTATCATCCATCGAACATGGTGTTATTTGTTGTAGGTGATGTAGATGCAGAGCACATTTATGAAGTCATTGCTGAGCACGAAAATAAAAGAGACAAAGTGAATCAACCACAAATTGTCAGAGATGCTTTAGCTGAAAAAAGCGAAGTTAATGAGGTAAACGTATCAGAATCCATGAAACTTCAATCACCAAGATTAATGCTTGGTTTTAAAAATGAAACTTTAAAAAATGAACCTAACGAAGCTTATGTTAAACGTGATTTAGAAATGACACTATTTTATGAAATGGTGTTTGGTGAAGAGACAGATTTTTATCAAACGTTGCTTAATCAAGATTTAATAGATGAAACATTTGGTTATCAATTTGTTTTAGAACCAACTTATAGCTTTTCAGTTATCACGAGTGCAACGCAATATCCTGATAAATTGAAAGCACTATTATTAGAGGAATTAGAAAACACACAAGGTAAACTAAGTGATGCAGAGGCCTTTAATTTATTGAAAAAACAATTTATCGGAGAATTTATCTCAGGTTTAAACTCACCAGAGTATATTGCTAATCAATACACAAAACTTTATTTTGAAGGCGTAAGCTTATTCGACTTATTAGACATTGTTGAGAGTATCACTTTAGATAGCGTGAACGAAACAGCAAATACATGTTTAAATCTAACACAAGTTGTAGATAGTCGTTTGGAGATGAAATAAAATGAAAGCTTTGGTCATGGGAGGATCTGGTACAATAGGTTCTGCAATTGTCGATCGTTTATTAACGGATGGGTATGAAGTCATCGTACACTATAATAAATCAAACATAGAAACTCTAACTAAGCGCTATGAACAAAAGTCAGTACAATTTGTAAAATGTGATTTAACTCAGTGTAATGAATTGGACAAAGCTTTTGGCTTTATAAAGAATTTAGATTGTTTAATTTATAGTAGTGGTTCAGCTTTATATGGGCAATTACAGGATATGACAGACGAAATGATCGATTCGAGTTATCAAATACATGTGCGTCAATTTATAAGAACAAGTCGATATTTTACAGATCAATTAAGACAAAGTAAAAATGGTAGAATCATCGTTATCTCATCTATTTGGGGCGAAACTGGCGCAAGTATGGAAACTGTTTATTCAGCTATGAAAGGTGCACAAATTAGTTTTGTTAAAGCGCTTAGCCAAGAGTTAGCTATGACAAATGTTACGGTTAATGCTATTGCACCTGGTTTGGTAAGTGGCAACATGACTCAAGTCTGGACGGCAGACGAACTTAGTGACATAACAAGCGATTTACCACAACAAAGATTGATTGCACCTGAAGAAGTTGCACATACGTGTAGTTATTTATGCCATCCATTAGCAAAGAGTATCACGGGGACAGTACAAAAAGTGAATGGCGCATGGTATTTATAAATTTTAATATTGTGTAAAAAAATAAGCCAACTATGAAACATTCAATGATATAATAACAGTACAATAAATCACATGATTTAAAAAAGTGATATTAATAGATGTTTCTTCAGCACCAGTCTATTATAAAATAACCGTTGTTTTTAAACTAAGGGGTGTTTATTTCATGACAGTAGCTACTAAAAAAGAATGGTATTTAGAATATGAGATAACGTTGAATAGATCAGGTTTATTAGGCGATGTATCTAGTTTGTTAGGTATGATGGGTATCAATATTGTAACGATTAATGGCGTTGATGAAGGTCGAAGAGGTTTACTCATTAAATCTGATAACTTAGAAAAAGTGAGTAGATTTGAAAATATTGTTACTGAAATTGACGATATTTCTATTACTAAATTACGCAAACCTGAACTTCGTGATCGATTGGCAGTAAGACATGGCAGGTACATAGAGCAAGATGCTGACGATAAAAAGACATTTCGTTTTGAAAGAGAAGACTTAGGTTTGCTCGTTGATTTTATGGCAGAATTATTTAAAGAAGAAGGTCATAAATTAATAGGCATTAGAGGTATGCCTAGAGTTGGAAAGACAGAATCTATTGTTGTCGGCAGTGTCTGTGCGCATAAACGTTGGTTGTTCATCAGTTCTACATTAATCAAACAAACTGTGCGTAGCTCATTAATTAAAGGCGAGTACGATCCTAATCATGTTTATATTATTGATGGTGCTGTAACAGCTAGAGAATCTAATGTAAAACACCAAGAATTAGTAAAAGAAGTGATGAGTTTGCCTTCAATCAAGGTGGTAGAGCATCCTGACTTGTTTGTTGAAACAAGTGATTATGAGATGAGCGATTTCGATTATATTATTGAATTAAGAGAAAATAAAAATCAAGAAATTCATTATGAAGAAATGAAGAAACAAACTGTTAAAAGTAAAAACAACTTAGACTTTGGTAACGATGAATTTGGTGGCGGATTTGGTTTCTTTGAATAAAAAAATGAATAGTTATCAAGGAGGACTGACATCGTGAACACAGTTGGTCAAACTTTAAAGGGACGCCGAGAACGCTTAGGTATGACTTTAAATGAATTAGAAACACGCACACAGATAAAACGTCAAACTTTGACTTTGATAGAAAATAACGATTTTGAATCTTTGAATAAAGTTGATTATGCAGAAGGTTTTATTAAAAAATATGCAAAAGCCGTTAATATTGATTCTGCACAGTTAATCAAAGCACATAGAGACGAAATCCCAAATAATGATGAAAGCATGCAAGAGACGATTGAAGCTTTTTCTAAAGAAAGTAAGCCTACATATCGCAGTAAGAATAAAGAACCGTTGCAAGTAGCTGTTATAGTTAGTGTTGTTGTTATCATCTCAGCACTATTATGGATTTTAGCTGTTTTAGTATTATAATCTGTTAAAGTATAAAGAAACGATTAAGTTATAAAAAGAAAAGAGGACTTCTTATGAATATACCGAATTGGATAACTGTTTTTAGAGTTATACTAATTCCAATATTTCTTCTATTTGCACTGATAGATTTTGGATTTGGTAATATTTCATTTATCGGTGGTAATGAAATTAGAATTGAATTATTAATTAGTGGTATTATTTTTATTATCGCGTCGTTAAGTGATTTTGTTGATGGCTATTTAGCAAGAAAATGGGAACTTGTAACTAATATGGGGAAATTCTTAGACCCATTAGCTGACAAATTACTCGTTTCAAGCGCTTTAATCGCGCTTGTACAAATTGATTTAACAAATTCAATCGTTGCGATTATTATCATTGCACGTGAGTTCGCTGTAACAGGATTACGTCTATTACAAATTGAGCAAGGTTTTGTAAGTGCTCGCAGGGCAATTAGGTAAGATTAAAACTGCTGTTACGATGGTCGCAATTGTTTGGATTCTCCTAGGTGATCCTTTAGCAACTTGGATTGGTTTTGAATTAGGACAAGTTCTGTTATACATCGGTGTATTCTTCACAATATTATCTGGAATTGAATACTTCTATAAAGGTAGAGATGTATTTAAAGCGAAATAATGGGGGGCAGTTCCAATACATGTGCCACACCCACACTTACCAATAAAATTAAGTACTTTAATATAGCAAAACAGTCCAAAGTGATAAAATTTGGGCTGTTTTTATTTTATTTGATAAAATAGTATAATAATTGATTTACTAAGCTTTTTAAAATATATAAAAATCTAATCTTTAGTTTTTTGAGGAATTAAGATTTATAATTAAGTTTATCGAATAATTTTGCACTCGCTTTTTAGTGCATAAAAAATATAAACTAAAGTAAATCATGTAACTTGGTGTTGAGGAGGAGAAGTTGTGAAGATATCTATCATTGCAGTAGGCTCAGAATTATTATTAGGACAAATAGCTAATACCAATGGACAATATTTATCGAAATTGCTGAATGGTGTAGGTCACAGTGTGGTAGAACATACAGTAATCGGTGATAATCCAGAACGCTTAGAAAGAGTGATAAAAGCATCATTTAATCATTATGATACTGTTATACTAACTGGTGGCTTAGGCCCAACTAAAGATGACTTAACGAAACATACTGTTGCTAAGGTATTAGGACGAGAATTAGTTATTGATAAACATGCTCTGAATTACATTGAACAATTCTTCGAAGAGCAGAATATTGAAATGACTCCAAATAATCGTCAACAAGCGTTAGTTATAGAAGGTTCACATATATTAGAAAATAAAGTCGGCATGGCGCCTGGTATGGTAGTAGATCAAGATGAACGACGTATTGTATTGTTACCAGGACCACCAAGAGAAATGCAACCTATGGCTAAAAACGAACTTTTGCCATTCTTTTTCAATGGTGAAAGCACTATATTCTCAGAATTATTGCGTTTTGCAGGCATCGGCGAATCTAAAGTAGAAACAGTATTAATGGATTTAATAGATGGACAGACAAATCCTACGATTGCGCCATTGGTCGGAACGCATGAAGTTAATATTAGATTAACGGCAAATGGAGATACGCAACGTGAATGCGAGCAACTTATCGCTCCTATTAAATCAGAAATTTTATCACGCATTGGTGAATATTATTATGGTTCTGATGATATACTACTGGAACAATCTCTGATGGATAAAATTCATCAATCATTTGCTCTATATGATGCTGTTACAGATGGAGAATTATATTCTAGACTGAAGAATTTTAATACTTCACAATTACTTCAAGGGATGTTACCACATCATACGCAATTTATAGATGAACATGATACAATTGAAACTCAACTTTCTGTCTCTGCCAATATCGTTAAAGATTTGTATCAAACAGAAGTAGGTATTTCAATAATGTATTATAAGGATGCAATTTATTTAGGCATTTTAGAAAATGAACGACTTGAAATTCAGTCCTTTAAAATGACGCAAAGAAGAAATTTAATAAAAAGCAGAACTCAAAATTATGTACTAATACGATTACTAAATTGGTTTAAATAAGCATTTGAAGACTGCAAAAACTTAAAAATATAGCACGTGTGTTCTGTTTTAGGTGTAAGTTTTGTCTGTATAAGCGAACAAATATTCGCAAAAAGCTTGCGGAATTATTTAAATCAAGGTATAGTAGAGTTAAGATATTTTACAGAGATTAATCTCAATTAGGAGGTCCAGACATTGGATAACGATCGTCAAAAAGCTTTAGATACAGTAATTAAAAATATGGAAAAATCATTTGGTAAAGGCGCAGTTATGAAATTAGGTGACAATAAAGCCCAAAGAGTTTCTAGCGTTTCAAGTGGTTCAGTTACTTTGGATAATGCGTTAGGTGTAGGTGGCTACCCTAAAGGAAGAATTATAGAAATATATGGGCCAGAAAGTTCTGGTAAGACTACAGTAGCATTGCATGCTATTGCAGAAGTACAAAAAAATGGTGGCGTTGCGGCGTTTATTGATGCTGAACATGCGTTAGATCCTGTCTATGCAGAAGCTTTAGGTGTAGATATTCAAAATCTATATTTATCTCAACCTGACCATGGGGAACAAGGACTGGAAATTACTGAAGCATTCGTAAGAAGTGGTGCTGTTGACATCGTAGTTATTGACTCCGTTGCCGCATTAACTCCAAAAGCTGAAATTGAAGGTGAAATGGGTGATACACATGTTGGTTTACAAGCACGTTTAATGTCACAAGCATTGCGTAAACTTTCAGCCGCTATTTCCAAATCAAAAACAACAGCAGTATTTATTAACCAAATTCGCGAAAAAGTAGGCGTGATGTTCGGTAACCCTGAAGTAACACCAGGTGGACGTGCGTTAAAATTCTATAGTTCTGTACGTTTAGAAGTACGTCGTGCTGAACAATTAAAACAAGGCCAAGATATTGTTGGTAATAGAACGAAAATTAAAGTTGTTAAAAATAAAGTAGCACCACCATTCAGAGTTGCAGAAGTGGATATGATGTATGGTAAAGGTATCTCTAAAGAAGGAGAACTTATTGACTTAGGTGTTGAAAATGAAATTGTAGATAAATCAGGTGCTTGGTATTCATACAATGGTGATCGTATGGGACAAGGTAAAGAAAATGTTAAATTATATCTAAAAGAAAACCCTGAAATTAAAGAAGATATTAATCGTAGATTGCGTGAAGCACTAGGCATTGTTGATGGTGATGTTAAAGAAGACGAAGATGAAAAACAAACTACGCTTCTTGAAGACGAATAGTGTTATCTAAAACAATTTAAAGATTTACTATAAAATAAGTGTATATATAAAAATATGCGCTTATTTTTTTATATAAATATAAGAATTTTAAAATATAATATGACAAATATTTTGCTATATAAGCTTAATAACATAAGTGACAACAATAGTTATAGGAGAAATAGTGTAAAAGAGGGGTCTCAAATATTGAATTAATGTGTAGGAAACCTTGACACTTCTTAGTTTAAAACCGTACAATTACATTGTATGATTCTTATATAACTTCATATAATCATATTGAAATTGATATACAGAGCAAAATCCTAGATAAAAAGGGGGTGTTTGTGTGAGTTTATTAGGCCTCCTACTCATTTTGCTAGGTATTATTCTCGGAGTTGTTGTAGGGTACATTGTAGCCCGTAATCTATTGCATCAAAAGCAATTACAAGCAAGACAAACTGCAGAAGATATTATTGAACAAGGTAATAAGGAAGCAGAGAATACTAAGAAGGAAAAGCTCCTAGAAGCTAAAGAAGAAAATCAAATCTTAAAAGAACAAAGTGAAAACGAACTTCGTGAAAGACGCGGTGATCTTCAAAAGCAAGAAGCTCGACTTCTTCAAAAAGAAGAAAACTTAGAGCGAAAATCTGATCTATTAGATAAAAAAGATGAGATTTTAGAGCAAAAAGAGTCTAAACTTGAAGAACGACAACAACAAGTAGATGCAAAAGAGAGTAGTGTTCAAACATTAATAAATAAGCATGAACAAGAATTAGAACGCATCTCTGGTCTCTCTCAAGAAGAAGCCGCACAAGAGCAACTTCAAAGAGTTGAAGATGAATTGTCACAAGATATTGCAATACTTGTTAAGGAAAAAGAGAAAGAAGCAAAAGAAGCAGTCGATAAAAATGCAAAAGAATTGTTAGCAACTACTGTTCAAAGATTAGCAACAGAACATACTTCTGAATCTACAGTATCAGTTGTTAATTTACCAAACGACGAAATGAAAGGTCGAATCATTGGTAGAGAAGGAAGAAATATCCGTACGTTAGAAACATTAACGGGTATTGATTTAATTATAGATGATACGCCAGAAGCGGTTATCCTCTCTGGTTTTGACCCAATTAGACGTGAAATTGCAAGAACTGCATTAGTAAATCTTGTTTCGGATGGACGTATCCATCCTGGACGAATAGAAGATATGGTAGACAAAGCTCGTAAAGAAGTAGACGATATTATTCGAGATGCAGGGGAACAAGCTACATTTGAAATAAATGTGCATAATATGCATCCAGATTTAGTTAAAATCTTAGGTCGTTTACAATATCGTACAAGCTATGGACAAAATGTATTGAAACATTCTATCGAAGTTGCACACTTAAGTGGTATGTTAGCAGCTGAATTAGGTGAAGATGTTACATTAGCTAAACGTGTTGGTCTACTTCATGATGTTGGTAAAGCAATCGATCATGAAGTTGAAGGTAGCCATGTTGAAATAGGTGTAGAATTAGCGAAAAAATATGCTGAAAATGAAACAGTTATTAATGCAATTCATTCCCACCATGGTGACGTTGAACCAACTTCTATTATTTCTATATTGGTAGCAGCAGCAGATGCATTATCAGTCATGAGACCAGGTGCTCGTAAAGAGACATTAGAAAATTATATTAGAAGATTGGAAAGATTAGAAACACTTTCTGAAAATTATGATGGTGTCGAAAAAGCGTTTGCAATTCAAGCAGGTAGAGAAATTCGAGTTATTGTATCACCAGATACTATCGACGACTTAAAATCACATCGCTTAGCAAGAGATATAAAAAGCCAAATTGAAGACGAACTTCAATATCCTGGTCATATAAAAGTGACAGTTGTTCGTGAGACTAGAGCAATTGAATACGCAAAATAAATGTTAGCCATTCAATGACTAACGACAGACTGCCAACAAAGTCATAAGACTTGTTGGCAGTTTTTTGATGATTCGTATCATTAATTGTGTTTATGACATTTCTCGAACAAAGTGATATTATACGGCTTTTAAATAGTAAAAGATATTTGAAGTCTCAAACAACAAAAAAAGAGTGGGATGACGAAATCTAATTTTTCTAATAAGATTTCATCGTATGAGCCCGACCCGGCACAGCTGACAAAATGGAATACAAGAGATTGGTGTAAGTGCACTTTTATTTCAATCAGCCATTGTCCAAATAATAGTTGAGGCTGAGACATGTATTTATGTCCCAGCCTCAACTTACTAGTATACTGAAGTAAAACCTCACTATACTAAGCAATTTATATTTTTATTAATTAGTTTAATTCTAAATCTGCAACTTTAACTTCTTTGATAATTTCAGCTGTGTCATAGCAGTTTGTAGCGATATTTGCATATCTTTCTGCTAAACGATAAGCATTGATATATAGCTCTAGACTATCTTTTGCTATATCTTCTGCGTCTTCACTTTTTGATGGATTTGCTGTAACAACTAGATCAGCAAAATGTTGTGGATCGATATTAATTGACATGTATTACTTCCAACTCCTATATTGTGGATTAAAATAATTACTATAATGAATTATACCCCCATTACAAAATATAAAACTTAAAAATTAAAGAAATATTTACTAAAGAACCTTTTCAACTTAAATTATTTACATTAAACTAACATTAAGAGAGGATGAACAAGTAAATGAGAATATTATTTATTGGAGATATCGTAGGTAAAGTAGGTAGAGAAGCAATTAACACGTACTTGCCTAAGCTTAAACAAACGCATCGTCCTACAGTTACAATTGTAAATGCGGAAAATGCCGCACATGGTAAAGGATTAACTGAAAAGATATATAAAGAATTATTAAGAGAAGGCGTAGATTTCATGACTATGGGGAACCATACTTACGGACAACGTCAAATTTATGATTTTATAGAAAGTGCTAAGCGCATGGTTCGACCAGCAAATTTTCCAGATGAAGCACCAGGTGTAGGTATGCGCATTATTCAAATCAATGACTTGAAATTGGCGATTATTAACTTACAAGGTCGTGCATTTATGCAAGATATAGATGATCCATTCAAAAAAGCAGATGAATTAATTGCTGAAGCACAAAAAGAGACAGATTATATATTTGTAGATTTTCATGCGGAAACAACTTCTGAAAAAAATGCAATGGGTTGGTATTTAGATAATAGAGTGAGTGCTGTTGTAGGTACACATACGCATATTCAAACTTCTGATGAAAGAATATTGCCAGGTGGTACAGGCTATATTACAGATGTAGGTATGACAGGATTTTATGATGGTATACTTGGAATCAATAGAGGAGAAGTTATCACACGCTTTATTACTAGCCTACCACAAAGACATGTAGTGCCAGATGAAGGACGTAGTGTCTTATCTGGTGTTATTATAGATATTAATAAAGATGGTAAAGCAACGCATATTGAACGCGTGCTCATTAACGATGATCATCCATTTTAATTATCGTCCGTTAGTATGAATTTTAAAATAAACCACTCTTTACATAGTAATAGGGTGGTTTATTTTGATATGATTGATTATGAATTATTATAACCATTAGGAGGCAAGATGGTATGAAATCACAAGTATCATGGAAAGTTGGCGGCCAAGCAAGGAGAAGGTATTGAATCAACGGGGGAAATCTTTGCTACTGCGATGAACCGTAAAGGATACTATTTATATGGATATCGTCATTTTTCAAGTAGAATAATGGGCGGACATACGAATAATAAAATAAGAGTATCAACATCACCTGTACACGCGATAAGTGATGATTTAGATATATTAATCGCTTTTGATCAAGAAACAATAGAAGTTAACCATCATGAAATGAGAACAGACAGTATTATCATTGCAGACAGCAAGGCAAAACCAGAAAAACCTGAAGGCTGTCGTGCGCAACTCATAGATTTACCGTTTACGGCAACAGCTAAAGAATTAGGCACTGCCTTAATGAAAAACATGGTTGCTATTGGTGCGACATGTGCAGTGATGAAATTAGATATTTCAGCTTTTGAAACGCTTATTACTAATATGTTTACTAGAAAAGGCGCAAAAGTTGTCGAAATGAATATAGAAGCATTAAATGAAGGTTATCGTTTAATGATGGAGCAACTTAATACTGTTGAAGGTGACTTTGTTTTAGAAGAAACAAATGGAACACCACATCTATATATGATTGGTAATGATGCAATTGGTTTAGGTGCTTTATCAGCTGGATCAAGATTTATGGCGGCATATCCTATTACGCCTCGCTTCAGAAATTATGGAGTACATGATTGATAATCTACCAAAAGTAGGCGGCACAGTTGTACAAACTGAAGATGAAATTGCTGCTGCAAACATGGCTATTGGATCAAACTATGCTGGTGTACGTGCTTTTACTGCCAGTGCTGGACCTGGACTTTCATTAATGATGGAAGCGATTGGTTTATCTGGTATGACAGAAACACCATTTGTAGTGATTAATACCCAACGTGGTGGGCCTTCTACAGGATTGCCTACTAAACAAGAACAATCTGATTTAATGCAGATGATATACGGTACACATGGAGATATCCCTAAAATCGTAGTTGCACCTACTGATGCAACAGATGCATTTTATCTTACGATTGAAGCATTTAATTTAGCAGAAATGTATCAATGTCCAGTGATTATTTTAAGTGATTTACAATTGTCATTAGGCAAACAAACTGTAGAAAAATTAGATTATAACAAAATCGAAATTAACCGTGGCGAAACAATTCAATCTGACATAGAGCGAGAAGAAGACGACAAAGCTTATTTCAAACGTTATGCATTGACTGAGAGTGGCGTATCACCTAGACCTATTCCAGGTGTTAAAGGTGGTATACACCATGTAACAGGTGTCGAGCATAACGAAGAAGGTAAGACGAGTGAAGCAGCTGATAACAGACAACAACAAATGGATAAACGTATGCGTAAAACTGAGCATTTACTAATTAATGAGCCAGTAGAAGCAGATGAACAACATGATGAAGCAGATATTTTATATTTAGGTTTCATTTCGACTAAAGGCGCAATTCAAGAAGGTAAAGATAGATTAGAAGCACAAGGCTTAAAAGTAAATCATATACAAATTAGACAATTGCATCCTTTCCCTAAAGAAACACTTCAAAAATCTATTGATAAAGCATCGAAAGTTGTCGTAGTAGAACACAATTATCAAGGACAACTTGCAAGTATCTTGAAGATGAATGTTACATTGAGTGATAAATTAGTGAACCAAACAAAATACGATGGGACGCCATTCTTGCCACATGAAATTGAAACAAAAGGACTTGAGATTGCCAAAGATTTAAAGGAGCTGGTATAAATGGCAACGTTTAAAGATTTTAGAAATAATGTTAAGCCCAATTGGTGCCCGGGCTGTGGAGATTTTTCAGTCCAAGCAGCGATTCAAAAAGCAGCAGCCAATATTGGCTTAGAACCTGAGGAAGTAGCAATCATTACTGGTATCGGCTGTTCTGGTCGTTTATCTGGATATGTAAATTCTTATGGTGTACATGGTATACATGGTCGTTCATTACCATTAGCACAAGGCGTGAAAATGGCGAACAAAGACTTGACTGTTATTGCTTCCGGAGGAGACGGTGACGGTTATGCAATAGGTATGGGCCATACTGTTCATGCATTGCGTAGAAATATGAACATGACATATATTGTAATGGATAACCAAATTTATGGACTGACTAAAGGTCAAACATCACCTTCATCAGCGCCAGGTTTTGTTACAAAATCAACACCAAAAGGAAATATCGAGCAAAATGTTAAACCATTAGAGCTCGCATTATCTTCTGGAGCAACATTTGTAGCACAAGGCTTCTCAAGTGATATAAAAGGACTTACAAAAATGCTTGAAGATGCTATTAACCATGACGGTTTTTCATTTGTGAACGTCTTTTCACCATGTGTAACATATAATAAAGTGAATACTTATGATTGGTTTAAAGAAAACCTTACAAGTATTGATGATATAGAAGGTTTTGATGTTACAGATAAAAGTAATGCAACACAAAAAGTGTTAGAGTATGATTCTCTAATTAAAGGAATTGTTTATCAAGATACGGAAACACCTTCATATGAATCTCAAATTGAAGAGATGGAAGATACGCCATTAGCTAAAAGAGATATCCATATTGATGAAACGCAGTTCAATGAATTAACAAAGCAATTTGTTTAAATTCGAAGTATAGATAATATTTATATAGTAAAAATAATTAAATGATAGCATATAAGCTGATTACATACGGGGCTTGAATTAAGACAAATTCAATATCGTATAGTATCAGCTTTTTTTAGTAAATGTAGGAATATTTTACTCTGGTTTATAGTATTATAGAAGCTAAACAGTGCTTTATACTTTGGAGGGAATACGATGGTAGACCAATTTAATTCAATGACTGAACTTTTGTTACAGACAAGTGAAGGTAAAGATTGGGAAATTCATACGCGGCGAGCAAGTCAGCCAATGATTATTACGGCAGTCCATGGTGGGGCGATTGAACGTGGCACAACTGAACTTGCTCAATCGATAAGTGAGCGTGGTAACTATGATTTTTATACTTTTAAAGGTGTACGTCATAATAAAAATCACGAACTACATGTGACATCAAGACATTTTGATGAGCCAAAACTGTTACAAATGATCGATGATAATCGGCATGCGATTTCTGTTCATGGTTGCATGGGTGATAAACCAGAAGTGTATATTGGAGGAAAAGATCAAGCACTAAGAAAATATATTAAACACTATTTATCTGAAATTAATATCATTGTTAAAGATGCACCATCCCATATTTCTGGACTTCACGATGATAATTTTGTTAATTGTTGCCAACACAAAGTCAGGCGTTCAGCTAGAATTAACTGCGTGTCTAAGAAAAAATTTCTTTATTAACAAAAAATATAATCTTTATGATAGGGAAAATCGAGATAATTGGTCTTCATTAATGGCTGATTTTACGCAAGCAATCATTGATGCTGTAAGCCATTATCAAAAAGAGCGCAATTAACCATTTATGATGTCATTTTAACTAACATTAGAAATAATATTTGCAAAACAAAACATAATAAGATATTATAGATATATTATATCTATAATAGGAAGTTGATAAACAGATGAAATGTTCTAAGGCAACAGATTATGCATTACACGCTTTATTATTTATGATAAAAAGTGACGGCGATTCAAAAAGAATACCAGTACAAGACTTAGCAGCCGTATTGAAAGTTTCTACGACTTATTTATCTAAAATTTTAACACGACTTGTAAAAGCTGGGATAATTTCAGCAAATAGTGGTGCAAAAGGCGGCTATCAATTAAAAAATGGATGGCAAGATATTTCAATTTATGAAATTATCGTAACTATAGATGGCAAACAAAGCTTACTAGAGGATAGTTTTAGTCATGGTGAAGGTTGTTCTATTAAACAAATTATGGATGAAGCGGAACGTAGTTTAATAAATAATTTAGAACAAAAAAATTAAAGGACTTGGCTTAACGCTAAGTTCTTTAATTTTTCAATTAATTATAGATATTAAGAGTCTTTAAAAGGTGTAAAGGAGTGGAATAAATGGATTATGAAATCATAGTTATTGGTGGCGGTCCTGCTGGTTTAAGCGCAGACATTGAATTTTGGAAGAGGTATGATGCATACATTAGTTATCGATGAGGATAAACCACGAAATCGAGTGACATCAGAATCACATGGTTATTTAACACAAGATGGTATTTCACCAACTGAATTCAAACAAAAAGCAAAACAAGATATTGCTAAATACAAAGATGTATCATTTTTAGCAGAACGTGTTATAGATATTAAAGAAAATGATGAAGGATTTGAAGTTTTTACCCAAGGACAATCATTTACAGCCAGACAAGTGTTACTCGCAACAGGATTAAATGAACAAGGACCAGACATACCTGGTTTCAATGATTTTTATGGACAATCTATATTTTATTGTCCGTGGTGTGATGGCTATGAAATGCGTCATCGTAGGTTGGCTGTCATATATTCAGTTGAGATGATAACACATATGGTTAAATTATTAAGCAACTTTTCAAAAGAACTTATCGTTTTTACAAATGGGGAAAGTGTTACAGCCGAAGACAAAGCTTGGCTTAAAGCTAAAAATATTGATATATATACTGAACCCATTGCTGATTTAAGTGGGGAAAAGGATCAATTGACTCATATTAAATTGGCAAACGGCGATAAAGTTGAAGTTGAAGGTGCATTTAGCCAAATGCAATGGGATACTCATTTTGATTTTTTGGAAAATTTGAGTTTAGAGCGTGATGAAAATGAAAAATTTGAAGTCAATGCTTTTGGTGAAACTTCGATTAAGCATTTTTATATTGCAGGTGAAACAAAAGATAATTTCGCGGGTCAAATCATAGATGCAGCAGACTAATGGTGGCATGGTTGCTAAAATGGTAATGATGACACAAATTAGTGAAGATTTTTAAAATAAATCTTATGATATAAATGATTAACGTTTTATATCTATGCCTTGAACATCTTATTTGATAAACTAAAAGATAAGTAAAACATATAAGGGGCTGAAGAAATATGCATGATACGTTAATGAGTGTCCAAATTATTCCGAAAACTGCTAATGGTGAAGATGTTATACCTTATGTTGATGAAGCAATAAAGATAATTGATGATTCTGGTTTGACTTATAGAGTTGGACCACTAGAAACAACAGTACAAGGTGAGATGAATGAATGTTTGATCTTGATTCAAAAGTTAAATGAGCGTATGGTTGAATTAGAAATACCGAGTACGATTAGTCAGGTTAAGTTTTATCATGTCCCTGAAGGTATTACAATCGAGACACTTACTGGAAAATATGATGAAATTTAAAAAATAGATAATAAACAAAAACGATTTAACATATCAAGATGTTGAATCGTTTTTGTTTATTGGGAAAGACCTTTTGCACTTTGGGGCTAAATTTAATATAATGAAGTAATGATTATGGATAAAGTTATAGAACTTTGAACACCTAGGTTGAAATACCAAAGTATAAAACATATTTAAAAACACTTGTTCTTAGTTTATATGATATAGAAAGGATTTTGTAGAGTGAATGAAGAGCAAAGAAAAAGTACTTCTATAGATATTTTAGCTGAACGAGATAAGAAGACTAAAGATTATAGCAAGTATTTTGAGCATGTCTATCAACCACCAAGTTTAAAAGAAGCACGTAAACGCGGTAAAGAAGAAGTAAACTATAACCGTGATTTTCACATAGATGAAAAATATCGTAATATGGGTCAAGGGAAGACCTTTTTAATTAAAACATATGGTTGCCAAATGAACGCGCATGATACAGAGGTCATGGCTGGTATTTTAGGCGCTTTAGGTTATTCAGCAACAGAAGATATCAATCAAGCTGATGTGATTTTAATTAACACATGTGCAATACGTGAAAATGCGGAGAGTAAAGTGTTTAGTGAGATTGGTAATTTAAAACACTTAAAACGAGAAAAACCAGAAACAGTTATCGGCGTATGTGGCTGTATGTCACAAGAAGAATCAGTTGTTAACAAAATTCTCAAATCGTACCAGAACGTTGATATGATTTTCGGAACGCATAATATTCATCGTTTACCAGAAATTTTAGAAGAAGCTTATTTATCAAAAGCGATGGTCGTAGAAGTATGGTCAAAAGAAGGAGACGTTATTGAAAACCTTCCTAAAGTGAGAAAAGGTAATATTAAAGCTTGGGTAAATATTATGTATGGCTGTGACAAATTCTGTACATATTGCATTGTGCCTTTTACAAGAGGTAAAGAACGTAGTAGACGTCCAGATGATATCATTGCTGAAGTAAGAGATTTAGCGCGTCAAGGTTATCAAGAAATTACGTTGCTAGGTCAAAACGTAAACGCTTATGGTAAAGATATAGAGGGCTTAGAATATGGTTTGGGTGATTTATTAGAAGATATTACACAAATTGATATACCAAGAGTGAGATTTACTACAAGCCATCCTTGGGACTTTACGGATCGTATGATTGAAGTTATTGCAAACGGGGGCAATATTGTACCTCACGTACATTTACCAGTTCAATCAGGTAACAACGCAGTATTAAAAATTATGGGACGTAAATATACACGTGAAAGCTATTTAGATTTAGTAGATAGAATTAAAACGAAGATACCTAACGTTGCACTGACTACGGATATTATCGTAGGTTATCCAAATGAAACTGAAGCACAATTTGAAGAAACTTTAACATTGTATGACGAAGTTGAATTTGAACATGCATATACTTATATTTATTCACAAAGAGATGGTACACCAGCAGCGAAGATGAAAGATAATGTGCCTTTAGACGTGAAGAAAGATAGATTACAACAATTAAATAAAAAAGTGGCTTATTATTCAGAACGAGCTATGAAACAATATGAAGGCGAAGTCATCCAAGTATTGTGTGAAGGTGCCAGTAAGAAGGATAATACTGTGTTAGCAGGCTATACTTCAAAAAATAAACTCGTTAACTTCAAAGCACCTAAAGAAATGATAGGTAGAATTGTAGATGTACAAGTTGATGAAGCGAAACAATTTTCATTAAATGGTACATTCTTACGCATGAGTGAAAAAGCAGTGGTGACTCAATAATGTATGAAAAAGATGACATATTAGCTGAAGCAAATCGCATTAGTGAACGAATCAAATCATTGGATACAGTTAAAGATTATCACACTGTAGAACAACAAATTCATTACAATAAAAATATTGAACAACGCATGAAAGATTTAAAGAAAACACAAAAGCAATCCGTAAACTTACAAAATTACGGTAAAACAGAAGCGCTAAAACAATCTGAAGGTAAAATACAAGGTATTGAGCAAGATATTAATGTATTACCTATAGTGGAAGAGTTCAGAGAATCACAAACTGAAGCCAACGATTTATTACAAATGATGATAAGTACAATGTCTAATCGTTTAAATCAACATGAACAAAATGATGACTAGCGTGTAATGTACTTTCAGGAAAGGAATGAACCGAATGAAGACAATTAAGACGAAAAGGTTAACTTTAACCGCAATATTCATCGCTATTAATGTAGTGTTGAGTAGTATCATTGTCATTCCGTTAGGCCCTATTAAAGCAAGCACCTATTCAACATTTGATTAATGTACTATGTGCTGTGTTTGTTGGTCCGTGGTTTGGACTAGCTCAAGCATTTATTTCTTCTGTATTACGCATGATTTTTGGTACTGGTAGCTTCTTCGCCTTTCCTGGAAGTATGGTAGGTGTACTACTCGCAAGTGGTTTTTATCATTACCGTAAGCATATCTTCATGGTCAGTGGTAGGTGAAGTGATAGGAACAGGTATTATTGGTAGTATAATTTGTATTCCATTAGCTTGGATACTTGGCTTTTCAGATTTTGCTATTAAACCATTAATGTTAGCATTTATCGTTTCTAGTATTATTGGTGCTATCATCAGTTATATATTATTAATGATATTGAAAAGAAAAGGCATATTAAAACGCTTCTTATAAGCTATGTCAGATTTACGATACGAGATTAAGACTCAAATAACTAATCAGGAAGTTTTAGATGGATAACGAAACAAGTTATGTCGTGCTATTATTCTTGATTACTTATAGAGACTTGGTCTCGTTTTTTTGAATTTAAATCTACGGTTACTTTATTGATAAATATTTTGATAATAATTAAGCTTTAACGCTACGATTGAATAAATAGGCGTAATATCTAAAGTTATGTTAAAATTTAAGAGTTAAATTAACTAATAAAGTTAAAGAAAATTAAACGAAAATGGATAGTATTAAAGAGGCTTTCGGTACAAAAATGAATATGAAAACACGCTCAGTGCATATTTGAAATGTGTGCTACATGACTACACATACATATTCAAAGATACAATAATAATTGAATTTAATTTTTGAAAAGTAAGAAACTAATAGAAGGATTGTGAAATATCAAAATGACTAACCAAACTCCTATGATGCAACAGTATTTAAAAATAAAATCACAATATCAAGATTGTCTATTATTTTTTAGATTGGGCGATTTTTATGAAATGTTTTTCGATGATGCGAAAGAGGCGTCAAGAGTATTAGAAATCACTTTGACGAAAAGGGATGCCAAAAAAACGAACCCAATACCGATGTGTGGTGTACCTTATCATGCGACAGATGGCTACATTGAAACATTGATTAGCAATGGTTATAAAGTAGCTATATGTGAGCAAATGGAAGATCCAAGACAGACTAAAGGTATGGTTCGTCGTGAAGTTGTTAGAATCGTTACACCTGGAACGGTAATGGATAAAGGTGGCGTTGATGAAAAACAAAACAACTATATATTAAGTTTTGTGAAAGATAATGTCGCTTACGCATTAAGTTATTGTGATGTTTCAACTGGAGAATTGAAAGTTACACATTTCGAAGATGAAGCGACACTAATGAATGAAATTACAACTATTAATCCTAATGAAATCGTCGTAAACGAGAATATTGATGATGATTTAAAACGACAAATCAGTTTAACAACTGAAACAATAACGGTATTATCGGAAATTTCAGATGCACAGTATAGTGTGAATACTATGACGGAAGACAACTTGTTTAATGCGACACAATTGTTGTTAGATTATATATATCACACACAAAAAAGAGATTTATCCCATATTGAAGCAGTTGTTAAATATGAAGCGGTAGACTTTATGAAAATGGATTTTTACGCTAAACGAAATTTAGAATTAACAGAAAGTATTCGTTTAAAAACTAAAAAAGGAACATTGCTCTGGTTAATGGATGAGACTAAGACACCAATGGGTGCCAGACGATTAAAACAGTGGATTGATAGACCACTTATCCATAAAGCACATATAGAATCTCGCTTAGATACAGTAGAACAGTTTATTAATCATTTTATCGAAAGAGATACATTAAGAAATCATTTGAATCAAGTTTATGATATTGAACGCTTAGTAGGCCGTGTAAGTTATGGCAACGTCAATGCACGCGATTTAATTCAGTTGAAACATTCTATTTCAGAAATCCCAAATATTAAAAATCTACTTAATGATTTTGATGAACAGATGACTGCACAATTTAAAGCGCTAGAGCCCTTAGATGAATTACTTGGCTTACTAGAAGAAAGTTTAAAAGAAGAACCACCAATTTCTGTAAAAGAGGGTGGCCTTTTTAAAACTGGTTTTAATAGTGAGTTAGACGAGTATTTAGAGGCATCTAAAAATGGGAAGTCATGGCTAGCTGAATTACAGGCTAAAGAACGCCAACGTACTGGCATTAAATCATTAAAGATTAGTTTTAATAAAGTGTTTGGTTACTTTATTGAAATTACTAGAGCGAACTTACAAGACTTGGATCCCACAGCATTTGGTTATCATCGCAAGCAAACATTATCTAACGCAGAACGTTTTATCACAGATGAATTGAAAGAAAAAGAAGACATCATTCTTGGCGCTGAAGATAAAGCAATCGAATTAGAATATCAATTGTTTGTTCAGCTAAGAGAAAAAATTAAAACCTATACAGAACGTTTACAAAAACAAGCTAAAGTTATATCAGAACTTGATTGTTTACAAAGTTTTGCAGAAATTGCGCAAAAATATAACTATGCACGTCCCAATTTTAGTGAAGATAAAACACTACAATTAACAAATTCGCGTCATCCGGTTGTCGAACGCGTGATGGACCATAATGATTATGTGCCAAATGATTGTGAATTAGATCAAGATACATTTGTCTATTTAATAACTGGACCTAATATGTCGGGTAAATCCACTTATATGCGTCAAGTAGCCATAATTAGTATTATGGCCCAAATGGGAGCATACGTCCCTTGTGAATCTGCAACACTCCCAGTCTTTGACCAGATATTTACAAGAATAGGCGCCGCAGATGATCTTGTATCAGGTAAGAGTACATTTATGGTTGAAATGTTAGAAGCGCAGAAAGCACTCGCACATGCGACAGAAAATAGTTTGATTATTTTTGATGAAATTGGAAGAGGTACATCGACGTATGATGGATTAGCACTTGCACAATCGATGATAGAATACGTTGCGAATACGTCTCATGCTAAAACACTATTTTCTACGCATTATCACGAGTTAACAACTTTAGATCAATCTTTATCTTGTTTGAAAAATGTGCATGTAGCAGCAAACGAATATAAAGGTGAACTTATCTTCTTGCATAAGGTTAAAGATGGCGCAGTAGATGATAGTTATGGTATTCAAGTAGCTAAATTAGCACATTTACCTGATGAAGTAATTTCACGGGCGCAAGTCATATTAGATGCGTTTGAACAGACTGACAAACAAGAAAACCAAGTCGTAGTTAACAAACTTGAAGTAGACTCAAGTATTCAAGAAGCGCAATACTCAAATGTAGAAGAAGCAGCTGCAACATATCCTGAGCAATCTGAATATGCAAAACAGGATGATAATAGAAATCAATTTGAACAAACAGCATTTGAACTATTTGATGCGCCGGTCGAGCAATCTGAAATAGAAAATGAAATTAAGACGTTGAATTTATCTAACATGACGCCGATAGAAGCATTAATTAAATTAAGTGAATTACAAAAACAATTGAAATAGAGGTGAAGTCAAATGGGTAAAATTAAAGAGTTGCAAACATCATTAGCGAATAAGATTGTCGCTGGGGAAGTTGTTGAACGTCCAGGCTCAGTAGTCAAAGAGTTATTAGAAAATGCCATTGACGCCCAAGCGACTGAAATCAATATCGAAGTTGAACAATCTGGCGTAGCATCCATTCGTGTGGTTGACAATGGTACGGGTATTCATATAGAAGATTTAGGCCTCGTCTTTCATCGTCATGCAACTAGTAAATTAGATGCAGATGATGACTTGTTTCATATTCGCACACTTGGATTCCGTGGAGAAGCATTAGCGAGTATCTCTTCTGTTTCCAAAGTGACACTGAAAACATGTACAGATAATGAAGAAGGCCAAGAGATTTATGTGGAAAATGGTGAAATTCTTAATCAAAAACCTGCAAAAGCGAAACAAGGTACTGATATATTAGTTGAATCATTATTTTATAATACACCAGCGCGCTTAAAATATATTAAAAGTTTATATACTGAATTAGGTAAAATTACTGATATCGTAAATCGAATGGCAATGAGTCATCCAGGCATTCGTATTTCACTTATTTCAGATGGCAGAACGATTTTAAAAACAAATGGTTCAGGACGTACAAATGAAGTAATGGCAGAAATATATGGGATGAAAGTGGCTAAAGATTTAGTACATATCTCTGGTGAAACGAGCGACTATCGCTTAGAGGGATATGTTGCTAAACCAGAACATTCCCGAAGTAATAAACATTATATATCTATTTTTATTAATGGTAGATATATCAAAAACTTTTTGATAAACAAAGCAATTTTAGAAGGTTATCATACACTGCTAATGATTGGCAGATTCCCGATTTGTTATATTAATATTGAAATGGATCCGATACTGGTCGATGTCAATGTGCACCCAACTAAATTAGAGGTACGTTTATCTAAAGAAGATCAGTTGTTTGAATTGATTGTAGAAAAAATACGAGAAGCTTTTAAAGATCGTATTTTAATACCACAAAATGATATGAATAAATTGACGCAGAAAAATAAAGTGCTGGATAAATTTGAACAACAGAAAATTGATTTTGAGAAACGTAAACAGCAAAGAGATGCTACACATTCAACGAATTTGAATTTTGACCTTGAGGATAAACAGCCCAATGAAACAAATCAATCTAATCAAGCCTTAGATCATACACTCTCAAGTCCGAATACCTCCTCAGAGGATTCCTATTCAGTGCAAGAATCGACTTATGATTATGCTAAGACGCAAAGAGATGTCTTGACAGATATGGAAGAACAAGATATTACTAATACATTAGCACCTTCTGAAGATGTAGCTGAAGTACCAGACATTAAAGGGAGTATCAGTAGCAATCCTTCACAGCGTATACCTTATATGGAAGTCGTAGGTCAAGTACATGGCACATATATTATTGCGCAAAATGAGAACGGTATGTTTATGATTGATCAACATGCTCGCGCAAGAACGGATTAAATACGAATATTTTAGAGAAAAAATAGGTGATGTATCTAATGAAATACAAAATTTATTAATTCCTTTAACTTTTCACTTCTCTAAAGACGAGTTGATGATTATCAATCAACACGTTGAAGAATTAGATAAAGTGGGCGTGCATTTAGAACCGTTTGGTGGTAATGATTATATTGTTGATAGTTATCCAGTGTGGTTTCCTGTCTGCTGAAGCGGAAGAAATTATTAAAGATATGATTGAGTATGTCTTAGAACATAAAAAAGTGAATGTTAAAAAAATACGTGAAGAAGCTGCTATTATGATGAGTTGTAAGAAATCAATTAAAGCAAATCACTATTTAAAGAATAATGAAATGGCAGATTTAGTGAATCAATTGAGAGAAACAGAAGATCCATTTACATGTCCACATGGCAGACCGATAATCATTAATTTTTCAAATTATGAATTAGAACGCTTATTTAAGCGTATTATATAGGAGGTTAGTGGATGAAGCCATATATTTTACCGGCTATTCGCTCAATGAAAGATTTAGAAAAACTGATACAGACAGATTATAAAGAATGTGTGTTATTAGATACGCATATAGGTCATATTAAAAGTATTATGGAATTGATGAAGAAGAATAATATAGAAGTGTATATGCATATTGATTTAATTAGAGGTATGAGTCACGATGAATTTGCTTGTGAATTTATCATTCAAAACTATCATCCCAAAGGCATCGTATCGACAAAAACGAAAGTTATAAACAAAGCCAAAGCGTTGAATACGACTACGGTTTTCCGTGTATTTATTCTAGATAGTCATGCACTAACTAGAAGTATTGAGCTTATAAAACGTGTTGAGCCTGACTTTGTTGAAGTGTTGCCAGGTATAGCAACAAAGGCCATAAAAATCATTAATGAAGAGACGAATACGTCTGTGATTGCTGGTGGGTTGATTAATGACGTTGAGGAAGTTGATGTTGCGGTAAAAAATGGTGCGAAATATATCACTACAAGTGATCGGGATTTATGGTAATAAAGCTAAAGCAGTTAAATTAACAATCGTTCTATTAAAGCATAAAGATTGAATGATGTTGATCATAATGTAATTGTCTTAATAGAATTAGCTATTTTAGAAACAGATTAAATCATTTTATTAATGTATAATCATTTCTAAAGCTTATAGCTAATTCTTTTTTATACCATTTTTTAATGATTAAGTATCAATTTATGTAAATTAAAAACCTAGGGGGAACATTTAATGATAAAACCGAGGAAATTATTAAGAGGTGACACTGTTGCAATTGTATCTTTATCTTCTGGTTTAGCCGGAGAAGATTCGATTTTATGGCGAACAAAACAAGGAATCGAACGACTGGAATCCGTATTTGGTTTGCATGTAAAAATTATGCCCAATGCACTCAAAGGTATAAAATATGTCCGTGAACACCCTGAACTGCGTGCTTCAGATTTGAATGAAGCATTAAAAGATAGTGATGTAAAAGCGATTATAAGTTGTATTGGTGGTGAAGATGCCATTAGCATATTACCCTATGTAGATTTTCAAGCAATTTATGATAACCCCAAGATTTTTTCGGGTTATTCCGATTCAACGACTGTGCACATGATGTTTTATAAAATGGGTATCGTTAGTTTTTATGGACAAGCCTTATTGACAGATTTTGCGGAGAATATAGAAATGGATAGCTATACAATTAAAGATATTGAAAAATGTTGGTTCAATAGTTCAGCAATTGGCGAACGATTGCCTACGCCTTATACAAGACCAACAGGATTAGAATGGAAAGTAGAAAATAAAAATATTGCTAGGACTAAAAGAGACAACCAAAGTTATGAAGTTATAAATGGGGCAGGTATTGTGAGTGGCCATTTAATTGGAGGTAATTTAGAAACATTTGTGAGTTTGATAGATACTCCCATATTTCCGGAATTAGAGCATTTCAATCATGCGATACTTTTTTTAGAAACTTCAGAAGATACACCATCTCCTTTAGAATTTTCGAAAATGTTTAATCAATTATTACAAATAGGGGTGTTAGATAAAGTAGAAGGCATTGTTTTTGGTAAACCATTTAATCAAATATATTATGAAGCGTATAAAAATGAAATATTAAAAATTATTAAAAGAAGTAATAAACCAAGCATTCCAATTTTATATAATTTGTCATTTGGACACAATGAACCCAAGCACAGCATGCCTTATGGCTTATCAGCAAAAATTAATTGTCATACTCAGCAATTCGAAATTAAAGAAAGCGCTGTTATTGATTTTTAAATTGTGGCAATTTTTTTACAAAAAAGATTGACAACGCTTTCAATAGAGGTGTAAGATAAACACAAGTTAATAATTAGAACAGAGATGGGAGATTTCTACAGTCATTAAACCAGTGGATTAACACTGGACATAATTGTAGGAGTCTCTTTGTCTTTTTTAGGAGGAGTCTCTATGAGTGTATATTTTGCTGAATTATTGGGAACAGCAATATTAGTATTATTTGGGGGTGGCGTTGTTGCCAACGTTAATTTAAAACGAAGCAATGGTAACGGTGCTGATTGGATTGTAATTGCTACAGGTTGGGGGCTTGCCGTAACTATGGGCGTTTACGCTACTGGTGAAATATCTGGTGCGCATTTAAATCCGGCTGTTACTTTAGCGTTCGCAATGGACGGTGCATTAAGCTGGGGTATGGTTCCTGGATACATCATTTGTCAAATACTTGGTGGTATCATCGGTGGTATTTTAGTTTGGTTAATGTATTTAGCACAATGGAAAGCAACTGAAGATAAAGATACAAAATTAGCTGTGTTTTCTACAGCACCGAGCAATAAAAAATTACTTTGCCAACTTTTTAAGTGAAATTATTGGTACTGTCGCTTTAACAATGGGTTTATTATTCATTGGAATGAATAAAATAGCTGACGGCTTAAATCCATTAATTGTTGGTAGTTTAATTGTTGCGATTGGTTTAAGTTTAGGTGGTCCAACTGGTTATGCCATTAATCCTGCTCGTGATTTAGGACCTCGTATCGCACATGCCATTTTACCAATAGCTGGTAAAGGCAAATCAAATTGGAGTTATGCAATTGTTCCGGTTTTAGGACCTATTACAGGTGGTATGATGGGTGCGGTCATTTATAGATTGTTCTATAAAGGTGCGTTTGATATGATGTCTGTTGTATCAATCGTGTTATTAATTGTAACAATTGCGCTTGGAATCGCTTTAAACAAAGCAAAAAGTGCAAAAGGTATCGAAACAATTTATTAAATAAGTTTTAACTGTCCTGTTTATACGTTAAAATATAAACAGGTCTTATATTATAAAAAAATAAATAATATGAATATGTTTGTTGAATTATTAAAAAGAAATGTATACAGGTAGATTGTTGGGAAACATACATTTCACATACATTATTTATTCAACAAATATAATAAAAGGGAGATTATCAATATGAAAAAATATATTTTGTCAATTGACCAAGGTACAACAAGTTCAAGAGCGATTCTTTTTGACCAAGATGGGAAAATCCAAGGCGTAGCACAACGTGAATTTAAACAATATTTTCCTAAATCTGGTTGGGTAGAACATGACGCAAACGAAATTTGGACGTCTGTATTGGCAGTTATTGCTGAAGTGCTTAATGAAGAAAATGTTGGCGCAGATCAAATCGCGAGTATCGGTATTACAAATCAACGTGAAACAGCAGTAGTTTGGGATAAACATACGTCACGTCCAGTGTATCACGCAATTGTATGGCAATCGCGTCAAACACAAAGTATTTGTCAAGACTTAAAAGACCAAGGTTTAGAAAGCAAATTCCGTGAAAAAACAGGCCTTTTATTAGATCCTTACTTTGCAGGTACAAAAGTAAAATGGATACTTGATAATGTTGAAGGTACAAGAGAAAAAGCTGACAATGGTGACTTACTATTCGGAACAATTGATTCATGGCTAGTATGGAAACTATCAGGTGGACAAGCACATATCACAGATTATACAAACGCAAGTCGTACATTAATCTATAACATTCATGACCTAGAATGGGATCAAGAATTATTAGACATTTTAGAAATTCCGAATTCAATGCTTCCTGAAGTAAAATCTTCTAGTGAAGTTTATGCTAACACAGTTGATTACCATTTCTTTGGTAAAGAAGTGCCGATTTCTGGTATCGCCGGTGACCAACAAGCTGCACTATTCGGCCAAGCATGTTTCAACCGTGGTGATGCGAAAAACACTTATGGTACTGGTGGATTCATGTTAATGAATACAGGAGAAGAAGCTGTAACTTCTAAGAGTGGTTTGTTAACAACAATCGCGTATGGTATTGATGGTAAAGTCAATTATGCACTTGAAGGTTCTATCTTCGTTTCAGGTTCTGCAATTCAATGGCTAAGAGATGGACTCAGAATGATTAATTCAGCGCCGCAATCAGAAAATTATGCAGAACGTGTCGAATCAACTGAAGGTGTATACGTTGTACCAGCATTTGTTGGTCTTGGCACACCATACTGGGATGCAGAAGCGCGTGGTGCTATTTTCGGACTTACGCGTGGTACTGAAAAAGAACATTTCATTCGTGCTACTTTAGAATCATTATGTTACCAAACACGTGACGTATTAGAAGCGATGGAAAAAGATTCTGGTATTAAAGTAAATAATTTACGTGTCGATGGCGGCGCAGTTAAGAATAATTTCATTATGCAATTCCAATCCGACATCTTAAACGTTGGTGTTGAACGTCCAGAAATTAGTGAAACAACAGCATTAGGTGCAAGCATACTTAGCTGGACTTGCAGTTGGATTCTGGGATAGTAAAGATGAAATTGCTAATCGTTGGAAATTAGAAAAACAATTCAATCCAGACATGGTAGAAAAAGAAAGAGAAAAATATTATAAAGGCTGGAAGAAAGCTGTAGAAGCTACTCAAGTCTTTAAATTAGATGATGAGTAAAAAAATTAGACTTAAAAGTGTTATCTGTGCTACAATACGGGTAAGTTAATAATATCGAGATGAGAAATGAGAGATTCAATTCGTACAATTATATATGTATGGGATGGGTCTCTCTTTTTTTAATACTTTAGGAGGCGCTGGATTTTATGAGTTTATCAACTTTAAAAAGAGAACAGATTAAGAAAGAATTGAAAAATGACGCTTATGACGTTGTGATTATTGGTGGCGGAATTACCGGAGCTGGGATTGCTTTAGATGCTAGTAATAGAGGTATGAAAGTCGCTTTAGTAGAAATGCAAGACTTTGCACAAGGTACAAGTTCACGTTCTACTAAATTAGTACATGGTGGATTACGTTATTTAAAACAATTACAAGTAGGCGTTGTAGCAGAAACTGGTCGCGAACGTGCGATTGTTTATGAAAATGGTCCACATGTAACAACACCAGAACGCATGTTATTACCATTGCATAAAGGCGGATCTATGGGTAAATTCACTACATCGATTGGTTTAGGCGTTTATGATAGATTAGCAGGTGTTAAAAAAGCTGAACGTAAAACAATGTTAAATGCAAAAGAAACACTTGCAAAAGAACCACTTGTTAAAAAAGCTGGTCTTAAAGTCGGTGGCTCTTATGTTGAATACCGTACAGATGACGCACGATTAACTATTGAAGTAATGAAACGTGCTGAAGAAAAAGGCGCTACTATCATTAACCATACAAAATCTGTTCATTTCACATATGATTCAAATGAAACAGTTAATGGTATTCAAGTAGAAGACCAAATTAGCAATGAAACTTACCCAATTAAAGCTAAAAAAGTTATCAATGCAAGTGGTCCATGGGTAGATGAAGTACGTAGTGGCGATTATGCACGTAACAATAAAGAATTACGTTTAACAAAAGGTGTTCATGTTGTAATTGATCAATCTAAATTCCCACTAGGTCAAGCTGTATACTTTGATACAGAAAACGATGGCCGTATGATTTTTGCTATTCCACGTGAAGGCAAAGCATATGTTGGTACTACAGATACTTTTTATGACAATGTTAAGACATCACCATTAGTTAACCAAGAAGATAGAGATTATTTAATTGAAGCAATTAACTATATGTTCCCTGATGTTAACGTATCTGATGAAGATATTGAATCATCATGGGCTGGTGTGAGACCACTTATTTTAGAAGAAGGTAAAGATCCTTCAGAAATTTCTCGTAAAGACGAAGTTTGGGAAGGTAAATCTGGTTTATTAACAATTGCAGGTGGTAAATTAACTGGTTACCGTCATATGGCAGTAGAAATTGTTGATTTATTAGCAAAACGCTTAAAATCAGAATATAAACTTACTTTCGCTAAAGCGGCAACAAAACACTTACCAATCTCTGGTGGCGATGTAGGCGGCAGTAAAAACTTTGATAAATATATTGAACAAAAAGTTGAAGATGCAAAAGCTTATCAAATAGACGAAGCGACTGCACGTCACTTTGTATCTAAATATGGTTCAAACGCTGAAGAGTTATTCAAAATTGCACAAACTGCGCAATATCAAGAAACTGGTTTACCGTTAGATATCTACACAGAATTAATTTATTCAATTCAAAATGAAATGGTTCACCGTCCAACAGATTTCTTTATCCGTCGTACAGGTAAATTATATTTCAAGATTGATGATGTATTAAATTATAAAGAACAAGTAATTGATGTAATGGCTGAATTATTAGGCTATACAAATATTCAAAAAGAATTATATACAAAAGAATTAGAAACTGCGATTAAAGAAGCACAAACAGGTAATAACCAACCAGACAGTTAAAGAATAAATATGTATAAATAGTAAAACTGGCGACAAGGTCTTAGGACTTTGTCGCCAGTTTTTGTTTGTCTACCTCAATATATCTTTGTGTTACTTTATATCATAATATGTATAGATATCTTTTTCGTTGAAGGGGACAGATAAATCTAAAAAGTAAGGGCTTTGCCACTTTTGTGTTTTTAATGCAGTCTTGTTTAAATTTGATTCCCAATTGGGATAAACACGCATTGCCATTTTGCCTTTGTATTGGGTTGAAGTTAAGACGCCATTTGCTAACAAAATATCTTTCGGAAAAATAAATTGTCCTTTACGATCACCATCAATAATATTAATAACCAAGTAATCTTTAGAACCCTCGCAATTAAAAGGAGTATTTTGAGCTATTTCATTTTTATGCCACATTGCAACAAAATAACCAGTTTTTTTAGGTGTCTTCTTAGCTAACCGACTTTTAAAAGTATGATGGGCTAAGTTAAAATTAAAAGCCTCATATTCATGATTCCATTTTTCAACTTCAAAATTAATTGGAGAAAAGTCATTTACCATTTCGTGCATTTTATTTATTAACTTTTTAGAAGCATAATTTTCAAACATAATAAACCAACCTTTGCTAAATTATATTTAAGTCTTTGTTTTCTGAAGCAAGTAATATAAAATCTAATTACTGTGTTGAAAGCATTAATATACCTAAGATAACTATAAAAATATAAATCCATTTTTCAAAATGATTATGGTGTGTCTTTTTCGATAAATACTTACCTAATAAAACTGCAACAATCAATACAGGTAAAGTAGCTAAGAATAATTGAATAGTTTGACTCGTCCATATACCACCCAACAATTGACCTATGACAACAAAGATAGCTGTTAATAGAAAATGAGCCTGAATTGTACTTTTAAAGTCTTTAATATGCCATTGACTTAGCGTTCCGAAAATAACGATTGGTACACCATGAGAGTTATAAATACTGCCTAGCATGCCGGAAACAAGTCCTGCCAAACCTTCCCATAGAGAAGATTTAAGTTTAATTTTAGCGTGATGGGTAAGAAAAACGGTCTTGATAAATGCATAAATACCATAAAAGATTAGAAAAATAGCTAACAGTAATTGTATTTTTTCAGTATCAAAATGATGGAGTATCCATATGCCTATAGGTATGCCGATTAAACTACCGGACATCATGACTGCCAAAGTCTTATATTTAATATGCTTCATTTCAGAAAAAATATTGAATAAAGCCACAGTTAGACCGGCGATACCCACTAAAGATATAGCTGTTTTTATATCTAAACCGATTAAAGCTAATAAAGGCATGCTGATTAAAGCTTCTCCAAAGCCAAAGTATGTTCGGACTAAAGCACCTAAGAATATAGCTAATAAAATAAAAATAAAAATCGTTATATCCATTAGATGTCCTCCTCGACGAATTGTTGTTTGTTTTACATTTTATGATGAGCATGATTAACTCAATACCTATTATTGATTCAATACTTGATATTGAGTATAACATTTTTAATATAGAATCATATTAGGGTTTCGAAGGATTATTGCATTTTTATTGGTGAGAATATTTTCTTAAGTATTTATAAAATCAATGTTTTTTAATATATCGTTGTCTAGTGGTTAACGTTTTGCATTCTATTTGATAACATTGAATTTTGAGGGTATATTGTATAGTATAAGAAGATTGAAATGATGCATGATTTGGGGGCTATCACATGAGTCAAAAGGAATTTAAGATTACTGTTGAAGATGGCACAATGTTAGAAGTGAAATTAGATAAAGCCAAACATGAAACAATTGGTGTTGTACATTTGCTTCATGGTATGGCAGAACATATGGGAAGATATGATGAACTTGTTGAATCGTTTAATCAACAAGGATATGATGTATTACGCCATAACCATAGAGGTCATGGTAAAGAAATAAATGAAAAAGAACGCGGACATATAGATGATATATCACAAGTAGCGGATGATACATATGAAATTGCTCAAACAATGTGTACACACTATACAAACATCCCATACATTATGATTGGTCATTCTATGGGTTCTATTATAGCGCGTGTATTTGCTCAAAAATATCCTGATGCGACGCAAGGTTTAATTCTTAGTGGCACAGCACAATATCCAAAGTATTTAGGTCTACCCATTGCTCGCATTAATGAAAATCATTACTTTAATATTAGGGAAACGACGTCGATTGAAGTGGATTAACCGATTAATGTATAAATCATTCAATAAAGATATCAAAAATCAAAAAACTTCAAGCGATTGGTTATCTAGCGATGCTCGAGAAGTGGCTAAATTTATAAAAGATCCGAATACTGGTTTTTTAGTTTCCAATCAACTTATATACCAAATAATAAAACACGCATTAGCCACAAGTCGTGTAAAAAATATTGAAAAAATGAATACAGAACTTCCTGTACTACTCATATCGGGTAAAGACGATCCGTTAGGTGGCAAAGGTAAAGGTATTAGAAAACTAGGGAAATTATATAAACGCTGTGGTGTGAAACATGTAACCGTCCATTTATACAAAAATAAACGCCATGAAGTTTTATTCGATACGGATTCTGATATTACATGGAATAACATGTATGAATGGATTGAAAAGCAAATTTTAAAAAAGATAAATAATAATAGTAAATAACTAAAGAGAGTTGATATACACGTGCATAACGATAAACCTTTTTTAATCGTACTTGTAGGACCGACTGCTGTTGGAAAGACAGAATTTAGCATTGAATTAGCGAAAAAATTTAATGGTGAAATTATCAGTGGCGATTCAATGCAAGTATACAAGCATATGGATATAGGTACAGCAAAGATTACACCAGATGAAATGTCAGGCGTGCCACATCATATGATAGATATATTAGAACCAGATGAAACATTTTCTGCATTTGATTTTAAAAATAGAGCCCAGACAATTAATAACTGAGATTACTGATAGAGGATGTGTGCCTATAATTGCTCGGAGGCACGGGCTTATATATCCAGTCTCTGATTCACGATTATGCGTTTGAAGATGAAACAATCACAGAAGAAGAAAGTGAATTAGTAGATAAAAAATTAGCAGAATTAGATCAGCTATCAAATGAAGCGTTACATCAGTATTTATCATCATTTGATAGTGAGTCAGCAGAAGATATTCATCCTAATAATAGAAAAAGAGTGCGCAGGGCAATACAATATTATTTAAAAACAAAAAAACTTTTAAGTTCTCGAAAGAAAGTTCAACAATATACAGAAAATTATGATACATTATTATTAGGGATAGAAATGTCGCGTGACATATTATATCAAAGAATAAATAAACGCGTAGATATAATGTTGGAACGTGGTTTACTTGATGAAGTGAAACAACTCGTAGATGCGGGATATGAATCATGTCAAAGTATGCAAGCTATAGGCTATAAAGAAATGTTGCCTGTAGTGAAGTGCGGTACAAATAAAAATGACGCAATAGATAAATTAAAGCAACATTCTCGAAACTATGCAAAGCGACAGATGACTTGGTTCAAAAATAAGCTAGACGTAGTATGGTTAGATAAAGAGAAAATGTCACTTTCATCGATGTTAGATGAAGTTTCAGTCCAAATAAAGAAAAGGAGTATAGAACATGAAGACAACAGAAAACATCCAAGATAAATTCCTAGGACAATTTAAGACTGATCAAACAAAAGTGATTGTGTTTTTAATGAATGGTTTTCAAATGAAAGGTGTTATTGAGGATTATGATAAGTATGTAGTATGCTTATTATCTCAAGGTAAACAGCATTTTATTTATAAACATGCTATCAGTACTTTTACAATTGATGATGTACCTCAAACATCATAATCAGAAAATATATAATTAAAAATTAAAAACTAAAAAAGCTACACTAGATTAATTGACATCTAGTGTAGCTTATATTTATTTATAGATATTGTAATGATTAATATTGTTTCAGAAAATCATAAAATCTTCAAATTATAATAATGCTTCAATTTCTGATTCGATTTGATTAGGTTTTTTCTGTGGAGAAAAGCGTTTTACAACTTTACCATCTTTATCTACTAGGAATTTAGTGAAGTTCCATTTGATTTTTTCATTGAAGACACCATTTTGTTCTTTAGTTAAAAATTCAAATAGTGGGTGTTGATTTTCACCTTTGACATCAACTTTTTCATGCATTGGGAAAGTAACGCCATAGTTAATTTTACAGTTTTGTGTAGCTTCTTCACCAGTGCCAGGCTCTTGACCTCCAAATTGATTACAAGGGAAACCTAATACTATAAAATCTTGATCTTTATATTTATCATATAAACTTTGAAGTCCTTCGAACTGTGGTGTAAAACCACATTCACTAGCCGTGTTAACAATTAACATGGGTTGTCCTTGGTACGTATCTAATTTGTACGATTCTCCATTTGGTTTCTGAACTTCTATGTCATATATAGTCATTTTAATTCACCTCTTATAAATAATCTAACATAAATTGGCGCTGTAGTCTTTATATATACACTATGATAGAATAGCTAAGAAAAGAGGTGCATGTTATGACCCAACAACAAACTTATAATACAAAAAAAGAATTAGAAACAGCTATTTTAGTTGGAGTACATGCTCAAAATGATGATGAATTTGATTTTGAGTCGACAATGGAAGAATTAGCATCATTGTCAGAAACGTGTCAACTAAACGTTCAAGAACAGTTTACTCAAAACAGAACGCATTTTGATAGAAAATATTATGTTGGTAAAGGGAAATTAGAAGATATTCGAGCGTATATTGAATATCATGATATCGATGTCGTTGTTGCTAATGATGAATTAACAACAGCACAATCAAAAGCGCTAAATGGAAATTTAAATGTGAAAATTATCGACAGAACGCAATTAATATTAGAAATTTTTGCATTAAGAGCAAGCAGTAAAGATGGTAAATTACAAGTTGAATTAGCGCAACTTGATTATTTAATGCCAAGATTGCAAGGGCATGGACGTAGTTTGTCACGTTTAGGTGGCGGTATTGGGACAAGAGGCCCTGGTGAAACGAAGCTAGAAATGGACCGTCGTCATATTAGAACGAGAATGAATGAAATTAAACACCAATTAGAAACAGTGGTTGAACATCGTGAACGTTATCGTAATAAACGTGAACAGAACCATGTTTTCCAAGTTGCACTCATAGGTTATACGAACGCAGGTAAATCGTCTTGGTTTAACATGCTTGCCAATGAAACAACATATGAAAAGAATTTATTATTCGCAACACTTGACCCTAAAACACGACAAATCCAGATAAATGATGGGTTTAACTTAATTATTTCAGATACAGTTGGATTTATTCAAAAGCTGCCAACGACATTAATTGCAGCTTTTAAATCAACGCTTGAAGAAGCAAAAAATGCGGATCTATTATTACATGTCGTTGATAGTAGTCATCCTGAGTATAGAGCGCAATATGATACTGTGAATGGAATTATTGCAGATTTAGATATGGCACAAATTCCGCAAGCGATTATATTTAATAAAAAAGATTTACATGAAGGTGCGACGCCGACAACGAATAAGCCATCGGTATTTGTTTCTAGTCGAGATGAAGCAGATATAGACAAAGTAAAACAATTGCTATTTGATCAAGTGCAAAAAACACTCACATATTATGAAGAAACCATACCAAGTGCGAATGCGGATAGATTATATTTTCTCAAACAGCATACACTTGTCTCAGAATTAATATTTAATGAAGATGATGCGACATATGAAATTAAAGGATATAAAAAAGAATAGAAGGAAGTAATGATTAATGGAAGATATGAAACAGCTGATTGCTAATACAGAAGAAACGTTAGCACCATATTTCAGAAACATTGAGGCAACAGCATATGTTAATCAGGAAAAAGTATTAGATGCATTTCATGCGGTTAGAGCAACTGAAAATGACTTGCAAGGCACTACTGGTTATGGCTATGATGATTTTGGTAGAGACCATTTAGAAGAAATTTATGCTCATGTTTTTAAAGCAGAAGATGCTATTGTCAGACCGCAAATTATTTCAGGTACCCATGCGATAACGATTGCTTTACAAAGCACATTAAAATATGGTGATGAGCTGTTATATATAACAGGAAATCCTTATGATACTTTATTAGAGGTTATTGGCATAAATGGAAATGGTATTGAAAGTTTGAAAGAATACGGCGTGAGTTATAATAAAGTTGATTTAAAAGATGATGATATAGATATAGAAGAAGTAATGAATCAAATCAAACCACAAACCAAAGTTATTGCAATTCAACGTTCTAAAGGATATGATCAACGACCTTCTCTTAATTTAGAAGTGATTGAGCGCGCAATTCAAACAATAAAATCACAGTATCCGGACGTGATTATTTTTGTAGATAATTGTTATGGTGAATTCGTTGAAACGCGTGAACCGATAGAATGTGGTGCAGATTTAATTGCCGGATCATTAATTAAAAATCCAGGTGGTGGCTTAGCTAAAATTGGTGGTTATATTGCCGGCAAAGAATCCTTGGTTGCTAGATGTGGATACCGTTTAACTGCACCTGGTATAGGTAAAGAAGCGGGTGCCTCTCTTAACTCATTACAAGAAATGTACCAAGGCTTTTTCTTAGCACCTCATGTTGTTAGCCAAAGTTTAAAAGGCGCATTGTTTACGAGTCTACTATTAGAAAAAATGAACATGCATACAAAACCAAGATATGATGTTCCGAGAACGGATCTTATACAAACAGTTGAATTTGATACGAAAGAGCAAATGATTCAATTTTGCCAAAGTATTCAACAAGCTTCACCGATTAACGCGCACTTTAAGCCAGAACCTGCTTCTATGCCAGGCTATGAAGACGATGTTATTATGGCTGTCGGTACGTTTATCCAAGGTTCGTCTATTGAATTATCAGCTGATGGTCCAATTCGACCACCATATGAAGCCTATGTACAAGGTGGCTTAACTTACGAGCATGTGAAATTGGCAGTAACAAGAGCTGCGAGCAAATCTTAAATCACAGCAACTGATATAAAAGGAAGCTAAAATCCATGTATTCTATCAAACACACATTTTGAAGTAATATACTTGCTAATGATGTGAATTTAGATAAAATATATGGATTTTTTTGAACAAATTAAAGGAATTTTCTAAAAATTAATATGATTTATAAATGTTGATAAGACGCACGTTAGTGATACCAAGGGTTCAAAGGATATGTGAGGAAACCTTACATATTTTTGAAATTATTGAAAAATTGTGCTAAATTTAGAACAAGTTCAAAAATAGAGGTGAGGGAATTGAAGTCAAACGATACATTAAGACGCAATATGCCTGTATTCTCTATCAGTGTTGTAACTAAATTGAGTGAATTAACCGCAAGGCAAATTCGCTACTATGAAACACATGAACTGATTAAACCACAACGTTCAGAAGGCAATAAGAGGCTCTTTTCATTAAATGATTTGGAACGACTTTTAGAAATTAAAAAACTGATTGAAAAAGGATTTAATATCAAGGGTATTAAGCAAATTCTTAATGAAGAGCAAAGTCATCTTTCTGATGATGAACAAGAAACAAGAAAACAAATGATAGTTGAAGCTACCCAGAAACCACAACGAGAAGCAATACCGATAAATCGTGGTGACTTATCACGTTTTATCAAATAATATTAACGGGGGACATTTACAATGCCAAAACGTACATTTACTAAAGAAGACATTCATAAGTTTGCTAAAGAAGAAAACGTAAGATATTTACGCTTACAATTCACTGATATTCTAGGCGTAATTAAAAACGTAGAAGTACCGGTTAGCCAACTAGAAAAAGTATTAGATAATGAAATGATGTTTGATGGTTCTTCAATTGAAGGTTTCGTTCGAATTGAAGAGTCAGATATGTATTTATACCCAGATTTAGATACATGGGTTATCTTCCCATGGACAGCAGGACAAGGAAAAGTTGCTCGACTTATCTGTGATGTTTATAAAACAGATCATACACCATTTGAAGGTGATCCACGTTCAAACTTAAAACGTGTCTTAGAAAATATGAGAGAATTAGGATTCTCAGATTTGAATTTGGGGCCTGAGCCAGAATTCTTCTTATTTAAATTAGATGAAAAAGGCGAACCAACATTAGAATTAAATGATAATGGTGGATACTTTGACCTTGCACCAACAGATTTAGGTGAAAATTGTCGTCGTGATATTGTATTAGAACTTGAAGACATGGGCTTTGATATTGAAGCGAGTCACCATGAAGTCGCACCAGGTCAACATGAAATAGACTTTAAATATGCAGATGCAATTACAGCTTGTGATAACATTCAAACATTTAAACTTGTTGTAAAAACAATTGCACGTCAACATAATCTACATGCGACATTCATGCCGAAACCTTTATTCGGTGTTAATGGTAGTGGGATGCACTTTAACATGTCATTATTCAAGGGCAAAGAGAACGCATTCTATGATCCAGATGGCGATATGCAAATGACGAAAGATGCTTATCATTTCATAGCAGGTACTTTGAAAAACGCACGTGGTTTCACAGCTGTATGTAATCCTTTAGTAAACTCATACAAACGTTTAGTTCCAGGTTACGAAGCACCATGTTATATCGCTTGGAGTGGTAAAAACCGTTCACCATTAATCCGTGTACCAACTTCTCGTGGATTATCTACACGTGTTGAAGTACGTTCAGTAGATCCAGCTGCCAATCCATATTTAGCATTAGCAAGCACTTTTAGAAGCAGGTTTAGATGGTATTAAAAATAAACTAGAAGTTCCAGAACCAGTTAACCAAAACATTTATGAAATGAATCGCGAAGAACGTGAAGCTGTTGGTATAGAAGATTTACCTTCAACTTTATACACTGCTGTTAAAGCAATGAAAAATAACGCACCAATTAAAGAAGCTTTAGGCAATCATATTTATAATCAATTTATTAACTCTAAATCAATTGAGTGGGATTATTATAGAACACAAGTTTCTGAATGGGAAAGAGAACAATACCTTAAAGAATACTAGGTGCTAAACAAGAGGGATAATATCAGTAATATCAACAACTCGGGTCATTCTGAATGAATGATCTCGGGTTGTTTTTTTGCACCGATTTAATGTTAGGAAGTGTTTTTGGTGCGGGTTTTAAATTCCAAACTGGATAATCACTTTTATAGTTATACCATTTTTAGCCCACTTTATTACTAAAAGTCAGATGAAAAACAAGCATAAAAATGATTTGCAAATACAAAAATTAATTAAATCACAGGATATGTTGTCTAAAGAAGCGACACATATTAATTATATTACTCATGCAAATCTTAGCTATTTTAATAACATCTTACGTTAAAACATTATTAATAAAGAACAGCCCCAAATAACTCGATTTGAGTTATTTGGGGCTGTTTGTTGAGATAATATAATTGTAGTGATACACCTATATTAACCGAATATCGCGTGCACGAAAGGTAATAAATATAATGTAAATAAAGTAAGACATATTCCAAAGTATATAATAAATGCACGCGCTTCTTTTGATTTGAAGAAAATAATCACCTCAATCATTATAAACTGAAACTTAATTTTAAGATAAAAGGATTATAAGAGTCAACAAAGAGCATTATAATGCACATTAATATTTGAAGCTATTGTATTATTAATTGTATGTATGATGTATAAGTAGTAATATGTAACTAATAAATATTATTTATCTTGATAAGGGGATGGGTAGATGAACAAGATTAAACTAAGTACATTGAGAGCGGCATCATTAAAAGAATTAGAGAGTAGTATTAATGCATTTTTAGAAGATGATGAAGTGGCGGGTTATCAGTTACTAAATGCTACAGTACGAGAAGTTGAGGAACGCACATACTCATCGAATGAAGAAGAGTTTAATGCTATACTGACATTCATAAAAAATACTTAAAATAAAAAAGTCGAGTATGAAGTTTTAACTTTTTACTCGACTTTTTTATTTTGTGAAAAGGATCTATAAAGTAACGACGATAATTTAAGAAAGATGTTAAAACTACTATAATATAGTTATGTAAACTAAAGTGAAAAATTTTATTTCTTATCGTTCTATTGCTAATACGTATTAAAATGATACATAAAAAAACTGCCCGCATTTGATATGCGGCAGTAAAGGTTATTTCTTTTTATATTTCGTTACGACTGCTTGGATAACAAAAACAATGAAACCAATAAGGACACCTAAACAAATCGCTACGACTGCCGATACCATTAACGGTAATTGAAATTGATTTTGTAATATGAGTCCTACAATCACTGCAATAATCACTGCGATGATTGTAATCATATTCTCTTTAAATATACTCAATTTGTTCACTCCTATCTAATGTATTATAGCACGAGTTTATCAGTGATATAAAATAAAATATTATTATTCGTCATTATAATTACGTTGAATATTATAACAGAATTTTGTCATTTGAATTAAAGTATAAAATATTGTGGACTACGCTAACTTGACGGCTTAATTGATTTTCTATATGATAATTTGGACAATTCAAAAGAAGTAGGTGCAACAGTGAAATCGACTAAAAAAATGACGATATTAGTTGTTAGTGTGATTGTGTTAGGTGTACTTGCGTTTCAATTTATAAATGGAACAGGGCCTTTTCAAAATAATGGATCAAAATCAGATTCTGGACCTAACGAAACTGAGGAAGTGCACATTGAACGTGTTGTTGATGGTGATACTTTGGTTGCCAAAGATGACAATAACAAAGAACTGAAGGTTAGACTTATCGGAGTGGACACGCCAGAAACAGTTAAACCTGATACTCCAGTTCAACCATATGGTAAAGAAGCTTCTGATTATTCTAAAGCACAATTGACAAACAAAGACGTTTTTTTGGAATATGATAAAGAACAAGAAGATCAATATGGAAGAACATTAGCTTATTTATGGTTAGATAAGCATACAATGTTTAATGAAGAATTAATAAAAAAAGGTTTAGCTAAAGAAAAATATTATGCACCTAATGGTAAATACAGAGACGTATTTGAAAAAGCTGAACAACAAGCAAAAAATAACAATGAGAATATTTGGAGTTAAAGTAATCAACCGAACGTGGTTGTACAAAGTATGCATATAAATGCTAAAAGGAATCATGTGACTTTGTGCACAAAATAAAAGGTAGCTTCCCATTTTAGGGAGCTACCTTTTTATTTTTGCCACTATTCTTTCTAGTAATATCGATTAATGCATATGATTCACTAATTTATTATATTGTTCTTCAGTTAATGATTCATTTGAAGATGCTAGTGTTTCACCAATGACTTCTTTTAAAGATGATTTTGAAGAGACGGTTTCTGCGTAATCTCCTCTAATTGTTGGTCCATCTATGATATTCACACTACCATCTGTAAAATAAACAAGTCCTATACTCTTGATTTGACGTTTTAAGTGTTCATTTATTTTATCTTCTAATACTTTGGCATTTTGAGAAGATTGTTCATATGGATCATAATTATAAAATTCAAAAATCACTGAGTTATTTTTGATACGTTCTATAAATGTATAACTTGTTTTTCGTGTTGTTTGAAATTGTGAATGATATTGATTCGCAATGTAGCGACCGACAGTTTGATTTACTGTGTCTTCATTATTAGATAAAGATTCTAAGTTAGAGTCTACATTAAAATGGTAGAACGTTTTTTGTTTCCAATTTTTAACATTAATGTTGAAGAGCCCTTTATCAGTTATCACGATATAATCGAATGTTCTTGCATATTCAAATAACGGATGTTTTACTGCAAGATTACTTGTAGCAATGATGTCATAAAACTTAATCTTAGTTTCTGTTTTGTATTGTGATAAAATTTCATTTAAATCCTGTTTGGCTTTTCTTAATCCATGATGATATGTATCGTTATTTGCATCAATATCTAACATCTGATTTTTTAAGTATGTGTTTTCACTCGTAACCATACTGATTTTATTAACTAATTGATTCTTAGAATATATTTCAGTATCAAGCTTATGTTTCATAAGGTGATGATTTATAAATACAATAATAATTAATAGAACAATTATTATAAGTAAAATAGAAATTAAAAACATGTGTATCATCCTAATCTTAATTTAATTTTTAACAAGGTTTATTTTACGCCTTTCTTTAAAGTAGTACAAATTGTATTTATTAAATTGTTATAAAAAATACAATAAAATCATTATTAATAACAATTGTTATTATTTGTGTGATTATTCCTATAATAAAAGTTAACTAAGTGAACGTTTGAACAATGATTTATAGTTTTACTTATGACTATAAATAGATATAATAAATTATGCGCAATATAAATAGTGTAGATGGAGGACGACAATTTGAGTGCTATTAAAAGTTATCTCGAGCAAATTACTGAGAAGATCAATGAAAATGAAATTATCGCATTTGATAATCATCCTGTTGCTTATAAAATAATTGATCAATTATTTTATAATGGAATTAAAATCTCAGTGATTAGTTATTCTACGGATATTATTAAATATGTAGCTAAACATACAAATTTTAATATTATATTATCAAATGGTGTGGTTAGCAGTGAATATCATATTATAGTAGGGACAGATGTTGCTCAAACATTTTCAAAATATCGTATTAGTCGGTATTTTGCTACTATGCCTTATATGGCAGATAATTCATTATATCAGACTATACCTGAAGTAGCTGAAATTCAAGTTGCGCTAATACAAAGTGCTGATCAATTTTTGCTTATTAATAGACCTGAATTTTTAAATACCAGATTAGCACATGATTTTATACATATAGGTGATTTTTAAAATTAAATGTGTTTTATTTCACATTTTCATGTTTTATACATTGAAAAACGCTTCTACAAATTATATAATGAATATTATTGGAAACGCTTACTTTGAATAGGAGGTGCTCATTTGCCAGATACTAAAAATAATAATATTAAACAAATTGTAGAGACGCTAAATGAAAATGTAGCTAGTTTATTTAAATATAATGGTGAAGTTGCTAAACAATTATTTTTGCATGATAAATTTAATTTAAATGGAAAAGTAGACATAAGTGTTGAAAGAAAATTTTTAGGGGAAGTTTTAAAATATATACCTAAAACATTTAAATCTGTGCTATATGATGGCACATCCTCAACGTCAGATTTCACGAAAATTGATTTTCCTAAAGTGACACACGCTAATATCTTTGATAACGAAGATATCATCATGACGATTATTGTTTATGATGTAGAAGATGAAGATTGGATGTTTAGATGGAATCATAATATTAGGATGCCTGAGAAACATATTTATTTCCATTCAATCAAATGGGATGTAGATTATGTTAAACCAGAAATCGTCTTGATGTATGAATTGTTGGATCCTATCGATTATCATCAAATTCCTAATTATAGAAGTGTCATTGATTCATTAAGTTATTATCAATTCGTTATCTTACGCTTAGTTGTTGGAGATGAACGTATTAACCAAGCATTAATTTCAGAAAAGAAAGCAATATAAAATCCTTCAAATCAGAATGTCAGTCTTTTAACTAAAGCACATTTGATTTGAAGGATTTCTTTATTTAATATTTATGAATGCATCGTGTTAGATTTTTAAACATTGACCATTATAGCAGTATTCATATGTTGATTTAACCGCTTTTTCTGCATCTGTTACATCTATACCGAACATGATAGATATTTCCGAAGCACCTTGGTTCATCATTTTTAAATTTATATTAGCTTCGGCAAGCGCATGCGTTATTGTATTGGCTGTGCCGACAATTCTATGCATACCTTCTCCTACGATCATGAGTACAGCTAAATCGTGCTCTACACTCAACTCATCAACATCACAACGTTCGCGAATATCGTTTAAGACTTGCTCTTCTCTATGTTGAATTTCTTTTGAACGCATTATGATACTGATACTGTCTATACCTGAAGGCATGTGATCGAATGAAATCTCATAATCTTCAAGTACACCTAATATTTTACGTGTAAAACCAACTTGTCTATTCATTAAGTATTTTTTGATGTTCAGTACTGTGAAGTCTTTGTCACAACTAATACCACTGACAACGTTATTAGAGTTTATTTCTCTATCATGACGAATATATGTCCCTATATCATTAGGTCTATTCGTATTTTTAATGACGACAGGAATTCTATCTTTATGCAATGGCCGCAGTGCTTCATCATGGAAGACACCAAAGCCGGCGTATGAAAGTTCACGCATTTCTCTATAAGTAATTTCATCAATCACTTCAGGATCTTTTACTATAGAAGGATTGGCTCTGAAAATACCAGATACATCTGTAAAGTTTTCATATATATCTGCTCTAACACCTCTAGCGACAATTGCTCCAGTAATATCAGAACCGCCACGTGGGAATGTAACAATGTAATTTTGTCTTGAAAGGCCAAAGAAACCGGGAATAATTAATTTTTCATCATATGCTCTTAATTTATACAATGCTTCATAAGATTGATCTAAGATTTGGGCATTTTGGGGTAAATCTGTAACAGTTATGCCAAGCATCTCCGGGCGAAATATAACGGGTAGGGATGCCTTGACTGTTATTATACTCAGCGATCAATTGAGCATTAAAGTTTTCTCCACAAGATAATAAAGCATCTAACAAACGAGAAGGTTTGTCTTTTAATGTAGCAATGTAAGATTCTAGTGTTTGATCAATCGTAGATAGTAATGTATCACTCATATGTAATTCATGAATAATATCGGCATAGCGCTGAATGATTTCTTCTTTTTTAGAAATATAGTCTAAACGATCAATTACTTTTTCGTATAGACGAATTAATAAATCAGTTGTTTTCACATCTTCTTTATGTCGTTTCCCTGGTGCAGAAACAATAGTGATTTTTCTATCTTCGTCCGAATTAACAATATTTAATACTTTTTTTATTTGTTCTGCATTAGAAACAGAACTTCCTCCAAATTTTGAAACTTTCATAGTGACATACAACCTTTCTAAAAAATCAGAAAATTTTGTTTAGTTTTTATCACGAGAGTGATAGGATAGATATACGATTTAGATTTTCAAGCTTTACAAAAATAATGAATGAATTTATACTATACCATATTCAAGTATTTTTCAACTGTACAATTGTATTTTTTAGAAGAACAATCGGAGGAATGAATTTATGAAGGAATTAAATGTAGCCCTGCTCGGTTTAGGTACTGTAGGTTCAGGTGTAGTAAAAATTATTGAAGAGAATAGAGAACAAATTAAAGAAACAATGAACAAAGATATTAATATTAGACATATCTTGGTACGCGACAAGAGTCGTTCAAGACCTATAAATGTTTCGAAGTATCATTTGACGGAAGACATTGATGAAATATTAAATGATGATTCAATTGATATCGTCGTAGAAGTCATGGGTGGTATTGAACCAACAGTAGATTGGTTGAAACGTGCTTTAAGCGAGAAAAAACATGTTATTACAGCAAATAAGGATTTATTGGCAGTTCACTTGAATGTATTAGAAGAATTAGCTCAAAAAAATGATGTAGCTTTAAAATATGAAGCAAGTGTTGCGGGTGGTATACCAATCGTCAATGCGATAAATAACGGTTTAAATGCAAATAATATCAGTAAATTCATGGGTATTTTAAATGGAACATCAAACTTTATTTTAAGTAAAATGACACAAGAAGAAACATCATTTAAAGATGCTTTAGACGAAGCGCAAAGATTAGGTTTTGCTGAAGCAGATCCTACTGATGATGTTGAAGGCATCGATGCAGACAAGAAAAGTAGTAATTACGTCTTATTTATCATTTAACCAAGTCATCAATTTAGCTGATGTAGATAGACATGGTATTAGTGACGTTGAACTTTCAGATATTAAAGTAGCCGATGAATTAGGATATAAAATCAAATTAATTGGTAAAGGTACATATGAAAATAGCCAAGTACAAGCTTCTGTAGCGCCAACACTAGTTAATAAATCGCATCAATTAGCTTCAGTTGAAGATGAATTCAATGCAATTTATGTTATCGGTGATGCTGTCGGTGAAACAATGTTTTATGGTAAAGGTGCGGGTAGTTTAGCTACAGGTAGTGCTGTAGTAAGTGACTTATTGAATGTCACATTAAACTTTGAAACGAATTTGCATACATTACCACCACACTTTGAATTGAAAACTGCAGAAACAAAAGAAATGATGGATGACGAGGATACAATTTCGTTTAAAGATAAAGAAAGTTATTACTTAGTAGTCCAAACAGATGGTGAAGAAATAAACAAAGTTGAAACTCAAATTAAAAGTATATTACCTTTCCATAAATCATTATCAGTATCAGAGCGTGATGCGCATACTGTAGGTATAGTCATCGTTGGTATCGATGAAGCACCAGAGACCTCTATTACAGAGTCAGGTTATATTGTTAAGAAAATTTATCCAGTAGAAGGGGTTTAATATTTATGAAAAGATGGCAAGGATTAGTAGAAGAATTTAAATCATATTTACCCGTAAATGAAGCAACACCACAGTTAACATTAAATGAAGGACATACCCCTTTAATTTACTGTGAGAACATGTCAGAGATGCTTGATATTGAATTACATGTGAAGTATGAAGGTGCAAATCCAACAGGTTCGTTTAAAGATAGAGGTATGGTTATGGCTATGGCCAAAGCAAAAGAAGAAGGCAAAAAAATAGTGATTTGTGCTTCTACAGGTAATACATCAGCATCAGCTGCAGCATACGCTGCACGTGCTGGTTTAAAAGCAATCGTTGTAATACCAGAAGGGAAAATTGCTTTAGGCAAATTATCTCAAGCTGTTATGTATGGTGCTGAAATTGTTTCAATAGAAGGCAATTTCGATGAAGCTTTAGAAATTGTTCAAGAAGTTGCTAAAAATGGTGAAATTGCACTTGTAAATTCAGTGAATCCATACCGTATTGAAGGTCAAAAAACAGGTGCCTTTGAAGTAATTCAACAATTGGACGGTGTTGCCCCTGATATTTTATCTATACCAGTAGGTAATGCTGGAAACATTTCGGCTTATTGGAAAGGTTTTAAAGAATATCACGACAAGCATGATACGCAATTACCTAACATGTACGGATTCCAAGCTGAAGGTGCTTCGCCAATTGTACAAAACAAAGTAGTGAAGGATCCTGATACAGTTGCAACAGCAATTAGAATAGGGAACCCCGCAAGTTGGGATAAAGCGACAAATGCATTGAATGAATCTAATGGATTAGTCGACAGTGTAACTGATGAAGAAATCTTAGAAGCATATCAACTTATGGCACGAAAAGAAGGCGTCTTTAGTGAACCCGCAAGTAATGCTTCAATCGCGGGATTAATTAAACTACACCGTTCTGGAAAACTACCAAAAGGTAAAAAGGTAGTAGCTGTATTAACAGGTAATGGCTTAAAAGATCCTGACACTGCAATTTCTTTATTAGATAACCCTATTAAACCTTTACCAAATGATAGAAAGAGTATTCTAGACTACATCAAAGGAGCACTATAGCATGAGCGATAGGTTATATTTAAAAATTCCGGCATCTACTGCAAATTTAGGTGTCGGTTTTGATTCTATAGGAATGGCTTTAAATAAATTTTTATATTTAGATGTGAAAGTAAGTAAGAATAATGTTTGGACATTTAACCATAACGGCCCAAATGTTGAAGGATTACCAACTGATGACAGTCACTATATTTTCCAAGTTGCTCAAAAGGTTGCGCGTAAGTATAACGTTACTTTACCCAACTTAGATATAGAAATGAGAAGTGAAATTCCATTAGCGAGAGGATTAGGTTCTTCAGCCTCTGCATTGGTAGGTGCGCTTTATATTGCTAACTATTTTGGTGATATAGAATTGTCTAAGTATGAATTGCTTCAACTTGCTACAGAATTTGAAGGGCATCCTGATAATGTCGCACCTACGATATATGGTGGTTTAGTACTCGGGTATTATAATCCAGATACAAAGGTTACAGATGTGTCTTATATTGACACACCGAAAGTAGATATTATTATCACAATTCCATCATATGAATTGAAGACAACTGACTCAAGAAATGCGTTGCCTGATACTTTTTCACACAAAAAAGCGGTTCAAAACAGTGCAATAAGTAATACGATGATTAGTGCACTCATACAGCATAATTATGAACTTGCCGGCAAGATGATGGAGCAAGATGGCTTCCATGAACCTTATAGACAGCATTTAATACCTGAGTTCCAATCGATTAAAGCGATTGCTAAACAGTACCAAGCCTATGCGACAGTAATAAGTGGTGCAGGGCCTACAGTATTAAATTTAATTGCACCTGAACGTAGTGGTGAGTTGGTAAGAGAATTAAAGCATGAATTTGAAAGTTGCCGATCTGAACTTGTTACAATCAACGAATCTGGTGTAGAAACTAAAGTATTGTACCAACATCTTTAATTTGGTGTAGTATAGAATGAAGATGTTGAAAGGAGATAGGCAACATGAGTAAATATAAAGTAATAGTAATGGATATGGACGATACGTTGATGAATGCTGAAAATAAAGTCAGCCCTGAGACAGAATCTTATTTAATTGAGATACAAAAACAAGGGTATAAAGTTATTTTAGCTTCAGGTCGTCCAACTGAAGGTATGCTACCCACTGCGAAATTGTTAGAGTTAGATCGACATAATAGTTATGTGATTAGTTACAATGGTGGTCAAACAATCAATGTTCGTGATGAAGCGGTTGAAGTGAGCCGAGCAATAACGAAAGAAAATTTTGATTTAATTGTAGATTTTTGTAGAAAACATGAATTGTTTGTTTTAACTTATCAAGATGGTCACATCATATATGAAGGTGAACACGAATACATGAACATTGAATCAGAGCTTACTGGTTTACCAATGAAGCATGTAGTTGATATAAAGGCGTATATTCAATCAGATGTGCCTAAAATTATGGGCGTTGATTATGTTTCTAAAGTTTCAGCTATTAACACTGAATTAGATGGCAGTTTCAATGAAGCTGTAGATGTTACAACAAGCAAACCTTACTTTTTAGAATTTATGACAAAAGACGTATCTAAAGGAAATGCAATTATTGCTCTATGTGAGAAATTGGATATAGATATAGCACAAGTCGTCGCATTTGGTGATAGTTCTAACGATATATCAATGCTTGAAGTTGTAGGCTATGCAGTAGCTATGGACAACGCAAATGACGCTGTGAAGGCTGTAGCTGATGAAATTACTTTAAGTAATATTGATAATGGCATTCCACATACGTTACAAAAAATAATAAAATAGGCTTGGATTTAAGTTTAGTTTATATTTGTTCAATTTAAAAAATCACCAATTCCTTGGCATATCAAGCCATTGAATTGGTGATTTGTTTTATGAATAGAGCAATCGTCTAAAGTTCGTTTACGTATTTATTTTGCTGTATGTGTCCATTCATTTTTACCGCGATGTCGTTTAACATGCGCGTATACCTGATCAGTCGCATAATCTAAATTTGTGTAGACTGTAATAGAAAATGCGGATTGATTCTCTTCAAAATCTTCTTCGAGAAATAAATCTTTAAGATGGTTAAAAAGACTTTCCATTTGTGAATGGTCTAAACTACTATACTCCCTTAATGTGCGTTTAATTAAGCGGTTATGTCTATCTTCAAGTGATTGCACAACAATAACGAAGCGTTCCTCAGTTTCTAAAATATCGTCAAATAAATTCGTTTGTCCAATCATAATTTCCACCTCTAAGTTACGTTTATTATTATAATCCATTATACTATATTTCTCTTCAACTGAAAATATCATCGCCTTATAGATTTGAATATGTGTTGAATTCAATAAACACGATTTATTATAAAAGAAAAAGCATTGATGCACAGAAACAAATAATTGCTTCTGTGCATCAATGCTAAGACATTAACTGTAATCGTGACTTTTTAAATCCAACTCTTCAAGTTTAACAATTTTAGTTTTTTTGAAATACTTATGACCAAAGTAAACAATAGCTAAAATCACCATAGGGAAAATATTTCGGAATAATGCTCCGAAATCACGAGCCATTACAGCACCAAATGAATTTCCAACAAATAAGAATAGTAAAGCAAGAATTACAATGATAGGTCCTAATGGGTAAAATGGTGCTTTATAAGGAAGTACATCATCAGGATTTTTATTTTGTTTTTTAATTGCTGACCGTAATCTTATTTGTGCTAAAATACTGGATCCCCAAATTACAATGACTAAAGAACCAATGATATTAAGTAATGTGAAAATAATATCAGATTTGAATTGGGCGATAATAATTATAGCTAATACAATGATAAAAGTAACAAAAAGTGCAGCCATTGGTAATTTTGTAGTTTTATTTAATTTACCTAAGAATCTTGGTGCTTGCTTATCTTCTGCCATTGAGAATAGCATACGACTCGTAGTATAGATACCTGAGTTCGCTGCAGATAATAATGCAGTTAAAATTACAGCGTTAATTACAGATGCTCGCAAATGCAATACCTACACGGTCAAATACAATTGTAAATGGACTTTGTGCTACTGATTCACTTTTGTTCAATAACATTGGATCAGTATAAGGAATAATTGCTGATATGACAGCTATTGATAATACATAGAATAATAAAATTCTCCAAAATACTTGTTTAATTGCTTTAGGCATTGAACGATGCGGATTGGAGGATTCTCCAGCCGTTACAGCAACAACCTCAGTACCACCAACAGAGAAACCTGCGACCAGTAATACGCCTAAGAAGCCTGAAATCCCACCAACAAACGGTGCTTCTCCGCTTGTGAAATTGCTTAAACCATATGTTTTACCACCTAAGATACCAACAATAGTTAATACACCAATCACAATAAATACAACAATTGTGATAACTTTTATAAGTGACAACCAAAATTCTGTTTCACCAAAAGCTTTAACTGAAAAAATGTTCAGTAAAAAGAGTAAACATAAAAAGATAATACTCCACGTCATTGGTGAGAAGAATTGAAATACATCCCAATAATAAAGTACGCTTGCAGATATAATGATATCAACACTCGTTACGAGTAACCATATTGCCCAATATAACCAACCCATCGTAAAGCCTAATGAACTATCCACGAAACGGGTAGAGTATGAACTGAATGACCCCGAAACAGGATAAAACGTAGCTAATTCACCGATAGATGACATTAAGAAATACAGCATTACGCCAATAATCAAGTACGCCAATATTGCGCCGCCTGGACCAGACTTGAGATATAACATTCCCAGTTGCTACAAATAAACCAGTACCGATGGCGCCGCCTATTGCTATCATTGAAATATGTCGAGAGTTAAGACCACGATTCATATTATTTTGTGCCATAAAAAATCTCCTATAATCTATTGAATTTTATATATACAGTCCATTTTAATGCTTTTAAGTGATACAAGCAATGCCTTTTGTGACTTAAAATTCATAAAATATTTAAATATTTAGAAAACTTTCACATATTTCAATGATACTTTGTTGCTTTTAAAATCATATTACATTAAAATAAGTGCTAGATAATAATTATTATTATTTAGAAAATCGAGGGGGAATTTTTATGAGTAATGATAAAAAATTGACAAGCCTTTTTGGTGCGCCAGTCTCGGACAGAGAAAATAGTATGACGGCAGGACCTAGAGGACCACTATTAATGCAAGATTGGTACTTTTTAGAGCAAATGGCTCATTTTGATAGAGAAGTTATTCCTGAACGACGCATGCATGCGAAGGGTTCTGGAGCATTTGGTACATTCACAGTAACAAATGATATTACAAAATATACTTCTGCAAGTATTTTTTCAGAAGTTGGAAAACAAACAGAAATGTTTGCACGTTTTTCAACAGTAGCCGGAGAGCGTGGTGCAGCAGACGCTGAACGTGATATCCGTGGATTTGCTTTGAAATTTTATACGGATGAAGGTAACTGGGATTTAGTAGGTAATAACACACCAGTATTCTTCTTTAGAGATCCTAAATTATTCGCGAGTCTTAATCACGCAGTAAAACGTGATCCACGAACTAATATGCGTAGTTCGCAAAACAATTGGGACTTTTGGACTTCGTTACCAGAAGCATTACATCAAGTAACAATCTTGATGTCAGATAGAGGGATTCCAAAAGGTTTTAGAAATATGCATGGCTTCGGTTCTCATACTTATTCAATGTACAATGACAAAGGTGAACGTGTATGGGTGAAATTCCATCACAGAACTCAACAAGGCATTGAAAACTTACAACCTGAGGAAGCGAGCAAGCGTTATTGCTAACGATAGAGAATCATCACAACGTGATTTATTCGAAGCAATCGAAAATAAAGATTATCCAAAATGGAAATTATATATTCAAGTGATGACTGAAGAGCAAGCAAGAAATCATAAAGATAATCCATTCGATTTAACTAAAGTTTGGTATAAAGGTGATTATCCGCTAATTGAAGTTGGTGAATGGGAACTGAACCGTAACCCTGATAACTACTTCCAAGATGTTGAACAAGCTGCATTTGCGCCAACAAACATTGTACCAGGATTAGATTTTTCACCGGATAAAATGTTACAAGGCCGCTTATTCTCATATGGTGATACACAACGTTACAGACTGGGTGCTAACCATTGGCAAATTCCAGTAAACCAACCTAAAGGTGTAGGTGTTGAAAATATTTGTCCATTCAGTAGAGATGGTCAAATGAGAATTTTAGATAATAATCAAGGCGGTGGCACACACTATTATCCAAATAGTGATGGTTCTTTTGAAGATCAACCACAATTTAAAAAACCTGGATTACCAATTGAAGGCGAAGCATATGAATATGATTTTAGACAAGATGATGACAATTACTTCGAACAACCAGGTCGCTTGTTTAGATTACAATCTAAAGAGCAACAAGAGCGTATATTTGTAAATACTGCAAATGAAATGCAAGGTACTACATTAGAAGTTCAACACCGTCATATCCGTCACTGTTACAAAGCTGATAGTGAATATGGTAAAGGCGTAGCGAATGCATTAGGTATTGATATCAATGATGTAGATTTAGAAGTAGCAGACTAAGTTAATATGATGGGTATTAACTTTCTAAGATTTTTAAAACCTTAAAGCAGAATTTATAATTAAAGGTAGCTTCCAATATAATGGAGGCTACCTTTTTATGTTATCTCGTTTTAATTCCTAAAAAGTTTTGTGAATAAAAATGGATTTTACCGCAATTATTGCACATTAGTGCAATTAACGGCGTTGCATCATTTCCTAATGAAGCTGTTAATAAGGGCGCGAAATAATGCCCATTTAAAATTTCGATTTTAGGCTGTTCACAATTACAAATACTTTTGTCTTTTGTTTTTGTCGTTATTGAATTAATGATATGACTTTTCTGCTCGTCTGACATGTGGCGATTTTCCATAAAATTCTCCTCCAATAATAAATACTTATTCTATTATAAGATGTTTCACGGTTGATTAGAAGACTGCTTAAAAATTTAAAAGTGACAATTAAGTTGTAAAATGTTAATTAACACTTATTAATGACCTATAAGATTTGAAAGCTATGGAATGCATGGCAAAAGGGTTTATTTCTGTGTGATGATCTAATCAAATTTAAAGTTTCATAATAAAAATAAAGGAATCTCTATTATGAAAAAGCCCTTAGAAAATGAAATAAAAAAAGATACTCTCAATAAAAATGAATATAAAAAACATACTAAGATTAGCTGTGAAGAAATCTATGACGATAGATTTTTTCACAGCTATTTTTTATAGTTGTAGAGAGAAGTAGATCGAGCAGACTCTTGGATTTTAAATCCGTACTAAAAACTGATCAGCTTTACTCTCGCCTTTTGAAATTCGATTGTAGTATGTTGGGTTCTTGAAACCGTGTATAGGAAAGTGAAATGAGAAAGGTTAAGTAAAGTTTTCGCTTCTCAAACTTTTTTAGGAGGTTTGATTTATATCGAATACTTAGGAATTGATATTAGTAAAAAAGATAGTGTAATTGCCCACTATTCTGAAAAGCAATTTGTTAAAGAATTTACAATGCAAAATAACCAAAATGGATTTAACCATTTACTTAAATATTTGAAGCAATTTCATGATATGTGTCTCATATTTGAATCGACTGGAATTTATTCAAGAGCTATGGCTAAGTTTTGTAAGACAAATCATATTAATTTCGTTGAAATTAATCCGTTAGAAGCAAAGTTTAAAACAAGTTCTTTAAGGTCCTGGAAAACGGATAAGTCTGACGCTCACAAGTTAGCTCTATTAGCACCAAATCTTTCAAAAAAGAGTATGAAACAATCAGATAGTTCTATTTATTTCGAATTAAGAGAAAGAGCTCGATTTCATCTTGAAATCGAAAATAATTAAAATCGTTTAAAAATAGAATTGATTGAAGTGCTTCATCAAACTTTTCCCGGATTAGAAAATCTTTTTAAAAATCGCTATTCTATAATTGCCCTTAATATTGCGGAATGCTTTTCTCATCCAGACTTTGTGCTTCAAAAAGCCCCACACACATTAACTTTAGATATACTTAACTCAACAAATAAAGGTATGTCTCTAGAAAAAGCAGACAAGTATTCAACACTTTTACTTCAATTAGCGAATGAAAGTTATCCAAATGTAGAAGCAGAATCATTTTTAGTCCAAAAAGTTCAAATTATTACTCAACAATTAAAATTTTCTATTCAACAGATGGATAAGCTAGATAATGAGATGATTGATTTAGCACGAGAATTAAATTGCTTTCAAAATATTATTTCTATTCCAGGTATAGGAGAATTAACAGCGGCGATGATTATTGGAGAATTGGGAGATATTTCTAACTTTCACTCTCATAAACAATTAAACGCATTTGTAGGTATTGATATCAAACGATATCAATCTGGGTTAACGCATTATAGAGACACAATTAATAAACGTGGAAACAAAAAAGCACGTCGTTTATTATTTTTGGTTATATGTAATATATTACGTGGTCAACACCGTTTTGAAAATCATATAGTAGATTATTATTATAAATTAAGAAAGCAACCTAATGAGAAATCTCATAAGACTGCAATAGTAGCTTGTATGAACCGCCTATTGAAAACAATTCATTATTTAGTTACTAATAATAAGTTATATGATTATCAAATGTCCCCACATTAAAACAATCATACAATCAAATATATATTAACACCTTATTTTAAAAAATAAAATCATAAGGTCTATTTTAGTATGCCTTTTTTAAATACTAGTACTTGACTAATCGTAGGAAATAGAGCCTGGGACATAGCATATGTCCTCAGGCTCATTTTTATATTGGCAGTGGCTGACTGAATTGAAAATGCGCTTATATCAAGCTTTTTTCAGTTCTAGTCAGCTGTGCTTGGGGTGGGACGACAAAATTTTATTAGAAAAATTAGATTTCTGTCCCACTCCCTATCTACGTTCTTAGGTGACACCATTATGGAAACACCTTTATTTCTGGAACTTAACAAATCATTTAAGTTCTGTATTACTTTTAAATATGTCGTATTCAAAAGATAAGGTCTAACATCATATTATTTTGTTTCGCGATGTAACGTATATTTGTTTAATCTTGGACAGAACTTTTTAAGTTCTATACGCTCGGGATTATTACGTTTATTTTTAGTAGTAATATAGTTACGCTCGCCAGACTCAGTACAAGCCAATGTAATATTTACGCGCAAAGTTGACACCTCTTTCTTAACAGGAATGATTACGCTTTAAAATTCTATCATATAAATTATTCAATTTCAATTACTTTTCTAAAATATATATGCATTAAAGAAGATATGAATTATCTCATTCAAACAAATTGTAATAATGAGTTGGATTTAGAACTTTCTATTTGATTAATTAAATAGATGTGTTATGATTTAAAACGAAATCATTACGATTTAAAAGGAGAGTTATATTAATGGCAAAAAAATCAAAAATAGCAAAAGAACAAAAAAGAGAACGGTTAGTCGCTCAGTATTATGAATTACGTCAAGAATTGAAAGCTAAAGGAGATTATGAAGCTTTAAGAAAATTACCACGAGATGCCTCACCAACAAGATTAACACGTCGTTGTAAAGTTACTGGAAGACCTAGAGGTGTTTACAGAAAATTTGCAATGTCTAGAATTGCTTTCCGTGAATATGCACATAAAGGACAAATTCCAGGTATTAAAAAATCAAGTTGGTAAATACGACCCAAGTTCGTTTACATTTATAGTAAAACAATGTATATTATCAATTGGTTAAGATAAATTAAAAAGTTATTGTTCGGAATCTGATGTAAAAACATGTATTTTCCTTATATAATATTTAAAATCATCATGAAAATCTTACCATTATATTATTGTTTTATTAAAGATGTTAGGGGTTTGTTAAATTATGAAAATTTTTGATTATGAAGATATCCAACTGATACCAAATAAATGTATTGTTGATAGTCGCTCTGAATGTGATACAACTGTTAAATTTGGTTCAAGAAACTTTAAATTGCCAGTAGTACCGAGCAAATATGCAAACAGTGATGAATGAAGAATTAGCAGAATGGTTTGCAGAAAATAATTATTTTTATATTATGCATAGATTTGACGAAGAAGCTCGTATTCCATTTACTAAAAGGATGCAAGATAAAGGTTTGTTCGCATCTATTTCTGTAGGAGTGAAAGAGCGTGAATTCGGTTTTGTTGAAAAATTAGCAGCAGAAAAAATAATCCCTGACTATATTACAATTGATATTGCACATGGTCATTCAGATTCAGTCATTAATATGATTAAACATATAAAAGCACATATTCCAGAGACATTTGTAATAGCTGGTAATGTGGGTACACCTGAAGGCGTTCGTGAACTTGAAAATGCCGGTGCAGATGCTACGAAAGTAGGTATAGGCCCTGGTCGCGTTTGTATTACTAAAATTAAAACTGGTTTTGGAACTGGTGGCTGGCAGTTATCAGCACTCAACCATTGTAGTAAAGCAAGCACGAAAACCAATCATCGCTGATGGTGGTATCAGAACACATGGTGATATCGCTAAATCAATTCGCTTTGGCGCATCAATGGTAATGGTGGGTTCATTATTTGCAAGCACATGAAGAATCTCCTGGCGAAACTGTTGAATTAGATGGTAAAATGTATAAAGAATACTTTGGTAGTGCTTCTGAATTCCAAAAAGGCGAACACAAAAATGTTGAAGGTAAAAAAATGTTTGTTGAACACAAAGGTTCTTTACTGAATACTTTAATAGAAATGCAACAAGATTTACAAAGTTCAATTTCATATTCAGGTGGCAAAGATTTGAATGCGTTAAGAAAAGTGGATTATGTAATTGTTAGAAACTCTATTTTTAATGGTGATAGAGACTAGTTTTATAGTGGGTGTATAAAATCAGAAAAATTTTATTATATATAGTTGTTTTGTTAATCATAGTATTAGTCGTTCCAATCAAAGAAACAGCTCCTATGACATCGTTACAACAACAGTTTAAATCAAAAGTGGATGGTTGGACATCAGAACAATCTACTTCTGATGATGCGTTGAAAGTGCCGAGTGAACAAGAATTTGCTGTGAATAATATTCAAATGAACATGACTAAAGATGAAGTTGACAAAAAGTTAGGAGACGCACAACGTGTGACTTCTAGTGAGTACGGTACAAATTGGCATACTTACTACTCTGGTGATTATAGATCATTTGTGATGGTGAGTTACATTGATGATAAAGTAAATGCACTTTATAGTAATCAGAATGTGATTTCATCAAAATCAAAAATTAAATATGGAACACCCAAAGAAGTCGTTAGAGATAGATTAGGTGAACCTATTACTGAAAAAGAAAAAGGTCATGTAAAATTTGATGTGCAAGATGACGAATTCGACAATTTCCATGATGATCAGATTTATACAACAGCTTTTTACGACAAACATGAGAACAATAACTTAACTGCACTTTTACAAGTTAGTGAAAAAATGGAAAACCGCTTACAACAACAATACGCCGCACCATCAGAAGGGTTAGCGCAAAGTTTCGAATTACAAAACTTTGATTTAGTAAACGCTGAGAGAGTCCAACGTGATTTAGCCTCGTTAAATTATTCGGCTAGTATTTCTGATACTGCTAGAAAACATAGTGTAGATATGGCAGAGCATGATTATTTTGATCATGATAATTTATCAGGTGATTCACCATTCGACAGATTAGAAGCTGACGGTCATGATTTTAATGCGGCAGGTGAAAATCTAGCTTATGGTCAAACAAGTAGCATTTATGCACACCAAGGTTTAATGAATTCATTGGGACATAGAAAGAACATACTAAAAAAGAATTCAAAACATTAGGTGTAGGTGTCGACTTTAATGAAGATAGACAACCTTATTGGACTGAAAATTACAGTGGATAGTGTTTATTGATTGTTATAAGAGGGTATCTTATAATTTGTGAGGATGAATAAGTTATGACAACAAATAAAAAAGATAAAACAGAAGATATACTTGAAAAAGTAAAAGAAGTCTTAGATAAAAAAGACAAAAAATAAGAGGTTGAGCTCATTGCTCAATCTCTTATTTTTGTGAGAGTGTTTTTAAAGGATTCAATTTATAATTACATTTCTCTAAATAGGCCTACAACTTTACCTAATACAGTTACATGTTCCAAATAGATAGGTTCCATTGTACTATTCTCAGGTTGTAAGCGATAACGTGTCTTTTCTTTATAGAACCGTTTAACAGTAGCTTCATTTTCTTCAGTCATAGCAACAATAATATCTCCATTTTCAGCGATTGTTTGGCTTCTAACGATTACTTTATCACCATCTAAGATACCTGCTTCAATCATACTGTCTCCAACGACATTGAGAATGAAAATATCACTATTATGAGTTGAAGTGAAGTGTTCGGGTAACGGGAAATATTCCTCAACATTTTCTACGGCAGTAATCGGTATACCGGCTGTTACTTTACCGATTACAGGAACATGAATAGTTTCTTCCATATTTAAAGTATCACCTAATTGTTCTGATACAATTTCAATTGCACGAGGTTTAGTAGGATCTCTTCTTATATAACTCTTTTCTTCTAATCTTGATAAATGACCGTGCACTGTAGAACTTGATGCTAATCCTACGGCTTCACCAATCTCTCTTACACTTGGCGGATATCCTTTTGAATGAACTGTTTGTTTTATATATTCGAAAATTTCACTTTGTCGCTTTGTTAACTCTCTCATAGTAGGCACTCCCTAGATTAATTTGTTTTTATTATAGCATGCATATATATATATTACAAACGTTTGTTCGTTTCTTGTTGACTCGGAACAAGTGTTCTGGTAAGGTGTAAATACAAACAAACGTTCTAGGAGTGGCTATTAATGTTGAAAATATATAAACACCAAATAAAAGCGTATGTAACAGTGTTACTTGTTACGATGCTATTAAGCGCATTATTTATTTTAAGTGCACATAACAATGCAGAATCAGAACAGACGTACGAAATGACCGATCATCAAATAACGCATGAACCAGCACAAAGCGAACAATACAATGTGAAAATCGAAGAGAATAGCGAACACGAACAACAACCGGTTATAGCAAGCGGTTAAATAATTTTTTAAATAGAAGTGATTTGGGAAAGCAAGCATGTTAATAGTAAATAGGGATAAAGTGAGCGAAACGATTTAGTTTCGCTCACTTTTTTGTTATATTTTTCCTAGATTATAAATTACGGAGGTTAACTATGGCTAACAAGGGTAGCGTAGATTTAGAACGTATTAATGAATTAGCAAAGAAGAAAAAAGAACAGGGACTTACTCAAATTGAAGCCAAAGAGCAATCTAAGTTGCGCAAAGCTTATTTAGACGAATTTAGAGGCAAGTTCAAGCAACAAATTGAAAGTACTAGAATTATTGATTCAGAAGGAAATGATGTTACACCTAATAAAGTGAAAAAAATATTAGATTCTAAAGACAAAGAAGATAAAAACTAAATCACTTTTTTGTTAAATAGAAGAAAATTAATGTATAATGGTATTGAATCTTGCTAGAAGAAAGGAAGTCATGTTAGATGAATATAGAAAAAGATCAATTAGCGATAGATACGATTAGAGCGTTAAGTATCGATGCTATTGAAAAAGCAAACTCAGGTCACCCTGGATTACCAATGGGCGCTGCTCCTATGGCCTATACTTTATGGACGCGTCATTTAAACTTTAACCCCCAATCAAAAGATTTCTTTGATAGAGATCGCTTTGTATTATCTGCGGGACACGGGTCTGCGTTATTATACAGTTTATTACATGTTTCAGGTAGTTTAGAATTAGAAGAGCTAAAACAATTTAGACAATGGGATTCTAAAACGCCTGGTCATCCTGAATTTAGACATACGGATGGCATTGAAGTAACAACAGGTCCACTTGGACAAGGTTTCGCTATGTCAGTTGGTATGGCAATGGCAGAAAAACACTTAGCTGGTAAATTTAATAAAGATGACGCACAAGTTGTAGATCATTATACTTATGTACTTGCTTCTGATGGTGACTTAATGGAAGGTGTTTCACATGAAGCCGCTTCATTAGCAGGTCATAGTCAATTAGATAAACTAATTGTTTTATATGATTCAAATGATATTTCTTTAGATGGTGATTTAGATAAAGCATTTTCTGAAGATGTTAAAGGTCGTTTCGAAGCATACGGTTGGAAGCATATTTTAATTGAAGACGGTAATGATATCGAAGCAATTGATAAAGCAATTGAAGAAGCGAAGTCTAATGATGTACCTACAATAATTGAAGTTAAAACAATTATTGGTTATGGTGCACCAAACAAACAAGCTTCTCATGGTGTGCACGGTGCGCCATTAGGTGAAGACGAAAGAAAATTAGCTTTCGAAAATTATGGTTTAGATCCTGAAAAACGTTTCAATGTGCCTGAAGAAGTATATGAAATTTTCCAACAAACTATGCTAAAACGTGCTAACGAAAACGAAGAAGCATGGAATAAACTTGTTGAAGAATATAGCAGTAAGTACTCAGATTTAGCTGAAGAATTTAAACTAGCTATTAGTGGTAAATTACCAGTAAATTATAAAGATGAGTTACCAAACTTCGAAGCTGGCCATAGTGGTGCTTCTCGTGCTGATTCTGGTGAAGTAATACAAGCATTAAGTAAAACAGTACCTTCATTCTTTGGTGGGTCAGCAGACTTAGCTGGTTCTAACAAATCAAACGTAAAAGATGCGGCTGATTTTGACAAAGATACACCAGAAGGCAAAAATATTTGGTTTGGTGTGCGTGAATTCGCAATGGGAGCTGCAGTAAATGGTATGGTCGCACATGGTGGATTACATCCATACGGTGCAACATTCTTCGTATTCAGTGACTACTTAAAACCAGCACTTCGTTTATCATCAATCATGGGCTTAAATTCAACATTCATCTTTACGCATGATTCAATTGCTGTTGGTGAAGATGGTCCAACACATGAACCAATCGAACAATTAGCTGGTTTACGTGCGATTCCTAATATGAATGTGATTCGTCCTGCAGACGGTAACGAAACACGTGTGGCTTGGGAAGTAGCTCTAGAATCAGAAAGTACACCAACATCATTAGTATTAACGCGTCAAAACCTTACAACAATGGACTTACCAAAAGAAACAGTTGAAGAGGGCGTACGTAAAGGTGCTTATGTAGTGTTTGAATCTGACAAAGAAGCAGAATTCTTATTATTAGCAACAGGATCTGAAGTTAATCTTGCTGTAGATGCGGCAAAAGATTTAGAAGCACAAGGTAAAGGCGTTCGTGTTGTATCAATGCCTAACTGGAATGCATTCGATCAACAATCTGCTGAGTATAAAGAATCAGTATTACCATCATCAATTACAAAACGTGTAGCTATTGAAATGGCTTCACCACTTGGTTGGCATAAATATGTCGGCACACAAGGCAAAGTCATCGCAATTGATGGATTTGGTGCAAGTGCGCCTGGCGATTTAGTAATTGAAAAATATGGTTTCACTAAAGAAAACGTATTGAATCAAATACAAACATTCTAATTAATATAATTAATTATTTAAATTGTTGGTATGAGAGCGAAAGTTCTCATACCAATTTTTATTATTAGATATAAAGCATAGCTTATATTTACAAATTGATTTTGTAATTGATATAATACATAAGGTTGAAAAAATATATATTAATTGAGTTGCTCTTGAAAAGGAGCACCAATTTTAGTAAAATTCATTAGGATAGGAAAGTGGGTGAAACAATGGCAACTTGGTTAGCAATTTTATTAATCGTGTTAGCACTAATTCTAGGACTAGTCGGTGGATTTTTCCTTGCAAGAAAATATATGATGGATTATCTTAAAAAGAACCCACCAATTAACGAAGAAATGCTACGTATGATGATGATGCAAATGGGTCAAAAACCATCTCAAAAGAAAATAAATCAAATGATGACAATGATGAACAAAAATCAACAAGATCAAATGAAAAAAACAAAATAATGTTCTATAAAGGGTTCGAGCCAATAAGTGAATTGGTTTGAACCTTTATTTTTTAACAATAAGATTAAATCATTAAATCCTTAGCCATATTAAATATTTTCAAAGTGAATGATAGTTTTATCAAGATGTTTATGTCGCGAACCCTAAAGTATTCAATAATTAAAATGTGAACTTTATATTTCAAATATTCAGAAAACATTTGATTGTGATATGATTTTTGTTATAATTGTGTATATATAAGGGAGGTATCGATAAGTGAAGGATGCTTATGACATGGAAGACAGAGAAGTATTAGATCGACTAGCTAATATGCACATTAACTTTCCGAACGATGAAGCTTTTAAGAAATATCATAACGCAATGCAAATTCATGATATGAATTATCTTAGATATACACTAAATGATGCATTATCAGCATGTGTTAATTCACATGTGCAATAGAGCAAAAATGATAGAATAAACCTTTACCAAGGTTCATTCACATTGTCGACAAAGTCTTAAAGACTTTGTTGGCATTTTTTATGGTGTATGTTTTAGATTTTTTAGTCTCACAAAGCTTTAGTCATAGCACTTCACTTTCCCAAGAATAAAACAATAGAAAAAATTATATTATTCGCATAGATGTTAAGCATATTTAGTATAAGAAATTTATTATTTATAGAGGGAAAAGATATTGATAGTTGTTATTTACTTAATTTAAAAATGCTAATATATACTATGTAATGTTAGAAACGAGAAAATAGTGGAAAACGAATTAAAAATACTGATTAATATTTTGTTAAGTGATATACTATCGAAAGTAAATATCATCTTATAGAAATTTAAAGAAGGTGTAAGTGTGTTATATTTAGTAATTTCTATAATTTTCGCTTTTATAATGGGACTAGGTGCTATCTTTGTGCGAATGAAAGCGCAAAATTTTCCAGTTAATGAAAAGAAAATTATATTACCACCATTTTTTATGGCAACAGGTGCTTTAATGTACGTTGTTCCATATTTTAGATTAACTGGTCTTGAAATTGTAGAATGTATTATTTTAGGTATAGCGTTTTCTACAATTTTAATATGGACATCTAAATTTGAAACTCAGGGCAGTGAAATATATATGAAACGCTCTAAAGCTTTCCCTATCATTCTTATTTCACTACTGTTAATACGTACATTACTTAAAATATTTATTAGCAATAAAATAGACCCAGGAGAAATTGGTGGCATGTTTTTCTTACTTGGTTTTTCTATGATTGTTCCTTGGCGTTTAGCAATGTTATATAAATATAAAAAGCTTAAAAGCACGTTAATTCAATAGTTTGTAGAGGCTGGGGCATAAATACATGTCTCAGCCTCAATTGTTATATTGGCAGTAGTTGAAAGAAGTGGAAATTCCTTTATATGTAACTTTTAAAGCATTAGTTCTTCATTTATGAAGATAAGTAGTTCTTATATAAGCGCTGAAGCTATTGTCTTTTTTTATAGTCATCTTTGTGTTCTGGAGTCATATGACAAAATTTTATTAGAAAAATTAGCTTTTTGTCTCATCGCCATTATGGTTATACTTGTCTTAGTAGTAAAAATATTATAATATATAAATACGAACAAACGTTCTATTAGAGGTGTTAAAATGAAAGTAATACATACTGCCGATTGGCATTTAGGCAGAATTTTAAATGGTAAATCATTATTAGAAGACCAAGCATATATTTTAAATCGTTTTATAGAAGCAATGGAAAATGAACAACCGGATGTCATAGTCATTGCGGGTGATTTATATGATACGAGTTATCCGAATAAAGATGCGATTCAATTATTAGAAAGTACAATTGATACTTTGAATCTAGAGATGGGCATTCCGCTCATTATGATAAGCGGTAACCATGATAGTAAAGAACGATTGAACTATGGTTCCAAGTGGTTTGAAAAATCAAATTTATATATACGTACAAAACTTGAAGATATGAATGTACCTATTTCAATTGGGGCTATAGATTTTTATACGTTACCGTTTGCAACAATTAATGAAACTCAACATTTTTTAAAAGATAATACGATAGAAACTTATCAACAAGCTTTAAGTAAATCTATTGAATATATGAGTAATAATATAAATAAGAATAATACCAATATTCTTATTGGTCACTTAACTGTACAAGGTGGTGTGCGTTCAGAATCAGAGAGACCTTTATCTATAGGGACAGTCGAATCTGTAGAAGCTGATTCGTTTCAACAGTTTGATAGAGTTATGCTCGGGTCATCTACACCATCCGTTTAGCATAGATTCTGATTTTATAAGCTATAGTGGGTCTATACTCCAATATTCTTTTTCAGAAGTGGATCAACCTAAAGGGTATAGAACCATTGAAATTAATGAAGATACGATTAAAGAGAAATTCATACCGATTGCGCCTTTAAGACAATTAGAAGTTGTAGAAGGCGATTACGAAGACGCGATACAAGAAAAATTAAAGGTAAAAGATAAAGATAATTATTTACACTTCAAATTAAAACATATGTCTCATGTCAGTGATCCAATGGTACATTTAAAACAAATTTATCCTAATACATTGGCACTTACAAACCAGACTTTTGATTTTAGTGCACACATTCATCAAGATAACTATGAAATTCAAAAATTAGATGATGAAACGATAATTGATAAATTCTATAAAAATATTACTGATGAAGAACTAACACAAACTCAAAGTAAAACAGTAGCTAAGGTGTTAAATGATTTGCTCGAAGGAGAATCTGAATAAATGAGACCTTTAACATTAAATTTAAATAATTTCGGACCTTTCTTAAAAGAAATGATAGATTTTAATAACGTAAAAGATAATCAACTTTTTTTAATCAGTGGTAAAACTGGATCAGGTAAGACAATGGTTTTTGACGCAATTGTCTATGCACTTTTTGGTGAAGCGTCTACTAAAGATAGAAAAGAGAGTGATTTAAGAAGTCATTTTGCAGATAGCAAGACACCTATGATTGTAGAATTTGAATTTAAACTAAGAGACCATATTTTTAAGATTGTGCGACAAGGTGCATTTATTAAAGAAGGTAATAAAAATAAAACGCTAGGCCAGTTAGCAATATACCAATACGAAGACAATGAATATAATCTCAGAGAGAGTAAAATAAATACGGGTAATCAATTTATCAGAGATTTATTAGGCGTAAACGCTGAGCAATTCAGACAACTTTTTATATTACCTCAGGGAGAATTCAAGAGATTTTTACTATCTAAAAGCTCAGAGAAGCAAGAAATTTTAAGGACACTTTTTAATAGTCAGCGTTTTGAAGAAATACAGAAACACTTGAGTAACGACGTAAAAGAAGTTAGAGAACAAATTGAAAAAAGATTCAATATGTTAGAAAATAATTGGCATGATATTGAAACATTTAACGATGAACTATTAACTGAATATAAAACAATCAATGCTAGACAAACAAATCGAATTATGAAAGTATTACCAGAATTTAAAGAAAAAGCACGAAAAATACAACAAGAAATAAAAGAAAAAAAGAGTAAATATAAAGATGAAGTGACCACGGCAGAAAATAATTTAAATTATAATTTAAAACTTGAAGAAGCATTAACGCAACTTAAAGAGAAACAACTGCAATATGAACAGTTACTTTTAGTTGATGACGAAATCAAAAAGAAAATCCAACTATTAAATGAAATTTATGAAGTAAGACCGTTAGCTAATTTGTTAGAGTCTAAAGAAACGTTAACTTTAAAAAAAGAAAAATCAATAAAAGATATCGAAGAAAAAGAAAAATCGATTAATTCACTCAAAGATAAGTCACATGAAAATAAAAAACAACTCGAAAAACATTTACAGTCTTCAGATATATTAGAAGGTTTTAGAAAGTATGTAGAAAAATGTAAGTTGTTTTATGATAAAGCAAGTAAATATCGAGAGGCATATCATCAACGTGAAACAATAAATAAAGCTTATAAAACACTTGAAGAAAAGGTTAAAACACAAAAGCAACTACTGGATGATCTCGCTAAGAAGTTAAACCATCGTAACAGTGATTATAAAAAAGTTGAATTGCTTAATGCACAAATTTATAATTTAAATAATGAAATCAAAGAGTTAAAACAGAATGAACTCAAAAAAATTGAATTTGAAAGCTTACAAAACAGAAAAAAACAAAAGTTAACAGATATAGAAAAATTTCATATGCGGCTTCAACAATTAGATGACAAATACTCTAATATAGACAAAACGAATATAGATTTAAACAATAAAAAGGATATTATTGCAAAAGTTCAATCAGCATTAAATTCAGGTGATACATGCCCGATTTGTGGAAATGAAGTACATTCAATTGAGCAACATCTAGACTTTGATGAACTAACTGAAAGACATCAAGCGTTAACTGCAATAGAAGAACAACATAAAGATATAAAAGAGAAAAAGATAAAATGTGAAAGTGAATTAAACTATTTAAATGAACAAATAGAAAAATTTTCTCAAGAAGAGCTTAATAATACGAATTATCGTGAACTTGAAAAGCGTATTGATTATAAATATGATGAAAAAGAGAATTTAGAAAAAGAAAATGAAGAGATTAATCAATTAAAAGAACAATTACAAAAAAACGAACAAACTTATCATACGCTTGAATTAGATATGAAAAATAAGCAACATACTCTAAGAGAAAATGATATTACTATAAATGATTTCGAACATAACACCGAACTTGATAATGTTGCTAAGTTTGTGAAAGCTTATGAAAGTAATTTAGAAAAGATAAAAGAATATGACAATGTTTTTAATAAATTAGAACAAAATATTCTAAATAGTAACCAACAACTGTCTATTGAAGAAAATAGTAAAGCATATTTAGAATCAAGTTTAAAAGAATTAAAAAATGAATTGGAAAATATGAATCTGAAGATAGATGAAGAAATGGATAGAATTGGCTTCACTCAATTTGAGCAGGTGGAAGCAACAATAGTTAAAGTAGCAGATAAAGACAAAATTGAAGCAGAGGTCAATACTTACAATAAAGAGAAACAGTCATTAGAATTAGTTATTACACAGCTTAGTGAAGAAACAAAAAATAAAAAACTTGAAGATAGCCAACATTTAAAAGAAATCTATCAACAAAAGCAACAAGTATTAGACAAGATAGCTACGGAATTAAGCCAACATGAATATAAGATTGATTTTAATCAGAAGAAAATCAATGAGATTAATTCAATTATAGAAACATTAGAAAAGGAATTGAAAGCACAGCAAGAAGTGTTTCAATTAGCCGAAATATTGTCAGGTAAAAATGATCAAAAGTTAACGTTAGAAAACTATGTATTAATTTACTACTTGGAACGAATTCTTGCTCAAGCCAATCAACGTTTAGCATTGATGACAGGGCAACGCTACCAATTAACAAGAAGAGAACAAATATCACAAGGTTACAGTGGACTTGAAATAGACGTCTTTGACTCGCATTCGAATCAATCTCGACATATTTCATCATTATCTGGTGGAGAAACTTTCCAAGCATCATTAGCCTTAGCATTAGGACTTAGTGAAGTAGTTCAACAAGAGTCTGGAGGAATTGCTTTAGATTCTATGTTTGTAGATGAAGGTTTCGGAACATTAGATCAAGAAACATTAGAAACAGCGTTAGATACATTACTGAGTTTGAAATCTACAGGGAGAATGGTAGGTATTATTTCTCACGTAAGTGAACTTAAGCAAAGAATTCCGTTAATACTTGAAGTTAGTACAGAGCAATATCAAAGTACTACACAATTTAAAAGGCAATAATTGAATAAGGGATTGGTACAGAAATCTAGTTTTTCTAAAAAGATTTCATCGCATGAGCCCGACCCGGCAAAGTTGACTATAAAGTTGAATACAAAAGCATGATATAAGCATATTTTCAATTCAGTCAGCTACTGCCAATATGCTTATAGAGGAGTCTGAGACATAGGCTTCATAGTAAACTAAAAAATGGTGGTTTCTACGTGAAATAAAGTAGAAACCACCATTTTTAATCGCTTATCCATTTTAGTAGCTCAATGAGTTGCTATTTTTCTTATATTTATTGCCATTAATACTAATTCTACTTCTCGTTTAACTTTAGGTAACCCACGAAGTGACATTCATTTGAAACTCAAAATAGCATTCAAGAAACCAAAAACTGGTTATACATCAATGTTTTTTGGTTGTTGAATTATTAGAAAATGATGGTGCTTTGGGTTGACCCATGCAGGAAATACGCTAGTCAAAGACTACGTCAGGCTGAGGCTTTGTCTGCGGTAAACATGCATAAAAAATACCAACAAAATCGTTAGACTTAGTTGGTAGTAAGAAGCAATGGATATCAAATGCTTATTGCTTTTTATTAATTTTTTCACGTAGTAAATCACGAATTTCTGTTAGTAATACAGTATTTTCTTCTACTTCTTCTTCTTCAGGTTTCATTAAGGTGTTTGCAATTTTAACAAAGATGAATAATGCAAAAGCAATGATAATGAAATCTATAATTGATTGTACAAACATACCATATTCGATGCCCATGAATGTCCAACTTTTTGCAAAGTCAACAGTTCCGAAAATCAAGCCAATTAAAGGCATGATGATGTATGCAACTAGTGCTGTAACAATTTTGTTGAAAGCCGCACCCATTACTACAGCTACCGCTAAATCTAAGACATTACCTTTTAATGCAAATTCTTTAAATTCCTTCAACATTTTATAACACCTCTTAATTAAATATAAATTTTATTATACAATAAGTTTTAAATAAAGAGAATAGTTTTTTTAACTAAATTTGATATTAACACTAGGGTTTGTTATTCTAATACGTGGCGAAAGATAAAAATAGAATTTATAGTGTTTTTTCTATTTAGGATTTTAAAAAATTAAATAAGATGAGAAAGGGAGTTATTATTAATGAATTCTTCTAACGATAGACTTAGTGGTAAGAAAATATCTCCAGTTTTTATCTATAGTGCGATACTCGTAGCGATTGTAGTACTTATAGGTGCATTCTTGCCTGAACAGTTTGACACTGTAACAAATACAATCAAACTATGGATAACAGAAAAACTTGGATGGTATTACTTAATACTTACAACGTTCATTGTTTTCTTCTGTGTTTTCCTAATATTTAGCCCAATCGGTAAACTGAAACTTGGTAAACCGAATGATAAACCTGAATTTAATACAATTTCATGGTTTGCGATGTTATTTAGTGTTGGTATGGGAATTGGACTTGTATTCTATGGAGCGGCTGAACCAATGGCTAACTTTGCCGCGCCACCAACTGCAGATCCAAAAACAACTGAAGCGTATACTGAAGGTTTACGCGCAACATTCTTCCATTGGGGCTTCCACGCATGGGCAATTTATGGCGTAGTAGCATTAGCGCTAGCGTATGCTCAATTTAGAAAAGGCGAACCAGGACTTATTTCTAGAACTTTACGACCTATCTTAGGCGATAAAGTAGAAGGTCCTATTGGAACAATAATCGATGTATTAGCAGTATTTGCTACTGTTGTTGGTGTTGCCGTATCACTTGGTATGGGCGCATTACAAATCAATGGTGGTTTGAATTACTTATTCGGAATTCCAAATAATATATGGGTACAAGCAATTATTATTGTGATTGTAACTATATTATTTATCATGAGTGCTTGGTCTGGATTAAGTAAAGGTATCCAATATTTAAGTAATCTAAATATTAGTTTAGGTTTAATATTGATGATAGCTGTACTTATTATTGGCCCAACTGTATTAATTTTAAATATGATGACAAGTTCAACAGGTAGTCTATTGAACTCGTTCCTATTTAACTCATTTGATACAGCAGCTTTAAACCCTCAAAAGAGTGAATGGATGTCTAGTTGGACACTTTACTATTGGGGCTGGTGGTTAAGCTGGAGTCCATTCGTAGGTATATTTATTGCACGTGTATCTAAAGGACGTTCTATCCGTGAATTTATTTCTGGTGTACTTTTAGTGCCCGCATTAGTAAGTTTCGTTTGGTTCAGTGTATTTGGAGTACTAGGTATTGAAACTGGTAAGAAAAATCCTGAAATATTCGATATGACCGTAGAAACACAACTCTTTGCTGTGTTTAACGAAATACCTATGGGTATTATATTATCAATCGTTGCATTAATATTAATTGCATCATTCTTTATTACTTCAGCAGACTCAGCTACATTCGTATTAGGTATGCAAACGACATATGGTTCGTTAAATCCTTCGAATTACATTAAAGTAACTTGGGGTATTGCACAATCATTAATTGCTTTCGTATTATTATTTGCGGGTGGGGGTGATGGTGCACAAGCACTGAACGCGATTCAGAGTGCCGCCATTATAAGTGCCTTGCCGTTCTCCTTTGTAGTTATAATGATGATGGTTTCATTCTACAAAGATGCCAATAAAGAGCGTAAGTTCTTAGGCTTAACATTGACGCCTAACAAACATAGATTGCAAGATTATGTGCAACATCAAGAAGATGATTATGAAGATGACATTATTGAAAGACGTAAACCATTAAGAGACGATGAAAAAAACGAAAAATAATGTGAATTAACTGGGGGATCCTAATGGGCCTCCAGTTTTTTTGTGCGCAAAAAGATTAAATATTAAGCGAGGAGCGGTTTTTGTTAAAGCGTTTAATATAAATAAAAAATATAAGCAAAACAGTAAAAAGAATTGTATATATAATTAAATATAGGTGATAATGATTCTCAATTGATAACATTAACTTATTACACAATCATAGCGTGATAAGTTATACTTATACATACTGATTGAAAAATCAAATCTAAATTATATAGGTTTCTAGTATTATGTAGTTGTTTTAAGTTGCATTTAATTATACAATTCAGATAACGGCATATAATCAATATAAATTTCAAGGGGGATTTTTATGGCTTCTAATATCAAACAACAAGCGAAAAAATCGTTTGAGCTTAACGGAAAATCATATACATTTTATGATTTAAATACGTTAGAAGAACAAGGTTTAACGAAAGTATCAAAATTACCATACTCAATTAGAGTATTACTAGAGTCTGTTTTAAGACAAGAAGATGGTTTTGTAATCACTGATGAACACATCAAAGCATTATCTGACTTTAACAAAGGCGCAGAAGGCGAAGTACCATTTAAACCATCTCGTGTTATTCTACAAGATTTCACAGGTGTTCCCGCAGTTGTAGACTTAGCATCATTACGTAAAGCAATGAATGATGTTGGCGGAGATTTGGATAAAATCAACCCAGAAGTACCAGTAGATTTAGTTATTGACCACTCAGTTCAAGTTGATAGCTATGCAAATCCAGATGCATTAGAACGTAATATGAAATTAGAATTTGAAAGAAACTACGAACGTTATCAATTTTTAAATTGGGCTACTAAAGCATTTAACAATTATAGTGCAGTGCCACCAACAACTGGTATCGTTCACCAAGTTAACTTAGAGTATTTAGCAAATGTTGTTCATGCTCGTGAAGTAGATGGTGAAACTGTAGCGTTTCCTGACACATTAGTTGGTACTGACTCACATACGACAATGATTAATGGTCTTGGTGTATTAGGTTGGGGCGTAGGTGGTATCGAAGCCGAAGCAGGAATGCTTGGTCAACCTTCATACTTCCCAATCCCTGAAGTGATTGGTGTTAGATTATCTAACGCATTACCACAAGGTGCAACAGCTACAGATTTAGCTTTACGTGTGACTCAAGAGTTACGTAAACAAGGCGTGGTTGGCAAGTTTGTTGAATTCTTTGGTCCAGGTGTACAACATTTACCATTGGCAGACCGTGCAACTATTGCAAACATGGCTCCAGAATATGGTGCGACTTGTGGTTTCTTCCCAGTAGATGAAGAAGCATTAAAATATATGCGCTTAACAGGTCGTTCTGAGGATCAAATCCAACTTGTGAAAAAATATTTACAAGAAAACAGCATGTTCTTCACAGTAGAAGATGATGAACCAGAATATACTAAAGTTGTTGAATTAGATTTATCAACTGTTGAAGCTTCATTAGCAGGACCAAAACGTCCTCAAGATTTAATTTTCTTAAGTGATATGAAAACTGAATTCCAAAAATCAGTTACTGCACCAACAGGTAACCAAGGTCACGGATTTGATGAGAGCGAGTTTGATAAAACTGTTGATATTGAATTTAAAGACGGTTCAAGTACAACAATGAAAACGGGCGACCTAGCTATTGCCGCAATTACATCATGTACAAATACATCTAACCCATATGTAATGTTAGGTGCTGGACTAGTTGCTAAGAAAGCAGTAGAAAAAGGATTAGAAGTGCCAGAATACGTTAAGACTTCATTAGCACCAGGTTCAAAAGTTGTTACAGGCTATTTAAATGATTCAGGTTTAAACAATTATCTTGATAAACTTGGATTCAACCTTGTAGGTTATGGTTGTACAACTTGTATTGGTAACTCAGGTCCATTACGTGAAGAAATTGAAAAAGCTATAGCAGAAGAAGATTTATTAGTTACATCTGTATTATCAGGTAACCGTAACTTTGAAGGACGTATCCATCCTTTAGTTAAAGGTAACTACTTAGCTTCACCACAATTAGTTGTTGCTTATGCTTTAGCAGGTACAGTAAATATCGATTTACAAAATGAACCACTAGGTAAAGGCAAAGATGGCGAAGATGTATATCTAAAAGACATTTGGCCTACAATTAAAGAAGTTTCAGATACTGTAGATAATGTTGTTACACCTGAATTGTTCAAAGAAGAGTATGCAACGGTATACAATAATAATGAAATGTGGAACGAAATCGATGTTACAGATAAACCGTTATATGACTTCGATTCTGAATCTACTTATATTCAAAACCCTTCATTCTTCCAAGACTTATCTAAAGAGCCAGGAACAATTGAATCACTTAAAAATTTACGTGTTATGGGTAAATTTGGAGATTCAGTAACAACTGACCATATTTCGCCAGCAGGTGCTATTGGCAAAGACACACCAGCAGGTAAATACTTATTGGATCATGATGTTCCAATTCGTCAATTTAACTCATATGGCTCACGTCGTGGTAACCATGAAGTTATGGTCCGTGGTACTTTCGCTAATATTCGTATTAAAAACGAATTGGCTCCAGGTACAGAAGGCGGATTCACAACGTATTGGCCAACAGGTGAACAAATGCCAATATACGATGCGGCAATGAAATATAAAGAAGATGGCACTGGTTTAGTAGTATTAGCTGGTAATGACTACGGTATGGGATCTTCACGTGACTGGGCAGCTAAAGGTACAAACCTTTTAGGTGTTAAAACAGTTATTGCTCAAAGTTACGAACGTATTCACCGTTCAAACTTAGTTATGATGGGTGTTTTACCTTTACAATTTAAAGACGGAGAGTCTTCAGAAAGTTTAGGTATCGATGGAACTGAAGTTATTTCAGTTGATATTGATGAAAATGTTAAACCTCATGATTTAGTTAAAGTACAAGCTAAAAAAGAAAATGGTAAAGTCATTGAATTTGAAGCAGTTGCACGTTTTGATTCAAATGTAGAAATGGATTATTACCGCCATGGTGGTATCTTACAACTTGTATTAAGAAAAAAATTAGCTAGTAATTAATAACTTAATGATTACACATTAGCTGTCTGATATATAAATTCACTTGTTTTAAGTTCTTATGCAAGAGCTTAAGCACTTGTATTTCTTTATCTAATCAGTCTTGTGGGGGTGGGAAAATGAAATCAAACGTTGATTTCTGTCACGCTCCCTTTTTTATGTTAATATTTAATGTGTAATAATGACTATGTGTATTTGAAAAGAGGACGTAAAATGATTTACAGTATGACAAAAATAGAATCACGTTATCAAGAGACAGATCAAATGGGCGTAATCTATCATGGTAATTACCCTACATGGTTCGAAGTCGCACGTACAGACTATATTTCTAAATTGGGCTTCAGTTATAAAGACATGGAAGATGCGGGTATTATCTCACCAGTAACAGATATAGATATTAAATATATTAAATCCATCACGTATCCAGAAAAGGTAACAATTAAGACTTGGGTAGATAAATACTCTAGATTGAGATATGTTTATCGTTATGAGATTTTTAATGAAGCAGACGAGTTAGCGACTACAGGATCTACTACTTTAACTTGTATTAAAAAGGAAGACTTTAAACCAATTAGACTAGATAAGTATTTCCCAGAGTGGCATGCGACTTATCTTGATATTGATCAAAAAAATAAAGCGGGCGAAACGTTAGAGCTTGTAAAAGGTATTTAACTCAATACTACTTTTCGTTAAATGTTAATTAAAAGATACATGGTAAAACAAATAAAAAAGGATGATTTCTATATTATTTAATAGAAATCATCCTTTTTCTTGTTTAACTTTAATTCTTTTATCTCGAAAGCTTCTTTAATTATACTAATGATAAATCATTTGAATCTAAAAGTTTAAATACAACTGTTTAAGCAATATTATATAGAAGAAAGATAATAATCAACACTGATTGTACATTAACTTAAGTTCAAAATAATTTAACTATATATTATTTAGTAGTATACGAAATTTCATCAACACTATCATTTATATCGATGAATAAATTATCATCTTTAAAATACCATAAATCTTTTTCGGCGATGACTACGTCTAAACCTTCGTAATTATTTTCGTAACCAATTTCAACTTCATCTTTTCTGTCTACGCTAAAGGCAGGGCTAAATCCTTGTTTTAACTGAAATTCTCCACCATAACGAACGAAAAATTGTAAGACTTTATCACCTTCGGGTAATTCAAGTTCTTCTTTAAACCAAGACACTGCATTATTTGAAAGTTCTATTTCCATAATAAAAGTCTCCTTTCGGTTCACAAGTGCTTAACTTATGATAGTTAGTGACTAATCTAAAAATTAGTATTATATACATTACCCGTTTTGAGTAATACTAAAGATATTATAGCATAAATTATCAAAAAATTATTTGAAATCAATTTAGACATATGTGAAATAGCGAAAATCTATGTTAAAGCACTACATTAGTAGTATAATAGAAGTAATGATGTTTTAAAGTGATCGAAGAAATTAATTCTTCGTACGTGGATGTTAGGGGTCTTAAGCTAAAAATAAAAAGCTGGAGGCAATGAAGTCCTCTAGCTTTTTATTTTAATTACTTGATTGTTTACATAGTGACTTGTGTAATAGTTACATCCATTTTATTTTGGGTTCTTCACCTTTGAAAATTCTTACAATATTAGAACGGTGTCTAATAATCAGCAATACAACTACACCGATGCTAACGATAACTAAGATGACGTCTCGAATGAGTACAGCACCAATAAGACAACAGATTGACGCAATAATACTTGAAAGTGAAACATATTTTGTTAATTTCAATATTATAAAGAAAATAGCTGCTAGTATAATTAATAAGACAGGATTCATACCAAGTATAACGCCAACACTTGTAGCAACGGCTTTACCACCTTTGAATCCAAGGTAAACTGGATATACATGACCTAAAATTGCGAAAGCACCAACGATTAATCCATTTGTGAAAAATGAACTAATAGGACCTTCTGCACTGACAGGTAACCATAGTGGGAAAAAGACAACAATGAAACCTTTAAATATGTCTAAAAAAGTAACTAGGAAGCCTGCTGGTTTACCTAATACTCTAAAGCTATTTGTCGCGCCAGTGTTGCCACTACCAAATTCTCTGATATCTTTTTTATAAAATAATTTTCCTATTACATAGCCACTTGGAAATGCACCAATGAGGTAACTTAGTATCAACATGATTATAATCATCATCATATATAATCCACATCCTTTAATGACATTAAAATTATTTTACCATACAAGACCATAATAAGACGAATAAAAATTTTCATAGAGGAATGAATTATTTTTTGAAAATTGATTTGGTGCTTGCAATTTATCCAGATTTATATAAGAATAACTAATGTATAGTTTTAAAAACGAACGTATGTTTGTAGGAGGGCGAAACGATTGGCAATGAATAAACAAAATAACTATTCGGATGATTCCATTCAGGTTCTTGAGGGGTTAGAGGCCGTAAGAAAAAGACCTGGTATGTATGTTGGTTCTACCGATAAACGTGGATTACATCATCTAGTGTATGAAGTTGTCGATAATTCCGTCGATGAAGTATTAAACGGTTTTGGTAGTGAAATCATAGTAACTATCAATAAAGATGAAAGTATTACAATAGAAGATAACGGACGTGGCATGCCAACAGGTATCCACACGTCAGGGAAACCTACTGTTCAGGTCATTTTCACGGTACTTCATGCAGGCGGTAAGTTTGGGCAAGGCGGATATAAGACTTCAGGTGGATTACACGGTGTGGGCGCATCAGTTGTCAATGCGCTGAGTGAATGGTTGGAAGTTGAAATCTGTAGAGATGGTACGATATATACCCAAAGTTTTAAAAATGGTGGTAAACCATCATCAGGACTTGAAAAACATGGTAAAACAAAAAGAACAGGTACAAAAGTAACGTTTAAACCAGATCCTGAAATTTTCAAAGCGAGCAACTTCATTTAATTACGATATGTTAAGTGAACGATTGCAAGAGTCGGCTTTTTTACTGAAAAGCCTAAAAATCACGCTTAGAGATTTAAGAGCTGGTAAAGAACGTGAAGATGTTTACCACTATGAAGATGGCATTAAAGAATTTGTGAGTTATGTTAATGAAGGCAAAGAAGTATTACACGAAGTCGCTAATTTTGCAGGTGAAGCGAATAAAATTGAAGTAGAAGTAGCATTTCAATACAACGATCAATACTCAGAAGGTATCTTGAGTTTTGTTAATAACGTTCGTACTAAAGATGGAGGCACGCATGAAGTTGGTTTTAAATCAGCTATGACACGTGTGTTTAATGATTATGCGCGACGTATTAATGAATTAAAAGAGAAAGATAAGAATCTAGATGGTAATGATATAAGAGAAGGGCTTACAGCAATTATATCGTTACGTGTGCCGGAAGAATTACTGCAATTCGAAGGACAAACCAAGTCTAAGTTAGGTACACCAGAAGCTAGAAGTGCAGTTGATTCCGTTGTGTCTGACAAATTGCCGTATTATTTAGAAGAAAAAGGGCAATTATCTAAATCTCTAGTAAAAAAAGCTCTGAAAGCCCAACAAGCGAGAGAAGCAACACGTAAAGCAAGAGAAGATGCACGTTCAGGCAAGAAAAATAAACGTAAAGACACATTACTTTCTGGGAAATTAACACCTGCACAAAGTAAAAATACTGAGAAAAAAGAAATATACTTAGTAGAGGGTGACTCAGCAGGTGGTTCTGCTAAATTAGGAAGAGATCGTAAGTATCAAGCTATATTACCGCTAAGAGGTAAAGTAATAAATACAGAAAAAGCTAAACTGGATGATATATTCAAAAATGAAGAAATTAACACAATCATCCATACAATTGGTGCGGGTGTCGGTAACGAATTTAAGATTGAAGATAGCAATTATAATAGAATCATCATCATGACAGATGCTGATACCGATGGCGCACATATCCAAGTGTTGTTATTAACATTCTTCTTTAAGTATATGAAACCTTTAGTAGAAGTCGGCAGAGTATTTATTGCACTACCTCCTTTATACAAATTAGAAAAAGGTAAAGGTGCTTCGAGAAAAATTGAGTATGCTTGGACTGACGAAGAATTAGAGCAATTACAAAATAAATTAGGTAAAGGCTTTACACTACAACGTTATAAAGGTCTTGGTGAAATGAACGCCGATCAATTGTGGGAAACAACAATGAATCCTGAAACTCGAACGTTAATTAGAGTACAAATTGAAGATGAATTGCGTTCTTCTAAACGTGTGACAACATTAATGGGTGATAAAGTAGCGCCACGACGTGAATGGATTGAAAAAAATGTTGAATTTGGCTTACAACAAGAACAAAGTATTTTGGATAATAATGAAATTCAAATTTTAGAACAGGAAAACCCCGATGAGGAGGAAATAAATTGAGTGAAATAATTCAAGATTTATCGCTAGAAGATGTTATTGGCGATCGATTCGGTAGGTACAGTAAATACATCATTCAAGAGCGTGCATTGCCAGACGTTCGTGATGGGCTCAAACCTGTTCAAAGACGTATTTTATATGCAATGTATTCAAGTGGAAACACATATGATAGAAATTTCCGTAAAAGTGCTAAAACTGTCGGTGATGTCATTGGACAATATCATCCACATGGTGATTCCTCTGTGTATGACGCAATGGTTCGACTGAGTCAAGGATGGAAATTACGCCATGTACTAATCGAAATGCAAGGGAACAATGGTAGTATTGATAATGATCCAGTGGCGGCTATGCGTTATACGGAAGCTAAATTAAGCCGTATCTCAGAAGAATTATTAAGAGATATTAATAAAGAAACAGTGCCATTTATGCCGAACTATGATGACACAACAATGGAGCCTATGGTCTTACCAGCAAGGTTACCTCATTTATTGATTAATGGTAGTACCGGTATATCTGCAGGTTATGCAACAGATATACCACCGCATAACTTGGCAGAAGTAATTCAAGCAACGCTTAAATATATTGATAACCCTGATATTACAGTGAGTCAATTGATGAAATATATTAAAGGGCCAGATTTTCCTACTGGTGGTATTATCCAGGGTATTGACGGTATCAAGAAAGCTTATGAAACCGGTAAAGGTAAAATCATTGTCCGTTCTAAAGTAGAATTAGAGGAACTACGAAATGGTAGAAAAGAGCTTATCGTTACTGAAGTACCTTATGAAGTGAATAAAAGTTCACTAGTTAAAAAAATGGATGAGTTACGCGCAGATAAAAAAGTAGATGGTATCGTTGAAGTACGTGATGAAACAGACCGAACTGGTTTACGTATAGCAATTGAATTGAAGAAAGACGTAAATAGTGAAGCGGTGGCGAACTTCTTATATAAAAACACTGATTTACAAGTTGCATATAACTTTAATATGGTTGCGATTAGTGATGGACGTCCTATACTTATGGGCATTCGCCAATTTATTGATAGCTATATCAATCACCAAATTGATGTTGTGACAAAACGTACGCGCTATGAATTAAACCATGCTGAAAGTAGAATGCATATTGTAGAAGGTTTAATGAAGGCACTTTCTATTTTGGATGAGGTCATAAAACTCATTAGAAGTTCTAAAAATAAAAAAGATGCTAAAAATAACTTAGTAGCTGAATATGATTTTAGTGATGCTCAAGCTGAAGCGATTGTGACGTTACAATTGTATCGTCTTACAAATACAGATATTGTTGAATTACAAAATGAACATGATGAATTGAAAAAAACGATCGAAGCTTTAAGAAACATCCTAGATAATCATGATGCCTTATTAAATGTTATTAAAGAAGAATTAACTGAAATAAGAAATCGCTATAAACAAAAACGTTTGTCTTCAATTGAAGCGGAAATTACGGAAATCAAAATTGATAAAGAAGTTATGATACCAAGTGAAACTGTAATCATGAGCGTTACAAAACATGGTTATATTAAACGTACTTCTTTACGTAGTTTTAATGCAAGTGGCGCCGAAGAAGTTGGTGTCAAAGAAGGCGATGAGTTGCTTAAATATCAAGAAGTTAATACTTTAGATACTGCACTTGTCTTTACTAATAAAGGACGTTACTTGTATATTCCAGTGCATAAATTATCAGAGATCAAATGGAAAGATTTGGGTCAACACGTATCACAAATCGTACCGATTGATGAAGGTGAACATGTCGTAGATGTCTTTTGTGAACGTGACTTTAAACCTGAAGCATTTTATATTCTTGCTACACGTGATGGTATGATTAAGAAAAGTAATGTTTCTATGTTCAAAACTTCACGCTTTAATAAACCATTAGTATCAATGAAGTTAAAAACGGATGATGAAATCATTAATGTCATGCGCATAGAAGAACTACAACTGATTACAGTGCTTACACATAAAGGTATGTCCTTAACATATAGTAGTGATGAACTTTCTGATACTGGTTTAAGAGCAGTTGGTGTTAAATCTATTAACTTAAAAGACGAAGATTATGCAGTGCTTACACAATTGATATCTGAAAAAGATTCAATTCTAATGGCGACACAAAGAGGTTCATTAAAACGTGTAGGATTTAAAGTATTGCAAACAGCAAAACGTGCGCAACGTGGTCTTACATTGTTGAAAGAACTTAAGAAAGCACCTCATCGTATTGTAGTCGCCGAAGTTGTCCAACCAGGACAAAAGCAATATACAATCTATTCAAATAAACAACAAGAAACAGGCGAGATTAAAGATATTCATTTATCAGAACAATACACAAATGGTAGTTTCATAGTAGATATTAATGACTTTGGAGAAGTGGAAAATTTAGTTGTTAAATAATATAAATTGAAAAAACTGTTAGTAAATACAACTATATAATGATAAAATACCTTTTAGGTGCAATAAAAAATAAAACCAAGAGATTTATAGTGGAGCAAGATATGATAGTGCAAAGCCTTTAGCTAAACACTTTTAAACCTTCGCTCACTTTCATGTGCACATATGCATTTTGATTATTAATATGTACATGAAATAACTATAAATCTCTTGATTTTGCTATAAAATTTAAATTATATAGATGAGAGGGATTAAATTGAGTAATTTTGATAGTTTAATTCCAGATTGGTTCAAAACTTTTGTTCAAGTCGGGAATGATTTAATCTGGTCGCAATACCTAATTGGACTACTAATAACAGCAGGTTTATACTTTACTATTAGTTCTAAATTTGTTCAATTAAGATGGATTCCAGAAATGTTTCGTGCCATTGGCGAAAAACCCGAAACACTAGATAGTGGTAAGAAAGGTATCTCGCCATTCCAAGCTTTTGCAATAAGTGCGGGATCTCGTGTCGGTACAGGTAATATCGCGGGTGTGGCTACTGCAATTGTTTTAGGTGGACCAGGCGCTGTGTTCTGGATGTGGGTTATCGCATTGATTGGTGCGGCGAGTGCTTTTATAGAAGCAACTTTAGCACAGGTATATAAAGTACCTGATGAAGATGGTGGTTTCCGTGGTGGACCAGCTTATTACATAACTAAAGGTTTAAATCAAAAATGGCTAGGTGTTTTATTTGCCATATTAATTACAGTGACATTTGCATTTGTGTTTAACACTGTGCAATCTAATACGATCGCTGAATCATTAAAAACACAATATAACGTAAGCCCTGTTGTAACAGGTGTCATTTTAGCAGTACTAACAGGTGTTATTATTTTTGGTGGTGTCCGTAGTATTGCCAAAATATCATCAGTCATCGTACCATTTATGGCAATCATATATATCGGTCTTGTAGCTGTTATTTTGTTTATCAATTATGATCAAATAATTCCAATGATTACTACAATTGTTAAGAGCGCCTTTGGGTTTGAACAGGCGACTGGTGGTGCTGTTGGTGCGGCGATTTTACAAGGAGTTAAACGTGGTTTATTCTCCAACGAAGCCGGTATGGGTTCTGCACCTAATGCTTGCGGCAACAGCGGCCGTTCCTCACCCTGTAAAACAAGGTTTAATTCAATCGCTAGGTGTATTCTTTGATACTATGCTTGTTTGTACAGCAACTGCGATTATGATTTTATTATATACAGGATTAGAATTTGGTGAAAATGCGGCACAAGGTGTTGCAGTAACACAATCTGCACTTAATGAACATTTAGGTAGTGTTGGTGGTATTTTCTTAACAGTAGCAATATCATTATTTGCTTTTTCATCTGTAGTAGGAAATTATTACTATGGACAATCAAATATTGAATTTTTATCTAAAAACAAAACATTATTATTTGTTTTTAGATGTTTAGTTGTTGTACTTGTATTTGTAGGTGCAGTAATTAAAACAGAAACTGTTTGGGGCACAGCCGATGTATTTATGGGCTTAATGGCAATCGTCAACTTAGTCGCAATTATAGGATTATCTAATATTGCATTTGCAGTTATGAATGATTACCAACGTCAACGTAAAGCAGGTAAAAAGCCTGTCTTTAAACCAGAAGAATTAGAAATTAATTTATTTGGCATTGAAAGTCTAGGGCATGAAAAAGAAATAATTATATAAAGTGATTGTAACTATGTATTTTCTATAAAATGAAAATGCATAGTTTTTTTATGTAATAATACTATGAAATTAATAGAAAAGCGTTTTACTACTTTCAATTTTATAAATTTCACTATATAATGCTTATTGACATAATAAGAAGGATGAGTGACATGAGTTCTTACCTTATTACAAAGGTTTTAAATAACAATGTAATTATTTGTACTAATGAAATGCAAGAATATGTATTAATTGCAAAAGGCATTGGTTTTAATAAAAAGATTGGAATGACATTACATGAAAACCAATCCATTGAAAAAGTATATATATTAGATCAAAAATCACAACAAGATCATTATAAAACATTGGTTGAATTAGCTGATGATAACTTGATACAAGCCGTGATTGATGCAGTAAATATTATTACCAATTCGGTAATGAAAATAGACAATCAAAAATTGGTTGTATCGTTAACAGATCACATTATTTTTGCTTATAAGCGTATGAAACAAAATCAATTAATTAATAATCCATTCGTCATGGAAACAAAGCAATTATATAGTGAGGCATATGAAATAGCAGAAAAAGTAATTGAACGATTAAACGATGTTTTAGAAGTGAATTTTCCTGAGGATGAGATTGGTTTTATCGCATTACATATCGCTTCTAATACTGAAACAGTGTCCATACGTGAGATGGAAACGATAAATGTGTTGATTAATAAAAGTATCTTTATTTTAGAGCACGATTTGAAACATACAATAGATAAAGAAACGGTACAATATCAACGGTTTATTAGACATATTCAATTTTTAATAAGAAGATTAAATAAAGGGGAAGTATTGCAAAAAACAAGTGCGTTTGAAGAATTATTAAAAACGCAGTACCCTTTGTGTTTTAATATCGCCTTGAAAATAATGAAAATGTTGCAACAAGAACTGAATGTTACTATATATGAGGCAGAGGTCATTTATTTAACATTACATGTTTATCATTTTATGGTCGCTAAGCCGTCAGATCAAACATAATTTAATTCATTGCAAAATCGGACAATGATATAAACTTATGTATAAAAATTATTATATGCCCCAGTTAACACTGCTAATAGCACTTAGTCATTTCAAATGACTAGGTGCTATTTTTAAAACCACAAACTAAATTAAAAAACTTTGATATTTTAATTTAAATAAAAAGTAATTTTACTTTTTAAAAAGGTTGAAATGTAAAGAGTGTTTAGAAAATATTAAATAACATATAATAATGTATTAAGATTCAACTTTTCACCGCCAACAAGGTTTACAGCTTATGTTGAACATTATAGACTTAGTCTTCAGGTTAATTATGAGTAGGGGGGCTACAGTTGCGTGAAGTATTATGATGAAGTGCCTATTATAAGAGCAGTAGCGGCTATGTTAGTTGTAGCAATTCATACAGTCAATAGTATTGGTTATTCAGCTTCAACAGGCGATTTTACTTCTGACGCTTTAGGATATATCAATCAAATGGCAAGATTAGGCACGCCTATATTTGCTGTTATTAGTGCTTTTTTATTGACGATATCAGTTATTAATAGAGGATTTAGTTTGAATTACTTTATGAAATCTAGATTTAGTAAAATCTTTATCCCTTACATAATTTGGACGATTTTTTATTTGTTATATAGAGAATATTTTTTACATAACCTTGAGGATGACGGTAAGTTAATTAACTATTTTGTTTATGGTAAAGCTAATTTTCATTTATACTTTATTTTGACTGTCATTCAATTTTATTTTCTTTTTCCATTTGTGCATAAATTTAAAAAAGGTTGGCCAATCATATCGGTTTTCATTTTAGCGACCATTGTCAACATTGTTTGGATCGTCATTCAGCCAATTTCATTAGGTGGCGGAGGCGTCGAACGCTTTGTTAATGATAAACTGTTTATTTTGAATTGGATTTCATTCTTTATGCTAGGCATTGTATATGCTAAATTTTATAATGAAATAAAAGAATTGATATTTAAGTATAAAACAGCCGCTTACTATAATTATTGCAATATTATTTATAGATTTACTCATAAGTATTGATTTAGAAAATCTCAATAGTTCAATCACAATATCGAACATTATTTATATTCCATTCTTTATCGTTTTTCTTAATTACATGTACGAGCATGTTAAGAAAAATAAGATTGTATTAAATACGTTAACGGTAATTGGTAACTATTCAATGGGGATATACTTAGTTCACTATGTTGCCATACAATTTGTGAAAAGATTACCAATTGTAGAGAATATAGCACCACAAAGTAAATTTGTGAGTGTCTTTATTGCAGCAGTTGCACTATCTGCATTATTAGTATACTTAATTGGTAAATTACCTTATGGCAATTATATCGTTCCGATTCCTAAAAAGAAGACGAATAAAAATAAAGATATTACCGAAGAACCAGTTCGTGAAAATGAACCCACTTTAAATTAACAATTTAGAGCTCTCGTATTATTGTGGAATATACTAACTTCTAGGCAAACCAAGCAAATTTTCACGTTTGGTTTGTCTTTTTTTATTAAAAGCTGTAGTAGTACAAAAATAATGAAAGTATTGTTGTACTTTTATTATGTGTATAATTTCTCAAAAAGATTCTTACGATATATAATGTGGTAAAATATATGTTTGGAAGATGACGAATGTGTTAATATTAATATTAGCAAATAAATCGACAATGCATTTTATGTTCGTAGTTTTGTACTACGATTTGTATCATTTAATGTTAAATTATAATTTTAGAATCAAATTAAGGTATGGTGAGTATATGTCGAATGAAGAAAATATAAAGCAAGAAAAAAAGAGTGGAAAAGATAAATTGAGACTGAGTTTTCCAGAAACCCGCTTCATGAAGTTTTTAGGCGGTAAAGATTTACTTTTTGGTTTGTTGATTTTAATATTAGTAGGTTTTTCAATTTTTATATTTGATCAAGTTTCTTACATTTTCAAACCATTTATTATCGTATTTAATACGCTTGCAACACCTATCATTGTATCAATTATTCTCTATTATTTATTTAACCCGGTAGTTAATTTAATGGAACGATATAATATTCCAAGAGTTTGGGGCGTTATCATTCTATTCCTACTCATCGTTGGTGTAATATCATTGGCAATTAATCTACTTATTCCAGTGATTGGGTCACAATTCAAAAGTTTTGGTAATAATTTCCCATACTATGTCGATAAAGTGAACCAATTTATTGATAGTCTTACTAAATTTTCTGTGATATCTAATTTCTATACGCAGATTCAAGATCAACTTGATACATTAGCAAAAAAATTACCAGGTATGGTTTCTGATTATTTTAATGGTTTTGGATCTAAAATCAAGAATTTTGCCGAAGCATTAGTCAATGTTGGTGTAGTAATTGCAACAACACCATTTGTATTATTCTTTATGTTAAAAGATGGCTATCGTTTCAAAGATTTTTCTACAAAATTGATGCCACCAAAATTCAGAAAAGATTTTCATGATTTATTAGACAAAATGAGTGTTCAAGTAGGTTCTTATATCCAAGGACAAATTGTTGTTTCGTTCTGTATTGGAATTCTATTATTTATTGGTTATAGCATTATCGGATTAGATTATAGTTTAATCTTAGCATCTATTGCGGCTGTAACGAGTGTAGTACCATACATTGGTCCTACGATTGCAATTTCACCTGCAATTATTATTGCATTAATTACTTCACCAATCATGTTGTTGAAATTAATTATCGTGTGGACTGCTGTACAATTTATTGAAGGGCACTTTATTTCACCGAATGTAATGGGTAAAACACTGAAAATACATCCACTAACAATTATTTTTATCTTGTTAAGTGCGGGTAACTTACTCGGTGTAGTTGGGGTTATTTTAGGTATACCGAGCATACGCTATCTTAAAAGTGCTTATTTCACACTTATATTCTATGTATAAACGTAGATATAATAAATATTATGGTCAAGATGCAGGCGAGTATCAAACTTCATCAGAAGAAGAAATTCGTTAATATCAACGCATCCTTCGATTAGATTGCACAGTAGCTGTCTGATATCTAAATGAAGTTTTTTCAGTTCCTGTATTACTTTTTCGAGTCAGTCTTATAGAGCGGTGATAGGAAATCAAAATCTGATTTCCTATCACCGCTCCTTTTTTATTAGAAAATTTTTGATTTTGAAAGTACATGCTTGCCTGAGCATGGGAGTGGACAGAAATCTACTGCCAATATAACAATAAAGGCTGTGACCGCAGAAAGCACGCACAAAAATGACAAAGGCTGAAATTCGTCGTTTTTTATATACTTTGCGTTTCATAATGACTTCACTGTGCATCGTATAAATGATTTAAATGAAAGCCACCTAACAATTATGTTATATAGATGTCATTAAAAATTTATTTATTATATTTTAGTGTTGTGCTATATTTTTTATGACACAATAGAATCACTGAAAAGAGAAGTGAAGATATGTCTAAGGAATTAAGAAGTAAAGTATTTTCTATATTAAAAATAGTATTTGCAGTTACGTTATTTATTTTTGTTGTTTTCACATTATATAAAGAACTCTCACATATTAATCTTAAAGAAACAGTAAAATCATTTGGGGAAATTAATAGAGTATGGTTAGTTGCTTTATTTTTAAGTGGTGGGTTATCTATTATTGTATTATCGCTTTATGACGTCCTCTTAGTAAAAACGTTAAAGTTGAAACTCTCTTTATTGAAAACGATTCGTATTGGTTATATTGTAAATGCACTTAATGTTGTCGTAGGCTTTGGAGGTTTTATTGGTGCAAGTGTACGTTTTCTATTATACAAGAACGCAACTGACGATAAAAAGGCGTTAGTACATACAATCTCTATTGTTTTAATATCAATGTTAACAGGACTTAGTTTACTGTCTATCCTTGTAGTGATTCACGTATTTGACGTGACGCACATATTTAGCCCTTTTCCATGGATTAGATGGTTATTGTATATTGTGGCACTATTTTTACCAATATTTATTATAGTTACTTATGTAAAACCAGTTAAACAATCACATAAATTACTTGGTATTTATTGCACAGTTGTTTCTGGTGTTGAATGGATGATAGCGTCATTTGTATTATATATGGCTTTAGTCATTGTAGGCATCCACATACCATTTACTGCTTTTATGGGCATATTTATTATAGCGTCACTATCAGGTTTAATTAGTTTTATTCCTGGTGGGTTTGGAACATTTGATTTAGTCGTCTTATTAGGTTTGAAAAGTCTGAATGTACCGGAAGAAGAAATTGTTTTAGCATTATTGCTCTATCGTTTTGCTTATTATTTATTCCCAGTGTTAATCGCGTTGATTCTTTCTACATTTGAATTCAGAAGTACTGCAAAACGCTATTGGGAAGATTCAAAGCTTATGTTACCAGTGAAAGATATGACATCACTCGTAGCATCGTATCAAAAAGATATAATTGTAAGAGTGCCATCGTTTTCAATTGCACTATTGTTGATGTATACAAGCCTCATATGTTTTTTAAATAATATGACGATTATATATGATGGTTTATATGATCCGAATCATTATATTTATTACATTATCGTATCAGTACATACATCGGCATGTTTACTTTTATTATTAAATATAATTGGTGTATATCATCTCTCTAAACGAGCTATTTTATTTTCAATGATTTCGATTAGTTTAATATTTATTGTTACAGCTTATACTTATGCTTCTTTTATACTACTGAGTTGGCTAGCAGTTATGTTTGTCCTACTATTGGTATTTTATAGACGCTCAAATACAATTAAAAGACCATTCAGATATACAAAGTTATGGTTAAGTGTCGCTGTCGGTGCACTCATTTTGTATATTAATCATATTGTTATAGATGGGACATTCTATACATTAGATATTTATCATTTGGAAATGGACAGTTCAATATTAAGGTATTATTTCTGGTTTACGATTCTACTCGTTGCTATTATTGTCGGTGCAATCGTCTGGTGGTTTGAGTATCGTTATAGAGTAAAGAATAGAAGTAACAATATAGAAATGTGTGAAGCAATCATAGCGCAAAATGGCGGTAATTATTTAAGCCATTTAATGTATAGTGGAGATAAGCATTGTTTTATTAATGAAAAAGAAGATGCCTTTCTTATGTATCGTTATAAATACAGTGCCTATATTGTATTAGGTGATCCAGTAGGCAATCCAGAATCATTTCATGAATTATTAGAAACGTTTTACCGTGAAGCACAATACTTAGGTTATGATGTGATATTTTATCAAGTAACTGATAAATATATGTCACTTTATCATGATTTTGGTAATCAATTTTTCAAATTAGGTGAAGAAGCGGTTATAGATTTAACTACATTTACTACATCAGGTAAAAAGAAACGTGGCTTACGTGCAACATTAAATAAGTTTGATGATCTTAATCTAACTTTTGAAGTGTTGGACCCGCCGTTTTCATCCAAATTACTTGCGGATTTGAAAAACATTAGTCACGATTGGTTAGCAGAAAGAAATGAAATGCATTTTTCTGTAGGTAGCTTTAATGAATACTATGTATCGCAAGCACCTATAGCGATCATTAAAAATAAAGATGAATCTATCATCGCATTTTGTACCTTTATGCCCACGTATTACAAAGCAACACTTTCTGTAGATTTAATTCGTTGGAAGGCAGATAGTCATTTACCTTTAATGGATGGCTTATATTTGAATATGTTGTTATGGGCAAAGGCGCATAATTATGAGCATTTTAATATGGGTATGGCTACATTATCTAATGTGGGGCAAGTGCCGTTTTCATTTTATGGAGAGAGAATCGCAGGTAGAGTTTTTGAACATTTTAATGGTCTATATAGATTTCAAGGTCTCAGAAGATACAAAGAGAAATTTAATCCTCTTTGGGAACCAAGATTTTTAGTTTATAGAAAACATCATTCATTATGGCTTAGTATGTTAAAAGTGATGCGTGTAATTAGAAAGTATAAATAAGAAGGAATAAATATAAAAGCAACCAACACACATTTTATGTGTTGGTTGCTTTTTTTAAGGAGTTTAAAAGTGTTTAATGGTTTCTGTAGTTAATATCTGGAGAAGTTATTAACTACTTTAAATAAACTAACTGGTAGAACTGTTCTAAATATCATTTGACTCTAACTATATATGAATTTCTCGTTACCCCTTTGTTAAGGTATAATCATAATATATCATCATTAGAAAACGCTTTCAATGGTGGGAAGTAAGATTATTCAAATAAAAAATGACATTTTATCTACATAATTTCTTTTTAAAATTTAATTGTATTATTACTATTTGCTAGGAGTGGAACGATCGCTAAAAATAGAATTGTATGATAATTATTTAATATTAAAAATAGATTCAATCAGTTCATCATTTGTAGTAAGATATAAAATAAATTAAAAATATTGGGGCGTATTAAAATGAAGAAGATCATAATTGGCATTATCTTAGCCTTATTAGTTATTGCATTAATCGTTGCGGGCACGTTTTTATACCAATCCCTTAATTCTAATTATAAAGGGACAAATCAAGTTTCTCAGAGTAATGAGCACAATAAAGAAAAAAGTAACGGTCATCCGCCGAAAATAGATGTATTAGCACAGCAATTTAGCACAGATTTCATGAATCGTGATACAAGACATGGTTATCATAAAGTATCGAAGGGAATACACAAAGATAAAATAGAAGCTGAATTTGGTAAAAGCGAAAAAACAATGAATATTGCCGGTGTGAAAGTTGTTAAATACGGTGACATTGGGGTTCGCTATACCAATCATAAAGTGAGCCGCTTCTTTATCATACCGGAAGACGTGAATGTCCAACAATTTAGACAAGTACATGGTACAAGAACAATAAACTACGAAGAAAATACAATGATTTATGATGATAATCCTAATAATAAATTCTCGGTAAAAGTTTATGTAGGTCAAAATGGTGAAATTAAGGGGATAGAAAGTATAGATCAAGTAACGGACAATCATTAAAAAGTACAAAGTGGCAATTATAGTTATTTAATATATCCAGATAAATAGTTATAGTATTGAACGACATTACATATGATTTGATAAAGGCATTGATATGTTAGAGCGGTATTCTAAAGTTAAAAGAATACCGTTTTTTATTTTTAAAAACTGCAAATAGCTCTACAGAAAATTAATCTAATAATTAAAACATACGATTGTTCTATTAAATTATAAAAAGTTGTGGTAATATGAAAGCGGTTACATAAATTGAGGTGATTTCATTGGCAACAATAAAAGAAGTAGCTCAATTGGCAGGATGCTCAGTAGCAACTGTCTCTAGAGCAATCAATAATAATGGATACGTAAAAGCACAAACAAGAGCACAAATTGAAAGTGCGATTAACCAACTGAATTATCAACCGAATGAAGCGGCACGTACGTTATATAAGCGAAAATCTAAAATGATAGGACTATTACTTCCAGATATTAGTAATCCGTTTTTCACACTTATTGCTCGCGGAGTAGAAGATGTAGCTTTGGCACACGGTTACCAAGTATTGATAGGTAATAGCGATAATGATATTGATAAAGCAAAAAATTATCTTTCTACATTTGTAGCGCATAATTGTACGGGTATGATTTCCACAGCGCTAAATGAAAATGTAATTGAAAATACACTTCATTCATATGGTATTCCATTTGTATTTGTTGATCGTATCAATGATGGCAATGAAGGGATTTCTACAAATCATTTTGAAGGTGGTCAACTCCAATCTCAATTAATCATCGAAGGACAGGCACAGCACGTATTAATCGTGCATTCTGATTTAAATGTAGCCGCATTCCAATTACGTGTGAATGGCGTAGAAACAGTACTCAACCAACATAATGTGTCATATTGTCGTTGTGAAGAAGAACAAATAGATGACGAAACACAATTTATTAAACAAATACGTCAAAATCATATCGATAGCATTATATGTAGTAATGATTTGATTGCGATTAAAATATTGGGTGTGATTCAACAACATGGATTTAAAGTGCCGAAAGATATACAACTTGTTGGCTATGATGACATACCATTTTCAAAAATGACATTTCCTCAAATTACAACAATAGATCAATCGGCATATCGTATAGGTGAACTTGCTGTATCGAAACTCCTCAATTTGTATGAGGAGGGAGACGCGGACCACGTTGATCAAGTAGCAATTACAGTGAAGCGGAGGGAAAGTACGAGATTTTGATGCATAACATGTAACGGGTTACATAAAATTTTAGGAGTGATTGAATGTATAAGACAGGTATATTAAATAGCGAAATTTCAAAGTTGTTAAGTGATTTAGGGCATACTGATCAAATTATCATTGCAGATTGTGGACTTCCAGTTCCAGAAGGCGTGAAAAAGATTGATCTGGCATTGGAATTTGGAAAGCCTTCTTTTATTGAAGTATTTAACCTTATAAAAAAGCATATGGAAATCGAGCAAATGACATTAGCTGAAGAAATGATAACGCAAAACACGGCATTATATCAGACATTATCAGCTGAAAATATTGAAATTCAAACAACGTCACATGAGCAATTCAAAGTACAAAGTAAAACAGTTAAAGCCATCATTCGCACAGGTGAAGCTAAACCGTTTGCTAATGTTGTACTAACAAGCGGTGTTTTATTTTAAGGGGTGAATAAAATGATAAAGATGGAACAAATATATAAATCGTTTGGGCAAAATGACGTATTAAGAGGCGTGGATTTTGAAATCGGTGATGGTGAGATACATGCCTTAATGGGAGAAAATGGTGCTTGGGAAAAGTACATTGATGAAAATACTCACCGGTGTATATAAGTCGGATAGTGGGTCTGTTGAAGAAAACGGTGAAGCGATTCAATTTAAAAATACCAAAGACGCGGAACTTAATGGTGTGTCGTTCATACAACAAGAGTTAAATATATGGCCTAATTTAACAGTGTTAGAAAATTTATTTCTTGGTAAAGAGGAAACAAAGTGCTTAGGTATTGTGGATAATAAAGCGATGAAAAAACAGGCAAATGCTATTTTCAAAAAGTTAAATATTAATATCGACTTAAATAAAGAAGCGGGTGCTTTATCTGTAGGTATGCAACAGATGTTAGAAATTAGTAAAGCTTTAATGCAAGATTCAAAAGTCATTATTATGGATGAGCCTACTGCGGCATTAACAAATAACGAAATTGATATTTTATTTGAACAAATTCGAAAACTGAAAAGTGAAGGTGTGTCATTTGTCTATATCTCTCATAGAATGGAAGAAATTTTCAGTATTTCAGATCGTATTACGGTAATGCGAGACGGACGTTCCATCTTAACTTCTGCAACAGCAGATACAACAAATGAGAAAATTGTTAAGGCAATGATTGGTAGAGACCTAGATAATCAATACCCAGACAGACATTACACGCAAGATGAGGAAGTTGTTCTTTCTGTAAAAAACCTCAGTTCTACTGAACATAAATTGAATGATATTCACTTTAATCTACATAAAGGTGAAATTTTAGGTTTTAGTGGATTGATGGGTGCAGGACGTTCTGAAATTATGCGTGTATTGTTTGGTTTAGATAAGGGGCATATGCAAGTAACTCTCAATGATAAACAACTACAGATAAATAATCCTAATCACTCTATCAAACAAGGCTTAGCATTTATCACAGAGAATAGAAAAGAAGAAGGCTTGGTCTTGCAAGATTCAATATTAGAGAATATCTCGTTACCAGCTGTTGAAAAGTTTTTCGAAATCCGGCTTTTTAACACGAGCTTCTATGGAGCAATATGCAGAACAAATGATTCAACGTTTGAATATTAAAGGTAAGAAAAATGATGCATGTGTTGATTTATCAGGTGGTAATCAACAAAAAGTTGTTATTGCAAAATGGATAGCAACTGCGCCACATGTCCTAATCTTAGACGAGCCTACACGTGGTATTGATGTAGGTGCGAAAAGAGAGATTTATCAATTGATGAATGAATTGACCGAACGAGGCATGTCTATCATTATGATTTCATCAGAATTACCTGAAATTATAGGCATGAGTGACAGAGTGGCCGTTGTGCATGAAGGAAATATTGCGGGCGTGCTAGAGAAAGCATCATTAACAGAAGAACGTATTATGACATTAGCTACTGGAGGGGAAGTACATGACACATTCTAAACTATCATTTTCATATTTAGAAAAAATAATTCCGTTTATTGGGTTAATCTTATTAGTTATTATCATTAGTGCATTAAACAGCGCATTTTTAGAACCATCCAACTTATTTAATTTACTGAGACAAGTATCGATTAATGGACTCATTGCATTTGGTATGACATTTGTTATTTTAACGGGCGGTATTGATTTGTCCGTCGGTTCTACATTGGCGTTATCAAGTGCGATGGTAGCAATTTTAATGGTATCAGGTGTAGATTCAATGATTGCGTTATTACTCGGTTGTATCTTTGGTGCAGTTCTAGGGGCCATTAACGGTTTGTTAATTACTTTAGGTAAGATGGCACCATTTATCGCAACATTGGCTACTATGACCGTCTTTAGGGGCTTAACACTAGTGATTACGGATGGTAACCCGATTACAAACTTAAATGGGAGCTATGCATTCCAATTATTTGGTCGTGGTTACTTTTTAGGCATACCTGTTCCGGCAGTTACAATGTTTGTTACGTTTATCATTTTATATATTTTGCTACATAAAACAGTATTTGGTAGACAAACTTATGCTATGGGCGGTAATGAGAAGGCAGCATTTATTTCTGGTATTAAAGTAAATAAATTAAAAATCATGATTTATAGTTTAGCTGGCTTAATGTCGGCAATGGCAGGTGCAATATTAACATCACGCTTAAACTCTGCACAACCAACAGCAGGTATGTCATATGAGCTAGATGCGATTGCGGCCGTTGTACTGGGTGGTACATCACTTACGGGTGGTAAGGGACGCATACTCGGTACATTAATTGGTGTACTTATTATTGGTGTGTTAAACAATGGTTTGAACTTATTAGGCGTTTCATCATTCTATCAACAGGTTGTTAAAGGTGTAGTGATTATCATAGCTGTATTAATTGATAGAAAGAATAAATAGTGTGGGAGGTTAGCAAGATGAAAAAAATATTAATCAGTGCAATTGCGATTTTATTATTTTTAACAGGATGTTCACTTGAGTCTCCTTTGGAAAATAATGATGACGGTAAGTCAGATAAGAAAAAATCTGATATTGTCATTGGTGTAAGTATCTCAACGTTAAACAATCCATTCTTTGTGAAAATTAAAGATGGTATTGAAGATGAGGCAAAAAAACAAGGTGTTAAAGTGAAGTTTGCAGATGCGCAAGATGATGCGGCAAAACAAGCAAACGATATTGATGATTTAATACAACAAAATGTAGATTATCTTATTGTGAATCCTACAGACTCAGATGCAATTTCTGGTAGTATACAAATAGCTAATGATCAGAACATACCAGTAGTAACCTTAGATAGGGAAGTTGCTAAAGGGGAAGTCGCTTCATTTATTGCTTCAGATAACGTTAAAGGTGGGGAAATGGCTGCAAACCTCATCGTTGATAAATTTGGGGAAGGTACTAAAGTTGCAGAGTTAGAAGGTATACCTGGGGCAAGTGCTACAAGAGAACGTGGTAAAGGGTTCCATAACGTAGCAGATGACTCACTTGACGTGGTATCCAAACAAAGTGCGAAATTTAATAGAACAGAAGGATTGGATGTAACTCAAAATATTATTCAAGCACATCCAGATATTAAAGCAATCTTTGCACAAAATGATGAAATGGCATTAGGCGCAATAGAAGCGGTAGGCAGCAAAGATATTAAAGTTATTGGTTTTGATGGTAATGAAGATGCAATTAAATCAGTAGACAAAGGTAAGTTATATGCCACGGTCGCGCAACAACCTGATTTGATGGGTGAAGAAAGTTTGAAAACAGTAATAGATTTACACAAAGGTAAGGAAGTAGAGAAGAAGAATAAGATACCATTAGAAATGAAAAAACAAGAGTAGTAGTAAAAAATAGCTTATAGTGCTATAGGGAGACTAATAAGTGAGTTCGATCATATAATATCAAAAGGCCGGATGCATAGAAGATATGCTCCGGCTTTTATGATTGATTTGTTATTGCTTATAATTTTGACGTTCATTTTGTTCTTCAGCATAACGTTCTGGATTTTTTTTATAAAATTCTTGGTGTTCTGCTTCAGCTTTATAAAACTTAGAAGCGGGCAAGATTTGAGTTGCAATTGCCTTGTCTCTATCAATCGTGTGTTTTAATTTTTCGATATACGTTTCAGCTACTTCCTTTTGATTGTCATTAGAATAAAAAATAGCTGTCTTATACTGCGAACCTCTATCTTGAAATTGTCCGCCGTCATCAGTTGGATCTATTACAGAAAAGAAAATTTCTAATAACTTATTATATGAAAACAGTGCGACATCATATTCGATTTCGACGGTTTCATAATGCCCAGTGTTGCCAGTCTTGACTTGTTCATATGATGGATTATCAACTGTACCTCCCATATAACCAGAGGTTACTTGTTCAATACCTTCATACGTGTCAAAAGGCTTGACCATACACCAAAAGCAACCTCCGGCGAAGTATGCTTTGTTTATATTCATGCTTAACATCCTTTCTGTATTAGACCTTAGTACCATATATTAAGATATTACTTGATTTTTATACTCTTTTTATATAACTTTAATATATGTTAATTATAGTACATAGAAGTGCAATTTTGAAGATATAAGGTTGATACTAATGAATAAGGACAAAAAAAGAAGTACATCAGATGAGAACGAAGAAACAACACAGGCCCCTTTACGAAGGGTGAAAAAGAAGCGGATTAGAAAGCTTCCTTTCATTATTTTAATTATCATTATCCTATTGGCGATAGTGATTGGTTATGCGATTCATGGTTATAATTCAGGTATTGATTATGCTAAAGACCATGGTAAGACACTGAAAGAGCATAAATTTAATGGTGCTCAAAAAAATGACGGTAAGATTACAGTCATGGTGTTAGGTGCAGATAAGGAGCAAGGTGGTATTTCTAGAACAGACTCTATTATGATTGCTCAATATGATTTTGTGCATAAAAAGCTGAAAATGATGTCTGTCATGCGTGATATCTATGCTGATATTCCTGGAAATGGACAGCATAAAATTAACTCTGCATATTCTATAGGCGGTCCAGAATTAATGAGAAAAACGCTGAAGAAAAACTTAGGTGTAGATCCTGAGTATTACGCTATTTTAGACTTTACTGGTTTTGAAAAAATGATTGATGAACTAGAACCTAACGGTGTACCTATAGATGTTGAAAAAGATATGTCGAAAAATATAGGTGTATCACTGAAAGAAGGTCACCATCGATTAAATGGTAAAGAGCTTTTAGGTTATGCTAGATTTAGACATGATGCTGAAGGTGACTTTGGTCGTGTCCGTAGACAACAACAAGTGATGCAAGCACTTAAAGGTGAACTTGCAAGTATCGATACACTTCCTAAATTGCCACGTGTCGCTGGTATTTTAAGAGGTTACTTGAATACGAACATGCCAGACTCTGCAATTATGCAAGCAGGCTTAAACTTTGGTATTCGAGGCGATAAAAATGTTGATTCTCTAACGTTACCTGTCGAAGGAAGTTACCAAGATATTCAAACGTTTGGTGATGGTAGTGCGTTAGAAATCGATAAAGCGAAAAATAAAGAAGAAGTTCAGAAGTTTTTAAACGAATAATATGAAAGAGTGGGACAGAAATCTATTTTTTAACAAGATTTCGTCGCATGAACCTGGCTCGGCAAAGCTGACTATAAATGGAATACAAGAGCTTGATATAAACGCATTTTTAATACAGTTAGCCACTGCCAATCTCAAAAAAGGTAGACAATCATTTTTATGATTGTCTACCTTTTGTTTTATGAGTAAAATCTTTATTGATAGTTTCTTGTGCATGCTTTTCCCGCAGGAGTCAGCACAAGTTACTGCCTTGGTTGTAACAAAGCGCATAGAAAACGAACATTACTAAAAAGTTGGTGTTAACCACAAAACAGACCAAACGCTATGTATTAACGTTTGGTCTGTTTACGTTCTCTATACGTATAAATATAGCATGGTATTATTGGTCGGATTTTCTAACGCCGGCAACACCATAGTGTGATGCTTTCATTTCTTCAATAACAACTTGTATTGCTTCTTTATTAGCACCTGTAGTTTTTTCTACAGCTTGTGTTACCTCAGAGACTAAATCTTTAAGTTGATCATCTGAACGACCTTCTAATAATTTCACATTAACGATTGGCATATGTATTTCCTCCTATAACAATTTGAGCTTATTATATCATGAAAATTCTCAAAATTCTAAAAACAATCAAAATAGAACGTTTGTTCTTATAAGTATTGAATGAGAACACATGTTCGTATATAATAGAATTAATTGAGGGAGGTATTTGATATGTATGATTATAATCTGGTGGAAGAAAGAGATGTATTGTGTATAGACCAAAAGAGCTTTTTTGCAAGTGTGTCTTGTATTCAAAAAGGATTAGACCCATTGAAGGAGAAATTAGCCGTTGTTGCCGATACGAAGAGACAAGGATCAGTTGTTTTAGCTGCCACAGGGCCTTTAAAAGCGCTAGGTATTAAAACCGGGTCGAGACTATTCGAAATACCACATAGAAGCGACATATATATTATTAATCCGAGTATGAGAAAATATTTGGAAGTGTCTGTAGCAATATCAAAAATTGCTTTACGTTATGTAGCGCCGGAAGATCTACATCAATATAGTATCGATGAGTTTTTTATGGATGTTACGGATAGCTATCACCGTTTTAGCACTACGATTCATTCATTTTGTGAAAAGCTGCAATGTGAGATTGAAGAAGAAACAGGAATTAACTGTTCTATTGGTGTTGGCTCAAATATGCTTTTAAGTAAAATTGCAATGGACGTAGAAGCGAAACATTCTTCTAGTTTAATTGCAGAGTGGCGTTACCAAGATGTGCCGAATAAACTTTGGCCTATTCAGCCGTTAAGTGAATTTTGGGGAATTAGTAGGAAAACAGAAGCAAAATTGAATAAACGAGGTATTTTTACTATAGGTGATTTAGCCAATTATCCGTATCAATATTTAAAGAGAGATTTAGGTATAGTGGGGGTAGATTTGCATTTACATGCGAATGGCATAGATCAAAGTAGAGTAAGAGATAAATATGAAGTAATGAATCCATCGATTTGTAAGAGTCAAATACTGATGCGCGATTATCATTATGAAGAAGCTAAGGTTGTCATGCGTGAGTTGATTGAAGATGTTGCTAGTCGTGTTAGGGCAAGAAACCAATTAGCAAAAACGATTCATTTTTCATTTGGTTATAGTGATGAAGGTAGCATTAATAAACAATACACCTTACAGGATCCGACGAATTTGGAAGAGCAAATTTATAAAATCGTTGAACATTTCGCAGATAAATTATGTGATCATACTATGTTATTTAGAACTGTAAGTGTTTCATTAACGAAATTTATAGATGAAAAAGACAGACAGTTAAACTTGTTTATAGATGAATATGAAAGAAAAAGAAATGAAAAATTAGCAAAAACCATTGATGCCTTACATCAAAAATTTGGTCGAGGCATCGTATCTAAAGCCGCATCTTATACTGATGCGGGTACAAAACACGGCCGCTTAGGACTCATGGCAGGTCATAAGATGTAAAAAAGTGCTTAGCATATTAGATAATGAAGTGTTTAAAACTGTTGATAAAATTAGTCGACGTAGACGATTGATTTGTACACGCTTTTCTCAGTCACAGCCTGTAATCTTCGGCTCGTGCTTTTACGCAAGAGTCGGCTCAAATCACTGTCATTATTTAACATGAGTTAGGAATTAATAATGTTAAATATAAAAACAAGCCAAACGTCTTTATTAGTGTTTGGCTTGTTAATAAAATTAGGCTATATAAGTATCGAAATCGCTTAGTGCTTCAGCACCTTTCTTGCGATCTTCTGGGTTTTTAAAACTAATACGTAATGCACCATAAATATCTTCGCGTACTTCTAAAATTCTTAGGTTGCTTATAGAAATATTATGTAAACTCAAGATATTTGTAACTTTGCTTATCATACCCGGTTTATCCGGAATATCCACATATAGATCATACTCAATAGATAGCGCGCCTTGTGATTTAACGGGTAGTTCATCACGATATATTTTAGCATCGTTATAAAAATCATATAAGTCATCAGAGCTATCACGCTCAATGAGAGCAATAACGTCTTCCATTTGAGTTTTCCAGTCATTTAAAATAGTTAAGATTGTGTTTTTATTTTCAATCGTAATGTCTCGCCACATAACAGGGCTACCACTCGCAATTCTTGTGATATCTCTAAAGCCACCGACTGCAAGTGTTTTTATAAGCGTAGATTCATCAGCATGTTTGGCGTTTAAGTGTACCAAGCTCGAAGCAATGATGTGGGGGACATGACTTACAACACCCGTCACGAAATCATGTTCTTTTGGAGTTATAGAAATAAACTTCGCATCTGTAGTTTTGAGCAAACTTTGAATTTCTTCAAAAGCCGCGTCATTAGCTGATTCATCATGAACGAGTATATAAAATGCATTTTCAAATAAATGTTTTTTAGCATTTAATACACCTGACTTATGACTACCAACCATAGGGTGACCACCAACCAGATGGATATCGTGAGATAAAAGAAGTTGTTCATATTGTTGGATGGTTGACTTTGTACTGCCAGTATCTGTAATAATCACATTCTTTTTCATATGATAGTTTGGTAACTCTTGTAAGTATTTTATCGTTTGTTGTACCGGTGTTGCGTAAATGATGATATCTGCACTTTCAACGCTCGATTTATAATCTGTCGATTGAAAATCAATAATACCTATAGATAAAGCCTTATCTAATTGAGAGGTATCTGCATCATAAGCTGTGATTTCTATATCATCATGATAATATCTTAAATTACTCGCTAGACTTCCGCCAATAAGACCTAAGCCAACGAAAAGTATTTGTTTCATTGTGCGAATCACCTCTATCAAAATTTTCAGAATAGTAACATTGTAAAGCAGACAAATGTTATTTCGCAATATGCCTAAACTCTGAAAATGAAGATTTAACTTACTAAGCAAGTTATAATTTTATGAATTGAGATATACTTTGTATGATGAAATGGTATGAGATAATTCAATAAAGATTTATATATGAAAGAATAAAACCGAAATAAAAATCATTTAAATTATACAGGAGTGGTGAAATTGAATATACAAAATATTTTGATTGCTGGTCAATATGAATCTGCTTTTCAGCAATATTTGTTGTATTTAGAAAAGTATCATTTGCGTTTTCAATCGATTGATATGATTTCAGAAGGTGATATGGAATGGGCGGATGCTTATGTAGGTTTTGCTCCTAGTAAAGCATTTCATCCTTCTAAGGTAAATTGGGTCCATGCATTTAATGCGGGCGTAAATAATTTTTTAGCAATAGATGGTTGGAAGAAATCAAATACGGTATTAACTCGAACTGTGAGTGACTTTGGAGAAAAAATGAGTGAATATTGTTTGAGTTATATATTAAAAGACTTGCAACATCATAAATTATTTCAATCACAACAAAAAGATAAGCTCTGGTCATGCGAAACACCCGCCGCCTTGAAAGATCAAACGATAACGATATTCGGCACTGGTGAAACTGGAAAAGTAATAGCAAAAGTTTTATCGTCATTTGGCACAACTGTATACGGTGTTTCAAGTAGTGGCGAAAACAAAAGGTACTTTAAACAAGTAAATACGTTAGAAACATCCAAACCATTGATTGAACAATCGGATTATATTATTAGTACCTTACCGTTAACACAACAAACTGAAAAACTATTTAATGAACAAATCTTTAGTTATTTAAATAATACTTATTTTATAAATGTTGGTAGAGGACAGGGTGTTGATACAAATCAACTTATAAAGGCACTAGATACTGGAAAAGTGAGACATGCAGTATTAGATGTCTTTGAGTCAGAACCATTACCAAAATCATCAGAGTTATGGCACAGGGAAGATGTTACGATAACACCACATATTTCAGCTTTAACAGATTTAGATGATGCTATTTCATGCTTCTGTAATACATTAGAGTATTTAGAGAGAGATAAAACATTATCAAATCAAGTAGACTTCAGTAGAGGTTATTAAACTGTAATAAAAATATAAGGGTTTTTGCGTTTAGCATCACTGTTATCAAATAGGAATTTCTATTCGGAATCTTACCAATTTTAGAAAATAACAGTTAAACTAAAGATATACATATAAGGAGGGGATAGTATGACAGAATCCATTTTTACGACAATTCAAGCATTAACGAATATTAATAGTCCTTCAGGGCATGCAGAAATGGCAGTTAAATACGTTAAAGATGAAGTTGGAAAGTTAGGTTATACGACTCATATTACTAACAAAGGTGCGTTGATTATTACTGTAGAAGGTGAGAATGATCAAGACCATAAATGTATTACAGCCCATGTGGATACATTAGGTGCAATGGTAAAAGAAATTAAAGAAGATGGCCGTTTAGCATTAGATTTAATTGGTGGCTTTAGTTATAACGCAATAGAAGGGGAATATTGCGAAATTGAAACATCTGCAGGACAAACTTACACAGGCACAATATGTCTACATGAAACAAGCGTACATGTATATCGTAATAATGATAATGAGCCTAGAAACATAGACCATATGGAAGTAAGATTAGATGAAAAGGTGAATACAAAAGCAGATACAGAACAATTAGGTATCGAGGTAGGAGATTTTATAAGTTTTGATCCTAGAACACAAATCACATCTTCGGGTTTTATAAAATCACGTCATTTAGATGACAAAGCAAGTGTTGCCATGATTATAGAGTTTTTAAAAACAGTTAAAAAAGAAAATCTCAAATTACCGCATACGATCCAATTTTACATTTCTAATAATGAAGAAATAGGCTATGGTGCCAATGCTTCAATTTCATCAAATATTGTTGAGTTTATTGCATTCGATATGGGTGCTTTAGGGGATGGTCAAGCTTCAGATGAGTATACAGTTTCTATCTGTGCTAAAGACGCCTCAGGTCCATATCATAAGGCATTACGTGAACAACTTGTCAATTTATGTAAAACAAATAAAATCTCATACAAAGTTGATATTTATCCATATTATAGTTCTGATGCTTCAGCAACATTAAAAGCAGGCGCAGATATAAAACATGGCTTATTCGGTGCGGGTATCGAATCATCACATGCATTAGAACGTACGCATATTGATTCATTAAAAGCGACACAAGCATTGTTACATGCTTATTGTTTAGCACCGATTCAATCATAAATATATTGAAACCTAGATTATCTATTTAATTTTGTAATGCTATAAATAAGAGATGGTGCATTCAATTACGCTAAAAATAGACTATGGGTTTATATTAGGTCTTCGTTTAATGTTTGCAACTAGATTTATCAAATATAGAGTGAATGGTATGAGGAGAACTAAAACACAAATGATAAAAGTAATATTATATCCTGTTTTGGCTATTATATAACCAAATATAATACCTGATAAAATTTCTCCAATTGCACCAGAGGCACCATTCAATGAAAATATCGTAGCCATACTTGTTGTTTTGTTTGCCATTTCTTGATTCAAGATATTGCTGATTAAGGTATTCATAAGATCATCAACGATAGTAACTAATGAAATACTTATTATAGAAACTAACTTTCTTCCTAATATGAGTAATGCTATAAATATCATAGTTACAAATATGATTAAAGCATTGTAAGTTTCAGGTGATTTATTAAAATGAGAATCAAATTTTGAAAATAACTGTAAAACTAATAATAAAATTATTCCACCAAAAGTAGTTATTAAACCAAAAAGCATTTCATTTATCCCTATATATTGAAAATACGGTTGCCAATATCTATCAATTGTATCTATCACAAAGGCAAAGAAAAAACTGGCTATAATGATATTAAAGGCTCTTCTATTGTTAATCATAACGATTGTTGCATCTTTTATAATTGATAGTATAGGGTATTGCTGTTGTTTATGCTTTTTAGTAGGAAGTTTGTCATTTTTAATACAGATAATTAAATAAAGTACCAATATTATAGAGATAGTTCCGCCTAAGATAAAAGGTAAGTAATTATTAATTTTATAGAAAAAGCCTGATAATGGAGATATCACTATTATAGACAAGATAAAAATTTTTGTGCTATTAAACATATATTTAGAAAAGTTAATTTCTCCCACAGAATAGCTGAGCCATGATTCGAAAGTTCCAGAAAACATAGTTTCAGATAGAGTCCAAGTCAATAGTATAATTATTAGAATTAATATATTTGACGAAAACGGAAAAAATAACCAAGTTAATGAAAGACAAGTGCATGAAATAATTAAATTGAATCTCACACCAAATTTATCTGCAATTGCACCTGAAGGTATTTCAAAAAGAAATTTCATGATTTCAAAAATTGTTCCTATAATCCCAATAAAAAACAAATTATAACCACAGTTAAATAGGAATAGTATCCAAATAGGAGCATAAAATCCTATAATAATTCCCCGTAAAAGTGAGATTATATAAAATGAGCTCATTAGAAATTATACAACTCCTTTATGTATGTAGCATTTTTCTTTTTATTACTAAACATTTTTTATAATAATTCAGCATTATTAATCGTTATTTTTCATTATATTGACGACTTTTTTATTACATAAGCTTTTCTTATACCACTAGGACGTACTAAATATTAATCAAATATCAATGTTTTATTGAACAATGAAACCTAATTATGGTGTAAAACTATAACGCTATCGTACGTCTACCTGTAAATATCATCATTATTAAGATTAAAAGAGAATTTAGATTTAATATTAGAAAGCTAGGCTTCTTCAAAGCGTCCTTGATATTCTTTCTTAGTACATTTAATAATTTATGACTTCTCTGTCTTCTATACTTATTCTAAGGACAAAGATTTAGGTGCTTCGTTAGTGACTTCGTAACTATTACTTTCTAGTTTTTGTATATGTATCTAATACTTCGAAATTATAAAGTGATGTATCGAACACTATAATTATATTATATTTAAAACGTAAAATTTATGTCAATATATTATAATGCATTGAAAATTAGATGATATGTGCATAACTACTAAAATAAATAATTTCGCTTGTTTAGCAACTTCAATTTAATTTTGCAATTTTACTATATACGATGTTATAATATATTTAACAAGAGTTTCGTGCATTGAATGAACCAAAAAACCCCCTCGCTACCACTAATAGCGAGGGGGTTTTTTGGTGTGGTTAATGTCGCCTTTTACTTGTCATTACGATTACGTAACCAATACGCAAATAAGGTAACGATGCAACCACTAATTACTGTGACAGTGGTATGAACAAGAGCCTCGATCATTAATATGCACCTGCTCTCTACGTCATATTGACGCCTGAGAGATAGACGACACTATAATTATATTCTATTCTATTTTTGTTGATTAAGCATCGGATTCATAGATAATAAACCATTGATTTTCATATAAAATATCACAAAATAGTAATGGAAATTTAGCAGATTACATGTACAAAGATGATAAGTTATGATAAAAATAAGCGTGAATATTATCTTTATTTTCTAAGTAAGGGGGATATCTAATGAAAAAAACACTAGGCTTAAACCTTTTGTTTTTAATATTATTCATCATTTTTGCTTTAGCATTTTTCACTAACTTTTTTGGTAGTCTGACGATATATGTCATTATTATCGTCCCTGTTTTAATGCTAGTCATTGGCGGCTATGTATTCAAAACCAACTTCAACAAGTATAACCAAAATGATTTCAACAATAATCATCGTTTAAAGTAAAATAGTAATTAATATAAATTCAAATGTTGACAAATTGAAAATATCCTTGTAGCATACTAGGTAATTACTTTTCGCAACTTAGGTTGCCATTTGAAAGATGACGTAGCATATATGACATGTAGTAAGAAGAAAGCTAATGGGTGATGGAAATTAGCACTGCATATAATGTGAATTGGGCTTTTAGATGTAATTAAAAATTATAATATTTAAAGTGAACAAATAATTTGTTAACTAAGGTGGCACCACGGTAACGCGTCCTTACAGATATGCGTTAGTGTGGTGTTTTTTATATACCAAAAAATAAGAAAGCAAAATGAAGTAAGTGATGTAAAGGTAGCAAGCAGAAAGTTAGTGGTTGATGGAAACTAACACCTACATATACTGAAATTGGGTTTTGTTGGATAACAAATGAATAAATCAATGAGAGAGTAGATTAAAGCAAGTATATCTACTAATTTAGGTGGTACCGCGCGTCAGCGTCCTTAACAATGTTTAAGGATGCTGATTTTTTTTATGAGGAGGAAAATAAAATGAAAGTGCAATATCAAAGATTAAATGCAGAGGTAACACCAGAAGCGTTAGCAAGATTGAAAGAAAATAAAATCGTATTAGAGAGTTCAGAACAATCGAAACTAAAAGGGCGTTATTCTATAGTGATTTTCGATACTTACGGTTCAATCACGTTGGATAATGAAACAATGACAGTATGTACACCAGAAGAAAACAGAGTAGAACATGAGCAACCTTATAAAAAAATGAAAGATTTAATTGATCAATATAAAGCAGAAATTGAAGACGAAGCATTAGCGTTATTACCTTTTATTTCTGGTTTTGTAGGATCATGTAGTTTTGATTTAGTAAGACATGAATTCCCAGTACTAAAACAAATCAATCTTGAAGATCATCCGCAACATGATGCTAAGTTTCATATGGTTGAAGATGCATATATATTTGATCATTACAAAGAGCATTTATACGTTATTGCAACGAACTTGTTTTCAAAAGAAAATGATGAACAATTAAAAGCGCGCGTAGCTAAACGTGTAGAAGAATTAAAACAAATTACGATTTATCCATCTGAGCTTGAACATACAGCTACAGAAAAAGAGATTAAATCAAATATTGCACCAGAACAATTTATTAATACAATTAGTAAAATGAAGTCACTCATTCAACAAGGTGATATGTTTCAAGTTGTACCATCTATCGTTTATAGTTACGAACATCACTTTGGTCAACAATTACAAGCTATGTCTTATCAACTTTACCAAAATTTAAAACGTCAAAATCCAAGTCCATATATGTATTACTTGAATATGGATCAGCCGATTGTCGTAGGGAGTTCACCGGAAAGTTTTGTAAAAGTAAAAGGGCAAACCGTAGTGACTAATCCAATTGCCGGAACGATAAAAAGAGGCGCTACTGAAGAAGAAGACCAAGTAAACGAAGCCAGTTTAAAAAACGATGAAAAAGAATTAAGCGAACACAGTATGCTTGTTGATTTGGGTAGAAATGATATCCATCGTGTAAGTGAAACAGGGACTTCGGTAATTGGTAAATTAATGACAATTGAACGTTACGAACATGTGATGCATATTGTCAGTGAAGTTACTGGAAAGCTTAAAGACAATTATTCACCAATGACAGTGATTGCGAGTTTATTACCTACAGGTACTGTATCAGGCGCACCTAAGCTAAGAGCGATTCAACGTATCTATGAAGTGCAACCACAAAAACGTGGCGTATACAGTGGCGGTATTGGTTATATCAATTGTAACCACGACTTAGATTTCGCATTAGCGATTCGTACAATGATGATTGATGACACGCACATTAACGTAGAAGCAGGTTGTGGTGTTGTGTATGATTCAATTCCAGAAAAAGAACTTGAAGAGACAAAATTAAAAGCTAAAAGCTTATTGGAGGTGTCACCATGATACTTATAGTTGATAATTATGATTCATTTACTTATAACTTAGTAGATATGATTGCACAGAAAGAAGCAGTGATAGTTAAATATCCGGATGACCCATCTATATATAATATGGATATTGACGGTGTTATTATTTCACCTGGTCCAGGTCATCCATTAGATACAGATGATTTGATGCAAATCATTGATCATTATAAAAATAAACCGATTTTAGGCGTTTGCTTAGGGTCGCAAGCATTGACTTGTTATCATGGCGGCGATGTCATCCAATGTGATTATATAAAACATGGTAAAAAAGACCAAATGCGTATCACAAAAGAAACTTTGTTATACACTGATATTCCAGAATATTCAGAAATTATGCGATACCATTCATTGATGAGTAATCCTCAAACATTACCTGAAACATTAACAATAACGGCACAAACAGAAGATTGCATACAGTCATTTGAACACACACAATTGTTACATTATGGGATTCAATATCATCCCGAGTCATTTGCTACGGCACATGGTAAACAAATCATTAATAACTTTTTAAACATAATGAAGGAGGTAACAGAAGATGGAGCTACAAACACAGTTAAAACAATATAAACCACTTAATCAAGCACAAATGAATGAATTTATAGAATTACTTATTTCTAAAAATTTAGAAGACAGCGTAAAAATTGAGTTACTCGAAACGTTTTCTGAAAAAGAAACTACGCAAGAGGAGTTAACTTATATATCAAATAGTTTAATTCATTCTATGTATCGTGAACAACCGTACTATCCTAATGCTATGTGTGTTTGTGGCACGGGTGGAGATAAATCAAATAGTTTTAATATCTCTACAACCGTATCTTTTGTTATCGCTAGTGCAAGTGTACCCGTAATTAAGCATGGTAATAAGAGTGTCACTTCATCATCTGGAAGCACGGATTTGTTAAATGCAATGGCTATCAAATCAAGCACTGTTGAAGATACACCAAAACAATTAGACGATAATGGATTGGTCTTTTTAAATGCTACTGAAACATATCCGATAATGAAAAATATTCAACCTATCAGAAAAGGTATCAGCAATCCAACAATATTTAATATTACTGGTCCAATCATTAACCCTTTTAAATTGGATTATCAAGTCATGGGTGTTTACGAAACATCAAAATTAGAAAAAATTGCACAAACCTTAGCAGATTTAGGACGTAAAAAAGCAATCGTTGTATACGGTGCAAATGGTATGGATGAAGCTACATTATCTGGCGACAATATTATTTATGAAGTAACAGCAAATGAAGAAATTAAACACTATACGCTGAATGCAACAGATGTAGGCTTAGATTATGCGCCAAACGAAGCACTTGTTGGAGGTACACCACAAGACAACTTAGAAATCACGAAACATATATTAAATGGAACAGATCGTAGTGCTAAGAGAGATGTTGTTATCTTGAACGCGTGCATCGCACTCTATGTAGCAGAAAAAGCTGAAACAATAGAAGCTGGTGTGAAAGCAAGACAAGCATTAATAGAAAGTGGCAAAGCTTTAACGCAATATAATAAAATGGGAGGCAAAACGTATGACTATATTGGATGAGATTGTAACATATAAAAGAGGTTTACTAGAGCAGGGCTATTATGAAGATAAATTATCAACACTAGAAGCAGTGGATATTTCACATAAAAAAACATTCCAATCACATTTAGATGATTCAAATCAACTTGGAGTGATTGCTGAAATTAAATCTAAAAGTCCAACGCTTGATGGATTACCAAGCAAGAGACTTAGCGCAACAAGTGAAAGATTACGAAGCTCATGGTGCGAATGCAGTTTCTATATTAACGGATGAGCACTATTTTGGTGGTAGCTACGAACGTTTACAAGCATTAACAACAGAAACATCATTACCAGTATTGTGTAAAGATTTTGTAGTAGATCCGATTCAAATTGATGTTGCTAAAAAAGCAGGCGCTTCGATAATATTACTTATCGTTAACGTTTTGACCGATCCAGAATTAAGAGAATTATATAAATACGCTACATCGCAAAATTTAGAAGTGCTCGTAGAAGTTCATGATAAAGAAGAATTAGCACGTGCCTATAAACTAGACCCAAAAATTATTGGTGTGAATAATAGAGACTTGAAGCGTTTCATTACAAATGTCTTGCATACAAATGAGATTTTAGAAGATAAAAAACCGGATTATTACTATATTTCAGAAAGTGGTATCAAAGATGAGCAAGATGTTCAAAATATCGTTGATTCGGGTATAGATGGTTTATTAATTGGTGAATCATTAATGAAATGTGATGACTTAAGTCAATTCTTACCAGGTCTAAAATTAGACAAGGTGCAACGATGAAGTTAAAGTTTTGTGGCTTTCGCACATTAGCCGATGTAAACAAAGCAAAAGACTTAAATATTGATGCGATGGGGTTTATTCATTTTCCAAAGAGTAAAAGATATGTAGATATTCCAACCATTAAACAATTGACTGAAGTTATACCTGATGATAAAGAAAAAGTAGTCATCGTTGTTAATCCAGGTTATGACACGATTACCAATTTGATAACGCAAACGCAGATTTCAACAATTCAACTCCATGGAAATGAACCGTTAGAAACTGTACATTTTATTAAGAAAAGTAATCCGAACATTAAAGTTATCAAAGCCTTACCCGCAACAGACCAACAAACATTAACGACAGCTATTGATTATTATAAAGATAATGTAGATATGTTTATTATTGATACACCATCGAAGTCTTATGGTGGTACAGGTAAAGTATATGATTGGGAAATGTTAAAAACAATCAACGATGTTAACTATTTAATCGCAGGCGGTATGAACTACGACAATATACGAGCTGTAGCATCTTTAGATTTAGCACATCAAGGCTATGATATCGCTAGTGGTATAGAAACAAATAATGAAAAAGATACGGAAAAAATGGCAGCAATTATTAAACTCGTAAAAGGAGCAAATGAATTATGAATAAAAACATACAAACAGAAGCAGATGAATTTGGTTTCTTCGGTGCTTATGGTGGTCAATACGTACCAGAAACGTTAATGCCAGCAATTCAAGAATTGAAACAAGCTTATCAAGAAGCCAAAGCAGACCCTAAATTTCAAGAAGAATTAGATGGTTACCTTAAAGACTATGTTGGTCGTGAAACACCATTGACATATGCTGATTCATATACAGAAGCCCTTGGTGGCGCCAAAATTTATTTAAAACGTGAAGATTTAAATCACACTGGTGCGCATAAAATAAACAATGCATTAGGCCAAGCACTATTAGCCAAAAGAATGGGTAAAAATAAACTTGTTGCTGAAACAGGCGCGGGTCAACATGGTGTTGCGAGTGCGACGGTTGCCGCATTATTTGATATGGAACTCGTAGTATTTATGGGTGAAGAAGACATTAAAAGACAATCTTTAAACGTATTTAGAATGGAATTGTTAGGTGCGAAAGTTGAATCTGTAACTGAAGGCCAAGGAACGTTATCAGACGCGGTTAATAAAGCATTACAATACTGGGTAAGTCATGTAGATGATACGCATTATTTATTAGGTTCAGCTTTAGGACCAGATCCATTTCCAACTATTGTAAGAGATTTACAAAAAATCATCGGTACAGAAATTAAAGCGCAAATTCAAGAAAAAGAAGGGCGTTTACCAGATGCAGTTGTAGCTTGTGTTGGTGGTGGGTCTAATGCCATTGGTACATTCTACCCATTCGTTCAAGATGACGTGAAATTATATGGCGTAGAAGCTGCAGGTGAAGGTTATGATACGGATAGACATGCACTAGCTATTAACAAAGGTAAAGAAGGCGTATTGCACGGTACTAAAATGTATCTTATTCAAGATGAAAATGGTCAAATTCAACAAGCACATTCTATATCTGCAGGTTTAGATTATCCTGGTGTTGGACCAGAACATTCGTATTATCACGATATAGGTAGAGTGAAGTTCGCCACTGCAAGTGATAAACAAGCGATGGATGCTTTAGTTAGATTTACAAAAGCTGAAGGTATTATTCCAGCTATTGAAAGTGCACACGCATTAAGCTATGTAGAAACGTTAGCACCAACGATGGGCAAAGATGAAATTCTTGTTGTTACAGTTTCAGGACGTGGCGATAAAGATATGGAAACAATTAGAAATTATATGAAAGAAGACGGTGATTCTAATGCGTAAACTATTCATTCCATATATTATGGGTAATAAATCTTTTATTGAAAATCTTAAGACCGTCAGTGATGCAGGTGCTGATATTGTTGAAGTAGGTGTACCATTTTCAGACCCAGTGGCTGATGGACCAGTCATTATGGACGCTGGTAGCAAAGCCATAAAAGAGGGCGTCAATATTCAGTATATTTTAGATCAACTAACTGAACATCGTGATTCAATATCAAGTAAATATGTATTAATGACTTATTATAATATTATTAATTTTTACGGAGAAGATGCATTTTTTAAAGCTTGTGAAAAAGCAGGTGTCTACGGTTTAATCATTCCTGATTTGCCACATGAACTAGTGCAACAATTAAAAGAACGCCATCCTGACAGAAAAGTGAATATTATTTCACTCATCGCTATGACGACGTCTGAAGAACGTAGTAATCAAATCGCTCAAGATGCGGAAGGATTTATTTATACAGTAACAATGAATGCGACAACAGGGGAAAATGGTAAGTTCCATCCTGAACTTAAAGATAGAATTAAGCATATAAAATCAATTTCTAATGTGCCTGTCGTTGCAGGTTTTGGTATTCGTACACCAGAACATGTGTCAGATATCATAGAAGCTTCAGATGGTGTCGTTATAGGTAGTGAAATTGTTAAACGATTAGAGAAAGATCCAAAAGCAGACACAGTGAGTTATTTTAATTCAATTAGAAATGCACTCGATAGAAAAAGTGAATAAAGCATTGTGTGTGTAAGAGGTTAGAATTATGGGTACGCTATTAAGAGAGAATATATTTTTGAGGTGCATAGCATGCAATTTCAATGAATTAAATATAGCTATTCTCTTATTTTTAAAAAGAGGTGACATAATTTGAGTAAAAAAGTCTTGTTTATTATAACAAGTGTTAATCAATTTGAAGATGGTACACCAACAGGATTATGGTTAGAAGAAGCAAGTGAACCTTATGATATATTAACGGAAGCAAATATTAATGTAGATATCGCTACAATAAATGGTGGGGAAGTCCCATTAGATCCCAATTCTACACAGAATGGTGAACTTAATAAATATAAAGCATTTGTTGAGCAAACGAAATCAGCGTCAAGTATAGAAGATATAGACGTGAGTCAATACGACGCTGTATATTTACCAGGCGGTCATGGCACAGTATTTGATTTTGCACATAATCAGAAGTTAGCTTCTGTACTTGCTGACTTTAAAGCAGATGATAAAATCATTGCATCTGTATGTCACGGTCCAAGTGCTTTTGTCGGTGCTAAAGATAAGAAAGGCAACTTCCTAGTGAAGGGCGTGACGTTAACTGCATTTACAGATGAAGAAGAACGTGCAATGGGCTTTGAGGAAAAAGTACCTTTCTTAACTCAGACAGAATTAGAAAATCAAGGCGTCAAATTTGTAACTCAGGACAACTTCACTGAACATGTGGAAACAGATAATCAATTTATTACTGGTCAAAACCCACAATCAAGCGTAGCAATAGGTGAAACATTACGAGACGCTTTAAATTAGAACATAGTATCATAAGGCGTGGAACAGATATAAATGTTCTACTCCCAACTATAAAGAAAACTGGAAAACTTAATAAGTTTTCCAGTTTTTATTGTTATAACAATGGCAAATGTGTTTAATTGCTTATTCTTTGTTAAAATATAAGTAATGATATAATAAGACATACATAAAGTTCATGTATAATGAATTTATATATGCTATTGATTTAGTTTTATAAATGGTTATTGTATAATAATCAAGATTGAAGTTTAAACTCAAATAAAAAAAGAACTATAAACAAATAGGAGTATACAAAATGAAATTTACGAATTTAACTGCTAAAGAGTTCAGTACATTTACAGATAATATGCCAAATAGTCATTTTACACAAATGGTAGGAAACTACGAATTGAAAATTGCAGAAAGTACAGAAACACACTTAGTTGGTATTAAAAACAATGAAAATGAAGTCATTGCGAGCATGTTTACTGACTGCAGTACCAGTAATGAAGTTTTATAAATATTTTTATACAAACAGAGGACCTGTTATAGATTTTGAAAATAAAGAACTTGTTCATTACTTCTTTAATGAATTAACTAAATATGTTAAAAAACATAAAGGTTTACATTTAAGAGTTGACCCTTATTTAGCTTATCAATATCGTAATCATGATGGAGAAGTGTTAGGAAATGCTGGTCATGACTGGTTTTTCGACAAAATGAAACAATTAGGATACAAACACCAAGGATTTTTAACTGGTTTTGATCCAATTCTTCAAATTAGATATCACTCAGTATTAGATTTAGCAGGTAAAACAGCTAAAGATGTACTTAACGGCATGGATAGCCTACGTAAACGTAATACAAAAAAAGTTCAAAAGAATGGTGTTAAAGTAAGATTCTTAGAAGAAGATGAGTTACCAATCTTCCGTTCGTTTATGGAAGATACATCTGAATCAAAAGAATTTGATGATAGGGAAGATAGCTTTTATTATAATAGATTGAGATATTATAAGAATCGTATCTTGGTCCCGTTAGCTTATATGGACTTTGATGAATATATCGAAGAATTAAAAGCAGAGCGTGATGTCTTAAGTAAAGATATTAACAAGGCGATTAAAGATATAGAAAAACGACCAGAAAATAAAAAAGCGTATAATAAGCGAGATAATTTAGAACAACAGCTTATTGCAAATCAACAAAAAATTGAAGAAGCGCAATCGTTACAGGCTGAACACGGTAATGAATTACCAATTTCTGCAGCATACTTTATTATTAACCCCTTTGAAGTAGTTTACTATGCAGGTGGCACTTCAAATGAATTTAGACACTTTGCTGGTAGTTATGCGATTCAGTGGAAGATGATTAATTACGCTATTGACCATAATATAGATAGATATAACTTCTACGGTATCAGTGGTAATTTCACAGAAGATGCGGAAGATGCGGGCGTAGTGAAATTTAAAAAAGGATTTAATGCCGAAGTAGTTGAATACGTTGGGGATTTTGTAAAACCTATTAATAAACCAATGTACAAAATTTATACGACATTAAAAAAAATAAAAGATATTAAGAAGTAGATATAAATTATAGAAGGGAACTAAGCTAGAATGAAATTTACAGAGTTAACCGTCAAAGAGTATGACAATTTTGTACAAAACCCAGCATTAGAGAGTCATTACTTTCAAGTAAAAGAAAATATTGCGACAAGAGAAGAAGATGGATTTCAAGTTGTACTATTAGGCTTAAAAGATGACGACAATCAGGTTATTGTCGCTAGTCTTTTCTCTAAAATTCCTACAATGGGGAGCTATGTTTATTATTCTAATCGTGGTCCAGTTATGGATTACAATGATTTAGGTTTAGTAGATTTCTATTTACGTGAATTAGATCATTATCTTCAACACCATAATTGTTTATATGTCAAAATGGACCCGTACTGGATTTATAAAATATATGATAAAGATATCAATCCATTGCCAGAACCAGATAAGAATGACGCATTAGTCAACTTATTTAAATCTCATGGGTATACACATCACGGCTTTACGACTGAATATGATACATCTAGCCAAGTAAGATGGATGGGTGTATTGAACTTAGATGGCCAAACACCAAGCATCTTTAAAAAAACAATTTGATAGCCAAAGAAAACGTAATATCAATAAAGCAATTAATTTTGGTATTAAAGTTAGATTGTTAAATAGGGATGAATTCGGTCTTTTCTTAGATCTTTATCGAGAAACTGAAAAACGTGCTGGCTTTGTATCTAAAACAGATGAATATTTCTATAATTTCATTGATAATTATGGTGATAAAGCTTTAATACCTTTAGCATATATAGACTTAAATGAATATATTGAAAATACACAAGAGAGTATTAATGATAAAGAATCACGTAGAGATCAAATCATGCAGAATGAAAATAAATCAGATAAACAGTTGAAGAAAATTACAGAACTGGATAAACAAATAGAGCATGATAAAAAAGAGTTAATGCATGCAAGTGAATTAAGATTAACAGATGGTGCTATATTAAATTTAGCTGCTGGTGTATATTTTGCAAATGCATATGAAGTAAACTACTTCTCTGGTGGCTCATCAGAAAAATATAATCAATATATGGGACCTTATATGATGCACTGGTACATGTTGAACTATTGTTTTGACAATGGTTATGGTCGCTATAATTTCTATGGTTTATCAGGCGACTTCACTGAAAATAGTGAAGATTACGGCGTATATCGCTTTAAACGTGGATTTAATGTGCAAATTGAAGAATTAATCGGCGACTTTTATAAACCAATTAAGAAAACAAAATATTGGTTATTTAATACGTTGAATAATGTTAGAAAAAAGTAAAAAAATAGCAAAAAAAGAAAGCATACTGGTATGTAAGCCCTAATCAGTATGCTTTCTTTCGTTCTGAAGTTAGTTATATTAGGATGGCAATTCCAATATAACAATGAACTAAAATGTGGAATAGTCTGAGATGTTAATTCTTGTTGTTCCCACATTTTTTAGTATAGCATAGGATTTTAGCAATGCAATAACCTTACACTATAATAATTTTATAGTAAAATTTATTTTTATAAAATTATTAAAATAATATATGTAATAGTTATGAAAATATGAAAAGCGCACTACAAGACGACTTGTAGTGCGCTTTCTAGCATGATTTTTCAAAAATGCGCCCTATTTATTTACAAGTTAAGGATCATTAAGATAATGCTCTAATGATATAAGTTATACCAATAATAAAGAACACCGCACTCATGAAGATAGCAACTAAAATTGCCACCATAAGTGGATTAAACAGTAAAATAATACCGAAAATAATTGTAATAATGTTCAAAATAACCGATATAATATGGAAACCTTTATTTGATTTTTCAAGTGGCGTTACCGTAAACATATTAAATAACGCATTAATAATAAACCAAATAGCAAATAAATAAACAATAAATGTCGTACTTGTAACGATATTAAATAAAATCAATAACCCTAAAATAATGTTAATTACACCAAGTACAAGCACTATGGTTGAAGCATTTTTATCTGTTTTTTTCATTACACGACGAACGAAAATTTCTAAAAAACCGTTAATAATAAATAGTAGTCCTATGAGCCATGTAATAGCAAATAAGTTTTCTTCAGGAAAACTTAAAATAAACACGCCAATAATTAGAAAAATGACGCCAATCACTAAACTAGACCATTTGATTCGGGAACGTTCCCGCATAAATTTCACTCCTAAATGATTATCTAAATAGTATATACCCAAATGACAGAAAAGAACACGTTTTTTATAGGTGCCTATATTTATGTTATGTAACCCTATAAGTATATGCTTTAAATAAAAGACCATTTTTTAAGGATTGCTATAAAATTGAAGGAGATATCAATCTAATAGCAAGATTAAAGAACAAAGTATTGTTTGAGCTTAAAATCACTAATTCATAAAAATAAGACGCTGAGAAGTCGATTTCTCAGCGTTTAAATATAAGTTCATGAGTATATATCCATGTAAACACACGTAAAATTGTGAGTTTAGATCATTGTATAAAATAACCGAAAACAAGATAAACAATATCTTAGTCGCATACAGTCAAAACAAAACTTGTATAGATATTTACGTAGCTTGAAAGTTAATAAAGTACAATTATAATTAGACATTAAGTGAGATGCGTATAAGTATCTAGTAAATGTTAAATGATATGACGTTATGTATATGCATGAAAAAGCTAAAATAGGATTAATAAGTAGTAAATGCTAAATACATAATATATATGATAAAAATAGCTATATAGATATGTAACTTTTAAAATTTACTTTTTAGTTTACATAATATATATTATAGGAAGTTATACTTGTTAATAATTCGTTACAGTTAAATGGTTGTACTATCCCTTCTTAACTGGATATGTATAATTAATAAAATAAGCCTCTAACTATTATCTAATTGAGACTGTATGATTTTTCTTTGATTAAGTTGCAATTCATTTTGATTGTTTTAAATTAAGTAGTATTTTAGTATACCTTTCAAGAACACTTTCATTTATGTTTAAGATTTTCATAAGCAAATTATTATTTGAATCTTGATCAATACTAATGTTTTCTTATTTTCTAATAAATGTTGCACAAAAATAAAATAGTGTATTTCCATTTACGTATTGTGAAACATTTATTTATTGTCCATTTTCCCTGCTTTCTTCTTCAATTGATTAAGATGCGTAATTCTAATTATTTTAATTATATCTGGTAAAAAAACCGCGATAATTAAAAGTACAACCATTATTGTCATAATAAATGAAACCTCCTTATTTGTTCTTTGACTTTTGGTCTAAGTAATTTAAATAACCAAGTGATGTAAATGCAACTGTTTTAGAATAGTCGGTGTTTGTACTGCAAATACGAATATTAGCAAACTTCTATTTCATTCGCTTCCCCCACTTTTTCAAAGAACGATGTATGAAGTAATTAAACTATTAAATTTACATATTATATAATAAATTTAGGAATAATAGGAATCATCTGGTCCAATTTTTTTAATAATCGAACCTAAGTTCTGTGATGAATAGTTAGATTGTTATTTATTCCAGTACTTAGATTAGTACTGGTTTACTTAACTAATTAATTGTATAATTAAAATATAAAATAAAGGGAGATAGAGATATGAAAAAACTACTAGTGGTTACAACTTTATCGGGTGCATTGTTATTGGGAGCTTGTGGTAATTCTAATTCATCAGAAGATAAAAGTTCAAATTTAGAACCAGAAAAACAAGAAGAAGTATACAAGAAAGAAACTAAAAAATTAGGATCAGCAATTGTTAAAGAATCTGAAGCTGAATCTGATTCTGAAAGCAAAGAAGCTGTAAAAAATCTAGAAAAAGCTATTGATAGATACGAAAGTAAAACAAAAAATTTAGATGGAATCGATACAGGAATCGGTGATCATGCTTTAGAAGTTGCTAAGATTACAGAAATTCTTGGAAATAGAATGTTCGATTTAGATGAATTTAAAGAAAACAATCCAGATAAGGAAAAAACTTATGATCTTGCTCTTATGGATACAGTTGTAAATGTCGCATTCTCTATAGAAAGTATGAGTTCAGAGTATGAAGATTATGATGTTTCTTCTAAAAATGAATACTTAGGCAAAAAAGCTAATGAAGAAATTACTGATATATTAGCAATAACTTCAGGCTATGAGTTAAATGAATTTGTTGAAGGATATGGCACTCTAGTAGTCGATTATGATGAAGATCTAAATGATGATCAAACAAAATCTTTATCTAACACAGATTATAGAGAAAAATTAAATAAGTTAATGATTACTGAAGAAGCTGATGTTTCTAAAAACGAGTACAACGAATCAGTAAATATGTTTAATAAATTCGCTCCAGAGTTCCTTCATTATAAAGAAGTTGATAAGATGGTTTCATCTACAGAAAATATGAATATGATGGATATAAGAAATGGTGTTGTCGGTGCTAACACAGACGCTGGTATAGATAGTTATGAAGACGTTGAAGGTGAAGCTAAAGATATGGAAGAAGAACTTGGAGAATTTGGTGATACAGAAGAAGATACATCTTCAGAAGAATCTACTACTTCAGAAAAATCTGATGAAAGCACAGAAGATGATAGTGGCTATTCGGCAGAAGCTTACAATGATTTAGTTGATGAATATAATAGTCTTACTGATGGTGAAAAAATGAATCATGTGGATGAAGACGTATTAGATATTGAATATGAACAGCTAGATGATAGAGTTACAGCTTTACAATAGTAAGGAGGCTAACTTATGAAATACTTGTTCGATAGTAAAGGTAATCATATAGCAAATGTTATTAATGATAATTTGTTTTCTGTTAAAGGAATAAATATTGGCCATTGTGTTACTGATCTAAATATCTTTATTGATATATATGGAAAGTATATTGGTGAAATCATATATGAAGACAGACTAATGTATAATAAATCATCACCATTTAAAAATAAAAAATTTGGTATATATGGTGAAACTAGTAATGGTGGAATATATGGAATTCCAAGAGGAAGACATTCTATAGGAAATATAACTGGTTATACTGATACGAATTTAGAAAGACTAATATTTTTAAAAGACTTATAAAGATAATTGAGACCGGGAAATTCCCGATCTCATTTTTTATAGATTTAACTCTTTGTTTAATAACTCTTGATCTTTATCTTTCAAATACGACATGGTAGTTTCATATGACGATAGGAGTGAGGATTGAAATTTATTTCTTCTCCAGTAAGTTTGGTTAAAACTTTTCTGAAACTGATTGTCCAATTATAAAGAGTTTTATATTTCGCTACTCGTTATCTTCTTCTTTACAACAATACATAGACTTTCAATTTTTTAACGCGAATTTAAAGATATAATTAAAAAAATGAACTGTAACTTAGATTATAGCTACAGTTCATTTTTTATTTTTGTTTATAATCTTCTAATTCATCTTTTGGGATGCCACCACGTTTACGTATTTCTTTTCTAGCTTTCTTTTCGCGGCGTTTACGTCTCCAGTTACGTGTCATGTACCATATTACAAAGCTTAGGATTAAACTTAATATAGTCATAAACGCAACAGAAACCTAATAAAGGTTCATATGTAATATCTTGAAAATTTGGTATTAAAAATGCTGATATTGCTAATACTACTAATATTAAGATTGGTGCAGTAAACCATTTATTTAAGACAAGATTGCAAAATACTGTTACTAATATGACAGCTACTACAGTAATCCATAAAAAATTAGGCATATCAAAAATAGTCATTAATTCCTCTCCTTTTTATTTAATATTTATACTTTACTTACATTATATATATATCATACTATATTTTCTATATAAATACATTCAGTCTTGAGCAGTATAATTTTATATTAAATTAATAAAAAATACGTGTCAATCCAATTCGGTTTACTGTTCCCCACTTTTAATATAGATAAACTTTCGATTATCATTTATCCGGGTCATTCATGTATAATTAACTGTGAATACAATATAAATGTAGAGGAGTAGATTATATGGCTGAAACACTACCATTTAGAAATAATGTTCCAATTGAAGAAACGTGGGACGTAACTGACTTATTTAGTTCTGACGATGCATTTTATAATACATTGAATGAGACTTTAGAACAAGCTAAGGCGTTTAATCAACAATATACAGGTCACTTACATGAAGTAGATATTGTTGAAGATGCACTGGATGCATATTCTGAACTATTAATTCAATTAGATCGAATGGCAAATTACGCTGAGTTAAGATTGAGCGTTGATACGGCTAATGAACATGCACAGACATTAAGCGCAAAATTGTCTACATCTTATGGAAAAATCGCTAGTGAACTTTCATTTGTAGTTTCAGAAATATTAGAACTTTCTGATCAAACACTTGAACAACTTGTTAAAACATCGAAGTATCCACACTTTTTAACAAAATTAAAAGCGAATAAGGCGCATCAATTATCTCCAGAAGTTGAAAAAGTATTAGCAAGTTTGTCCCCTACTTTTGAGAGCGCTTTTGAACTTTATGGAACTACAAAAATGTTGGATATTGATTTTGAATCATTTGAATATGATCATCAAACATATCCTTTAGATTATGCTACTTTTGAGAATGAATATGAAGATAATCCAAATGAGGCGTTTAGAAGAATAAGTTTCAAACATTTCAGTAATGCATTAAGTAAGTATCAACATACGACAGTCGCGACATATAATATGCAAGTGCAACAAGAGAAAATCGAAGCAGATTTAAGAGGATATGATTCTGTTATTGATTATTTACTACAAGAGCAAGAAGTGACACGAGACATGTTTAACAGACAAATTGATGTAATTATGAGTGATTTAGCGCCCATTATGCAAAAATATGCGAAATTAGTTAAACGTGTTCATGGCTTAGATGTGATGCATTTTGAAGATTTAAAAGTTTCTATTGATCCAAATTATGAGCCCGAAATTTCAATAGAAGATTCTAAACAATATATTTATGGTGCTTTAAATGTACTTGGTGAAGATTATTTGAAAATGGTTGAAGCCGCTTATAAAGATAGATGGATAGATTTTGCACAAAACAAAGGTAAAGAAACAGGTGCCTATTGTGCGAGTCCATATGCTTCACATTCATATGTCTTTATATCATGGACTGGTAAAATGACTGAAACCTTTGTGTTAGCGCATGAATTAGGTCATGCGGGTCACTTTACTTTAGCACAGGAACATCAAAATTATTTAGAATCAGAAGCTTCGATGTATTTTGTAGAAGCACCTTCTACTATGAATGAAATGCTTATGGCAAACTACTTATTTGAAAATAGTAATGATGCTAAATTTAAACGTTGGGTAACAGGTTCTATTATTTCAAGAACGTATTATCATAATATGGTTACGCATTTACTTGAAGCTGCTTTCCAACGTGAAGTTTATAATAAAGTCGATCAAGGCGAATCATTAACTGCCCCAGTACTTAATGACATTATGCTTGATGTCTATAGTCAATTCTTTGGAGACAGTGTGAAACTGACAGAAGGCGCAGAGTTAACTTGGATGAGACAACCACACTATTATATGGGATTATATTCATACACGTATTCAGCGGGCTTAACAATTGGTACAGTGATGTCTCAACGTATTCAAAATGAAGGACAACCGACTGTTGATGCTTGGCTAGATACATTGAAAGCAGGAGGTAGTAAATCACCAGTAGATTTAGCCGAAATTGCAGGTATAGATATCCGTACGGAACAACCATTAAAATCAACAATTGGCTATATTGGCAAACTTGTTGATGAACTAGAAACATTAACTGATGAAATTGAAAAGAAATAACGTTTTATAAAATTTAAAAAGCACAATGGCAATTTAGAAGATCATCCACTTTCATTTATCTGAAAGCGAGTCATCTTTATAAAGCCATTGTGCTTTTATTATGTGTAACATTCTTATTTATTATAGGATTCATAACGTTCGCCTGTAATAAAGAAATAAATATTCTCTGCTATATTACAGATATGATCTCCAATACGTTCCAAATGTCTTGCGACTAAATGTGCTTGCCCTGCAACGAAAGGATCATTATCTATTAAATACGTTGTGTTTACAATGTTTTTATAGATATCATCAATATCTTTATCACGATCAATGATTTCTTTTATTAAGGTAATATCATTGTCTTTTACTGCATCATCTAAGTCTTTTAACATTAATAGCGCAAGTTTTCCCATGGTGTTGAGTCTCGTCAGTACATATTCATCAATAATTTTTGCACGTAATCTAATTTTCGCTATACTTGCCGCATTATCGCCTATACGTTCAAAATCAGTAGCGATTTTTAAAGCGGCCATCATTAAACGTAAATCTGTAGCAATCGGTTGTTGCTTAGTGATAAGCATGATTACTTTTTCATTAATTTCAGTTTCTTGCTCATTGATTTCTTTATCCTTAGCTATTGTTTGTCTGGCATAATTACGATCTTCTTCACTTAACGACGTTAGTCCAAATTCTATATTACGATATACATAAAGACCAAGTCGACGTAGATCTTTAATAAGTCCGTCTAGTTGGCCTTCATATTTATGTCTAATTGTCGCCATAGATTAACCGAAGCGACCTGAGATATAATCTTCAGTTTGCTTATCTGCAGGATTAGAGAAGATCTTATCAGTGTCGTCGTATTCATTAACATAGCCGTTAAGGAAGAAAGCAGTTTTATCAGAAACACGAGCAGACTTGTTGCATATTATGCGTAACAATGACGATTGAATATTGTTCTTTAAGTTCTTGAACAAGTTCTTCTATTTTTAATGTTGATATTGGATCTAAAGCTGACGTTGGCTCATCCATTAATATAACATCTGGTTCGATAGCTAATGTACGCGCAATACAAACACGTTGTTGTTGTCCACCTGATAAACTATAAGCGTTTTTGTCTAAGTCATCTTTTAATTCATCCCAAATTGCGGCGCCACGTAAAGATTTTTCAACAATTTCATCTAAGACTTTTTTGTTTTTAATACCATGGATTTTAGGACCATAAGTGATATTATCATAAATTGATTTAGGAAATGGGTTTGGTTGTTGGAATACCATCCCTACATTTGTTCTCAATTTTTCAACTGAATATTTATTATCGAAAATATTTTTATCACGGTACATGATTTTACCAGCAGTTTTAACAGATGGTACAAGTTCAACCATACGATTTAATGCTTTAATGTATGTTGATTTACCACACCCTGATGGCCCAATAATCGCTGTTACATTATTTTCTAAGATATCTAAGTTAATGTTTTTTAATGCATGATTTTCGCCATACCATAAATCAAGATTTTTAGTTGAATAGACAATTTTCTTTTGGCTATCTGGAATTTTATTGTCTGAATGGTTTGGTTCAATAGTAGCTATTGGTGAGTCATTACGGTCGGTATGTGATTTTATTGTATCGTTCGTATCGTTATTATCTATAATTTGTTTATTCATAATTAAAACTCCTTTTTATAGGCTAGATGCTAAGGTTTTACTGAAACCCTAGCACATTCCCATTTACTAGCCTTTTTTAAATAATATTTATCGTGTCTTAAATTTAGTATTTTTTACTATATTTATTTCTTAAGAATATCGCTATTGCATTCATTAATAGTAATATAACGAGTAATACGATAATTCCTGCCGATGCAACGTTTTGGAATTCTTCCTGTGGTAATTTTGTCCAGCTATAAATTGACATTGGTAACGCTTGGAATTGATCGAATATTGTTGATGGTAGCTGTAATAAAATCGTTGGTATACCAATTAAAATTAATGGTGCTGTCTCACCTAATGCACGAGATAGTGCTAAGATGAAACCTGTCAAAATACCAGGAATCGCCGCCGGTAACACAACACGGCGTATTGTTTGCCATTTGTTAGCACCTAGTCCGTATGAAGCTTCTTTTACAGAACTAGGTACAGATCTTATAGCTTCTTGGCTAGCTACAATGATTACCGGTAAGATAAGTAATGACATTGTTAATGCGACCGCTAAAACGGAGTTTCCAAGTGCAATTGAATCGATACCCATACCTCTTACGAAAATTGTAAGACCGAGTAAACCGAATACGACTGAAGGTACACCAGCTAAGTTTGAGATACTCACTTTAATAAAGTTTGTAAGTGCATTTTCTTTAGCATATTCTTCTAAATAAATTGCAGTACCAACACCTAAAGTAATTGTTATCGGGATAATAGTAACCATTAACCATATTGTACCGATAAAGGCACCTTTAATCCCTGCCATAGAAGGCGTTGATGATGAGAAATTAGTGAAAAATGATGGAGTTAAGTGTCCAAGCACCTTTTATAAGTGTATCAATGAGTAATGCCGCTAATACGAGCAGACCAACCATTGTACAGGCAAAGAAAGCCCATTTATTAACATTATTTGTCGTTAACCTTCCAGAGAGTTTCTTTTCAACTGTTTGTTGATCTACGAGCACGTTTTTGTTTGTTTCAGTCATATTAATACTCCTCTCTGAAACGTTTCGTAATCCATTGAGAAATCAAGTTCATTACTAACGTGAATAAGAATAAAGTGAATCCTACTGCATAAATACTATAGTAAGTATCAGTACCAAATGTTGCATCACCTGTTGCTACTTGAACGATATAACCTGTCATTGTTTGGATAGACCCTGTTATATCAAGTGATGCACTCGGTGTACTACCTGCAGCAAGAGATACGATCATAGTTTCGCCAATTGCACGTGAAATTGCTAATACAATTGAGGCCATAATACCTGAAGTTGCAGCTGGTAAAATAACTTTAGTTGCTACTTCAAATTTTGTAGCACCTAAACCTAGTGCACCTTCTCGCATTTTGTTTGGTACAGATGACATTGCATCTTCACTCATACTTGATATTAATGGAATAATCATTACACCAACTACAAGACCTGGACTAATAGAGTTGAAACTACCTATGTCTGGAAAGATTCCACGTATTAACGGTGTAACAAATGTTAGAGCAAAGAAACCGAATACGATTGTTGGAATACCAGATAATATTTCTAATATTGGTTTGATAATACTTTTAGCACGTGGCGAAGCATATTCACTTAAGTAAAGTGCCGCACCCAGACCTAATGGCACTGCTACGATTGTCGCTATTACAGTTATTTTCAACGTACCTAATATTAATGGCCAAATTCCAAATTTAGGATCAGATGAGAATGGTGTCCATTCCATCGAAAAGAGAAATTCTGTAATAGGAATACGTGTGAAAAACGTAATTGTTTCAGTTAATAATGTGACTACAATGCCGATTGTCGCTAATATAGAAAAAATTGCTATTGTACCTAAAATAATAGGAACAATTTTATCGCTTGCACCATTTTTATTGGCGTTGTTTTTTTCAATCATTTCGCTTACGGAGCGGTTTTTATTCGCCATGTTAATATCCTTCCTTCATATAGACTCCGAAATTGTTAAAAAAAGGTTGGGATATTTAGAAATAGAGAAACAAAGTGGACGTTATTCCCATCGCCACTTTGTTTTCTAATACAGAATCCCGACCTTTAAGATTTACAGCTATGTGTTATTTGTCTTCTTCTTTGTCTTTGCTTTCTTTACCAGTAATCTCTTTTAATTCATCTAGTTGTTTTGTGTAATCTTTTTCTGGTAGAGCTACAAATCCTGCTTCTTCAGCTGATTTACCTTTGTCTTCAAAGATAAATTTCATGAAATCTTGGAATCCTTCATTTTCTTTTAGTTTTTTCTCGTTTGTATAAATGAACAATGGTCTACTTAAAGCATATGAACCATCTTGAATTGATTCTTTAGTTGGTTTAGTAACTTTACCACTATCATCTTTGATTTCAACGGCTTTTAATTTATCTTTATTTTCTTCAAAGAAATTATAACCGAAGTAACCAATACCTTGTTCATTTTTTTGAACTGATTGAACGATTACGTTTGTATCAGCGTTTTTCTCTGCTTTGATATCTCCGTCATCCATAACTTCTTCAGTGAAGAAATCATACGTACCATGTGATTGGTCTGGAGAAAATGATTTGATTTCTTTATCTGGCCATTCAGGATTAACATCTTTCCATGATTTTGCTTCGCCAGAATAAATATCTTTCAATTGATCTTTAGTTAATTCGTTTACAAAATCGTTTTCTTTATTAACTGCAATTGTTACGCCATCTTTTGCAACTTCAAATTCATTATATTTGATACCTTTATCTTCTAATTTTTTCTTCTCTTCATCTTTTATTGGTCTAGATGCGTTTGAAAAATCAGTATTCCCTGAAATGAATTTTTCGAATCCGCCACCAGTACCAGATGTACCAGATGAAACTGTAACATCGGAATTTTCTTTAGCAAATTTTTCGTTTAATTTTTCAATGATTGGACCTACTGTTGATGAACCGTCGCCTTTAACTTCGCCTTCGCCGCCACCAGAACCAGCATTTCCGCCGCCACAAGCGCCTAATAAAAGTGAAGAGCCAATTACTGTAGTTCCAAATACTTGCCATTTTTTCATTGAAACATCCTCCTAATAAATAAATAACCCTTAAAAGTTATATGTATTTCTTACAGTTCCTATATTACACACAATTTATTAAATACAAATATAGATACTGTAAATGTTTTGTTAATTTAAGGTTGCTTCTATTTACAAAGTTTATAAACACTATGAATTAATAAAGGAGTGACTTGAAAAGATTGATAATACAACGTTTTGGTCGAATTTTATATTACAAACAACTATGGAATTGTAATATAAAAAAGAAAAATCCTGAAACTACTATATAAAAAATAGTAGTTTCAGGATTGATTTGTTGAGAACTGTATTTTGAAGTCCAATTCATTCTAAAAATTGTGGACATTATTATTATGAAACAAGTTAGATGAAAATATCACTTTATAATAGAAGGAATTACTTTTCTATTCTTTCCCAACCTTTTTTAGTTAAAGCAATTTTACCAGAATCTATTGTGATAATTTTGTTCTTATATAAGTGTCCAATTGCTCTTTTGAATGAACCTTTACTCATATTGAAAATTTCTTTAATAGCTTCTGGACTCGATTTGTCTGAGAAAGGAAGTTCCCCATCATACTCTACGAGCAAGTCAAAGATGTTTTGACCATCATCATCAAGTCTTTCGTGTGCTAGCGGTAAAAATGAACCATTCAATTCACCTTTATCGTTTTGACCAATGATACGCACTTTTACATTTTCACCGAGACGTGGTTCCTCTTTACGTTCTGTTTCGTGAACAAAAATTTTATAACCCTCTTTTGATAGTAAGAAGCTGCCAATTCGTAATAAACGATATGGTCTTGCTTCGATGATTTTATTTTTCAATTCATTGTCGAAAACAGATTTATATGTTTGTTCTACTATTGTTTCTGTTGCTAAACGTGCGAACATATTGTTATCTCTATCAATACGTAACGTAACGAATAACTCATCACCTTGTACTGGCCATACTGATTTAACTTTTGGTAAATCTTCCCAAGGTATTAAAACTTCTCTTGGTAAACCTACGTCGACATGCGCACCATCACGATCTACTTTTAATACTTTTACAAAATCGTATTTATCAGTTGTTACGTCAGGCATATTTTGCGTAGCAAATAATGCACCTGATCTATTTGGGTAAATAAAGAAACTATATTCTTCCCCTATATTTAATTCGTCTTCATCTTTAATTTCGGATTGATTGAGTTTAACTTCTTCTCCGTTTGGTCCTTTTAACTTATATGTTGAGCCTTCTAATCCAACAACTTTAAGAAATTCTATAGAACCTACAATATCTTTTTCATCTTGGGCCATACTTTTCTCCTTCGTACATACAGATTTATTCTTATTTATTATAACATGCTATGAAGAAACTAGCATCACTACATCGAGAATGGTCGAAACAAGTTGATAAGTGTGTTATAATTTGTCCGGTAGATTAACGAAAAGGATAACGAAAAGGAGTAAATGCATGTTACAAGTTACTGATGTAAGTTTACGATTTGGTGATCGTAAACTATTTGAAGATGTAAATATTAAATTTACAGATGGCAATTGTTATGGATTAATAGGAGCTAATGGCGCAGGTAAATCAACGTTCTTAAAGATTTTATCAGGTGAATTAGATGCTCAAACTGGTCATGTTTCTATGGGTAAAGACGAACGTTTAGCAGTATTAAAACAGGATCACTTTGCATTTGAAGATGAACGTGTGATTGATGTTGTTGTTAAAGGACACGAACGTTTATATGAAGTAATGAAAGAAAAAGATGAAATCTATATGAAACCAGACTTCAGCGATGAAGATGGTATTAGAGCTGCAGAGCTAGAAGGCGAATTTGCTGAAATGGACGGCTGGAATGCTGAAGCAGATGCGGGTACCCTACTTTCTGGTCTAGGTATCAAAGCAGACCTACAAGATAAAACAATGTCTGAATTAGAAAACAATCAAAAAGTTAAAGTGTTATTAGCACAAAGTCTTTTTGGTAAACCTGACGTATTATTACTAGATGAGCCTACCAATGGTTTAGATATCCCCGCAATAAGCTGGCTAGAAGATTTCTTAATTAATTTTGAAAATACAGTTATTGTTGTGTCTCATGATAGACACTTTTTAAATAATGTTTGTACGCATATTGCTGACTTAGATTATGGGAAAATTAAATTGTTTGTTGGTAACTATGATTTCTGGTACCAATCAAGTCAACTTGCTATGAAAATGGCTCAAGATCAAAACAAGAAAAAAGAAGAGAAAGTTAAAGAATTACAAGATTTCGTGGCACGTTTCTCTGCAAACGCCTCTAAATCAAAACAAGCAACAAGTCGTAAGAAGCAATTAGAAAAAATCGAGATTGATGATATTCAACCTTCTTCTCGTCGTTATCCTTTTGTGAAATTCACACCTGAACGTGAAATTGGTAATGATTTATTACATGTCGACAATGTTTCTAAAACAATCGACGGTGTGAAAATATTAGATAATATTTCATTCTCTATGGATCCTAACGATAAAGCTGTATTAGTTGGTGATAGTGAATTTGCTAAATCAACATTACTTAAAATCTTAGCTGGTGAAATGGAACCAGATGAAGGTACAGTAAGATGGGGCGTAACAACTTCTCAAAGTTTCTTACCTAAAGATAACTCATTCTACTTCGAAGGTGTAGATACAAACTTAGTTGACTGGTTACGTCAATACGCACCTGAGGACGAACAAACTGAGACATTTTTACGTGGCTTCTTAGGACGTATGCTATTTAGCGGTGAAGAAGTTAAGAAAAAAGCGAGTGTCTTATCTGGTGGAGAGAAAGTACGTTGTATGCTAAGTAAAATGATGTTATCAAGTTCTAACGTGTTACTACTGGATGAACCTACAAACCATTTAGACTTAGAAAGTATTACTGCAGTCAATGATGGCTTGAAATCATTCAAAGGTTCTATTATCTTTACATCTTATGACTTTGAATTCATCAATACGATTGCAAACCGTGTTATTGATTTAAATCCAACTGGTGGTCTTTCTAAAGAAACGACTTATAGAGCTTATTTAGAAGAAACTGGTGTATTAAAATAATAACCATGTGTTATTGATTTAAATATAACGCAATAAATAAGAAGCGTATTCTATTTAATATGTAGTGTACTCCTCTTAAAATGTGGACATCTCTAATGCTTTTACAGCATTAGAGATGTCTTTTTCATTTGCTTTATTCATCTGATTTAGAGTGAAGCGCCCCACTGTTTGGGCTAATTACTTTCAAAATAAATTTTTGAATTATATAATCATAATTAATTCAAATGAACGGAGGAGTTATTTTAATGGAAAATTTAAATATGATTGATGGACAACTTTTACCACAAATCGGCTTCGGTACATATAAATTAAATGGTGCGCAAGGTGTACATGCAATCGTTAATGCGTTAAATCAAGGATACAGAATATTAGATACAGCTTATAACTATGAAAATGAAGGTACAGTGGGTAAAGCAATTGAAAGAAGTCATGTTTCAAGAGATCAAATCATTGTAACTTCGAAATTACCAGGTCGTTATCAAGACTATGATGCGACATTAACAGCTATACAAGAATCTATTTATCGATTAAATGTTGATTATATTGATCTATATTTAATTCATTGGCCAAACCCAAGACATAATAAATATGTTGAAGCTTGGCAAGCGATGATTGATGCTCAAAAAGCGGGACTTATTAAATCTATTGGTGTTTGTAATTTCTTACCAGAACATATAGAAAAATTAGAAAAAGAAACTGGTGTCTTACCTACTGTGAATCAGATTGAATTACATCCGTACTTTAATCAACAAGATATGGTTGAGTATAATAATACAAAAGGAATTATTACAGAAGCATGGAGTCCATTGGGTCGTGCATCTGAAGTAATAAAAGATAAAGACATCGCTGTAATTGCCGAAAAATATAATAAAACAATACCTCAAATTATATTAAGATGGCACGTTCAATTAGGTGTAGTGCCAATTCCAAAATCTACATCTATCACGAGACAAATTCAGAATCTAAATGTTTTTGATTTTAACTTAGAAGTTGAAGACGTAGAAAAAATAAACAACTTATCTCAAAAAGATGGTAGATTAAAAGGTCAAGACCCTGCAACATATGAAGAGTTTTAAAAATTGGAAATATAGAAAAGTGATTGTCATTAAACAGATTTAATTATATTTACACTTATAACGTAAAATGTATAAATATAATGTTGTATTTTTCAGTAAATTTAAAAAACTTGATAAAAGCGGTTTACAGTACATATAAGCATATGTATAATATGAATCATAAACAAACAAAAATTAAATATGGTTTTGATGAGGCGCATCAATCATTAGTAAATATTAGAAGAACCTGCCCGCTAGCAGCTAATTTTGAAAGGGTGAGATGCCGAAATAGTTATAATAGCAGCTTATAACACGTTGGACTTTATGGTTAAGAGCTAAGAGTCTGTCATTATTGTAAGATAATGGAGTGCATCACTTGTATATAAATTATAGAACAAGTTCGCATCCCGAACTTGTTCTTTTTTTAATACTGTGATTCTCCCCTATTGATTGAGGAGGATATAGAATTGAACAGAAGTGTTTTGAAATTTGGAGGTTCTTCAGTAAGTGATTTTACAAAAATAAAAAATATAGCGGAAATGTTGAAAATGAGAGTTAATCAAGGTGAACAACTTATTGTTGTTGTTAGCGCCATGGGCAAGACCACAGATGAGCTTATGGCTAATGTCTCTGCATTAACTACAAGCCCTAAAGATCAAGAACTTGCACTATTATTAACAACCGGTGAACAACAGACAGTTTCTTACTTATCTATGGTTTTAAATGATATCGGGGTAAACGCCAAAGCGATGACCGGATATCAAGCGGGTATTAAGACAATTGGACATCATTTAAAAAGTCGAATAGCAGAAATTAACCCTGATACATTCGAAATCGCATTTACAGAAAATGATGTTTTAGTAGTTGCTGGTTTTCAAGGCATTAATGAATCACTTGAAGTAACGACATTAGGTCGAGGTGGTTCAGATACTACTGCTGTTGCCTTAGCCGCAAGTAATGACACGGCATGTGAGATATACACCGATGTCGATGGTGTCTATGCTACAGACCCAAGATTATATAAAGATGCAAAACGACTTGAATACGTTTCTTATGAAGAAATGATGGAAATGAGTGCATTAGGTGCGTGCGTATTAGAAACAAGAAGCGTCGAATTAGCAAACAACTATCATATCCCGCTTTATTTAGGAAGAACTTTATCAAATGTGAAAGGAACATGGATTATGTCACAAGCAGAATTATTAGAAAAAGCAGTCACAGGTGTGGCGTTAGATACACATATGATGCACGTTACAATTAGTTATCCCCTACCAGATAATAGATTACTTACTGAGCTCTTTACTCAATTGGAAGAAGGTTCAGTTAATGTTGATATGATTTCTCAGATTATTAACTTGGAAGGATTACAAATGTCCTTTACTATTAAAGATACAGATGCTTTTCAGATTTCAACCATATTAGAAACTTTAAAAGAACAGTTTAATGCATTAGACTTCAAAATTAATGAAGCATACGTTAAAATCTCTTTAATTGGCTCTGGTATGCGTGATATTTCTGGTGTAGCATCAAAAGCATTCATTACTTTAATTGAAAACGATATTTCATTTTATCAAACTACAACATCAGAAATAAGTATTTCATGTGTGATAGATGCTGAGAATGGCGAACGAGCTGTTCGAACCCTTTATCAAGCTTTTGATATCTGAATTTTCGGAATATAATTAAGATTTATTAAAATAATAAAAATGGAGTGTATGGTATATGACAAAATTAGCATTGGCAGGCGCAACAGGTTTAGTAGGAAGAAAAATGTTAGAAACAATAGATCGCAAAGGTGTGGCCTTTGATGAGTTAGTGTTGTTCTCTTCAGCTCGCTCAGCAGGTGAAAACATTGAATTTCAAGGTAAAAACTATACTGTTAGAGAATTAACAGAAGAAGCGACTAAGGAATCATTTGATTATGTATTAATGAGTGCTTGGTGGAAGTACAAGTGAACACTTCTCCCCTATTTTTGAACAAGCGGGTGCAATTGTCATTGATAATTCAAGCCAATGGAGAATGACTGAAGGTGTAGACTTAATCGTTCCAGAAGTTAACGAACCTGTATTAGACAGAAAAATTATTGCAAATCCAAATTGCTCAACAATACAATCAGTTGTACCACTTAAACCATTACAAGAAGAATTTGGTTTGAAACGTGTTGCATATACGACATACCAAGCAGTTTCGGGTTCTGGGGTAAAAGGGAAACAAGATTTAGCAGAGGGAGCAAATGGTAAAGCACCTGAAGCATACCCACACCCTATTTATAATAATGTATTACCTCATATTGATACTTTCCTTGAAGATGGGTATACAAAAGAAGAACAAAAAATGATAGACGAAACACGTAAAATCTTAAAAGATGATGAATTGAAAGTTACAGCTACTTGTGTACGTGTGCCAGTTCAAGACAGTCATAGTGTTCACATGAGTGTAACGTTAGAAAAAGAAGCTACAGTATGTGCAATTCAAGAATTATTTGAAAATGATGACCGTGTGGTACTTGAAGATGATCCACAAAATAATGTATATCCGTTAGCTATTAATTCTACAGACAGAGATGAAATATTTGTAGGACGTATTCGCCGTGATGAAACATTAGATAATACATTCCATGTATGGTGTACTTCTGACAACTTATTGAAAGGTGCGGCATTGAATGCAGTGCAAATACTTGAACAAGTTATGAGCTTGAAAGGAGTAAAATAATATGGGACATATTTTTGAAGGCGTAGGTGTCGCTCTAACAACACCTTTTACACACAATGAAGTAGATTATGATGCACTTAGAAGACATTTGAAATACTTAATTGAAAATGATGTGAAATCGATTGTTGTAAATGGTACTACAGCTGAGAATCCGGCATTAACTGATGACGAAAAAGATCAAATATTAGAAGTAGTCGTAAATTATGTAGATGGACGCATTCCTGTAATTGTCGGTACAGGTACGAATAACACACAAAAATCAATTCAAGCTTCAGTTCGTGCTAAAGAAATTGGTGCAGATGCAATTATGCTAATCACACCCTACTATAATAAGACGAATCAACGTGGTTTAATTGCTCATTTTACGAAAATAGCAGATGCGATTAAATTACCAGTCATATTATATAATGTGCCTTCTCGTACAAATATGACTATAGAACCAGATACTGTTGAAACTTTAAGTAAGAATGAATATATTATTGCATTAAAAGATGCGACCAACGATTTTGATTATTTAGAAGAAGTAAAAGCACGTATCAACTTAAATGACTTTACACTTTATAGTGGTAATGACGACAATGTAGTTGAGTATTTTAATAAAGGTGGACATGGCGTTATCTCAGTAGTAGCTAACGTGATTCCTAAATCTTTTCAAGCGTTATATGATGCTAAACAAAATGGAGAAGATATTGAAAAACAATTCCAACCGATTCAAACATTGTTAGATGCATTAGCGGTTGATGTGAATCCTATTCCAGTGAAGGCACTCACAGCTGTAGAAGGCTTCGGAAATTATGAGGTGCGTTTACCACTTGTAACTTTAGAAGATGAAGACCGTCGAACATTAGAAAAAGCGTATGAACAATTTAAAGTAGGTGACAAAGTATGAAGATCGTATTAATAGGCTATGGTGCAATGAACCAACGTGTCGCAAGATTAGCTGAAGCAAAAGGACATGAAATAATTGGTGTTATTGTACGAGATGCTACCAAGGATTACCCGTACCCTACTTTTGAACGTATAGCAGATGCTAAAGAAGCAGATGTTGCAATTGATTTCTCCAACCCTGAACTGTTATTACCATTATTGGATGAAGACTTTAATTTACCATTAGTAATAGCAACGACTGGTGAAAAAGAAGAAATAATCAATAAACTTAAAGCATTAAGTGATCAAATGCCAGTCTTTTTCAGTGCGAATATGAGTTATGGTGTACATGCTTTAACAAAAATTTTAGAAGCGACAGTGCCCCTATTACAAGATTTCGACATTGAACTTACGGAAGCACATCATAATAAAAAAGTGGATGCGCCAAGTGGTACATTAGTAAAATTATATGATGTGATTGATGACTTGCGAGAAAAATCTACACCGGTATATGACAGACATGAGCATACTGAAAAACGCACACAAGATGAAATTGGTATCCATTCCATTCGTGGTGGCACGATTGTAGGAGAACATGACGTGCTATTTGTTGGTACTGATGAGACAATAGAGATTACGCATCGAGCACAGTCAAAAGATATTTTTGCAAATGGTGCAATCGGTGCAGCAGAAAAATTAATCAATAAGGCAAATGATTATTACACATTTGATAACCTATAAAAACTAAGGAGCGTATTAAATTATGGTACAACATTTAACGGCAGAAGAAATTATTAAATATATAAGTGATGCAAAGAAATCTACACCCCTAAAGGTTTATATTAATGGGAATTTTGAAAATGTAACCTTCCCTGATAGTTTCAAAGTGTTTGGTTCACCTGATTCAAAAGTTGTTTTCTGTGAAGCTGATGAATGGAAAACATTTTATGAAGCGAATCAATCTAGTATTGAAACTATAGAAATTGAAATGGATCGTCGTAATTCGGCTATTCCATTAAAAGATTTAACTAACACAAATGCACGTATTGAACCAGGCGCTTTCATCCGTGAACAAGCTATTATTGAAGATGGCGCAGTGATTATGATGGGCGCAACAATTAATATTGGTGCTGTAGTTGGTGAAGGTACAATGGTAGATATGAATGCAACACTTGGCGGCCGTGCAACTACTGGTAAAAATGTACATGTTGGTGCAGGCTCAGTATTAGTCGGTGTCATTGAACCACCTAGTGCTTCACCAGTAGTAATCGAAGATGATGTACTTATTGGTGCGAATGCAGTTATTCTTGAAGGTGTTCGTGTTGGTAAAGGCTCTATTGTGGCTGCAGGTGCAATCGTAACGCAAGATGTGCCAGCTGGATCAGTTGTTGCGGGTACACCTGCTAAAGTAATTAAACAGACAAGTGAAGTTGAAGATTCGAAACGTGAAATCGTTTCAGCTTTAAGAAAATTGAATGACTAAAGCTTAATTTCATGCAATTTCCACTTTTACTAAGTTAGTTATGGTTCTAGAATAATCAGAACTATGCTACTTAATACGAACATCCATAAATATTAATGTAGGAGGTTTAAGACGAGACAAGATGTAATAAATGATGGCGTTTATAACTTTTAAAAAGTTGCTATCCATTATACATTGATGAATCGGTCTTACCTCCTCATTTTTTTAATATTATGTTTTCGCTTTTTTATACATATAAACAAAGTGCTTTAGATTAAAATCTGAAGTTAATTAATAAAACTAAAAGGATTTGATTTAAAATGAATGAATTAGAATTCGTAACAACACATAGACGTCATTTGCATCAAAACCCAGAGCTAAGTCTACATGAATATGAAACTACTACCTATATTGCTTCTTTCTTAGATGAATTAGGTATCAGTTATGAACGCCCTCTTGATACAGGGTTGGTTGCTTATTTACCTGGGAACGGTGAGCATACGATAGCTTATCGTGCAGATATTGATGCATTGCCTATTTTTGAAGAAAACGATGTAGCTTACAAAAGTTTAACAGATAATGTAATGCATGCTTGTGGACATGATGGGCACACTACTGCGTTAATGCTCTTTGTTAAACGATGTAAAGCGATGGCTGATCAAGGAACGTTACCGCAAAGTATCGTTTTTATATTTCAACCTGCTGAAGAAACTGGTGGCGGTGCAAATCGATTAATTCGTGTTGGTGCTTTTAAAAATTATGAAATTGAAGCAGTATTTGGTATTCATGTTATGCCGTTTGAAAATGAAGGTAAAGTTGTTATACGAGATGAAGAAATAACAGCAAGTGCTACTGAATATAGATTTTATTTAAATGGCCTTTCTAGTCATGTAGCGGATAAAGAACAAGGACATTCTTGTGGAGAAGCATTACAACATGTATTAAGCCAAGTAGGACAAATTCAACAATATCATTTGAACGGTTTAAAACGAAATATTGTCCATATGGGTCATTTTGAAGCCGGAGAAGCGATTAATACTGTCCCTAGTCATGGTTATCTAGAAGGTACAATCAGAACATATGATGTTCATGACTTAGAAATCGTGAAACAACAAATGGCCAAAATTGCTGAAAGTGTCAGCTTATTATTTAATGTAGAATGTGAAGTGAAGTTTGAAGAAGGTTACCCACCTACTTATAATGATCCATTACTACGTAAACATGTTGAACTTGGATTGGAAAATGCAGATTTTGAAATTATTGATAAACCTACACCTTATTTATTTGGGGAAGATTTCAGCTTTTATAGTCGACTTGCGCCGAGTTATTTTGTATTTGTCGGTGTACGAGATGAAGCGAAGGGTTATGTAACTGGCTTACACACTTCTCATTTAAATTTTAATGAATATATGCTCATACGTATTGCAGATTATTATGAACAACTTCTAAAATCCTATAGCGAGGTGCGTGTACAATGACAGCCATTTGGTCAGTAGATACAGAGAAATTTTATGAAAATGCAGTAAATGTAGCGCAAGATAACCAACTCATGGCTGTAGTTAAAAATAATGCTTACCATTACGGTTTGGAATTTGCTGTTCAACAATTTAAAAAAGCTGGTATCCAAACTTTTAGTACAACTTCTTTGAGAGAAGCAATCCGAATTCGTAAACTTGCACCCGACGCTACGATATTTTTAATGAATGCAGTTTATGAATTCGATAAACTACGTGCTTATCATATTCAGATGACTTTACCTTCTCTAGACTTCTATTATGAACATGTAGAAGATTTATATGATATTCAAGTTCATTTAGAATATGAAAATTTATTACATCGTTCAGGATTGAAATCAATTGCAGAAATGAGAGAAGTCCTTATACATCATGCGCAAAATAAAAATGAACAGCGCATGATAATAACTGGCTTATGGACACACTTTGGATATGCAGACGAATTTGATGTTCCAGATTATGAAATTGAGCGAAAAGCATGGTTAGACGTTGTAGATACTTTATTGACTGAGGGCTATCAGTTTGATCTAATTCATGCTCAAAATAGTGCGAGTTATTATCGAGAAAATGGTGTTTTCCTCCATCATACACACGCACGTGTTGGCATTGCATTGTATGGTTCAAGACCATACAGTCATGTAGAGGAAACAGCAATTAAACAATCATTGACTGTTAAAGGTAATGTCATCCAAGTGCGTGAAGTTAATCAAGGAGATTATTGTGGGTATAGTTTTGCTTATGAAGCTACACAAGATGAAACAAGGTTAGCAGTCGTAGATGTTGGTTACGGCGATGGTATACTTAAATCAAGAGCACAACACGAAGCATTGATTAACGGTAAACGTTATCCTATACGTGCGTTAATGATGAGTCATATGTTTGTGGAAGTAGATAGCAATGTTCGTGCACAAGATGAAGTGATACTATATAATAACGATATACGCGTAGATGAGTTCACATTTAAAGGTGTGGGCGCGAATTCTGAACAATTAAGCGCGATGAATCATGACTCACTAATAAAGGAGTATAGATAAATTATGGTAGTAGAATACAATGATAAAGGAGAGCTTACAATTGGAGGTACAAGTCTTAAAACGATAGCACAAAGTTTTGGGACGCCTACGATTGTTTATGATGAAACGCAAATCAGAACACAAATGAGACGTTTTCATGAAGCTTTTCAAAAGAGCGGATTAAACTATAATATTTCATATGCTTCTAAAGCATTTACTTGTTTACAAATGGTTAAATTAGTAGAAGAAGAAGGACTCGAATTAGATGTAGTATCTGAAGGTGAATTATACACAGCATTAGTCGCTGGTTTTGATGCACAACACATACATTTTCATGGTAATAATAAGACAAAACGTGAAATACAATATGCCTTAGAAAGTAAAGTGGGTTATATTGTGATTGACTCTTTAGAAGAAATTGATATTATTAACCGTTATGCAAGTGAAGAAGTGAATGTAGTGTTAAGGTTAAATCCTGGAGTTGAAGCACATACACATGAATTTATTCAAACTGGACAAGAAGATAGTAAATTTGGCTTGTCTATCAAACATGGTTTGGCGATTGAAGGTGTCAAAAAAGTTAAAGATGCTAAGCGCTTAAATCTTAAAGGTGTTCACTTCCATGTAGGTTCGCAAATTGAAGGTACTGAAGCTATGATTGAAACTACTAAATTAGTTATCCAATGGCTGAAAGAAAATGACATTCAGATAGAATTGATCAATTTAGGTGGCGGCTTTAGTATTAAGTATGTCGAAGGTGATGTGAGCTTCCCTATCGAAGATGGTATTGCAGAAATAACTGAAGCAATTAAAACGATAGCACAAGAAGCTGATTACCCTATTCCAGAAATTGGTATTGAACCTGGACGTTCAATTGTAGGAGAAGCAGGTATTACTTTATATGAAGTAGGTACAATTAAAGATATTCCTAATGTGAATAAATATGTGTCAATCGATGGTGGCATGAGTGATCATATTCGTACCTCTCTCTATGATGCGAAGTATGAAGCTCTACTGGTTAATAGAAATGATCCAAAGGATGAAACTGTAACGCTGGCAGGTAAATTATGTGAATCTGGAGATATTATTATCAAAGATGCACAATTACCAAGTACAGTTAAACGTGGCGACTATTTAGCTATTCTATCAACTGGTGCTTATCATTATTCAATGGCATCAAATTATAACCAAATGCAGAAACCGTCCGTGTTTTTCTTGAAAGATGGAAAAGCAAGAGAAGTTATTAAGCGTCAATCATTACGCCAATTAATCATTAATGATACAAAATAAATGACTATATAAGAAAAAGGTTGCTAGCTACTCCCTACTGGGCATGCTAACAACCTTTTTTTAATGTTCTTAAAATGGTGTTTTAAGCGTGTTAAACAAACAATATAAAGTTCTGGATTATTTGGTCATGATTATAACTGAAAGCTCTTTAAATGCCTATATTGAATGAATATATGTATATTGCACACATTAAGAAAGCCTAACTCGATTTCATCGACGGAAATAGAGGATTACATGCTTGTCGCATGCATTAAGGCGCCCTAACATATTTAAAATGTAATCTAAGAAGCATTAGCGGATTACATGCTTGTCCCATGCATTAAGGCGCCCTAACATATTTAAAATGTAAAGGCGCCTATATATATAAAAAAAGAACCTTTGACAAGGTTCTTTTTAAATAAAGTCAATATAGAAATCTATATTATAGTTTAGCAACGTTTGCGGCTTGAGGACCGCGGTCGCCTTCAACTACTTCAAATTCAACTGATTGACCTTCTTCTAATGATTTGTATCCTTCTTGGTTAATTGCTGAGAAGTGTACGAACACGTCGTTTTCTCCTTCAACTTCGATAAAACCAAAACCTTTTTCGGCGTTAAACCATTTTACTGTACCTTGTTTCATAACTGTGAAACCTCCAAGACTAATATTCATTCAATATGCGTTATTCGCATATTACAAAAAATACAATTTCACAGTTCAAGTCTGTTAGTACAATATTCTTTGCAATATGGAATAAAACTATTGCTTGACTAACAGTATAAAGCAATTTAAATAAAATTGCAATACAAATCTGAATAAACTGTTTATTCAACAATAGGTAATTTATAATATACTTCATTATTATTTAAAACAATAAAACTATAGAATATTTGTAAATCTTCATCGCAATCTTCACAAAATCCTAAATCACAATTATTATAAAACGCATGAATATTATATTTTCCAACTAAATAGTTATCATAATCTTTTTTACATTTTAAAATGATTGATTGATATTGGCTTAACATCTCGTTATAAGTCTCAAAATTATGTTGTTCTACGATATGATCAGTCCAGTCACTAAATAACCACCAACCTTCATAGTCAGCCCGAATTTTTGCAACTGTCCACATTTCATTTCACCCTTTCATAGTCAGCTCAAAAACATTTTCAAAACATTTAAATAGCGTGTTCTAAATTTTAAGCTTAATAGAACAAGTTGATTATACTTATGTATGGTCTTCATACATTCACTCTAAATAAAATCCCCACGTTTATAAATAGATATGAATAGAACTAGTTATATACTTTATATAATTTAATTAGAGTCGCACAATTTGTCTATGTGTAATATTTTAACTAGATAATATACAAAATCAAGTTATCTGACTCATACTTTTGGCCTATATACATACGTAGCTCAAACGTAAATATTAGTTTTGTGGCCTAAAATTTCGTATAATACTACTAAGAGGTGATAATATGCAGTGCAAACACGTTAAAGTATTTGGAATGGTGCAAGGTGTAGGTTTCCGATACTATACACAGAAGATAGCTAGAAAGTATAATATTGTAGGCACAGTTGAAAATATTGATAATTATGTTGATATTTATGCGCAAGGAAATGAAAAAGCATTAACTCCATTTTTAAATGCAGTTATAGACGGTGCGTCACCTGCCTCGCATGTTGAAGATTATACTATAGAAGAATTGAATATTGATGAATCATTAAAGGATTTTAAAACTATATAAAGGAAGATGAAGTTTGAGATATACTATTTCACGTATTTTTGGGACAATCATAGCTTTTCCAGTAGCAGTTATCGCATGGTTTACTAGTGTTTTTGCTCTTGATATTTATGTTATATTTGATTTTCTTATTTCTGCGGTAACGTTCTTGGCAATTTACTTCCCTACTCAACGTTTAACTTCTAGAAAATATTTAAATGAAATTGGTCTATCACGTCGTGATTATCATTTTGTAAATAGTCAGTTAAACAATGCACAAGATAAGATTAGAAGAATTTTGAAAACATTTGTAAATGTGAGATCGATTAAAGATTTTAGACAAGTGAATGAAATATACCGAATTTCTCGTGCAATTTATTTTGCAGTGAAACAACAACCAGGTTCATTTTTCAAAGTAGAAGGTTTCTTCTATTCACATATTGATAATGCATTAAATTTAATTGAAGCATATACAAGATTATCTAAGTCACCTAAAAAATCTAAAGAAGAAAAACAAAAATTAGAACAAACAAGAATTACTTTAGACGAAGTGAAAAGAACTTTAGTTGCTGACTTGAAGAGAATTAATAACGAAGACTATAGCCAGTTAGATATAGAGATGGAATTAAACAAAATGGAACAGAAAAGAAATAAATAACATAGAATTAAGAATGGAGAGAAATTGAATGGCTAAAGAACAAGACTTTTTAAGTTCACATCCATTGGACAAATATATTGATGAACAGTCAGCTAATCAAAATGAAATAATCAATAATAAAACGCAATATACTCAAGAGGAACAACAAAAAATCGATAAGTTGAGCGAACAAATAAAGCCAATGGATAATGATGGTTTACTGAATTATGGTACACAAGCACAATCAAATATGTCACAGTTCTCACACCGTATTTTAAATGAAGTTAACACAACAGATGTTGGCCCTGTGGGTGAGTCTCTGAATGGTTTAATGAGTAAATTAAAGTCAGTTAACCCTGAAGAACTTAATCCAGAAAACCAATCTAAGTTGAAACGTATATTTAAACGTACGAAAGCATCTGTTAATGAAATATTTTCTAAAATGCAATCTGTAGGTTCACAGATTGATCGTATCTCTATTGAGTTAGATAAGCATAAAAATAACTTAAAAAAAGATATAGACATGTTAGATGAATTATACAATATGAATAAAGATTATTTTGAAGAATTGTCTTTATATATTGAAGCAACTAAAAAGAAACAGCATACGCTTCAACAGACTGAAGTACCTAAACTAAGAACACAAGCAAAAACGACAGGTAACCAAATGGATGTGCAAGCGACATCTGATATGGAACAATTTATAGATCGTTTAGATAAACGAATTTATGATTTGCAGTTATCAAGACAGATTGCAATTCAGACTGCACCTCAAATACGAATGATTCAAAACGTAAACCAAGCCCTTGCTGAGAAAATTCAAAGTTCAATTTTAACGAGTATTCCATTATGGAAAAACCAAATGTCTATTGCATTAACATTGATGAGACAACGTAATGCCGTATCAGCTCAAAAGGCAGTTACAGATACTACAAATGATTTACTATTAAAAAACTCTGAATTATTAAAACAAAACGCGTTAGAAACAGCTACTGAGAATGAACGTGGTGTCGTTGATATCGAGACACTCAAAACAACACAAAATGATATTATTGAAACAATTGAACAGACACTTCAAATCCAAGAACAAGGCCGTACTAAACGTAAACAAGCAGAAACAGAATTAAATCAACTTGAATCAGAATTACAAAATCAATTGTTAGATATGAAAGATAATAAATAAGGTTTATGAACAAATAAAGTAGATGGAGTCGGGACAGAAAATCAAATTTTGATTTCTCCCCGCCCCATCTACTTTTTCTATTTAAAATCTTTCGGTTTTGAAAGCGCGTGCTTGCTTGGGGTATGGGAGTGGGACAGAAATCTAATTTTTCTAATAAGATTTCGTCGTCCCACCCTGGAAATAGAGTTGAGATATTATTTGTTTTACAGACTCATACTATTCCCCTAGGCGTCAGCGCTTTACAAAATCGGTACAATTATATAAATTAATACAAAAAATAAGACGCTTTTGTATAATAAAGTTACTCTAACATAACTTTAAAACGAGAAGTAGGATTAGCATGAATGGCAATAAATATAAGGAAAATAGTAGCTCATCGAGCTACAAAAATAGATAAAAAACATAAAAATGATGGCTTCTACTTTATTTCACGTAGAAACCATCATTTTTTAGTTATCTGAGAAGCTTATGTCTCAGACTCATTTTGAGATTTAATTCTAATCGCTCTATTTAATGCTTAGAATCTTCTGTATGTTGATTTGCTGAATTTTTAATTAAATTCTCTGTATTGTCAACTGTGTCTGAGGATTTAGTAGTTACTATATTTTGTTCCACAGCAAGTTTGTGCGCAATTTTCGGCGCTGTCCAAACGACAGGAAGCATGATAATCGATATAGGTACTGCTGTTACGATTATAAAGGACTGTATTGCACTAATACTACCCTCGCCAATATTAATAAGAATAATTGAGATTACACCCATAATAGCAACCCAGAATAATCTGATGATTTTAGGCGGATCTCCTTCGCCAGTAACGGACATAGAAATTGAATATGACATTGTATCGGCAGTTGTTATTACAAATATAAGTGTCAAAATGAGTAAAGCTATAACTAACACATTGCCTAAAGGTAATTGTGTAGCAATTGAGATAACTGTCTGCAGGTAAACCATTTTCAGATAAAGGATCACTAATTGAACCATTATTTTTAGATTCATAAAACAATCCACTTCCACCTAAAATAGAAAACCAAAAATGAGAAACTACAGTCGCTACGACTGAAACGAGTATGAAGATTTCTCTGATTGTACGTCCCTTTGAGACACGGGCAACTAACATAGCCATTAAAGGACCATAACCTATAAACCAACCAAAGAAGAAAAGCATCCATGCGCCAGCCCATTGATTATCTCCTCTAAAGGTACTGATTTCTAAGAAATTAGTGATATATGTTCCATAAGAAGAAATAAAAGTATCAATAATAAAACCACCAGGGCCTATTAACAATATAAAGACAGCAAGTGCTATTGCTAACCATATATTTAGTTTGCTAAGAAACTGTATACCTTTATCTATCCCTGTAGTTGCAGAAATAGATACAATGACCATAAGTCCTGCAACAGATAAGACTTGAGTAATGATATTATCTGGAATACCAAAAATACTATGTAACCAGTAACTAAATTGAAAACCGAAAAACCCAATTGTTCCAATTGTTCCGACTACAGCACCTAAAATACAAAAGACATCTATCATAGAGCCTGTCTTAGTATGCTCAATCTTTTTACCAAATATTGGATATAAAATTGTTCTTGGACGCATTTTCATGCCTTTATTATAATGTGCATACATAATAATGATACCACTGACAGCACCATAAACTGCCCAGGCTGTGAAGCCCCATGATGTGAAACTTTGAGCCATTGCTCGCTGGTATAGCGACTGAACTACTATCTTTGATACTTGGATCCATAGTTGGTGGCACATCAATAAAATAATACATAGGTTCAGCGACAGCCCAAAATATAGCACCTGCGCCTAATCCTGACGTAATCACAATTGCTGCCCATCTGAAGTAACTCATTTCAGGTTTAGAAGCATTTCCGAGCCTTACACGACCATACTTTGAAAAGGCTAAAACAGCACCTACCGCAAATGTTGCTAGTAATAAAATTTGCCAAAATGCACCGAAATATGTAATGGATAGTTCAAAGCCTTTTTGCACGAAATCCGAAGTTGCTGTTGTAAATAGTGATGACATAATTACAAATAATACGAGTACGCCACCGCTAATAAGAAACACCGGCCAATCTAGTTTGTCTTTCCAATAAGAAAATTTAATGTTATTCTACTCCTCTTTTTAGGTTCTCTCTATTTTCTCTATATTAAGTCTTTTATAATAAATAGTTTAGCTTTTTCAGTACTTATCAAATTGCTTACGAATATCATTGAATATTGTTTTAGAGTTCAAAATTATAAGTATGAAAACGAAGTCTTACGCTATAGCAAATGGTGTTTTTGTGAATATGAACACGTGTACTTTCCATCTTTAATAAAAATATGTAAGTCTATTTATGATTGTGACAAGAGACTTACTATTGTCACTGACGAAACACTTGAAGTTAAGATTATAGCCCACTTCTTCTTAGTAATCAATTGGACTTTGTAAAATAGTTATAATTTTTAAGATTAAATTATTATATATTAATCATGCAATTGGAAAATTCTGCACCTTAAAAAATGATATTTTTATTTAAATGAAGATTTTAACAGCAAAATGTTATTTTTACACATAAAAAAATCCCTTCAAAGCAATCACTGTTTCAGTGACTACTTTGAAGGGATTGTATCTTTACAAAAACGATGCATTTAAATATTGAGCAGAATCTACTTAAATGAACTTTTAATCTTTTTCGTAAACGATAGGTTTTTGACTTTTAACCATAGTAGCTACAATATAACCTATGATTGTAGTGACTATAGCAATTGGGAACCATTCTAATGAATAGTCTTTTAAAGGTAAACTATCAATAAAGCTCATTTTTATCCAGACCTTGTGTATGTACTACACTTAATATTGAAACAATAGAAACAATCGTAACTGGAATTTGTTGTGCAATTGGCTTAGTTGGTACAAAACGTGCAATCAATATCAGTAATACTGAAGTAATTGCTACTGGATATACAATACTAAGTACTGGTTCAGACATTGTAATTACTGAGTTTAAACCTTGATTTGCTAATATAAAACTAATTAGCGTAAATCCAATTACATAAGCTTTATAAGAAATTTTCGGTAAAATTCTATGGAAATATTCTGACACTGAAACGATTAAACCACATGCAGTAGTTAAACACGCAAGTGCAACAATAATACCTAATAGATATTTACCAAAAGTTCCAAAGCCTACATCTGCCATTGTAGTTAATAGGTATGTACCTATGTTTTGATCTTTTGCTGTTAAACTAGCAATTTTTTCTTGCGATACATCCATGTGATTTCCTATAAAACCTAGAGAAATATAGATGAACATTAAGGCAACTGCGGCGATTAAACCAGCTAATAATGTCTGCTTAAAGATCTTATTAGCATTTGTAACGCCTGTTGCTTTTACAGCATTAACTACAATCATTGAGAAGGCAATTGCCGCAATAGCATCCATCGTTAAGTAACCATTGGTAAACCCTTGTGAAAATCCAGCAAAACCAGAAGTAAACGATTCTGCAGATTGACTTGGTGCATTACCACCAAAATCTACAAATCCTTTAATAATCATCGCTAATATCGTGATAAGTAGTAATGGTGTTAGCAATGACCCGATACGATCAACCATTTTACTAGGATTGATACATAAATATAATACAATTAAGAAATAAATAACTGTAAATATAAATAATGCTAAACTACTATTTGTTTGTGCAATCGGTGTAACAGTCATCTCAAATGATGTTGATGCTGTACGTGGAATCGCAAATAATGGACCTATTGTTAAGTATATAATTACTAAGAATACTACTGAAAACTTAGGTGATATTTTATTTAATGACCCGATGTAGCCTTGTTTATCTAATGCACCTACAACAACGCCTAATAACGGTAATCCGATTCCAGTTAATGCAAATGCTAAAATGGATGGCCAGAAATATTCTCCGCTATCTAAACCTAAATTAGGTGGGAAAATAAGGTTGCCGGCGCCAAAGAACATTGCAAACAATGTGAAGCCTATAATCCATGTATTTTTATTCATATGACGTTCTCCTTTTAATCCAATAAAATAATATTATCTATTCTATCACGTTTAATTAGATGCCGTCTATATAAATTTCAGAATATTTAAATATATAGCGATTAATTTATAAAAATTAGTCTAGCTAAAATGATTTTAATAAAAGTTTTTTCAATAATGGTGACAGATGGCTTGGCAAATTTTCTACGCCTTCTACAAAGATGGCATACTGACCATAAATGTTATGAATCGTTTGTTCTATGTCTTCTGTAATAGGATCTTGACTTAAAAACACATTGAATACTTCGATCCCCATTTTTCTAGCAGTTTCAACGGCTTCATAAGTGTCTAAAATACCATCTTGACTATAATTATATGCTGAAGGTTCACCATCTGAAAATACAATTAGAAAACGTTGATTATGTGAACGACGCATTAATCGTTCACTTCCTATTCTAATTGCTACGCCATCTCTATTATCATCTTGAGGCTCTAGAGCCATAATTCGTGGTCCATCTTTTTCAAAAATTGAACGGTCGTATGAAATGATTTCGTCAATAATATTGGGTTGATTTGCTTCATCTGCATCAAACGCATCTTCGTTAAATGCAAGTATCTCATGTTTAACATTTAATGATTTTAAAGTTTCATGGAATAGGACAACGCCTTTGATCGTTTCTTCCATCTTATCTTGCATACTTGCAGATGCATCAACTAGCAATGTAAAAGTAGCATCAAAGGATTGACTTAAATCTTGTTTCTTATAAAACAGCTTATATTGATCATCAATAAACCAATTAAGTAGATTCTTCTGTAGTCTTCCTTTAGTTAAATTATGACGTTCATCCTGGTATTCTCTATCAATTGTTTTCTTTATGATTTGGATTAAATCTTTTGTCTCAAACTGGACTTCAGATTCAACGTCACGATAATCATTGATATATTGTGGTTCTATGTCTGGAATATTCCATTTAATCTCTACGTTCTGATTGATACCTTTAAGTGCAAACGCTTGGTTATGACCGACAGTACCACCTTCGTCATCTTCAACATTATCAGTAGAGCCTTTGCCCTTTTTAGTTTGCATATCAGTCATATCATCGCTCGCATCACCCTCACGTGCGGTGTCATTATCACCCATGACATCACTATTCTCACCTTCATGTAATTCCATTTCTAAATAAGCGCCACCTTCTGACGCACTATCTTGATTATTAGATTCCATATCTTCGCTTACAACGTCTTCATCGTTTTGTTCATCAGACTGACCATCTGAGTTACTTGCGTCAGTTCTCGTTATATCCTCAAAATTAAGTTCTTCTATTGCTTCATAAACTTTTTTCGGTAAATGATAATATTCGTTCAACATATCTTCTTTTAAAATATCATCGATTTGATACATGATACGTTCTGCTAAATACATGTTATCTTCAGACGTTTCATTATAAAAGAAATTAGGTAAGTATTGATACATATGATTTAAAACATCATCAATTTGAGGATGGATTTGCGGTACATCATAAAAGTTTTCTGTTAAAAAAGATGCTTCTAAATATAAAAATAGTAAGTCTGTAAAAGTTGTTTTGGTTTTATAAACTTTGATTTGTGTCTGAGTATAATTCAATCTAACCTCATTACGCATTTGAATTATAGGCTTTGTCGAAGGACGTAATTGAACTATGGTATTTAATACACGTTTGTCTTCTAATAATTTGAAAAGTTGTTGGAAGAATTTTGGGTGTTGAAACTCTCGATTATGAATGACTTTATTTACAATTTTTTCATCCATCATTTGATAACCATAAGTAGCAAGTAATACATCTGATTTTAATCCTGTGGATTCTATTTCTTTACTCCTATGTGACCAAAATGAGCTTGTAATTAAGGTATGATTGATTGGATCATAGTATGGAAATTTTTGTATTTTAACGTGTGCTTGTTCATTTTTCAGTAAAAGACGAGCTAAATCTTGTAGCATCATGACTTGCTTTGCATCAAGTTGTTCGTCATTAAATTTTATAAAACGATCACTCATGATTATCCCTCACTAAAAGTTTAATTCTACTGCGTTTTTAATTGCTTGTTGTTCACGTTCGTCTTCTAATTTATCTATAATCGTACGCTGTATCGCACGTTCTATTGGCATGATTGTTGCTAAATCGCTCAAGTCAATCAGCGCTCGAATACTGGTCGCTTCTTCAGAAATTTGACCTTGTTTTGTCATTGTTCTCAAATCTTCATTGAACTTTATAATATTTTGGATAACAGCGTCGTCTTTTAACTGGCTTTGGTTTTTAATAACATCACTTAAAATATCACCATCAATATAATCTACTTCAATAACAACGAAACGGTTTTTTAATGCTTCATTCATAGGTAATGTGCCAATGTATCCTACGTTTATTGCCGCAATAACATTAAAACCTGGTGCTCGCACTTACAACTTCTCCTGTAAATGGATTTGTTAGTTTTCTACGATAGTCTAATACACCATTCAGTATAGGCAGTGTTTCTGGTTTCGCCATATTGATTTCATCAATATAAAGAATATTTCCTTCTTTCATGGCTTGTATGACAGGTCCATCTATAAAGACAATTTCTTGTGACCCATTGTCATTTGTTTGTATTGTTTTAAATCCTAATAAACTTTCAGCATCTAAATCGACTGAACAGTTAATTTGGTGCATCGGTCTATTTAAAGTTTCACTTAGCGTTTCTGCAAGTTTCGTCTTACCAGAACCAGTTGGTCCTTTTAACAGTATATTTTTATTTAATTGCATTAATGATTTAGCATCATTAAAGACAGTCTCGTCTCTATTAATATATTGTGTATTTGTCATGTTTTTTTATCTCCTTTTGCATTTACATGTTTGTCTGATGATTGTTAAAAATCATTAAAAATAGACTGGGGCAAGAATACATCATCATATTTTGCCCTAGCCCTATTTTAATAAGAAAATTTATAAACTCACAATAGTTTGTGAGGAATTGTTTGTTGCGTTTATGGTGCAATACGATATATTTAAAATCTTATACTTCTTTAAAATATTCTTTATAATATCCACCAACTAGACCAGAGTTATCGATGATTTGATAATATTCTTCAGTTTCATTGATAACGTCATATTGTTTACCTACTGTTAGCATATCAGATACTGTGAATTTTTTCGCTTCTGCATGTTCAACTTCGACTTTTTTAATAGGTGTATTTGTTTTCCAAGTTTCATGTAACATAATTGTAAAAACCTCTCTTTATTGTTTTGTTTCTAAAGTTAATATAAATGTGATGCCGCTTTTTTCACTAATTCTTAAAGAACGTTCGCCATCTTGATCTAATGTTTGATAAGGAATACCAATGACTTCAAGTTGTTGCAATGCATTTTGAAAATGTGCTTTGGATTCAGTAGCAAATTCAATTTGTTCAACTATACCATGTTCAGGCATTTTCACTTCATCCTTTGCGGCATAAATATGTAGCTCGCCACCTAGCCCGCCGTCTCCTATACGAAACACTTGTACTTTATAATCGGCATTGTCTGTTGGTGCGTATTCAGCAAAATGTATGAGTCCAAAAACTTTAGTTAAAATAGATTGCGTTAATATAAGTTCATTAACTTTCAAGAGGACAGGCCCTAATCCTTGGATCTGGTGTAACGGATTTACAGTACTTTCAAATGATGGCATACCTAATGGTGTCCCAGTATTATGTTCATTTGAGTAAATATTAAATGTTTGATCATTTTGGTCTTTAAAATCAAAATATTGATGACCATTTAAATCGGTAATACCACCATGATTAATGTGATGATTATCTAATACTGATTTATACTCATCCAGACCTTCATCACTTGGCACACGCAAGCCAATATTATCTATATGATTATTATTGTTAATATAGTTAGGTATTTCTACAAAATGTATACGTGTCCCAGAATTAAGTTCAGCATCTCCAAAACGTAGCGCTTGTCCTTTGTTTGTCACATTGAGTCCGAGTATATCTTTAAATAAAGTTTTAGTTTTTTCTAAATCATTTGTCCCTGTAGTAACACTTCTAAGACCATTCATTATATTAACCCCTCTATTCATATCTTTTCAACTAATTATAACTTACTTTAAGTATTATTTGTATGATGAATAATGGTTTTACAAAATTATAACGAATATACATTGGACGAATTAAGAAAATGTATTAAAATGTATATATATCGTGATTTATTATTTTTCATGACAAATTTGAAAATAGATTTATTGAATTAGAAGGAGGTTTTAAAATGTTAACTGTATGGGTTGTATTTGGTATTACTGTGCTTATAGCAGTGTATTCTGGAATTACTTTCTTTTCGAATATAAATAATAAAGCAAAGCAAAAAAATGCTAATGCTAAAAGTGTTAAGAAAAATAATATCTATGGCGTAGTTTTCTTAGTATTTTTAATTCTAGCTATTATTGAGCTTTTCGTGTATATAGCTTAATAATTTTACATGTTTAAGACATGTAAATTGAATCGAGATTATTGGAGTTATAATTTAAATGAATAGTTAGTTGTTATACTTGAATAATAAAGTCGTAGTAAAATTTAAAAGGGCGTGGGACAGAATTATCTCATGCTCTATTAGAAAGCCCCAATCTATTAGAAAAAACTAATAGATTGGGGCTTTCTATTTAATATTCAAAGATACTAAAGTGTCTACTTGTCTCCGTATGGCTAGAAGCTTTTTGTATTAACAACAATTTTTTATCTTATTGTTTATTGAAAAAATATTTGGTCATGAGAAAAACTATAACTATATAAATTACAGAATGAATGCACAACGTTATAAAGTCTAAGTTAAATATATGAATAGAATCCTTATTTAAAAGATACAAGATATTGCTTATAGGAGGAAGAATCCATAATATCCATTGCAAAAATGAAAATTGTTCTATTAATAAATCCTTGGTCAGTGTAACAATTAAGATAAGTATTGTAAGAAGCCAATTAAAGTTTTTACTGGCAATTTGTGTATTTGTTACAAAAGAACCTAATAATATCCCAAAAGAACTCATTAATATATGCGTGATTAAACCTATGAAAATTAAATTTAATGTAATCTCTTTATTAAAAACTTGGATTAATAATGGATAGAATAGTGAAACTAGAATTAATAAACAACTAACTAGAAAAAGATATAAAACTTTAAGCTTTAAATAATTGCTTTTAGATCTTAATTGGATATATAAAATATAGCGTTCGTTAATAGTATCGTGCTTAAAGTTAATAATTGTAAGCCAAGTCATTATAAGAAATAGCACAATTGATGTGGATCCATAACTAGATAATACAGGGACATCTTTATAAATATAGATGCTTATTAGACATAATAAGTAAATAAAAATAGGTGGTATAAAAATAAAAGATTTTAAAAACTTTAAATTTTCATATTTTAAAAAAGTAAGTAGCATATTATAAGTCCTTTACTTCTATAATTTCATAATTATTATTTATTAAATTTAGTATAACTAAGTTAGATTTTGATTTATATACTTGTATCGCTAACTTATTGTCGCTAATTTCTAGTATAGAAAGTATAGAACCTTCATTATTTACCATAATTAAGTTGTGGTTTTGTTTATAGCTTTGCACAGTAATTAATTTCTGCGTATCTTGCTTAGAGATGGATTTAAATGTGTAATCGTCTAAATTGAGTATATGAGTGACTACAGTATTTTCAAAATTGTAATCATGCGCTGTTATAATAATTGTTTTCGTTTTAACTAATTGTCGTAAATGATTTACAAACCGTTTTTCTGATTTATTATCTAGACCTGAAAATGGTTCGTCGAAAATTAAAATGTCGAGCATCCGCTAATAGACATTGTATAATATTAACTTTTTGTAATGTACCTTTAGATAAACGATGCAATTTCAAATCTTGAAATTCAGTTAAATAAAATAAATCCAAATAATTTTGCAGTATAGTATGTACTTGTTTTTTATTAATTTGATTATTTGAGTTAATTATAAATAATAAAAATTGTTTTACTGTTACTTTAATGTTTTTAGGAAATGCATCCGGGGCATAGCTAATTTTAGAATCAGTATAAATATTGCCGCTACTTGGTAACTGTAATTTAGAAATAAGTTTTAATGTTAAGCTTTTACCTACTCCATTTATTCCTTTTACTAAAGTTATGGAATTTTTGGGGATTTTAAAAGACAAATCATTAATGATAAGATTCTGGTTAAGCTCTTTTGACACGTTTTTAGCTTCAATCGCTATGTTCATTGAATATCATTCCTTTTTCTATAAAAGATCATTATTTATCTTTGCCATAAATGAGCTGTACGACACCGCTTTGATAAGTATGCATTTTTAACAATGACAAATTCAATCTTTGATTAATATTTTCAAATAATGGTTTTCCGAGCACCTAATACTACTGGGTGAATAGATAAACGATATTCATCAATTAAATTTTTATCTATAAATGAGGTGATAATACTAGACCCACCATATAACCATATGTCATTTGTATGAGCTAATTTGATTTGTTCGACTGCTTTGGTAATGTCAGGATTATAAATAAATTCAGTAGTTGTTTGATTTGAAATATCTTGGCGTGTAAATACATATTTACTTTTGCTATGAATATTGTCCCACATGAACTGCTCTCCATTGCTATCGTCTGCTTGCGGTTGGAAAGTTCCCCATAAATCATAGCTTTTTCTACCATAAATAATAGCGTCTATTTGGTTTAAAAATGCAGTGAAATTCATTTCTGGATCCATGATACACCAATCAATTTCACCATTCGATCCTTCTATAAAACCATCTAAAGATACAGCTAAATCTAATATAATTTTGCTATTATCGCTCATAAAATGCACCTTCATTCATTAAAATATATTATTATATATTTATTGTAGTGAAGCTTAAATGAAAAAACAATCATTGTGTTGAATGATAAAATTATTTTATTTACTTAAAAATTGTATGAAAAAGAGTACAAGTCATAAGTATCCCTAATGAAGTTGAAACGATATAGATGATTTAAATATTTATATGTACTTGTCCCATTTTGTATAAGGCTGACGTCCAGTGAAATAGTATGAGTGAGAGATAATAGATTCGATTCATATTCCAAGCAAACATGTACTTTCAAAAATCAAAAATGTTCGAATAAAAAGGAGCAAGATAAGCAATCAATGTTTGATTACTTACCACTGCTCCCACATAGCTGAGTAAATACAGACAACTACAGTGAAATATATAATTTACATTTACAAAATAACATGTTGTATTTATGTTCCGTGCGCTGAATAGATTTTTAATAATGATAAATTTAATCACTGGTAAATGTTACGGTTTGTTTTGATTCAGAAGACATTTGAATTGCATCTATCATAGCGATGGATGCGAGTGCATCTTGAGCATGTACATAATTTTGTGTATCGTTATGCAGACAATCATAAAATTGATTAATCAGTTTACCATGGCTTGGTCCATAATAAGATTTTGTTTTAGGTGCTTTAGCATCTTCTATAACTTGCTTTTTATAACCGTCTTCATTTACACGTGTCAGAATATTATCTTTAATTGTGAATTTTTCATTTTCAAAGATGACTTGAAGCTCAACACTAGAATTCCCAATACTGGCATTTGTAGCGAAAAACATACCATTTGCTTTGTTTTCAAACGCTATGTGTGCGACTGCGGTATCCTCTACTTCAATATCATAATCTAATAGTTGTGAGACATTGCCTTTAATAGATGTGATTTTGCCACAAAGTAATTGCATTAAATCTAGTGTGTGAATAGCTTGATTGATTAGTACGCCACCACCGACAGTGTCCATCTTACCGCGCCAAGGTTTCTCTGTATAATAAGCTTCAGGTCTAAACCAAGTTACTAGCCCTTTTACGCCAATGACATTACCATATTCACCACTTCCGACGATTTTCTGAAGTGTTTGAAAGGTATCATTATAGCGATTTTGAAAGCAAATACCAATTTTAATTTCTGGGTACTTACGCTCTAATTTCACTAATTCAAGACCTTCTTTAGCGTTAATTGCAAGTGGTTTTTCTTGCAACACATGAACGCCTTTTTCAACACAAGTCGCTGTTGCTGATAAGTGTAAATAGTGTGGTAAACAAATATGAACACAATCTAACGCTTCTGAATCTAACATTTCATTTAAATCTTTATAAAAATGCGTATGAGGTACTTTGTTTTTTAATAATTCGTTTTCATCACAAACTGCTACTAATTGAGCCTCTGGATTATCATCAATCGCTTGAATATGTACTTGAGCGATATCACCTAGTCCAACAATTCCAATTTTAAGCATATGACCATCTCCGTTTATTTATGCTTTTATGAGTTAATTTATTGCTCTGATTGAATTTTTTCTTGTAATGCATTTTTAAATTCTGTTGGATCTACTGGTAGTGATACCTCTTTGCCTAACCAACTTGAAAGATAAATGGCATTTACAAAGTTAACACCATTAATACCGTCACTGCCTGGAGCAATCAATGGTGTATCATCAATAATGTTAGCTGCAAAGTTTTCTAATACGCTGATGTGTTGTTGACCCCATACACTTTCGAATTCAAACGTTTCTTGATCATAGATATCGTCAAAACCATTGCCAGTGAATATTTTGGCAGCATCTTCCCACGACATATTACGGTTCATGTCTGTTTCAGATTCTTTTAAGCGAGTCAGTGTAATTTTGTTACTATCTTCGACTAATATTTTACCTTTATCGCCAGTGATTTCTAAGCGGTCTGTTCCGATAATGTCATGAGTACATGTAATGAATACACCTGTTGCCCCGTTGCCATAATCTAATACAGTTGTTACATCATCATCGACGTTTAATTCTCTTTGGTAACCATATTTAACATTTGAAAATATTTTTTCAGGTAAGCCACATAACCACTGGAGTAAATCGATTTGGTGTGGTGCTTGGTTTACTAAAACGCCACCGCCTTCTCCATCCCAAGTTGCTCTCCAAGAACTTTGATCATAATATGCTTGTGGACGCCACCATGTAGTGATAATCCAATTTGTGCGACGAATATGACCAATTTCACCGAGCATCAATTAATGCTTTAACTTTTTGGTATAAAGGATTGGTTCTTTGATTAAAGAAAATACCAAACGTTAATTCTGGTTTAGAAGCTGCTAAATCACTGATTTCTTTAACTTTTTCAGCATAGATATCTGCAGGCTTTTCTAAAAGTGCATGAATATCCCTAGACAATGCTTCTTTACCTATTTCTGTATGAAGGTAATGAGGCACTGTAGTAACGACTGCATCTACATCGCCACTTTCTAACATATCAATATAGTTATCGTAGAAAGGTACATCTGGATATTTTTCAGCACTTAATGCTTTTTTCTCAGGATCAATGTCACATATTGCGCCAATTTCTAGTTTATCTACTTCTCCGCTATGAATAAAACCTGCATACGTGCCACCTTGTGCACCTAAACCAATAATTCCTAAACGAACTTTTTCCATTATGCATTCTCCTTTTGTTCAATATTAGATAGTATTTTTAGTAAAGCTTCATATTGCATTTTATATCCTTCAGCGCCGTCTTTAGCTACTGTGTTTTGAATCGTCTCTGTGGAATGTTCAAGTTCTAAATCTTTAAGTGAATCAAATACAACGAGATGAGGTTCTAGTGTTAAAAATCCTTTGTAGCCGCGGTCGATTGCTTGTTTAAGTATCGATTCAATTTTACCATCACCCGTACCACATAAGACATTGACGCTATCTTCATAAATAGCATCCTTAATGTGAATATATTCAATATGTGGAGCCAATAATTCATAACATGCTTGTGGATCCTCGCCACACTGAACAAAATTTGCGAAATCAAATATTGCTTTAAAATGTTCTGAACCGACTTCATTTAAAATAACATTACAACGTCGAGCAATATCTCCAAAGATATCTTTTTCATTTTCATGAAGTAATATCACATTATATTGTTCAGCAATTTTGGCAAATTGCTTTAATTTAGCAATGACTTCTTTTTCATAATCATCAAAATTATCTTCTTTTGGTATATAAAAACTAAATATTCTAATGTATTTACAATCTAAAGTATTTGATATTTGACATAATGTTTTTAATGTCTCTAATTGCGCTTTAAAAGCATCTTCATCATTAATATAAATTTTGCCTATTGGCGAACCAATGGATGAAATGCCAATGTTCCACTTTTTCAACCTTGGTAAGACATCTTTTTGTATGCTATCAACAGAGTATTTGCTAATATTTTCACCATCAACACCACGCAATGAGATATAGCGCATACCTAATTCACTGACAGTTTTTAACTGGGTATCTAATTCGGATGATATTTCATCCGAAAATCCTGATATTGCGATATTTTTCATTATAAAAATACCTCCATTTTCATTAAATATAACTTGAATTTTATAAAGAAGTAAATTGCAATCGCTTACATTTAACTTCTTTAAAAAGCACCTATTAAGGTGTAGATAGACTATTAATTTAAATTAGAACCATGTTTTATAACCTAAATCAATTAAGTGATCACGACTTGTGATTAAGCAATCATATGGATCGGCACCGTATAATTCATCTTGCTCAACAAAGAAATATTCACTGCCACTTTCAAGGCCAGCTTCTATGATATCTCTTAAAGGTAAAGTACCTTCACCAAGTTCAGCAAATTGTGTAATCATATGTAGCATATAATATACCTTCTCAACGCCTTCTCCAGGGTATTGGTCCCAATCAATTTCACCAATACGATAATCTTTTAAGTGGATGGCACGAATGCGATTTGCATATGTTGGTATGAATTTAGCTGGGTCTATACCAAGCACGCCAAATCCAATGTACATCTAACTCAAAGCCTAAATGTTCAGTGTTATCACGCATTAAATCTAACATGAGCTCTCCATTATAACGAACGAATTCTACGTTATGCGCATGATAGTAAAGATCGATGCCATGTTCTTTTAAGCGTTTCGCATATTCCTCACATATTTCGGCAAATTTAAGCGTACTTTCTTTAGAACCCATATAGTTCATAGGAAGCATGCCAATACGTAAAATTGTACAATCTACAGCTTTACAATCTGCTACAATTTTATCAAAATCATTTTGTAATGTATCACCTGGATATTTTTGATCTTCAGAAATATCTTCGACACCACAAGACATTGCCGCGATATTCATGCCAAAATCTTTAATTGCACGTTGCATTTCAGTAATATTCTGTTCTGTCATTTCTATTTGAGATACCTCAACAGCATGGTAGCCAAGCTCGTTTACTTTATTTAAAACATTGTATATCCCATCTTCAGCTACCTTATCTTTAAGCATCATCATTTGAACTCCAATTTGTGGTTCAGTCATATAAATCATCCTTTCAATATAATATTGCTTTAGTGTTATAATTTAATTATATATTGAGTGAAAATTAACAACATTGTAAATAAAGGGAAAAAGATTGTTTTTTGAGCGGGAGGTATTTGAATGAAAGACAACGGGGATATTAAGTTTAAATTTGATTCTATTTCGTTACCTTTTGATGGAGAGTATGCGGCATGGCACAGGATAAGTGATGGTCACTTTGGCAATGAATTACATTATCACGACCATTATGAAATATTCTTCTCACTGTCAGGCAATATGCTATATACCATTGAAGGTAGAAAATATCAGCTAGACGTAGGTTCTTTATTACTCATTACACCATATGAATTTCATCAGTTAAATGAACAAATGGATGGGCATGCCGAACGTATCGGATTAAGATTTGATGAACATTTATTAGAATCTTTGTCTACAGATACATATGATTTAAGTGCATGCTTCGACACAAAATCACCAAACTTTAAAAATTTACTGCAATTGTCAGAATCACAAAAAAGAGAACTATATTATTTACTTCAGGGTTTAATTAATGAACAAAATAGTCAGAAATTTGGAAAGAAATTAGCAGAAGAAGCATTGCTCACTCAATTTTTTATACTTTTAAATAGAGTGTCAATTGCTAATGAACAAGTATCAGTGATAGATGACCCGGAATCTGAGTTAGTAAGACAAGTATTAGATTATATGGAGTTACACTACGCAGATCCTATTTCATTAGAAGATCTCGAAAAGAAATTCTATGTTAGTCGCTATAAAATTACTCAGCACTTCACTCGCCTTGTAGGCTATCCACCATATCGTTATTTATTACAGAAACGATTGCAAAATGCGCAACGTATGTTGAAAAATGGAGAAAGTCCACAACAAGTTGCCAATCAATGCGGTTTTAGCGATTATTCTAACTTTTATCGAAAATTTAAAACGTCTTATGGGTGCAGTCCACGTGATTATTATCAAAAACACGCCAAAAATTAAACTGTTTATAGAGTAGAGAAATGCCATTACTTTAGAATTGTCTCAGCTAGTGAGTCTAAAGTAATGGCAATTTTTAATGGAAAGACTGATCATGAAAAAGGTACTTAACATAATAAATAATGCATCTATGCTTTTAAAGATACAAAAATTATGTTTATGCTCAAGCAATATTCAACGGTTAGTAATCATTATTTGAATGGTCGAAAATTTAATATAATAAGCTTGTTATTGAAATAGAATAATGAACTGTAGTCATTAGAATAAATAGAAATATCGTAACTAGTATAGATTTTAAACATGAAATCTGCTGTTTTACGTGTTTAAAATCCAGAATGTTTAAATTAGTAAATAGTGGTAAGGACACTGATGCTACAAGGTTTATAGCTTTTACAACAGTATCATTACCACCTCCCTCTCGCATAAAACGTTATAACGTGTATAATGACGTTATAACGTTTTAAGACTTGGAATGAATTTTCCATGCGTTAGATTATAAAATAAAGGCGGAAAGATCTATGAAAGAAATTAATGATATTATTGCTGAAAATCTTAAGTTATATAGAAAACAAAATGGATATTCACTAGAACATTTATCCACTTTGACTGAAGTAAGTAAAACGATGCTTGGGCAAATTGAACGTAAAGAATCTATTCCATCGATTACAACATTATGGAAAATAGCTAACGGTTTAAGAGTTTCATTCTCTGAACTTACACAAGAAAATATTGAAAATATTAGAAAGATATCTGCGAATGAATTGAATCCATTAACTTCAGATGACAATAAATATAAAGTATATCCATTTTTTAAGTTTGATATTGAGAAAAAGTTTGAGAGTCATATGGTTATTATAGAGCCTGAAGGTCTTATGAAAGAATCGCCACATGGTTCTGGATCTATAGAGTACATAACGGTTTATGAAGGTACACTAACGCTTAAATTGGATGGAGATAACTATACGGTTCATAAAGATGAATCTATCCAATTTAACGCCAATATCTTCCATTTTTACTCAAATGAAAATATTTCATCAGTTCGATTTAATATGATTGTGCATTATTAATTTCTTTGCAGAAATATTTAACTTTTTCAGAGTTGTAATAAAAATATAAATTACTTTATGCTTGATCGCTCACATTGTAATTTAAGTACGATTTTGAGTTAATGTCTTATTTTGTGATCAAATATGCCTTTTTAGTTATTGTTGTTGTATATGTCCTTTTAAATGAGCATATTTTTTAAAATTCCATGTATCTGTTAAGCATAGTCAAAGACATAACTCGATTTTCTAATACTATCTATTTTTATTAAATTCATGGTTAAACTTAATAGCATTGTTGATTTTAAGCGTTGCCATAATTAGTTTAAGTATTTTTCTTCTAAGACAACGCTCAAAGGTTTCCGGTTATATTTGTTTAACGTGTGGCTTGATATTATTAATCATCGTATTTGTTTTTGGATTAGTTTTGGGGGCGTGAATACGAAGTCGAATTTTGATTTCATGTTCACGCCTCTTATTTGGATTTTAGAGTAATTAAAATTTTAAAAACAAAAAATACAACGACGCTTAGCGCCGTTGTATTGGGATTAATAAACTATTTTGTGTTGTGGATTAAGATTCTAATAGTAAATCTTCTGGATTTTCAATTAAATCTTTAATCATTTTTAAGAATCCTACTGCTTCTTTACCATCAATGATTCTGTGATCATAGCTTAATGCAATGTACATCATTGGACGGTTTTCGATTGTATCTGCATCGACAGCAATTGGACGTGTAATAATTGAGTGCATACCTAGAATAGCGACTTGGCTACCATTAATGATTGGTGTAGACATCATTGAACCAAAGATACCACCATTAGTAATTGTGAATGAACCATTTACCATATCGTCTAGGCCGAGTTTTTTATCGCGTGCTTTTTTAGCTAAATTGCCAATTTCTTCTTCGATTTCAGCAAAGTTTTTCTTGTCACAATCTCTTACGAATGGAACAAGTAAACCGTCGTCAGTAGATACTGCAACACCGATATCATAGAATTGTTTAGTAATCATATCGTCGCCGTCAATCTCAGCATTCACACCTGGGAATTTTTTCAGCGCCGCAACAGTCGCTTTTGTAAAGAATGACATGAAGCCGAGTTTAGTACCATCATGATCTTTAATGAATTGTTCTTTTTTACGTTTACGTAAATTCATTACGTTCGTCATATCGATTTCGTTAAATGTAGTTAACATAGCTGTGTTATTAGAAACTTCTAATAATTTTTTAGCAGCTGTTTTCTTACGACGAGACATTTTTTCTCTCACTACTGGTTTTGATGGATTTTGTTGTGCCGGTTTTTTCGCTTCTTCTTTAGCGGTTGGAGCTGATTGTTTTGAGCTTGCTTGATTTTGACTTTGATCAACATGTTCTTTTCTTACAACATCATTTGACTGTGTTGCTACTTCAGATAAGTCGATACCTTTTTCACGAGCATATTTACGTGCTGAAGGTGTTGCATTAACACGTTGTCCGTTGTCTTGATCTTTTTCTTCTGATTTATCATTTTGCGTTTCAGATTGTTGTGGTTGAGCTTTTTCTGATGATGAATCGTCTTTAGCGTCATCTTGTTTAGCTGGTGTTTCAGAAGCGTTGTTTCCGCTACCTTCTCCAACAACAGCGATAGATTGACCTACTTCAACTGTATCGCCTTCGTTTGCAAGTAATTCTTGAAGAACGCCTGCTTCTTCTGAAACAACTTCAACGTTTACTTTATCTGTTTCTAGTTCAACGATAGCTTCACCTTTATCTACGTTATCGCCTACTTGTTTTAACCATTCTGCAATGGTACCTTCTGTTATGGATTCTGCTAATTCTGGAACTTTTACCTCTGGCATGCTTGACTTCCCCCTAGTTAATTTTTGTACTTTGTTCGAGTATCATATTTTGAACGAGTTTGTGGATTTCACCATCACCTTCAGCCGGTGCCGAACGTTGTATACGACCATGATAACTTAAATCGTATTTATCTGTAGTTAATTCTTTTAGATAAGGATAAACAAATGACCATGCACCTTGGTTCTTAGGTTCTTCTTGTACCCAAGCTACGTTTTCTAAATTCGGCAATTCATTTAACAATGCTTCGATTTCTGTTACAGGGAATGGGTAAAGTCTCTCTACTGCAACAATTAATATAGAATCATTCGGATTTTGAGCCAAATATTCTTTTAAATCAATAAACATTTTTCCTGAAGCTAAAATAACTTTTCTTACAGTGTCTTTTTGATGTTCTTCTGGTAAAATCGCTTCAAATTTGCCCGTAGTAAATTTACTAATAGGATCTGCTACTGTTTTATTACGTAATAAGCTTTTCGGTGACATTACTACTAAAGGTCTCATAGATTCTGTACCTAATGTAGCGACTTGTGCGCGTAATAAATGGAAATAGTTACTTGAACTAGATAAATTAACGATTGTCGCATTATTTTCTCCTGCAAGTTGCAAGAATCTTTCTAAACGTGCAGATGAATGTTCTGGTCCTTGTCCTTCAAATGAATGAGGTAACAATAATGTTAAAGCGAGCACGTTCACCCCATTTAGCTCTTGAACTAAATAAGAAGTTATCAAAAATCATTTGAGACATATTTGAAAAATCACCATATTGTGCTTCCCAAATTGTCATACATGATTTATTTTGAACGTTATAACCATATTCAAAGCCAACTACTGCAGACTTCTGATAATGGTGAGTTACGTACTTCAAACGTCGCTTTTTGATCAGGTACATGATGTAACGGTGTGTACTTCTCGCCAGTCTCTGGGTCATGTAAGACTGCATGGCGGTGACTGAAAGTACCACGTTCGCTATCTTGCCCTGTTAAGCGTATTGGATTGCCATTTTGAGTAATTGTCGCAAAAGCTAATTGTTCTGCTTGAGCCCAGTCAACTAATCCATCTTCTTTTTCAAATGGCTCTCTACGTTTGTCTAATACTTTATTAAGTTTCTTCAATACATTGAAATTTGAAGGATACGTAAGCATCGCATCATTAATTTCTTTAAGTTGTTCAAAACTCAATTCAGTATCTTGGCTTTGAATTGGTTCTGCCAAGTCATCTGGTTTTTGCATATTTGGATTATCCATTTTATCATTTTTATCAATTTTGTCATGAGTCTGCTCGTAATGATTTTTGTACTTCATCCATAATATTATTCATTTGATCTTCTGTAATAATATGCTCATCTACGAGCTGTCTTCCGTATAAAAGTTCAACGGAGTCATGTTTACGTATTTCATGATATTGTAGTGGATTTGTGATTGATGGTTCATCCATTTCGTTATGACCATATCGACGGTAACCAACTAAGTCAATAACAACATCTTTATGGAATTCTTTTCTGAAAGCCATAGCAATTTCAATTGCTTCAATTGTTGCTTCAACGTTGTCTGCATTAACATGCATAATTGGCACATCATATCCTTTAGCTACATCTGAAGAATATGTTGTAGAACGACCTTCTTCAGGTTCTGTTGTAAAGCCGATACGGTTATTTGTAATAACGTGCAGAGTACCACCAGTAGAATAACCATCAAGGCTACCTAAGTTCATTGCTTCAAAATTAATGCCTTGGCCAGGATAAGTTGCGTCACCATGAATTAATATTGGCATAGATTTTTCGAATTCCGTTGTTACTGCACCAGGTTTATCTGTGTTGTCTTGTGTTGCGCGTGTTTTCCCTAAAACAACAGGTGCTACGATTTCTAAATGACTTGGGTTATTAGCTAATGAAATACGTTGTTCACTACCATATGAACGCGTCGTTTTCACGCCACCAAGGTGATATTTAACATCGCCAGACCAACCAGAAGTTAATTTTAAGCTTCCGTCTTCTGGTAAAAACTTCATTGGATCTGTGTGCATAAATTCAGAAATCATCATTTCATATGGCTTTTCTAAAACATGTGTGAGTACGTTTAATCTCCCACGGTGAGCCATACCAATTTGAATGTTTTGAATACCTTCGTCACTCGCAAGTTTTAAAGTTTGCTGTAACATTGGGACTAATGTATCTACACCTTCAATTGAAAAGCGTTTTGCGCCTACAAAGTTTTTGTGTAGATATTTTTCAAAACCTTCAACGTGGGCTAAATTTTTAAAAAGTTCGATTTTTTGATTGTCATTTAAAGTTGCTTTGTACGGTGTTTCAATTCTGCGTTTTAACCATACACGTTCTCTATTGTTGTTGATATGCGTGTACTCAAAGGCGATTGGTCCTTTGTAACGTTTTTCCATACGTACAATAGCTTCATAAGCATTGTCATAAATATCTTTGAAATGCTCTGATACGATACACTGCAGAAATAGATTCAAGTGTTTCTTTGTCTAAATTGAAATCTTCAAAGTTTAACTTTGGAACATTTTCTCTTACAGGTCTATTGACTGGATAAATATCTGCTAATAAATGCCCATATTGGCGGATATTATCTATTAAGCGCATAACACGTTTGATTGTGCTATCACCTTTAGTCACATTACTTTGACCTTCAGTATTTGTTACGATGTTAGCTTCACCGTTTTTGATTGTACTAAATAGGACTTGCAAATCTTCAGGGACTGAAGTCGGATCATTTAGATATACGTCATATAAATCTAAAACATATCCAAGATTTGCCCCGAAATTTACAGGTGCCTCGGAAACCTGTCTTTCGTTGCTCATATTACACCCTCCACAAAATAGTTGAAACGCTTACAAATCAATAATAGCATTAAACAGGCGCAAATTAAAGTACCAATAGCCTAGTTATATGAAAAAACAGAATCTAAATTAAATAGATTCTGTTACTTTTGTAATATATATAATAATGTAACGTATGTTTTGCTAAATTTAAACTTTTTTAATGCTAGATTTCACGTGTTAAAAAGTAATTTTAAAAGTAGTATATTTACCTATTTCACTTTCAACTTGTATAGTGCCATGATTCAATTCAATTATTTTTTTAGCAATAGATAGACCGAGGCCATTGCCACCTAATTTACGTGAACGTGATTTATCGACTCTATAGAAACGGTCAAAAATAAATTCAATATCTTCTTTAGGAATACCAACACCGTGGTCTGTTATCTCAATAGAAATTTGTTTGTTTCTAAGATTGGTTTGGATATGAATATGTTTGTTATGCTGATCATATTTCATAGCGTTATCAATGAAGATAATTAATATTTGTTCTAATTGGTAACGATTTATTTTAATATTAAGTGGTTTAGGATAAGCTTCAAATTCAAATTTATAGTCCTGATGTAATTGTTTTAAAGATTTTATACGAGAAGTAATTTCCTGATTAATGTCTACATTTTCGATATCTCCATCTCGACTATTATTATTATCTTTAGTGAGTAAGAGAAGCTCTTCTACTAATTTTGTAATTCTCATCATTTCTTCTAAGGAAATGTCTAAAGATTCTTCAAGTATTGTCGCATCTTTTTTCCCCAACGTTGAATTAAATTTAAGTGACCTTGGATAATTTGTAATGGCGTACGTAATTCGTGAGAAGCGTCTTCCACGAATTGTCTTTGTTGATTAAAAGATTCTTCTAATTGGAACATCATTTCGTTAAAAGTAACGATTAAATTATCTGTTTCTTCATAGTTTGTAGTTAACTCTACTTTTTCTTGGAAACCGTCTCTACGTATTTGTTGCATTTTGTTAGACATCAAAATTAATGGCTTTGTAATTTGTGATGAGAAAAAGTAACTTATAATCGCAGTGATAAACGTTGCAATGATGCCGAAAATAAGCGCAATAAAATATAAAGAATTTACGAGTGTGTTATAGCTTTCTAATGAATGGACGATTACACTATACCCTTTGAAACTTTGAGAATCGATGTGTTGCGTTATAGTCAGGTATTCCGTATTATGATGATTTTTAATTGAAGCTTGATTCGCATCTTTAGCCGCAAAATTTGGTGTGTAATTGATCGTATTATCATTTGAAGTCTCCATTAATTTGTTACCATTGTCACTATAAAGTATTACCTTTTGAAAGTTGCCTAAAGAAGCATTTAAATCTAAAGGTGTGATATCTTTCATATGCTTAGTTTCAAAAAGGTTTACAATATCTGACGAACTTCGTTCTGCCTCAGTAAATTCATTGTGACGTAAACTATTGCTTAAGAAGAATATAATAATCAAACTAAAAATAAATATTGTTGAAAACGTTATTGTTGTTGTTATCATCATCCATTTTGTTTTTAATTTTCTTTGCTTCATTGTCTAACCACATAGCCAACGCCACGAACGGTTTCGATGTATTTATCTTTACCATATGGTTTGAGTTTGTTTCTTAAATAACGAATATAAACATCAACAACATTTGTTTCAACCTCGGTATCATATCCCCAAACATCCGTGATAATTTGTTCTCTCTGCAAAACATGATTTTTATTAACAGCAAGTAAATATAATAAGTCATATTCTGTTTTTGTTAAATCTAAGGATTCGCCCTCTACAGTGACCTTAAAAGCGTCTTTGTCTATAATGATACCCTTGATATCAATGACGTTCTTTTGTGGCTGTCTACGTAGCATAGCACGTATTCTAGCTAGTAATTCTTCTATATCAAATGGTTTAACAATATAATCATCAGCGCCATAATCTAAACCTGCGACTTTATCATAGGTATCGCTTTTAGCAGTAATAATAATAATTGGCGTTGTTTGCTTTTGACGAATTTGACGGCAGATTTCTAAGCCATTGATATTTGGTAGCATCAAATCCAAAAGTATAAGATCATAGTTATTTGATAATGCTTTTTCTAAACCAGGACGTCCATCGTATTCTATATCTACAGTGTAATTTTCGTGTTCAAGTTCAAGTTCTATAAAGCGAGCAAGATTTTGTTCATCTTCTACTATTAATATTTTTGTCATAAGTTGCACCTCAAATTATATTTTAAATGATAATACACAATGTAGGAAGTTATTACTAATAATTGTATAATATTTGTTGTTTGTATACGAGGTATACTTAAACAAGTAAATCGTATTATATTCCCTCGTATTGCATTTTAAAGGTTATTAAGTCTTGATAAATATAAGAATCTATAAAAATTCTTTAATTCTAATTGACAATAATTCTCAGTATTGTATAATGTAATTGAAAATGATTATCAATTCCAAATATAAGACATTCCCCCCACACGAATTTCGATCTTATTGGATTGATCATTTTCAGAAATATCCCCTTTTATATGCCCGTAAAAGACTAACGTTGCGAGACAACGTGAATATAAAAACCGGTTTTACATTGTAAAATCGGTTTTTATAATAAATTTTGACACAAAAAGCAACAAGATTCGTTATATATCAAGTTGCTCAAAATTGAGGCAAGCCAAACGTTAATATCGACGTTTGGCTTGTTTTTTTTGCAATTCAAAATTCAAACAAGATATTTTCAAAATCATAAATAAAAAACTGCCGAAAAGTCAGTGTGAACTGCACCCAGTCAAGTAGACAACTAAATAATTGAAATTTGTTTTAGGCTGACTTCATACCTTTAGGTATGCGGTCAGCCATTTTTAATGTAATTCGATCGTTATTAAAAAAGTTTATATATTCACTTATAACTTTTTTAGCTAATTTAACAGTTTCAAATGTGTAATTTTTATTTCCTTTATAAATCTCACTTTTAATAATGCCCCAAACACCTTCCATCGGCCCGTTATCTATACAGCGACTAACACGAGACATACTCTGTATCATTTTGTTTTCATCCAATATTTTCTTGAATCTGCTATTTGTGTATTGGAAGCCTCTATCACTGTGAAATACAATACCTTGGGTATTATCAACTTGGTTAATTGCCTTTCTAAGCGTGTTGAAAACATACTCATTATTATTAGTTGTATTCATTTCATAACTGATAATCTTCTTTGAACCTAAATCGTATATAGCACTTAAATAAACTTTTTGTCCTGTTTTGGTTTTGAATTCAGTAGTATCTGTCAGCCACTTGGTATTAGGACGTGATTCATTAAACTGACGATTTAAAATGTTTTCTGCAGTAACCGTAGGTTTGCTTTTAATGTACCTCTTTTTCTTCTTACGAATAGTAGCTTTTAAATTCATTTTATTCATCAATCTATAAATACGCTTATGATTAACTGTTTTTCCTAATTTGAGGCGAATGTATATGTAGATTCGACGATAACCATAAATCCCTTTATATTTATCGTATATTGTTTGAATAGTATCCATTAAATCTAAGTTTTCCTGTTCTAATTTGCTTACTGTTCGATGAAGCCATTTATAATAACCCGATCTGGAAACTCCTAATATTTCACATGATTTTAAGATTGGATATTTGTATTTTAATGCTTCTATCGTTTTGTACGATGCCTGTTGTCTGATTTTTAATTCATCAACTCTCTTTCTATAATTTCCTCCTTTTTTAATACTTCATTTTCCATTTGTAAATATTTATTACGCTCTTTCAAAGCTTTGATTTCAGCTTTCAACACTTCTTCATCCGTCATAATTGATTTAGGTTTATGCTTACCACGACTATCAATTAGACCATCACTACCATGTTCTTTGTATTTTTTTACCCAGTTATATAGTTGACCATAGGTCACATTGAATTTCTCGGCGGTCGCCTTATAGTTCATTTCATTCGCGATATAATATTCAACAATTTCAATACGTTCATTTAAAGTTGTTTTTCTAGCCTTCATTGTATACACCTCGGATTTAGGGGAATATGTTTTGTTTTCTGTACCCTCAGTATAACGTTTTATCCAAGATCTAACAGTACCCGAACTAGGAATATTATACTTATAAGCTAAGTCATAACTTGATAATTCAGTATTGAAATATTCCTCCACAACGTTTCTTTTGAAATGTTTAGAATAGGTATTATTTTTTAAAGATGGCATTATAGATTTAATACCATTGATTTTAAAATTGCTATATTTTTCATTTAACATTGATTTACTTAAATTTATATTCAGTTCTTTTATAACGCTTGAAGCACTTACACCATTTTCCATCATTCTAAAAGCTAAAAGAAAAGTTTCTGTATTTACTTTATAAGTTTTAGACATAAAAATTCCCTCCAAAGTTTTCATTTTTTAAATGTCTACTTTGGAGGGAGCATATCAGTGACTTTTCGGCAGACTAATCAACTAGATGTAACATATATCTAGTTGATTTAGTGTTGATAAACTATCAATAAATACTAAACTTGTAGTTTATGTCTTAAAATAAGCGTTGGTAGTACCACACAGAAGGCGCCACCAATGATTCCGAGCAATGATATCAGTTGGATAGTGAACACCTAGGTATACGCGAGATGATGATATTAAAATGATAAATAATGCAGATAATCCTATCATAAATGCTTTAGATTTACCTTGTAGCACTCGATTAGCGATATACATCGTACTGCCAAAGAATGTGGCGGAGCCCATAGCATGACCACTTGGGAAGCTAAACCCAGAAATATCAATGAGCCTTAATAATGTTGGACGTTCTCTATCAAAGAGGTTCTTTAGCAAAGGATTTAAAGTCCCTGATAAACTCATTGCGATAGCAAAAAACAAAGCCTCAATATTTAATCGTTTTAGCATTAAATAAGCAATTAGTAGTAGTGACAAACAAACCATTGCCCATACTTCACCAATCTTAGTTACGCCTAAGAAGAAAGTAGTCGTAATAAAACTTTCAGAAGAATATATAAATTCGTATACTTCATTATCAATCCATTTTCCTAATCTAGATTCATGAAAGAATGCAATGATGCCAAATATTAAAGTGAAAATGATTAATAATGAAATTCGTTTCCATCGACTCATTGCATATGACCTCCCATTAGTTTAGTGCGTCATTAATAATTTTATTGAATAAATCTTGACGCGTATAGCTTTCTTTATATGTTTGCATTTGTTTAACTATTGATTCACGCTTAGCTTCAATTTCATTAAGCTGTGTGATTAATTGTGTTTCAGTTAACGTATCCTCTGGTAATGTTTTACCAAAACCTTTAGATTCAAAATTCTTAGCGTTATCAATTTGATCACCACGGGATTGATCTAAACCAAGTGGAATTAATAACATAGGAATTCTAAGTGCTAAAAATTCATAAATCGCATTTGAGCCAACACGACTAATAACCGTATCAGTAATTGCTAAAAGGTCTGTTAAATCATCTTTCACGAATTCAAATTGAATATAACCATCTTTATTTGAATATTGCTTTTCTAACAAGCCCTTACCAGTTAAATGTACAACTTGATAGTTTTCATTCAGTGCGTCTAAATTTTGTCGTATGATTTCATTTAATTTTTTACTACCTAGACTACCACCCATAACGAGCAATACTTTTTTATCATTAGTAAATTTAGTGAGTTGATATCCTCGGTTTTTATCTCCAGTTTTCAAATCTTCACGTACTGTTGCGCCGACGAAATCTGCTTTATCCTTAGGGAGATACTGCAATGTATCTTCAAAAGTAGTGTAGATTTTCTTAGCAAATTTGAGTGAAATCTTGTTAGCTAAGCCAGGCGTTAAATCTGATTCATGAATTATTGTTGGAATCTTCAAAGATTTTGCGACCATAACTACTGGCACAGATACAAAACCACCTTTTGAAAATAATAAATCAGGTTTCTCTTTCTTTAATACTTTTCTCGCATCTAATACACCTTTTAATACTTTAAATACGTCTTTTATATTGTCCCAAGAAATATAACGTCTTAATTTACCACTAGAAATTGAATGATATTTGATTTTAGGTAATTGAGATTCTATCATCTCGCGTTCAATTCCTTTTTTTGAACCGATGTAAAAGGTTTCATAACCTTCTTCCAAGGCAGTGGGTATTAAACTTAAATTGACTGAGACATGTCCAACAGTGCCTCCCCCAGTAAATGCGATTTTCGTCATATTGTAACCTCTATTCTTCTAATTTTTTATAATAGGCATAAAAGGGTTCTCCTTTATCAAAAGGAGGGTAATCAATTTCTGCCTCGCCTACTTTATTAAAGCCCAATTTATTAAACAGACCTTGTGCACGTTTGTTTAATGCAAATGTATCTGTCACTATAACGTGAATATTATCATCAAGTGCAAGGTTAACAGCAAAGTTAAATAATTGAGTAGCGACACCTTTATATGCTGATGAAACAGCAAGTCTGTGGATTACATATGCACCACTTCTGTCGATTGGCCATTCTAGTTCATCATACCACTCTGATTGTTGTTGGTCGACAACTATAAAAGCATAAATTATAGAAGTTTCTTCAAGTACATAAAGTGTTTCTTTTTGTATGTCTTCTTTGAAATGCTGCTCCAAAGGATATTGTTCATCCCATTGGTTATTATTATCTTGTTTCATGATTGCTTTAGCTTCTTTTACAATTTTTAGAACACTTGATAAATCGTTTTTGTTAGCAATTCTAATCATAGAAATAGTACCTCTCTATAGTTAATTTAATTTTTTAAGAAGATTTTGTAAAACAGTATCCTCTTTATTTGCTTTGTTGACAAGCGCTTGGGTGAATTTTTCATTTGTTTTTTTGTCGAATGTGCCATTTACTTCCAAATTATTTTCTTTTTGGAATGATTCAATAGCAGATTGCAAAGCATTATCAAATTCATTAGAATTATTATTTACTTTATGACCCAATGCAGATAATCCAACCTTCATTGTTTTAACATTTTTATCGCTATCACCCAACTCAAATGTTTTATCATTAGGTATAACATTTAATGTTTGGTATTCTGGTTCATTAATTTTTACATCCGGTTTAATTCCCTTACCATGAATGTAATGTGAATGTGGTGTTAGCCATTTCATGTTGGTGAATTTTAATAATGATCCATCGTCAAACTCATTTGTTGTTTGAACAATTCCCTTACCAAATGTTTTAGAACCATAAACCTTGGCCTTATCATAGTCTTTCATAGCACTTGTAAATACCTCAGAAGCACTTGCAGAGCCTTTATTGACAAGAATTGATACTTCCATGTCTTTAGCTTCTTTTAAAGCATCATTAGAAGCTGTAATTTCTTCTTTATGATCGCCTTTTTGAAGTTGTACAACGGTTTCACCTTTATCTATAAATATATTAGCCATTTTAATCGCTTCATCTAATAAACCACCTGGGTTATTACGTAAGTCTAAAACAATTTTACGGACGCCATCTTTATGTGCTTTGATAATTGAAGATTTTAATTCACCTGCAGTGCTATCTTGGAATTTATTGATAGTAAAGACACCTATGTCATTTTGTTTTTCATATTCAACGCTTTTCACGTGTATTTTATCACGCTCAATCGTGATATCGTGTGCCTGGTTAGCTCTTTCAATTGTTAGAGTTACATTCGTTCCTTTTTTACCGCGCACTTTATTTACAATCGCTTCCAATGGTTGTCCTTTGATAGATTTACCATCAACTTTAGTCACAACATCTTTAGGTTGTATACCTGCTTTTTCAGCTGGCGAACCTTTCATTGGACTTGTGATTTCAATTTTATTGCCTTTCTTTTGCATTTCTGCGCCGATACCTACAAAATCTCCAGAAACATCTTCATTAAAAGATTTCGTTTCTTTTTTAGTCATATAGTCAGAATATGGATCATCTAACTCTTTTACCATTCCATCAATAGCGACTTCAGATAATTTTTCTGAATCTGTCTCTTTATAATATTCATTATTTAAAGTTTTATAAACTTTTTGCACCTTTTGCATTTCTGTTCGTTGATCACTATTTAGTCCGCTTTTCCAATTACTAACGCCAATTGTTGCAAATACTGCAATGAGTGCTGTGATGATCACAGTAGCTATTATCAATAAAATGAAATGGTCTGCGTTTGAAATTTAAGAATTTAGATTTATTTTGGTGATTATTATCGTTATTACTGTCGTTACTGTTTTCCTCATGTATGTCTTTATGATCTGACATTTAATCACTTCCTACTACATATGTAAAAATTCCTATTAAAGTTTAACTAAAATAAAAAAGCTAGGATTGAACCATATTCGATTAATCCCAGCTACTTATATGACACTATAATATTTTAATATATTTGAATCTATATACACAAACATTAAGTGATTTAAAATTTTAGCCATTCTGTATATTCTTCATATAAATCATCGAACACAGCCATTGAAATGGGATAATTGCCTTGTGTCTCTATATAATCAGATATAATATGAAAATCTTTCTCTTGTCTTGGAAAAGATAAATCATCAAAAATTTCTTCTGCTAATTCACCTTTTTCGTTTTTACGACCTCTTGCCGTTAGCACAAATTGATAAAATGAATGATCTTTCATTAGTTCATTGTCACATCAACGATTTTTGTCTCGCCTTTAGTAATAGAATTTACATCTGCAACATTAAGAGATGAGGTATTATCAGAATTTGTGATAATGATTGGTGAAATTACAGATTTTGCATTTTCTTTAATATAATCTAAGTCAAAACGTAATAATGGATCGCCAACACTTACTGTATCTCCACTTTCAACTAAAACTTCAAATCCCTTGCCATCCAATTGAACTGTGTCTAAACCGATATGAACGAGCAATTCTAAACCATTATCAGCTTTTAAGCCTATAGCATGTTTAGTTGGAAATACATTATCTACTTTTCCGTCGATTGGTGATACGACTTCGCCTTCTGTTGGGTTTACTCCAAAACCTTCGCCCATCATTTTTTGTGCGAAAACTGGGTCTGGAATATCTTCAATTTTTACATATTCCCCTGTAATTGGCGCATAAATAACACTATCCTTATTGACTTCTTTACCTTTGCCGAATAATTTTTTAAACATATCTTGTTCGCTCCTTATTTTTCAAAATGTGATATTAAATCTTCATAGCCTAATTCTTCAAGCTTTTCGAAAGGAATAAATTGAACTGCTTGCGGAATTAATACAATATCTTAAACCGCCACTTTCTTTCGGTCCATCATTAAATACATGACCGAGATGACTGTTTGCATCATCTGAACGTACTTCTGTACGTACCATGCCGAAAGTTTTATCTACAAGTTCAACAACTTCTTCATCATCTAGAGCTTTAGAAAAACTAGGCCAACCACAATCTGATTCAAATTTTTCTTCTGAGGTGAATAAAGGTTTTCCTGAAATTTTATCGACATAAATACCTTTTTCATAATGGTTCCAGTACTCATTTTGGAATGGAGGTTCTGTTCCATTTTCTTGTGTAACTAGGTATTCCATTTCATTTAAACTATCTTTGCTTTTTTTAATCATTTTGTTCCCCCCAATGTTTTTCTATAAATGCTTTACGTCCTGATCCACGTTGATATTGCTCATAATGCAATGGATTTTTTTTATAATAATCTTGATGTTGTGATTCAGCAGGATAAAAGTTTTTATATGGTTTGATGGGTGTAATTACAGGATTATTAAAAATAGCCTGTTCATTTAATTGCTGTATTTTTGCTTCTGCGACTTTCTTTTGTTCTTCATTGTGATAAAAAATGGCTGGTTCGTAGTGTTCACCACGATCAAAAAATTGGCCACCATTATCAGTTGGGTCAAATGTTTTGAAATAAACATCTAAAATATTTTCGAAGGAAGTGATTTCAGAGTTATATGTGATTTGTACTGCTTCTACATGACCAGTTTGATTCGTACTTACACTTTCATAAGTAGGATTATCCAAGTGGCCACCACTATAACCAGAAACAACATTTTCGATACCTGGATAAGAAGTAAAAGGTTTAACTAAACACCAGAAACAACCGCCGACTAATGTCGCATAAGCCATAATATACCTCCTATATCTATTTTGTCATAAAGTTACCATTATTTTAAGAGATATGCTATCAAATTGTTTATAAATAATATAAGGACTGTAAATTTTCTTATTAATAGTAACAGCATATATGGAGCAAAATCATATTAAGATCTTAAAACAATTAATCCGATGGCGCCTTGACCAGCATGTGTTGAGATAACAGGTGTTGTTATATTTGTATCGAAATGATGGAAATTAAATTCTTCAGAAAATTGCTTTTTAACCTTATCTACAAATTCAATGACATTGGCATGAGCAATACCAATAGATTTTATATTCCTATCACCTATAAAGTGACTTATTTCTTTCTTTAAGAATTGAACACTTGCATTTTGCGTACGTGAATTGTGTAACATTTCAAGTTTACCATCAACAAGTGTACCAATCGGCTTAATTTTCATCATATTCCCAATTAAACCTTTTGTTTTACTAATACGCCCACCTTTAATCAGTTGATTAAGTTGGCCAATAACAACATAAAGTTTAATGTTTTTTTGTAATTCATTCAATTTTTCAATAATTTTTTCAGTTGCAATACCCTCATTATTCCATTCTACAACGTGCTGAATTTGATAACCTAAACCAAAAGAAATTGATTTAGAGTCTATAACCGTTACATTGCTATCAGAAATTTGACTGGCTTGCAGTGCAGTTTGATAAGTACCACTTAATCCCGAAGTGATATGAATACTAATGATTTCAGAACCATCAGCACCTAATTCATCATACATCTCAATGAATTTGCCAATCGTCGGTTGACTTGTTTTAACATCTGCATCATCCTGAATTCTTTGTATATATGCTTCAGAAGTGATATCGACTTGGTCTACATATGATTTTCCATCTATTGTTAAGTTAAGTGGTACAACATGGATATCATTTTCAACTAAATAGTCATTTGATAAGTCTGAAGTTGAATCGGTTACAATTTTCTTTTTAATCATAATGTCCTCCTATGAATTTTTCTTACGAATTAAATGTAAAAAAGTATGAGGAATTGTATTTTTGTCATCTAATTCCCCTTTTACTGATGATTCGACTTCCCAATCTTCGAATGTATAAGGTGGGAAAAATGTATCCCCATCAAATTTATCTTCAATTACTGTGATATACATATCGTCAACTTTATCAATCATTGCTTCAAATAATGATTGACCACCAAATACGAAAACATGGCCAGGTAAATCAAATATATCATCCATAGAATGAATTACATCAACGCCCTCATGTTGAAACGCTTTATTTCTAGTTAATACAACGTTTCGCCTGTTAGGAAGTGGTTTTCCTATAGAGTCGAATGTTGCGCGTCCCATAACGAGGGTATTGTTAGTACTTAATTTTTTAACGTGTTTAAGGTCATTCGGTAAATGCCAAGGCAATGTGTTATCTACGCCGATAACACGTTGTTGGTCATGCGCTACAAGTATTGATAGTGTCATATTTTTCCTCCCTACTGCTAATATAGTAAAATATTATTTTGAATTTTTAATAATTATCATATATTAATCAATTTTGATCGTTTTGTAGATTACACTGCTATCGGTGCTTTTATTGCTCGGATGAGAGTTATAATCTATAATTTCCAAATCCTCGTAATTGATATCAAAAATAGAAGCATCACTGTTGATTTTTAATTGAGGTGGTTCAAAACCATCACGTGATAATTGTGTTTCTATAGCATCAATATGATTAGCGTAAATGTGGGCATCGCCAAATGTATGCACAAATTCTCCAACCTCTAGTCCACATTCTTTCGCAATTAAATGCGTTAATAAACTATAACTAGCAATATTAAATGGCACACCTAAAAATATATCTGCACTTCTTTGATAAAGTTGACAACTTAATTTACCCTCTTGTACATAGAATTGAAACATCGTATGACATGGTGGCAATGCCATGGTATCTATTTCAGTTGGATTCCAAGCTGAGACAATATGACGTCGAGAATTCGGATTGTTTTTGATTTGTTCTATAACAGTCTTAAGTTGATCGAAATGGTTACCATTTTTATCTTCCCAGTCGCGCCATTGTTTACCATACACATTGCCTAAGTCACCAAATTTTTGGGCAAATGCATCATCGTTTAAAATCTGTTGTTTGAACTTTTGCATTTTTTCCTTATATAGTTTATTAAAAGATTCATCTGCTTGTGCTCTATGTCCAAAATCGGTCATATCTGGCCCTTTATAATCTGATGATTTCACATAATTCTCAAACGCCCATTCATTCCAAATATTGTTATTATATTGGAGTAAATATTTAATGTTCGTATCACCTTTGATAAACCACAATAATTCCGTTGCAATTAATTTAAAGGATACTTTTTTGGTTGTTAATAAAGGAAATCCTTTCGAGAGGTCAAATCTTAATTGATGTCCGAATTTTGAAATTGTGCCTGTATTTGTGCGATCATTTTTTTGTTTACCGATGTCTAAAATTTCTTCGCATAGATTGTGATATGATTGGTCAAAACTATTAAGCATAACAATCACACTCCTTTCTATTATTTATATTTATCTTATTGGAAATTACTGACAATTAAAAGAGTTTACTATTAATTGTGTAAAAAACAATTCACATTATATAAAGTATACATTATTTTTTTGAAAACGTTTAAAATGTAGCATTATTTTTAAATTTAAAAAACCAACTTACCATATCTTAAATAATAAGTTAGATATGATAAGTTGGTTTAGAGAAACATTTATCCAAGTCCAATTACTATTATCATTTAATATAAAATAACAGATTATATTAAATTAAGTAATTAGCAATATTCATCGAAAGCATCTTTGATATCCATACAAATATCTTGAATATCTCTACCTTCAATATGTTCGCGTGGAATAAAATGTTTTAATTCTTGACCTTCAAATAAAGCGAATGATGGACTTGACGGTACTTGCTGAATAAATGATCTCATTTCTTCAGTAGCTTCCTTGTCTTGTCCTGCAAACACTGTGACTTTATTACTAGGTTTTTTATCGTTTTGTTCAACTACAGTCACTGCTGCAGGTCTTGCTAACCCAGTCTGCGCAACCACATGTAGAGTTAATAACTACAAAAGTTGTGTCATCTGCTGCGACATTATTCATATAATTAGAAACTGCTTCAGCAGATTCTAAACTTTCAAAATCATGTTCTGTTAATTCACTACGCATTTGTGTAGATAATTCGTTCATATAAGCATCATATGCATTCATTGATAACACTCCTAAAATTTATCTTTTAATTCATTTTTATCAGTAATTACTTGTTTCTGTTAGCAATTTGTTTCCAAACGGATCCTAAAGCTTCGTCACCATTTTCAATTCTAGAAATTGCCATCTCTATTTGTAGTTTTACTTCGTATGCAGGGTCATCTGCATGTGCTCTTAATGATTCAAGTTGTTCAGGGCCACCTTCGTCAAAGATAAACATTGCCGCTCTCCATCTTACAATTTTTTGTGGGTCATTCAATGCTTTTTCCATTTCGGGTAGCGCTTGTTTGAAACCTAAATCGCTTAAACAATCTCCTGCCGTACGTCTTACTGCAGGACTTTTATCATTTAAACCTTTAAACAGATAAGGTAATACAGCCTTATCTTCCACCATTCCAAGTAGTACGATAGCTTCACGTCTCAAAGGTATTTTTTGCTCATCGCTCACTGCTTCACCTAATAATGGGAAATCTTGTACAGTTGGTGTTGGGAAGGATTTTAACATTCTTAATCTTTCTTTCCAGTCATCCGCAGACTTGATAAGCTTCAAGCGTAACGTGTTGATATTGTTTTTCTGGTACAACAATATCTGTAGCTAATGCTTCTTGGACAAGTGTTTTTAAGCGTTCTTCAGGATAAATCGCAGTAATTTCTTCAAATACTTCAGACATAATATCGTCTAATTCACCGTAGCGCACACCTAAATCATCCCATTTGCGAAGAAAGACAATATTATCATTATCTTTTTGTGCAGCCTAGCATGCTATCTATATAAATTTCTGGTAATTGTTTGCGTTTTTCTTCAGAGCTTGTAGTAAGTTTAATTTGATAAGGAATCCCCTTAAATTTTAATACTTCAGCCTTAACCTCTCCATAGTGTTCATCAGGCAAAGGTTCACTTATTTCTTCTTGGTCTTCATTTAACGTTGCAGTTACGTTAGGTAAAACATCTTCCCAATCAAATTTCGGCTTTTTGTCCACTGCTAAAAAGTCCATGACATAGAATATAGACTTAACGCCTTCTATTGCTAATACATCATTAATAAAATGAGGCTGTCCCTCTGCAACTGCAGTATACGTATTTGATTTATTATCTTCTCTTTTCTCACTCAAGACAATTTTCATTGTATTTGGACTTGGTGTAGGTTCAACACGAACAATTTCCATCAAGGAACCTCCTTGTTATATTTATATTCTTTCTAACGTAGCTAATATATTCGGTAATACATCATCCCACTCAACATTAGCTTGTTTATCAACTGAAATAAAATCCATAGCTTGGAATATAGATTTAACACCCTCTACTTCTAATACTGCATTAATAAATTCAGGTTGTCCTTCTTTTACTTTAGTATACGTGTTGGGTTTTGTGTCTCCACCTTCTACGCTATATACAAATTTCATTGTATTTGGATTTGGGGTTGCTTCTACATTTAAAATTTCCATGATAAATCCTCCTTATTGTAATTCATTTCCTATTTGTTTAATTTGTTTTCCAATTGAACACTCATTTATACAAAAGTGATGTGCCTGTGTTTTTCCTTCAGTCTTTCTGATATGATTTTTAAGCAAGCATTCTTTGCAGTAGGTGTTCATTAAATGATCTATCGCATCAATTGCTTCTTTTTCAGAATAAGTTAGAATAATCTTCACTCTCCTGTGTTTCTGTAAATAAAAGTATTTAATTATATTAAGATTTGACGCATGAAAGTATTATATCATTTGTAACTACGATTGTTTAATATTAAATTTGCAATTAAGATTAATGTAGAAATAATGTGTATTAATTTTTAAAGTATACTTGCAATTTTTAATTTATCTGATAAGATAATGCAGTTGTTAAATATGCGGTTTCTAAACACCCGCATCATCAAAATTTAGGAGGAATTTAAATTGTTTAACGAAGTTTTTGGTGTGTTAACGTTTTTAATCACATTTTTATTATTAGTCGCAATGTATCGCTTTTTTGGAAAACAAGGGTTAATTGCTTGGATTGCAATTGGTACAATTATCGCTAATATACAAGTAATAAAAACAGTAGATATTTTTACTATTTCTGCAACATTAGGTAATGTAATGTTTGCATCGATATATTTAGCTACTGACATTTTGAATGAGATATATGGTAGGAAAATTGCAAAGCGTGCGGTTTGGTTGGGTTTTAGTTCAACGTTAGTCATGATTATTGTCATGCAATTATCGTTACACTTCACCCCATCTCCCGTGGACACGACGCAAGGTGCATTAGATACAATATTTAATCTTGTGCCTAGAATTGCATTAGGTTCTGTTATTGCATATATCATTGGACAGCATTTAGATGTACTGCTATTTTCATTGATTAAAAAGGTGTTCAGTTCAGATAGAACATTTATTATTAGGGCGTATGGAAGTACGATAATTAGTAATATTATAGATACAGCATTATTCGTAGCTATTGCGTTTTTAGGAACAATGCCAAATGAAGCAGTATTTGAAATTTTTATAACAACTTACTTGTTGAAAATTATTTCTACAATATTTAACGTGCCGTTCGGTTACTGGGCAAAATCTATGTATCGAAAAGGTAAAATACAGAAATTAGATGAAGGTTACTAAAAAAACTCTGAAATTGGTTATATACCGATTTCAGAGTTTTTTTGATTTAAAACAGTAGTAATTTGTTCTCTTAGATATTCAAATGTTACATAACCATCGCTAGCTAGAAAGTGTCCTTGGTGTGGTATATGAATTGTTTGAGTTCCTAAAGCTTTAGACAAACGATCTGTTGCACGTATATCAACAACAGGATCATAATCGCTACCAATAGTAATAATATGTTGAGCATTAATGCGATCAAGCTGAATGTTAGTTTGTTTGATATAATAATCTAATTCTGGTAAATTCTTTAATGTTTCATTAAAGCCTGAAACTAAAAATAATCCTTTAATATGTGGGCATTGAGGAAGTTGAGATAAATAATTAAGCACGGATACTACCCCAAGACTATGAGCGACAATAAGCGTTTCGGAATTTAATTTATATGCCATACTATTGTGTAATGCTTTGTACCACTGATCTATATCTGGATGATTTGAGTCTGGTAAATATATGACTTCGACATCATAATCAGAAGCTTTCATTTTAGCAACTAACCATTGAAACCAATGGCTATCAGTATGTGCTTGATAACCATGTATAATAAACATATTTTTCAAAGTATCAGACCTCTCTTGCTCAACTCCGACTAATTAAGTATAAATTCAATGTATATCTATGATACGAAAAATATATTGAATTTCCAACTGATATGATTAGCGATTATATAGTATAAATGTAATAGTTTTGATAAGATTAGATTAACTTAAATAATGTGGGTGAATTTATGGCGAAAATATATTTTGATGCAGCTACTGCCGGTAATCCAGGTGAAAGTGCTTGTGCCGTTGTCATAGTAACAGACAATGAACGGATTCAGTATGACGCTAGTTTAGGTATAATGGATAACCATAGTGCTGAATGGGCCGCGTTAGTGTTTGCCTTAGAAAGTGCTGTGAAACACGAAGTGACGACGGCGATAGTTTATACAGATTCAAAATTAATTGAAGATAGTTTGAATAAGGGACGCGTAAAAAATAATAAATTCAAACCTTATTACAGTGAAATGTTAAAATTAGAACAACAGTTTGATTTACTTTTTGTAAGATGGATTCCTAGAAATCAAAATAAAGAAGCAAATCATCATGCTAAAAATGCACTATACAAAATTTCTAAAAATAAAAAAGGCAAATAATATAAAAAGTGGTCGCTAACTTTCCAGAAGGATTGCTAACAGCCACTTTTTATTTGTATGTTTAACTGAAATGAGTAGACAAGTATTTTCCTGATACGTATAACTCATGTTCGTTACAGATATTTAATATCTTAGTGATATCTGTACCAAATTTCATATCTTGTAATAACGTTGTTGTATCTAAAGGTACTTCAGTGTGAATTTTAGCTAAAGACTTGGAAACCTTTAAATTTTGCATATCATTACTTATTTTATTCTGTTGACCAGGTGTTAATTCGTCTATTGCGTCAACGACAGATTCTACAGAACCATAATTTTGAATAAGTTTAATTGCTGTTTTTTCTCCTATACCTTTTACACCAGGATAACCATCTGCGCTATCTCCCATAAACGCTTTTACATCAATAAGTTGTAACGGATTCAATCCATATTCACTTTGGAATCTATCAAGCGTGTAGCGATTATAAATGCTGAACCCCTTTTTAGTTAACCAAATTTCTACATTGGGATTGATACATTGTAGTATGTCTTTATCACCAGTTACTACATAAATTTGATTTTCATCAGAATATTGATGTGCTAAGGTTCCAATAACATCATCAGCTTCATAGTTCTGAACGCCAATGTTTACAAAACCAAATTGATTGGACACCTCTTTCACATAATCAAATTGAGGAATAAGTTCTTCAGGTGGTGCCGGTCTATTTTGTTTATACCCATCAAACATATCATTTCTGAAAGTGGATTTACCCATATCCCAACATACAGCTACATGTGTTGGCTGTATGTCATTGATTGCGCTAAATACGTGACGCACAAATCCTTGTATCCCATTTGTAGGTGTGCCTGAAGAATTGCGCATAAATTGTTTGTGAAGACTTGTAGCATAAAAATGGCGGAATAATAAAGCCATGCCATCTATTAGTAATATTTTATTAGACATTTTGTGTACCTCTTTCTTATTTACAATAACACTTTTAATTGTGCGTTCGTTTCTTGCAATTGTTGAATCAATGCATCATCGATTTCAAATGATAATAATTCTTTAATTTGACGATGAATGTCATTTTCAAATTGCTTGAATTTTGTTTCAGCATTTTCGTCCATAACTAAGACGATTTCATTGAGTGCTTTTCTAAGATCAGCAATACAAGGGGCGAGCAACTTGATTGTTTCTTGTGTAATTTGTTCTTGTAATTCACCCTGTGTCTTAGGTTGCAGTATATTCTTTTTAGAAAGTGACTTAGGTAATGCATCAATCATATGACTTAACTCCACTTTTAAATAAGGTTCATCTAATTCAATATTGTTTTTATCAAATTCTGGTTCAATAAATACATGCAATTGTTCAAGTTTTTGTTTCAATGGCGCAATTTCATTATGCAATTGTTCGTGGAAGTATTTTTTGACGCGTTCAACAAGTAAGGATTGCTCCAAGTACAAGCGTTGATGAATTTGATCTAAATAAATTTTCGTAGATAGTCGTTTTTCTTCGTTGAAATTACTGTTTTTTGTCATTTGTCCATTATAAATAGATTTGACTTCATCTTGTAATTGTAATTTCAAACGTTCGTTTAAATGATAGATCTGGTCTTCTACTTCATTTGAAGCACGTTGTTCTGCAGTTTGTAATATGTTATAACTCAACACTGTTGATTGTTTATAATTTTTTAATTTTTGTTTACGTTGTTCAATTTGAGCTTTGTTATTCGTTGTTTCTTCAATCATTTGCTCAAACGCTTCGGAAATATGTGTGAGTTGTTTTAACATTTGTTGTTGGAGTATATATTTAGATTCAACTTGAGTAAAGTATTGAATACTCTCCTGTAATTTATCGATACCTTTATCGCCAGACTTAAGCGCCTCTCTACTAGAAACAGCAAAAATATCTGAATCCATGTTGACTTGAGTTAAAGCATCACCAACATATTCTATCACAGCATTTAAATCTTCGTCAGTTTCTGCTAAGTCGGTCGCATTTATAATCATTTTGAAGGCTTGATTTTCATTTAACTGGTTCATTTCTTTCATGTGTTCAATAAAGCGCTTGTCATTATTTGTAAATGAATGATTAAAATAACTAACATATAAGATTAAATCTGAAGATGTCAGTATTTTCTCAGTTTCGTTCGTATGACGTTGATTATTTGAATGTAAACCTAGAGAATCAACGATGATTTTATCTTTTAACCATTCTATTGGTAGTTTAAGGTGTACTGTATTTACAAACGTTGCATACTCATCTTCTGCACTCCACTTTTTAATGTCGTCTTGCGGAATAGTATGTGTTTGTCCTTCTTCTAACCTGCGTTTATACATACTGTAATGTTTTTCAACTGCGTTCACAAAAGCCAATTGATTTTTTTCCAAAGTTGCTTTGATTTTATCTGTATTTTTACTTAAAAACGTATCAATACTTTCAAATGTTTTATTTTCAATTTCGAAAACTTGATTCAACTCATCTAAAAGTTGCTCAGATGATTTAAGGGTTATCTGACTTTCATGACCATAAGTTAATTCAGTCATTGTCGCAGTGGTTGGATTAGGAGAACTGACTAAGTGCGAACCACCTAATAGCGCATTAATTAAACTACTCTTACCTGCGCTAAATGTACCAAAGACCCCTATTTTAACAACTTTATTCTCTAACCGGGTTAATGTATCATCAATGTCTTGTTTTGTTTGTTCGAATAATGGGATATCTTGAATTAATTCAAGTGCATTTTTGATGTTTTGGGTATTATCTTGGTTATCGTAATGTGTTGCAACAGTGTTCCTCTTACTTGCCTTCACAGTATCAGTATTGTCTTTCGCTGTGTATTTGATTTCTGTTCTGTCTATTAATTTATCCAAGGAGTCATCCATATGAATGTAATAATGCATATAATTTTGTGTTTCCAAAGACTCTCTTAAATTACGCATTTCCATAAATTTCACATAATCATTATAATCGTCTTCTTGTTCTGTGCCGATATCATTTGCTTGTGAATGGTTAATGGCTTTTTTAAATAATGGATCAGATTCTTTTGCAATGAATTTTTTGAGTGAAGCCATCAAATCATCTGCAAATGTTAAAACGTATTGATTACTAATCGTTATTTGCATTTGATATAAATCTGTTATGAGCTCTGGGTGTATTGTATAATGCTGATTAAGAATGTCATCATTGACCTCTGAAGAATTTATAAATCGTGTTAAAAATGACATATCTTCTCTTAGTGGTTGTCTGACTTCTTGATTCACTTTGTCTTGGAGTTGTTCAACAACTGCTGTTAATCTCTTTTGCTGTTCTTCTAATGTTTTTTGTTTTTTATTAAATAAACCACCAACTTTAAAGTCTTTCGTACGACTTTCTAAATAAATTTTGATTTTTTCTCTCGTGTCATGCGTCATGATGTATGCATTATCTAAAATATCTTTACGTTTTTGCTTTAAAAAGTCATATAATTCATCAGGGTTATTTAATAACTTGGCTTCTTCACTGACCTCTTGATTTTGTTGGAAATTGAGATAAGCTTGATCAAAATCCGCTTCGAAAATATCAAGTTGTTCTAAAATATCTTGAATTTCATATTGAACATAAGATAATTGCTCATCAGTAATAAATTTAACAATTCGTTCCACATAATCCTCGATAGATTCTCTATGGGTGTCCTTTTCAATCAAATAATTAGAAAGCGTGTCAATTTCATTATATTCATGCTCATATTTTGACACATAAAATATTTGATCTAATTCGATTTCCCACTCAGCGATTGATTTCTCTACGCGATCTTTAAATGTCTCAAAAGTAATTTCTTCTTCGCTATGTTTATCTATTTGATTAATTACAAATACCACAGGCACATTTGCTGCATTTAACTGTTTCATAAATTGGAAATTTAAAGCTGATTGAACGTGGTTATAATCTACTGTATAAAAAAGTACATTACTCGTATACATAAATTCCTCAGTGCTTGATTGATGTGTTGCAACATTAGAATCTACACCAGGTGTATCTTGTAACGTGAAACCTTTTTTGAATTTGTCTGATGGAAATTTTATTTCTACAGATTCTACATCTATGTTTTCACGATTCATTTGTTTAACTTCATCGTAATTATTTAATAATGTATATTGTTGATTGCTCAAGTTTGCAATAATTCCTGGTTCGTCTGACACAGAAACAATAGCCGTATTGCTTGTTGTTGGTACAGGTGAACTTGGCAAAATACTTTCTTCTAAGAGTAAGTTAATTAAAGTAGATTTCCCTGCTGAGAAGTGGCCCACAAAAGTTGCAGTGTATTGTTCTAAGTATACCTTTTTAATAACTTGATTGATAATGTGGACAAGACGTCCATTATTTGATTTTTCAACTTCTTTTTTTAGTTTATATAAAATATCGAGTTGCTCAGTATTAGACATGATATGTATCCCCTTTGATTACTTGTATGTAATTAATCTTATTGTATAACAAATTATTGTTTGTCTAAAGGTAGTAAGTGAAATTAAATTTCTTTTAATTACGTATTAATGATAATTTGTCTTAATGTTACGTTGCGTACGTAGTGTATTCTAATCACTAGGCTAATTATTAAAATATGTCGTTATGATATAAACGGCTGTAATAAAAAAGTCACTCCAAACATATTTGGAATGACAATAGCATAAGATAGTTTATGATGAGCTATCTTATATATCCGCTTCAGTATTGTTAGTCTGTCTATTGTTTAACTTACAGCTTTTATATACACTTACTTAATTATTAACTCCCTTTAGGTTTACTGTAATCAGTATTAGGCTTATTGATACCAATGTTTTCTTTTAAATAAAGGCTTGGATCTTTAGCAATTTTAACAGCGACAGTCGCTACACTTTTTCTAGATACTTCTGTGCCTTTGAAGGATTCATTTTTTTGAGTGATTTCATAATCAATCTCGTTTGTATGAGTTAACCACGCTGGTCTAAAAATAGTATAATCTAGCCCTGAATTTTCAATAATGTCAGCTGCTTCTTTATATACAGGTAGTCTATCACCTATTTGTTGCTTGGACCCATTCCCCAAATTCTCCTGGTACTTCATTATATATACCTAGAGAAGTTACGAAGATTAAACGTTTCACATCATTTGTTTGCATTGCTTTTACAATAGTCGTTGCTTCTTTATCAAGATCACCTGATAGACTAGCTATAACGATATCTACATCGTCCATTGCACTATTAACATCATCAAAGTTAGTAGCGTCACCTTCACGCACACGAATTCTATCTGATGCAAAGTCCGGTAATCGATTCGCATCTCTTAAAAATAATCTTAAGGTATAGGATGTGTTTTCTAAAAAAGAATTAATAGTCTGCTTTAGAAACTGCACCATTTGCCCCTAGAATTAATACTCTTGTCATCCAATCACTCCAATATCATTTTATTGTTACAGTAATTTTACTATATAATCAAAAATGTTTTAAGTCTCTTTTTATCTCCAAAATCTGAAATACGTTTGTTACATATAATCTGTTTATACTCACAGTACTATAGTTAACCTCTTTACCCTCATATTAAACTTAAAACATACTTGATTACAATCTGAGTGCTTAATTGATTACTATAATATATTGAATTGAAAAATCCCTAGATATGTTAAACAGTTCTTAAGTATCAACTTAATACAGTTTTCAACATCTAGAGATCTAATTGTAATGATAAACTTAAATTGTTAACGAATTACAGGGGTTTTATCTTTCTTAATTTTAAAGTACTGTGAAATGCTATAGACAATAATACCAATCCATATAAAAATGAACGTTACTAACTGGTCAATATTAAATGGTTCTTTAAATAAGAATATCCCTAATATAAACATCAACGTTGGAGCAATGTATTGTATGAAGCCAGTTAAAGACAAGGGAATTCTACGTGCGCCTGCTGAAAACAGTATTAGCGGAATCGCTGTAATCGCCCCTGAGAATAATAGCCAAAATGATGAACTATTAACTCCTAGAGAAGAACTCCCTTGTTGCCATATATACCATAGATATATAAAGCCTGCTTGGAGCAGTAGCAATACATTCTATAGTGATACTGCTAATGGCATCTATCGGCACTAGTTTTTTAATTAATCCGTACAAGCCAAATGAACTTGCTAATAATAAGGAAATACCTGGGAATACACCCATTTTCAATGTCATATAGAGTACACCTATAACTGCTAATGCAATTGCGATCCACTCTAATTTATTAAAACGTTCTTTCAAGAAAATAAGCGCAAGTATTATACTTACGAGTGGATTAATATAATATCCTAAACTCGTTTGCAGCACATGACCATTTGCTACAGCCCATATGAATGTGCCCCAGTTAATTGTAATTACATAACCTGCTTGCAATAATAGCAATGAGTTGAATTGGATTTGTAAAGAGTTGATGAACATCTCGTTTAAAGGGCCCAGTATTTTTAGTGAACACTACAACAAATAGCATAAATATCATCGAAAGCACAATTCTATATGCTAAGATTTCAAATGCGCCTAAATCTCTAATTAAATCCCAATATATGGGTAGGACGCCCCATAATATATAAGCGAGCAAAAGCGAATACGATACCCTTTTTAAATTCAGTGTTCAAAAGATGCACCTCTTTCTACTTTTTCAATTTATCAAATTTTAATTTTGAGGTTTTCTTTTACCCCAATACTGATAATACGTACATTCAATATATCCATTAAATAACTTTCTACGCTTAGTCGCCTTTTGGTTAACTAAATGTTCAAATTCTGTACTACTTGTCAAAATATAAGTAGATAGATGAGGATGTTGTTGCATTAGTTCACCAATATAGCGATACATAACTTCTACTTCATCACGGTCACCGATACGTTCACCATATGGCGGGTTACCTATAAGTGCGAGTGGCTCCTCTGTATCTATTGTAAGTGTATTAACATCTTTCACGCTAAATTGAATAATATCAGCTAATCCAACTTCTTCAGCGTTTCTGCGTGCAATATCTATCATTTCTGGATCGATATCCGAAGCATAGATTTCAAGTTTTCTATCGTAATCAGCTTGTTGATCTGCCTCGTCTCTCATTTCGTCATATAAATTGTCAGGCATCATGTCCCATTTTTCAGAAACAAAATCACGATTAAACCCAGGTGCAATGTTTTGCGCGATTAAGCAAGCCTCTATTGCTATTGTGCCTGAACCACAAAATGGATCTATTAACGGCGTATCACCTGTCCAATTCGCTAAACGAATTAAACTTGCTTGCAAGTGTTTCTTTAATTGGTGCTTCACCCTGAGCTAAACGATAACCACGTTTATTCAATCCTGAACCAGAAGTGTCTATTGTAAGAAGTGCATTATCTTTTAATATTGAAACTTCCACTGGGTATTTTGCACCTGTTTCATTTAACCAACCGCGTTCTTGATACGCACGTCTTAAACGTTCAACAATTGCTTTTTTTACAATTGCTTGGCAATCAGGAACACTAAACAACGTCGATTTCACACTACGACCTTGTACTGGGAAGTTACCATCTTGTTCAACAATTGTCTCCCATGGTAAAGCCTTTGTTTTTTCAAATAACTCATCAAATGTAGTGGCTTTAAATTGACCTACTACAATTTTAATTCTGTCGGCTGTACGTAACCATAAATTACACTTAACAATTGCAGATTCGTCACCTTCAAAAAATATTCTGCCATTTTCGACAGTTGTTTCATAACCTAATTCTTGAACTTCTTTTGCCACAACTGCTTCTAATCCCATAGGACATACGGCTAATAATTGATACATTAGTTTGCTCCTTCTTAAATAAAGATTTACTTATATTTTATCAAAAAAATTTTTAAATAGATATGACATTGTACTAAGTTCTAATGCAACTCAGGTTAATGAATATCTTCTATAACTTTAGAAATTAAAAAAGCTCTCCTATGTGGGAGAGCTTGGGTCTAGTGATGATATTTCTGTAAGCCATGTTTTGTACCGTTGTACTGCTATCGTGTACTAGATACACTCGTACGCTGGTGGTAACCATCTGTCTACATGCTTTTAAAAGCATGTCCTATTTATACGTTGAATTCCGTTAAATAAGTGCTCCTACCTAATTTGGATTGCTCACTCGAGGGGTTTACCGCGTTCCACCTTTTATATTTCTATAAAAGCTACGTCACTGTGGCACTTTCAAACTATTTTAACCGTATCTATAAGACTTAGGTTATTTCATTGCCGTCAATTTAATGCCTTGACTTATTTTTTCATCAAGCACGAACACTACAATCATCTCAGATTGTGTGAGCATGGACTTTCCTCTATATTGCTATAGCGATCACCCAAAACACCATCTTTGAAAGTATACCATGCTTTAGACGGCTAAACAAACAAAATAAACCAAGTTTTGAATGAAATCAAAACTTGGTTTTATGTAGATGAAGCTATATCTACGATTTGCACACACTATAATCATTCATTAGCGTGTTATTTTCCAAATACCGCTTTTTCTAAGTTAGAAATTCTTTTTAGAATATCAACATTATTATTATTGTTATTGTTGTTATTACTCTTAGTTGCAGCATTACTATTGGAAGAGAAATTCTTATTTTCTTGTGGTCTTGACGTTGCTACACGTAATCTAAGTTCTTCAAGTTCTTTTTTTAGTTTATTGTTTTCTTCGGAAAGCTTAACAACTTCACTATCTAAGTCTGACATTTTTTGATAATCGGCTATGATGTCGTCTAAGAAGGCATCGACTTCTTCCCTTCTATAACCACGTGTCATAGTTTTTTCAAAATCTTTTTCATAAATATCCTTTGCTGATAATTTCAATGAAATATCTGCCATTTTTTCCCACCTCATTCGAAACTTTGTTCTTGAGACCACTGTAAATCATTGATGAACTCAGTTAATTCATCGAACGTCACAATGTCACAAGTATAATTTGTTTTTTCCATAAAATCAACTAACATTTGCTTGAAGAATTTTGGACTTGCTTCTTGCTCCTCATCATATATTAATAATGTTTGATCTGTGTGATCTAACATGAACTGATCTGTCTGTTTAAATTGATGAGGTCCTTCGTATGGTGAATGAAACACACTATCTACAAAATCAGCCTTTTGTGTGATATTTTGATATTTAGCTTGATTTTGTTCGTTCCATCTATCGCTGTGACCATAAAACGGCGTTATAATACCCAATTTAAGTTCTGGATATGTTGCTTTCAAATCAAGTACTACTTCTGCTGTCCATAACTCTATACCCATCTGTCCTTGTATTAATACCCATTCTAAGCCTTCTTCAATCAATTGATTTAATTTATGTGCTATAAATTTTTTTAAATAGGAAACTTCTGGAGCATCATCTTTGAAAATATTAAGTTCATAAGATTTATAGCCTGTGACATAAACTGTTTTTATCATAGATACAACTCACTTCTTTGAATATAGCTTAAATCATATTGAACAGCCTTTATTTTTTCTGTGAATAACTTTCTGCTTGAGCGCTTAAAGTGGCACTCCACAGATAATTCTTCGATATTAGAAACTAATAAATCAAATTTTTGTTTGTTCATATATTGCAATTGAAGTATTTGAGTTTCATATTGAATAAAGGATGTGAGCAATTCATCAATATTATTCGTGAATGGGACGACAACAGAATAAAAATCATAATCTTCGCCAGATGCTTTTACGGATTCATATTTATCTTGCATAAGCTGTACATCATCTAATAATTGCGTAATTAACTGTTGCATGAAGTTTCCTCCTACACAATAAATTTACCATAAAAGACAATGTGCGTCATTTCTAAAGCGTCGTCTTACAATTATGTTATAATAGCGCCTTATTTAGTTCCAAATATTGTTTAATTATGCAAAGCACGTTAAAATGTACTTGATGTATTTGTAAATACATTGATTCATATTTCAAGGTTTGGAAAAATTTGCCAAAGTCGGGTATAATGGAAAAAGTTTTTGATTTCCAAACTAAAGTGGTGAAAAACAATGAATTACCCTAATGGGAAACCATTTAATAGAAATAAGTCTCAAGTCGGACGAACTCATAAGGGTCAAACGGGTAAAATAGACTATGGTGGCAGAGGTATGTCGCTTGAAAATGATATCGAACTGTCGAACACTTACTATTTGAACCATGGAATGGCGGTTATACATAAAAAACCAACGCCTGTTCAAATCGTAAATGTTCATTATCCTATGAGAAGTAAGGCTGTAATTAATGAGGCTTATTTCCGAACGCCGTCTACAACTGATTATAATGGTATTTATAATGGACATTACCTTGACTTTGAAGCGAAAGAAACGAAAAATAAAACTTCTTTCCCATTGAGTAATATGCATGAACACCAAGTTTCACATATGGCGTCTTGTTTCAAACAAAATGGAATAGTATTTTTATTAATTCGATTTAAAACGCTTGATGAAGTATATCTACTTCCCTATTCTAAGTTTGAATACTTTTGGGAAAGACATACAAATAACATTAAAAAGTCGGTAACGGTTGAAGAAGTAAGAAAAAATGGTTACTATATTCCTTATCAGTATCAACCACGATTGAATTACCTCAAAGCTGTTGATAAGTTGATATTAGATGAAAGTGAGGACCGCGTATGACGGAGAAAAAAGGACTTCCCAATCTAAAAAGAAAGGTAAGTCCGAGCAAAAAAAGAATAGGAATATTAAACGAACGATAATCAAGATAATTGGCTTTCTTATCATTGCCTTCATTGTCTTAGCGTTAATAGGTATCTTGTTATTTGCTTATTATGCTTGGAAAGCTCCAGACATTTACTGAGTCAAAATTACAAGATCCAATCCCAGCTAAGATTTATGATAAAGATGGAGAATTGGTGAAAACAATTGATAACGGACAACGACGTGAACATGTTGAATTAGATGAAGTACCTAAAGCAATGAAGGATGCTGTTTTGGCTACAGAAGATAATCGCTTCTACAGTCATGGTGCACTTGACTATAAACGTCTGTTCGGCGCTGTTGCCAAAAATATCACTGGTGGATTTGGTTCGCAAGGTGCATCGACTTTAACACAACAAGTTGTTAAACGATCATTCTTGACAGATAAAAAATCTATCGCACGTAAGGCACAGGAAGCATACTTATCATACAGATTAGAACAAGAGTACAGTAAAGATGAAATATTCGAAATGTACTTGAATAAGATTTATTATTCTGATGGTGTTTATGGTGTGAAAGCGGCAGCTAAATATTACTTTGATAAAGAATTGAAAGATTTAACTTTAACTGAGGAAGCATATCTTGCTCGGATTACCACAAGTACCAAATACGTATAATGTTTATGATAATCCTGAAGAAGCGGAATCACGTAAAAATACTGTGCTATATCTCATGGAATATCATAATAGGATTTCTAAAGAAGAGAAAGAAAAAGCACAAGATACTAAAATACAAGATACACTTGTTCAACGAACTAATGAAGAACGACAAGTAAGCAATGATGATTCTAAAAAAGAATATGATTCATATATTAATTTTGTGAAATCAGAGCTTATGAATAATAAAGCGTTCAAAGGTGAAGATTTAGGATCTGTATTAAATAGTGGCATTAAGATTCATACGAATATGGACAAAGATGTTCAAGATACATTGCAAGAACGTATAGATAATGGTAGCTACTATAAAAATGATGATCAACAAGTTGGTTCATCTATCGTAGATAGTGAAACTGGTGAACTTGTTGCAATATCTGGTGGTAGAAATTATAAAGACGTCGTTGATAGAAACTTAGCAACAGATGCACACCCTACCGGATCGTCATTAAAACCATTCTTATCTTATGGTCCAAGCAATTGAAAACATGTCTTGGGCAACAGATCATGCCATGAAAGATGAAGAAGAATATCAAGTTGATGGTGTTACATTTAGAAACTATGACTTGGAAAGTCACGGAACAGTTAAACTTTATGATGCATTACGTCAAAGTTTCAACATCCCTGCCTTAAAAGCTTGGCAATCAACAAAAGAAAATGCTGGAAACGATGCACCGAAGAAATTCGCTGAAAAAGTAGGATTAGAATACGAAGGAGATATTGGACCTTCTGAAGTATTAGGTGGTTCTGCATCTGAGTTCTCTCCTACACAATTAGCATCAGCATTTGCCGCAATTGCAAATGGTGGCGAGTACAACAATGCACATTCTATTGAAAAAGTTGAAAAACAAGATGGCGAAGTCATTGAATATGACCATACAAGTAAAAAAGCTATGAAAGATTCTACTGCTTATATGCTAGCCGAAACACTTAAAGGTACATTTGAGGCTTATGGCTCTGCATATGGACATGGCATTTCTGGATTAAACATAGGTGCTAAGACAGGTACAGGTACTTATGGTCAACAAACTCAGCAACAGTATAATCTACCTGATGATGCTTGCTAAAGATGTTTGGATTAATGGTTTCACTCCTAAATACAGTATGTCTGTATGGATGGGATTCAATGAAGTTAAACAAGGCGGAACAAACTCATTTGTAGGAAGTGATGAACAAGAATATCCTCAATTCCTATTAGAAGATGTAATGTCTAATATTTCGCCACGCGATGGTGAAGACTTCACGAAACCAGATTCTGTTAGCGGAGACAGTAAAGATAATTTATCAGTTAAAGGTGAACCTGATGACAATACAACTGATAATGATCCTAAAGGTCAAGGCAGTAACAGTGATTCAGACAGTGATTCAGACAGTGATTCTGATAGTGATTCAGACAGTAATAGTTCAAGTAGTAACAATACTGGTAGCACGAATACCAATAATACAAGTGGTACAAACACTACCAATGCAAATAGAAGTGGAACAGCTACTTCAAATAGTACACAATAACAAGATTTTAGTTTTAAAAGACCCGCTTTCCATATTAATTGGAATCGGGTCTTTGTTTTTAGTTAAAGTATATTTATATATCAATTCATCAAACAGATACAATCATGAATAAAAAAACAGCGTAAGTCTCCTAACTTTGAGAGCTTACGCTGTTTTTAATTGTTTAATGTTTGTTTTTTAGACGAATTTGATAAGATGCGTTCATTTTAATAAGTTCTGATTTTAATGTTTTCATTTGGCTGTAACCCATAAAATGATATTTACGTGCTATCATATAATGATATCTTTCTTCAAAGTTCATTGGAACGACAGCATATTCATCTAAGCAATTAAAATCAATCATTTCAATATCATTAATTTGTTGAAAGTAAAGTTGAATCAGATTAAAGTATTGATCTAACAATCTTTTTGCTTCTGGTAATTTTAATTTTTTTACTTTCGCGTATGAATCCAATTCCAGTTCTAACTTTGTAAAGTCTTCTTTTGTAATCATTTTATTCATGCCTCTTTCAAACTTGCTTTATAGCGCTTTTGCCCTTCTCTACATTCTTCAAATAATGGACAAACATCGCATTTTGGTTTACGAGCTAAACAATGATAGCGACCGAAAAATATGAGTTGATGATGTGTTTTGTTCCATCTTTCTCTAGGAACTACTTTACACAATTTATCCTCTACTTGACGTACATTATCTTTCCATCGGCATATACCTAAACGTTTTGAGATACGTTCTACATGTGTATCTACAGCTAATGAAGGTTCTCCAAAAGCTACGCTCATAACGACGTTGGCCGTTTTCCTACCCACACCTGCTAAGCTTTCTAACTCATCGTGTGTTTGAGGAATCTTACCATCAAATTTATCTAAAAGCGATTGGCTTAATTTTTGAATGTTTTTGGCTTTATTTCTATATAAACCAATAGTACGTATATCATTTTCTAATTCTGAAATATCCACACTTAAATAATCTTCAGGTGTTTTATATTTTTCAAATAAAGGTTTCGTGAGTTTATTTACAGAAATATCAGTTGTTTGTGCAGATAAGAGTACAGCAATTGTAAGTTCAAACGCATTGTCATGGACAAGTTCGCATTCAGCATTTGGAAACATATCAGCTATGACATCAACCATTTCAAGTGCTTTTTTATTACTTACCATTTGGATTCTCCCCATTCAGCCAATCAAATTTAGGGACCTTACTAACTGTATGTTTCATTTTAGGTTGGTTAAATTGGCGGCTAATTTTTTTGAGTCTTCAATCGTTTTTACATTATTCTTTTTCCAATTCAGTAAAATACGATCGATATATTTAAAACTCATTTTATTTTGGCTCTCTGCTTCATTTAAAGCGACTTGAATGACACTTAAATCATGTTTATCTATATCTAACCATTGATTTAATGTTTCTATCTCGTATGGAGATAAAGGCCTGCCAAACGCTTGTTCAATTTTTTGAAATAGTGTATTGAACTCTAGTTCAGATTCGTGCTCATCTTGTTTTACATTCATTTGTTGCATAATTTCACTTAATCGATCATAGAACTGATTAAGGTTCATATATTCAGTAAACTTGCCTTCTTCGTCTTTATTGACATTAAGCTCTAGTAAATCATGTTGTATTAGAGTTTGAATGATTGAAGTGATTTCTCTTGAATCTAACGCAGAGCCTTGCTGTAAAGATTCAATTGAAGGTTGTTTATTAGAAGTTTCTGATGCATGTAATAATTTGATTAAAATAACTAACTCTGTTTCATTTAAACCTAATTCATTGTAATGATCAAGTAGTTCTTTTCGAATTACGACTGGTCTCGTTTTTAATTGTTCTCTATCCAAAGTAGCCCCTCCCATCTTTGATATTGCTATAAAAACGTCCAGCCATTATTTGTGGACTGGACGCTTATTGTGAATCTTATTTTAAATATTATGGATATAATCGATTAAGTAAGCGTGGGAATGGTGCAGTTTCACGGACATGGTCTACACCTGATAACCAAGCTACAGTTCTTTCTAATCCTAAACCGAAACCACTATGAGGTACGCTGCCATAACGACGTAAATCTAAATAATAACTATAACTCTCAGCGTCTAAGCCATATGCGTTAATACGTTGCTCTAGCAAGTCAAGGTCATTTATACGTTCAGACCCACCTATAATTTCGCCATAACCTTCAGGTGCAATGAGATCTGCACACAGTACAGTATCTTCATTTTCTGGATTTGGTTGCATATAGAAAGGTTTGATTTTTGTTGGATAGTTAGTGATAAATACTGGTAAATCATAATGATTAGCGATAGCCGTTTCATGTGGAGAACCGAAATCTTCGCCCCATTCTATATCGTCAAAACCTTGTTCTTTTAAGAATACTACAGCATCATCGTATGTGATACGTGGGAATGGTGTAGTTACTTTTTCAAGTTTAGATGTATCACGCTCTAATACATTAAGTTCAAGTTTACAATTATTTAATACAGATTGAATAACATGTGTTACATATTGTTCTTGGACTTCTAAACTTTGTGCATGTTCACAAAAAGCCATTTCAGGTTCAATCATCCAGAATTCAATTAAATGACGACGTGTTTTAGATTTTTCAGCACGGAATGTCGGACCAAATGAGAACACTCTACCGTGAGCCATTGCAGCAGCTTCCATATAAAGCTGTCCACTTTGAGATAAGAATGCGTCTTCATCAAAGTATTTTGTATGGAATAGCTCGCTTGTGCCTTCAGGTGCACTTGCTGTTAAAATAGGTGGATCAATTTTTGTGAAACCATTGTCATTAAAGAAGGCATAAGTTGCACGAATAATCTCATTTCTAATTTTCATTACAGCATGTTGTTTTTTAGAACGTAACCATAAATGACGATGATCCATTAAAAATTCTGTACCATGGTCTTTAGGTGTAATTGGGTAATCATGAGCTTCTGAGATTACTTCTATAGATTTCACTTGCATTTCGTAACCAATATCTGAGCGATTATCTTCAGATATAATGCCAGTAATATAAATAGATGATTCTTGTGTTAATTCTTTAGCTAATTTAAATATTTCCTCAGTTACTTCTGCTTTTGCTACGACACCTTGCATAAAGCCCGTACCATCTCTTAATTGTAGGAATGCTATTTTCCCACTTGAACGTTTATTAGTTAACCAAGCGCCAATAGTCACTTCTTGGTTTAGATATTTTTTAGCTTCTTTAATCGTTGTCTTCATAGCCAGTCTCCTAATAATATTGTAGTCTTCTTTTCTTTATCCTTATATATTTTAACAAAATCGATGTATAAGTTCTAGTTGCGCGTGCTAAGTTTATTGATTGCGTTTGTCTTCTTTTTTTAATTTTTTGAGTATGCTTGAAAATTGTTTGATATCGCCTTTATTTTGACGATAACTTTCTAATGATTGTTCAAAAAATTGCTTGTAATTACTGCGAATTAAGCGATCATCAAAGGATACGATAATCCCTTTATCATTTTCGCTACGTATCAATCTACCAAGACCCTGTCTAAAACGCGTTACGAGCATCAGGTAATACATAATCTTTGAATGTAGAAGTAAACTCAGACTCCATTAGCCAATATTTTGTATTGTTTTGATTCATAAAAGGCAACTTAGCAATCATTACACATTTGATACCATTAGATTGAAAGTCAAAACCTTCAAAGAATGTACCTGTACCTAATAAAATTGCTTTATTAAAACTATTAAATTGTTGAACAATCTTATAGTTTTGATTTTGCTGTTGTGTCAAAACCACATAGTCTTCAAATTCTGGCAATTCATTTAATAACTCTTGAACCATATGCATCATTTTATAACTTGTAAATAGTATTAAACATTTAGACTCTACAATGTTAATATACTCAATTACATAATTAACAATAGAACTCACATAATCATCAATGCTTTTATAATTATATGAAGCTACATCATTAGGTATGAATACAGTAGTTTGGTTTGGTGACATCACCTTCGAATCAATCTCATACGTGTTAAAGACGATATCTTTATTAAACCAATGTTTGAAGTTTTCAAATGAATGGTTAAACGTTAATGTACCTGAAATAAATGTAAGTGATTTAAATTTATCTAATACTTGTGTGGTCAATATTTCTTTAACATCATAGTCTTTAACATTAAGTCTAATTGTTGATTTTTGATTTATATTTTTAATTGATAAATAACTTGTGTGATTATTTTTTAAACTGTGTTCAATTTCTTTAAAACGATCATTAATATAAAGGATTTGTTTGCGCACCGACTTGATTGTTTTATGACTCATACCATTGAAGAATTCTAATGTCATATTGAGTTTATGAATAATTGAATGTAAATCGTTCAAAATTGGTGCAACGTCAAAATGATAGACAAAATGGAGCTTGTGAACTTCATCATCATGCACTTCAGAACTTTGAATGATGTCAAAAATAGTAGTGAATAATTGCTCATTTAAATCATGTATCTCATTGACTGTTGTTTTTAATCCGAAAACATCTATAGGCGGTATATCTAATTTTTCAAGAATTCTTTGTTGTTCTAAATGATCGATAGATTTAAGTAGCTTTTCATTTTCTGTCTTACCAATTAAGCCAAGTTGATATTTAATATCAGAATAACTCAATTCATTAGTCACTTGGCTTAAAGCATAGTCAGGCAAACGATGTGCTTCGTCGATAATACAATCATCAAATAATTGATATATAGAATTATCATGAGCAGACATGTATTAAATGAGCATGATTTGTAATACCAATTTGAATATTTTGAGCATTTCGTTTAATGAAATTGAAGTAATGTATATCGTTGCGAACAGGCACATAAGTCTCTAGCTTTTGTTCGAAATACATTTTTTGCCCGCCTTTTAAATCTAGTTCTTGAATATCACCTGTATCTGTTTCGGTAATCCAAATTAATAATTGCATTTTTAATATGCCGACTTCGTAATTACTGGCTTCTTCTTTCAAAATTTGGCTGATTAAACCTAATGAGATATAATCACGTTTACTTTTTATTAAAGTAGCATTTATTTTGAAATCTAAAGCTTGTTTAAGCGCGTGTATATCTTTTTCCAACAATTGGTTTTGTAATAATTTAGTATTAGTTGAAATCATTACGTGTTTACCAGTTTCAATATTATACATTAATGATGCGAGTAAATATGCAAATGACTTGCCACTACCAAGTGGTGCTTCAATCATTGCTTTTTCACTATTCATTAATTGTTCTAAAATAATCTCAGATAGATACAATTGTTGTGGTCGATAGGTCAAACTAAGTTCCTTAGTAATCAAGGTATATAAATCTTTCAAAGTACCATCAAAATCTACTGTAGGTGCCTTGAAATCTTTTTGTTTTTTATAAATAATTTGTTCGAATTGGTCATAAACATCTTCTAGTGGTTTATCTTCATGATTACGCACCATTTCAAATAAAATATCATGTAAGTCATATTTTAAATTCTTACTTAAATAATATAGTTGTTTCAAAGTATCTAAAGGTAACGTTTCGAATTTCTCAAATGCGAGTATCATAAGTTGCGCTGTTGTTGCGGCATCTTCGTCAGCGCGGTGTGCGTTGTTTAGAACAATACCATGTGCTTCTGCTAACTCACTTAACTGATAACTTTTATCTGTTGGAAAAGCGACTTTAAATAATTCTAACGTATCCATTACTTTTTTTGGACGATATTTGATATCACAATTTTTAAAAGATTTTTTTATGAAATTCAAATCGAAAGCAACGTTGTGTGCCACAAAGATACACCCATCTATTTGTTTATAAATATCTTCAGCTATTTCATGGAAATATGGTGCTTGATTTAACATTGCTTCTTCTATTGACGTTAATGCTTGTATAAAAGGAGGAATTTCTAAATCTGTTTTAATCATTGAATGGTACGTGCCGATTATTTTATTTTCTCGAACAAAAGTAATACCTATTTGAATAATTTCATCATAGTCTAATTGATTTCCTGTTGTTTCTAAATCCATAACGGCATAACACGGTTTTGTCATTCTCATTCCTCCTTTCAACGAGGTTAAAATTCTATATCCGCACTGATTAAACGATGTTGATTGTTTGCTTCATCCAAAACAAGTAAAAACCCATCTTCATCAATATCAACTGCTTCTCCGTGGAATTGTCTACCATTTTCTGTAAATCTTAATGTTTTGTTCCAAATATTCGAGGCTACTATGTATTCTTCTCGAATAGTTGAAAATGGTTCTGTAAGAAATTGTTTATATCGGTATTCAATATTACTTACAAGTGATTGTAAAAAATAGTAACGATTAATTTTTTCGTCAGCATGAATGCGGACACTTGTGGCTTTTTGTTGCAGTTCTTCACTAAAATCTTCTTGTAAGTGATTCATATTAATACCAATGCCACAAATTACCGCTTCAATACCATCACTATTCGCAACCATTTCTGTCAAAAAGCCACAAACTTTTTGTTTATTTATATAAATATCATTTGGCCATTTAATGGTAACCGGATCGATACTGAACTGTTGTATCGCATCTCTTATTCCTAGAGCCATAAATAAATTGAATTTTGTTATCATTTCAAAAGGTACATCAGGGCGTAGCACAATCGACATCCACAAGCCTTTTCCTTTGGAGGATGACCAAGGTCTATTGAATCGACCTTTACCTTGTGTTTGTTCATCACTTAAAATAAGAAACGTATTTGTATTACCTACTAATTTTTGCTTAGCCAATAATTGAGTTGAATTAATACTTTCCAATATTTCAACTTGATCAAATACATTTTGTGCTTTTAGCATTGGTAGGACAATGCCACTATACCATTTATCAGGTAATTGGATTAAGCGATGCCCTTTATGATTCACTGAATCAATCTGACATCCTTCCGACTTAAGTTGATCTATTACTTTCTTTACGGCTGTACGTGAAATACTTAATTGTTCTGCTATAAACTGACCCGATATATAATCAGGTTGGTGTTGATACAATATTTGAACAACATCTTTACTATATTTGGACATGTGTTTTCACCCACTTTAGCAGTTCTGGTTTAAAGTTTTTGACCTCATCTGATATGATGGCACATTCAACCTGACGTAATATGGATTTAAGCCATGCGCCACTCGGTTTATCTAATGCTTGTAATATATCTTTGCCATCTATATCCATTTCTTTTCTTGAGGAAATCGGTAATTTTTGGCTAACTTCATTGATGGAAGCGACGTTAAAAATAAATGGAGATACCTTCATAATATTGTTGTCATTGAGCATGCGTTCATAACTTAATACTTGTAGTATATCTTCTTTGCCATAATCATAAACAAATAACTTCAAATTTTGTTTGCTTTGGATTTCTGGCATTTGTTGTAACATACGTTCGAGTCTGGTGATATATTTCTTTTCATTGTTGCTAATTTTCAAATCCGAGAGCTGTGTGTCAACATCAGGTTGTTGTGCTTTTAAGAATGCAATTAACATTGATAATGATATTGGTTCTTCTAATATGAATTTTGATAAGTCAAAACGGTTAAAAAATGGTATATAATTAAATGCATTAAAATACTTTAAATTATTGAAACTTTGAGCCACATATTGACCTAATGTTAATTTTTTAAGTTCAATTACGATACGTTCAATAGATAAATGCGCAATATCTGCTATATGGGCATGCATACCATTAAATGTGGCTTTCTCTAACGTAAAGCCAAGTTGTGATTGAAAGCGCAATCCTCTAATAATTCGTAACGTATCTTCGTTAAATCGTTCTGTTGGATTGCCAACTGTCTTGATTAATCGCTGTTCTATATCTTTTAGACCATCAAAGTAATCATGGATTTGATAATTCACATCCATAGCAATGGCATTCATTGTAAAATCTCTTCGTTTTACGTCTTCGTATAAGTCTCTTACGAAAAAGACTTCATTAGGTCTGCGATGATCATCATATTCCCCTTCTGCACGAAAGGTTGTCACTTCATATTGATCGCCATTATAGACGACATTAATCGTACCATGCTCCCTACCAATAGGAATGGTCTTATCAAATACTGCTTCAATTTCATCTGGTGTGGCACTAGTCGTAATATCGATATCATGAATTGGTTTTTGCATTAAGTAATCTCTAACTGCGCCACCAACATAAAATGCTTGGTAATGATGTTTTTGTAAAGTTTCTAAAATCGGCTTTGCCGCTTCGAATAATGTTTTAGTCATTGTTACCCTCTAACATTTTTTTGTAGTAATACTCATATTGATCTGCAATTAAGTCAGACGAAAAGCGTTCTGAGACATCTGCTAGCATGCGTGTTTGCATTGTTTTATAAAGCTTTGCATCTGTGAGTAATTTTAAGGCATACTGGCTTGCGCTTGTACTATCACCTACATCAACTAAAAAACCGGTATCTTCATGTTTAATGACTTCTTTAATTCCACCGACCGTAGAACCAATTGGCACTACTCCGGATTTCATTGCTTCAAGTAGTGTTAGGCCAAAACTTTCTTTTTCACTTAGTAGTAAGACTAAGTCTGAAATTTGATAAAATTCACTAACCCAATTTTGTTTTCCTAAAAAAAGAACTTCATCTTCAATATTTAGATCACGTGCTTTTTGTTTCATATCCATTAATTCTGGACCATCGCCTAATAATAATAATTTTGATGGCATAGATTTATGTACTTTTGCAAATGTATCGATAATAGTATCGATACGTTTTACGCTTCTGAAGTTTGAAACATGAATTAAAACCTTCTCTTCTGGTTTAATACCATAACAAGCTTTTAATTGTTCATTTTCTTCAGTTTGTACATCAGGTTTTGTTGGGAATTCATTTTCTCGAACAAAATTATATATTGGAACAATTTCTTTATCTGTCTCAATAATATCATTAGTTTGTTTCGCAAGTGACTGGCTTACACTCGTCACAATATCACTTTCTTCTATACCAAACTTAATTGCATTTTTTAAAGAATGATCATAACCTAGAACAGTTATATCAGTCCCGTGCAATGTAGTCATAATTTTAATGTCCTTTTTGGACATATGTTTTGCTAAGATACCACAAACTGCATGAGGCACTGCATAGTGCATATGTAACAAATCTAAATCATACTCATTGATAACCTCAGCAATTTTAGTACTTAAAGTTATGTCATAAGGAGCATACTGGAAAACAGCATACTGATTGACTTCAACTTGGTGAAATGTGATATTTGGTAATGGTTTTCGTATTCTAAAAGGTATATTAGATGTAATAAAATGGATGTCATGCCCTCGTTCAACAAGCTTTATGCCTAATTCAGTGGCGATGATTCCAGAACCACCCATAGATGGGTAACAAGTAATGCCTATTTTCATAAGGTGGGACACCCTTTCTATTTCAAATTAATTTATTTGCGTTCAAAACGATCTTTATCACGAGTATTAAATTTATTCATTGTTTCATCAAAGCTTTCTGTCATATCAATATCTAAAGAATTGGCAATACATAATAAAACGAATAAATTATCGCCTAGTTCTGCTTTAATTGTATTTTCGGCTTCTGTCTCTTTTTTCTTTTTCTCACCGTGGTAGTGATTAATCTCTCTTGCCAGTTCACCAACCTCTTCAGTTAATCGCGCAAGATTAGCTAAGGGAGAGAAATACCCTGTTTTAAATTGACCAATATAGTCGTCCACTTCAGTTTGCATATTTTTCATAGTCTTCATCATATACGCCTCACATTCTAACGGTTTCTTATATAGTATAGACTAATTTTAGGCTTCATGCATTATTCCCGCAATAGTTAACCGTTATATTATTTACTATTTGACTATGATCTTTTTAATTTGTTTATTTCATTATTACACGTAATTAAGTAGTGCATGCTTCTTTTTTAAAATAGGTAAATTAATGTTTTTGCTTTGATGTGTTTTTAATGTGAGATTTAACTTTGTAATGAGCGGAATGTCTTTTAAATAAAAAATGGGAGCGAGACATAAATCTAATTTTTGTAATAAGATTTCACCGTCTCACTTCGGCAAAGGTGACTATAAAAAATGAGGTTGAGACATGTAATTATGTCTCAACCTCATTTATATTATTATTCACTTGATCTAGCAATAAGAATAAATCTTGCAAGTTCTGCTAATGCAACTGCAGTTGATGCAACGTAAGTCATTGCTGCTGCTGTAAGTACTTTTTTAGCATGGCGGTGTTCTTTTTCATTAACAATGTCTAAGCTTTTTATTTGTTTCATCGCTCTACTACTTGCGTTAAATTCAACTGGTAGTGTAACGATTGAGAATAATACTGCAAGAGACATGAACGCAATACCAATCCATAATGCTGTAGAACCTAAAGTGCTTTGCATAGTAGTTAAAATAATACCCGCAAATACTGCTAAGTAACCAATTGAACTACCTACGTTAGCCAGTGGTACTAAAGATGTTCTGAATCTTAAGAAGAAATAACCTTCTGCGTGTTGTATCGCATGTCCAACTTCGTGAGCTGCGATTGCTGTACCGAGCAACTGAAGGTCTACTGAAGTTAGCTGGTGATAACACAAGGACTTTCTTTTTAGGATCATAATGATCTGTTAAGAACCCTTTTCCTTCGACGACATCTACATCATAAATGCCATTTGCATGAAGTATTTCTATAGCAACTTCTTGACCAGTCTTACCACTTGTCGATCTTACTTGTGAATACTTTTCATAATTAGACTTAACTTTGTGTTGCGCCCATAAAGGCAATACCATTAGAATAACAAAGTATATAATCATATAGATAAAAGACAAAAATCCTCACTCCTTTATAAACATTTTACTGTGAACGTTAATGATGGTCAAATATTTTATCCTTTTTAAATCGAGTTAAATTTAAATATAGCACTAAAGGTATGACACTTAACCAAAACGCGAGATAAGCAACACCTTCAATATGGCTAGCAATAAAATCATAGTAAGGATATTGCATAAATACATAATCAATAATGTCATTATGGAATACCCATATCACAGCAATAGTAAAAGCGGTATAGTGATTTTAAACCTTGGATAAAAGAAAAATGCCTCTATAGCCATTATACCGTGAGAAAGGATAAGCATACAGCCAATGATTGTAACCGAGTCATATTGGATAAACATAATAATGTTCATAATAACAGCCCATACACCGTATTTTATCAACGATACAAAAGCCAAAGCTTCTATAATTGGTAAGTTCTTACCTGCGATGAGTCCAATGAGTGCAATACATAAAAATAATGAAGCTGTTGGACTATCTGGCACAAACGGTACGAACTGCCAACTGGACACGCTCAGTTGACTGCCATACCATATATAACCATATATCGTGCCTAATAAATTACAAATAAGCAGAAAGTAAAGTACACCTTTATTATAAATGAGTAAATGCCATAAATATTTTATATTCATAAGGTCAATCCTTCATTGTTTTATTTACATTTCTTAACTCAAAAGTATTAAGGATTTGAGTTAATTGATAAAACAGTGCTTTATCATGCAATTGTAAACTTAAATCAATATTATCTTGTAAATGTGTGATTATAGAGGACTCGCTTTGTTTTGATAGTGGGATACTATAGATGTCTTGCATATACATAGCATAGTATGGTGAATGTAACAATTGCATTAATAATAATTCATCTAAACGAGATTCTCTTGATAGTGTTTTACTAAAATGCAGTTTGATATCAAAAGACACAGCATCGTTTGCTACATAATTGAAGATTTCGTCACTATTAATCAACTGTTGATTTTTAAGTGTAAACCTAATACCTTGTTGATCAGTATCTTCCATAGCAATTTCCAATATATGATGTTCGGAAATGAGTTCATCCACAAAATGGATTTGTTGCAATAACTCAGGTGAAGACTTAATTAAGTTTAATACCCACACACTAATCCTAGATTTAAACTGATATTGAAAAAGCAGATATTCAATGAAATTAGCTTTCACTTGTTGTAGGGTATTGCTCATCTTAATCACCTTCCTTGACTAGAAAGATAATAATCTTTCTGCTTCATCATGCCATGTTTCATTGCTTGGATCTAATTCAAGTAATTGATTTAGCATTGCTTTTGCTTGTTCAATTTGTCCGATTTCAACTAGATAGAAATAATAATCACTTAGAAACGCAGATTGCGTGTGCAATGTTGGATATGCTAATTCAAAGAAATGTTGTGCTTCTTTGTCACGTTCCTCTTGTCCTAATGCAAATGCTAAATGCCACATAAAGACGGGATCTAAATCTTCTTCGTCAACATATTTCAATAATGCTATAAGTGCCTCGTAGTCTTCTTCCTGTCTATATAAATCACTTAGGATTAAAAGTGGTTCTTGATAAGCATTATCAACTTCTAAGGCTTGCAGTAATAATTGTACACCTTCATTAGCATCGCCATGTTCAATTGCTATACTGCCTGTTGATACCATCAACTCTTTATAAAATTGACTTAATCTCAAGCCTTCTTTACCAATTTCAATGGCTTCTGCATGGTTATGTTCATTTTCATAAAGTTGTTGCAGATAAAAATAGCCTTGTAAGAAGTCTGGATCTTTAGATAATAGTGTTTGAACTAAATTAATCGCTTCTTGAGAGAGCTCATTTTTTTCATAAGCAATCGCTTTTTTAAAGTAATCTTCAGATACCATTTCTTCTTCATTAATTTCATCGAACATTTTAATCGCATCACTGTAGTTTCCACTTTGCAAACTACAGTCTGCTAAGCGAGAAAATAAATTTGTGCCATTCACTTGATATTCGCCTGTTTCAAGCACAGTTTCGTATTCAGAAACTGCACGTAGGTATTGTCCGTCAAAATACAATAATTCAGCAAGTGCATAGTGTATGATTGGATCATTTGGTTCTATATCTATGGCGTCAACCAATTTATCTATCGCAACTTCTAACATATTTAATTGTTGATATAAATCAGCTTCTAACATTAAACGTTCAGTTGATAACTCAACTTGGTTTAAATATTCTAAAGCTTCATCAGTTTGATTCTCAGCCATTAAACCTTCGATGAAGTAAATAAGCAATTCACTTTCATCAGGATATTTATGGTATAACGTACGGAATACTTCAAGCCCTTGAGGCATTAAACCGTAATTATATAACGTTTCACCAAGTATAAAAAGTGCATCGTCCTTTGGAGAACTTAATGCTTCATTCACACGAGTGTCTAAGTTATCTAATTTTTGTAAGTTGATATCGTCTATGAGTTTATAGATATCTTCCATACTTTTATCCCTCTTTTTCTAATTGTTTTAACTTCGTTAAGAAACCTGGGAAAGAAACATTTACAGCATCGAATTGATTAATAGTTAACGATTCATCTGTTAATAATGATGCAATTGCAAGCATCATACCTATACGATGATCAGTAAAACTATCGACTGTTGCTGTTTGCTTTAAAGTAGAAGGATGAATAACCATACCATCACTTGTTGGTTGTAACATAAATCCTAATAAATTTAGCATATTCGCAGTTGTATCAATACGATTTGTTTCTTTAACTTTCAATTCTTCTGCATCTTTTACAATACTTGTACCTTCAGCTTGTGAACATAGTAATGCTACAATTGGGATTTCGTCAATTGCTCTTGGTACTAAATCGCCATTAATTTGGATTGGCTTCATATCAGGAGAATATTGTATGCGAATTGAAGCAGTTGGTTCTGGACCATCTGTTTGGTTGAATAGCGTAATGTTCCCTTCCATTTGTTTCACGATATCTATAATACCTGAACGTGTTGGGTTTACGCCAACATTGTGAATTGTAATATCACTGTCTTTTGTTATCAAGCCCGCCACTATAAAATATGCTGCTGAAGAAATATCGCCTGGCACATGGAAATCTACGGGGTGAATGTGTTCGATCCCTCGTTTTGGCATTTCTATCGTTTTCCTATCAGTAGTAACAGGAATATGGAAATGTTGGAACATCGTTTCTGTATGATTACGTGTTGTGCCTAGTTCTTTAACAGTTGTCGCCTCTTCTGCAAACAAACTTGCGAATAAAATTGCACTTTTTACTTGTGCACTCGCAACTTCCATCTGATAAGACATGCCATTAATTTGTGCTGGTTTAATGATTAGCGGTGTGTAATTATTATCCACGCCTGTTATATTAGCGTTCATTAAGCTTAAAGGTTTCATAATTCTGTCCATCGGTCTTTTACCAATAGATTCATCACCTGATATAACAGTTTCAATACCTAAACCACTTAACAGACCGGCGACCAAACGTGTCGTTGTACCAGAATTACCTGTATACAGTACTTGATGAGGCGTTTTGAAGTGTTTATAACCAGGCGAATTAATTTCTATTTTATCTTCGCCAACAGTAATTTCAACACCTAATTGCTGGAAAATTTCCACTGTATTCAGACAATCTTCACCAAGAAGCGGTTTATATATTGTAGAGGAGCCAGATGCAAGAGAACCTAACATAATGGCTCTATGTGTCATTGATTTATCTCCTGGCACTTCTATTTCACCAATCAATGGTCCGTTAATGTCAATTGTTTTACTGTTTGTCAAAAAATCCACCTACTTTTTAAAATATGTTAGGAAATCTGTGAATGCATGTAGAAGTGTTGGCTTATCTATGTGTTTTACCACAGGATTGCCAATGCCATCCAATAATACCATTTGGACGCCTTGTTGATCATTTTTCTTATCTTTTAACATGAGCTGATATAAGGCTTCAAACTCAAATTCATTAATGATATCTAATGGATAATTTAATGAAACTAAATAATTAATATAATGAGATATATCAAAATCTCTATTTAAGACTTTATTAGCAACAATAAATTGATAAATAATGCCTATCATCACTGCATGGCCATGAGGAATTTTAAAATTGTATTCAACTGCATGTCCAAATGTGTGACCTAAATTTAAAAATTTACGGACATTGGATTCTTTTTCATCTTTGACGATAATATTTAATTTCGTTTGGATACCTTTAAATAAATAATATTCAATTTCATTTAACGAAGCGAGTGTCGGCTGATCAGGGTATTGTGTTTCAATATTTTGCACAGCTTCCATGTCACTCAATAAGGCGTGTTTATAAACTTCTGCATACCCACTTAAAATTTCTCCATAAGGTAAAGTTGTTAGAAAGTTCAAATCATAAATGACAGCATTAGGTCTATAAAAGGCACCTATTAAATTCTTACCATGTTTAGAATTAATACCTACCTTGCCTCCTACACTTGAATCATGTGCAAGAATTGTCGTTGGTACTTGAATAAAATCTACGCCTCTTAATAAGGTTGCGGCAAGGAATCCTGTGAAATCGCCGGTAGCGCCACCGCCAACTGCGATTAAACAAGTGTCACGCGTCAATTGTTTACTGAGTAATACTTCAATCGTTTCTTCATAAAAGGCTAACGATTTGGTCGCTTCACCAGAAGGGATGATAAGTTTATGTGCGCCATATTCAGAAGTGATAAAATCTATCGTTTCATTCCAATTATTATTTACCGTTTCATCAACTACCAACACAACATCTTTATAATCATTAATATATTGATGTAATTGATCTAATGCATGGTGTTCTACAATAATTGGATAGTTATTGGATGTATAAGTAGTTTCTAATTTCATATGCTCACCTAGTTACTTCATAAATTTTAAATTGCTACTTAGTATTCTATATTTAATAAACGACGTTCGTCTATTTGTGATTTTAATTGCTCTATATGATTACTTTGGAATTCTTCAAGTAATGCTTTTGCAATTTCAAATGCTACGACATTCTCAACTACAACACTTGCTGCAGGTACAGCACAACTGTCGGAACGCTCAATAGAAGCTTTAAATGATTCTTTTGTATTAATATCAACGGAGTTTAGTGGCTTGTAAAGTGTTGGGATGGGTTTCATTACACCATTAACCACAATAGGCATACCATTAGACATACCACCTTCAAAGCCACCTAAGTGATTGGAACCTCTGTAGTAACCATTCGAAGTATCATACAAGATTTCATCTTGAATTTCACTGCCTGGTTTCTCAGCTGCTTTAAAACCTTCACCAAAGCTTACACCTTTAAATGCATTAATACTTACAACGCCTTGAGCAATTCTACCGTCAAGTTTACGATCGTAATGTACATAGCTACCAATACCTACTGGTAAGCCTTCAACAATTGTTTGGACTACACCGCCGATTGTATCACCTGCTTTTTTAGCTGAGTCAATTTTATCGCGAATTTCTTGAGCTATCTCATCATTTACAACGCGAACATCATTTTTATCGATATTAGCTTTAATTGTTTCAAGATCATATTCAATATCATCTTTGATGCCACCAATTTCAACCACTCTACTATAAAAATTAATATCTAATTGTTTTAACAAAATTTTAGAAACTGCACCAACTGCAACACGTGCGGCAGTTTCTCTTGCTGAAGAACGTTCTAACACGTTTCTTAAGTCTCTATGATTGTATTTCATACCACCAATTAAATCAGCGTGGCCAGGACGTGGTTTGGTAATTACACGTTTCATATTGTCTTGATCTTCTTCACTAATTGGATCAGCGCCCATAATTTTCTTCCAATGTGTGAAGTCATCATTTGTAACAATCAATGTAATTGGACTACCTAAAGTATATCCATTACGCACTCCTGAAACAATTTCAACTGCATCCTTTTCAATTTGCATGCGACGACCTCTTCCGTAGCCACCTTGTCGTTTAAACATTTCTTCATTAATATCTGCTACGTTGATTTCTAGATTTGTTGGTACACCTTCAATAATTACAGTTAACTGTGGTCCATGTGATTCACCAGAAGTTAAATATCTCATACTTTTCCCACTCCGTTCCTTTAGTACTTTAAATTATAATATTCTCTATATCTTATCACATTCAATTGTTCAAATTAACAGAAAAATTTACAAATATTGAATCTTATGAAAACTTCCATGTTTTAAGTGTAACATTTGAATATTTTTTATAGTAAGAACTTTAGATTTTATATAGAAACATTATCATTTTCCAATATTATTTATTACTTAGGGTGGAAAAGAAAGTAAAGGTTAAAATTTGATTTCGTTCTCTCCATCTATAAGGTTATTTAGATATCAGAAGGCTATTTTATACTCTATACTCACTTTAGTGTTTCACTAAATGGTAGACGTAAAATATAAAAAGCTAACTGAATTAATTAAATTTCAGTTAGCTTTTTATATTTTAAAAATTCATCATTATGAAGCCTATTATTTATTGAAGTTAATATTATTCGTATAACCATGCTTCACGTGATCCAGTATAATCACTTAATTCTTCAGCTTTAAACCAAAGGTTAATTTCTTTTTTAGCTGAGTCTACTGAGTCTGAACCATGAATAATGTTTCTACCTACAGTTAAACCTAAGTCTCCTCTAATTGTGCCTGGTGTAGCTTCAGACGGATTAGTTTTACCTATAATATGACGCGAAATATTTACGGCATCTTCACCTTCAACTACCATAGCGAATACTGGTGCAGAAGTGATGAAGTCAATCAATTTGTTATAGAACGGTTTATCTGTGTGTTCTGCATAATGTTCTTCTGCAAGTGACTGTGGTACAGTCATAAATTTACCGCCTACAAGTTTTAGTCCTTTTCGTTCAATACGAGAAATGATTTCTCCTACCAAATTGCGTTGTACCGCGTCTGGTTTAATCATTAGAAATGTTCTTTCCATAATGTGTGAATCCCCCTGTTTGTTATGTATCAATTGTACAGTAATAATGTACATGACTATGTATCAATAAAATATTATGTTTTGAGATACATTAATATATTAACAGGTAATTAAAGCGCTTTCAATGCTTTTCATGTAACTTATAAATTTCTTTTTCCAACTTTTTTAATTAATTTCTTAAACAAGGGCTTAGCGACTTCGCTTTCCAATTGATCAAGTAGGTTTAAGGCTTTATCTAAATATTTATCACTAATTACTTGTGATTGTTGTATAACATCAGATGATTGAATACGTTGAATACAGTAGTCAAACGTTTCTTGATCTGAGTCTGGAGTAAGTTGTTGTATCTGCGCTTTGAATTCTGGGTGCTTTCTCATTTCTAATAATACGGGTAAAGTGATATGACCATTCATCAAATCACTACCAACTGGTTTTCCTAATTTTTTCTGTACTTGTAAAATCCAGGATGTCATCCACAATTTGAAAACTCATGCCAATATAATGGCCAATCATTTTTAAGTTGTGAACTGTTTTCAGATCGGCACCAGAAGCAATCGCACCTACTTCAGTAGATAATTGTATTAGTAATGCTGTTTTGCGATTAATTCTACGCAAATAACTCGTGATTGTTTGATAACCATTAAATTGGTCTTGGAATTGAAATAGCTCCCCCATACATACTTCAACGATTGCATTTGAAATCACCGAATGAATACGGTTATCTTCAATGTTTGAAATATGTTCAAGTGCTGATGCAAGTAAAAAATTACCGGCAAGAATAGCAGTATTTTGATCCCATTTTTTAGCTATAGTTAAGCTTCCTCGACGTTTATCACTCTTATCTACGACGTCATCGTGAACTAAAGTTGCCATATGGATTAATTCAAGCGCAACAGCTACACGATAAACATCCTCATTCATTTCTTTACCAAATTGGCTACTTAAAATTACAAAGGCAGGTCTAACGCGTTTACCACCTGAAGAAAACAAATGATAAGAAGCATCTTCTAGTACTTTATCATTGCTTATAAGAGATTGTTCTAATCGCTTTTCGATTTTCTTTATTTCACTATTCATGTTTAACTTTGACACGTTAATCACCTTTGGTTGATTCATTTTTATTTATAGCCAAGGTGCATCGTCGCAACGCCACCTGTAAAGCTACGTATTTTTATGTTACTGAAACCCGCTTGACCAAACAGACGTTTTAATTTTTCTTTATCTGGAAAATCAAAAGTAGATTGTTGCAACCATTCATACTCATCTTTAGATTTTGCAAAAACTTTACCGAAAATAGGCATTATAAATTTAAAATAAAGTTTATAACCTTGTTTGAATATTGGTGTTGTAGGTTGGCTAGTTTCTAAACAGACGACCATACCACCTGGTTTAAGCACTCTGTATAATTCTTTAAGTGTAGCTAGATAATCAGGTACATTACGTAAACCAAACCCAATAGTTACATAATCAAATTCATTGTCTTCAAATGGTAGATTCATTGCATCACCATGTACAAGTTGTATATTATGCATATCTTGTGTTTTACCTTTGCCGACTTCGAGCATGTTTTCACTGAAATCTACACCAATGACTTCACCTGTAGGTCCTACAGCCTTACTGAGTGAAATAGACCAATCAGCAGTACCACAACATACGTCTAAAGCTTTACTACCAGGTTTAACGTTCATTTCTTTCATAACACGTTTTCTCCAAGTCTTATGTTGCTCAAAGCTAATAATATTATTTAGGCGATCGTACTTGCCAGAAATATTTTGAAAAACGTCATGTACTTGTTCTTTTTTTGCTTTATTATCTGCCATATTTAATTACCTCTTTTTTGAATGTATTTCAGACTTTATTTCACCTAAAAATGTTATTAATTCATCTTTAGAAAATTTACTTAAATAAGAAGGATGCTTTTCAGCTAAGTTCGCTAATAATTTATCATTGATTGATTCAAGATTGGCATCAGGAGCAAAATGTTGAATTGTAATACGTGGAAATAGGTTTTCAACTTTTAATATATATTGACTGATGTGCTCTTTAGTAAGTGCATCGTGATGTATGGATGACTTCATTTCATTCACTTCAACGATTGCCGCACTTATTTCTTTTTGATAAGTTGGAGCGTTTAACTTTGCTAATAATGTATAAAAATGTGCGCTCAATAAGTCACCAATTAAAATAGACTTTTTAGACGATAACGTTGTAGAAACTTCGTCTAAATGACGCATCGCAGTATCTATTGTGAGGCAAGCTAATCTAGCTTCTTCAGGAATATCATATGAATCGAGAATTTGCGCTAAGTTTTCATCAATAGCTATAGATTCATAATAATGTATACCTTTAAGTCGATGTACAATTTGTTTTTCTAATATGCTTAATGTCGTTTCCATGTTCACACCTCACGTTATTATCCATATACATATTAACATTATATAGAGAAAAATAAAATCAACGATAGTTAAAGCGGTAAATATTTATGTATGATGTATTTGTACAAATACATTTTCAGTGTAATGAAACGTTTAATTTTTCTGATTTATGTATGTATAATTTAATTTATATTAAGCGCTATGACAATTACAATATTTAATTTATATCATCATTATATCGAATGATATCATATTAAGTATAAATAAATGCAAATTGTTTAACGTTCTTAGATTAAAAGTGTATAAAAAAAGAAAAAGCCCCTTATAAAAGGGCTTTAGTTTTAGTAAAGAATTATTTAACTGCGTCTTTTAATGCTTTACCGGCTTTGAATGCTTGGAACTTTGCTTGCAGGGATATCAATTTCTTTACCTGTTTGTGGGTTACGGCCTTTACGAGCAACACGTTCGCGTACTTCGAAGTTACCGAATCCAATTAATTGTACTTTTTCACCTTTAGAAAGTGATGATTGAATTGATTCGAATACTGCATCTACAGCTAAACCAGCCTCTTTTTTAGTTAAATCAGCTTGTTCTGCAACAGCATTGATTAAATCTGTCTTGTTCATTATGAATTCACCTCCCCTAGGGTTTATAATGATACTTAATATCATTATGGTATGACTTTAACACAACGAATACTGCAACTGCAATGATTTATGCGCAGAAAACGTTGAAATAATAGGATTTTAACAACAAATTGCTATATATTTGTTAAAAAGTGTAATAATGCTTCTTTATTCAGATTTTTTCCACGTCCCATAAGGTCTTTAACACTCTCATCTACAGGTCTGTTTTCAAATAAAACACTATAAAGTGCGTTAGTTATTGGCATGTCAACATTTTGCGATTTTGCTAAATGATAAACTGATTTTGTGGTATATACACCTTCGACAACCATATCCATCTCATCTAACGCTGTGTCTAATGATTTTCCTTCACCCAATTTAAAGCCTAATGTGTAGTTTCTAGAATGCGTAGATGTACATGTAACGATTAAGTCACCAATGCCACCTAAACCTAAGAAAGTAATAGGGTCAGCACCTAGTTTTTCACCTAATCGGCTAATTTCTGCTAAACCTCTAGTCATGAGTGCGGCTTTAGCGTTGTCTCCGAAGCCCATGCCTGAGATTACACCACTTGCTACAGCGATGATATTTTTTAACGCGCCACCTAATTCAACGCCTACAAGATCCTCATTTGTATAAACGCGTAAGTAATCATTCATGAATAAGTCTTGTGTTAATTTACTTACTTCAGGTGACTTAGAAGATGCGACAACTGTCGTTGGTTGTTTGATGACAACTTCTTCTGCATGACTTGGACCTGATAATACACCGATACCTGCATTATATTCTGCTGAAATAGAATCCTCTAACATTTCAGAAACACGTTTATAAGTATCGTTTTCTATTCCTTTTGCTACATGTATAAATGTTTTTGGAGTTGATAAAAGTGAATCAATTTCGCTTGCTACTGATCTCATAGCTTTTGTAGGCAATGCCATTAAAAAGACTTTAGAAAAATTTACAGCAGCTTTTATATCTAATGTTGCTTTGATTGAATCATTGATCTTAGCTGTTTTTAAATATTTACTATTGATGTGTTGTTCATTAATTTCATTGATTGTTTGTTCGTTTTTACCCCACATCAATACTTGGTGTCCATTTTCAGCTAAAACATTTGCTAAAGCTGTACCGAAACTTCCTGTACCAAAGACTGTTACTTTAGACATGAATATCTCCTCCGATAATTAATTTCTCTTTCTAGGTATAATATGCACAGGTGTACCTTCAAAACCGAATGCTTGCTCTGATTTGATTTTCCAAATAACGTTTATAAGAAAAGTGCATTAATTCTACATCATTTACAAATACGATAAAGGTTGGTGGTTCAATCGCTACTTGCGTAGTATAGAATACGTTCAATCTACGACCTTTATCAGTCGGAGTTGGGTTCATAGAAATAGCGTCAGTGATTACTTCATTTAAAGTTGAACTCTTCACGCGTTTTTTATGGTTTTCACTAGCTTGTGTAATATATGGGAATAACGTTCTAAGTCTTTGACTTTCTTTTGCAGAAACAAATGCAACTTCAGCGTAATCTAAGAATTGGAATTCTTTGCGAACTTCATCTTTGAATTTTTTCATTGTATTCGTTTCTTTATCAACTGTATCCCATTTGTTTACTACGATTACAATAGCTTTGCCTTCTTCATGAGCATATCCTGCCACGCGTTTATCTTGTTCGATGATGCCTTGGTCAGCATCAATAACAACTAAAATAACGTTTGAACGTTCGATAGCTTTTAGGGCACGTAATACAGAATATTTTTCTGTATTTTCATATACTTTCCCTTTTTTACGCATACCGGCTGTATCAATTAAGACATAGTCTTGGTCGTCATAAGTATATTGAGTATCGACGGCGTCACGTGTCGTTCCTGCTAAGTTAGAAACGATAACACGTTCTTCACCTAGTATTGCGTTAACTAAGCTAGATTTACCAACATTTGGACGTCCGATAATTGATAAGCGAATTGTATCGTCATCATATGGATCAGGTTCTTCTTCTTTAAAGTGTTTGACAACCTCATCTAAAAGATCACCTAGACCTAAGCCATGCGAACCAGAAATTGGATAAGGATCGCCAAAACCAAGCGCATAGAAATCATAGATTTCATTTCTCATTTCTGGATTATCTACTTTATTTACTGCTAAAACAACAGGTTTTTTTGATTTGTACAACATTTGAGCAACAACTTGATCACTTTGTGTTAAACCCTCTCGTACGTTGACCATAAAAATAATGACATCAGATTCATCAATTGCAATTTCTGCTTGTGCTCTTATTTGTGTTTGGAATGGTGCGTCACCAATTTCAATACCACCTGTATCGATGACGTTAAAATCATGTGTTAACCATTCGCCTGATGAATAAATTCTGTCTCGAGTCACACCGGGTGTATCTTCTACTATAGATACACGTTCACCTACGACTCTATTGAAAATTGTAGATTTGCCTACATTGGGCCTGCCTACAATTGCTACTATAGGTTTAGTCATAACTAACTTCCTCTCTTTTTTAATCTCTATAATTCTATCATAAGGGGTAACCAAATCAAAAGAAATATTTAATCTGTACTAATATTATTAGGTTAGTTTTAAAAAATTTGTTTTTAGAGATTACATAAAAATAAATCTTGTCCTAAATAGATGTTAGGACAAGATTTAAAATTGGTGTTAAATTTATACGTTAAAACTTGAAGTCTTTTAATTTATCTCCGAAAACATCACCTAAAGTAGGATTATCATCATCGTCAGAACCACTTTCTAAGTAAGATTTCGTAGTGGCACTATCACTTTCAACGACATTTTCCGATTCTAATGTTGCTTTAATAGATAATGAAATGCGTTCTTTTTCTACGTCAACACCTAGTACTTTAACACTTACGACTTCCCCAGGCTCTAATACTTCGCTTGGTGAACCGATGTGAGTATGTCTTATTTCAGAAATGTGTACTAAGCCTTGAACGCCTGGTTTAATTTCAACAAAGGCACCGAAGTTAGTTAGTCTAACAACTGTTCCTTCGATGACATCACCTTCGTTAAACTCACCTTTTATTGATTCAAATGGACTTGGTAAAGTATCTTTAATTGATAATGAGATACGTTCTGAATCTCTATCAACTGATTTTACTTTTACATTAACTGTATCTCCAATAGATACTACGTCTTCTGGAGATTTAACGTGTTCATGAGATAATTCAGAAACGTGAACAAGTCCGTCTACGCCACCAATATCTACAAAAGCGCCAAAGTTAGTTAAGCGTGCAACTTTACCTTCAATCACATCGCCTTCATTAAGTGAATTTAATAAATCATCTTTTTTCTCTGCATTTTCTAATGCCTCTACAGCTTTACGACTAAGAATGACACGATTATTAGCAGGATCCAGTTCTTCCACTTTTAGTTTAAGAACTTGTCCTTCGAAATCAGAGAAATCTTCAATGAAGTCTGTTGAAATTAATGAAGCCGGAACAAACCCTCTTTGGCCAACATCGACTACTAAACCACCTTTTACTACTTCAGTGACTTTAGCTTCAATCGTTTTATTGTTGTCTAATTGTTCTTGTAAAAATTCATATGATTTTTCTGTTTCAAGTTGACGTTTAGAAAGTATATAAGCACCTGTCTCATTTTCTTCGTCATACTCTACTTTTGTAACATATGCACCAATTTCATCACCAACTTTGACAAGCATCACTTGGATTGTCTATATGATGCGTAGAAAGTTGACTAATAGGGATGATACCATTAAATTTAGCACCATTAATGTTTACAATTACTTGTTTTTCATCAATTTCTTGAATCTCACCAGTAACTGTATCCCCTTCTTTAATCTCTTTGATCATTGATTCGTTGAATTCTTCAGTCATCTTGTCTGCCTCCTTATTACACTACATAATTATAACATCTTATAAACTGACAGAATTGTCAAGAAATTCCCCTTTATTATAGGAATTCAAATTCTATTTGTTAAAAAGTTGTAAAATCAGGGTTTCGAGCTAACAAAAGCTTTGAAATGTTTACCTAAAATTTACATTTATTTATATATATGCAGATCTAATTGATATAAAAATGTACCTTATTTATATACCCTATAATTGTTATTATATAACCTTTTTACACAATTTAAAAAGAAACGGCATTATAATACGCTGTATTTAAGAAAAAGACTAATATTTTATTTGATTTGAGTAACTAAGGATAAAATTTCTTCAGTTACTTTTTCAATACTTTTACCTGTAGTATCTACTGTAATTGCATCATCCGCTTTTTTCAAAGGTGAAATTTCACGTGTCATGTCATAATTATCTCGATCGGCAATTTCTTGTTTTAATAGTTCAACATTAGAGTCGATGCCTCTTTGTTCATTATCTTTTTGTCTACGCATTGCGCGTTCTTCAACAGAGGCAATCATATAAACTTTTAAATCTGCATCTGGCAATACAACTGTTCCAATGTCTCTACCATCCATAACAATACCCTTTTGAGCTGCTAATTCTTGTTGCTTTTTAACTGCAAAAGTGCGCACAGCTTCTTTAGATGCTACAAAGGAAACATTGTTTGTCACATCATTTTCTCTTAAAAAATCAGTAACATCATGGTTATCTAAAATGACTCTCTGACCTTTTTCTTCATCATACGTCAATGATAATTCGGATGAATCTATCAATTGCGAGAAGTCTTCAGTCTTATTTTGTTGTAAATATTTATAAGTTATAGCGCGATACATTGCGCCAGTATCTACATAAATCATTGATAATTGTGCAGCAACGCGTTTAGCTATTGTACTTTTCCCTGCAGACAGCAGGTCCATCAAGTGCGATATTAATTAATTTCATTTTAGTAAACCTTCCTTGTTGTTTTATGTATAATATTTTATCATAAATATGTAAGTTATAAATAGGAGGAATGCCCATATGAAAAAACTTCTTCTCATACATACTGGTGGGACGATTAGCATGTCACAAGATGAAACTAATAAAGTAGTAACAAATTCAGACAATCCAATATCCAACCATCAAGACATTATTGAACAATATGCTGATGTAACAGAAATTACGCCATTTAACGTTCCATCCCCACATATGAATATAAAATATGTAGAAATATTAAAGCATATTATTGAGGATGCTAGTAGGAATGAAAATTATGATGGGTTTGTTATTACACATGGTACAGATACGTTAGAAGAAACAGCATACTTACTAGATCTTACTATAAATGTTTCAAAACCGATAACAATTACGGGTGCTATGCGTTCTTCAAACGAAATTGGTTCAGATGGGTTATATAATTTCATCTCGGCTATTAGAGTGGCTTCAAGTGATAATGCGGCAGATATGGGTGTTATGGTCGTATTTAATGATGAAATTCATACTGCACGAAATGTGACTAAAACGCATACCTCCAATACAAATACATTTCAGAGTCCTAATCATGGCCCATTGGGTGTAGTGACAAAAAATAGTGTTCAATTTCACCATAAACCATACGAACATTTAGTTTTAAATGATATTAACCATGATTTAAATATTCCTTTAGTAAAAGCTTATATGGGAATGAATAGTGATGTATTAAACTTTTATAGTAAGCATCAAGTTGATGGCATCATTATCGAAGGCCTAGGCCAAGGCAATTTGCCACCTACATGTTTAGAGGGTCTAGATAAGTGTTTGGATAAAGCAATACCTGTTGTACTTGTCTCACGATCGTTCAATGGTATTGTTGGCCCAATTTATGGCTATGAAGGTGGCGGTGCTACCTTAGCTGAAAAAGGCGTTGTTTTTTCAAACGGATTAAATGGACCTAAAGCAAGACTTAAACTTTTAGTAGGTTTGAGTAATCAATTAAATGCTAATCAGTTAAAAAAATATTTCGAATCACAGTTATAATGATTTAAAAAAACTGAGGCTGGGACATATCACATGTCTCAGCCTCAGTTTTTTATATTGGCAGTGGCTGACGTAATTGAAAATATGCTTATATCAAGCTTGCATTCCATTTTATAGTCAGCCTTGCCGGGATGGAACGACGAAATCTCATTAGAAAAATTTCTGTCTCATACCCTAGTTTATTATATTATTATGATTCAAGTGGTGTTTGTTTTTTAGATAATATACTTTGAGTGATAATACCGCCGTGGTATTTGCCGTTTTCAATAAAAATTGTATTTGCATCATTGCCTGCCGCAATGACACCGGCGATATAGCAGTTTTCGACATTTGTTTCATAAGTTTCTCTGTTATAAACTGGCGCAGTACCAAACTCATTACTATTGATATCTATACCAATTGATTGTAGGAAATCATAGTCTGGATGATAACCAATCATAGCGAAGACATAATCATTAGGAATTTCAATTGTTTGATTTCCTTGCTCATAAAATACACTATCTTCTGTTATTTTAGTAACATTTGAGTTAAATGCCATGTTAATTTTTTCATGGCGTACTAGAGATTCGAAATTCGGTAGAATCCATGGTTTAATTGCCTTTGGATAATCTTCTCCACGATAAATAACTGTTACGTTAGCCCCAGCTTTTTCTAACTCTAAAGCTGCATCTACAGCTGAGTTTTTACCTCCGACAATTACAACATTTTGGTCAAAGTAAGGATGTGCTTCTTTAAAATAATGCATTACTTTCGGAAGCTCAGCTCCATCTACTTCAAGATGATTATGATGACCATAATAGCCAGTTGCTACAGTAAGGAATCTACATTGGTAGACATCTTTAGTTGTTGTAATCGTAAAACGGTTATTAATTTTTTTCACTGTGAGGACTTCTTCGAAAGCATTAACTCGCAATTGATGATGCTTAACCACTGCTCTGTAATATACTAGAGCTTGATTTCTATGTGGTTTGCTTTCTTCAACAATAAATGGAATATCCCCAATACTTAATTTATCACTTGATGAAAAGAAAGTTTGATGTGTAGGATAATTATAGATTGCATCTACAACATTTCCTTTTTCAATAACTAAAGTATCAATACCTTTTTTCTTTTGTTCAATAGCGACACTTAATCCGCAAGGACCGCCACCAATAATTATACTTTCAACTGTTTGCATAGTTTATTTGTCCTCCTTATACCACCAATATATTATACCAGTAGTTTAGAAAAAACCAAATGATAGAAATCGAATATTTTTGCACAAATGATATTGACGCTTTATTAAACTTAAAAAATTAATGAAAAAACGACAAAACTCACTAATTTAAGGAGTTTGGTCGTTTAATTGGTTTTTACTTATAAGGTGATGAACTATTGTGGAATAACAAGGCGTTGTCCATTATGGATTTCATTTCCTTGTAGATTATTTGCTTGTCTGATTTTTTCAACGTTTTCAGGAGAACCACTACCATAATATTGAATAGCAATTCTATATAGGTTTTGACCATTGACTACATGTGATTGTTGGCCAGAGTTACTATTTGCTTGTTCGCTATCTTGGTTGTTAGTTGCTTGTGATTGATCTGAAGATGAATTGCTTTGAGCGTTAGATTGATCACTTTGTTGATCTTGACCGCTCTGACTGTTTTGGTCGCTTTGACCTTGACTGTCTTGCGTATTATTTGTTGCATCTTGTGAACCATTGCTAGCTGAATCAGAATTTGCATCGTTACTTGATTGATCAGAATTTGCATCACTGTTTGCTTGGTCAGTGTTTTCGCTATCAGAATTGGCAGAATCTGAACCGCTATTGCTGTCTTCTGAGTTTGCAGATGAGTTATCTTTGTCTTCATCTTTATTGGCTTTATCATCTTCTGATTTTTTATCTTCATCTTTTTCTTTTTCAGAATCAGACTTACTATCTTTATTATCAGCTACTTTTTTGTCATCGCTATTTTTGTCACCATCGTCATCGCCAGTTAAAGCCATGCCACCGAAAATAGCAATTGCGGCTAATATTAATATCGCGGCTAATATTGGTAATAATTTACCTAATAAACCGCCTTTTTTCTTTTTCTTATTATCGTCATCATTGTTATCACCATTATTACCATTGCCGCCATTACCATTACCGCCGTTGCCATTGCCGCCGGCTTTAGAATGTGCCGTCGCGGCAGCACCTGTTCCGGCAGCAGCAGCTGCCACCGACTACAGCGAGCACCTTTTTTCTTAGAACCATTTTTTTCTTTGTTCTTTTCATCTTTATCTTGTGCTTCGTTTTCGCTGTGATTATCTTTATTGTCTTTGTTGCCTTTGTGCTTGCCAGCGAGCATAAGCACCTGCACCAGTTGCGGCGGCACCTCCAGCTACAGCAGCGCCTTTTTTCTTAGAGTTATCTTTATCTTGCTCTTTTTTATCTTGATCTTCTATATCTTTTTCATTTTTATTCTGCTCGGTTGCTTTATTGTTATTATCTTGGTTGTTATCTTGCTTATGTTCATCTTTGTTATCACTATGCTTGCCAGCAGCATAAGCACCTGCACCAGTTGCGGCAGCGGCGCCTCCAACTACAGCAAGCACCTTTTTTCTTAGAACTATTATTATCATTTTCTGAATGCGAAGCATCATCTGATTTGTCTGCTTGTTCGTTATCAGAGTTGTTGATATTTTGTTCATTATCATTTAAGTCATTTTCTGAATCTTTATTATCATTGTGCTTTCCAGCAAGCATAAGCACCTGCACCAGTTGCGAGCAGTGCCACCGACTACAGCAAGCACCTTTCTTATTAGATTCATTATCTTTTTGTGATTCAATATTTTCATTGGAATCATTTTGGTTTTCTTTTGTATTTTGATTGTTTGTAGATCCAGGGTTTAAATCATTATTCTTCGAAGGATCTTTTGTTGAGTTATTATTATCTTGTGGTGATTGATTTTCGCCTTGAACTTCATCATTGTCATGTTCAGGCTGATTATCTGAATTTTGATTTGTAGCTGTGTCACGTCTGCGCTGTCTTCTTTGAGCGTTTCTAGGAGGGAATTGTTCGTCTGTCTTATCAGAAACTTCCTCTTTTACGTTGTCAACTGAACCGTTAACGGAATCCTTTGCATTGTCTTGATGTTCTTTTGGATCAATGGATTGACGATTTTTTTCAAAATCATCTTTAAAATTGTTGTTAGACAAATTCATCATCCTTCCTCGTTTTAATTTAAGTATATACTGTTATACCCTAAAAATAAGTAAATATGTATAACTTTTTATGCAAAAAATCACTATTAAACTAGTATATATGTAGTATTATAGCTTGTTTGAAAAAGTGAAGTAAAGTATTTGTCTATTATTTAAACAAATTTTGTATTTTTTCATTAAAATCCATTTTTCTTTTTACTTTTTTTCTATTAATTAAATTAATTACATTTAAATCAGAATCATTATCACAGCATTGATCAGGTCTTTTACTTAACGTTTCACCAAAGAATTCCATCATATAAGTGCGTCGACATTGGTCTAGGTTTTTGTATCCTAGCATACGTATATAACCTTGGCGTTTTCGTTGATAGGTCCTGTCAAATATCGTACGCAACTCAGTAAATGAGTAATAGCTATTTAATATTTCTAATATTTCAAATTTATCCGGAGTTACAAAGGCACCTACTTCAAAGGCATCTACATCCTCAGTGGTCATCATATCCGTAAATAATAGTGTTTCTAGTAAAAAACTATCGTCAGGTTGAAATAAACTAATTGCTTGACTGTCAGCCCCATCACGACCAAGCACGACCAATTTCTTGCATGTAGTTTGATGGACTTGTTGATAAATGGTAATGAAAAATAGAACGTATATCTTTTTTATTAATGCCCATACCAAATGCACTAGTTGCCACGATGATAGGTATTTCATTATTTAAAAATTGATGCTGAACTGTGTGCCGTTCTTGATAAGATAAATCTCCATGATAAATACCTGTTAAAAATCCATAGTTATATATTTCTTTTGCTAAGGTTAGGCACACTTTTTTGGAAGAAACATATATAATTGTAGGTCCTGAATTTTCTAATGCTTGGAAGTAACCATTTTAATTTAGCTTCATCGTCTGCGAAATTTTTATGTGTTAAAGAAATATTGTCTCTATTCATACTCGTTTTAATGACATGAAAAGATTTTTTAAACATATCATTTAAATCATAAGTTAAATAATTCGGTGCTGTTGCAGTCAGAGCAAGCACGGTTGCTGTCGGAAAACGTGCGATAATTTTACCTATAAGTGCATAGTGTGGTCTGAAATCATATCCCCATTCAGATAAGCAATGTGCTTCATCTAATACGACCATGCCGATATTCAAATTTTTAATGAGTTTGAAATTTTGCGGTTGGAGTATAAATTCTGGACTTAAATAGATAAATCGACTTTTTGTTAGTGATTCAATGTTTCTTTTTCTCTCATTTTCATCCATGCCTGAATGAATACAACAGACATGATGTTCACCATGTAATTTGAGTTGCATGACTTGATCATCCATCAAAGAAATGAGTGGTGAAATGATGAGAGTCGGTTGTTGACGTATGTATGTTGGTAATTGATAACAAAGACTTTTACCACTTCCTGTAGGTAAAATACCTAATGTATCTTCATTGTTCAATACACTTTCTATAATCTCTTGTTGACCAGGTTTAAAAGTCTCAAACCCGAACCACTTTTTTAGCTCATGTTGTAACATTGATTTCACCTCTCTCAATTCCAACGATAATCAATTTCAATTCAAAATAGCTGAGGTCAGAAAATATTTCTTTATAATTGCGTAGCCTCTCGCTACGATGTGAAATGTAATAAGTCATGAAATCAGTATAAGTTGAATGTGTTAAATAATCTTCATAATTCGATATGTAGCCTTTTATAAATAGCTCTAAAATATGATCATCTATCGTATTAGGTTTAACATTTTGTTGTGCGGCCAATTGTTCGAAGTTTAATCCATTTTGTAAACCTACGTAAGTTTGCTCTGTTTTATTTAATAATGATGGTAGCACAATCAGTTTATTTAACAGTGGATAGTTAGATTCGTGCTCAATCTCGTACATTAATGTGACTAAATCTGTAAATTCTAATTCAAATAAGTGTTCTTGTGGTATGTCTTCTATTAAACTAATTTGTTGTCGTGTATACATACTTTCTTCAAAACCTTGTAGGTAATAGTGAATATATATTGTGTTGTTTTTATTCAACATAGATTGGAATAATGTCGTAAGTTCTGCAATGAATTGGTCCTGTAATTGATTGCTTATAATTTCTTTATATACAAATTTAACTTGTTGGTGTACAGTACTATGTTGAGTAATAGGTACGAATTGATAGACCTTATGTTTAGTATTAGATAGGGTCTGAGTTAATAATTGTATGGCTTTAAATGTGTTAGTTAAACTATCAAACGTATGTCTCGGATGATTAGCGATATTTTGATAGCTATTATCTTGAGCATTAAATTGATTGAAATATCGCTCGAACGACTGATATTTCAAGTTAGGCATGCTGTGATATAATGACAAGAGTTGTTGACTACAGGCATCAAAAAAGGTTTGATGTGACTTTTTCCCTGTGATAATATTAAATATACTTTTTTCAGTTTTGTAATTGTGTGCATGTGTTTGTGCAAATTGGATTATATTATACATGTTTACTCCCTCATTCTATAAAACGAAAACATTTGAAAAATCTTAAAACAGTGACTACAATAATAATTGTGCTATTAGTGTAGCATTTTTGTCAAAGGAGGCGAAGAAATTGGCTAAATATACAATTGTTGATATGGATACATGCATTGCATGTGGTGCTTGTGGTGCCGCCGCCCCTGATATATATGACTATGATGATGAAGGTATTGCTTATGTGATACTAGATGACAACAAAGGTACAGCAGAGGTGCCGGAAGAATTATATGAGGATATGGAAGATGCGTTAGATGGTTGTCCTACTGATTCAATTAAAATTGAAGAAGAATCATTTGATGGAGATGCGTTAAAGTTTGAATAAAAGCAAGTTTAGTACCATAAAAGTAAGTATGCGATTTATACTTAATAATATATAATAAGCGTTTGTCTAAATATAGTGATTACTAACTATATTTACTAATGGCTACGTTTAAGGTTAGCGTGTTCACATTGCATGGAGCATGCTAATTTTTATGTCTAAAATGATTTTAAATTATGAATAGTTGATTTAATATATAAAAACAGGGCGATTTCTGTATTACTTTAATAGAAATCGCCCTGTTTTTATATTTATTTTGGTAATACATTTTTTAAACGTTTAAATAAAAGAATGAACACTATAGAAATAATAGCGCCTTTAATAATGTTGAATGGAATAACACCAGATACAATGACAATCTTAACGTTTTCTACAACATTAGATAAATTCATAATCATGCCATATAAAGGTAACAACACAAAGTAGTTCAAGATACTTAGAATAATTGTCATTACAATAGTTGCTACAGTAAAACCTATAATCTGTGATTTAAGGTTATATTTGTTTTTAGTAACATAATAAGCTGTTAGTAAAAAACTGGATGCTCGCTAAAAAGTTAGCAACTGGACCTACTGGATCTCCAAGATTAAATAAAAAGTTTAATAAATTTTTTATAAATTCTACAATGATACCAGCGAGCGGTCCGAGTGTGAATGTAGCTAATAATGCGGGCACATCACTAAAGTCTAAAGTTAAATAAGGCGGTAAAAATGGTATTGGAAATTTTATAAACATCAATATAAAAGAAACCGCACTTAACATACTTATCGTAATAAGTCGTTTTGTTTGTTGTTGCATATTAAATTATCTCCTTCCATTCATCTTTCATCGAATAGGAGGATTTAACAGCACAACAAATAACCCTCCATCTTCTCCCATCCAGACTTTACTGTCGGCTCTAGATTTTCACTAGATCAGCCATTTATTTAAATGAAAATAAATGGGTCGCAGGCTTTAATTACTGCCGGTTGGGAATTACACCCTACCCCGAAGATGAATATCTTAAATTTTTATAAATATATCATAGCTTATTACTCAGGTAAAAACAATACTATTGCTCTAAATATGCTAAAAAGGGAGTAAAAGCGACTAAATTAAAGAAAACCTACACTTTTTAGTGAGTCTGCAAGCATAATTGATAATAAAGACCGGCGAAATAACAATAATGATTTCGCCGGTCTTTATATTAATGTTTGATTAGTTTAATTGAAGCAGTAACCACTCAACTATTTTCTATAACATCTCATTATTAGTTAACTTTGGTAATTTGACAATAAATGTTGTTCCTTTACCTAGTTTACTTTTAACGTCAATACTGCCACCATGTTCATCTATAATCATTCGACATATAAATAAACCTAGACCTGTACCTTGTTTACCACGTTTACGCGAGGAATCAACTTTATAAAAACGTTCAAACACTTGTTGTAGATGCTCTGGCGCAATACCAGAGCCCGTGTCTGTAATATATAATATGTTTTCTGTCTCTGTTTCCCCATAACTGATAGTGATGGCATCTCCTGCTTCGGTATACCTTGTTGCATTGTCTATCAAATTAGTTAAGACTTGTTCAATTCGATCTAAATCATAATACCACAGCTGTTCGTGCGTATTTGGATTTAAATTGATGCTTAAACCTAAACTCTCTGCATGACTTTGATATTTTTGTTGCATTTTATTTAGCAATGTATCAATTGGCTGAACAGATTTTTCTACCGTTAGCCCCTCAAGCATCCATACGTGCAACACTGAGAAGCTCATTTACAAGTCGATTTAAGCGTTTAGTTTCATCTAGTACAATAGATAGTGATTCATGTATTTCATCGGGCTCTGTGACGATGCCGTCCACTATAGACTCAGTATAGCCTTGTAGTAATGAAATAGGCGTACGTAATTCATGTGAAACATTAGCAATAAAATCTTTTTTCATTTGGTCTATGTTATGTTCGTTTGTCATATCACGAATAATAGCTACGATACCACTACGACCATCTGGTTGAATTTGATCAATATAACTCGTTATTATTACTAAATAACGCGTATTTATTTCATATTCTTCAAATTGTGTTTGCTTGTTTTTGAAAGTACGTTCATTTTGTTTATCAAGCTTTTTGAGTTCATGATCACCAAGTATTTGAAGTGTGTTTTGAGCCATTTTATTAGAAATTATAATTTCTTTTTTATCATTGTATCCCAATACACCTTCAATCATAGAATTGATTAAACTATCACGAATATTTTTTGAAGATGACAAGGCATCTATATGTTGTTGAATTTCAGAACTCATCGTATTAAACGTACGAGATAATTCACCAATTTCATCGCGCGTATTTACAGGTACGACTTGAGCATAATCTCCTTTAGAAACTTTCAAGGCCTGTGTCCGTAAATTTCGTAACGGTTTTGTTATACGAGATGATAAGAAAAAGGCAAAAACGGTTGTAATTGCTAAGAAGATAATAGCGATAATTAAAATAATAACTGTAATTACGTTATTGGTTTCTTCAATCGTTTTTAAATCTTGATAGATAAATACGCCACTGTAGTTATTATTTCGATTATTATCTTGCTCAGTCAAGTTTTTAGCAGGATAACCAATTAACACATAAGTCCGCTGTTGCCCATTGATTTTGACAGTAACGTGTTCTGAAATTTGTTTTCCTTTATCAAACACTTGGTTATAATCTTTATTGTTTTTAATTTCTTTAAACATCTTGTCTTTAATTTTATCTTTATGTTGGCTCACCATATGCTTATCATTCATAATAATAAGCCCATCTGGGTTTTCTATCAATTTACGACTGTATTCAATAGCTGTAGTTTTATCATCTGCACTTTCCACCAATTGACTGATACGCTGTGCATCTTTGAGTAATGAATCTTCGGTTTCTTGCGTAAAATAGGACTGAATAAATGTTATGAGTGCGGCACTTAGTAAAATTAAAACTGTCGTTACTATTAAAATAATAGTTAACCACAGTTTTATTACTACATTATTTAGCCGATTCATCATTGGACTTAACCTCGAATTTATAACCAACACCCCAAACAGTTTGAATCATTTGAGCTGCTGCATCAGATACTCGATTTAACTTTTCTCTTAAACGTTTAACGTGAGTATCTACAGTACGCAAGTCGCCGTAGAATTCATAATGCCATACTTCTTTTAGAAGCTGTTCTCGATCAAAGACTTTGTTAGGTGTTTTAGCTAGAAATATTAACAACTCATATTCTTTTGGTGTTAAATTAACTTGGTTATTATCTGCTAATACTCTGTGTGCATCGTTGTCAATGACAAGGTGGTCAAATTCAATTAAATCACGCGCATGAGGTTCACTTTGTTCTGTATGCGCTACTTGTGTACGTCTTAACAACGCTTTGACGCGCAATACCACTTCACGAGGAGAAAATGGTTTCACGATATAATCGTCTGCACCAGATTCGAATCCTTCTACCCTATTTGTTTCTTCACCTTTAGCAGTCAACATAATAATTGGTGTTTCTTTGTGTTCTCTGAGACGTGAAGCAACAGTGATACCATCCATTTCTGGAAGCATAAGGTCTAATAAAATACATGAATAATCATGTTCCATCGCCATTTTATACGCTTCATTACCATCACTTGCTTCATGTATCTCAAAAGATTCTCTTTCAAGGTATAATTTTAATAATCTTCTGATTCGATCTTCATCATCTACGATAAGTATTTCATTTGACATACATATGTACCTCCCACACTGCTAACTTTCAATTTAATCACATTATATCATACGTTTAATAGGAAAAGTGATTACGAAGAAAAAGATTGTGAAACTTTTCTCATGATTTAAATTAAACTAAACGTAATAACAATTATTTACCATGTTCTGCAAGTTGACGCATCACTTTTACTTCATGAGGTGTTAAGACTCTGCCTTCACCTGCATTAAGCCCTTTTAGGTTAAGTGGACCAACTTCAATGCGTTGTAATTTTGTAACTTCGTGACCAAAATGTTCAAACATGCGACGGACTTGTCTATTGCGTCCTTCTGTAATTGTAATTTCAACAAGTGTTGAATTTTTATCTTTATCTTGATTCTTTACTTTTACAGTAGCTGGTTGTGTATGGCCATCTTCTAGTTCAACACCATGTTCTAAAGCTTTAACTTCTTCACGCATTAAATAGCCTTTTAATTTAACAACATATTTTTTCTTAATTTTATAACTCGGATGTGTCATTAAATTAGTGAATTCGCCGTCGTTAGTTAATAAAAGTAAACCTGAAGTATCATAATCTAAACGACCCACTGGATAAATTCTTGTTTTAATTTGTTTAAAGTAATCTGTAACCACTTTTCTACCTCTATCGTCCGATACACTAGTGATAACTTGTGCTTGGTTTATAAAATAAAATATATAGTTTATCTTGTTGTTCTAATTTAATGCCCTCAACTTCAATTGTATCCGACGGTTTAACTTTCGTACCTAACTCTGTTACTACTGAGCCATTAACTAAGACTTTGCCTTCTGTGATTAATGTTTCTGCTTTTCTACGTGACGTGTGACCACTGTTTGCAATACGTTTTTGTAATCTTTCTGTCTCTTTATTCATTATTTTCTCCTTTTTGATTTACTAAGTTACTGAAGAAAGCTTCTATTTCTTCATCTTCCTCATCAGTTGTTGGTAAATCATCTAAATGTTCAATGCCAAATACGTTTAAAAATAGTTCTGTGGTATAGAGTTGTTGGCTTCTGGAATCCGCTTCGTCTTTAGCTTCTATTAGCCCTCGAGCAATTAAAGTTTTAACAGCGCCGTCAGAATTTATACCTCTTATCATCTCAATGTCGCTTCGTGATAAAGGTTGATTGTAGGCAATAATAGACAATGATTCCATTGTCGCTTGCGATAATTTCATTTTTGATTTTTGTTCTATTAATTTTTCAATATAATTTGCTGCATCTTTTTTTGTAGTAAGTACATAAGTTTGACCAAAATGTTGAATTTCTAAGCCATCTGATATGTATTCAGAAACGAGTAGTGACAATTGTGTTTGGTCAATGTCTAAAATTTCAAGTAATTGTTTTTCATCTAAACCTTCGTCACCTGCTGTATAAAGTAATGCTTCTAGTATACCCTTATCGTTCAATGCCATAGTTTACCCCTCTTATAATGTTGATATCGTCGAAATTTTTGAGTTGTTCTATATTTACAATGCCCGATTTAGACATTTCAAGTATTGCTAGAAAATGTGTGACCACCATTTCAACAGGTTCTGTAAAATTAAACAAACTAAAAAAATTAAACGAATCATGTTGTTGTAAACGCGCATTAACTTGAGAAGTTGCTTGTTGAATCGTAAATGTTTCTTTACGTATATCTACAGTTTTTGGCGTGTTGAATTCAACGCGATTTTTAACTTTTTGATAAGCGATGATTAATTCTGTTAAATCAATTGTATTACTTGAATCCCATGTTTCATTAGATTCTAGGTGTGTTAAATCAGTTGGATGCTTTGAAAAGTAAAAAGCACGTTCAGATTTCTTTTCATTTAATATCTCAGTATATTCTTTATAATTTTGATATTCAATTAATCGTCCTACTAAATCTTCACGTGGATCCTCTTCTAATTCGTCGACTTCTTCTGATTGTGGTAACAGCATTTTACTTTTAATCATAAGCAGTTCAGAAGCCATAACTAAATATTCACTAGCAACATTAATCTCTAATTGATTCATTGCATGTATATATTGCATATATTGTTCTGTTAATGATTTCATGGGAATATCATAAATATCAATTTCAATTTTTTGAATGAGATGCAATAATAAATCTAAAGGACCATTAAAAGCATCTAGTTTTACTTCATACATAGTATCTACCTCATATAGCAAGTTATGTGCGTATTTCACTAAAATATTATAGCATGTTTAATGAAAACATTTAAATTTGGAGCGGTTTTAATTATGGAAAATGCATTACAAGATTTTTATTATCAATTTCATACGGAACAACATTACTTTTTGTGTCATGACATTTTAGAAGAAACTTGGAAAGAAAATCCGCAATTTAGTAAAGATGATGCAATTGTAAGTTTGATTTTGTTAGCAACAGGTTGCTATCATTATCGCGGACATAACAATGTTGGTGCGTTACGATCATTTAAAAAAGCATTAAGTGTTATAGAACAAAGTGAACAATCCATTGATTTAGGCATCTATACAGATGAATATAAAAAAATCATTATAGAATTAATTCAGTCTGTGGCTAGTGCTAAGCAATTTGTGCCAATTCAATTACCAATAACAAAAGAAATGGAACAGGATATTTTAAAAAAATACCCTAATTTTGTTAGAACACCACATATGATAGAAGATAGTTATATTGTAAATCATCATTTAGAAAGAGATCGTTCAGAAGTTGACAAAGCGCGACAACAGGCACTTGATATACGCCGTGCAAAAAAAGAATAAACTTAAATCAAATGAATAAAACAAGTCATATTAAAATGGCGACGCAAACAAAAAAACACAAGCTAGCTATTCAACGAATAAACTGGTTTGTGTTTATGCACGTGGATGAAATTCATTATACATTTTGCGAATTTGTGATTTTGAGACATGTGTGTAAAGTTGTGTTGTCGAAATATCAGAATGTCCTAACATTTCTTGTACAGCACGTAAATCAGCACCATTTTCAAGTAAATGTGTAGCAAATGAATGTCTCAATGTATGTGGTGTCAACGTCTTATTGATATTCGCTTTTACACCATTTTGTTTAATCATTTTCCAAATAGCTTGTCTTGATAAAGGTTTACCATGCATATTTAAAAACAATACATTTGTCACAGTACGCTTCAGTAATTGAGGGCGTGTTGTATCTAAATATGTATTTAAATATTCTATTACTGCATCACCCAATGGGATAATGCGTTCTTTGTTTCCTTTACCAAATACTTTGACGAAGCCCATGATTAAATTGATATCCTCAAGTTCAATGTGTATAAGTTCAGAAACGCGCATGCCTGTAGCATATAACAATTCTAACATTGTACGATCTCTATAGCCGTTAATTTTTGATAAGTTCGGAGTCTCAAGCAAAGCAAGTACTTCATCTACTTCTAAGACATCAGGTAATTTCCTATCATATTTCGGTGTTTCGATTAATACAGTTGGATCTTTTGCGAGCATATTTTTCTCGTAATGCGAACTGATGAAAACTGCGTACTGTAGATATGAAACGCGCCAATGATTTTGCGGAAGCACCCTCGTCGTGTAAATAGCCAAGGCATTGATTGATTAATTGTCTATCTACAAAATCTATATGCCCTATTTTTTGTTCTTCTAAAAAAGTGGCATATTTTTTTAAATCTCTTCTATATGCGCCAATTGTATTCGAACTCAACCCTTTTTCTAGTTGGATAAATCTCAAATATTCTTCAATTATCGTATCCAATGGTACCACCTCTATTTATAAAATAGTGTATGATGTTGAGCTTACTTACCTTGAGCTTGGCAATCTGAGCATACACCATGGAATGTTAAGCGATGGTCTGAAATTCTAAAGTTAAAATCTTGCTCTACTTTTTCTTCCACTTGAGGCAATAAATCTTCTTCGATTTCTTCTACTTTACCGCATTCCATACAAACAAGGTGATGGTGGAAATGCTTCGCACCTTCTTTACGTAAATCAAAACGGGCAACACCATCACCAAAATTAATTTTATCCACAACTTTTAATTCTGCTAATAATTCTAACGTACGATAGACAGTCGCAAGTCCTATTTCAGGTGCTTTATCTTTAACTTTTAAATAAACGTCTTCAGCGCTTAAATGATCTTTCTCATTTTCAATTAAAACTCTTAACGTTGCTTCGCGTCATGCGGAGTTAATTTATAAGATGATTGTTGTAATTGTTGCTTCACGCGATTTAATCGTTCTTCCACGGAAGCCTCACTCCCCTACTAATAATTATAATCATTTCAATTTACATAATGATTTATATATATAAAATACCAATAATTGATAAAATACGCAAGTGTGTAGGCAAGTTATTTGGAATGATTATAATTAAGTAATAGATATTGTAAAGCAATAATTGTTTTAGCATCCTCGATTTCTTGGTTTTGGAGCATGGATGTTATTTCTTCAATATTATATGTTTCGATTTCAATAAATTCATCGTCATCTAAATTCATTTCACCTATTTTCAAATCTTTGGCAAGATAAATTGAAATCTTTTCATTAGAGAAGCCTGGAGAACCGTACATTTCAGTAATCAATTCTAAATTTTCAGCAATATAGCCCGTTTCTTCTTCTAATTCTCTTTTGGCAGCTGATTCTCTTTCTTCATTTAATTCTAATTTTCCAGCTGGTATTTCTAATAATGTTTTTTCAGCGGGTTTACGATACTGTCTGACGAGAATAACTTGGTTATCTGGATTGATTGCACATACTGCAACTGCCCCGTTATGGTAAACTAATTCACGTTTTGACGTTTGTCCATCGGGTAGTTCTATATCATGGACTTCTAAATCAATAATTGCACCTTTGTAGATGGACTCTTTATGTAATGTTTTCTCGAATAGATTCATTATAATCACGTTCCTTTTATTTGAATTAAGTTATTGTTAAGATTAACACGTTAGTGTTTCAGGGAATAGCAAAAGCGATAAAAGCGATATTTGTAGAAATGTAAGTATTTATATTTCATTTATATCAAAAATTTTGCGCAATGCATAAAAGTAATTCATAACGACTTATTTTGTTACGTCTATGCCCTATCATCAAGTGTATCGAAAGGAGAAACGACATGCAAAAAAATATTTTAAAAAGTGGTATTGAAATCTCAGAATTAGGTTTAGGATGTATGAGTCTAGGCACTGATTATGAACAAGCAGAACCAATTATAGAACGTGCGATTGAACAAGGCATCACATATTTTGATACGGCTGATATTTATGATAAAGGTGTAAACGAAGATATTGTAGGTAAAGCCTTGAAAAAATATCAAAATCGAGATGATATTGTGATTGGCACAAAAGTAGGTAATCATTTAGCTGATGATGGTACTACATTTTGGGATCCTTCTAAAAAATATATCAAAGCTGCTGTGAAGGACTCTTTACAAAGACTAGGATTAGATCACTTAGATTTATATCAATTACATGGTGGTACGATTGATGATCCACTAGATGAAACAATTAGTGCATTTGAGGAATTGAAAAAAGAAGGTGTTGTGCGTGCGTATGGCATATCTTCAATTCGACCTAATGTCATTGATTATTATTTAAAACACAGCGATATCGAAACTTTAATGTCTCAATTTAACTTAATTGATAATAGACCAGAAGTATTATTAGATGATGTGCATGCTAAGAAGGTTAAAATACTTGCACGTGGGCCTGTTTTTAAAGGATTGTTAACTACTAATAGTAATCAAGCATTAGATTCTAAATTTGCAGAAGGTATATTTGATTATACTTACCAAGAATTAGGAGAAACGATAGCTTCTATTAAAGAGATTGAAAATAATTTAACTGGTTTAACATTTAACTATCTTACGTCGCATGATGCTCTAGGTTCTATTATTATGGGGGCTAGCGGCGTTGAGCAATTAGATGAAAATGTGAAGAATTACGAATTATCAAAAGAAATTAGTTTAGAAAAACTGAAAGTTGCACGTAATCGTGTTAAGAATCTGGAATATACACAGCATTTAAAATAATAAATCACAACACTAAAAAAGAGTTAGTTTGATACTTGTGAAAGTAGATGTCCTGTTCCTCATCTATTATCCTTTAAGTTCAACTAACTCTTTTTATATTGCCATTTAAGTTCAATAATACATAAACAGAATAGTAGCAATTAAGCTTTATTTTTAAAAAATATCGTGAAATGTTTTTCAATAAAACGTGGTGCAAGTTGATAAATCTTTAATATAAAATGCATCCATTTAGGTTCATTGATTTCTGTTTTGTTCGTAAGTATCCCTTTTACGACTTGCTGTGCTAATTTATCTGAATCTAGCATAATACTTTTATATTTTTGTGCAAATGCTAGCGATGGATCTGCTTTTTCATGAAATGGTGTAGCAATGGGACCAGTATTTATAGTTAGGACATGATAGTTAGGTTTTTCAATGCGTAGTGCATTCAAGACTTGGTTAAAAGCAGCTTTACTTGCCCCGTAATGTGCGGCATAAGCTTGTGTTAAAAAAGCAGACTGGCTACCAATACCAACGATGGATGGATTAGTACTTAAAAATGGTTGAATAGTAGTCAAAAGTATATTGAAGTTCACTACATTTAAATTATAAGTTTCTAACATTTCATCAATACTATGTTGCTCTATTGCTTTAAAATAACCTAACCCAGATGAATAAATTAAACCATCGATTGATTGGTCTTGAAAATGATGCTTAAGCTTTAGAATTTGAGCCTGTGATTGTAAGTCGCATTGTATGATAGATAAATGCTCTGTACCATACTGCGCAATAATATCATCTAATTTTTGTGGATTACGTACGATTACTGTCACAAACACCCTTTTCTTTAATAGTATCTTTAATATTGCTTTACCTAAACCACTCGTTCCTCCAGTTAAAATATAATGTTTGCCAATCATAATTATCCCTACCCTTTGTCAATGTACAGTTAGTATAATTGAAATGGCTATGATATGTCATGTATATAATATAAATATTAGTTATATTATAAATCTATGTTAGTATAGAAACATAAAAACTAAGAGGAAGTGAAATATTCACATGAAACTAGTATTTTATGGTGCTTGGTAACATGGCTCATGCCATTTTTACAGGTATCGTTAATTCAAAAGTGATTGATTCTAACAATATTTATTTAACAAATCGTTCTAACGAAGTTGCACTTAAAGATTATGCAGAAAAATTAGGTGTGAATTATAGTTACGATGATGAAGCATTATTAAAAGATGCTGATTATGTATTTTTAGGTACAAAACCTTATGATTTTGATGTATTATCTGAGCGTATTAGACCTAATGTAACAGAAAACAATAAATTCATTTCTATTATGGCTGGTTTACCTATAAGCTATATTCGTGAAAAAATTGGTGCTGATAATCCAATTGCTCGTATTATGCCAAATACAAATGCGCATGTAGGTCATTCTGTAACAGGTATCAGTTTTTCTAATAATTTTGGACCAAAATCTAAAGAAGAAGTTGATGATTTGATCAATGCATTTGGTTCAGCAATAGAAGTTTCTGAAGATAACTTGCATCAAGTTACTGCAATTACAGGAAGCGGTCCAGCCTTTTTATATCACGTATTCGAACAATATGTGACAGCGGGCACGCAACTAGGTTTAGAGAAATCTCAAGTTGAAGAATCTATCCGTAATTTAATTATTGGCACAAGTAAAATGATTGAACGATCTGAATTGAGTATGGAGCAATTGAGAAAAAATATAACTTCTAAAGGTGGCACTACCCAAGCAGGCTTAAATGCTTTATCAGAACATGATATAGAAGGCATATTTGAAGATTGTTTACGTGCCGCGGTTAATAGAAGTATTGAATTATCAAGTCGAGATGACGATTAGTTAATTTAAATTTAAGATACAAATGCTACTTTAACTAACTTATAAATATAAAATAATAACACTAATTCATTGCATGTTGCATTTGAATTAGTGTTATTTTAATTTCGAAATATTTCATCACTTTATATTACAACTAAACTCGCGGAAAGCGTGCACAAAACACGTAGAAACATATGATCAACCTACACTAAAGATAATATTGGTAGTTTAAAAGCGCAAGTTCCTAAATTAAGAACTTACGCTTTCGTTAGATATCTATATTACTATTTTGAATTAGCTGTAGCTAGAATGACCACGAATCAAAATCATTAACAAACATGAATGGTGGTGTCTTGTCTCGAGACTTTAATGATTGACTAATCGTTTCCACTTCTTCTTTTGTATAGCGATTACTTATGTGTGTAATTAAACTATATTCAACTTGAGCTTCATCAATTAACTCAAACACATCGTCAATATGACTGTGGTGATAACTGTTTGCTAACATTTTATCCCCTTCTATATAAGTACTTTCATGTACCATTACTGTTGCATCTTGAGCAATTAACAACTCATTTTTACAAGGCATCGTGTCGCCAAATATAGCGATAACAGGACCTTTAATAGCATCGCCTTTAAATTGATTAGAATCATAAATTAATCCATTATGTTCAAAAGTTTCATTAATTTTAATATCTTGATACTTAGGTCCCGGTTCCAAACCAATATCCTTTAAAGCTTGAACATCAATTTTCCCTGGGGTATAGGGCGCTTCAATTCTGTAGCCATAAGATGTAATACCATGGTTTAATAGATGTGCGTTCACATTAAAACCGTTATGATGATAGTTTAATTGATCTTCAATTTCTATGTATGTGATTGGATAATTTAATCTGGATTCAGATAGTTGTAAGGCCGTCTCTATAAATTGTTGAATACCCTTTGGTCCAACTACTGTGAGTGGCTTACTTTCTCCACCCTGAAATGAACGACTCGTTAATAGTCCGGGCAAACCAAATATATGATCCCCGTGCATATGCGTAATAAAAATATGATCAACTTTACCCAATTTGATTGAATGATGCAGTATTTGATGTTGAGTCCCTTCACCCACATCAAATAACCAAACATTATTTGAGTATGGTTCTAAATTTAATGCAATTGCTTGGGTGTTTCTTTCTTTGGTTGGTAGACCCGCACTCGTGCCAAAAAATGTGATTTCCATGCATATGCCTCCTCTTCTTGTTCACATTTTATCACACAAAAGAATAAAAAATATATTAAAATTAAATACTTCCAAGCAAAATTGTAGGAATAATACTGAATATTGGTCTATAATAAATAGAGATTTATAAAAAGAATTGAGGTTTTGATCTTGAATACTAGAAACAAAGATATTCCATGCTTAATAACAATTTTTGGAGCAACTGGTGATCTTAGTCACAGAAAATTATTTCCATCATTATTCCATTTGTATCAACAAGAAAACTTAAATGAACAAGTTGCAATCATTGGGATAGGTAGAAGAGACTTAACAAACGATGATTTCCGTAGTCAAGTGAAATCATCAATTCAAGAACATGTTAAAGATACAAAACATCTTGATAAATTTATGGAACACGTGTTTTATCATAAACATGATGTCAGTGATGAAGCAAGTTATCAATCACTACTAGAAGTGAGTAATAAATTAGATACTGAGTTCCAACTTCAGGGTAATAGATTATTCTACCTAGCTATGGCTCCTAATTTCTTCGGTGTGATTTCTGATTATTTGAAATCATCTGGATTAACCGAGACTACTGGTTTCAAACGTTTAGTTATTGAAAAACCATTTGGTACTGATTTAGAGTCAGCAGAGCAACTTAATGAACAATTACGTCGTTCATTTAAAGAAGAAGAAATTTATCGTATTGACCATTACTTAGGTAAAGACATGGTACAAAATATAGAAGTACTTCGTTTCGCTAATGCGATGTTCGAACCATTATGGAATAATAAATACATTTCTAACATTCAAGTAACATCTTCAGAAGTATTAGGTGTTGAAGATAGAGGTGGTTACTATGAATCAAGTGGTGCTTTAAAAGATATGGTTCAAAACCATATGTTACAAATGGTTGCATTATTAGCAATGGAAGCACCAATTAGTTTACACAGTGAAGATATACGAGCTGAGAAAGTTAAAGCACTTAAATCATTGCGTAAATTAGAATCAGAAGAAGTTCGTCAAAACTTTGTTCGCGGACAATATGATGAAGGTACAATTGATGATCAAAAAGTAAGACGTTACAGAGATGAAGACCGTGTTGCTGAAGACTCAACAACCCCTACTTTCGTTTCAGGTAAATTGACTGTCGATAACTTTAGATGGGTCGGCGTGCCATTTTATATTAGAACAGGTAAACGAATGAAGAGTAAAACGATTCAAGTCGTTGTTGAATTTAAAGAAGTGCCTATGAATTTATATTATGAAACAGATAAGAAATTAGATTCAAATTTACTTGTCATCAACATCCAACCTAATGAAGGTGTATCATTACATTTAAATGCGAAGAAAAATGTTCAAGGTATTGAAACAGAACCTGTTCAATTATCTTATGCGATGAGCGCACAAGATAAAATGAATACTGTCGATGCTTATGAAAATTTATTATTTGATTGTCTAAATGGTGATGCTACTAACTTTACCCATTGGGAAGAGTTAAAATCTACTTGGAAATTTGTCGATGCAATACAAGAAGAATGGGACCAAAATGAACCTGAATTCCCTAACTATGAATCAGGATCAAATGGTCCATTAGAAAGTGAATTACTCTTAAGTAGAGATGGTTTCCATTGGTGGGACGATATTCATTAATATGTTTATCTTTCTATAACATAAGGCAACAACGCAAGTGTAAAAAATCACTTGTGTTGTTGCTTTTTTCTTAACCTTTTTTTGTGTTATGATTTAATCTATTGAGCAAATTACATAAAGTTTATGCGTTTACTTATTTACATTTTACTCTATTTAATATTTTTGAGATGTAAGTATAAGTAAAATGATGTAGAATATAATTAATTAGGTAAACGATGCTAACGTTTTCCAACAATAAATTTAAAAGCAATGATGGCGCATGAGTCATTTGAAAATTAGGAGTGAAAGTTTTGGACGTTATCAAGCAAATACAACAGGCAATTGTTTATATAGAAGATCATTTGCTAGAGCCTTTTCATTTGCAAGAACTCAGTGATTACGTTGGTCTTTCACCTTATCATCTTGATCAATCATTTAAAATGATTGTTGGTCAGTCTCCAAGTGAATATGCGAGGTCACGTAGAATGACTTTAGCGACAAAAGAGATTATTAGTGGTTCAAGTCGTTTAATGGACGTAGCTAAAAAATACAATTATAGTGATACAAACGCGTTCGCAAATGATTTCAGTGATTTTCACGGGGTGTCACCCATCCAAGTGAATACCAAACGCGATGAACTTAAAATGCAACCAAGACTTTATATAAAACTGACAACAACTGAAACTGCACCTTATAATTACAGATTAGAAGATACACAGGGCCTATCATTAGTAGGTTACAATCGATTTTTAGATGCAGATGAATTAGAAAATCCATATAAAGTACCTGACTTTTTAGAAGATTTATTAGTCGATGGAAAAATTAAAGAGCTTCAACGTTATAATGATGTAAGTCCACATGAGTTATTTGTAGTCAATTGTCCATTAGATCAAGGTATGGAAATATTTGTGGGTGTACCAAGTGAAAGATACCCCGCACACTTAGAAAGCCGTTTCCTACCTGAAAGACAATATGCTAAATTTAACTTACAAGGTGATTTAGACTATGTCATTAACGAAGCTTGGTATTACATCGAAACAAGCCTTCAAATGACCCCGCCATATGAGCATAACAGCCTGTATGTGGAAGTTTATCCCTTAGAATTATCTTTTGATGATGCTTGTCACTAAAGTTCAGCTATGGATGCCTGTAGATCAAGAACAATATCATGACAATGAACTATAAAAAACCTCTGACATAATTTGAATTCAAAATAATTCAAATATCGTTAGAGGTTTTTTGTAGACTTAAATAAATTAATTTTTTATAAAGCTATTACAAAAGCTTCAAATGGACGTAATGCAGTTAAATTCAATTTGTTATCTTTGTAATTGTGCAGTTTAATATTATTTTCATTTATCGTTTCATTGAATGCCAACGAGGCAGACTTATCAGTTAAATTTCCTACTACAAGGACACGTTTTCCTTCTAATTCTCTAATATAAGCAAATACACGGTCATTTTCAGCATCTATCAGATTAAAAGTGCCATATGTAAAAATATCATGTGATTTTTTTACTTGAATCAGAGATTTGTAAAAATTTAAAATTGAATCAGAATCTTGTAGCTGTGATGATACATTAATCTCAGTGTAATTAGGATTAACTGGGAACCAAGGCTCATGTTCAGAAAATCCACCGTTTATAGCATTAGTCCATTGCATTGGTGTACGAGAATTATCTCTATTTTCCATTTTGTGTTTGTTTAACAGTTCTGTTAAATCACCACCCTGAGCCTTAACGATATTATATTCGTTCACTACAGCAACATCATTAAATGTTTCCACACTTTCAAATGGATAATTGGTCATACCGATTTCTTGTCCTTGATATATGAATGGTGTGCCTTGTTGTAAGAAATATACAACCGCATGACTTGTAGCTGACTCATACCAAAATCTTTCATCATCACCCCATGTAGATACACGTCTAGGTTGATCATGATTTTCTATAAACAATGCATTCCAGCCTACATCTTCAAGTTTCTTTTGCCATCTATTTAACACATCTTTATATGCTTTAACATCAAATTTAATATCGCCAGTATTCCATAAACCTAAGTGCTCAAATTGGAAAATCATATTAAACTTACCTTTGTCTTCACCGACCCATTCATCAGCATTATCAGGATTCACACCATTTGCTTCTCCTACTGTCATAATATCGTAATGACTTAAGGATTCATCCTTCATTTCTTGTAACCAATCATGTATGCCTGGTTGGTTCATATCTACGTCGAATGCAGGCGCGTATGTTTTGCCTTCAGGAACTGGTAAATCTCCGGCTTCAAATGTTTTCTTAATATGGGTAATTGCATCCACTCTGAAGCCATCAATTCCTTTTTCAAACCACCAGTTCATCATGTTAAAGACAGTCGCTTTAACGTCTTTATTTTCCCAATTTAAATCAGGTTGTTTTTTACTAAATAAATGGAAATAATATTGACCTGTTGTTTTATCATATTCCCATGTAGAACCATTAAATATACTTTCCCAATTATTAGGTTCAGATCCATCAGCTTTTGGATCTTTCCAGATATACCAATCTCGTTTTGGATTATCTTTACTCGATTTAGATTCTATAAACCATGGATGTTCATCTGATGTATGATTGACTACTAAATCTAAAATGAGTTTCATACCACGTTGGTGTACACCATCTAATAATTGATCAAAATCATCCATCGTTCCAAATTCATCCATGATATCTTGATAATCACTAATATCATAACCATTATCATCATTTGGTGATTTATACATCGGGCTTAACCAAATGATATCGATACCTAAATCTTGTATATAATCTAGTTTTTCAATAACTCCTTGTAAATCTCCAATGCCATCGTTATTTGAATCGTTAAAGCTTCGAGGATAAACTTGATATGCTACTGCCTCTTTCCACCACTGTTTATTCATATTATTGCTCCTTTGTTAAATATTGAGTTGAGACTCTTTTAATAATATCTGTTGGAATAACTTTATTAAAATCGACAATATGTTCTCCACTAATTAATTGAATGATAGCGTCGCCTGCTGCTTCACCTAATAAGTCAGGATGAATATTGACCGCGGTTTGTGGTGGCGCCGCAAATTCAGTTAAGTAAGAATCATTGAAGGTTGCTGTTTGTAAATCTGTTGGCACACGAAGTTGTAGTTCATACAATACGCTAAGCACAATATGATTGAGCATCGTATCTGATGTAATAATGACTGAAGATAGTTCATTATGTGTGAGTAAATAATGAAAATAAGATTTTATGCTTTGGTAGTTCATATCAAAATATTCGATAAGACCTACTTGTGCATGTTGTTTAAGGACATTAGTAAATCCTTTGATTCGATCTTTAACAACTTCATAATTTCCACGTTCAGCTAAAAATAAAAACTTACTATGACCAAGACTTATGAGATAGCGTGTTAATTGCTCCGTCGCTTCAACATTATTATTATCTATATGAATGACTTGTTGATTAGATAAGGGTTTCCCCACGACGACGTACGGCATATTATGTTGAGCAAGTATTTGTTCTATCTTATCGTTTTCTTTTGAGTATAATAAAATAAAGCCATCTACTGCATGATAAGAAATCATGTGACTTACTTCTAATTCTATATTTTCATATTGCTCATTTGTGGTAGATATTGTTGCATAACCATGTGCTTTGCATGATTTATATATACCTGAAAGGACATCTATAATAAATGGATTTTGCCTTGTTTCATTACGCCCGCTTTTTTGAATAATACCTATTGTTTTAGATTTTTTTGTAACTAATGTTCGGGCCGCATGATTTGGTTGGTAGCCTAATGCTTCCATCACCGCTAATACTTTTAATCTAGTAGCATCGCTTATACGATTGTTACCGCTAATGACACGTGAAACTGTCGATGGTGCTACATTTGCTGCTTTTGCAACATCCTTTATAGTTACCAAGTTGAGTCATCCTTTGCTAATGTATATAATTAAAGCGTTTTCAAAACTATAATTATAATGATAATTAAGTATAAAGGGAAAGTCAAAGGATTTGTGCAAACGATTGCACAAAGTTTGCATTTTTTGTAATCATGGGTTAGCTTTTTCTTATTTAAATGCCATTACTTGGAAATTTAATGTAATACTAAAGCTGTTATTAAAAATTTACATAAAAAAACTACTAGTAAAGTCCGTAGACTTTGCTAGTAGTTTCAAACGCGAAGTAGTTTCACGTCTTTTATAATGTTAATATAAAGATGTTTATTAGTCTTCAATCCATTGTGTATGGAATACGCCTTCACGATCTTTACGTTCGTAAGTGTGTGCACCAAAATAATCACGTTGCGCTTGAATTAAGTTAGTTGGTAAGTTTTCTGAACGATAACTATCATAATAGTTAATACTTGCAGAGAAACCTGGCGTTGGAACACCATTTTGTACACCAGTAGCTACAACATCACGTAATGCATCTTGATAGTTTGTTACGATATCTTTGAAGTATGGGTCTAATAATAGATTTTGTAATTCTGTATCATTATCATATGCTTCTTTAATTTTTTGTAAGAATTGCGCACGGATAATACAACCTTCACGCCAAATCATAGCAAGCTCTCCAAGTTTTAAATTCCATTCATTGTCGTCACTAGCTTTTCTCATTTGAGCAAAGCCTTGTGCGTATGAACAAATCTTACTCATATACAGCGCTTTACGGATTTTTTCAAGGAATTCTTCTTTGTTACCTTCAAATTTAGTACTTGGTCCATTTAATTGTTTAGAAGCATTCACGCGTTCTTCTTTGATTGAAGATATAAAGCGTGCAAATACTGATTCAGTAATAATTGTTAATGGAATACCTAATTCTAAAGCGTTAATAGAAGTCCATTTACCTGTACCTTTTTGGCCAGCTGTATCCATGATTTTTTCAACTAATGGACCATTACCATCATCATCTAATTTAGTGAAGATGTCACCAGTGATTTCAATCAAGTAACTTGAAAGTTCGCCGACGTTCCAGTCTTTGAATGTTTGTGAAATTTCTTCATGAGACATACCAAGTAAGTCTTTCATCATTGCGTAACTTTCAGCAATTAACTGCATATCTGCATATTCAATACCATTGTGCACCATTTTAACGTAGTGACCGGCACCATTAGGTCCAATATAAGCTACACATGCGGCGCCATCTTCAGCTTTAGCAGAGATTGCTTCTACAATGTCTTTAACTTTATCAAATGCTTCTTGTTGTCCACCAGGCATTAATGAAGGACCAGTAAGCGCGCCAACTTCACCACCAGAAACGCCCATTCCGATGAAGTTAACACCACTTTCAGCTAGTGCTTTATTACGTCTGATTGTATCTTGATAATTAGTGTTACCACCATCGATTAAAATATCATCATTATCTAGTAATGGTAATAAGCTATCGATTGTTGCATCTGTTGCTCGGTCCTGCCTTCACCATTAATAAAATCTTACGGGGTTTTTCTAGAGAATTCACAAACTCCTCTATAGAGTACGTCGGATGTATATTTTTACCTTCAGATTCTGTTACCATTTCATCTGTTTTAGAAGATGAACGGTTAAAAACTGAAACGCTATATCCTCGTGATTCAATATTCCAAGCAAGGTTTTTACCCATTACGGCTAAACCTACTACACCAATTTGTTGTGTCATTTAACTAACCTCTCTTATTAAAGTTTTCTCATATATTGTATCACAAAGCATCACTCATATTCACTTAATCAGTTTTCAGATTTTTGAGTAATTATTTCAACTATTTTTATAAGCTGTTCTGCTAGAAGATTTAAAGCATCAATTGACATACGTTCTTCAGTTGTATGGATGTGCTCGTAACCCACGCCTAAGATGACAGTTGGTATGCCTAATTGATTAATTATATTACCATCAGAACCCCCGCCGACCATAACTGTGTTCGGTGTTAACCCTAATGCAATTGCGCTGGCTTTAGCTACGTTAGTAACTGTGGCATCTTGTGCAATTTTAAAGCCAGGATAACTATTAATTATTTCAACTGTAGCTGAGCAACCATATTTTTCTGCTGTTTCTTCAAAAACAGATTTCATATGAGTTACTTGAGCATTTATACTTTCATCTGAGTGTGATCGGGCTTCAGCCATAAGTGTTACTTTGTCAGCTACAATGTTAGTTGCAGATCCGCCTTCAAAACGGCCTATATTTGCTGTGGTATATTCGTCTATCTGACCTAATTTCATCGCACTTATAGCTTTAGCGGCAATATTAATCGCACTTACACCTTTGTTAGGTACACTCGCGTGAGCTTTTTTACCATGAATTGTAGTATTAATTTTCATTTGTGTGGGTGCATTAATAACAGTTGTCCCTACGTCTACACTTGCATCGATAGCATAGCCATATTTGGCATCGAGTAAAGATGTATCTAATGCTTTCGCACCTTCTAAACCAGATTCTTCCGAAACAGTAAGTACAAATTGAATCTTACCATGTGCTATGTCTTGTTCATTTAATATGTAAATTAATTCTAAAATAGTAGCTAATCCAGCTTTATCATCAGCACCTAAAATTGTAGTTCCATCTGAATAGATGTAACCATCATCTTTAACTATCGGCTTTACATTAACACCAGGCACAACTGTATCCATATGACTCGTGAAATAGATATTATCTATATTTTCATCATTTGTCGTCGCCTCTAATGTGCAAATTAAATTATTTGCTCCTAAATTTTCATGTTGACCAACATGGTCTTCAACTACCTTTAATCCCAATTTTTCAAACTTAGATTTAAGTAACCGTTGAATTTCAATCTCATTGCCACTCTCAGAATCAATTTGCACTAATTCCAAAAAAGTATCTAGGAGTCGTTGTTTATTTATCATTTAAAAATCCCCATTCCATTATTTATATGCCATACGTTTAAGTGTAACGAAATGTGTACATAAGCAAAACTAATATGTTTCAATTCTAGAGGGTGCGTATGATATAATAAACTTATAAAGTAGTTTGAAATTGAATGTGTTGTAATTGAATTATATTGATATATACAGTGTGTTTTATCTATATTTCAATTCCATATTCTAGATTTGGAGGAATCATCTTTGGGTAACAACAAAGTTCTAAGAGTCATTATTATAGTCATGTTAGTAGCTATTATTCTTGCATTGGTATTGACAAGTGTCGTACCATTAGTGAATTAATTATAATGGTTTTTGAAAGTATCAATTTTTAATTAAACGTTATTTTATTATTAAAAGCGATGAATCACTAATATATGTATAGTTAATAAGTACAGTAGAAAATGAATAAAGCCATACAAAATTCTTAAATCAAAAGAATTTTGTATGGCTTTATTATTTAGGATGTTGCGATTTTAGAATCATTATGTAATCTTAATGATCCAAATTGTGATTTTAGTAATAAATATGATTCAAGTTCATTTAAAAGTTGTAATAAGTTTGCACGTGTTCGAAAAGCTTCATGTGACGTAGGCAACTCTAATTCATTTAATTCTATTCGAATTTCATATAACGAATGCAATCGTAATGCAGTATAATCATTACTATTTACATTTGTCCCTACTTCAGCAAATAAATTAGATATTTTGGATAATAAGCAATCTTTTGTTTCAATATTTTGAAGGATTAGAGCCATTCTTCGTAACAGCTCTAACTGTTCTTCCCGCATATCAAAATAATGATAATAAGAATTTTCATTTCTAACATAGTGATTCTTAACATCTCTAAATGCGATTGATTTAGCTTTGCGAATCGTAACTTTTAACTTCTCAAAGGATATATCTAAGCTTGGGTTTGGACTTGTACAAGCCTTACTGAACATTTGAAAAATTTCAGTAAATTGATTTTCAATTTGTTGTTTATACTGTTTTAAATTACTATCTAAGCTTGGCATAATAACATTCATTAAGAATGCAATACCGAGACCAACAATTAATAAGATAATTTCATTGAAAAATAAATCCATATCAATCGTTTTAGCATTGAAAACATGAAGTAAGATAACACAACTTGTAACAACACCTTCTTGAACTTTAAATACAACAGTTAAAGGAATAAAAAGTAGCACAATGATACCTAAAACAATTGCGTTTTGTCCTAATAAATTAAAAATAATAGAACCAAGTGCGAGTATCATAAGACAAGATACAAAACGAGATACAATTGCTTGTAGTGAATGCACCTTTGTATGTTTAATACAAAGAACCACTAAAATGGCACTAGATGCAAAATTATCTAAACCAATTAATTTTGCAATAATAATACCTAGTGCCATTCCAATTGCAGTCTTTATCGTTCTAAATCCGATGCGGTATGGATTCAAACGTGTCATGTATTAATCCCTCTATTTTTCGTCACAATAAGTGTCGAATGTGTTTTGTAATTGAGTAATGACATCCATTACGTCATGACCTTCAATTTGGTGACGTTCTACCATTTGGGCAACTTTACCATCTTTGATTAATGCAAACGATGGACTTGATGGTGCATAACCTTCAAAATAATCTCTTGCTTGTTGTGTTGCTTCTTTATCTTGACCCGCAAATACAGTTACAAGGCGGTCTGGTGTTTTATCGTAATGTAAAGCATGCGTTGTCGCTGGTCTAGCAATACCACCAAGACAACCACATACTGAGTTAACCATCACAAGTGTCGTTCCATCTTGTTGTAATACTTTATCTACTTCTTCTGGAGATGTTAATTGCTCATATCCAGCCTGTTCTATTTCATTTCTTGCTTGATTAACAACATCAGTCATATATAAATCAAAATTTAAATCCATAATAACGTCACCTTTCATTTCTGAATTATTACTTTTATTCTACTAATATATGCGCAATACTTCAACATGTGTGATTATAATATATAATAATATTGCTTAAATTCATAAAAATTATATCGCGGACGGTTGATAAAACACATGTTAAACCAGAAAAATTAAATGAAAAATGAGTGTGAAACTTTTGTCTCACACTCATTTTTTAAACTTGAAAATTAATTAGTCTACAAAGTTAAATATATTAATATATACTTGTATGTTTAATTGAATATTGTTCAATACGTGTTTTTACAAAATTCATAAATCTACCTGCTTGAAGACCATCTAATATACGATGATCAATCGATAGACATAAATTAACCATATTGCGAATTGCAATCATATCATCAATAACGACAGGTTTTTTAATAATAGATTCAATCTGTAATATTGTCGCTTGAGGATGGTTGATGATACCCATAGATGAAACAGAACCAAATGTTCCAGTATTATTCACAGTAAACGTACCACCTTGCATATCCTCAGAACGTAATTTTTTGTTACGCGCTTTATTTGCAAGCTCGTTAATTTCACGGGCAATACCTTTAATTGATTTTTCGTCTGCATTTTTAATTACAGGGACATATAATTTGTCTTCATCTGCGACAGCGATAGAAATATTAATATCCTTATGCATAACAATTTCTGAATCTGACCAGCTACTATTTAACAGTGGATACGCTTTTAGCCCTTCTGCAACAGCTTTTACGAAAAATGCAAAGAAAGTTAAATTATATCCTTCACTTTCTTTGAAGCTTTGCTTATGATAGTTACGTGTTTTTACTAGATTTGAAGCGTCCGATTCTACCATCATCCATGCATGCGGTATTTCATTGACACTATTTACCATGTTTTGAGCGATTTGCTTACGAACACCATTAACTGGAATTGCTGACCCTGGAGAAGGTTCATTGTAATACGCTTGTTTTGTAACTTTAGGTGAATCTTTAGGTGCTACAACTGTTGAAGGTGTTTTGTTCGTACCTTCTTTAATTACTTTTTCAATATCTTTTTTCGTAACTCGACCTTCAAAACCAGTACCAATCACTTCAGATAACTCGATTTGATTTTCTGAAGCAAGTTTAAATACCACTGGTGAAAAGCGACCATTGTTTTTGGGTTTATCTTCATGTGAAGCGCTATTAACATTATCATCTATATCATTTGAAGCAACCTCTTGAGGTTCATTAGATTCTGTTGTTTGTTGTGTATTTGAATTGTTTGTTTCTTGCGATTCATCACCAATATCAACAAGGCATATGACTTCATTTACCGCTACTGTTGTGCCTTCTTCTACTATAATTTCTTTAATTGTTCCTGAAAATGAAGATGGCACTTCTGCTGTCACTTTATCAGTGATAACTTCGCATAATGGATCATATTCTTCAACAGTATCTCCTACAGATACAAGCCATTGTTCTATTGTACCTTCATGCACACTTTCACCGAGTTTAGGCATTTTGATTTCCATGATTGTGCCTCCTTAAAATTCTGCGAGTTCTCGCATTTTAATTTTTATCTTATCTGGATTGATCATAAACTCGTCTTCGAGAGTTGGTGCAAATGGCATTGATGGAACATCAGGTCCCGCAAGTCTCATTATAGGTGCATCTAAATCAAATAAACAGTTTTCAGATATAATCGCAGATACTTCAGAAATAATACTACCTTCTAAGTTATCTTCTGTAACTAATAATACTTTACCAGTCAATTTAGCACGTTCAATAATTGTTTCTTTATCTAAAGGATAAACTGTACGTAAATCAACAACTTCTACATTAATACCATCTTCAGATAACATATCTGTTGCTTGGATACAGTAATTCACACATAAACCATAAGTGAAAACAGTTATATCATCACCTTCACGTTTTACATCAGCTTTACCGATAGGCACAGTATAATAGTCTTCTGGTACTTCTTCTTTTAATAATCGATATGCTTTTTTATGTTCAAAGAAGAGCACTGGGTCATTCGTCTCAATTGATGACAATAATAAACCTTTTGCATCATAAGGTGTAGACGGTATAACAATAGTCAATCCAGGTGTCGATGCAAATATCGCTTCAACGCTTTGTGAATGATAAAGTGCACCATGAATTCCGCCACCAAACGGCGCACGAATTGTAATGGGACATTGCCAATCATTATTGGAACGGTACCTCATCTTAGCAGACTTCACTAATGATTTGGTTTGTAGCAGGTAAAATATAATCAGCGAACTGAATTTCAGCAACAGGACGTTTACCTAACATTGCGGCGCCTATACTTGTACCAACTATATTAGATTCTGCTAATGGCGTGTCTAATACACGTGCCTCACCATATTTTTCTTGTAATCCTAAAGTGACTCCAAATACGCCGCCTTTTATACCGACATCTTCTCCTAATACGAAAACGTCATTATCTTTTTCCATTGATTGGTCTAGCCCTTGATGGATAGCTTCTAAATAGGATAATTTAGCCATTGTTTGAGCCTCCTTCTTCGTAAACGTGTGTATAAGTTTCTTCTGCTGATGGATAAGGTGCTTGCTCAGCTTCCTTAGTTGCTTGGTTGACTATTTCTTTATGTTCTTTTTCTAAATCATCTAACCAGACCTTCATCAATAAAACCTTCTTCAAGTAAAAATGCTTTGAATTTAAGGTTACAATCTAAAGATTTAAGTTCATCGCGTTCTTCTTTTGAACGGTATTTATCATCATCATCAGATGAATGAGCAGTCATTCTCGTACACATAGCTTCTATTAGTGTTGATCCACCGCCATTTAAAGCACGTTCTCTAGCTTCTTTCATTACTTTATACATAGCTATTGGATCATTTCCATCCACATGCTCGCCATGTATTCCATAGCCAATAGCACGGTCAGAAAGTTTTTCAGCACCATATTGAAGTGAATCAGGAACTGAAATTGCATATTTATTGTTTTCAATTACACAAATAAACGGTAATTTATGTACTCCTGCAAAGTTTAATCCTTCGTGAAAATCACCTTGGTTGGAACTACCTTCACCGACAGTTGTCATTGCTATGTTTGCTTTGTTATCCATTTTCAAAGCTAAAGCGGCACCAACAGCGTGTAAAATTTGAGTTCCTACCGGAGAACCTTGAGAAAGCATCCCTATGTCACTTTGACCAAAATGAGAAGGCATTTGTTTTCCACCTGAATTGATATCATCACGTTTACCAAAAGCGGCTAACATAGAATTCAGAGGTGTCATACCTAAATAAGTTACAAGCGCTAAATCTCTATAATAAGGTGAAGAAATATCACCTTTTTGCATAGCATAAGCCATACCTATTTGTGTTGCTTCTTGTCCTTGGCAGCTAATGACAAAGGGGATTTTGCTCGCACGGTTTAATAGCCACATACGTTCATCTATTTTACGACCTAAGTCCATCCATTTGTACATTGCTTGTAGGTCTTCTTTTTCTAAGCCTACAGATTTATAATCAAACATTTTATTGCCTCCTTATTAAACGTGAATCGATCTATTCTCAACTTTTAATCCTAATTCCATTAACACTTCAGAAAGAGAAGGATGTGCATGGGTTGTTAAACCAAGTTCTAATGTTGAGCCATTCATAAATTGGAATAACGACACTTCATTAATCAGTTCTGTGACATGAGGTCCAATCATATTCAGCCCTAATACAGTATCATTTTCTTGATCGATTACGACTTCACAAAAACCACTTTGATTTTGTGTGTCTTCAATTACAGCTTTACCAATTGCTTTAAACGGCACTTTTACTGTGCGTGCTTTAATATTTTCTGCTTTGGCTTCTTCTATATTTTTGCCAATACTCGCTACTTCGGGTTGACTATAAACGCATCTTGGCATTTTTTGATAATCTATCGGTAATGGCGATGCATCAAACATATGATCAATCGCAATCATTCCTTCTTTTGAACCTACGTGTGCAAGTTGCAATTTACCGATACAATCACCCGCGACGTAAATATGCTTATCTTCAGTTTGTTGATATTCATTGACGATGATGTGCTTTTTATCAGTCAACTTGATTTTAGTATTATTTAGGCCGATATCATCAGTGTTCGGTTTACGACCTATCGAAACGAGTGCTTTGTCAAATGTAACCGACTTTTCATTTAATATTATTGTTATCTTATTTTCATCAATTACAATATTTTCTTCACCTAGTTGAGTGTTTTCATAAAACGTTACACCACGCTTAGATAATTCTTGTTTTAATACTTTTGCTACTGATTTACTTTCAGTTGGTAGAATACGATCTCCGACTTCAATCACTGATACCTCGACACCAAAATCTACTAGTAATGATGCAAATTCTAAACCAATTACACCGCCTCCAACAATTGCGATAGAATTTGGTAGTTGCTCAAGATTTAAAATGTCATCACTAGAAAGAACGATATTATGATCAAATGGCAAAAATGGTAGTTCCATTGGTTGAGAACCAGTACAAATTAGCACGTTATTATTCGGAATTAATTCTGACTCACCATCTTCAAATTCTACTGAAACTGTACCACTTTGCGGTGAAAAAATGGAAGGCCCTAATAAACGACCAGTACCATTAAATACATCGATTTTATTATGGTCCATCAAATGTTTCACACCGTTAAACATTTGATTAACGACTTCATGTTTACGTTCTTGAACGCGCGAAAAGTTCAATTTAAAATCATTTATATCAACACCATATTCACTTGAGTTTTTAACTGTATGCAAAACCTCAGCTGATTTTAAAAGTGCTTTTGTTGGGATACATCCTTTATGTAAACAAGTGCCTCCAAGTAAAGACTTTTCTACAAGTGCAACTTTTTTTCCTAGTTGAGATGCTCGAATTGCCGAGACATAACCCGCTGTACCTCCGCCTAATATTACTAAATCATATTTTTCTTCTGACATGCTTGCACTCCTAACTATAAACTTTAGCACTTTCTATACCTTCTAAAACAAGCGATGTGCGAGTCGCTAAAGCGTCCATTTCTTTTTCACCGGGGTAGATTGTCACCGGTGCTATCCAATCGACATAAGATTGGATTAAGGATGTTAATATTTTATTATAACTCAGTCCGCCAGTAAGGATAACTTGATCAACGTTTCCTTTAAAAACGATTGCGCGTTCACCAATCGCTTTCGCGACTTGATATGCTAATGCATCAAACGCTAGTTTTACATCACTATCTGATTCATATTTATGTGATAACACTTTTAAATCATTTGTTTTAAACATATTAACAAAACCACCTTCTTTGCTCAAAAAGTGATTCATTTCTTGTGGTGTAAAATTGCGTTTATAACCATATTCATATAACAAATCATTTGGTATAGAACCTGCCCGTTCAGGACTAAAAGGACCCTCGCCTAGCAAGCCTTCGTTCACATCAACGACAAGACCCTGTTTATGTGCGCCAACAGTTATACCACCACCCATATGAGCAACAATAACGTTAACTTGTTTATAAGTTTTACTGGATGAATTTGCATATAAGCTTGCAACAGCTTTTTGGTTTAATGCATGAAAAATACACCTTCGCTTAATATCTTTGATACCTGTAACTCTAGCAATATCCATTAATTCATCTACAACTACAGGGTCAATTGTAAAAACAGGTATTTGAAGATCTTGACTTAATTCGTAACCGATAACCCCACTTAAGTTAGATGCATAGTCACCATATTTAAATGTTCGAAGTTCATTATACATCGTTTCGTTGATTGTATAAACGCCACCACGTATGGGTTTCAATAATCCCCCTCTACACGCAATGCCATCAAAGTCACTAAAATTCACACCGACTACATTTTTTACAAAACGTTCAATTTCAAATCGTCGATGTTTGATTTGTTCTATCAAATTTAAGGAAGTAATTTCGAGGTCATGCCGTATTGTTTCATTATAATTGCAATACGCATCTGTATAAATAGCAACCTTAGAAGATGTGCTTCCTAAATTAAGCACTAAAATTTGAGACATTGCCCCACCTTCTTTATTGAAAATAAAATAGAAAGTTATTAACTTTAACTGCTCAAGGAACATAGATTTTATTATTATGCAACGGCTAGATTACCGGCTTCAAAATTGAAATAAATAGTCAACTTTGAAAAAGTCATCGCACATAAAAGGATTATATTAAACTATTTATAATATCCACTTATATTTTACATCAAATAGACAAAATATAAAATTAATAACCTATTTTATATCGCAACAAGTAAAATGAGCCTTTCATAGCAAGGTCAATTTAAAACTTTTAGGGCTAACAATAATGAATCAAGTTTGTTTTGTTTATTATCAGCTCTAGAAGTAAGTACAATTGGAAATTTTGCGCCTAAAACTAGGCTTGCTACACGTGCACCACCAAAGTATGTGAATGACTTGTATAACGCGTTGCCAACATCAATATGTGATACAAGCAAAGCATCGACGTCACCAACTACAGTAGACTTTATATTCTTTTTAATAACGCTTTCCATGCTGATTGCATTATCAAAAGCTAGAGGACCGTCAACAATTAAATAATCATCCGCATCTCTATTAAAAATATTTTTGATTTTTTCAGAATCCGTAGAAGATGGGATTTTCCTTGTAACTTTTTCGACAGATGATAATAAACCTACTTTAAACTGTTCATAACCTAATGCCTTACTAAATACTGACAAATTTTTAATAATTTGTCTTTTTTCCTCTACTGAAGGTGAAATATTTAAAGCAACATCACTCATCATTAATGTTTTATGATAATTTGGTATATCGAAACATGCGACATGACTTAGAAAACCATGATTTTCTATAAAATTTTTATTGCTTAAAATAAAAGATAGTAATGATGAAGACGTTAAATTACCTTTCATTAACATCGAAACTTTACCACGTGATAAATCTTGTGCACATTGTTTAAATAATTCATTTTCATCATCAAATGTATAAATGTGAATTCTGTTTAATAATCGTGCGTCTATATTAAAAGATCTAATAATTTCAGTAAGATCATGTGTATCATATAAAAACACTTCTATATCTGTTAAAGTAAGTGCTTCTATCACGACTGAAAGCATCTTTTCATCATTTGCATATAAAATGGCTATATTACCTTTTAAAGTTGTAGTCGGTTCAATTAAATGTTGATATTGCATGAAAACCAACACCTTTCCCTATAAGTAAAGTAGTATTTATACGTTCGCATTATTAATCATTAAGGTGATTTTGTTCTATCATTTCTTTAGCATTCTGACGTGTAAGCTCAGTAACACTTGCTCCAGAAATCATTCTTGCTACTTCATCAATACGTTCTTCACCGGTTAATTCTTTAACATGAGTAGTTGTTCTGTTATCTTTAGAAGCTTTACTAATAAATAAATGTTGATCACTCATTGTCGCTACTTGTGGTAAATGAGAAATGCAGATTACTTGTATATGTTGTGCTAAGTCTTTCATTTTCTGAGCCATCTTCTGTGTCTGCTTGACCTGAAACACCAGAATCTACTTCATCAAATAAAATCGCTGTTTGCCCTCTTGTTTTTACAAAGATTGTTTTGAGCGCCAACATAATTCTAGATAATTCTCCTCCAGAAGCGATTTTATTTAAGCTTTTAAGCGGTTCACCTTTATTAGGGCTTATTAGAAATTCTACAAATTCAATGCCTTCACGGTTAGGTGTATCTAATGGTTTAAAGGAAATTTCTAAGTTCGCGTCTTTCATTTGTAAGTTTTGAATTTCATCCACAATATTGTCTCGCAGTGATTGAGCTACAACACGACGTTCTTGAGATAATTTTTTACCTAACTTGAAAACTTTATCATAAAGTGATTCTATTTCTTCACGCAATTGTGACGTACTCTCTTCATAGTTCTCAATTTTGTTGATTTCATTATCCAATTTATCTTGGTAAACAATAAGCTCACTAATATCTTTGCCATATTTGCGTTTCAAGCTGTTTAAGACGTTCATTCTAGCTTCTAGTTCATTAAGATACTGTTCGTCAAATTCAGTGTTTGTGAGTTCATCATATAGCTGATGTTTCGCATCGTCTAATGTGTAGTAAAATTGATCTACATCTTCTTTAAGACGATCATATTTATCAGGCAAAATATCACTAATTGATTGAAGTCGGTTACTTAATTCATACAAACGATCGGTAATTGCATGTTCATCAGTTAATGTTAGATGTGCATTGCTTAGTGCTAGGCTTAAATTTTCAGAGTTTTGAATGCGTTTAATATCTGTCTCAAGTTGTGAAACTTCTCCATCAGTTAATTGAGCTTCCTGTAATTCCTCATATTGAAATTTAAGTAAATCTAATCGCTGAAGCAGTGCTTGATCCGCAGTTTCCAAATCTTCAAGTTCTTTCTTTTTAGCTTTATATTGATCAAAAGTAGACACATAATCATCAAGCAAAGATTTATATGTATCCTCTGCATAATTATCTAATAATTGTAAATGATATTTTTGCTTTAATAATGATTGCGTTTCATGCTCGGCCATGTATATCTAACAATTCTTGCATTATTTTTCGCAAGTCTTGTAGTGTAACAATTTGATTATTCACTCTACACATACTTTTTCCAGAACTAAAGATTTCTCTTTTAACTAATAAAAAATCTTCGTCTATATCAATTGATAAATCACGTAATATGGAAATAGCTTCTTTACTCTCATCAATGTCGAAGATACCTTCAATAATTGATTTCTTTTCCCCATGTCTTACATAATTTGAAGAAGCACGCATGCCAATGAGTTGACCAATTGCATCAATGATAATTGATTTACCCGCACCTGTTTCACCACTTAATACTGTTAAGCCCTCACCAAAATGCACTTCTAATTCATCAATGATTGCAAATTGCTTAATAGATAAAGTTTGTAGCATCCTTATATCACTTCCTTATACTTATAATAAATTAAAGATGCGTGTCTTAATTTTTTCGCTCGCAGAATCATCTCTACAGATAATTAAACAAGTATCATCACCGCAAATAGTTCCTAAAACTTCTTCCCAATCAATTTGGTCTAAAATTGCACCGATTGATTGAGCATTACCAGGTAATGTTTTTAGAACTAATAAATTGCCTGTTCCATCAATGTTTACAAAAGAATCCATTAAATAGCGACCTAATTTTTCTAAAGGATGATATTTTCGATCATTTGGCAAACTATAGACATATTGTCCTGCAGGAGTCGGTACCTTTATAAGTTGCAACTCTTTAATGTCTCTTGAAACAGTTGCTTGAGTGACGTTCAATTCGTACTCATTTAAACGCTTTACTAATTCATCTTGTGTTTCTATCTTTTCATTTGAAATGATTTCTCGTATTTTTATATGTCTCACTGATTTTTTAGCCATGTATAGCACCTCTGTAAACGAATATTTATACATTTATTTTACCACAAGCATAAGAATTCTACTACTAAAGTTAATTTGAAATATCGCTAAATATATCACGTTAATTATGCTATATATCAGTAAAATGTCACTATAAGGTATACAAATATGAGTTGTAAAATTTCAGCAAATTATGTAAAGAATCATTAAATTGATGAATAATTATTGAATAATATATTTTCACTCAATAAAAAATCACACTACATATACGTAGCATGATTCTTTGAGCTATTAAGTATTTTATTAACTGAACATTATTTAAAGATGGGAACCGTTATAAATAATTATCTAAAGCATCCTATTTATGATTCACGATTATTAAATAATTCAATAATACCTTCAAGATCTTGAGTATTATATGATTCCGGTAATTCATTTAAGCACTGATAAGCGGCATCAGCGTGAAACTTCAACTTATCTTCTGCACCAGTTTGTCCTAATAAAGATACGTAAGTGCTTTTATCATTTTCGATATCACTACCTACTGCTTTTCCTAATTTTGCTTCATCGCCATAGATATCTAGCAAATCATCTTTAATTTGAAACATTAAACCTAAATGTTCACTGTATGTTTCTAACAAATCTGCCACAGATTGTTCTGGTTCAGCAATATCAACTGCGGCCATAACTGCAAATTTAAGTAGCGCACCCGTTTTAGCGTTATGAATTTTTTCAAGTGTATTTAAATCTATTGATGAGCCTTCACTTTGCATATCTAAAGCTTGACCACCTACCATACCTAAGTGTCCGCTCGCATATGACAAACGCTTAACAAGCTTAATTTTAACAGTATCAGTTAGATTTGAGTCATTGGTAATGATTTCAAAAGCTTTGGTAAGTAGTGCATCTCCAGCAAGTATCGCTTTCCATTCACCAAAAACTTTATGATTTGTAAGTTTGCCTCTACGATAATCATCATTGTCTAACGGTGGCAAATCATCGTGAATTAATGAATATGTGTGGACTATTTCTAATCCTAAGGCAGATGATAATCCGGATTTATATTCATTTGATAACATATCTAAAGTTAATAATAATAAGACAGGTCTTATTCGTTTACCGCCTGCTTCTAAAGAATAACGCATACTCTCTTCTATATTAGTGTTGAGTGAAGACTCTGGAACTGTTGTAGATAACTTTTGATTAATTTCTTCTATTAAATTATTCATCTTGTTATTCTCCATCGTTATCAATCGTCTCCTCATTTTCAACATTTTCATCAGTCATGAGCTCATTAACTTTCTTTTCAGCATCTTTCAATGTTTCATCACAAGTTGCAGATAATTTCATACCACGTTGATATAAATTTAAAGATTCTTCTAATGATACATTTTCATTATCAAGTTTTTGAACGATGCCTTCGAGTTCTTTCATCATTTCTTCAAAACTTTGTGTATTACTATTACTCATCTTTACACCTTACTTTCTTAACTTGTGCATCAACAACGCCATCTTTCATTGTTAATACAATGTTATCATTTTCAGCTAAGTCATTCGTACTTGTTATTACATCATCATCTTTATTCACAATTGTATAGCCACGTAACATTGTGTTTGTTGGACTTAGATTATTTAAGCTTTCTAGTTTACTAGCAAGTTTATTTTGTTGATTGGTAATAAAATTATTCATGACTTTATTTAAATCTGTACGCTTTTGATTATTTGTTAATTGTTCTCTATTAATATTTTGTTTGAAATTTTTCAAGTTAAACTTATTAGTTAATAGTTGCAATTGTTGCTGTTCATTTTTAATTCTTAAATTCATTGATAGGCTTAACTGCTTTTCTAAATCATCACGTTTTTGAATTTGTTGGTCATATAACAAAGTTGGTGTTTGGAACTTGTAATATGAAGATACATGTTCCAAGTGTTTTCTTTGTTGTTGCATATGTTGTTTAATAAAACGAGTGAGTGAAAGGTTCGTTTGCTTTAAATATTGACGTAATTCATATTGATCTGGTGTTGCCATTACTGTTGCTTGTGTTGGTGTAGCGACACGTACATCAGCTACGAAGTCACTTAATGTAAAATCAGTTTCATGTCCAACAGCGGATATGATTGGTGTTTCACAAAAATATATTGCCTTTACTACATCTTCTTCGTTAAAGTTCCATAAATCTTCTATAGAACCACCACCACGACCTATGATAATTGTATCAACATTTAATTGATCAGCCTGTTGTATCTTTTCGACTATATCATTTTTAGCTTGTTCACCCTGTACTAAAGTATTAATTTGAACTTGCTCAGCTAGTGGATATCGACTATTTATCGTCGTATGAATATCTCTAATTGCCGCTCCAGTACCCGCAGTTAACACCGCTATTTTTTGGGGGAATTTAGGAATTAACTTTTTATGATTTTGATCAAAAAAACCATCTTTAGTTAATTTCTTTTTCAACTGTTCTAATTTTTGGTATAAATTACCTACCCCATCAATATGCATTTTATTAACATAGATTTGATAATTTCCTCTACGCTCATAAACAGAAACGCGTGCTTCTAGTAATACTTCGTCACCTTCTTTAGGATCAAAATCAATTTTAGAAGCATTGCCTTTAAACATCATTGCACTAATGACACTGTTTTTATCTTTCACATTAAAATAAAGATGACCACTGCTATGCTTTTTAAAGTTAGACAGTTCCCCTTTAATCAATACAGATTGTAAATGGGGATCTTGGTCAAATTTGTATTTAATATATTTAGTTAATGCGGAAACACTTAAATAGTCTGCCATTTTATATCACTCTTTTATTCAATATTGCTCAATACACCATTGATGAATTTATAATGATCATCATCGCTGAATTGTTTCGCTAATTCAACAGCTTCATTTATAATTACTTTTTGTGGCGTTGAACTATGTAACAATTCAAAAGTAGACATTCTTAAAATAATGCGATCTGTTTTCAATAAACGGTCTAGTGTCCAATCTTTTAAATATGGTTGGATTTTTTCATCTAAAATCGTTTCATGATCTTTTACTCCAGTTACTAACCAGTTGATAAAATCGAATTCTAAGTCTGGGTTTTCATCTGTAATAAAACTAATTGCTTCTTCAATTGTTAATTCGCTATTTTTCATTTCAAGTTGAAAAAGAGTTTGAAAGGCTTGTGTTCTGGATTCTTTTCGACTCATTATAAACTCCTTCAAGCATTGTATTTTTGTAAATCATTTGAGAAACGTAATAACAAATAGATTGAAATATTCGTTATTACATATCTACAAAATGTATTTAAAGTAAAATTTGCTTATATAATTTTAATTGGTTGGTTCAATATGTGTAATATGAACATTGATTTGGCTAGGTTCAATTGTAGTCATCGTTGTTACAGAATTAAAAATGGTACTTTGGATTGTTTTCGCTGTTTCTGAAATATTGATACCGTAAGACAATGAACAATAGACATCAATATAGATACCATCTTCTCTTGTATCAACTTTAACACCTTTGCTCAGTTGCTTTCTAGTAAATCTTTCAATACTACTATCCTTTAATTCTTTAAAATGACCTTGTATCCCTTTTATTTCAGCTGTTGCAATACTTGCTATAACTGTTAATACCTCAGGTGCAATTTCTATTTTTCCTAAATTGGAATGTGAGGTTTCTGATACTTTGACCATTTCACATACCTCCTATTTAGTTTGATCATCCATGATATTATATTTTTCAAGAAACTTAGTATTAAACTCTCCGCTTCTGAAAATTTCATTATTTAACAAACGAATATGGAATGGAATCGTAGTATCTATACCTAAAACGAGATACTCACTTAACGCGCGTATACCTGTCATAATCGTTTCTTCTCTAGTTGGCTCATGCACAATGAGCTTAGCAACCATAGAATCATAATATGGTGGAATCGTATAATTAGTATAACATGCTGATTCAATTCTTACGCCGAAGCCACCTGGTGCTAAATACTGGGTGATTTGACCAGGTGAAGGCATGAAGTTTTTATATGGATTTTCAGCATTGATACGGAATTCCATCGCATGACCTTCTATTTTGATATCTTTTTGTTTGAATGGCAATTTTTCGCCCATTGCAACTTTTAATTGTAATTTAACTAAATCTACACCTGTAACCATTTCTGTTACTGGGTGCTCAACTTGGATTCTTGTATTCATTTCCATGAAGTAAAAATCATTAGAATCTAAATCATATATAAATTCAATTGTACCTGCGTTTTCATAATTAACAGCTTTTGCTCGCTCTGACTGCGACGTTACCCATTTCTTGACGTTTCTCTTCAGATAAAATTGGAGATGGCGCTTCTTCAACAAGTTTTTGCATTCTACGTTGTATAGTACAATCGCGTTCACCTAAATGGACAACGTTACCAAAACTATCACCCATGATTTGAATCTCTATATGTCTGAAATTCTCAATGAATTTTTCGAGATATAGACCACCATTACCGAACGCAGTTTCCGCTTCTTGTTGTGTCATTTTAAAGCCAGTTTCCAATTCTTTTTCATCACGAGCCACACGGATACCTTTACCGCCACCGCCAGCAGTTGCTTTAATAATAACTGGATAACCAATTTTATCGGCAATGCCTTTTGCATCGTCGATATCCTTTACAAGACCTTCGCTGCCTGGGACAACAGGCACTTCCGCGCGTTTCATTTCTTCTTTAGCAACGTCTTTAATACCCATCTTTTGGATAGATTCGTAACTTGGTCCAATGAATTTCAGTTGGCAGGCCTCGCATAGTTCAGCGAAATCACCATTTTCCGCTAAAAATCCGTAGCCAGGATGTATACCGTCACAACCTGTTGATGTTGCGATAGATAAAATGTTTGGGATATTTAAATAAGAATCTTTAGATTGTGTTGGGCCAACGCAATATGCTTCATCAGCAATTTGAGTATGTAAAGCGTCTTTATCTCCTTCAGAGTATATAGCCACAGTTTGTAATCCTAAATCGTGACATGCACGAATGATTCTTACCGCAATCTCTCCTCTATTTGCAATTAATATTTTATTCATTATTTCACCTTGAATAACGGTTGGCCATACTCTACCATTTGACCGTCTTCTACTAGAATTTCAGCAATTTCTCCAGTTACTTCAGCTTGTATTTCATTAAACAATTTCATTGCTTCTAAGATACACACTGTTGATTCGTTTGTAACTGAATCTCCAACTTGTACATATGCACTTTCTTCAGGTGATGGTGATTTATAAAATGTCCCTACCATTGGCGCATTAATTGTTTGTAAGTTGTCTTCCACTGCGTTTGTATTTACTTCCTCTGAACTTTGCGTGTTTACAGGAGCTGACATTACACCTTGTTGCGGTGAAACTTGTTGCATTGGTTGTTGTGAAATTTGAGGTGTAATGATTTCAGTTTCTTTTTCTTTTTTTAAATTAACAACGTTGCCTTTATCTTCTATATTGATTTCAGTCAAGCTAGATTGATCAAGAATTTCTATTAATTCTTTAATTTCTTTAAAATTCATAAGTACTGACTCCTTCAGATTGTTTTCATTTACCTAGTTTATTTTACTTTAGTGAAATGTTCAATTCAAGCATATACATGCTTTCAATAATAAAGTGTTTATTCTTTATAAAGTTCTATATAGATATAATTTAATGATAATTCTATTTATTATAACGTTTTTTTAATGGAATGGGGCCATGTTATTGTAATTAATTGATATAAAGTTTAAATTCTTTTGAATAATACTACTATAACAGTCGTTTGTTTATTATAAAATGAAAAAATAAAATAACCTTTCCAACGTTTCGTGAATTGGAAAGGTTATTAATAAATATGGCTAAACTAAAAATAATAAATATGATTATTTTTATAAGTGTTAACCTCTTGAAATATAACTACCATCGCCTGTGTTAATTATAAGTGTGTCGCCTTCATTTACAAATAACGGCACATTTAGTGTATAACCAGTTTCTACTGTAGCTGATTTTGTTGCTCCGTTAGCAGTATCACCTTTTATACCAGGTTCTGTTTCTGTTACTGTAAGTTCAACAGTTTTTGGCAATTCAACGCCAAGTGTTTCACTTTCGTAAGTTTGAATTTGAACTTCCATATTAGCTTTTAAGAAATTCAATTCATTTTCTAAATAATCGGCTGCTAATTCTGTTTGCTCAAAAGTTTGATTATCCATGAAAACATGTGTATCACCATCTGCATATAAATACTGCATGCGGTGATTTTCAATCATAGCAGTTTCGACTTTTTCGCCGCCTCTGAATGTTTTCTCCTGAATAGCACCAGTTCTTAAATTACGTAATTTTGAACGCACAAATGCAGATCCTTTACCTGGTTTTACGTGTTGGAAATCTAATACTTTCCATATACCATTATCTACTGCAATTGTTAAGCCTGTCTTAAAATCATTAACCGAAATCATTCAGTTTCCTCCTCAATTATAAGGTCTTCTATAAAATAATAAGGTTTTTAGCGCATTTAGTAAAGCATTCACAACCATTTTCTGTAATTAAAACGTCATCTTCAATGCGAACGCCACCTAATCCGTCTAAATAAATACCAGGTTCAATTGTAACACAGTTATTTATCTCTAATTTAGCTTCTGATTTTCTAGATAGATTGGGTCCTTCGTGTACATCTAACCCTATCCCATGTCCAAGGGAATGACCAAACGCATCACCATATCCTTGTCCAGTAATATAATCTCTAGCGATAGCATCTAAAGCTTTGCCTGTAACACCTTGTTTAGCGGCTTCAATGCCTTTAATATTAGCTTCTAAGACAATATTGTATATTTCTTTGAGTTTAGGATCTGGTTCACCTATAGCAAACGTACGTGTGATATCAGAAGAATAACCTTTATAATATGCACCGAAATCTAAAGTAATCAGTTCACCTTGATTAATAACTTTTTCACTTGCGACACCGTGTGGCAACGCACCTCTGACACCTGAGGCAACAATTGTATCAAATGAAGTACCTTCTGAGCCTAGTTCTAACATTTTACTTTCTAATTTAGCTTTTAATTGCTGTTCAGTCATACCGCTTTTGCAACAGTTAAGATATACTCATACGTCTCATCAACAATTTCAGCAGCTTTTTGAATAAGTTTAATTTCGCTATCATCTTTTACTTCTCTGATTTTTTCAATTAAACCAGAAACACTGATTAAGCTAATGTAGGATTTGCTTAATTGTAAGTATGTATCATAGCTGACTAAATCACCTTCAAAGCCTACATTCTGGACGTTTAACTTTTCCAATTGTGCTTTCACTTCTTCTATGAGACCACCTTTTTGTTTAATGATCTCAAATTGAGTAGCTTGGGAAGTTGCTTGCTCTATGTACCTAAAGTCTGTAATCAATAAGTTTTTATCTTTTGTAATAACAAGCGCGCCACTTGTACCTGTGAATCCTGATAAATACCTTCTATTAAAATCGGTTAATACAACAATCGCTTCCAAATGTTTTGTTTCTAAGGCAGAATTCAGTTTTTCTATTCTAGTCATCTGTCTTCCTCCTATTCAATAAATTTGTACATTTTCTTTTTATACATTAAAATGATAGCATAATTATTATGTGAATATATAGTTTTTGAATTAGGAGAGAGTTATGAAGAAAAAAATTATAGCTATATTAAGTGCTTCATGTTTACTAGTAGGTTGTGGTAGTCAAAATTTAGGTCCTTTAGAAGAAAAGACCACACAACTTCGTGATGAAAATCATAAATTAAAAAGTAATATTCAAGAATTAGAACAAACTATCGACAAAGAAAAAACAAACGTTGCTTCACTTAAGAAAGACAAAGAAAACATTAAACAGGCTAAAAACAATAAAAAGAAAGTAACAAATTTAAAAGCATCATCTAAATATTATCAAAATATAGCAAAAGCAGTTGATCAATATAATGATATTGAAAGTGATGTAACAAAAAATAAAAATGATAAAAAGATTCTTGGTAAGTTGACTGACATAACGAATAAAATCGATTCTGCGCACACTACATATGAAAATGATATTGATAAAGATAAAATGAGTGATGAAGATAAGAGTAAAAAGAAAAACATCACTAAATTAAATAAAGACCTTAGTTCAGCAATAAATGACATTAGAGATGGTTATAGCGAGAAAGATAAGAAGAAACTTAAAAAAGGACAAAAAGCCCTATCAACCATTAGTATCGATAATAAACAGAGTTAACAACTAAATAGGAGTGTTATAAATTGAAACGAGCAATATTTTATATAATAATCGCAATCGCGACAATTGGGTTAATCCTCAATTTAGATTCGTTTATATTCAGTTTTGTTAGTATGGCAATTAGTTTTGCTGTATTTGCGGGGATTATATATGCGATATATTACTTCTTCTTTTTAACAGAAGATCAACGAAAGTATAAACGCGCACAAAGAAAATATAAAAGACGCAATAGAAAAAAATAATTTTATTGCGCTATCTTACTCTTAAAACTTTTATTTAAATCTATCTAACTTTATATGTAACAAAAAATGTGAGGATACAGTCATTAAAGACTGTATCCTCACATTTTTTGATTTCGATAATTTTATTTACGATAATTCCATTCGTCAGCTTTATATTTTTCAATAAGTTTATTCACTTCTTCTTGTTGTTTATGCGTTAAGTTTAGTGGTTTAAAATCAATATTCAACCCTTTCTTGAAACCTATTTCAAAAGCCTCTTCCATTTCGGGTATTGTAATATGTCGGTCTGAAATATCATTAATCGCCACTGCTTTTTCTACGAAAGATTGTTTCATTTTATCTTTTAAACGCTCGTTTTTAAAAATGAACATATCGAATAAATCATCAATGTCGACGTCTTGTAACAATGAACCATGTTGTAAAATGACGCCTTTTTGACGTATCTGCGCACTACCCGCTATTTTACGCCCTTCTACAACTAACTCATACCAACTAGGAGCATCAAAACATACAGCGCTTCTTGGTTGTTTTAATTTCTCACGTTCTTCTTTTGAACGAGGGATTGAAAAGGATGCTTCGAAGCCTAAAGCCTGAAACCCTTCTAACAAACCTTCAGATATCACTCTGTATGCCTCTGTTACGGTCGAGGGCATCTCCGGATGAGATTCTGGTACAATAACACTATATGTAAGTTCTTTGTCATGTAGCACGCCTCTGCCACCTGTTTGACGTCTGACTAAACCATATCCCTTTTCTTGTACTTTTTCTATATCTATTTCTTTAGTCAGTCTTTGGAAATAACCAACAGATAATGTTGCTGGATTCCACGTGTAAAATCTAATAACTGGATCAATTTCTCCCCTAGAAACAAAATTAAGCAGCGCTTCGTCCATTGCCATATTGAAATATGGATCGTTACTTCCTGTATTTATAAAATTCCAAGATTCAGTCACACTAAAAACCCCAATCAATAAATTAAATTGTTTTAATATTCATTTTATGTTATCGTTTGCACTAATTGTCTAAGTTTGTCAGCATTATCCAATAAATTAAATAAAAAATTTTGATAAATTGTGCTAACAGTCTTATAATATATAATATCGGTTAATTAGGGAGGATGCAAGATGAGTAATTTTTGGTTTATACCTTTAGCGAGCATTAATAATAATCATCGCTTACATGCTAATCAATTATCTTCTTAACAAGAGAGCAGTCACTGAATTAAACCAAAATGAATTCCATAATGGTTTGCGTAAAGCTCAAGTTATTGATGTAAGAGAAAAAGTGGATTATGATTACGGACACATTAACGGTGCACGCAACATTCCAATTACAACGTTTAAGCAAAGATATCAGGGATTGAGAACTGATCAACCTATTTATCTATGTGATGCAAATGGCATTGCGGGTTATCGTGCTTGCTAAAATATTGAGAAAGAATGGTTATAAAGATATCTACATGTTAAAAGGTGGATATAAAAAGTGGACTGGTAAGATTAAGTCGAAAAAATAAATGTATAAATAAGTATTGTGTTTATAAAACTTGATTTACATTAGCTTAACTCTACATACTCATTTTTATAGCGGATTATTGACCTTAATGGGTGAATAATTCGCTATTTTTAATATCTACAAATGTATCCAAAAATTTAGTCGCGGTTTCCTTACTGGATTTATTGCTTTTTAAAATAACTATGGTTATTTGATATAAGATACTTTGACATAATGAAACGATTTTGATTAATCATAAGAATTTAATATAAAAAAGTACTACTCCGATTATAATTTCAACGGAGTAGTACTTTTATTATGAGCATGAGTATTCATTACTCAAAAATTTTATTCTTTTTCTGAACGTAGATTTTCAAATTTCAATACTGGATGACGTGCGGCTTTCGTTTCATCCAATCTATCTATAATTGTAGTATGAGGTGCTTCCAATACTTTGTCTGGATCTTCTTTAGCTTCATTAGCTATTTCAATCATTTTATCACAGAAATAATCTAAAGTTTCTTTTGACTCAGTTTCTGTCGGTTCAATCATCATACCTTCATCCACGTTAAGTGGGAAATAAATTGTAGGTGGATGAACACCGAAGTCTAGCAAACGTTTAGCCATATCTAATGTACGCACACCGTGTTCTTTTTGTTTAGAACCACTTAGCACAAATTCGTGTTTACAATATTGTTCATATGGTATTTCAAAGTGGTCTTTTAATCGAGCCTTAATATAGTTAGCATTTAACACAGCAGACTTCTGAAACTTCTTCAAGACCTTTATTACCCATCGTACGAATGTAAGTATATGCTCTTAAATAAATTCCAAAGTTACCGTAGAACGGTTTAACGCGACCGATTGAATTTTCAATATCATTATCATATTTATATTCGTTATCTTCTTTAATAACCATAGGTTTTGGTAAGAAACTAGCTAGTTCTTTCTTAACACCTACTGGACCTGAACCTGGTCCACCGCCACCGTGAGGACCTGTGAATGTTTTGTGTAAGTTTAAGTGTACAGCGTCAAATCCCATATCACCTGGTCTTACTTTATCCATAATTGCATTTAAATTTGCACCATCGTAGTATAATAGGCCGCCTGCTTCATGAACGATATTTCTGATGTCCATAATATTCTTTTCAAAAATCCCTAAAGTATTAGGATTAGTTAGCATAATTGCTGCCGTTTTTTCATTAACTAAACGTTTCAAATCATCAATATCAACTTCACCGCGCTCATTTGATTTAACAGTAACTGCTTTGAATCCTGCAAATGCAGCTGAAGCTGGATTGGTACCATGAGCCGAATCAGGAACAATAACTTCGTCACGGTGACCTTCGCCATTTTTTTGATGATAGGCTTTGAAAATCATTAATGCTGTCCATTCACCATGTGCACCCGCAGCTGGTTGTAATGTAACTTCATCCATACCTGTAATTTCTTTTAACTCTTCTTGTAGGCTATGAATAATTTCTAATGAGCCTTGTACTTGTGATTCATCTTGTAATGGATGTGATTCTGCAAATCCTGGTATTCTTGCAATTTTTTCATTAATTTTAGGATTATATTTCATCGTACATGAGCCTAATGGATAAAATCCTGAATCAACGCCAAAGTTTTTGTTTGAGAGTTCGGTATAATGGCGAACCAAATTTAATTCTGCAACTTCTGGTAATTCTGCTTTATTTTTTCTGATGAATTTATCATCTAATAATTTATCTACAGCACCATTATCAATTTCTTTCTGAGGTAACGAGTATGCATAACGATCCTTTTTAGAACGTTCAAAAATTAGTGGACTAGATTTACTTACTACCATTTAATTCACCCGCTTTCTTAACAAATGTGTCTATTTCATCTTTCATTCTTAATTCTGTTACCGCAACTAACATATGATTATTAAAGTCTTCAGAAGCTTCACTTAAGTCAAATCCTCCGATAATTCCTTCTTCAATTAAAGCATCATTAACTTCTTTAACTGGTTTGTCGAATTTAACTACAAACTCATTAAAAGATGTGCCATTAGCAACTTCAAAACCAGACTTGTTTGAATTGATCTTTTGCATAGTTAGCATTTTCAAAGTTTCGTACCGCGATATCATAAATACCTTGTTTACCTAAAGCTGACATACAAATTGAGGAAGCCAAAGCATTTAATGCTTGGTTTGAACATATATTTGATGTCGCTTTATCACGACGAATATGTTGTTCACGTGCTTGTAAAGTCAATACAAAACCACGATTGCCATCTCCATCTTCGGTTTGTCCTACCAAACGGCCAGGTATTTTTCTCATTAATTTTTTAGTTGTTGCGAAGAACCCACAATGAGGCCCACCAAATTGTGCGGGTATACCAAATGGTTGTGTATCTCCGACAACTATGTCTGCTCCGAAACTACCTGGAGGTGTTAATAAACCTAATGCAAGCGGGTTTGCGTATACAATCATTAAAGCCTTTTTGTCTTCAATAAATGAATTGATTTTTTCTAAATCTTCAACAGAACCATAGAAGTTTGGATATTGTACAGCAACAGTTGCTGTATCATCATCAACCGTTGCTTCAAGCTTATCTAAATCTGTAATCGTGCCATCTAAATCAACTTCAACGATTTCAAATTCTTCACGTGTTTTAACATAAGTTCTTAATACCTGTAAAGCTTGATAATGTAGTCCTTTTGATACAACAACTTTGTTTTTACGTGTTTGGTTGAAAGCTAAAATACATGCTTCTGCAAAACTTGTAATACCATCATACATTGACGAGTTTGCTATATCCATATCAGTTAATTCACAAATTAACGTTTGAAATTCGAAAATCGCTTGTAATTCACCTTGAGAAATTTCTGGTTGATAAGGTGTATAAGCAGTATAAAATTCTGAACGTGAAATCATTGAATCAACAACAGCTGGAGCATAGTGATCATATACCCCTGCACCTAAAAATGATGAATGCGTTTCTTTGGTGATATTTTTGTTTGCGATTCTGCTCAATCGCTTACTTAATGTTGTTTCTGATTCAGCATCAGGTATAGCTAATTCTCTTCCCAGTAAAATATCTTTTGGAACGTCTCCAAAAAGTTCTTTAATAGAATTAGCTCCAATAGTATCTAACATTTCCTTTTTATCTTGCTCTGTTAATGGAATATAACGATGACTCATAGTAACACCCCTTTGGATTATTTAGTAATTTGGTTTTTCTTAACAATTTTAGCCTTAAGTTGCCTTTTTCTAACTTGTACAATCACTTCTTTACCCATTTCAAAAGCATCGCGATTGATTAAAGCTAACCCAATTGATTTACCACTTAATGGTGACTGTGTACCAGAAGTGATTTCACCAATTTCATGGCCATCTAAATCATAGACTGTGTAACCAGTTCTTGGAATGCCTTTGTCTATCATTTCTATACCTACAGTTCTGCGTTTAGAACCATTTTCTTTTTGATCTTTTAGTACACTTTTGCCAATAAAGTCAGCTTCTATCAATGGTTTTGCGGCAAATGCGATACCAGCTTCATATGGTGTTATAGACTCTGTTAAGTCTTGACCATGTAGCGGCAGTCCAGCTTCAAGTCTTAATGTGTCTCTTGCACCTAGTCCACAAGGTTGTACATCGAATTCAAGAATTTTTTCCCACAAGTCAGGTGTATCTTCTGCATTACAATAAATTTCGAAGCCATCTTCACCTGTATAACCTGACTGTGAAAGGATTACATTCTTTCCAAAGAATTCAACGTTTTGTTTAAAATCAAAAGGTTTCATTTCTGCTACGTCAACGTTAACATGTTGTTTAACCAAATCACGTGCTTTCGGGCCTTGAATTGCTAATTGACCATAGTCATTTGATGCATTAATTACTTCTGCATCAAAATTTATAGCATTTTCTTTCATCCATTCAAAATCTTTATCTGTATTTCCAGCATTTACTACTAATAGATAAACTTTTTCATCTAATTTATAAGTAATTAAATCATCAATAATCCCACCATTTTCATTACATAGCGCGGTATATTGAGCTTTAGTAGTAGTTAAGTTTTCAATATCATTTGAAAGAAGATATTGTACTAATTTATCTGCTTCAGAACCTTTAATAATAATTTCTCCCATATGACTTACATCAAACAAGCCAATTTCAGTTCTTACTGCATTATGTTCTTCTTTTATACTTGAAAACTGAACTGGCATTGCCCGACCACCAAATTCCACAATTTTAGCCCCGCTATCAACAAAATTTTGGTAAAGCGGTGTATGTTTAAGTTCGTTAGACATGAAGAAACCTCCTAAAAATTTTATAAAAAAAACAGAGTAGACTAATCTACCCTGTTTATGACACTCCAGGAATGCGTCACAGTATTATCCTTTTGCCTGAGAGTTTCGTTAAACTTGCACCTTCGGCGATGGTCTAATGTTATATATAATATAACCTGCCATTCTCTCTAATACTGGTCATTCGCATGTTAACTCTTTCTTGATTTCTTTGTGTAAATCTGAAAGAGAATTACTACTATTCACTTTTATGAATGCGATTTCATTATATCTTGAAACCCTAGATGAATACAAGCTTTTTAAATCAAAAAGTGATTTATTATTAGCATTTGGTCTATTGTTATCATTCTTGATTCTATTGTAAACAATTGTCAAATCACAATCTAACCAAATAATTTTGGTTTGTTGTTTTAAAAAGTCAAATGACTTATCACTTTCTATAATGCCACCACCAGTAGAAATGATATCAAAACGATCCATACACTGTTTTAAATACTTATATTCTAGTGCTCGAAAACCACTTTCACCTAGTTGTTTAAAAATATTAGGAATTGTTTTGTTCTCTTGTTGAACGATATAGGCATCTAAATCGACATAAGTGAGGTGTTCAGCTTTAGCAAGATATTTACCTAAAGTTGTTTTGCCAGTACCCATAAATCCTATAAGGATTATTGGCTCTAAATTGTTATTTTTCAAAAATATCTTCCTTTTTTATAAATAAGTTAATTTGCTTTTCATAATAAGCTTCAATATTATCTAACGTTTTTAGCTGAACGCTAAATTGGAACGTGTAGTTTGTTATTAAAGATAAATATAGCATAAATATGACCATCACAAAAGGATATATATAGCCCGATATATTAAAAAAGTATTTGTTTTTCAAATGTCTTATCCTTATCAAATATTTTCAAGTTAACAAGTAAAGATTTATTTTTTAGTATTCGAAATTTTATCGCCTTTACGTTATTAAGTATTGTGATATTTCCCTTTCCATTAATAGACTTAATAATTTTATTATTTTTAAAGTTATAAGATATAAGTTTATTTTCCTCTTTAATCAAAAGTTGAGTCTCTTTTGATTTATCTATGATTATATTTGCCTTTTTATTCATTAAGTCTTGAGTTAAATCTCTCGCAAATAATTCACTTTCTACATTTAGATGATCATTTGCTAGAAAACCCAAGGCTGTAGTCGATTTAAATATTCCAGGAATTATAGTTAGTAACAATACAGTTATCATTAATGCAAAAAGCATCTCGATATAAGTGAAAGCACTAATCTTTTTTATAATAGCAAATTTCATTTTTTGTTTCCTTTTTTATTATACAAATTTTATTCGCTTTGAGAGTTAAACTATAGCCATCCAAAATCAAACCTTTTTTCAATTCAGATTTGCTGTAGTTATGCATTGAAAGAAGTAGGATTCTTTTCATTTCTATTTCTGATAATTTTTCTTTTGTAGATTGATTTAATTGTAATAACATTGGTAAAAATAATACACAGATCGTAGTGATAATTGAGAAAGAAATAATAGCATCTAAAAATAAAGAAGCAGTGACATTATATTTTTTCAAATCTCATCCTTCCTTTTTCAATATGGAAAACAATTTTATATAAACGGTTATTTCTTGATAGGTAAAGTGTTCCAAATTTATTAGTATCACCATTTTTATCAAAGGTTAAATAATTCACATTTGTTCTAGGATGAATATAAGTATTATGAGTTAACTTTATAGGAGGATTTTCATGTTGGGGTTCTCTAACAATAATTTTTGATGAAAAAGTGTTGAATATTAAAGTAATTGGTTTATTATCTTTAATTGCTTTAGATTTTAAATAGTTAAATTGCATAATAAGATTCGTCATAGAATGATTATTTGATTGGAATGAGGAATCATTTAAAGAGATGTGTCTTACTTGCAAAAATAATAACAAACTTACTATACCTAAAACCAATAGCATTTCTATATAAGTAAATGCCTTACTAGTTAGCAACTGCTTCACCATTATTTATTGAAATCGTGGAACCAGTTTTACAATGCTTTTGACTTTCATTAATATATCCTTCTGATACAAGATCATCAATTGATGTTGGCTTTTTATTGTATTTTAATGAATAAGCTTCAATTTGGCTGTCTACCATTTTTAGTTGAGCTTCACAACCAGTAGATTGTATATGTGATGACTGTTTTGCAATGTTAGGCAGGATTAAGATAAGCAATAAACTTATGATTAATAAAACAAGCAACATTTCAATAAGTGTAAACGCTTCTTTATTAAACTGTTTTTTAAGGTTTTTCAAAAAGTGTATATACCCCTTTCCTTTTCATTTTATTGTTTGCATTAAATCAAACATTGGTAACATAATAACGAGATATAAAGATACGATGAGAAAAGCTAATAATGTGAATATACAAGGTTGAATGAATTTTATGAGTTGTTGCAAATAACGTTCTATTTGTGCAATGACTATCTCGCTATATAATTTTAATTCTATTTCAACTCTACCTTTTTTCTCACCTTCTTCTATAAATTCTGTTAATCCTTTTTCAAAACAAGCGATGCTAGTTAAAATTTCACTGAGTGTTAATCCATTTTGTGTTCCGCGTGTTATTTGATCAGCTAAAAATTTTAAATATTTATCATTCTGTTGTTGAGCATAAATCCCCACTATTTTTTGTAAGTTCACACCATTTTTATAAAACAATGAGAATTCAGAGGCAATTCGATACGTTTTATAAAGTTTGAAAAATTTACGTATGATAGGTACTACTAAAACAAACTTATGTTTATCGTTGTATTGATAAAGTATTGTAATAAAGGATAAAGGCTATTGAAGTAATGAATAGAAATATAATGAGGTAAGTAATGAAGGTAGGAAAATAAACAATAAATGTCGATAAAAATAGTTGTAAAGTCGATATTTGGACATCCATATTGTTATATAAATTTTGAAATTCTGGAATAATAGTGTGATTTAGAACGATTAACATTGTTATAAAGATTGTTAATAATAGTAAAGGATATTGAAGTGTTTTAAATAACGCTTTTTTAGCATTATAATTTCTCGATAAATAATCATGTGCATGCGCTAAACTCATAGGTAAATCACTAAATAGCTCTGAGAAATAAATAAGCATCACAACAGGTTGCGGGTATTTTAATATGTGAAGTATTTGATGACAGTTTGCACCATTTTTTAATTCTTCTTCAATTAATGCGGTTACTTTAGGTGATTTAACTTTAATATGTTTTAATAAAAAGCTAAAGGCTTCAGAAAGTGTGAATCCATGTTCTAGTAAATCTTTTAATCTTATTAAAAGTTCTATTTGATTTTTCTCGGTTATTATCTTATATTTAGGTGTTTTAAATATAGCGATCAACTGTTTCTTCACATATCACACCTTCTTTAGACATTTGGTTTAAATGAAAGGATAAATTATGAAAATGCTTCGGTAATGTGTAATCATTATTAAAAAAATAACTTATATCATGTTGCAGTAACTGTTCATAAATCAATTTTCTTTCACTGTTATAAGTTGTAATCAGTCTTTGGTTTAATACACTCAAAATAGATTGATTAATTTCTTGTTTGGTTATGCCCATTTCTAATAATCTTAATAACGCTCCCTTACAATTGTTAGCATGTATTGTAGTAAGTACCAAGTGACCACTTAAACTTGCTTGTATTACATATTTTGCTATTGTAGAATCTCTAACTTCACCAATAAGTATAATGTCTGGATCACACCTTAGTATCGCTTTAAAAGAACTCTCATAATTAATACCTGCTTTTTCATTGATAGAAACTTGAGTAATACCCTCAACTAACTGTTCCACCGGATCTTCCACTGTTATGATATTTAAGCCTAACTTTTCTTTTGCATACATAACCATATGATACATTAACGTGCTTTTACCAGATCCAGTTGGACCACTAAACAATATTAAACCTTGCTTTTTATTCATTAATGTATACAATTTTTCAATATTATGGGAGATACTTTGCTTTTGAAAGTATTGAGGAATGATTCTAACGACACAACTTTCATTACCGAGAGACAATGGTAACGTTGAGATTCTTAAATAAAATATTTGTTTTAGTTTATATATGTATCTTCCACTTTGTGCCGAATTATGTTTTGATACATCTAATCCGACTTGATATTTCATATAAGTAAGCAGTTTTCTATAAACATGTATCTGAATCGACTCAATAAAGGTTAGATCATCCTGAATTCTAAATTTGATATGCACTTCCTTTTCAGAAGGTATAAAGTGTATATCAGTAGCATTGCTCTGAATTGCTTTCTCAAGTATGTTATTAAATAATAACTTCAAAAAATCACCTCCTACTTATAAACACGTAGGAGGTGATAGAATTACTTTACTTATTTTATTTTTCAATCTTTTTTATAATCTTAATTGATATGACGATATATTAACCGTGTAGATATGGGTTTAATTGCTCATCCTCTACTGTAGTGTGCGGCCCATGACCTGGGAATAATGGTAAATCATCGTCTAGTTTGAACAATTTATCTAATATTGAATTAACTAAAGTTTCATAATCACCTTTATATAAATCAGTTCTGCCTATACCTTGATTGAATAATGTATCACCAACAACTGCAAATTCATTAAAGACGAATGACAAACTACCTGGAGAATGTCCTGGTGTGTGAAGGACTTCGAAATTAAAGTCAGCGATTTGCATTTTACCTTCTTTAAGTTCTATTGGTGTTGCTTTGCTTTTTATAATTGGCATGCCATATTGTTTGAACTTTTCAGAACCATTTTTTTCTGTATTTGTTAAAAAATCAAATTCTGATTTATGCATATAAACTGGCACATCATATTTTTTTACAATATCATCTAAAGCACCAATATGATCAAAATGTGCATGTGTTAACAATACCGCTTTTAGTGATTTATTAATTTGATTTAGTTTTTTAATAATTAACTCGCTATCACTAGCAGGATCTACTAAAATGACTTGCTTATCATTTTCAATAAAATATGCATTTGTATCAACTAAACCTAAACTTAAACTCGAAATCCTCACCCTAGTTGCCTCCATTTTCCAAATGATTTTGGACAGCTTTCACTTTATCATTCATTTTGCGAGACTTATCACGACGATCATCAATCCTTATATTCGTACAGACACGGTCTAAGCCTTTATCAAAAGGTAATTCATGAATTGCTTGAACAACCTCAAATAAATCTTTTAAGTCACCTTCGATTAAAGTGTTCATAGGAGTCAATTGATAATCTATTTTGCCTTGCGCTTTAAATTCTTTTAATTTTGTTTGTATTTCTGCAATATATTTACTAACACTCGGACCATCTGTACCAACTGGTATAACAACTACATCAACAATAGCCATTATTTAACACCATCCTTTTCAATTATATAAGTATAAATTAACCCGGTTTGCTCCGGTAATACCGAGCATCATTTCCAAGTTGTGCTTGAACGATTTCTGTACCTTGTTGTGCGGGTGTAAATGTTAAATTATGATACTCTGTTTTAATATTTTCAATTAATATCAAACCAGCTGTGGACATGCCACCACCTAAAACAATATATTTAGGATTACTTGTAACGCTAATAATACTACATAGGTAGGCAATATAATTTGCTACACGTTCAGTAATGAAAATACAGAATTGATCTCCAGCCTTAGCCGCATCGAATACTGCTTTTGCACTTACTTCATTATCTTTAATTAACTGCAAGATTGATGATTTAAACGTTAATTTAGGATAATAAAAATTGACTAAATTAACTACACCGGTTGCAGAGGCTACGGTTTCAATACAACCTGACTTGCCGCAATTACAACGGAAACGCTGATCATGATCTACTCTAAAGTGTCCAATCTCTGCGCCAGAACCGTTATGACCGTGTACAATCTCTCCATTAGAAATAATACCGCCACCTAATCCGGTTCCCAGTGTTATAGCCACAACATCATCTGAGCCATTTCCAGCGCCTTTATGTTTTTCACCTAAGGCCGCAACGTTCGCATCATTATCAACGTAAACTGGACAATCTACAAATTGTTGGAATATATGTCGTACATTAACACTTTCAGTCCAATATAAATTAACTGCTCCATTTACTTCGCCTGTTTCGAAATTCACTGGACCAGGGACACCTATGCCGACACCAATGACGTTTGAAAAAGCATATTCAGATTCATCTATGTAATTTACGAAAGAATCATAAACTTTTTTTAGTAGTAAATAGCCAGTAGCATCAGACGTATCAGTATCAATTGACCATTTTGCTAAGCGATCAAGATTTTCGTCAAAAGCACCTAATTTACATGTTGTTCCACCAATATCTGCTGCTAATATGATTTTATTCATTAATTTATTCATCCTTCTCTATTTTTTTGAAAGGGTTTGCTATCTTTCACTGTAGTTCAAAAATGCTTATATATCAAGGGTTTTGGAGATTTTACACCAATATATAATTTATGTTTTTTTACCGTTTTTAAAATAACCCGCCCTTTTTGCCCTTAAAATATTACAAGATATTTCCTTATATACATTTTAATCTTAATCAATTCTCAATTGCAATTATAACGAACAAAACTTATCTCTCTAAATAAGACTTCCTAATATATATTTCATATAAACAAAGTAGTTGCTAATGTGCATTTCCATTCGTATATAACCTTTTACAAAATAACTATCTTCTATTGCTCAATATGAGTCTTTCTTTCATATTCTAATACTATATTTGTTAAATCTCATACGTTGATTTAGCGTTGTAGTAAATCTATGCAAGAACTTTAACATAACAAAGAGGTAGACACTTAAAGTGACTACCTCTTTGTTAAATGTATGACAAGTACAATTCATATTAATCAAAAATTATTTTTTGAATTTATCAACGATATCATTAACTTTATCTTTTGCATTTTCTGCGACTTCTTTGACCTTACCAGAAGCTTTATCTTCTTTACCTTCTTTTTCTAACTCATCATTTCCAATTGCGTTTCCGACCGTTTCTTTCACATTACCTTTAAATTGATCAAATTTACTTTCGTCTGCCATGAGACGCACCTCCATTAAATAATTTAACCAAACATCACTACTATTATAATATTATTTTATCTTATTTCCTGCAACTAATTTAAATGAAAATAGTAGGCACAATGTACTGTACTACCTTATAAATTGTAACAAGGGCAACATACATAGGTGCAACACCAATATGTCTGAAGTATTTGTCATATTATAAGTTACAATCCATGGTACGCCTACCACTTACTATTAATAAAATAGCTCATTAACGGTTGAGCCGCGAAGACCTTATATTGAATCATCTGATTTTTTAAGGAGAGAATCGGAATGTCGACAGAAAAAATTCAAGTATAAACAAGACGATATAAAATATCGCTATTACGTGAAACTTAAAGCCCCATACGTAGACAAATGGCAACACATGAGTATTGTTTTAAATAAAAATACTAAAGCCTCTCAAAAAGAGGATGTGTTGAAATTAGGAATACGTAAGAAGTTACATTATCTACATTCAACCCACTTATATTAATTCACTTGTAGAAACGCACATTTCACTTTAAACATTATGGAACGTGTTGGGTTTGCGGACGAAATACAACGTCATAAATATATACTTCTATTTCATGAAAAATAGACAAACCTTTGATTAACAAACATATCTCATTAGAAAATCCGCACTTTTCTATCCTTTTTAATACTTAAAACAAAATATCCCCCTGTAAACACAATAGTTACAGGGGGATATTTTGTTTTATTTATTTATTCTTCTTTGATTAATAATTAATATGCATTTCAAATATTCATCATTTGTTAATAATTTATAATCGTACAATGATTTTATTTCTTGTTCCATCATTTCATACATATCATTTTTGTCTTTAAAATATATAATAAAGCCAAACTTTTTTAAAAGCTGAAGTACATCATAAAAATTATTAATCTTTTGATTCACTATTATCGCTCAATTCTTTATTTAAATTAATATAATCATTATTGCTTGGATCTGCCTTTAGTGCAGCTTTTATATATTCTTTAGCTTTATCATCATCTTCAAGTGACCTACTTGCAATCGCTAGTTGATAATTTAATAGACCGGAGTCAGGAAAATACCTTAAGCCTCTTTTCCAACTTGCGACACCTTCAGATTTTGAGTTTAGAGTGGCGTTGATGAGTCCATGCAGATAATACGTTTCATCATCTGCATAGTTCTTATCTATCGTATCTTCAACCATATCTTTGGCTTCATTATATTGTCCTTGCTTCATTTCATTCGAAATAATTGTGTTATATATATTATCTTCATTAATCGTAAAAATACGAATTTGTGCTTGCAATAAATAATACAAGCATAAGAATTAATAAAAACCAAAAACGATTTTGATTTGCTTTATAATAGTAGCCAATTAATGTAATTAATAGACCACCTGCAAAGCCACCTATGTGTGCGACAATGTTAATATTTTGCATAAATAAAGATAATCCTATCATTATTACAAGAACAATAAGCAACTGACCGATAAGCTTACGATTAAACTGTTTACCTACATACATAAATCCAAAAATGGCACCAATCAATCCGAATATTGCACCACTTGCACCCGCAGAAACAGTGTCAATATTGAATGACAATGATGCAAAGTTACCAAATAGTCCGAGCAACAATGTAGATGACAAACATTCGCCAATGACCTACGATTGATTCTACAATTTTACCAAAAATGAACAAACTTAGCATATTCATTAAAATATGTTCAAAATCGTAATGTAAAAATATAGATGAAATCAATCTATACCATTCACCATGCACAACATTAAAGTGCACAAGTCCACCTACATCTAACATTTTCAAATCTGAAAAACGATTTAAAAACAGTACCATTGCAAGCCAGATAATAATATTGATTGCAATTAATGTGTAGGTCACAGGAGAAAACTTCAACATATGTTTTTCAATGGGATTATTATTTAACGCTCGTTGTTTATATTGATATTTTGTAAGTTTAGTATCTCTATTATAAATTTTCTTCATTATGAAATTCGGCATAATTCTTTCAACGTGACTTGCTTCTCTAATAATTTTCACTTTAAATTTAAGTGGTTGTAATTCATTTAAATTTTCATCAGTAAAAGCTTTATCCGTGAATATGTATAATTCATAATTTTTAGGTGAAAAATCTAAAAATGAAACGATATTCTCTTCGTTTTCTTGAATCCTACTTTTAGCAAACCTAACTTCTTGAGTGGAATTAGCACCAAATTCAAAGATAGCAACAGACTGTTTTTTCTTGTTTGCTAACCAAATTTCACTATCATCTTGATTACGATGAACAACATGATAATTAAAATATTTAATCCAAGTGTAGATACACTTCCAATAATGTTTTTCTGTAATCATTTCTGCCTCCATAATTAAGTTGTTGCTATTATTAATTTTTCAACGGGCTGATCATGTGATTCAACCTCAAAGTCACCAAGTTGGAAGTCATAAAGCAAACTTATCGTTGGTTGTGTATTTTGACTTAAAAACTTATCAAAATATCCACCACCGTATCCAATGCGATATCCACTATGATTAAATACCACGCCAGGTACAATTAATAAATCTAATTGATTTGAAATTTCCGTATCAGCTTCCACATGATTAATACCTTTATCATCTGGTCCAATATGGTCAAGTTTATCTACATGTTTAAATGTCATTTCTTTACTTTGATAATTTGTTTCAGGTACAAAAACAGTCTTACCTTCAGTAAGCATTTGCTCAATAATAGCATATGTATTTACTTCATGTGGCATAGATAATACAACGCCTACACGCTTAGCTGATTTATATTCACTCGTATCAAATAAATGGTGAGCAAGATATTCATCTGAAACTTGTTTATGGTCATTAGACATAAAAGATTTCATTAATTCAATTTTATCTTGGCGTAATACTTTTTTACTCATAACATACACCTTCCCGTTAATTATACTTCTGTTATTATAACGTTAATGAATTACAATGTCATTAAACTGCAATTTTTAAAAAATAATTAATGTAGTCTTCCAAAAAAATAACCAGATTCTATTAAAAGAATCTGGTTCAAAATATAAATTATTTTGTTTCACGGTGCATAGTGTGTTTGTTATCACGAGCACAATGTTTTTTCATTTCTATACGTTCAGGATTAGTACGTTTATTTTTTGTAGTAATGTAGTTTCTTTCTCCACATTCAGTACAAGCTAGAGTTACGTTTACGCGCATGCTAATTCCTCCTTACCTTTTCAAAATACGACCTACTAATCATACCATTTAGTTATAAAATTGAAAAGTATTAATTTTTCAATAAACACCACTATGTCGGTATTTTTAATAAATTGTGTCTTAAAATGATTTAATTTTTGTCTTTTTCTTTAAAATAATAGTTTATAACATCTCTACCTAAATCTCCGCCGTTTAACCAAGGTTCAGGTACGGGTTGATTGGTATATACGATTGAAAATGCTAATTGTGGATTTTCAATTGGTGCATAGCCAACATATGTTGCGTTTACTTTAGGATCGCCATCTTGGAATACTTCGGCTGTTCCTGTTTTACCTGCAGAAGGCACTTCAGTATCATTAAAGCTTTCATATCCTGTTCCTTCTTCTTCATTAAAGGCCATTTCAAATCCTTCTTGCACTTGGTTAACTTCCTCTTCAGTGTTATTAACCTTGTTAAGTACATCGCCTTTGAATTTCTCTTTTACTGGACCAAGTGTGTCTTTATTAGTAGCATCTCTTACTTCTAATCCGATATGTGGTTGTACTCTATAACCATCGTTAGCAATGGTAGAAACGTATTGTGATAATTGTAACGGTGTATATGTGTCGTACTGACCAATTGCTAAATCTAAGAAGTTACCTGGATTATCAGTTAAAGGTTCAATTTGTCCACTTGTCTCATTAGGTAAATCAATACCTGTTTTAACTCCTAAACCAACTTGGTTTAAACCTTTACGCAATTTTTGACCCGCTTCTGAAATATCTGAAGGCAATGTCATGTTTGGTGTATATGCAGATCCAGCGATTTTCAATGCTGTTTTAAACATATAAACGTTGGAAGAATGCATCAATGCTTCTTTATCATTAATAGTCACTTTACCATCTTGGTTAAAGTAAGAACTTTTCTTAAGTCCGCCGACAAATTCTAATGGTTGGTCGACCATCTCATCGCCTACCTCAATTGCATTGTTTTGGTATCCGGCTAACAGTGTACCACCTTTTATAGAAGAACCTACTGCATATTGTGAAGTGAATGTTCCGATATCATAATCTGTTAAATCGCCATTCTTATCAATTTGTTTACCTGCCATTGCTAAGACATCGCCATTGTTTGGATTTTGGACTACAATCATAGCATTATCCATATCTTTAGCGCCTTCACTACGCAATTTGTCAATTTGTTTTTCTAGATACTCTTCAGTTTTTTTCTGGAGTTCTATATCGATACTAAGAACTAAATCATCACCACGTGAGCCTGGATTTATAACTTTCGAGTCAATAACGTCTCCAGATTTATCCGTAGTATATTTCATTTCTTTCTTCTTACCTTTTAGAATGTCATCATATTGATATTCTAAATAAGATTTACCTACTCGATCATTACGTGAATACCCTTTAGATAAATACTTTTCTGTTAATTCTTTTGGTATTCCTTCTTCACTTGTAGAAACGTCACCAAATATACCTCTCAACGTATCATCATATGGGTATTTTCTATCCCAATCCATTGTAGTATTGACTCCTGGTAATTCTGATAATTTTTGAGATACTGTTGCATATTCTTCGTCACTAACGTCTTCGTTTTTAATCATTTGTGGATCTAAAGCCGATCCAGACATCATTTCTCGATAAATAGATAGTATCTGCAAATCTTCATCAGTTAATGTATCGGTTTGTTTAGCACCAATCTTTTTATACAATGATTCATCATAATCATCTTGAGAAATACTGCCATCTTCTAATAATGCTTGTTCTTCTTTCATCAAATCTTCAGCTTTATTAGGGTGAATTTGAATCCAATAATCTTGCTTATCTCTGTCTGTAATTTTATCTGTATCCATTTCTATTAAGCGAGACAAGTCTTTAGCAATTTTTAAAACTTCTGATTGGGATGTTTTTCTGCCTCTTGCATATGTAATCGCCTTTTTAGATGCATTATCAACGAGAACTTTACCGTTTCTATCTAAAATTCGGCCTCTTGGCACAGCTTCATTAACAGTTAAATTTTCACTGTTTTTAATAAGCTGTTCATAATGAGATCCTTCAGCAATTTGTAAATAACCCAATCTTAAAACAATTACTGCGAAAATGAATACAATAACACCAAAAATAAAACTAATTCTTTTATTCATTGTATTTCTAATCTTTTCATCATTTGATTTTTCTTTTAGTCTTTTTAGCAAAACAACATACCTCTATTCAAAAGTTCTCACTACAAATGATATATGAAATCAGACAATATTTCTATTATTTTAGTTAAAAAAAATGACGACCTTTGAAAAGGCCGTCATAATCGCCTGCTTAATTATTTAGCGAGCGTTATATAATTCGTCAACTTTTTCCCAATTTACAACGTTCCAGAATGCACTAATATAGTCTGGACGTTTGTTTTGGTATTTAAGGTAATAAGCATGTTCCCAAACATCTAAGCCTAGGATAGGTGTTTTACCTTCAGTTAATGGGTTGTCTTGGTTAGGCGTAGTAACGATTTCTAATTTGCCATCGTTTACAACTAGCCATGCCCAACCTGAACCGAAACGTGCTGCAGACTTGGTTAGCAAACTCTTCTTTGAATGCATCTAAAGAACCCCATTGTTCTTTAATTTTATCAACAACAGTACCTTTTTCTTCAGAGTTTGGAGTTAATAATTCCCAGAATAATGAATGGTTTAAGTGTCCTCCACCATTATTACGAACAGCTGTTTGAATGTTTTCTGGTACACTGTCTAAGTTTGCAACAATTTCTTCGATTGATTTAGATTCTAAATCAGTTCCTTCAACTGCGGCGTTTAATTTAGTTACATAAGTGTTATGGTGTTTGTCATGGTGAATCTCCATTGTTTGTTGATCAATGTGTGGTTCCAATGCATCAAAACCATAAGGTAAGTTTGGTAATTCAAAAGCCATAAATAATCATCCTCCTAATTAATCTTAAATAAAGCATAACAAGTTATATTAATGACAACAATTAATATGCTTGTGAAAGCAATACATATAGTCATAAAATACTATTTGTCATCTTTAGTTCCTTTATTAGTATATCTCAAATCAGACCTATTTAAACATCTTTGACGAACTATTTTAAAAATTCAATTTAATTCATACTAACGGCCTATGTTTAATCAACTCATTTTTAGTAGAAAGAATTATTTTGTGATGTTTTACAAGTTATAGAATAATGTTTTTTTGTACGCTGTGCTATTATGCTCGTTTACCTAGTACATAAATGATGTTAATTCAATATAGAGACCGTTACGGCCATTATAAATCAACTTATCATATTTATTTAAAACTTAAAAAATAAGCCAAACGTCTTTATTAACGTCGGCTCAATTTTTATATTCTGCGCTTAGTTTAAACAACTTAAGCTTTTTGACAAAGTTCACAAACACCGTAAACTTCTAATTTATGTGTACGAATATTTACTTGTGGTAGAAAAGCTTTAATTTGTTCAATTGGGCAAAAATCTATCACTTTAGTGTCACCACATGATTCGCAAATAAAATGGTGGTGGTGGTGATCTGTACAAGCAATTCTAAATTTCATCTCTCCATCAAGTTCTGTACCTTCTACAATGCCTAAATCTTTAAAAAGATGTAAGTTTCGATATATGGTATCAAAAGAAATGCCAGGATAATTTTCATCCATTTTTTGTTGAATATGCTTTGCATTAATATATTTATCTTCTGCAACGAAGATATCTACCATTTCTCGTCTTTTATTTGTATATTTATGACCGTTTGCTTTGATTATATCAATGGCTTCCTCAGTTTTCATTTTTAACAGCCCCTTTTACCATTCTTATTTTAAATTTTTGGTACATCATCGTTATTGCAAGGATAAGTACAAGTAATACTACAATCACACCACCAGGAGAAATGTTCATATAAAACGCTAAAACTAATCCACCGATAACTGACAGTTCTCCAATAACAACACTTAGGATGATTAACTGCTTGAAACCTTTCGTCGTGCGCATAGCAATAGCTACAGGTAGTGTGATTAATGCACTTACCAATAAGATGCCTACAACACGCATAGAAGCTGATATGACCATAGCTACAATAATAATAAATAGGTATTGTATCCAATTAGGAATGCCGATGACTTTACTGTATTCCTCATCAAATGACAATATAAATAATTCTTTATAAAAGGATAATATAAAGACAATTACAATAATTACAATAGCAATAATAGTAATTAAATCACTTTCAGTTACTGCACTAATTGAACCAAAGAGTAAACCAACAATCTCTTGATTAAAACCATCCGCAAGAGAAATAAAAATAGCACTCAGTGCTATACACGCACTCATAATAATAGGAATCGCAATCTCTTGATAATTACTGTAAGAAGTTCTAAGATTTTCAATTAATAGTGCTCCTATAATAGCAAAAAGAATACCAAACCACATAGAATTTATAAATGCTAAAGTTGGCATAATTGTAACGACAAACATGCCAAATGAAATACCACCTAAAGTGACGTGACTTAATGCATCAGCAATAAGTGATAACCTGCGTACAACAATAAAAGCACCGATTAATGGTGCAATAAGACCAATAAGCACACCGCTAATTAAGGAGTACCGCATGAAATCAAAATTAAGTAATGCTTCTATCATGATGAACAACACTCCCTACTATCGTTGGTGATCTACAAATTGAATAGGGTGTCCATATATTTTCGATATTTCAACTTCATCCAACGATTTGAAATCTTCAGTAGAACCGTGAAAATGTAAATGTTTATTCAGACACGCTACTTCGGTAGCTGTATCGAGCAACAACACCAATATCATGAGTTACTAAAATGATTGTTACACCTTCATGTTTAAGGGTCTCTAGTGTTTCATAAAACTCACTTACATGTTTGGCATCGATACCACTTGTAGGTTCATCTAAAATCAATACCGATGGCTCGCTAATTAAGGCTCTAGCTATTAATACACGTTGCTGTTGTCCTCCTGAGAGTTCAGCTATGTTTTTATCTATCAAGTGTTCTATATTCAGCCTTTTCAATACTTCTTTCACTTTGCTTTCATCAGTTTTATTAAACCATTGCAGTAATTTTTTACGTTTAGTCAGACCACTAATTACGACTTCTTTAACGCTCGGCTGGGAATCCGGCTTTAAAAGCTTGTGCTTTCTGGGAAACATAACTGATTTTAAGCATAGACTGTTTACCATTGTAATCTTTACCATCAACATAAATTTGTCCCTTTTGTATAGGTAATAATCCGAGTATAATTTTTAGCAAAGTTGATTTCCCTGCTCCATTTGGGCCGACAATTGCTAGAAACTCTCCGCGATTAATTTTAATATTTATATTTTCTAGTACTTGTTTATTGTCAAAATAATAATCAATATTTTTTAATTCGAATACTGGCGTAGACATGTTTTCACCTCGTTTTATACTATACAACGTAGATGTCATTATGTAAATAGTAATCTTTACGACTTATCAAAAAACACGAACACTTTTGTTAAATGAAAGTGTTCGTGTTTTATATTTATTTTATTGATTTAAAAGTTTGTTTTGTAATTCAGGATCAAATTGTTGTTGTTTCAACATTTCAATTTCTAGTTTGTAGGGTGGCTTTTTACTTTTTTTGTCTTCACCTACGAAAGGCGTTTCTAAAATCTTAGGTACATCTTTAAAGGCATCATGATGAACGATATAATTTAAAGCGTCAAAGCCGATATAACCAAAGCCAATGTTTTCGTGTCTATCTTTATGAGCACCAATATCGTTTTTACTATCATTCACATGTACAACTTTAATTCTATCCACACCAACGATTTTATCAAATTCGTTTAATACGCCATCAAAATCTTCTTTAACATTGTAACCTGCATCGTGCGTATGGCACGTGTCAAAACACACTGATAATCTTTCATTATGATTAACACCATCGATAATTCGAGCTATTTCTTCAAAATTTCTTCCAACTTCTGAACCCTTACCAGCCATTGTTTCCAAAGCAATTCTTACATTATTGTCATTAGTTAGCACTTCGTTAAGGCCTTCAATGATTTTTTTAATACCTACATCAGCGCCTTCACCTACATGTGATCCAGGGTGAAGTACGATATCTTTTGCACCTAGCGCTTGTGTACGTTCAATTTCACTTTGTAAGAATTCCACACCTAAGTCAAAAACATGTGGTTTTATAGTATTAGCTATATTAATAATATATGGTGCATGAACAACAATATTTGAAAGACCATGTTGCTCCATAATTTCATGCCCTTTTTCAATATTTAATTCTTCGATGGGTTTTCTTCTAGTATTTTGAGGCGCACCTGTGTAAATCATAAAAGTTGATTCGCCCAATTTATGTGCTTCTTCTGCTGAACCTTCTAACATTTTTTTACCATTCATAGATACATGAGATCCCAATAACATAGTAGTCACCTATCCTTTTTTATTTTTCCTCTGTTGTCGACTTTGTTGTTTACTAAATTGTTTACGTTCTTTAAGTTTTAAATCATCTAAATCACGTTTGAATTTCTTTTTATAACCAGGTTTAACTTTTTTCTTATTACTTTTTACTTTATGTTTTAATTCGTTTGTTAAGTGATCATCTTTATTTCTGCGTTTTCGACGGGTATTATGGGCTTTTACTGCTTTTAATTCACCATCTTTGATGTCAACATTTTCAAATTCATAGCCACGTTGTTCAATCAAAGTAACATTTTCTTCTTCATCTGGGCTGTATAATGTAATTGCGACACCTTTATATTGGCCACGTCCAGTACGTCCAACACGGTGAGTAAAGAAATCAATATCTCTTGGTACATCAAAGTTAATTACATGGCTCACGCCGTCAATGTCTATACCACGTGAAGCTAAGTCACTCGCAATAACAAATTGGAATTCTAAGTTTCTAACACGTTTCATTTGTTGTTTACGTTCTCTCGGTGTTAATCCACCGTGAATCATACCTAATTTCAAACCAGACGCGACTAATTGTTTTGCTAATTCGTCCGCACTATCACGACTATTACAAAAAATAATACATAGATAAGGATTTAAAATATCAATTAGCTTTAAAGTTTTTTCAACTTTCGCTTCACCTTTTGTTGGAATTAAATAGAATTCTATATTCTTTTTATTTTTCTGAGTATTTTCGATTTCGACATACTCGGGATTTTCTAGGTATTTGTTTAAAAATGGGTGCAGTGATTTTGGTATAGTGGCACTGAAAACTGCAATATGCGCATTTTCATCTAATCTTGTAGCCACATAATCTACTTCTTCAATTAAACCTAAATCAATCATTAAATCTGCTTCATCAATAACCAAATAAGAAGCTAAATGAACATGTAAATCCCCATTTTTAGCTAAATCATTTATACGTGTTGGTGTACCAATAATAAGTTGTGGTTGGTTTTTTGCTCGATTACGGTCTTTTTCTATATCTGTACCACCAATAAATAGCTTTACAGAGACTTCATTTTTAAATTTGGCTAAGTGACTAGCTACATCAAATAATTGTTGTGCTAGCTCTCTTGTAGGGGCTACGATAATTGCTTGTGGTTCTTTATATTCTGTATTGATTGAATTCATTAATGGTAATAAAAATGCATGTGATTTTCCTGTACCAGTCTGTGATTGACCTATTAAATTTACCTGTTTCATTATTTTTGGTATTACTCTACTTTGTATTTCAGTTGGTTGAGTAAAATTCAAATCCTTCACAGCGTCTAATAGACTTGGTTCTAAATTAAATTTCTCAAATGGGTGATTCGCCATGTCTTGGCCTCCTTAAATCTTCATCTTATCTATTATAAAGCATTAGCTTATAATTTTGAACTAAATTATTTAATCATATTGCATATGTTATTCATTCATTGTACATAATAATAACTCGAACCTACCTGTCATAAGTAAATTCGAGTCATTCACGTATTATATATATTCAAATGGATCTGTATTTAATTGGGATGCGTTTATATTAAAATTAAATTCTTCGTCGTTTAACCATGTTATTAAAAGTTGACGCAATCCATCTTTCATCACATATTCACTATAATGGTTAATATCTAATAAATTAACACCTGCAATTTTAGCGTCTAAAGCATCATGATGTTTAATATCTCCAGTCACAAATATATCTGCACCTTTTTTAGCTGCAGTATACTCAAAACCAATACCAGAACCACCAATAACAGCAACTGTTTTGATCTGTGCGTTTTTGTCACCAGTAAATCGGACACTAGGCATTTGCAATTGTGTTTTAACGTGCTTCACAAATGATTCTGCTGACATAGATGCTTTAAGTTCACCGATCATACCTAAACCATAATTTGCTTCTTTTTCCATTTTTATAAAATCATAAACGGGTGTTTCATATGGATGATGTTGTGTGATTAATTGTTGTGCTAAAACGCGTTGATTGGCTTCAATCATAAATTCTAATTTATACTCTTCAACATGTTCCACAGATCCTAATTCACCAATATGTGGATTTGCATGACCTACAGGTTTAAATTGTCCGTTACCAGGGCTTTCAAAGAAGCAATATTCATATTCGCCTTCTTGTGCTAAACCTGCTTCACTCAGACGTTTTTTGAAAGTTTCTAAATTTACTTTTGGAATAAACACTTGGACTTTAAAATATGGAATTGTTTCTGGATTTAGAATATGTTGATTGTGTAATTCGATTTTATTAGCCGAGCATCGCATTAACACCTTTTGGATAAACGTCTAAATTTGTATGCAAGGCGATAAGGTTAATATTATTTTGAATTAACTTCCTTATGATAGCTCCATAGCCATCTTGCTGTGTAATGTTTTTAACCCCTTTAAATATTAGCGGGTGATGACAAACTATTGTATTACATTGATTCGTCATTGCTTCCTCAACTACATCATCAGTACAGTCAAGCGCAGTCAGAACCCCTGTAACTGTAGAAGATGTATCACCAATAAGTAAGCCTACGTTATCCCATGATTCTGCCGTATTCAATGGTACATGCTGATTAATAATGTGAAGAAATTGTTCAACGTTCATTTATATCACCTCATTGATTAAATTAATTTCATTATTGATTTCATTTAAGCGTTCGGCGTGCTTGTTGTGGATTTAAATTCTGTTGTATTTTATATAATGCATCTCGTTCGCGTTCCCATTTTTTGAAAAACAAATTGTTTTTATTTTTCAATAATTCAGGGCCAAATTTTAATGCTTGTGATGATAAAGGTTCAACACTTTCTAAATAATCTGCAACAATAATTTCATATATATGACCTTTTTCTTCTAATATATCCTCAGCTATAATACTGTAATTCATCTTCACAAGTTGTTTTCGTATGGCACTAGATTGGATGTTGCTTTGCAAAATCAATCTCGGTTGATTTGTTAATTTTTCAGAACCTTCATCTAGTATTTTAGCAATTAAAGGCCCGCCCATACCACAAATCGTAATCGATGAAATATCGTCACTCTTTTGTATGACAGATAAACCGTCACCGAGTCTAACGTCAATAAAAGAATGTAGTTGTTGTTCAATGACATTGCGCTTCGATGCTTCAAACGGTCCTTTGATCACTTCACCGGCAATTGCCTTTTGCGTTAAGTTGTTTTCAATTGCAAAAATTGGTAAATATGCATGGTCCGAACCGATGTCCGCTAGACAATCGCCTTGTATATAAGTACTTACTTTTTTTAATCTTTGATTTAATGGAATCATAAAAAGTTCTCCTCTATGTATATGTAAAAAGCTCTTTTGTACATCATTGTACAAAAGAGCTAAAAAGTTAGTCCATAAAGTCTTTTAGACGTTTACTTCTGCTTGGGTGTCTTAATTTTCTAAGTGCCTTAGCTTCGATTTGACGAATTCGTTCTCTAGTTACACCAAACACTTTACCAACTTCTTCTAATGTACGAGTTCTACCGTCATCTAATCCAAAACGTAAGCGTAATACATTTTCTTCACGGTCAGTTAGTGTATCTAATACATCTTCTAACTGTTCTTTTAACAACTCATAAGCCGCATGATCTGAAGGGCTTTGGGCTTCTTGGTCTTCTATGAAGTCGCCTAAATGACTATCATCTTCTTCACCAATTGGTGTTTCTAAAGAAACTGGCTCTTGAGCTATTTTCAGTATTTCTCTTACTTTTTCAGGTGGTAAATCCATTTCTTCACCAATTTCTTCTGGTGCTTGGATCACGGCCTAAATCTTGTAATAATTGTCTTTGTACACGGATTAATTTATTAATTGTTTCAACCATGTGAACAGGTATACGAATCGTACGTGCTTGGTCAGCAATCGCACGCGTGATAGCTTGACGTATCCACCACGTTGCATATGTGGAGAATTTGAAACCTTTATTGAAATCGAATTTTTCCACGGCTTTAATAAGTCCCATATTACCTTCTTGTATCAGGTCAAGGAACAGCATACCGCGTCCTACGTATCTTTTGGCTATACTGACTACAAGACGTAAATTCGCTTCAGCTAAACGTGATTTAGCAATTTCATCGCCTTTTTCAATTCTTTTAGCCAATTCAACTTCTTCTTGTGCGTTTAATAAATTTACGCGTCCGATTTCTTTTAAATACATACGGACTGGATCATTTATTTTCACACCTGGAGGTGCACTTAAATCATTTGGATTTAATTTTGAATCTTTGTCTGAACTATCTTTTTCATTAACTAAACTTATGTCGTTATCTGTTAATTGGTCAAAAAGTTCGTCCATTTGATCAGAATCCATTTCGAAGTTTTGCATTTTTTCAGCAATTTCTTCATGACTCAAGTGTCCTTGCTTTTTACCTTTTTCAATCAATTGTTTTTTTACATCTTCTAAAGTTAGAGATGGGTCGATGGTTTGTTTTTTAACTTTAACTTTATTTCCAGACATGAAAAGGCCTCCCGAATATATAATATCAACTTGATACCAAAATATTTTATAGTCAAAATTTATAAAACTGAATTAAAATAACATTCTAGTATACAGGCTGTTAATCCTATTAATATACACATACATTCATTATTGAATTAATTCATCCTATTTTTATTATGATTTACAATTTTTTCTAAATAATATTTTTGCAATTCTAAATCACCTAACCTCGAAGCCTCCCGTAGCTTATGATTAAGCGATTCTATCGTTTCTTCATTTCTATTAGATGTTAGTGTATTTACATAGTCATCAATTTCATATTCAAATGGTTCTTCATTTATCATATAGTTATCTAATGATATAAATGCTTCCTTGATTTCATTGGAATCAATGTACTGTAAAACGTCACTAATATTAAATGTATCATGCTCAGAGTAAAACTGGTGTAAAACATTAAATATACGCTTAAAATACTCATTTGTAAAGTCTTCTACTTGAAGTAATTTGTGATAATTCAAGAAAGTGTCTTTATCATTCATAAAATGTTTCAATAAAGCACGTTCTGCTTTTTCGTTTTTGTTTAAGTTATTAAATTGTGGGACTGTTGGTAATTGGTAAGCTTGAGGTTGATAATAATCTTGTTGGTGTCCTACTTCATTATTTAGACTATCCAAGCTAACTTTAAACAATTCCGATACTTCTTGCAATATCTTTTTACGAAGTATTGATGACTTCATGAGTGATATATCATTTGTTATCTCTTTTAAATATCTTTCATATGATAAATCATTATTGTCTATTTCATCTTGATGTATATGCACTTTATATAAAATATATGATTTCTTTTCATGTTCTACATAATAGTTAAATGCATCGGCGCCGTGTTTTCCAATATATTCATCTGGATCCATATCTTTTGGAAGTTGTACCACAAATACATTAAATCCTTGTTCCAATAACGCTTGACCTGATTTCAATGTTGCTTCACTACCTGCAAAGTCACCATCAAACATTAACGTTACATTAGATGTGAGTTTCTTAATGAAAGCAATATGTTCTTGTGAAATTTGTGTACCCATGCTAGCAACGACTTGTTTGATTCCGGCTTGGTCAACTTTAATGACATCCATAAATCCTTCTAATAAGATAATTTCATCATTTTTGCGTATCGATTTTCGCGCCTTATCAACATTGTATAACAACCTTCGTTTCTGGAAGATGGGCGTTTCAGGACTATTAAGATACTTTGGCTCTTGATTCGTATATGTTCTACCGGAATAACCCACTGTTCTACCTTGAGCGTTCATCAGTGGAAACATAACTCGATCTCGAAAGCGATCATAATAACTAAAATTCTCTTCATTTCTAGACAATAAACCCGCTTCATAGGCTAATTGAATGTCGTAACCTTTTTTTGTAAAAAATCATGACAAAAGTGAGAATTCTTTGGTGCATAGCCAATTTTTCTTGCATCAATTAATGCATCTGTAAATCCACGTTCTTTTAAATAAGTTAAAGTCTGCTTCACCTTCTACTGTTTTCTTCAATGCATAGTGATAATATTCTTGCATCAGTTCATGCATTTCAATCATTTGTAAATCTTCTGATGCAACCTGATGTTTATCATCTTGCCCTGAAGCACTTTGGTCAGTTTCAACTTCAATATTCACACGTTCACCTAATTCTTTTACTGCTTCTGTAAAAGAAATATCTTTTATTTCTTGAGTAAATTGAAAAACATTGCCACCTTTTTTACAACCAAAGCAATGACAAATTTGTTTGTCTTCTGACACTGTAAATGACGGTGTTTTTTCATCATGAAAAGGACACAAACCAATATAATTGCGTCCCTTTTTTTCTAATTTGACATACTCGCTTACTAAGTCGAGTATGTCAGTCTTATCTTTTATTTCATTTATTGTTGATTGTTCTATTCGCAACTTAATCACCTATTAGACATTAATTACAATATTATAGCTTTTTTCATTGGTTTTTGAAACTATTTTGCTCAATAATGCTAATAATATCATTTGCAGTTTCTTCTATCGCTTTATCAGAAACATCAATAACTGGACAACCTATCTTATCCACGAGTTCATGAAAGTAATTTAATTCTTCTTCAATACGCTTGCTCAGTCGCATATCTTGCACTGTCACCTAAACCGAGTTGTTTTAAACGTTCTTTACGAATACGGTTTAGTTTTTCTTCACTTATTTTTAAAGCAATGCATTTTGATGGATCAACGTTAAACAAATCATCCGGTGGTGTTACTTCTGGGACAATAGGTATATTCATCACCTTGTAACTTTTGTGTGCAAGATATTGTGATAGTGGGGTTTTTGAAGTTCTAGAGATTCCTAATAGCACGATATCTGCTTTTGTTAGTCCCTTAGGATCTTTGCCATCATCGTATTTTACAGCAAATTCAATTGCATCAATTTTTTTGAAATATGCCTCATCTAATTGATGTACTAGCCCTGGTTCAAAATAAGGCTGTTCATCAATTTTGTCTAAGAGGATATTCATGAGCGGACCCATAATATCTACGGATTTGATTGCATCCTCTTTGATTTTTGATTCCATATATTTTCTTATTTCAGGTTTAACTAGTGTATAGACAACAATAGCTTCTGTATCTTTAGCTACTTGGATAACTTCATCTACATTTTCTAAAGTTTCAATATACGGATATCTATTAATTTCACTATCGCATTGATTTGGATTAAATTGTGAAATACATGCTCTTGCCACAAGCTCAGCTGTTTCTCCTACCGAGTCCGATGCGACTATAATTTTTATATTTTCCATAAGTTAAATACCACCTATTCGTTTAATAATGATACAAAGATTTTTGTAATTGTAGTTTTTGATATACGTCCTTTGACTTCATATTTGCCATTTTCTTTTTTGATTACGATGGGTAGTGAATCAATTTCTTTTTCAATCATTAAATTGGTCGCAAAAACGACTCTTTCATCTTCAAGAATAAAGCTTAAGTTCGGCATGCGTGTCATAATAATATTTACAGGCATTGTGTGTATATCTTCACCAATCATAGATGCTCGTAGTAAATCCTTACGCGAACAAACACCAATAAAATCTCCATTACTATTGATTACGAATAACGTACTGACATCTTCTAAAAATATTGTACATATTGCATCATAAACTGACATCTCATTTTTAACCACAACAGGATGCGATGCATAATCTTTCACTATATATTGTTTTAATTGATCAGCTAGTAATTTATTCTTTGGCTTACCAGAATAATAATAACCTACACGTGGTCTAGCTTCTAAAATACCGGACATTGTTAAAATGGCTAAGTCAGGTCTTAATGTTGCACGTGTCAAACTAAGTCTTTCTGCTATATGCTCACCAGTTATAGGACCGTTGTTTTTGACAATTTCAACTATTTGCTGTTGTCTTTTACTTAGTTCTATTGTACTTCACCCCTTCACTCATTCTTCTTAATTATACATGGAATTTTTAATTGCTACAAATACATATAATTACTTGCTAATAAACGCACAATACATTAATATTAAAATTAAAGCGAGTTGGGGACAGTGAAAGCCTAACAAGACTCATTGGCCACAATTAAATGATAGATAAAAGCGAGTGTACACACTAAGTTGGGTGGAACCGCGGGTTATCAAGAATAATTTAAATAAACATGTATATTTTATATGTGATTAAAAATGATTAACTCGTCCCAAGACAATGATTAAGTTTTTTTGGCTTTTTCTTTGTCTTGGGGCGTTTTTATGTTAAAAAGGAGTGTTTTTTATGACAAAAGATATGGAAACAATTGTCTCATTAGCAAAACATAGAGGTTTTGTATTCCCTGGTAGTGATATTTATGGTGGTTTATCAAATACATGGGATTACGGTCCACTAGGAGTAGAATTAAAAAATAATATTAAAAAAGCTTGGTGGCAAAAATTCATCACTCAATCACCATATAACGTTGGTATTGATGCGGCTATTTTAATGAACCCAAAAACTTGGGAAGCTTCAGGTCACTTAGGTAACTTTAACGATCCTATGATCGATAACAAAGACAGCAAGATTCGTTATCGTGCTGACAAAATTATCGAAGATCATATGGCAAATGTTAAAGGTGATGAAAACTTTGTAGCTGATGGCTTAAGTTTCGACGAAATGAAACGTATTATCGATGAAGAAGGTATTGTTTGTTCTGTAAGTGGTACAGCCAATTGGACTGATATTCGTCAATTCAACTTAATGTTTAAAACGTTCCAAGGCGTAACTGAAAGTTCAACAAATGAAATTTTCTTACGTCCAGAAACTGCACAAGGTATTTTCGTAAACTATAAAAATGTACAACGTACAATGCGTAAAAAATTACCATTTGGTATTGGTCAAGTTGGTAAATCATTCCGTAACGAAATTACACCTGGTAACTTCATATTCAGAACACGTGAATTCGAACAAATGGAATTAGAATTCTTCTGTAAGCCTGGTGAAGAAATTGAATGGTATAACTACTGGAAAACATTTGCAAGTCAATGGTTAAAAGACTTAAATTTAAGCGAAGAAGCTACACGTTTACGTGATCATGACGCTGATGAATTATCTCACTATTCTAATGCTACAACAGATATTGAATATCGTTTCCCATTCGGTTGGGGTGAATTATGGGGAATCGCAAGTCGTACAGACTTCGACTTGAAACAACACAGTGAACATTCAGGTGAAGATTTCCAATATCACGATCAAGAATCAGGCGAAAAATATATTCCATATTGTATCGAACCTTCATTAGGTGCTGATCGTGTTACATTAGCTTTCTTATGTGATGCATATAGTGAGGAAGGCGTTGAAGGAAGTAAAGATTCTAGAACTGTATTACACTTCCACCCTGCTCTAGCACCATATAAAGCCGCTATCTTACCATTAAGCAAAAAATTATCTGGCGACGCTATCAAAATATTTGAAGAGCTAAGCGCTAACTTTGCAATAGATTTCGATGAATCACAATCTATTGGTAAACGCTACCGTCGTCAAGATGAAATCGGCACACCTTACTGTATTACTTTTGACTTTGATTCATTAGAAGATCAACAAGTTACAGTACGTGACCGTGATTCAATGGAACAAGTACGTATGCCAATTTCAGAATTAGAAGCTTTCTTAACTGAAAAAGTAAAATTCTAATTTTTAAATAAAATACACAGCTGTGATTTAGCAGATTGCTAATAACGTGATGAGGCTGAGACATAATACATGTCTCAGCCTCAATTTTTATATTGGCAGTGGTTGAATGAATTGAAGATGTGCTTATATCTAGATCTTAAAGAACTACAACTTCATTTATGAAGAGAATTGGTTCCTATGGAAAAGCTTCAGCACTTGTATTCAAATTTCCAAGCTACTTTGCCAAGTCGGGCTCATGACGAAATCTTGCTACAACAATTTAATTTTGTCGGCTGACTCCATCATTTTTCATCTATTCAAACAGCTGAAAACATATATTATTAATATAAAAAGAGTACACCTTGAAATTTATTTTCAAGGTGTACTCTTTTTTAAATTTACGTTCTTCTCGTACATAGATAATTACAGATTACTATCTAATCTATGTAGTTGGTTAATTAACTTTTGACTTTTAAAAAACATACCTGCATATTCGCTATAGAGCATAATCATTAACTCTGACATTTCATCTACTACATCATCATGAATACTCAAAGAACTCATTTGACTAATCGGCAATTTTTGCAATATATCCAATAGATAAAGTGTTTTATTCATTAAAATGAGTGCATGTGGATCTTGATGTCGCACATTCGCAGAAATAGCACCATCAAATTTAAAACTATAACCAATTAAACGAGATTGATCATTACTATCAGTAACTACACACTTGTCAAAAATTGCATTGAAGCCAAATTTTGTCATACATTTTAATAAAACAATGACTGACATGAGTTGGGCAGATACACCATCTTTAATTTTCGACAATACAAAATGTAATAAATCATAGCTATATTGAGAAATTTCATCACTTTCAATCGAGCGGTCAATTGTTTCTGCACTTAAACTGGCAAAGCTACTTTCATAAATATCTAAACGAAGGTTGTAATTTTGGTCTATTACATCGACAGAACTCAGTGTTCCCATACCCTTCCATTTAGAATAAATAAATAAGCCATACACAAATAACTGTGTATTAGCTTGTAAACCACTTTTGCTTTTTTTAGCTCTTCGCACCATTAGTGGTACTTTTGCACCATGCTCATTTAAAATTGTGATAATTTTATCGGATTCGCCATAATCAACCGTTTTAATAATAATACCTTTTTGTTTGATTAACACATTAGCTCACCGACTCCCAAATTAATCTCGATCTTCTAAATAACCCATTTGACGGATGAAGTTAACTTTATTTCGCCAATCTTTTTGGACTTTTACCCAAAGTTCTAAATAAACTTTAGATCCTAGTAACATTTCGATATCTTGGCGTGCACGTTTACCAACTTCTTTAAGTTTTTTACCGCCTTTACCAATAACAATACCTTTTTGTGAATCTCGTTCAACAAATATTGTTGCTTCAATTCGAACTCTGTCTTCATCTTCTTTAACCATGCGATCTACGTTTACACCAATGGCATGAGGGATTTCTTCACTTGTTAAATGTAAAATCTTTTCACGAATTAACTCGCCTACAACAAATTGTTCTGGATGATCAGAGATTTGATCATCTGGATAGTACTTAGGTCCTTCTGGTAGATAAGATTTTATTACATTTATAAAATGATCTACATTTAAGCCTTCCAGTGCTGAAATTGGTACAATTTCAGTGAAATCCATATATTTTTTGTATTTTTCAATTCTTGGCATAAGTTCATCTGGGTGTACTAAATCAATTTTATTTAATACTAAAAAGACAGGTGTTTTAATCGTTTTAAGCATATCCATAATATACTCATCACCACGACCTATATCTTCATTTACATTTACCATGAACATAATAGCATCTATTTCAGATAACGTGTTTGTAGCGACGCGCATCATGTAGTCGCCTAATTTATGTTTCGGTTTATGAATACCAGGTGTATCTAAGAAAATGATTTGAGCATCTTCTTGTGTCATAACGCCTTGAATTTTGTTTCTTGTAGTTTGTGCTTTATCAGACATAATAGCTATCTTATGTCCGATCACACGGTTAACAAACGTAGATTTCCCAACATTGGGTCTACCTATAATTGATATAAATCCTGATTTATGTCCTGTCATTAATTTAAATCCTTTCCAGAAAATCCTAATGGTAATAAGTCATTTACGGTTGATTCTATCATATCGCCTTTATGATTAGTCATATATACTGGCATATCGTCATCGCATAATTCTTTTAACACCTGACGACATTCACCACATGGTGAAGATGGCGCATCTGCATCAACAGTAACTGTAATTGATTCAAAATCACCTGGTCTATAACCATCTGATATTGCAGCAACCAAACTTGATCTCTCTGCACAAATTGCCATTGAGTATGCTTGCGTTTTCAACATTTGCTCCATGATAAACTTTACCGTCTTTCGTTCTTAAATATGCACCAACTTTAAAATTACTATATGGTGAATATGAATTGGCTTGAGCATTTCTTACTTCTGTAAAATAGTGTGATTGATAAGCCATAGCTAACACGCTCCTATTCAATATTAAGGGTTATTAAAAAAATCCACTTAATTATCGATTTAATGTTTAATTACTCTGTTCTTTAAGTATAAACAAATTCTATAAAATTGCACTACAATTTAGAACACATATGGTAAAAAAACAACGAGACCAATAGCAAGTGCAGTAATAGAAGCTAACACAACACTAAAAGCGGCGATATCTTTAGCCTTTTTTGCTAATATATGATAATCACCTGTAACTAAATCAACCACATATTCTACTGCTGTATTGATAGCTTCGAAAGCAAGTACAACACCTATCGCTATAATAATAAAAAGCCATTCTAATTGACTAATACCAAAAGCAATACCACAAATAACAGTGGCAAGCCCTAATAAAAGATGCATTAAAAATTTGCTGTCTTTATTTAATAGTACTAACATACCTTGAAAAGCGTATTTAAAACGTTTCATGTCTACCTCTAATCTCTTGTTAAACCATAAGCATTTAGAATTTGATCTTGTCGCCCAAACATTTCTTTTTCGTCCTCTTCATCTATATGATCATAACCTAATAGATGTAAGAAACCATGGAGTGCAAGAAAGCCTAATTCTCTTTCAAAAGAATGACCGTAAGAATCGGCTTGTTCCTGAGCTACGTCAGTACAAATAATAATGTCGCCTAATACTCTTGGCATATCAAGTCCAATAATTTCTGGTTCATCTTCTTCTAAAGCAAATGAGATAACATCTGTTACTTTATCTTTATCACGATACATTTTATTAATTTCTTGAATTTCGGTTTTATCTACAAAAGTTACAGATAACTCGGCATCGCTATCAATTTGTTCTTGCTCTTTTGCAAAAGTGAGGAGTTTATCAATCTGAGTTAACCATTCACTTTTAACTATTTCAGTGTGATCACTAAAGTCTATTGTAAACATTTACTCTTCTCCTTCGTAACGGTCAATAATTTTACTTACTAATGGGTGACGTACAACATCACTTTGATCAAGATAATGTACGCTTAAGCCTTTAACTTCTTTTAATTTTTTAACTGCTTCTTTTAGACCACTTTTAACTCCTTTAGGTAAGTCTACTTGAGTTTGGTCTCCAGTAACTACCATTTTCGAATCAAAACCTAGTCGAGTTAAGAACATTTTCATTTGTGCTTGTGTTGTATTTTGTGCCTCATCTAAAATAACAAAAGCATCATCTAATGTTCTACCGCGCATATAAGCTAGGGGCGCAATTTCTATGATGCCTCTTTCTATAAAGCGCGCCGTTTGTTCTCTTCCTAAAACAGTATTTAAACCGTCATACAGAGGTCTTAAGTATGGATCAACCTTTTCCTTTAGATCTCCTGGCAAGAAGCCTAGTGACTCTCCTGCTTCCACTGCAGGTCTTGTTAGCACAATTCGTTTAACATTTCCTTTTCTTAACTGTTTCGCAGCGTACACAACCGCTAAGAAGGTTTTTCCTGTACCAACTGGTCCTACACCAAACACTAAATCATTATGATACATAGCATTTACATACATACGTTGACCCATGGTTTTTGCACGGATGGTCTTTCCGTATGCATCTTTAGTTATTTCTTCTTCATATAAATCTAATAAGTATTGAATCGTACCATTATTTGCCATTTTCACTGCCGCTTCAACATCTTTTGAAGAGATTGAAATACCTTGTTGAATGACTTTCAAAAGGTTAATGAGTACTGATTCTGCTTTTTTAACATGCTCTACTTGCTCTCCTTTTACAGAGATTTCTTGACCTCGAGCATGTACAATGACATCAAACCCTTCCTCAATTAATTTAAGGTGTTCATCGTTATTACCAATGAGCGCTTGAGCTTCATTGATGTCATCTATTTGAATAATTCCAGGCATATAGGTGCTCCTTTACAAATATATTCGTTTCATCTTATTTTATCCTATTAGATTTTAACTTACAAAAATTATTATCGTTCATTAAATTATTTTAAGCATTTAACAATTCAATCATATAATGATGATTACACCATCATTATATCACGAATTAACTATATATTATTTCAAAGAGTATTAAATAGAGGCTCATTTATCAAATTTTACATGATGTTTACATTCTTATTAGTCGTGAGCTATTAGTTTAATTTATTATGGTTATTTTTTCATTGAAATTATTGCAAATACACAAAAACGCCTTACAAAGTCATTATATATCGACTCCATAAGGCGTTTAATTTATAGACTATACTGCGCTATAATCTTTTGGGTTTTTCTAATATTTCCGACCAAATAATACCATTTACAACTTCATCTTCTGCAAACCTATATTTTTCATTAGTAACTGGACTCTGAATTGCCTGTGCATCCATTAACTGTTTTAAACGGAAACGTTTTGTTCTCTCAGATAAATATTTATCTGAAATAATAGCACGTGCTCTTCTTTCAGTTCTCTTCAGTTTTTTCTCGTTTTCACGATCAATTTCTGTACGCACATCTTGTAATTCGCCCATTAAATCTGCTTCAAGTTCTTTTTGCAGTTTATCCTCTTTTTGCTCTTGCGAACGTTTTAACTTTTCTGCTTCAGTCTCGTTGTCTGTACGCATTGTTCGAGTCGTTTGTTGAGGATTTGGCGTTTCCATTTTTTCAGCTCTAGTTTCAACTGGTCTTGCGGGTTCTGCACGCTTTTGCGGTTGTTGTTCAATATCTTTCCTCGTTGGTCCTTCATTCATTTGTTGTTCGATTTCTTTGAATGCTTTACCAATTTCATCAAGGAAACCGCCTCTTTTAGGTGGCTGATCATTTCGATTAGGTTGATTATTTATTGGTGGTTTTTGGTTTTTTCTATCTTTATGGCTATTATCGCTAATAGCGCTGACTATTGTAACAATCACAGATATTACAAAGATAATAATAGCTATATTCATTTAATCACCCCTAATTAATTTTCCGGTGATTCATCATCTTTTGGGTTCGTACGTTCGTTGATTGAGTTTCTCATGCCAGTATCAGCTTCAACATTTTTAAGGTTATAATAATCCTTAACGCCTAAGTTGCCAGAACGTAACGCTTCTGCCATAGCAAGTGGTACTTCTGCTTCTGCTTCAACAACTTTAGAACGCATTTCTTGAACTTTAGCTTTCATTTCTTGCTCTTGAGCTACAGCCATTGCTCTACGTTCTTCTGCTTTAGCTTGTGCAATGTTTTTGTCAGCAAGTGCTTGTTCAGTTTGTAAGTCTGCACCAATGTTTTTGCTGATATCAACGTCAGCAATATCGATTGATAAGATTTCAAATGCTGTACCAGAATCTAAACCTTTACTAAGTACTGTTTTAGAAATATTGTCTGGGTTTTCTAAAACTTGTGTATGGTGCTCACTAGAACCAATTGTTGATACGATACCTTCACCGACACGTGCAATAATTGTTTCTTCACCGAGCACCACCTACTAAACGAGCGATGTTAGCACGAACAGTAATACGCGCTTTAGCTTTTACTTCGATACCGTTCATCGCTACACCTGCGATAAATGGTGTTTCTATTACTTTTGGGTTAACTGACATTTGAACAGCCTCTAATACATCACGGCCAGCTAAATCAATAGCCGCTCCACGTTCAAATGGTAAGTTGATGTCGGCTCTTTGTGCTCGCAATGTTAGCATCAACAACACGGTCAACGTTTCCTCCTGCTAAGTAATGTGATTCAAGTTGGTTTGTTGTTAAATTCAAACCAGCTTTGTGTGCCTTAATTAATGGTGAAATAACTTTTCGTGGTGAAACTCTACGAAGTCTCATACCAACTAATGTTCCAATACCTACTTTAACGCCTGCGGCTATTGCTGAAATCCATAATCCGACTGGAACAAATGAAAATAGTAATAATAAAGCTATTACTACTATGACGACGATAACAACTAATCCGATCATACTTTCTCTCCTTTATGATTCGTTTTCTCTAACAACAACTCTCGTACCTTCTACTTCTAAAATGGTTACTGCTTTATTTCGCAAAATAAATGATCCATCAGAAACTGCGTCGATACGTTCATTGTTGAGTGTAATGATTCCTGCTGGTCTTAAATCTGTTAATGTAGTAGCAGTAAGCCCAACTAAATGAGAGCGATCTTCATGTGAAGTGTAGCCTGCCTCTGCATTTGTAGAATCCTTCAAAACTACTTTATCTAAAAACGGTATCTTACGTTTGAAAATTTTCACTAGTACCACCCACTCTATGATTGATAATATCAATGCTACAACTACACTAGCAATCATATAAATTAAATTGTCACCTAAAGTAATAATACTAAAAATTATTAGCCCCATACCGATAATTCCGATAATCGCACCAACAACAAAAAGTTCTATTATTACCAATATGACACCGATTCCAAATAAGATGATTGAATACAAGTTGACATCGCCTTTTACAAAAAACCCTAAAAAGAGTATCAATAAGGCTAATGTGGCAACGATACCCACAATATTTATCTTATTAGAGTATAATTGATATAAAAATCCTAGGAAGATAATACAAGTTAAAATTAAAGCTCCAAACGGACTGACGATAACGCTTGCAACATTATCAATCCAATTTCCTTGTTCAACAAAGTTGACTGAAAATATTGTATGTATACTACTCGAAGGAATCACTCTATCACCTCGCTCTCAACTTGATTATACATGAAATGAATGTATGATTATAGCGTTTATAGCATAAATGTTAATTATATTAATTTTTTCAAATCATGAACCTGAATATATAAAAAAATAATAGTCTTAGTTGTTGAACAACTAAGACTATTACTATTTATAATTAATGTTGGTGTTGAGGGAGTCAACGACACAATTAATTATTAGAATATTCGTTTACGTGCAAGCTACCGTTAGTAAATACTATTTACGTTTACGCGCGACTTCTGATTTTTTCTTACGTTTAACACTAGGTTTTTCGTAATATTCACGCTTACGAACTTCTTGAATTGTACCGCTTTTAGAAACTGTACGTTTGAAACGACGTAACGCATCTTCAAGTGATTCATTACTCTTAACTGTTGTTTTAGACATGTGTATTTCCCTCCCTCCAAATATCAACGAAACTTTATTATCATTTCATGGTTATGACCATGTATTAATCAGTATAATATATCTGATTAAAGCGGTCAATTAGTAAAATTTACAATTTTTTAATTTAAAGCAAAAATTTGTACTAAAATGTATACATTGTATTACTTAACACATGATTATTTTAACATTAATCTAATAAATCTTTTTCAAAACTTACAGCACTTAATACGTAAAGTGGTGCAGTTTCTGCTCTTAAAATTCTAGGACCTAGACCAATTTGATACGCCTTACCATCGAATAATGCTACTTCTTCTTCTGATAAGCCACCTTCTGGCCCAAATATAACTAACACACGAGCACCAGATTTCATTTCACGAACTACAGACTTAAAATTGTGCGTTTCACCTGTTTTAGCAAGCATCTTCATAAGCGATGAGTACATAATCGTATTCATCGATATGATTATAAACTACTTTTAAACTTGGTTCATAAGTTATGGACGGTATAGCTAAACGGTAGCTTTGCTCAGTTGCTTCTTTAATAATCTTTTGCCGGCGCTCTAATTTTTTAACAATCTTACTATCATTTAATTTAACCACTGAACGTTTCATACCAGCAGCTATGAAATGATTAGCACCTAATTCTGTCGATTTTTGGAGCATCCATTCATATTTATCAGCTTTAATTAAACCACTACAAATCGTAATATGTTGAGGTAATTCAGTATCAATATCAATTTTTTCTACTAACGAAAGTTCAATACCTTCAGTAGCTATATCGATAATCTGACACTTATATACGTTCTGATCCACAAATGTAATAATTATTTTATCGCCAGTCTGATGACGCATCACATTGGATATATGGTGTATGTCACCTTTATCAGTAATGAAAAAACGCTGATTTACATCAGCGTTTTGGTCAATAAAGTATCTTTGCATCGTTATTCGCTCACTTTCTGTCCAACGATACAAACCCAACTGTTATCGTGATTAATAGAAACAATTTCAAAACCACTACGCTTCATATGATTTATAATAGATTCATGTTTTTCTTCTATAATACCAGAAGTTATAAAATAACCATCTTTATTTAAAACGTTATAAGCATCTTCGATCATTTCTTCAATAATATGAGCTAAAATATTGGCGACAACAACATCAAATTTTTCAGTTTCTTCTGTTAGTAAATTACCAGGAACAGCTTCAATTGCCTTAGCACAATTATTTTTCATGAAATTTTCTTTAGCAACTTTCACTGCCATTTCATCAACGTCTAATGCTTTAATACGTTTAACACCTAAAAGATGTGCGACAATACTTAATATTCCTGAACCTGTACCAACATCTATAACTGAATCATTCGGCTTCACATAAGTTTCAATTGCTTTTAAACACATGCTCGTTGTAGGATGATCGCCTGTACCGAATGCCATACCTGGATCCAATTCTATGCACAACTCACTATCATCTTCTTTTTGATATGTTTCCCAACTAGGGACTATCGTAAATTGTTTTGATGCACGAAATGGATGAAAATAATTTTTCCATTCATTTTCCCAATCTTGTTCTTGAAGCATTTGTTCTTCGTAGTTAAAAATAGAGTTATCTAGAGATTCAACTTGCGAAATTTCATTTAAAAGCGCTTTTCTAAACGTTTCAGTATATTTCAGTTCATTGAAATACGCTTTTAGCCTGACCCCTTGTTTAGGGTAATCATTAGCATTAAGCGCATATAGCTCGCCATATTTATCCTCAAAGTCGTGATTTAAGTCATGAGAGTCCTCTATAACAACACCATTTGAACCAAAATTTTCCAATATATTAGTAATTATAGGCGTTACTTCATGATTAGCAATGATTGATATCTCGGTCCAATTCATATTCTAATCTCCTTTAAAGAATCTTTTAGCTTTGTCTCTAAAATTTGATGCTTGTTCAGAAATTTCTTCGCCATCAATTTCGGCAAATTCTCTTAATAATTCTTTTTGTCGATCACTCATTTTACTTGGTGTTACGACATTTATATTGATAAATAAGTCGCCATAGCCGTAGCCATGAACATTCTTAATTCCTTTTTCTTTTAGACGGAATTGTTTTCCAGTTTGCGTACCTGCTGGAATTGTTAACATCACGCTGCTGTTAAGCGTCGGCACTTTAACCTCGTCACCTAGTGATGCTTGAGCGATACTGATATCAAGTGAATAATAAATATCATCGCCATCTCTTTCAAATTTTTCTGAAGGTTTAACTCTAAATACAATATACAAATCACCTTGAGGTCCGCCATTTTCTCCAGGAGCACCTTCACCTGCTAATCTAATTTGTTGTTCATTATCTACACCTTCAGGTATTGTGACACTGATTTTAACATTTTTGTTCTCAGTACCTTTGCCCTTACATGTTGGACATGGTTCTTCAAACTCTTGTCCAGAACCACTACATACTGGACAAACTTTTTCAGTTCTAACTCTGCCAAGTATTGTATTTTGTTCTACAGACACATGTCCAAGCACCACTACAGTATTCGCAAGTTTTCTTTTTAGTACCTGGCTTAGCGCCCGCACCATCACAAGTGTGACAAGACACATCTTTACGGATTGAAATTTCTTTTTCACTACCGAAAACAGCTTCATCAAACGTAACTGTCATTGTATATTGTAAGTCATCGCCTTTTCTTGGGGCGTTAGGATCACGTTGTTGACGGCCGCCACCAAAGAATGAACTGAATATATCTTCGAAACCACCGCCACCAAATCCACTAAAGTCTTGGCCACCGAATCCTTGGCCGCCAAAGCCACCTTGAGGACCATCATGTCCAAATTGGTCATAATTTGCGCGTTTATTTTCATCGCTTAATGTTTCATAGGCTTCAGAGATTTCTTTAAACTTCTCATCAGAACCTTCTTCTTGATTAATATCCGGGTGATACTTCTTTGATAATTTACGATAAGCCTTTTTAATTTCATCTTTAGAAGCGCCTTTGCTGACACCTAAGACTTCATAATAATCTTTTTTGGCCACTAATATCTCTCCTTTTACTGTTTTATTAAATCATTTTTAAAAAAGGAAAAAGTCAAAGCCAATGTTCAATTGACTTTGACTTAATTTGGCTAAGCAATTGTGTCATATTTTTCTATTAATAACAATTAATTAGTCAATGACTATACTTATTTTTGGTTGTCTTGGTTGTCCTCATCTTTTACTTCTTTGAAATCAGCATCTTCAACATCACTATCTTGAGAAGCATTTGCTTCTTCACCTTGTGCTTGTTGTTGAGCTTGAGCAGACTTGTTCATATACTTTTGTTGATAAGTCTTGAACTACTTTTTCTAACTCTTCTTTTTTAGCTTTGATATCTTCAATATCTTCGCCTTCAAGTGCTGATTTTAATGCTTCTTTCTTATCTTCAGCATTTTGTTTATCTTCTTCGCTGATGTTTTCACCTAAATCAGTGATCGTTTTTTCAACTTGGAATACTAAGCTGTCTGCTTCGTTTCTTGTATCACTTTCTTCGCGACGTTTTTGGTCAGCGTCAGCATTTTCTTCAGCGTCTTTAACCATACGATCGATTTCATCATCTGATAGTGAAGAGCTAGATTGGATTGTGATATTTTGCTCTTTATTTGTTCCCAAGTCCTTAGCAGTAACGTTTACAATACCATTTTTATCGATGTCGAAAGTAACTTCGATTTGAGGTACGCCACGTGGAGCTGCTGGAATGTCAGTTAATTGGAATCTACCAAGTGTTTTATTGTCTGATGCCATTGGACGTTCACCTTGTAACACGTGAATATCAACTGCTGGTTGGTTGTCTGCTGCTGTTGAGTAGACTTGTGATTTAGATGTTGGGATTGTCGTATTTCTTTCGATAAGTGTATTCATACGTCCGCCCATGATTTCAATACCTAATGATAATGGTGTAACGTCTAATAATACTACGTCTTTAACATCACCAGTGATTACGCCACCTTGAATCGCCGCACCCATAGCAACAACTTCATCAGGGTTAACGCCTTTATTAGGTTCTTTACCTACTTCTTTTTTAACAGCTTCTTGAACTGCTGGGATTCTTGTTGAACCACCAACTAAGATAACTTCATCAATTTCTGAACTTGATAAGCCTGCATCGCTCATTGCTTGGCGAGTTGGTACCATTGTTCTTCTGATTAAATCGTCAGCTAATTCTTCAAATTTAGCACGAGTTAAATTAATTTCTAAGTGTAATGGGCCATTTTCTCCAGCTGAAATAAATGGTAGTGAAATTTGAGTTTGAGAAACGCCAGATAAATCTTTTTTAGCTTTTTCAGCAGCGTCTTTAAGACGTTGTAAAGCCATTTTATCTTTTGATAAATCTACGCCGTTTTCTTTTTTGAATTCAGAAACTAAATAGTTAATGATTACTTCATCAAAGTCATCTCCGCCTAGTTTGTTGTCACCTGCAGTAGAAAGTACTTCGAATACGCCGTCACCTAATTCAAGGATTGAAACGTCAAAAGTACCGCCACCTAAGTCAAAAACTAATACTTTTTCTTCTTTTTCTGTTTTGTCTAAACCATATGCTAAAGCTGTTGCAGTTGGTTCGTTAATAATACGTTCTACTTCTAAACCAGCGATTTTACCAGCATCTTTAGTTGCTTGACGTTCACTGTCGTTGAAATATGCAGGAACAGTAATAACTGCTTTTTCTACTTTTTCACCAAGGTAATCTTCAGCTGTACCTTTAAGGTTTTGTAATACCATTGCTGAGATTTCTTGAGGTGTGTATGATTTACCTTCAACATCAACTTTGTAATTCGTACCCATATGACGTTTAATTGATTGAATTGTATTAGGGTTTGTGATTGCTTGACGTTTAGCAACTTCACCTACTTGAGTTTCATCATTTTTAAATGCAACTACTGATGGTGTAGTTCTTGCACCTTCAGGGTTTTGGATTACTTTTGGCTCATCGCCTTCTAAAATTGAAACACATGAATTTGTTGTACCTAAGTCAATACCTATTACTTTACTCATAAATAATTTCCTCCTGTTTGTTTATATAAATTGGTGTTTTCATCAATACTAAAACCTATTGATTTACTTTAACCATTGAAGGTCTTAATACACGTTCTTTTAGTTTATAACCTTTTTGTAGCTCTTGAGTGATTTCGCCTGATTCAAAATCAGGATTGTCATCTTGAACTACAGCTTGATGAATGTTCGGGTCAAATTGATGACCTTCTGTTTCAATTAATTCTAAACCATTTTCTTTTAATGCATTAATTAAACTTTCATGAATCATTTCCACACCTTTTTTAAGTGATTGGAATTGTTCATTTTCGCCTTCAATTTGTAACGCACGCTCAATGTTATCTATTGTTGGTAGAATATCATTAAGTACATCTTGCGCTTTATATGCTTTCATTGTTTGATTTTCTTTTTGGATTCTACGCTTATAATTTTCAAACTCTGCGTATAATCTTAAATACTTTTCTTCATTTTCTTGAACATCTTGTTTTAATTGTTGAATTTCTTCATCTTTAGGATCTACATTTTCTGTAGTTTCTTGTGAATCATCCTCCTGCAGATTATCTTGTGATGCTTCTGTAGTTTCATCAGTATTAACAGAAGATGTATTTTGCTCGTTATCAGTTACATCTTCATTTGCTTCTTGATCAAATACTGATTCATTTTTTTCTGTCATTTTCCGCCCTCCAATACAATACTTAATTACCAAATCGTATTTAGTAATCGTATTACGTTCTGATAATTCATTGCTGTTGGTCCGATAACCGCAATTTGGCCTTTTAATCTATCGTCAATGTGATACTGACTTGTGACGATAGAAATACCACTCAAACTTGATTCTATTTCATGTCCAATTTTGACGTTAATTGTCGAATTGGACATATCATCAAGTAATTGCGTGATTTTATTCGATTCTATATATTGCAAAATAGGTTGAATCGATGACACGTTCGTTTCATTCAACGCATCAATTAGTTTAACCTTTCCGCCCATAAAAATGCCATTACTTTGATTATCAAAATGAATCTCGATTGTACTTAGCATATCTTTGATAAAATGCTTCTCTAATTCAGAATTAACAAAAGCATCTAACTCATTTTCAAAACGATGATGATTCCATTCATCATATTTAGCAGTAACAAAATTCGAAATTTTTGTCAGTTCGTCATTAGATAACGGAACTTCGGATGCTAAATGCAGATGTTCTACATGACCGGATGTGAACACGACTACCATTATAACCAAATAGGCATTTGCTCGAATCAAATGAATGTTATTAATTATATCTTTTTTGTGATTTGGACGCATTACCAACGTTGTATATTGAGATGCAATTGAAAGTTCATTTGCAAATTCGCTCAATGCTGAGGAAATGTCATAATGATTATCAACTAGTAAATCACTCAAACGTTGAATTTTTGTTTGCTGTTGATGAGATGTTTGTTGCAATAATTGATTCACATAATATCTGATGCCTGACTGTGATGGTGATCGCCCTGATGAAGTATGTGTCTTCTCAATCAATTCAAGATCTTCGAGATGCTTCATCTCGTTTCGAATAGTTGCAGGACTAAAATTCAATTTGTGTCGTTCAATCAGTGTTTTTGAACCAATTGGATGACCTAAATCAACATAATCTTCAACAATTGCATTAAGTATGCTCAATTGTCTATCGCTAATCATGTTTTCACCTCATTAGCACTCTTTTGTTCCAAGTGCTAATTATAATTTATCAAATTGGTCAAAGTAAGTCAATGTTAAAGCATTCAATTTTAAATTTATTTATACATTTAATAAAAATGCTTCAAAGACAATATTCCCAATCACTTTTCCACGTTCAGTCATCGTGATATGTCCATTTTGATCAATTAAAAGTTCACGTTGAATTAAGTCTTCTATAGTTTGACCATAGACTTCTTCTAAGGTTTTTCCAAATTTCTGTGAAAATTTGTCTTTATCCACACCTATATTCATCCGTAATCCTAAAAACATTTCTTCTTCCATTTGTTCTGTTTCAGTAGGAAATGTTGAATCTAATACGGGTCGTTCATTGTTTTGTACTTTTTTAATGTAATGGTTTACTGGATTTACATTATTATAACGCTCTCCATTTACATAACCACTTGCACCAAGCACCAAAGCCATAATAGCCTTCATTTTTCCAATACACTTTATTGTGTTCGGATTCATGTCCAACTTTACCGAAATTGGATATTTCATATTGATGCATCTCTGATTGTTCCATTCTTTCTAATAGATATTCGTACATTTCTTCACCAATATCTTCATTAGGAACTTTCAATTGTCCTTTTCTATACATATTATAAAATTTTGTTTTGGGTTCTAATATCAAACCATAACTGGATATATGATCAATATCCATCGACAAAGCCTTTTCTAGACTATCTTGAAAATCTTCTAGAGTCTGGTTTGGCAAATGATACATTAAATCTAAACTAATAGATGGAATGCCAACTTGACGAGCATTAGCAACAGATTGATAAATATCTTCTGTTTTGTGTGTTCTACCAAGTATGTCTAATAATTCTGGTTTAAATGTTTGAACACCCATAGACAACCTATTGACACCGTAATTTTTAAGTAATTGAACTTTTTCAATTGTTAATTCATCGGGATTTGCTTCAAAGCTAAATTCGCCTTTTATTTCAAAAGTATCTGTAATAGCTACTAATAATTTTTCGAGTTGTTGATAATCAAGTGCTGTGGGCGTACCGCCGCCAACAAAAACTGTTTCTAATTTTCTTATTTCACTTTGTTGCATTTCAGTGATTAAACAATCTAAATACGTATCAACTGGTTGGTTTTGTATAAAGTACTTGTTGAAATCACAATACGTACAAATCCTCACGCAAAAAGGAATATGGATATAAGCACTTTTCACTTCCATATTGCGTTCACCTACTTTCATTTTTTGAAGATGTGAGCACACAACAAAAAACTGGGGCATAAATCGAATGGATTTAAGGCCCCAATGTTTAATTTATATTAATCTTCATCCATCTTAAGAACTGCTAGGAATGCATCTTGAGGAATCTCAACGTTACCTACAGATTTCATTTTAGCTTTTCCGGCTTTTTGTTTTTCTAATAATTTTTTCTTACGGCTAATATCTCCGCCGTAACATTTAGACAATACATTTTTACCCATCGATTTAATATTTGTACGCGCAACAATCTTTTGGCCAACTGCTCGCTTGAACAGGAACCTCAAATTGTTGTCTTGGAATAAGTGTTTTTAATTTTTCAACTAACATTTTACCACGATCATATGCGAATTCTTTATGTACTATAAAGCTTAAAGCATCTACTTTTTCGCCATTTAGCAATATGTCCATTTTTACTAAGTCACTTTCTTTATTATCAATAAATTCATAATCAAAAGAAGCATAACCTTTTGTATTCGATTTAAGTTGATCGAAGAAATCAAAAACCACTTCTGATAATGGAATTTCATAAATAATATTTACACGAATATCATCCATGTACTCCATATTTACAAATTGTCCACGTTTACGCTGACATAATTCCATTACAGCACCAACATAATCATTAGGTACCATCATAGTAGCTCTAACAAATGGTTCGTAGATCGTATCAATTTTATCTCTTTCAGGCATATTGGCTGGATTATCAACAGTAACTTCTTCACCTGTTTTCATAATACATTGATAGATTACTGACGGTGCTGTTGCAATAAGTGCAATACCGAATTCACGTTCGATACGTTCTTGAATAATTTCCATATGAAGCATACCTAAGAAACCGGTACGATAACCAAAGCCTAATGCTTGTGATGATTCAGGTTCGAATTCTAATGAGGCATCATTTAATTGTAATTTTTCTAATGCATCACGCAAGTCGTTGTAGTCTTTGTTATCTATAGGGAATAAACCACAGAATACCATCGGGTTCATTTTTTTATAACCTTGTAGTGCTTGTTCAGCAGGACGTCTTACATGCGTGATTGTATCACCAACACGTGAGTCGTCAACATTTTTTATACTAGCTATAATGTATCCTACATCACCGACAGTAAGTTCTTCTACAGCTAATTGTTTTGGCGTATTAATACCAACTTCAGTAACTTCGAAATCCTTACCTGTAGCCATCATTTTAATGCGGTCTCCAGGTTTAACCGTACCTTCCACAACTCTTATAGATGAAATAACGCCTCTATAAGGATCATACTCAGAATCAAAGATAAGTGCTTTCAACGGTGCTTCAGGGTCGCCTTGCGGCGGAGGAACAACTTCAACAATTTTTTCGAGTATATCTTCTATACCAATATTAGATTTTGCACTTGCTAGCACAACATCCTCTTTATCGATACCGATGACATCTTCTAATTCCTGCTTCACACGTTCTGGCTCTGCTGCAGGTAAATCTATCTTGTTAATTACAGGCAGTAGCTCCAATTCGTTATCTAGAGCTAAGTAAACGTTAGCTAAAGTTTGTGCCTCAATCCCTTGCGCCGCATCAACTACTAAGATTGCTCCTTCACAAGCGGCTAATGATCTAGACACTTCGTATGTAAAATCTACGTGTCCAGGTGTGTCAATAAGGTGGAATGTGTATATTTCACCATCTTTAGCTTCATACTTTAAGCGAACAGCATTTAATTTAATTGTTATACCACGTTCTTGTTCTAAATCCATGGAATCTAGCAATTGTGCGTGCATATCTCTCGATTCAACTGATTTCGTGTTTTCTAAAATCCTATCAGCTAACGTAGATTTACCATGGTCTATATGTGCGATAATTGAAAAGTTCCTAATATTTTCGCGTTTATTGAAACGGTCTTGTTTATCCATGTATTATCCTTCTCACTTTCATAATTCTAGCCCGTAAATATGTATGACATTCTTTGATATAATAACGTTTTTAGTAGGTAATTGCAAACTTACTACGATTTTTTACTATTTTCCGTAAATAATTGATATACTTGATATTGTATTCTACTTTGCATTATAGAGTGAATGTTCTTCTTTTCCAAATAGTATTGTACCATTTTCATCGATTCTATGCGCCCGCGATAAATAAATGATTGCAGAAAGGCGCTCGTTTTGATAAAATATTTCTTGTTGTAATCAAATTCATTTTGATAGCGAAATCATTATTAGGAGGTGACACACATGCCAAACATCAAATCTGCAATTAAACGTGTTAATACAAACCGTACTGCTGAAGAGCGTAACATTTCACAAAAAAATGAAATGCGTACAGCAGTTAAAAGAGCACACACAGCAATTGAATCAAATGCTGACAACAAAGCTGACTTAGTAAACTTCGCTTTGAAAAAAGTAGATAAAGCTGCTCAACGCAACTTAATCCACTCAAACAAAGCTGATCGTATCAAATCTTCACTTATGACAGCTGCTAAATAATAAAAAAGTTCAAGCCAAGGCTTGAACTTTTTTTATTTGCGTAAACAAATGAATATACGAATAACAAAGAAGTCTGAGCCACTGTGGTTTCAGGCTTTTTTTGTATTATTATGGGTTTTCAAACTTGTATTAACTTTTAAATAATATTAGCGCAAACATTTATAATTAAAGTGATAGAATAAATAATTCCAATATTAAATGTTTATCCATATAAGAAGATTTTAATTTATAGTCTGTCTCCGCACAATTATCAATAATATTCAATAAACTTTCCAATTGATAATGTCTTGCCTGATTCAATGCTAGTTTCACTCTATAAGGATGTACACTTATTGTTTTTGCAATTTGTTGTCCACTATAACCCTTTTGACTCAATATTTTACTTTGATAAAATAAACGATAATTACTCGTAATAAGTGCTAATAATTTAATAGGTTCTTCCTTCATTGCAATCAAATCTTTTACTAATCGTATTGCTTTAGCCTTATTATTTTTTTGGATGTATTCTGTCAGTAAAAACACATTCTGTTCAAGACTCCTGTTTACAATTTGTTGGACATCTTGTTTGTTTATCGTTGGTCTATCTCCTAGAAAAAGAATCAATTTTTCAATTTCTTGCTTTACTATATTGAAATTAATACCTGTTAATTCTATAAATAAATCTAAAGCATCTTGTTTTATATCTTTATAATTTCCATGTAATTCATTTTTAACCCAATTTTTAATTTCATCTTCAGACATTTGTTCAATTTTTTCAATTGAGCATGCTTCTTCAGAGTCTTTACTAATTTTTTTCGCTCATCAAGTTTAGAATGATAAACTTCGAATACAATCATACTCTCGCCATCATATTTTTCTATAAATTCCATGAGTTGCTCTATATTATGATTTACATCTTTAGGCGCTTTTTCACCAGTGAATACATATGCATTTTGTACTAATACTGCTTTTTTATCTGAGAAAAATGGCATCGTTAAAGCTTCTTCTATAATTGGAGCTAAATCGCTTTCATATAGGTTGTATTTAACAAAATTGAAATCATCTTTTGGAGTATCTAAATATTTCTCTATTACTTCTGTAGATTTTTTTTCAATTAATTCAGGCACTTCTCCGTATATTGTAATTATATTATTGCTCATATGTAGCACCCTTTCATCACTATTACACATTTAATCATTATATCATGCAGTGCTTTATCTCTCTACATAAAATCATTGATTTAGATTAGTACTAAGCCCAAAATTCGAATTTAATGTAATAGAAATTTCTCCGTTTTCATTTGTTTGTAAAACTTGAGAATTAGTATTTTTTAAGCGTTCCACTATTTCTTCATTGGGTAATTTATATCTATTATTTTGACCAACAGAAATTAAACTTATTTTCGGGTGAAGTGTATTTATAAAAGATGCACTAGAACTCGTTTTACTACCATGGTGTCCTACTTTTAAGATATCAATATTTTCAATGTGATACTTATTTAACAATAACTGCTCGTTATTTTTTGAAGCATCTCCCATAAGTAAAATCTTGAATTTATCATATTCAATTAATGTAATAATTGATTGTTCATTTAAATCATTTGATGTTGTAATTGTGGCATCTAATAATTTAATTTTCGCTTTGTTAAGTGAAAAACTTTGTATTGATTTAAAGTCTAATAGCTTTATGTTAAAACTTTTGCATATATTAACTAATGATTTCAGTTCTTTCAATTGGTAACTACTTTTATTAATTATTATATTTTTTATAGGATATTTTTCAATCAAAAAATTAAGTTCTCCCATATGATCTATATGTGGATGAGTAACAATTAAATAATCTATTTTCTTAATACCCTGTTTTTTCAAAGTCGGTAGTATATGAAATTTTGATATATTATGTTGGCTTGACTCTCCTTCTTGTAATAACTTGCCCCCCGTATCAATCAATAAACTCTCTTGCCTATTTGTCTCAAATAAAATGGCATCTCCCTGACCAACATCAAGCATTGTCAATTTATAATCATTAGATAATGGCAATACGGTAACGACTATATACAATAAAACAAATGAACAAATAAATAAACTATAAAATTTATGTGCAAATAATATTAAACACGCAAATAAGAGCGCAAATCCTAAAGTGATATGTAAGCCATTTAACTCTGGTACATACCATCTGTATGAACTTAAATAAATAAACATTTCCAAAATAAAATCATGTAGCTTTAAAATTAAATTAAGTAAATAAGTTAAAGGCGTTATTTCAAATGGAAAATGGCTTATAATAAAAAATAAAATTACTAACGGAAATAGTATAATGGTGTAAAAAGGAACAAAAATAAGATTCGCTAAAAAACCAAGCCATTGAATCTGGTTAAAATTAATAGCACTAATCATAAATGAACCTAACTGAGCTATTATAGTAATAATTAGAAGCGATTTTATCGGTGAGGATTGAGCTATTAAGGGTAATGAAAAAAGTATGAAGAATGTAATTAAAAAAGAAAATTGGAAGCCTATATTATAGGCATAAGCAGGATATATAATTGTTAATATTATAAATAAAAGTGCGAGAATGTTCATTGAATTCTTTATAATAGTTTTAGGAATTAAAATGATTATTAAGGCTGCTAAAATTGATCTCACAGCACTAGGAGCTAAATCAGTATAAAGAGCATATATCGGTAAAAAGATAAACAATACCATTTTGATGTAGGCTAACGGACACTTAAAAATATTTAATACGTATATTAAAATACCTATAATTGTCGCAATATGTGTGCCACTTACTGCTAATAAATGATAGATACCAATTTCTTTGAATTTATCTAATTCATTATTATCAATTTTCGAGGTATCTCCACTAATTAATGCAATAACTTTCTCCGGATACTTGATATTGGTGTGACTTAAACGTTCGAAAATATATTGTTTATGCTTATCTAAGATAGCGTGATATCTCGAATTATTTAGTTTACAACTTTCGAAGTCAATTGTATTAATAAAAAGTGAAACGGGGCTATATGGGGACTGATTTAATGGTTTAAATATTGCTTTCATATGACATGTCTTTTGATAGAGCTGTATGTATTTATAACTGTTAATGTTTTTATTAACAAAAAAGTAATAGTTATATTTTTTATTATTTATTTTAGCTTTACCATGTAGCTTTTGATGTTTCAGAATAGGTTTTGTCACAAATTGTGCATCTACTTCAATATTTTGATTTAAGTACACTGCACGTGCTTTATTCTCACTTACGAAATTACTCTGAAACATCATATAACTAATGAATGGTATGATTAAAACAAATAAAATTTGAAACCACTTTAACCTTTTGCGTATCACTAAAAAAATTAAGATACCACATAAAAATATCGATAATAATTTAACATGTAGCCATAGTAGACCGACTAAATAAGCAATTGCATAGTAAATCAGTGATTATTTATTGGTAAGGTATTGTGCTACATGTTCTTGATTAAATGGTATTTTTTTATAATCGATACCTGATTGGTGTAAAAGCTTTAACGCATATGAATGGTTGTGATAGTCTTCAGCGTAATAAATTGTTTGAATACCAGCTTGGATAATGGATTTCGTACAATTTAAGCAAGGAAAATGTGTGACATATATCGTTGCTCCCTCTGTTGACACCCCTTGTTTGGCACATTGTAGTAATGCATTCATTTCAGCATGAATTGTACGTATACAATGGCCATCCTCTAATAAACAATCCTCATCTATACAATGAACTTCTCCTGAAACTGAGCCATTGTACCCACCTGCGATGATTCTATTATCTTTAACAATTGTTGCGCCAACAGATAATCGTTGACAAGTGGAACGTAACGCCAATAAATGACTTTGAGCCATAAAGTATTCTTCCCATTTAATGCGATCCATGATGTTATACCTCCATTAATAGTAAATATTTATTTTATAAGTAACTATAGGTTAATTTGTATTGAGTTATATTGCAATAAAAAATCTATATTGTAAAATATGAGCCTAATTTTTCAAGCGTTTTTGCTCCAATGCCTTTAACTTCTGTTAATTGTTCGATAGATTCAAAAGCACCATTTTGTTCTCTATATTCTATAATAGATTTAGCTTTTGAAGGACCTATGCCTGGAACTGTTAACAGTTCCTCTTCTGTAGCACTGTTAATATTTATTTTTTCTTTATTAGTGCTATTGTCAATGACTTTTGTTGAGTTTGAGTTTGTGCTTCTATTAATACTATTATTAATATTTTCAGTCATTTGTTGATTTGAATTTATCGTTTCCTCTTTCTTTGGTATATAAATCAACTTTTGATCTACTAACTTTTCAGCTAAATTTATTTTTGACAAATCAGCATCATCAGTCACGATTGCTCGATCTAAAAGTTGTTTAATTCTATCAGAAGATTTCATTTTATAAATATCAGGATGCTTCACTGCACCTTTGACGTCCACAAAAATGTCTTCTGTTTTAATTTGCTTTGGTTGTTCATTACTATTTTTCATATGCTTTGCATTGGACTCTAGTTGTGTTTGTGTAGCTGTGGTAATTTCATCATTCGAATTTACTATATTATGATTATCTTCGTTTGTAAAAGTACTTTGCGAGCAACCAAGTGATTAAAATGACCACGAAAATTAAAATTGCTATAGCAACTGCTTTGTACTTACAAATGATTTCTTTTATATTGTTCCACTGATCTAACAAGAAAAAATCACTCCTTTATACTATACACGTATAAAGGAGTGATTTTACTTTTATTTTTTGACAATGAAAAACAGTCGATGCCCTTCATTGCTATTATTCTTAATATCAAAATCGACAAACGTAGTGATTTGGCTAAACCCTACATTATTAAGCATTTCCATATAATCTGCTTCTGTATAAGTCCGTTGATAGTGTGATTCATCGAACCTTGCATATTGATTATCATCTTGTTTAATAAAGAATGACATATCATGCCAAACACTCAGTGGTTCCTCGCCTTGCACAGCTTCCCAACCAAGAAAAACTTTTTCAGATTCATCGATATAACTTTGGTTATTAAATAATGTATTCATTTTAAAAGGTGTATGAACATCAAACATAAATACACCATCTGTTTCTAAATGGTTAAAAACATGACTAAATGTGGTGAAAACATGATCTTTTTCAGGTAAATAATTTAATGAATCACAGAAAATCGTAATTACATCAAATTTCTGATTCAACTCAAATTCAGTCATATCACCTTCTATCCAATTCACTTTGTTAGATTTCTGAGTTGCTATCGAAAGCATATCAACACTCAAATCCATACCTGTGATTTGGTCAAAGTCTGTTAGCAATGATGTTAAACTTCCTGTACCACAACCAATATCTAATATAGACGTCCTATTTTCTGCAAATTGGTTTACAATTTCTAACCATGATTCATAGGGTTGATCTAATGTTAATTGATCATAGAACAAGCTCATTTCTTCATATTGCACCATAATTAATAAACAACCTGTCTATAACTCTCAAGAGGTGCATCACGATATAATTTCTCAATATTATAGTAATCACGTTCATCTTTATGGAATACGTGTACCACTACATTAGATAGATCAATAAGGACCCATCTGGCATCATTAAAACCTTCCATTCGTTTTACTTCGATATCAGCTTCACCTGCTGCATCTTTTACCGAACGTGCTATAGCTTGGACTTGTTTTTCGTTATTACCATGACAAACTACAAAATAATCAGTCATGTCACTAATGCCTTTCATTTTTAAAGAAATAATATCTTCTGCTTTTTTATTCTCTGTTGCTTCGACAGCAATGTTTAATAATTGATCTGAATTCATTTAATCATCCTTTACTCTTTCGTCACTGTAATTGTAATAATTCAAGCATGCAATCGTGGCATCATAAACATTAATATCTTTATTAATTAAGTATAAAACTGTTCGCTTAGAAATTTCATAAATGGTTTTATCTAAGCTACCTTGATTGTATGCTAAATCTCTAATTTCTTCAACGCCTGGGGTCTGACGACCTGGTTCTATATAATCAGCTATGAATATTAATTTCTCAGTTTTCGTCATTTGAGCGCGTCCAGTTGTATGGTTTTTAATCGCTAGCAAGACTTCTTCATCAGTGACATTAAACTGTTGATTCATTATTATAGTTGCTACTGGGCCATGTAAAATTTCAGAGCCATAACTCAGTAAATTACTATCTAATTCATTCTGTGTAACAATTTGATACATTGATCCTAAATCATCATATTTACAGTAATCATGTAGTATACCCGCAAGTTCAGCCTTATCTTTGTCGCCATCATAGATTTCTGCTAATTTCACAGCTGTTTCAGCAACTCTCAATGAATGGTTAAACCTTTTCTCAGGTAATTTATCTTTAACTAAAGTAACTGCTTGATCAATTTTCATATAATCCTTCCTCTCGGATATATTGTTCTACACTAGGAGGAACTAAAACTTGAATATTTTCATCGTTTTTAATTCTATCTCTGATTAATGTTGAACTAATATCAATACGCGGTATATTGATTGCTAACATACCAGGCTCTACTTCTTGAGCTGATTTATCTCTGTTAACAATTACAAAAGTAATTAATGACTTTAACTCATCAATTTTATACCACTTTTCAAGTTGATTGTATTGGTCAGTACCTATAACAAAGTATAGCTTAGATCGAGGATCTTGCTTTAAAATATGCTCTACTGTATCATAAGTGTAGCTTTGCCCTTTACGTTCAATTTCATCAAGAAAAATTGTTCCAAATCCAAGTTCATTAATCGCACACTGAATCATATCTATTCTATACTGTGCGTCTAAAAAATCATTATGCTCTTTTAATGGAGACATATAGCTCGGTATAAAATAGAACTTCTCAGGTTTTATTACGTTATTCACTTCACTTGCAACAACCATGTGAGCTGTATGAATCGGGTTAAACTGCCCACCATATAATACAATTGATTCAGTCATTATGGTAATTGAATTTGTTTGTTGTCTTGAGATTCTTTGTACAATACAATCATAGACCCGATTACTTGTACTACATCACTTCTTGTCGCATCACTTAAACTTTGTGCTAAATCATTTTTATCTTCATAGTTATTTTGTAAAACATGTACTTTAATTAATTCTCTGTTTTCTAAAATATCGTTAATTTGACTAACCATATTATCATTAATACCTGATTTCCCAATTTGGAAAGTTGGATCTACGTTATTTGCTTTACTTCTTAAAAATCTTTTTTGTTTACCTGTTAGCATAATATGCTCCTTTTATAAATGTTTTAGTACTGCTTCTTTCATTACTTGAATGTCTGGTGTTTGTTCGGTCCAAATCTCAAAACTTTCTGCGCCTTGGTAAACAAACATGTCCAATCCATTGTGTATAGGATTGCCTTTTTCTTCTGCTATTTCTAAAATCGGTGTTTTAAAAGGAATATAAACAATATCACTTACTAATGTATGTGAATCTAATTGATCGAGACTTATAGCTACATCTTTGTTTTTATTCATACCTGCAGGTGTAGTATTAATAATAATGTCGAATTCAGATAATGACTTTTCTGCGTCTGATAAATTAATCTTATTTATATCCAAATCCCAGTTATCAAAGCGACTCATAGTTCTGTTAGCAACGGTTAATTTAGGTCGAACGTGTTTATTCAGTTCATTTGCAATACCTTTACTGGCACCGCCTGCACCTAAAATGAGTATATAAGCATTTTGTAAATCCGGATAAGCCTGTTTAAGACCTGTAACATAGCCTATGCCATCTGTATTGTAGCCTATCCATTTTCCGCCTTCAATTTTCACTGTATTAACAGCACCAACCGTTTTAGATTGGTCATCAATTTCATCTAAATAAGGTAGAATACGTTCTTTATGAGGTATTGTAACATTAAATCCAGAAAGCGCTTTGTCTTCTATGATTTCTTTAATAAGATGAAAATGTGCTTCAGGAATATTAATCGCTTCATATGTTGAATCATCATTTAAAGTCTCAAAGTTAGCGTTATGCATAACGGGTGACAAAGAATGATCTATAGGATTGCCTATTACTGCGTATTTCATATTAAACACACCTTACATTATTGAATTTCTTAATACAACATCTACATTTTTCGGTACTCGAACTATAACTTTGGCACCTTCATCAATCGTGATAAAACCTAATCCTGAAATCATCACATCTCGCTTCTCTTTACCTGTTTCTAATCGTACTGCTTTAACATTTTGTAAATCAAAATTATCAGGGTTATGAGGTGGTGACAATAGTGCACCTAACTGATTTTTCCACAATTCATTGGCATTTTCAGTTTTAGTTCTATGGATATTGAGTTCGTTTGAAAAATGACACACTAACGAACGTCTGCCACCACTAACATAGTCAATACGCGCTATTCCACCAAAGAATAAAGTTTGACCTTCATTCAATTGATATACGCGCTGTTTAACTTCTTTTTTAGGCATAATCGTTTTAAGCTCATCCTCCGTTACCACATGTGTCATTTGATGTGCTTGAATCACGCCTGGAGTATCAAACATAAATGATGTATCATCTAACGGTATGTCAATCATGTCTAGCGTTGTGCCTGGGAATCTAGAAGTAGTAACGACATCTTTTTCACCAACACTGCGTTCGATCAATTTATTTATAAGCGTAGATTTACCAACATTTGTAGTTCCTACAATATAAACATTATCGTTATTACGTAATGTGTTAATAGATGCTAACAAATCATCTATACCTTCATTTTTTTCTGCAGATATCAATACAACATCTTCAGTTTCCAAACCATATTTTCTAGCTGTTTTCTTCAGCCATTCTTTAACACGGCGTTTATTAATCTGTTTAGGCAATAAATCTAACTTATTGGCTACTAAAATGATTTTTTTATTACCCACGATACGTTTGATTGCATTAATGAAAGACCCTTCAAAATCAAAGACATCTACAACATTTACTACAATCCCTTTTTCATCTGCTAAACCATTCAACAAATTTAAAAAGTCTTCACTATCTAAACCAACATCTTGAACTTCATTGTAATTTTTTAGTCTAAAGCATCTTTTACATATGACATCTTCACGATGTAAATTATGTTCTGGCACATAGCCTGCCGCATCTGGATCTTCAGATTGAAGTGGTGCGCCGCATCCGATACATTTTAAAATTTCAGTCAATCAATTTTCCTCCCATTTGATATAGCCTTTTTTTCTAAAGTGTTGTAGTAATCTTCGTTCTATCATTCGGTTGAATTTCGTAATAAACCCATCCGTTTGTTTCACGGGAACCACCATAATTGTGAAGAGTCCACGTCTATTACCTCCAAATACATCTGTAAGCATTTGGTCACCAATCACTACAATTTCAGCAGGTTTTAGGTTCATTAATTGTGCGACTTGATTAAAAGCGCGACCTCTTGGTTTTTTGGCTTTGAAAATATAATCAACATTCAATGATTTTGAAAAACTACCAACACGTTTTTCATTATTATTAGAAACAATCGTAATTGTAATGCCTAATGCATTTGCTTTCTCAAACCATTGTTTCACTGCTGTAGTAGGGTCTGCTTCGTCCCATCCTACAAGTGTGTTATCTAAATCTGTAATAATTCCTTTCACGCCAGATGCTCGCAAGTTTATCAATATCTATTTGAAAAACGGACTGCACATATTCGTTTGGCATAAAATAGTTTTTTATTATACCCATTATTTATTTTCACCTTTTTATATAGTTTTAATTAAACGCTCAACAATTTCACTAGAAGATATTGTTGCTTTTTCTAAAAATGCATCAAACGTAATACCAAGCATCGCCGTCAGCTAAATCTGAAATTGCGCGCGTAATTATGAATGGTAAATTAAATTGATAGCAGGTTTGTGCAATTGCAGTAGCTTCCATTTCTGCAGCCATTGCTTGTGGAAAATTCATTTTAATCGTTGTACGTTGCTCAGTTGTACCAATAAAGCTATCTCCACTCACAATTAAGCCAGTTTTAGCTACTAGTTGTTGTTCATTAATTGCATCTGTTGCCTTTTGAATTAAATGCTCATCAGCAACAAATTGTGCTGGCATTTGTGGTATTTGTCCTAATTGATAACCAAATGCTCTTGCATCTGCATCATGATAAGTAACCATATCACTGACTACAACATCACCAACATTTAATGATTTATCTAACGCTCCTGCAGAGCCCGTATTAATAATTACATCAGGTCTGAATTTTTCAATTAATAATGTTGTAGAGATTGCTACGTTCACTTTACCTATACCACTTTGTGACAGTACTACTTCTTTATCATGTAGACGACCTTTATAAAATATTACATGCGCAATTTTTATTTCTTCTAATGTTACAAGTTTATCTTTTAAGATTGCTACTTCTTCTTCCATAGCACCTATAATACCTATCATTATAATTCACCTCATATTAAAATCCTAGCCTTAGTTATTCTACCACATTTATGTTCATAGCTCGATCATTGTTCAACTTTTTATTATTAAATTCTCTATGCTATTTTCCCTATTTTTAAGTAATTAATAATAATTTTTTTATACATTTGAATTCCTTATTTTTTCCATATAAAAACTCTGAACAACACATGAGCAGTATGTATCGTTCAGAGTATTAAAATATTTATATATTAACTACCAAATAAGCCTGATAAGCTTTGTAGAGAGAATAACGCTGCAGCAATTGTAACTATTACTGCCAATATACCAAAGAGTAACATCCATGTTGGATGATGATAATCTCCGACAATCGATTTTCGTTTACTCGCTATTAAAATTGTACCTAAAGTGATTGGTAGAATAAATCCGTTAAGTGCTCCGGCAACGATTAATAAAGTAACTGGTTGACCTATGAATAAAAATACTAGCGTAGAAACTACAATAAAACTAATTACAATTATATTGGTTTTATTGTATATCGATTTATGTAGTGTTTTTAAAAATGTCGCACTCGTATAAGCAGAACCAATTACAGATGACATTGCGGCTGCGAATAATACGACACCAAAGATACTACGTCCAACTGGTCCAAGTACATGTTCAAAGACTGAAGCTGGTGGGTTTTCTGAACTTAAAGTAACACCTGTAACAACTACACCCAATACCGCTAAGAATAATAAAACTCTTAAAACGCCGGTAGTCAATATGCCTGAGATCGCGGCTTTGTTAATAAATGGTAAATATTCTTTGCCTTTAATTCCAGAATCTAAAATTCTATGTGCCCCTGCAAAAGTAATATAACCACCAACTGTACCACCTACCAAAGTAATAATCGGTAATACAAGCGCCAATGGTTGTTCTGGCATGACTAAATGCTTAGCCGCTTCTGCATATGGCGGGTTGGCCTTAAACATTACAAACGCTATGACTACGATCATAAGCATTCCTAAAAACATTGTAACAACGTCCATAATTTTTTGGCCACTTTTACTAATAAAGATACCGATAGCTAGAACTGCTGTAATTGCGGCGCCAATCTTCACATCTAAACCGAAAATGGCATTTAAACCAAGTCCAGCTCCTGCTATATTACCGATATTGAAAGCTAATCCTCCAATGGCTATCAGTATCGAAATAATTGTACCTAGCCCACTGAAAATCTCATTTGCTACTTCTTGACCACGTTTACCTGTAACTACTAATACTCTCCAAATATTTATTTGTGCACCAATATCTATAATAATAGATAATAGGATAGCAAATGCAAAACTTGCAGTAAATTGTGCAGTAAATACTGCGGTTTGAGTTAAAAATGCTGGTCCAATAGCAGATGTTGCCATTAAAAATACCGAACCTAATAGTAACCTTTTATGGTTTTTTGTGAACTCAAAATCTTTTTCTTCAGAACTTAATCTTTCTTTCATAGGTTAGCCCCCTAGACTTTTTATAGAAACGCCTTCTTTCGTTAATCTTTCTCTAATTTGTGTTACAAACTCGAGAGCATGTGTACCATCTCCATGCACACAAATTGTATCAGCCTCTATGCTGATGGTCTTTTGGCTTTTTGCGACAACGGTTTGTGATTTCACCATGTTAACTACTTGCTCAATTGCTTCATTTGTATCCGTAATTAATGCATCGTGTTCTTTTCTACTTACGAGTTGGCCATCATCTTCGTATCGTCTATCTGCAAAGACTTCTGAGGCTGTTGTTAAACCAACTGATTTAGCTTCAGAAATTAATGACGTGTTAGATAATCCCACATATATTAGGGTGTTGTCAATATCAAATACTGCTTGTGCAATTGCACGCGCTATATCTTTGTTTCTAGCTCCCATTTGATAAAGGGCGCCATGCGGTTTTACGTGATTAATCTTCACGTTATGAATTTTACAAAATCCACTTAACGCACCAATTTGATAAACAACAATATCATAAATTTCACTTGGTGATAAATCCATATTTCTACGTCCAAATCCTTGTAAGTCTGGTAGTCCTGGATGAGCACCGATGCCTACATCATGTGCTTTGGCTAATTTTATCGTTTCATTCATTACATGTTGGTCCCCGGCATGGAAACCACAAGCAATATTTGCTGAAGTAATAAGTGGGATGATATGTTCATCCCCTCCAAATGAATAATTACCGAATGCTTCACCGAGATCACAATTTAAGTCTACTTGCATTAAGATACCCCCTTGATAATTTGGTGCCTATCTAAAAATTTTATATCTACTTCTTTTGCATCTCCATCTGCATACAATGGATAAGATAATACTGCGTATAAAAAGTCAGCAGTTGTTGTAAAACCGTCTATCACCATTTCATCTAAAGTGACTTTTAATTTTTTAATTGCACGTTGTCTGTCGGGTGCTTTGACAATCACTTTTGCTACTAAAGAATCATAGTAAGGAGAGACAGTATAACCTTGATAAAGTAAGCTATCTACACGTACGTTAAATCCTTGTGGTAAGTGTAATGCTTCTACTTTGCCTGGTGAAGGCTGGAATTGTCGTTCTGGGTTCTCTGCATTAATTCGTGCTTCGATTACATGTCCATCAAAAACTATATCTTCCTGTGTGAAAGGCAATTTGCCATTTATCATCAAGTATAGTTGAGCTTGTAGTAAATCCCTATTCGCTCTCATTTCAGTCACAGTATGTTCTACTTGAATACGCGCATTCATTTCAATGAAATAATATGCTTCGTCTGTTACTAAAAATTCGATTGTACCTGCACTTCTATAATTTGAAGCCTTTGCTACTTTGACAGCATCAGTACACATTGCATTTCTAGTTTCTTCTGATATTGTCGCACATGGTGATTCTTCAATTAATTTTTGGTTTTTTCTTTGTACAGAACAATCTCTTTCTCCTAAATGTATGTAATTATTCTTACCATCACCAATGACTTGAACTTCTACATGCTTCGCTACAGGAATGAACGATTCAACATAAATACGATCATCACCAAAATACTTCTCGCCTTCACTCTTGGCCTCTTTAAAAGCTTTAGGCAATTCTTCAACTGTTTTAACAATTCTAATGCCTTTACCACCGCCACCGCTAGTTGCTTTTAAAACTAGGGGGAAGCCAACATCTTTTGATATTTGTTTCACTTCTTCAATTGACTCCACAGCATTCGTAGAACCTGGAATAATTGGCACACCCGCATCATCAACCGTTTGACGTGCAGTGATTTTATCACCCATCATTTCCATCGTCAATTGTGTTGGACCAATGAAATCAATATTATTTTCTTCTACTTTTTGTGCAAAAGAAGTACTCTCTGATAAAAAGCCATAGCCTGGATGTATTGCAGTAGCACCACTGATTTTGGCGGCGCTAATAATTCTGTCTTGATTCAAATAACTCTCTAGTGGATTTGCTTCACCTATACAAATAGCTTGATCTGCTAAACTCACATGTAAACTCGTTTCATCCCCTAATGCATATATAGCTACTGTTTCAATATCCATCTCTCTACATGCTCGGATAATTCTAACAGCTATCTCTCCTCTGTTTGCTATTAAACAACGATACACAGCAAACGCCCCTTTCTTTCACTTATTTTATTTTAATAATCGTCTGATTATATTCGACATTCGCACCATGTTCTACTACGATTTCCTTCACTACACCATCTACGTCACTTTTCACTTCATTCATTACTTTCATCGCTTCAATAAAACCAATCGTATCACCTTTATTTATTTCATCACCAACATGAATGATGGGCTCAGTAAGCTCTTTTTCATCTTGTTGGAAGAACGTACCTACCATTGGTGATTTAACTTCCTTAAAGTTGTCATAGTCCTCTGCTTGACCGTCTGCTACAATTTGATTTTGATTGAACGCTTGGTTTGCTACAGTTTGTGAACTATTATCGGAAGAAAATGAATGCACTTTATTATCATTAAAATCTATTGCTATTTCACTTTTACTATCTTTGTATTCAAATTTCTTAACTTCATTTTCTTTTACTAATTTTATTAATTGCTCGATTTTTTCAAGATTCATTTTAATTCCCCTTTTAGTAATTTTTTGATACGTGAAGCCGTTGGTCTGAATTGAGCCGTATTATAAATAGGTGTATCGATTGTATTTTCTAATACTTTCTTGAAATCTAATTCTTGTTGTTTTAATTTTTTTGTTGTCGCTTCAATCGTTGTCCATTCAAAATGTAGCACGTCCCCTGGTTGTTTCTGTGCTAAAATATGTAAATCTGAAGCACATACAGTAGCAATTTTTGTATAACCACCAACTGTTTGTTTATCATTCAATAAAATAATTGGATTGCCATCGTTTGGAACTTGAATGCTACCTAAAGCTACTGGTTCAGAAATGATATCCGCAGAATCTGTTGGTGAAATTATCTCACCTTGTAAGCGATATCCCATGCGGTCTGATTTTTCAGAAATTTTAAAATCAACTGTTGTTAATTTATCTTGCGCATCTTGAGTGAAACGATTTATTTGTGGTCCTTCGATAATTTGAATTGTATCTTTATTAAATGGTTCAGTATTTAATTCTAAACTGTAGCCTACTTTAGAAAGGTATGTATCATCTTGTTTACACAAAATTACATCATCTCGTTTTAAGGCACGTCCCTTATATCCTCCGATATGACTACGTGTATGAGTAGCATAACTACCAGTCGCAATTGGAACATACAGGGGTTTACCTAACAAAATATAACCTCTCGCACCATTAACTACGGCACCTAGTTCCAATATATCGCCTTTTTTTACTGAAGTTACTGTTTGAACATCAATCACTTCATCATTTATCTTGGCATTAAATTGTGCACCAGTGATAATAAAAGAATTATCTTCTAAAAATTGAAGTGTTGGCCCAATGATTGTGCATTCAATTGCAGGCCCTTCATTTCCAATAAGTGTTTGACCTAATCTATATGCATATTGATCTAACACGCCCGCATTTGAAAATCCTTGGTTTTGAAAACCAATTCTACCTTGATCTTGTATTGTGCTAAATAGTCCAGGATTCAAAATTTTTATAGACATATTAAATTTTCACCCACTTTTCTATATCAAAATTGTCATGTTGTTGTTCATCTAATATACGATGGTATGTTTCTTCTTCAATAGCATAAAATTTTATATAGTCTCCTGCGCCATATAAACACATAGGTTCTCTATGAATATCAAACACTTTAATTGGCGTGCGTCCTATAATTTGCCAACCACCAGGCGATTGTTTTGGATATAGTCCTGTTTGATTATTAGCAATACCTACAGAGCCTGCATGAATGCTTGTCCTTGGTTCTTGCCGTCTTGGCGTATGTAATTGTGTATCTAATCCTCCTAAAAAAGGAAAACCAGGCATAAAACCTAGCATATAAATTAAATAAGCATTTTCAGTATGTATTCGTATAACCTCTTTAGTAGTTAAATTGTTATGTGATGCTACCTCTTGAATATCTTGTCCATAACTTCCACCATATAACACTGGTATATTAATCGTTTGTGTTGGTGTAGCTGTATCATTAAATTTTGTTATCTCTATTTGATTTAAATTAAGCGCTTTAATTATATGGGTTAAATCACTTTTACTGATATCAATGGTTAACATAATTGCACGATACGAAGCAACTACTTCAATAATAGTCGGATTGTTTTGTGCTTTAATATATTGTTCAACGCGTTGTACCTTTTGAAACGTATCAGGATCAATACGCTCTTCAAAATAAATCATAATCGTTTGTTCATTAATTAATTTATAATTCAAAGATTATGCCCCCTTTATTACATTTACAATATAGTTTATCTTCAGATAAACTATATTGTGCACATGCTATTGATAGTATATCATTTATTTTAAAATTGTGTTTAATAGAAAAAGTTATTACTAATAATAACTAAACGTTTATTAAACAAAGTATATTAGTAAATAAAATAGCAATATTATTCTAAAATTTCATTCTTATCATTAAGTTAACAAAATGTTACCATCAAGTATATAAATACTTTTGCATAGTGTAAAATCCCCCTAAATATCCTTGAAGATATTTAGGGGGATTAATTTTATTTAATATTTTTAATAATAACGTTTATTTCGCCACCATTTGGTAACGGTACACGTACTTCATCTTCTAATTTCTTACCAATTAAACTTTTAGCCATTGGCGATTCATTAGAAATCTTACCATTGAATGCATCAGATTCAGCCGAACCAACAATTTGGTATTCTTCTTCTTCTTCGCCTGGTAATTCTACAATTGTTACTGTTTTACCAATTTTAACTTCATTGTTATCACCAGTATCTTCGATAATCTGTGCATTACGTAACATATGTTCTACACGTTGAATATCTTGTTCGATAAATCCTTGTTCGTCTTTTGCGAGCATCGTACTCTGAGTTCTCAGATAAGTCACCAAAAGAACGTGCTACCTTAATTTTTTCAACGACTTCTGGTCGTTTAACTGTTTTTAATTCTTCTAACTCATGTTCTAGTTTCTCAAAACCCTCTTGAGTCATTGGATATTGTTTTTGATTTTCCATTATGTCATCTTCCTTTACATATACATACTATTGTTTACTTACTAAAGTTTGAATCTTTGTCGTCATTATATCGATTGCTACTTTATTACTGCCACCTTCTGGAATAATAATATCTGCATATCTTTTAGTAGGTTCTATAAATTGATTATGCATTGGTCGCACCACATTTAAATACTGATTTATAACAGAATCCATAGTACGGCCTCTTTCTTCAGTATCTCGAAGTAACCGTCTTAAGATACGCAAATCAGCATCAGTATCAACATAAATTTTGACATCCATTAAATCTCTTAATGTTTTGTTTTCAAGCGCAAATATACCTTCCACGATAATAACATCTTTTGGCTCAAATGCAATCGTTTTATCACTTCTCGTATGATTTGAATAATCATACGTTGGAACTTCAATTTGTTTCCCATTTCTCAAATCATTTAAATTCTCGATTAACAAATCATTATCAAATGCAAATGGATGGTCATAATTGGTTTCCAAGCGTTCATCAAAAGTTAAATGCGATTGGTCTTTATAATAATAGTCTTGAGCCAATAGTGCAACACTATGACCTTCTAAATTCTTCATAATTTCATTTGTTACTGATGTTTTCCCTGATCCAGAACCGCCTGCAATTCCTATAATTGTCGTACTATTCATTATCCAATTTCCTTTCTCATCATGTTGTTGGCATAAATTGGATGATCGACTTTGATTTGCACGATTTGCAATGGGTGGCGTGCAAGCATCAAGTTCATTACCTTCTTCATCATAAATTGTATCCACAACTTGTCTAAATGTTTCAATTTCAGGGCCAAAAAATTCGATTTCTTGTCCAGGTTCAAATTTATTACGTTGTTGCACTGTAGCTATATGGGTAGAACTATCATAATCTAATACTAAACCACAGAAGTCAAATGAAGCATTCTTTTTATTTTGTTGCCCAAACATTTGTTCTTCATAACCTGGCGTACCTTCAATAAACGCTGAAGCCGTATCTCTATTGGCACATTTATCTAATTCGATTAACCATTCTGGCTTGATTTTAAAATGTTCTGGATCCTCCGCATAAGCATCGATGACTTTGCGATACACAGAAACAACTGTTGCAATATAGTGAATAGATTTCATACGTCCTTCAATTTTTAAAGAATCAACACCAATATCCATCATTTTTGGTATAGCTTCGATTAGTTTTAAATCTTTAGGACTCATTGCAAATGGCGCAACTTCATCATCGCCATAGAATAAATCTAAATCGCCGTCTTGATCTATATGTAACAAGTCATAATCCCAACGACAACTTTGACAACAGCCACCTCTATTGGAATCGCGCGCTGTCATATGATTGCTTAAAGTACATCTTCCTGAATAAGCAATACACATCGCACCATGTATAAAAGACTCAATTTCAATATCTATTTTTTCTTTCATCTCTTTCATTTCCATTGCTCCAGTTTCACGAGCTAATACCACTCGATCTAAGCCTTCTTCTTTCCAAAATTCAACGGCTTTATAATTTGAAAGAGATTGCTGTGTAGATAAATGTATCTCTAATTTAGGAGCCACTCGTTTACATGTTTCAATAATCAGAGGGTCAGCAACGATAATGCCTCTTGCACCAGTTAAGGCCAAATCACGCAAATAATCATCTAATCCATCTATATTTTCGTCATGCGCAATGATATTTGTAGTGACATAAATTTTAGCACCATAGCGTTGAGCAAATTCAACGCCTTCTTTAATTTCATCCATTGTAAAATTATCTGCATTTGATCTTAAACCGTATTCTTGTCCACCGAGGAACACAGCATCTGCCCCATAGTGTACTGCAATTTTTAATTTTTCTAAATTACCAGCGGGTGCCAGAAGTTCAGGTTTATTCATTTTAGGTTTATTATGTAATTTAACTTCTTCTAAAACTTTCACTGTTAAACCTCCATCAATATACTGTTTGTTTAAATAAAAAGCCTTCGTCAAACGGACGATGTTCTGGTTGTATAGCTTCAATTGGATCGACAAGCATAAATTTTTCATCTTCATAAACTTCAGGATCTTCATTATATAAATCAATGGCTTCTCTATATTGTTCTGTACATACGTTAATATACGTTTCTGATTGTAATACACCATCTATTTTCAATGCATCTATACCAACTGCTAAAAGTGGTTCTAGCTCTTCAATTAGACATATATCATTAGGTGACATGATATGTGTGCCATTATAATCCTCATACACGGGATATTTATTATCACGTTCTTCATCGTATAATAATAATTCATTTGCTTCTTTATTTCTTTCAATTTTCATTTGTCGTTCTTGAAATGTATAATAATTGCCTAATAACATACGTTTAGATTGGAACATGCAAGTCATTCCATGCACTTGAACTTCAATCTCAACATCAGCGTTTTCTTTAATGTTAATAATCTCTTCTAAACTAAGTTCTCTAGCTAATTGAGCACGTTGTGCACCTTTTTTACCCCAATAATTACATTGAAAGTAATTGGTAACTAGTGCTTCAGCATCCCAATTTAATGGAATTGGATGTGCTTGTTGTTTTACAAACATAACCACTGCTTGGGTCACCAAATATAATACGGTCTACTTTAATTTCATGCAAAAAATTAATATAAGACGCCAATGCGTTCAGATGATAATTATGAAAAATGCCATTAACTGCGGCATAAGCTTTTTTACCTTGACTGTGTATTAAATCCACAGCTTTTATCATGTCATCTTTATTAAATTCACCTGCAAGTCTTAAGCCGAATTTTTGTTCGCCAATTACAAAAGCATCAGCACCTTTTTCAATTAATACTTCAATATGTTCAACAGATTTGGGTGTTACTAATAATTCTGTCATTTTGATTCCCCTTTAATTGAAATTGCCAAACCATCATCCATGTTTAAAAAATTAGTAGTATAATCTGTGTGATTCATTAACCATTCATTGTAATCTTGTACTTTCTTTACCATTTGTCGGACATTTCTATTACGAACAACAGAGATATCAGATACAAAGCCGTGATAAAGTACATTGTCAGTAACAACGATGCCACCTATTTTTAATAAAGGCGTATAAAGTTCAAAAAACTTTTTAGATTGTGCCTTCAGTCGCATCAATAAATATCATATCATAGTCTGCGATCACTCACATTTTCAACTTGCTCTAATGCATCGCCTTCAATTAATCTGATTTGGTTATAATATTGAAATAACTCAATATTTTCTTTCGCTTTATCTTGCATTTCTACATTACGTTCAATTGTAGTCACATTAATTTTTTCAGAAATAGAAGCAAATTGCATTGCGCTATAACCAATTGCAGTTCCAATTTCTAAAATATTAATAGGTTTATGTAATCTAATAATTTGTTTTATCATTTCTAAAGTGAGCTTATCAACGATGGGCACTTGATTTTCCTCTGCATAGGTTCTTAATGATTCAATATTTTTATCAGTTTGCTTATGCAAATTTAACAAATATAACTGATTATTATCCATTTTCATAACTTCCTTTGTTGTAAAATGATACTTTTTGTTTAAATAATAAAATAAATCAGTCAGAATAAATTGACTGATTGTCTGCAATAAAAGTAATTGGTAACTCGCTTTTTATAAGGATACGCGTTCGATTATTGATATTTAAATATATCATCAATATACATAACGTACGATTGAAATTAACTTTATATATTTTACCATAAACTAGCACAAAATATAAGTGTAAATTGTGTTTCAAAGCTGTGCTGAGCTTTATATAGTTGTTTTCCAAAACGGAAGCCTCTGTTTAGAATATGAGCTGAACAGGGACTTATGCCAACAATATAAAAAACTGTCAACAAAACCTCACACGTTTGTTGACAGCAAGAAAGGATGATTTCTAGTGAAATCATCCTTTAGTTATTTATTCGTCGCTATACGAGGCTATATGTGGCCTCTACAGTGATTTTATTCGTGGTCGTGATCGTGGTCATGATCATCCATTTCAGTATTAACTACTTCTTCAATCATGTCCCATTCTTCATCTGTTTCAACTGGTAAGAATTTACCACCTTCACCATTTTCGTCTGGTTCATTGATCATTGGTACTAATTCAACTAAATCTTCATCATCAGATTCAGCGCCTTCTTCAGCAAGAATAACATATTCTTTCTTGAATTCTGGGTGGAAAAATTCTAAAACTTTACGGTATAAAACTTCATTACCTTCTTCATCATATAGTGTTAATAATTCCTCTTCGTTGTTAATTTCTAATTCTGCATCTTTATTTTGTTCTGTCATTATTAAACGCTCCTTTTTATTGAATAGAGTCTAAATAGCCTTGCAGTATAAAAACTGCTGCCATTTTGTCTATTACTTTTTTTCGTTTCTGTCTAGAAACATCTGCTTCCAGTAAAGAACGTTCTGCAGCCATGGTACTTAATCGTTCATCCCACATAATTATCTCTACAGATGGCAGTGCTTCTTGAAGTTGCTCCTTGTATTGTAACGAAGCCTCGCCTCGAAATCCAATAGAATTGTTCATGTTTTTAGGTAAACCTATAACAACAGAGCCAACATTCTCTTTTTTTATAATTTTTACTAATTGTTCAATACCTAGTTCATTGTTTTCTTCGTCTATACGGAGTGTGTCTAATCCTTGGGCTGTCCAACCCATTAAATCACTTACTGCAATGCCAACAGTCTTACTTCCAACGTCTAAACCTAATATTTTATGCTTTAACATATATTATTTTGAATTCTCTTGTAAATAATTCGAAACAAGTTCTTCCATAATATCGTCACGATCTATGCGGCGTATTTGGTTTCTGGCCTCGTTATTACGAGGTATATAAGTCTGGATCACCTGATAGTAAATAACCTACGATTTGATTTACAGGATTGTATCCTCTTTCTTCCAACGTATTATAGACATTTTGCAATACTGTTTTGACATCTTCTTTTGGAATTTCATCGTAATTAAACTTCATTGTTTTATCAAAATTTTCCATTCTTTTAGCACTCCTTCGTATCAAGTAAAAAAGTTCTTATTTACATTCTACATTACTATGCACTGAAGTTATAGAGATTTAATGTAATCTTTAATGAAACGTAATGATTCTGTGATGTTTTCAGGTTGAGTACCTCCACCCTGAGCCATGTCAGGACGGCCTCCGCCTTTTCCTCCTACAATAGGTGCCATGTTTTTAATAATATCTCCTGCTTTCACTTTAGCAGTTAATTCTTTTGGTACAGTGGCAACTAATGATACTTTTCCATCCACGTTACTTACTAATACGATTACTGTATCTTGTAATTTCGATTTAAAGTCATCCATCGTTTCACGAATTGCTTTGGCATTTGCAACTTCAACTTCTGTTGCTAAAACTTTCAAGCCATTTATATCTTCAACTTGGTTAGTGATATCACCCATTTTCAAGGCTGTAACTTCTTTGTTTTTTTGCTCTAATTGTTTTGTAAGTTCTTTTTCATCAGATTGCATTTGCACTATTTTTTCAAATACTTGTTCATCTGTTTTAACTTTAACTTGAGTCTTAACAGCATTAAATTTCTCTTGTACAGATTCTAAATATAGAAATGCTGATTTACTTGTAAATGCTTCGATACGACGCACGCCTGCACCTGTACCTGATTCACTAACAATTTTAAACAATCCAATTTCAGACGTATTATTCACATGGATACCACCACATAATTCAATAGAGTATGGTGCCATATTTACAACTCTTACTACATCACCATATTTTTCACCAAATAGTGCCATAGCACCTATTTGCTTAGCCTCATCAATTGGCATTTCTTGGATATTAACATCGATGCTATTCCAAATTTCTTCGTTAACACGTTGTTCAACACGATCAATTTCTGCTTGACTCATAGGACCGAAATGTGAGAAATCAAATCTTAAACGGTCTGCTTCAACCAATGAACCAGCTTGATTAACATGATCGCCTAACACTTCTTTTAAAGCAGCATGTAACAAGTGCGTGGCACTGTGGTTTTTCTTGATTGTACGGCGGTCTTCGTGATTCACGCTTGCAGAAACTTCAGCATCTTTTCTAACTGTTCCAAACTGAACTTCACCTGTATGTAAGTTCTGCCCGTTTGGTGCTTTCGTTACTTCAGTCACGGCAATTTCAAATTGTTCGTTACTGATTATACCTTGGTCTGCAACTTGTCCACCACTTACAGCGTAGAAAGGTGTTTCACTTAATACAAAATGAATTGTTTCTCCAGCTTCAACTGTATCTACTAATTCTCCGTTATAGATAATATCAGTAATCGTTGTTGCTTTATCCATGATGTCGTAACCTACAAACTGACTTTCAGTAGTTATTTTTTTCAATACTTCACTTTGAACCTGCATAGATTGAGAACTTTGACGTGCTTGTCTTGCTCTATTTCTTTGTTGTTCCATTTCAATTTCAAAAGTCTGCATATCAACAGAAAGGTTTTCTTGTGTTGCGATCTCTTCAGTTAATTCAACTGGGAAGCCATAAGTATCATATAATTTAAACGCATCTTTACCATTGATTTCCTGAGTTGAATCTTTAGCTTTTGCAACTAAATTATTTAATATCGCAAGTCCTTCTTCTAAAGTTTCGTGGAAACGTTCTTCCTCAGATTTAATAACACGTTTAATAAAATCTGATTTTTCTTTTACGTTTGGATAATAAGGTTCCATAATATCCGCAACAATATCAACCAACTGGTACATAAATGGTTCATTAATTTCTAGAGATTGACTGAATCTTACAGCACGGCGTAACAATCTACGCAATACATAACCTCTGCCTTCATTAGCAGGTAATGCGCCGTCAGCAATTGCGAATGCAATTGTACGTATATGATCAGAAATCACTTTAAAGGCAACATCATAGGCATCTTTTTCTAAGTACTTTTTGCCAGAAACTGCTTCAACTTCATGAATAATAGGCATAAATAAATCAGTTTCATAATTTGTACGTACATTTTGGGCGATAGAAGCCATTCTTTCTAGACCCATGCCAGTATCAATGTTTTGATTTGGTAATGGTGTATAAGTGTGATCTTTATTATGATTAAACTCGCTAAACACTAGATTCCACACTTCTAAAAAGCGTTCATTTTCTCCACCAGGATACATTTCTTCTTCAGGATCATCATGACCAAATTGATCGCCACGATCATAGAATATTTCAGTGTTGGGACCAGATGGACCTTCACCTATATCCCAGAAATTACCTTCAATACGGATGATTCTACTTTCTTCTAATCCCATTTCTTCATTCCAGATTCTATATGCTTCCACATCTTCAGGATGAACTGTGACATAAAGTAATTTCGGATCCATTGCCATCCATTTCTCACTTGTTAAAAATTCCCATGCAAATTGGATTGCTTCTTTTTTAAAATAATCACCAATTGAGAAGTTTCCTAACATTTCAAAGAACGTATGGTGTCGTGCAGTAAAGCCTACGTTTTCAATGTCATTAGTACGAATTGCTTTTTGTGAATTCACTATACGAGGTTTTCTCGGTGTTTCTCTACCATCAAAATATTTTTTCAATGTAGCAACACCAGAGTTAATCCATAGTAAAGAATCATCATCAATAGGCACTAACGGCGCTGAAGGTTCAACCATGTGTCCCTGTTCAACGAAATAATCAATAAAACTTTGTCTAATTTCACTAGCTTTTAAGTTTTTCATCCTTAAAATTCCTCCATCTCAAATCAAGTTATAACAGTTATAAGAAAAAATTGAAAATAAAAAACGCCCATCCTCATAAAAGGGACGAACGTTTCGCGGTACCACCCTGGTTATAAGCATTAGTAAATCTATTTCTATCTAAACTTTAAAGATTTACATATCAGACGATAGTTATTCTTAAAATTTACTAACTCACACTTATCACTTAATTAGTTAATATTTATACTGACATAAAGCAGCGTTCAACTGTATTATCTGTACTTTCCACCAACCAGTACATCTCTTGTTGTCTAACACAGTCTACTCACCTTTATGCTAAGTTAATTATATTGTATTTACTTTCGTTACTAATGTCAATCTTCTACAAAGTCGTATGGTGAAATGTCTCCCATGTTGATCATTGGGTTAATTTTAAAGATATTATCTTCAGTCAAAATGATGTCTGCATCAATTGTTTTACTGATTGCAATACTATCTTCAGCATCTTCAGTTACTTCGTTGCTGAAATAAGTTTTCAGAAATGTGCATAATTGTGTCATTCTCACTTGACCGTGTGTTTTCAATCCAATATCAAATGCTTGTGGGTCACCTAAAAATATAAGCGACTGCTTCGCTCGGGTAAGCCCTGTGTATAAAATAGGTTTTTGTAACATTCTAAAATATTGTTTGACCATTGGCATAATGACTATAGGAAATTCAGAACCCTGAGACTTATGAATAGATGTGCAATATGCATGTGTTAATTCTAATAAATCTTTTCGAACAAACGTTATTTCATTGCCATCAAAATCAACGACAAGTATGTCTTTATTTAATGCATTTTCTTTCGCCCAAAATATACCTACGATTACACCGATATCACCATTGAAAATATTATCACTTGGTCGGTTCACAAGTTGTAAAACCTTATCACCTTTTCTAAAAACAACATCACCAAACTCAATTTCTCGAGTATCTTTGTCTTTAGGGTTCAATATATCTTGCAAGACTGTATTAAGTTTTTTTATACCGCGGAACCTTTATACATAGGTGCTAACACCTGAATATCACTCATGTCATATCCTTTATTTACTGCACTTGTCACTACTTTTTCAACTACTATGGGTATTTGTTCAGTCGTACATTTGATAAAGTTACGATCATGGAAACGCTGTGTGATATTAATTGCTTCGCCCAATTTCATTCTATGTGCCAACTCAATAATGCTAGAACCGTCTTGTTGTCGGTATACTTCAGTTAAATTAACACGGGGAATGACTTTTGAATCGATTAAATCTTTAAACACTTGTCCAGGACCAACAGATGGTAATTGATCTTCATCACCTACTAATATAACTTGTGCGTCTATAGGTACTGCACTCAAAAATTGATGGAATAGCCATGTATCAACCATCGACATCTCATCAATAATAATAAGTTTTGCTGATATTTCATTTTCTAATATGTCTTCAGGTTGTGTATCTTGATTCCAACCAATTAGGCGATGTATCGTCATTGCTTCTAAGCCTGTAGATTCTGCAAGCCGCTTCGATGCCCTGCCGGTAGGTGCGGCAAGCACAACTGGGTAATCGTCATTCTGGTAATCATCATAGTCTAACGATAATCCATGGATTTCTGCATATAACTCTACGATACCTTTGATTACTGTCGTTTTACCAGTACCTGGACCCCCAGTGAGTAGCATGATTTTAGTATTGATTGCAGTTTGCGGCGCGTCTCTTTGTGAGTCGGCATATGTTACTTCATTACGGTTCTCTATTTCACCAATTTCAAGTAATAACTCTGATTGCTCAATTTCTTTTAATTTATTTGTATGCGTAAAATTGCGATATAAGTTTTGAACGCTTTTCAACTCTGAATAATACAAACTTGGTATAGCAACTTCATTTTCTTGTTGGATTAATTTCGTATCATTTACTAAATCTTGCAATACATTGATAAGTTGTTGTGCATCAATCATTTCTGTTGGTGGTTGAGACAACATATCTTGTGTCATTTCCAGAACATTATTTGTAGGTAAATATGTATGACCTTGTTTAATACATTCTTCTTCTAAAACATATAATAAACCCGCTTTTAAACGTTCATCATCATTAAATTGAATACCCACGTTGCGCGCTAAAGTATCTGCTTTATTAAAACCGATTCCTTTTACATCATAAACCAATTGGTAAGGTGTATTTTCAACAACTTTAAGTGTCTCACCTAAATAGGCTTGATATATTGCCATAGCGAGCTTCGGACCAAAACCTAAATCGTGAAGGCGTATAATAATTTGTTCTGTTTCTTGATTACTGGCGATTTGTTCTGCAATTTGCTTTTGTTTCTTTTTCGGTAGACTCGGTACTTTTTCTAAAACGGCAGGGTCATTGAGTATATCGCTTATGGCATTCTCGCCTAACTTATTTACAATGCTTTGCGCCGTTTTTTTACCAATACCTTTAAAAAGGTCACTGGATAAATAACTAATGATTGCTTCTTTTGTTTGTGGTAATTCTTTTTCAAACGTTTCAGCTTTGAGTTGCTTACCATATTTAGAATGTGTTACAACTTGACCTTTAAACGTATAGACATCACCTTCAGCAATTTCTGGAAAAAACCCTACAATTGTAGGCATTGAATCGAAATCTTCATTTGTTTCAATTGTATCTACCTTTAAAACCGTATAAAAGTTTTCTTTATTTTGAAATAAAATGGCATCTACGGTTCCTTTAATCATTGAATTATTAAATAATGTAGGGTCTTCCATTAGTTATTCCTCCTCTGCTATAGATTTAAAAGTTTTAATTGCGTGTTGGCTCATCACGTGTTCTGGATTAGCCTCTACTGCACGTTCAAAAATTTGAATTGCTTGTGTTGTATCTTCAGTTTGCATATAAGTAGCTAAGCCTAGATTATATAAAGCATCTGAATGCTTTTCATCTAAAGTTAATACATGGTTCAATTGAGTCATTGCTTGTTCAAACATTTCTAAATGACATAATACAAGACCATATTGAAATTGAACTTCCACGTCTTTACGGTCATCTTTTTCAGCGACAGTCATTAGGAACGGTAATGCCTCTTTAAATGCCTCTAGTTGATTAAATGACATACCAATCATATAATTCGTATCCACTAAATCTACTTTGTATTTTAGCGCTTGCTGATATAGTTTGATTGCTTCACTAAAACGTCCTTCATTATAATATACATTACCTAAATTATAATAAATCGCACCATTCTCTGGGTCGAGTGTTATTGCTTTTTGAAAAAACTTTTCAGCCTTTTCAACTTCACCCGCTTCAGCGATTAGAATACCCGCATTTATGTAATTTTCAACTTCTTTAGGATTTTCTTCAATATTTGCAAATAATGCTGTTAATGCTTCTTCAATATTACCTTGTTTAATTAATTTATATATTTGTTCTTGATCCAATTTAAACCCTCATTTCTGACTATTCATTATAACATTTGCTCATCTTTTTTAAATCATATTTTAGAAAAAGAAATCGTTAGTTACTATAATATATAGCTTACTAACGATTTCTAAGTAAAATGTATTAAACGACGTAACTTAACTGACCTGATTCTTTGAATACATCATCAATTGTAGCGCCACCTAAACATACATCACCATCGTAAAGTACGACAGATTGACCCGGTGTGATTGCACGAACTGGTTCAGCAAATGAAACGCGAATTGCATTGTCATTTTCTTTTTTAACAAATACTTTAGTATCTTTTTGGCGATATCTAAATTTAGCAGTACATTCAAAGCCTTCTTCTAAATCAACCGTATTCACAAATGAAATGTCAGAAGCGATTAAATAGTCACTGTATAGTGCCTCATGATGAAAACCTTGTTCTACATATAACACGTTGTCGTCTAGATTTTTACCTACTACAAACCATGGATCTCCATCTCCACCAATACCAAGACCGTGACGTTGACCAATTGTATAGTACATTAGTCCTGCGTGTGTACCAATTTTATCCCCTGCTAATGTAACCATATCACCAGATTGAGCCGGTAGGTATTGTGATAGAAATTCTTTGAAATTACGTTCTCCTATAAAACAAATACCTGTAGAATCTTTCTTTTTCGCAGTAGCTAAATCTTGTTCTTCAGCAATACGACGTACTTCTTTCTTCTCAATATCACCTATTGGGAACATAACACGAGATAATTGATCTTGCGATAATTGATTTAAGAAATAAGTTTGGTCTTTGTTATTATCGACACCACGTAACATTTCAACATGACCATCTTCATGGCGTCGTATGCGAGCGTAATGACCTGTTGCAACATAATCTGCACCTAATTTTAATGCATGTTCTAAGAATGCTTTAAATTTAATTTCTTTATTACACATTACATCTGGATTAGGCGTGCGCCCTTTTTTATATTCATCTAGGAAATAAGTAAATACTTTATCCCAATATTCTTGTTCGAAATTAACAGCATAATAAGGTATACCGATTTGATTACATACAGCGATTACATCATTATAATCTTCTGTAGCCGTACAAAACCCACTCTCATCAGTATCATCCCAGTTTTTCATAAAAATGCCTATGACATCGTAACCTTGTTCTTTTAATATGTGTGCCGTTACAGAACTGTCTACGCCACCTGACATACCGACTACCACACGTGTATCTTGATTTGACAACTATATTTCCTCCTTAAATTTGTGATAAATTTTGTGTATTTCTGCAGTTATATATTTAATTTCTTGTTCAGTCGTTTGTTCATTAAAGCTAAATCTTACAGAGTGTTTTGCGCGTTCTTCATTGCCATACATTGCTATTAATACGTGCGATGGTGTTGTTGTTCCTGCTGTACATGCGGAGCCTGACGAGACATATATATTAGATAAATCCAATAAGGTGAGCATCGTTTCTACATCAACGAAAGGCAAATATAAATTAACGATATGTCCTGTTGAATCTGTCATAGAACCATTCAATTCAAATGGAACCGATCGCTCTTGTAATGTCACGAGAAATTGATTTTTCAAATTCATTAAATGAACGTTATTATCGTTTATATGATTATTGGCTAAAGCCAAAGCCTCAGCTAATCCTACAATTTGCGGAAGATTTTCTGTACCAGCTCTTCGTTTTGCTTCTTGTTCTCCGCCTAATTGTGGGAATTGCAATATTGTTTCATCTTTGACTAATAACGCACCCACACCTTTAGGGCCTCCAAATTTATGTGCAGTAATACTCATCACATCTATGTTAAATTCATGAAAATCTATTTCAAGATGGCCTATTGCTTGAACTGCATCAACATGGAACAAAGCGTTAGATTCAGCGATGATGTCGTCAATGTCATACATAGGTTCGACTGTGCCAATTTCGTTATTAACAAACATGATTGACACTAAAATTGTTTCATCCGTAAGTGTCGCTTTTAATTGGTCTAGTTGTATTAAGCCTTCGTGATCCACATCTAAATAAGTGACTTCAAAGCCTTCTTTTTCAAGTTGTTCAAATACATGGAGTACAGAGTGATGTTCAATTTTAGATGTAATGATGTGTTTACCTTTATGTTGATGTTCGTACGCAATACCCTTTATTGCAGTATTATTAGATTCAGTAGCGCCACTTGTAAATATAACTTCACTTGGCTTAGCACTAAATATCTTCGCTACAGTTCTACGCGACTCATCGAGATATTTTCTTGCATCTCTTCCCATACTATGAATAGAAGAGGGATTACCATAATGAACGCTATAAACATCTATCATCTTATCTATAACTGCTTGTTTGACTGGCGTTGTTGCGAGCATAATCTGCATATACTTCCATGTTTGACACTCCTAACAATTTTATCAATGTTCCAATGATAGCACCATCTAATCAAATTTTCTAGTTGTCTGTTTCAAAATGTCCACTTTCATCAATTGTTTTGTAATCATCTATTAATTTCAATGTATCGTCTGTATTTGACCCGCGATATTGAGTAAGCGTTAAATTATGAAGTTGCTTATTGGATACTTCCCAATGTGTTGCTGTAAATCGTGATTGTAAGTACTGGTCATGTGTGACAATAAGCACTTGACCAGTGAAACTATGAATCATGTCCATAATCAAGTCCTGTGTTGCGATATCAAAATAGTTTGTTGGTTCATCTAATATCAATAAATTGGGTCTCGAGAAAAATAATAATACAAACTGTAGCCTGCTTTTTTCTCCCATTGATAAATAAGTAATGGGCTCCTTAATTTTATCTTGGTCAAAACCAAATGAAGCTAAAATCGTTTGAGCGTGATTAAGTGTCATACCTTCTAAATCTAACAAAGTATTTAAAGGGGTCTCACAGTATGTTAAATTATCATTTTGTTGATCAAAATAACCTATTTTAAGTGAAGGTGTAATATAAATATGACCTTGATCAGGTTTTAATGTTTGTCTAATCAAGCTGATTAATAGTGATTTCCCACTACCATTGCGTCCTGTAAGCAAAATGTTTTCATTATTCTTAATTTCGAAATTCGCTTGATCATAAATACAAAGGTTATTTATTGAAATACTGAAATTTTCTAGCCTTAATAAGTAGCGTTTGCGCATGTTTTCATGTTGGTCAAAATAAAACCTTCTGCCATCTTTTTCAGGTTCTTCTAGTTTATTTTCGTTTAATTTTTGATTTAATTGTGACGCTTTTACTTTTGATTTTTGCGCTAATTTACTTAATCGCTTTTGCTCAGATGGATCGCGAACACTTGTTGTTTGCTTAGAAGCAACATGCCATTCTTTAACTCTCTTGATAGTATCCTCAAGTCGCTTAACTTCTTTCTGCTGTTTTTCATAAGCATTCACTTGTGTTTGAAACTCTAAATCTATAATTTCTTTGTACTGGTTATAATTACCCGTAAATTTCCTTGTCTGCGTTCGATTTATTTCTATGATATGACTAGCAGTTGCATTGATAAATCCACGGTGATGCGATACATAAATGATTGTCCGCTTTGATTTATTCATGTGCGTTATTAAATCATTTAGCATCGTTTGATCAAGATGATTAGTTGGTTCATCTAATAGGATTAAATCTTTTTCTGAAATAATTGAACGTAATAATGCGACGCGTGTTTGTTGACCTCCGCTTAAAAGGCTAATTTCCTTGTCTAAATCAGTTTCGCTTAAATTAAATAAATTCGCCTGTGTTATAATTTTTTGTTCTAATTCATAGCCATTATATGCTATAAAATCAGCTATTTTTTCATAGTTATAAGTTATTTCTTTTTTTAATTTTAATATTTCTGGAAATAAAGATAAAATGAATTCCATTCCAGTTTCATAATAATAATCTGTCATTTCTTGCTTCATAAGATACGCATTGTCTCTATACTTTAAGTATAGTTCATTTAGTAAGGTTGTTTTTCCAACACCATTATCACCCACAAAAGCTATGTGTTCTCCTTTTTCAACACTTATATTTACGTGATTTATCAGCGTTTTACCATATTTTTCAAATGGTTTTTGAACATAATAAAAAGACATATCAATTTCCTCGCTTCCAAGGACATGACATGCCATAAATACATACTGCAATCAATCTATGCGGTTGCTTAATAATAGCTTATATTATTTACGACATGGTCATATCCTGTAACTTTTTCATTTAAATGTAGTTTTGTTAATTTATTCTCTTGATATTTATCCAATGTCTTCATCGCCTTAATTAAGCCACCTAACGTTTTTAATTTCACTCATTATAACAGTGAGCAGTTTCTTACGCAAGTTTTATAGCGACTGTTATACTTCAAGGTAATAACAATCATTAAGGAGGACAACGATAAACATGTACAATTTAAAATTATCAGCGCTTAATCTTGTACCTATTCGAGAAGGAGAAGATGATCAAGCCGCAATTAAAGATATGGTCAAATTAGCTCAAAATTTAGAAACGTTAGATTATAATCGCTATTGGATTGCAGAACATCATAATGCCCCAAACTTAGTAAGTTCTGCTACTGCTTTGTTAATCCAACATACATTAGAGCACACATCTAAAATCCGAGTGGGTTCAGGTGGTATTATGTTACCAAATCATGCACCATTAGTAGTTGCCGAACAGTTTGGTACGATGGAAACAATATTTCCAGAACGTGTAGATTTAGGTTTAGGACGTGCACCTGGCACTGATATGATGACAGCTAGTGCCTTACGTAGAGATCAACATAATGGTGTTTATGAATTCCCAGAAGAAGTTGAGCAACTCGCTACATATTTTGGTCCTGGTAATCAACAAGCATATGTGCGAGCTTATCCCGCTGTAGATAAACATGTACCACTTTATATCCTAGGTTCATCTACTGACTCTGCCCATTTAGCGAGCACGAAAAGGACTTCCTTATGTATTTGCTGGTCATTTTGCACCACAACAAATGAAAGATGCAATTGAAATATATAAAGATTTATTTGAACCTTCTGATGAACTTAGCAAACCCTATGTCATCGTTTGTTTAAATGCCATTGTTGCTGATACGGATGAACAAGCTGAATACTTATCAACAACTCAAGCACAAGTAATGGTTAGTATAACTAGAGGTAGAATGCAACCACTTCAACCACCTACTGATGATTTAAAAGGTATTTTAACACCGACTGAATTTGAAGTTGCGCAACAACGTATGGTCTCTTCACTTATCGGCTCAGAAGAAACTGTAAAAAATAAAATTAAAACCTTTATAGATGAGCATGGCGATATTGATGAATTAATGGCTATCAGCTATATTTATGATCAAGAAGCTCAACTTGATTCTTATCGTAAACTTAAAAATGTAATAGATACGCTGTAAAATTCAAGTTAATGAAACGTTAAAATCCCAATCTACAAATTTGTAGATTGGGATTTTAGTTATTTACAAAATAAATTTAGCGAAGACTATTTTTCGTCTTTTTTATCTTCATCATTTTTATCATCACTGCCACCAGTGAATTTATCAATTTGTTCTGAAGCTTGTTGTGCTTTTTCGTTATCAGAACCTTTTAATTTTTCAGATACAGTTTTTGCAGTGTCTTTTGCTTTGTCTAAGAAATTTTCAGCCATAGTAATTACTCCTTTGAAAGTTAATTAAAACTTAAATTATTTTTTGAATTTATCAATAGCATCATTTGCTTTATCTTTTGCATTTTCTACAAATTCTTTAGCTTTACCGGAAGTTTTATCTTCCTTGCCTTCATTTTCTAAGTCTTTATTGTCAGTTACGTTACCGACTGTTTCTTTCACATTACCTTTTGCTTGTTCGAATTTATTTTCATCTGCCATGTAAATTACCTCCTTAGCAATGTATATAAGTTAAATACCACTAATCATTGTGTCTAAACATGATAAATAAAATAAATCCAATATTTTCTTTAAAAGAAATCATTGTGAACTATAAATTTATAAATTATAGTTAAATTTAAATATAAAACATATAACCGTCTAAATCATCAGTTTCTTTAAAATCAGCTAGATATTGTAAAGTTGTATTATCAAGTACCTCTCTTACAGCATCTCTCATTCTAATCCAAAGTTCTTTTTGTGCGGGTGGCTCTGATTCAATACTTTCTACAAATGTAATCGGACCTTCTAATAAACGTATAATATCACCAGCTGTTATTTCTTCCGTCGGTACTCTTAATTGGTAACCGCCTTTTGCACCACGAACACTTCGAATTAATCCAGCATTCCGTAAAGGACCGACTAATTGCTCTAGATATAGATCACTTAAATTATTTTCTTCTGCTATAGATTTTAATGATACGCACCCTTGTCCTTGTTTTTTAGCTAGGGAAATCATTAATGTTAACCCATATCTTCCTTTTGTTGAAATTTTCATTATATTACCTCACTTAATTCGAATACTATATATTAACATTCTATCATTTTTTACGTTAATATAGAATTAGAAAGGTGTGACAGATTGTGACGAACGAACCACTTGCATCGAGAATGCGTCCGAATAACATAGATGAAATTATTTCTCAAAAACATTTAGTAGGTCCAAAAGGGATTATTAGAAGAATGGTTGAAACGAAAAGATTATCTTCAATGATATTTTTTGGCCCTCCCGGTATAGGTAAAACAAGTATTGCAAAAGCGATATCTGGTAGTACGCAATTCAAGTTTCGACAACTCAATGCTGTAACTAATACCAAAAAAGATATGCAGTTGATTGTTGAAGAAGCAAAAATGTCTGGACAAGTAATTCTACTATTAGATGAAATACACCGTTTAGATAAAGCCAAACAAGACTTTTTACTGCCACACTTAGAAAATGGAAAAATTGTATTAATTGGCGCGACAACATCTAATCCTTACCATGCAATTAATCCTGCTATACGTTCGAGAGCTCAAATTTTCGAATTATACCCATTAGATGACGATGATGTCAGAGTCTCATTAGAGAGAGCAATCAATGATGCTGAACGTGGGCTCGCTACTTACAACCCTATTGTTGATGACGAAGCAATGACTTATTTTACTACACAAAGTCAAGGCGATGTAAGAAGTGCACTCAATGCTTTGGAATTGGCTGTATTAAGTTCTAAAGTGACTGATGACAATAGATATATCACACTAGACGATGCTAAAGATTGTTTGCAAAAAGGGGCTTTTGTAAGTGATAAAGATGGAGATATGCACTACGATGTGATGAGTGCATTTCAAAAATCAATTAGAGGTAGCGATGTCAATGCTCGCATTACATTACCTAGCACGTTTAATCGAAGCTGGAGATTTACCAACAATCGTTCGACGTTTGTTAGTGATTAGTTTTGAAGATGTTGGATTAGCGTCACCAACGAGCTGGTCAACGTACATTAGCGACAATAGAATCAGCTGAGCGTCTAGGTTTCCCAGAGGCTAGAATTCCTTTAAGCCAAGCTGTAATAGAACTTTGTTTATCACCAAAATCTAACTCAGGTATTTCAGCTATTGATGCTTGCCTTATCAGATATACGTAAGGGGCATGTTGGTCAGATTCCTGACCACTTAAAAGATGGTCATTATGCAGGTGCTAAAGAATTAGGTCGTGCAATCGGTTATAAATATCCGCATAGTTATGAGAGCGGCTTCGTTTCACAACAATATTTACCCGATAAACTTAAAAATAGAATTTATTATGAGCCCAAAACAACTTCTAAAAGCGAACAACAATTTAAGTCTGTTTATGACAATATTAACCATTCACAAAAAAAGAAATAAAATGTATTATAAATCACTACAATCAATAAAAGGTAGCTCTCCAAAACGGAAAGCTACCTTTTTAAAATAGTTATTGATGACTGAGCATTTTTTATTTTTTGTCTTTAATACGCGTAACAGGAATGTCTTTTAGAATATCATTAATTACATAACCCGCACTGATTAATCCAACTACACTAGGTACAAAAGCATTTGAAGATGGTGGCATTTGTCCTTTTCTCGTTGGTGCATTAGCATCCCCCACTGTATCCTTAACATCTTCTCTAATTACAATTGGACTTTCATCTGAAAAAACAACAGGTATGCCTTTATGAATGCCTAATTTTTTTAATTTACGTCTTATAATTTTAGCCATAGGATCTGTATGTGTTTTAGAAATATCTGCCACTTCAAAACGTGTTGGATCTATTTTATTGGCAAGCACCCATGCTTGAAATCACGGAAATCCCTCTATCTAAACACTCTTTCATTAAGTGTACTTTATAAATGATTGTATCACTTGCATCTACAAAATAATCGATATCATATTCACTGAACAATGCTTCATAAGTCTCTTCCGTATAAAACATATGCAATGAAGTCACTTTACAATCAGGGTTAATTAATTTAATACGATCCTCCATCAAAGTCACTTTACTTTGTCCGATTGTAGAGGTAAGCGCATGCAATTGACGATTGACGTTAGTGATATCAACATCATCTTTATCAATAAGAATGATATGACCAATATTTGTACGTGCCAAAGCTTCAGCGAGCAAATGAACCAACACCACCTACGCCTAGCACAACAACTGTCTTTTCTTTTAATAATTCCAAGCCTTCTTGACCATAGGCTAATTCATTTCTAGAAAATTGATGTCTCATCTAAATACTCCTTATTATTATTAATATGCTATAACAAAACTATTATAACATTATCATATATTTATATTTACAAAATGCATTATTTATCTTACATTATTTGAAATCGTAGCATTCACATTTTAAATTTCAGCAAAAAAAATACGCAAGACCGAAGTCTTGCGTACGATAGAGTCCGTTAGTGCCGTAGTTATAAAGTGCTTGATCATTCGGCCTGCTTATAACAGGTGGGTGCCCTGTTTCTTGTTTTGCAAGTCCTCCTTTGAGGCGTGTGCGCTGCAAGAAAACCCATTGGGCTCCCGGATCAAAGAGTGTTAGGCCCAAATATGAAGCAAACTTACGAACACTTCAGATGACTATCTTATGTGAACATCATAACACATAATCTCAAATTAGCAAGAATTAAAACTTCTTGCGCTAATTAATGACGAATACGTAATGAAAGTTCTTCTAATTGATTTTCTGATACTTCACTTGGTGCATCTGTTAATAGACATGTCGCAGATGCAGTTTTAGGAAAGGCAATTGTATCACGTAAGTTTGTACGATTCGTTAATAACATAACTAAACGGTCTAATCCTAATGCGATGCCGCCATGTGGTGGTGCACCATATTTAAAGGCATCTAGTAAGAAACCAAATTGTTCTCTTGCTTGTTCGTCTGTGAAACCTAAAACTTCGAACATTTTAGCTTGTAAATCAGCATCATGAATTCTGATAGAACCTCCGCCTAATTCATAACCATTCAAAACAACATCATATGCATTGGCTTGAACATTCTCAGGCTCAGTGCTTAATTTTTCAATATCTTCTTGTTTTGGTGAAGTGAATGGATGATGAGCTGCAGTATAGCGTTTAACATCTTCATCATATTCAAGTAATGGCCAATCTGTAACCCATAAGAAATTCAATTTCGTTTCATCAATCATGTTTAACTCTTTCGCAAGTTTAAGACGTAAAGCGCCTAAACTTTGTGCAACAACACTTGGTTTATCTGCTACGAATAACACCAAGTCACCGCTTGCGCTCCAGTTAGTGATTGTAACTTTTCAACATGATCATTTTCAAAGAATTTAGCGATTGGTCCATTTAAACCATCATCTACAACTTTTACCCATGCCAAGCCTTTAGCACCATAGATATTTACAAATTCTGTTAAAGCATCTATGTCTTTTCTTGTATATTTATCAGAAGCACCTTCAGCTACAATTGCCTTAACTTGACCATCTTTATTGATAGCATCTTTGAATACTTTAAAGTCCATAATTTCACCAAGTTCTGAAACATTGATTAATTCCATGCCAAAACGTGTATCTGGTTTATCTGAACCATAACGACTCATAGCGTCGTTATATGTCATTCTTGGGAATGGACGTGGTACTTCAACGTCTTTCACATCTTTAACAACATTTTGTAACATTTCTTCGCCCATATCCATCACATCTTCTTGATCTACGAAGCTCATTTCAATATCCACTTGAGTGAATTCTGGTTGACGATCAGCACGTAAATCTTCATCACGGAAACATTTAACAATTTGATAATATTTGTCAAAACCACTAATCATTAATAATTGTTTGAATATTTGGGGTGATTGAGGTAATGCATAAAATTCGCCACCATGCACACGTGATGGTACTAAATAGTCACGGGCACCCTCTGGCGTTGATTTATTTAATACGGGTGTTTCTATATCATAAAAACCTTCTTGGTCTAAGTATTGTCTAATAGAACGTGTTGTTTGGTGTCTCATTTTAAATGTTTGTGCTAACTCTTGGCGTCGTAAATCAAGATATCTATATTTTAATCTGATATTTTCGTCAACATTTTGATTTTCTTCATTTAATGCAAATGGAGGCGTCTCAGATTTATTGATAATTTGGATATCTGAAACTTGTACTTCAACCTGGCCAGTTTCAATTTTTGGGTTTACCGTTTGAGGATCACGTTGCTTAACTATCCCTTTAACTTCTACCACGTATTCTGATCTAACAGTTTCTGCAATTTGTAATGCTTCTGCTGAAAAATCTGGGTTAAATACGATTTGAACATAACCTTCACGGTCACGTAAATCAACAAAAATTAAGCCACCTAAATCTCTACGGTTGTGTACCCAACCTTTTAATGTTACTTCTTGGTCTAATAACGACTCTGTTACTAAACCACAGTATGTTGTACGTTTACTCATGATATCTCTCCTTAATTTTTGAAATAATTAACCATTTCATCTAATTTAATAGTTTCAGTTTCACCTGACTCCATATTTTTTACATTTATTTTATTTTCTTCTAGCTCTTGTTCACCTACGACTATTGTATATCGCGCATTTAATCTATCTGCTTGCTTCATTTGGCCCTTAACTTTACGTTGTAAATAATCTTTATCTGCTTTCACACCATTTTTACGTAAATCATTTAATAGTTTCACAGCATAACGGTCCGCTTTATCGCCCATTGTTACAATAAATAAATCAAATTCATGATTGGCATTAAGTTCAATTTGTTCTTCCTCTAGTGCAAGTAACAATCTTTCAATACTTAACGCAAACCCTATACCAGTCTGGCTTGGTCCATCTAATAATTCTAATAAACCATTATATCGTCCGCCACCACACAGTGTAGTAATCGCACCATCATAATTAGGGTTATCCATCATTAACTCGAAAGCAGTATGTGTATAATAATCCAATCCTCTAACTAAATTCGGATCTTCTACGTACGGAATACATAAATCATCTAAATGTTGTTTTACTTCTGCGTAATAAGCTTTTGATGATTCATTTAAAAATTCTGTAATACTTGGAGCTGTTTTTATTTCTTCTTTGTCTTTATCGATTTTACAATCTAAAATTCTCATTGGATTTGTGTGTAATCGTGATTGACAATCACTACAAAAATGTTCGATTACAGGTTCAAAATGATTCACAAGTGCATCATTATATTCTTTACGAGAATTTATATCACCTATACTATTAATAACAAGTTTTAAGTGCTTCAATCCAAATGACTGATAAATATGCATTGCCATTGCTAGTACTTCTGCATCTACACCTGGATTTTCAGCACCAATAGCTTCTACACCAAACTGAGTGAATTGGCGATATCTCCCTTTTTGTTTTCGTTCATAACGAAACATTGGTCCGTTATAATATAATTTAATAGGTTGATTCGGAATACCTTGCATTTTATTTTCTATATATGAACGCACAACTGTCTGCTGTACCCTCTGGACGTAATGTGATATTTCTGTCGCCTTTATCTTTAAAGGTATACATTTCTTTTTGAACAACATCCGTTGAACCACCTACACCACGCGCAAATAATTCAGTACTTTCAAAAATTGGTGTACGAATTTCTTCGTAATTATACAATTCCATGAGTTGATCTAACTTTGCTTCAATATAACGCCATTTCTTTGTTTCCTCTGGTAAAATATCTTGAGTCCCTCTAGGTATATTTATCATAGAACCTCTCCTTTTAAGCAATAAAAAAACCCTTGCATGACTAATAGTCATACAAGGGACGAATTTCCGTGTTGCCACCCTAATTGGTTATAAATATTTAAATTTATAACCCACTTCATACGAATAACGTTCGTTACACGGCTTTATTTTTAAAGCACCTCTTCTTGTGTTAAATTTCTAAATTACTAAGCATAATTTTTCAGCCAGGAATTATGTCTCTTCGCATTGTTTAAATGCTACCATTTCGTTTAGAACTTTCAAGAATTATAGCGGTTTTAATATAGAATTCATATTTAATAATAACGAGTTTACGACTAATATGCAACCTTTTTATTCTGAGAAGTATGCACGTAGTCCATCAACAACTGCTTTTTCTACAATTTGTCGATGTAATTGGTCTCTAATCATATCTTCATCTGTAGGATTACTAATATAACCTAATTCTAATAATACTGCCGGTACATCTGTTTGTCTCAATACTTGGAAGTTTTCTTGTCGTGCGCCTTTATTTGTTAATAATGCTTTCTTTTGTAGGCTCGCACTCAATGTCTCTGCTAATGCTTTTTGATTTTTCTTAAACCAATAAACGGTACTACCATTTGCTTTAGCTGATTTTAATGAATCATTATGTATACTAATATAAGCATCACCTTTAATATTTCTATCGCTAAGACTGACATATTCATCTGAACTACGTGTCATATTCACTGTTGCACCTTCTTTTTCTAAAAGTGCTTTAAGCTCTTGAGCGGTTTTTAAAGTGTATACTTTCTCTTTACTATGTTTATTTGTATTACTTGATGCCCCCTGATCACGTCCACCGTGACCAGGATCAAGTACAATTATTTTATCTTTTAAAGGTTTAGCATTTTTGTTAGCGTCTGCTTGAATATTTAAATTCGTATGCCAACCTGACCACCCAGCCTTTTTCATTGTTACCGGATTCTACTTCAATCCACTTACCAGATTCGCCAATTTTATGGAAGTTTTGTCCCTTTTTGATTGAATTAATTTCTGGATAAACAGCGTTAGGTCCAGTTCTTAATTCTGCATCTTCAGTAATATAAATCGTACTACTGTTTTCATCATTATGATTTAAGAAAGCAATAATCGTAATAATGAAAATGACAAATGCTACTGCGACAATAAATGTGGGGATATTTCTAAGATTATGTTTTTCTAACCAAGTATCGAGTTTTTTCATACTATTTTGCCATCCTGACTTTCATAAATCACTGTTACAGGTCCATCATTAGCAATATTCACTAACATATCCGTACCAAATTCGCCTGTTAACACGTTTATTCCATAAGAACGTAATGCATCGTTAAATATTTCATAATATTCATTTGCCTGTTCTGGAGGCATAGAATGAGAAAATCCTGGTCTGTTCCCTTTTCTAACATCTGCATACAATGTAAATTGTGATATAGATAAGATTTCACCTTCTACTTGTTGAATATTTAAGTTAAGCTTGCCATCATTATCTTCAAATAACCGTGCATTCACAATTTTTTTTGCTAATGCAGAAATATCGGCCTCTGTAGATGCTTTACCAACACCAACAAATAGGCAATATCCTCTTTTTATTTTATTTTCTATATTTTCATTAGAAACCGAAGCTTCCTTTACTCTTTGTACGACTATTTTCATGTATGTTGCACCTCTAATTCCAAACTCTTGTGACAGTATATACATCGCCGAGTTGTTTAATCTTGTCTACAACTTGGTAAACTTCATTAACATTTTTTACCATAACACTAATATTAATCACAGCATTTTTATCTATATCTGACTTGCCAGATACTTTCACTAAATTACTTTTAGTTGAATTTACAGCTTGTAATACTTCATTTAAAAGCCCATTTCTATCATAAGCAGAAACTTCTAAATCTACTTGATAACGTTGAGTGGCATCTTTAGAACGTACCCATTCTACGTGAATCAAACGGTCTTTTTCACTTTTAATATTAGGACAATCTGTTCTATGTACTTTAATGCCATGCCCTTTAGTGATATAACCAACAATATCATCACCTGGGATTGGATTACAACATTTTGATAATTTGATTAAGACATTTTCAATACCTTCAACATAAACGCCACTATCCGTTGTAATGTCATCTTTAATAGGTACTGATTTAGAAATTTCTTGTGCCGAATTCAATGCTTTTTGCTTATCTTGAATACGTTGCTTTTCAGTTAATTTATTCACTATTTGTAAGGCTGTTACCCCTCCAAAACCAACTGCAGCAAATAAGTCATCATCGTTAGCAAAATTATATTTATTATTTACTACGGCGATATTTTCCTCATTTAATACCGTGTCTACTCTAAAACCTTGATCTTTGATTTCCGCTTCAATCATAAATTTACCCTTTTCAATGTTTGAAGAACGGTCTTGTTTTTTAAAGAAACTGCGAATTTTACTTTTAGCACTTGATGATTTAACAATTTTCAACCAATCTCTACTTGGACCATAAGAATGTTTACTTGTTCTAATTTCAACAATATCTCCAGTCTGCAAGACATAATCTATAGGTTCAATTTTACCGTTTACTTTTGAACCTATCATTTTATTACCTACTTCACTATGAACTGCATATGCAAAATCAATAGGAACTGCACCGTAAGGTAATTCTACAACGTCACTTTCTGGCGTAAACGCATATACTTTGTCACTTTGTAAATCAAATTTAAGTGTTTCCATAAATTCTTCAGCATCTGACGTAGTATTGTCTGTTTCTGCAAACTCTTTAATCCAATTTAACTTTTTATTAAAGTTTTGTGCTTTCTCTGTTACTTTCTTACCTTCTTTATATGCCCAGTGCGCTGCTACACCATGTTCAGCGATTTCATGCATTTCAGAAGTTCTAATTTGTATTTCAAGTGGATCGCCGTTTGGACCAACAACCGTTGTATGTAATGACTGATACATATTTTGTTTTGGCATCGCAATATAATCCTTAAATCTACCAGGCATCGGTTTCCAAAGCGTGTGTACTAAGCCCAGTACAGCATAACAATCATTGATAGAATTCACGATAATTCTAACAGCTAACAAATCGAAAATTTGATCAAACTGTTTCTTTTGTTTAACCATTTTTCTATATATACTATATATGTGTTTAGGTCGACCATTGATTTCCCCAACAATATTCATGCTAGACATATCTGCTTGTATACGATTTATAGCATTTTGAATGTAATCTTCTCTTTCACTACGTTTTTTCTTCATTAAATTAACAATTCTGAAATATTGAACGCTATCAATGTATCTAAGCGCTGTATCTTCCAATTCCCATTTAATAGTATTGATACCTAATCTATGAGCCAAAGGTGCATAGATTTCGAGCGTCTCTTTAGAAATTCTAATTTGTTTTTCTCTTGGCATCGGTTTGATTGTTCTCATATTATGTAAACGATCTGCCAATTTAACTAAAATCACACGTACATCTTTAGCAATTGCGATAAATAGTTTTCGATGATTCTCCGCTTGTTGTTCTTCTTTTGAACGATATTTCACTTTTTTTAATTTTGTTACACCTTCTACAATAACTGCAATTTCTTCATTGAACATACCTTGAACATCATCAAATGTATATGGTGTATCCTCGATTACGTCATGTAAAAACCCTGCAACAATTGTTGGTCCATCTAAATGCATTTCAGTTAATATGCCGGCAACTTGAATTGGATGCATTATGTATGGTAAACCATTTTTTCGAAATTGACCTTCATGTGCCTCATAAGCAATATGATAACTTTTCAACACATATTCATAGTCTTCTTTTGACAAATATGATTTGGCTTTGGATAGTACTTCATCAGCACTATATGGATATTCATTGTTCACTTAAGACACCCCCATACTAAATATTAATCGCTATTAGATACCCAGTATTATATTCCGTTAGTTTTATCTAATCTTATTTAACTACGATTGTAACGTATTTTCATTTTATTAGGTCAAATTTTGTATAATAGTTATATGATACTACATGTTATTAAATAAATAAATGAGTTCATGTGAGTATTGGGGAAATAAAGTTTATTTTTAAATATTATATAGTGTGTTCAAGTGAATGATATTCATAACAAAGTCTCAGATAACTACCCACAATACAACCTATTGTAATAAATTGGATATATTTTAAATTAAAAAAAGAAGCCAGGACATAAATACATGTCTGAGCTTCTTTTGTTATATTACTTTTATATTTTATTCGTCGTATGAGATTAAACTCATTACGTCGTAATCTTCTATTTTTTCAATACCGTTAAGATATTTAAGTTCAATGATAAATGCAATACCTACAACGATGCCACCTAATTGTTCAACAAGTTTAATTGCCGCTTCAATCGTTCCCCCTGTAGCTAATAAGTCATCCGTAATCAGCACACGTTGACCTGGTTTAAGCGCATCTTTATGCATTGTTAACACGTTTGTACCATATTCTAAGTCATATTCATAACGAATTACTTCTCTTGGCAATTTACCTTCTTTTCTAACTGGCGCAAAACCAATACCCATTGAATACGCTACTGGACAACCTATGATAAAGCCACGTGCTTCAGGTCCAACTATAACATCTACATCACGGTCTTTAGCATAATGAACAATTTGATCTGTAGCATAACCAAATGCTTCACCGTTATCCATAATTGTTGTAATATCTTTAAAGTTAACTCCAGGCTTTGGCCAATCTTCTACTTCCGACACATACTGTTTTAAATCCATTCAAACTTCCTCCTATTTATCTACCAGTTCAGACTTAATCCATTGCTTTAAATTATTAAAATCTTCATAAAGCAACATTTTTTCAACTTCAATTCTTTCTAAACGACCTTGATAATACTTACTCGATTCAATGGCTTTCTTAGTAGAGTCGCTATTTATCTTAATTATACCATTTTCATCTTTGATAAACTCTAAATCTAGGAAAACTTTCAAGATGAATTTAAGCATACTAGACTGTATATTTAAGTATTGGCAAAGTTGCATTCCATCTTTAGCTAAATTAGTTTCCTTTTTCATAGCTAACGCTTTAAAGCATTGTTTGAACGTTTCCATTTTTGGCATGCCTTCGAAATAAATCGAGCGTTCATGATTTAAAACAAGATAAATTTGTGAAACTTCTACGGTTTTCAAAGTATCTTTGATTTCTTGTATAGAAGCGGGCAAATCACGAAAAACATATTTATCATAATTTTGCTGAATTTCATCACCATAAAAGTAATAATTTTCGCCTAGTTTTTCACTTTTTTTATGAATAAGGTAAGCTACATCCGTTGAATTTTGCTCAAAGCCACTCACTTTACTTTTACTTCGATAATCAAGAATTTGTAAATTATTACTTGATAAGTCTTGTATCATGAATTGAGGTGATTGAAAACCATTCCATTCATTAATTTGCAATGTACCAATACAATTAATTGGTTGTTGTTCCCCTAATTCTTTAACAAGGTGCCCATTTTGCCAAAAGATAGCCTGTAATTGACTTTCACCCATTACGAGTTTGAGATGTTTCTGTTCTTGGCCAATCCCTTTTGCTTGATTGACAATGACATCTTGTAATTCAAAGCATGGACTAGAAAAGTCTGTGCCAAAAGGACGTAATCTTTGAATATCTTGAATGTTTTTTATTGTAATATCAGCTTCTGAAATTTTAACGTCTACTTTTTTACGTGGCTCAAGTGATGTTGTTTCAGCAAGTTGAGTCATCCAATCATTTAATTCTTGTCTCAGTGTTTCAATGTGTTCTATTGGCATCGTCACACCTGCAGCCATATGATGACCGCCAAATTTTGATATTAAATCACCATGTGCATTCAAAACTTCGAACATTGAGACTTGCGCTATACTACGAGCTGAGCCTTTTGCATGGCCTTGCGCCTCATCGATATTTAATATAAGCGTTGGTAAACTATACGTTTCTACAACTTTAGATGCCACGATGCCTAAAACACCTTCATGCCAATTGGGTTCAGCTAATAATAAGAATTTAGCGCCTTGTTGTACTTGTGCTTCAGCTACTTGTAATGCTTCTTCAGAAATTTGTGCAACGATATCTTTACGTTCTTGATTAAAGAATTCGACCTGTTCAGCTAGAAAATCTGCTTCTTCATCTGTTTCAGCCATTAATAATTCTGCAGCAAGCGCAAGCATCTTCTAGTCTACCTACTGCGTTTAAACGAGGGCCGATGATAAAACCGATTGTTTCTTCATTAATTTCATCACTGTAACCAGACTTGTTTTAAAATCGCCCTTATAGATGGTGGACAATGATTGTTAAGAACTTCTAATCCTTTTTGAACTAAAGTTCGATTTTCATCCGTTAAAGAGACTAAATCAGCAATTGTTCCTATAGCAACTAAGCCAAGGAAATATGCAGGTGGTTCATCCAATAAATTCTGTGCTAATTTATAAGCTACGCCAAGCACCACATAAGTATTTGAATGGGTAATCAAATTCCGGATGCATTGGATGCACAATTGCATAGGCATTAGGCATCGTTCTACCAATTTCATGATGGTCTGTCACAATCACATCAACGCCTAAATCTTGTACCATTTGTATTTCTTCATGGCCTTGTATGCCATTATCTACAGTAATAATGAGTGAAATCTCTTCTTCATAAGCATTTTTAAACGCCATTTCATTTGGGCCGTAACCTTCAGAGAAACGATTCGGTATATACCAACCTACGTGTGCGCCTAACTCTTTTAACGTATTTACGAGTATAGTTGTAGACGTTACACCATCTGCATCATAATCACCATATACTAAAATCTTTTGATTTTGGTCTATCGCCAAATTAATGCGTTCGACAGCTTTAGTCATATCGCTCATTAACAATGGATCATGTGTGACTTGAGTGCCTTTTAACAAATCATCAATTGATGGTTTATCAGTTAAACCTTTACTTTCTAAGATTTTCTTTACAATAGGAGTTAGCTTTAATTCTGATGAAACTTCCTCTGTAATCTCAGTTTCTGGTGCGTTAACATCCCAAGTATACTTGGATTTAATCATACTATTCTCCCTCATTTCCACAAGCAATTATACAAAAGATATTCGAAAATAAAAAGTACTTACATTTAAACAAGACTTTCTATTATATTTATAAAACGAATACCATGTTTTTAAAAAATTCACAAATACATCTTAACATGAAAAGTAATCTACTTTAGCTTATTAACTATAATTCGTATTTAAAATTACTTTATTTGTTAATACCTTTTAAAATCATAAAAAAACAGCCCGAATTTTTAATTCGAGCTGTTTCACTTTATTTGAAATGTTTTAGTTATAATTGACACTAGAATTCAAAGTACTTACATCCTGTGCAAGTTATACTAAGATTTTTTCATCATTTGATTTTTTCTCTTTATAAACGACAATCTTATGATCGTCTGATTTTTTAAGTTGACGTTTCTTCATAATGCCCCATAACGGTACTGCGATAAATACAGATGAGAACACACCTGAAATCAGACCGATAAGTAATGCTAATGAGAAATTAAAGATACTTGGTGAACCCAATACTAGTAACGAAATAACTACGATAACTACTGTTAAAACTGTATTAATAGAACGTGTCATTGTCTGACGAATCGATCTATTAACAATATCGTCTATTTGAGATTTTTTCGTAATCACTTTTACTTTGTGTAAGTTCTCCCGGACCCTATCGAATGTAACAATCGTATCATTGATAGAGTAACCTATAATCGTTAATACTGTCGCGATAAAGGTAATATCTACCTCTAATCTAAATAAACTAAATACAGCAACAATGATAAACGCATCATGTAGTAGTGCCAGTACTGATGATAGTCCCATACGCCATTCAAATCTAAATGTAGTATAGATAATAATACCAATAGCAAGCATATATAAGTGCAAACATGGCGTTTTTAGCAAGTTCTTGACCAATCACTGGTGAAACTGTATTGACTGTTGGATCATTACCAAACTCATTATCTATAGTGCTCTTAATTTTAGCAACTTCATCTTTAGATAAATCATTTTTAAATTGTACAGTAGCATTTTGACCATTTTCACCAAGTGAAACCTGAGTCGGTTTGAAATCTTTATCTTCAAGTGTTTGAGTCACTTTTTCCTCTGACACTTTATTTTCAGATTCAAAATCAACTCTCGTACCACTTGTGAAATCAATACCTAAATTCAATTTGAAAATGAAGAGAATGATAGCACCGATAATAATAATAAGGACACTTAATGATAACAATGGCTTAGCCAATTTCATAAAGTCCCAACGTTCATATGGCGTTTTCAAATCATGGACGTCTTTTTCTTCATTGATATTATAGATTTCTTTCTTATTTACACCAAATAACCAATATGATTTTTTGAAGTAATTAGATGACACTAGTAATGATAATAGCCATCTTGATAAGAACACTGCTGTTACAAAGATCATTAAGATACCGATGAGTAACATAGTTGCGAAACCTTTAACTGAACTTTCACCAAAGAAGAACAACACTGCGGTCGCAATCACAGTTGTTAACTGTGCATCGACAATGGTTAAGAAAGAACTCTTATTCGCTTTTTTATAAGCTTGTTTGAGTGTCCGTCCAATTTTGAGCTCGTCTTTAATCCGCTCATACATTATAATGTTCGCATCGACAGCCATACCGACACCTAACACTAAGGCTGCTAAACCTGGTAATGTAAGTACACCAGATATAAAGTTAAATGCTAGCATTGTTAAATATATATACGCCGTTAGCGCAATAATTGCTACTAAACCTGGCAAACGGTAGAAACCTAACATGAATAGATAAATTACTGCAATACCAATTATAGCAACAAACACTGTTTTATCTAATGCGTCTTGACCAAACTGGGCACCGACTGAATTAGAATAAATCTCATTTAAATCTACTGGTAAGGAACCTGCATTCAATAAATCAGCAATTTGTTTTGCTTCTTTGATGCCTTCTTCACCATTAAATCCACCTGAAATTTCAACACTATCAGAATTAATCGGTTTATCTACTGAAGCGACTGAAACGAATTTCGGATCTTTTTTACTCACTTCTTTATGGTAAGAATCACCTTTTTCGTGATCTAACCAAACAACCATGACGTTTTCATCTTTTTTCGAAATTTCTTCAGTTACTTTTTTGAATTTATCACTATCTTTTAATTTGAAAATAACTGCTGGTTGATTCGTATTCTCTTTAAATTCTTGTTTTGCTGAACCTTGCTGGATATCTTTACCAGTCAATTTGATATTGTCATCCGCATCACGAATTGTTAAATTTGCTTGTGATGATAAGACCTCTCGGGCTTCAGATTGGTTTTTAACACCCGCAAGTTGAACACGAATTCTATTTTTATCTTCGACTTGAATTTTTGGTTCGGAAACACCTAAGACGTTGACACGGTTTTCAAGCGTTTTCGCTGTTGATTTAACCGCTTTATCGTCAATTTTATCATCTTTTTGTAAAGGATCTACTTGATATAAGACCTCAAATCCACCTTGCAAGTCCAAACCAAGGCTAACGTCTTTAACTACACTCTTATAAGTAAATGCCATAGCTCCCAACAACAGACCTACGAGCACTATGAATGCAACTATTCTACTACTCTTCTTCACTTGAACACCTCATTGTAAGCTTATGTTATAAGAATACTTGATTAAATCATTTTAATGCAATTTTATACAATCTATACTTTCTTCTAAACGACCTTATTATCTTAACATATTACAACGTGTGTAAAAACTAACTCAACTATTTTGTATTCATAACTTAATTGTAAGCGTTATTAACTTTTTAAATTATTACAAAAATATTACTCGTTTATACGTTAAGTTATGATTATATACTAGGTCATTTTAAATTATAACACTATATCAACATATTGTTTAAGAAAGTATATATGATTTCTATGAATGTTTCAGTAGAATATGTTAATAAAAAAAGAACTGATATTTTCATATCAGTTCTTTACTTTATTTATGAAGGATCAACTTGTTTTATAGCAGGTTTTTCTAAAGTAATTTCAGTACCATTGCCATTTAAAGTTAATACTACTGTAGTTTCATCTACTGCACGAACAGTACCTTTGATACCGCCGATTGTAGTTACATGTTGGCCAGAACTTACTTGGCTAATCATTTCACGATGCTCTTTCGCTCTTTTCTGCTGTGGTCTGATTAAGAAAAACCACATTAATGCTAATAATAAAATTGGTAATATTAATGAAGTAAATTGCATTATTTTATTTCTCCCTTGTTAAAAGTTTTTTGGGTTGTCTACATTAAGTCCATACTGTTCAAAGAATTCTTCTTTAAAATCAAGAAGACGATCTTCACGAATAGCTTGTCGTACATTTTCCATTAATTTTAGCAAGAAATGTAAATTATGATAAGTAGTAAGACGAATACCAAAAGTTTCTTCTGCTTTAATTAAATGTCTTATGTAAGCTCTACTATAATTTTTACAAGTATAGCAGTCACAATTTTCATCAAGTGGTCCAAAATCTTCTGCATATTTAGCATTTTTAATAGTCACTCGTCCATGTGAAGTCATACAAGTACCGTTACGCGCGATACGTGTTGGTAGTACACAGTCAAACATGTCTATACCTCGAATACTACATTCAATTAATGCATCTGGTGAACCCACACCCATTAAATAACGTGGTTTGTCCTTCGGCATAAATTGTTCTGTGTGTGTCACCATATCGTACATCACTGGCTTAGGCTCTCCTACAGACAAGCCACCTATTGCATATCCTGGAAAATCTAAAGCAACTAATTCCTCAGCGCTTTGTTTTCTAAGATCTTTATATTCTCCGCCTTGTATAATCCCAAACAAAGCTTGATCATCAGGTCTCTTATGTGCTTTCAAACATCTTTCAGCCCATCTAGTGGTTCTTTCAATAGAATCTTTCACATATTTATATTCGGCAGGCATAGGAGGACATTCGTCAAATGCCATCATAATATCTGAACCTAAATCATTTTGAATCTCTGTAGCTTTCTCAGGACTCAAAAATAACTTCGATCCATTCTTATGATGGCGAAACTCTACGCCTTTTTCAGTAATATTTCTCAAATTACTTAAGCTAAATACTTGGAAACCGCCAGAATCAGTCAGTATAGGACCATTCCAGTTCATGAACTGATGTAAGCCCCCACTCTTTTTGATAATATCATTTCCTGGCTGTAACCACAAATGATAAGTGTTCCCTAAAATGATTTTCGCTTCCATTTGATGTAATTCTTCTGGACTCATTGTTTTTACAGTTGCTTTTGTACCTACTGGCATAAACATCGGCGTTTCAAATGATCCGTGCGGTGTGTGTACAATACCTAATCGAGCACCCGATTGCTTACAAGTTTTAATATGCTCATACGTTACTGCTGGCATATAAAATCTCCTTTCATTCCCTAAATAATTAACATTGCATCTCCGAAACTAAAGAATCTGTATTCTGATTTTACCGCTTGCTGATATGCATTTAAAATATAATCTCTACTACTAAAAGCAGATACTAGCATAACAAGCGTTGATTTTGGTAAATGAAAGTTTGTAATTAAACCATCAATTGCCTTAAATGTATAGCCTGGGAAGATAAAGATATCTGTCCAGCCACTTTGAGCTTTAAATACCTCATTCGTTTGCATAATCGTTTCTAGTGTTCTAGTTGATGTCGTACCTACAGAAATCACACGATGTCCTTTAGACTTGGTTTCATTTAATAACTCTGCTGTTTCTTGGTCCATTTGATAATATTCACTATGCATTTCATGGTCGTCAATATTATCTACACTTACAGGTCTAAATGTACCTAAACCAACATGTAACGTAATAAATGCAATGTTAATACCTTTTGCTTTTATACGATTTAATAATTCATCAGTAAAATGTAACCCTGCTGTTGGTGCGGTCGCAGAACCAGATGCTTTGGCGTAAACAGTTTGATAACGATCTTGATCGTCTAAGCGTTCTTTTATATAAGGAGGTAAAGGCATCTCACCAAGCTCATCTAAGCGCTCTTGTAATATGCCCTCGTAATGTAGTCTCATTATACGACCACCTTGGTTTAACTCCTCAATACATTCAGCAACTATCTTACCGTCACCAAACGTTAATTTATTACCAACCTTAATTCTTTTTGCAGGCTTTAATAATACTTCCCAATCATTACCAGAGATTTGTGTCAGCATTAGCATTTCTACTTTTGCACCGGTTTCTTCTTTCAAACCAAACAAACGAGTCGGCATTACTCTTGTATCGTTTAATACAAGCGTGTCACCTTTATCTAAGTAATCAATAACATCTTTAAAATGTTTATGTTCAATATCACCAGTTTGTCTGCCAAGAACTAATAATCTACTCTCATCTCTGTTTTTCAGAGGTGTTTGTGCTATCAACGCTTCAGGCAAATGATAATCAAATGCTTCAATATCCAAACTTATTCCCTCTTTCCATTCTTGCTAAAATGTTCAAATGCATAAGGTGTCGCTTTCCGTCCTCTTGGCGTACGCTCAATAAATCCTTTTTGAATTAAAAAGGGTTCATATACATCTTCAATTGTAATGCGTTCCTCTCCAATAGAAACAGCAATCGTATCTAAACCAACAGGTCCACCTTTATACTGTCTGCAATATACAATTCATCATTTTATGATCAATGTAATCTAGCCCTTCATCATCTACTTGTAATAACTGCAGAGATTGCTTTGTAGTATCTATGCTGATTGATTCATCTTCTTTCACTTGTTGAAAATCACGTACACGTTTTAACAAACGATTGGCTACCCTTGGCGTGCCGCGACTACGTTTAGCTAATTCTGTTGCACTTTCCTTATCGATAGACGTACCTAATACTTCTGCGGTACGCACAATGATTTCTTCCAATTCAGGTTCTTCGTAATACTCTAATCTGAGATGAACACCGAATCTATCGCGTAAAGGAGCTGTTAAACTACCTGCTCTTGTAGTAGCACCTATTAAAGTAAAAGGTGGCAAGTCTATACGAATACTTCTCGCTTCTTCTCCTTTACCAATAACGATATCCAAGAAGAAATCTTCCATTGCAGGATATAATACTTCTTCAACAACACTACTTAACCTGTGAATTTCATCAATAAATAAAACGTCTCCTGGTTGTAAACTAGAAAGAATCGTTGCTAAATCACCTGGTCGTTCTACGGACGGCCCAGAAATCGTTCTAATATTCACTTCCATTTCATTCGCAATGATGTTAGACAAAGTCGTTTTACCTAATCCAGGGGGACCAAATAATAGGACATGATCTAACGGTTCTTGTCTCATTTTAGCTGCTTTAATAAACACTTCTAAATTCGATTTAATCGCTGATTGTCCAATATATTGACGTAACCTTGCTTGGTCGTAAAGAAAGTTCAAATGAAGTTTCCTCTTCATGTACTGATTGGTCTACCATTCTATCATCCATTACATTCCCCCTTTTTAAATATAGTAATATTTATGATATAAGTAATTGTAACCCTCTTTTAACTGCATCATCGACCGATTCAAATGATTCTTTAGTTAATGTTTTTTCGACTTTAGTCAATTCACGTTTAGAATAACCTAATGCTTCTAATGCTAGTATTGCTTCATTAACAATTGCAGTTGCACCATTACTATCAATTCCCATGTTTAATAGCTGACTGCTATCTACTTCGTTAATCTGTACTTTACCTTTAAGGTCCAATACAATTTGGCGCGCAGTTTTTTTACCTATTCCAGGGAATTGTGTTAAGTAAGCATCATTTTCGTTCTCGATGGCAATTTTGACGTCATTCGGAGAACTACTTGCTAAAATTGCTAATGCAGATTTCGGACCAATACCAGTTACTTTTATCAAACTTAAAAACATATCTTTTTCTTCTTGATTTATAAAACCATAGAGCAACTGTGCATCTTCTCTTACGATAAGTGAAGTGTGAATCACGACTTCTTGATCCATTTGTTTTTGAAAACGATAAGAATTAGGTGTTTGAATCTCGTATCCTACACCTGATGCTTCAACTACTACATGCGTAGGATTCAATACTGTTAATGTGCCTTTAATATATGCGTACACGTTTACACTTCCTTATATAGTCATACTAATTAATTCTACTTTAGAAATATGATCAATAATTTTTAAAGCTTCCATTACATCATCAATTTCCAAATCCGTGCCCTTGGCATCTAATGAAAGTGTGATTGTTGCTCTACCATCCATTGGAATACTTTGGTGAATTGTTAACACAGATAACTGTAAACTAGATAATGTATTTAATACTTGTGCCAACATGCCTACAATATCATTGACATACAATATTAATGTAAACTCTCTCGTTGATTCCATCTTTTCATCTATCGGAAATATAGTATCTCGATATTTATAAAATGCACTTCTAGATAAATCGAACTGTTTGACTGCTTCAAATATGGACAATGACGGATCGTTTTTTAATACATCTTTAATTTTTAAAGTTTTTACAACTGATTCTGGTAAAACATCTTCTCTAATTAAATAAAACTTTTTATAGTCTTTTTTGTCCAAATTAAGCACTCCTATTCAACAAATTCAAATTCTCCACCAAGTATTCTTACAATATCACCATTTTCACAACCACGTGCTCTCAACGCCTCATCAATGCCCATAGAACGCATTTGTCGTGCGAATCTACGTACTGCGGGGTCGCTATTGAAGTCAGTCATCTTGAACATTCTTTCGATTGCTTTACCACTTACAACGTATGCGAGCATCATCATCTCTAGTAATTGTGAAGTTATCTTGACTCGGCGTATGTTTGTACAACACTCTGTTAACACCCAAGTCTTCCTCTTCTTCTTTACTAAAGTCAATGTCTTTTACTTCTTCTAATTTATCTGCAATTGCATATAAAAGTTCATCTATATGATCATGCATCACTGTAGATAAAGGAATAATATGAATACTATCATCATTCAATTCTTCTTTGAAAATTTCTAAATTATCTTCAGCGTTTGGCATATCCATCTTATTTGCTACAACGATTTGAGGTCTCTCTTCTAAACGATGTTCATAAGCACTTAATTCTTCATTAATTACTTTATAATCTTCGAATGGATCGCGACCTTCAGAGCCACTCATATCAATCATATGAACAATAACTTTTGTTCTCTCAACGTGTTTTAAAAATTGATGCCCTAATCCTACACCTTCAGACGCACCTTCAATAAGACCAGGTAAATCTGCCATTACAAAACTTCTTTGATCTTTTGTAGAAACAACACCTAAGTTAGGTTTAATTGTAGTGAAATGATAAGCACCAATTTTCGGTTTGGCTTTAGATACTATTGAGAGCAAGGTAGATTTACCTACACTAGGAAAACCTACTAATCCTACATCGGCTAGTAATTTTAATTCTAATGTAACTTCTATTTCTTCACCTGGTTCTCCATTTTCACTAAAATCAGGTGCAGGGTTTCTTGGAGAAGCGAAACGAGAGTTACCTCGGCCACCACGACCACCCTTAGCTACAGTTGCACGTTGACCATCTTCAACTAAATCTGCAACAACTTCTTCTGTTTCAACATTTTTCACAATTGTGCCTGGCGGCACTTTTAGAACTAAGTGGTCTGCATTTTTACCATGCATATTACTCGTTTGACCAGCGCCACCTCTATTAGCCTTGAAATGTGTTTGATATCTAAAGTCTAATAAAGTTCTTAATCCTTCATCAACTTCAAATATAATTGACGCACCATTACCACCGTCGCCACCAACTGGACCACCAAATGGAATATATTTCTCTCTACGGTAGGCTGTTATACCATTACCGCCATCACCTGCTTTAAGTGATATTTTAACTTGATCGACAAACATGATTTCACCTCTTTTTCTAAAAACTTAATTTCCATATCTTTTATATTATATCATTATCTTGCCTACTAGAAAATAAAGACAAAAAAATTAACACCAGAAGTCATAACTTCTGGTGTTAATGGTGACAAAAACTACTCAGCTGCTTGCGTAAACAGAAACTTGTTTTTTGTCGCGACCTTTACGTTCAAATTTAACAACGCCGTCGATTTTAGCGAATAATGTATCGTCGCCACCACGACCAACATTTTCACCAGGATAGATTTTAGTACCACGTTGGCGGAATAAAATTGATCCACCTGTAACGTATTGACCATCAGCACGTTTAGCTCCTAAACGTTTTGACTCAGAGTCACGGCCGTTTCTTGTAGAACTTACCCCTTTTTTAGATGCGAAGAATTGTAAGTTTAATTTTAACATTGGGTTGCACCTCACTTATAATTTAGTCTGATATTTTCTTTATATTCTTCTTCAATTGTTTGCAATGATACTAACATTGCCTGAAGAATTAATTGCGCTTTTTCATTTGTAGCATCGACACTTCTTACGTGGAAATGTCCACCGTCATCATTGTAATCAATGTCTGGTTTTTCGCTTGTTAATCCCATGATAGCATTAACGCTTCCGAAAATAACTGCGGATGCACCAGCACAAACTATATCATGCCCGTATTCGCCATGTTCTGCATGACCATCCATAATAACATCAGTTACTTGACCAGACTTCGTTCAATGTAACATCAACAGTAATCATAATTAAGCGTTGATTTTGTCGATAGTTAATTTAGTGTAAGGTTGACGATGACCTTTTTTACGTTTTGAGTCTTTACGACGTCTGTAAGTAAATACAGTGATTTTTTTACCGCGTCCTTCTTTATTAGCAGTAGCAGTAACTGTAGCACCCTCAACTGTTGGCGCACCAACTTTAACTGAGTCTCCACCTACAAATAATACTTTGTCAAAAGTGAATGAATCACCTTCGTTTAAATTTAATTTTTCAACGAAGATTTCTTGTCCTTCTTCAACTTTTAATTGTTTTCCACCTGTTTCGATAATAGCAAACATACTTTGCACCTCCTATAATTTTAAGTCACGCCAAATGCAGGTGACATAAATGTACTTGAACCTGAATCTGAGCGGTTGTATGTAGCTATGAACTACTCAACTACTGCATTTTAGCATTAGGATTTCTTACTGTCAATCTTCAATTGCACTTTTCTTAGGAATTTCATAATAATTGGGAATAAAATTGTAAGTAAAATTAAATTTAATATAAATGTAGGTATTAATCTAAATATAATAAAATCTATAAACTCAAAATTAATAAGCCCTAAAATACTATACATAATTGCTACATAAATTTCTAAGAAAACTGTACTCAGTAAAATAATGATAAACAGCATTGTATGATCTCTATAAAATATTTTGAAGAAAAAGTCCATGATGACTACAAATAAAATATAGCCAAATAGGTATAGACCATAAAAGCTGCCGAAATATAAATCTGTAATTAGACCTAATACTACTGATAAAACCAGCGCTACACCAAAACTTCTATACACACTTAGCATCAAAATGTACATGATCGTTAAATGTGGCACGAAAATAATATCTTTATCTCCTATTTGCATTGGTATAACAAGCCCAATTGCAGTATCAATATAAAACAATACAATACCAATAAGAAAGTAGTATAATGCGCGCATTAATTATCCCCGCTTTCATTATCTGGTATTGTTTTTGGGTCTCTTTTAGCAACATAGACGTGGTTTAAGTCTGCTAAACTTGCAGCTGTTTTCACTCTTACTTCTTTAGATAGACCGTACTCATCATTTTCAACCTTAGATACTTCACCTATGTAAATACTGCTAGGAAGTTGATCTGCTAAGCCACTCGTAACAACTTTATCTCCTTTTTTAATACTATCTTTATTATTTATATCTGTAATTACAAGTTCTTCATTCTTAGCATCATAATGATCTATTAAACCAAAAACGTTTTCTCCATCATGTTGAATGTTTACAGACAATCGATTAGCACGTGTGTTCGTTGAGATTAAATCCACTTGAGACGAGAATTGATTCACTTTAGAGATGCGGCCAACTAACCCTTCTGAAGTCATCACAGCCATATTGTTTTCTATTCCATCTTTAGAACCTTGGTTTATAACCAACGTATTCATCCATTGATCAGGATTTCTAGATAATACTGTGCTAGAAATCGGTTCATATTTTGAAATATCTTCAACATCTAATTCTTTTTTGTAAGTTTTATTTTCAGCTTTTAGTCTTTCATTTTCAGCTTCTAATTGCTTTAACTTACTACTTTGTTCTTCTGAACTATCTTTTGCAAAGAGATTACCGATAGATCCTGTTATAAAATGTACAGGATAGCTAACTGCTTTTTGACCAAAAGCAACAGTATCTCCAACATACTGTTCTACTGGTGATTGCGTTTGTGAACGCAAAGATACACCAATTAAGGCTATAAACACAATGATTGCACACAGTATAACAATCAGTTTGTTGTTTTTAAAAAACTTTGACAACCTGAACACCTCTATTAACCAACTATTTTATATTCTTATTACCATTTTATATCACTAGTGTTACGAAATAAAGCACGAACCCTGATATTCCATAACAAAATTTATCCTATATTAAATCAACAGTTTAACTAGATTAAACGGATACGTTTCAAGATTTGATTAAAATGTAATAAATTAAACGATACATTGTATTATAACAATACTTATAGTCAATAGTGTATTAAAAAGTTTTGATTTTGCGAATAGTAATTCAATATATTATTTTTGTTTAAAAATTAATATTAAATACTTTTTGAGGAAAACACATTTATTTATATCTTATATGTTTAATCTTTTTATATACGCTTATATAAGCATTCAAAATGTCTTCAAGTTTCAAACTATAAAAAAAACGCCTCTACTATAAGAGACGTGAACTTACTTTAGTCATTTTCTTTTTCATCTGATTTGTTGTCGTCAGTTGATTTTTTAGCTTTTTTCTCATCTTCTTCATATAATGTTTCTTTTTTACGCCAACGTGCAAATAAATTTTGTGCTTTTGCTTGCTCGACCATTTTCTTATCTTTAGACTGTTCACTCATAATTGGACACCAACCTTTAACGTTTTTACTTATTTAAGGCTAACGCATTTCACCCTATAATTCAAACGCATTACTCGTAGCTAGATTGTGGTTGTAGTTCAATATGCACTCCTAATTGATTTAAATCTTGTTCCATTTCAATTTCCGTCTTATAAACACGAAGTGAATCTGAGCCAAATTTATAGATAATAAACTCATCGCCACGTTGACCGACCAAGTATTCATCAGTATAACCCATTCTTTCTAAACCTGAGACTGACATAAACTCTTTTTTATTAATCCAATCAAACACATTTTTCGTTTGACTAAACGGTACATTATTAAGGATGTCATTATCTTCTACTGAATACCGTTTGCCACCAGTCAAATTTTGTTGAGGTGCTTCATTATTCATAGATGGCTTATCATCATGTACTGGGTTCCATTCTTGGTCTTTTAAAAAAGGTGCATATTTTAATGCGAAAAGTACAATTGCTACTATCGCTATGACAGCTATAATGTTTTTTACAATACTGAAAATAAACCGCATGAACCATCCTCCTATTAAGTCACTCTATATTATAATTTTTCACAGTCGAATTATCATCAGTCTCTAGAAGTATTTAAAACTTATCTATAGACTGATGCATACGCCCTATTTTCATAGTACAATGTTTTTAAAGGGAGTGAATACAGAATGAGTATTTTATCAATAATCCTGCTTGCACTCTTAGTCATACTACTATTTAGAGTAGGTTTATCAATTTTAAGATTTATAATATATATTGGAATTATTGTGTTATGTATATATTTGGGTTACCAAGGTATTCTTTGGTTAATGGAGAATTTTAACACTTATTTCAATTTCATAAATTAAAATTTTAGCGCTTAAGGATTAAATTATCCATTAAGCGCATTTTTGTGTTATTAGATTTAAAACATTTAATACTTTTACTTAAAATATGTAAAAACTATAAAGTACTACTAGCAAAACTTAACATATACTATAGAAACTTGTCATTTACTTACTTTCCTACACCATTACTTAACACCTGATAAACATAATAACAGCCACTTAATAATAGTGCCCATATTATCGCTACCACTATAGCACTCAATAAATAAATCCAAATTGAAGTTGATGAATGATTAAATACAACGAATAATATAGTTGTAATAACAACCCCGATAACTGAAACAGCTATGGCAATACCTGTTTTTTTCAAATTAATTGCTTGGCGCTTTTTTGTGAGTTGCATAAGATACACTACAGGTAACAATAACCCGATTAATAAGATACTTCCCAATATATAATCCTCCTTATATAACAACTTGATTATACATTACCTTGACGCATACCGGAAGATTAATGTGTCTCATAAAACAAATCAATCATATGTAAAAAGACACCCTTTCAATATCAGGATGTCTTTAATATATAATGTTACTTTAAATGCTTAAACAAATTCTTCATATTCACGTGGGTTTTGATCTTCAACACGACCGCTTTCACCTTGATCTAAGTCATCAATCTTATCCAAGTCTTCTTGTTCTAATTCAAAATCAAGATAATTATAGTTTTCTTGTTGATGTACATCATCACTTGATTTAACAATTGGAAATACATGGTTTTGATTAACCCAGTTAATAATTACTTGAGCAGGTGTACGCTCATATTTATCAGCAATAGCCTTAATCGTATCGTTCGTAAGAACATCATTAATTTCACGACCTAAAGGGCTCCAAGCTTCTGATAAAACACCTCTTTTATCATTTTCTGCTATTAAATCTTTATTATTGAAATACGGGTGAATTTCTATTTGATTAGTAGTTGGTGTCACTCCTGTTGCTTCAATAATTTCATCTAAATGTTCAGGCATAAAATTAGAAACACCAATTGTTTTAATTAAACCATATTTCTGTGCATCGACTAATGCTTTCCAAGCCTCAACGTATTGACCTTGTTTGGGATTCGGCCAATGTATTAAATATTTATCAAAATAGTCTAAGCCTGTACGATAAAGTGACTCTTGAATAAGATTAATAGCTTTATCATATTCATGTGCGGCGCCTGGTAATTTAGCACTTACATAAATCTGTTCTCGAGGTATTGACGATCGACGAATTGCCTCGCCCACCATACCTTCATTGTTATAATTAGTTGAAGTATCTATTAAGCTGTAGCCTATATCAATTGCATTTATTACTTGATTAACGCCTTTTCCGCCTTGAATATTAACCGTTCCTAATCCTATATGAGGTAAAGTTGATCCATCATTTAAACGAAACTCATCATACATCGTCATTAATAATCCTACCCTTCTTCCATATATTTAAAAATCAGCCTAAATAAACTGATTATATATAATCGTTACTTTCTATTTCTACCCGTTTTAATACTTTAATAATCTGGGGAAACATTTGGACAATCAAAACCGATGGATGTTTTGATTTATATAATCGTTATATTGTTTTTTCAATGGCAAAAGACAAACTAAGAAATAACTGTATTAGTTTGTCTCTTTTTTGATATATAGTTAGTTTTTAGTATTCATTACTCTCTACTTCATACTTAATATTTAATTTTTTTAATAACTTATTTATTTCCAATTCCAATAACGGTTGCTCAATGTCTCTAATTAAATTTATATATAACTTATTATCATAACTTAACATACTACAGTTGTATGGTGTCCGTGATCTAGTGTTAAGTATACAATCTACTCTATCTATATATTTATCCATTTCCGATGGTATCCGAATTAATCCTAAATTCGATAGCGTTAAACATGTTGTTTTTTCACTATATAAAAATGAACGCTTAAGAAAAATTTGCTTGAGAAATAATGGCATCATTTTGATGAATATATTATTTTGTATGCTCACATTTTTTTGAATCCTTGTTCGTAAATTATCTTCTGATAATCCTGACTTAAGTTGATTATCAATAGTTTTAATAATTTCATTTAAACTATAATCTTGAACTTTAGGATTAATTTGAGGTTTCATATAGAGGACAAAATTACGTAACGTGTTTTTATGGAACACATTTCTTAAATCAATAGGCAAGAAGATTTTAATATCTTTCTGACTTTGCATTTTCATTTCCTCTTTTTGCAGATTTATTAACCCCATAATTATCATTGAAGCTACTAAAACAGTTAAACTTATATTCATGTCTTTAGCTATTTTCTTTATATCTACTATATCAATAATATATTTTTCTGTTTTTAATTTGTTTATTGTCTTTCCTTTTAATTGGTACACTTGGTTATTCTTGAAAATAACTTTATTTCTTTGTTTTATTTTAATATCTTTATAGTTGTCTGCTATTTCATCTTTACTAGGGTGCTCATTAATATCTAGTATATCTTCTCTATCTTTTAAATGTAGATTTTCTTTTCGTTTAAGGTATTCATAAACTAATGATTTCAAAAACACCATACCACCCTTACCATCAGTCAATGAATGAAACAATTCAACATGTACACTTTTTTCTGAATATAATACGCGAAAACTACTTTTATATAAATCTTTTTTAGACATATACTTTAATAGTTTTGTGTCTTTTTCTATATTGGGTGCTTTATAAACTGGTTCTAGATAATACCAAAACATACCTTTGGATATTCTAGTCGCAATTGTAGGGAATCTTTCTGTAACTACATTTAAAGCCTCTTGTAATATGACTGGATTTATTTCTTCTTTCAAAGTAAAAGATAACCTGAATATATTTAACCAGCTTTTGTTATGAGAAGCCATATGAATAATTGCTGTGTTATCAAGTTTTACTTTATACTTTTTTCGATTATGCATATATTACACTCCTCTTAATAGTTTAGACTACCCATAAATCTTGTATATAAATTTTCTATAAATAACATATTAAAAAGCAATTTCATAACAAAATTCTAGTTTTCTATAATAATCATTTTCTACAAAATCAGTAGGTTTAACCTTAGTATTATTTGCTTCAAAATATTCAAGGTTAGCTATTTTCAAAATGCTGTATACAAATTGAGAACAAAACATAATATTAGGTCTAATAGATGCCTTAGTTACAAGTCCTACTAAATTATAAGCACTGCCGGCGTTATTTATTTCATTGATTTTTTCAATTATACGTTTCTTTTGTTCTTTTGTAGCTTTAATTTTATATACCATTATACTAGCGTCACTTTTTTTATTAAAAGACTCTAATTGTTCTTGGTTTAATCCAGGTAGAGTTAAATTTTCTCCACCATTGTAACTTATTGTTGTTTTCAGTTCTTTATCTAAACTAAGAGAAACATGATTATAATTTTTTTGAGTAAAAAGTGAAATTAATTCACTTGCAGAACTACCTGTGCTAGATAAAACAATATACAAATTTTCATCATTTAAACTTTTTTCACATTCCGCGAAATAACTTTCACTCAGTGAATTTCTATTTAAATATTTAATATAACTATGCCTAGGAATATCATTCGCAACTTCATGAATATTTTCTTTAGATAAAGCAGTTTTACTTTTACTAACATTCTTTTTTAAACTGTTCCTTTTGTTATTTATTTCTCTAATCATATCAAAACTAATTGATGTTTTACTGATCATTGAAAATTGATGTTCAAGTGTGTATATATAATGTAAGTATCTTACAAAGAATGGTACAAAAATGATAATAATACCAATGACATTTTTCACTAAAAAGGCGAGCCAAATACTACTATTATTAAAAAATGTAGAAGCTATAAAAACTTCTTGTAGAATTAAGATTAAAGTGTATATTGAAACGAACATGATTTTCACTTTCCATGCGTTCTTCGACGCCAATATATGTATAATAAGAATTGCAGCTGATAAAGCAAATATGACTGCAAATATAGCAGTTGACTTAGTAAATAATAAAGACATTAATAAAATAATAATTAAAAATTGGATCAGTAATAAATATACTTTTTTGACTCTCATATAAATGTTCTCCTCCATAACTTTCTTTAATATATAGTATATTTAAAAAATCAACAATCTAAACGGTCTTTTAATTATCAAATTAATATGTTTTTAAAATATAGAACAAGTAGCTTATGTTCTACACATGTAAATGAGTCAAACTTGGAAACAGGGCTAAATTATTTCAGTTACTCAAATAGTCTTCAGTCAAAATACCCTTCTTCAACCATGCTTAAATAAGTATGGTCACCTATAATAATGTGGTCTAATAAATCAATTCCTAGCACTTGACCACATTCTTTTAACCTTTCAGTAGTTTTAATATCCTCGGTTGAAGGCGTAACATCACCTGAAGGATGGTTGTGTAATACAATAATGGCGTTACTCGCACATTTAACAGCTTCACTAAATATTTCTCTTGGATGTACAATTGAGCTATTTAAAGTGCCAATAAATATAGTCTTTTGCTTAATAATTACGTTTTTAGAATTTAAAAACAACGCTATAAATTTCTCTTGTGTCAAATGCTCCATTTTGCCCATCATGAAATCTGCGACATCTTTAGGGCTTGAAATTTGAATCTTATCGTCTACGCTACCTGAATGCATGCGTTCTCCTAACTCAAATGTCTGCTTTCAAAATAAGCGCTTTATATAAACCTACACCTTTGATTTTATTTAAGTCACTGATAGATAACCTTTTTAATTCTTTTAAGTTGCCAACTGTCTTCAACAATTCGTTTGCAATATCTAAACTGGAACTCCCTTTTCGACCAGTATTAATGAGTATAGCTAATAACTCAGCATGCGATAAATGCGAGGCACCATAGCTTAACAAACGTTCTCTCGGTTTCTGATTATCTGCTAGTTCATTTATTCTCAAATTAGACCCTCTCCTAAAGTTAAATATTGATGAGACACCATCGTTAAATTAAAAGCAACAAAAATAAAAGGTATAAGTGGTATTCTTTGCTTTAAATTACGAAAAAGTATCATACTAACTAAAGCAAAAATCCCCCCACAAATAAACGTAAAAAACATTGTTAACACAAAATCTGGATATGGTAGTAAATAAGATAGCAATGAAAAAAGAAGTATGTCACCGTAACCAATGCCGTGACGTATTAAAAAATAAAAAAGGTGTAATATCGTAGTCATGATTAAGCAGTGGTATACATTTCCTTGTGCAATAAAATAGGCACATAACGAAAATATAATGTACAGATGGAGTGGCAGCGCAAAAGTTTTGATGTCATACATAGTAAATACAAGTAGGAATATATATATAAGTATAAAGGTGGTGTGATCTAAAGGAAATGATAAGTAAGAAAGTATAAATGCGGGAACAATAGATAATAATTCTCCAATTAAATATAAAGAACTCAACTTACTTTGACAGCAACTGCTTCTTCCCTTTAAACACAAAAAGCTTAAAATTGGTATCATTTCGGTAAATTTAAGTACGCTTTGACAATAATCACAACGAGAACGTAAGGTAAAGTATTTTAACCTTAATTGATTTACATGGCTCAACTGGTACAAATAACTAAATAGAACTGGACATAATAAAAGTTGTTTAATCAATGATGTGCCTCCTTATAAAAATTATAGCACGTCCATTTTAATTTAATAACAAAATTATCACTTAATTAAAAATTTTAATTGCAAACTTGTTAAAATGAATTTTCAGTACACAAAAAGCGCTGTAATCTCTACAATTTAAAGGGAAAAGCATTTAAATAAAATAGAAATTACGCGCTTATGTATGTGTAATAATTATATGCATATTTAACTAGGGAATACAGAAAGACACAATCAGACACTCTGTATTTATTAATTAATATGTTATTTGTTGTTGTTACTTTTAAAAATAAAGTAAATAATTATTTTTCGATACTATTTTTTCTTAACTTCTTCTACTGTTTCTTCGACTTCTTTACGTGTTATTTTTTCACGGCCATTTTTCATAGCTTTCAAAGATTTATGTGCAAGCGCTAATGGTAAACGTGCGAATAATATAATCGTTCTCTTATGGATTGAATTGATATATGCATCTGCTTTTGCTAAGTTTTCATCTGCGTAATCAAACAGGTCTGCACGAGTCCAACCATCCGGTACAAAACTCACACCACGTTCATCTAAATCTTCTTTCTCATTTCGTAAAATGTTAACAGCTTGAAGTCCACGTCCATAACCAATGGCTAAATCGCGGTCTGTTTTTTCACCAAGCACACAATTCCCATAGCTCTGATAGCATGACACCGACACGCCCCGCAACGTAATATGTATATTCATCTAAATCTTCGCGTGTATGAACATCCCAGTTTGCTTTCGCCCATTTAGCCATACCGAATGCCATCTCGCTCGAACAATCTAAAACGATTGGCAAAGTTCTGTCGGGACATGCGTCTATCCACTCACTTAAACGTAGTGTAACTTCAGGCATAATATCTCTCACAGGGCCAAGAATCTCTAGATATTTTTCTTCATCAAAAGGTTCTTTAAACAATTCACTCACTTGCATTAAAATTGTATATTTTAAATCATTATCTACTTCTTCATGATCCTCAATCTCATCAATTGCTCGTAGTATTAAATATGCAGATGCTACTGAATGTTTTAATTCTTTTTCTAAAAAGGTAATCGGAATATAAAACGTACGGCTTGTTTCTTTCAGTACGCGCATTGCATCCTTTGGAAATTTCTTTTCTGTCATGTTAATCTTTCCCTCCCTTTTTTAAATACTATCATATTATTACAAATTAAAATAGGAATTGCTAAATAGCTAAAAAATCAACAATAATTATTCGCGTTAAACGACACATTAATTACAATTTACACAAATAATCAAACAAATCTTCACTTTTCATAAAACTATTATATAAAAAAGCCAGTTACTTTTACATTAAAGTCAGAATAAATCATTAATCCTGACTCAATAACGCTAAATAATAACTAGCTTTCTTATTGAATAACTCTTTATTTAATTAAAATCAGCACAGTTTCACTATTGTTTAATAAAATCTAAAAATTAACTTTTGCTTTAACTTCACTAATGAAATATAAACTTCCAGTTATGATTAATCCATCACCTTCATATGTTTCAATAAACTTCACATAATCATCAACAAGTTCTTTTTGATCAAATCGTATTTCTTCAAAAATAGCGTCTTTAGTTAATGCACGAGGAAAATCAAAATCAGTAACATAAAACGTTGAAGCAATTGTTTTAAGTTGGTCTACCATCGTATTAATTGGCTTCCCTTTTACTGCAGAAAACAAGATATCTAGACTATCAACGTGATAATAATCCTTCATTGTACTAATCAAAGCCTCAACACTTTCAACATTATGTGCGCCATCAACAATCATCAAAGGCTTTTCTTTAACTTGCTCAATTCTCCCAGTCCAGACTTACTGATTCAATACCATCTATCATCTTGTTGAAATCTAAATCAACAATGCCTGATTCGTTTAGTTCAATAAGTGCAGTTATTGCTAAAGTCGCATTTTCTTTTTGATGCTCACCCAACATATTTAATAGTAAGGTTTCTAATTCATAGTCTTTATAACGATAAGTAAATTCTTCTTCTTGTGAAACGATACTAATATCGCGATCAAACTCTATACCTTCAGTATTCTGTTGCTCAACACAACCACGAATTACTTTAAGCGCATCTTCATTTTTCACTGCATAGATAATTGGTGTATTAGGTTTGACGATTGCGCCTTTATCTTTTGCTATATCAGTATAAGTATCCCCTAGAATTTCAATGTGGTCTAGTCCTATACTTGTGAGAATTGTTAATATCGGTTTAAAAACGTTCGTTGAATCGTTTTTTATCCCTAATCCCGCTTCAACTATTACAAAGTCAACTGGGTGTAATTCACCAAAGTATAAAAACATCATCGTAGTAATGATTTCAAATTCAGTGGCTGTTCCAAGCTCTGTTTCAACTTCTAATGCTTCGCTTACTGGCTTTACTTTTTGAACTAATTCAACAATATTATCATCACTAATCGGTATCCCATTTAAACTTATACGCTCATTAAAGGTTTCAATAAATGGCGAAGTGAAAGTACCCACTTCATATCCATTATCAACAAGCGCTGATCTTAAATATGCAACTGTGGATCCTTTTCCATTCGTGCCACCTACATGAATACCATTTATATTAAATTGAGGATTGTTTAATCGTTCCAACATCCATTCCATACGCTTAATGCCTGGTTTAATGCCAAATTTAGTTCTTTCATGTATCCAATATAAGCTATCTAGGTAATTCATGTTTAGGACTCCTATGCTTTTAATTGATTAATTCGTAATTTAACACCCTCGTATTTTTCTTGATACGTTTGTTTTTTCTCACGTTCTTCATTGATTACTTTTTCAGGTGCTTTATTAACGAAGTTATCGTTTGCTAATTTTTTATTAACACGATCCAATTCTTTTTCCCATTTCCCAAGTTCGTTTTCTAATCTCTCAATCTCTTTATCCATGTCGATTAAACCTTCAAGTGGTAAAACAACTTCACCGACTGTAGTAATAGATGTCATCGCTTTTTCAGGTATTTCAACTGCTGTATCGATTGTAAGTTCACTAGGATGACAGAATCTATCTATATAATTTGAATTATTTACTAGCGTATCTTTAACATTTTCATCTTTTGCTTTAATGAAAATAGGTATTGCTTTAGATAATGGTGTGTTTACTTCCAGGCGTGATTGTCTAACAGATTTAATTATTTCAACAAGTTGTTGCATCGTTTCTTTACTTTCATCAAAAATCAATGCATCGTTCACTTTAGGCCAAGGTGCATTAACAATTGTTTCACCTTCATGTGGCAGATTTTGCCAAATTTGTTCAGTAACAAATGGCATGAATGGGTGTAACATTCTCATTGTATTATCTAACACATAAGTTAGTACAGAACGCGTTACTTGTTTCTGTGCTTCATCATCGCTATTCATTGGTATTTTACTCATTTCAATATACCAATCACAGAAATCATCCCAAATGAAGTTATAAAGCGTACGACCAACTTCACCAAACTCATACTTGTCACTTAAATCTGTAACGTTAGCAATCGTTTCATTTAAGCGCGTTAAAATCCACTTATCTGCTAATGATAGATTACCTGATAAGTCTACATCTTCAACTTTAAAGTCATCCCCAATATTCATTAAACTGAATCGAGTCGCATTCCAAATTTTATTGATAAAATTCCATACAGATTCAACTTTTTCAGTAGAGTAACGTAAATCATGACCTGGTGAAGAACCAGTTGCTAAGAAATATCTTAGGCTATCTGCACCATACTCATCGATAACATCCATTGGATCAACACCGTTACCTAGAGATTTACTCATTTTACGTCCATCTTCTGCACGGACCAATCCATGTAATAATACATCATCGAAAGGACGTTTTCCAGTAAATTCTAATCCTTGAAAGATCATTCTTGCCACCCAGAAGAAGATGATGTCATAACCAGTTACTAATGCATTCGTTGGGAAGTAGCGCTCGAAGTCTTCAGCTTCAACGTCTGGCCAACCTAACGTTGAGAATGGCCATAATGCACTAGAGAACCATGTGTCTAATACATCTTCATCTTGTGTCCAATTTTCAATATCTTCTGGTGTTGCTTCACCGACGTAAATTTCGCCAGTTTCATTGTGATACCATGCAGGAATTTGATGTCCCCACCATAATTGACGTGAAATTGTCCAATCTCTAATTTCTTCCATCCAACGGTTAAATGTTTTTTCAAATCTTGCAGGTACAAAATCGATTCTATCATCTGTTTTTTGATTATCTAATGCTTGCTCTGCTAAAGGTTTCATTTTTACAAACCATTGTGTAGATAAATAAGGTTCTACAACTGCACCAGAACGTTCAGAATGACCAACAGAATGTTCATGCTCTTCTATTTTAATAACTAAACCTTCAGATTCTAAATCTTTTACAAGCTGTTCACGACAGTCAAATCTATCTAAACCTTCGTATTTACCAGCTTTGTCATTCATTTTACCAGATTCATCCATAACAATAATGCGTTCTAAGTCATGACGGTTACCGATTTCAAAGTCATTTGGATCATGCGCAGGTGTTACTTTCATAGCACCACTACCGAATTCAATATCTACATAATCATCTGCTAAGATAGGCAATTCTCTACCTAGGATTGGTAATATAACTTTTTTGCCAATGATATCTTTATAACGATCATCATTAGGATTCACAACAATCGCAGTATCACCTAACATTGTTTCAGGACGTGTTGTAGCGATTTCTATATAGCCTTCACCATCTGCATAAGGATATTTAAAATGATAAAATTTACCTTGTACGTCTTCATGAATAACTTCAATATCTGATAACGCAGTACGAGCGATGGGATCCCAGTTAATAATATATTCTCCGCGATAGATTAAATCTTTCTTATACATATCAACGAATACTTTATTAACTGCTTTACTCAATCCTTCATCCAATGTAAATCTTTCTCTGCTGTAATCTAAACCTAATCCTAGTTTAGCCCATTGTTTTCTAATAAATGTAGCGTATTCTTCTTTCCAATCCCAGGCTTGTTCAAGGAATTTTTCACGACCTAAATCATGACGAGATAATCCTTGCTCATTTAATTTAGCTTCTACTTTGGCTTGTGTTGCTATACCGAGCATGGTCCATACCAGGTAAATACAAAGTATCGTAACCTTGCATACGTTTCATACGTGTCAATATATCTTGCAACGTTGTATCCCATGCATGTCCTAGGTGTAATTTACCCGTTACATTTGGTGGTGGGATAACAATTGTGTATGTTTCTTTTGTATTATCTTCAGACGCTTTAAAATAGCCCTTATCAAGCCATTCTTCATAGCGCCCTGACTCAACTTCGTTCGGATTATATTTTGGTTTCATTTCCATTCGTTAAAATCCTCCTTAAAATAAAAAATCCGCCCTATAAATATATAGGACGGATTTCCCGTGGTACCACCTAAATTCAAGAAATTAGTTCACTAATTTCAAGCACTTAAAATTATGATTAACGCTCAAACACGCTTTAACCTATTTTACATACAATTACATTGTAGTATTTCAGCTAAAGTTCAATGTGGGCTACCTTCAATAAGTTAAACTGTACATTCTCAGCATACATGTACTCTCTGTTAAATCTAAGCCTATTTACTCTTCCCAGTAGACAATATTTCTTTACTTAATTATAGTATAATGGATGTTAAGATAAGTCAATGGAATGGAGTGAAAATATATGAATGAATGCGCATTTGGCACAAAAGATCCAACCTATCTGGAATATCATGATGAAGTGTGGGGCCAACCACTTTATGATAGCTTGAAATTATTTAAACTGATGGCTTTAGAATCACAACATGCTGGTCTTTCCTGGTTAACAATTTTAAAGAAAAAAGCATCTTACGAAGAAGCTTTTTATGACTTTGATCCAGTGCTTATCTCCAAAATGACACCAGATGATATAGACCGCTTGATGACATTTCCTAATATCGTTCATAATAGAAAAAAGATAGAAGCTATTGTAGGACAAACAAAAGGATATTTTGAAATAGAAAAAGACTTCGGAAGTTTCAGTGATTTTCTATGGTCATATGTAGATCACCAACCTATCGATTGTGGCTATACACATCCAAGTGATCGTATTACTGTAGACACACGCGCAACAGAATTATCGAAAACATTGAAGCGTTATGGTTTTAAATTTTTAGGGCCAGTGACAGTTTATTCATTTTTAGAAGTCTGCCGGTTTGTATAATGCACATATGCAATCATGTCCTAATAATCCAAAGCATTATCGAGGCAAAGGCTTTAATTAGCCATAGATCATTCCCTTTTGAGAAAATTTTATTTTTCGATATCTTTCAGCATGATTCAACAAAATGCCCGCCCAAAACCCAAATTATTTCAATAGACTATATAAAAAATAAGGCTGAGACATGTATTTTGTCTCAGCCTTATTTTTTATATTGGCAATTCACAGAGTAGCGATTCTACATTTTTAATTTTAAATAAATAGAAAAGTGTTGTAAAATTTAAAACTTTTATAAATCTCGTTTTTTGTGACTATTTTTAACAATCTTTTTATTTTTATACAACCTGATTATAAGTAAAGTCAATAGTACTGCAACGATACCCTTTACAATATCGTAGGTCAGTATGACATTAATCCATAGAAGAATGATGACCATGATATAAATAATTTTCATAATATATGTTAGAAACACTTTGTTAATTGTGACTTTTGGTTCACCTTATTCGCTCAAAAAGTAGTGTCACTTTAACTGAAAAGTGATTTGATATGCCTATATCACATTTTCTAACACGGTCTCACCCTCTCTATATCATAATATTGTGTATAAAAGTCGTAATATATAATTGTGATGTAATTGTTCAATTTTCTAATTAAAAATATCATCAGTTTAATTAAGTTTTTTTCACGATGTTTCAAGAACACGTTTATCGCTGGCGCAATTAAGAATAAAATAAAGAATATTCTAAAGATATGGTAACTAGAAATCAATGCGACATCCGCACCTGTTTCTAATGCCACAATAACAATTTGACTCATACCTCCTGGAGCAGCGCCCAAGAACAATTCATTTACTGAATGCGTCGAAAATGTAGAAATGATTAGCACCATTACGAAAGCTAACAATATGAGTAATATATTCTGAAAAGCGATTGCGACGGCAATTCGCCCTTTCATCTGATCTAATAAGAGCGCAATTTGAATGCCAATTCTAATCATATATATGACTTGTGCAGCTGCAATAATATAATTATCTAATGTAAAGTTAGCACCTGTCAATAAATTCCAACATATTAGTACAAGAATAGGTGCAAGTATCTGTTTTGTCGGAAAATTAATTTTACCCATTACGATATATACAGCGATTACAGCTAATGTCAAAAAGATAATACTTGGCATCGATAAAGCTTCAGTCAACGTTGCTGTTACTCCAGTTCCACCGGTTGCTAATTCTTGTGAGTCTTTAAAAAAGTAAGAAATAAAAGGCACAAGAATAACCACAAATATAATTCTCGAAGTTTGAGTCAAACTCACTACCATAATATCCGCTTTTTTATTTTCTTCGGCCATAATCAGCATTTGACTCAATGCACCTGGAATGACACTAAGTATTGCTGTTTCAGTATTTACTTTTGCTATTTTTTTGAAAAAATAAGCAATGATTAACGCGAGCCCAAGTAATAACACTGTAATTATTACAATAGTAAACCAATCATCTTTAATATCTAAAATAACCTCTTTAGTGAAAGTAGATCCAATTTGAACACCTAGTAACACTAAACCAATTTGACTTAGCCAAAATGGCCAATTTATTTCTAAATGCAAATATCTCACACAAATTATACTGGCAATAATAGGACCAAACATAAATGGCAATAATATATTGGTCGCATTAAGTATAAAACTTAAAAATAAAGCTAACGCTAAAACGATGATATTGTTTCTTAATTGCTTACTCATGTACTCACAACTTTCATAGGTATCATTATACTTCATAGTACTTTACATATAAAAGAACCCGATCAACACCATGGTTGTTCGGGCTAAAAATAAACTTTATACAATTCGACTTAGAGCGGTATCAAATGCTTGTATTGTTTGTTCAATATCAGCTTCTGTATGCGCTGTTGAAAGAAATGTTCCTTCAAATTGGGAAGGCGGTAAAAATACGCCTTCTTTTGCCATTTCTCTATACATTTGACTAAACATTTCTAAATCGCTTTTATTTGCTTGTTCAAAGTTTGTCACCGGCCCTGCATTTAAGAAATATCCTATCATAGAACCAGCACGATTTACAGTGATTGGCACATGATGTTTTGCAAAGACCGCTTTCAATCCTTCTTCTAATTTGTCACCTAATTTATTAAAATAATCATATGACTCAGGAGTTAATTGACTTAGTGTTTCATAACCACTTGTCATAGCTAATGGATTACCTGATAACGTACCAGACTTGATAAATATCACCCGCTGGCGCAATTTGATCCATAATTTCTTTCTTACCACCAATAGCACCAACTGGCAAGCCACCACCGATTACTTTACCTAAACAAGTTAAATCTGGTGTTACATTAAAGTAACCTTGCGCACAGTTGTATCCCACTCTAAACCCTGTCATCACTTCATCGAAAATAAGTAATGAACCATATTCTGTAGTGATGTCTCTTAAGCCTTGTAAAAATCCTTCAACTGGAGGTACGACGCCCATATTACCAGCTACAGGTTCTACTATAACGCCAGCAATATCGTCACCAAATTCTTCAAAAGCAACTTTTAGTGCGTCTAAGTCATTATATGGAACTGTGATTGTATTTTTCGCAATACCTTCAGGTACTCCTGGTGAATCAGGTAAACCAAGCGTTGCGACACCAGATCCTGCTTTGATTAATAGTGAGTCACTATGACCGTGATAACAACCGATAAATTTAATGATTTTATTACGACCAGTATAACCACGTGCTAAGCGTAATGTATCAAGGGTTGCTTCAGTACCTGATGAAACCATACGTATTTTTTCAATAGATGGCACACGATCAATAACGAGTTCAGCTAATTTATTTTCTTGTAGTGTGGAAGCACCGAAACTTGTACCATTATCCACGGCTTCATGAATTTTATCAATTACCTGCTTATTTTTATGTCCTAAAATTAATGGCCCCCAACTTAGAACGTAATCGATGTATTCATTACCATCAATATCATATATTCTTGAACCTTCACCATGGTCCATAAATATTGCTGGTGTATCTACTGATTTGAAAGCTCTTACTGGACTATTGACACCACCGGGCATCAATTGTTCAGCTTTTACCATCGCTTTTTCAGAATTAGTATAACGCATTCTAAATAACCTCCTTATTGTTCATCAATATATCTACAAATATCTTTTGAAAAATACGTAATAATTAAATCTGCGCCTGCACGCTTCATTGAAATCATTTGTTCCATAACTACCGCTTTTTCATCAATCCAGCCATTAAGTGCGGCTGCTTTTGTCATGCTATATTCTCCACTTACATTATAAGCGACTACAGGTACGTTTGTAGTATTTCGAACATCTCTAATGATATCTAAGAAGCTTAGAGCAGGTTTAACAATCATCATGTCTGCGCCTTCGTTTAAATCACTATCAAGTTCTCTAAGTGCTTCTCTTCTATTTGCAGGATCCATTTGATATGTTTTGCGATCACCAAACTGTGGTGCAGATTCTGCTGCATCACGGAATGGACCGAAGAAACTAGAAGAATATTTAATACCATAACTCATAATTGGCACATTATAATAACCAGCTTCATCTAGACCCGCTCTAATTTCTGCAACGAATCCGTCCATCATGTTACTTGGCGCAATAATGTCAGCACCAGCTTCAACTTGAGAAATTGCAGTCTTAACGAGTAATGGTAGTGATTTATCATTATCAACATCTTTCGTCTCATGATTAATCACACCACAGTGACCATGGTCTGTATATTCGCATAAACACGTATCCGCAACGATTAATAAGTCACTGTACATAGACTTCGCTTTTCTTGTTGCTTCTTGGATGATGCCATTATGATCATACGCACCTGTACCAACTTCATCTTTTTCATTTGGCACACCAAAAAACATGATGCCTCTTATACCTAAATCATACGCATCTTTAATTTCTTCACCTAATAAATTTAAACTGATTTGGTAAATGCCAGGCATAGATTTAATTTCTGTTTTCACATTATCACGTTCAACTACAAATATTGGATAAATCAAATCTTCTTTGCGAACGTGCGTTTCACTCACCATGTTTCTCAGTGATTTACTACTACGTAATCTTCTGTGTCTATCAAATTGCATTATCTTCCCAACTTTCTAAAGTTTTTTGAACTAATGATTCTAATGTTTGGATTTCTGACATCGTGCCCTGAACATTAAATGTATTTAATGTGTCCAATGTTTGTTGGCCAATGACAAAATAATTATTAAAAGGTATATGTTGACGACTTTCAAAAAAATATCGCACAGCTGATGAGCTCGCAAAAGTAATAGCATCTATTTTATTTTCAGCTATGAGACTTAAGACTTCATTTATATTCTCAGTATGTGGAACAGGTTCATATAAGTCAATTTTTCTAACTAAATACCCTTGTTGTTTTAAACCATTTTGTAATAACGTTCTTGCTTGCTTGCGCTTGATGGTAATAAGATGCGACTGCCTTTTATCGCTTCAAACTCCTCAAGAAAGCCTTCTTGTGAATAATCTGTGGGACAAAACGAAACATCTAGACCTAAAGTTTTGCAATAATCAGCTGTTTTTTCACCAATTACTGCAATTTTTTGTATATTTAACATAGGTAAATATGGTTGGAAATGTTTCACAGCTTTTTTAGACGAAAAAATAAGCCAGTCATAGTTAACATCTAGCAAATTCAAATCAAAGGATAACGGCTCTACATCTATGAAGGGCTTGTGTAGAATACATGTATCTTCTTTGTTAAATTCACTAGTCTGTGTCATTACTATCACTGGTCTCATTATTTTCACCTCAAACGATTATTGTTCTTCGTTTAGTGCCTTTATTATTTCATATGCACCTTGTGCATTTAAAACTTCAGTTACTTTTTCACCGATTTCAATTGGATTCTCTCCGCGCTCAGTATGCTCATAACGTTCTTTACCATCAGGAGACATAATTAAGCCTGTGAATTCGATTGTACCATCACTACTTTTCGTAGCATAGCCACCGATTGGAACTTGGCAACTGCCGTTCATGCGCTCTAAGAATGTTCTTTCAGCAGTAACACAATCTGCTACATCTTCATTGTGAACTTGCTTAAGTAATGCTAACAGCTCTTCATCATCCGCACGACACTCAATACCTAAAGCACCTTGTCCGATGGTCGGTATTAAAGTCTCTTTATCTAAATAAGTTGTCACGATATCATCTGACCATCCCATACGTTTCAAACCAGCAGACTGCAAGTAAAATTGCATCGAAATCTTCAGTTTCTAACTTACTTAAACGTGTATCAATGTTGCCTCGTATCCATTTTATTTGTAATTTAGGATATTTCGCAAGTATTTGAGCACCACGGCGTAAAGAACTTGTACCTACGATACTATTGTCAGGAAGTTCATGTAAAGGAACATGATTCTTAGCAATATACGCATCATATGGATTTTCACGATCTGGTATGCAACCTAGAGTTAATCCTTCTGGTATGACACTAGGGACATCTTTTAAAGAGTGTATCGCCATATCTATACCATGATCAAATAATTCATTTTGAATTTCTTTTACAAAAAGCCCTTTACCGCCTACTTTAGATAATTGTTTATCTACAATACGGTCACCTTTTGTTACTATTTCTTTAATTTCAATATCTAATTCTGGATCAACAGCTTTTAATTTTTCAATAAATTGTTGGCTTTGAGTTATAGCTAACTTACTTCTACGTGAACCAACGATTAACTTACGCATTAGGCGCAACCTCCTAGAAATGACTATATTTAACAATTAACCTTTTCTATCTGTAATCATATCCCTGTCCATTGATGAAAATCAGATATATGAGAAGCAAAAATCAAATTAATCATACTTAAGCAAAATAAGCTGAGATTAAAATAAATCAAATTATGTTTACTTAACGTATGTCTTACTCTAAAGATGATATATACACCATACAGCAATGCAATAATTATAGACATCACTACTTTAGGATCATTCAATATGTGTAAACCTAAAGTATTTATACCCCATTGTGTACCTAAAATGATACTTAATATGATAAATATAAAACCGATTAGGCTACTATAAAACACAACTTGCTCTAGTGTAGCTACACTACCGATTCTAAAATATTTTTGATTAAAACGTTTCTGCTTTAAATTTTTATACTGTATTAAATATAATATACAATTAACAAATGCAAAAGCAAACAGGGCATAACTTATAATTGCAAAGGCAATATGTACTATTAACAATTCGTTTATAATACTTAATTTATCTCCTGCACTTTGATAATGCATAGGTTGAAATGTATTTATAGCAATTAGTACAAAACCAATTAAATTAAATAAAAATATCGAAAAATTTATTTGCTTGATGACACTAATCACTATAGAAATAGAAATAATCAACCAAGCTAATGCAAAAAACACATCAAAAACATTACCTAACGGAATTTGTTTCGTTACATTAGCATAAATAGATAAAGAGATTGTTTGTAACACCCAAACAATCCCTAATGTAACAAAACCAATTTTTCTAACTTTATAATGCTTTTTCACAAAATCAAAAAAGTAACAAGCAATACTAAATAAATAAATTAATAATATAAGTTCATTTAATCTTATAAATGAAAATTCTTGCATATTATCACCATTTGCATGTGCTTATTCAAAACTTAAGATTTGACTAGTTGGCACTTCACTTCTTCTTTTTTTAGGTTCATAAGCCTGTTCAGCTTCAATGTCAAAAATGTTTTGAAACAGCTCTAATTTTTCGTTACTATTTCTATCATTACTCAATTCTTTTGCTTGTTTGATTGGATCTTTCAACATTTGATTTATAATACTTTTAGTATGTTTTGAAATGATTTTACGTTCTCTCTCACTTAAGGCAGGCAATTTTCTATCAATACTATCCATAGTATCTTCCTGAATATTCATTGCTTTTTCTCTTAAGGCATGAATAACAGGTACAACGCCTAACATGCTTACCCATTCATTATGTGCTACAATTTCTCCTGGGATTCGTTGCATAATATCATTTGTTGCTATTTGACGTTCTCTGAGATTAGCATCCACTAATCCTTTCAAGTCATCTACATCATAATTAAATACATCTTGAATTGTATTAATATTAGGCTCAATGTCTCTTGGAACCGCTATGTCTATTAAAACAAGTGAATCACTTTTACGTTCTGTTGAAATAGAACGCATCATGTCGTTTGTCACAATATATTCGTCTGAACTTGTTGAACTGATAACAATATCCACATTAGCTAAAAGTTTTGGTAATGATTCCATTGATTCAAATTTCACATGATGTTTCATTGCTAATTTTTGAGCTTTACTCAATGTTCTATTAACAACTGTTATATCTGTGACACCAGAACCAATTAAATTTAAGAGTGATAATTCACTCATATCCCCTGCACCAATAATCAAAGCTTGCTTATTGTCAATTTTGCCAAATACTTTTTTACCTAGTTCAACAGCCGCATAAGAAACACTTACTGCATTGTCTGCAATATCAGTTTCACTATGAGCTTTTTTCGCAAATGTAATTGCTTGTTTGAAAAGATGATTAAATATAGTACCTGTTGTGTCCTCTTCTTGAGCTAATAAGAATGCATCTCTAATTTGTCCAAGAATTTGAGTTTCCCCAAGAACAACAGAATCTAAGCCTGAAGTAACATGCAATAAATGATTTACTGCGTCGTCCCCCACTTTTACTTCAGTCATTTCTTTAATATCTTCAACATCAAACCCAAATGATCTCGCTAAAAATCGTTGGATATAATAACGACCAGTATGAATTTGATCCGCAACTGCATATACTTCTGTGCGATTACAAGTTGATAATATAACATTTTCTAAAATAGATTTTGTTTCAAATAAATCAACATTGGCTGAACGTATGGCATCATCTTTAAAAGCAACTTTTTCTCTCAATGCTACATCTGCTGTACGATGATTTATGCTAACCGCAATTAAATGCATTTATAACGCCCTCCATACATATTACAATAAGTAAATTATAACACAATTACATCATGAGTTAACCATCTTGCTCGAGTAAATTATAATTCTTCTAATTTACATTCAAAATGTTGTCATAATTGTACTAAATTCAACCTATTTAAAGCAAAACATATTACTTCAATGTAATCATTACAAATAACTTTCAATCATATTCCATATTTTTTGTTGTTTGTCTTTTTTAATTGAAGAATAGCTTATAATCTCGTCCTCAGCTTCCATTTCTAATTTTTGCTGAATCTTCGCTAAATGCTTCTGTACTTTACCCTTAGCAATTTTATCTTCTTTCGTTGCTACAATAAGTGTTGGAATTTCATAGTATTTAAGATAATTGTACATAATGATATCGTCTTCGGTTGGGTTATGTCGTAAATCAACAAGTTGAATGACAAGCTTCAAGGATTCTCTTTGTGAAATATATCTTTCAATCATTTTACCAAATGCTTCACGTTGTGATTTACTCACTTTCGCATAGCCATAACCAGGTACATCAACAAATACAAGTTGATTATCTATATTATAAAAATTAAGTGTTTGTGTCTTACCAGGTCGTTGAGATGTTCTTGCCATATTCTTTCGACCAATCATACTATTGATAAACGTTGACTTACCTACGTTAGATCTGCCACTTAGGCCAACTTCACTTAAACCGGTTTCTGGATATTGTTCCGGTTTTACTGCACTAATTAATAATTCTATTTCATTAGGATTAACTTTCATTATCGTCCCTCTTTTCTTCTGAACTCATTGTTTATTATATTACACTATGGCTTATATGAATATGTATTTTTATTTTATCTATGCTTTCTTTTTTAAAAAATGGGACTAGGACAGAAAACTAATTTTTCTAATGAATTTTTGTCGTCCCACCCCGGCAAGAATGACTATAAATTGGAATACAAGAGCTGAATCTCTTTAAAAGGTTGATATAAGTACATTTTCAATTCAGTCAGCCACTGCCAATATAAAAAATGAGGATGAGACATGTGATATGTCCCAGCCTCATTTGATTCACCTAATTTAAGCAGAAGTTTGTTCCTTGTTTACAAGGTTACCTTCTTTATCGTATAGTTCAGGATCTTTTTCATCATTAATTGTTTCTTCTGTAATCACGACTTTTACAACACCTTCAGAAGAAGGCACGTCATACATAATATCAATTAAAGCTTCTTCTATAATTGAACGAAGGCCACGTGCGCCTGTCTTACGTTCAATTGCTTTATCACTGATTGCAGATAATGCTTCATCAGTAAATACCAATTCTACATCGTCAAGTTCTAACATTTTAGTATATTGTTTCACTAAAGCATTTTTAGGCTGAGTTAGAATATTTTTCAGTGCATCTACATTTAATGTTTCTAAATTAGCAACAATAGGTACACGACCGATAAATTCTGGAATCAAACCATATGATTGTAAATCTTCAGGTCTGATTTGTTCAAGTATTGCATCTTCATCATATTTTGAAGCTTCACTACTTGCAAATCCGATTACTTTCTCACCTAATCTACGTTTAATTACTTCATCTATACCATCAAAGGCACCACCAAGAACAAATAAAATGTTTGTTGTGTCAATTTGAATTAACTCTTGGTTAGGATGCTTACGACCGCCTTGAGGTGGCACGCTTGCAGTTGTGCCTTCTAAGATTTTAAGCAATGCTTGTTGTACACCTTCACCAGATACATCACGTGTAATTGATGTATTTTCTGATTTTCTAGCTATTTTGTCAATTTCATCGACATAAATAATACCCTTTTCAGCTTTATCAATATCAAAATCAGTTGCTTGCATTAAGCGTAGTAAGATGTTTTCAACATCGTCACCTACGTAACCAGACTTCAGTTAAACTTGTAGCATCAGCAATTGCAAAAGGTACATCTAATGTTCTAGCTAATGTTTGTGCTAAAAGTGTTTTACCACTACCAGTAGGTCCAATTAAAGCGATATTACTTTTTTGTAATTCAACTTCATCTTCATTTGGTCCTAAATTCTGTACACGTTTATAATGATTGTAAACAGCTACAGCTAATGATTTCTTAGCTTTTTCTTGACCGATTACATAATCATTCAATTGGTTCATAATTTCTTTTGGTGTCGGTAATTCAGTTAACCCTTCAGGTTCCGATTGAGCTAATTCTTCTTCTACAATTTCTGAACATAACTCAATACACTCATTACAAATATAAACGCCACTTCCTGCAACTAGCTTTTTAACTTGATCTTGGTCTTTGCCACAGAAAGAACATTTTAAATTTTCTTCATCTTCGTTGAATTTGAACATTCTATTTACACCCCTATTCCCTAAAGACTATACTAAATAGCATTTTAATATGCAACTTACAACTTTCACAAGTTATTTGCTTTAAAAATAGTGTAGCAGATACATTATTTGAATGCATCTGCTACTAGTTTACTATATTAAACGACCAACATATAATTCACAAAATAATTTGCTCTTTTTATATTTAGTTACGCTTCAGAGTCATCTTTAGATGGTTCTACTAATTTTGCTTCTTTAACTAATAAATCGATAACATTTTGGATACGAACATCATTTTTAACGATATCAGTATTACCAAGCGTTTGTTTAATATCTTCTACTGACATATTAAATTGTCCGCTCATTTTTTCTAATTCTTTATCGATATCAGCCTCAGTTACTTCAATTTCTTCAGCATCAACAATAGCAGTTAATGTTAAGTTTGTTTTAACACGTTCTTCTGCATCATCTTTCATTTGTTCTCTTAATTGCGACTCATCTTGACCAGAAATTTGGTAATATGTTTCTAAATTAAGACCCTGTTGTTGCATACGTTGTCCAAATTCTTGAACCATACGATCTAACTCAGTGTTAATCATAGCGTCTGGAATTTCAACTGAAGCATTATTTGATGCTTTGCTAATTGCTTCTTCTTTTTGATTATTCTCAGCGTCAGTTTCTTTTTGCTCAGTTAGTTTTTTACGTAAGTTTTCTTTGTATTCATCAACAGTGTTTGCTTCAGCGTCTAATTCATTCGCAATCTCATCTGTTAATTCTGGAACGTCTTTATATTTAATTTCATTTACTTTAGCTTTGAAAGTAGCTTCTTTTCCAGCTAATTCTTCAGCATGGTATTCTTCTGGGAAAGTTACAGTAACGTCTTTTTCTTCTCCAATTTTAACACCAACTAATTGTTCTTCGAATCCTGGAATAAATGAACCTGAACCAATTTCAAGGTCATAGCCTTCAGCTTGTCCACCTTCAAATTGTTCGCCATCAACGTAACCATCAAAGTCGATGTTAACTGTGTCGCCGTCTTCAACAGCGCCATCTTCTTTAACTACCATTTCAGCTAAGTGGCCTAATTGGTGGTCAATTGATTCTTGTAATTCTTCTTCAGTTAATTCAACATTTTGTTTTTCAATTTCAAGACCTTTATAGTCTCCTAACTCAATTTCAGGTTCAACTACTACACTCGCTTCGAATGTCATATCGCTACCTTTTTCCATTGTAGTTACATTGATTTCTGGTTGATCGACTGGTTTAATTCCAGTTTCGTCAATAGCTTCACCATAAGCTTCTGGTAATAAGATATCAACGGCATCTTGATATAGTGCTTCTACGCCAAAGCGTTGTTCAAAAATTTGGCGAGGTACTTTCCCTTTACGGAAACCTGGCACATTTATTTGTTTAACTACTTTTTTGAAAGCTTGATCAATTGCTTTGTCTACTTTTTCTGCTGGAACTGTAACGGTTAAAACGCCTTCGTTACCTTCCTTTTTTTCCCAAGTTGCTGTCATGTATAAAAACCTCCATGAATATCCTATTTTATTTTTTCAACTTCATTATTATATCATACGTCAATGCTCTACACAAACACTGAGTTTACAAAACATATTGAATGAATAATTGAAATTAATTTAATTATTATTTTACTACTATTATTAATTACCCAAAAATTTAAAAATTAATTATTCATGCATATCAATTGAAGTAATTAAGTTAACAATAGTATTTGTTGTGTCTAAACTTTCTAAGCCTAACATTGATTTGAAATAGTTTGTGTAAGCTTCAATCCATTCATCTTCAGATGCTATGCTTTCTATATCTAATGGATAAAGTAAAATAGCATGATTGTTCATCAGGTGAAGTGCTTCCTCTACAATTTGTGTCTGCATCATCTTCTATTTGCTTAATAACTTCTGGAATAATTTTAATCTTAAACAGTGTTTGTTCAAGACCAGATAGATGATTTGGATTTACTTCAACTGTATAATCAAATTTCTGAACACGAATGTTTTGATTGTATCCGGCAAAACGTAAATATTCAAGCATTATACTCACAACATTCGGTGCAAGTTCAATTTCATTAATAATATTTACCACAGTTTCTTGATATCGATACTGATTATGATCTATTAAAGTTAAGATTGTACTAATTTGTTCACGTAGTGACAACGACTCAAAATCACGAAGCATTTCTGCTTGCATGCGCATTATGTTTATCAATTTGACTTAGGGCATATTCTTTTAATGGAAATAGTTCCATTCTTGTTTTATGATCATTGACTTCATCAATAATTTGATTAATGACATCAACGACTTCAAAATATTGTCCTAATCCGTTTAAACTTTTCACGTAATAAACCATAAGATTATCATACTTAGTAATGCCTTGTTTTAGTAATATGATAGCTTCTTCACGCAACTCAAGATAATGCCCCATCTTATATAGCATGGCACATTTCAATAGAGACATTTGCTCATCTAATTCAAATTGCTTTTCAAAATCTTCAAACAGTTCATACATTTGATCTAATTCATTATTGTTAAAAGATTGTTTGATTTCTCTTATTAACTTATCTTTTGAACGTGGAAATGGAATGATATCAGACATTTTTATGCACCTCTATTGTATTGACTGTAATATTAATGTACTCCATGTTTCAAAGTCATCATAGTTATCTATTTTACTTTGATTCACCCATTTTATTTTTAATGTATCTGTTTCTTTAGCTTCAACCTCATTACTATTCACTTTAATTTTAAACACTACGCCTAAATGAACTTCGCCAACTTCATTAGTATCATCATTAATAAAACCTATGTATGCTAAATTTTGTGATTTACTATCTGACAGACCTACTTCTTCTTCAAGTTCTCTTTGTGCATTAATACGCAAGACTTCATTGATAGATTCAGCACCTTTAACATCGTTCATGTGTCCACCAACACCGATTGAAGATTGACCGTGCAAACGTGATTCTCCACCACCTGCTAATCGCTCATACACTAAAATTTCATCATTCTCATTTTCTAAAATACAATAAGATACCAATTGTTTATATGTCGGATCTTCCTCCATATCTCCACGACGCTTAATTTCATACTTTGAAAGTGCGTCAAAGATGTCTTGACCCTTTTCAGAATTTTTATCAAGAAAACCGTTGAATTGATTCTTTTCACTATTAAATAAAATTGTTCTCGGTACTACTGTAATCATTTCATCAAATTTAGACATAAGTTTCTCCTTCATATATGACTTCTTAGCCATTTTATCAAATGATAGTTATTTATCAAAATGTTAATCGATACAAAAATAAAGAGATGTACGAATTTGTACATCTCTTTATTTGAGAATTATTTTAAAGCGTCTTTAGCTTTAGCAACTAATTCACCGAAAGCTTTTTCGTCTGAAATAGCAATTTCAGAAAGCATTTTACGGTTAACATCGATTCCAGCTTTTTTCAAACCGTTCATTAATCTTGAATAGCTCATGTCATGTTGACGTGCGGCTCCGTTAATACGTGTAATCCATAATCTACGGAAATCACGTTTTCTTTGACGACGGTCGCGGAATGCGTACTGTCCTGATTTCATTACTTGTTGTTTTGCTACTTTATATAAAGTTCTTTTTGAACCAAAGTAACCTTTAGCTAATTTAATCGTCTTTTTACGACGAGCTCTTGTTACCGTTCCACCTTTAACACGTGGCATAATAAATTCCTCCTCAAAATATCTTCAATCTTTATTTTATCTGTCGTTACTTATTTTTTATAAGCTAATAATTGTTTAACGCGTTTCATATCTGATTTGCTCACTAATGAAGCTTTACGTAATTTACGTTTTTGTTTAGTTGTTTTGTTTGCAAACATATGTGATGTGAAAGCTCTAGAACGTTTTAATTTACCTGAACCAGTTCTTTTAACACGTTTCTGTTGCTCCACGGTGTGTTTTCATTTTAGGCATGATTCAATTCCTCCTGTAGTATCTTTTTATTTTTCGTTGAGTGGGTTAAGCATAATGAACATTTGGCGTCCATCCATTTTAGGTCTTTGCCCAATCGTAGCGATATCTTTACATTCTTCTGCAAATTTCTCTAATACGCGTTGACCTATTTCTTTATGCGTAATAGCACGCCCTCTGAAACGAATTGAAACTTTACATTTGTCGCCTTTTTCTAAGAATTTACGTCCGTTCTTCAATTTAGTTTGGAAATCATGTTCCTCAATTGTAGGACTTAAACGGATTTCTTTAAGGTTAATAACTTTTTGTTTCTTCTTCATTTCTTTTTCTTTTTTCTGTTGTTCGAATTTGTACTTACCATAATCCATGATTTTCGCAACAGGTGGTTTAGCATTAGGCGACATAATAACTACATCGAGTTCTACGCGCTCTGCCATTTCTAAAGCTTCTGCTTTAGATTTAATACCAATCTGTTCTCCGTCATGTCCGATTAAACGTAATTCTTTTGCACGAATCTTCTCGTTAACTTGAGTCTGATCTTTTGCTATGGTTGACACCTCCAAGATTTTTACGAAATTATCCCAAGAAAAAGAGCGGGTATATAATATACCCGCTCTTCTTTACACACAACAATGTCGTGTATATATAGACCTGCCAACTACTATCAGTGTCGCAACAGGTGAGAAGCGGGAGCTTCTACTTGGTTCGTTTCGTATTCAACATTACCTATCTTAGCAACAATTCATTAGCAAGTCAATAGCTTTTCTTATTATTTATCGTCCATTTTAACATTTTGTCTTAAATCCACTTGTTCTAATGGTACAATTTTTGTTTTATAACGTAGTTTATGATAAATGAAGAATGCTAAGAATACCGGAATACCCATATATGTGATAACAAATCTGTTAAGATCAAATTCTCCTGATTGGATGAAATCAACATCTTGTCCAATAATTACAAGTACACACAAGACACCTGCAAAAATAGGCCCAAATGGGAATAATTTAGCTTTATATTTTAATTTCGATTTATCATAGTTTTGTTTATCAAAAGCTTTTCTAAATCTGTAATGACTGACTGCAATACCAACCCATGCAATAAAACCAGTCAGACCACTTGCGACAACGATATACTCATAAGCGTCACCGCTCAAATGTTGTAGTACAAAGATAATTACTACGACTACTGCTGTAGCAAGTAATGATACGTATGGCACACCACTTCTATTTGTTTTACCAAATATAGGATATGCAAGCTTATCTTTACTCATTGAATATAGCATACGTGTTGAAGCGTACATGCCTGAGTTACCGGCTGATAATACTGAAGTCAATATAACAGCATTCATGAATGAGGCAGCAAATGCTAGTCCTGCATTTTGGAATACAAGCGTAAATGGTGAAGTTGAAATATCATCTCCGCCACCCATAAGTGATGGGCTATCATATGGTATCAACATACCGATTACAAAAATTGCAAGAATATAGAATATTAATATTCTCCAGAATACTTGTTTAATTGCTTTAGGAACTGCGCGCTCTGGATTTTCAGACTCTCCTGCTGTAATACCAATGAGTTCAGTACCTTGGAATGAAAAGCCTGCTACTAAGAACACACCTAAAATTGCTAAGATACTTCCTCCAAAACCATCACCTAAAATAGGACCATTACCTTGAGTAAACGTGTCAAAACCAACAAACTCGCCACCCATGATACCGACTATTGTTAATAAACCGATAGCAATAAAGATAATTACGGTAACTACTTTAATTAAAGCAAACCAATATTCACTTTCGCCAAATACTCTAACGGACAATGCATTCAGTCCAAATATGATAATTAAGAATAGACAGCTCCAACTCCAAGTCGGAATACCTGACATTGGTGTCCAATACTGTATTACTTGTCTTGCAATCGTTACATCAGTTGCAACTGTAATTACCCAGTTAAACCAATAGTTCCAACCTAATGCGAATCCTAGAGATGGATCAACAAAACGTGTAGCATATGTACTAAATGAGCCTGACACAGGTAAATATGTTGCCATTTCTCCTAGAGAAGTCATAAGGAAGAATACCATCGCCCCAATGATTGCAAAGGCTAAAAGCGCTCCTAAACCACCTGCATCATGGATTGCACCACCAGAAGTCATAAATAAACCAGTCCCAATACAACCTCCAATTGCAATCATGGATATATGGCGATCTTTCAGACCCCTTTGCACTCCATCATTTTGATTCACTTGTTTTGCCATAGACGCTTCCCTTCCTTAAATATAGAGGTTAACTTACTATATGATTAAGATTCATACTATTTATAGTTTGAGCAGTACTTCATTGTAATTAGGTATATAAATTACACAACAATTATAAATTTCGCTCTTTCCCGTTAACGTATTTATGATAATCATTCGACTAAAAATAAAATGGTTGCATACCTATTAGATATGCAACCATTTTAATAATAGCATTTATATAGGTAGCACATCACGTATGTGACAGTCCAGTTTCTTTCGATAACTGGCCCAACCTGTATAGTTAATGGACAATACAGGTTTCGGCATCTTCACCTTTCTATTATTCAACATATGCCCCATTCGGCTTCTGAATAATTACTAATTGAATATGCAACCTCTAACTCAAATTTAATTTTTATATGAATGTGAACTTACTTCACTATTCTGTAATATACATGATTTCACCAAGAGTTTCAAGACTATCTTTGTTTTTCAATCTAATCTCATCAAGTAAATTCCAAATGAATTCTTCTTTTTCTAATGTTTCTTGATCTTGGGAACCATATTTACGTACATTCACTTCATTATTTTCTACTTCTTTGTCCCCTACAACAAGTTGATAAGGGATTTTTTGCATTTGCGCTTCTCTGATTTTATAACCCATTTTTTCATTACGGTCATCAATTTCAACTCTAACACCTTGAGATTTAAGCTCGTCTTGAATGTGTCTAGCATAATCATAATGTAAATCAACATTAACAGGTATGATTTCTACTTGTTTTGGCGCTAACCAAGCGGGGAATGCGCCTTTTGTTTCTTCAGTCAAGAATGCAACGAAACGCTCCATAGTAGATACTACACCACGGTGAATGACTACTGGTCTATGCTGTTCCCCATCATTACCAATATAAGTTAAATCAAATTTTTCTGGTAATAAGAAGTCTAATTGGGCAGTAGATAATGTTTCTTCTTTACCCATAGCAGTTTGAACCTGTACGTCAAGTTTCGGACCATAGAATGCTTGCTTCACCTACTGCTTCTTCATAATCTAAGCCAAGTTCATCTACCGCTTCTTTCAACATACTTTCTGCTTTGTTCCACATGTCATCGTCATCGAAGTATTTTTCTTTATCTTCGGGATCTCTGTAACTTACACGGAATTTATAATTCTCAAAGTTGAAATCCTTGTATACATCAACAATTAAATTTACAACACGTTTGAATTCTTCTTTAATTTGGTCCGGACGTACAAAAATATGCGCATCATTTAATGTCATTCCGCGGACACGTTGTAAACCAGAAACCGCGCCACTCGCTTCATAACGGTGCATAGTACCTAATTCAGCAATTCTAATAGGCAATTCACGATATGAATGTGGTTTATTTGCATAAATCATCATATGGTGTGGACAGTTCATTGGTCTTAAGACCATTTCTTCGTGTTCATCTAATTTCATTGTTGGGAACATGTCTTCTTGATAATGATCCCAATGGCCTGATGTTTTATACAAATCAACGTTAGCCATCACTGGAGTATAAACATGGTCATAACCCATACTTACTTCTTTATCTACAATATAACGTTCAATTTCACGACGTATTGTAGCACCATTAGGCAACCAAAGTGGCAAACCTGCACCTACTAAAGGATTGTTAGCGAACAGTTCTAAATCTTTACCAATTTTACGGTGATCACGTTCTTTTCGTTCTTCCAACATTTTCAAATGCGCTTTCAGTTCTTTTTTATCGAAAAATGCTGTGCCGTATATACGTTGTAACATTTTATTATCACTGTTTCCACGCCAATATGCACCAGCTGTTGATAATAATTTAAATTCTTTTATTTTAGAAGTAGATGGCACATGAACACCACGACATAAATCAGTGAACTCTCCTTGTGAATATAGCGTCACATTTTCATCTTCTGGAATAGCATCAATTAATTCTTGCTTATACGGGTCGTCTGAGAAAAATGTTTTAGCTTCATCTCTCGAAACGACTTTACGTTCTATTGGATAGTTTTCATTAACAATTTGCTTCATTGTTTTTTCTATTTTTTCAAAATCATCTGATGAAATACTTTCTTCCATATCAAAGTCATAATAAAACCCACCATCAATTACCGGACCAACGCCAAAATGAACATTACCATATAGACGTTTTAAAGCTTGAGCCATAAGATGTGCAGTAGAATGACGTAACACTTCTAGCGCTTCATCAGAACCAGGTGTAACGATTTCAATTGATCCATCTTCGTCAATTGATCTAGTTAAATCTATGAGTTGTCCATTTAATTTACCGACTACAGCTTTTTTTCTTAATCCTGGACTTATAGAATGTGCAATATCTTCTGTAGTTGTACCTTTATCAAACACTTTTGAATTGCCATCTGGAAATTTAATATTTATTTGCTCCATAAAAAACCCTCCTATTTATTCAAGCACTTAAATCAAAATGAAATGACGTTTATACTGAATTAGACTCAAAAAAACAAAAAGACCCCATCCCTAAAAAGGGACGAGGTCTTCGCGGTACCACCCTAAATTAAAGTTATGATGTATTTGATATACATAACTTTACTCTACGTAAGATAACGGTCTTGAGCCGGATGTTCATTACAACATCATTTTATAAAGTAGTAACGAATAAACTTACTTACCAAGCATCTCATCTTTTACTGGTTCTCTGTGAAGTAGTGGTTTATTCATCTCGTCTTCATTTCATTTTTTATGATTTAGATTTAAGTTTATTATACAACATTTATTTTAGATTTCAATCGTTCCTGTAATTTTTTCCTTCTAAGAAATAAGGTGTTGATAATGTTTTGATTCTTTCCATTATTCTTGCGGACTTTGTTTTTTCTGTACCGTCTCGTGTAACAGAGAGGTGATATTCTAATTCTTCAAAACTTAAATTAGAACTGAAAAATGTAGGTAACTCTTGAACCATACGATAATGTAGCAATGGTCCAATCACTTCATCTCGTGCCCATGGTGTGATGTCTTCAGCGCCTATATCATCTAACATTAATATATTTGCTTCTCTCACTCTAGAGAGTTTTGTTTCAAAAGTACCATCTTTAAACCCGCCTTTAAGCGAACGAATAAATTCTGGTAAATAAACAATTGTAGATGGTATCTTTTCAGTTTTTAATTGATTTGCAATTGCGCCAAGGATAAATGATTTACCAGTACCAAATGGACCATGTAAATATAAACCTTTAATTTGGGTCTCTTTATTTGTTATTTTTTCACAAATTTGGTTAGCGACCATTGCGACATCTAATCTATCTCTTCTATCCATATATATATCTTCAAGTTTTGCATCTAGTGTGTCACGTTGCATATGGTGCGACGTAATTAAATGTTTATTAAACCGTTCTTCATCATGTTTAATTTTACAAGGACAAGGTAAGTAGCGAATTTTTATATGATTATGTTCGATATATAATTCAGGAATATGACCTGTAACAAAATTGGGACAGTCTTTTAATTTATGACCATCATAACGCTTTTCTTGATCTTTATATTCTTGTAAAATATTCAAATCTTCATCTATCATTGCATTCGTCAATTCAGCTTTATGTGACTCTAGAAACTGTTTAACGTCTGGATCATTGACGACATCTTTTTTTATTTTGGCAATTTTTTTTGATAAATCGTTAGAATCGCCCATAATTTGATTAAAAGGTTTCATTTATTTGTCCTCCTTCCATCTATCTTTAAGTTGATTTAAAAACTGTTCTCTATCATTCTTCAATTTTTCATCATCTTCATTATTATTTGAAGTGTCAGTTTCTGCTTTGTTATCTCGCTCTTCTAACCATTTAGGCGTCATCTCTCTCGATGCCAGTTGTTTTTGTTTATAATAAGGTTTAGATGACTTGTTTTCAGTCTTAGGTTGATTCACTTTTATCGCGTATTGATATGCTTGTTCCGCTGTTTTGATACCTTTTTTCTTCCAATTGGATGCTATTTCAAAAATATAAGTCTTAGGTAGCTTCATATCTTCTTTCAACATCACAAATTGTAACAGTATATTAATGACACCGAATGACAATTGTTCACGTTCTACTAACTCTTCAATCATATATTTTTGTTGTGTTGTCGGTTCAGATTCTGACCAAGATGCTAACATATCTATTGGACTTGTTTCTTCTAACTGTTTTAACCATGTAGCAGAGTTATCCTCATTTTGTGTTTGGTTTTGAGTTTGGTTATCATTCTGCGTTTGATCAACTTGGGTTGTGTTATCTGCATAATTGTTAGTTTTTATATTTAAAGATGGCATTTGTTGTTCATGCTCCATCAAATAATAAGTTCTTGCATGTTTTCTTAATTCTTCAAACGAAAGTTCTTGTGCGCTTGTTATAGATTTTAAAATGATGCGCTTCATCGGCTCAGGCGTTAAACCATATAAGGTCGCGATTTGTGTGATTAAAGCTTTTGCTTCTTTATCTATAATTTTTGTGCTAATAAAGTGATTTTGTAATAAATCATATAGTGTTTCAAAATCAAAGTGCACTTGTGACAAGTTTAAACCTTCATATGCAGTTTCACTTTGGATTTCATTTGTATCGTTATCTAAGGACTTATTAGGCACCTTAAACACATCAGTGAAATTGCGTGTCACATCTTGATATTTACTAAAGTCAATTTGCTTTTTATGTTCAAAATGGCGTTTCAATTGTTGATAACGTTGTTTGCTTACTTCACTAAACAAATACACTGATAACATTGGATCACTGAAAAATTGTTTTGCTGAGGGTGGTTGAACAAGCTGATAAACAAAAGACGAATGCTGTGCATCATGATTCACTAATGTTTTAACTAAACCAATACCCTCTAATAAGTCCATATCTTTTCTAAATTCTAATAAATTAATCTTTAACTCACTCATAATTATATAGTGCGTCAATACAGAATCCGCTTCATATTCTACAAACTGATTCAAATAATGATATAAACCAATTGCATTTGCACCAATCATTGGTGTGAACAATCTATTTAAAATTTCTAGATGCTTACTGTTCAAATAGAAATTTCGCACAACAGTAAAATTATCATGTGGTCTCAAACCATAATCATATGATTGTAACCCCATTTAAGAATCACTCCGTTTATTTCCAGCTAAAATACCTTGCATAGATTGTAATAGTTGATCTACATCCTTAAATTCTTTATATACAGATGCAAATCTAACATATGATACTTGATCTACGTGCATAAGCAAATTCATCACATGTTCTCCAATTTCTCTTGAAGAAATTTCTGCATGTCCGTCATCACGTAACTTCCATTCAACGTTATTCGTAATATCTTCTAATTGTTGATAACGTACTGGTCTTTTTTCACATGAGCGTACCAATCCATTTAAAATCTTTTCACGTGAAAATTGTTCCCGCGTACCATCTTTTTTCACCACAATAAGTGGTCTTTTTTCTATATGTTCAAAAGTTGTGAATCTCGTACTACACTTTTCACATTCTCTTCTACGTCGAATCGCATTAACTTCATCTGCATGTCTAGAGTCTACAACACGAGAATGAGTCGAATTACATTTCGGGCATTTCATCGAATTATCACCCTCTCGTTTTGATTACTTATCATTATACTATAAATATGTATGTCACAAAAGAATCACTATGATACATGTAAAATACTTAATGCATTATGTAATTTTTATCACTAACATCCCAAATATTGTTAGAAATTAAAATACTTATCACGTCTCCCTGACAGTAAGTTTAACATGCTCAGTAAATTCATCATTGTCTATTTCTACAATCATCTATTATATAGGTTTAAACGACAAAATGAAAACTCCTTTCAAAGTAGGCACTATCAATGTGCATCACTTCAAAAGGAGTATACATAATACTTTCTATTATAATGTCGTATAGTCTAAACATGGTAGTTTCTTAAAATTTAATCAAATAGATTATTATTAACTGTTATAAATGTGTACTTTAATTTGTGACAGCACCAACATCATTTTTGAGTAATTGACCTATTTGTTCAGCTACATCTACTACTCTATTTGAATAACCCCATTCATTATCATACCACGCGATTACTTTAACTTTATTATCACCCATAATCATTGTACTTTGTGTATCAATAATTGCTGAATGTGGGTTTGTATTAAAGTCCATAGATACTAAAGGTGCATCTTCAGTTGCAATCACACCGTCTAAGTCATTATCTTTAAATGCTTGATTGACTTGTTCAGCCGTTACATTCGTGTCTAAATCAACGACTAAATCCACTAATGAAACATTCTTCGTCGGTACTCTTAATGCCATACCGTGCAATTTACCATCTAATTCAGGTAGAACTTCTGTTAGTGCTTTTGCGAGCACCTGTTGAAGTTGGAATAATACTTTCATTGCAAGAACGCGCACGTCTTAAATCTTTATGCGGATTATCTATATTATTTTGATCATTCGTAATGGCATGAACCGTTGTCATTAAACCGTTTTGTATACCAAATTGGTCATTTAATACTTTTGCAACTGGACCAATACAGTTTGTAGTACATGAAGCATTGCTAAATATGTCATACTCTTCAATGTTTAATTGCTCATTATTAACACCTTTGACAATCATTTGGACTTCTCCACCTTTAGATGGGCCAGTAAGCAATACTTTTTTAGCGCCTGCATTAATATGTGCAACAGCTTTATCTCCATGATTGAATTTTCCAGTAGCTTCAATAACGATATCGATGTTCAGCGTTTCCCAAGGTAAGTGCTCAGGATTTCTTTCCGCTACAAGCTTAATCTCATGATTATCAACTTTGACGCCATTTTCTATAGGCTCTACTTTTAAATCATAAGCACCATGAGTTGTATCATAATTAATTAGGTGGGCAATCGTTTCAGGAGGGTAGCTCGCATTAATTGCTACTACATTTAAATCCTTATTTTTCAAAGCGATTCTTAATACCATTCTTCCTATTCTACCCATTCCATTAATTGCAATATTTGTCGTCATTCAAAGCACCCCTTGTTTTTGTGTTATACTTTATGGAAATAGTATAACATAAATAAAAGTACAAGAAAGCGTTTTCTAAAATAAATTTAAAAAAATTTAAATTCCGCATACCTATGAACTTAAAGAGCCCTTTTCATAATAAGTTTATCCAAATAATTTAACTTCATATTGAAAAAGTACCACTCAAACTTAAATTATAAGTTGAGTAGTACTTCAGAATATACTTATTAAACCATACTAATGTATATTAAATCAAGCTTACGAAAATCATCATTTAAAGACTCATGATTTATTGCGCCTCTTCTTCAGTATTGTTGTGAATATAACCTTCCTCTACGAGCAATTGTTCTAAGTTCTGTTTCAATTCTAATTTCGTATCACGGTTATCAATTTCACGATCCGCCATTCTACGTTTTTTATCAATTGAAATTTGGCTATAAACGCGTGCTTTCGCATCTTCCATTGATAAATCATTACGTTCCATCAATCTATCAATTTGTATACTTTCAGAAGTGTATACTAACCAAACTTCATCCACAGTATCTTGTAAGTCATTTTCAAATAATAACGGAATATCCATAATTACGTTATAGCCTTGCTCAAGATAAGCTTCTTTTTCTTGTTCCATGATATCTCTAACAATAGGATGAACAATTTCATTTAATTCCAATCTTTTCTCTGGATGATTAAATATGACATCTCCTACATATGATCTATTCATATTGCCATCTTCATCTATTGCTTCTTCTCCAAATGCTTCTTTAACTTGTTCTAGTCCTTTAGTACCTTTTTCTACTGCTTGGCGTGATGCAACATCTGCATCTACGACTTTAAAACCATGTACGGTTAATAATTCCGAAACACTAGATTTACCTGATGCGATACCACCTGTTAGTCCTATAACTTTTGGCATAATATCACTCTTCCTTTATTTTTGACATGTAGCGCAGAAATGACTATTTCTCGTTGCAATAACTTGAGTTTCAATATCACTTCCACACACTTTACATATCTTTTGTTTATAAACATTAAGATGTAATTGCATCGTACCTGTACTACCGTCTGCATGACGATAATCAGATATGCTCGTTCCACCATATTTTATACCCGCTTCTAATACATCTCGAACATAATAAAATAATATTTCTCGTTCTTGATTATTTAACTCTTTTGATAGACGCGACTTGGATGGATACCTGCTCTAAAAAGCGCTTCACACGCATAAATGTTACCACAGCCCGAAATGACCCGATGATCTAAAATCATTTGTTTAATTGGCTTGTTCTGGTAAAGTTTTTTATTAAACCATGATAAGTAATGTGGCATTGCTTCTTCATCAAATGGTTCTGGAGCGATTTCTAAAAATGATGGATACGCTTCAAATGATGGCACATTTCTAATTTCACCGAAGCGGCGAATATCAGAATAGACAAGCAACTTATCATTATTTAATTTAAATATAACATGCCAATGTTTACGATAATTTGGAACACTAATATCTTCTATTTTATCGACTACAAAGAAACCACCGACCATACCCAGATGGCTAATGAGTATTCTTTCTTCACCGTCTTTCTCTAAATAGAAAACGATATACTTACTTCGTCTATCTATATCATTTATTGTAAATTGCTCAGTAAAGCGTCTAAACGTATCTAATTCTAAACCTTTAATTATTGTTTCACGTTTGTTTGCTTTACCTTCATGCACTTTGTCAGAAAAAGTAACTGATTCAATTGTTTGTCCTTTAACAAAAGGTTTAATACCTCTTTTTACATGTTCTACTTCTGGTAACTCAGGCAATATAATACCCTCTTTCTATTTTGCATCGTACCATGTTTGACCATAGCTAGATTCAACTTTTAATGGTACATCTAACTCTATCGCATTGTCCATAATCTTTTCAATAAATTTTTCAAATGCTTCTACTTCTTCTTTAGGTACTTCAAAAATCAATTCATCATGCACTTGTAATAAAAGTTGCGCATGGAAATCCGTATCTTTAACTTCATTTGCAAAATTAACCATGGCTAATTTAATAATATCTGCAGCTGTACCTTGAATTGGTGTATTCATTGCGGTTCTTTCTGCAAAACCTCTTAAATTAAAGTTTCTACTTGTGATATCAGGTATATATCTACGACGATGTAATAATGTTTCAACATAGCCCTGAGCTTTACAGTCTTTAACAATATCTTCCATATATTGTTTAACACCAGGGAAACTATCTAAATAATCATCAATAAATTGTTTGGCTTGTTTTCTTGTTATGCCTAAACTTTGGCTTAGACCATAATCACTTATACCATAAACAATTCCGAAATTCACTGCCTTCGCTTGTCTACGCATCGTGCCATCAACTTCATCTGGTTGCACATTGAATACTTTCATAGCTGTAGCTGTGTGAATGTCTTCATCATTAATAAATGCTTGTTTCATACTTTCATCTTGCGTGATGTGCGCCAATACCCTTAATTCAATTTGCGAGTAATCGGCTGCAAATATGACATTATTTTCATCTGTAGATTTAAACGCTTTTCTAATTTTTCTACCCTCTTCTAAACGAACAGGTATATTTTGTAGGTTAGGATCAATAGATGACAATCTACCAGTTTGTGCTAGCGTTTGGTTAAAACGTGTATGAATACGATTATCCTCAGCAATTACTTTTTGTAATCCTTCTACATACGTAGATTGTAATTTAGCAAGTTGTCTATATTCAAGGATATGTTCAATAATTGGATGTTCACCTTGTAATTGTTCTAACACATCTACTGCTGTGGAATAACCAGTCTTCGTTTTTTTAATTACAGGTAACTCTAATGTTTCAAATAATACAACACCTAACTGTTTTGGTGAATTGATATTAAACGGCTCTCCTGCAGCTTCATGTATATTTTTTATTAACACATCTAATTTACTTTGAATCTCTTTTTCCATTTCTTTTAAATCATCAGCAACTGTATAAATACCTGTTTCTTCCATTTCACTTAAAATGCGTGCCAATGGTAACTCTAAATCATATAGTAAATCTGTTTGGTTATATTCATCTAGTTGTTCTGCCATTTTAGGTTTAGTCGCACTAATTGCTTCTATAATAGTTGCTACATGATGATTCAGAACTTCATCTTCAGGCAACTGTCTTTTTTTGCCTTTACCATAAATAGCGATGGTTTGTTGTACGTAATACTGACCATAATTCGTAACAACTGAATTGACGTCATCTATTGTACGGGATGGATCAATAATATAACTTGCTAACATCACATCAAACACAATGTGCTTAATCGCGATATCTAATCTATGTGCGACGACATATGATTTTTTAGCATCATATACATTCTTTTCTGTAGTACTATCTTCTAACCATGCAATAAGTTCTGGATAATCATGCATCTTATGTGCATCAATAACAACATGGTGTGTGCCATCATATAAAGCAAATTTTAATATGTCATCTTTTAAATAATTAGAACCATCTAACTCAAAATGTATAGTCGCAGCAGTCAAGTTGTTAAAATCAACCTGTGCAAAATCACTCACTGTATTGATTTCCATTTCTTCAACACTTGAGCTACTACCATCAACATCTATTTGGTCCAACAATTGTTTGAACTCCAATTTTTTAAATAATTCAATTTTATCATTTGTATCTGGATTTTCTTGTAACTTAGTCTCGTTTAAGGATACTTCAATTGGACTTTCACAATTAATTGTCGCAAGTTCCTTACTCATTAAAGCATCATCTTTACTATTTTCAAGTTTCTCTTTTAATTTCTTACCTGACACTTCATCTAGGTGTTCATAGACATTTTCAACATTTGAAAATTGCTTCAATAATTTAATTGCTGTTTTCTCGCCAACACCTGCAACACCTGGAATATTGTCCGAAGCATCACCCATTAAGCCTTTCATATCAATAATTTGTTCTGGAACCAAACCATCATATTTTTCGGCTATAAATTCCGGCGTGTAATGATCAACGTCTGTTACACCTTTTTTAGTATAATAGATTGTCACGTCATCTGTAGCAAGTTGTGTTAAATCTCGGTCACCAGTTACGATAATCGTTTGGAATTTTTCTTCATTTGCTTGTTTACTCAGCGTACCGATAATATCATCCGCTTCATAATTGTCTAACTCATAGCGCTTAATTTGATAAGCATCTAATAATTGTCTGATATAAGGAAATTGTTCACTTAATTCAGGTGGTGTTTTTTGACGTCCACCTTTATATTCACTATATTGTGAGTGTCTGAACGTTGTCTTTCCGAGCATCGAATGCAACTAAGAAATGTGTAGGCTGTTCTTCTTTTATAATTTTTTCAAGCAACATTGCAAAACCGTACACGGCATTGGTATGAATACCTGCTTTATTTTGTAACAATGGCAAAGCGTAAAAAGCTCTAAAGCTAAGACTGTTACCATCAACTAAGATTAATTTATTCAATGTTTTAACCTCCAACACATATTTACTATCCATTTTATCATAAATTATGACCCTATCCGTATTGATACGACATATCTTCTGATTTTCATAGCAATATAAAAAGTCGACCTAACAACATTAAGTTAATTAGATCGACTATCAATTTGATATTATACAACAATTGTTCATTTAAAGTATACTTACTCTGTTTCAAAAAATGTAATTCTAAACGTCGAGCCTTCATTTGGACTACTAATGACGTTAATTCTACCATTATGGGCTTCCATAATATGTTTTGTAATCGATAGTCCTAAGCCCGTACCACCTGAATCTCTACTACGTGCTTTATCTACTCTATAGAAGCGTTCAAAAATATGTTTTTGATCTTCTTCACTGATCCCCATACCAAAATCTTCTACTTCTAGTATACGTTTATTACCTTCTTTATATACACGTACAATGACTTCATCCGATTCCTTAGAATAACTAATTGCATTTGATAACAAATTGATAACAACTTGTGAAACTTTATCCTTATTTGCATCAATGACAATATCAGGCGTCACTTCATTTAAAATGGTTATATCTTTACTTTCAGCAATCGTCTGCATATTTTTTATCGTTAACTCAGCAATGTCAGACAAACTGATATATTCTGTTTCTATTTCAGATTGTTGTTCGACATGAGATAAATCTAGTAAATCAAAAACTAAGGTTTCTATGCGATCAGATTCTTTAGAAATGATTTGTAAAAAGTCATTTAATGCCTGTTCATCATTTTTCGCCCCATCTAATAATGTCTCAGCAAATCCTTTTATTGAAGTAATAGGTGTTTTTAGTTCATGTGATACATTCGCTACAAATTCACGACGCAAATTTTCAAGCTTTTTAAGGTTCGTGATATCATGCATAACAATAACCATGCCATATAAATTTTTCTTTGTTTTTGACAAAATTGGCACACAAGCAGTATCAAAATATTTTTGATGCACTTGATCTATGGTTAATTCCACTTGATCATAAATAGGTTTTTCTACTTTAAAAGCATCAGCAATAAGTTTTTGAATTTTAACATCGATAAACTCAACATAACTTTTATGTTCTACTGCTTCTTCAGGCGTAAACAACTCATAATATGCTTTATTTGCTACAACAATTTCACCATATTTATCAATCATTAATATGGAACTTGGAATACTTTCTACAGTTGTTTTTAGTCTATTGGATTGTAGTTTTTGCTTATGGTTTAAACGTTGTAAACGTCTAGCTAATTCATTTGTAGTAACGAACAACTCTCTCGTCTCTTTAACGTTACTTTCAGGTACCCTCACGTGATAATAACCTTCAGCTAAAAGGTTCGTGGCATAAGTTACTTCATTAATAGGTCTAATATATGTTCTATTGATACTTCGAACTACAAAGAAAATAATCACTAAAACAATCAAACCAATTAAAGCAGTGTATTTCCATATTTCAATTTGCAATTCTAAGATTTCATTATTTACACCACTAATCAAAACGTCTTGATCTTTGATTGAAGTTTTAAATGTATATCTTCGATCATCGGCTACTTTATCATAAATTAGTTTCGAAGGAATAGCTTCATTTCTTATATCTTCATTTAACTCAGTACCTTGTTTTGTGGACAACAAGACATCGTTACCTTTTTCAATGACTACAGTAAGTTTCTCACTTTCAGCAATATCTTTGATTTCAGCTATTTTATCATGGTTGTACAAACTAACGAAATGCTCCGAACGATGCTCTAGGTCGCCTTCTTGACCCGTAGTAACCGTGTTATAAATAACATGTGTTATGATTGCGCCTAGCATAATAAAACTAATGATAACGATGGTACATAATAAAAATAAGAGGCGGTGATGAAACTTCAGCATTAAACCTTAGGTCTCTCCAATTTATATCCTAAACCTCGTACTGTTTTGATAAGTTTAGGTTGTTTTGGGTTTTCTTCTAATTTATCTCTTAAATGACTAATATGTACATCCACAATTCTAGAGTCACCCGCAAATTCATAATTCCAAACTGAATTTAACATATGTTCACGTGTGATTACTCTACCCTGTCTTTCGATAAGATATAATAACAGTTCAAATTCTTTTGGTGTTAATTCTAATAGTTCATCTTCTCTATACACTTCAAAATATTCTGGTCTAATTCTGATTGCACCAATAAGTATGTCATCTTCATCATTTTCAATTTGAGCTGCTTCTGTAACCATGGCAGATCTTCTTAAAATAGCTTTGACTCTTGCTACGACTTCTCTTGGTGAAAATGGTTTAGTCATATAATCGTCTGCGCCAAGTTCTAGTCCAAGTACACGATCAAATTCATCATCTTTAGCTGTCAGCATTAAGATGGGTACAAGATTTTTATCAGAACGGATCGTTTTACACACTTCTATTCCATCCTTTTTGGGAAGCATGACATCTAACACAACTAATTCGGGGTTTGTAGCATTAACCTTCTCCAGTGCTTCTTCTCCATCATAAGCTACATCCACTATATATCCGACTTGCTCTAAATTATATTTTAATAAGGTTACGATTGATTGCTCATCATCTACTACAAGTACTTTTTGTGACATAGTATACCTCCATATTTGTGTTTACAAATTAATTATAACTTATATTTAAATAAAAATAACATACTTTAAATTCTTTTCACATAAACTTTACAATGCCTATATTATAGAAACAAATTAAGTATTCATGAATTTAATGTAATTGTACTGTTAACAATCTGTTGTGCTGTTGATTTTGTTTTACTGAATTTTCCTGAAATTATACGTTAACAAAATCTTAACATTTAATTAACAAGATGAACACTTATATCACTGAAAATATGCAGTTCCCTGAAATCCTCCGTGTTAATTTACATTAAATACTATCCTTAAATTTACAATTTACATTTAAAACTATATGAATTAAATACTCTTTGTGGTGCATTTTTACTAAATCGTGAAAACAAAAAAATACCAACAAAATCCTAAGATATTGTTGGTAACTTTAAAATCAATACGAATTTATATTATTTGATGTTTTTAATAAGTTCATCTGCAAAGTCAGAAGTAGATACTTCTTTAGCACCATCCATTAAACGGGCAAAGTCGTAAGTTACTACTTTAGAAGCAATTGTTTTTTCAATTGATTCAGTAATCTTATCTGCAGCTTCTTGCCAACCTAAGTGTTCTAACATTAGTGTTGCACTTAAAATTTCAGATGATGGGTTAACTTTGTTTTGTCCAGCGTATTTTGGAGCTGTACCATGTGTAGCTTCAAAAATAGCATGTCCAGTTTCATAGTTAATGTTTGCACCAGGTGCAATACCAATACCACCAACTTGTGCTTGCTAATGCATCAGATACATAGTCACCATTTAAGTTCATTGTAGCCACTACATCATGATCTGATGGACGTGTTAAGATTTGTTGTAAGAAAATGTCAGCAATTGAATCTTTAACGATAATTTTGCCTTCTTTTTCTGCTTTTTCTTGCGCTTCGTTTGCTTTGTCTTTACCTTCTTTTTCAACAATTTCATCATATTGCTTGCCAAGTAAATACTTTATCACCAAATTCGTTATGTGCTAAATCATAACCCCATTGTTTAAATGCACCTTCAGTAAATTTCATGATATTACCTTTATGCACTAAAGTTAATGATTTACGATTATTTTCTAAAGCGTATTGTATAGAAGCACGTACTAAACGTTCTGTACCTTCTTTAGAAACTGGTTTCACACCAATACCTGATGTTTCTGGGAATCTAATATTTTTAGCGCCCATTTCATTTTGTAAGAATTCAATTAATTTCTTAACTTCAGGAGTACCTTCTTGGAATTCAATACCGGCATAAATGTCTTCAGTATTTTCACGGAAAATAACCATATCAGTGTCTTCAGGACGTTTAACTGGTGAAGGAACGCCTTGGAACCAACGTACTGGGCGTAAACATGTAAATAAATCTAATTCTTGACGTAAAGCAACGTTAAGTGAGCGGATACCGCCGCCAATTGGTGTTGTTAAAGGACCTTTAATAGCAATTAGATATTCATTAATTGTATCAAGTGTTTCTTTAGGTAACCATTCGCCAGTTTCATCGTAAGCTTTTTGTCCAGCTAATACTTCTTTCCATTCGATTTTCTTTTCACCGTTATAAGCTTCTTCAACAGTTGCATCGATTACTCTGCTTGCCGCATTCCAGATATCTGGTCCAATACCATCACCGATAATAAATGGGATGATTGGATTATTTGGAACTGTTAAACCTTCTTGTGATTTTACTATTTTTTCTCCTGACATGTAAAAAAACCTCCGTGTTTTGTTTTATTGATTAAATACTTTTCAAAAATATTGTTTATACATTCATTATTACAATAAAAACTGTAATGAAAATGATTAAACTTATTATCTTTTTTCTATTGGTTCATATTTTCTATCTGTTTCACCAATATACTCAGCTCTTGGACGCATAATTCGGTTATCTCTATATTGTTCTAAGATATGTGCAATCCAACCAGAAGTTCTACTTACCGCAAAAATTGGAGTGAATAAATCATGCTCAATGTTCATACTATGATAAACTGTCGCACTAAAGAAATCCACATTGGCTATTAAGCCTTTTTCTTCTTTCATCTTATCAGCAATTTTAACGGAAATATCAAATAATTGACTTTGACCTGTTTCTGCTGTGATTTTTCTACTCATTTCTTTTAAGTATTTCGCTCTTGGATCACCATCTTTATATACACGGTGTCCGAAGCCCATAATTTTTTCTTTATTTTCAATTTTTTTATCGATGTAATTATCAACTTCATCAATTGATTTCACTTCAGCTAGCATGCTCATGACACGTTCATTTGCGCCACCGTGAAGTGGGCCTTTTAATGAACCAACTGCGGCAACAATGCCTGAATACATATCTGATAATGATGAAACAGCACATCTTGCTGTAAATGTTGAGGCATTCAACTCATGGTCAGCATGTAATACAAGCGCTTTGTTAAACGCTTCAACTTCGATATCTGTAGGTAGTTCCCCTCTTAACATATATAAGAAGTTTCCTGCATAATTTAAATCACTATTTGGTTTTACAACCTCTTTACCTTCTCTAACTCTTGCATATGCTGTAACAAGAGAAGCTATTTTAGCTTGAATACGTATTGCACGTTCCATTGTTTGTTCATCGCTTTCAGTTTCAGCATGTTCATCAAAATGGGCAATATAAGACACAGAAGTTCTTAACGCTGTCATTGGATGCACATTACTAGTAGCGTACTCTTTAAAGTGATTATACACTCTAGGATTTAGTGTCATGTGTTCAAAAAGCTTTTCTTTTAATTCTTTTAATTCTTCTTCATTAGGTAATCGGTAGTGCCATAATAAGAAGACAACTTCTTCAAACTCAGCATTTTGAGCTAAATCATCAATATCATAACCTGCATATGTTAATTGACTATCAATGATAGAACTTACTTTAGTTTGAGATGCAATTACCCCTTCTAAACCTTTTTGTAACTCTGCCATATATAAATTCCCCTTTTCTATTTCGTTATGAAATGGCTTTCATTAACCATTATATCCAATTTCGTCCCTTTTGTGAATATTTAAAGTTTAATCCTCTTGCCAAAACACTAAGAAATAAGTATTTGTTTATATACCCTTAAACACGTCATGATATGAAACGGTGTTATAATCTCATTTTAGTATGGAAAGCCTTACAGTTCAATTTTTATTACTTTTCATTTGGTTATCATTATTAATAACTAATTATTAATGTAGTTTTATCCTTAACTTTTTTTATGATTCAGTTAAAAAACAGTTGTAATATTTTAAAGACAGTTGCATAATAATAAAACGACAAAATGAAGGAGTAGTAGATTATGTCAAACAATGAATTACAGAGAGAACTAAGTAATCGGCACATCCAGTTGATTGCAATTGGTGGCGCAATTGGTACAGGTCTATTTTTAGGAGTTGGTCAAACTATCGCGTTAACTGGCCCTTCTATTTTACTTACATATATTATCATTGGGTTTATGCTATTTATGTTTATGCGTGGCTTAGGAGAAATGCTTGTTACAAATACTAATTTCAAGTCTTTTGCCGATGTCACGAATCAATACATTGGTTCATTTGCAGGTTTTGTAACTGGTTGGACTTATTGGTTATGTTGGATTATTACTGGTATGGCTGAGGTAACTGCAGTAGCTAAATATGTAAGTTTTTGGTTTCCTCACATTCCAAATTGGATCAGTGCTTTGTTCTGTGTACTTGTACTTATGTCACTTAATTTATTAAGTGCTAAATTATTTGGGGAATTAGAATTTTGGTTTGCAATCATAAAAATTGTAACGATTCTCGCTTTGATTGTTGTTGGTGCAATTATGATTATTATGGCCTATGACACACAATTTGGACATGCTTCATTATCTAATTTATACACTAATGGTATATTCCCTAAAGGTGTTAATGGATTTTTAATGTCATTCCAAATGGCTGTATTCTCATTTGTGGGTATCGAATTAATAGGTGTGACTGCGGGTGAAACTAAAGATCCAACTAAGACCTTACCGAAAGCAATTAATAGTGTGCCTTTACGTATATTAGTTTTTTATGTAGGCGCGTTAGCTGTGATTATGTCAATCATCCCATGGAATGCTATAAATCCTGACGATAGTCCATTTGTTAGATTGTTCGCTCTAATCGGTATTCCATTTGCAGCAGGCATTATTAATTTCGTTGTACTAACTGCGGCGGCATCTTCTTGTAACAGTGGTATTTTTTCTAACAGTCGTATGCTCTTTGGTCTTTCTAATCAAAAACAAGCACCACCTTATTTTGCATCAACGAATAAAAATGGTGTACCGCACATTGCAATATTTGTCTCATGCGCTTTACTGATGATCGCAGCTTTATTAAATTATATTGTACCGAATGCGACACTCGTCTTCACTTATATCACAACTGTATCTACAGTGTTGTTTTTAGCCGTTTGGGCGTTAATCACCGTTGCTTATATCAATTATACTAAACGTAACCCAGAAGCTCACAAACAGGCTAATTTTAAATTACTTGGCGGTAAATATATGGGTTATATCATCTTAATATTTTTCTTCTTAGTATTTTGTCTATTATTCGTAAGTGAGGTTACAAGAACAGCAGTATTTTTAACACCAATATGGTTCGTTGCCTTAAGTTTAATGTACTTAAGATATAAAAAAGTAGCACGTACACAAGATAAATAAAAGAAGATATTTTCAAAATAAGCTATCTATACACATTGTTCGCGAACCAATGTGTATGGATAGTTTTTATTATGATTAAAAATAGTAATCTTAGTGATTTTATATAAGATTGAGTGAAAATTAAAAAGAGAGTTAACTGAATTTAAAATTCAATTAACTCTCAATGTCTTCTATTATTTCAAATAGGAATTTACAACCGCCTATTTGTTTATATTCGTAAATTTATTATAGAACGTTAGCATAACCTTCGAAGATTTTACCTTGATTTGCATCAATAGTAACTAAAACATCATTTTGTATTTCTTTAGTTGCGTTTTCAACACCAACAACTGTAGGAATACCTTTTTCTAAACCAATAATCGCACTTGGTGAAGTGATGCCGTTTTCTTCTGTGATTAAACCAATTGCATTTTCAATATAAGGTACAAGCGTTTCGTCTACTGAAGACGTTACAATAATAGTTTCAGATAAATCTTTACCTTCTAACTCACTTGCATTATTAACAACAAGTGTTTGGCCAACAACTGAATTTCTACCAATACCTTGTCCTTTTGCAAGTTCATCGCCTACTAAATGTAATTTCATCATGTTAGTAGTACCTTTTTCACCTGTTGGAACGCCGGCAGTGATAATAATTAAATCACCATTTTGAACTTTTTCTGTTTCAACTGCAGTAGCTACAGCATTATTTAATAATGCATCTGTAGTTTTACGTCCTTCTTTGATTACTGGGTGAATTCCCCATACTAGCGCACATTGGCGTGCAGTTTCTGGATTAGGTGTTACTGCGATAATGTCTGATTGTGGACGATATTTAGAAATCGTACGTGCAGTAGAACCACTTTCTGTAGCGACAACAATTGCTTTTACATTTAAGTTTAATGCTGTATGTGCAACTGAAACACCAATTGCATTAACAAGTGAAGTTTCTACTAATTTAGTACGGTCTGATAATAATTTTTTATAATCTTGTGCACCTTCAGCAGAAACTGCAATATTACGCATTGTTTTAACTGCTTCTTCAGGATAAAGTCCAGCGACTGTTTCACCAGAAAGCATAACTGCATCAGTACCATCATAAATTGCGTTGGCAACATCACTTGCTTCGGCACGTGTAGCACGTGGGTTTCTTTGCATAGAATCAAGCATTTGAGTCGCAGTGATAACAGGTTTGCCTAATTTATTACATTGTCTAATTAAATCTTTTTGCACCATAGGTACTGATTCTGGTGGGATTTCAACACCCATATCACCACGTGCAACCATTAAACCATCTGAAACTTCAAGAATACCTTTGATATTATCGATACCTTCTTGGTTTTCAATTTTAGGTATAATACTGATTGTTGTATTTTTTTGTGCTTCTAGTAATTTACGGATATCTAGTACATCACTTGGACGACGTACGAAACTAGTTGCGATAAAATCAACGCCTTCGCTAATACCGAAATTAATATCTTCAGCATCTTTATCAGTGATACCAGGTAAACTTACTTTAACGCCAGGTAAGTTAACACCTTTTTTGTTGCTTAATTCGCCAGTGTTTAGTACATCACAAACAACTTCGCCGTTGTCTTTGTCGATACTTTTAACTTGTAATTCAATTAAGCCATCATCTAATAAAATATATGAACCTTCTTCTACATCATTGATTAAATTATCATAAGTTACTGAGAATTTTTCAGGTGTACCTTCTACTTCTGTCATGCTTACAATGACTTCAGTATCTTTTTCAAGTTCTATTTTGCCATTTTTCATACTATGTGTACGAATTTCAGGGCCTTTAGTATCAAGTAAGATTGCAACAGTTTTACCTAATTTTTTAGATACTTTGCGAATTGAATCAATTCTTGCTTTATGTTCTGCATGATCACCATGTGAAAAGTTTAAACGTGCAACGTTCATTCCGGCTTTCATTAATTTCTCAAGCATTTCTTCCGATTCTGACAGCTGGTCCAATAGTACAAACAATTTTAGTTTTTCTCATTAATAATGCCTCCAAGTATTTTATATAGATAATTCATTTGTTAATTCATAAGTTTCAAAATCAAACTCATGTTGATCTGATCTAAATATTTCTTCGAATGGTGTGTCAGTTAATTCATTATTACGAATGCCTACACCGATAGCAGTTTTCCCTTGTAATAATAAATCTACTGCATGACCACCTAAACGTGACGCTAACACACGATCTGCTCCACTTGGGCTACCACCACGTTGGATATGACCTAATACAGAAACACGCGCATCAACATTAATATACTTAGTTAACTCTTGTGCGCAAGCCTCTCCAGACATACAACCTTCTGCAACCATGACGATTGAATGTTTTTTACCTCTTTTAATACCATTATCGATTTTTTCAGCTACATCTTTAATGTCTGTTTCTACCTCTGGAACAATAATTGTTTCTGCACCTACAGACATACCTGCCCATAATGCTAAATCTCCACAATCACGTCCCATAACTTCTATAATAAAGGTTCTAGCATGACTCGATGCTGTATCGCGGATTTTATCAACGCAATCAATAATAGTGTTTAATGCTGTATCAAATCCAATTGTAAAATCTGAACCATTAATATCATTATCAATCGTACCAGGTATTCCAATTGTCTGGATTTCTTCACATTCTTCACTTATACGTTGCGCGCCTCTATAACTACCGTCTCCACCGATAACTACAAGGCCTTCGATGCCTCTTTTACGTAAGTTTTCTATGCCTTTCTTACGCACTTCTACTTCTTTAAATTCAGGACACCTTGCTGAATATAAAAAAGTGCCTCCGCGTTGAATTGTATCCCCTACAGAACCGAGTTCAAGCTTTTCGATATCATCGTTTAATAAACCTTGATAGCCTTGGTAAACACCATAGACTTCAATGTTATTAAAAATCGCTTTTCTAACTACAGCTCTTACAGCTGCGTTCATGCCTGGAGAATCTCCACCACTTGTCAACACTGCAATTTTTTTCATGACGACAAACCTTTCTAACATGTATTTCTTATTCTAAAAATACCATAAATAATACAATGGTGCCATTAAAATAAGGCTTTGTGCCGAATGTAAACGTTTTAAAGTAATCTAAGCTATTAAATTATAACTAGTAAGCGTTTACTATAATTTTTCGGCAAAAATGAAATGAGCACTCTTTTATATTTACCTTTAAATTATATTTCTTAAACAATGTATTTATTTTTTAAATAAGTTAAGGGTTTGCATTTACTCAATCTCCTTCTGTACAACTATAAAAAATAGCTGTACAGAAATCTATCGTCATAAATTTCTGTACAGCTAATCTTAGTATATTTATTATTATTCGTGGTATGTTCCAATATTTCTAAATTTAGCATATCGGTCATCAACAAGTTGTTGTTTACTTAGCTGACTTAATTCTGCTAAATAATATTCAAACCCTTTTTTGATATTTTGTGCTTGAATTTCAACATCATGATGCGCACCACCTAATGGTTCTTTAATTACATCATCAGCTATATTGAGTTCACGTAAATCTTCAGCAGTAATCTTCATTGTTTCTGCGACAATTTTTGCAAGATTGCTGTCTTTCCATAACAGTGCAGAGGCACCTTCAGGTGAAATAACTGAATACGTACTATTTTCAAGCATCAATATACGATTTGTAATACCTAAACCTAAAGCTCCGCCACTACCGCCTTCACCAATCACAATAGAAATGACTGGTACTGTTAACGCGACCATTTCGACTAAGTTTCTAGCAATAGATTCACTTTGTCCACGTTCTTCTGTTGCTTTACCTGGATAAGCACCTTTAGTATCAATAAAAGTAATAATAGGTCGATTGAATTTTTCTGCTTGTTTCATCAATCTAATTGCTTTTCTATAACCTTCTGGATGTGCCATCCCAAAATTACGATAAATATTATCTTTGGTATCTTTACCACGTTGTTGTCCAACTACAGTAACTGCTTGGCCATTCAAATAACCAATGCCACCAATCATTGCAGGATCATCTCTGTAATTTCTATCACCATGGAGTTCCATGAATGAGTCGAATATATAAGGTATGTAATCTAAAGATGTAGGTCTTTCTTGTAAACGTGCTAATTGCACACGATCCCAAGGTTTAAGGTTTGTATATACCTTTTCAGTCTCTCTCTCTAAAGAAGCTTCAAGCATATCAATTTCTTCTTGCAGATCTACATCATTCTTTTCTTGAGATTCTTTTAATGATTCAATTTTATTTTTTATTTCAAAAAGCGGCTTTTCAAAATCAAGCATTTGTTTTCACCTCTTGGTGCATTTTTAGGATACTAGATAACGTTGTTTTCATTTCTTTTCTATGTACTACTTTATCTAATTGACCATGTTCTAATAGAAATTCTGCAGTTTGGAAATCCTCTGGTAATTTTTCATTAATTGTTTGTTCGATGACACGTCTCCCTGCAAATCCAATTAACGCTTTAGGTTCACTAAGATTGATATCACCTACAGAAGCAAAACTTGCAGAAACACCACCTGTAGTTGGATTAGTAATGTAAGAAATATACAATAACCCGAGCGTCCGCATGTTTCTTCAGTGTCACACTTGTTTTACCCATTTGCATTAACGAAATAATACCTTCTTGCATTCTAGCTCCGCCACTTGCTGAAAATAAAATAAATGGCAAACGGTTTTCAATACAGTGCTCTATAATTCTACAAATTTTCTCGCCTACTACAGAACCCATGCTTGCCCATTCTGAATCTAGCATCCATAACAGCAACACCATAACTTATACCTTCTAAATTTGCAGTTCCAGTTACTACTGCTTCGTTTAGATCAGTTTTTTGTCGATCTTTTTGGATTTTTTCTTCGTAACTTGGGAAGTCCAATGGATTTGCCGAAGTCATGCCTCTATCAAATTCTTTAAATGTGCCTTCGTCAGAAATAGCTTCAATACGTTTATAAGCTGTAAGTGCAATATGATGATCACAGTTAAAACAAACGTTTAAGTTTTCAGCTAATTCTTTCGTATACATAATTTTTTTACATTTAGGACATTTCGTCATAATACCTGTTGGAACATCGCTTTGTTTTGAATCCGATACGGTTACGTACTTTTTCTTTTTACTACTTCTATTGAAAAAATCTTTAAACATTGGTAAACCTCCACATAAATATCGCAATCTGTCTCTACACTTAACTGTAAGTTACGTATTGAGTTTAGTATTAACGAATATTATTTATCTAAATCTGTTAATTTCATTGTCTTTTCATATATTTCCTCTGGATCCATATCATTTCTAGCAACGCCGGACTCCATCGTTGCTTTTGCAACTTCTCTAGCAACTGACGGTGCTACTCGCTTATCAAACGGACCAGGAATACAATAATCAGGATTCAATTCTTCTGGATTAATTAAATTCGCAATCGCTTCAACCGCAGCCTGCTTCATTGCTTCATTAATTTGTGTTGCTTCTACATCTAAAGCACCTCTGAATATACCTGGAAATGCTAAGACATTATTAATTTGATTTGGAAAATCTGAACGACCTGTACCAATTACTTTTGCACCTGTTGCCTTTGCAACATCTGGCTGAATTTCTGGGTTAGGGTTTGCCATAGCAAAGATAATTGGATCATCGGCCATAGATTCAACCATTTCTTTTGTTAATAAATCTGCAACAGAAACACCTATAAATACGTCAGCATCTCTGATGACATCATTTAAGCTGCCCTCAATTTTTTCTCTATTAGTCCATTTAGCTACGTATGCTTTTGTATCATTCATACCAAAAGCGCGTCCTTCAAAAATAGCACCTTTAGAATCACACATAATCATATCTCGAACACCATAAGAATATAATAATTTAACGATAGCCATACCAGCTGCTCGACACCATTGAGAACGACCTTAATGTCTGATAAATCTTTATCCACTATTCTTAAGGCATTAATCATACCGGCTACTGTTACAATTGCTGTACCATGTTGATCATCGTGAAATACTGGTATTTTAGTTTCTTTTTTTAAACGTTCTTCAATTTCAAAACAACGCGGTGCCGAAATATCTTCTAAGTTTATGCCACCATAATTCGGTTCTAATAATTTCACAGTGTTTACTATATCATCTGTATCTGTAGTGTTTAATGCAATAGGTACACCATCGATACCAGAAAAGCTTTTAAATAGTACTGCTTTCCCTTCCATTACTGGGATACTCGCTTCTGCACCAATATTGCCTAATCCTAAAACAGCTGTGCCATCTGTTACAACAGCAACAGTATTGCCTTTCATGGTATACTCAAAAACTTTTCTAGAATCTTCATGTATCTCTTTACAAGGCTCTGCGACACCTGGTGAATAAGCTAAACTTAATTCTTCCTTATTGGTAACTTGAACCTTAGGCGTTACTTCCAATTTTCCTTGATTTCGTCTATGCATTTCTAATGCTTCGTCTCTCAATGTCATGTAAATCTACCCCTTTACATTCAACTAGTATAAAAATCAGTTCATATATATTTTTATTACAATCTAACTTAAATTACAAATGATATTGCTAACAAGATGTCGAATTCACCCGTACAGTTAATATTTGTAATAAAAATATATAGATTGATTTGACATTAAATAATTCTTATCTTTAATTTAGTTAAAATTAAAACTGACGGCAAGTTTATGCTTAACCATCAGTTTACTATACCATAGTTCATAGCGCTATTAAAGTTAAATAATTCTTATATCCCAAGGCGAAAATCGTTGTATAAATGTATTTAATACGTCGTTATCTCGTGTGATATAACCTATGATTTTGAACTTATTTTGCGCTTCTTGAAAATACTTAACTGGAATATAATTGCTGTGCTCTGTTTGTGTTAAAAATTGCTTTACTTCTGTTTCATCGCTAAGGTTTCTAATCACAATTTGTTTCGCATGTTCAAATGTACTCACTTCGAATGCATCAATCGTCTCTATTTGATTAATAATAAGTTGCTTCTTATTATTCCTATTTTCAAACTTACCTTTTAGGATAAATGTCTCATCCGTTTTCAAATCTGTTTCATATTTTTTGAATGCATCTGGAAAAACAACGCCATCCAAACTATTAATTCCGTCATTTAATGTTACAAAAGCCATATTCTGACCGTTTTTTGTACGTATACGTTTAATATTATCAATTTGAACAAAAATCGGTTGATTATCTCGTGCATTAGTGAGTTTATATATACCAAGATATTGCTTTTGTTCAAAGGCTTTTTCGACAGGATGTGTTGAAACATAAAAGCCTAAATATTCTTTTTCATAATCACTTAATACTTTATCTGGCAATTCCTCTTTGTCTTCATATGTCGCTTTAGGCGTTAATACATCAAATATAAAACCGTCTTGTTCAATATCAGATGAACTATCAAGTACTTGATCAATTGACTGTAGTAGCGTAGCACGATTCTTACCAAAGGTATCGAAAGCGCCTACTAATATGAGCGCTTCAAGTAATTTTCTAGATTTAATCCTTTTAGGAATGCGTCTTGTGAAATCAAAAAAGTCTTTGAAATGACCATGCGTTATGCGTTCGTCAACAATTAACTTAACGCTTTGATAACCTACACCTTTAATCGCACCGATTGACAAGTATATACCCTGTTTAGTTGCTTTATAGAACCAATGACTTTGATTTATATTCGGCGTTAAAATATTGATTGATTGATGCTTTGCTTCATCAATAATTTGTGCTGTCTTTTTCTCGCTTCCAATAGTATTGCTCAAAATATTAGCGTAAAAATAGTTAGGATAATATACTTTTAAATAGCTCATAATATAAGCAATTTTAGAATAGCTTACAGCATGGGCACGTGCAAAGCCATAGTCTGCAAATTTTAGAATCAAATCAAATATTTGCTTACTTAAATTTTCATCATAGCCATTATTTAAAGCACCATCCACAAAGTGTTGACGTTCACTTTCTAATACAGCACGGTTCTTTTTACTCATCGCACGTCTTAAAATATCCGCTTCTCCATAACTAAAGTTTGCGAACTTACTGGCAATTTGCATGATTTGTTCTTGATAAATGATAACGCCATAAGTGTTACTTAATATCGGCTGTAAATCACTATGCAAATATTGCACCTTCGATGGATTATGCCTTCTCGTAATATAGGTAGGTATTTCTTCCATAGGACCTGGTCTGTATAAAGACGTTACGGCTACAATATCTTCAAAATGTTCAGGTTGTAATTTTTTCAATACATTTCTAATACCATCTGATTCTAGTTGAAAAATACCTGTAGTATCACCTTGTGACAATAATTGAAAGACTTTGCTATCATCAAAAGGTATTTGCTCTATATCAATATGTGTATTCATATCTTTTTTTACTTGTTTCACAATTTGATGAATAATGGATAAATTCCGTAACCCTAAGAAGTCAATCTTCAGCAAGCCTATTCTCTCTGCTTCTGTCATCGTCCACTGCGTTAATAATCCAGTATCACCTAACGTCAACGGTGCATATTCATATAATGGATGATCATTAATAATGATACCTGCGGCATGTGTTGAAGTATGACGAGGTAAACCTTCTAATTTTTTACTAATTTCAAACCATCGTTCATGCCTATGATTTCGGTGCACAAACTGTTTAAAATCATTTTGTTCATATGCTTGATCCAAAGTTATACCTAACTTGTGTGGTATTAATTTAGAAATTTCATTTAAAGTAATCTCATCAAATCCCATAATTCTACCAACATCTCTAGCTACTGCTCTAGCTAACAAATGACCGAACGTTACTATACCTGCAACGTGATTATCACCATACTTTTCTTGAACATATTGAATTACTTTATCTCTATGCGTATCTTCAAAATCAATATCAATATCCGGCATTGTTACACGTTCCGGATTAAGAAAACGCTCAAACAGTAAATTATATTGTATGGGATCAACCGTAGTAATGTTTAAAAGATAACTTACCAATGACCCTGCGGAAGAACCACGACCAGGCCCTACTAATACATCATGTGTTTTTGCATAATGTATTAAATCACTTACTATAAGAAAGTAATCTTCAAACCCCATGCGAGTAATGACTTGATACTCATGTACAAGTCTTTCTCTGTACGTTTCGAATTGACTATGATCTAAATTGAGTTGGCTTAAGTTTTCTTGTAATATTTGCCATAAATAATCTTTTGATTGCTGATTATCTGGCGTTTTAAATTTAGGTAATAAAGACTGATGATAAATCATTTCAGCCTGACATACTGTTGCAAGTTGATTTGTGTTATCCAACACTTCCTTACTTAAATGAAGTGTAGTTAAATCATTATTGTCGTATAAATGTGCATTATAATCAGGTTGTTCACTCACTAAATCTAATTTATCGTTATCTCTGATTGCGGCAAGTGCAGTCAGTGTATCAGCATCTTGTTGATTAAGATAACGTGTACTTTGTGCCCAAACCATTGGTAATTCTAATGTTACTTCACTCGTATGATTCACATAAACATGTGTATTATCGGTAAATTCAGCTACAATAGCTTCATTTGATGATGATACATCTTTAAAAATAACAACAAAATGCTGTAGATATTTTTTTAGCCACTCTATAGGTGTTTCAGTTTTTTCTTTCATTTTTATAGCAGACGACAGCTTAAACATATCTTTTAGTCCTTGTTCATTTTGCGCTAGCACTATCGTTTCCACTGACTCTAATCCATCTGTCACAAAAATTGTCATACCGAATATAGGATGAATATTTGCTGCAATACACGCGTCATAAAATTGTGGATAACCGTATAAGACATTTGTGTCTGTAATCGCTAACGCGGTATACCCTTCTTTAGCGGCCTTAGCAACAACATCTTTTATTCTCAAACTAGAATGTAATAAGTCGTATGTTGTATGAATATTTAAATGCGTAACCATCAGCAAACACCTCCTATATACTTATAACTTATTCTTTAAAGCTTCCGCTAATGTATTAAATTCGTTCCAGTTAGCAACAGAAACACCTGAAGCATTTGGATGACCTCCGCCACCAAATTCACTTGCAACATCATTAATCACAATGCCTTTTGAGCGGATGCGACATCTTATTTCAGAACCTTCATCAACAGCAAAGACCCATATCTTCAAGCCTTGAATATCCGCAATCGCATTTACAAATAATGAAGCTTCGTTAGCCGCAATATTAAACTGCTTAAGTACATCTTGTGTAATAATTATTTTACAAAATCCATTTTCATCTAACTCAAAGTTCTGTAATACATATCCTTGGAATGGTAGGAGTTTTGGGTCTTTTTCGCCCATTTTATTAAGCTCTTCATTATGATTAAATGGATATTTAAGTAACTGGCTTGCGACTTCCATCGTATGGGACGTCGTATTATTAAATAAGAAACGACCTGTATCACCAACAATCCCTAAATATAGTACACGTGCAACAGATGCATCTATCACAGTTGTGTCATTAAAATGCGCAATAAAGTCAAAGATAATTTCACTTGTAGAAGAAGCCTGTGCATTCACATAATTAATATCACCATATTGATCTACTGCGGGATGATGGTCGATTTTAATTAGGGAACGACCTTTATTAAAGCGTTCATCACTAATCCTTGGTGAATTAGCCGTATCACAAACAATCACTAATGCATCTTTGTATTGTTCATCTGTAATTTCGTCAAAAGTTCCTATAAAATCTAACGAAGGCTCTGATTCCCCAACTGCATATATGTTTTTATCTGGAAATTTTAATGTTAAATAATGTTTCAAACCAAGCTGTGAACCATAAGCATCTGGGTCAGGTCTGACATGTCTATGTATAATAACTGTTTCAGCTTCGTTAATTTCACTCATAATTTGATTGAATTCTTTAGTCATTTATATCTTCCTTTTCATTAGTTATATAAAATTCGTTTAATCTATCATCTGGCAGATAATCATTGCTTTCGCGACATGATGCTCATCAGTAGACATTGTCACTTCTAGTTTAGCAAAGTTTCTCCCTACATCTAACATATCATAATGCACATCGATTTCTGATTCAATTTGTACTGTCTTAATATATATAATGTTCAAACTTTCTATCATGACTTCAAGTTTTTTTAACTTTCTCATTTCATAGCGCACTGTTTCTTCAATTATAGCGACAAATACAGCTTTACTTAAAGTACCATATTGATTCGTTAATAGCGGGGTTGTTTGTACTTGAATGCCATTATTTGTAATGTTGATATGTTTTGCAATTTGATCATTAATAGTTTCACCCACTTGGGGTTGTCGGCTTAATAATTGCATCGCTGTTAATACATCTTTTCTCGTAATAACACCTATAAGTTTTTTACTACTTGTAGTCACTGGTAACAGTTCTATACCTTCCCAAATCATCATATGCGCACAATTTGCTACTGTGGTAGTTAATTGGACATTTATAGGAGCCTTCGTCATAAACTGAGCTATCGTATCATAATCATCCATTTTAATAATTTCTTTGCTCGTAATAATACCTACTAGTTTCCACTGTTCATCAATAACTGGAAATCTTGAATGTCCAGTAGCTCTTGCTTTTTCTTTATAATCAATCAACTTCATATTTTCAAAGATTACTGTGCTCTCTTTTACTGACTTCACAATATCTTCAACGACCAATATTTCTTTACGAATCATTTGGTTATACATTGCTCTATTAATGATGTTTGCTACTAGGTATGTATCATAATTAGAAGAAAGTATTGGTAAATCATGTTCATCTGCATACTTTATAATTTCATCAGATGTTCTAAAACCACCTGTAATCAGCACCGCACTTCCTCTTTTTAAAGCTGCTAATTGTACATCTTTACGATTACCTACAATCAATAATGTATGCGTACTTAAATATTTTACTACATCATCAATCTCCATCGCACCTATGGCAAACTTAGTTAGTGTTTTAATTAAACCGTTTCTGCCGCCTAACACTTGACCGTCTATAATCTTTACAATTTCACCAAATGTAAGTTGTTCAATTTGCTCGCGTGTTTTCTTTTCTATACGAACAGTACCTACGCGGTCAATTGTTGCTACCAAGCCAATTTGACCGAGCATCTTTAATCGCTCTGTAAGCTGTACCTTCAGATACACTTAAATCTTTCGCCACTTTTCTAACAGAAATTTTTTGTCCTACTGCTAGAGATTCTATATATGATAAAATTTGCTCATGCTTTGTCATTTAAATAACCTCATTTATATTGAACAGTTTCTATGCCATTATAACTTCTTATATCTAAAATTGCGATGTCACAATTCAAATTATGGTAGATTCTAACTTTATAATGTTGAACTGCACCTTTTAAATAATATAAATAATTCTTTTTAAGAAATTAATATGTAAGATTTTATATTATAATTGGATTTATTAAGAAATTTTGATTAGAATGATATCAAGGAGGGATGAACAATGTTCAAAAATATTTTACTTGGTGTAGATACAACACTTACTAATGAAAAAGCACTTAAAGAAGTATCAAAATTAGCCGGTGAAGGAACAACGGTCACTATTTTAAATTCGATTAGTGAACAAGATGCACAATCATCAATTAAATCTGGTGTTCATTTAGATAAACTAGTTGAAAAGCGTAGCAAAGGACTTGAGCCTACACGTAAAGCTTTAGATGAATATGGTATCAAATATGATGAAATTATTGTTCGTGGCAGTGCCAAAGAACAATTAGTTAAACAAGCTAATAGTGGCAAATATGAAATCGTCGTACTCAGTAACCGCAAAGCTGAGGAAAAGAAAAAATTTGTCCTAGGTAGTGTCGGCCATAAGGTGGCTAAAAGAGCAAACATCCCTGTTCTTATCGTAAAATAAGATAAAACTCAAAAAACTTTTGTATTCATTTGAGTTACACGCCTAAACAAGCCTAACGCACAAATGCATTGGGTTTGTTTTTTAATTTGTATCCTTAAAAAACATGAAATATAAATGAATGGTTTGAATTTTTCTTATAAAAACATAAAAATGGCGACAAAATAATAAGATTTTGTCGCCATTTTCTATTTATTGCAAATCCTAAGCCTTTAAATAATTTAAAACTTAACTGATTCTCCAGGTTTTAAAATTTGCACCTCTCCTACTGTAACAGCAGATTTAAATTTGTTTGGATCTTGTTCAATCAATTCAAATGTATCGTAATGCACAGGGACAGTGATTTTAGGTTTAATAAATGTGTTGATAGCATAACTTGCATCATCGATACCCATAGTAAAGTTATCACCAATAGGAACAAAACAAACATCAACAGGATGACGTTCTGCAATTAATTTCATATCGCTGAATAATCCTGTATCACCAGTGTGATAAATTGTTTTGCCTTCAACTTCTAAAATAACACCCATCGGCATACCAAGATAAACCGGTATACCATTATCATTAGTTAAACTTGAACTGTGAAAAGCTTGCACAAATTTCACTGTACCAAATTCAAATTCAGCTTTACCACCAATGTTCATTGGTCTTACATTTTCAACATTTTTATTTGTAGTTAAATAATCTCCCAGTTCTGCTGAACCAATTACAGTTGCATTATTTCTATTAGCCAACTCGACTGTATCTCCGAAATGGTCACCATGACCATGCGTCAAAATAATATAGTCTACTTCTAAAGCATTTGCATCTAAATCTGACTGACCATTGCCAGTAATAAATGGATCTACAATTACTTTTTTACCGTTCGCTTCGAAATAAATCGTTGATTGTCCATGAAATGATAAGTTCATTATATGAATTCCTCCCATAAATCTGTTTATTTACTACATACCACATTCATACTATTTTATAACATATCCGTGCATTTTATATAGCTCTTTTATGCTTATTTTAAAAACATTTAGTTAAAATAGTATCATTCTAATATTTTATTTTTGAATTCCGTCATGAACTAACATAAACTTAGAATGATAGTATTTTTAGGAGGATGATGATAAATGAAATTAGAACAGATTACCGCAGAATTAAAATCACAACAAGCTAGAGCGACATGGATTACAACACCATTAAACATTTTTTACTTTACAGGCTATTTAAGTGATCCTCATGAACGTTTACTCGCATTATTAATCAAAGAAAATGGTGAACAAGTATTATTTTGTCCACAATTAGAAGTTGATGAAGTAAAAGCCTCTCCTTTTGAAGGTGAAGTAGTTGGATATTTAGACACAGAAAATGCATTAGATAAATATACGTTCACTGTAAATAAATTATTAGTTGAAGCTGAACATTTAACAGTAAAACGTCAACGCGAACTCGTTGAAGCATTTAATGTACAAACTTTTGGTGATATTGATCAAACAATTAAAGACTTACGTAACGTAAAAAGCGAAAATGAAATTGCTACTATTAAAAAAGCATGTGAACTTGCTGACAAATGCATTGAAATCGGTGTAGACTTTTTAAAAGAAGGTGTGACGGAACGCCAAGTTGTTAATCATATTGAGAATGCAATCAAAGATTACGGTGTAAATGAAATGAGTTTCGATACGATGGTACTCTTCGGTGATCACTGTTGCTTCACCACATGGTACGCCTGGTGATCGTCAATTACAAAGAGATGAATATGTATTATTTGATCTTGGTGTTATTTATAACAATTATTGTAGTGATATGACTAGAACCGTTAAATTTGGCGAACCAAATGATAAAGCCCAAGAAATTTATAATGTGGTTTTGAAAGCTGAACAAGAAGCGATTGCGGCAATCAAACCAGGCGTTACGATTAAAGATGTAGATGATATTGCACGTAATATTATCAGTGATGCAGGTTATGGTGATTATTTCCCTCATCGCTTAGGACATGGATTAGGCTTGGAAGAACATGAGTATCAAGATGTTTCTAGTTCAAATACCAACCAATTTGTTGCTGGAATGGTTATCACTGTTGAACCAGGCATATACGTTCCTGGCGTTGCAGGTGTGCGTATTGAAGACGATATTTTAGTAACTGAAGATGGTAATGAAAGTTTAACGGGTTACGAAAAATGATAAAAGAAGCGGTTGTTGAAACGATTCAACAAGTTGAACAAGCAATAAGCAATGGTGCTGATCGTATAGAATTATGTGATAATTTGAGTGTCGGCGGGACGACACCTAGCATCGGGATGATTGAAATAGCGACAGAAATTTGTCATACCAACGATGTTGAAATCGCAGTAATGATTCGCCCTCGCGGCGGTGATTTCGTATATAATTTATATGACTTTGAAATCATGCAACGAGACATGAAAGCAATCAAACAACTCAACGTAGATTACTTTGTATTTGGATGTTTAACAGAGGATAATGTCTTAAATGAATGGCAAATGAAGACTTTGAAAAACCTAGCGGCACCTGTATCGGCCGTATGCCATATGGCATTTGATGAAATTCATATACATGGTCAAATCAAAGCACTACATCAGCTGATTGATATTGGCTTTATCAGATTACTAACACATGGCGGCCCTTCAGACACTGATATTTTCGATAATTTAAATCATCTTGGCAAACTTGTGGTTAATACAGGCGGCCGTATCGAAATTATGCCTGGTGGTGGATTAAATAAAGATAATTTACAAGATTTAATATCTTCTTTCCCTTTCCAAGAAGTGCATGGTACAAGAATCGTTTAAAACATGTCATTTATAGTTTAACTGCTTGAGACACAAGATCTTATAGCATCAATAAAACAGGCTGAGACATAATTACATGTCTCAGCCTGTTTTATTATATTGGCAGTAGCTGACTGAATTGAAAATGCGCTTATAACAAGCGTTTAAAGAACTACTGCTTGTCCTATAACACCACTAGACAATCATGTATAAAAAGTGCCGACAAAGTATCTGACTTTGTCGGCACTTTAGAGTGAGGTACATAAATACATGTCCTACTCTCATTTTATTTACATCAATTTAATACAATCAATTCGTTATGGTTGAGTTGTATTATAGGTATTTTTATTTTAATGCACTTTCAATATCGGTATATGATAAGTTTAATGCATCCGCAACACCTTTATTAGTTAATTCACCATTAATCGTACTTAAGCCTAAAGATAATGTTGGATTATCTTGTAGTGCTTTTAAATAGCCTTTTCCAGCTACTTGTTGCGCATATGGTAACGTCGCATTGTTTAATGCGATTGTTGACGTACGCGGCACTGCACCTGGCATATTAGCTACTGCATAATGTACTACACCATGTTTTTTATACGTTGGGTCATCGTGTGTAGTAATACGATCTGTTGTTTCGAAAATGCCACCTTGGTCGATCGCAATATCAACAATCACTGCCCCATCTTTCATTTGTTTAACCATTTCTTCAGTAACGAGTTTTGGTGCTTTTGCGCCTGGAATAAGCACTGCACCAATGACTAAGTCACTATTTTTAACACATTGCTCTATATTTAATGGGTTTGACATGATTGTATGTACTTGGCCACTAAACAAATCTTCTAATTGTTGTAAACGTTTAGGGTTAACATCTAAAATTGTAACGTCAGCACCTAAGCCTAAAGCAATTTTTGCAGCATTTGTACCAGCTTGGCCACCACCAATTATACTTACGCGTCCTTTTTCTACGCCAGGAACACCACCAAGTAGAATACCCATGCCGCCTTTATATTTCTGTAAGAACTCAGCACCAATTTGAGCAGACATTCGACCTGCCACCTCACTCATTGGTGTTAATAATGGTAAAGAACGATCTGGCAATTGCACTGTTTCATAAGCGATACTAATGACTTTGTTTTCTAATAAAGCTTTAGTCAATTTCTCTTCATTTGCTAAATGTAAATAAGTAAATAGAATTAATCCTTCCTTAAAGAATTGGAATTCTTCTTCCAATGGTTCTTTAACTTTCATAACCATATCTACGTTCCATACTGCGAGCTTGTTCATTTACAATTTTTGCACCAGCTTCAGTATAGTCCACATCTTCAAAATAAGAGCCTAAACCAGCAGATTTTTCAACAATAACATTATGACCTTGCTCAACTAATGCATGCACACCACTTGGGGACAAACTCACCCTGTTTTCGTTGTTTTTAATCTCTTTAGGAATACCTATAATCATTTCATCCACCTCCAAATTTATAGTAACGTGTATTCTATGAAAGCGCAATCAAAGAATAGGGTACTTTTACAACAGCGAATTATGTTAATATTCTGTAAATGGTGGTATAATATAAATAAGAAGAATAAGGAGGTCATTGATATGCTAACTTATAAAAACATTTTAATTGCGGTAGATGGTTCACACGAGGCTGAATGGGCGTTTAATAAAGCTGTAGATGTTGCAAATCGTAACGAAGCAAAATTAACAGTTGTGAACGTCATTGATTCACGAACATATTCATCATACGAGGTATATGATGCACAGTTCACTGAGAAATCAAAAAATTTCTCTGACGACTTGTTAAAAGGTTATAAAGAAGTTGCAACAAACGCTGGTATTAAAGATGTTGAAACTCGCTTAGAATTTGGTTCTCCAAAAGCAATTATTCCAAAAAAATTAGCAACTGAAGTAGAAGCTGATTTAATTATGTGTGGTACTTCTGGTTTAAATGCTGTAGAAAGATTTATTGTTGGTTCTGTTTCTGAAGCAATTGTACGCCACTCACCTTGTGATGTACTTGTTGTACGTACTGAAGAACTGCCAGAAGATTTCCAACCACAAGTAGCAACAGACGAACTTAGATCGCAACACCAAGCTCAATAAAAATTCACTAGTTTAATTTCATAAAAATAATTTAGTTACCTTTAAAATCGAAACAAAGATAATTGGCTTGTTTCGTTAGGATAGTTTGTTCATTTATTTAGAGCAATCTATCCTTTTTAATATCCAAAGAAATGAACTTGCAAAGTTATATTGCGCATTCAAAGTGAGTTTTACAAACTCCTTATCAAAACTTCATATGCACTTTAAACAAAAGATATATGATTGAAGTTGAAAAGCATAATGAAAGGAGTATGAACAACCTATGAAACCGATGCGTAAAGCGCTTATTACAAGCATGTTTACATTATTCATTTCGAGCACAACCTTACATAGTGAAATAATTGCTACAGAAAAAGACAATACAACACGTACCGCAGATCATCTCAAATTAATAGACACCAAAATCTTACCGTTCGATAAAACTTACAAAGATACAAAAGTTGGTGGATTATCTGGTATAACGTATGACCCTAAAAATGATAAATGGCTACTTATGAGCGATGACCGATCAGAACACAATCCGAGCAAGGTTCTATGAAGCTGATATCGACTATAATAGTAATGAATTCAAAGACGTCAAATTTAATGGCGTTCACAAGTTAAAACAACCGAATGGCAAAGATTACATCAATAAAGAGCAATATAAGAACGACGCTGATAATATTGTCGCTGACCCAGAATCGATACGGTTCGATCCACAAACTAATGAGATTCTATATACTAGTGAAGGAGATCGTTCCTTAGGATTGAATCCATTTATTCGTAAAGCAACTGAAGATGGTAAATACTCAGCTGAAATTCCTATTAAAGATACAATAAAAATGGACAAACAAAATAAGAAAGGTTTCCGCAATAATCAAGCTATTGAAGGTAGCACTTTTTCTCAAGATGGTAATACGTTATGGACTTCTATGGAAGGTCCACTAATACAAGATGGCCAAAAACCTACGCCTGAGTCAGGCGCCTTATCACGCATCACACAATATGACCGCGAAGGCAACATATTATCTGAATTTGCATATCCACTTGATGCGATTCCTAAAAAGCCTGGCAAAGACAAACAAGCTGATAATGGCATCACAGAAATATTAGCCCTCAATGACCATGAATTTCTTACTTTAGAGCGTGCATCTGTACAAGCGGAAGATGGCTCATTTAGTAATTATGTGCGTATATATAAAATTGATGTGAGTAAAGGAACTGATATCAAAGATATAGAGTCACTCAAAGAAACAAACTCAAAACCTTTAAACAAAACGCTGATTGCTGATTTAAATGAACAAGACATTGGTAAAGTGGATAATATTGAAGGTATGACCTTTGGTAAAAAGCTATCCAACGGTAATGACAGTCTAGTATTGACAGCTGATAATAATTTTAATGAAACACAACAATCTCAAATTATTGCTTTTGAGGTTAAACCAGAGAAAAAATAATCCATTTGCTAAAATGGATTAACAATATAATAAAAGCACCCATTCATTAGTTTTTCTAATGAATGGGTGCTTTTAATTTAAGTATAAATATTTACAACTCATACTTATTTAATGAATCTGGGTTTACTTCCAGATTATTTTACGTTTCCAAAATCAACAACATCACGAGCAATCATTACTTCTTCGTTCGTAGGAATAACAATAACTTTTACAGGTGAATGTGGATAATTAATGAAACCTTCAGATCCATGAATCATTTCATTTTTCTTAGCGTCCCAATAAACACCCATAAACTCTAAACCTTCTAAGACTTTTGCTCTTACAGGGTCAGAATTTTCACCTACACCTGCTGTAAATACAATAACGTCTACACCATGCATACGCGTCGCATATGAACCGATATATTTGTGAATACGAGATGCAAAGACATCAAGTGCTAATTGCGCTCTTTCTTTACCCTCTTTAGAGTCTTCAATGATATCTCTTAAGTCACTTGAAGTACCTGAAATACCTAATAATCCCGATTCTTTATTAAGTGTATTTAATACTTCTTCTGCATTTTTACCCGTTTTTTCCATAATAAATGGAATTAAAGCTGGGTCAATATTACCTGAGCGTGTGCCCATTGTAACACCTGCTAGAGGAGTGAAGCCCATAGACGTATCTACAGATTCGCCACCATCAATAGCGACGATTGAAGCACCATTACCAATATGACACGAGATAATACGTAATTCTTCAATTGGTTTTCCTAAAATTTCAGCTGCACGTTGTGAAACATATTTATGACTCGTGCCATGAAAACCATATTTACGAATTCCAAAATCTTCATAATATTGATATGGTAAACTATATAAATAAGATTTCTCTGGCATTGTTTGATGGAATGAAGTATCAAACACAGCGACATGTGGTGTCTCTGGTAAAAGTTTTCGGAATGCACGAATTCCCATTAAGTTTGTTGGGTTGTGTAACGGAGCTAATTCACTTAACGATTCAATTTGCTTTTCTACTTCATCAGTTATATAAACTGATTCTGGGAATAATTCTCCACCATGAACAACACGGTGACCCGTACCATCAATATCATTAATACTTTCAATGATACCATGTTTTTTAAAGCTTTCTAACATAATGTTTACTGCTACTTCGTGATTAGCAATATCATTGGTATCAGTAATTTTTTCTCCATCCACTTCAATAGTAAAGACAGAATTTTTTAAACCAATACGTTCAATTAGTCCTTTAGTAACAACTTTTTCTTCCGGCATTTCAATAAGTTGGAATTTCAGTGATGAACTACCAGCGTTAATGGCCAAAACTAATTTTGACATAAGCTTGTTGCCTCCATTTTCAATTAAGTTTTAATATACCTATCTATTTAATCATTAATACAGTTTATTTTCAAGAATAATACAGTTTAATTTTCAGGATGATTTTCTTCCATCCACACATTTAAATCTTGTAAAAATGCTTGGAATTGTTGAGGGCTTTTGAAGTCAGGAATGTTCGCTAATAAAACCTCTACTGGTTTAGTAACGTTTGTTTCTTTTTTCTGTAGTACAAGAATAGATTTGCGTGCTTTTTCATTTTTAAATAATGTTGAGGGTAAATTTAAAAATGCTTGCATTTCCGTCTCTGTTGCAATGAAGTTTTGTAACTGTTTCACATTTGAACCTTCGAAAATATTACTTGGAACAACTAAAAAAGCATAACCTGATTGTTTTAAGGCTACAACAGCTTGTTCAATTAATAAAAAGTGAGAGAAACTGTGACCTTCTTCAAATCCTAAAGCCATTTCCTTACTTCTCTCATCTGCCGGATAATAACCAACAGGTAAATCGCCAATAACAACATCTGTCTCCTCAAAAGGTAATGGCATAATTGCATCTTGTGGATAAACATCAAATGGTATTTCTAAAAAGTTGGCTAAATGAACGCTGACTCTTGATAATACTGGATCAACTTCTATAAGATGATGCATTACCGTATGTTCAGTTAACACTTCATGTACAGACGCACTTAGATGACCTGCCCCACTTGCGATATCTACAACGTGTAATTCTTCTTTGTTTTTTAAGAAGCGTTGAGATAAAAAGCCTAAAATTAAGCCAATAGAGTCTGGTGTAATTTGATGATTTGCTTGGATATCTTCTTTTTGCATTAAGCTTAAGTAAGCAAACTGAAATGCTTTTCTTCTATCTTGCAATGTAGCTTGTTCTAACAAGTCTCTTTTACTTGTATAAATATGTTCCATTGCTAGTCCTAAGTTTTCAATAAAACTTTGACCGTTATTTTCATTTAAAGCTTTAGCTTTTTCGTCGAGTGTTTGGAATAACTTTTCCATTACTGTTTCTTCTTGTGTCATTTAATAGTCCTTTCTAAAAAAACTGTCCATAATTTGTTTGAAATTAAGTCAGTTTATGCTAACTTATATTACCAAATAATTATGGACAGTATACTTTATAATGTCAATGATACTGTTTGATTGTTTAACTTCAAATCAAATGACAAATTTTATATTACCTATATTTAATTTAAATAGCACGATATGCTTCTAAAGCAGCGTCGAAGTCTGGGAAATCAGTGCCTTCAGAAACAACTTCAGTATATACTACTTTATTATTTTCATCTAAAACAAAAACTGAACGTGCAAGTAAACGTAATTCTTCCATAACTACGCCGTAATTTTTACCAAATGAAAGTTCTTTATGATCACTTAAAGTAACCACGTTATCTAAGCCATTTGATGCACACCATCTTTTTTGTGCGAATGGTAAGTCAACAGAAATAGTTAACACGACGCCATCTTCCTGCGCTGCTTCTTCGTTGAATTTACGTGTTTGTTTATCACAGACACCTGTATCAATAGATGGTACTACACTGATCAATTTCTTTTGACCATCATAGTTTGATAAAGTTACTTCATTTAAATCATTGTCTAACACTGTAAAATCTGGTGCTGTTTCACCTTTTTTTACTTGTGATCCTAATAATGTAATTGGTTCTTGTTTAAATGTAATTTGCGCCATTTGAATGCCTCCTATAAAAAGTGCTTACTCAATAATTATAACTGTTTAATCTGATGAAATAAACCTTAAACCCTTTGAAACATAACAATCTACTTCAAATAAAACAATTTTTCGAATTTGTTTTTTATTACAACAGTATCAGCAAAATAATCATGTATACCTTTGTGTTTATCTGTAAATATTGTTACTAAATAAGGTAAATTAGCAAATACGCCACTGATAATGCGACCAATCCATTCTCTAAATAATACGTCTACCCAAGTTAATGGTTGTCTATCTGCACGTTCCACTCTTATATTCAAAATCATTTTACCAATAGTTTGTTTAAAATATTTCGTTAATAACACAAAGTACAAATAAAATACGAGTGCATCTAATACGTGACCTACACTAAAATAATCAATCCATAACTTTGCATTATCTATATGTGTAAAATGATAGATTGGTTTCAATATAATACTTTGAATACCAAAAATGATGAGCAAATCAATGAGAAAACTACAAAATCTTATACCAAATCCTGCATATAGTGCTTTTGCTAATTGATTATGAGCAAGTACATCTGACTCTGTTTGTGCTTCGTTTGAATCTGCAACCGAATGTGCAGTATCATCTTGTTTCATATTATCCATTATTACACCTAACCTTCGTATAGATACATAGGTTCAGCTTCAGTATCATTTTTAATTATTGATTTAACTTCATTGAATTCATTTTTAAACTGACCAATACTCGCTTTTGCATTACTAAACGATGAGAAGAAACTACCTTCTTCACTATATTCAAACACTTCTGCATCTTTTGCTTTCATATCTTTTTTCATTGCTTTTAAAGTTTCATCTTCATAACCAATTTCGTCAATTAAACCATTATCTTCCGCTTGTTCTGCACTGTAGATGCGTCCATCAGCTAACTCTCTAACTTTACTTTCAGACATACCTCTACCATCTTTAACTATATTCACAAATCGATCAAAACTATCATCTAATACAGATTGTAAAATATCTTTTTCTTCACTTGTCATAGCTCTTGAGCTACTTAATATGTCTTTATGATCCCCTGATTTTATAACATTTTCTTTAACGCCTATTTTTTCTTGTAATTCTGAATAATCAACACTAGACATAATAACACCGATTGATCCTGTCATTGTTTGAGGACCTGCGTATATTTTGTCTGCTTGGTGCTGAAATGTAGTATCCACCAGATGCTTGCCATACTACCCATATGTACATAAATCTTTTTATCTTTTTGCTTAATTTCTTTTATCTTTTGATAAATTTCATCACTTGGATACGTGCCACCACCAGGAGTATTTACAGATAACAACATACCTTTGACTGTGTCATCATTTTTTACGTTTTCTAATTGTTTTAAGAACGCCTCATGGTTGTAACCACCGCCACCAAACATGCCCCCGCCTGTACCTTCAGCTATTTGGCCATCTAATGTTAAATGTGCAATTCGTTTACTTGAATTGCCCTCTTTTTCTACTTTTTCTGTAAATGGGTCCATTTTAGATGTAGCTTGTTCATCAAATAAAGATGAAAAGACCGCTGAAATTGAACTCATCACGATGCCGCCTAACACGATGACAACCGCAAGTATGATTGCGATAATCCTTTTCTTCGACATTTACACTCACTCCCATAATTTATTTTCCTTTTAACTCCATCCTCAATTTAACCATAATCAATTAAGCTATGTATACCTTATCTCAAATATAAAATAAAAGAGTTTTAAAATAATAATAATGTTTTATCGTAACTGTAGTAATAAGGTACTAAAATATGAACAGACATTATATTATATTTTCGAAAATCATATACAAAAAAGAACGGAAATACGAAGTCAAAATTTGATTTCGTATTCCCGTTCCTATAAGGCTGGACTGAAAAAGGAAGATAAGCACTGAAGATTTTGCATGAGATTGTTATATAATTTTTAATTTAATCTATTTTTAAGTACTATATGATTTGCATTAAATAATCATACGCATTTTTCAAAATTAAAATAGCAGTAACTACAATAAACAGACCTTTGACATAACCAACACCTTTTTTAATTGCGAATAAAGCACCCAAATATGAGCCACAAATCATACTACCGACCATGATAAAACCATAAAAATAATCGACTTGATCTAAAAATATAAATAATATTAATGCCCCTAAATTGGATGCAAAATTTAACACTTTAGCATTGCCTGTTGCACCTAGAAAATCAAATCCAAACATTAATAAAACAAAAAGCATAAATGAACCTGTGCCACCGCCTAAAAATCCATCATATAGACCAATTAAGCACATTAACGCGGCAAATAATATGGCTTTACCGGTAGTAAGTTTTGTAAAAGTACGTATACTACCCCAATCTTTTTTCATTAATGTATAAATCATGACAAGTGTTAAGATAATGATTACGACTGGCTTCAAAAGTTCAGACGGTAAAAATGTAGCAACACTCGCACCACCCATAGCCATTAGGAATACAAATGGAAATAACTTTCCAACAATTTTCAAATCGACATTGCCTGACCTTAAAAAACGAAATGCACTAGTCATCGATCCAAACGCACTGGCTAATTTATTTGTACCTAAAGCCATAGTCGGTGGCATACCCACTGCTAAAAGCGCGGGGATAGAAATTAACCCTCCACCGCCGACAACTGCATCAATAAACGCTGCTAAAAATCCAAGAAGTATGATGATAATTACAATTGAAATGTCCCACTCTAACATGCGCCAACCCCTGTCTGTTTAAATCATGTTAACTGATTATTCATTATAAATTGAACATCTAAAACTAAGTTTTCTATTTTTTAAATGATGCTTACTATAATTTAAACTTATATTTATATTTAAAATAAATCGTCTGCCAAAGCTTGTGTCTCTGAGTCTTTATCACTTTGGTAGTCATTTGAAATTTCTATTGTTTCGATTTGATCCACAGCTTGTTGTACTAATGGTTCAAAATCAAAAATATTTTCATATTTTTCCACTTTTTCAATATCAGGTTCAGTTACCGGATTTTTTGGTGTGAAAATAGTACAACAATCCTCATAAGGTTGAATAGAGACATCAAAAGTTCCAATTTCTTTAGCTCTTTTCACGATATCTTCTTTATCTAATGTGAGTAATGGACGTAACACTGGTGTTGAAGTTACGCTATTGATTGCGTACATACTTTTTAACGTTTGGCTCGCAACTTGACCAAGATTCTCACCATTTACAATGGCATGCCCATCAATTTCATGAACAATTTTGTCTGCCACTCTCATCATCATACGACGTGTAGATGTCATTGTATAACGTTCATGTACAACTTTATTAACTTGTTTTTGTAAATCTGTAAAAGGCACAATGTGTAATTTAATTGGACCTACATGAGAAGCTAAAATACGTGTTAATTCAATAACTTTTTCTTTAGCTTTTTCACTTGTAAATGGCGGACTATGAAAATGAATGGCTTCAATCATTGCACCTCTACGCATGACTTCCATACCTGCTACAGGAGAATCTATACCACCTGAGAGCATAAGTAATGTTTTGCCACCTGTTCCAACTGGCAAGCCACCAAGTCCGGCTATGGTTTTGTCATAAACATAAATGGCATCTAAACGGACTTCTACTTTTATATTGTGATCTGGATTGTGGACATCAACAGTTAAATCCTCTGTTGCATTTAATACCGCATGACACCAATGCCACGTTGTAATTGATAAGTGTCATAAGGAAAGTTTTTATCTGAACGTTTCACGTCTATCTTAAATGTATCTCCGTTTGCGTAGTCTTTTGCAAATTGAATGGCTTGTTCATTTGCCGCTTCTACAGTTTTATCAATTTTTAACACTGGACTAATAGAATAAATGCCGAATACTTTTTTAAGTCTATTACACATTTCATCTATATCTGCGCCTTCGTCTAATTCAATATACATTCTATCTCTATTCGCTTTTACTTTATAACCTTGCAATGGCATTAATGAACGCTTTACATTTGCGCGCAATTTATTCACGAACATTTTACGATTAGCGCCTTTTAATGTTAATTCACCATACCTAACTAATATATGATCATAAATCATACTAACAGCTCCCTTACTTCTTCATATACTTTATAAAAATTATCTTTAAATATTTGAATATCTTCTTGAGTCGTATTGGCTCCCATTGAAATTCTAATACTACCTTCAATTTGTTTTCTAGGTATATTCATCGCTAAAAGCACCTCGTTTAGACTCGATTTTTTAGATGAACATGCACTTGTTGTAGATAACATAATACTATGTTTTGAAAAAGCATTGACCAATACTTCGCCTTTAACGCCTGGTAATCCAACATTAAGAATGTGTGGCGCCGAATTTTGAGGTGAATTCAGTTTAATGCCGTGAAAACCTGTAAGAAATTGACATAAGTCAGCATTAAATTCACTTAAAGCATGGTTAAGTTCTGTGGTATGATTCACAGCTGCTTTCATGGCTTTAACAATTGCAATATCCATTGGTAAATTAACTGTACCACTTCTCACACCATATTCTTGTCCACCACCGTGAATAATAGGTTCAAGTTGATGAATATTTCGAACAAATAATATACCTTGCCCTTTTAAACCGTGAAATTTATGCCCACTCAAACTCAACGTATCTACACCTTCAAAGCATAATGGCACTTTACCAATCGCTTGTACTGCATCTACATGAAAATGTGCTTTGGGATATTGGTGCACAATTTTTGTCGCTTCTTCTATTGGTTGGATTTGACCCATAATATTATTAACGTGCATACAGGTTACTATAGCAACATCATCCGACATCAATGTTTTTAAATGGTCCAAGTCGATTTGACCCTCGTCAGTAACATCAACATATTTAATAATAAATCCTTCTGTTTCTAATGAACGTACAACTTCTAATACAGATGGATGCTCAAGTACTGAAGTGATTATTTCATTAGCAAATGCTTTTTTCTTATATGCTACGCCTTTAAGCGCCATATTATTAGATTCAGTCGCACCACTTGTAAAAACAATATCAAATTTTTCATCTAAATTAAACAAATCTTTTATTTGTTTTTTAGTTTGTTGTAACAATTGGTCTGCTTGTAAGCCGGCTTGGTGTGGACTATTAGGGTTAAAATACAATGATTGATTTACTTTTACATAAGTATCCAACACGTCTTGGTTTGGCTTTGTCGTTGCGGCATTATCAAGATATATCAATTCTTTCACTCCATTTCATTTTTATCATACACACTTATATAAGAAGTGACACTAATTTTATATTTATATTTAAGTTATTACATCAACAACAATACTTTTCTGTCATTTTAAAAATTAATTTTATACTTTCCCTTTAAGCATTATACGCGCTTTTAATAAAAAGAAAAGACACGAAATCATAATTCATTTCGTGTCTTACTCGTGTTATTTTTAAAAAATAAATAATTTAACCAATAACTTGATCTTCTATTTGTTTTGTAATTCCTGGTTCCACACTTTCTAACGCATGTTCAGATATTTCAATTGAACGTTTATATCTATTATTTTTAAATAGTCTTTCAGCTTCATTAAGGCTTTTATCTATATTTGAACTATCTTTACGGTAACGGTTACCATATTCAATAAGTTTCTCAGCATAAACTGCATTAACGAGTACATCCGTAGCTTCATCTTCAAATTTATTCATTTGCAGCACTACTTTAGATACTTTATCTTTCAATTGCTTAACATGTATCGGACGTACACTGAATTTCTTGTTTACTTCACGCACTTCGTAATCAATTTCATTTTTCATTATAATGAAACGTTCCGGTACGCTAGGTAAATTAGAAGCTAATAGCTTTCTATAAACCTCTTCTTTTTTACTTTGTACACGTAAGATATTTTCTTCTGCTTCCGCTTCATCTTCGCGTAGTTGAATTAAGTGATTTTGTAATTTTTCTTGTTTTTCATTAATTACAGCTACATGCTCTTCGATATATTTCAAGTTATCTTGAACTTCACTGTAACGTACTGCAGATTTGGCCATTTCTTTTAGAATTTCATCATAAACAGCTATTAAGTTTTGAATTTCATTTTCAAACTGTCTTACATTCTGTACATCACTTTCATTTATATAGTAATTTTCACGTACATATTCAATTTCAGTTTGTAATGTATAATTCATTTCTTTCGCTCTAAACAAATTATCTGTAATGACTTCTTTTGATTCTTCTACTTCATTTTTTGCTTTAACTTCATGCTCAATTAATTCATACATTTCATCAAGACGATCATTAATATTATTTAATTTTTCATTCGCTTCATCAAGTTCCAATCTACTAATCATCGGTTCTACAAAGCTAAGTTCTGTTTTAAGCGTTTGTAAAGTACTATCAATTTTGACATGATCTAAATCATAGCCCTCTACTTTGAGATCTCTACATCCGTATTTCATATCTTGGAACTGTCCAGGTAATTCTTTTTGTGCTTCTCTGATTAACTCAGGAATTTCTGACATATCCTTTTTTAAAAAGTTCATATCTTCATTTAAAGTTTTGATATGTTCATGTGCGTAAACATAATTACCTTCTGCTTTATATGATTCATAGCTTTCCATTTCTGGTACGAATGCTTCAATTTCATGTTCTAATGGCGCTGCTGCTTCACCGAACTGATGTCTGTTCGCTAACACGTCGCGCTTCATTTCTCGGTAATCCACTTTACATGCTTCATATAAGTGATCACTTTCTTTATGTACGCCCATAATATCTTCGACATCTGTAGTTAATACATTATAATTTTCTTCGTATTTATCCATCAATTCATGTGCTTCATCAATTTCAGTTTGCGCTTGCGAAAATTTAAATTTATCAAGTAAACCTTCCGCATTGTGAATCTTTTCTTCTAATGGTAACAAATATTGATTTTTACTATCTAAAGACGTTTGTTTTAATCTATCATAAGTAGATTTTGTTTCACCTGTTAAAGTTAAATCAGATAATTGAGATAAACTTTCATCATAGGGTAATTGCTCTACTTGTAATTTTCGTTCTTCAGCCTTCTCAATCATTTGGCTTTTATTCGAACGCATATAGAATAATACACCGACAATAATCAGTATAATAACAATAATTGCTAGAATGATATACAATACCATATGTTTTCTCCTCCTATTTTATCACTATTCATTATAACGTAATTTACCCATGCATTAAAAGAGAAAATGAATTAATCAATAATAATATTTTAAATTTCATAGTAAATCTATCTCTGTTAATATTATGTATCATGTTGCTACTAAAAAAAGCCCTTACAAATCATTTGATTGATTACTATTAAAACAGTCTTTATACTAAATGAAAAGTAAAAAGTGAGGTTTTATTAATATGACAGAGGTAAAAGAAACAAATTACGATTTATTACAAAAGCAAGTTGCTAGTCTAATCGAAGATGAATCAAATTTAATTGCTATACTTAGCAATGTCTCTGCTTTACTAAATGATTCATTAGATCAAATTAATTGGGTTGGCTTCTATTTAATAGAAAATAATGAATTAATCCTAGGACCATTCCAAGGCCATCCTGCTTGTGTACATATCGCTATCGGCAAGGGCGTATGTGGCACAGCTGTAGAAACAAATGAATCACAACTCGTTGAAGACGTTAATGCTTTTCCAGGACATATTGCATGTGATGCGAATAGTAAGTCAGAAGTTGTTGTTCCTATTCATAAAGGCAATCAAGTCATTGGTGTCTTAGATATTGATGCCCCTATTATAAATCGCTTTTCAAACACAGATAAAATTGCTTTAGAAGAAATCGTAAGCATTATTGAACAACAAATAGCTTAACATTTAACGCTTGCCTTTCTAATAAGTAAATCTTTGTTTACTGTTGACAGTCATTTATAACAAAGGTACAATGTACTTTGTGTGAATAAACGAAATTAGCAGTTGCCTATTAGTTGGCTCTATGTTGTTCCCAACGCGGACGTGTCGTGTAACCGTAGCTATGAGGTGAGGATACATAAAACAATATATCCAAATAAGCATGCAACACTCTTTTTTGTTTTTTCATAACAACAAAAGAGAAAAAGGAGGAGTCTATTATGGCTCGATTTAGAGGTTCGAACTGGAAAAAATCACGTCGTTTAGGTATCTCATTAAGTGGTACTGGTAAAGAATTAGAGAAGCGTCCATACGCTCCAGGCCAACATGGTCCTAACCAACGTAAAAAATTATCAGAATATGCATTACAATTACGTGAGAAACAAAAATTACGTTATTTATACGGAATGACTGAAAGACAATTCCGTAACTCATTTGAAATTGCTGGTAACCAACACGGTGTCCATGGTGAAAACTTCATGCAATTACTAGTCTGCTCGTTTAGATGCAGTTGTATATTCATTAGGTTTAGCGCGTACGCGTCGCCAAGCTCGCCAACTTGTTAACCACGGTCATATTTTAGTAGATGGTAAACGTGTTGACATTCCATCATATACTTTAAAACCTGGTCAAGAAATTTCAGTACGTGAAAAATCTTTAAAATTAGATATCATTGCTGAATCTGTTGAAATCAACAACTTCGTACCTGAGTACTTAGAATTTGATGCAGACAACTTAAAAGGTAAATATGTACGCGTTCCTGAACGTAGTGAATTACCTGCTGAAATCAACGAACAACTTATCGTTGAGTATTACTCAAGATAAGCGTTTTAATTTCAAACCAAGAAGTCCTTTTGAGGATTTCTTGGTTTTTTTATTTCTATAAAAGTAATAAACTGCCCCCTATTATTTAATTATAAATAGAAATCTTTTTAACTCCCCCGCTTTAAAGCACAATATCTTTTTACTTTTTTATAATAATTACTGTATGCTATGGGTAAAGGAGTGTTAAATTTGATTATTAGAGCATTAGAGGAGACAGATTTAGATTTTGTACATCACTTAAATAATGAATATTCCATTATGTCTTATTGGTTTGAAGAACCTTATCAATCATTAAGCGAGCTTCAATCATTATATAAAAAACATTTATTAGATGAAACTGAACGTAGATTTATTATTGAAAAAGATCAAACGCGTATCGGTGTTGTTGAATTAGTTGAAATTGACTTTATACATAGTAATTGTGAAATTCAAATTATCATTGATTCCGAATATGGTGGTAAAGGATACGCTAAAAGCGCTTTTAAAATGGCTATTGATTATGCATTCCTAGTACTTAATCTCCACAAAATATATTTATTTGTTGATGTAAACAATGAAAAAGCCGTTCATATTTATAAAGCACAAAACTTCTCCATCGAAGGTACATTACAAGAACATTTTTATACTCGCGGTGAATATAGTGATTGTCATGTGATGGGGTTATTAAAAAAGAATTGGGTAAATCATCACGATAATGATTTATCTCATATTAAATAATATGTCTTGCCTATTTATTAAAACTATAAAAAGCTTAAATGAATCTTTACTATTCATTTAAGCTTTTTTAACTTTTTCATTTTACAAAATATCATTTGGGTTATCTGAAATCAGTCCGTCTACCCCTAATTTCTGCAATGATTTTGCTTGTTCATGTTCATTAACTGTATAGGGCATCACTGACAATCTATACTGATGTGCACTTTTTAAAAACTTCTCTGTAACTAATGCATAATTGGGATTTACATAATTGGCATAGGCCGCAATGCTTTTAAATGGAGGTAATTTATACCAATACTTCTTTTTACTAATCAATACACCTAGCTCATATCCTTCATTCATATCAAATATTTTTTTCATACTTTTTTGATTGAATGATTGTATGATGACTTTGTTTTTTGGTAAATTCCAAGCATTTAATGCATCTATTAATTCGTTTTCAATTTCAGGATAATTCTGCGGTTGTTTTAGTTCTATTAATAATTTTTGAGGATAGTCTTGGATTAATTTAATTACTTCATCCAATGTTGGTAATGTCTCTCCTTCAAATTGCTTATCTTTAGTTATACCATAATCAAATTGTTGCAAAGCTGCTAAAGTCATATCCTTGATTTTTCCTGATCCATTTGAGGTACGGTCAATCGAATCATCATGAATAACTACAAGTTGATTGTCTAATGTCCTGTGTATATCTATTTCTAATATATCAATATTACTTATAAGTGCGGCTTTAAAAGCAATCATCGTATTTTCAGGAAAATATGTAGCAATACCACGATGTGCCACTAATATGAGCTTGTTGTCAGAAGTATATATTGTCATTAAAATTGCTCTCCTCTTTCTTTATAGCTTATTTTCATCTAAACTTAAATTATCACAAATCAACTGGAGGTCAATCGTTATGGTTCAACATGAATTCAAAGTAAACACACAATGGTCTGGTGGTCGCGAAGCTGTAGGTCAACTTCACGGAGACGTATTAGATGAACAAATATCTATACCATCAGGTTTAGGTGGCAATGGAACTGGTACAAATCCAGATGAATTGTTAGTTTCAGTCGCATCTTCTTGTTATATTATCTCACTTGCGGCTGTACTCGAACGTTCTGGTTTTAATAATATAGAAATTCAACAATCATCTATAGGTACAGCTATTTTTGAAAATGCAAAATTTCGTATGGACAACATTATCCATTACCCTGTTATTGAAGTTGAAACTGCACAAAAAGATAGTTTAGTTAGAAAACTACCTAAACTCTTAAAGGTTGCGGACAATAATTGTATGATTTCAAACTCAATTAAAGGTAATGTCACTGTAAAAATAGAACCAAAAATAAAATAATTTAAAAAAATTTTATATATGACGGAATATGAATGTGATAACAATGTATGCCCTTTCATGATATTTTATTTTGTTTATTTACATTATCTTTTAACTTTTGCACTTTTATATTTTCTGAAAATTTGCTAAACTAAGACAATCATAAGCATTGGGGGAATCACACATGAAATATTATCGTCCTATGTTACTTACACCAGGACCAACGCCAGTACCAGAAGAAATTTTACACGCAACACAGTCACCAATGGTCGGACACAGATCAAGTGACTTTGAAACAATTGCTGAAGAAGCGTTTCGTGCACTAAAACCAATATTCGGTGCGCAAAATGACGTAATGATATTAACTTCTAGCGGGACAAGTTCTTTAGAAGCAAGTATGTTAAATATTGCAAATCCTGACGACGATATTGTTATCATTGTTTCAGGTGCTTTCGGTAATCGTTTTAAACAAATTGCTGAAACATATTACGATAACGTACATATTTTTGAAGTCGAATGGGGTAAAGCTGTAAATGTGCCTGAATTTATTGACTTCTTAAAATCATTGAACACAGATATTACAGCAGTTTATAGTCAATATTGTGAAACATCCACTGCAGTTTTGCACCCTGTCCATGAATTAGGACATGCCCTTAAAGCCTACGACGAATCGATTTACTTTATCGTTGATGGCGTGAGTTGTATCGGTGCAGTTAATGTAGACTTACAACGAGATCAGATTGATGTTCTTATATCTGGTAGTCAAAAAGCCATTATGTTGCCTCCTGGCTTAGCGTTTGTAGCTTACAATAATCGTGCTAAAAAACGATTTAGCCAAGTTACTACGCCGAGGTTTTATTTAGATTTAAATAAATATTTAAAATCATTAGAAGCAAATTCAACACCTTTCACACCAAACGTTTCGTTATTTAGAGGTGTGAATGCATATGCCAAATTAGTTGAAGAAGAAGGATTAGACCAAGTTATTGCACGTCATTATGCAATACGTGATGCTTTAAGACAATCACTCAAATCATTAGACTTAGAATTATTGGTACAAGACGAATATGCTTCACCTACTGTTACAGCTTTTGTACCTAAATCAAAAGAAGAACTCAACTTCATTAAAAAAGAACTTAAAAACCGTTTTGCTATAACAATTGCGGGTGGACAAGGTCATCTAAAAGGAGAAATTCTACGTATAGGTCATATGGGTCAAATTTCACCTTTTGATATTTTACAAGTCGTATCAGCATTAGAAATTCTATTAACAGAATTCAGAAAAGAATCATATATTGGTACCGCAATTACTCAGTACATGGAGGTCGTAAAAGCATATGTATAAAATTTTAGTATCTGATCCAATCTCACCAGAAGGTTTAAAAAGTTTAATTGACCATAAAGACTTCGAAGTCGAAATCAATACAGAATTAAATGAAAGCGAACTCGTTGAAAAAATTGGTGATTACCAAGGCTTAATCGTTAGAAGTCAGACACAAGTCACTGCAGAGATGATTGAAGCAGCGCCAAATTTAAAAGTTATTGCTAGAGTCGGCGTCGGCGTTGACAACATTGATGTTGATGCGGCGACCAAAAATGGTGTTATTGTAATTAATGCACCAGATGGTAATACTATTTCTGCAACTGAACACTCTATGGCCATGATTTTATCAATGGCGCGTAATATCCCACAAGCACATCAGTCATTAAAAAATGGAAAATGGGACCGTAAAACATATAGAGGTACAGAGCTTTATAATAAAACGCTTGGCGTCATTGGTGCTTGGTAGAATTGGTTTAGGTGTTGCAAAACGCGCACAAAGTTTCGGTATGCATATCTTAGCTTTTGATCCTTACTTATCTGAAGATAAAGCAAAAGAACTAAATGTAACACGTGCAACAGTTGAAGAAATTGCTGAACAAGCAGATTTCGTTACTGTACATACACCATTAACTCCAAAAACCAAAGGTATCGTCGGTAAAGCATTTTTCGAAAAAGCAAAACCGACGTTACAGATTATTAACGTAGCACGTGGTGGTATTATTGATGAAGCGACGCTATTAGACGCTTTGAACAATGATCAAATTCAAAGTGCGGCGATAGATGTATTTGAAAGCGAACCAGCAACTGAGTCCCCTCTTGTTGAGCACGATAAAATTATTGTTACGCCACATTTAGGTGCATCCACTGTTGAAGCACAAGAAAAAGTAGCTGTTTCAGTAGCAAATGAAATCGTGGATATTTTCGAAAATGGTAACGTCTTAAATGCGATTAATGCACCAAAAATGACTTACAGTGAAATCAATGATGAATTGAAGCCTTATATTGAATTAAGTAAAATGACAGGTGAAGTGGGTATTCAATTACTTGAAAAAGCACCGCGCGAACTACAAATCAAATACGAAGGTGATATTGCATTAGATGATACAAGTTTGATTACCAGAACACTTGTATCTGGTGTCTTACGTCAAGATTTAGCAGAGCGTGTAAACTTAATCAATGCTTTAGTACTCTTAAATGAACAAGGTGTATCTTATAATATTGAAAAAAACACAAAACATCGTGGTTTTAGTAACTATATAGAATTAACATTAATCAATAAAGATACTCAAATTAAACTTGGTGCAACTGTACTCAATGGTTATGGTCCAAGAATCGTACGTATAAATGACTATCCAGTAGACTTTAAACCTGAACATCACCAACTGGTAATAAATCATAACGATAGACCAGGCATTGTAGGCCGTACAGGACAAATTCTTGGCACATATGATATCAATATCGCTTCTATGCATCTTGGTCGTACAAACCAAGGTGGTAATGCGCTAATGGTATTATCAATAGATCATCCTGTTACACCAGATGTTATTGATGCTTTATATCAAATTGAAGGATTTAATTTAATACGAAGCGTTGAACTTGATATCCAGAGTGATGCAAACTACAACATTTAAATAGTGAATCATCATAAAAGAACCCGGAACATAAATAGCTTATTTCTCAAATTAAAAATACCAATCTATTAGTTTTCTAATGGATTGGTGTTTTTTATTAACAATAAAAAAGATACTGACGCATTATTTTTTAGTCATCAAATAATAAGCGAAGTATCTTTTTTAATTACAATAATATTTCTCTGATATCTCCTACATGGTCTACGATATATTCAGCGTCATAAGACTCTAATTCTTCACGAGCATTCTGACCTTTCAAACCTGTTAATGGACCAATGAAAGTCGCCCCAATTTTCTTAGAACTTAATAAATCTGCTAATGAATCTCCTACCACAAAGACATCATCTTTATTAACACGATTTTCTTGATTTGTAGCATATCGTTCATAATTTTTTAAATGATTACCTTCTAATGTTGCTAAATAGCTAAAGGGATTAGGCTTACCTAATGGCTTTAACTCAGGATATTGTTCCTCAGCGATTAATACCTCACTTGCGGTAACAATATGTAAGTCATCAAATAAATCTTTGATACCAATTGCTTCAAATGGCACTATTGTTTCTGTTCTAGGTCTACCAGTTGCAATGGCTATATGATAGCCAGCGAGCTTTCAAATCTGTTAATAACTGTTTAATTTCAGATACAGGTCTTAACACGACTTCGTTATATATGTATCCTTCTTTAAATTCTGTACGGTTAGGCTTTTGTTCTACTTCATTAAATAACTGGGAGCCTAAGTACCACTCTTGGTAAACTTCTTGCGCAAGCGTCCAAAACGGACTTTTTAGTTCAAATAGTGCTGTTTGTTTTGTATTTAACTGATCACCGAGCATGCGTAACAAGTGTTTGATAAATATTGTCTTTTCCTGAACTTATACCATCTAAAAACGATAATGGTGACTCAAAGTTCAATTCTATATCAAAAATGTTTTCACCAATCTGTTGCAATGTTTCTTGATTAAAGCTTTCTGAGTTTAAAACTTCTACTAATTTTTCTTGGGGTAATGTTTTGCAAATTTCAATAAAGTGAATGGCAACTACTACAAACAACATATCCCAATTTGAATTTAATCCAAGTGATTTTAACTTAGTTAAAATTTCATCATGATAGAATACGATATCTCTTATTTCAGTAATTTGTTGATCACTTAAATCATCAAATTGTATAGATGGATCTAATCCCATATAATCTTTACTCATAAGCATTTCGTAAACCGTCAATGCAGATACATCAAAACACCTTTCTTCACTTAAAAAAACACCATCAACATCAAATAATACCGACTTCATCTCATCTACTCTCCTTAAATCAGAAAATTCTGATACTAGTTCATCGTACTATTTACCCATGAAAAGAGCAATGTATTTTCATCATTTTATCAAACAAATCATATCGTTAAATATTTAATTTTTTCATATAAAAAATACGCCCTACAAAGATCCACTTTTTCAGTGATAACTATGCTTAGGCGTATTCTAAAATAAACTATTTAGTTATTATTTTTGTTGCTCTGATTCCATTTGTACTTCAATTTCATCAGCTACTTGCTGAACTTGAGTGCCGATAATAACTTGGGCATTATGTTTACCACTCTTCGTCACACCGACAGCTCCTGCGCCCTTAATCTTAGCTTCATCAATAATGCTATTATCATGTAATTCCATGCGTAATCTAGTAGCACAGTTTGTTAATGATGCAATATTCTCTTTGCCACCTAATCCATCTAAAATTTGGCTTGCTGTATTTGTATATTTATTAGTTGCCGCTGTAGATGCGCCTTCTGAATCTGCAGCATCCCCCGTTGACGCTTCATCAGTAGTTGGATCTGGTAGTAAGTTATCCCCACGACCAGGCGTATTTAATTTCAATACTTTAATCGCTATTCTAAATACAAAGTAATATATCACAAAGAATACAAGTCCTTGTAGTAATAACATGAATGGTTGACTTGAAACAGGATTAATTAATGATAGTACATAGTCTATTAAACCAGCACTAAATGAGAACCCTGCTGTCCACTCAAACAATGCTGCTATAAACATGGATAAACCAGTTAAAAATGCATGTATAACAAATAATACTGGTGCTACAAACATGAATGAGAATTCAATTGGTTCAGTAACACCAACAAAGAATGCTGAAACTGCGCCACCAAACATTAAACCATAGACACGTTTTTTCTGTTTAGATTCAGCTGTGTGGTACATCGCTAATGCTGCAGCAGGAATACCAAACATCATTACTGGGAAGAAACCAGCCATATAACGTCCTGTAATACCATGTACTGCACCATCACCAGTTTGGAATTTAGCAATGTCATTAATACCTGCTAAATCAAACCAAAACACTGAATTTAATGCATGATGCAAGCCAGTTGGTATCAATAATCTATTAAAGAAACCATATAAGAAAGCACCGACTGGACCTAAATCTAAAATCCACGTCCCAAATGTTACAATTGCTGAATAGATAACTGGCCAAACAAATAGCATCAATACAGCCAATATAATACTAAAAAATGCTGTTAAAATAGGTACTAAACGTTTACCACTAAAGAATGATAATGCTGTAGGTAATTCAGTTTTACTAAACTTGTTATAAGTATACGCCGCAATTAAACCAATCAATAAACCAATAAAAACGTTAGAATTATTCATTTGTTCAAAAGCTTCGTTTACACCTGTCTCCTTAACACCTAATAATGGTGCTAATTTTGCTGGACTTAAAACCACTGTCGTTAAAAAGAAACCAACTGCTGCAGCAAGTGCTACTGCACCGTCATTTTTCTTAGCCATTCCTAATGCTACCCCAATCGCAAAAAGAATACCTAGTTGTTCAAGAATCGTCGAACCGGCAGAAGAGAAAAACGCCGCTACCGTTGGCAAGACTCCCATTGCTGTTAACGCGTTACCGATACCTGTAATAATCGCGGCTGCTGGTAATACTGCAACAGGAAGCATAAGAGATCTACCAAGACGTTGAAAGAAACTAAACATAACAATTCCCCATTTCAAAATAGATATTTACACAAACAAACACCACATGCACAATATGTCCACGTGGTGTTTGTAAACGTTTTACTTGTTGTCATTGTACAGTTACATAATAACACAAGTTTAAAAAAATTCGTATATAAATTAAAATGTCTAACTTTTTAAAAAATATTGAAACTTACTATTTATCATTCACATAATCATTTAATTCATTTTGTAATTGTATCGTTCTACTTTCTAATTCTTTAGTTAGATATTCTAACTTTTCATTGCGTTTCATGTTTTTTGGTAAATGCTTTGTTTCGATAGGTTCACCAAATTTAACAATTGCTTTACCTGTAATGAGTCCCTTAATTTCTTTAGGTCCAACATATGCAGCAGGTAAAATGGGAGCTTGCGCCATCAAAGCAATAGTTACTGCGCCACGTTTCATTGGCGATCCCTCATCATATTTCATACGATGACCAGTTGGGAATATACCTACCGTTTTATTTTCTTTTAATAATTTAACCGGTTTTTTCAATGTACTTGGCCCTGGATTTTCTCTATCTACAGGAAAAGCATTTAAAGAACTTAAAAACTTACCAAACCATTTATTGTTGAATAACTCTTTTTTAGCCATGTAATGAATTTGATTTGGGTATATTGCTGTCCCTAACATGATTACTTCATTATAGCTTTCGTGAGTACAAGTCACTACATATCTGTGAAGTTGAGGTATATTTTCTTTACCTTGCACCTCTAGTGATTTACATATTTTCATAATAATTAAATCTAACAAACCGCTAATGAATTTATACATTTCTCCACCTACTTCATTTTCCATTATATTTACCTATTGATTCTATCATTTAGTCACCTTATGAACAAGAATATTTATATTTCAGTCTAAAGTTGTATAGTGATATACTAGAAAAAGTTGTATAAACCTAGCATAATAGGTTATATAGAATAAATCGGAGGTAAAGTATGTCAGATTTTAATAACGATAATAACTCTAATGAAACTCAAAACCCTCGTCAACCGCAACAACCGCAACAACCTCAAAATAAAAGGTCAAAACATAAAGCCAAATTCCCCTGGTTTAAAACAATAATCGTGGCCTTAGTTGCCGGTATTATAGGTGCGCTTTTGGTATTAGGCATTGGGAAAATTATGGAAAGCACAGGTTTAAATGATAACGGGTCTTCCGTTCAAGACGCTTCTAATAGTAGCAATGGTGGCAATACACTTGATGGAAAAAGTGAAAAATATGATTCTGTGAATCAAATGATTAACGATGTCTCTCCTGCTATTGTAGGCGTTATTAATATGCAAAAAGCTCAGAATTTAGATAGTTTACTGAAAGGTGAATCTTCTAAATCAGAAGAAGTCTGGTGTTGGATCAGGTGTTATTTATCAAAAAAATAATGGTTCTGCATATATCGTAACGAATAACCACGTCATTGATGGTGCAAATGAAATTAAAGTACAATTACATAATTCTAAACAAGTCGATGCTAAATTAGTTGGGAAAGATGCGTTAACAGATATAGCAGTATTAAAAATCAATGATACAAAAGGTACAAAAGCAATTGATTTTGCTAATTCTTCAAAAGTAAAAACAGGAGACAGTGTTTTTGCAATGGGTAATCCTTTAGGCTTACAATTTGCTAACTCAGTGACTTCAGGTATTATTTCTGCTAGCGAACGCACAATTGATACGAAAACATCTGCTCGGTACCAATAAAGTAAATGTATTACAAACAGATGCGGCAATTAATCCTGGTAATTCAGGTGGCGCACTCGTTGATATTAATGGTAATCTCGTAGGTATTAACTCAATGAAGATTGCAAGTGAACAAGTTGAAGGTATTGGTTTTGCAATCCCAAGTAATGAAGTTAAAGTTACCATTAAAGAGCTTGTAGAAAATGGCGAGATTGAGCGCCCTTCTATTGGAATTAGTTTACTCAATGTAAGTGAGATACCAGAACAATATAAAGAAGAACTGAATACAAAACGCAAAGATGGTGTCTACATTGCCAAAGTTCATGCTGATAATGAGCTTAAAGAAGGTGATATCATCACTGCGATAGACGATAAAAAAGTTAAAGAAGACACAGACTTACGCTCTTATTTATATGAAAATAAAAAACCTGGTGATTCAGTAGAAATGACTATTGAAAGAAATGGTAAAGAGCAAACAGTGGAAGTACCATTAAAAGAACAAAAATCAACATCTTCAGAGTCATCTGAGAAAGAAAGTGAAAATACTTCACCGTTTAATTAAAAACAATAACAGAATACCTATTTTGAACCAACCAAGTAAATTAATCTGACTTGGTTGGTTTTTTATTACATAACAATCAGGCCTATTCCATTTTATTCAAATTAATAATTATGATAAAAATTAAACTCAGTTCTATCCTACAGAAAGCACTTTTCCCATGAGACAATTTTCATTAAAAAATGACAATACTTTAGCCGACTCCTGTGGAAAAAATGTATTAGCCGAAGAATAAAGGCTGAGGCAAGCTAAACAAAAACAGCCGACAAAGTCCTAAGGCATTGTCGGCTGTTTTGTCGATAATTTAAATATCGTATTATTCTTCTATCTTTATATATATTATTTATAATTAACCATGAAATATTTTTTCTTACCACGACGAATAATTGTAAATTCGTTCTCAATTTTATCGTCAGCTGTTAATTCATATTTCACATCCTGTTGTCTTATACCATTGATATAAATTGCACCGTTATTCACATCTTCACGTGCTTGACGTTTAGACGATGAAATACCAGTTTCAACAATTACTTCAACAATATTTGTTATTTCTTTGCTCAATTCAACTTGTGGCACATCCTTGAATCCTGCTTTTAATTCTGAAGCCGACAATGATTGTAAGTCACCAGCAAATAATGCTTTTGAGATACGCATTGCATCGTCTAATGCGGCTTGACCATGGATGAAACGTGTTACATTTTCAGCTAAGGCTTTTTGTGCTTCACGTAAATGTGGTGCTTCATTTAACGATTTTTCTAATGCTTCAATTTCTTCTTTTTCTAAGAATGTAAAATATTTCAAGAATTTGATTACATCATCGTCTGTAGTGTTGATCCAAAATTGGTAAAATTCGTATGGACTCGTTTTTATAGCGTCTAACCAAACTGCGCCACCTTCTGATTTGCCGAATTTTTTACCATCTGATTTAACGACTAATGGAATCGTCAGTCCGTAAGCTTCTGTTTGGCCGTACATACGACGCATTAATTCAATTCCACTTGTGATATTGCCCCATTGATCAGAACCACCAACTTGTACTTTACAGTTGTAAGTGTTGTTTAAATGACCAAAATCAATTGCCTGAAGGATTGTATATGTGAACTCAGTGAACGAAATACCATATTCTAAACGACTTTGAATGGAGTCTTTACCCAACATGTAATTCACACCAACATGTTTACCGTAATCTCTTAAGAAATCAATCAAAGAAATTTGGCTTAACCAATCTCTATTATTAACCAGTTTAGCACCTTTATCAGTACCAAATTCGAAAATTTTATGCATTTGTTCACTGATGCCTTGAACGTTTAATTCAACTTGTTCTTCTGTTTGTAAGACACGTTCTTCAGATTTACCTGATGGATCACCAATCATACCTGTGCCCCCACCGATTAATACGAGTGGACGATGCCCATGTTCTTGGAATCTACGTAAAGTTAAAAATGGTAATAAATGACCGATGTGTAAACTATCTGCAGTTGGATCGGCACCACAGTATAATGTAACTTGTTCTTTATTCAATACATTCTCTATACCGACTTCGTCTGTTTGTTGATAAATTAAGCCTCTCCATTTTAAATCTTCTAATAATGCATTTGTCATTGTATATACCTCCTATATTTATTAAGATATTGTTTCGAATAGATTTTAAATATCATCCAAAGTTTAATTTACTTTTAGCAAGTGCGACCGAATAACACTTAAAAAATAAAAAAACGCCCCTACAAATTAATGTAAGGGCGCATGCGCACGGTACCACCATACTTTAAGTCAAACAACTTTATTAATGATACGTTCATTAACTTAAACGTTTGGATGAGTGAAATCATTAAGGTGTATTCACATATGAATCATCGTTAGTTCACAGCAACCACTAACTCTCTGAAGATGACACCATATGTTACTTCTCCTTTATCCAAAAACGATATCGAATTGATGTTAATTATAAGTAACTCTATTTTAAAAGTCAATATCAAATATTATGTTATAATATTGCATACGTAAGGAGGTCAGACATGGAAAATCAAACACATGAAAATAATGTTCACAATCATTTACATAACTCTAAATTCTCTAAATTTGAAATTATCTATAAAAAATTAAAGCATCTTTTCATTGGCTTGTTTGCAATTTTCGCATGTACCTTTATTATTCTATTAGCCATATCGGTATTTTACTTCCAAAGTTTGACTGATGAATCTGTAAACATGTCAGATAACGAATTACGTACTAAATTGCTGAACATTGTCGGTAGTCAAGATATAAATTATAACAGTAAACATATTTTAACAGAATACAATGGATCAACAAATTCACTTATCGTAGGACCAAAACATGTGAATAGCAATGTGATAAAGGCGTTAACTTCTTCAGAAGACAGCTTGTTTTTCTATCATAATGGTATTTTACCAAAGGCTATTATTCGAGCTGTTGGTCAAGATATATTTAATACAGAAGCTGCAACTGGAGGCAAGCACCATCACACAACAACTCGTAAAAAATCAATTACTGACAAACGAAAAAACATATCATCGCAAAGCTAATGAACTCATCCTATCTATGCGAACTGAAAAGATTTTAACCAAAGATGAAATTATCTATACTTATTTGAATATCGTGCCTTTTGGACGTGATTATAATGGCACTGATATCACAGGTATCGCTTCAGCATCCTACAGTTTATTTGGAAAAGCAGCTACAAACTTAAATATCGCTGAATCAGCCTATCTGATTGGACTTTTACAAAGCCCTTATTATTACACTCCTTATGAAACAGATGGTTCACTCAAATCTGACGCTCAAATACAAATTGGTTTGGATCGCCAACACTATGTGCTCAAACGGATGTTAGTTGAAGGTGAAATTACTACTTATGACTTTAAAAAAGCTGAAAAATACAATATCAAACAACATTTAATGACAAAATAAAGTGTCTAGTTCATAAACTTCTCTGACAATTAAAAAAATAGCTGTGAAGAAATCTATCTTTATAGATTTCCTTACAGCTATTTTTAATATGTTTGTATTATATAATAGTTAAAATTTAGAATAGACCAATTGCATGTCCATCATCAGTAACATCCATGTTTAATGCTGCTGGTTTTTTAGGAAGACCAGGCATAGTCATGATTGCTCCAGTCAATGCAACAATAAATCCTGCGCCAGTTTTAGCTTCTAATTCACGAATAGTGATTTCAAAACCTTCAGGTGCGCCTAATTGTGTTGCATCATCCGAGAATGAATACTGTGTTTTAGCCATACAAACCGGATAATTATCCCAGCCATTTTCTTTAAATTGTTTAAGCTGTTTTTGTGCTTTGCTCGCTAAATGTAACTTTTGAGCCACCATAAATTTCTTTAACAATTGTTTCAATTTTTTCTTCAAGTGGTAAATCTAATTCGTATAAATGTTTGAAGTCTTGTGGTTCATCAAGCACCTCTAGCACTTCATTTGCTAAATCGATGCCGCCTTTACCACCTTTTTCCCAAACTTCAGTTAAAGCAAGTCTCACACCGTTCTCTTTTGCCCATTGTTGTACATATTGTGTTTCTTCTTCAGTATCATGTACGAACGCATTCAACGCAACTACAGGTTCTAAACCATATTTTTTAACGTTTTTAACGTGGCGTTCTAAGTTCACGATGCCTTTTTTAACCGCTTCAACATTTTCTTCTTTTAAGTTGTCTTTAGCTACACCGCCATGCATTTTAAGCGCACGAACTGTCGCAACTACTACAACTGCTGAAGGTTCAAATCCTGCTTCACGTGCTTTAATATCTATGAATTTTTCAGCACCTAAATCTGAGCCAAAGCCAGCTTCAGTTACAACAATATCTGCTAAGTCTCTTGCAGTTTCTGTTGCTAAAATTGAATTACAACCATGTGCAATATTAGCAAATGGCCCACCATGTACAAGGGCTGGTGTGCCTTCAATTGTTTGTACTAAGTTAGGTTTAATTGCATCTTTAAGAATCATCGCTAATGCGCCTTCTACTTTTAAGTCAGCTACAGTAACAGGTTTACGTGATCTAGTATAACCTACAGTAATTCTACTGATTTTCGCTTTTAAATCATTAAGGTCATTAGATAAACAAAGAATTGCCATTATTTCAGAAGCAACGGTAATATTAAAACCATCCTCTCTTGGAACCCCTTGCGTTGGTCCACCTAAACCTACATTTACATTACGTAATGCACGGTCATTCATGTCTAAAACACGTTTCCATTCAATACGTCTTTGATCGATTTCTAATTCATTACCTTGATGCATATGATTATCAATAAATGCTGACAGTGCATTATTTGCAGTAGTGATTGCGTGGAAGTCACCATTGAAGTGTAGATTTATATCTTCCATTGGTAATACTTGTGCATAGCCACCACCAGTTGCCCCACCTTTTATTCCGAAAATAGGACCTAAAGCTGGTTCACGTAACGCTACCATGACGCTTTTTTTAAGTTCGTTGAATGCATCTGCTAACCCAACTGTAACTGTCGATTTACCTTCACCTGCTGGCGTTGGACTCATAGCAGTAACTAATACTACTTTCCCCTTACCATTTTTTTGTTGAACTTGATTAATATCAATCTTAGCTTTATAGTGCCCGTATGGTTCTAATGCATCTGCGGGTATGCCCGCCCGCTTAGCAATATCTCCAATCGGTTTTAATGTTGATTGATTTGCTATATCTAAATCAGATAAGTGTGCCAAATTCATTCGCCTCTTCTTAAATAAATTTTAAATCAATACATATATTTCCCATATATACTACTGATAAAAATAAATCCTTACATATTAATATTAACTAACTTATGTTGTGTTGTCGATTAATAGAGATAGCGCTTTCAAAATAATAAGTGAATATATTCACCTTATGTGACCTATGTTACGCTTAAATTGTTATTTTACACAAAAAACTCCCTGAATATCATCATAATCTTTAGTGTGTAGCATAAAGCACATACTTAAAGTTGATAATATAAAGGGAGTATAAAATAGCTTGTATTATTTCACATTGGAAATACAGGTTAAATATTTATGATTAAACTTAGTAAAATAAAACTACTTTTTTGTTTAATTAGTCTTCCATTGTACTTAAATCGCCTTCAGGTAAATCAAGTTCCCAAGCTTTAAGGACACGACGCATAATTTTACCAGAACGTGTTTTAGGAAGTTTTTCTTTAAATTCTATTTCGCGTGGTGCGGCGTGTGCGGCTAAACCTTCTTTAACAAATACGCGAATTTCTTCTTTCAGTTCATCTGAAGCTTCATACTCTGGGCGTAAAGCAACAAATGCTTTAATAATTTCTCCTCTTACTGGATCTGGTTTACCAATCACACCTGCTTCTGCAACCGATTCATGTTCTACTAGTTTCGATTCTACTTCAAAAGGACCTACACGTTCGCCTGCCGTCATGATAACGTCATCTACACGACCTTGGAACCAATAATAGCCATCTTCATCTTTGTAAGCAGAGTCTCCAGAAACATACCAATCACCAATAAAGTATGAATCATATTTTTCAGGATTTTTCCAAATAGAAACCATCATAGATGGCCATCCTTTTTTAATTGCAAGGTTACCCATTCGATTTGGTGGCAACTCGTTACCTTGATCATCAACAATAGATGCTTCTATACCTGGTAACGGTTTACCCATGGATCCTAATTTAACATCCATAGATGGATAGTTAACGATCATATGGCCCCCTGTTTCAGTCATCCACCACGTATCTAAGACGCGTTTACCAAAAACATCTTTTGACCATTTAATTACTTCAGGATTTAGTGGTTCGCCTACGGATAAGATACTTTTTAGTGATGATAAGTCGTATTTGTCGATAATATCATCGCCTGCACTCATCAACATTCTTAATGCAGTTGGCGCCGTATACCATATTGTAACTTTATATTCTTCAATCATGCCGTACCACGCTTCAGGTGAGAATCTACCTCCAACGATACAATTTGTCACACCATTTAACCAAGGACTGAAAATACCATATGAAGTACCTGTCACCCAGCCCGGATCAGCTGTGCACCAATATACATCGTCTTCTTTAAAATCTAGTACATATTTACCAGAAATATAATGAACGAGCATTGCTTTTTGAGCATGTAATACACCTTTAGGTTGGCCTGTTGAACCTGAAGTATAATGCAATATCAAACCGTCATCTAAGTTTAACCATTCTGTTTCAAATTGGTCACTCGCATTTTTAAATTCACTATTAAAGTCAACATATTCACTGTCTACTTCCTCATCTACGACTACAATCGTTTCTAAATGTGGTAATTTATCTTTAGGAATACGTGGCAATAATGCATTCGTTGTCACAATCACTTTCGCTTCACTATTTTCTAAACGATCTGCAACAGCTTTTTCCATAAATGCTTCAAATAACGGTCCTACAATTGCACCTATTTTTAATATTCCAAATAAAGCAAAATAAAGTTCTGGTGTTCTAGGCATAAATACAAAAACACGATCACCTTTCTCAATGTTTGCTTTATCTTTTAATACATTTGCGGCTTTATTAGAATTTGATTTCATTTCTTCAAAAGTATAACTTTCTTTACGCTTATCATCTTTATAATGTAATGCGATTTTTTCACCATTACCTTCATCCACATGGCGGTCAATACATTCATGTGCCATATTGATCTTACCAGTTTCTGACCATGAAAATGCTTTTTCTATTTCTTTCCAGTCAAAATTTGCGTATTCTTTTTCATAGTCTTGTAGGTTAAAATTTCCATTTTCCCCTTTGTATACTTCTACTTTCATTTTGAATCCCCCTCTTAATGAAATCGCTTGCTTAAAAATTATTATAACTAACATTGTCAAAATTTTCAAAATAATAGTGTGTAAACGAATACATTATTGTGTTATTTTAAACTTTTTTAACTTATAATAGACTTATAATAGATTGTTTACTGTATGCGTATGCGGTAGTTTGGAGTGAAAAAATGGAACATATAAAAACATATCAATCTCAAACTTATCATTTGGAGCAAGGAACATTTGTGATAGAAGGTCCTGTTTCAAGAAATAACCTTGAATCTATGACATTTGATGATGGGCTCTTTGCATTTCGCCCACTTGCGGATCAATTTGAAGCCATAAAAGAAATTAGTGAATTAGAAGAAGGCAGAATTTTTGTACTACGTAATTCACAGCATATTATTGGCTATGTCACTTATCATTATCCAGACCCATTAGAACGTTGGTCTAGTGGTAATTTGGAATACTTAATAGAATTAGGCGCTATAGAGTTAAGCCTAGCCTATCGTGATTTACATTTAGGCAGTGAACTTATCAAAGTCAGTTTAGCAGCTGATGAATATGAAGATTACATCGTGTTAACTACTGAATATTATTGGCATTGGGATTTGAAAAATTCTGGACTTGATGTGTATGAATATAAAAAATTAATGCAGAAATTGATGGGTTATGGGGGCCTTGAAGTATTTGCAACAGATGATCCAGAAATTACAAGTCATCCTGCTAATTGTCTTATGGCAAGAATTGGTTCAAGAATTTCTATAGAACAATTACAAGCATTTGATGACATTCGATTTATGAATCGCTTTTTCTTTTAAAGGGGAGAAACATATGAGTAATACGCAACAATCAACGGGCTTTGTCTATTCTAATGAAATACTGCAATATCGTTTTAGTAATAGCCATCCATTTAATCAAATGAGATTAAAATTAACAACAGAATTATTAACAGATTTAGGATATTTAAAATCACATCATATTATTAAACCACGTATAGCTAATGATACCGAATTATCATTAATTCATTCTCATGATTATATTCAAGCGATCAGACGTGCTTCACATGGTATTTTAAGTGACAATGAAGCTAAGAAGTATGGATTAGATGGCGATGATACCCTACAATTTAGAATGATGCATAAGCACAGTGCACGCATTGTGGGTGGCGCATTGAATTTAGCTGATCACATCATGGATGATACAATCACCAATGGTTGCCATTTAGGTGGCGGTTTACATCATAGCCTACCAGGCCGTGCAAATGGTTTTTGTATTTATAATGATGTTGCAGTTACAATCGCCTATCTCATACAGAAATATGGGCAACGCGTGATATGTATTGATACAGATGCACATCATGGTGATGGGACTCAATGGAGTTTTTATACAAATGATCAAGCCTTAATTTATTCGATACATGAAACTGGAAAATTTCTTTTCCCTGGTTCTGGACGTTACACAGAACGTGGTAGCGAACAAGGTTTTGGCTATACAGTAAATATTCCACTTGAACCTTATACAGAAGATGATTCATTTCTGGAAATATTTAAAGAAACGATAGAGCCTATAGTAGCTTCATTTAAACCAGATATCATTGTGAGTGTGCATGGTGTTGATATTCACTACTTAGATCCACTCACGCATTTAAACTGTACGCTTGAATCACTATATCAAATTCCATATATCATTAAAGATTTAGCAGATAAATACACAAATGGTAAAGTATTAATGTTTGGTGGGGGCGGCTATAATATTTGGAAAGTTGTCCCACGTGCTTGGAGCCACGTTTTTTTAGCTTTAATCGGAGAAAAACCACAAACTGGTCGTTTGCCTGATAAATGGTTAACAAAATGGCAACAATACGCACCTTGCGAACTACCACAAACTTGGACCGATGAAAAAACTGACTATCACATCATACCTAGACAAAAAGAAATTACGGAAACCAATTTAAAATATGCTAAACAAGTGCTGAGTTGGTTTTAAATAAATCTACATCACATATACTGAGTTAAATCTTTAATTTAAATAAAAAACGAAATTCTTAATTAATAAGAATTTCGTTTTTTGTATTTCATTATAGTTTAATAACATTGATTGTTAATTATACTTTGCTATATCTACAAAAATTTTATTTTGTAGTACCTCTATACTCAACTCTATGAGGTAAAATCACATTAGGCTCGTCGATTTCTTCATCATTCATATATTTAGTAAGAAGTCTCATACCCACTGCCCCAATATCGTATAACGGTTGGATTACACTAGATAATTGAGGTCTTACCATTTCAACAAGTCTAGTATTGTTAAAACTTACAATTTGTAATGACTCTGGAACATTAATCCCTGCATCTTGAGCGACATGAACTAGGCCAATTGCTTGTTCATCACTGATTGATAAAATTGCATCTGGCTTAGCAGATTTCAAAGCATCAAATGCACGTAGACCATCTTTATACGTTTCATTACCATTAAAAATCAATCCTTCATTTAATGAAAGTTTATGCTCTGCTAAGACGTCTTTTAATCCTACTAGCACATCTTCTTGTGCTTTTTTAGAATAATCTCCGCCCACAAAAGCAAACGTTTTTGCACCGTTTTCGATTAATTGATTTGTAATTTGTTTAGTCGCTGATTTGAAATCAATATTTACAGATGAAATACCTTCATCTTTACCATTTGTACCTGAAACTACTACAGGAACTGATGTTTTATTAATCAATTCTTTGATTTCTTCTGAAATTGTTCCACCTAAGAAAATAATACCATCTACTTGTTTACTTAATAGGTTGTTAAATATTTCTTTTTCTTTACTTGGATCATTATCAGAATTTGAAATAATTGAATGGTATTTATACATTGTTGCTATATCTTCTAACCCTCGAGCAAGTTGCGAATAATAGACATTTGAAATATCTGGAATAATAACGCCTACTGTTGTTGTTCGTTTACTAGCTAATCCTCTTGCTACTGCGTTTGGACGGTAGTTCAATTTATTAATAACATCGTTTACTTTGTCACGTGTTTCGGGTTTAACATTTTGATTACCATTAACAACACGTGAGACAGTTGCCATAGATACTCTTGCTTCTCTAGCTACATCATATATAGTTACAGTCATAATTTCCTCCTTGAAAGCGATTTCTTTATTATTATACTCTGTTTTCATAACATTTTCAAAGTTTACCATATTTTCACTAAATGTAAAATAGTTTTGTTTTGAATGTCATAATTATGTCATTTTATAAAATTATAAACCTACTAAATGTATTATATTTCTTATTTTCAGTGAAAACAAACCTTTTTCGTTTAAATTTTTATGTTTTTTATTAAAATCAAGTGTAATTTGATGATTCATCATTTAGTTTTTATTTTATATTTAAATATGCTATTCAGTTAGCATGTCACTCCAAAGCATGAGCATTTTATAAATTACCTCAATATGCTTCATTCATTTCAAAAATAGTATAAAGACACAAAAAACCCCTATTACAATTACTAATCAAGTAGTAACGTAACAAGGGCTTTATATATATCTTATTTTAATTGTTTGTTATTGTACATATCAGCTAATGGTCTAATTTCATTATAGAAATTCTCGAATTCATCGAAATCCATTTGTTGACCACTATCGCTTAATGCAACTGATGGATCAGGGTGGACTTCAGCCATGATGCCATCTGCGCCTACTGCTAAGCCAGCTTTAGCTGTTGGTAACATGATATCTTTACGTCCTGTACTGTGTGTAACGTCAACCATTACTGGTAAGTGTGTACCTTGTTTTAAAATAGGTACTGCAGAAATATCTAATGTGTTTCTTGTTGCTTTTTCGTAAGTACGGATACCGCGTTCACATAGAATAATGTTTTCATTACCTTGAGAAGCAATGTATTCTGCTGCAAAGATAAATTCTTCAATTGTTGCAGATAAACCACGTTTTAATAATACTGGTTTATTTGAACGACCTGCTTCTTTTAATAATTCAAAGTTTTGCATATTACGTGCACCAATTTGGAATACATCTAAATAATCATCTGCTACTTCAAAATCTGCAGGATTTACAATTTCACTAACTACATTCAGGCCGTATTTGTCTTTAGTATTTTTAAGAATCTTAAGACCTTCAACACCTAATCCTTGGAAATCATATGGAGATGTACGCGGTTTGAAAGCACCACCTCTAATGAATTTTTCGCCTCTAGCTTGTAAATTAGCCGCAACTGCATCAACTTGTTCTTGAGATTCAACTGAACATGGTCCAAATACGAATGATTTATTACCACTTCCAATAATGCCCCCATTATCGAATTGTACTATTGTATCTTCTGGTTTTAATTTTCTTGATACATATAAATGTTTTTCATTTTCAGATTTTTGTAAATCAGTAGAGGCTTTAAAAATTTCCTTGAATAATTGTTTAATCACATTATCGTTAAATGGACCTTCATTTTTATCTAATAGTTTATTAATCATTTCTTTTTCACGTTGAGGATCGTACACTGCTGTACCCTGCTTACGTTTTTCCTCACCAATGTTTTGTGCTATTTTTCCTCTTTTAGATAAAAGATTTAAAATTTCTTCATTAATATCAACAATCTCGCTTCTGAATTCTTGTAATTTGTCTGTCATTTTATTCACCTCTATGAAAAATTTAAAATCGATATTTTATTCTGCTTTAAAGCGATAAAATATTTGTTAAACGTAATTCTAACAATAACTACTTATAAGTTCAAGTAATGATTGTTAAAATTTCACTTTCTGTAAGTGAATATCCCTAATGGTAACTGAATTTTCAGTCATTTACCAGTAATATTTTACACTATTCTTTCATTTTCTATAATTTATTAACTTAAGTTTCATTTAATTCAATTTATTGTCATATAAATGCTGAATTGTACTTTCTATATAATGATTTACTCAAACATTTATTAAATAAATACATTGTTTATCTCATAATTATTTTTGCTTTAAAAAGCACTAAAAAAGGATTGGCATTAATTTTAAGCGTCCATTATAAATTTGCAAAGCACATTGCACGTTGAGGCATCAAAATGTAGCTATATCGTCTAATCAATCAAATATATGCAATAAAGTATTTGTAGGCATTCTAGATGACTTAAATAACGTTCTAGATGCATCATAGTTATTTGTGTAATTATAATACTTCAAAAATAGTAACATAATCGTTTTAAGAGGCTCAATGAGTATAATAAATTCTAATTCGTATTACACTTAACATGACCTAGCTAATAAAAAGTATAAATTAAAAAGGAATCGAACAAAACATGTTCGATTCCTTTTATTATATTTCAGTTTTAGTAATGATTAATCATTAAAAGTTCTTTTGTCTATTTTACTTTGAGCTTTTTCTGATTTTTTCAACTGCGATCTGTTTTTAGAGTAAGTTGGCTCATTATGTCCACCTTTACTTTGTTGTGCTTCACTATCGTCTGTTGTTTTATCAGTCTCTACTTCATCATGCACAAGGATGCCATCTTTAAATGATGATGTCTTATCTGTTGTATTAGTAGTGGTCGCGTTCTGTTGCCCTTCACTTGCACTTTGGTTGCTAATATCAGTTTCTGCTTCATCATGCACAAGGATACCATCTTTAAATGATGATGTTTTATCTGTTGCATTTGTAGTAGCTTCGCTCTGTTGTACTTTGTTTGCAGTTTGATTACTAAGACCAGTTTCTGCTTCATTATGAACAATAATACCATCTTTGAAACTTACAGTTTTATGTGTCTGTTTTACACGTTGTTCTGCTTTTTCTGGTTTTGCAATCGTATTACTTTTATTTTTGTCTGCAGAGTTTTCTACTTTATCAGTTGATTCTACCGCATGACCAACTTTAGGTGTTACTAAATTAGGCACATCTTTTTTTGTGCTTTGTTTAGGTGTTTCTGGTTTTAATAAACTTGCTGTGTTTTCTGCAACTTTATTATCGTCATTTAAAGCTTTGTTTTTATTTTTAGCTGCTAACGCTAATCCAGATGCTGTGACAGTACCTGCTAAAGCGCCCGCTTTCAAATGATCATTATTTTTACTTTCATCTTCTTTTGAGTCTTTAGTAACTAAGTTAGGCGCATCTTTTTGATTATCACCTTTCGTTGTTTCTTCAGATTTCAAAAGATTATCAGTGTTTTCTGCAACTTGTGAATCATTATTTAATGATTGCTTTTTATCCTGTGCAACTTTAGCTAAACTACCTGTTGCTATTGCACCACCTGTTGCTGCAGCTGCAGTTTTTGTACCTTTATTATTTGAAGGTGTAGTAGTGGAATCAGCTAAGTTATTATCTGCTCGCTTCTTCTTTAATAGCATTCTGCTGCGCACTGACCTCGTCCTCAGTCGGTTCTGAATTGGGATCAATATGTGTTGTTGTGTCGTCACTCTGATCCAAATTATTATCATCTTGTAGATCTTGTGCTTGTGGTGACGTATCTGCTAAATTGTTGTCTGAACTTTCTTGCTGAATCGCCGCTTTTTGAGCGACTAGTTCAGAATCTGTTACTTCAGTATCTTTGTTTTGCGCATCTGCGACTGTAGATTTAATACTATCTACTTGTTGTTCAGCATCTGTTTGTTCGCTTTCAGACTGCTCAATAATACTAGATTTAAAACGTGAGTCATCTTCAGAATCAACTTGAGATTTATCTTTAGTGCGTGACTTGCTTATAGAAATTAATCCAACAGCTGAGCCAATAAATGCACCGATTAGAAATCCGTAAACAAACTCATTTCTGGCACCTTTAGTAAAATATTCTGGCACTTCATAACTTTCTACATTTCTTTCGTAATTATCACGGTTATAGTACTTCATAATTGAATGCCTCCTATAACAAATGCACTTAAATAAGTTTCATACCTCATTTAAGTGCATTTGTTTGTTTAAATATACGAATTATTTATTATCTACACGTGTAGTATAGCTATGATTAGAATCATCTGCTACACTGCTCGCTTTATAATTTGCACTATCTCTACGATTTCTTCTGTTTTGCCATTTGTCAGCAACTTCCATTGCTACATTTGACCATTGAACTACTTGAGAAATTTTATCTTCATTTTGAGAAATATTGTGCGTGATTGAGTTTGTAACTCTATCAACTGAACCATTTAACGTTTGAGCTGATTCACCGATGCCTTTCACTGCATCAACTACAGAATTCAAACGATCTGATTTGTCTTGGATATCTTCAGTTAAGCGATTTGCTTTATGAAGTAAGTCCGTAGATTCACGTGTAATACCTTGAATTTGTCCTTCAACACCATCAAGAGTTTTTGCAACGTGATCTAAGTTTTTCTTAACTGAAAGTAAAATTACAACGATACCAATTACTAAAATAAGAAAAGCAACCGCCGCAATAATACCGACTATAGGTAAAATCCATTCCATTTAAAACGCCTCCTATTAATCATATGTTGTTATTTAATATAAATACCCAAATCATTTTAACATAAACATATTAAAATGAGGTAGTAACACCCATTTCTTTCATATAAGCACGTTGAATCTTTTGAATATCGCCCGCACCCATAAATAAAATAACTGCATCACTATATTGTTCTAACGCATTCACAGTAGTTTCATCAATTAATGTCGCATTATCAATTCTTTGGAGTAAATCTTGAATTGTTAAATTACCAGTGTTTTCTCTTATTGAACCAAAAATTTCACATAAGAAAGTTTTATCTGCTAAATTTAAACTTTCAGCAAAATCATCTAAGAATGCTTGTGTTCGACTAAAAGTATGAGGCTGGAATACAGTTACAACTTCTTTATTCGGATATTTCTTTCTAGCTGTCTCAATTGTAGCACTAATTTCTCTAGGATGGTGTGCATAATCGTCAACTAATACTTGTTTTCCCACTTTTGTCTCATTAAATCTTCTTTTTACGCCACCAAATGTTTCTAAGGCTTCTTTTATATTATTTACATCCAAACTTTCAAGATAGCTCACTGTAATTACAGCAAGTCCATTTAATATATTATGATCACCAAATTGTGGAGATAAGAACGTATCATAATATTCATTTTTAATGTATACATCAAATTTAGTTCCATTTTCACTAATTTGTAGGTTATCCGCATATACATCATCATTTTTTGAAAACCCATAATAATATACTGGAACATCTGCTTCTATCTTACGTAAATGATCATCATCACCCCACGCAATAATTGCTTTTTTAACATTATGTGCCATTTCTTGGAAAGCACTAAATACATCTTCAACATCTTTAAAGTAATCAGGGTGATCAAAATCAATGTTAGTCATAATAGCATAATCAGGATGATAGCTTAGGAAATGTCTACGGTATTCACAAGCTTCGAATGCGAAATAATCACTTGCAGGAATACCTAAACCAGTGCCATCTCCAATTAAAAATGATGTCTTTTTATCCCCATTCATCACATGTGACAATAAACCAGTTGTAGATGTTTTACCATGTGCACCTGTTACAGCTACAGATGTATACTGACTGATAACATGACCTAAAAAGTCGTGATAGCGTATGACATCTAGTTTTAATTCATTCGCTTTAACAACTTCTTCGTGTGAATTTGGAAATGCGTTACCTTGAACAATAACCATGTCTTCTTTTATATTGTTTTCATCAAAAGGTAATATTTGAATACCTTTATTTTGTAATGCTACCTCTGTAAAAACATAATTATTTATATCTGAACCTTGTACTTCATTTCCAAGATCATGCATTATTTGTGCTAATGAACTCATGCCGGCGCCTTTTATGCCGACAAAATGATAATGTGTCATTGTAACACTCCTTTATCTCTATTTAATTCTCATTCAAATCTGATTCTGTAATGTATACATCTCTTGGTTTTGAACCATTTGCTCCAGAAACATAACCTAATTGTTCTAATTGGTCTACAATTCTCGCCGCACGATTATAACCGATTTGGAAATGGCGTTGTACTAATGAAGTAGAAATATGACCTTCTTTCAACATAAAACTACATACATCATCGAATAAACTATCCTGAGGTTGTGCTTCCGTTTTTTTCAATAATTCTTTTTCTTCAAATAAATATTCTGGATCTCTTTGTTGTTTTATAAAATCAACAACATCATCTATTTCATCATCCGATACAAATGTGCCTTGAACACGTATCGGTTTATTCATACCACTGCCTAAATAAAGCATATCTCCATAACCTAACAAGCGTTCAGCGCCGCCACTATCTAAAATGGTTCTTGAATCAACGCTAGATGATACCATAAATGCAATTCTTGTAGGTATGTTTGCCTTAATTAAACCTGTAATGACATTTACTGATGGACGTTGTGTTGCTACTAACATATGAATCCCACATGCACGGGCTTTTTGAGCAATACGTGCGATAGATTGTTCTACTTCTTGTGGCGCCATCATCATTAAATCAGCTAATTCATCTATTACTATAACAATTTTTGGCATTCTATCTTCGTAAGTTGCTTTCTTATTAAAAGCAGTAATATTTCTTACGTGATATTTTGCGAACACTTTATAACGACGTTCCATTTCTTCTACAGCCCATTTTAAGCTTTGTGTCGCCGCTTTTACGTCAGTAATAACAGGCGCTACCAGATGTGGTAAATCATTATATGGTGCCAATTCTACCATTTTAGGATCAATAAGTAATAATTTTAGCTCTTCTGGATGATTTTTATATAATAATGACATTAAAATACTATTTATGCACACAGATTTACCTGAACCAGTTGCACCGACTATAAGTGCGTGTGGGGTTTTAGATATATCCATTAGTAAAGGTTCGTTATTAATTCTAAGCCCCATAGCAACAGTTAATTTAGACTCTGCATTTTTAAATGTGGGATCTTCAATAATTGAACGTAAATTGACTGTGGTAGCGTTCTGATTAGGAACTTCTATACCTACAAGGCTAGTACCAGGGATTGGTGCTTCTATACGAATATCTTTAGCCGCAAGTGCCATTTTAATGTCGTCTTGCAATGCAGTGATTCGAGAAACTTTGACACCTTTTTCTACTGATAATTCAAAACGTGTGACACTTGGTCCTTCAGTAACGTTTTGAACTTCAGCAGGTACATTAAAATAGTAAAACGCATCATTCAATTCTTGTTTTTTATCTTCAATCCAAGCGTTATCAATTTCATGTTGTTTAGGTTCTTCTAATAAATCTAAGTTAGGCAACTTAATATTTGGCCCTCTTCTAATTGTTGGCTTACCACTGTCGTCAGTTGTCTTGTTAGCGTCTAATTGATTGTGTGCCATCTCGGGTTTTAATTTCGGCTCTTGATTTTGTGTTATTGGTGACGTCTGTTCATTATTAATTTCAGTTTCCTTATGCTCCGCATGTTGAGCGGAGTCAACTGAAGATGGATTTATTTCATCGTCATGTTTTTCTGACGTTCCATGATTGATAGATTGTTCACTATGATTTGATGCATCCATAGTAGTTGATGGATGTTCTGTTATTTCGGGCGTTGATGTCAGATTTTGCTCTTGTTGCTCTTGTTGCTCTTGTCCAACTGTTTCATCTTTAACTACACTTTCAGTACCAAGATCATTGGATTCAATTTCTTTACTTTCATTTTGTGATGATTGTGATGTGTTACTTGAATTTGTAAAATGCTGATTACTATTCTTAGGTTTTTTAGCATCCATCATACGTTTTTTGTCAGAAGGTGTCATAACAACATTAAATGGCTTGCTACCTTTTCTAATTGATGTTTGATTGCTACTTGTAGTCGCTTCACTTGATTCAGTTGTTTCATTTTTTAGTACACTTGATTGCGTACTACTAGGATCAAGCTGTGTTTCTTGATCAACCACTTCATCTTCGATTTCAAATTGGTCTGTATCAGATTGCTCTGTATTGTATTGTGCTGAATCTTGTTGTACTTCAGCTATTTCATTAGATACAGATTCCGATGACATCTCTGATTCTGACGGTTGTGTCATATCTTGAGCACTATTTAGTTCTGTTTCAGTCGCTAACTCCTGATCTTCACAATGTATTTCGCTCTCGCCCTCAGATATAATACTATCCGCTTCTGTTAATTCATTTTGTGGGCTTGTCACTTCTCTATATTGAGCGTCTGATATATCTTCATTATCTTCTATTTCTACATAAAGATTTTCATCAGAAATATTTTCATTATTATCTTCAACTGTATTTAAAGTATCATCGTTTGAAATGGTTGTTTCGACATCATCATTTAATGATTTGTACTCAGTTGATGCATGATTTTCAATGTCACTATCAGGCGATTCTGATTCTAAATCTGCATCTACATTTACGTATTCATCATTAATTGTATGTACATCACGCACATGATCTAAATCAATTTCTTCATAATTAAATGGTGATGTAGCGCCTAAGCTGCTTTCATCCTCATTTTGTTGACTATCATCGGATAGTTGAGCGTCTTGAATCGATGCTTCTGTTTGATGTTCAGAAACATTTTTATTTTTGCTCTCTTCGTCTAAAGAGCTTTCTCCAATAAAATGGTGTGCTTGTTTGGCATACATTTCATCTATTGCTTTTTGTATGCTGTCTTCGTTATTATCTTGGTTTTCTTGACGTTTTTGTTGCAACGCTTTTTTGAATTGGCGTTTTTGAAGTACTTTACGTTCACGTTCTCTTCGAATTTCTTCTACGATTTGTGATGCGTAAATATTTTCAATATTAATTGCGTTGTTTACTTTAGGTTGTTCATTTGAAGATCGTCGCTTTTGTTCAGAAAGTTGTTGTGACTGTTCATTATCTTCTTCCACTTGCGCTTCTAAATAGTCATTATCTTCAAAAGAATATGGTTGCTGATTATCAACTTGTAAATTTTCATCGTCTGTTGCATCATTTGATGGTTCTACAAATTGGTCATTATAAATTTTAGTGTCATGTATTTCAGATGATTCCTGTGCTAGAGTTTGTGATTGTGTTTTGTTATCTTCATCATTTGAAACTTGCTCGCTATTTCCGTTTTCAGTTTCGTCTGAAGGTTTTATAACACCGTTTTCCAGCGGGTGTGGCTTTTGAGTACCAAATATTGCAGATGGCACTTCACTCGCTTTAAAATCACTCTCATGATACATAGGTATGTCTCTTTTAGTTTTCTTAGAAGCATTTGCACGTAAAACATCAGTTTGTATTCTCATTCGTTGACCTTTATGAGATTTTGGTTCTCGTTTTGGTTCTGAATATGTTTCTTTTTGTGACGGCTGATTTTCTGTTTGTGTATTAACATCATTAGAAGCTGTCTTATCATACATATGTCTACGTCTTCTCTGCTTATGATTAGCATTTATTGAGTCTGAAGCATGACGGTCACTATGTTGTTGATTACCATAATCTGAACTATCTTTTGAAATTGAATCTTCTTCTGGATGCTTGGCTTCATTCGCTTCTTCTAAAATACGCATTGGAAACCTGAATTTTCCTTTGGGTCTTTCATAAACATCATTGTTCTGAGGAAGTAATGAATCTTGTTCTTCTTGTTGTGTAGCTTTTTGACGTCGTTGGTTTCTTTTACTAAGATAATCTTCTGTAGAATCATTATCTTCTCCAAATAACTTGTCGAACCTGACTCATTCGTACATTACCTCCTTTTATTCTTCAAAAAATGCTTGGCCAACTGTATAATCATCAGATAAGACCATAATCCCTTTTTCTTGAGGTGCATTGGGTAAATCAAGTTCCTTCATAGAACAAATCATACCACTTGAAGCTACACCTCTTAGCTCAGCATCTTTAATAACCATACCACTTGGCATTACAGCGCCTACTTTAGCCACTACTACTTTTTGTCCAGCATCTATATTAGGCGCACCACAAACTATCTGTAACTTTTCAGTACTTACATCAACACTAAGCACACTTAATTTATCAGCATCTGGGTGCTTTTCTTTAGTTTCAACATAGCCTACAACAAACTTAGGAGATAAATCTGCCTTTAATTTAAATGTAAATCCAAGCATCTTCAATGGCTTTTTGAAATTCATTAACTAATGTTTCAGTTAACTTAACATGTCCATTTCCACTTATAGTTGATTTTTCTGATACATTAAAAATGTTATAACCTACAACTTGTGATTCACTTTTAATTTCAACAACATCACCTTTATACTCATAGTTGAACTCACCGCTAGTTGGTTCAACTTGTAAAAATGCAACGTCTCCTACTGCTTCTTTATTATAAAATAAATTCATATCTATATACTCCTTATTTCTTATCTTTATTTTCGTATTGTTTTCTTGTTGCTTCTAATCTTTGTATCACGTTAGGATCTCTTTTTTGTTTGTTATTTTTTCCTAAGATGAAAATAGGCTCAAAATGACCTTTGTCGTAACCTAATGATAATGATGTGATAGGCACTAAGCCTTTTGTAAAGAATTCCATAGTTAAATGTGCCATTACGTCATAACCCGTTTTATTACGGATATCTGCAATAATCAAGACATCTTGATGTGGCACTGCAACTAACATTTCTCCTTCACATTGGTCTTGTATTTCATTTAAAAATGTTGTATTTAAGATTCTACTCGCATCATAGCCATCGTTAGAGTTAATAAAGTAAAATATATTGCCTTTTACTTCATCTGTAGTATATTTATTTTCTAATTTTCGCACATTAAATAAAGCCATTTCTTTTAATTGTTGCTTAGATAACTTCATTGACTCTAACATTTTTTCATCCATAAGACGATATGATTTCCCTAGATCAACTACATAGTAAATATTTGTTTCTGCAGTGTGTTCTTCTATAACAAATGCATTACCATCTTTGTCTTTTTTATCAAAGCTTGGGGATCTCAGTACTGGCATGATTTGAGCACTATTAACCTCTGATAGCCCCTCCCCTTTCATTTGTTCAATTGCTTCTTCTACATAATATACAATTTCATCTACTATATTTTCTTTTTGTTCTTTATATTTAGCTACTATCGTAGCAACTTTAACAGTGACGCCCTTGCCATTGTCTACTCTAGATATACGTAGCGTTTCATCTTCACGATTAAAAGTAAACTTTACTTCTGGTTTGCTTAATCGATCTTTTAATTTATCTCTCATTTGAAAGACATTCATTGTTAACACTCCTATTTACGTGCCTTATTATAGTTTACAATAAATACACCCTTAGGAACAGAAAAAATGTAAGTTCTAAGGGTATATATTTTTATATTTCAACATTAATTATTTACGAAGTAAAATTTTTTATAAAGAAGCTAAAAAGTTATCAATTTGTTCAATGGATTTTCTTTCTTTTCCAATATAACTACCGATTTGTGAGCCATTACGGAAAACTAAGAAACTTGGTATACCCATAATTCCATTTTCCACACAAATATCTATAAATTTATCTCTATCAACTGAGATGAATTTGTAATTAGTGTATTTTTCCTCCAACTGTGGTAATTCAGGTTCAATCACTTTACAATCAGGACACCAATCAGCCGTAAATAAAAATACTGTTTGCTCGTTTTTAAGTTGCTCAAATTGTTGTTCAGTTTCTAATTGTTGCATCCAATCACTCCTTAGTGTGTTATTTATATTGTAATTCTTCAATTTTAGAATCATCTAATTGAGTTGTAGCTTGTGTTAATAATGCTCTTGCGACTTCGTAATCTCTTATATCAAACACTGCATTTGTACTATGGATATATCGTGCACAAACTCCAATTACTGCGGTTGGGATACCGATTTTTGCTTTGTGGATTTCTCCACCATCAGTACCACCAGGTGAAATATAATATTGATGCTTAATTTTAAATTGGTCAGCTAAATCTAATAGGTAATCTCTAAAAATTGGTTTAAGTAGCATCGTACCATCTTTAATTCTAATTAATGTGCCGACACCTAATTCTCCAGATAAATTCTGTTTACCTTTCATATCATTAGCTGGTGAACAGTCTACTACAAAAGCCACATCAGGGTCTATCAATTCAGCAGACGCTTTAGCTCCTCTTAAACCAACTTCTTCTTGGACATTAGCACCTACATATAAGTCATAGCCAAGCTCTACATCTTTTAATAATTCCAATAATTCAATGCTAAGCAGACAACCATAACGATTGTCCCAAGCCTTACTTGAGAAACGATGCTCTGATAATTGTGTGAACGGTGTTTCTGGAACAATTGAATCACCAATTTCAATGCCACGTTTTCTTACCTCTTTTGGATTTTCACAGCCAATATCTAAAAGTAAATCTTCTATTTTAGGTGCACCTTCATTACCTGTCCTAAAATGTTTAGGTATATTCGCCACCACGCCGATGATTTCTTCATTTTTACGCGATTTTACTTTAAGTCGTTGACCTTGCCAAATATCTGTAGCAACGCCACCCAAATTTGTAAATTGTATCATACCGTTTTCTGTAATATTTGTAATCATAAAGCCAATTTCATCCATGTGAGCAGACCACCATTACACGCTTTGGATTCTTTACTTTCGAACGTTTAACACCGTAAATGCCACCCATGCGATTATAAACAAACTCATCTACAAATGGTTCTAATTCTGATTTAAGGTATGCTTTTACATCATCTTCAAAACCAGGTGCCCCATGTAATTCTGTTAATGTTTTCATTCTAGCTAATGTTTTATTATTGTCTATATTCAATGTCCCTCACTCCTTACTATTTATTATATCATCTTCATTATGGTAAACTATAAATATGACTTTATTGGAGGTAGATTGTGTTATGTTAAATAAAAAGAATTGGCTTATCATCTTATTTATTTCACTAACAACAATTGTCGGAGCGACTTATTTTTATAAACGTCAAAAAGATCTACAATATCACGATCCAGATAAAATTATTACTGAAGTAAGAACATACTTTATGAATGTTGTAGGATCTTATATATTGAATGAACCGATTACGTATAAAAAATCCGATGATAATTTTATTGTTTTTCAAGGTGGTATTACCACACAAAACAATAAAACATTAACATATTATGACTTTTTTGCAGATGCAAAAAGTGGAGAAGTTATAGATATTATTGAATGTGAATCATAAAAGGTTAAAGTTTTGAACATGTAATGTATCAATCGCTCAAAGCACTGATAAACATTACAAGACAAGAGATAAAGGTTTACACTGTATAGACACAAGGACCACACCCATCCGTTTCTAAAACAGTGATTATCCATATCTCTTCGTTCATAACTTTAACCTTTTTAATTTCTCGAAATATAAGTTTCTATTTCATTCAATTTATTCTTATCAAATTTCACAGCAAAGTAATTAGCATCATGATAGTATAAGAACCAATAATCTTGCATAATATAGTTTGGAATTAAACGTTCTTTCTCTCTTATGGATTGCATAGGATAGTCATCATATGCTGTTACCCACAATGGATTTCTATGAGCCAGTGTCGGGAAGATGTCTCCCATGTGCACTGCTTTTTCTCCTTCACTTTCTATTGTTACTACTGAATGTCCGTAACTATGTCCCCCAGTATGACGAATTTGAATGCCAGGATATATTTCTATCTCTTTCTCAAAAAGCATTAATTTATTTTTAAAATCTCCATTATTTTTCTGCCAGTAAGTCGATTTACTACGTATATTTGGACTTTGGAACTCATGCCATTCGTCTTGTTGAATGACATGGATTGCATTACTGAAAATAGCGTGCCCATCGTTATCCGTTAGCCCAGTTGCATGGTCAAAATGAAGATGAGTCATTAATACATAATCAATATCCTCTAGTGTTAGATTTAACGCTTTTAAATCATTTTCCATATCACTCTCATAATGGACACCAAATATTTTACGTTCTTTATCAGTTAATTTTCCCGCACCAACACCAGTATCAACAACAATATTTTTGTCCTCAGTTTGGATAAGTATCGGATGCGTCGGTAATGGGATTTGATTTTTTTCGTTTACTTCATATCTCTTTGTCCATAATGCTTTAGGTACAACGCCAAACATTGCGCCCCCATCAATATGAGTAATACCCCCATTTAAATAATGTACTTTATAATTACCTAATTTCATCATTTAATTCCTCCTCACCTTTCATTTAACAACGTCAATTACTTACTATAGTAATACAATACATTTACTACGTAAAATAAAGGCAATGATTTGAAATTTAAAATATCCCCAATTCTAATTCTTCATTACTTTTTATTAGATAGTGAGTTATTTTTAATACATTGATTTCTTAATAAACATCCGTTACAACTATCACTGTCATATAGTTTGAAATCTCTTCTAAAACCATATTTATCATTTCTATAATCATACTTTATAAAAGGTAATCTACAATTATTCGGACAAATAAGTTCATCGTTAATCTCGTTGTATGGCCAGTTTTGTGTATTAAACTTGTCATTTTTATATTTCTTTTTTTGTTCTTTGATAAACATTCCATATGTAACTAAAGGTGTTTTACCAAAATCATCTAGAATAGATAAATAATTTGGTTCACTTCCATTGCCTGCGACAACGATATATACAGGAATGTCACCATGATAATTTTTAATGTGCTCTAAATAAGGTTTAATTGTACCGATTTTTTAAAGCGCTGACGCCTAGTAGAATAGTATGAGTCTGTAAAACAAATAATATCTCAACTCTATTGCTATATTGGCAGTAGATGACTGAAGTGAAAACGCGCATAATATGAAGCTTGTTTCACTTCTAGTCATCTTTGCCAGGGTGGGACGACGAAATCTTATTAGAAAAATTAGATTTCTGTCCCACTCCCATACCCGAGGCAAACATGCGTTTTCAAAATCGGAATATTTTAAATAGAAAAGCGACAATCCATTAGAAACTGAACTGCACCCAGTCAAGTAGACAAGTAAATAATTAAATTTTAGGTTGATCTCGTATTAAGCGAGATCAGCCATTTTTAATGTGATGCGCTCATTATTAAAAAAATGAATATAATCATCTATAATAATTTTAGCTCTTTCTATATTCTCAAATAAATAATGTTTATTTCCTCTATAAATCTCACTTTTAATAATCCCCCAAACACTTTCCATTGGTCCATTATCTATACATCTACTAACACGCGACATACTTTGAATTACGCCAAAGCGATTTAATTTATCTCTAAATCGCCTAGATGTGTATTGGTACCCTCGTTCACTATGCAAAAGAATACCTTCGGTAGAGTCCATATTACATACTGCTTTATCAAAAGTGTTAAATACGAGTTGATTATTATTTGAAGCACTTGTTTCATAACTAACTATTTTATTTGTACCTAAATCATAAATAGCACTTAAATATACTTTGTTTCCAGCTTTAAGTCGAAACTCAGTTACATCAGTTAACCATTTAACGTTAGGTTTATCTTCTTGAAATTCACGATTCAATATATTTTCAGCTGTGATTTGAGGCGTTGAACGTTTATATGGTGTTCTCTTACGACGTATGACAGCAGTTAGCCTCAGTTTTTTCATTAATCGATAAATACGCTTCTGATTCACTTTTTTACCTAATTTAATTCGAATATAAATGTAAATACGTCTGTAACCATAAATGCCTTTATATTTATCATATATTTCTTGTATGTCTTCCATTAAAGATTCGTTTTCTACATCTCTTTGTGTAGGTACGCGATGAATCCATTTATAATAACTGGATCTTGAAATTCCAAGCGTTTGGCATAGTTGTTGAACAGGATATTCTTCTTTTAGCGTTTGGATCGTTTCGTATGCCGTGATTTGTTTGATTTTTGATTCATCATCTCTCTTTCTATTTCTTGATATTTTTTTAAAACTTTATTTTCCATTTCTAAAATTTTATTACGTTCTTTTAATGCTTTAATTTCAGCTTCATTAACTTCTTCAGAAGTTAATATTGATTGAGGTTTACCTTTACCTCGACCATCGATTAGACCGTCAGCTGCCATGCTCTTTATATTTTTGTATCCATTGGTACACTTGACCGTAAGTAACATTAAATCTTTGGGCTATTTCTTTGTAACTTAATTCATTATCCAGATAAAATTTAACGATATTTAATTTTTCTTCATAAGTCGTTTTTTTCGCTTTCATTATATACACCTCAGATATTGAAGAATAATTTTGGTTCTCTTTATCCTCAGTATAACGTTTTGTCCAATTAATTATAGTCTTATGTGATGGCACGTTGTATTTAATCGCTAAATCTCGATAAGATAACTCACTATGAAAATATTCATCAACAACGTTCATTTTAAATTCTTTTGAATAACTATTGTTATTTGATTTTGGAATCAACGATTCCATACCTTTATCTAAATATTGATAGTATTTATCTCTTAATATACCTGTATGAATATCTAGGTTTAATTCATCTACAATATTCGCAAAACTCATGCCTTCTTCATATTTGTCAAAGGCAATAAGAAGTGAATTTAAATCTACTTTAAGTTTTTGAGACACAAAAAAACTCCCTTCAAAGTTTTTACTTTTTAAGTGTCTACTTTGAAGGGAGCATATCAAAACTAATAGATTGCTTGCTTTTAATTTGAAAATCATTATAAATTTTTATGGAATTTTGCTTCCATTCGATAAATTCTTGAACCTCTGTCAGAAAACTTTCTTTCATACTCAGTTTCTATATTATCTTCGTCATCTTCTTGATGAAGATTTAAATTGAGTTTAGTAAAATACATGCCGAATTGAGACATACTCTCTAAACTATAAGCAAAAAGACCTCTGTTGTCAGTTTTAAAGTGAAGTTCTCCGTCTTCTTTCAAAACTTGCTTATACAGTGCTAAAAACGTATGATACGTCAATCTGCGTTTAGTATGTCGTTTTTTAGGCCATGGATCTGAAAAATTCAAATATATGCGATCAATTTCGCCATCTTTGAAATATTCATTGAGCTCCAGTGCATCGTTACAAATCAATTTAATGTTAGTAAGACCAAGTTCTTTAACTTTATCTACAATATTAACCACTACACTTTTTTCTCGTTCCAAAGAAATAAAATTTATGTCAGGGTTTTGTCCGGCAAGTGTTGTAATAAACTGTCCCATTCCTGATCCTATTTCAATGTATATCTCTTGGTCTTTATCAAACCAGTCACTTATATGCCCTGCATGACTACCATCCATATCCACTAGTTCAGGATGTGATTTCAAATAATCTTCTGCCCAAGGCTTGTAACGCATTCTCATTCTGATAACTCCTTATATAAAAGCATTGTTATTCATTACTTCATTTAAGAATTTGAGCCACATATTCATATCTTTGTAGCGCTTTTGTTCTTCATACCATTGGACCATACCTATAGACTGAATAACTGTATACCATTTCATACGTTTTTGTAAGTCCATTGAGTCTTTAGTTCCATAAACATCTAACCAGTGAGGCCATTTTTTTCAGGAACGTAATTGTATAGCGAGCATGCCTAAATCAATTGCAGGATCAGCAATCATCGCGCCTTCCCAATCAACTAAGTAAAGCTCATCACGATCTGATAATAGCCAATTATTGTGGTTAACATCGCCGTGTACAACGGTAAAGAAACGTGGATCTAAATTAGGCATATGGTCTTCTAAATACGTTAATGCTTTTCTTACTACATGATGCGTTAAAACTTCTCTAGATAATGAAGCGTTAATTTTATTTAACAAAATATCTGGTGTGATCGGCTCCATTTCCATTCGTTTTAACATATTCAATAGTGTTCTAGAACTATGAATTTTTTTCAATAAATTAGCTACTCTTTGTTCATGCATTTCATTGAAAGTAAGTTCTCTACCATTTTTCCAATGTTGCGCCGTTACAACTTCTCCAGTTTCGATTCGTTTCGTCCAAACTAGTTTTGGCACAATACCTTCAGCAGATAAGGCTGCGATAAAGGGGTTTGAATTTCTTTTTAAAAATAATTTCTGCCCATCCTGTTCAGCCATATAAGCTTCACCAGATGCACCACCTGCTGAATCAAGCGTCCATCCTAATTGATAAAACTGCTCCAACACGTTCACCTCACTTTCAACTAGAAAATGGCTCCTGAAAAGAATTTTCGAGAGCCATATATAATAATTTTTTAATTCAAAATTATAAACTCCAACCAAAATTGTGCAGCCTCAAGTTTTATGACTGACACATTGTCCCATCATGGTTCAAGTTCTTTTTAATTTATTAATACTCATACTGTCTGAGCTAATTTACAATAACTTTTACATCATATCATAAATTAGCTCTTAACAGAGTATTAATTTAATATTTCTCTATCTTTTTTTGTGAAATTTTTTACTTCCAAATTTCACGACTTATAAAAGATTTTATAATCTTTAATACTTTATTTCAACTATAAATGAGAAATTAAAATTCACATTTTGATTCCATACCTTTATGGAATTCTATTAAACGGCTCAGTAAGAATTATAACATAATTTGACCTTAATATATGTTACATTTTCTATCCATTTATTGAAATTATTAACTATGCGTGTCAATATATCTATTAAATCCTTCTTGTAGCGATTTAGTGATTGGTCCTACTTTTCCATCACCTACAGCTTCACCATTTAATTTAACAACTGGCATCACTTCAATTGATGTACTTGAAACCAAAACTTCATCCGCATTTTTTAAAAATTCTAAAGTAAATGTTTCTTCTTTAAACGAAATACCTTTTTCTTCAGCAATTTCTTTTATTACCATACGCGTAATACCATTCAAAATATAGTTATTGATTGGGTGCGTATAAATCACGCCATCTTTAATTGCGTAAACATTGCTTGAAGATCCTTCTGTAACAGTTTCACCACGGTGTTGGATTGCTTCTTGTGCATTATATTTAACAGCATATTCTTTTGCTAATACATTGCCTAATAAATTCAAGCTTTTTATATCACATCTTAACCAGCGGATATCTTCAGTCGTTACGGCGTTTATGCCTTCTTCTAATAATTTGTATGGACGGTCATAAGATTTTGTAAAAGCTGTGATATTCGCTTTTACTGATGGCGTAGGAAAGGCATGATCACGCGGCGCAGTACCACGCGTCACTTGAATATATACGCCGCCATTAACAATACCATTAGCGACTATCAGTTCTCGTACAAGTTCTATAAGGCCATCAACTGTATAGTTTAATTCTAAGCCAATTTCTTTAGCGCTTCTTAATAATCTTTCAAAATGCGCATTGGCAGTAAAAGGATGATTGTCATAAACTCTTATATATTCATAAATACCATCACCAAATACATATCCTCTATCGTTATAAGCTACATTCGCATCTTTTTCCTCTAGTAATCTTTCATTTATTAATACTTTTGTCATATTTATTCCTCCACACACAAAGTATATAGTGATTCTAAGTAGATACTCGTCGCATCAAACAATTGCTTTTTACTGATATATTCATTTTTTTGGTGCATTAAATCTTCAGAATCACTGAACATTGCGCCAAAGGCAACACCTTTGTCTAAATTACGTGCGTATGTGCCACCACCAATTGTGTATGGTTCTGTTTCGTCACCTGTTTGATTTCTATAGGCTTGTACTAACGTTTGAACGAAGGGATCATCTTTTTCTACATAATGCGGTGTTTGGTTTTTACCTAATTCAATTGAAAATCCAAGTGGTTGAACTTCACTCTTGAAGCGCGTCATTGCTTCTTCAAATTCAAATCCTTGTGGATATCTTAAATTAACACCAAATGTTCCACCTTCAACATTGTCATAAGACATGACACCTATATTCGTCGTTAAATCACCCATAACATCTGTGTGAAATTTCATACCCATTTTTTCTCCAAAATGAGAATTAAATAAATATTTTTCACTGAAATTCACGAAATTAGCTGCTGTTTTGTCTAAATCTAGACTAGATAAGAAATTCAACAAGTACAAACCAGCATTAACACCTATAGAAGGATCCATACCGTGTACGGCTTTTCCTTGAACTTTTAATACAAGTACGCCACTATCAACGATGCTTTCCCCTTCAATATTGTTCTCGTGAACAAATTGTTCGAAGTTTTGAATGACATCAGTCATGTTTTCTTTTACAGATACATTCGCCACAGCTTCATCAGGTACCATATTATATCTTTGTCCTGAATTGAATGAAATTAATTCATATTCTGGCTCGTCTTGGTCTTCTGCTTTTTCGTTTTGAATCACATCAAAAGTAGTAATACCCTTTTCGCCGTGAATTGCAGGGAATTCTGCATCTGGTGCAAATCCTAAAGCAGGCATTTCTTCAGTTTCAAAATAACGCTCAGTACATTGCCAATCAGATTCTTCGTCAGTGCCTATTATAATATGTATACGTTTTTTCCAATTTACATTCATATCATTTAATATTTTAACTGCATAGTACGCCGCAATTGTTGGTCCCTTATCATCAAGCGTACCTCTTGCAATAATTTTATCGTCTGTCACAACTGGATCAAATGGGTCAGAATCCCAACCTTCTCCAGCAGGTACGACATCAACATGGCATAATATACCAAAAACATCTTCTCCGAGCACCCGCTTCAATTCGACCAGCAATATGGTCTACATCATGTGTGCCAAATCCGTCGCGTTCAGCTATTTTGTACATGTAATCTAAGGCTTTTCGTGGACCAGGTCCAACTGGATATTCGGTCGATGCTTTATTATCTTCCCTAACACTCTCAATAGATAATAAACCTTTCAAATCTTCAATGATTAGATCTTCATATTCTTTCACTTTGTCTTTCCACATTTGTGATCCACTTCCTTCTCCAAACTTATATATTTAATATTTTACATGATGTGTGGCAGAAACTACAGTGAGATGTCATTATTTTTTAAAAATTCCAACTGTTTCGCTAACAGATAAAACAGTTCAACCTATATATATTAATATATTTCAAAATCTGTATTAATATAAAAAAGAAGGTGAGATAAAATACATATCTCAGCCTCAATGATTAATTTCGCAGTGATTGACTAAATTGAAAAAGCGCTTCAGCGCTTGTATTCCATTTTCTAGTCTACTTTGTCGGGTCGGGTTCATACGACGAAATCTTGTTAAAAATATAGATTTCTGTCCCACACGCATAAAAAAACCTAGTTCATTAAAGTGAACTAGGTCGCCAAATAGTAATTTACTATTTATTATCACGTTTATTACTATTATTTTTTAATTCTTCTTCAGTTACGACACGTAGATTATTAGAAGGATCTCCGCCTTCATCATCGAATCTAGCTTCTTCAATCTCTACGTCTTCTTTTTTAACACTATTTTTGAAATTATTTTTCTGATCTTTAAGGTAACCTTTAGGGTCTTGTTTTACTTTTGAAGCATAACCTTTAGGATCTTGTTTTACTTCGCTATAAGTTTCGCCTGCTTTTGAACTAATTTGACTAGCGATATCTTTCGCGTTTTGCTTATATGATTCTGGATTAGATTTGTATTTGCCATACTCATCTTTCAATCTATCTCTATTTTCTTTTTTAGAAAGAACAACTGCGACCAGTTGCTCCACCGATTCCTAATACTGCTTTAAATAAATTTGACATAAAAACACCTCTTCATTATTTTAATCCTAATTGTTTAAAATCTTGTTGAGTTAAATGACGAAATTCTCCTGGCGCTAATGCTGAATCTAGCTTTAAGTCGCCAATGCTAATACGTTTCAAAGCTAAAACTTCATTATCTATAGCATGAAACATACGCTTAACCTGATGATACCTTCCTTCGTATATTGTGACAAATGATTTGTTCTTTTCATCACCTTCAACTAATTGAGCAGGTTTCGCCAATCCCTCATTTAATTCAATACCCGTTTTAAAGGATTCTATATCATTTTTTGTAATAGTTTTTTCAGAAATCACTTCATATGTCTTAGAAACATGCTTTGTTGGACTCATCAATTGGTGGTTAAACTGCCCATCATTCGTGATGAGCAATAACCCTTCAGTATCTTTATCCAAACGACCAACTGGAAATAGTTCTAAATATCTAAATTCATCTACTAAGTCTATAACAGTCTGTTGATTATTGTCTTCAGTAGCTGATAAATACCCTTTTGGTTTATTTAACATCAAATAGATTTTATCTATATACTGAATTTGCGTTTCATTGACGCTTACAATATCCGTTTCTGGATTAATTTGAATTTTTGGTGACTTCTCTTTTTTATCATTCACGGTAACATTGCCTTTTTTTAATAACTGTTTCACTTCTGTACGTGTTCCTACGCCCATATTAGCTAAGAATTTATCTATTCTCATTCTCGCAATACCTAACTTACGTCTAATTTTCTGTGGAATATCACCTAAAAACTGATCTGCAAGCCTTGTCTTCATTGTCATGCTAGCATAAACTAACATACCTACAATTACACTAACAATAATTATAATCAGCGATCCAAATTTAGATTGTGTTGAAATAAATAATTGTAAGATAAAGAATGTTAACTCAACTGATATCATCATAATTAAGCTATATAAGAATATTTTACCAAAATGTAACCATGTTTCTGAAAAATCAAATTTAGCGTGTTTTTTAAGTATATACAGATTACATGATACTGCAAATAACAATGCAATTGCCGTACTTAATATCGCACCAGACAGAATGGAACGCTAAAATTAATGGCGTATTTAATACTACTTTTATTACAACTGCTGCTAATATAACAAATACTGTTAATTTTTGTTTATCAATACCTTGTAACATAGATGCTGTTACACTCAGTAAACCAATTAGAATCGCTACTGGCGCATAGTAGAATAGCATTTGGCTACCATCAACATTATAACTATAAAAGACTGTATATAATGGTAACGCTAATGCCATAATACCTAAACTTGCAGGCACTGTGATGAACATTAAAACACCTAACGACGTACGCATTTGTCTGTGCATCTCATGCAATTCACCTTTTGCATAAGTTTTCGTAATAAATGGAATTAAACTTACTGCAAAACCTGCTGATAATGCTGTTGGAATCATCACAATTTTGTTTGTCGTCATATTTAAAATTGTAAAGAAATAGTCATGCATATGACTTGGAACGCCGACTAAACCGAGTGCACTGTTATGTGTAAATTGATCGACTAAATTAAATAATGGGAAATTTAAACTCACAATGACGAACGGGATACTGTAAGAAATAATTTCCTTATACATTTTACCGTATGATACATCGATACCCGTTGTATCCGTTGCAACCATTTTTTCAATATTAGGCTTTCTTTTTCTCCAGTAATACCATAGCGTGAAAATCCCTGCAATTGCTCCTACAGCCGCTGCAAATGTAGCAATACCATTAGCCGCAAGTACACTACCGTTAAATACATTAAGCACTAAATAACTACCAACTAAAATAAATAGTATACGTGCGATTTGTTCGATAACTTCTGACACTGCCGTCGGTCCCATAGATTTGTAACCTTGGAACACACCACGCCATGTAGCAAGTAGCGGGATAAAAATAACTACCATACTAATAATTCTAATAATCCATGTAATTTCATCTACTGACCATCCGCCATTTGCACCTGCTTTATTTGCTAAAGTAATAGATGCAATTGTTGGAGCTAATAAATATAAGATGAAAAAACCTATAAATCCTGTTACAGTCATAACAAGAAAGCTTGATTTGTACAGTTTCTCACTTACCCTATACGCGCCCATTGCATTATATTTAGATACATATTTAGACAGTCGCTAATGGGACGCCCGCAGTTGCAATAGCAATCGCTATATTATACGGGGTGTATGCATAGTTGAAAGGCGCCAAATTTTCCTCTCCACCAATAATCGAGTAGAATGGAATAATATATATAACACCTAAAACCTTAGTAATCAAAATACTAAGCGTAATTAAAAAGGTGCCCCTCACTAATTCTTTACTTTCACTCATTCAGATCTTCCTATCTCAAATTAATTTTTACACTCATAACTTTAATAATAACGTTATAACTACTTTTTTTCAAAAGTATATTACTATAAAATAACACTATATAGCTAAGGGAGGCAATAAAATGTATCAAACAATTATAATCGGTGGTGGGCCAAGTGGACTCATGGCTGCCGCTGCATGACAAGTCAAAATAGTGAAAATGTTTTATTAATTGAAAAGAAAAAAGGATTGGGTCGCAAGCTGAAAATTTCTGGTGGTGGCCGCTGTAATGTTACTAACCGCCTTCCTTATGATGAAATTATTAAAAACATACCGGGTAATGGAAAGTTTTTATATAGCCCTTTCTCTGTATTTGATAATGAATCCATCATTCAATTTTTCGAATCCAGAGGTGTAGGTTTAAAAGAAGAAGATCATGGTCGTATGTTTCCAGTATCTAATAAAGCACAAGACGTGGTAGATGCACTCATTCATACGTTACAACAAAATAATGTCGACGTTAAAGAAGAATCAACTGTTCAATCTATTGAATATACGCCCCAACAAACGTTTGAAGTTATGCTAAATAATCAACAACAATTTGAATGTAAGAGTCTTATTATTGCGACTGGTGGTACTAGTGTACCCAAAACTGGTTCTACTGGAGATGGTTATAAATTCGCTAAACATTTAGGGCATACAATTACAGAATTATTTCCAACCGAAGTCCCTATAACATCTTCTGAACCATTTATTAAGAACAAACGTTTAAAAGGATTAAGTTTAAAAGATGTTGCACTATCCGTATTAAAAAAGAATGGCAAACAACGTATCACACATCAAATGGATATGATATTCACACATTTTGGTATAAGTGGACCTGCCGCACTGAGATGTAGTCAATTTGTATATAAAGAGCAAAAAAGTCAAAAACAAAAAGAGATTCAGATGCAACTTGATGTTTTTCCAAATCTGAGTGTCGCTCAATTAGAAGCACAAATTAGAAATATATTAAAAGATACACCTGACAAATATATTAAAAATAGTTTGCACGGGTTAATCGAAGAACGTTATTTATTATTCATTATTGAACAAGCACAAATTAGTGATGACTTAACTGCTCACCATATTTCAAATGCACAAATTAATAAATTAGTTGAATTATTTAAAGGATTTACTTTTACTGTCAATGGAACGTTGCCCATCGATAAAGCTTTTGTAACTGGTGGTGGTGTGTCATTAAAAGAAATACACCCTAAATCTATGATGTCAAAACACGTACCAGGGTTATTTTTATGCGGTGAAGTATTAGATATACATGGTTACACAGGTGGATATAATATCACAAGCGCTTTAGTCACTGGTAATGTAGCCGGTTCAAACGCGGGTGAATTTCATCTTTAATGCTGAAATATAAGCTTCACAAATCAAAAAAAACAAACAAAATGCGCTTATAGCATTTTGTTTGTTTTTTTGATTTGTATTTTTCTTTGAAGTAATCTTTGTCTTCGACAAGTTCATAGCTAAAGACTATAAGATGATGTTGCGCTTATGGAATACTGCACAAAAAAATGCCAACAAAGTCAGAGACTTTGTCGACATTTTAAAATTGCAATAAACGCTCTAAAAATAAAACTTACAATATTTTCAATTCAATATTATAAGCTTTATTTTAACTTAAATACTATTGATTTCTAAACCTTCGTCGCCCCATGCATCCATGCCGCCTTCAACGTTAACTGCATGGATATCATTTTGCTCAAGGTATTGTACTACTTGTGCACTACGACCGCCCACTTTACAGATGATGTAGTATGTTTCATCTTTATTAAAATGATTTAATTCATCCGGAACTTGATTCATCGGTATTGTTTCTGCGCCTGGTATCACACCCATAGCTGTTTCTTCATCTGTTCTAACATCAACGATATGAATTGGGTCACTATCTAAAATTTTCTCTTTTAATTCATCAATTGTTATAGATTCCATAAATAATTCCTCCTGTTATTATTGAGCTACAATGTTAACTAATTTTTTCGGTACTGCAATGACTTTCTTAATCTCTTTACCTTCAATTTCAGCCTTAACATTTTCATTACCAAGTGCTAATTGTTCCATTTCTTCTTTTGAAGTGTCTTTAGGAATATTAATCTTAGCACGTACTTTACCGTTCACTTGAACAACAATCTCGATTTCATCATCAACGAGTAATGATTCATCATATGAAGGCCATGGTTGATAAGTGATTGTTTCTTCATGTCCAAGTTGCGTCCATAATTCTTCAGATATATGTGGCGCAATTGGTGCCAACATTTTAATGAAACCTTCAATGTATGGTTTGTAAATTTCATCTGCTTTATAACAATCATTAATAAATACCATAAGTTGACTTATTGCAGTATTGAAATTCAACGTATTATAATCTTCAGTTACTTTTTTCACTGTTTGATGATAACTCTTATCTAAAGCTTTACTGTTATTGTTTACCACTTTATCGGAAATCAAACCATCATCAGTTACTAATAAGCGCCAAACTCTATCTAAGAAACGTCTAGAGCCGTCCAGGCCATTTTCGCTCCATGCAATTGCCGCATCAAGTGGTCCCATAAACATTTCATACATACGTAAAGTATCAGCACCATGTGATTTCACGATATCATCTGGGTTGATTACATTACCTTTTGACTTACTCATTTTTTCATTACCTTCACCAAGTATCATGCCTTGGTTAAATAATTTTTGGAATGGTTCTTTAGTAGGAACTACACCTAAATCATATAAAACTTTATGCCAGAATCTCGCATATAATAAGTGAAGTACTGCGTGTTCTACACCACCAATGTATAAATCAACCGGTAGCCAGTGTTTTAATTTTTCTGGATCTGCAAGCATTTGGTCATTATCAGGATCAATATATCTTAAATAATACCAACAGCTACCTGCCCATTGTGGCATCGTATTTGTTTCGCGACGACCTTTCATTCCAGTTTCTTCATCAACCACATTAACAAAATCTGAAATGTTAGCTAATGGAGATTCACCTGTACCTGAAGGCTTGATTTCATCCGTTTCAGGTAAAAGTAATGGTAGTTCTTCTTCTGGAACAGTGGTCATTGAACCATCTTCCCAATGAATTACAGGTATTGGTTCACCCCAATATCTTTGGCGACTAAATAACCAGTCTCGTAATTTATAATTTACTTTGCGAGTACCCGCACCTTTTTGTTCCAACAATTCAATTGCTTTAGCAATCGCTTCTTCGTTGTATAAACCATTTAACTCACCTGAATTAACATGTGGTCCATCTCCATCATAGGCTTCTTGCGATAAGTCTCCACCTTCGATAACTTCTAAAAGTGGCAAATCAAATGTTTTTGCGAATTCATAGTCTCTTTGGTCTCCACTTGGTACTGCCATAACTGCACCAGTTCCATATGTGGCAAGCACATAATCAGCAATCCAAATTGGCACTTGTTGCCCCGATAAAGGATTCGTTGCATATGCGCCAGTGAACACACCCGATTTTTCTTTAGATAAACCTGTACGTTCTAAGTCTGACTTTTTAGCCGCTTCTTGTTGATAATCTTTGATAGCCGCTTCTTGATCAGCTGTTGTAATTTCATTTACTAGTTCATGTTCAGGACTTAACACTAAGAAGGTTGCACCGTATACAGTATCTGCACGTGTTGTAAACACTTCAATTTGGGCATCACTGTCTTCTACGTCGAATGCGATAGCGACTCCTTCTGAACGACCAATCCAGTTACGTTGCATGTCTTTTAAAGACTCAGGCCAATCTAAGTCATTTAAATCTTCAAGTAAACGATCTGCATATTCAGTAATTTTTAATACCCACTGTTTCATTGGTTTTCTTACCACAGGGTGGCCACCACGTTCAGACAAACCGTCAATAACTTCTTCATTTGAAAGTACTGTACCAAGTTCTGGACACCAGTTTACTGCAACTTCATCTACGTAAGCGAGTCCTTTATTATATAATTGAATAAAAATCCATTGCGTCCATTTATAATATTCTGGGTCTGTAGTATTCACTTCTCTATCCCAATCATAACTGAAACCTAATTCTTTAATTTGACGTTTAAACGTCTGAATATTCTTTTTAGTAAATTCACGAGGATCATTCCCAGTGTCTAAGGCATATTGTTCTGCGGGAAGACCAAATGCATCCCACCCCATTGGATGTAACACATTGTATCCTTGCATACGTTTATAACGAGAAATAATATCTGTAGCTGTATAACCTTCTGGATGCCCTACATGAAGTCCTGCACCTGATGGGTATGGAAACATGTCTAGTGCATAGAATTTTTTTTGACCTAAATTATCGCTCGTTTTAAAAGTTTTATGTTCTGCCCAATAATCCTGCCATTTCTTTTCAATTTCATTATGATTGTAGTTCACTACTTTTCCTCCTATTCAATAAAAAAACACCTCAAACTATTATCGACTTCAAAAGGGACGACTTTCACCGCGGTACCACCCAGTTTCACATTAAATGTGCGCTCATTTAAATTAATAGTTAGAGATGTTATAAATTCATTTAAGTCCTGGTAAGTTCACTCAATGCTTAACACTAGGTTCCACCTTTCCTAGTTCTCTGTAGAAAAGCTTTTAAGTTACTACTCCTATACATTACTAATGATATTTGAAAAAAGGTTTTATTTCAAGTGGAAAACGTGAAATAAAGCTACACTAAAAGTTTCTGTGTGGCGATTTATTAGTTTTTATAAAAAAATCGAACAGGCAACCTTACACCTGTTCGAGAAAATGATTAAACTTTTTATTTTCCACGTATAACTTATACGTCTTTTGGTAATTTCTTATCATAAATCATTAAGAAAAACACTGCGATAACTAATAACCCTATCATACTTAAAAACATCGCTTGCATATTTAGTGTATCTACAAGGACCCCACCTATAAGTGGACCAAAAGCCTTACCAACAGTTGTCGCTGAGTTAACATACCCTTGAAACGCTCCTTCTTTCCCTTTTGGAGCTAATTGGTTTGCAATTGTTGGAACAGCCGGCCAAACAAACATTTCACCTAATGTCAGTATAATCATACCTATCATGAACACTGAAAATTGTTCAGCAAAACTCGTCACTAAAAATGACACTATGAAAATCGATATACCTACTAACATTTGATATTTCAAATTACCTTTTAGCAACCTGATCACCGGCATAATCAGCGGTTGTGCAACCAGAATCATAATACCATTAACAGTCCATAATAAACTGTATTGGCTCATTGACATATTAATTTCTTGAGTGAAAGAAGCAATCGTACTCTCCCATTGAATATATGCAATCCAACAAATACTAAACATCACACATAAAAGTGACAGCGCAGTAAATTGAACTCTGTTTTGTTTAGATAATAAGGACATCGTATCATTCGATTTTACTTTCACATCAAGTTTAATATTAAATTGTGTAATTGCTACCACTGCAAATGCTACATACATTAATAAGTTAGCTATAAATATATAATTGAAACTCAACTCTGCCACAAAACCTCCGGATCTTGCTCCTATAGCGACGCCTAAATTTTGCGCTAAATAGATTGCGTTAAATGTTTGGCGGCCACCTTGAGGCCATGCAGCGCACTGCAAGTGCATAAATAGCTGGAATAATCATACCCCCACCAAAACCTAATGCTACGAGCCAAACCGCATACCAAGGCCATCCGTGGAAGAAATTCAAGAGTGTTGTACTGATTAAACATATAACAGTACCTATCATAATCGTTGGATAGCCACCTAATTTATCAAATAAATTACCACCTAATAAATTACCAATGACCATACCAAACGAATTAATCATTAGGACAAAACCAGCCATTGTAAGACTTTTATCTAATTGTTCATTCATATAAATTGTATTTAAGGGCCATAAAAAACTTGAGCCAGTGATATTTAATGCCATCCCAATAACTAACCACCACACTGATTTAGGCATTTTCATAACAGTAAGCTCCTCTCTATTTTAAAAATTTCTAATTTTACACTAAACACTATATCATTAAAATATGTTAAAATCTTTAACTAGAATGAATTCAGAAAGGAAAATGTTTTATGGGACAATTTTTCCCTTACGCATTCGAGAATAAAAGATATCACACTTGGAATTATCACTTAAAAAATAAATTTGGACAAAAGATTTTCAAAGTAGCAATTGACGGTGGCTTTGATTGTCCTAATAGAGACGGTACTGTAGCACATGGAGGATGTACTTTCTGTTCAGCTGCGGGTAGCGGAGATTTTGCAGGTAATCGTGTGGATCCAATCGATGTACAATTTCAACAAATTAAAGATAGAATGCACGAAAAATGGAGTGACGGTCAATACATTGCTTACTTCCAAGCATTTACAAATACGCATGCACCTGTCGAAGAATTACGTGAAAAATATGAAACTGCTTTGAAGGAACCTGGTGTTGTTGGCCTTTCAATAGGTACACGACCTGATTGTTTGCCTGATGATGTGGTTGAGTATTTGGCAGAGTTAAATGAGCGTACATATTTATGGGTAGAGCTTGGCTTACAAACGGTACACCAAGAAACATCAGATTTAATCAATCGCGCGCATGATATGCAAACATATTATGAAGGTATCGCTAAATTACGTAAGCATAATATTAATATTTGTACGCATATTATTAATGGTTTGCCAGGCGAAGACTATACGATGATGATGGAGACGGCTAAAGAAGTCGCTCAAATGGACGTCCAAGGTATTAAAATTCATTTACTTCATTTACTTAAAGGCACGCCAATGGTGAAACAGTATGATAAAGGCATGTTAGAATTTATGTCACAGGATGAATATACTAAATTAGTTTGTGATCAATTAGAAATCATTCCAAAAGAAATGATTGTTCATAGAATTACTGGTGATGGTCCGATTGATTTAATGGTAGGTCCAATGTGGAGTGTTAATAAATGGGAAGTACTGAACGAAATTGATAATGAACTAGGTCGCAGAGAATCATATCAAGGAAAACATTTTGAAAGTACGATAAAATCATGAAATTAGAACGCATTTTACCATTTGCGAAAACGTTGCTTCAACAACATATGACATCAGAAAGCATTGTCATAGATGCTACTTGTGGTAATGGCAATGACACACTTTTTCTTGCGCAACAAGTGCCTCACGGTAAAGTATATGCATTTGACATCCAAGCAGAAGCTATTAGTAATACAAAACAAAAAACTGAAGGTTATGACAATGTAATGTTGATTCAAGATAGTCATGCGCATGTAAAACAGCATATTCAAGAGATTGAAGCCGGTAAAGTGGATGCTTGCCATTTTCAATTTAGGATATTTACCTAAAGGTGATAAATCGATTGTTACCCACCCTGAAAGTACATTATCAGCTATCAACTCAATTTTTGATATATTAGCTCCAGAAGGCGTCATTATATTAGTGATCTACCATGGTCATGATGAAGGTAAATTAGAACGTGATGCTGTAATTGAATATTTGTCACAGTTTGATCAAACTAAAGCACATGTATTGCAATATCAATTTATCAATCAACAGAATAACCCGCCGTTTATCTGTGCACTTGAAAAAATTTAGACTGTGAATACCTCATGAGTTCAAGATATAATTTCTTAACACAATCACGATTATTAACAATTTATTCGAAAATAAAATAAAAAAGACAAACAAAAGCCTCGGTATTTGACTACCGAGGCTTTGCTTATTCCCTATAAGTTAATGATAGATTTAAGACTAGTTTGAATGCTAGTTGATTTTGATTCAATTTCTTCTTTGAAGAAATTTAAAAGGCTTTCCCGTTGCGCTTTTAAATCTTCATTGAAATGAATGATAACTGTACGTTCGTCATTTTGTGGTCTTTCTTTAATGATCCACGCTTTTTCCACTAAATCATTATAAGTTCTTGTACGCTTATAAGATTTAATGTGCACAAAATCATCCATTTCTTTTAAAGTCATCGATCCTTCTTTCCAAAGCGTTAAAAGAATCAAAATTTCTTCTTTCGACATCTTGTACTGCTTTTGAACTTTGTTAAAGATATCTTCGATGTCATTCAACACCATTTCTAATCTTAAAACGCCATCAACATTATCAGTAAATGTCTTCCCCATAGAATAATCCCCCAATCATAGTATAAAGTTAAACATGTAAAATTAATTTATCAAAAAACATCATTCTTAGTAAATAAATTCTTCACTGAATTAACATTAGAATTTTTAATAAAATTAATCTTATATACAGTTTAAATTTAAACTATGAATTATGCAATTATATGAGATATTTTATTTTGCATTTCTTTCAAAATAGTAGCTGATTTTTCGAATAATTCGCGCTCATGGCTGTCTAGAGGCATTTCAAAAACTTTTACAGCACCTTCTTTATTTACTTGTGTTGGTACACCAATATAGACATCTTCTTGGTTGTATTCACCTTCTAAATAACTCGAAACTGTTAGTACAACATTTTGGTTATTTAAAATTGCTTTTGTAATGTGTAATAGCCCCATTGCAATCCCATAATACGTTGCACCCTTTGCTTGTATTATATCGTAGGTCAGCATCACGCGTATTTGTAAAAATCTCTTCAACCCTGTGTTGTTTTTCAGGGTCATCTTTTAAAAATTGATATAAAGATTGACCGGCTATATTAGCTTGAGACCATACCGCTAATTCTGAATCGCCATGTTCACCGATGATTTGACCATGCACACTACCTGGTGAAACGCCAAATTCTTCAGCTAATTCATATTTAAAACGTGCTGTATCTAAAATTGTCCCAGAGCCTATCACTTTTTCTTTCGGTAAACCAGATACTTTGTATGTCACATATGTTAAGACATCTACCGGATTGGTTGCAATTAAGAAAATACCATCAAATCCAGATTTCATAACTTCAGAAACAATTCCTTTAAAAATTTGGGTGTTTTTTTCGATAAGATCTAAGCGTGTTTCACCTGGTTTTTGAGCTGCTCCAGCAGTAATAACTACTAAATCTGCATTTGTACATTCATTATATGCGCCTGCTTTGATTTTCACTGGTGAATCACCATATGGCGCACCGTGATTTAAATCCATGACGTCGCCTTTAACTTTTTCTTCGTCTAAATCAATAATTACTAATTCATCAGCAACACCTTGAGCTACTAACGCAAAAGCATAACTTGAACCTACTGCCCCATCACCTATTAAAACTACTTTATTATTTTTAATTTGTTTCATTATATGACGCTCCTCACGTATTCAATCATTTAGTTAATGTTTGTGATTTATTTCACAATATAAATATAACAGTATTTCATAAGTTTTTCAATAACTTTGTTATTTTTTTCACAATATTATTTTGTTAATCTTTCTAATAGATTTACATACACCATACTTCTGATAATTTTATAAAAAAAGCATCAGATAACATTTAAAGTTTTCCGATGCTTTTCTTACTCTATTTTAGTATAAGGGTTCTTTTAATTAAGATACTTCATGTTCATCATGAACGATAAAGCCATTATTGCTAGCACTATTATTTAAAAATGCCAAAATATATCTCATTACTTCATCTCTTTCAGGTTCATTATGTACCTCATGATAAAGTCCTTCCCATGCTTTGAAATATAATTCTTCGGTTGTGACTTTGTCTTTAATTAATTCCATTGTTGATACATCCGCAACTTGATCTTCTAGACCATACATTAACAATAGTGGTAATGGTTTAATATCAGTTAAATGTGTTACCGTTTCTTTCATAATTTCTATGATTTGTTTATACCAATGATAAGTTACTTTTTGCAACATCAACTGGTCATTTTTTGTTTCTTCAATTACTTCTTCGTTTCGTGTTAAGTCTTCAACTGTAATCCCTACTTTAAATCTTGTATCTTTAGCTACTTTACCTATATTTGAAATTATTTTGTCTTTACGAGATTTATTACTCTTTTTAAATTCTAAAAGTGGAGATAAAAGCATCAAACCTTCAATTGGTACTTCTACTTTTTCAAGTAAATTAAGTGTAATTAAACCACCTAAACCGACACCTAACACGTAAGTAGGTATTTTATACTCATTCGCTATTCTAATCCACTCTAGAATATGCTCATGATATACATCAAAACTGTCAATTTGACCTTTGTTAGAACGTGACGTTTGCCCTTGTCCAGGTAAATCGCCCATAATAACATGATATCCATTTCGGCGAAGCATCGTAATTACATATGCGTATCTTCCCGTATGTTCAAGCATGTTATGTGCAATTACAACGACACCTTTAGCTTCCTTTTCGGTTTCCCATTTCCACATAATACATACTTCCCCTTCTCGTTAAATTTCATTATATTTATTGTATCAAAATACGATGTACTTTTTCCATTTTAAAGATAACCATAGACGCGAAAAACTCAATTTGTTTTAAAAATTAAAAGCATCTTATAATCAACACTTTATCATAAGTGTATTTAATAAAATAAAGTGTAATATATTCTATTGTAAACGATTTCATTCCCTTTAGATTCATGCTACACTTATATTGAAAGATCAGCTGTAAGCAGAATGGGAGGAATTAATATGCCAATTGTGAAAAATTTTTTTATCGGGTTATCTAACAACCCTTTTTTAAATAAGAGTGCTAAGGAAATCGGTCCAATGCTCGGTGCTAATAAAGTGGTTGCCGGCAATACAATCGAAGCCTTATTAAACACAATTGAACGTCTAAACAGCAAGGGAATTACAGTTACTGTAGATTGCCTTGGAGAATTTGTTGTAACTGAAGGTGAAGCAATTCAATCAAAAGATCAAATATTAGAAGTGATGTATGCTATTTATAATCATAGCTTAGATGGTCACATGTCTATTAAATTAAGCCAGTTAGGCTCTGAATTTGATTTAGATCTTGCTTATCGCAATCTACGTGAAATATTATTAAAAGCGAATGAGTTTAATAATATGCATATTAATATCGATACTGAAAAGTATGATAGTTTATTTGACATCACGCAAGTGTTAGACCGTTTAAAAGGTGAATTCAAAAATGTAGGTACCGTAATTCAAGGTTATTTATATGAAGCCGATACACTTGTAGAAAAATATCCGGAATTACGATTGCGCATGGTTAAAGGCGCATATAAAGAAATTGATACAATAGCTTATCAAACTAAAGAAGACATTGACGAAAATTACATACGTTTAATTGAAAAAAGACTATTAAACGCTAAAAATGTAACTTCAATTGCCACTCATGATGATAAAGTTATTACACATATAAAACAATTTATCAAAGATAATAATATTGAAAAAAATCAGTACGAATTTCAAATGTTATATGGTTTCCGTACTGATTTAGCAGAGAAAATAGCTGGTGAAGGTAACAATTTCTGTATTTATGTACCATATGGGGATGATTGGTTTAGTTACTTTATGAGACGACTAGCTGAACGACCTCAAAATTTAAATTTAATGTTTAAAGAGTTAATGAAACCCGAAGTAATGAAAAAAGCGGGTATCGTTACAGGTGTAGTTGCAGCCTTTGGAGCAGCTAGTGCTTTAGTATATCGTCTTTTAAAAAAATAATCTTTAACAAAAAAGAATTGGACAATAACGATTTCGTTAAGTCCAATTCTTTTTATTTTAGTAGAAACACCTATAGCCTTTATAAAAAAGTTAGTGCTTCAGTCTGGTTCTATTATATTTCTTTTAATAAATTAGCCATTTCTATTGCACTAATTGCTGCATCTGCACCTTTATTACCTGCTTTTGTGCCGGCACGTTCTATTGCTTGTTCAATATTTTCAGTTGTCACAACACCGAAGATAACTGGTGTATCAGCAATATCATTTGCCTTAGAAACACCTTTCGCCACTTCATTACAAACATAATCATAATGAGAAGTAGATCCTCTTATTACACAACCTAAAGTGATTACAGCATCATATTCACCTTTTTGAGCTAATTTTTTAGCTACTAATGGAATTTCAAATGCACCTGGTACATATGCTACATCAATGTTTTCTTTCGGTACTTCATGTCGCACTAAAGTATCTTTAGCCCCGTCCAATAAACGATTTGTAATAAAATCATTAAACCTACTTACCACAATTGCTACTTTTAAATCTGAACCTATTAATTTACCTTCAAAATTCATCTTATTGCCCTCCTATATTAAATGACCCATTTTTTCTTTTTTTGTATCCATATAATCTTGATTAAATTTATTTGTTGGAACTACTAGCTCAATTCTTTTCGCAATATTTACACCATAAGTTTCTAGACTTTCGAATTTTTTGGGATTATTGCTTAACAAATTCACGCTTTCAATACCAAAATACTTTAAAATTTTTGCGGCGTCTTTATAATCTCTCAAATCTTCGTCGAAACCTAAAGCAATATTAGCTGTCACAGTATCATAACCTTGTTCAATAAGTTCATATGCTTTTAACTTATTAATTAAACCAATACCTCTACCTTCTTGAGGTAAATATAAAATAATGCCACCATGTTCACTTATATATTTCATAGAAGCTTCAAGTTGTTCTCCACAATCACATCTTTGACTATGAAAAATATCTCCTGTCAGACAAGAAGAATGAATACGCACATTCTCAGTTTTCTTTATGTCTCCACTTACAATCGCCACAAGTTCTTCGTCACTCGTCTGTGAAGTAAAACCATACATATCAAACTTACCATGTTTAGTAGGCATTTTTACTTTTGCTTTTGCTTCTAACTTAGATGTGAGTGATTTTCTATATGTTTCTAAATCTTCAATAGAAATCATTACAAGCTCATGCTTTTCCTTAAATGCTTCTAATTCTTCACCTTTAGCCATTGAACCATCTTCATTCATAATTTCACAAATTAATGCTGCTGGCTTTGCTCCTGTTAGTTTTGCTAAATCTACAGATGCTTCTGTATGACCACGTCTTTCTAACACACCATTATCTTGTGCAATTAACGGAAATAAGTGACCTGGTTTATTAAAATCACTAGCTGTTGCATTTTCTTCTATCAACGCTTTTGCTGTCATTGTTCTTTCTCCAACACTAATACCTGTCGTCGTATTAATATGATCGACACTCACAGTAAACTCTGTACCATAAACATCAGAGTTATGACTCACCATTGGATTGAGTTCTAATTTTCTGGCTATATCTTTGCTAATTGGTGCACAGATGAGTCCTCTACCATATTTCGCCATGAAATTAACGGTATTATCTTGCATCCATTCTGTCACAGCTACTAGGTCGCCTTCGTTCTCTCTGTTTTCATCATCAACGACCACAATACTTTTACCTTTTTTAAGCTCCGCAAGCGCTGTATCTATACTATCTAATTTCATACTACCCCTCCTAAAATCCAAATGCTCTAAGTTTTTCGGTGCTTAATCCTGATTCATTATTACTGACAATTCTCTCTACATATTTGAATAACATATCAGTTTCAATATGGACCGGATCGCCTACACGTTTTTGATTTAAAATAGTGGATCTTCGCGTTTCAGGAATGAGATGAATGTCGAATTCAGCATCTTTTAATTGAAAAATAGTTAAACTTACGCCATCTACAGTTATGGATCCTTGTGGCACCATTTGTTTAATAAGTGTAGTAGTAGGCTTTATTGTTACAATTTTAGAATTATCTGATGCTTGTATACGTGTAATCTTAGCTACTTCATCTACATGCCCGAGCACAAAGTGCCCTCCAAAACGACCTTGACCACTCATCGCTCTTTCTAAATTCACTTCTGCAGATTGGTTTAAATGATTTAGATAAGTCTTATTTTCTGTACCTTTAATTACTTGTACTGAAAACGAATGCTTATTAAAATCAACAACAGTTAAACATGCGCCATTCACACTTATAGAATCTCCTATATGCATGTCTGATAAGATGGTCTCGCAATCAATTGTTAAGTTAACTACAGATTGTTGTGTCGTTATTTTTTTAATCGTGCCTATTTCTTCAACAATACCGGTAAACATGATTATTCACTTCTTTCGCAACTCTAATTTAATGTTTTGCTCAAGCATTTGGGAATTAACAATTTCGAATTGTGGTACTTCTGATAATCTAAAAATGTTTTTAGTTTGATAAAATTGATAATTACCAGAACCACCTATAATTTTCGGGGCATAATATAAGATAAGTTCATTCGTATATTGAGATTGTAGAAATGCTGAAGATACGGTTGGACCCGCTTCTACTAACAATTTCCCAATTCCCTTTTGATATAAATCTATTAAAATATTTTCAATTGAACAATCAGTTAAAATAATAATTTCTACATGTTCAATATCTGTTTTCAAGTTTTTATTTTGTGTATAAATCCAAATAGGTGTATTAGCATTTTTAAACATGTCTAATTCAAAATCAATTTGGCCTGATTGCGATAAAATCACTTTTATTGGATGCTTACCTTCCTCAATTCGTGTTGTATATTGAGGGTTATCTGCATCTAACGTGCCTCTACCTGTAAGTACAGCATCATGCGTATGACGTAAGTTGAATACATCATGCTTAACGGCTGTATTCGTAATCCATTTACTTTCACCTTCATCAGTGGCCTGTTTACCGTCTAAACTACAAGCTACTTTAACTGTCACTTCAGGAACCTCTTTACTTTTGCTTATAAAGAAGTCTTTGTACAAGTGTTCTGCTTCTGCATTATGACGAAATTCAACTTCTACTCCTGCATGTTGTAATATTTCGTCACCGTTAGACGCTAAAGTCGTATCTTTTACAGCATATATGACTTTCTTTATGCCAAAATCAATAATTTTATTTACACAAGGTGGCGTTGAACCAAAATGTGTACATGGCTCTAATGAGATAAAAATGGTACCATCTTTAGCTTCATCTTGTGCCATATCTAACGCTTGTACTTCAGCATGTTTATCGCCCTTTTTTAAGTGTGCGCCCATCCCTACGATTCGGCCGTCTTTAACAACTACCGCGCCTACAGGTGGGTTTACACCCGTTTGACCATTGACCATTTTTGCTAATTGGATTGCATAATTTAAATATTGACTCACGTTATCACCTCTAAATAATAAAAAAACACCTGAAATAAAATATTTCAGGTGTGGGATATATTGATATAACATCATTAGCTTCAAGTTAAATACACTTATCCATTTTCAAACATAAGTGTATGCCAAATAAACACTTAAAAAGTGTCGTTTTTGTTATACTTCATTCTTTCTCCCATCCAGACTTTACTGTCGGCTCTAGAATCTCACTAGATCAGCCACATTTGAATAATCAAATGCAGGTCGCAGGCTTTGTTTACTGCCGGTTGGGAATTTCACCCTGCCCCGAAAGAATATCTATGAAATTGTAATTAATGATTGAGTCAAGTAACTCTTACTAAGTTACACCAATATCGTACTACATTTTAGGCAGAATGACAATTCATATTATCTAAGTCGGCTTTATTTTTAACGTATTATTATTATTAAAATGCTTTAAATACTAATAAGAAAAGCTTTTTACTTAAATTAATGAAAAAATAAATTAATTTTTATTATGACTTTTATAACCTTAATAATCTAGTTATCATTTAACAGATTAACCTCTCGAAACCATACAGTTAATGTTTTTATTTTTGTAATTACTTATTCGGTAATAACTGATTTACTATGCTAACTGCTTGTTTAACTATCATTGCTACACCATTTCGAGACTGATTGATTCCATTTGTTAATTGACCTAATGCGTACATGTGTTTAAGTGTTCCATAACGAGGGCTTATAATTTGATTTGTTTCAGCAATAATTTGAATACCACCAAGTGGATGCGCTTGTACAACCTGTCTATTTTCAAGATTCAAAACCAATTGATCATCACTATCAAGATCTGAAAGTTGTGTTTTTGAACCAGTTGCGTTGATTACGACATCAAATTTATGGTTTGCCTCTGTTTCATTTTTATATTTGAAACAAAATTGACTTGCTTCATATTGAACATCCTCTAGACCACTTTTAATTTCAATAGTCCCATTTTTGATATGATCTATAATTAATCGAGCTGTGCGTGGAGGCATTGGATTAGAATTATCCTTTAATATAGATTGGTAATCTTTTAAAAATTGTTTTTGATCTTCCCTACTGAAACTATTCCAAATCCAATTTAAATTCTCTTTTACTAATTCAAGTATACTTTGGAATGCCCCTAATTCAGTTGCGTGTTCTAAATCATATGTTAAATCCTTCACAGGGTCATTTTGTCTACGGTGCACTAATTTTTCAATTGCAATATCATAATATGCACAATCTTTCATAAATAAAGTTAGTGCTTTTTCTAAAGGTACGTTTCCAAAATTTTCGTTCTTTATTGCATTAAAATTTTCTGGTGTTAAGTATTTAAATTCAATGTCAGGCATTTCGCCTCTCACGCTTGGCAATTGACCTTTGCGACTTGTTATAGTAATTGGTAATTTAGGATGATGTGCAGTAACATAACGAATTACATCTAAAGATGCTAAACCTGTGCCAATGATCGCAATTCTGTCAGTATCCTTCACATCATCTAACGTATTATAAGTTGGATATGGTGTGTGAATATATCCTTTTTTTCCTTTCAAATGGTATGGATCATGGTATGACAGTGTACCAATCGTTAAAAATACAGCATCATACTTTTGACAATTCGACATGTCTTTCGACGTACAAACATAATATTTAACATCCGTTTGACCTACATCAGCCTCAATGAAAACTTCTGACACTTCTTCTTTAATCATCTGGACATTTTCAAATTGCTGATTATATTTTTCTAAAAAATCTTTCATATAATGACCAAATATAAACCTTGGTAAATACTCCGGATTAGAAAACTTAAATATCGATTGTGATTTGTACCATTCGTAAAATTCACCTTGATTATCTAAATTTAAAGACATTTGTTTCGCGTGCATATTGATTAATAATTGATCACTGTCATTTTGAAAAGGTACACCTTGCCCCATATTTTTAGGATTATCGTACATGTCTATATTCATTGTTGCAAAATTATCATGTTTCACTAATTCCTTTAGCAAGCTTACACCCGCTGTGCCCATTCCTATGATAGCTATTCGCATTGTACACATCCTTATTAAATTTATTTATATTCATTATAGCAATGATTAACCTTATATTACATGCTAATGTATTCAACTACCGTACAATTTAGCGTTGTTATAATATTTTGATAAATATGTTAATATTAATATATTGAAAAAATATTATTTCTGTACTTATTTTAAGGAGCTAGACAATGAAATTTTTAAAACATTTATTATTTTTAATTATAGCAAGTACAATATTATTATCCGGTTGTGGATTGCCAGGACTTGGTGGAAGTCAATCAAAGAACGAGATTAAAGTTTCAGCTTTGGCTACGAGTGAGTCTCAAATCATGGCATATATGATCATAGATCTTATCGAACATGATACAAAAGGTAAAACTAAAGGTTCAATCATTAATAACTTAGGCTCAGCTACAATCCAGCATAATGCGCTAATGAATAACGATGCTGATATTTCGAGCACGCGATATACTGGGACAGATTTAGTGGGTGTCCTTGAGTCTGAACCCGTTACTGACCCTAAAAAAGCGATGGCTTTAACTAAAAAATTGTTTCAGCAAAAATTTAATCAGACCTTTTTTGATTCATATGGTTTTGAAAATACCTTTGCCTTTATGGTAACCAAAGAAACTGCTGAAAAATATGATTTACATACTGTTTCAGATTTAGAAAAAGTAAAAGATCAAGTAGATGTAGGCACAGATACCACTTGGATTAAACGTGGGGGCGATGGTTATGCACCTTTCCAAGCACATTATGGCTTTGCTTTTGATTCTATTAAACCGATGCAAATCGGACTCGTTTACGATGCTTTGAAAAGTAAAAAATTAGATGTTGCACTAGGCTATACGACTGATGGTAGAATTGCGGCTTATGATTTAGTAGTACTTGAAGATGATAAAAAGTTCTTCCCAACATATGATGCAAGTGCTGTAGCACCAAATAAACTTTTAAAAGAACAACCAGAAGTTAAGAAAGCACTTAATAAATTGAACGATAAAATAAGTACGGAGCAAATGCAAAAATTAAATTATGAAGCAGATGGAGAAGGCAAAGAGCCCGCAGTTGTTGCAGAAGAATTTTTAAAAGAGCACAATTACTTTGAAAAAGAATAATGCTCAGTATATACACCTGTATGTAGTTATTGATGTATCTTCACACCCATTTAATGTTAATATGTTGGCATAGATTAGGATGTGATAATATGAAATTTACTATAAAAGTGTTTATATCAGCGCTCATGTTCTTCATTCTTATAAGCAAAAAAAACAAAGTAGAATAATAAAAAAGAGTTTCCAAAATTGGAGACTCTTTTTTTATATAAATTATGAAATTAATAAATAAAGCTTACTTCAAGAGAATAATATCAATTAAAAAATAGGATTTATAGATGCTCTGCCATTATCAATTGATTGATTCAACATAATAAACACCATCACTGTTTAATTTATAAATATTAAAATATTGGCAGTAATTTGGGCCGACGCCTGACTCGTTAATAAATCACTAGCTGAAGACTACAGGCTAAGGCAGTGCCGGCGGAAAGCATGCACAAAAAAACTGCCAACAAAATCAGAGGCTTTGTTGGCAGTCTGAAACCAACTGCTTTTATAGCAATTGGTATTCTTCGTTCTATTGTATTAGAAATAATATTTCAAATACTTATCTAATTTTTGTGCTTTTCATCATCTTTATAAACAAAATATTTATAATATTTACCTTCTGTTTTCATATCTTCATAGAAATGAGCCATTAAAGTCGCATTACTTTCAGCCCATTTAATGTCTGTAGCGTATTGGTGTTCTCCTGGATTTTTAGGATTCCATCTCATACTATAAAGCGTGTTTTGATCTTCATTAGATAGAAAGTGATCATGAATGAAGTTAGCCCCACCACTAATTGCTTTTTGTGGTGTGTCCCAGCCATGTTTTTTAGCATATTCTGAACCTGTTTTAATCGGATCTTCATCAAGTGCACCTACACCAAAGAAGTTATAATATTTTTTACCATCAATTTCTACACCACTTGCAAGCTCACTTTTAGCAGAGCCTGTTTCAAGTAACGCATGTGAAATTAAATAAACTTCATTGACGTGCTTATCCTGTGTCGCTTTTATAAAATCATCTGAATGCTCTAACAACGTAGGGTTATCTATGAGCATGCGTTTTATTCTATTTTCATCAATACCTTGATACTTATCTAATTCTAAAAATTGGTATTTTTGCGTATCACTTTCAATAAATTCACTACTGTTCATCGCAGCTTTTATCTCAGTAGATGACGCATCTCTCCATGTTTTATTATCTTTGCTTGAAACTTGTTGGCTAGTATAATTATCAATTTGTTTTTTTGATGCTTTATCCAAAGTTACTTTAAGATTTTCTACTTTTTCTTGTTCGTCAACTTCTTTAAAAAAGATTTGATCTGAGATCATTGAAAAAACAACAACCGTGACTACACCTAAGACTATCAATAAACCAATGATTGATAGAATTGAGCCTTTTTTATGCTTCGTCATGTTTACACCTCTTAGGTAATAATTAGGAAGGACACGCCTTCGTCATATGTATCATAGCTTTAAAGCCATCCGATTATAAAGTTTAACACTAATTACTTGAACAGACAATTTAATATGAACGTTGTTACATATTCATAAAAAAAGTAATGAAATTTTAATTTCATTACTCTTGACTTTTATAATAATCCATTATAATAAAGCTTGCGGCTTGTGATCTATTTTTATAAAAATAACGATTTAAATCAATCGTACCTTCTATTTCCCCATCTCGATACATCATTTCTTTTGCCATGTTGTTTATCATAACAAAATCTGATTTATCTTTAATCGTATCCAAATCATCATGCCTTGCAAAAAAATGTTCTAAATTTAAATATGCGTAATCCATATAAACCTCCTGATAATTGTCCGAAGATAATAATATACCTCTAAAGTGTTATATCTTTAAGTTGAATACGCGCTAATGTTATAAAACTTAAAATTTATCTATCTTATGACTACTATTTAACACCTATTATCCCTATTTGGCAAATGAAAATTACTATTTCTTATAATAAAATAATAACATCCGGAAATATATGTTGTATATACGACAATGGAGAGAATGAATGACCTTTGAAGAAGTTTATAAAAAGTACAAACATATTATTCATTATCTATTAAAAAAGTACAATATTAAGTACAATTATGATGAATATGCTCAACTCCTCTTAATTAAAATGTGGGAGCTAAGCAAAATCTACAATTCACAAAAAAGCAGCTCATTAAACACCTTCTTATATTCACGATTAAATTTCTATTTGATAGACCTTTTCCGCAAACACCAACCACTACTACTAGTTGATCCTATAGAACAAGAAGTTAAAGCTTCTTTATATAATGATGATTATGACAGTATGCTAGTTTTCCAACAATTTTTATCATTATTGACTGATAAAGAGCAACAATGGTTACGATTAAAATTTGCGGGACTTAAACAATATGAAATTGCAAAACTTCTAAATTGTTCTGTCTCAACTTTAAAAAACTATCAAAAACGAATTCAACAAAAACATTTGAAATTTTATACCTAAGATTGAGGTGAATATGATATGACGCCACTTACTCAATTGCTTTATTTCAAAACAGTTCTTGGACCAGAAATATTAACAATATGCCAATATACTACGCACCAATTCACTTACCCTACTACAATTAATCTCACGTTAAATTATTTTTTAGAATCACGACATTTATCTTTAACACTTCAGACGAAACAAGCCAAACAATTACTAAAAATACGCAAGATCGTTCCAATATTTATTAATAGCGATATAACATTATTTCCAGTAAAACCACAGCGCTCACCAATACAATATTATATTAACGCAATCCCAATCACTGGATTAAAGTCAAAAGGAACACAAACAATTATATATTTTGAAAATGCTACCTATATTACAGTTAATGCTACCTATATTACAGTTAATGCTTCCTATGTATTTATTCATAAAAAATGGCAAGAAAGTTTAACACTTTCTCACCATTTAACTTAACACGATTCAACTATAGTGCTTTATTATGCTTATATTCTAATAATTTTTTCGTAAAATAAGCAGTTACCATTTTAATCAAATATAAACTAACGATTAATAGTAATATTGAGCCAATCAAGGTCAAAATAACAGTGGTTGTAGATAATTGCACTTCAGGTTTAATAAAGTATTGCACAGATGATAGACTTGTCAAAAAACCAAATAAAAACAAACCTAAGAGCACGATATATGTGATTAAAATACCTATAAGCAATGCAAATAATTGTGTTGATGATACAACTTTCTCTTTAAAGACATATTCCTTTAAAAATTGATTTGAAAATGCAATAGGACGATTAAAATTTTGTCCATCACTAGACTTAGTAACTTCCTCTAATACTTCATTCAATTGACTTTTTTCTTTTTTATTTAAAAACCATAATTGCTTTTTAACTTTTTGTTTAAAGATATCTAGTTTCATAAATGTTTCTCCTTTAGAACTTTCACAGTACACTATACTCATTAAATAATAAATCAATTATCTAAGTTATTCAATTAAATTTTATAATATTTGTATTAACTTTAATTTTATCGATTTTTATTTCATCTAATCTACGATAACTAAGCCCATTAATGCCGCAAATTGTACAGCTTGATTTCTAGAAACTTTGCAACCTAATAAGTCTTCTTTATTAACCACAAATGACTCAAAATAAGATTGGCTCAAATCACAATCTTTTAATGGGGTTTGGTAAATTGATAAATGCTCTAAATTACTATTGTCAAAAACAACCTTTTTCAAATTTGAATTATGAAATTCAGCATTTTCAAAGTTACTTTTTTGTGTCATCAGTGCTTCTATCTTAGAGTCCACAACACTTATAAAATCAGCTTTCACTTCATCAAACACTGTATTTCCAAACCTCATATAGTTAAATAAAGTTCCGGTCATACGACAATTTTTAAATGTCACTCTATGTATGGAACCATGATCCATTTTCGTATTCGAGAAATCGCAATTTTCAAAAATAACATCTGTAAAATCAGCGCGACCTAAATCAGAGTTAGAAAAATCACAATCCTTGATATATGAACCATAAACTACAAATCTTTGTAAAACTTTATTACTTAAATTAGCATTTTGTATTTCCGCAACTTCAACTATATCATCTTCATCTTGAAAAATTTCTTCTAATTCTTTAAGTTCTAAATTTGCGCTGATTTTGGGTTGTTGTATTTTCATAAATCATCTTCCCCTCTATATCATTCATGTTTAATCGAACAAGTATATATATTTTAAGAACTTCAACAGTATAACAGATATCTAGCATCCTATACTTATGCTCAATATAAAAGCTGAGACAACTCATTTAGAATGAATTGCCTCAGCTTATTATTATTTGAAATTTAAATTTCTTAATCTTCTATTAAAGAATAGATAATCCTGAACTTTGAATATCTTTAGCAAATCCTTGTACTGTATCAACTGATAATTCGTTAATATCACGGCCAAGGTTGTTATTTACTTTTTTAACAACGTCTGCAGGACATGTAATGATATCTGCGCCAACTTCATCCGCTTGGATTACATTGATTACTTCACGACAGCTTGCCCAAAGTAATTTAACGCCTTTTTTACTATGTGTTACTTCTGCTGCATCTTTCATCATTGGAACTGGATCTACACCAGTATCAGCAATACGACCAGCAAATACTGATACATATGTTGGAACACCTTCTGTTACAGCTTCTGTAATTTCTTTAACTTGATCTAAAGTATAAACAGCAGTTACATTTAAACGTACATTGTCTGCTGATAATTTTTTAATTAGAGAAATAGTTGATTCACCTTTTGTGTTTACGACTGGAATTTTAACAAATACGTTTTCACCATATTGTTTCAAAATTTCAGCTTCTTTTTCCATTGTTTCTAAATCATCTGCGAATACTTCGAATGAAATAGAAGCATCAGGAATTTCACGAACAGCTTCTTCTGCGAAAGCTTTATAATCTGTTACACCTGCTTTTGCCATTAAACTAGGGTTAGTAGTAAAACCATCTACTTGTTTATTTTTATAAGCTGTTTTCATTTCTTCAATATCTGCACCATCTGCAAACACTTCAACATTTAATTTTGCCATTACTAATTCCTCCTGACTTAAATAAATAATTCAATAAAGAATTATTCTTATAACGGTTATTAACCATACAACTCATTTATACCACCATTAATCACTAAATTCTAATTTTTTGCTTAAATTGTCAAAATCTTTAGAGTAAAAAGAAACATTAAGATACTTCAAGCTCTATATTGTTATGTTTTACTATAAATCTAAATATATATATATTCTAAATTTACAAATTAGTTAAATTTTTGTAAATCTATGGTATTATTATTTAATGAATTGTACTAGGAGGTAAATATGGCACGTTCAAAACTTTATTTTTATTTATCTAGTTTATTGGTTATTATTAGCTTGTATTTTAATACTAGAAATCCTCTAATTACTATGCATTTTAGTTCAATGATCAAATTAATTTTTGTTTGTAGTATTATTAACGCTATAATTTTAATAATTTCAATTATTTTAGCAGATAAATCAATTAAACACTTACATGAAAATTCTGGATGGGTTAGAAAAGCAAGTAAAATATTACCTTATGTGATATTAGTAGTGCTTATCATCCATATCGTTGCTTCACTATCAACGTTTGGTATTATTTTCTAATTAATGCTACAAAAGTTATAATACTTTTGTAGTTTTTTATTTTTTGTCGAGAGGAAGAATAAAAACAATGCAATACTTATATATTTTTATAGGCGGCGCGATTGGTGCTTTACTAAGATATCTATTAACATTCATCAATCAAACTACTGAATTTCCAAGCAGACACATTTATTGCTAATGTTGTTGGCGCTTTCTTAATGGGACTTATTGGAACGATGACTATAAAGTATTTTAGAAATAATCCATTACTTAAAAAAGGTATAACTACTGGATTTTTAGGTGCACTCACTACTTTTTCTACTTTTCAATTTGAGCTTGTTTCGTTTTTAGAACAACAAGCATATTTATTAATGATTTTATACGCTTTAAGTAGTTATATTATAGGTATACTTGTCTGTTATCTTGGTGTGAAAATGGGGGCTCGTATATCATGACACAATTACTGTTAGTTATGTTAGGTGGCGGTCTCGGAGCTGTAATCAGAGGATTTATTACTAACGTTTGTACAAGTAGATTTAATAGTAAGCTACCTATTGCAACGCCAATTGTTAATATATTAGGCAGTTTAATAATTGGTTTATTGATGGGTATGACATTAAATATAGATTGGGTCCATCCCTTTGTAGTTGTCGGCGTTCTCGGTGGATTAACTACATTTTCTACTTTATCTTCAGAGTTAGTCAAATTACTAACATCCGAAAAGAACATTTTTAACTTTTTAATTTATTCTTTACTGCAATATGGCGTTTCATTTTTATCCTGTTTATTAGGATACATCATGATTTAGCCGATTAATTGAAATTCAGATGCATATAAATACAATAGGTATTAATAACTTCAATCACCATCCTTATTATAAAAATAGTTAAACATACGGCTTAACTATAAAAAGACTTAAAAGGGACCAATCTATTTGAAAAAACAAATAGATTGGTCCTTTTCTATTTAAGAAGTGCGTATTTGTAACTCACTCTCTTCTTTTCATACTAGTGCCCACTATATTCAGATGGATCTGGTCCAATTCTTCTATCTTCGTTGAGTTTATCTAATTTCTCAATTTGTGCTGATGTTAATTGGAAATCAAATACATTTAAATTTTCTTCTATTCTAGAAGGCGTTACTGATTTAGGTATTACTACAACACCATGTTCTATGTTCCAACGAATAATCACTTGTGCTTGGTGATTTCCCTACTTCAGATGCAACACTTTTTACAGTATCATCTTCTAAAATTTGCGCATTCATGAGTGGTGACCATGATTCCATGTGAATATTTTGTACTTCTAAATATCTGCTTAATGATTCTTGCAATAAATATGGATGGAATTCAACTTGGTTAATCACAGGTTTAATAGAAACTTGGGCTAACAACGCTTCAAAATGCTCTGTTTTAAAATTACTTACACCAATGTTTTTCACTCTGTCATTTTTGTATAAATCTTCCATACCTTGCCAAGTATCTATCATTAAAGCTTCATCTGTACCTGGCCAATGCATGAGATACAAATCTAGGTAATCTAATCCAAGTTTATTTAAACTCGTTTCATAAGCATCTGCAACGTTTTCACGGCCATAATCTGCTAACCATAATTTAGATGTGATAAACAAATCACTTCTTTGCTTACCTGTAGCTACTAAACCTTCTGCGATACCTTCCCCTACTTTTTCTTCGTTATCATATACCATTGCCGTATCTATATGTGTGTAACCATTTTCTATCGCATGTTTTACTGATGCTTTACATTCGTTACTGTTTTCGACACGAAACGTACCTAAACCAACAATTGGCATTTCATTGCCATTATAAAAAGTTACATGTTCCAAATTAAAATCCCCTTTTCTATTTAGATAACTATTATATTAATCAATTTTCTTTAAATTATAAATTAAAAGGACTTTAATTTACCAAATTATCTCGAATTAATAATTAAAATACATTGTTCAGGCATTTTAAAATTCAACAAAAAAAGATAGATAACCTATATGGCTACCTATCTTTGTTAAAATTAAGTATTTCACATTAATTAAATGTTTCTATTTCATCCATAACACGTTGTAAATCTTCAACATTGTATTGAATTCGACCGTGGAATACAAATTTATTAAAGAACTCATCAAGTTGCTCTGCACCCACTAGCACTTTAGTATTTGAACTTTGTGCATAATTTGAAATTGTTACAGCACCTTCATTTTTAGGATTGAAGTATAAAATAGTAGTTGGTGTGAATTTTAAATTGAGTTCTGTTTGGATATCACCGGCAAGTTTTTCTATTTCATTTAAGTGCGATGTATAATTTACAAACGATAATGATTGCGTATCTTCATTCTGATCTAACACAAGTGTTTGTGGTGTATGCTTATCAAGATCTAAAGTATTAAATACCTGCTCCATCATTGGTTGTTCTTTGAATTGGGCTGCACTAACACCATTATAAACATGCCCTTTCAATAATTGAGAATCTATGATGTATAAACCAGTACGTGTCAGTACTAAATGACTGATACGTTGAACATCGCTAAATTCATTTCTAGGTAAAAATATATTAGCCATAATGTGCATATCTTCAGGACGTATTCTTTTTTCATTTACAAGACGTTCACGGATACCAATCAATCTCATGTCAGTTACATATTCACTATGATTCTTAGAAAATAATTTTAAAGCATCAATTTCTCTATCTTTAGAACTAACTGTAGTCGCATATTCTTCCTTTTGCTTCGTTACAGTTTTTTTATTTTCTATTCTTTCCTTTTCCAACTCTTCTTCATGCTCATCGCTTAATTTTTGTTCTCTAGATTTATACTGCTCTTCAGCGTTTTTTTGCGCTTTCTTTTTACTTTTTAAAGCAAGCATAAATAATATCAAACAAATGACTGCTACGATGATTGCCACGATTAAACCAATTTCTATTGGCCCTAATGAATTCATAACAAAAACGCTCCTTTATGTGTTCAGTAACTTAATTATAATAGATAATAGCTCATCATTCGATAGAAAAGTCCAGAAAATTAAATTTTAGTTTTTTATGCTTCTACAGAATCTTTTAATAGGTTTACTTTATCTAATTTTTCCCATGGTAATAAGATATCTGTACGGCCAAAATGACCATAGGCAGCTGTTTGTTTATAGATTGGATGTTTTAAATCTAACATTTTAATAATGCCAGCAGGTCTTAAGTCAAAATGCGTGCGTACAGCTTCTACTAACTCATCTTCACTTACGCTACTTGTTCCAAATGTATCAATAGAAATTGAAACTGGTTCAGCAACACCAATTGCATATGCTAATTGTACTTCACATTTGTCTGCTAATTTAGCCGCAACAATATTTTTAGCTACATAACGTGCGGCATAAGCAGCAGAACGGTCAACTTTTGTTGGGTCCTTACCACTGAAACAACCGCCACCATGACGTGCATAACCACCATATGTGTCTACAATAATTTTACGACCAGTAAGTCCAAGCATCTCCTTGAGGACCACCAATCACAAAACGACCAGTAGGATTAATATAAAACTTAGTATCTTCATCTAATAGATGTTCAGGCACTGTTGGATAAATAACGTGCGCTTTAATGTCATCTTGTATTTGTTGCAATTCAGTATCTTCTGCATGTTGCGTAGAAACAACGATAGTGTCTATACGTTGCGGCTTATCCTGTTCATCATATTCAACCGTTACTTGTACTTTCCCATCTGGGCGTAAATATTTTAATATTTCATCTTTTCGTACATCAGATAATTTCTTAGCAAGTTGATGTGATAAGAAGATTGGTAAAGGCATATACGTATCCGTTTCATTTGTAGCATAACCAAACATTAAGCCTTGATCACCAAGCACCAGTTGCTTCAATTTCTTCTTCTGATGCATCTTCACGATACTCTAATGCTGTGTCAACACCTTGCGCGATGTCAGGAGATTGCTCATCAATTGCAGTTAATACGGCCATGGTTTGACTGTCATACCCATATTTTGCACGTGTGTAACCAATCTCTTTAATTGTTTCTCTTACTACTTTTGGAATATCAACGTAAGTTGTTGTAGATATTTCACCTGAAATTAACGCCATACCAGTAGTTACCGTAGTTTCACAAGCGACCCTTGCATTAGGATCGTCTTTTAAAATCTCATCTAATATTGCATCAGATACTTGATCCGCTATTTTGTCCGGGTGCCCTTCTGTTACAGATTCTGAAGTGAATAATCTTCTATTGTATGTCATAATTTGCTCCTTTAGTTTTAAATTACGAAAATTCTCTCTCTGTTGAGCTCATTAAAAAAGGCCTTCATCACTATATTAAATAGAGAGAAGGCCCTTATACGTCCATTCGCTCTTATCGTTCAGACGATATATGTCTGCAAACGGTTTGGCACCTTTCTTCGTATTAAGAAGAGGTTGTCTGGGCTTCATTGGGTCCATGTCCCTCCGCCACTCAGGATAAGAGAATCCGTTAAGTCCTATAGTACCTAATCTATGATATATTGTCAATTTAACAATTATTAATATTTATTTAAAATTTCTAAAATTCCTTTTAATATGATGTGGACTATTAATTCATATGTGTTATACTCTTTAATTGTAAAGGCTTACATTAACTAAATAGCGTTGGAGGGATTAGTATGGCGGTAGATACATACACATACACAAGCAAGATTGAAAGTATATTAGAGAAACCATCATCATTATTTCAACTATCTACAACACAGTTGTATAACAAAATTTTAAATAATGATGAAGGTGCATTGACTGAACTTGGAGCAATTAACGCTAAAACAGGTAAATACACAGGTCGTTCTCCAAAAGATAAGTTTATTGTAAATGAACCATCTTATAGAGATGACATCGATTGGGGAAACATAAATCAACCTATCGAAGAAGAAACGTTCTTAAATTTGTATGATAAAGTTTTAGCCCATTTAAACAAAAAAGATGAACTTTATGTATTTAATGGTTATGCAGGTAGTGATGAAGATTCACAATTAAAACTCACTGTCATTAATGAGTTAGCTTGGCATAATTTATTCGCACAAAATATGTTCATTCGCCCAAGTACTAAAGAAGAAGCTAGCGAAATCAAATCAGATTTCACTATTGTTTCAGCACCTTCTTTTAAAGCAGTTCCTGAAGTTGATGGCACAAACTCCGAAACATTTATAATTACCTCTTTCAAACATAAAGTGATATTGATTGGTGGCACTGAATATGCTGGAGAAATGAAAAAAGGAATTTTCTCAGTAATGAACTACTTACTCCCTAAAGATAAAATCATGAGCATGCACTGTTCGGCTAACGTTGGCGATAAAGGTGATGTAGCATTGTTCTTCGGTTTATCCGGTACAGGTAAAACAACACTTTCTGCTGACCCAACACGCAAACTGATTGGTGATGATGAGCATGGTTGGAATGAAAACGGCATTTTCAATATTGAAGGTGGTCGCTATGCTAAAGCAATTAACCTTTCATATAAAAAAGAACCGCAAATTTACGACGCAATTAAATATGGTACTATTTTAGAAAACGTAGTTGTCGATGAAGATGGTGATGTAGACTTCGATGATAACTACTACACTGAAAACACTAGAGCTGCCTACCCAATTGATCATATCGATAATATCGTGACACCATCTAAAGCAAGCACATCCGAATACAATTATTTTCTTAACTGCTGATGCTTTTGGTGTATTACCACCTATTTCTAAACTATCTAAAGATCAAGCGATGTACCATTTCCTTAGTGGTTTCACAGCTAAATTAGCTGGTACAGAACGTGGTGTCACAGAGCCAGAACCATCATTTTCAACTTGTTTCGGTTCACCATTCTTACCTCTCAACGCAAAAGTATATGCAGATTTATTAGGAAATTTAATTGATAAACATGGTGTAGATGTTTATCTAGTTAATACAGGTTGGACTGGTGGCCAATATGGGCTCGGACGTCGCATTAGCCTTAACTATACAAGACAAATGGTAAACCAAGCTATTACTGGGCAATTAAGTGAAATTGAATATATGAAAGATGATATGTTCGGATTAGATATCCCAGTAGAAATTGAAGGTGTACCACAGACATTATTAAACCCTATTAATGCTTGGAGTAAGCCAGAAGCATATAGAGAGCAAGCCCAAGATTTAATTAACCGTTTTAAACATAATTTCGAAAAATTTGGTACAGAAGTAGAAGATTTAGCTAACAATGGCGGTTTCAAATAAGTTAAATAAATAAAAAGGCATGAACTACGAAAGCATTGTAGTTCATGTCTTTTATTTTTCATTATAATTTTGTTTAATATGCTTGGACTTCAACATCTGTCATCCATTGTTTGATGGTCGACAATGTAGATTTTAATGCAAAAGGTCTAGGAATATGTCCTTCTTCCATTTGATAAAATGTACGATAAGTCATACCTATACGATTTAATTGTTCCGCTAAATAATACGCTTGATGAATACCAACTTGATGATCTTTTCCACCGTGAACTATTAAAATTGGTGGGCTATCCTCAGTAATTTGAGAAACTGCATCTCGTTGCCTATACGCTTCAGCATTCTTTTTAGGATGACCAATCATACGTTTAAGCATTCCTCTTAAGTCTACACGCTCTTCATACATTAAATATATATCAGAGACGCCACCCCAAATTATATAACTAGATATTGGTAAATCTTGAAATGTTAATAATCCTTGTAGACCACCTCTAGAAAATCCAATCATGTGAATATGTGCCTCTGGATACATTTGGTTTAACATTCTAATAGCAACAGTAACGTCGTTTAAATCCTCACCGTAAAATGCATCTTTTCCTTCACTGCCATTATTCCCTCGATAATATGGACCGAAAACTAATGTATGATCGTCTGCAAATTGCATTAAACGTCCTGTACGTACCATACCTACTTGCCCTTTTCCACCTCGTAAATAAATTACAATTCTTTCAACATTAGCTTTAGGTGCCATTAAGAGGCCACGCACTTTTAACGCATCGACACGATATGTGACTTCTTCAAAAAAATGTGTTGATGATTCAACTGGCATACGTTTTCTATGAATAAAATCCAAGCTCCATCACTCTCTCTAAACATTGTAAAATTGTCTGCATCTTTCAATAAATAGCTTTTACGTTCTTCTGGAATATCATAAACATTATTATAAAATAAAGGTCCATTTGTTTCTAAATAGTCGTTTTGTTGCGCTACATCCTTAACGACAACCATAAATACATCTTTAGTAAAGCTTAATCCATTTTGTCTTTCTACACGATATTGCGCAATATAATTACACTTTTTTATCGTTGCACCTGTTTCTTCAAATAATTCTCTAGTCTGCTGCTACCTCACTGGATTCTCCTATTTCTTTTTTGCCACCAGGAAACTCTATACCTCTCAATTTATGATTGGTAAACAGCAACTCTCCTTGAAATATAGGTATAATCAAGACATGGTTACCATCAGCATGATTTTCGTCATTTTTATATGATAAAAACACATCATCATTTTCGCTATCTTTAAACTTCACGTTCATCCTTCTCCCTTTAATTATGTTAAACTATCTATGCTAAGTTATTTGTTGGAGGCAAAATTATAATGAAAACATTGTTCCTAGGACTTATACGTATTTATCAACGTTTCATTTCGCCAATGACACCTGCTACATGTCGCTTCTATCCAACTTGCTCTGAATATACGAGAGAAGCGATACAAGTCTATGGTGCATTTAAAGGTACGTGGTTAGGTGTTAAAAGAATTTCGAAATGCCATCCACTTCATAAAGGTGGCTTTGACCCAGTACCATTAAAGAAAAAAGAAAAGAAAAAAGATTAATAAACGCGCTTTAATTGTGCTGTATTAACAACAGGAGGTTCAAAATATATTGAATCTCCTTTTAATATGCCTGCATTATTTACTATATCATTTTTAAAATAATAACCTTCTGGTGTGATATCGCTTGGATAGTCAGCAAATTGAGCTAACAATGCGGTGAAATATCTACTTAATCCATATTCATACATACCACCGATAACAATTTTGATATCTTTTGCTTTTAATACGTTAATGATTTCTAATACTTTATCTACGCCACCCAATCTAAATGGTTTCAACACAACTACATCAATAGGATTATTAGCAATGATTTCCATAATTTGATCTTGAGATAATGCTTTTTCATCAATTGCGATTGGTGGTAGTTCAGACTTAGTAAAAGCCTCTAGTTTATCTAACGATTTAAAAGGTTCTTCGATATAGAGTAATGATTTATTAGCCAGTTGTTTTAACTTGTGCGACTCATTATCTTGAATAGATTCATTCGCATCTATTGCGATATCCGGTTGAAAATCTAATTGTTTTAACATTTCAATATTTTGTAGTATATGCTGTGACCATTTTATTTTAACACGTTGTGGTTGGGTATCTACAAGTTGCTTTAAATTCCCTTCAGTCAAACCACTGACTGTTGCGCCATAAGGAACATTAAATGAATGCATTTCATAAAACATTTGATAAAAAGCCATTACTAGCATGCTTCTTGTAGCTGGATATGCCATCAAACAACCTAATGTTGCTTGTGCCTCTCCAAAATGATTAAACGTTTCATTTTGGTATTGTTTAATCCATTTCTCAGTTTGGCGGCGTACAACTTCTATCGTTTCTGGTGAGTACCAATCCGTCTCAAAAGCATTACATTCACCAAAATAATGTTGCTCCGTATCAGTAATTAATTCAATAATTAATACCTTCCGGCAACTCAATTTAATTTTCGGCGTCACAATAGCATGTTTAAAACTAGTATTATATTCGTATAATTTCACTGCTTGTAATTTCATATCCACCTCGAATTTAAAGTTTCAAACGGTTTCTCTGTAGCTTTCCTGTTGATGTATAGGGTAATGATTCAACACGTACAAATTGCTTAGGTATTTTATATTTTGCTAAATTTTGTTTGAAATGTTCTAATAATTGCGCCTCAGATATTGTTATATTCGCAACGTAATATAAATATGGGACTTCCCCCCAAGTATCATCTTCTATGCCGACACACATCGCATCTTCTATGCCAAAATAATTCTTAGCAACTGACTCAATTTGATAAGGATAGATATTTTCTCCACCACTGATTATTAAATCTTTTCTGCGATCATAAACCATGACATAACCTTCGTCATCTATTTCTGCAATGTCACCAGTATTAAAATAGCCTGCTTCAAAAGTATCTTGCTTATTTTCAGGATATAGATAACCTTGCATAACGTTATCTCCTTTGATTAACAATTCACCATGACCTTGCGTATTTGGAGCTTTAATTTTTACATCAACATTTTCACTCGGTTTCCCTACTGTATCATAACGATGTGCTAACATCTCTGGTGAGGCAGTTAAAAACTGTGAACACGTTTCTGTCATACCGAAGGAATTATATATTGGCAATCTACTTTGAAGTGCTTGATCAATCAAAGCACTAGAGAGTTTCGCACCACCAAGTAATATCTTTTGAACATGATAAGGTTGATTAAACCCTTCATCCATTAACCATTTTAAGGTTTGTGGTACGAGTGACACATGTGTAGGTAATTCTTCTTTTATAATATTTAACATAGTTACAGAATTAAATTTAGATGCTATACGAACTGTAAAGCCTTCAATTAATGCTCTTAATACTACGCTTAATCCTGAAATATGATAAATAGGCAATACCGATAACCATTTAGTATTCTGATCAAACCCAAGGCTTTCTTTACAACCACTTGCACTTGCATAATGATTGCTAAATGTCTGTGGCACAGCTTTTTGAGGCCCTGTTGTCCCTGATGTAAACATAATTGATGCAATACGTTCTATTGAAAATGAAGCTTCAAATTGCTTATCATCCAAATAAGTCCATAAGTTTTCAAAATTAACTATATGAATACCTTCTAATTGTATTGGCTCACGTGCTATCACAGTATCAACCTCAATTGATGCCATTTGTGCAAGCATTTCCTTCTTAGTCAGCCTTGTATTTAACATAGCAATTTCAATTCCAGCTAGCCACGCCGCATTAATTAAAATGACAGATGCTATCGAATTATCGATATATAATCCAATTCTTGGCTTATCTAATTGTTTTAATTGATATGCTAATCTCGAAGCATATTGATAGGTCTTATTAAATGAAATTTGCTTTGTGCCATCATCTATAAACACCTTTTCACCATTTAGTTCTGCTTGTTTTTTCAACCAAAATTCCACGCCTACATTCCTCCATCTCATATTATATTATAACGCTTTTATTATTATTTAACATGGTCCAAATCTTCACTTTAATGTTATGACTACGCAAAGGTTTTATAAGTTAAATTTTTAGTCACACATTCTAATTTTTAAAGCTTGTTATTATTTCAAATAGCTTTTGAATTTTCATACATATGTTTTTTTACATTTACCGTTATATTTTTCACACTTTACTAAACTTTATTCCATCTCATATTTAACTTTGCTATTTTAGTTTAAAGGAGTGATTTCTTATGAAAATGATTAGTGTCATTATGCCTACATATAATAATGGAAAAATGATTTCTCGTACTATCGATTCAATTCTAAATCAAACTATGAGTCATAAAGATTTTGAATTAATAATTATAGATGATCATTCAAACGATATTGAAACCATTGAAACTATTAAAGCATATTGGGTTAATTATAAGCATTTAATAAAATTTAAAAGATTAAATAAAAATACAGGAAGCGCAAGTGCTCCAAGAAACAAAGGCATAAGCATGAGTAATTCGGAGTACATTTTCTTCTTAGATTCTGATGATTACTTGCATGAAAGAGCGTTAGAGGACCTTTACATATATGGGAAAGAAAATAATAGTGATTTAATTATTGGTAAGTATGGTGTGGAAGGAAAAGGTAGAGGTGTTCCGAAAGCAGTGTTTGAAAATGGTAATGTGCCAAGAGCAGATATTATAGAAAACAGTTTATTTTATGCATTATCAGTTTTAAAGATGTTTAAAAGTAATATTATACATAAAAATAAAATTCGTTTTAAAACAAATGCTAAAACTGCAGAGGATCAACTTTTCACTATAGAATTCCTAATGAATTCAAAAAATTATTCTATTAAAACTGATTATGAATACTACATTGTTGTGAATGATTTCTCGAAAAAAATCATCTATCTACTAAGAAAAGCACACCAAAACAATATTTTTCTACTATAAGTAATATCTATAACGCTATATATTGCAGTAAAGTATACAAAAAGCGAGTGCTCCGTGACAAACTTGCGCCGAAGTATACGACAAGACTATTTAGACATGGACAGAATAAGCATTTTTCAATTAGTAAAATGAGTTATAGAGAGAAAAAAGAATGGCTTAACTATTTATCAAAAACTATAAATGAAGTTCCCAGAACCGCAGATACATATGTAACACCTATATTTAATTTAAAATTAGAGGCTATACGACAAAATAACCTATTAGCTGTGATGACTGCAGATAAAATATTAAAAGGTGGTTAAAGATATAATTGGAAAACTTTAATTATGAAAATAGACATTACTTAGCATTGAAGCAAGAAGATTTAAAACTAAACAAAGAAAAAATTGAATGGATATTCACCAATTATGAGCAAATTACATTTTCAGTTAAATGGAACAAAAATAAAACACCAATATTAATGATGAATGGGTATAAAATAGCAAGTATTAGCAATTTAAAAAGTCATATAAACATTCATGATTTAAAAGGAGAATTTAATTTTAATAATACCCCTCTTCTCCGTGTATCTTGTAGATTTTAAATCATTATAAGATGATAAGTTAACGAGTCATTTAAGTGATTGTATTCTATTCCTAAAATTGTTTCAACAATTTAATTAACTACATGGGTGATAGCATTGTTTGATATGAACATCGAAGTTTCCATTGGCGGCATTAACTGAGTCACATTATAAAAAAAGCAGACAAACATGTGCTTTCAAAATTGGAATATCATAAATAGAAAATATGTTTAATTTATCATTTTTAGTTATTTATATTCAAAAATATAAATTTTTCCACGCTAAAATCCCTCAAAAAACTATTTTTTCTTTTATTTTATAGTTTAAAAGTATTATTAATGGGTATATACTTGTTAATGAATCATTTACAAGGAGAGATAAAAATGAAATTAAAATTGGTGACTGCGGTTGCACTATCAGGTATTTTGCTTACAGCATGTGGTAATGGAGATTCAGAGAGCGATACTAAATCTGAGGATTCTAGTAATAAAGATACAGATAAACAAGTTATTGCTTTAGATAAAATCAAAACAAGCCCTGAAGATGCTATTAAAAAAGCACAAGATGAATATAGCGGACAAGACTTAAAAGGTATCTCTTATGAAAAGAGTAATGGTGAATGGGCTTATAAAATAGAGCAACAAAAAAATGGTGAAGAATCAGAAGTTATCATTTCTGATAAAAACAAAGAAGTTTTAAATAAAAACACTGAAAATGAAGATTCAGTAAATAAAAATGAAGCCTTTAAATATAGTGATGCCATCGATTATAAAGATGCTATCAAAAAAGGACAAGAAGAATTTGATGGCGACATCAAAGAATGGTCCCTATCTGAAGATGATGGCAAACTCGTTTACGATTTAGACCTAAAAGATGATAGTACTAAGCACGAAATCACAATAGATGCTAAAAGTGGCGATGTACTAAACAATGAACAAGATGATTAAAACGCACTAAATAACAAAGGAGAATCAATATTAAATTATTGATTCTCCTTTATTATTTCTATAAATTTATGACTTACACGATATGTTTATTCCCCATAGAAATAGATAATCTATTCCACATATTAATTTGATTAATGATTAATATTAAGTCTGTGTACTCCTCTTCTGTATACACTTTACGAACTTCGTTAAATAGTTCCTCTGTAACGCCATTTACAGTAATATTTGTCACTGCTTCTGCAAGTTTAAAAGCTAGTTTATCTTTTACAGAATATATATTTGTTTCATGCCATGCGTTTAATAAATAAATTTCTTCTTCTGATACTTTCATTTTTCTAGCATCTGCAGTATGCATACCAATACAAAAAGCGCAGCCGTTTATTTGAGAAACACGTATTTTAATCAACTCTCGTAACTTTCTATTAATAGATGTTTTCTTTAATTGTTTTTCCAAATCCATAATTAATGCCATTTCTTCCCTAGCAATTTCATAATAATCTATTCTATTTTCCAAGTATGAGCCCCCGTAATTATGATTTTCAAGCTTTCTAATTTAGTATAGTTTTTAAATTTAAAAATCACAATTTCTTTGTTTAGTACCCATCTTTTTAATAGTTAGACGAAATAAAAAACCCCCACTACATCAACATTCTAAGGAATGATGAGTAATGAGGGAAATCATAATCAAATAGCGGAGAGTGAGGGATTCGAACCCTCGAGACGCTTGTGACGTCTACACACTTTCCAGGCGTGCTCCTTCGGCCAACTCGGACAACTCTCCAATAGAATATAAAAAAACAGAAGCGATATTTCACTTCTGTTTGTATGACCCCGACGGGACTCGAACCCGTGTTACCGCCGTGAAAGGGCGGTGTCTTAACCGCTTGACCACGGGGCCATATGGCTCCACAGGTAGGACTCGAACCTACGACCGATCGGTTAACAGCCGATAGCTCTACCACTGAGCTACTGTGGAATAATTAAAATGGAGCGGGTGATGGGAATCGAACCCACAACATCAGCTTGGAAGGCTGAGGTTTTCCCATTAAACTACACCCGCTTAATTAATCATTATGGGGCGGATGATGGGGATCGAACCCACGCGTGTCGGAACCACAATCCGATGTGTTAACCACTTCACCACAACCGCCAAAACTAATATTAAAAAAATGGTTCAGGACAGAGTCGAACTGCCGACACATGGAGCTTCAATCCATTGCTCTACCAACTGAGCTACTGAACCATAATGATAATGGCGGTCTCGACGGGAATCGAACCCGCGATCTCCTGCGTGACAGGCAGGCGTGTTAACCGCTACACTACGAGACCTAAAATAAAAAATTGCGGGAGGCGGATTTGAACCACCGACCTTCGGGTTATGAGCCCGACGAGCTACCGCCGCTCCATCCCGCGGTAATATTATTAATGACGCCTACCCAATTAATATACCATGAATCTTTACTTAATGTCAACAACTTTTTAAAAGTAATTTACATTGGCTTAATCAGGAGTTAAAACTTTAATGCGATAATTGATGTTTGCACATCCCCTATCAATCAATACTAACTTAGTATATAAATTTCCAACACTTTAGTCAATAACTTTTATAAACTATTTTGTGTAAAAAAGGAATATAATAATAATATTTTATCTTTAGTTCCTTATTTATACAAAATTCTATTGTTTTCATACTTAAATACTACATTTATAGTGATGTCATTACATTCAATATTGTACATTAAAGAACAATAACTAACTAAATAATGTTCTTTAATGTACAATAGTAAATTACTTACTCATAATGCCTTGCATTTTTCCATGTAAAATTGTGAATGTAGTGAAGCCATCATCTTCTATAAAGTGGCCACCGTTCTCTGTAACTTTACATACACCATTTAATGTATCCATTAATCTTTTAGTTTCTAAATACGATACATATTCATCATTTTTAGAACATAAACCATAAAATTCATCTACTTTATTTTTAACAATCTCATAATCGATTGCTTTTGTTTCAGGATCGATGTAGGCATCTATTTCTTCCGCGTCATCCATAAAGCCCGCAACACTAAACAATCCTTCGATGTGGTTTATATTCATTTCTTCTATATACTTTAGTGATGCTAAAGTACCAAAACCATGTGTTATAAAATACGTTTCATATTTTTTTACAGTGATCTGGTCTTTCATTCTTTCCACCCACTGCTCAAGATTATCATTTTCTTCTACTGGTAAATCAAATAATGTTACATTGTAACCTTCTAAAATAAGATTATTAGCTAACCATTTATACCAATGATTTGTGGCATCTCCAATTTTTGAATGTACAATTATAATATCTGTCATAACTACTCCCCCTGTACAATAGCTCATAAACCATTGTTATATTGCTACTGCATACGTTTCTACTACACTATATATTAAGTATCTCACAATTATTATAAATATTAAATTATCCAACAATTAAAAATATAAAAATAAGCCGCTACTTCGATATAATAACTTATTATATCGAAGTAGCGGCTCTTTAAACTTTCTATTATAGTTCAGCTATTAATTCTTCGACAGCATTTTTGCCTTGTTGAATACAATCAGGTAACCCTACTGCTTCAAATGAGGCACCAGTAATACGTAGTCTTGGATAGCTTGTTTTAATATGTGTTTGTAATTCTTTAATACGATCTATATGGCCTACATGGTATTGCGGCATGCTTTTAGGTAATCTATTCACGATGCTGAAATCTGGTGCACCTTTAAATGTCATCATTTGACTCAAATCTTTTTTAACAATATTTACAATTTCCTCATCTGTGTGATCGTCCACGACCGTGTCATCAGGTTTACCTACGTATGCACGAATAAGTACTTTACCTTCTGGTGTTGTAAATGGCCATTTTTTACTTGTCCATGTACATGCAGTGATACTTGTCTTACTTGTACGCGCAATGACAAATCCGGTACCGTCATATGTGTTTTCAATATTTTCTTCATCAAAAGCTAATACGACTGTTGCCACAGTCGTAGAATTCATTGTATTGAAATAGTCAAAGGAAGGATCATTGCCAAACCATTGCATAAATGTTTGGTGTGGCGTAGTAACTAGGACACCATCATATTCAGTTTTCGTTTCTGATGTGACGATTTCATAAGATTTTTGAGCAACAATAATATCTTGAATAGGCGTATTAAACTCTATTTTGACACCTAGATTTAAAACATATTTTGTTAAAGCTTCTATAAATGAACTCAGACCATGTCTGAATTGCTTGAATTGTCCTTTTGGCGCACCTGGATATAGTTGACGTTGTTTTTGTCGTTGTTCTTTTTCATATCGCATACCTTTAATTAAGCTGCCAAATTGTTCTTCTCTTTGTTTGAATTCTGGAAAAGTACTCATCAAACTCAAGTCATCTATATTCGTACCGTAAATACCACCCATTAGAGGTTCTATTAAGTTTTCTAACACTTCATCCCCTAGACGTTGGCGGAAAAATGATCCTACTGAAATATCATGGTTCATTTCTATCGATTTCTTAAATAAATCTAATCCAGCTGTTAATTTACCCGTAGGAGAAATTAATTTTGTCTTTAAAAATGGTTTAATGTCAGTTGGCACACCTAAAATTGATCCGCCTGGGATAGGAAATAATTTATTTTTAGCATATATAAAAGACTGTCCTGTTTGGTTTGTAATAAGGTCATTTTCTAAACCAATTTCTTTAGCAATATCTGTCATTATCTGTTTGCGTCCTAAATAGGATTCTGGCCCAAGTTCAATGGTGTAACCTTCAGTTCTATAAGTTTGAATTTTACCACCAGTTCTATTAGATGCTTCATATATAGTGACATCAATGTCAGGTCGTTGTTTTTTAATAAAATATGCACTTGATAAACCTGTAATACCAAGCACCAATAATCGCAATACTTTTAGTCAAAACAGTTCACGCTTCCTTTAATAAACATTTTTGATTTCATCAACGATTGCCCCAATAAACAATGGATCCGTATTAGGCATTGAGGGACGGAAATAGTTAACGCCTAATTCGTCGCAGACTACTTTACATTCATAATCATTATCGTATAACACTTCTAAATGTTCACATACAAAACCAACAGGAGTGTAAATGAAATTTTTATAGCCATGTTCTTTATATAACGCCCTAGTTAAATCTTGAACATCAGGCCCTAACCACGGTGTACCAGTATTACCTTCAGATTGCCACCCTTCAGCTACATGGAGAATATTAGAATGTTCTTCTAATAATTGTGCCGTATGGTGTAATTCATTTGGATATGGATCATTATTTTGCTCAATAAGTTCTTTTGGCAGGCTGTGCGCTGATACAACTAACACTGTTTCATTATGTTCTTCTTCTGGAATTTCCGATAATGACTCATTCACTTTTTCTGTCCAATATTGAATGAATTTAGGTTGTTGATAATAGTGTTCTACATGTTTAAATGTAATACCATATTTATCCGCTTCTTTTTGAGCTCTCGTATTATATGAACCAACTGAGAAACTAGAATAATGTGGCGCCAATACTACTGTAACTGCTTCTTCTATACCTTCATCATACATTGATTGAACCGCATCTTCTATAAAAGGATGTATGTGTTTCAAACCAATGTATAATTTAAATTCAACATCACTGTAAGCTTCGTTTAGTGCATCACAAAGTGTTTCAGCTTGGCGATTGGTTGTATTAGCTAATGGTGATAACCCACCGATATGTTTGTATCTGTCTTTTAAGTCTTGTAATTCTGCTTCAGTAGGTTTTTTCCCATGTCTAATATCTGTGTAGTAAGCCTCAATATCACTTTCTTGATATGGTGTTCCATATGCCATAACTAATAAGCCTATTGTTTTTGTCATTTTTAAATCATCCTTTTGTATAATAAATTTTAGATGTATATGACATAATAAATTGTTACTCTTGATGACGTGTGTTTATGTCTACTATCTCTTAGTATAATCATGAACGAATGTTGTTATACGTTTAAGTGTTTCTGGTTTAACTTCTGGAAAAACGCCATGTCCAAGGTTGAAAATGTGCTGTCCATGTTCCATACCTTGATCTAATATTGGTTTTAATCTTTCTTCAATAACGTCCCATGGTGCTAATAACAATGATGGGTCTAAATTGCCTTGCAGTGTTTTAGTGATATTTAAATCTCCAGCTTCTTTGATAGAGAGTCTCCAATCTAGACCTAATACATCGATAGGTAATGAATTCCACTCCTGTGCTAAATGACTTGCACCTACACCAAATAATATTACAGGTACATCATGTTTCGCTTTTATACCCTTAATAAGTTTCTCCATCGCCGGTTTAATGTAATAACGATAATCTTTTACATTTAACGCCCCAGCCCATGAATCAAACACTTGTATTATCTCTGCGCCAGCCTCAACTTGAGCAGAGGTATATGTGATGGACATGTCTACTAAATGATCCATAAGTGCAAACCAAGTTGCTTCGTCACTATACATCATTGCTTTAGTAAAATTATAATTCTTTGAAGGTCCACCTTCAATCATATAACTTGCTAATGTAAATGGCGCTCCCGTAAAACCAATTAATGGCACATTTAATTTTTCTTCAGTCAATATTTTTATTGTATCTAAAACATATGGCACGTCACGCTTAGGATCAATCTTTCCTAATTTTTCAACGTCGTGTATATTTTTTATAGGGTTGTGAATTACTGGACCTATACCAGATTTAATCTCTACATCTACCCCTATCGGCTGAAGTGGTGTCATAATATCTTTATACAGCACCGCCGCATCTGTATTATAATTATCAACTGGTAAATGTGTAACATAAGCACATAACTCAGGTTGATGTGTAATTTCAAATAAAGAATACTTTTCTTTCAATTTTCTATATTCAGGCTGTGATCTACCAACTTGACGCATAAACCATACTGGTGTGTGGTCTACCGCCTCACCATTTATCATATCTAGGATTGTATTATTTTTATTATGCACCTTGAATCCTCCTACATTATAATCATTCTTATTTATAATACCATACTGTTATATACCCCGTATTTCATTGTGTTAAAATGTCATAAAAAAGACAAACAGTCTACTTTTACCATCTTAATCATTTGACTATTGTTTTCTTTTAGAAATCTATTATAATGTTATCAAAGACTATTATTATATTTATTTGATAACATAGATATATCTATAGTACAGTATAATAGTTATATGCACTTTCTTAAACAAAGCAAGGGGGAAATCTTATGAAAATTCATGCATCTTATGGTACTTTTGGTTATTTGAATCAAATCAGACTTAATAACCCTGATCATAACTTATTACAATTTTCAGCTTCTGACTCTTCAGTAATCATTGAAGAAACAGATAATCAATCCGTTTTAAAACAACCTTTAGTTTATGAAGTTCTAAAGGCTGAGGGCGATTTAGATGAGAATAACTTTTATTCAGTAATATTTATTCCGACTTCAGAAGATCATGCTTATCAATTAGAGAAAAAATTGGAAGGCTTTTCTACTGATTTCAATCAATTTGCTGGTTATAGAAGTTATCGTTTCTTAAAACCGGAACAAGGTTTAACATATAAGATTTACTTTGGCTTCGAAAGTAGAAATGCTTATGAAGATTTTAGAGCTTCGTCTTTATTCAAAGACAACTTTGATAAGCCGGCATTAAGCCAGTTCTTCGGCTCAAGTCGTCAACATTCGAGTTATTTCGAAAGATATTTATTCCCGATTGATGATAATTAATATTGGAAATTACAATTTTTAAAATAAAAAGTCGTTTCTTATGCGCTAGATAAACTATCTAACACATCGAGAAACGACTTTTTTTAATCTCTTAACAATGTTTCTTGATATTTAAGTTTTTTAATGACATTTAAAATTGTTAGCCAACCTACAAGGAAGTATAACAAACCAAAGTAACTATAGAGCGGAAATACTACAGCATAGATGATAATAAATAACGCTCCTACAATTAACATTAATCTATACAAGAATTGTTCATATCCTTTTATTACTTTCGATTCAGTAACGGGCCATACTTGTGGCCACAACCCATAGGCTTGTTGTGTATAAAATTGTGCCATTTGTAATAAGATAATGTACATAAACAAGCTACCAATAATTAACATGATAATAGGTTGTTCTAACCAAAACATTAAAACAAGTGCAAGCATTACTAACCTTAAAATAATATTAAAAGCATCTTTACCACGTACAAAACTTCTTATAAATAAATAAAGATACATATAATTTGAATTAAACTTTTTACGCTTAGGCGTAATCAGCAATGGATCTAGATAGCTTCTTCTTACTGCTGTTTCTTTAAGATGTTTTACATCCGTGAACATATTAACGAATTTATAATAATTCATGTGATGTTGATGTTCTGATTTAATCATTCTTTCCCAAGGATATAAATGTGTCTTATTTTGATAACGGATTAACATTGTTATACCCACGAGGAGGAAAACAGAAGTAATACTTGATAATTGTTTCGGGTCTAATGCTAAGTAATATCCCGAGGTGAAAATAATAAAGAGTAATACATACAGAGACCAACCTTCTAATCGGTATTTATACCATTGCCATTTTAATAATAAACCTAGCAATGGGAAAATGAGTGCTAATACAGCAAACAAAATATAAAAACCAAACGTTTGATTATTAATCACAAAGAACAATGGGAATAACACAATTAGTATTAATACTTGAAACCCTATTCGAGAAAAGTAACTATAAATCAAACTATGTTTCATATATTCCGACATGTGTTTTTCAAATGGTAATAGAAAAAGTCTATCCGCATCTTTAAGCAACGTTCTAATTGGAAACATAGATGTTAATGCTACGACGATACTAGCAATCAAAGCGTAATTAAAATCATGTGGTATAGATTGTAGCCAATCACCATAGCCTACTAGAAAGGCACCAAACATAATTACAAGAAATACGGAGAAATGGCCATTAAAGATGAATTTATTATAGTATTGCTTTTCTTTGCTTATCTCTTGTTTTCTTGTATTAAATAATTGTTTCGCATTTTGATTCATGTTTGTTGGCCACCTTGTGTGACATGGATATATATTTCATCTAATGTTTTACCTTCTAAGCCTGTTTGTGCTCTTAGTTCATCTAAGTTTCCGAATGCTACAATTTGCCCTTCGTCCATAATTAAGAATCTATCGCAGTATCTTTCTGCAGTTGCTAAAATATGTGTACTCATTAATACAGTACGACCTTCGTCTTTTTTCTCAACCATTAAATCTAACATTGATTGAATGCCTAGAGGATCTAATCCAAGAAATGGTTCATCAATAATGTATAATTCTGGATCTACAATAAAGGCACAAATAATCATTACTTTTTGCTTCATACCTTTAGAAAAGTGGCTTGGAAATATATTTAATTTATCTTCTAAGCGAAATGTTTTTAATAAAGGTTGTGCCTTCTCCATTGCGGCTTCTTTGCTAATATTATAAGCCATAGCTGTCATGTAGATATGTTCTTGCAATGTTAATTCTTCATAAATAACTGGAGACTCTGGAATATAAGATAATTTTCTTCTATAAGTTTCAACATCTTGTTTTATATTTATATTAGAAATTGTCATCTCACCTTCCATAGGTGTCAGTAAACCAAGCATGTGCTTGATTGTCGTACTTTTACCTGCTCCATTTAATCCAATAAGCCCAACAATTTCACCTTGGGTTAATTCAAAATTTATATTTTTAATTACAGGTCGTTTACCATAACCGCCTGTTAAATGTTCTATTTTTACTGTCATATGGCACCTCCACAAATTATATTGTATCAAAAATCAGTCTATAGGCATAAATTTACTGCGAAAAATGACGGAAATAATATACTAATGCTATAATAGTCAGTAACAATCTTACAAGGAGTGAAGATTCATGTCAGAAACAGTCTTTAGTAAAATTATTGATGGTGACATACCTAGCCATAAAGTATACGAAGATGATTATGTTTACGCATTTTTAGACATTTCTCAAGTTACAAAAGGTCACACACTATTAGTTCCTAAAAAAGCATCAGCCAATATTTTCGAAACAGATACTGAGACAATGAAACATATTGGTGCAACATTACCTAAAGTGGCAAATGCGATTAAAAAAGCATTTAACCCTGATGGATTAAATATTATACAGAATAATGGTGAATTTGCCGATCAATCTGTCTTCCATCTTCATTTCCACTTTTTACCAAGATATGAAAACGATGTGGATGGCTTTGGCTATAAATGGGAAACGCATGAAGATACGATTGATGATGACCAAAAAGCTAAACTCGCACAAGAAATAGCAGCTCAATTCGACTAAATATGCTTATCTTATCTCATACGGGGTATATAAAACATATTAAAGAATGCGATATTATTTAGAAATGAGGAGAATTTTTATGAAAACAGCTCAAATATTATTAGGTCTTGGTGCTTGGCGTTGCAACTGGTCTTGGCTTTGCTTTAATGAATCGCGATAAAAGAGAGTCTAACCAATTTAATGCACAAACAAAAAGACCTGCCGGCGCTGAATCAGAAGTTGATAGAGAAATTAATACCATTAAGCAAAGTATAAATGATATTACGAATTATATCTCTCAAATTAAATCTGAAAGTACAGAATTTGGTAGTACAATTGGTGATGAAGTGAAAACAATGATTGGTGATTTCAAATCTGATATCAACCCTAACATTGAAAAATTACAGTCTCATATCGAGAATTTACAAAATCGTGGCGAAGAAATTAGCAAAACTTTTGAAAAAGATAAGTAACCTACAGTTATTCAATTGATTTTATGCTAAACATCTATCAAACCTAAACATAGAGCTGTAACCTTTAGCATTGTCCATAATGAGGTTTACAGCTCTTTTTATATACTGATATAAACTCCTATAAAAGCATTCAATTGATCGCTTATTTCTTCTTTTATATGCGCCCTATTACATATTCAAAATTATCTTGACCTTTTTACTGTTAGGATAGATAATACGAAAGTATATAAGTGCTGATATTTATTAAGTAGAGGAGCATGATTTAGTTATGTATCTATGTACACGCCAAATTGATATAAATGCACGTTTCGGCTTACCTAGAATCGCATTTCTAAGTTTAGTCACAACGATCATTACATTCTTAATTGCCTATGAAATTTTGTATTTCTTTTCCAATACGAAATTGACGGATCAATATTTTTTAGTATTTTTAGTGTTAGTGGTGATCTTATACCCTATTCATAAAGCAATTCATTTAGTATTTCTGTTTCCTTATTATAAATCTTTCAAAAAATATAAATTAGTGCGACATAAATCCGTTCCTTTTTATAATACGTATGTGAACACACCTGTAAATAAATATTACTTTTGCTTTGATTTAATTACGCCTGTAATCATTATTACGAGCATCTGTGCATATGCCGGCATACAGTTCCCACAATTTGGTCACTACTTTATGTTTATTCTTGCATTAAATATGGGTTATTCAGTAATGGATTTTCTTTATTTAAAAATAATACTATTTTCCAATGAAGGTTCATATATAGAAGAACATCAAACTGGTATTAATATTCTAAATAAAGTTGACACTAAATATGAACAATAATGCATAGTGTCTTTGACATACAAGCGAGCATGCTATCTATCAGATACCTAATACGTCTTGTGGGTGGGATAGAAATCAAATTTTAAATTTTGATTTCTATCCCACTTTTTTGTTTTTTATTCAAATTAATTTTAATAATCTATTTTTTTATATATTTACTAATACTATAGTCTTAGAAATAGGGTTTCTTATTGGTGAACACAGCATAATATGTTATATTTACGTTGTTATTATTACAAAAGGAGTTTCCAACCATGAAAACATTTAAAAAAGTTATACTTCCGGTTACGGCAAGCGCGTTGCTATTAAGTGCTTGTGGTAGTAGTGCAACAGATTCAAAAGATGATACGATTATTTCATCAAAAGCCGGAGACGTTAAAGTAGAAGATGTCATGAGCAAAATGGGCGATGAACAAATTGCCAACAGTTCATTCTCAATCTTATTAAACAAATTACTAGCAGATAAATATAAAGACGAAGTTAATACGAAAGACATCGACAAAGAAGTTGAAAAAGAACAAAAACAATATGGCGGTAAAGAACAATTTGAAAGTATGTTAAAACAGCAAAAAATGTCTATAAGTGATTATAAAGAACAGAAGAAAACGCAAGCTTATCAAAAAGAATTACTTAATGACAAAGTCGATGTTTCAGATAAAGAAATCAAAGAAAACACTAAAAAAGGTTCTCATATCTTAATTAAAGTAAAAGAAAATGAAGATGATAAAGAAGGTTTATCTGATAAAGATGCAAAAGCAAAAGCAGAAAAAATCAAAAAACAAGTCGATAAAGATCCAGACAAATTTGGTGAAATCGCAAAAGAAGAATCAGGAGATAAATCATCAGCTAAAAAAGACGGTAGCTTAGGTTATGTTATGAAAGGCCAAATGGAAGATAAATTTGAAAAAGCTCTCTTTAAACTTAAAGAAGGCGAAATTTCTAAAGTAGTGAAAACAGATTATGGTTATCATATTATTAAAGCAGACAAAGAAGACGACTTTGATAAACAAAAAGATAAACTTAAATCTCAATTATTACAATCTAAAGTACAAAAAGAGCCTAAACTATTAACAGATGCATACAAAGAATTATTAGATGAATATAATGTAGACTATAAGGATAGAGATATCAAAAAAGCTATTGAAGATTCAATCTTAAACCCAGAAAAAATAAAACAACAGCAAGCAACAACAGCAACAGCAACAAGCTATGCAACAAGGTGGCGCTCGAATGTCTACAGGACAATAAAAAGCCATCACAGTGTCTCTGAAATAGCTCACACAAATTCAAAAAGGCTGATAGATTCTAAAAGAGATTCTATCAGCCTTTTTTATAATAGAAAACACCAAGCCAACAGAAAAACAAATGGCTTGGTGTATTTAATTTGAGGATGTGTTCTTGATGTTCCAAACTATCCTCTTATATAAACAATGACGTGATTAGTCTAGTGACGTTGGATTATAAAACTGTCTGCCATCTAGTCCAAAAATACGCTCAGTAAATTGACCTTTATCCGTTTTCTTATATGCTTTTTCAAACATATTCATTTTAGCATCGATATTATCAATAAAGAATAATATTTCTGCTTCTTTCATGTGCGGTAACTTAGGAGAACCATATTCCATCTTACCATGATGTGCTAAAATCATATGGCGCAATAAAAGTACTTCTTCTCCGTCAAGATTCAACTCTCTTGCCGCTTCTGCAACTTCATCACTCGCTATGGAGATGTGACCAAGTAAATTACCTTCTACTGTGTACGATGTAGCAACTGGTCCGCTTAATTCTCTTACTTTACCTAAATCATGTAAAATAATTGAGCTATATAATAAACTACGGTTAAGTAAAGGATAAATATCACATATAGATTTAGCAACACGCAACATCGTTAATACATGATAACTTAAACCACTAGAAAAGTTATGGTGATGTGTACTTGCCGCCGGGAATGTGAAAAATGCTTCTTGATGCTTACGTATCAAATGACGCGTAATACGTTGTAGCGTAGCATTTTCAATATCTAGCATATAATGTGAAACTTCTTCTTGAATTTCATCTGGTGTTAATGGCGCACCATCAACAAAATCTTGTGTTTTCATATTATCTTCTGGTTTAGCTAACTGTATTTTATTGATTTTCATCTGTTTTCTACCACGATAATTGATAACATCACCAGTAACATGGACAATTTGTTCAGGCTCTAATATTTTCATATCTTCTTTTGAAACCGTCCATAATTTAGATTCTATATCCCCACTTTTATCTTGTAAATGTAGTGTCATATAATCTTTGCCTTGAGCTGTCACACCTTGTATTGCTTTATGAATTAGAAAAAAGTGATCTACAGAATCTCCAGGCTTTAAATTTTCTACGTTTCTCATTATTTACCGCCTTCCTCGAATTTATTCAACGTAATGATTTGTTTTGAAGGCACACTTGTATCTTTCACACATGTAAAGAATAAAATTTGATAGTCTTTCGGCATTTGTCTTAAATAATTCATCATAATTTCTTTGCGTTGTTTATCAAAATGTACAAATGCATCATCAATGATAATTGGAAATGGATAGTATGGTTTTAACGTTTTGATTAAACTCAATCGCAATGAAATATAAAGTATTTCTTTAGTAGACTGACTAAGTTCTACTGGTTCATACATTTGACCATTTTGTTGTTTCACCATTAATTCATCGTTAGCATAAGTCACTTGTACGTAATGACCATTTGTTAAATGCGTAAATATATCAGTTGCTTCGCTTATCACTTCTGGTAAACGTTTATCTTTAATTTGTGCAATGTGACCTTCTACTAAAGATTGTAAGTAACTCAGACTTGCCCAATCTTTTGCTTCATCATTTACTTTATTTTTAAGAATATGGAATCTATGTCTTAAATCAGCTAATGTCTTGTCTGTTTCCATATCAGTTATTTTTGCGTTTAAGTCACTAACTTCTGACTGCATTTCTAAATATTGATCATTATATTCGTCTACTTGTCGTGCTAAGACTTCATCTTCATGCGTTAATTGCGCATAAGTCTTTTCACTTAACCTTGAGCTTAAATCATAATTATAATTTTGATTCTCTAAGTATTTCGATAAATCATTAAACCTTGTCATTTGTTGTTGATAATTTTGATATTGTACATGTTGTTGATAATAACTCTCTTCATCAGAAGCATTAACATAGCCAAATAACTGTGTAATCACATTATTATTTTCGTTTAATCGATTGTGTAGTTGCGATACTTCACTCTCAATTAATTTGATTTGCTCATCGTTTCTATTCCATTTTTCAAGATTACTTGTTTCTTCTTTGAGCCACTGTCTAATGTCATGGAATAGTGATAAATCATTAAAATACGTAAATTGATTATTAGTTATTTCTTTAGCATGTGCATAAAATGCTTCTAACGATTCACGTAATTGACGCGCTTGCTCTTTAAGTTCATCGATATGCTTATCGTAGTCTTTAATCTTATTCATTGTGCCAATACTATCAATGATTAGTTCATCTGACATTTTATCAGATAAATGCAAATCTGTTTTAACTTTATGAATACTGTCTTGTGCTTCTTGATATTGTTTTTGAGCTTGCTCTAAACTCGTTGCTAAATAGTCGGCCTTTTTATCAAGTGCTTCTTTTGTCTTAACTGTACTATGCAACTGTTCCCGCACTCGGTACTGATCATCCAAGTCAAAGTCAAGATCATAATTATCTTCTAAATGCGTAATTTGTCGTTGCAAATCATCTATTTCTTTTGAGAAAGTTTCACTATGACCTATTTCCTTAGATTTTACAAAGAAAACGCCTATGATAAATATGACTGACAATATCGTAAATACAACGCCAAAGAGTATGTTCGCAGATACGAATGAGAAAATCGTTAGTCCTATACTTATTACTGCTAATATAATTAAGCTTATGCGTAATAAATTCTGTTTTTTCTCATTTTCTTGTTGATCTTTATCAAAAGCCTCTTTCATTTTTTGGTAAAGGTTATTCTTTTCTTGAAGCTCAAATACTTGTTTATTATATTGTTTTTTCTTTTCAAAATTTTCTTCAGGTACAATATCTGCTTCTAAAGCATCTATTTCCGTAGCATTGGTCTCTTGATCAATTTTATTTTCTTCGATATTACGTTCGAGTTGTTGTACAAATGCAGTTTGTTCTTGTTTGTTTTTAATTTGATTACTTACAAAGCTTTTCATTGCTTCTGAACTGTCAACTTGATGATGCACATCATGCCGACCAATATTAGACTTCAGACCAGTCTTTTCGCGCTCTTTATCTTGGATGTCTTTTTCAATAGCTTTAAGTTCGTATTCTTTTTGTTTAATTTCATTCTCTTGTTGGTGTAAATGATTGAAAGCATCTATATCACTTTGTTTCGGAACATTGATTTTTTCATTTTCTGATTTAAGATGCGCTAACTTTTCTTCTCTTAAACCCAAATCTCTTTTAAGGTTTTGGGTTTGAATTTTTGCAGATTCGTAGCGATCAATACCTTGTTCTGGGAAAAGTACTGGTTCAATATTTAGTTGAGATTCTAATGTTTTCCATTCTTGTGTTTGTTCATGCAAAGTGAGTTCTTTTTGTTTTTCGTTATGCATTTTAGATAACTGTGCTAGATTTTGCTTTATATTATCTAACCCGCGTTCTGATTTATCTTTATCATCCACAAGTCTTTTATAAGTAGTTAACTTCGACTCTTCTGCTCTAATTTGACTCTCTAAGTCTTTCAACTGATCTAATTGTTGATTAATAATTGGATTACGTCCATTTTTCTTATATAACATTTCTTTTTTCTCATTTAAAATGCCACGCATGCTAGTAAATTCTGTAGAACCTAATGCACCCGCTTGTAATAAATAATTTTGTAATTGTGTCTCATCCATATTTTTATGAATATCTTGTAACCCAAGTACATCAAAAGAAAAAATACCTTGGTATGTACGTTTAGAAATAAAATTCAATTCTTTTTTCAACCAATTTTCATCTTTAATCGTGCCATTAGGTAAATAAACTTTCACATCGCCTACTGCACTACCCTTTATACGCTCTACATCAACTAATGTGCCATCATCTTGAATTAAAGTTAATTTACCACCATATTGGTTACCTAATCGTGGTTCTAAGCGCGGCTCATTTTCTTTTTTTGTTGGAAAACCAAATAAGATGGAGTGAATAAAGGCTTGTATCGTAGACTTTCCAGTTTCGTTTTCACCATATATTTCAGTGAAAGTCTCATCAAATTCGATTGTTCTTTGTATAAATCTACCATAACCATATATCTCTAACGATTTAATTTTCATATTATTCCTCCCTCATATCTGACTTTAATAATTCTTCGGCATGTTCTATCAAACCACGTCGATCAAAATCACTATAATTTTCTAGATATTTAGAAGCTTTAGGGTTTAAATATAAATCGTTCATAGCTTTATCATAAACAGTGTTGTCATCGATTAACTCTGGCGAGAATTCTTTTACTAATGTATTTTGATCTTCATATTTATTGTTGATTGTTAAATTTTCAATAAATACAAAGTTATGTTCATTTTCTTCATAATCACTAATCATTTCATGAACTTGTATGACGTCTTGTTCAGGTATCAATTGATCGGAATTAACAATAACCTTCAATTGATAAATCGATTTACCATTTTTTCTCACTTGTGTTTTAAAAGTTTGAATTGCTTCAAAAAGACCTTGCTTAGAAGTTTTATCTGTTTCAAGCGTTGCTTTTTCAAAGCGAATAAATTGTGTAGGTACGAATTTAGCCTCGAGATTTAAATCGTCGCCTTCTACGAGTAAACAACCTTTTTCACCTAATTCTTTAAAGTGTCGGCCTTGTATATTACCTGGATAGTGAATTTGAGGCATATCGCTTAATTGTTGACGTTCATGAATATGACCTAGTGCCCAATAATGATACAGCTTATTGTTTAAATCTTCTAATCTAAATTCTGTATAGCGGTCTTTCGCACTAGATTTACTATATGTACCATGAAGTATGCCAATATGGATTCCTTTTTGGCCTTGACTTGATGGATAAGCATCTAATTTATTTTCGTAACTCGCATCATTTTGATAACTAAAGCCGTGAAGATAGATTTCTTCTCCATTTTTAGTGATTGTTTGATAAGTTTCAACATTTTCTGAGAACACTGAAACATTATCTGGCCATTCTGTTCCAATATTCGATGATAAAGGATCATGATTGCCATGACAAATATAGACGAATATTTGTTCTTTAGATAAGCGCTCAAATTGCTCTTTCAAAAACACTTCTGCACGTAATGTCCGATTCTGTTGGTCAAATAAATCACCAGAAACAATCATAAAATCTATTTCTTCATTCAATGCTAAATCTACTATTTTTTTAAAGCTTTCGTACGCACTTTTTTGCATATCTTCAAAAATCGACTGACTTAAATAGCTTCTTGACTTAAACGGGCTATCTAAATGTAAGTCAGCACAATGAATAAATTTCACCATACAGTACAGTTCTCCTTTATCTAAAGGTTTATTTAAGATGATACATGCAAGACAATCTATAAATGAATTAGTTGCTCATTCAAATTTTAAGATGTGTGCATGCGAATACCTTGTATCTCTATATTTTACCACATTGTCTAAGATTCAGTCGATAAAACAAAAAAAGCTACAATACATAAAATGTATTGTAGCTGGAAATCAAAAATCTGATTAATTGATATTAGTCAGCGTAGATTTCGTCTAAAGGTTTAACAATGATTTGGTTGATTTCTTGGAATACTTGGCTCATGTTTTGTTCAGCGGCCATTAATTCTGAAATGTTTGAATCATTTTCGATTTTTTGAGCTTGTTCTTGTGCTTTTTGTAGCTCTTCTTCACCGATTTCTTCACCTTGCATTTGTTTTTGTTGGAATTCTAATTGAGTTTCACGGAATTCGTCAAATAATTCTTTTGACTCTTTATTTTCTTTAACATTTGCATAAGCTTTTTGAATAGCTTGGTATTCATCACTTTCTCTTAAAGCTTGTTCTAATTGATTTGCATGATCGTGTAAATTTACTGCCACTATGCTTCACTCCTTTTTGTATATGTGTGAAAACCACATCGGTATTACAATAACATAATTTAATATGTTATACAAAAATTGCAATTACGCCCTGTAATAGCCCTATTATGCCCCCTAATAAAAAACCTAAAAGCATAATTAATTTCAGTTCTTTATTTGCGACATCAATGATTAATCTTTCTATATAAGCTAAATCAAATGTATTAATTTGTTCTTCAACCATTTGTCTTAAATTAATCTTTTTCATGATTGGAGATATATGTTTAGATATATTCTCTATAATAACATCTGTTAGTTTTTGAGAAACTTTACTTTCTAAGAAATGAATAAAGCTTGGCATTAAAGTATTAAACGATTGTTTTGATACTTTATCTACATCTAAATAACCAACAGCTAATTCAGTTATAGAAGTTTTAAATGAATTGTACTGACTTTCGCTAACAAGTTCATTTAAATTTTTAGCTTTCATAGTCTCATATTCATTATCAATGACCTGTTTTGCAATTGCCTTAGCTTTAGGATGTTTAGTTAAACGAATAAGTTCATGTTGAATACGATCAGCAATACTCTCTTTAGTCATAAACATTTGTAATAAGCCAACTATTTTACCTTTTTCGTTGAAGAAAGTCTCCAACATAGATGCAATATCAGTTGCACCTTTTTCTGAACTTAGATACACGCTTGCTCTTTCAAACAATAAATCAGGAACTAAATCTATTTTACTATCAATACTAGCTTCTATTTCTTCAGGAATAATCTGTTTGATAGGTGTAGTTTGATTATCTTGGTAAAATGCATCTAATTTATTTGAAATCACTAAGTCTAATTTTTCATTTGCTACACTGCGCAACATCTAAATCTAACTTATCAGCGAAATATTGCAATGTCATATGTTCTTGTTTTAATTTTTGAATTTGTTTAAGTAATACTTCTTCAATTGCTTGTCTTGAAGATGGTGCATTTAATTTTGATTGGATTAAACTTTCTGTTAATAAGTGTTCTTCAACTACTTGACCAATCTTATCAGCGACTTCTTTTCTACGTTTTGGTATTAATCCTGGTGTAAAGGGCACACGTTTATTAAAAATATAATAGGTTTTAAATGGATGAAATAGCATTCTAACTGCTAAAATATTTGTTACCCCACCTATCAATGCTCCAATCACCATCATAAATACAATTATTAAAAAAGTATGCATAGATGATTTCTCCTTTAAATTCTATAATTTATTTCTGTTTTATTGAAAGACCATTTTAAATTACAATCATTTTTACATTGTATAATACTTACTATAAAAATGTGTAGTAAAAATACCTTGTTTTCTATATTTAGTTACTTAATTCATCTTAAATATCACAAGCAACTAAAATAAAGTGACAAAACAACCAAATAAAAAAAGACCTAAATCTTTGTTTAGGTCAAGTAGAGTAAAGTGACTAAATCATTCATATACAATTTAAAGTCCCATGTCACCCAATTATATAAATAATGATTCTCCTATCACAAAATGAATTAATATTATACGTGCATTAATTCTTCTTTTGATATTCTGCCGAAGTATGTTTCAGCTTCTCTTAATTTAGACGTTCCAAATATTGGTTGCGTTTCGTTATTAAGTACACGATAGATATCACTTACTTTATTACTTTGTAAGATGAAACCGTTGCGGCTATCAATCGTATTCCAGTATATGTCACTTGTTGTAGAATGGTTAGGGTATGCACAATGATTACGAGAAATCGTTTGTACCATTTCTAAAGGATCACAACCAAAAGTACTATTTAGAACATCTGAATCTCTGAATAACGCACAAATTGATACACACGTAGTCCAGTTAGGTAATACTCTCTCTTTTTCTATTTGAACTAATGTCTTTTTTGAAAGACCAATAGTTTGGGCCATCGTATCTTGCGTATAACCTCGCTTCAATACGTACCATTTTAAATTTTGTTTGAATTAAATCTGTGAAATGCTGTCTATCCATTACTTTAATCTACCTTTCATAAAAGAATATTTTATCCGGACACAAGAAATTGCAATAATACACGCTTCTTGAAACACAAATTACATCTTAATACAATTTTCAAGAAAATAAAAGAGTGAAATGAAATTTTCATTGTTTTTTATCATTGGCGCAATTATCAAAATAATCAATCTTATATCTTATAAATAAGTTACAAACAAAAAACATTTTGATTGTAAGCGTATTATTTTTGTGAAAAGTGTTATTTTCTTAAATTACTTATTACTCTTTTAAGATAAAAACACTATTAATCATTATAGCCTACTTTACCCATTTGCGCATAGAAAAAGATTTAAAAAATTTAAAAGTTATTAAATTGAGCTATAACCGTTTACTTTTTTCAGAATCTTCATTATACTCTGAGTTACTTTTCAAAATTAGAGGTGCTTAAAATGGAAGATAAATACATATTACTAGCAACATGTTCAGACAAAGTTGGAATTACATCATTAATCACAAATATCATTTCACAATATGATTCTAATATTTTACATTTAGATCACTTTACAGAATATGATCATGCACAAGATGCCGATGGAAAATTATATTTACGATTTGAATTTAATAAAGTGCCTTTAGTAAAAGAAGCTTTAGAAAAAACACTAAGTGAAAATGATATTGAATTTAACTTATTCGATAATAGTCATAAAACTAAAATTGCCTTATTTGTTTCAAAAGAAGATCATGCTTTCAATGAAGTTTTACTGAGAGTGAAACGTGGAGAAATACCTGCGGAAATTGTATGTGTTGTCAGTAATCACGAAAATAATAGACATTTTGCAGAAACGTTTAATATTCCTTTTTATTATGTGCCTAGCAACGATGCTAAAGATTTAGTTGAGAAATATATTTTAGATATTTGTGGCAAACACGAAATTGAACTCATTGTATTAGCAAAATATATGCAAATTTTAAGTGACGATTTCGTGAGCCAATATCCAAATCAAATCATCAATATTCATCATTCCTTCTTACCTTCATTTATTGGAGCAAATCCTTATAAACAAGCTTGGGAACGTGGAGTGAAACTTGTCGGAGCTACGAGTCACTATGTAACATCTGACTTAGATGAAGGCCCTATCATTGATCAAGATGTAACACGTATTAATCATCGTTATAATGTTCAAGACTTAAGAAAAATTGGTCGTCATGTTGAATCAAGTGTATTAGCACAAGCTGTTGAATACCACGTTCAACATAAAGTAATAGTTACAAAAGGAAATAAAACAATCGTATTTAATTAATAGTAAAAACGGCGTGTACTACTCGCTGTTACCATATGCTCATGTATCATTTTTTAATAATAACTATCAATATCTTCTATTATAAGTGTGATTTTTATAAATGAGATAATACCTAGAATCTTTAGGTATTATCTCGTTTTTTTATTTACATGCTCACTATTAAGTGATGCAATTAGATTTTTTAGATTCAATACAATCTAAATGAACAGCTTTAATTTTAACGTTAACTGTTCTATAACAGAGCTTAACCAGACTTTGTCTGTATTAATATCTTTCGTAGGTTCTCAAACTTTTCACACGTTGTTTTAAAAATTTTCACATTCTTTGTGAAAATAAATCTGTATCATGAAAACGGCGTGTATAGTTTTTACTAAATGTACCTAAACGAGGTACTTTATCTAAATAGTTTAACCTTACTACCAATGGTAAGCTACGTTCGTTTCTATCTCTTTTATCAATTGATTTATTCAACATTACAAACACCACCACTGTTTAATTTAAATATATTACATTATTTTTGTTTGAAAAATGCCACTAATTCGTGCCGACTCCTGCGGGAAAAGCACTAGCCGAAGACTACAGGCTGAGGCTGTGCCCGCGGAAAGCGTGCACAAAAAAGTGCCAACAAAGTCGGAGACTTTGTCGACACTCTGAAAGAAACTATAAAGGCTCTTTTTTAGTTTGAATGATTTAATTTATCATGATTACTGATATTCTATTCTCTTAAAAAATAATTTTTAGGAATCAATCATTTAATTTTTTAAAACAAAGAATTGTTACATTGAGTCTGCTTGTGTACGTGTTGTCTCTTTACTTAAAACTTCCATATCATATCCATCGTCAGTTTCTGTATATTTTATCTTAACTGTTTCTCCATCTTTTTCTACTTCCGTAGGTAATTCTTTAGATTCTCCATCTTCATCAGTAAGCGTAACCGCTCCATCTTCAGCTTGAGTACCCTTGATACCTTCTTTTAATTTAAGATGTACTGTACTCTCATCTTTCTTGCTAACTTCTACCGGATTATCTATACTTGCGGCACTTGCACTATTGAAGACACCTACTAACGAAATAATTAAAGCGAGCAACCATTAAACTTGCTAACCCCTTACTTTTCATAAAATTTAATGTATCCATATAGAAAATTCCTCCTTAAAATGTTGCAACTTATTTTGACTACCTTGCAACTTGGTTATAACACTAACAAAATATTCAGAATTTTTAAAGTTTTTATATGAATATATTTCGAAAAACTTTATGTTTGTATTTAAATTTTTAATTATAATTTATATTAAGTTAATCTCTTATTTGTTGCATACATTAAAAAATGATATACTAAGAAAAATTTCACTAAAATTGGAGGCTCGGCTATGACAATACAGACACACAATACAGCGTTTTCGCTATACGCCGCTATGAAAGTTTCTACAGCTCAAACAATTCCGGGTACTTTAACACTTCTAAATGATGAAATTCGGTTTCAAGCAAGCGGACCACTTAAAGGAACAGAAAATAAAGATGCTTTTCATTTTAATGAAGTCAAAAATGTTAAATTTGGGTTTTCATTTTCTCCATTCCGCATTGTCATAATAGATAACGATGGTGAATCATGGATCTTCGACCAAGTAAATCGTAAAGATGGCAAACGATTTGTAGAACTTTACAACTCCATTAATAAAATTAAAGAGGAGAATCATTCTTACTATAGAAATTAAGTATTTTTGCTCTCATCTAAACTAATAGTTATACATATTTATAATTGACATGCAAAAAGCCTCCCATTCAAACAATTGAATGGGAGGCTTTTTTATTAAAATATTATTAACTATTTATGCTTGAGCCTTTTTAGCATCTTTTCTGTCTGCTTGCGTTTGAAATAATCAACGCACAAGCCGCGTCACCAGTAATATTTACAGATGTTCTTGTCATATCTAACAATCTATCTATACCTAAAATAATACCGATTGTTGCTGGGTCTAATCCAACTGCATTTAATACCATTGCTAACATAATTAAGCCGACACCTGGGACACCCGCAGTTCCAATGGATGCTACGACTGCAATTACTACTACTGTAATAAGTTGTCCAAATGAAAGATCCACACCTGAAATTTGAGCAATAAAGATTGTTGCTACCCCTTGCATAATTGCTGTACCATCCATATTGATTGTCGCACCTAAAGGTTGGACAAAGGATGCAATTTCAGGTCTCACTCCCATTTTCTTCGTACATCTTAGTGAGACTGGTAACGTTGCTGTTGAACTCGAAGCACTAAATCCAAGCGAAATCGCTGGTATAAATGCTTTAAAGAATTTCAATGGGCTTGTTTTTCCCATGAATTTAACTGCTGAACCGTATACCACGAAGAAATGAATTGCGAGTGCTAACAGTACAATAAAGAAGTACATACCTAATTGTTTAATAGCACCAAAACCAGCTCCTGTAAAGGCATGTGCAACTAAACCAAATGTACCAATTGGTGCAAAGACACTCATAATCATGGTCACGATATACATGAGTACTTCATTGGTTTGTTCAAAAAACTTATGTACCATTTGTGCTTTAGAACCGACCATAATAATACCGACCCCAATAAAAATAGCAAATGTAATAATTTGAAGCATATTTTCATCAGTCATTGATTGTAATGGATTCTTTGGAAATAGATTAATTAAAGTTTGATCGAACGATTGACTGGCTGCAGACACTTTGTGAGCCCTCTTCTTTATCTAAAGTTTTTTGATAACTAGAAACATCTTCACTATTTAATAAATCTGACTTACCTTCGCCTGGGTTAAATATTAATGCTAAAGCTATACCGATTGTAATTGCTAAAGCTGTAGTTGCTAAAAAGAATGTAATTGTTTTTAAACCTATACCACCTAGTAGTTTCGGGTCCCCAACCCCTACTACTCCTAAAACGATTGATACAAATACTACTGGTACTACTAACATAAATATTAAATTTAAGAAAATTTGTCCAATAACATTAAATACGTATTTATCAACATTTACTACAAATGCAGATTGTGCAAACATATTAAAAATAGAACCAATGGCAATACCTAATATTAATGCTATGACAATCTTCATTGAAAGGTTTTTTGTTTTCATTGCATTATCCCCCTATTGTTTATTACTCTGTATTATATAGTAATATTATATAATTAAAAGTAAAATTTGAAAATAATTACAAAAAAATGAATGCGCTTCCAATACTATGCCTTCGCTATCTTAAATGAGATTGTTTTGCATCGCATATATCGTCGCTTGTGTGCGATCAGTTACTTGAAGTTTATTGAAAATATGGCTGACATGTGTTTTTATAGTTTTCTCAGAAACAAACAGTGTTTCTGCAATTTCTTTATTTGTTTTACCTTTAGCCATCTCTGCCAATACTTCTGATTCACGCTTTGATAATTTATTAGTAAAATGTGGCTTTTTACTCACCGCTTCGATGACACTTTGCGCTTGAGGATGTATCGTTTTCTCACCTGAAAGTACTTTCTTAATTGTTTTTATTAATTGGTCTGGTTCTACATCTTTCATCTCGTATCCATCTGCACCCTTATCAATAGCGGAAATTACATGTTCATCGTCCACATAACTTGTAAGGACTAATATTTTCACTTCTGGATACGCCTTTTTCATTCTTTCTGTAATTTCAATACCATTCATTTCAGGCATAACTAAATCTAACAATACAATATCAGGTAATTCATTTGTTTCTAAATATTCAAAGAAAGATTTACCGTCTGAAAACCCTCCTATAACATCTATATCGTCAACAGTGGATAGTAGGAATTCTAATCCTTGTCTTACGATATGATGATCATCTACGAGTATAATTCGATGCATGTTAAACTTCCTTTCAAAAACTATAATGGAACTGCTATATGAATTGTAGTGCCTTTATTTTGAGTTGAATCTATTTCTAATTTACCATTAATCAATTTTGTACGTTGTCTCATATTACTTAAACCATGAGTGTCTGGTGGATTGGATTTATTAATATTAAAACCTTTGCCTTGATCTACTATATCAATAGTTAGATAACCATCTTTTTGAATCAACGATAAATCTATTTGTGTTGTACCACCATGTTTTTTTGTATTATTCATTGCTTCTTGTATAATACGATAAATATTTTCTTCAATTATACTTGGTAAATTGATCAGACCATCTACTTTAACAGTTAATTCAAGTTGTAAAAGCGTACTGTACTTTTTCAGTGCGTTAACTAAACCTTGTTCTAGTCCAACTGGCTTTAATTGCCAAATCAAAGCTCGCATCTCGTTAACAGCTTGTTGACTTGTTTGTTCTATCACTTGAAAAGCCTTGCGCGATACTTCTTCATTAGTAATTCCTTCAGTCGCATGGGCTGTTAATTTTACAGAAAAAAGCATTTGATTCACTGAATCATGTAAGTCCCTTGCTAAGCGATTTCGTTCACTTATACGAGCTGCTTCTTTTTCTTGATCTGTTAGCCAAATACGTTTGATTGCAGAGCCAATTTGAAACGCTACAGACTCAAGCATTTCTAAATCTTCTTCACTATAATGCGTTGTATGTGGTGTAGCAACATTTAATAGTCCGAATTGTTCATCCCCTGACCTTAGCGGTACAGTTGCATGATGCGTGACACCATCTGTTTCATCATGATATGCACGGTTTGCAAGGTTGATACGCGAACAATTAATGATATTAGATGCTTTGGTCAATTTCTTATTTTGATAAGCTTGAACACACCAACACGTGCCTTCACACATATATTTACAATTTTGTTTGGCTAATGCGCCTGGTAAATCTATATGAGATACAAGCTCATGTTGACCTGAATCATCAATAAAGAAAATCCAGCCTGTTGTAAACTCACTTCCTTGAATTAAAGACTTCAATGCACCTTGCATCATACTATATGTTTCTGTTTCTACATTTAAAAATTCTGCAATTTCTTTTAATAAAGCAAGTCTAGTCGGTTTTTCCATTTAACCAGTCCATTCTTTTATACAATATTACTTTACATACATTATACAGGCTCATAAACTAATTGAAAAATACAGTTTCGATTAACCTTTAAAATGATTTAATTAACAATAAAATAAATTTCATAGAATTACTATGTCTAATATTTTTAACACGTTGTTTATGGTATGATTATATATGATAATCAAGGAGGATACTATGAAATTTGAAATCCCTATTAAATATAATCAATTAACATTGAGAGAAATTTTTCAACAATTGCACTTACCTAAAAAAGACTTACATAATTTAAATATGTCTAAGTTAATTACAATTAACGATGAACCGGCAACATTAATGTCTAAAGTAAATACTGGTGACGTAGCTTATATTCCTACACCAGAAGAAGTAAGCAACTATTTACCAAGTTATCGCTATGCTCAAATTTATTACGAAGATGACGATATCGCTGTTGTGATGAAGCCAAAAGGCGTTAAAACACACCCGAATGATTTAAAAGAAAGTAATACACTAATGAATCATGTTATCTATACAGTCAAAAGTGATTACGTTGAGCCAATACATCGCTTAGACCAAGAAACGGTTGGTTTATTGATTGTTGCTAAAAATCCATTAATGAAAAAAATTCTAGATCGTATGCTAGAAGAAAATGAAATTGACCGTATTTATAAAGCAAATGTGCACAGTTTATTACCTATCAAACCACAAACGATCGATATGCCAATTGGCAAAGATAAATTCCACTCTAATAAACGTAGAGTGTCACCTACTGGACAAACTGCAATTACACATATCATTAATTCTAAAATGATTAAAGAAGATGTAAGTGAAGTAGATTTAAAATTAGATACAGGTAGAACCCATCAAATTCGCGTTCACTTAGCTGAAATTGGTCATCCAGTAATTGGTGATCCATTATATGGTAATTCAACATTAAGACAGCTTCAATTAAATAGTTATAAAATTGAATTTATCCATCCACTTACGCAAGAAACGATTTCAGTAAGTATGGACGATGAAGTTTAAATCATATTAATATAATACAAAAAAGCCAACGCGTTCTATTTAAAGAAGCGTTGGCTTTTTAATATCTTTTATTTTGGTTCAACCATATCTTCAGGTTTAATCCATTGTTCGAATTGCTCTTCAGTCACATGACCTGATTGTATTGCAGATTCTTTTAATGTAAGACCTTCACGGTGTGCTTTTTTAGCAATACTTGCGAGCATTTTCATATCCAATATGTGGATTTAAAGCAGTCACTAGCATTAATGATTGGTTTAAATAATTATCTATATTTTCATGAATTGGCTCAATACCAACTGCACAATTATCATTAAATGTTTGCATGCCATCTGCTAATAAGTAAATTGATTGCAACGTGTTATGCAAGATGACAGGTTTATATACGTTAAGTTCAAAGTTACCTTGAGAACTTCCAATACCGACTGCTGTATCGTTACCCATAACTTGTACCGCTACCATTGTTAACATTTCACATTGTGTCGGGTTCACTTTCCCAGGCATTATAGATGAACCAGGTTCATTTTCAGGAATAGATAATTCAGCAAGTCCTGCGCGCGGGCCTGATGCTAGCCATCTTATATCATTAGCAATTTTCATTAAGTCAGTTGCTAATGCTTTTAAAGTACCATGTAATTGAACCACTTCGTCGTGTGCTGTTAATGCATGGAATTTATTTTCAGATGAAACAAATGCATAACCTGTATTTTTCGAAATGAATTTAGCTACTTTATCGCCAAATTCAGGATGCGCATTAATACCTGTACCTACAGCTGTACCACCAATCGCTAAATTTAAGATGTGTGCTTTTGATTCACCTAATAAAGTTTCACATTTATCAAGCATGAAACGCCACCCACTAATTTCTTGTCCTAAACGAATAGGCGTTGCATCTTGTAAGTGCGTACGGCCAATTTTTATAATATCGTTAAATTGTTCTTCTTTTTCTTTAAAAGTATCACGTAACGCTTTTAAAGCTGGTTCAAGTTTTGTTTCTACTTCATTGTATAATGCCACATGCATTGCTGTTGGGAAAGTATCATTTGAACTTTGTGATTTATTAACGTCATCATTAGGATGTATCGTTTCATCACTGCCTTGTGATTTTAAATATTCATTAGCTACATAGCTCACAACTTCGTTTACGTTCATATTACTTTGTGTGCCACTACCTGTTTGCCAAACCACTAATGGGAAATGTTCATCTAGCTCTTTATTAATGACACGGTCACAAGCATAAACAATGGCATCTTTTTTAGCGTCCGATAGTTTTCCTAATTCATTGTTAGCTAATGTTGCTCCTCTTTTAACTGAGCAAATCCGTAAACAACTTCAATTGGCATTTGTTCTTTGCCTACTGGAAAGTTACGTTTACTTCTTTCTGTTTGAGCACCCCAATATTTTTCTGCAGGTACTTCAATTTCACCGAATGTATCATGTTCAATTCTAACTGACATTTCAAATTCTCCCCTTCATTATTCGTTATTCAGCTTTAGTATAGCATTAATTATTTTAAAGGGGCAATCGTATTATAGAGCGTTTACATATTATTTTATTTTAAATTGAATTTATGAGTTATTATTTTACCTTATTAATTAGAACCCTTCACTTTTCCACAAAAAAATACCGTCAAAATCATTAAGATTTTACGGCATTTTATATAAACTATACTTTTTTATAAATCATCTAGTAACTATACAATTTAGCTTTCTTTAGTAATGTTTATTTTGTTGAATTGTACTTTTGTCGCTTGTATTACACCTACAGCTGTTAATATGAGTAGAATCGCACCGATAACCATAGTAACAGGACTAATCGTAACTAATGTACCTAAAAATCCAGTTAAACTACTATAAAAATCTCCTAATGGTTTAAACAACAATACAGTTATTACAATACAACATATCACACTTATAATAATTCCAGTTTGGTTACCTTTAACGAACGTTGAAGCATTAACTTGATCAACAAGCCCACGCGATAAATTTATCTGCAATTTTATAACTTTAAATAACACGGGTAAGTAAAGTGCACCAATCGCCATAGGAAAACCCTTAATAGAAATTAAATTAACAATGACAGCACTAATCATAATGTATTTCCAATACTTACTTAACATATGTATAAGTCTCCTTAAATCCAATAATGATTTAATAATAACACATTCACTTTTAACTTGGCATTTCTTTTTAAATTGAAAATAATTTATCACAGTATTTGACTATCAAAACAGATTAATTTTCATTTTTCCAAAATCTCATTTGCTATTAATAGACATAAAAATAGCCCTTTGTGAATAAAAAATCCCCCAAAGAGCTATGTTAAAACTAATCATTTAAATCTGAACGAACTTCTGGATCATGAGATTTATCTAACTTATCCTCATCATTTTTCTCGGAAATTTGTTCCATTTCCTTACCAAGTTCTACTACATCTTCGTAGTCACTGACCATTTCATTTTCAGGTTCAGGTACATCATTTTGTAAATGTTTATTATCTTTTTTGTTTGTCATACCTATCACCTCACATTTATATATTAAGCAAAACGTGCTGTGAAATAATGTCTTACATCTTCAGGTAACCCTTCTGTTGCCGCTTCATCTAAAACTACATTCACCATACGATGCGCTTTTAAATCTGAAGGTTCAAAGCTTGTTTTACCATTTTCTTCATATAATTTGTGAACAACTTCTTTTTTGTCAGCGCCAGTGATAATTAAAATAACTTCACGTGCTGAAAATAGACCTTGTTTTACACTTACGTTCAATTTACCATTAGTATCAATTGATAGTACTTGTGTAATCAATTTACCTTTATTTTCTTTTGTTTTAATTTTATCACCAATAAATGATTCAGTGTCTTCATTAAATGAAACATTATAAATTTGACCTTCAGGCACACCTAAAGCTTCAAAATAAGATTTGTTATCATCATAATCTAAAATGTTAATTTGACTAAAGTCTACAGGATGATTATCTACATTTTTCTTTAATTCATCTAATACTGGTGAATTATCATTAGAAAGGTGTACACCTGCAATAGTTGTCGGATTGTTGTTAAATTGTTTTCTTAATATATCTGCAGCATATTCAGCTACAATTTTTTCGTTTTCTAAAACTTTAAAGTTCATTGCCATAGTAATTACACTCCTCTTTTTTATTAAGACGCGTTCTAGCATTATTTTTATTAATACCCTTGATGTAATGGAGATAAACCACAACATTACTAATGTACCAATTTGATTAATTAAATGCTAAGTTATAAGACTTATCTCTATTATACAAATCTATCACATTATTTTCATTCATTTAGCGCATTTATTAATGTAATTCTGGAAAACTTTGTTGTCTTAACGCTTCGTAAATGAGCAATGATGCTGTATTAGATAAGTTTAATGATCTAATATTATCATTCATTGGGATACGTAACGCCGTTTCTTGATATGTCTCTTTCACCCAGTCAGGTAATCCAGTCGTTTCACGTCCGAAAATAAAGAAGTGATCGTGAGTAGTATCAGTAAAATCAAAATCTGAATATGTTTTCTTACCAAATTTAGTTAATAAATAATAAGTACCCTCTGTTGCTTCAAAAAAGTCTTCAATACTTTCATGATAAGTGATATTAACAGTTTCCCAATAATCTAATCCAAGCACGCTTTAGCATCTTATCATCTGTACTGAAACCAAGTGGCTTAATTAAGTGTAAATGTGTATATGTGCCCGCACATGTTCTTGCAATACTGCCTGTATTACCAGGTATCTGTGGTTGAAATAGTACTATGTGGTTTGTCATTCTATTTTTCGCTCCTCGTTTCAAGTCCTTTTAACATTTCAATTTGAACCTCTTCTAGTTCATTTTCATAATGTTGTGCAATAAATGGTCTAGCGACCTCGCCTTGAATTTGTCCTATCGCCCAATATGCTGTAGCTCTAATCATAGGTCTTGGATCATCTAACGCAACATCTTGTAATTCAGGTATTGCTGTTTCTTCTTTAAAATGTGCCAAAGCAATAATTGCATTACGTTGAATCGGTTTCTTACCTCTCCATGCCCCTGCTAAATGACCATAAGTATTTTTAAATTCTTTATTGCTCATTTTTAATAAAGGCACGAGCCTTGGTTTTAAAATTTCAGGTTCTAATTCTATATCGTCATGCTGTGTATTAATCCCTTTATTTTTCGGGCATACTTGTTGACAGGTATCACATCCATAAAGACGATTGCCAATTTTATAACGATATTCATCTTCTAGATAACCCTTCGTCTGAGTTAAAAAGCTAATACATTTCTGACTATTTAACTGTCCATCTCCAACGAGTGCTCCTGTTGGACAACGATCGACACAAATCGTACAATCGCCACAGCTATCGATTAACGGGTCATCAGGCGGAAAAGGTATACTAACTAGCATCTCTCCTAAATACGTCCATGTACCAAGGTCAGGATTGATGACGAAGCCATTTCTTCCTACAAACCCAAGTCCTGCACGTTCTGCTACAGCACGATCAGACAATGCGCCAGTATCTACCATTGATTTAATTTCAACGTCTTCTACTCTAGATTCTAAATACTCACCCAATTTATCTAACCGTTTCCTCATAATACTATGATAATCTTGCCCCCAAGAAGCTCTAGCAAACATACCTCTTCTGTCTCCGCGGACACTTTTAGGCGCACCTTTTAATTTATTTGGATAGCCAACGCCTATTGCAATAATAGATCTTGCTGTTGGCAAATTTAATTTCGGTTCTGTTCTTAATTCTATATCAGATTCTTCAAAACCAGATGCATACCCTTTTGCATGATAATCCACTAACTTTTGCTTCATTTCATCGAAAGGATCAGCTGTCGTAAAACCAATACTATCAATACCAATTGAATGGGCATAGTCTATAACATCTTGTTTTAATTGGTTTAAATCCATTTTCTTACACCCCACCTTAAAAACATACATTGTACAGTTTAACACATTCGTATGGCTTTGGCGTATTAGCTATATTACTTTTATTATAATTTAAATATAATAAAATAAAAGACCAAATCGATAACATAAGATTGATTTTAAACAATACTATGTTACCAACTTAGTCTTATTTTTAATTAATTATAAAACTCTTGATAAAAAGTTTTTCGTTCTTTCATGTTGTTGGTGGTCAAAGACTTCTTCTGGTGTCCCAGACTCGACGATGACACCATCAGCCATAAATACTACTTTATCACTTACATCTCTAGCAAAGTGCATTTCATGGGTTACAACTACCATTGTCATACCCTCTTTAGCTAGATCCTTCATAACTTTCAATACGTCTCCTACAACCTCTGGATCTAGAGCTGATGTAGGTTCATCAAACAATAGAACTTCAGGGTTCATTGCTAATGCTCTAGCAATTGCTACCCTTTGCTTTTGACCGCCAGATAATTGTGCTGGATATGCATCAGCTTTATCCTCTAAACCCACTTTTTCTAATAACAACTGGGCCTCTTTTTTCAAGTCATTTTGATTCCCTTTTTTTAATAAACTAGGAGCTAAAATAACGTTATCTATTACTTTTTTATGCGGAAATAAATTGAAATTTTGAAATACCATTCCCATTTGTTGACGCAATTTTTCTAATTCTGTATCTTTACTCGTTAAATTATTATCTTTAAATATAACTTCGCCACTTGTTGGCGTCTCTAGTAGATTCATGCAACGCAGTAAGGTACTTTTCCCACTACCTGAAGGACCTATGATAGCTACAACTTCGCCTTGGTTTACAGTAAAATCAATGCCTTTTAAAACTTCATTTTTACCAAATGACTTGTATAAATTTTTAATATTAATCACTAACTTTCAATCTCCCTTCAAAGAAATACATAATTCTAGATAATGTAAATGTGAGAATAAAATACAGTATAGTTGCTATGATCAATGGTGTGAACGGATCAAATGAAGCACCTTGAACTACTTGTGCATTAAACATAATTTCACTAACACCGATTACAGATACTATAGAAGATTCTTTAATCACTGTTACAAACTCATTACCTAAAGCAGGCAAAATATTTTTAATCGCTTGTGGTAATACAACTGATTTCATAGTCTGACCATAAGATAATCCTAAACTACGTGCGGCTTCAGTTTGTCCTTTGTCTACTGCATTTATACCGGCTCTAATAATTTCAGCAATATATGCAGAACAGTTAATTACAAGCGCGATCATACCACAAATTAATGCGGAGATATTTAAACCTAATACTGCAGTTGTGCCGAAATAAACTAAAAATACTTGCACGAGCAATGGTGTGCCCCTTAAGAATTCAATATAAGCCGAAGCTAACCATCTTAAAACTCTAACTTTACTTAGTTTTAATAATGCAATAAATGCGCCAAACACTGCCCCTAGCACTACTCCCACAATTGAAATGAGTATCGTATTTTTAATACCTTTTATAAAGAAGTTTCCATATTTAGTAAAGAAATTTCCTTCATCCTTTTTCATCGCTTCTGCAGCTGATGCTTTATAATCTGCTAGTAAACCTTTATCTTCAACATCTTTAATAGTAGCATTAAGTCTTTCCATTAATTCAGGGGAATTTTTAGGTACTGCAATTGCTGTTTGTTTCGTACCTTCATTAAATTGCACGTCATCTGCAAATGCTAAATCTTCATTTTGTTTCAAGTAAGCTTCTGCAACTGGTCCTTCAATAACCATCCCGTTGATTTTGCCACTCTTCAATGACATGATTACTTCAGGCACTCTCGTTAAAGATTGTATTTGTGCATTTTCAATTTCTGTTTGTGCAATTTTTTCTTGTTGTGTTTGTTTTTGTACACCAATTTTTTGATTAGCAAAATCATCTATATTTTGAAATCTATCTGCTTCAGACTTTTTAACGATCATTTTTTGTTCAACCGTCATATATGGATTTGAAAAATCTACCTCTTTTTCACGTTCAGGTGTTGGTGTCATTCCAGAAATGATTAAATCGATTTTCCCAGTTTTAATTGCTCCTAACAAACTATCAAATTGCATATTAACAATTTTTAGCTTTACATCATTGTCCTTTGCAATTTTCTTTGCCAAATCAATATCAATACCGGCATATTCAGATTTACCATTCACATTATGTTCAAACTCATAAGGTGCATAATCTGCAGATAAACCCACTCTCAATTCTCCACGTTCCTTAATTTTATCCCATTGGTCTTCTTCTGTCGCCTGAGCATCAGGATTTATGTATGTAATTATGGCGCTAATAAATATAATAAAGACCATAAATAGTTTAATAATGTGTTTCATCTTGGTTAGCCCCTCTCTATATAATTAATTATTATACATAATAACGTAATATTATTCAATAACTTTTTATATAAAAGCTATGTATAAGAGAGGTTTTTTTCTAAAAATTACAAAATATGCATTATTTATGTATAAAAAAAGACCTAATAAATATTAGGTCTCTTAAGATTACTGTTTAGGAATTTCAAAACTGTATATTTCATCAGTATATCTACCAATGAATTTTTTACATAACTCATGAACAAAAAATGCTGCAACAAAAGGAATAATGAAATAACCAAAAATTAACAATATGATATTCATTGTTGGATCTCCAGACATACGGTTAAAGGCATTAATTGGTCCTACAAGTCCTGTATAACCAAAACCAGCTGACATCGGTGTACCTTCAATCCCAATAAAGTAAGCAATCAAGCCACCTATAATACCATTAATTGTTAAAGGTATCGCGATAATTAAATGTCTGAAATAGACAGGTATCATCATCTTAGCCGCACCAATAATTAATACTAAATTCACACCAAGCACCATTAACTCTGATTGATCCAAATAAGAATGTAACACAAGCCGCAACAATTCCCATATTGGCCGCACCACTACCTAGTCCAGATAGGCTAATTGCTGTTGCAATAGCTACAACCGATATTGGCGTTACCATCAGCAACGAATAAGTCACACATATTAATACTGACATCAATAATGGATTGAGTTCAGTAAATGAATGCACTACGTGGCCTAAACCTTTTGTAACATTAGATACATAGCCTAATGTATATAGACCAATAATTCCACTTACTACAGGAATAATAACTGGTAACAAGATCATTTCTAATGAACCTAATTTATTTTGTAATATTAAGTATAAAAAGCAAGCAATAATTACAACTAAAATAGTATTAATAATATCACCAATACCATTTAGTATAAATCCATCAGGAGTAATTTTAACAGCTCCACTACCTAACATAGCAGAAACACCTATCATCGTAGCACCTGCACCATTAAATTTAAATTGGTGCGCAGCTAATACACCTATAATAAAAGCCATAAATGATTGAATCATAACTACTAATTGATATATTGTTTCTAATAACTCATTACCTTCTTTAAAAAACTTTAATAGTTCACCTAATAATGCATTAGGTATTAACGCAATAACTACCCCTGCGCCAACAGCTTGTAAGATATTACCAAAAAATTGCTTTCCATTTGGTTTAGTTGTTTTAGTTTTGGTTGTTTTAGTTTTAACCATTGAATTTTCCTCCAAATATAACATTAGACTAATAATATTATACTTTACCAAAAACTACAATATTTACTTTGATTATATTAATATTGCATACATAGTTTTATAAAGTGATATTTAGCAATTAAGTAAAATAATTAAAGGCATTAGCAGTTAATTAAGTTTAAACATAAAAAAGCAACCCCATCTTATGAGATTGCTTAACATGTACATCTAAGTACGTTATATATACCGGCGGTCGGGATCGAACCGACACTCCAAATCAATGGAACGGGATTTTGAGTCCCGCGCGTCTGCCAATTCCGCCACGCCGGCCCAATTAAATAAATAAAAAACTCCCAGTGTGGAAGTATCGATGGAGCGGAAGATAGGACTTACACCTATACCTCATTCCGGGAAGGAACGTGTTCTAAAAGTTGAACTACTCCCGCATGCAAATAATATTAAATATGGAGCGGAAGATAGGACTTACACCTATACCTCGTTCCGGGAAGGAACGTATTCTAAGAATTGAACTACTCCCGCATGGGATATAAATTAATATGGAGCGGAAGATAGGATTTACACCTATACCTCGTTCCGGGAAGGAACGTGTTCTAAGAGTTGAACTACTCCCGCATGGGATATAAATTAATATGGAGCGGAAGATAGGACTTACACCTATACCTCGTTCCGGGAAGGAACGTGTTCTAAGAATTGAACTACTCCCGCATATTGATGGAGGCGGCAACCGGATTTGAACCGGTGATAGAGGTTTTGCAGACCTCTGCCTTACCACTTGGCTATGCCGCCAATAAAAACTGGGCTAGCTGGATTCGAACCAACGAGTGACGGAGTCAAAGTCCGTTGCCTTACCGCTTGGCTATAGCCCAAAAATACAAAGGGCGGATGGTGGGGATCGAACCCACGAGTGTCGGAACCACAATCCGATGTGTTAACCACTTCACCACAACCGCCATGGCAGGGGCAGTAGGAATCGAACCCACATCAAAGGTTTTGGAGACCTGTATTCTACCGTTGAAATATGCCCCTATTAAATTAAAGTTATATGGTGGAGGGGGGCAGATTCGAACTGCCGAACCCGAAGGAGCGGATTTACAGTCCGCCGCGTTTAGCCACTTCGCTACCCCTCCCGAAAGATGGTGCCGGCCAGAGGACTTGAACCCCCAACCTACTGATTACAAGTCAGTTGCTCTACCAGTTGAGCTAGGCCGGCTTGCATTAAAATGATTCAGGACAGAGTCGAACTGCCGACACATGGAGCTTCAATCCATTGCTCTACCAACTGAGCTACTGAACCATAACAATAATGGCGGTCCCGATGGGATTCGAACCCACGATCTCCTGCGTGACAGGCAGGCGTGTTAACCGCTACACTACGGGACCTAAAATAAAAAATTGCGGGAGGCGGATTTGAACCACCGACCTTCGGGTTATGAGCCCGACGAGCTACCGCCGCTCCATCCCGCGGTGATAATATTAATGGCGGAGGAAGAGGGATTCGAACCCCCGCGGGCCGTTAAGCCCCTGTCGGTTTTCAAGACCGATCCCTTCAGCCGGGCTTGGGTATTCCTCCAAAAATATTAGGTAAATAAATTATATTCAATTATTATAAAAATGGCGGAGGAAGAGGGATTCGAACCCCCGCGAGCTGTTAAGCTCCTGTCGGTTTTCAAGACCGATCCCTTCAGCCGAACTTGGGTATTCCTCCAAAAAATTATATGGACCTTGCAGGATTCGAACCTGCGACCGAACGGTTATGAGCCGTTAGCTCTAACCAACTGAGCTAAAGGTCCTAAATATAATTTACAACTAATAATTAGTGGCGGTGGAGGGGATCGAACCCCCGACCTCACGGGTATGAACCGTACGCTCTAGCCAGCTGAGCTACGCCGCCGTTGTAATTTAGATTGCATTTAAATATATGGTGGAGACTAGCGGGATCGAACCGCTGACCTCCTGCGTGCAAAGCAGGCGCTCTCCCATCTGAGCTAAGCCCCCATATTATTTTAAGGATATCGGGAAGACAGGATTCGAACCTGCGACCCCTTGGTCCCAAACCAAGTGCTCTACCAAGCTGAGCTACTTCCCGTAAAATAGTGCGCCCGACAGGGGTCGAACCTGTAACCTCTTGATTCGTAGTCAAGTACTCTATCCAGTTGAGCTACGGGCGCATAATTCTATTTTCATGGGATAATGCCGAGAACCGGAATCGAACCGGTACGGTGATCTCTCACCGCAGGATTTTAAGTCCTGTGCGTCTGCCAGTTCCGCCACCCCGGCAAAATAATGGAGCAGAAGACGGGATTCGAACCCGCGACCCCGACCTTGGCAAGGTCGTATTCTACCGCTGAACTACTTCTGCATATGCGGGTGAAGGGAGTCGAACCCCCACGCCGTGAGGCGCTAGATCCTAAGTCTAGTGCGTCTGCCAGTTCCGCCACACCCGCGATATTAAAATAATGGTGAGCCATAGTGGGCTCGAACCACTGACCCTCTGATTAAAAGTCAGATGCTCTACCAACTGAGCTAATGGCTCAAAACATGGTGCCGGCCAGAGGACTTGAACCCCCAACCTACTGATTACAAGTCAGTTGCTCTACCAGTTGAGCTAGGCCGGCTATTAAAAAATAAATGGTGGAGGATGACGGGTTCGAACCGCCGACCCTCTGCTTGTAAGGCAGATGCTCTCCCGACTGAGCTAATCCTCCGTATAAAATTGCCTGGCAACGTCCTACTCTTGCGGAACGTAAGTCCGACTACCATCGGCGCTAAGGAACTTAACTACTGTGTTCGGCATGGGAACAGGTGTGACCTCCTTGCCATTGTCACCAGACAATGAACTGTATAAAAATTATACATTCAAAACTAGATAGTAAGTAAAATTTGATAATGCCAAACAAAACACTTTTTAAATTTGATTAAGTCTTCGATCGATTAGTATTCGTCAGCTCCACATATCGCTATGCTTCCACCTCGAACCTATTAACCTCATCATCTTTGAGGGATCTTATAACCGAAGTTGGGAAATCTCATCTTGAGGGGGGCTTCATGCTTAGATGCTTTCAGCACTTATCCCGTCCATACATAGCTACCCGGCGATGCCGTTGGCACGACAACTGGTACACCAGAGGTATGTCCATCCCGGTCCTCTCGTACTAAGGACAGCTCCTCTCAAATTTCCTGCGCCCACGACGGATAGGGACCGAACTGTCTCACGACGTTCTGAACCCAGCTCGCGTACCGCTTTAATGGGCGAACAGCCCAACCCTTGGGACCGACTACAGCCCCAGGATGCGATGAGCCGACATCGAGGTGCCAAACCTCCCCGTCGATGTGAACTCTTGGGGGAGATAAGCCTGTTATCCCCGGGGTAGCTTTTATCCGTTGAGCGATGGCCCTTCCATGCGGAACCACCGGATCACTAAGTCCGTCTTTCGACCCTGCTCGACTTGTAAGTCTCGCAGTCAAGCTTCCTTATGCCTTTACACTCTATGAATGATTTCCAACCATTCTGAGGAAACCTTTGAGCGCCTCCGTTACTCTTTAGGAGGCGACCGCCCCAGTCAAACTGTCCATCTGACACTGTCTCCCACCATGATAAATGGTGCGGGTTAGAAATCCAACACAGCAAGGGTAGTATCCCACCAACGCCTCGACGTAAGCTGGCGCTCACGTTTCAAAGGCTCCTACCTATCCTGTACAAGTTGTACCGAATTTCAATATCAGACTACAGTAAAGCTCCACGGGGTCTTTCCGTCCTGTCGCGGGTAACCCGCATCTTCACAGGTACTATGATTTCACCGAGTCTCTCGTTGAGACAGTGCCCAAATCGTTACGCCTTTCGTGCGGGTCGGAACTTACCCGACAAGGAATTTCGCTACCTTAGGACCGTTATAGTTACGGCCGCCGTTTACTGGGGCTTCGATTCGTAGCTTCGCCGAAGCTAACCACTCCTCTTAACCTTCCGAGCACCGGGCAGGCGTCAGCCCCTATACATCACCTTACGGTTTAGCAGAGACCTGTGTTTTTGATAAACAGTCGCTTGGGCCTATTCACTGCGGCTCTCCTGGGCGTTAACCCTAAAGAGCACCCCTTCTCCCGAAGTTACGGGGTCATTTTGCCGAGTTCCTTAACGAGAGTTCGCTCGCTCACCTTAGAATTCTCATCTTGACTACCTGTGTCGGTTTGCGGTACGGGCACCAAAATTCTAGCTAGAGGCTTTTCTTGGCAGTGTGAAATCAACGACTCGAGGAAACAATTTCCTCTCCCCATCACAACTTGACCTTAAGAGTGCCGGATTTGCCTAACACTCAGTCTCATTGCTTGGACGTACAATCCAATAGTACGCTTCGCCTATCCTACTGCGTCCCCCCATCGCTTAAAACGAAATTTGGTGGTACAGGAATATCAACCTGTTATCCATCGCCTACGCCTATCGGCCTCAGCTTAGGACCCGACTAACCCAGAGCGGACGAGCCTTCCTCTGGAAACCTTAGTCAATCGGTGGACGGGATTCTCACCCGTCTTTCGCTACTCACACCGGCATTCTCACTTCTAAGCGCTCCACATGTCCTTGCGATCATGCTTCAACGCCCTTAGAACGCTCTCCTACCACTGTCCTTACGGACAATCCACAGCTTCGGTAATATGTTTAGCCCCGGTACATTTTCGGCGCAGTGTCACTCGACTAGTGAGCTATTACGCACTCTTTAAATGATGGCTGCTTCTAAGCCAACATACTAGTTGTCTGGGCAACGCCACATCCTTTTCCACTTAACATATATTTTGGGACCTTAGCCGGTGGTCTGGGCTGTTTCCCTTTCGAACACGGACCTTATCACCCGCGTTCTAACTCCTAAGATAAAATTGATTGGCATTCGGAGTTTGTCTGAATTCGGTAACCCGATAAGGGCCCCTCGTCCAAACAGTGCTCTACCTCCAATAATCATTACTTAAGGCTAGCCCTAAAGCTATTTCGGAGAGAACCAGCTATCTCCAGGTTCGATTGGAATTTCTCCGCTACCCACAACTCATCCGCTCACTTTTCAACGTAAGTCGGTTCGGCCCTCCATTCAGTGTTACCTGAACTTCAGCCTGGTCATGGGTAGATCACCTGGTTTCGGGTCTACGACCAAATACTCAACGCCCTATTCAGACTCGCTTTCGCTACGGCTCCACATTAACTGCTTAACCTTGCATCAAATCGTAACTCGCCGGTTCATTCTACAAAAGGCACACCATCACCCATTAACGGGCTCTGACTACTTGTAAGCACACGGTTTCAAGTTCTATTTCACTCCCCTTCCGGGGTACTTTTCACCTTTCCCTCACGGTACTGGTTCACTATCGGTCACTAGAGAGTATTTAGCCTTGGGAGATGGTCCTCCCGGATTCCGACGGAATTTCTCGTGTTCCGTCGTACTCAGGATCCACTCAAGAGTGAACAAACTTTCGACTACAGGATTATTACCTTCTTTGATTCATCTTTCCAGATGATTCGTCTAATTTGTTCTTTTGTAACTCCGTATAGAGTGTCCTACAACCCCAACAAGCAAGCTCGTTGGTTTGGGCTCTTCCCGTTTCGCTCGCCGCTACTCAGGGAATCGATTTTTCTTTCTCTTCTCGCGGGTACTAAGATGTTTCAGTTCCCCGCGTCTGCCTTCAGATATGCTATGTATTCACATATCGATAACACGACATAACTCGTGTTGGGTTTCCCCATTCGGAAATCTCTGGATCAAAGCTTACTTACAGCTCCCCAAAGCATATCGTCGTTAGTAACGTCCTTCGTAGGCTTCTAGTGCCAAGGCATCCACCGTGCGCCCTTAATAACTTAATCTTTTCGACTTTCAACACGAAAAAAATCGGTTGAAGACCTAAAATGTTATTAATCTGTGAGTGTTCTTTCGAACACTAGCGATTATTTCTATTTTTTTGAATTCAAGCTTTTTAAAACTCTAATTCACTCGGTTTTGCTTGGTAAAATCATAAATTTTACTTACATATCTAGTTTTCAATGTACAAATTAAATTCTTTATGGTGGAGACTAGCGGGATCGAACCGCTGACCTCCTGCGTGCAAAGCAGGCGCTCTCCCATCTGAGCTAAGCCCCCATAGTGCTTATAAAATTCTAAATGGTGGGCCTAAGTGGACTCGAACCACCGACCTCACGCTTATCAGGCGTGCGCTCTAACCAGCTGAGCTATAGGCCCATTTCGATGTTGAATACTCGTAATGAGCATTCAAAACTGAATGCAATATGTCAATGTCATTCCTCTTCATCTTCTCAAGGAAGATGTTCCGAATATATCCTTAGAAAGGAGGTGATCCAGCCGCACCTTCCGATACGGCTACCTTGTTACGACTTCACCCCAATCATTTGTCCCACCTTCGACGGCTAGCTCCATAAATGGTTACTCCACCGGCTTCGGGTGTTACAAACTCTCGTGGTGTGACGGGCGGTGTGTACAAGACCCGGGAACGTATTCACCGTAGCATGCTGATCTACGATTACTAGCGATTCCAGCTTCATGTAGTCGAGTTGCAGACTACAATCCGAACTGAGAACAACTTTATGGGATTTGCATGACCTCGCGGTTTAGCTGCCCTTTGTATTGTCCATTGTAGCACGTGTGTAGCCCAAATCATAAGGGGCATGATGATTTGACGTCATCCCCACCTTCCTCCGGTTTGTCACCGGCAGTCAACCTAGAGTGCCCAACTAAATGCTGGCAACTAAGTTTAAGGGTTGCGCTCGTTGCGGGACTTAACCCAACATCTCACGACACGAGCTGACGACAACCATGCACCACCTGTCACTTTGTCCCCCGAAGGGGAAGGCTCTATCTCTAGAGTTTTCAAAGGATGTCAAGATTTGGTAAGGTTCTTCGCGTTGCTTCGAATTAAACCACATGCTCCACCGCTTGTGCGGGTCCCCGTCAATTCCTTTGAGTTTCAACCTTGCGGTCGTACTCCCCAGGCGGAGTGCTTAATGCGTTAGCCGCAGCACTAAGGGGCGGAAACCCCCTAACACTTAGCACTCATCGTTTACGGCGTGGACTACCAGGGTATCTAATCCTGTTTGATCCCCACGCTTTCGCACATCAGCGTCAGTTACAGACCAGAAAGTCGCCTTCGCCACTGGTGTTCCTCCATATCTCTGCGCATTTCACCGCTACACATGGAATTCCACTTTCCTCTTCTGTACTCAAGTTTCCCAGTTTCCAATGACCCTCCACGGTTGAGCCGTGGGCTTTCACATCAGACTTAAGAAACCGCCTACGCGCGCTTTACGCCCAATAATTCCGGATAACGCTTGCCACCTACGTATTACCGCGGCTGCTGGCACGTAGTTAGCCGTGGCTTTCTGATTAGGTACCGTCAAGATGCGCACAGTTACTTACGCATTTGTTCTTCCCTAATAACAGAGTTTTACGATCCGAAAACCTTCATCACTCACGCGGCGTTGCTCCGTCAGACTTTCGTCCATTGCGGAAGATTCCCTACTGCTGCCTCCCGTAGGAGTCTGGACCGTGTCTCAGTTCCAGTGTGGCCGATCACCCTCTCAGGTCGGCTACGTATCGTTGCCTTGGTAAGCCGTTACCTTACCAACTAGCTAATACGGCGCGGGTCCATCTATAAGTGATAGCAAAACCATCTTTTACTTTAGAACCATGCGGTTCCAAATGTTATCCGGCATTAGCTCCGGTTTCCCGAAGTTATTCCAGTCTTATAGGTAGGTTACCCACGTGTTACTCACCCGTCCGCCGCTAACTTCAAAGGAGCAAGCTCCTTATCCGTTCGCTCGACTTGCATGTATTAGGCACGCCGCCGGCGTTCATCCTGAGCCAGGATCAAACTCTCCATAAATGAATTATGATGTTTGATTAGCTCATAAAATACTAATTTGTGTGTTATCTCTAACACGTTTGAACCAACAATTTAATGTTGCGTTCGGAATTAACGTTGACATATTGCAATTCAGTTTTCAATGTTCATTACTGCTTTAATGCGTTACAAGAAATAATTATAACATTAAGTTTTTGTTAAGTCAATAATAAATTTCTTTTTTTATTTATTAAGTTTGTTGCGTTTTTTAACTCAACATTTAATATTGTATATCCTTTCAACTAATTTAACAAGTGTCAAATTTACACTTTGTAAAAACTTCGTTGAATCGATTGTTTTGCTACGTGTCTTGTTTCGACGACTTTTTTATAATATCAAGTTTATTCACAACCGTCAATCATTTTCAGCAATCTTTTTAGTTAAATTTTACCTTTGTGATGTCTATTTATTGTTTTTATGTATTAAACGTTAGTTTAGTGTAAATATATCGGCATACATCTTAACTTAATGAGTTGTCTTACCTTCTATTATATATAGTAGGAACTAGGATGCTTATCAAACAGTAATACCGCCACTATCGCATAAACTCATCTTTTCTAGTTTAGTATCATTCAACATATTCAATATAAAGAAGTAAGAACAAAGAAAAAGGAAAACTCATTTGTTTTAAAAATGAGTTTTCCCTTTTCTTATATCATTAGTATTACAAGATATTAGATAATGTTTTCTTTCTTCTATTGACTGTTTCTTTTATCTTGGCAGTCTTTGCATAACCCATATATTTCCATACGGTGATGCGTTACATTAAAGTCTGTTACGTCTTGCGCTAATTGTTCTACTTCATCAAGTTGTGGATAATGGAAATCCACTATTTTTCCACAATTATCACAGATAACGTGATAATGATTATGTGTACTGAAGTCAAAACGGCTCGAAGAATCTCCGTATGGTAATTCTTTTACTATACCAATATCTTTAAAGACACGTAAATTATTATATATTGTAGCAACACTTATATTTGGAAAATCAGGTGAAAGTGCTTGATAAATCTCATCGGCTGTAGGATGTGTCTCTGAAGCAATTAAAAATTTCAATATTGCTTGTCGTTGAGGCGTTATTCTAATACCGTTATTTCTTAAAGACGCAATTGAATGTTCTAGTTGATGTTCAACTGTTTCCATCTTTGCACTCATTTCACTCACCATCTTTCTATTTAAGAATAATTATTACTTAATATAAATATAACTGTTTGATGTGTGAAATGTCAATCTTCATTACTTAAAAGTCTTTAATAGCCTTGTTTAGGATCTACTTCATTCTCAATTAAATCTTCCTTATTGAGAAAATGATTGAGATTTTTAATAAATATATCCGTAACCTCGCTCATATTTTCTTTACCATTACCTGTGATATGAGCAGTAATAGTAATATTATCTAATGAATATAGTTCATTACTTGGATTTAAAGGCTCTTTTTCGAACACGTCTATATATGCGTGTCTAATTTGCTTTTCTTTTAAAGCTTCAATTAACACACTCTCATCAACAATTGTCCCTCTACCTACATTTATAAACAATGCTGTTTCATTCATTAACTCAAAATGCGCTTTTGTTATGAGATGTATAGTCTGCTCAGTTTCAGGCAGTGTGTTAACAATTATGTCCGCTTCGGTTAAAGCATTAGAAAGTTCATTTAATGCAAAGGTCTTACTAAACCCCTCTACTGAATGACCATTTGTATTGATACCAATAATTTTCATGTTCATTGCATTTGCAATATTAGCCGTATATTGAGCGATACTTCCTGTACCTAGAAATAGAATCGTTTCCCCACTCACTCTTGAGCCCGTAAGTTTTGAATCATAATATCTATTTTGTTGATTAATATAGGAAGTTCTCATTTTTTTATAGTCATCAAGTATATAAGCTATAATAAATTCTGACATTTGCTTTGCATGTATACCTTTACCATTTGTAAGTAATATATTTTGTTTATCAATATAATCTAAAGGTAAACTATTCACACCTGTTGAATACCATGCCATCCATTTAAGGTTCGGACAATTTTCTAAAAACGATTGATTAAGTTTACCATCATAACCGAATATTATATCTAAATCTTTTTTATCTTGTTCTTCTATTTCAGAAACACCCTTTGTAAATACAAAATCGACAGTAGGATATGCTTCTATTAATTTAGATTCTAAATCTCCCATTCTTTTTAAACTGACAGCTTTCATCTATGTTCACCCCAAGATTTCTTTTAGTTCATCCATTTGTGTTTTAACTTTAACTTTTTCGATTACATCTATTATAATACCATCTTCATCAATAACAAATGTAGTTCTTACAATCCCCATTGATTCTTTACCAAATGATTTCTTCAATTGATAGACGCCCACTTCTTCTGACAACTCATAATTCTCGTCCACTAATAAGTCAAAATTTAAATCTAGTTTTTGGCTGAAATTTTCGTGTTTCTTTTTAGTATCTCCACTAATACCATATACTTTGGCATTTAAATCATTAAAGATTGCTAAATTATCTCTAAAATCACATGCTTCAGTAGTACATGTAGGTGTATTATCTCTTGGATAAAAGTAAAGTACAGCTTTACTTCCTTTTATAGATTCATTAGAAATAAACTCCCCTTTTTGATTTTCTAGTTTAAATGATGGAAATTGATCGCCTTTTCTTAACATTTAACTCACCCTATTCCTTTTTATTCTTAATTTTATGATACGATAATAGACGAAATTATTAAATTAAAAGAGGTTGATATGTATGAAATTTACTGAAAGTGAAAAACTTCAAAAATTATCTAACGAGTATATTCTAGGGGGAGTCAATTCACCTTCTCGCTCATATAAGGCGGTTGGCGGTGGCGCACCAGTTATGATGCGCTCTGGTCAGGGCGCATATTTGTTTGATGTAGATGGAAACAAGTACATTGATTATTTACAGGCTTATGGCCCTATTATTACTGGTCATGCACATCCACATATTACTAAAGCAATTCAAGAACAGGTCGCACAAGGTGTATTGTATGGTACGCCTACAGAACTAGAAATTGAATTTGCTAAAAAATTACGTGAAGCTATGCCTTCATTAGAAAAGATTAGGTTTGTTAATTCGGGTACAGAATCAGTTATGACTACAATCCGTGTCGCCCGTGCTTATACTAAAAGAACTAAAATCATCAAATTTGCTGGTCAGTATCACGGTCACTCTGATTTAGTTTTAGTTGCTCGCTGGTAGTGGGCCTTCTCAACTAGGTTCACCTGATTCTGCTTGGTGTTCCTGAAAGTGTCGCTCAAGAAGTCATCACAGTTCCTTTCAATGATATTGGTGCTTATAAGGAAGCTATTGATTATTGGGGAGAAGATATTGTTGCCGTATTAGTAGAACCTATTGTGGGTAATTTTGGCATGGTTAAACCTAAACCTGGTTTCTTAGAACAAGTAAACGAACTTACCCATAATAATGGAAGCTTAGTTATATATGATGAAGTCATTACAGCATTCCGTTTCCATTACGGTGGCGCACAAGATCTTTATAATGTATATCCTGATTTAACAGCCTTCGGTAAAATTGTTGGTGGTGGTTTACCTATAGGGGGATATGGAGGAAAGCAAGATATTATGGAACAAGTAGCACCTTTAGGTCCTGCATACCAAGCTGGCACTATGGCGGGCAACCCACTATCCATGAAAGCCGGCATTGCACTTCTAGAAGTATTAGAGCAAGATGGCGTTTATGAAAAATTAGATGTATTAGGTAAACGTTTAGAGGATGGTTTACTTTCATTAATTAAAAAACATAACATTACTGCTACAGTAAATAGAGTATATGGTGCCCTAACATTATATTTTACAGATGAAACAGTAGAAAATTATGCTCAGGCTGAAAATACTGATGGAGACGCATTTGCTAAATTCTTTAAATTAATGCTAAACCAAGGTATTAATCTTGCGCCTTCTAAATTTGAAGCTTGGTTTTTAACTACTGAACATACAGACGAAGACATTGATGCAACATTAAAAGCGGTAGATTATGCATTTAGTCAAATGGTATAAACTTGAATTTTACACCCAATCGTTGTATAACAAGTATAAACATTATTTTATTAAATATATTAAGGAGCGGTACATTTGAAATTAGGAGCCCGTATTCTCAAAACAGGTATCGCAATTATACTTGCTTTGTTTATCGCTTCTCTATTACCTGATGAAGCTGGTTTAAAAGCCATTGCCGCAGTCAGTGCTGTCATTGCAATGCAACCAAGTGTTTTTCGTTCAATAAAAACAATTGGGGAACGAGCAATAGGTAACCTTGTTGGTGCTGTTTTAGCAGTAGTGATGGTTACGATATTTGGAAATAATATTGTAATCATGGGTGTTACAGTAATTTTATTAATTGCAATCCTGTTTCGTTTCAAATTGGAACATGTTGCTACGCTAGCAAGTATAACTGCTTTAATTATTATGGGACAACATACTGGTAACTTTTATGTTTCTGCCTTTTATAGATTTGTACTTGTTATGGTTGGTGTGCTTAGTTCTTCAGCAGTAAACCTTTTATTTCTACCACCTAAATTTGAATCTAAAATTTACTATAATTCATTAAATATCTGTTCTGATATTTTTGTATGGTTTAAATTAGTTTTAAATGACACCTCTGAGTATCATCATATTAAAGAAGATAGAGGGTTAATTGTTACCCGTATTGATAAACTCGAAGAAACTTTGGGTTATTATTCAGAAGAAAAACCATGGACTAAAAAGCAACTGTATGCACAAAATAGGAAAAAAATTCTTTTTAAAGAATTAGTCCGTAGTACTCGGCGAGCGTATGAAGTGTTGAGAAAAATGAATCGTTATCAAAATGATCTTCATAATTTAAATAACGAATTACTTTTGCAGATTAAATTAGAGATAGACACATTGATTGCATATCACGAACAAATCTTCATCAGTCTTTCAAAAAAGGCACGGTATGATGTAGATCAACTTGATAGTCAGATTTCAAACCCACAGAAAAAAGATTTGATGGATGCATTTCAAAAAGAAATCATTCAAAATCCTTATCAATCAATGTACTCATATACGAATATTATGCAAATTATTTCAGCAATCGAAGAATATCGTTATATTTTAGAACATTTAGATAGACTGCGTATTAGTTTCTTCACGTACCATCGAAATGATAATGAAATTGATATACTAGAAGAAGACTTCGATTTATAAATAAAATACCCTTTGAGCTTAATTTTCATCTGCTCAAAGGGTATTTTTAAATTTCTTATAATAGTTGTAATCAAAATAGTAGCATAATCGTTTAAGATAAAAGCGCACTCGGTATACGTTAAAATGCCCAATGCGCTTTTAAATATTTACTGACTATAAATTTTGAATACTATATAGGTGTTCATATGCACCTTTTTTAGCTAATAATGCTGAATGTGAACCACTTTCAACAATTTCACCATTTTCTACAACAACAATTTTATCAGCATGTGTGATAGTAGATAATCTATGTGCAACAATAAGTGTTGTACGATTTGCACTTAATACACTCAAGGCATCTTGAATAATAGATTCACTTTCTAAATCAAGCGCGCTCGTCGCCTCATCTAATATAATAATTGGTGGATTATTTAGGAAGATGCGGGCAATAGAAACACGTTGTTTTTGTCCACCAGAGAGTTTAACCCCTCTTTCGCCCACTTCTGTATCGTAACCTTTAGATAGTTCCATTATAAAATCATGCGCATTGGCCATTTTAGCGGCGTTAATAACTTCTTCATCTGAAGCATCTGGTTTACCTAATAATATATTTTCTTTAATCGTATCCGAGAATAATATATTATCTTGTTGAACTAAGCCAATTTGTCTTCTCAAGCTACCTGTTAAATATGACTTGATATTTGTACCATCAATTTTTATTTCGCCTTCGGTAACATCATAGAACCTAGGTATTAAATTGATTAAAGTAGATTTTCCTCCACCACTCATACCAACAAATGCCACAGTCTCACCTTGATTAATTTCTAAATTAATATCTTTAAGGATATTTGCTTCATTTTGATCATATTTAAAATTAACATTATTTAATTCGATGTGTCCTTGTTTTATTTCTATTGGCAATGCACCTTTTTTGTTTTTGATGTCGTAATCCTCATCTAAAAGTTGGAATACACGGTCCATTGACGCAAAACTTTGTGTCAATGTCGTAAATGAGGAAACTAATCTACGTAGAGGACCAAATAGTTGTTCAAGATAGCCCACGAAAGCAGCCTAAAGTACCTACTGTTATCGATCCATTGATTGCTAAGAATGCACCTGTACCAATAACGATTAAAGGTCCAATATCTGTAACCGTATTAATTGCTGAGAATGAATAAGCATTCCAACGTGTATGATTAAACGCTCTTTGTAAGAAATTTTGGTTATGTTTATCAAAGTTCCCTGCTTCATTATCTTCAATTGCAAAACTTTTTATAACTGACATCCCTTGTACACGTTCATGTAAGAACCCTTGTACTTCTGCCAATGCTTGTGATCTCTTTCTTGTTAAACTTCTCAAACGACCAAAGAAGAAATACACAGTTAAAATATATACAGGGAATATAATAATTGCGGCTAAAGTTAACTTAACATCTAAGAAAAACATAATAGTCAATGCAATAATAATAGTTATACAGTCGAGCCATATATTCATTAAACCAGTTAATATAAAGTCTTTAGTTTGCTCAACATCATTAATAACCCTTGAAATAACCTGCCCTGCTTGGTTATTCGCATAAAATCTTGAACTCAAAGCTTGCAAATGATGATAAAGCTTTTTACGTATGTCATATAAAATTTTGTTACTTGTCCACTGTGCTAGATATTGTCTTAAAAACTCAATTGGTGGTCTTACTATCACAAAGATAAACGCCGCTATACCCATTGCAACTAATAATTTTGTGATTTTTTCTTCTACTGTTATAGCACCATTATTGATAATATCATCAATGACATATTTAATTAATAATGGAATCAGCATAGGAATACCAAATTTTAGAATACCTACAAGTATAGTGGCAATGATTCGCCATTTATATGGTCGAACAAATTGTAAATATCTGCGAATCATAAAACGATTCCTCCCCACACTATATTTGCAAATGAAACAGCCTATGTTGATGGTCCAACTAGGCTGCTAATTTATGCATTATCTAAAGTTGTTTGACAATTTCATTTGCGAATACGAATATTTTATAGCAAACTTATTTTTTCTTGTTTGTATTGTTCACATTCATATCACTATAAATGATAATTAAATTAAAAACATTAAATCTGCTTAATAATTTCTAACTTTTTTGTATCGTTCTCGCCAAACTTTAATGAAGTCTGGAGCAAATGGACCTTTCTTCTGTTCAATCCATTGCTGTAAAATATCTACATTTCTTCTTAAAATAACGTCGATATCAGGTGAATAATTCATTTGTCTCATATGCTTGCTCGTATTCATCTTCGTCTAGTAAATGATATTTACCGTTTGGATATACTTTAATATCTAAATCATAATCGATATATTTTAAAGCTTCTTCATCACAAACAAATGGTGAAGATAAATTACAATAATAATAAACGCCATCTTCTCTAAACATACATATCACGTTAAACCAATATTCAGAATGAAAATATACAATTGCAGGCTCTCTCGTAATCCATGTACGACTATCACTTTCTGTGACGAGCGTATGATCATTCCCACCAATAACAACATCTTCCGTACCTTTTAATATAGTAGTTTCAGACCAAACACGATGAATATTACCATCATGTTTATAACTTTGAATCTTAATTGTCTGACCTTCTTTAGGTATGGATTCTTTTACCATGCTCCACACCACCTTTTCTTAATTTCACATATAGAATTATAACATAACTCAAGATACAACACCGAATCTAACAATGTTTAGTTATGAAATTATATATTTTTGTCATACTTACAGGAAAATTAAAGTCTTCTTTTTCTGTTAACTGCATCCACACCATATTCTCTGGTAAGGTGATGTCATCTTTATGCACATTTTCTTGAGTCATAAATACCTCAATATCCCACGTGATATGTGTAAATTGATGTTTTAATTTAAATGCGGGCGCTTGATCAAATGTCGCTTGTGTCCCCAATACTGAGTTAATATGCTTATCTTCCTCTGCTTCATACATTGGAAATTCCCACATATTATTTAATAACTTTTGTGTACGTTTTTCAATTAAATAAGCATCATCTTCATTTTTAAGTAGATAAACATGTTGTTTTATATGTTTCTTTTTAATTTTTGTTGTTTTTACAGGTAATGATTGAACTGTACCTTTTTCAAATGCTTCACAATGATCTTGAACCGGACAGAATAAACACAACGGGGATTTCGGTGTACAAATCAATGCACCTAGTTCCATCATTGCTTGGTTAAATGTACCCGCATCTTGCTCAACGTATGGTTGTAATTCATTCTCAAATGCTTTACGTGTTGATTGCAATTTCGTATCTCTCTCATCATTGTTTAGTCGAGACCATACTCTAAAGACGTTCCCGTCCACAGTTGCTAAGGGTTTGTCGAAAGCAATACTCATAACTGTCGCTTGTGTATAAGGACCTACGCCTTTTAGTTTTCCAAATGTTTCCGGTTCGTCTGGCACGACACCGTGGTGACTGTCATGTACTTCTTTTATTGCAGTGTGAAAATTACGTGCCCTACTATAATAGCCTAAGCCTTCCCAATATTTGAGCACTTCATCTTCATGTGCTTGACTTAACTCAGAAATAGTTGGAAAGCGATGGATGAATCTATGATAATAATCTATAACGGTTTTAACTTGAGTTTGTTGTAACATCACTTCACTCAACCATATATAATATGGATTAGAGGTTTCTCTCCAAGGCATTTCACGTTGATGTTCGTCAAACCATGTAACGAGATTATTCTTGAATTTTGACTCATTAAACATTTTACACATCTCTTTCTATTAGTAATTCTTAAAAATTTCAAAATAAATTTTAGTATGTTATTTTTATTATTTATGATATTAGATTATAATGAATATATATTATTGACATGAAACGAGTTGAATACTTATGGATACAGGCACACACATTGTCATGGGTATCGGATTAACAGCATTAGCTACTCAAGACCCGGCAATGGCAGGATCATTTGTAGCCACAGCTACCACATTAGTAGTTGGCTCTTTAATACCTGATGGCGACACTGTTTTTAAATTAAAAGATAACGCTACCTATATATCAAATCATAGAGGTATCACACATTCAATACCCTTTACGATATTATGGCCTTTATTAATTACTTTATTAATTTTTACATTTTTCAAAAACGTTGATATAACACATGTTTGGCTATGGGCTCAGCTTGCAGTATTTCTACATGTGTTTGTAGATATTTTCAATTCTTATGGTACACAAGCGCTAAGGCCTATTACTAACAAATGGATACAACTCAGTGTAATTAATACGTTTGATCCAATTATATTTGTCTTGTGGTGTATTGGAATACTGCTTTGGTTAGTTGGGATTCATCCATATCTTGTGTTTTTCCCAATTATCGCTATTCTTGTAATATATTATATCATTCGCTTTAGAATGCAAGCTGTGATTAAAGAACAAGCTCTAAAACAAATTCAACAAGAACATAATCCAGTAAAAGTATTTGTTGCTCCAACAATTCGCTTCATGCAATGGCGTGTTGCAATACAAACTGAAGAACATGATTATGTGGGACGTAGTTTTGGTAGAAACATTGTATTTAGTGACAAATCAAAACGTCATCCATTTCCAAGTGATGATTTAATGCAATATGTCGAGGGTGATAAAAATATTAAAACATTCCTTAACTTCTCAACAATTTATCGTTGGGAAGCTAGAAAGTTAGATGATGAAACAACCGAAATCAGATTAATTGATTTACGTTATTTAAAAAATGGACATTATTCTTTTGTAGCTATTGCCCATTTAGACGATGAAATGAATATCGACCATTCATATATCGGTCGGGTCTTTAGCGAAGATAAATTACAGAAAAAATTATTTGCAAAATAACGCGTTTTTAAAATTTAATACCTCTAAATACAATAAGAACTGGAAAGGTTCGTTATCAATCAACGAACCTTTCCAGTTCTTTTATTACGTTTAGTTTAATTAATAGTGAATAATCTTTATTTATTTTCGCTTAAATCATCTGCTTCATTCGTATTTTCATCTTTATCTGTATCTGAATGAGCAACGATTGTTTCATCCGGCACTGCGTATAAATATTTTCTGTGTGCCATTATTCGATATTTAGCAAAAATAACTACACAAAGTATTGCTAAAAACAATATATAATACAAATGATATGGTATATTATTTAAACTTAAAGCACCCAAGCACGACAGATTGTGAAATACCTTCAATAAGGTAATATAGTGGATTTAACATTAATATATGCGATACCAGTGACGTATTACTTGTTGGTATAAAGAGTATTGGAACAATAAAAAACATTACTAATGAAATCACGTAAAACATGCCGTTAATTTTGCGACGAACAATAGCTGAAAGACCTAATATTGTCGATATGAGTATCATGAATAGCATCGACATTACTACATAATAAAACGTAGAAGTTATAGAACTTTCAATATTAACAGGTGTAGCATATATCATAATAACTAAAGTTATAAACATTGTTATACTCGTAATGATTGCTATAACAACATTTTGAAATATTGGGTTCAAGTTAAATAACTTACTAGTAAAGTAATCAATTTTATAAGTGTTATAGCTTCGATAAACAGCAATCCAAATATAAGCAAAAGTTGTTAATCCTGCTAATCTAAAATAGGCACGAGCTTGAATTAGTTCTTCGGTGCCATTTATTTTAAATATTAGCATTAATAAGAATAGCAATGCCAAGCTTGATAAAAAGGGTATAACAAGCCACACCCATTGTGATTTTAATCGATGATATGCTTGTTTGCTAAGATATGGCATGTTTTTAAAAAAACTAATTATACTATCAATCATTCTTTACACCTACAATTCAATATATATCCATTTATTATTTTTTAAATCTGCCATGAAATAGCCCTCTCCAGATTTAGTAATCCAGAAATTATTTTCAATATTAAACTTATCTTTTAATTCTTCCTTCTTCTTAATAGGGAATGTAAAGCCCTTGAGTTTATTTTCGTCATTAAAAATCATAGAGATAGGTTGTTGTACTATAGGTACTACAAAACGATTGTCCTTATTATTTTCTGGTACAAGTCCCTCTGTTACTGTACTATGTTTTTTATGCAAATGACTGTTGAAAAATTCATAAAAATTAATATAGTTATTATGCATGTATGGTGCTAATGATTTAGAACTATGTGCTTCATATAAACCTGCAGGTTCAAAGAAACGCAATTTATTTTTAGCAACCTTATAATGCCTATTGTCTACGTCAATTCTATAATGCTTATTATTTTTAGCGGTAATAGTTACAAAGCCATACTGATTTATTTTTTGTTTATTTCCATTGTCCATATCTTCCACAGTAATAGATTCATCTAATACGATACCGTATCCTAACATTTCTTCATAAGGATCTTTATGTTGGTTTTGTATTGAGGCTTGATCAATATTTTGTCCAATCTGTAACTTCCCGACATTATTAAACATTAAAATTGTCATAAATAATAAGCCCACTACAAATACTGAAAGCCATGTCCAAAATCTAACGAATGCAACAGGTGGTTTCACATGATTATATCTTTCTATACGTTTGAAATTATAAGTTAATTCCGGCGTTCTTGTTCTACTTTTTTCCAATCAACATCAAAATTCGCCTTCTCTTGCTCATCTTCCAACGACAATCTATCTTTCTCATGGTCTTTAAATACTGGTAAGACTTGATTTAAAGAGCCTTCCATTCTAAGTTGGCCGTGAGAGACCCAGGCAATGTAATTACTCGTCTGAGCTATACGTTGAACATCATCATCGATTATCACAATTGTTAAATTTTGGTTTATGTATTCTTCTGTAAGTCCAATTGCTTTTTCGATAAAAGATTCATCTAAGTATTGTAAAATATGATTAAAAATTATAATGCTTGCTTTTGAAGTTCTTGCTAATGCGAATAATAATTGTGCATATTGTGAATCAGTTAATCGGCTAACTTTAACATCCGCTTTATCTTCAAGGTGCGCATATTTTATAATTTGCTCTACTTTATGATCCGAAGTCTTATATTGAAACAACATGATTGCATTAGCCACAAAATCATTTACAGAAGTATGCTTGCAATAATTTATCTTCAATATCAGCAAAAAACAAGTCTCTTTTCTTAACGACTTTTCCTTTGTCGGGTTTTATTTCACCACTTAATAAACGCCCTATTAATGATTTAGAAGAACCCGCTTCACCTATTATTCCTAAAGCTTCACCTTGATAGATATGGAGGTTAAAATTATTCAATTCTATATCTTCTTCATCATAACCAAATGGTAAATACCATTTAGATGATTTTTTATTTCTATAATAATGAGTTACATTTAGTAACTTTAATATAATTGAACTACCCATCCTATCTTCATCCTTCTACAATTTTAATAATGCGAGCGGTAAACCCTCTTCAGGTTCTGAACTTTTAATTCTAAAGCCCCACGCAAAAACGCCTTTTAACCGTTCAACTTTGAAATAGCTTTCTGTGCCATCATTTAATTTATATATTTTACCCAATTCTACTTTATTTCTATCTATAAGATAGCTTTCTGCAATAATTACTTTACTTGCATATACGTCATATTCATTAAAAATGCCATTCATTTCTGCTTTACGCATTTTCTCTTTATAACCTTGTATCTCATGACGTAATTCAATTTCACTCATTTCACTCAATTTCTTCTGTTCCATCTACTATTCCACTCTCTTCTAATTTAGCTTTAATTTTATCATATTTATAACCTTTTCTCATAAGTGCTTCTATTGTTTTGTTAATTAATTTTCTACCTGAAAATTTTCTTGAATATTTATTATATGCTTTTTCTAATTCGTTTTGTAATAACTCATCTAATTCTTCTTCAGGTTGAGAAAAATCCATTTCGTCCATTACTTCTTTAATTTTCTCAAAAGAGTAGCCTTTTTGCATTAATGATTGTGTCAATTTCTCTTTTCTTTTTACTAATGGCCCCTTTTTCTGTTTCAAAATTTTATTTGCAACTTTTAATATATCCTCCATAGATTGCTCCTGTTCATAAATCTGGCTATATTCATCAATAATTAATTGTTCAATGCCGACTTCTCGTAATTTTTGTTTATATATTCCAGGACCTTTATCTGTCGTTAAAATCATGGTGTTTTTTAAACTATTCGCATAATCATTATGATCTATAAGCTTTTGCTCATGACAGTAATCTATGACTTTAGCAATGACTGACTCAGAAATTTCTTTTTTTGTAAGATGTTTAATTACTTCATGGTCAGTTCTTTTTCTATATGAAATATATTGAATAGCCGCGTTAACTGCTTGCCTGTATTGTTCATAGCTTTGAATTTCTTCCATATCTTTAGCTTCAACAATTTGATCTTTTTTTAAATTAAAATAGACAAAGGTATCAATATCGATACCCATTTCAAATTCATCATCTAAATATAGATTAAAACGTTCTTTATTCTTTTTTTGCACTTCTATCTTTGTTATTTTAGGCATATTATTCACTCCACTTATAAGAATAACTTATATTGATTATGAATGGAATTATAGTGTATAGCATATTTAAAATTGCTATTAATCCATGTATGTATATTTAAATTATAACATCAAAAAAGGAGCGAGATAGAAATCAAAATTTGATTTCGTATTCCGCTCCCACAAGGCTCCCTAGCAAAGGAATACAAGAGCTGAAACTCTTGCATAAGAACTACTCATCTTCTTAAATGAAGAAGTAGTTCTTTAAAAGCTTGAAACATGTGTTTTTAAACACCTTACAGCTCGTGTGCAATGTTTTATTTATGTTCTATTCTCTTAGCTTATTACACACCGAGTTCTTGGATTGCATTTTCATACTGTTCATTAGAAATAAAATCCTGTTGTTTCATTTTCTCTAAATCTATTTTTACACGATTGATATAATTATCCGACATGTTATTCACATCGTATACGCTTGGTGCATTAATCTTACTTGCTAAAATTGCACTTTGTAATACAGATATTTGAGGTAAATTAGGATTGTTTTTATCTGTTGTTACGCCAAAAAAGTGATTTGCTGCTGACTCGACAGTATATTGGTCACTTCCAAAATAAATATTGTTCACATAAAAACTTAAAATTTCATTTTTGTCATAAGTTTTTTCTGCGCGATGTGCTACAAATAATTCTTTAATTTTTCTTGTTAGTGATTGTTCATTATCATAATAATAGTTTTTCACTACTTGTTGCGTAATCGTACTCCCACCCCGCACGCTATTATCACTTATTGTTGAAAATAGTGCACGCGATGTACCTTTGAAATCAAATCCATTATGTTTATAATATCTTTCGTCCTCCATTGCTATAAATGCACCCTTAGTATAGTCGGGCATATTTGAAACAGAGACGAAGGATTCTTTATCTTCAATACTTCTCAAGTCATCCACATCTGCTCTTAAAGAAAATGTGTACATTGTAGCTACAAACGCGACGATTAAAATGATGATAGGTATTAATATCTTTATCAACAAACCTTTTCCTTTTTTCTTTTTTGGTGGTTTGTTTACCGGTTGGAAATAGGTATTATGCTGCGGTATATTTGAGTTTTTTTGACTAGTTTGTTTTTTAGTTTGCTTATAACGATCGCTTCTTTTCATGCGCTAGCTCCTTTATGTTGCTCTCATATCATTATAAGTGAGTTTATCAATAGTTTAAATGTTTATCTACACCAAATTGAAAATATCAGTCCAAGGGTGTATGTCACGCTACGCATAGAGTTTCATTGTAAGCATATTTCATATATGTTTAAGTTATTAAACATTATACGACCATAAGATATATACTAACGCGAAAATTATCATTATAAAATACAAAAAACTGGAAAAACCCATAGCATCAGACTATATCTCACAGGTTGAACCTTTAATTCAACTTATAAGATATAATCATTACCATACGTTTTTCCAGTCATATATTAAGGACACTTATGTCCAAAGCGTGCGTTCATTAATGATTTTCAATTAGTCATTTAACTGATTTGCAATTTCTCTATTAAAATCATCTAAGTCATCAGGTGTACGACTCGTAACTATATTTTTATCTACAACTACCGATTCGTCTACAACTTGTGCGCCCGCGTTAGATAAATCTTTGCGGACATTTAACACTGCAGTTAAAGTACGTCCATTTAAATCATCAGTATCTATTAAAATTTGAGGTCCGTGGCAAATTGCAAATGTTGGAACATCATTTTTTGTGAAATACTTAGCAAATGTACCATATCTGCCTTCTGAGTCACCACGTAGATGATCTGGAGAAAATCCGCCTGGAATTAATAATCCATCGTAATCCTCTGGCTTAGCATCTGCAATACTAACTTCTACTGTAGCTTTTGCACCATGTTTACCAACAACTTCACTATTCGCTGTATCGCCAATAATTACTGTTTCATGCCCTGCTTCTTCTATTGCTTCTTGTGGGCTTGTTAATTCAACATCTTCAAATTCATTTGTTACTATGATTGCTACTTTTTTAGCCATGTATAATCACCTTTCCTATTTGCGTTCTACATTATATATAGACGAAATCAAGAAAAGTTAAACATACAATAGCTCAATCTAATTTATGGACAATCTGTGTTTATTCAGATGTGTTTGATACAGTTTTGACTTTTTCTTCTAATTGATCTAATAAACCAATCCACTCATCAATATCTTCCACTTTTACTTCGTTTGGATTAACTTGGTCTATATCGTCAATAAACTTTTCTAATCTTTCTTTTATTTGATCAATTGTTTGATTTTCATTCATTTTCAATGAGACTCCCTTTTTATAAGATATTATTATCCTAACATGGAATTAACAACTTTTGGTAGTATCAGAATAATATTATAATAAAATGTTAAGTGTCGTGTCTCAGAGTGTTAATAAAGTTTATAACTTTGTCAGCAGATTTTTTGTACACCTTTTCCGCGGTCACAACCTTGTCTTGTGGTATTTCGCTAATGCTTTATTAACTAGTTAGAAGTCAAAACAAATCACTGACATTTTAAAAATCATCTATATAAAAAACGAAAGGTACATATCGATTGTAATTAATCCGATATGTACCTTCCATTTTTTATCCTAATTGTTGCACGTTTGATAAGAACTCAATCGTACTTTTACTTTCTTCTCTACGCTCTTTTCTTCTTTTAACTCGAGCAGGTGCTGTATCATAGAACCATTTTTCTGTCTGTGATTCTGGGTAAACTTGAGGTACTTCTATTGGCTTACCATCTTCACCGAGTGCTACAAATGTTAAAAAACTTAGCGCCGCTAAATGTCTTTCATTTTTAAGTACATCTTCTATAATAATTTGAACGCAGACTTCCATTGAAGATTTTCCAGCATATGAGACCATAGCTTCATAAGAAACGACAGCTCCTGTTTTAATTGGTTTTAAAAAGTCTACCGAATCAGTTGAAGCTGTTACTACTTGTGAATTACTATGTTTCGTTGCTGTTATAGCAGAAATTTCATCAATGTTCGCCATCAACATACCGCCAAACATTGTCTGCAGATGATTCGTTTCTTGTGGAAAAACTTGTCTCTCTTTAATACTTCGTGCTTCAGACATCGATTTACGTTTAGGTCTGTCCATAATTTAATCATTTCCTTTTCTTTTATAAGACAAAAAGTGAGTGCTCTGAAAAATAGAATACTACTTCAGAACACTTTCACAGATTTCTCCATAATATCTCTCTATTTTGACCAGTTACCATTTTCGAAGACGGGTTCTTTTTCATCCTCTTGTGTAATGCCATAAATTGTTAAATCTTTACTACCAATCATAAAGTCAACATGAATAAGTGAATCATTTAACCCTTGAGCTAACTTTTCATCTGTAGTCATTTCTGTACCACCCTCTACATTAAAACCGTAAGCTGAGCCCAATGCAATGTGACAAGATGCATTTTCATCGAACAATGTATTATAAAAGATAGTATTGCGATTAGAAATAGGTGAATCATCAGGTACTAATGCTACTTCACCTAATCGCTTAGCACCTTCGTCTGTATTTAATAAATCACGTAAGACCTCTTCACCTTTTTCAGCTTTATAATCAATGACTTCTCCATCTTTAAAAGTTAATGTAAAACCATCTATAATATTACCGTTATGGCTTAATGGTAATTTATTCGTTACATAGCCATTTACTTTCAACCTATGAGGTGCAGTGAACACTTCTTCAGTTGGAATATTAGCTACAAAGGCTTGGCCTCCACTTGCATAACTTGTTGCATCTTCCCATATATGACCTTCTGGCAAACCAATTTCTAAATCTGTACCTTCAGAAATATAGTGAAGTGCTTTATAATTTTTACTTTGTAACTTATCTGCATGTTTACTTAGATTAGCAACATGAGCCTTCCAATTAGCGACTGGATCATTACCATCTACGCGAACGATATCTAATACTTCATCAATGAATGTGTTGTAGGCATCTTCTTCAGATAGTTCTGGATAGACACGGCTTGCCCAAGCTTTTGAAGGATAGGCTGCCACACACCAAGGAAATTGGTTTTTCTGACTTGCTTCCATATATCCTTTATATGCAGTAGCATACTGTCTTTGGAAAGCAGCTAATTTATCACGGTCAATGCCATTTAATAAATCAGGATCTTGTGTTATAAGTGCTAAATTTGCGAGCACCTCTATTTACATAATCCATACGCTTAGCAACTTCATAATCTTTCACTTCATTACTTTCAAAATGTTCCACGGTTTCATATTCGAATTTTAAGCGAGAAAGTCGATCGTCGCTATAGTCAACTTTAACATCAGAAGCGCCTCGTTTATATGCGGCTTCTACTATGTAATGTGTTAATTCAATAGCATCAACACTTGAGCGAATAAATACTGGCTGACCTTCTTGAACATTCATTCCTACACCAACTAAAAGTTCGGCGTATTGTTTTAATTTTTCTTGTAATTGAGTCATCTTTATACACTCCTTTTATTTGCGTATTTGCCCAAGTGCGTCTGCAATTGCGACTGCTTCACTTGGTGTAAATGACGCTTTTGATGTTACATATTCGTGAATTTCGCTTATTTCTTGCTTATCTGCTTCTTCATATTTATCTGGATCAATCAAGCTTTGATTTACAAGATTTAAACGTTCTCTTATTTCTAATATCATTTGTTCGTTAGTATTTGTCACTTCGTTCACCCCTTTTACCAACTTATTTTATCAAATTTACGTTTCTTGTAAAACTTTTATCATAATAATGCTTTAGAAATGATTAAAAAAGCTTTAAAATGGGAAATAGCATTATATAATTTGGAGGTAGTCACATGATTTCAGTAGCATTCGTTTGTTTAGGCAATATTTGTCGCTCGCCAATGGCAGAAGCTATAATGCGACAAAGATTACTAGATCGAAAGATAACAGGTTTAAACGTAACCTCTAGAGGCACAGGTGAATGGAACTTAGGTCAGCCACCTCATGAGGGTACGCAAGATATTCTCACTAAAAATGATATACCGTTTGATAACATGATCAGTGAACTATTTAAAGCTGATGATGACTTTGATTATATCATTGCAATGGATCAAAGTAATGTAGAGAATATTAAACAGATCAATTCTAGCATTAAAGGACAATTGTATAAGCTATTAGACTTTAGTGATATGAATGAGACTGACGTACCTGATCCTTATTATACAAATAATTTCGAAGGTGTTTATAAAATGGTACAATCATCTTGTGATAACTTAATTGATTTTATAGTTAAAGATGCAAATCTAAGAGAGGGGTAAAACATCATGCAAAATAAATTAATTCCAGGAATTCTATTAGGTGCCGTAATTGGAGGCGCAAGCAACATTGGCAGACAAATCAACTCGCCAATCATTAAAACAATCAACTAAAGATAGAAAAGAAGGCAATCGTTCTCAAAAACCTTCAGCTATCAACAACGTAAAAGACGAAGTATTATATTGGAAAGATGTGGTAGAAGAAATTCGCCGTAATAATCCAGAATTAGAACGTTCTTTAAAAGACGCGAAAAATACATTCGTTGAACGTAAAAATAAACGTTTAAACAATTAATTGATTTATAGTATTGTATTTTTGATACCGCATGTTTAAATAATTAAATTAAGGCAATACCTAATATTACATGTTTAGGTATTGTCTTTTGTATATAACTTGTAATGTGCGATATTTTAAAAACTTAAAAACAATTTTTAAAAAAAGAATATCAACAGTTATTTACCTTCTTTAACTTTTAAAGTATATTAAACAATATACTGAAAACATCAATACATAAGGAGATTTGATATGTCTAAAAAAGAGAAAACAACTTCAAAGTTTCTAAACTCAGCTAAAAAGAATGAAGAGAAGAAGTCTAAGAAAACAAAAGATGAACAAATCGGGCGTGATCGTACTTATATCACACCTAATGAATTCAAATCAAAATCACCTAAGAAAGACAATCAAGAATTCTTTGTATCACGTATTAATAAACCAGCAAAATATACGAAAAACCCTAATTTTTTCTCTTATCTCATTTATAGAATAGGTAAAGATGATGCATCCGGTTTATCTGCACAATTATCTTATTACTTCATGTTGTCACTATTCCCTATGCTCCTATTCTTACTATCAATAGTACCTGTCGTAGGTGTTGAACAGTCAACGATAAGAGATATGATTAAAGAGCACGTCCCTTCAGATTATGCGGGACAAGTATCATCAATCATTGGTGATATTATGGGGAACGCTAGTGGTAGTATATTATCTGTAGGTTTGATTTTAGCACTGTGGTCTGCATCAAACGGTATGACTGCAATTATGAACTCTTTCAATGTCGCATATGACGTTGAAGATAGCAGAAACTTTGTTGTTTCTAAATTATTCAGTGTGTTATTTACACTTGCTATGATTATCGTCTTACCTATCGCACTGATATTACCTACCTTTGGAGAACAAATCGGTTCGCTTTTATTTGGCCCACTTGGTTTAGGTGATCAAATCAAATGGATTTTTAATTTAGTACGTGTTGTATTACCATTAATCATTATTTTCATAGCGTTTATGGTTTTATATACGTTAGCGCCGAATGTTAAAATTAAAATGAAATCAGTAATACCAGGTGCAATATTCGCTACGATTGTATTTTTAGGTGGCTCATTCTTATTTGGTATATACATTTCAAACTTTGCTAACTATTCTAAAACATATGGTAGTATCGCCGGTATCATTATTTTAATGCTATGGTTATACATTACAGGCTTTATTATTATTATCGGGGCTGAAATCAATGCGATTATTCATCAACGCAAAGTAGTCGCTGGTAAAACACCAGAAGAACATACAATGGCTGAGATTGAAGAAAATGAATCAACTCATGTTGGAAGCGAAGCAGATACTAATGCTGAAAATGAATCAACTCATGCTACTGATTCTGATTCCAATCATAATATTTCAGACTCAGACAACAAAAAAATATAATTTAATATAAACTTAGCTAAATAGCTGATAGGTATCTAAATCATGATATCTATCAGCTATTTTCACTTCCTAATTTAAAGCTATCCTATTGAATGGCTTTATAACACGTAAAAAGGCTAAAACCGAAACGTAAATGTCTATCATCTACGTTTCGGTTTTAGCCTTTTGGAAATACTTAAAATAGAATATATTACTGTATTAAATTATGCTGGAAAGCATAAATAACTGCTTGTGTTCTATCTTGTACTTCTAATTTACTTAATATATTACTTACATGTGTTTTTACTGTTTTAATCGTTATGTGTGATGCACTCGCAATTTCTTGGTTTGAGTAACCTTTTGCGATAAGTAATAGAATTTCCATTTCTCGTTCCGTTAACATTTCATATAATTCGGCACGTTGTTTCATTCTATTTCTCATCTTCACAAGCACTTCAGCTTCAAATACAGATTCATTTTTATACGTTTTACGAATCGCCTCGGCTATATCGCTAGCACTAGTTGTTTTCAAAATATAGCTGTCTACACCAGAATCTAAAGCACGATATACTTCATTATCTTCAATGTAACTTGTTAACATCACAACTTTAATATGAGGTAAGTCTTTTTTTATTTGCTCAGTAGCATCGACACCATCCATATCATCCATAAGCGGGTCCATTAAGATTAAATCAGGATTTAATTGATGAGCCTTTTCAATCGCATCTTTTCCTGACTGACCTTCCCCTACAATATCAATATCTGGCTGTGTAGATAAGTAACTAGAAATTCCAATTCGAACCATTTCATGATCATCAACAAATAAAACTTTAATCGTCATGTGAATCCTCCTTATTTAATGGTGCCTTTACTTCAATTCTTGTACCTGAATCTGGCAAAGAAACAATATGGAACGTCGCACCAATTTCAAGCGCACGTTCTCGCATGTTTTTTAAACCATAACTTTGTTCTACCTTATCATCAACATTGAATCCTTTACCATTGTCTTGAATGCGTAATAATAAGTAATCTGCCATATTAAACAATTCTATTGTTACTTTGGTACCTTTTGAATGTCTCAAAGTATTAGATAAAGCTTCTTGAGTAATTCTGAACAAATGATCTTCAATACCTTTAGGTACTTCAAATTCTTCAATATCATGTACAACTTTCATAGGTACTTTTTTCTTTAAATCAACGACTAAATCCTTAATACCTTCACCTAACGATTTGTCTTTTAATCCAATAGGTCTTAAATGTAATAGTAAGGCTCTCATTTCTAACTGAGAATCTTGTACCATTTTTTCTAATAACGGTATTTGTTGATCTAAAGGTGCTTCCAATTGTGTTTCTTTAATAGCTGAAAGCATCATACTCGTCGCAAATAATTGCTGACTTACTGAATCGTGTAACTCACGTGCAAGTCTTTGTCGTTCATCTTCTATAATCTTTTTAACTTTCACATCATTTATATTATATGATTCATTTGTTAGATTTTGCGTTTTCATACGTAATTTGTGTACTTCTTGATTTAATGGAACTAGCGTTTGATATAATTCAATTGTTTCATTATACAATTCAATATTTTGGTCATTAATACCTACTGTTTGACCTTCAATAGAACGTTCTATTTGGTCCTGTAACCAATGATTTTGCTGATTTATTTTATATGCTAATACCGACCCTACAATAATACAGAGAAAAATAACTAATAAATTTAAAAATAATAAAACTGGTATTCCAAAAATTTGTGTATAAAACATACCTTGAAAATACACTATGTTTACAAATACTTTATCGATAAAAAATAGAGCAAAAAATGTACTATAAACTAATATCAACATGGAACCTATTGCTCTTATGTAGTGATTCATTTATAAATCACCTCAATATCGCCAATTAGCGTCGAAACATAAATGTTTACAGCATAGTTTTCTTCTTTCGTCTCTTCCACGATTTTAATGTTATTATTTTCAACTTTATAAGAAGTTTCATTAACATAAGCATTCCCATACAAGGCAGTAAAGTTTAAAATAATATTATAATTTAAAGGTACGATAATTTGAACTTTTCCTATAATATGTCGTATCACTACAGTATTGTTTTCTTTAATATTAGCGACTTTAGACATATCGATATGAATATCACCTATGCCATGTTGCACTTGTAAGTCTTCCCATTTGTATACATATACTGGTGTACGTTGCTCACCAAACCATTTTTGTTTAATGAAGTTTGGAGATTCAATTGCTTCATCAGTAGCGACTACTTTTAATGGTTTAAATCTATAAATAATATATCTTATGATTAGCATTATTAAAAAGATAAATAAAATGATAATTGTATATTTGTTAGATAATAAAGTGAATGCAATCAGCAAAGCACCAATCCAAAATGATAAGAGTCCCCGTATTTTATGGAAATACAAATAACCTACATAGGCTAGGATACAGCCAAGTAATAACACGAGTAAGAAACCAATTTTTTCAAAGAATATATAATAGAAATTGGCAATAATCAATAATGTTGTAAAAACAATTAACATCTCAGTCGATATATATTTATGAGTCATGTTTCGCCACCTTTCTTCAAGCGACTAAACTAATGCGTTCGATTAGATCACACTCAGTTTCAATATTAGCTCTCTCTGTTGCTTGTTGTGATAAATCGGTTTCAATACGAGCGTAGTCTGCTTCCATTTCATTTAATTCACATTTTATTTGCTCTATATCTTTATGTTCTATTTCTTCGGCACAATCAATGTACTCGTTATCCAACATATCAATATATTTATTTTCTAATGATAATGTCAGTCTATCAATTAAACTGCCTACATTACCCTTTCTTTCAATTAAGTATTTAATATACATTTCAACACTTCTCAATTTTTTATCAAGAAAACGTTGGTACTCCACTATGCTTGTGCGAAATGTGTGTTTTGTCATCTTTTCTAAATAAGACGTAATATAATTCATAGAATCACCTCATGATCGATTAAACTCTATTATAAAGAATATCCGGAACCATTGGTATAGGCTCCGGAACCATCTTATATTAGGACTTTAGACCGAAACACTATCTAATCTATTTTAGTAGTTAACACTGGTCCATCTTTGGTAACGATGACAGTATGCTCAATTTGAGCAACAAAACTTTTATCTTTCGTTTCAAATGCCCATTCATTTTTGCCTTCTGTCACAAATGTTGCTTTTGAAGAAATAAATGGTTCAACTGCAATCACTGTACCCTCTTTAAGTAAAGTTTTATCTTTAGGGTCATAATAGTTCATCACGTGACTTGGTGCTTCATGAAGTGATTGTCCTACGCCATGACCTGTTAAGTTTTTAATAACTGTTAAATCATTTTTACGTGCAGTAGCATGAACTGCTTTACCGATTTGACTTAACTTCCCACCTACTTTAACTCTTGTCATAGCCGCATCAAATGCTTCTAACGCTACATCACAGACTTTTTGTTTCAATGGGTTGTCCGCTTCACCAACTACAAATGAGATGCCTGTATCAGCGTAATAGCCGTTCTTCAAGGCTGAAACATCGATATTAACTAAATCACCTTCGCGTATTTTACGTTTGCCTGGAATACCATGTGCTACTTCTTCATTAACACTGATACACGTTTGTCCTGGAAATTTTTCATCATGGATTGGAGCAGAAAGTGCACCATGTTTTTCAAATAACTCTTTTGCAATATCGTCTAACTCTTTTGTTGTGATACCTGGCTTTGTTTCTGCTTGCATAGTATCTCTAATTAATGCACAAATATAACCAATTTCTTTTAAAGCTGTTAATTCTTCTTCTGTTTTTACGATCATATTATCCCGTTCCTTTTTGTAAATTATATTCCTTCTTATTATAGCAGACTTTTTTTGATATAATAAATTAGAATATTTGAACACGTATAGTTTAACATTTTGATTATATGAATAACATGGCTACTTTTGTAATTCGTGTTAATTCTCTTCTGATACATAACATGACTAGGAGTTTTTTTATGAGCAACAATTGGTATAAAGGACTAATAGGTGCACGAACAATTAAAACTGGGTTAGCTACTTTTTTAACCGCATTTTTTTGTTTGGCATTAGATTTAAATCCTATTTTCGCAATTTTAACTGCTATTGTCACAATTGAACCCACTGCGAAGGCATCATTAAAAAAGGATATCGTAGACTTCCGGCTACGGTAATTGGCGCACTCTTTGCAGTTATTTTTACATTTATTTTTGGCGACGAATTTGCTTTCGCCTATGCTTTTAGTGCTACATTTACAATAATATTTTGTACTAAGTTAAAACTTCAAGCCGGAACCACAGTTGCAACATTAACAGCAATGGCTATGATACCCGGTATACATGATGCTTATTTCTTCAACTTTTTCTCAAGACTATTAACTGCAATTATTGGTCTGGTTACGGCTGGTTTAGTCAACTTTGTTGTATTCCCACCAAAATATTATGACCAACTTGAATCTTCAATAAATAAAGTAGAGTCTAAAATGTACGGTCTCTTTCATCATCGTATGCGTCAGTTACTGTTAGGCAAATTTACTAAAGGTGCGCCTTACCAACAATTAAATATATTGTTAGATTTAAATCAAAAGGTTGAGACATTGCTTTCTTATCAAAAGGATGAGCTGAGCTATCACAAACATCACGATTCAGAATGGATACGTTTAAAATCATTAACAACACGTACACATACAAATAGATTATTTATTACGCATTTATCAAACTTAGTCTATTTACCTAAAGGCACGCATATCCAATTTACGAATGAAGAAAAAATAGCCATCTTAAGTATTGCTCAAAGTATTAATGACATATACACTACTGGATCTTTTGAGCGTCAACAACAATCTGCTTCATTATTGAAAACTTCTGTTAAAGGATTAGACGAATTTGATGACAATCAATTAAAAAGTCACCTAATTTATGAAATTTTATTAATCTATCGTATATTGGATCATCGTTTTGCGTAACACTTGTGTAGTTAAGTCTTACGCATTGAAATTCAAAAGATTTTCAAAAATAAAAGAAGTGACTGTCAGATTTCCAATAGGATTTCTAACAGCCACTTTATTTTTTTGCTTATTACTGTTTTTGTGTTACACGATTAACGATTACTTGTTTGGCGGCTTCTTCTTCAGTATTATTTACCTGCTTAGGCGTAAATGGTATACCTTTACGTTCACATGCTTTTTCTAGTAAGTAATCAGTCACTTCATGATTCTTAGGTAAAATAGGCCCATGTAAATAAGTCCCTAATAGATTTTTATAATGGATGCCTTCTTTAGCATCTTCATCATTATTACCATAACCATGTGTGACATTACCTAAAGTGCCGTATGGATGATACGTACGACCACCATGATTTTCAAAACCAACGATTGTACCGAACGTTTCACTCTCGATTACAATATCTCCAGTTAGACGCTCTTTCTGTGACTCAGTATAGAAGTCTAAAATATTAAGTCCTTCAAGTTCAGTACCATCTGGCGTAATATATTTACTTCCTAAAAATTGATAACCACCACAAATTGTCAAACCAGGCATGCCGTCTTCAATTACTTCTTTTAATGTCGTTTTGATTTTGCTTAATTCTTTAGTAGCTAGTGCTTGTTCCCTATCACTACCGCCACCGATAAAGAAAATATCACATTGATCAAAAGTAACGCCCTCTGTTTCATTTATATCTACAACATTCAATTTAATATCACGCAATTTTGCACGTTGTTTCAACGCGATAATATTCCCAATATCACTGTATAAATTTAATTTATCAGGCATAAAATGATAAACAGTCAATTCATTCATCTAGCTTTGTCCTCCTCAAAAGAGTGATTTAATTGTTCTAACATAGGTGCTAGAGAAGTATAGTTAGGAATAGCTACTGTAAAACTTTCCTTATAGTCCATCGTTTTTGCTGTCGCTTTATATATGTCTCTTTCTAAAATGATTGGTGCTTCTACACCTGCTAACTTTAACCTTAACTGCAATTCTTCTGCACGTAGCCCTGTAACAATAATTGCTTCGATTTGTTGTTTTACTAATTTTTCAAAATCAGCATCATAAATCCAAGAAGTATCTCTACCATCAGTTGCATTATCATTCAATCCTAAGACATAAACTTTGCTACCTTCTAGTTGTTCTCCTATAGAAAGGCTAGCATTCATTCCGGCAGGGTTTTTGGCAAGGTTAATCATTGCTTCTTTACTGTCTTTTTTAAAGTACTGCATACGTCCATTATTCGACGTATATGTCTCAAATCCACGTTTTATACCTTCATCATTGAGTCCTAATTCTTTTAGCACTGTATAAGCCGCAATCGCATTATAAGCATTAAAGTCTCCCGCGATTTTCATATTGAAAGTAGCAGTTCCTACATTTAAATTAATGAATGGATTTAAATTAAATTCAGACACTTCGTATTTAGTATCCTCCCGTTTAAATCCACATTCACAATGATAATGCCCAATTTGATTATATTGAATATAATCATAATGTAATAAACGACCGCAATTTGGACAATAGCGACTCTCGTTCATTGTACTTTGTTCAAATTCATGTGCATGTGCTTTCATCCCATAATATACAACTGTATCACTAGCTATCTTCAATCTACTGACAAATGGATCATCTGCATTTAACAATAACTTAATCCCTTTATTATTAATCGCATTTGCAATATTATTTACCATAATATCTATTTCCCCAAAACGGTCCATCTGATCACGGAAGAAATTAGTAACCACCATCATTGTTGGTGTTACTTCATTGAGTACTCTTGGAATCGAGCCTTCATCAATTTCAATGACTGCAATTTTTGTGCTTTGTTTAATTTGCAAAATAAATGCTGAAGTAATACCCGCAGCCATATTTGCGCCTTCATTATTATGTATGATGTCGACATCATTTACTTTTAATGTATGGCCAATTAAATTTGAAGTGGTTGTTTTCCCATTTGTGCCACTTATAAAGACAATTTCATCAACTTGTGATGCTAATTTTCTTAAAATATTTTTATCCACTTTTCTAGCAACTTGACCTGGCAAGTCTGTGCCCTTTTTCCCAGCAGCTTTACTTGCTTGCTTAGCCAATTTTGCTAAGTGGGTTGCAGTCCAATGTCTCATGTACTTCCTCCTTCACTCTTCACTCAAATATTATAACATGATTAAGTTGTATTCCAAACAATTCTCAATTGAAATAATCATGTCTTTTTTCTAGATTATAATTATTATTATTTACTAATGAGAATAGATTTGCTATACTGAAAAAAACATACATGGAGGCTATTACTTATGTTAAACAAAGAATTGTTAAATGCATTAAATGAACAAATGAATCATGAATATTTTGCGAGCACATGCGTATATGGCAATGGCCGCTTTTTGCGACAAAGAATCATACGAAGGTTTTGCGAATTTCTATGTTCAACAAGCGAAAGAAGAAAGATTCCATGGTAAAAAAATATATGATTATATCAATGACCGTGGAGAACACGCTTTATTTGCAACGATTCCTGCCCCAAAATCAGATTTCTCAAGTATCTTGGAAACATTTCAAGATGGCTTAGCGCAAGAACAAGATGTTACACGTAGATTTTATAATTTATCAGATTTAGCTAATCAAGCGAAAGATTATGCTACTATTTCATTCTTGAATTGGTTCTTAGACGAACAAGTAGAAGAAGAAGCGATGTTTGAAACACACCTTGATTACCTAAAACGTATCGGTGATGACAGCAATACACTTTACCTATACGAGAAAGAATTAGCCGCACGTTCATTTGACGAAGAGTAATCTTCATATTATAACTTAAGTTTATTGTCTCAATAAAAACTCATCCCAATTTAAATCTGGGATGAGTTTTTATGTTTATTATGCGCTTGTAATTTGCCTTGTTAAAGTCTGATTAACTTGACTCTAAGCACATATTTATATAAAGTCATATCATATTCACACATGAGAAAGGAATCTTGCTTAATGAATTCTGACGCATTTATTGCCCTTGATTTTGAAACTGCTAATGGTAAACGTACAAGTATCTGTTCAGTTGGTATGGTTAAAGTTGTTAATCACCAAATCACTGAATCATTTTACACATTAGTTAATCCAAACGATTACTTTTCACAACAAAATATTGCTGTACATGGTATACAACCAGATGAGGTCTATGACGCTCCCACGTTTAAAAAAGTATACCCTTTTATGATGCAATTCATTGACGACCTACCAGTTGTCGCACATAATGCTGCTTTTGATATGAGTGTCCTGCATGAAAGTATTAAAGCTATAGGTAGTGATACGCCAAATATGAAATACTTCTGTTCATTACAACTATCAAGAAGAACAATACAGAACCATCGCTACGGCTTAAATTATATGATGCAATATTATAATTTAGATTTTCATGGTCATCATGATGCATTAAATGATGCGAAAGCTTGTGCAATGATCACATTTCGCCTTTTAAAACACTATGATGATTTAAATAGTATGCTTAATATTTATGGCAAAGATTTAAAGGATAAAGATTAATGAAGTTAGCTTCAAATTTGAACTCACTTTTTTAAATATAATCATAAATTGTCATGTTTTCATAAGATGCTTTTTCTAAATTACCTACCGTTACACCTACTAGCCTAATGGGCACATCTGGATCTTTTAATTCTGTATATAAAGTATAAGCTATATTATAAATATCCGTTTCATCTCTGACAGGATCTCTTAAGCTTCGTTGTTTCGATAATGATTCAAATTTGTGCGTCTTTATTTTTACTGTAACTGTCTTACCGGATTTTTGTAACTTAGCTAAACGTTCAGCTGTTTTATGGCTCAATTCCCATATTTTTTGTAATATTTGATCGTCATCATTCATATCCGTCGCAAAAGTCCGCTCTGTTCCAACTGATTTCCTTATTCTTGTTGATTTAACAGGATTATAGTCTATACCCCTCGCTTTGTTATACAGCCCATGTCCTCGTTTACCAAAAAGTCTTATTAATTCTCTTTCACTTTGTTCGTATAAATCTTTACCATTGTATATTGCGTTATCATGCATTTTCTGTTTGGAAGCTTTACCTACACCAGGGAAATCGCCTATATCTAATCCCATTAATATCTCGTGTACATTATGATAATCAATTACTGTTAACCCATTCGGCTTATTCATTCCACTCGCTAATTTAGCCAAAAATTTATTATAAGATACACCAGCAGAAGAAGTCAGTTGTGTTGCTTCAAAAATATCTTTACGTATATATTGAGCAATGCTTGATGCAGGTAAATCTGCTCTAACTAAATGTGTAATGTCTAAATAAGCTTCATCTAATGACAATGGTTCTACAACATCAGTATAACTCTTAAATATCTTCATAATCTTTTCTGAAGCTGCTTTATACGCTTCGAATCTTGGCGTAACATAAAAACCATTTGGACATAACTTATGTGCTTGTGCAGTGGGCATTGCAGAATGTACACCATATTTTCTAGCTTCGTATGAGGCTGTTGAAACTACGCCCCTACCGCTTGCTTTACCACCTACAATCACAGGCTTCCCTTTTAACTTTGGATTATCTCTCATTTCTACTTGCGCAAAAAAATAGTCCATATCGATATGGATAATACGTCTTTCTGACAATGCACTCGCCTCCTTCATCGTCTGGATACAATGATTAATATTAGTTCAATCTTAACTTTTAAAATATGTATTTTCTTATAATTTGCTCAAGTAACACAAAAAAAGAGCCAGTTATCTCTTATCAGAACAAACGACTGCTGAACACAATCGTCAACATCTCTCTGTAAGTAAACAACTAACTCAGATTAAAATTTATAAATTCAATTATGTTTATTTCACTTCTGTCTGAGCCTGTATTTGTGTCACTGGACTCTCTGAATAAAATATTATACCTTCTTCTGTATCTTCAATATATTGCACTTTATTATTAAATGCGCCTGTTAAGAAATACATGTCCATTACACAATATCCAATATGAAGACTCGCTATAAATATCATAGATGAATATGCAAAAAATGAGAATAATATAATCAACACTGTTGTAATAACGACTAAGGGAGCTAACATGATAGTGATGTATTGCCATTTTTTAAAATATACATTTGGCATATGAGTAGTAATTAAACCTTGGCGGATCTGGAAAGTAGGTTTATTGCCTTTTGACAACAAACGGAACATTATATTATGAATAAATTCATGTAAGAAATAAACAACTGCAAATCCTAATATACCGTATACTAAATTTAATATAATATTTTGTTCTATAATGTGTGTAAATGAATAAGCAAATTTATAAGATAATAATATACTAACCATCACTATTGTAAATTGAAAAAGTATAAAACCTTCCGAGCATTTTCTTGCTAGAGAACAAATCAATCTTGAACATGTGTCAACCCTCCGTGTCATCGTCATCGTTATTACCTAGACTATACAACGATTGTAACCACTAATGATGGGCTTTTCAAGTAAGTTAGTTGCTTGTAATTGAATTTTAACAAACTTACTTGTTCTGCAATATTTTGCAATAATTAGTAAACAGCTTATTAATTAAATTCACACAAATCCAATATTCACGTTAAGCCACCTAAATATAAAATATTATAATTTAGCGTCTTTCAAATTGTGCTACTGTTTCAACATGCGTGGTATGTGGAAACATATCTACTGGCGTAATTTGTGTTAATTTATATTGTTGTGCTAATTTTTGCGCATCACGTTGTTGCGTTGATGGATTGCAAGAAATATAGACAATCTTTCTTGGGTTCAATTCTAAAAGTGTTTCCAAGAAAGTTTCGTCACAGCCTTTTCGAGGTGGATCAACCATTACTACATCTGGTTTAATGCCTTGTGCTTTCCATTTTAGAATAACCTCTTCAGCTTTACCACAGACAAAAGTAGTATTTTCGAACTGGTTTAAGGTCGCATTTTGCTTAGCGTCTGCAATTGCTTCTGGGACAATTTCAACACCATAGACATGTTGCGCTTTCGGTGCCATGTATAATCCAATTGTACCTATACCACAATAAGTATCTAGTATTGTTTCTTCACCTTTAAGTTCAGCATACTCAATTGCACGTTGATATAATTTTTCAGTTTGAATAGAATTGATTTGATAAAAAGATTGATCACTGATTTTGAATGTTACATCTGAAAGTGTATCTTGAATTTCATCTTTACCATATAGCGTATATGACGTTTCACCCATAATGACATTCGAATGTGTATCATTCACGTTATGTTTGACGCTCACTATTTCTGGAAATGCTTGCTACTAATTTTTCTGTAAGCACATCACTTTGTTTGAATTTCTTGCCGTTTGTAACAAATACAACCATCAGTTCTCTAGAATGGTGTCCTGTTCTAATTACGACATGACGCATAAGGCCTTGTTTTTTACGTTCATTATATATACTGATATTTAATTCATTGAACCATAATTTGAGTTGATTCAGCACATCTTGATGCATATTGTCTTGTATTAAACATTCATCCATATCTATAATGTCATGACTTCTTTGACGATAGAATCCTGTAATCACTTTATTTTCATTGTTCTTACCAACTGGGACTTGAGATTTATTACGATAAAACCAAGGATTATCCATACCAATCGTATCGTGAATAATTGTGTCCTTAAAATCTGCTTTACGGTGGAACAAATTGACAACTTGCTCTTTTTTCATATTCAATTGCGCTTGATAAGTCATATGTTGTAGCTGACAGCCACCACATTTATGGTAATAAACGCATGGTGGTTCTACACGTTCTTCACTCTCTTTTTTAATTTCAATTAGCTTACCTATTGCAAAATTTTTCTTAACTTTTATCACTTTGAATTCTATTGTTTCATTAATCAATGCATTTGGTACAAATATAGGATAGCGATCTAATTTAACAACACCATGTCCTTCATGTGTTAAATCTATAACTTTACCTTCTATGACCTCATTTTTTTGAATTGCATCCATGACTTCACCCCACACTAAAAGAGGTTAGGATATTTGATGTCTTTACCTAACCTCTCAGTTTATTCTGTATCTTTAATTTTTTCGATTATTCATTTTAACTTGAAACACTTAAGTTCTTCAAATTGATTTTGTAATATTATACGAAACCTACTTTTATTGTTCAACTATTTCATCATTATTAATATCACTTGGCGTAAATACTTCGATATGTTGTTTTAAATTCAAGAAATTGCCTGGTAATTTACCACCATATTCACCATCTACGTTTAACTGCATATCTACAAATGATGATACGCTAATGGATTTGGCTTTCTTATAATGTATCTTAGGATGCTTAGTATGTTCTCCTCTAGAAGCTAGGGTCATTATATGTCCTAATTCAGCAAGGTTTGCTTTTTCAACGATAATCAATGTAAAATAACCATCATCTAACTTAGCATCTGGCACTAATTTTTCAAAACCAGCCATAGAATTCGTTAAACCTAATAAGAACAATAATGCTTCCCCTTGAAAAACTTCATCGTCATATTCTACACGAATATCGACAGCTTTCATTTGAGGTAACATTTCAAAACCTTTTATATAATAGGCAAACGGTCCAACGATGGATTTCAATTTACTTGGCGTCTCATAAGAAACCTGTGTTAATTGACCACCGGCAGCTAAATTTATGAAATAACGACTATTCATCTTGCCTATATCAACCCTTGTTGTATGGCCTTCTATAATCACATCAATTGCACTCATAATGTCATTTGGCAAATGTAGTGCACGTCCAAAATCATTTACTGTCCCCATAGGTATAATGCCTATATTAGGTCTGTTCGGCTGCTCTGCAATACCATTTATGACTTCATTAAGCGTACCGTCACCACCAGCGACAATTAATACATCATAGTTTTGTTCTAAACTGCGTTCTGCTTCTGAAGTTGCGTCTCCAACTTTTTCAGTTGCATATGCACTTGTCTCAAACCCTGCTTTTTCCAATTTAATTAAAACATCTGGCAAGGTACGTTTAAACAATTCTTTTCCAGATGTTGGATTATAAATGATTCTAGCTCGTTTTCTCATATTTTATCCCTCGACTTCTTATACTCAATGTCTATATTATATGATTTAGATAAATGATAAAAGTATTTAGGCCAAATTTTACAGAATATATATAATATCGTATAAATAGTAAAAGAACCTGTAGACAAAAACGTTCTACAGGTTCTGCTATATCTATTGTTGTAATACGTTATTTAATCATCACATTACACTAAAATCCAACGCATTTTTAATTATCTTTTATCTAATTCTTGTTTTAACAATTGATTTACTAATTGAGGATTGGCTTGGCCTTTTGAAGCTTTCATAATTTGACCAACTAAGAAGCCCATTGCTTTACCTTTACCATTTTTGTAATCTTCAACTGATTGTTCATTATTGTCTAACGCTTCGTTTACAAATTTTAAAAGTGTAGCTTCATCAGAAATTTGAACTAGGCCTTTATCTTCCATAATTTGTTTCGCATCCCCACCATTTTCAGCGAGTTCTGGGAACACTTTTTTAGCGATTTTACTGCTCATTGTGCCATCTTCAATTAATTTAATCATTCCGGCTAAGTTTTCAGGTGTTAATTTTGTATCTAATAAATCAATTTGGTTTTTATTAAGATACTCATTCACGCCGCCCATTAACCAGTTAGAAGTTAATTTAGCATCTGCACCTTCAGCAATAGCACTTTCAAAGAAATCAGACATTTCTTTTGTAAGTGTTAATACATGCGCATCATAAGCGGGTAAGCCGAAGTTGTTCACATATTTTTCTTTTCTTTCATCTGGTAATTCTGGGATTGTTTGACGTACACGCTCTTTCCAAGCTTCATCCACATATAAAGGTACGATGTCTGGTTCTGGGAAGTAACGGTAGTCATCAGAGCCTTCTTTAACACGCATTAAAATTGTTTTACCAGTTGACTCATCATATCTACGTGTTTCCTGTAGGATTTCTCCACCATTTAATAGTTCTTCTTCTTGACGTTTTTCTTCATATTCAAGACCTTTACGTACAAAACTAAATGAGTTTAAGTTTTTCAACTCTGCTTTAGTACCAAACTCTTCTTGGCCATATGGACGTAATGAGATGTTAGCGTCACAACGTAGTGAGCCTTCTTCCATCTTACAGTCAGATACGCCAGTATATTGAATAATAGAACGTAGTTTTTCTAAGTATGCATATGCTTCTTCTGGTGAACGAATGTCTGGTTCAGAAACAATTTCAATCAATGGTGTACCTTGTCTGTTTAAATCTACTAAAGAGTATCCATCTTTATGCGTTGATTTACCAAGCATCTTCTTCCATGTGAAGACGTGTAATGCCGATACGTTTTGTCTTACCATCAACTTCAATATCAATATAACCATTTTCACCAATAGGCTGATCAAATTGTGAAATTTGATATGCTTTTGGATTATCTGGATAGAAATAGTTTTTACGGTCAAATTTAGATTCTGTTGCAATATCCATATTGATTGCCATTGAAGCTCTCATAGCCCAATCAACAGCGCGTCTATTTACAACTGGTAACACACCAGGATATGCAAGATCAATTACGCTTGTGTTTGAGTTAGGTTTTGCTCCAAAATGTCTTGGTGATGCAGAGAACATTTTAGATTCTGTTTTTAACTCAACATGGACTTCTAGTCCAATAACTGTTTCAAAATGCATGATTTCCACTCCTTATAATTTTTCGTATTCATTATGAAAATTGAATTTTGTTTCATATTGGTAAGCGACACGATATAACGTCTTCTCATCAAATGGTTTTCCAATAAATTGTAAACCAATTGGACGTCCGTTTGATTTACCACAAGGAACAGAAATACCTGGTAATCCAGCTAAGTTTACTGGTGTTGTTAATAAATCATTCGCATACATTGTAAGCGGATCATCAATTTCTTCACCTATGTTAAACGCTGGTGTTGGTGTTGTTGGTCCTACAATAACATCGTAATTTTCAAATATGCGGTCAAAATCATTTTTAATCAATGTTCTTACTTTTTGTGATTTTTTATAAAATGCATCATAATAACCAGAACTCAATGCAAAAGTACCTAAGAAGATACGACGTTTAACTTCGTCACCAAAACCTTCACTTCTAGACATTTTGTATAATTCTTCTAATGAGTTCGCTTCAGGTGAATGGTAACCATATCTAATACCATCAAAACGAGATAAGTTTGATGAAGCTTCTGATGAAGCAATAACGTAATAAGAAGGGATACCATATTTAGTGTTTGGTAATGATACTTCTTCAACTGTTGCACCTAATTCTTTTAGTGTTTCAACAGCTTGTTTAACAGAAGCTTTAACATCTTCTGATACACCTTCACCAAGGTATTCTGTTGGTAACGCAACTTTTAGACCTTGAATATCTTTACCGATATCAGTAGTGAAATCTGAATCTTCAACTGGCGCACTTGTAGAGTCATTTTCATCTAAACCAGTAATTGTTTCTAATACCAAGGCATTATCTTTAACATTACGTGTAAGTGGTCCGATTTGGTCTAATGATGATGCAAACGCAACTAATCCAAAACGTGATACGCGACCATATGTAGGTTTCATGCCTACGATGCCACAGTAAGCCGCTGGTTGACGAATTGAACCACCAGTATCAGTACCTAAACTGAAAGGAACTAAACCTGTTGCTACAGCTGCTGCTGAACCACCTGATGACCCTCCAGGTACTGCAGTATGATCAAATGGGTTAACTGTCTTTTTAAAGTATGAAGTTTCAGTTGAACCACCCATAGCGAATTCATCTAAGTTGAGTTTACCGATAAGTACTGCTTGTTCATTTCGTAATTTATTCATTACTGTTGATTCATAAATAGGTACAAATCCTTCTAACATTTTACTTGCGCAAGTTGTTTCAACGCCTTCAGTAATAATGTTGTCTTTAATACCCATAGGAATACCAAAAAGTTTACCTTCCATTTGGTCTTTAGCTTGTAATTCATCTAATTCCTGAGCTTGTTTAACTGCATTTTCTTTATCTAATGCAAGAAACGATTTGATTGTTGGATCAGTTTCTTCGATTGCATCATAAATATCATTCACAATTTGTGAAGGCTTAATTTCTTTGTTTTTTATTAAGTTGATCAAATTTTCCACAGATTCATAACGGATGGTCATCTTAAGCGTCCTCCTCATTCATGATAGATGGGACTTTAAATTGTCCATCTTCCGTCTCTTTAGCATTTTTTAATGCAAGCTCTTGAGGAATACCCTCGTCTGCTTTGTCTTCACGTAATACATTTTGTAAATCTAATACGTGATATGTTGGTTCTACTTCACTTGTATCTGCTGTATCTATATGATTAGCAAAGTTTAAAATACTTTCTAATGTTTCTTGCATCTCTGCAGTTGCATCTTCAGTAATTTCAAGTCTAGCTAAATTTGCTATATGCTCTACTTCTTCACGTGTAACTTTAGCCATTAAATAAAAGCCTCCTTTTTACTCATTCATTACAAAATTGTACCAAAATTCCGCCCAAAAATCTAAGCTTTTCGATAATAACAGTAAATTATAGTGATTTATTTTTATACTTTTCCAAAAAATATATGTTTTCACAACCCTTTTATAGCTAGGTTTTCAAGATGTAGATAACTATTCATCACTTTTATATGTATAATAATTCTATTATTTATATGAATATAGAACATACTCCGAAAAATTGTAAGCGTTTAATACTTAGTATCTATAGAGTAAAGTCATAAAATTACTTAACATTTATCTCGACGCTATTATGAATACGCTTGTATAACCATTCATGTTCGAATAAACACAAGCATACACGTTCAAAACTAGAAAATTTTGAAACCAAACAGAGCGGCACAGAAATCAAATTTTAAACATTCATTGTTAGTGACTAGTATCACAGTTCCAATGATATTATCTATTGAATCAGATTATAATTCTAATACATAAGCTATCGCGTTTTAAAAATATGTTAAGGCGAATTCGCTATTCTTAAGTTTTTTGTATAAATTCATGTAATAAACCGATTTTGTAAAGGGCTGACGCCTAGGGGAATAGTGTGAGCGAGAGACTACAGGCTCGAGCCATACCCAGGCAAGCATGCATTTCAAAATCGGAACATTTTAAAACAAAAAAGAGCGGGATAGAAATCAAACTTTAAATTTGATTTCGTATTCCCACCCTTACAAGGCTGAGTAAAAATTAGTTGTTGTTTTTATAAATATGAACTTGCGGTTCTTTATCTTCTTTTGTTTTACTAATTAGTGCTTTAGGGTTATTACCATCTTTAATGTGAATTTCATACTCATCTATATCATCGAAATATTTTCTTGCTTGCTCAGTGACATATTGTGTAATACCTATGGTTTCAGCTTTACCATAATAATCAATTGGTACATCTACAGATAATTGCTTAGCTTCTTTATTATCGAATTTAACAGTACCTACTGCTTGAGTGAAATTATTAAAATATGTTTGGAGATTATCATTAAACTGTTTGAAATCAGAGTTTAAACTTTCATCTAATTCTGCGGCTTCTCCAGATGGTAATAAAGCAGTTTTCTGTTGAATATCTTTCCATTCATTAATACGTGTTTTATCACCTTCAACTGTTGTACCGGCGATAAACTCACCAGGTATAATAGAGTTTTCTCCGGACTGTTTATAAACAGCAAAATGAATTGGAATATCTTTCAGTTCTTTATTTTCACGTAATCTAGTAAGTATTTCTTCAGACATTTTTTTACCTTGTTTTTTAATTTCTTTGTCATCTAATTTCTTACTATAGGTCTCCCCATCTTTTTCCTTTTGGTAATAATATGTACTGTTCATCGCTAAACCAATCGTCATGCCTTTAATTTTTTTACCTTTTGTATCTCCACTATTATAAAAATCTTGTTCTAAAATATTAGAAAGATATGCTTGGTGAATTTTCTGCAATTTTCTCAGGATCAGTTTCACCATTATGAGATGGATTTAATCCTAAATTCTCATTTGCTTTTTTCTCTTTACGTTCGTCTTCATCCATATCATCGATTTCATCTTTAGTATATTTAGGTCCTAAATATGCGTTAATCGTATCTTTATCTAGATATTGGCCATCTTGATATAAATAATCTTCAGTTGGAAAGACTTCTTTACTTAAATCTAATAGACCACTCTCGAAATCTTCACCGTTATAACTATTTGCCATGTTTTCTTGTAATACACCGCGTGCTTTACTTTCTTTAAATGGTAATATTGTTCTGTAATTGTCGCCTGATACATTTTTATCCGTTGCTATATCTTTTACAGAACCAGAATCTTGTTGTTGTTGCTGTTGTTGTTCATTTTCATTAGATTGTTCTTTGCTTTTCTCATCATCATTGCCACATGCTGATAATAAAAAAACTGCTGAGATGAATAGTATAACCTTCCGTTTCATGCATTATCTCCTCTATCCCTCGATTTCATTTTGCTTCTGAACAAAGTCTTCTTCTGACCATATTGCTGTACCAAATTTTTCAGCTTTTGTTAATTTAGAGCCTGCATCCTCGCCGGCGATGACTAAGTCTGTACTTTTAGTTACACTGCTCGTAACTTTTGCACCTTGAAGTTCTAACCATTTTGAAGCTTCGTTTCTAGTCATTTGATACAACTTACCAGTAAGTACAATTGTCTTGCCTTTAAAGTCTGGGTGGCCTTCTAAATCACTTGTCTTTATGCCTTTATATGTCATATTAACATTTTTTTCTTTTAATTTATTAATAAGTGCACGAATATCTTCATTTTCTAAATACGTGACTACAGATTGAGCTACTTTGTGTCCGATGTCATGAATACCAACAAAATCTTCTTCAGTTACTTCGAATAATTTATCCATTGTGCCATATTTTTCAGCTATAACTTGGCTTGCCTTTACGCCAAGATGTCTGATACCTAAGCCAAACAATAACTGTTCTAACGAATTGTTTTTAGACACTTCAATAGCATTGATTAAATTATCTACTTTTTTCTCTCCCATGCGGTCAAGTGGTAACAAATCTTCTTTTGTTAAGTAGAAAATATCTGCAATGTCTTTTATCTTTTCATTATCATAAAGTTGTTGAATGATTTTTGTACCTAAACCGTCGATATTCATTGCTTGTCTAGAAACAAAATGAATCATGCCTTCTACAAGTTGTGCTTGGCACTTAGGATTGATACAGCGTAAAGCAACTTCGCCTTCTATGCGTACTAATTCATGTTCACAACTTGGGCAATGTGTTGGCATATGATAAACTTCCGCGTTATCTGGACGTCTATCTAATACACTTTTAATGACTTCAGGTATAATATCCCCTGCTTTTTTAATTACTACACTGTCGCCAATTCTAATATCTTTGTCATGAATCAAATCTTCGTTATGTAAAGAAGCGCGAGAAACAGTAGTCCCGAGCAACTTTAACTGGTTCAAGAATAGCTGTAGGTGTGACTACACCTGTTCTACCTATACTTAATTCAATATCTAATAAATCTGTAATTACTTCTTCTGCTGGGAATTTATACGCAATTGCCCAACGTGGTGATTTTTGAGTGAAACCAAGCTCCTCTTGGTGCTCTACCTTATTCACTTTAATTACAATACCATCAATATCATAAGGTAATGCTTCTCTTTTTTCAGTCCACTGTTCAATATATGCAATCACATCATCAATTGTTTGTACACGTTGACGTTCTTGGTTCGTTTTAAAGCCTAACTCATCTAATTCATCTAATGCTTCACTTTGTGTATTCGCATTAAATTGAGTAAAGTCATTAACACTATAAAGAAAAACACTTAGTTTACGTTTAGGCGCAAGCTTTGAATCTAATTGTCTAAGTGAACCTGCAGCGACATTTCGTGGATTCGCAAACGCTTGTTCATCATTCTTAGCTTTTGCTTCATTTAAATTAAAAAATGATTGTCTAGGCATATACGCTTCGCCACGAACTTCAAATGTTCTAGCTTCCTTGATTTTCAAAGGAATCGCATGAATCGTTTTTAAATTTTCCGTAATATCCTCACCTGTAGTACCATCTCCACGTGTTAACCCTTGTACAAATCGGCCATTTTCATATTTCAAAGATACTGCCAAGCCGTCTATTTTTAATTCACACATGTATTCTACGTCACCGATACGTTCACGTATACGTTGATCGAATTTTCTTAAGTCTTCTTCATTAAACGCGTTGCCTAAACTGAGCATCGGGGTATTATGTCTTACCTTCTCGAAAGTTGATTGGGCAGAACCGCCGACTCTTACTGTTGGAGAGTCAGACGTTCGATATTCTGGGTGAGTCTCTTCAATGTCTATTAACTCATGCAACAATTTATCATATTCACTGTCTGGCACTGATGGGTTATCTTGAACGTAGTACTCATAACTATAGCGATTTAAGCGTTGATGCAATTCGTCGACGCGTGATTGTAAATCAGCCACATTTTATTCCCCCTTTTTCTCAATTGGCGCAAATTGTGCAAGTAAGCGTTTCGGTCCTTCTGATTTAAAAATGATATCTAGTTCTACAGAACCATTTTTTTCTTTTACATTACTAACCATGCCTTCGCCCCATGATTTATGAACAACTTTGTCTCCAACTTTCCAATCAGAAGACACTTGTGCTTTTTTAGTAGCTGTAGCACGTTGGCTATAACCTCTTTTAGCTGGTTCTTTTGTTGCTGAACGGAAGCTATTGCCTTGTGTTTTAGCTTTCGCTTTAGATTTAGTTTCATTTTCCAATAGATCTTCAGGTATTTCTCTTAAAAATCTAGAAGCCATATTGGATTGTGGTCGTCCAAATAACATTCTTGATGTCGCATGTGTTAAATATAATGTTTCTTCAGCACGTGTGATAGCTACATAACAAATACGTCGCTCTTCTTGCATTTCATGTTCATCATCGCTCTTAATTGCTCTAATGTGTGGGAATAAAGACTCTTCCATGCCCATGATAAATACAATCGGAAATTCTAGACCTTTAGCAGAGTGCATTGTCATCAATGTGATACCATCTTCAATTTGTGCTTCATCTATGTCTGCAACTAATGATAAATCCGTTAAGAAGTTAATTAATGACTGTTCTTCTAATGGTGTATTCTCTTCATAATCTTTTGGAACAGACATAAACTCATCGATATTTTCAAGTCTACTTCTAGATTCTAACGTTTGTTCACGTTCTAACATCTCGCGATAACCTGATTTAACTAGCACTTCTTCAACAATTTCAGTGATTTCAAGAAATTCTTGTTGTTTGATAAGGTTTTGCATCACATCATAAAAGTTAATACATTCTTGTGTTACTTTTTTAGATAATCCAATAAAGTCTACTTCAGCTAATGCATCAAACATACTCAAATCATTTTGTATTGCATAGGCTTGAATTTTATCTACAGAAGTTGGTCCAATACCACGTTTTGGAATATTTATTACACGACGCAAGCTAATATCATCATTACTGTTAGCAATGATACGTACATAACTTAATAAATCTTTAATTTCTTTTCTATCATAGAATTTTTGACCGCCAACCATTGTATAAGGGAGGTTTGATTTCATAAACGTTTCTTCAAGTACTCGTGACTGTGCATTCGTACGATATAAAATAGCCATATCTTTATATTTCTTTCCATTACGCTGATGTTTCATAATTTCGCGTACAACATATTCCGCTTCATCTCGTTCAGTTGTTGCTTCATAATAATGGATTTTATCGCCGTCTGTATTGCCCGTCCATAACCCTTTTGGTTTACGCTCTGAATTATTTTTAATCACTTCATTAGCCGCATTCAAAATATTTTTTGTAGAACGATAGTTTTGCTCTAGGAAAACCGTTTTTGCTTCTGGGTAATCTTCTTCAAAAGAAAGGATGTTTTGTATATCTGCGCCACGCCATCCGTAAATAGATTGATCTGAGTCACCTACAACGCAAAGGTTTTTAAATTTATTTGCAAGGAGTTTAACTAATGTATATTGCGCTTTATTCGTATCTTGATACTCATCCACATGAATATACTGAAATTTATTTTGATAATAATCTAATACTTCTGGCACACGTTCAAATAGACGTATTGTAACCATAATCAAATCATCAAAATCTAGTGCTTCGTTTCTTGATAGTTGACGTTGATAACCTTTATAAACAGTAGCAACCATTTGTGCATGATAATCATTTGCTTCTTTTTGTGCATCTTCCGGCGTTTTTAATTCGTTTTTTAAATTACTAATAGCGCCTATAAACATTCTAGGTTCAAACTTTTTGCTATCAATATTTTCATTTTTTAATACATCTTTAATTACAGATTTTTGGTCAGTTGGATCAATAATTGTAAAATTGCGTTCTATGCCAATTCTATCTGCATCTCTTCGAAGGATTCTCACACACATAGAATGGAATGTAGACATCCATAGCACTTGAGCTTGTTCCCCAACTAGGGTCTCAACACGTGCTTTCATCTCTTTAGCAGCTTTATTTGTAAATGTGATGGCTAATACGTTATATGGAGACACGTCTTTCTCATCAAGCAAGTAAGCTATACGATGTGTTAAGACACGTGTTTTGCCTGAACCTGCACCTGCCATTATAAGTAATGGCCCCTCTGTTGTACGTACTGCTTGGCTTTGTTCCTCATTCATCTTATTAACTAATGCGTTCATTTATGTGACTCCTTTATCTCAACTGTTTTTAATGCTTTTTCTATATCTTTATATATAATGTCTCCAACTATAATAGTGTCTGCGATTGAAGCCATTTGTTTTGCCTCGTTATAATCACTAATACCACCACCATAAAATAGTTGTGTATCTGTTAATTGATCTGCTGTTGCTTTTACTATTTCTACTTCTCCATATGTACCACTATATTCTATATACATAACTGGTAATTTGTACATATCATTAATCATTAATGCATAAGCTTCAATATCTTCATCCGTTAAGTTTGTATTTGCTTGCGTCACTTTCGCAACTTTACTATCAGGATTAAGTACGACATAACCTTCAAATATGACTTCATCAAAATCAATTATTTGTCCGAATGACTTGAGTGCATCTAACAACATGCCATTATGGTATTTAACATCTGAACTGTTTAACACAGTAGGCACGAAATAAAAATCGAAACCAAGCATTACGCTATCTACATTTGAAATTTCCAATGCTATCGGTAATGCATATTGCTTTAAACGTTGCTTTAAATGAAAAACATTATCTTCAGTAACATCATCTGTTCCACCTATGATAATTGCGTCTGTGTTAGATAAACAAATTGCCTCTAATTCTTCGTCAGATATTAACTTTGCAGGGTCTAATTTAAAAATATGTTTCCACTTTTTAATGTCATGCATGATATGTTACTCCTTTTTTAAACATACATATGATTATATCATTTTTAGTCTGTGAGTTCTAAAATGATGTCGAAAAAAACCACCCCAATATTTCTGAGATGATTTTTACAATTTAGTTTCCTTTTTACGGTAATGATTTAATTCAACTGGTAATAACTTTCTAAGTTTGTATCTTGGTTGTCTATAATTCTAGCTAATTCAGACCCTACATATCGCAAATGCCATGCCTCATATGCATAGCCTGTTTGATTTGATTGCCCTTTAGGATACCTAATAATAAAGCCATATTTAGCAGCGTTTTGAGCTAACCAGTGCGCTTCTTTTGTATGTTCAAAATCATCGTGGAAATCTTCAAGTGGTCTTTGTGTACCTACATCAAATGCTAATCCTGTTTGATGTTCTGAATGGCCCGGTTTAGCAGTATATTGTTTCGCAACTTTTTCCCCATCATTTTCAACATATGATTTCACTACTTTTTGTTGATCTTCATAACTTCTATAGCCACTAATATATTTTAAATCTAATTCTTTTTGTTCAGCTTTATCTAGCATTTCATTTAATTTACGTCTGGCTTTTTTATTTTCGCCAGGTTTATAACGTTTCGGTAATTGGTATGTTTTGTTGACAATGACATGCCCATTCACTTTCGTCACGCCTTGACTTTCATCAATAATAGGTAATGCATTTTTAGATTCGACGATATCTGAATGCACAGGTTGTTGATGATTAGAAGTTATAATAAAAGACATTCGTATGACAATACTGATAAATAATAAAGTCGCAATTACAATTATCCACTTCTTAAACACAATTATCTCCCCTCCAACATATGTACATATAACAATATTTTCACAAAACACATATAACAATGATGCAGTTGATATGTCTCAATTACCATTCTATCACTTTACAAAACATAAAGAAGCTGCCGACAAAGTATCATACTCTATCGACAGCTAGGATTAACTTCATGTGTTAACCTTACTTCTTATATAAAATTATCTAATCAGCCGTTTCAATATTCATGCGGTCTAGAATCATAGTATAAGCATCATTACCCCATTGCAATGATCTTTTCACACGAGAAATTGTTGCAGTCGATGCACCAGATTCTTGTTCAATTGTCGCATAAGTGAAACCTTGTTTAATCATTTTTGCGACTTGTAATCGTTGTGACAATGACTGTATTTCATTAACAGTACATAAATCATCAAAGAATTCATAACATTCTTCTCTATTTTCAAGTGTCAAAACTGCATCGAACAATTCATCTAATGCTTTTCCTCTTAATTTTTCTATTTGCATTCAAAACAACCCCTGTATCTTTCAATTTAATCTCAGTTTAACGTACTAATACATTAAAGTGTAACGATTTCCCTTGAAAAATTCAATTATTCCTGGTTATTCTAAACCAGACTCTTTCAAAAATAGTGTCAACTTGGTTTAAATGGTGTTTTGGATCGAAACATTCATCTAAGTCTGCTTCAGATAATAATGTTGTAATTGAACTGTCTTGTTCAATTAAAGTTCTAAATGGTGTTTTAGTTTCCCACGACTCCATAGCCTTAGGTTGTACTTTATCATATGCTTCTTCACGTGCCAAACCTTTATTAATTAACGCTAACAATACACGTTGTGAGTAAATTAAACCAAATGTTTTATCAATATTTTCAAGCATATTATCTTCAAATACTGTCAGTCTATCAACAATATTTGTAAAACGATTCAACCCGTAATCTAATGCAATCGTAACATCTGGAAGCATAATACGTTCAGCTGAAGAATGAGAAATATCTCGTTCATGCCATAATGGCACATTTTCATAAGCTGTTGTTACATAACCTCTTATTACACGTGCAATACCTGTAATATTTTCAGAACCAATTGGGTTACGTTTGTGTGGCATTGCTGATGAACCTTTTTGTCCTTTAGCAAATGCTTCTTCTACTTCACGTGTCTCAGTTTTTTGTAAATTACGTATTTCCACGGCAAATTTCTCCATTGAAGTACCGATAAGCGCAAGTGTCGCAATATAATAAGCATGACGATCACGTTGTAGCGTTTGCGTTGATACCGGAGCCGCATCTAGACCTAAATTTTCACACACATGTGCTTCTATTTCAGGTGGTATGTTAGCAAAAGTACCTACTGCACCACTCATTTTTCCAACTTCAATTTCTTCTCTCACACGTTTAAAACGTTCTAAATTACGTTGCATTTCTGTATACCAAAGCGCCATTTTAACACCAAATGTTGTTGGCTCAGCATGCACGCCATGTGTACGACCCATCATTAATGTATATTTGTAATCTTTTGCTTTTTTCGCTAATACTTCAATAAATCTTTCTAAATCTTTTTCAATAATGTCGTTTGCCTGTTTAATCACATAACTTAACGCAGTATCTACTACATCAGTTGAAGTTAAACCATAATGAACCCACTTACGTTCTTCACCAAGTGTTTCAGAAACTTGTCTTGTAAATGCGACTACATCATGACGTGTTTCTTGTTCAATTTCCTGTGCACGTTCAACATCAACCTTGGCGTTTTCACGTATTTTTTTGACGTCTGCCTCAGGTATATCACCTAGTTTACTCCAAGCTTCACAAGCAAGTATCTCTACTTCCAACCAAGCTTCATAGCGATTTTGATCAGTCCAAATATTAGACATTTCTTCTCTAGAATAGCGTTCAATCATTGAAATTAGCTCCTATCTTACATAAGTTTTAGTTCACAAACCTCAAAACATGTACATTTAAGTTCGTTTCCACTTTAAAGTTCGTGTTTGTTCTTTTCAATACTAGTTTACCAGAATTACTTTGAAATGTATAAGCCTTTTAAGCCTACTATAGAAATTATTTAGAATCAAAGTATTAAAAAAGAGCCCGAAACATAAATACATGTATCAGACTCCCATACTTATCATTCTTGTAATTTGCCTACGAACTCAATTTCTTGTTTTAGTACCTCTACGCCGCCATCTTTATTTTCTTTGTAAACGGGCTTTTCAAAACGTTTAACTGGTGTATAACCAGCTTCACGCATGCGACCCAAACAATCTTGAATTGACTCGTGTTCTTCGACTTTGAATTTTTGTTGTTTTTTCATATGCTTTCAACTTCATCCGTATCATATTGTTTAAGTTTTTTACTTTTAACACCTTTCGCCCAGAACCCACCATGAATCGTACGTGGTTCGTATGCGACCATAAATGCTTTTTCATCAATTTGTTTAATCGTCTCGATTAATTTAGCTTCAAAACGTCTCGGTGTAAGAATTTGTAAAATCAAGCGTTTGCCATCTCGGCCGTATGCAGTATTATGTGTTACGCCATACCCTAAATCTCTTAATTGTCTTGGTAAGTCTAACTCATACGCAGATGAAGTTACATTGACTACTGTATATCCAAGTGCTAGTTTTTCTTCAATCTTCATACCTACAATAATACCTATTGAAAAACCAAAGGCGTATGCAAGCACATTTTGGATTTGATCCAAACTAGACATTACCATACCTAAACCAATAACATATACAAGAACTTCCAAGAAGCTCACGATTGCGGCTACATAGCGATAACCTTTAAGGGTTAATATCGTTCTCATCGTTAGACACGTTACATAAGCAACGTTGATTATAAAAATGGCTAAAACCATTAACCATGGCGTAGATGTTATCACTGACATGTCCATTTTCCTTTCTGTTACATTAAATTCAAGTAATTCTATCAGTAAGTTTATATTTTGTCACTAAAAATTTTCTGTTGTAACAGTTAATTTTTGGGCCATGTGTGTCTTGTATAAGCTAGTTCTCTTTTATGCACACTCTTAACATAATGATGTTCAATAACTTCTTGTGCATCATCTGGTACTGATTTTCCCTCTAAATAATCATCTATGTGATCATAACTCACACCTAATGCCTCTTCATCTGGTAACTGTGGTTTGTCTTCTTCTAAATCTGCAGTAGGTACTTTTTCATATAAATGCTTAGGCGCTTTTAAATACTTTAATAATTGTCTACCTTGGCGTTTATTCAAACCAAATAGTGGTGCAATATCAGCGAGCACCATCACCATATTTCGTATAAAAACCAGTTACACTTTCAGCCGAATGATCTGTACCAATCACTATACCTTGTTTGTTTGCGGCAATTGAAAATTGTGCTTTCATACGTTCACGTGCTTTTTCATTTCCCTTTTGAAAATCAGTAAGTAGAATGCCCGCATCTTTTAGTGACTGCACGCTTTGATTTACAGCTGATTTAATATTGACCGTTACTACTTCATCTGGTTGTATGAACTTCAAAGCATCTTCAACTTCGACTGCATCCTTTTGTTCACCATATGGTAATTTAACAGCAATAAATTGGCAATGAATTTTTTCTTCTTTTAATTCATTAACCGCAATTTGACATAGTTTACCAGCTAAAGTGGAATCTTGGCCACCTGAAATACCTAGCACTAAAGATTGGATAAAAGAGTGAGATTGTACATAACTTTTAATAAATTGAATAATGCTACGCGCTTCTTGTTCACTGTCAATCATTGGTTGGACATTCATTTCTTTAACAATGATTTCTTGTAAATTACTCATTTTCTTCCATCTCCTTCACATGTTCTGCGACTTCAAATATACGTTTATGTTTATTTTCCCAACATGCTGTGCTTAAATCTATAGGATATTCTTGTGGGTTAAGATGACGCTTATTTTCATCCCATAGATAGGTGAGATTTTCTTTCAAATAAGTTTGTGCTTCTTGTTCACTTGGTAAATCATATACTAATTTACCGTCTTTATAAATATCATGATGTAAATCTTTCGCTATAAATGATTTTATAAATTTCATTTTGTAGGTATGGACAGGATGGAAAAGTTTAAGCGGCGTCGTTTCATATGGATCTTCATGATCCAATGTAATATAGTCCCCTTCAGCTTTGTTCGTTTTTTTATTAATGATACGGTATACTTTTTTCTTGCCTGGCGTTGTTACTTTTTCTGCATTATTTGAGAGTTTAATACGATCAACATATGCGCCTGTACTATCTTCTACAGCAACGAGTTTGTAAACTGCACCAAGTGTTGGTTGATCATAGCCTGTAATTAATTTAGTACCTACACCCCATGAATCAACTCTTGCACCTTGGGATTTCAAACTAGTGATTGTCTGTTCATCTAAATCATTTGAAGCAATAATTTTTGCATCTGTAAATCCAGCTTCATCTAACATGCGTCGCGCTTCTTTAGAAAGGTAAGCAATATCTCCTGAATCTAATCGAATACCTACAAAATTAATTTTGTCTCCTAATTCTTTTGCAACTTTAATTGCTGTTGGAACACCAGATTTTAGCGTATGGAATGTATCTACTAAAAACACACAGTCCTTATGGCGCTCGGCGTATTTTTTAAAAGCAATATATTCATCACCATAAGTTTGTACCATTGCATGTGCGTGTGTACCAGATACTGGAATGCCAAATAACTTTCCTGCTCTTACATTACTTGTAGAATTGAAGCCACCAATGTACGAGGCTCTAGCTCCCCATAAGGCTGCGTCCGCTTCTTGCGCACGGCGTGTACCAAATTCCATTAACATATCATCCGGCGCAACTTGTCGAATACGACTTGCCTTTGTTGTAATCAAAGTATGGAAATTTACTATATTTAATAGCATCGTTTCTATTAATTGAGCTTGTATCAATGGTGCTTCTACTCGCATTAATGGTTCATTGCCAAAACAAAGCTCACCTTCATGCATTGAGCGAATATTACCTGTAAATTTCAAGTCTTTTAAATAACTCAAGAAATCCTCTTGATAGCCAATAGATTTTAAATATTCTATATCTGATTCTGAAAAATGAAATTGATTTACATATTCAATCACACGCTTTAATCCATTAAAAACCGCATAGCCACTGTCGAATGGCATATTTCTAAAATACAAATCAAAGACTGCTAATCGTTCATGAATACCATCATTCCAATAACTTTCAGCCATATTTATTTGATATAAATCATTATGCAATACTAATGTATCGTCTTCGTATTGGTACACAAAAATCTCTCCAATCAGCTTTTCTATTAGTTTAGCATAAAAGAAACGTTGTTAGCACCTGAAATACCATCCTATTTAATAGCATTCGTGCAACATTTTCAGATTGCTAATGTTCATTATTTTAAATTTTGATAAAAGTGTGACATTACTAACGACAAAGTAGTGACATTTATATTTTTATAATTAAAAATTAACTGTAATCACTTATAATACTAAGTGAGGTGTTTATATGTTAAATGAAGCTAAATCATTTATTAAAACAATGCATAAAGAATTAAGTTACGATGAACATGCTACATTAGATAGAATTAAAGAAATTGAAATTGCTATTCAAACAAATGGCACGTATGAACATACAGTTGAAGAACTTACTTATGGTGCTAAATTGGCCTGGAGGAATTCGAATCGTTGTATTGGTCGATTTTTCTGGAATTCATTAACTGTAGCAGACGCAAGAGATATTCAAACTGAAGATGAATTTATAGCTACAATTGAAAATCACATAACAACTGCAACAAATAATGGGAAAATCAAACCTTATATCACTATCTTTTCACAGCATCAGCCACCCCAAATTTATAATAATCAACTCATCAGATATGCCGGTTATTCAGATCAAGGTGACCCTGCCGAACGAAGTATAACGCAACTTGCTGAACATCTTGGATGGAAAGGAGAACATACTCACTTTGATGTCTTACCTTTAATTTATAAAATGCCTGAAGGTAATTTAAAGTATCATGTTTATAACCCGGAATTAATAAAAGAAGTTCCTATAGCCCATGACCGCTATCCAAAGTTAAAACAACTCGGTTTAAAATGGTATGCCGTTCCTATCATATCAAGTATGGATTTGAAAATTGGCGGCGTTACATATCCCACAGCACCATTCAACGGTTGGTATATGGTAAATGAGATTGCTGTTCGTAATTTTACAGATAGCTATCGTTATAATTTGCTAGAAAGTGTTGCAGATGCATTTGAATTTGATACACTTAAGAATAATTCTTTCAATAAAGATCGTGCACTTGTTGAATTGAATGATGCAGTATATCATTCCTTTAAAAATGAAGGCGTCTCTATTGTTGATCATTTGACTGCTTCTAAACAGTTCGAACGATTTGAAAAGAAGGAAACAAAAGAAGGAAGAGATGTTACTGGTAAATGGTCATGGTTAGCACCTTCGTTATCTCCAACATTGGTGTCAAATTATCATCATGGTTATAAGAATGAAATTCGAGAGCCTAATTTCTTTTATAAGCAATCAACATCTAAGGGTTGTCCATTCCATTAAAACTCTATCCTTACACATATGAACAAGGGGTAACGTCACATGAAACTTTATTATTTAGGCCCAAAAGGGACATTTTCATACTTAGCAACAAAACAATATAAATCAGAATCTGAAATGGATTTTGAAGCCAAATCTAACCTGTACGAAGTTGTACAAGCTGTTTCTAACGATGATAACAGTATCGCCGTAGTACCAATTGAGAATTCAATTGAAGGGACGATTAATATTGTCGCAGATGCATTAACGCAACAAAATATTTTTGCGCAAGGTGAACTTCATTTAGACATTCAATTCGCGTTGTATGGTTCTCAAGATGCTACAGTAAATGATATCTCAAAAGTTTATTCTATTGCGCACTGCGATTAGTCAAACGAGCCAGTACATACAAAAGCAAGGCTTCACGTATGACTATGTAGACAGTACGATTAAAAGTTTGGAAAAAATAACTAATCACGTTGGTGCCATTGCACCTTTAGGTAGTGGCGAAGCATACGGCTATTCACCTATTGCGGAAAACATACAAGACTTTCCACATAATGTAACGCGCTTTTTAGTCGTGAGTAACCAACCGAGTAGTATCGAGGATGTAGAAGATGCGAGCGATACATTATTACTCATCACGCCTCAATTTGACAAGCCTGGTTTATTAGCAAGCATATTAAATACTTTTGTTTTATTTAATATTAACTTGTCTTGGATTGAATCTAGACCTTTAAAAACACAACTTGGAATGTATCACTTTTTTGTGCAAGCGGACACACCAATCAATGAAGATTTGGCCAAAGTTATTAAAATTTTAAACACATTAGACTTCCAAGTTTCAATTATTGGTTCATTCAATAAATTAAGTTAATTTTATTTTTACGTAAATCCATTAGACAAACCAAAAACCCTCCATTCATTATTTAGAAATGGAGGGTTTTATTTATCTATATAATTATTTAAGTGGCAATGGTTTGGTTACATCTATACCTAATACTGGTGGTACTAGGAAGTAAACAACGAGTACAATAACTACAATGCTTATTATGTTGGCCCAAAAGCCGACAGATGCCATCTTTTTAATACTAATACGTCCTGTACCAAATACAATTGCATTCGGTGGCGTACCTACTGGAAGCATGTATGCACAGTTTGCCGCCATAGCTGCAGGCACCATTAGTAATAATGGATGAACATTTACAGCAACAGATAACGTTGCAAGAATTGGTAAAATCATCGTTGCAGTTGCAGTATTTGATGTGATTTCAGTTAAGAATAGTACAAATACGGTAATGACTATTACAATAATTAAAGGACTCACACCTTCTATCAATTTCAACTGATCGCCAAGCCATACTGCTAATCCACTTGATGCTATCCCTTTCGCTAACGCAAGCCCTCCACCGAAGAGTATCAGTACGCCCCACGGTAAATCTTTAGCCACGTCCCAATCTATAATACGTTTATGTTGTGCTTTGTTCTTCGCAGGAATTAAAAATAGTAAGACTGCGATAAACATGGCTATGGTCCCATCTGCTATTTCTGAGGTGTATGTCCAATTTTTCAATAAAAATTCTCTACTTATCCATAAGAAACTGGCAAGCATGAACACAATTAAAACTACTTTTTCTTCATATTTCATCTTACCTAATTCGTTTAGTTTCCTTTTAATTAACGCTTTTCCACCTGGTAATTCTTTCATATCATGTCTAAAAGCTATATATCTTATGTATGCCCAAATTATGAACAATAAGACAATAACTGTTGGCACACCAATAATCATCCATTTAGCAAAACTAATTTCTTCACCAAATGCAGATTGATATTGTCCCTTTAATATAATTAAAGGCGGCGTCCCAATTAAGGTTCCAAGACCACCGACTGTACCAAGCATAACCAATTGCTAATACTAAAGATTGTTCAAACTTAGTAATACTTGAATCTTTAGTATCTTTACTTTTTAATTCATTGGCTTCTTTAATAATTGCTAGACCAATCGGAATCATAATCATAACAGCGGCAGTGTTCGATACAAACATGGATAAAAAACCAGTCGCAATCATGAATCCTAGCAAAATCTTTCCTGTACTTGTCCCTAATGTATTGATAATTGTTAGAGCAACCCGGGTATGTAAATTCCATCTTTCCATGGCAATAGCTAAAATGAATCCCCCAAGGAATAAGAAGATAATATCATTACCATATTGCGCTGAAACTTCTTCTGGACTTAAAACATGTCCAATTGGCATCAGTATTAATGGTAATAAACTCGTTGCCGCAATCGGAATGGCTTCAGTAATCCACCACGTTGCAATCCAAAGTGTTGTTGCTAAAACAAATATACCTTTAGTTGATAAACCTTCAGGCTGTAAAAATAGTAATGTTAAAACAAATAATAGTGGCCCCAATATTAAACCTATTAATTGTCCACTGTTATAAGACTTCTTTTCTTTCTTGTTAGAAAAAAACATTAAATAATGTGACCTTCTCATATCCCCTTTTTTCAAATCGTTCATATTCGTCCCCCTCTAAAGTTACTTTTCTGAATATTCATAACATTTCTTAGTTTATAACATAATATAATCCTAATGAAATATCAATGCTAAACCGCTTACATATAAAGTCTTTATGGTGTCAACGTAGCATTGTAATCATGTTTAATTAAACTTAACAATATTTTAAATTTTATCATCATAAGATAAAAATAAATTCTTAGTGTCCTTCAAATACATTTTGGGCGGCCATTCATCAAATTCATTTTGAGCAATAAGTATATTTTTATGTTTTATATTATTATAACTTTGAATCCGAACTGCATATTTCTCCATCGCTCCAACAAATTTATTTTGATAAATATTTAAATTACTCCCAGCTTGAGTTGATCTTTGTTTCCCTTTTAAATCTTTTGCATTTTTACCATCTTTAACTGCTAAAAAACGAACACCACCAAGCACAGTTTTTAAAAATATTATGATGAATATACGTATCTTTATATTTTAAAGGTGTTAGTGCATATTGCTTTATCTCTTCAAATGTATTAAAACGAATATGAATATTTTGATAAAATTGATTATAACGACTTGCATGAGAACCAATCGCCCTGTTCCATGACTGCATCGTAGGCGTATTTGAATTGCCAAAATAACAATTTTCTATTATTACATTTTTTGTAATCGTTCCGTCTGTCGTCCCAAATTTAGGAAAAGCACCTGGTACTTGAATATCTAACTGAATTGCTTCTGAAAACGTTCTTGTCCCATCACTATCATTGAATCCTAAAAATTTACAATTATTTATATATAATCCATTAACTCCACATGCATCCAGCCCATGGCCACCTATAATGTCTTTAAAGGTCACATCGACGATTTGAATATCTTGGGCATGTCCCATACACATTGCTGTATTATTATATGGGAAAGCATAGCCGTTCATATCAAATGTTCCTCCTGCAATATAAATATGGCTATTGCCGTTATAACCATGATAAGGTTTAAACCTTCTACCATTTTTGAGTAATGCATCTTTCCCACATCTTTTAAGGACTGCGCCTTCATCTAGCAACAATGTTGTAGACTCATAAATAACCAATGACTTGCGTATATGAAATTCACCTTTAGGTACATATATCGTTGTCGAAGGATGTTTTTTTGCATAATTCAATGCACGTTGCATTGCTCGTGTATCTGCGCTTTTACTTTCACCTTTTAATCCAAATTGCTTTGCATTAATCATCATAGGACAATCCCTCTCTTTCTCAATACTTTATAATAAACTTAATTGAGTATTTTCAAACGCGCTTGTTGTAGCTTTATTGATTTATCTACTTAGTATATAATACTTATTATCTTTAATATTAGGAGTGTTCGCAAATTATGAAAAAAAGTGCACTTATTGTAGTGGATTATTCAAATGATTTTGTTGCAGATAATGGAAAAATGACTTGTGGCATTCCAGGCCAACAAATTGAACATTATATTGTGGAAAGAATTGAAGCATATAATAAAAAACAACAGAACATTTTCTTTATGATGGATTTACATTTTGAAGAAAATAGTTATCATCCTGAGAATAAGCTCTTCCCTCCTCACAATATTCTAGGAACATCTGGGAGAGAACTTTACGGTAAAGTAAATGATATCTATCAAAATATATTATTTAATGATCACATACATTTTTTAGATAAAACACGTTATGATGCTTTTTGTGGTACTTCGTTAGATATTTTGCTACGAGAAAGAAATGTAACACATTTAGAAATTGTTGGTGTATGTACCGACATTTGTGTATTACATACAGCGATTACTGCCTATAATTTAGGTTATTCCATTAGTATTTCACATAAAGGCGTTGCTTCATTTAATCCAACGGGCCATGATTGGGCTTTAGATCATTTTAAAAATTCCTTAGGTGCTGAAGTAGAATAACTATGCAAACTCATGATAAAATAACATTAACTATATAAATAAGGAGAATTTAGATATGGCAAAAACTTATATTTTCGGACATAAAAATCCAGATACAGATGCTATTGCATCTGCCATCATCATGGCAGATTTTGAACAACAAACAGGTAATTCGGAGGCTGCGTCTTACCGTTTAGGCGAAATAGGCCCTGAGACGCAATTTGCTTTAGATCATTTCAAAGTAGAAGCGCCAGAATTACTTAACGATAATCTAGCTGATCAAAATGTTATTTTAGTTGACCATAATGAATTCCAACAAAGCGCAGATTCAATTGCTGACGCTACAATTCAACATGTCGTAGATCACCACAGAATTTCAAATTTTGAAACTGCGGCGCCTTTATATTACCGTGCTGAACCAGTTGGCTGTACAGCAACAATTTTATACAAAATGTATAAAGAACGCGGCTTTGAAATTAAACCTGAAATTGCTGGCTTGATGATTTCTGCAATTATCTCAGATAGTTTATTATTCAAATCACCTACATGTACTGAAGAAGATGTACAAGCTGCAGAAGCATTGAAAGCGATCGCCAATGTTGACTTAGAATCTTACGGTTTAGATATGTTAAAAGCAGGTGCTTCTACAACAGACAAATCAATTTCAGATATCTTATCTATGGATGCAAAATCTTTCAACATGGGAGATTATTCAACTCATATCGGACAAGTTAATACTGTGGATATTGATGAAGTCTTTGCACGTCAAGAAGAATTAACACAAGCTATGTTAGAAACAAGTGCAAATGAAAAATATGATTTATTTGTATTAGTCGTGACTGACATCATTAATAGTGATTCTAAGATTTTAGTAGTGGGACCTGAAACAGACAAAGTAGGTAAAGCTTTCAATGTTGAACTTGAAAACAATACTGCATTCTTACCTGGTGTAGTTTCACGTAAAAAACAAGTTGTACCACAAATTACAGAAGCTTTAAACGAAGTCGTTTAATATATATGATAAACACTGAGTGGACAAAGAAACTAAACACCTAACCACTCAGTATTCTGGAACATAGTAAATATGTTCCAGTTTTTTATCCATTTCCATAAGCATAGCGACATCTCATACTAGGAGGAATATCATTTGAATTCAATAGAGCAAACTTTCCATAATAGTAAACAATATTTTAATACTCACGAAACCAAAGATCTTAAGTTTAGAAAAAAACAACTCAAACTGTTGGGTAAAAGTATTAAAAATCATGAAAATGAATTACTCGACGCACTTCAACAAGATTTAGGAAAAAACAAAGTGGAAGCTTATGCAACCGAGATTGGATTCACTTTAAAAAGCATTAAGTCAGCACGCAAAGAGCTTAAAAATTGGGCGAAAAGAAAACAAGTGAACACGCCCCTTTACTTATTCCCTACTAAAAGTTATATCATGAAAGAGCCTTATGGTACTGTCTTAATTATCGGACCTTTTAATTATCCTTTCCAATTACTTATTGAACCATTAATTGGCGCAATAGCGGCCGGAAATACAGCTATACTTAAACCGTCAGAATTTACACCACACGTTGCAGATATAGTACAACAAATTATTGAAGATGTATTCAACACTGAATATATTAGTGTATGCCAAGGCGACGCAGAGACTACACAATCACTTATACATTTACCTTTTGATTATGTCTTTTTCACTGGCAGCGAAAAAGTAGGGCGTATTGTCTATCGTGCGGCTAGCGAAAACTTAACACCCGTTACTTTAGAATTAGGAGGTAAATCTCCTGCGATTGTAGATGAGTCAGCAAATATCAAAGTAGCGAGTGAACGCATTTGTTTCGGGAAATTTACGAACGCTGGTCAAACTTGTGTGTCGCCAGACTATATTTTAGTTAACCGAAAAGTCAAAAGCCAACTCATCGCGGCACTCAAAAATACAATCACTGAATTTTATGGTAAATCTATACAAGATAGCCCAGATTTCGGTCGTATCATTAATCAAAAACATTTCGATCGTTTAGACCATTTATTAAATGTTCATAAAACAGAAATTGCATTTGGTGGTCAATCTGATGCAGACGATAAATACATCGCTCCAACCATTTTAGATGGTATTACTTTCGATGCTAAAATAATGGAAGATGAGATTTTCGGCCCTATTTTACCAATCATTCCGTATGATGATTTTGATGAAGCGATTGATTTAATACGTACTAAACCTAAACCACTCAGCTTATATTTATTTAGCGAAGATGAAAATGCAACAGAACGTGTACTTCATGAAATTTCATTTGGTGGCGGTGCGATTAATGATACGTTGATGCACCTCGCAAATCCAAACTTACCTTTTGGTGGTGTCGGGGCATCGGGTATTGGACAATATCATGGTAAATATAGTTTTGACACGTTTAGTCACGATAAATCTTATGTATTTAAATCTACAAGGCTTGAATCAAGTCTCATATTCCCACCATACAAAGGGAAATTTAAATACATCAAAACATTTTTCAACAAATAGAAAATCACCTAGTATGGCAATGTATTATCCATACTAGGTGATTTTTTAATTTTTTCAGTTGTCTTTATTTTAAAAATTGTACACAAACGCCCTCTGGTGCTGATTCATGATGATCAACTTTTTCTAATTCTCCCGTAATTTTATCACGTTTGAAAACCGTCAATGTATAGTCACCTTCTTGGTGTGCACAAACTAAGAAATCGTCTGAGTCAGTAATGTTGAAATCACGTGGGAATTCACCACCACTTGATACAATATCAACAAATGAAATCGTTGAACCATCATCGCTTACTTTAAAAATAGCAATACTATCGTGGCCTCTATTCGTGATGTATAAGAATTTTTGATCGTGTGACTGTCTTACTGCTGCTAATTTTGTATCACCTTCAAAATTTTCTGGAATTGTTGAATGTCGTTGGATTTCGGTGAATTTTCCATCCTCATATTTTACTGTACTTACGACATTTGATAACTCATGGACAACATAAGCAAACTTCCCATTTTCATGAAAAGTAATATGTCTTGGTCCGTCCCCTGGTTCAAAATCACTCACCGCATGTTCACTAAAACCATGATCATTAAATTCGTATGTTACTATTTTATCTGTACCTAAATCGATTGCAACTACATATTTTTCATCTGGTGTTGTACTGATAAAATGCACATGTGGCTGATCTTGTCTTTCATGTGGTCCAGTTGGATAATTGTGCTCTAACTCTTGAATCAAACGTATGATTTCACCTGTTTCAGGATTCGCTTCATATAAGCGCGCTAATCCGAGCACCATAAACAGACTCAAAAACAAACTTTCCGTCTGGTGACACATCTACATAACAGCCGCTACCCTTTGTAGATGCGAGGCATTTATTAATTAAACTGAGTTTACCATCTTCTTCTATTTTAAGACTTGCAACACCGCAATTATCTCCTTCACGTGTTACAGCATATAAAAATGAATTATGTTGATTTACATAAGTTGATGCTTCTAATTCATATCCTGTTTCAACTTCTGTTACGCTTCCAGTTTGTTCATCTAATTCAAAACGATAAACGCCTTTGCCCTCTTTTTTTGTATACGTACCAATATAACCTGTTGTCGTCATGTAAACCCCTCCATATTGTTATAGTTTCATTTTAATAAATATCTATACTAAATGACAATATAATGATTATTACCACTTTCTATCAAAGTACAATTAAATTTTTCATGCTTTATTAATTTAAAATAAGGAAAAACTTCTTGCAATTACACGAACGTATGTTCTATTATTATGTTGAGGTGATTTTATGATTCCGGAAAAATACCAAAATGAAAATGACTATAGAAATATACCAAGAGAATTTCTTAATGCCAATATCCCGCAAGGTCGTGGCATGGTTAAATGGGCGCCATTTGCTACTTTGCCAGAACAATTCGAAACAATTCAACAATATTTAGTAGATCAAAATAAAATTGACCGTCCTATATTATCCGACGATCAATTAAATGAATTAAATTTACAGCTTCATCAAGCGTTACATACAGATTCCTATATTTATATTGAATATTATCAAGCGAGGTTGGTTGGAAACGGCTCATATAAAAATTAAAAATATAGATATGACTCATATGTTTTTAGAAGGTTATCCAATCTATACACATGAAACAATTCAACTTTCATTATTTGATATAACTAGAATAACTCAAGACAATAGTTAACCGCTTTTCTATACTTGCGGCGCAAGTTTACAGTTCGCAGTCTTCTCGACTGCATAAGCCACCGTAACAACTTCGTTGAACGGATTTATTGTTCGCAGTCTTCTCGACTGCATAAGCCACCGTAACAACTTCGTTGAACGGTGGCTAAAAAAATACTGCCAACGAAAGCCTAAAGGCTTTGTCGACAGTATGGGAACACTCTAAAGTGTTCTATTAATAACTTAATTATTCGTTTCAATATCTGAAACAATTTCTTTTGTTTTACTTTCAATATCTTCGAAGTCTTTTTTAAAGATATAAGCGAAAACTACTGCACCAACACCTGTTGCTAATGACACAGTAAGAATTGTACCTAATACAAATTTAAATAAACCTTTAATAAAATTACACATTCTGATTCACCTCAATAAATTATTAACATATCTATCAATAATGATAGCATACTTGAAAGCATCAATAAATATATACCCACTTTTCATTTCTTTAATCTAAATATTAAAAAATGGATTTATGATATTATTGGAGTAATGCAAAATCAATAAATTTTAGTCAATATGTCTTATTTATTTTAACATTTTCTTCTCATCAGAATAAAGATAGATGTTATATTTATTATTATTATAAGTAAAAAAAGGGCTAATATCGTTAAATATTAGCCAATTCAATGTTAGTTATTCTCATCTTATTGACCCCACCAAGTGGAGACTGCATCTTTGAAAGCATCATAATAATTTGACATAATAATCACCTCATTGAATTTGTCTATCTGATCGTCCCTTGATGTTAACTCAAGCATAACTACTGGTCATACGTAATGCAATTAACAAAGCGTTACAATGAAGTTACATTTTTGTAAGATTACACACATAAATAGGAGTTTTAAACTATGCAATCAGTAAAATCAGACATCTTAACACATCGAGGTTCACACTTTGATTTAGGTGTACAAACAGCACAGTGGATGCAACAAACCCCCTTACTCAAAAACAGAGAGAAAGAATGGAAAAAACGTATGCCCCGCTTTGATATCCATATCAAAGAAACATATGACATTTTCCAAACGTACGCCCCGCAAATTTGGGAAGAAATTAGAGGCATGCAAGAAGTACTTAATCTGCCTACCCGCCAAATGATTCTTAACTTTGCACACTATCGATTCACACCATTGAAAAACAGTGGCTGTACGGTCTTTTTAGGTCAGGACTATATGGTGCGAAATTATGATTATCACCCTGCAACTTATGATGGTCGTTACTTATTGTTCCAACCTACTGATGGCGGATTAGCGCAAATAGGCCCTACATCACGTGTAACAGGGAGAATGGATGGTATGAATGAATCTGGTCTATCCATGGGCTACAACTTCATGCACAGAAAGCACCCAGGTGATGGTTTCGTCTGCTATATGGTCGGCAGGCTTATATTACAATATTGTAAAGATGTACCTGAGGCCATACAATTACTAAAAGAACTTCCCCATAGAAGCTCATTTAGTTACATTGTCATGGACAAACATTTGAATCATGCGATTATCGAAGTTTCTCCTCGCTCCGTTGATGTTCGTTACGATCGTACTTGTACGAATCATTTCAAATTATTAACACATGAAAATAGAAATTTCACAAAAGAATCTAAAGAACGATTAAATCGACTCCTTAAAAAAGAACCCGCATCACTAGATAAAATGAGCGCATTTAATTTATTCAATAATCCGGAATATGAAATTTATAGTAAATTATTTAAAAGTTGGTCTGGGACAATTCATACAAGTATGTATGAACCTCAATCATTAACAGCACATATCACTTTAGGTGAAAATAAAGCCCCTACCATAATAGACTTTGGCAAATGGCTCGATGGCGAATCATTAGATATTACTTCAATTAACGGGCATCTTGACACTGATTTAACCTTTGCCACTTATTAATATTTGTCATTTTAAATCATTTATATTATAAAAAGAGCCAGAAAGTACTTAATTAAATGTACTTCCTGGCTTTCTCTATTCATGTCAACATAGAGTTAATTTATATAAATGTCCCCATGATCCGTATAGAACTCTAAAATATGCTTTCCTGCCCCTACTTTATTATCTTTAAAATTGTTGTTGATAACTTTAGAAGTCCCATCAGATGGATTCAATTTTAGCAATGTATCTTGAGGGTCATCATCATATGACATGAAAATATCACCATATTGTGTAGAGGCTCTAAAATGTGATGCAATATCCATTCGACTCAAATCAATTTTGCCGTGGTCAGCTAACAGCACCGACTTTTCAATCAATGATTTTTTACTCGTTATACTCGCCTGTTTCGTTTTAATATTCGCATTAGTAATTTGGCTATGCTTTATATCAAGCGGTGAACTCACACCTCTATAATACAGTTTGTCTAACACTACATCACTTAAAAACACACGTGCTCCGCCAGTAGCCTTCATTGAAATATGTGCATCTTTTGCATTGATACTATCAATATTTATAATATTCGTCTTACTAGATACATCTAAATGATTTAGTTTTTTATCTGGCACAGTCACTACCATCTCATCATCAAACTGTCTAAACGGATTAAAATTCAATCCATAATGATCTTCTGTATTATCAGTCTCATGAACATGTAGTGTCTTGTTTTTATTCGTAATATCAATATTCTTTTTCCCTTTATAGGTCACTGAAAATTTGTCACCTTGCTTAACCTGAACCTTACTATTTTGGCTATCTAGGTTTAAATTTTCTATATCTTTATCATTAACTTCTTTATTCACAGAATTGAGTTGGTTGTTTTGTTTTTCAAATCCAAACCAAGCGACACAAGCTAAAAGAAAGCACACGATAAATAATGTTAAGCCGCTAAAAAATAACTTCTTCATTCGACTGCACTTCCTTTAATTGTTTTAATATTCCAACGTAAGTATTTTAAAATCACTCGATAAACAAATTGAGCAAATTTTGCAATAATGACAAATAATAAAAGACCTAATCCTGTATACGAAATGGCAAATAAATAGTTACTTATAGCAAAACTAAAATTATCATTAATTATGCCGTTGATAATCAATAATAGCGGACTAAGTGCGAAAAATAATGCAACAAGTAATAGTACAAACATGAAAATGCCAACAAATATCATAGGGATTAAAATAATGATTAATGATAATATTCCCATACCCAGAGATGCCATAATTGCTCTCACGATTGTATTTATATTAGGACGAAACTCCGCAGACACAATCGCATTTCTCGCCATAAGCTCTTTGCCTATCTTTTTAGGAGATTCAAGCGCTCCAATGATTTGATATTCATTTTTCCCTTCACTTTCTTGATCAAAAAAATATTCCTCATATTCATACATCACTTTATCGCGTTCACTTCTTGGTAATTTATCTAATTCTTGCTCTAATTCATTTAAAAAAGTGATTTTATCCAAAATATCTACCGCCATTCAAACTTAAGTTTCGAAGCAAAACGTATATGTAAAATCAAAAATGACATGCCCTATAGGAATGTCATTTTTAATTTTTATATCTTGTGTATTTCAATTTTCTTTATTTTATCATGTTTATAAATAATAAATAACTTTATTTGATTTTTCTTATCTTTATATATTATAGCATTAAAGCCTTTGCGCAACTTTTTTTGTTTATAATGTGTTCCTAGTGTCTGTGTAACTTCTCCAACATTATTATTGATCGTTCCATTAAAATTAGTTTGCACTCTAGTATCGCCAGTTAAGGTTATACCTTTAAGTTGAGAATCCTTTTTATTCACTTTGAAGATTAAATTAGGATGCTCTCTTTTTGAATAAAGACGATGTCTTTTTAAAATGACTTCATCTTTTTCAACGTATTCACTAATATTAATTTCAGACCCTATTTTGACACGATCAATGGATAGTTTTGATAAATCGGTCGAGTGTTCTTGCTTTATATAATTAACTAATAATACTGTCACAGTAGCTATTGTTATACACGCAAAAAATATAAAACGCTTATGTAGTCTATGTATTTTCAATGTTGTCACCACGCTCTACTTTACTTATTAAATATAGCATAGGTATTTGTCACTTTCATCCCTGAAGAAATCTTAAAACATATTACTTTTATATGTATTAATAATTTTCTTTCATATTAAAATATTGATATAATAATATCTAATCAATTAAAGGGGGAACTATTATGACAAGTTTAGAAACTTATTTCAAAAACAGTCAACCGCTTGATCAATATATTGAAGCTATGACTGAAAACAAAGAGAATTTACTATCAATATATCATTCATTCTCAGCACCAGAGGATGATAGTCGTCTTGAAAAAATTAAAGCATCAAACTATAGCAAAGTTCTAGTTATCACTGAAGATTGGTGTGGAGATGCTATGATGAACGTGCCTATTCTTAAACATATTAGTGAAAGATTAAATATAGAAGCTCGTGTCTTTCATCGTGATGAAAACACTGACTTAATCGATCAATACTTAACAAATGGTACTGCGAGATCTATACCTATATTTGTATTTTTAAATGATGATTTTGAACAGCAAACAGTTTGGGGGCCTCGTGCAAGACAAGTTCAACATTTTGTAGAGGAAACGCGTTCCAAACTTCCCGCAAAAGATGATCCTACATTTGAAGATAAATCGTCTGAATCATATGCAATTATTTCTAATCGCTTTAAAACAGACTCACAAATGTGGAAATATGTTTATGATTCAATTTTAGATAAACTAATTATAAATTAATAAAAGACGTATGAATTAAGGTGTTATAACCGTTAATTCATACGTCTCTTTTTTATGACTCAATCTTCGGTTATCTTTATTTTAAATATCTTTTTTAGATACATAGAATATATTAACTACGAATAATACTACAATCGATCTTGAAGTAATAAACCACTGCCAATTAGAGAATGTGTAATCACCAGTTGTCGTTTTAGAAGTTAAGTAACTAAATGGAATATATTTCAAGGCATCTTGAATATTGTCACCAAATTTAGGAATCATAGGTATAAATGGTTCCGCAAAAGGAACAAGTAATATTAAGAATATACCTAGAGTAAAGATTAATGCTGTTTTTGGTACAACTAATGAAAATAAATATAATAATAATCCAAAGAATAAATGGAATAGAATGAAGAACCAAAGTAATTCAAAGATTTTATCAACTTCTATATTTTTACCATCAACAATTTGTTCTACGATTAATACAAAACCAACAAGTATTGCTGTAATAATTATGGCGATTAGTATAATTGAAATCACTTTTGCGATAACATAACCCACACGACTTGATGTTTTATTCATATATAATTGAATTGTACCTTGTGAAATATCACGGGTGATTGTCTTGATTACAAATAGTAAGCCCATGATAGAAAAGAACCAACTACCAATAGAAAGTAGCATATTGCCGTCTATTTTATCAGATTGCTTGAACAAATAAAACTGTAAATCCAATTAACGGAAGTATTGTTAAGAGTAATGCTAAATACGTTAATGGGCTTCTAATAATGCTATAAATGTCATATTTCACGAGTTGTAAACTATTCATTATTGGCCACCTTTCTGATTAATATTGAAGTAAGTATCACGTAAAGAACTCTTGCGTGTTTCAATAAATTCAGGGAAAATATCGATATTGGATAAACCTTTAAGTACTTTTTGATAACTTGATTGTGCTTTAATAATGATTTCTCCATTTTCTCTCTTAGATTGAATCACATCGAAATTTTCATTTAAATATTCTAAAGCATTATTGAAATTATTTTGTTCTATGATTAAAACTGTAGAATCCGTTGGTGCCCCTTCTTTCATATCAACATCTTGAACAAAATTACCATCACGTAAAAATACTGCTCTATCGCAAATTAATTCAATATCCTCAAGTTTATGACTAGAAATCAAAATTTTCATATCCAGTTCTTGCACAAGTGATTGAATTGTTTTCAATACATCAATTGATCCGTCAGGGTCCATACCATTTGTTGGCTCATCTAAAATAAGGTACTTGGGTTTGTTCATTAATGAAACGAGCAATGGCTAGCTTTTGTTTCATTCCCATTGAATACTTTTTAACTTTTTTCTTCACATAAGGTCTCATACCAAAGGCATCAATGATTTGATTTGCATATTTTTTATCAAACCCCTTACCTAATACATTGGCAAATAATTTCAAATTATATAAACCTGATTTATTATCATACAATTTAGGATGTTCAATAAGGTAACCGATATTGTCTTTATTACCTATCTTTACCTCCCCTTTGTATTTGATAATATTTCCGTTCATGACTTTCATTAATGTTGTTTTACCGACACCATTTTTACCAATTAAACCTACAATTTGGCTTTGTCCAAAATCAAAATTAATATGATCTAAAACATTGTTATTGCCATACGTTTTTGTTATATCTTTTAATTCCATAAATGCGCCTCCTTTTATTATTAAATTAATTTTTTATATTGAATGATGTAGCTAGCTACAAAGCAAAAAATACTTAAAGTTAAAAATCCATAGTTAAAAATAGTTTCAAAATAATTTAATATACCCAGACTATAATTAAATAATGTACATATTCCAACTACAAGTAGCACGATTATGACAGGTATTAAAATAACCATCGTAAGTAAATAAATGATATAAGAAATGTAATCAGATTTTTGTTCTGTATATTTTTTGAAAGCTATAGGTACTGCAAAGAAATTTACTGCAATGTATGAGAATGGCATTGAAATATTAAAATCAATATTACTTGTTGATACATGAGAATTCGGCATTGTATATAAAGATAATATTGTCGCCCCAACTAATGTAAAAATAATAACTGTTAAATAATTAGCATTCAATAATGACTTTTTAGAAACTGGTAAACTTCCAAAAAAGTCATAAGCCATTCTGTGCCCAAGCTTACTATTAAAACGAAAAACATGTCCAGAATCTAGTATAGAAACAAAAAGTAATATCATCGCAACTGCAGAATATAACGCATTAGTAAAAATACTATTAGGTATTATGATTAATTGCAGTGGGGAAAACAATAATAAGATTGCATATATTACGATTGTCCATTTACGTAATTTTAAATTTCTAATAAGTAAATTTTTCATCTAATGCCCCCAGTTGTTAAGTCTCATAATTTTTTTGTTCAGTCTTCTGGGTTCCTTTTTCAAGGTAAACCATTAAATCTTCAATCGTTGGCTTAGTTATTGCAACCTTGTTTCCAAAAATTTCATTAAATATATTAGCATGTTCTGTAAGTGCGATATATCCAGTTTTGTTTTCTTCTATATAGTGTGTTAATTGAATTAATTCTTCATCCAATTGCTGCATGTCACCTTTAACTACTTTGAATCTATTCAAAATGTCATCCAAAAATTGATTCAGTACAATTTCACCATCTTTTAAATACACTAAGTAATCAGCGATTTTTTCTAAATCAGAAATGATATGAGTGGAAATAAATACTGTTTTCTTTTCATCAATGAGTTCTTTTTGAATTACATCCAAAACTTCGTTTCGAACGATTGGATCTAACCCTGATGTTGGCTCATCTAAAATAAATAATTCAGCATGATGGCTAAAAGCAATAGCAATAGACAACTTCATCTTCATACCAGTTGAGAATGTTTTGATCTTCCGCTTATAAGGTAAATCAAATTTTTCAAGATAATATGTAAATAACTGATGGTCCCATGTACTATAAAATGGTGAAACATACTGTTCAATTTTTTGGATATTCCATTTATCATTGAGGTACAATTCGGAATAAACGAAACCAATTTTATTTTTAATAGCTTCAGGGCGTGCTTTCATTTTTTGGTTAAAGATTAAAACATCTCCGCCATCAGGCTCAATTAAATCCATAATCATTCTAATAATGGTCGTTTTACCCACACCATTTGCACCAATAAATCCAGTTATAAATCCTTGAGGAACACGAAAACTAATATCATTTAACTTGAATTCTTTATACTGATAATTTACAGCATTTAATTCGATTGCGTTCATTCATCGTCCTCCTCAAAAATCATTTCTAAGATTTCTTGTAATTCTGAAAGTGGCATGCCTATAGTTTTTGCTTCTTTGCTTATTGATTTAGCCATTGTTTCAATCACCATGAACTGTTTTTCTTTTAAAATTGAACTATCTTGCTCTTTCACATATGTACCCTTACCTCTAATAGTAAAGACAAAACCATCTTTTTCTAAATCTTCATATGCGCGCTTTGTAGTTATAACGCTAACGCTCAAATCATGTGCTAATTCCCTCATCGAAGGTAAGTGTTCACCAGGAGCAACGTATCCTTTTAAAATATTTTCTTTGATTTGTTGCTTAATCTGTTCATAGATTGGCTGTTCACCACTATTTTTCAAAAGTATTTTCATGGACGTCCTCCCTTACAACTGTATATACACACTATATACAATGTATACACACTTGTAAAGTATAAATTTATTCAAACACCCATATAATTACTCATTAAAAGGGACGAGTTAACATAAAAAAGCTATAACTAAGATTTTGCATATCGCTTCATCTCACTTATAGCTTGTTTTAACAATGTTACTTATTTTGTTTATCTTTTTTCTTACGCTTATTATTACGATCAATAAAAGCGCAAATCATAAACATAATTGCGGCAATTAATAATTTAACACCAGAATCTTCATGACCTATGGCCTGTAAATAATAGCCTACAACGAGTAATATCATTGCCATTATGACAAATATTTTGGTTAAATGTTTCACTCTCTTCACCTCAAACAATATCATTGTACCAAACTTTGGCATTAATTTCTAAAAGCAATTTATTTCAAAAAAATTCTTGATACTTATGTATCTGTTTTTTATGATTTATATTTAAATATATTGTTTGCAGTCTATTACCTATGATGATAAAATTGTAATTGTATCCACGGATTATACTACACAACCCCAAGTCTGCGTCATCAGGCTTGGGGGTTTTTTGTGTAAGGCCACCTATTTGTCTTTCCATTTATTCTCTAACCAAACACGGAATACAACAAGTAAGCTACCTGTTAATAAAGTTGCAATCATTTCTTGCCACCACGCTATCATACTACACCTCCCACAGAAAAAAGTGCCATGTAGGATTTTTGATGGCCTATCCGTATTCTAACATAAAACAGAACGTATGTTCGTATAAATAGTTAAATTTTGAAATTTTCTGTCTAAAACAGTCACAAGACTTTAATTTTAAGCTATTTCAAGATAATATAAGGTTATCATTGAAAAAGTAAAGAGAGGTTGACCAACTATGAATCCTTTAGCTTTAGATTTAAACGAACAATTATCTAAATCAAATCCAGAAGTTGCAGACATGCTTTCCGACCTAGGAAAATTAATGTATTACCCGAAAGGTATATTATCCCAATCCGCGGAAGCAAAATCCACACAATATAATGCCACGATAGGAATGGCAACATATAAAGATAGCAAGATGTACGCAAATACTTTAAATGATATCTTCGCTCATTTAGAACCCGATGAAATCTTTCCTTATGCCCCGCCACAAGGTTTAGAATCTCTTCGTGATTTATGGCAACAAAAAACATTAAAAGAAAATCCAGATTTAGATGCAAAAGACATGACAAGACCTATCCTTACGAATGCTTTAACACATGGCTTATCATTAGTCGGTGACATGTTCGTCGATAGTGGTGATACACTCTTACTTCCAACCCATAATTGGGGCAACTATAAACTCGTTTATAGTACAAGACATAGTGCTGAAATTGAAACCTATGATATTTTTGACGAAGCTGGACATTTTACAACAGAAAATTTAGTTAATACGCTAGAAAATTATAATAAAGACAAAATCATCTTAATATTAAATTATCCAAATAACCCAACTGGTTATACACCAACAAAAGATGAAGTTCATACTATTGTCTCTGCAATAAAATCATTAGCAGAACGTGGCACAAACGTCATTGCTTTAGTTGATGATGCATACTACGGACTCTTTTATGAAGATGTTTATACACAGTCATTATTCACAGCATTAACAAATTTACATTTAGACAACTTATTACCAATTCGTTTAGATGGCGCAACAAAAGAATTTTTCGCATGGGGATTACGTGTAGGTTTCATCAGTTTCGGTGTCGGAAACGATACAACAAAACAAGTATTAGAAGCTAAAATCAAAGGATTAATTCGAAGCAACATTTCAAGTGGTCCATTACCTTCGCAAAGTGCAGTTAAATACGTGCTCGAAAATCACGAAACTTTTGATAAGGAAATTCAACACAATATCGACACGTTACAAGCTAGATATGAAGTAACGAAATCTGTTGTATATGATGAAAAATACGCATCATACTGGCAGGCTTATGATTTTAACTCAGGCTATTTTATGGCATTACAAGTTAAAGATGTGGACCCAGAACAGTTACGCCAACACTTAATTACTAAATACTCTATTGGCATCATTGCCCTTAATGCAACAGACATTCGTATTGCTTTCAGTTGTGTAGAAAAAGATGACATTCCATATGTATTTGATTCTATCGCTAAAGCAATTGAAGACCTAAAAAATTAAATTAAATAATAAAAAGGATGAAATCACATGTAATGGTGATTTCATCCTTTTTATTTATATTAACGTTGCTGTTTCAATACACGTGCCATTTCTTCAATTTTACCAGCATGTAGTGGTACATGAATTGCATTTAAAATTAACAACTCATCTAACGTACTACAACCAGCAATTGTTTCAGTTAATTCAACTTCTAATTGTTGGTCTGTTAATTTTTTTGCACGCTCAGGCAACGTTTTTAAATTTTTGATAATTTCATCCACACTTGGGATTTCTTCGTCGCCCCAATCAGCTGGATTAGATCCATAACCAAATAAGCGTGTATATTTTTGAATATCTACTTCATTTTGCTCACTTAAAGATAATGCAGATTCAAAAATAGTTAACACATGACCATATTGCCAATGTAACGTATTAGGGAAGAGTTCACTTTCATTATCTAATATACTTTCAATGTTCCATTTGTCATAGTCTGATATTAAATAATTAATACCTGTATCAATCACATCGTACACTGATTTTTTTGTCATAGTTAATCTCCCTTTCTTAAAAAAGCTTCACATAAATAATAATTATAAGTAGCGAATAATATTTATGCTTACTTTCTCTACCCTCAATAAGTTGTTTTTACTCACTTAATCCATTTATATCCATAACTTTTTTAATTATACATGTTAAATAATGCTATAGATTGCTTTCAAATTCAATTTTTTATACTTTAGGATTTAATGATTAAATATTACTAACGTATCGTGTGCTTTTAATCATCCCACTTTGAACGTAGGACACAAGAGCAAAAATTATTTTGAGGATATTCAGGCTCAAAATATTTCACAACATCAGATTTAATATTGCCAAACGTTGTTTCAGGTTTATGTTTAAAGCCTTCATAAAAAGCTGTTAATACATCTTTTTTAAAATTACCACGAGGAAATTTATTTACGATTGCTTTTCTAATTTCATCTGAATACTGGTCCCAATTGTCACTCATAACATCCATACCAACACCATGATATAATAATGCAACATTATTCTCTTTATGCTCAGCCACACCTATCGTCGTATGTAATGCTATTGAATCCCAAGCAAGTTGTAAATCTTGGTCATTATAATTGTGTGTATCTAAAAATTGGCGAACTGCATTTGCGCCGTCTACTTCAAATCTCAGATCATCACTACTATATTGGTTTGTTAATCCTAAATCATGAAAGAGCGAACACATATATAAAAGTTCTTTATCATATTTCAAATGATCTTGCATGCCTTTAACTTCGCCAAATAAATATACTCTATTCGAATGGTTCCATATTAACTTATTACCATATTCATGGACTACTTCTTGTGCTTCTTGGATTATTTTACTATCTGGGACAACAATTTCATTGATATCTTTTAACATAATAAATTCCTCCTTGGTTACAATATAGTCTCTATAGATATGTATATCAAACTATAGATCATTCATCATAAAAAAGACGCCTTCCACTAAGTTAAGTAACTTAACGAAAGACGTCTTATAAATATTATTTAAATACGCTCTTTTATAAACTTTAATTTTAAAGTTTATAATCTATTACATCATACCTGGCATGCCGCCCATACCGCTTGTGCATCATTACTGCTTTCTTCAGGGATATGCGCAACAACCGCTTCAGTTGTTAAGAACATAGTCGCTACACTTGCCGCATGTTGTAAAGCTGAACGTGTAACTTTAGTTGGATCTACGATACCGAGCATCCAGCATATTCACCCATTCATTTGTAGCGGCATTGAAACCAATACCTACATCAGCATTTTTAAGTCTTTCAACAATAATCGAACCTTCTAACCCAGCGTTTTCTGCAATTTGACGAACTGGAGATTCTAATGCTTTTAACACAATATTGATGCCTGTTGCAATATCGCCTTCAGCTTCAATTTTAGAAACTTTGTCATAAATATTCATGAATGCTGTACCACCACCGGCTACAATACCTTCTTCAACAGCGGCTCTAGTAGAGTTCAAAGCATCTTCAATACGTAATTTACGTTCTTTTAATTCTGTTTCACTTGCGAGCACCAACTTTAATTACAGCTACGCCTCCGGCTAATTTAGCTAAGCGTTCTTGTAATTTCTCTTTATCAAATTCAGAGTCCGTCTCTTCAATTTGAGATTTAATTTGGCTTACACGTGCATCAATATTATTTTGGTCTCCATTACCATCAACCACTGTTGTATTATCTTTAGTGATTTCTGCTTTGCTTGAAGTACCTAACATGTCAATTGTTGCATCTTTTAAATCTAAGCCTAAGTCATCAGTAATCACTTGTGCGCCTGTTAAGATAGCTAAATCTTCTAGCATCGCTTTACGACGATCTCCGAATCCAGGTGCTTTAACTGCAACTGCAGTAAATGTACCGCGCATACGGTTTAATACGATATTTGTTAATGCGTCACCTTCTACATCATCTGCTACGATTAGGATAGGTCTGTTAGATTGAACAACTTGTTCTAATAATGGCAGAATATCTTGGAAAGATGAAATCTTTTTATCTGTAATTAAAATGTATGGTTTTTCAAGTTCTGCAACCATTTTATCTGAATCAGTTACCATATATGGAGATTGGTAACCACGATCAAATTGCATACCTTCAACGACTTCAAGTTCAGTATTAAAACCACTTGATTCTTCAATTGTAATTACACCGTCGTTACCTACTTTTTCCATAGCTTCTGAAATATATTTACCAATTTCTTCATCAGTTGCTGAAATAGATCCAACTTGCGCAATTTCATTTTTATTATCAACGTTTTGAGAAATTTCTTGTAATGCGTCAATAGCTACGTCTACAGCTTTATCGATACCTTGACGTAAACCTACAGGATTTGCACCACTTGTTACGTTTTTCAAACCTTCTTGTATCATTGCTTGAGCTAATACTGTAGCTGTAGTTGTTCCGTCACCTGCGATTTCATTCGTTTTGTTGGCAACTTCTTGTACTAATTTCGCTCCCATATTTTCATATGGATCTTCTAATTCAATTTCTTTTGCAATCGTAACACCGTCATTTGTGATTAATGGTGATGTATATTCTTTATCTAATACAACATTACGCCCTTTTGGTCCAATTGTAACTTTCACGGCGTTAGCTAATTTATCTACACCTCTCAACATAGATTGACGTGCGTCTTCGGAAAATTTTAAATCTTTCGCCATATTACTTTACCTCCATGATGTTCGTATTATTTGTATATTTTTTAGTTTTAATTTTGATTATTCTTCTATTACTGCTAATATATCGTCTTCGCTAACGATTAAGTATGTGTCGTCTCCACGCTTAACTTCAGTTCCAGCAAATTGTTGGAAAACAACATTGTCGCCTTCATTCACTTCAGGAGCAACTCGAGAACCATCTTTTAAAATACGTCCTGCACCTACTGCAATTATCGTACCTTCATTTGATTTCTCTTTAGCGCTATCAGTTAAAACGATACCACTTTTAGTTGTTTGCTCTTGTTCTGTTTTTTGAATAATTACTCGGTTACCTAATGGCTTTAACATTGATTGTTCCTCCTTAAAATACTAAAATTTTTAGCACTTAATCATTGTGAGTGCTAATACACTTTCTATAATAATCAAAGTTGGTCAATATTTCAAGTTAAAACCATTACACTAAATTTTGTGTGAAAAGCTATTTTACGATAAAATAGAGTATATTCTAATTTTTGGAGGTTCATTATGTCTCGTATATGGGTGTCCATTTTGACATTAGTTATTTATGGCCTTGCACAGTTTGGTCCGATTTTCTTACAAATGGCTGGCTTATTTAACAATTTAAGTGGCAAAGAAATCCTCTTTGCTAATATTTATTCACAGGTAATTTTGTTTATTATAGTTGCTTTCCTAATCATACTAATAAACTTTTTCATTGCCAATCCTACACAACTAGAGTTACAACCTAAAGAAAAGAAAAGATATGTTATCCTTTGGGCAATCGTAGGTTATATGATTGTTATGATTTATCAAGTCATTGCGGGAATGATAAATATGTATGTATTCGGCGCACCTCAATCTAGCCCTAATACGGAAAGATTGATGAAAATAGCACAAGAAATCCCGATGTTTATCATATTAATTTCAGTTGTAGGACCTATACTAGAAGAATTCGTATTTAGAAAAGTAATATTTGGTGAGTTATACAACATATTAAAAGGTAATAAAACTTTTAAATTTCTCATTGCCGGAATTGTAAGTTCAATTATCTTTAGTGTCGCACATGCAGATCCATCATTCTTTATCATCTATTTTGGTATGGGCTTTATTTTCTCAGCATTGTATGTATATACAAAACGTATATGGGTACCTATCTTAGTACACATAATGCAAAATGGCTTTGTCGCTATTGTACAAATTTACTTTGGTCCTGAAAAAATAAAAGAACTACAAGAATCTGCATCATTTATATTTAATTTTATGTTTTAATTAAATTTTAAGTTATATAAAATAAATGGAAGAACTCAATGTTTATTACATGAGTCCTTCCATTTTTTATTTGTCTATGACACGTTAAATGTCAAAAGCTATTCATTTTCGTTTTTGTTTCTGCGATAAACGAAATATCCTACCACTACACCTATAAATATTATCGTTATTGCAGTGATTAAAGCAAACAATGTCCGTTCGAATTTAATATCAATTGTGTCTTTCGATTTCTTGTCGTTTGTACGCGTCGATTCTTCATCACTACTTGAATGATATTCGTATTTACCAGATGCGGCACTTTTGTTTTCTGGCGTTTTTAAGTCAGGCATAGAACCTATTTCTCCAGTAATCAATGCCAAAACTTGTTTATCTAAATTTTTATAGTAATCTCTTGATTTTAATGGATTAAAATATTGAAATTTAAAATAATTTGTTCCCTTTTGTAACTCATTTAAAAACGCATTATCTGAAAAACTTTGACGTCTTACAATAGAAGTAATATCTTTGTCAGATACACTATCAACATTATTATTAAGCTGTTTAACTTGGTTCAAAATAAAAGGATTATATTTAAAAGAACCTGGAGACATTTGATTAAATCTATTAACTAATCTGCTGTCACCTTGATTTGAATTTTGACTTTTTTTCTCTGTTCTCAAATCTCCATAAGTCACAACATTATTGTTACTGCCTGCTATATTTTCATTTGATTGTGCATATTGCTTATTTGCATTTTGATTCTTACCATTATATAAGTTTGAAGATGTGTGTTCATTTTGAGAACTTCCTGAGTTTGAATGATTCACTGAACTGTCTGATGTATTATTTTTACTACCCTGGTTATAATGATTTGATCCAGATGATATGTTGGGGCGCAGTGGTTTATTAGGCTTCGGGGGTTCTGTGGTATTGTTATCTCCTCCGCCTTCACTCGGTTGTTCTGGTTTAGGTGTTTCTGTTGAACTTCCCCCATCATTTTGTGGTTTATCAGGATTTGACGGTTCTGTTGAATTATCGTCTCCACCTTCACTTGGTTGTTCTGGTTTAGGTGTTTCTTCTGAGTCATCTCCACCACCTTGTGGGTTATCAGGGTTTGATGGTTCTGTTGAATTATCTTCGCCACTTTCTCCTGGATGTTCAGGTTTTGGCTTCTCTTCTGAGTCATCTCCGCCACCTTGTGGGTTATTCGGGTTTGTCGGTTCTGTTGAATTATCGTCTCCGTCCTCACTTGGCTGTTCTGGTTTAGGCTTCTCTTCTGAGTCATCTCCGCCACCTTGTGGGTTATCAGGGTTTGATGGTTCTGTTGAATTATCGTCTCCGTCCTCACTCGGCTGTTCTGGTTTAGGTTTCTCTCCTGAATCGTTGTCACTATCCCCTGTATTGTTTGAACCCGATGATTGATCATCTTCCTCTGACTTATCTGGCTCAGTAGCATCGTCTGAATCACTATTGTTAGAGTTACTATCATTTGGTTGTTCCGATGATGGCTTCTCTTCAGTTCCGTTGTCACTATCTCCTGTATTGTTTGAATCTGATGATTGATTGTCTTCCTCTGACTTATCTGGCTCAGTAGCATCGTCTGAATCACTATTGTTAGAGTTACTATCATTTGGTTGTTCCGATGATGGCTTCTCTTCAGTTCCGTTGTCACTATCTCCTGTATTGTTTGAATCTGATGATTGATTGTCTTCCTCTGACTTATCTGGATTAGTAGTAGTGTCTGAATCACTATTGTCTGAATCATTGCTATTTGGTTGTTCGGATGATGAAGTCGTTATAGCATCACTACTGGTTTTATTATCAGTTTGATCAGAATTTGAAGGTATTTCATTCTCACCTGAATTATTTACTGGCTTAGTGCTATTTTGCACATTCCCATCTATATCTGATGCATTGATACGCTTATGGTCTAAATCAGTATTATTCATAGTCGTATTCTTATTGTATTCATCTAGTCCTGTCTCTGCCCCTTGTGTCGGTTTAGAAATTAATGTAGCACTTAGTGCAATTGCAAAGCTAGATACAATAAATTTATGTGAAATATAATTTTTCATAATCTCACCTCCAAATAAATTTTCTTATATTCCTTATCAGTATATTAGAAATCGTACTATTTTTCATTAAAATCAGGCTTTTGAAAGAAGAAATTAATCTATTTGAAATTAATTGTAAAAAGCTATTTACAAATAAAGGTATAATTATTATACTAGATATATAAAATAAATTAATGTGAAGGAGTTTTCCGAATGGGACTTTTTAGTAAAAAAGAAGATACACTTGATGTATTTCAAAATGCAGTAGAATCAAGACGTACAATATATAGTTTAGAAAAAGAAATTTCAATATCTGATAAAGAGGTAGAAGGTATCATTGAACATGCAATTAAACATGTTCCATCTTCATTTAATGCTCAATCAACTCGTATTGTATTGTTATTAAGCGATAATCATAATAAATTTTGGGATATAACAAAAGAAGAATTAAAAAAATCAATGGGTCCTGATCGTGAATTCCAAGCAACTTCAGACAAAATTGATAACTTCAAACATTCATATGGTACAATCCTATACTTTGAAGATCAAGAAGTTGTCGAAGGATTGCAAAATCAAATGCCTAACTATGCTGAGAACTTTGCCATTTGGTCAAACCAAACAAATGCAATGCACCAATTTGCAATTTGGACTGCATTAGGTACTAAAGGTATTGGCGCATCATTACAACATTATAATCCACTTGTAGACGTAGCAGTAACTGAAGCGTTCGATATTCCTGCTACTTGGAATCTTGTAGCTCAAATGCCTTTTGGTAACGTGCGTGATGAAGCCGGAGAAAAAGAATTTCATGATGTAAGCAAACGCTTCTTAGTAAGAAAATAGTTTGTTGGATTTTTTAAACATTAACAATAATACATGCGCTTAGGGTATCAACCCTTTCCAATTTATAAAAACCAATTCGTTTAAGGCACTGAACGGCACTGAACCCTTAAAATGGGAACTTAATAAAAACACTATTTTCTAGGATGCTAATTTCCTGAACTCTATAGGAGATAAGTAGCCTAGTTTTTGTTGAATTCTAACTTTATTATAGTTTTCAATGTAATTTTCGACAATATCTATTACAATGTTATTAGAGCTCTTGAGCTCTTTGTTTAAGTAGAATGTTTCACACTTTAGCGAGGAATGGAAACATTCAATCGGGGCATTATCAGCTGGCGTTCCCTTACGGGACATGCTTCTGGTAATGCTTTTTTCTTCGCATAATTTATAATATTCATACGATGTGTAAACACTTCCTTGATCGCTATGAAGTATACAACTATCTGGAATTTCTAATTGGTTCAAAGTCTCGTTTACTAAATTTTGATTCTGATGATTATCTATAGTATAAGCAACTATTTCCCCGTTATAGACATCCATAATTGACGATAGATACAACATTGTATTACCGAAAGGTAAATAAGTAATATCTGTTACAAGTACTTCTAATGGACGATTTGCATTAAAATTCCTCTGTAACAAATTGCCTATTTTATAAAATGGATTACCTGGTTTTTTAGATTTTTTAGGTTTAACCCTACAATTCAATTCGTTTTCTTGCATAAGCCTTTGCACTTTCTTGTGATTAATTTTTTCCTTACTAAATTTATTTAATTCAGCAGTCACTTTCCTATAACCATAGGTATATTTGTGCTTATGACAAATCGATTTAATTGCTTCTAATTCCGAATTTGTTTCATGTTTTTTACATTTCCGGCGATAATAGGTAGATTTGGGTATGTTAAATACCTCTAATATCATTTAAACTGTATATTTTGATTCTAATGCTTCAACCACTTGTATTATTATTTTGGGCGACACTCCCTTTCCAATTCCTTGTACTTTTTTAAAATTTCTAATTCTGCGTTTTTTCTTTTATTTTCTATTTTTAATTGTTCAATTTCTGAAAGTTCTTCTAATCCCTTTCCGTAGGAATATTGTTTTCCAACTTGTTGATGAAATCTATAATGTTCACCATTTTGGTACCATTTCCACCAAGTTTTCACTTGTGATCTATTTCTAATGTTTAATGTATTCATAATTTCTTTTGCACTATATCCCTCAATTTTCATTTCAATAGCTTTATTTTTGGTTTCTAGTGAATAAGTAACTCTTTTCATAGAAAAACACCTCCGTATAAATTCATTTTAGTATGAATTCAACGAAAGTGTTTTTATTTTATTCCCACAATTTGGGGTCAGTTCATAAAATGAATTGGTTTTTTTATTTAAATATTTCGATTTTGAGTATGCACACTTCTCACGTACGCATTTTGTAACTTCATTGAAAACTGCCCGCAATTTTGAATTTTCTGAATATATCTAGTATATTTATGCTAACAACAATTTAAGGGGCGATCGAGATGAATATAGAAATCTTTCAATTTAAAGTGGAACCAGCGAATGTTGCATTAAATGAAGAAATAATTACGAATTGGTTTGCCGAGTATGTGACAGCAGAGACAGATATCGTAGTTTTACCGGAAATGTGGAACAACGGTTATGCCCTACCTCAACTAAAAGAACTTGCTGATAATCAATTATCAAGAAGTTTTGAGTTTATATCAAAATTAGCAATCCAATATAAAGTTGATGTAATTGCAGGTTCTGTTTCAAATAGTATGAAAGATAACATCTACAATACTGCTTTTGCCGTTTCAAAAAATGGTTATTTAATAAACAGTTATGACAAGGTACATCTTGTGCCGATGTTGGATGAACCTTCATTTTTAACACCCGGTAATGCAGTTCCAGAACCCTTCACTCTATCAGATGGAGCTAAAGTTGCACATATTACTTGTTACGATTTACGCTTTCCTGAATTACTTCGCTATCCAGCGCGTAAAGATGCACAAATCGCTTTTTATGTTGCACAATGGCCAGCGGTAAGATTGAATCATTGGACTGCCCTCTTAAAAGCGCGTGCCATTGAAAATGATATATTTGTAGTTGGTTGTAATGCTTGTGGAGATGATGGCAAGACTGAATATGCAGGTCATTCTATCGTGATTAACCCTAATGGTGAAGTTATAGCAGAATTAAAAGAAAAACCAGATCATTTAACTTGTGACATTGATTTAGATGAAGTAACGAATCAACGCAATACTATTCCAGTATTCAAAAATTTAAGACCACATCTATATAAATGATTTCATAATAAAAACCGTGAGCTTGGGAGGGGCTCACGGTTTTTGTAACTTATTATTAAGGGAATGTTTTTACAGTTATTTCTCTATCTATTTTTGGGGATGTTATTAATTATGAAAAAAATTAGTGAATTTACCGATTTTAATGATAAATTGAATGATGTTTACGATAGCTTACATGTTAATACTTTAAATTGTCTCTGTTATAGACAATGTTAAAATAATATTAGATTCGAGACTGGGAAGGTTCTGCAAATCTAAATTGGGAATGCTTAAATTAATAAGCGCGTTGTGTACTCAGTAAGTACTATTTTACGAAATCACTAATTGCTGCTGAGATATCTTTTGTCACTACATCAGCCTCCTCTTGTTTGTATTAAAATTGAAAAACGATAACTAATTTTTGTAACTATAACAACTATACGAAGAAAGTACAGTTACAATATCAGCGTGTCAATTAAGCTCCTGCTCAAAAGCTTAATTAACTTCATCATTCAAATCAAAATTCAAACAAAAATTGATTAAATGATTTGTAAAATGCTATCACTTCTTTGTGATACAAGTACATTTAACCATGATTTTGAGCTTATTCGTTAAAAAATCCCTAACTCGTCATATTTCATTCCTAAATGTTCACTTTTTTATGTTAAAATTAAAGAGATAAAGATTAGCAACAGTTAGGAACACAAAATATACAGTTAAGCAATAAGACGCATAAAACTTAATTAAAATTGTATAATACGTCTGAGGAGAGAAGCCCAATGTTAAAGTCTATAGATAGCAAAATTGACCGTTTTGCTAAATATCTACAACAACGTAACAACTTAGAACATATTGATTATTTAAAGATGCGTTTAGGTATGCAAGTATTTGTAGGCAATATAACTAAAACAATTATAACTTATGGCGTTTCAATCCTTTTCCAACTCTTTTTTTACACACTAACTGTCCATTTATCGTACTTTTTAATTAGGCAATATGCACACGGTGCACATGCAAAATCTTCTTTTGCATGTCATGTGCAGAATTTATCTTTATTTGTTTTACTACCTTGGCTAATCGGGTATATTGGAGTGTCTTCATTAATTATGTATCCATTAGCAATAATTGGTTTCATTATATTAATGATATACGCACCTGCTTGCTACGAAAAAGCAGCCTATACCACAACGATTAGTAAAAGGTAAAAAAATAAAGACAGTCATTGTAACTTTATTATTAGTAGTAATATCAATGTTTTTCAGTGAGCCTTATCAACAATTAGTACTTTTAGGCATTATTTTGATTGCTATCGCTCAACTACCTATATTTTTCCCTAAGGAGGATGTTTAATTATGCATATCTTTGAATCTATTTTTAGTATAATCGCGAAGTTTTTCACAGTACTAGGTGCAGTAGGTGGGGCAAGACCTTGTTATGGATATTTTGATGAGACGGAAGTACCTAAAGAAATTACAGATTTATACGAATAATTGTCCTAGAGAGTGTGTAGAGTATGGCTATTTTAAACACAATAATGTTATCAATATTTCAAGCATTTTTGCTTTTCATAATTATTAAAATTTTAACAAATGTAACTTATACTTTGAGGGATTATATTACCATTATTGGGATTATAATCCCTTCAACCATTTTATTCTTTTATTTTGACACAAAATCGATGTTATTTTTATTGTTAGCAAGTGTTGTCTTTATGTATTTTAAAAATCGCTTCATGGGTGTTGTATCTGTACTTGTTAGCTTTTTCATCCTTTATATGGCCAACTTTCTTTCAATTTGGTTAGCAACATCCTTGCAAGATTTAATTTCAGGGAATTATATATTTAATTTAATATACTATGTAATTTTCGTTTCTATAATAATTGTTTTTTCAATACTTGGTAGATTTCTTTTTAAACTATTAACCACTTCTGGTTTATCATTAAATAAAATCTATTTAATCATTGTTTGTGTTTTTCTATTGACCGTATTGTTATTAATTTATTTTTATTTACCTGATCGTGTTCTTTCTTTTGGAGATATAAAATTTTTAGTCGTAATGTATGCCGTATTAATCATTACGATAGCTGTACTTATCGTTACGATTTCTTTTAGTATTATTCGTCAAATTCAGTACAAACGTAATATGCGTGAAATCGAGAATTACTATAAGTACACTTTACAAATAGAAAAAATTAATCATGAAATGCGTAAATTCAGACATGACTACGTCAATATATTATCAACGATGTCGGATTTTATTAGAGAAAATGATATGAAAGGTTTAGATCAATACTTCCATGAAGAGATTTTACCTATGCAAGACAGTATGCAAATGAACGCCATTAAAATTAATGGTATTGAAAATCTAAAGGTTCGTGAAATCAAAGGATTATTAACAACAAAAATTTTACAAGCTCAAGAAAAAAATATTAGAATTAGCATAGAAGTACCTGAAATAATCGAAAAAATCGAAATGCCTATTATTAATTTGAGTAGAGTTATTGGCATTTTACTTGATAATGCAATTGAAGCTTCTGAAAAAATAGTGGAGGACCCACTGATTCGAATTGCTTTTATCAAAAATGAAGATGATTCAGTGATGTTTATAGTTATGAATAAATGTGATACTGATATGCCTCGAGTACATACCCTATTCCAAGAGAATTTCTCTACAAAAGGTAAAAATCGTGGACTCGGACTTTCAACATTAAAAGAATTGACTGATACGACTTCTAATGTTTTATTAGATACAACGATTGATAATAACTATTTTATTCAAAAAGTAGAAATATTAAATACTGATTCATAAGGGTGTGAAGATATGAAAATATTCATATGTGAAGATGATGAAAGACAACGTGAGAATATGATTTCAATTATCAACAACTACATCATGATTGAAGAGAAGCCGATGGAAATTGAAATTGCAACTGCCGATCCTTATGAAGTTTTAGAACGTTCAAAAGATTTAAGTGATATAGGATGTTACTTTTTAGATATACAATTGGAAGCTGACATTAACGGTATCAAGCTTGCCAGTGAAATTCGTAAGCACGATCCTGTAGGTAATATCATTTTTGTTACAAGTCATAGCGAGCTTACATACCTTACTTTTGTTTATAAAGTAGCGACGATGGACTTTATTTTTAAAGATGACCCAGATGAATTAAAGTCTAGAATCATTGATTGTTTAGAAACTTCAGAATCTAGGTTAAAATTACTTTCTAAAGAACGCACTGTCGAAACAATTGAATTAAAACGTGGAAGTAATTCGGTATATGTCCAATATGATGATGTTATGTTTTTTGAGTCCTCTTCTAAATCTCATCGATTGATTGCGCACTTAGACAATAGACAAATTGAATTCTATGGTAATCTTAAAGAACTTAATCAGCTCGATGACAGATTTTTTAGATGTCATAACAGTTTCGTTGTTAACAGACATAACATTGAATCTATTGACTCAAAATCTCGCATTGTATATTTCAAAAACCAAGAACATTGCTTTGCTTCAGTAAGAAATGTTAAAAAAATATAATAAAAAGACTTAGCAAATTATGCTAAGTCTCAGAACGTAGACAAACCATTTGCTGTAAAAGCATTTGGTTTATTTTTTATAAATATAACTTATTTTTAAAAATAAAAAAGTGGTCTTTCAGACCATTTCTGGCCCTTTTATGAGCCACATTGCCATTTTCTTAAGATTCATGGCGAGCACAAATCAGCGTGGTATCCATGGAAACTTTTTTGATACCTCTATATCGTGTCCATCTCATACCATGCTTGCTCTTTTGCATCTCCAAATCTTCTTTCAATTGTTTGGCTTCGCAATTTATATTGAGTTTTTATAGTATCAACAAATCTCAAATCTTCAACTATATCTAAATCATTTTGCCATACGTGTCGTCTTATTTGTTTGATAGCATCTTTACTCTCTGTACATTGATTTAACAAAGGATAATGACGGCATTTATTAGGGTTGGATACATACAATCTGTGACCTGTTGGCATTGTTCGTTTAAATATCAATGTTTCATCGTTAGGACAAATATAATTATCATAGTATTCATCGTAGATGAAATCCTTAGTTCTAAAATAACCTGGTTTTCCTTTAGGTCTCGTGTAAGGCATTGTTGGGATAATCGTTTTTTCAAGTAAGTAATGCGCGTTAAAAGGTGTTTTATATCCAGAATCAACAGCTAATGTGATGGGCAACATATTTTTCACTTCTAATCTTTCAATCATTGTTTTGAGTTGTGTACTATCATGAACATTACCAGGTGTCACGTGTTTATCGATGATAAAGCCGTTTCTATCTACGCAAGCATGTAAGCTATAAGCAAATTGTTTTTCGCGTTCTCCTTTTACATAGTAACCAGAGTCTGGATCAGTCGTACTTACTTTTTTACTTTTGTATTCCTCCTTCTTTTTCTTTTTTATAGGCTTTTTTCCTTGAGATAATCTTTGTTCATTAATTTCATTATCTAATTCTTCTTGGAAATGAAGAGAATCTTTTTTCACTAATTCAGTTATATATTTATTTTTATTTGCGTTTGCCTTTATATGTGTTGAATCAATGAATAAAGATGAATGATCTATTAAATTATATTTGATTGCGATTTTAAGAATTCTTTCAAATATTTGTTCAAATAAATCTGTATCATGAAAACGACGTGTATAGTTTTTACTAAATGTACCGAAATGAGGTACTTTATCTAAAAAGCTATAACCTAAATACCAACGGTAAGCTACGTTCGTTTCTATTTCTTTTATCGTTTGTCTCATTGACTTTATTCCAAATAATCTTTGAATAAGTAATATCTTAACTAAAATTACAGGATCAATTGATGGTCTTCCATTATCAAGACAATACTTGTCTTCGACAAGTTCATAAATGAAATTTAAACCTAATATACTATCTACTCTACGTAATAAGTGATTACTAGGAACTAATTCCGATATTGAAATCATTTCATATTGATCTCTTTTATCGATTGATTTATTCAACATTACAAACACCACCACTGTTTAATTTAAATATATTATATTATTTTTGTTTAAAAAATGGCAGTAATTTGTGCCGACTCCTGCGGGAAAAGCACTAGCCGAAGACTACAGGCTGAGGCTGTGCCCGCGGAAAGCGTGCACAAAAAAGTGCCAACAAAGTCGGAGACTTTGTCGACACTCTGAGACTTAGCAAATTATGCTAAGTCTTTTTTTTACTGTTTAGTTAACGCTTTATTTACTTCACTTAAATTTGGAATACTCTCTATAGCGCCATATTTTGTAGTAACCATTGTCGCTACATAATTACTAAATTCTAAAATACTTTGACCTTCATTTTTCAACAATTGATTTATATCATTTGTATTCGAGGTTACGATTCTACTAATCAAAGCTCCAATAAAAGCATCTCCGGCACCTGTCGTATCAATCGGCTGTACTTTAAACCCTTGATGCGTAATAACTGTACCGTCCTTCAAATATATCATAGCTCCGGCAAGCACCTTTAGTATAAATAACCGCTTCTACATCACCTTGAAATAACCATTGAATTGCTTGTGCTTCGTCACTCTGACCTGTAACAAACGTCAATTCTTCATCAGAAATTTTAACAATATTTGCTAACGGAATAAATGATTGTATTGCTTCTTTACATGCATCTTCACTATCCCACAATGGCAAGCGAACATTGGGATCAAATACAACTGTTCCCCCTGCTACTTTAACTTTATCAATCAATGCTTTGTGTGCATATTTCATAGGACTTTCTACTAAATCCACCGAACAAAAATGTAGCACATCGTTTTCCATTACATCAATTCCTGCTACTGCTTCAGTTTGGTACAGCATATCAGCAGAAGGTTTACGATAAAAGGAAAAGTCTCTTTCACCGTCTTTGGTTAAGCTTACAAAAGCTAATGCCGTATTAGCCTCGTCTGTACGTTTTAAATACTGTGTACCGACATCTAAATTTTCTAACGTTTCAACTATTAAATCACCAAATGCATCATTCCCTAATTGAGTAATCATTTCAGCTTTGCCACCTAATTTAGTGGTCGTACATGCAACGTTACAGGGTGCGCCTCCCACTTGGCGCGAAAACCCTTCAACATCTTTTAATTTAGAGTCTGTCGTATTAGGTATAAAATCGATTAACGCTTCACCTATAGCAAGTAGTCGTTTCATACTTCCTCATCCTTTAAATCATATTTTGTGAATTTTAAATATACTTGACCAGATTCTGTTGATGTTTTAATTCCTGTAGCTTCATCATCTGTAAAAATTCTAGAAGTCATGACACGTTCACCATCGTTGCAGAATATTTCGACACTCGATGTATCTATAAATAATTGTAACTGTGTCAATGGCGTATCCAGATAGGTTGTTCTTGTTGTACTGTCGACTGGGTCTGGTAACAAACCACTTTCACTACGATCTAACGTTAACTTTTGTTCTTTCTTATTATAAGTAATCAGTGTTGTTTGTGTTTTAGACGTACGCACTTCAAAATATACTTCAGTTGAATCGTTTTCTAAAATATCGATAATCAATTCATATTGTCTTCCTTCATATGGATACAATTGTCTCGTGAATTTATTCGCATATCCTAGTGCTGTTTCTTTATTTGTTCTTAATTGTTCAAGGGATTTTGCAGGTCGTTGTTTTAAATTACCTGCTTCAATCGATAGTACACGTGGAATAGTTAGACAATGTGCCCATCCGTCAACATCAGATGGATAATTAATTTCCGGCAACCCCATCCGACCAATTAATACCCGCTGTCCATGTTCATCTATAAATGTTTGTGGCGCATAAAAATCAAATCCGTGGTCAAGTTCAAAAAAGTCGCCATGATTCATTGTTAAATTATCAATGTCGTATTGTCCCATAATATACCCTGATTGATAGATATTTTTAAAGCGTTCACCTTCTTCATCAATACCTTGTGGACAAAATAACAACATGTCATATCCATCCAAATTAAAGTAATCCGGACATTCCCACATATAACCAAATGAATCTAGATTCGTATGAACTTCGCCTTGAAATTCCCAATTCACAATATCCGTTGAACGATATTGAATCACTCTACCTTGACCTTGTTCATTTTGAGCTCCAATGACAGCATAATAGATACCATCATTTGAAAATACTTTAGGATCTCTGAAATGCTGAGTATAGCCAAATGGCGGTTCAGCAATGACGGCTTTAGGAAACTTTTTAACTTCACCTTGTGCATTTACTTTTGCAATATGTTGAGTGGAAATTCTATTCCAATCCTCATCACGATGATTTGCAGTGTACATATAATACATATGGTTATTATATTCAAATGCACTACCACTATAAACGCCATGGCTATCATCTTTCGTATCTGGCTTTAATGATGCGCCCATATCTTCAAAATGTACTAAATCTTTACTTGTATATGTATACCAATATTTCAAACCATGAACAGGTCCTAACGGAAACCATTGATGTGATATATAATAAGTTCCATCGTAATATATCAGTCCGTTAGGATCGTTTAATAATCCTGTTTTAGGTTGTAAATGAAACGTTTGTCTATACTTAGATTGATTAACTTGAAGTGTTAAATCATCTAATGTTTGCTGATCAACGTCTTCATATCTTTGATAACGTTCATCTCTTGTCCACTCAGCCATTACTGTGTTCCTCCTACTATCAATATTCAAACTTTATTTTACATAATGGTACCGGTTCCATTACATTTCATTATATAATATCATGCTTCACTCAATTTTTAAATGAAAGACTCACATCAATAATGATACGTTGCTCTATTGATTGATGTTGAATCAGTTGATTGAGTTTACTCATTGCTACTTCACCAGCAAATTCAAAATGATAATTAACTGTATGAATTGAAGGCGAGACAATTTCCGTAACTGGATCACCACCAAAGCCTACGATAAACTTGTCCTCATTTTGCGTAGCATCTTCTGAGATCACTTTATGTGCAGCTAATGCGATAGAATCTGTGGCTCCCACAACTGCGTCATAATTAGCTTGAGCTTGCAATATTTTTGATACATCGATCATTGCTTCATTGTAATTAAATGAGGTTTGCGAAATATGTGGTTTGACATTATATTTCGCTAAGCCACTGATCAAGCCTTTTTTTCTATGTATACCAACAGCTATATCAGTTTCTGTAACTCCAAAAAATTGGATACTTTTAAATCCCTTTAATCCGAGCGCCTCCCCTACCATATAACCTGCATGAAAATCATTATGAATGATACTGTGCAAGTCCTTATGTTCTTGACCGACAATGATAACAGGAACATCAATTTTATTAATCACTTCCATATGTCTATCTGTAATTTCTGTAGCCATTAAAATAATGCCATCGACTTTACTTCTATAAAACGTTTCTAGAGCATCAATTTCCAGTTCTGTATCGATATTTGTATAATTTAGCAATAATCTATAGTTCAAATCATCACAAACTGTCTTCACACCTTTGATTGTTTCATCTACAGCGTAAGAGTTCATTCTAGGTATGATTGCCCCTATCATATTGGTTCTATGCGCTCGTAGACTTTGTGCAAACTGATTTGGTTGGTAATCATTTTCTTGAATAATTTTATCCAACTTCTGCTTAGTTTTTAAACTTACCGAGCCATTATTAAGATATCTTGAAACTGTACTCTTCGATACGCCGACAATTTTTGCAATATCAGATATATTTTTCATATTCTCTCACTCTCATCAATAAGCTATTCTCAATATGATTAATTCTATCATATTGCAATCGCTTTAAATACTATTTAAAATAAAAACCAACCTGATACCTTAGGTGTTTTAACCTAATAATAGCAAGTTGGTTGATCTTTCATTTATTCAGCTTTTTGAATTGTAATTGTCCAAGAAGCATCATCTAATTGTTCATAGTTTGTTATCCGATATCCTTTTTCAGCTGCCCAATTAGGTAGTGCCTCTGTTGCCTGAGTACAGTCAAAGTCTATTTTCAATTCTTCACCGTTATCCATTGTTTCCATTTTCTTTTGTGCTTCTATTAGTGGAAATGGACAAACCATTCCTACCGTACCTAATTCATGTACCATAATTAAATTCCTCCCTAATATATTTAAGTCGTTTGAGTTTGTGTTGAGACCGTATTTTCACTAGCTTGTTGGCGTTGCGCTTTTTTCATAGGTTTTATAAATATAAAGTAACTCATAAACCAAGCTCCCAAAATCATAGACGCAAGTGCAATCCAACCTTTCCATGACATCGGCGCAGTTTCTACTAAACCGTTACCTATTGAACAACCGCCAGCTACAGAAGCGCCAAATCCCATACATACGCCACCGATAACGCTATTGCGTATTGTCTTTTTATCAGGCATTCTCCATTTGAATTCTTTAGCACCTTTCGCGACAATATAAGAACCAACGAATATACCTAGAACAAGGAATACACCCCAGTCTATCAATTTCAAGTCACCAGTTACAAAGAATTGAACTATATTTGCAGATGGTGTTGTAATACCAAGACCAGACATTCTACCTGTTGATTCACTTACAGGCCATGCGAGTAATGCAATTAGCCCAACAGCAATTGCTGCAACAAACGGGTGATATTTTTTCTCGAATAAATAGTGTCTTATACCTGTATATTTTTGCTTTAATTTTGGTATAGCAAATTTAGGTTTTGGTTTACGTAACGTTTTTACAACAAGAAGAATTGTGATGATTGTAAGTAACGCGACCCAAATCCATGTTGGTATACCAGTCGTTTGTGACATACTTGCATTAACATTTGTTGGTTTGTTCACACCATTCATTAATGGTAACAACAAACCATATTTTGTTGCCGCCGCAGTGAAGCCATAAGCAATAAGTGCCATCCAGCTTCCTATTAAACCTTCTCCAGCTCTATACCACGTACCTGTAGCACAACCTCCAGATAAAATAATACCAATACCAAAAATAAATGAACCTATTACTGTTCCGATAATTGGATACGTAGATTCTGGAATTTCTACTAAGCCTGTTGATGTTAAAATTAATAACCCAATACTTTGTACGGAAATTGCAATTAATAATGCATAAAACATTTTATTGCTTTTTTGAACGTACATATCTCTAAATCCACCGACTAAACAAAATCGCGTTCTTTGCATAACAAAGCCTAAAAGCGCACCAACAATCAGTCCACTGATTACTAACCACGTCATATTATTACCTCTTTCCCGATAAAATCAATATGATTTATCATATTAAACTTTCCATTAAATATCAAGCCCGTTTGCTCATATTTTATAAAGTGTTAATTGTCAAAATAACTGTAGTTGGTAGTAATCATATAACTAAATACAAAAACTAGCTTTTTTAAACACTCACCACCTAACGTGTGTCTCGTGTAAATAAAAAAGCTAGCCTATTTTCATACGCTTTATTTGTTACTATAATTTTTCATAAAGAAGAGTAAAGATTGTAATTCAATACCTAAATCAATATGATGTACCTGAACATCCGATGGTGTCAGAACACGACTTGGTGTAAAGTTTAAAATACCTTTTACACCTGTTTTTACTAAAGTGTCAGCAACGTCTTGCGCTACTTCTTCAGGTGTAGTTAAAATCACTACATCAATATGTTCTTGTGCTAATATATCCGTAATTTTATCAAACGGACTGACTGTTACTTTCCCTATTTGCGTCCCTATAATTTCATCTCGTATATCAAAAGCTTCCGTTATTGTCATCTCATCATGTATTGAGAAATTGTATGTTAATAATGCTTTCCCTAAATTCCCAACACCTACAATTGCAATTTTTATCTCGTCATTTTCACTTATCTCATTTTTAAAAAAATGTAATAAGCTATCTATATTATAGCCATAGCCTTTCTTGCCTAATTCACCAAAATATGAAAAATCACGACGAATCGTTGCAGAATCAATGTTCAAGCCCTCACTTATAGTTTTTGAATTAACTCTATCTATGCCTTTAGATTTCAAAGTATTGACGAATCTATAATACAACGGTAAACGTTTCAATGTGGCACGAGGAATCTTTTCGCTTTGATTAGCCAAGATCATGTCCCCCTATTTCATTATCTATTGCTGATTTATCTTATAATCACTACAACATTATACATTATTGAATAATAAAAATAAACAATGATAGTTTTAACCACGCGTTGAATACTGTAGAATGATAATGAATAGAGAGGTGCAAATTGGATGATATTATTACAACTCAATGACTTAACTAAATCATTCGACGGAGAAGATATTTTTAATAATGTAGATTTTGAAGTTAAAACTGGTGAACGTATTGGTATCGTAGGACGTAATGGTGCCGGAAAATCTACTTTAATGAAAATCATTGCTGGCGTCGAGACATATGATAGCGGTCAAGTTTCAAAAAGCAAAAATCTCAAGCTTGGTTATCTAACACAACAAATGACTTTAAATACGAATCAAACTGTTTTTGATGAAATGTCGAAACCATTTGAAAGTATGAAAAAATTAGAATCAGAAATGAAATTTGAGACAGATTGGTTAGCGCAACATGCTGATGAATATGATACTGAGTCATATAAGACACACATCGATCGCTATGAATCTTTATCTAATCAATTTGAACAACAAGAAGGTTACCAATATGAAAGTAAAATTAAAACTGTACTGCACGGTTTGAATTTTAGTGAAGCGGATTTTAATCGTCCTATTAATGATTTTAGTGGCGGTCAAAAGACCAGGTTATCTTTAGCCCAGATGTTACTTAGCGAACCTGATTTGCTATTACTTGATGAACCTACAAACCATTTAGATATGGAAACAACTCAATGGTTGGAAAGTTACCTTAATTATTTCAAAGGCGCTATCGTTATTATTAGTCACGATAGATATTTCTTAGATAAAATTGTCAATCAAATTTATGACGTTGCGCTCGGCGATGTACAACATTACGTAGGTAACTATGGACAATTCATAGCGCAAAGAGATAAATATTATGAAAAACGTATGCAAGAATATGAAAGTCAACAAGCTGAAATTAAAAAACTTGAAACATTCGTAGAAAAAAACATCGCTCGTGCTTCAACTACGGGCATGGCAAAAAGTCGAAGGAAAATGTTGGAAAAAATGGAAAGAGTTAACAAACCTATGATTGATGCTAAAAGCGCCAATATTCAATTCGATTTTGATAGAAATACTGGAAACGATGTATTTCATATTAAAAATCTAGAAATTGGATATGAAGAAGCCATAACAAAAGGCATTAATATCGAAGCCACCAAAGGAGACCATATTGCAATCATTGGTCCTAATGGTATTGGAAAGTCTACTTTAATCAAAACAGTCGTCGGTCTCCAACAAAAGATCAGTGGAGAAATTACTACAGGTGCAAATTTAAAAGTTGGTTATTACGATCAAAAACAAGCTGAATTTAAATCAAACAAAACAATCCTTGATTATTTATGGGACCAATATCCAACAATGAATGAAAAAGATATTCGCGCTGTCTTAGGTCGTTTCTTATTTGTACAAGATGACGTCAAAAAAATCATCAATGACTTGTCTGGTGGAGAAAAAGCGCGTCTTCAACTTGCTCTACTGATGCTAGAGCGCAATAATGTGCTTATTTTAGATGAACCAACTAACCATCTAGACATAGACTCTAAAGAGATGCTTGAACAAGCGTTGTCAGATTTTAAAGGCACAATCTTATTTGTGTCACATGATCGCTATTTTATAAACGAACTTGCAAATAAAGTTTATGACTTGGACACTACTGGTGGGACAATGTATTTAGGTGATTATCAGTATTACATTGAAAAATTAGAAGAAAAAGCAGCAATTCAAGCGAAAAGAGAATTGGATAACCCTACAAAAACAGAAGTAAGTGCATCACAAAATCATAATTACGTTGACCAAAAACAACAAAAACGAGAGCAACGTCAAGTTGAACGTAAAATAGAACAATGTGAAACAAATATTGAAATATACGAACAAGAAATAAACAATATAAACGAACAACTCACACAGCCTGATGTCTATTCTAATCCAGAAAAAGCAAATGATTTAGCAATTGAAAAAGAAATAGCCGAACAAAAATTAGAACAAGTCATGGATGAGTGGGCAGAATTACAAGAAATGTTAATATAATCGTTATAAGTGCAATTGAGCTAAAGTAAAATTTTCTACTTTAGTTCTTTTTTTATGCTCATTCTATTCACACTACCTTTGCTGTTATAATAGCTATCCACAGAGTTATCCTACTTATCCACAAGTAATAAGTAACTATTAGCTGTTTTCAATTTTCAGATATCAACCTATATCCACAAACATAACCACTACTTATCCACAAGTTATGCACTATTTGTTGATAAGTACGCACGTTCCCTATTGACATTCCATTCAAACTATAAATTACTCAAAACGAAAGGTATTTGTTTAAAATGGAATGCCATGTCATAATTATTACGAGTTTACAGCAAAATCGTGAAAGGATGTACAAAAATATGCCTACGTTATTATGGTTTCTAATTGCTTTTATTCTAGGAACGACAATACTGATTATTACTACGACGATTGCTTGCTAATAAAAAATTAAAGCATGATTTACAAAATCTATGGACTAACCAAAAATCACTAGAAAACTTTATTCGTCCTAACCATAACTATAGTTATGAGTTTGACACATATAGAAATAGATTTGATGAAAATTTATTGCTAGATGATAAAACCTGGTCTGATTTAGATATGGAAAGTGTATTTCATAGTATGAATTTTAATTTTACTGCAATTGGCGAGATGAGACTTTTTGCTACACTAAGAAATATGTATAAAGTAAAAGATGAAAATTTAATTCATCAATTTAAAACAAATATTTCATTTAGAAATTACGTTTCTCTGCAATTAGCAAAAATTGGTAAAGCTATTTATCCTATTTTTCCAGATCAATTATTACATATTAAACGAAATAATTTTTTTATGCTATGTACATATTTACCTCTTATTTTTATGATTCTAACTTTCTTTTCACCTAGTGAAGGTATAGCTTTAACAATCGCTTCTGTTATATTCAATATGATTCTTAGTGGCTCGTTAAAAAAGACGTATAATCAAGATTTAAATGCAATATTTTATACATCTACAGTCATTAAAAAAGCACATACATTACAAAAACTTGAGGATACACCTAATCTTGATGTCGATTTCAGCCATTTTCGTATAGCTCGTAGATTTAGTGGTTTATTAGGTCGTGTTAATTCTAGCGAAGATGCCTTTGTCATATCTTTACTAATAAAAATAATTTTTATGCTGGACTATCATATCTTCCACTTAATTCAAAACAGTTTTAAAAAATATGAAGATGAAGTAATGTCTTGTTATAAATATATTGCGAGCATAGATAATCATTATGCCGTAGCACTTTGGCAAGAGACGTTGGATCATTACTCACTTCCACAAGTCAATAGAGAAGACTACCTTGAATTTGAAGAATTAACTCACCCTCTTATCTACGAAGCGGTATCTAATGATATGAGTATAAATAATCATATACTTTTAACGGGGTCCAATGCTTCAGGTAAATCAACGTTTATGAAAGCAATTGCTCTAAATTTAGTATTAGCTCAAGCAGTAAACACTGTTACAGCAACGAAATTCATCTATAAACCTGGCGTAGTTTATACCTCTATGGTTAATCAAGATGATATTTTAACTGGAGATAGTTATTTTATGACTGAAGTCAAATCGATACGACGCTTATTCGATATAACAACCTCCAACAAAATATATTGCTTTATTGATGAAATTTTTAAAGGAACCAACACTACAGAACGTATTGCGGCTTCAGAATCTGTATTAAGCTACTTGAACCAACTACCCGGTTATAGACTTATTGCTCGCTACACACGATATAGAGTTAGCTACTTTACTAGAGAAAAACTATGCAAATTATCATTTCAATGAATCCATTTTAGAAAACGAAATTGCTTTTGACTTCAAGGTAAAACCTGGTAAAGCCGATACTAGAAATGCTATAGAGTTATTACGTATTATGCAATTTCCAGAACAAATCTATAAACGCGCAAATTCTTTCACCTCAAAAACCAATTAATCAAAAAGATAAGGCTGGGACATAATTACATGTCTCAGCCTTATCTTTTTATAATTTATTCTGCATTGATCATCCAAGTCACACCAAATGGGTCATTAAACATACCATATAGTTCAGACCACTCTGTCTTAGCTAATGGCATCGTAGCTTCACATCCACCTTCTATCGCTTTATTAAAAAATGCTTCTGCTTGCTGTTTGTCCGCTTCATTTGAATAATCAAAAGTAAAAGCCACAATCGCACCACTATTATCAATTTTTTTATTTTTCATTGTATCACTACAATAGAATGTTTCACCTAAAATTTTAAATGATGCATTCATAGTAAAGTTCTTATCAATATCATATTCCTCTGGCATATCTGCAAACATTTCATGATCACCGCCAACACGCTGTATGTCAGTGGCCCCTAAGTGCTTTTCATAAAAATTTAACGCTGCTAAACTATTTTGAAAGTTAAAATATTGAACTGATTTCATTAAAATAGCCTCCTTTAAAAATAATATTTTTAAATATCCTTAGACTCTATTGTTATTAGCTAATGTTTTACTAAATTACCTATACCCTTATTTTTCAAATATAAATAAAAAAACACCAACCAATCGACAAATTGAACTGCACCCAGTCAAGTAGATACTTAAAAAGTAAAAACTTTGAAGGGAGCATATCCTATCATTCAATGGTTGGTGTTATTATTTTTAGAAAATATATTAAGCGCATATGTTGTCATGAATTCATCTTTTTAAATATCAACTAATATTTAACTGAAAATTGTTCAATATCCATACTATTAAAACCGTTTAATGTCATATCAGCAGTTACGCCGACCTGATATAAATAATGGCCTGCTGAACCAATCATGGCAGCATTATCTGTGCAAAGACTAGGACTCGGTATACAAAGTTTGATGTTATGTGATTCACAGGCTACTGCTAAATTTGCTCGTAACCCTTTGTTACTTGCCACACCGCCTGCAACAATCAGTTGTTTAACATCATAATGCTCACAAGCTGAAATAGCTTTACCGACTAAAACTTCTACGACACTATTTTGAAAGCTTGTTGCTACATCTGCTTTGTTAATTGCTTCACCTTTTTGTTTTAAATTATGCAATTTATTAATTACTGCACTTTTCAAACCACTAAAGCTGAAGTCATAGCTATCTTTTTCAAGCCATACTCTAGGAAATTGATAATTATCTTGTCCTTCTGCCGCAAGACGGTCTACTTGGGGACCACCTGGGTAACTTAGTCCAATTGTTCTCGCTACTTTATCATAAGCTTCACCCACAGCGTCATCTCTTGTCTCTCCTATAACTTCAAAGCTTAAATGATCTTTCATATATACTAATTCTGTATGTCCACCTGAGACTATTAATGCCATTAAAGGAAACTGTAAAGGCGTTTCTAAATGGTTCGCATAAATGTGACCAGCAATATGATGAACAGGTATCAAAGGTTTATCATAAGCAAATGCCAAGGCTTTCGCCGCATTAATTCCCACTAATAATGCACCAATCAATCCTGGTCCTTGCGTTACAGCAACTGCATCTATATCATGCATTGTTACATTTGCTTTAACTAACGATTCATCAATCGTTGTTGTTATTCCTTCAACATGATGTCTACTCGCTACTTCTGGCACTACGCCACCAAAACGTTTATGGCTCTCAATTTGACTCAATACGATATTACTGAGTATTTCTGTACCATTCTTAATAATACTTACACTTGTTTCATCACAACTCGATTCAATTGCTAATATTAATGTTACTTCACTCATTAAAATTCACCCACATAACTAATGCATCCTCGCCTTCACCGTAATAATTTTTTCGCTTACCACCATATTTAAAACCTAAGTTTGTATAAACGTGTTGTGCTACATCGTTATCTACGCGCACTTCTAAACTCATCATCTCACATTTTTCTCGGACAAAATTCATTACATATTTTAATAAAAGTTGGCCTAAACCGTAACCCCTATATTCATTATCAATAGCGACGGTTGTAATTTGTGCTTGATCAATAACTATCCATAAGCCAATATAACCAATTATCTTCTCATTAAATTCAATAATAAAATAATTTGCAAATTCATTTTGCTCTACCTCGTGATAAAATGCATCAATCGACCAACTACTGTCATTAAAACTATTTCTTTCTATATCAAATACCTGTGGCACATCTTTTGTGTTCATTAATCGTATATTTAACTCTTGTTCTGTTGGTTTAACCAATTTCTCTCAGCCTCTGATATTTTAATATAGTTTGGTTTAAATTGATGAATGTCCTCTGCCGTTTCAATAAGTGGTTTCATATTTTTAGCTAGTGGCACATTCGCAACACAGGTACTATCTAATAGTTCCTCTAACTTCTCAGTGTCCATCCCTACAAACATGTATGGTTGACCCGTCTTGTGCAATAAATCCAATAGTTCTTCAATAGGTAGATACTGGTCTTGTTCAACTTGGACTAATTGATCCGTTTCATATTGGTATACACCTGTATAAACTGCTTCTCTTCTTGCATCAAACACAGGTACAATCAATCTCGTATCTTCTTTAATCGTTGCGGCAAGCGCCTTTAATGAGGACACGCCATACAACTCAGCATTTAAAGCATATGCTAAAGTTTTTGCCACTGTTACACCTATTCTTAAACCAGTATATGAACCTGGCCCCTGTGCAACTACAATGACATCGATATTTTCTTTCAATACTTTACTTTCAGCAATAACTTGTTCGATTGCCGGCATTAACTGTACTGAATGATTTACTTTTTCATTTGAATTCAATTCACTTAACACCTTATCATCTTGCATTATAGCAACTGACAATGGCTGGTTTGACGTATCAATCAACAGATAGTTCACGTTCAACCTCCTCCTTTATTTTTGCATAATGTCCACCTTGTGCTTCTAATTCTATATTTCTTTCCGATTCATTTAATGTCGTTATATTAATAGTTAAAGAAGACGGTGGTAAAAACTCAGAAATAAATTGACTCCATTCGATTAAAATAACTGCTTCATCTTCAAAATATTCATCAAAGCCTAAATCTTCTTCAGAGTCTTCTAATCTATAACAATCCATATGATGTAACTTCAAATTTAATCCTTGATATGATTTTATAATATTGAACGTTGGTGAATTAATATTTCTTTTTACACCTAACGCTTTTCCAATAAATTGACTTAATGTTGTTTTACCAAGCACCTAAATCACCATTAAGCAATACAAGGTCGCCGGCTGATAAATACTTCGCTAGCGTTGTAGCAAAAACCGCCATTCCATCTAAATCCTTTATCTTAATCATATTCCTCTCCCTTTTAAAGCAACTTCACAATTTATTGTGATTAGTTGCTTTTATGCATGAGCTTTAGCTCAGGCGTTCCTTTTAAATTCCCACAATTTATTGTGATTAGTTGCTTTTATGCATGAGCTTTAGCTCAGGCGTTCCTTTTAAATTCCCACAATTTATTGTGATTAGTTGCTTTTATGCATGTAAAGTGTTACTTTTCAATTTATTGAATTAGTAACTCTTATGCAAGTGCGATTAGCACTTGTATACCTTTAACACTTCTCTTATAACCCATTATAAAAACTCAGTTCTTTCTATATTAGCAATTCGCAATTTTATTCGAATTAATCACTATCTATTACTTCAATTTATCTGTTCTATATAAATAACTCTTATAGTTTAACAAATTTTTGTCTATTTTACTTCATAGTGAAACAAGTTCTTTCTTTTTTGCAATTATGTGAATTTAGAGATAATTCGAAAAAGTTATTGACATGACCTCGCCGATGTAGTAAATTTAATTTATCGAATTTTTAGACAATTCAATTAAATAAAACCATTCATTCGAGAGGAGTATAATAAAATGACCAAAAACCATATGCAATACAAACCAACAACTTCAAACAATTTAGTCATTTTATTATGCTATTAGGACTGGAACTTTAGTGAAGAATTTACTAAACGTTTAAGTCCTCTTTCTAGTTGAATGGGACTTGAAAGCGTCCCAATAATTTATTGGGACGTTTTTTTATTTTCAATTTTAAGGGGGAAACAGTATGAGAAGCGATATGATCAAAAAAGGTGATCAGCAGGCTCCGAGCAAGAAGTCTTTTGCATGCTACAGGTGCATTAGAAAAACCAACAGATATGAATAAGCCTTTCGTGGCAATTTGTAATTCATATATTGACATCGTCCCAGGACATGTCCACTTAAGAGAATTAGCAGACATTGCCAAAGAAGCAATTCGTGAAGCAGGTGCTATTCCCTTTGAATTTGACACGATCGGTGTAGATGATGGTATCGCAATGGGTCATATAGGAATGAGATATTCCCTTCCCTCACGAGAGATCATTGCCGATTCTGCTGAAACAGTAATTAACGCGCATTGGTTTGACGGTGTATTCTATATTCCTAACTGTGACAAGATTACACCAGGTATGATACTTGCATCAGTCAGAACCAATGTTCCAGCCATCTTTTGTTCTGGTGGCCCTATGAAAGCAGGATTATCTTCAGAAGGTAAAGCATTAACACTTTCTTCAATGTTTGAAGCAGTTGGTGCTTTTAAAGATGGTTCGATTTCAAAAGATGAATTTTTAGATATGGAACAAAACGCTTGTCCAACATGTGGTTCTTGCTCTGGTATGTTCACTGCGAATTCAATGAACTGTTTAATGGAAGTTTTAGGCTTATCCCTTCCATATAATGGAACAGCATTAGCAGTGAGTGATCAACGTAGAGAAATGATTAGAGAAGCCGCATTCAAATTAGTAGATAATATTAAAAATGATATTAAACCAAGAGATATCGTAACACGTGAAGCGATTGATGATGCATTTGCGTTAGATATGGCAATGGGTGGTTCTACAAACACTGTACTTCACACATTAGCAATTGCAAATGAAGCAGGCATCGATTATGACTTAACAAGAATTAATGAAATTGCTAAGAAAACACCTTACCTTTCAAAAATTGCACCTAGTTCTTCTTATTCAATGCATGATGTACATGAAGCAGGCGGCGTCCCAGCAATTATTAATGAACTGTTTAAAAGAGAAGGTACCTTACATCCAGATAGAATCACAGCAACAGGCAAGACCCTTCGTGAAAATAATGAAGGTAAAGAAATTTTAAATAGCGATGTAATTAGACATCTAGATAATCCTTACGACAAACAAGGAGGTCTTTCAATTCTATACGGTAATTTAGCTCCAAATGGTGCCGTCATTAAAGTAGGTGGTGTAGATCCTTCAATTAAAGTATTTAAAGGTAAAGCAATTTGTTTTGATTCACACGATGATGCAGTAGAAGCAATTGACAATCACGTTGTTCGAGAAGGCCATGTTGTTGTCATAAGATATGAAGGTCCTAAAGGTGGTCCAGGCATGCCTGAAATGTTAGCCCCTACTTCTTCAATTGTAGGAAGAGGATTAGGTAAAGATGTTGCATTAATTACAGATGGCCGTTTCTCAGGTGCAACTCGAGGCATTGCTGTAGGACATATCTCACCTGAAGCGACTTCTGGTGGACCTATTGGACTAATTAAAGATGGTGATGAAATTACTATTGATTTAACTAACCGAACATTGAATGTCGAAGTATCAAATGAAACTTTAGAAAATAGAAAACAAGATGTAAAACCATTTAAAGCAAAAGTGAAAACTGGTTATCTTGCACGTTACACCGCACTCGTTACAAGTGCTAATACTGGTGGCGTAATGCAAGTTCCCGAAAATCTCATTTAAGGAGTGAGCACAATGTCTAAACATACTGAAACACTTGAAATAGAAAAATCAGAAAATTTTGAATCTTTGGAAGCAGCAGAAGCAGTTGAACCTGAAGTTGAACTAGAACAAGAGACAATTGATGAAATGAGATCTGGTTCAGAATTATTAGTCGAATCATTGGCAAATGAGTGTGTTGATTTTATATTTGGTTATCCAGGAGGCGCTGTTCTCCCTCTTTACGACACACTATATGAAGGGAAAATAAAGCACATCTTAGCTCGTCATGAACAAGGCGCAACGCACGCAGCTGAAGGTTACGCACGTGTTTCTGGTAATACAGGTGTAGTTGTTGTTACAAGTGGTCCAGGAGCTACAAATGCGATTACCGGTATTGCTGATGCTTATAGCGACTCTTTACCTTTAGTAGTTATCACAGGTCAAGTCGCAACGCCTGGTATCGGTAAGGATGCATTCCAAGAAGCGGATTTACTATCTATGACAACACCAATTACTAAGCATAATTATCAAGTTAAAAATGTACAAGATATTCCTAAAACTATTCATGAGGCTTTTCATATCGCTAATACTGGAAGAAAAGGTCCAGTAGTAATCGATTTTCCTAAAGATATGGGTATCCTATCAACGAATGCACAAGTTACTGATGAATTAGAATTACCTGGTTACACAATACCTAATAAACCAAAAAAAGATGATATACAAAAATTGAGAGACCTTTTAAAGAGTGCTAAAAAACCATTAGTACTTTCAGGTGCAGTGCATCAATCATGCCAAAGCCAATGAATTATTTACTGAATTTGTAAGTAGACATCAATTACCAGTAGTGAGTACGTTACTTGGTCTCGGCGCGATTCCATACGAACACCCCCTATTTTTAGGCATGGGTGGTATGCATGGATCATACGCAAGTAACATGGCCTTAACTGAATGTGATTTACTTATTAACTTCGGAAGCCGCTTTGATGACAGATTAGCGAGTAACCCTGATGAATTCGCACCAAATGCTAAAATCGTTCATGTTGATATCGATCCATCTGAAATCAACAAAATTATTAAAGTAGATTTGGGTATTGTTGCCGATTGTAAAGCGACATTAGAGTTTCTACTCGATTTCGATAGTTATTCAATTAGACATGAAGATTGGTTAGAAACATGTAACGAAAATAAAATACAACAACCATTTGCATACAGCGATGATGAAGATGGTGTATTTTCAAAACCACAACGTGCAATTGAATATATTGGAGAAATTACCAATGGTGATGCAATTGTAACTACAGACGTTGGACAACATCAAATGTGGGTTGCACAATACTATCCATTTAAAGACCATGGTCAACTTGTTACCAGTGGTGGTTTAGGAACAATGGGCTTTGGTATACCAGACAGCAATTGGAGCTAAATTGGCTAAACCAGACAAAACGGTTGTAGCTTTTGTAGGCGACGGCGGTTTCCAAATGACAAATCAAGAAATGGGTATTTTAGAAGAATATGGCATTGATATTAAAATCGTAATTGTAAATAACGGTACGCTTGGCATGGTGAAACAATGGCAAGATAAATTCTTTAATAAACGTTTTTCACATTCTGTGTTTAATGGACAGCCAGACTTTATTAAGCTATCTGAAGCATATAATGTAAAAGCCTATCTCATAGATGATCCTACACACTTAGAACAAAAATTGGATGAGGCTTTCCAACACGACGGACCAGCTTTAATTGACATTCGCATTTCACCAGTTGAAATTGTCTCTCCAATGGTACCAAGTGGTAAAGCAAACCATGAGATGGAGGGTCTATTATGAGAAGAACATTTAGAACAAAAGTAAGAGATAAAGCAGGTACATTAAATAGATTAACAAGTATTTTCGTACGAAGACAATTTAATATCGTTAATCTTTCCGCAACACCTACGCTAGAAGAAGGTATTTCTAATATTACTTTTGTAGCAGAAATACCTGATACAGATGTGCTACGCACGCTACTTCAACAACTTGAAAAGCAAATCAATATTATTGAGGTTGAAGATATAACAGATACAAATACCTACAATAGAGAGTTGGTACTTGTGAAATTACAAACACCAAACAATCATCAAGAATTACAAAATTTAATCAAACCTTATGATGCGCTAGTCTCTATATTGAAAAATGAAGAAACTTATACGTACCTTCAAGCCTCAGGTCCACAATACACGATGGATAATTTATTAGACGATCTATCATCATATAAAATCGAACAAGTCTCACGTACGGGTTCGGCAGGTATTATTTAGCTTAAGCTTTAATGTTTTAACAAAAATTTCAAAACACATGGAGGATTATATTATGACAACAGTTTATTATGATGAAACAGTAAAGAAAGATGCATTACAAGGTAAGAAAGTAGCGGTTTTAGGTTATGGATCTCAAGGTCATGCGCATGCACAAAACTTAAAAGACAACGGCTATGACGTAATCATTGGTATCAGACCTGGACGTTCTTTTGATAAAGCAAAAGATGACGGCTTCGAAGTATATCCTGTAAATGAGGCAGCAAAACAAGCTGATGTTATTATGGTACTTCTACCAGATGAAGCTCAAGGAAAAATATATGAAGAAGAAATCAAACCCAATCTAGAAGCAAATAATGCATTAGTTTTTGCTCATGGTTTTAATATTCATTTTGATGTTATCAACCCACCAGAAAACGTTGACGTATTCTTAGTAGCTCCAAAAGGACCAGGACATTTAGTTCGTCGTACTTTTGCTGAAGGTAGTGCAGTCCCTGCCCTATTCGCAGTAGAACAAGATGCAAGTGGAGAAGCTACAGACTTAGCCTTAAGCTATGCTAAAGGTATCGGTGCTACACGTGTTGGCGTATTAGAAACATCATTCAAAGAAGAAACTGAAACAGATTTATTTGGTGAACAAGCTGTCCTTTGTGGTGGTACAACTAAATTAATACAAACTGGTTTCGAAACATTAGTTGAAGCTGGATATCAACCAGAGATTGCTTATTTCGAAGTATTACATGAAATGAAGCTTATCGTAGACCTATTATACGAAGGTGGCATGGAAAACATGCGTTATTCAATTTCAAATACAGCAGAATTTGGTGACTATGTATCTGGACCACGTATCATTACACCAGACGTTAAAGATAATATGAAAGCAGTACTAGAAGATATCCAACAAGGAAAATTCAGTGATCGTTTCATTAAAGATAATGAAAATAATTTTGAAGAGTTCCACAAACTACGTGAAGAACAACATGGACATCAAATCGAAGCGGTTGGTAAAGAACTACGTGAAATGATGCCATTCATTAAATCTAAAAGTATTGAAAAATAATTAGATTCAACCTTTAAATTAATCGTAATTGAAGAATCACACTTAGTTAGGAATATGTGATTGCTTAAAAATGCAACTACTTTTCTCATAAAAGTGTGTTTCTTCATTACTTACGGTTATATGAGTCTAAAATTCATTTATAGGAGATGTTGAAAATGAGTAGCCATATTCAAATTTTTGATACAACACTTAGAGACGGCGAACAAACACCTGGTGTAAACTTTTCATTCGATGAACGTTTGAAGATAGCAAATCAACTTGAAAAATGGGGCGTAGATATTATAGAAGCTGGGTTCCCTGCATCAAGTAAGGGTAGTTTTAAATCAGTTGAAGCAATCTCAAAAGCATTAACAACAACTGCTGTATGTGGTCTTGCCCGTTGTGTGAAAAAAGATATTGATGCAGTATATCAAGCAACTAAAGAAGCGACAAAACCAAGAATTCATGTCTTTATCGCAACAAGCCCGATACATCGTGATTCCAAACTTATGATGTCTAAGGAAGAAGTTTTAGCATCTATAACAGAACATGTAAGCTATGCTAAAAAATATTTTGATTTAGTTCAGTTCTCCCCAGAAGATGCAACAAGAACAGAACTACCATTTTTAATAGAATGTGTTCAAACAGCTGTTGATGCCGGAGCAAGTGTAATCAATGTACCTGACACTGTAGGTTTCAGTTACCCTTCTGAATATGGTCAAATTTTCAAAACACTACAAGAATCTGTCAAAACAGACCACGAAGTAATTTATAGTGCACACTGTCATGATGATCTTGGACTTGCAGTAGCAAATAGTATGGTCGCAATTGAAAATGGAGCCAAACGAATAGAAGGTACCTTAAATGGTATTGGGGAACGTGCGGGTAATGCGGCACTTGAAGAAGTAGCACTTGGCCTTTACGTTCGACAAGATCATTACGGCAATCAATCTAGAATTAACCTTGAAGAAACAAAACAAACTTCAGATTTAATTGCTAGATTTGCAGGAATTCGAGTTCCTAGAAACAAAGCCATTGTCGGCCAAAATGCCTTTAGTCATGAATCAGGTATCCATCAAGATGGCGTAATCAAAAACCCTGAAACATATGAAATTATGACACCTCAACTTGTTGGTGTTAAAACAACAGAATTACCTTTAGGTAAACTTTCAGGAAAACATGCTTTTGCTGAAAAATTAATTAATTTAGGTTACGATGTTGAGCCAGAAGAACAAAAAGCATTATTTAAACAATTTAAAACAATTGCAGATAAGAAAAAAGCAGTTACAGACCGTGATATCCACGCCTTAATACAAGGTACAGAACATGAACAAAATGCAATTTATCAAGTTGAAACTTTACAACTACAATTTGTTTCTAATGGGCTTCAAAGTGCTGTAGTCGTTATTAAAGATAAAGACGGTAATACGTACCAAGATTCTAGTATTGGCACCGGTTCTATCGTTGCCGTGTACAATGCAATAGATCGTATCTTTGACCTCAACACTGAGTTAATAGAATACCGTATTGATTCTGTTACTGAAGGTACCGATGCACAAGCTGAAGTACATGTACAAATTAAAATTGATAACCAAATCGTTACAGGTGTTGGTATTGACCATGATATCTTACTTGCTTCATGTAAATCATATGTAGAAGCACATGCTAAGTATGTTGCTAATTCTGCTACGGAAGAAGGTATTCATTCATGAGTTATAAGATTGTAGCCCTACCAGGTGATGGTATTGGTCCTGAGATTATGACAGGATCACTAGAAATATTAGAACAATTAAGCCAAGATTTTAATTTTAATTATGACTTAGAAACACATGATTTTGGTGGCATTGCTATAGATCGCCATGGTAAACCACTCCCTGAATCAACACTAAATGCATGTCAAAATGCTGATGCAATTTTATTAGGTGCTGTGGGTGGTCCAAAATGGACTGACCCTAACAATAGACCTGAACAAGGATTATTAGGCATACGTAAAGCATTAGGCTTATTCGCTAATATACGCCCTACTACAGTGACAAATGGTACAAGTCATTTATCTCCGATTAAAGAAGAACGTGTTGCAGGCACAAATTTTGTTTTAGTAAGAGAACTCACTGGCGGTATCTATTTTGGTGAACCTAAGAAATTGGGTGATGACGATGCACTCGATTCCCTTACTTATACAAGATCAGAAATAGAACGCATTGCTAGAGTTGGATTTGATTTAGCTCAAAAAAGAAATAAAAAATTAACTTCGGTGGATAAAGAAAATGTGCTTTCTTCTAGTAAATTATGGCGTAGAGTAATAAATGAAGTTTCACAAGATTATCCAGAAGTAGAAGTTAACCATTTACTTGTAGATGCTTGTGCAATGCATTTAATCACTAATCCTTCACAATTTGATGTCATTGTAACTGAAAATTTATTTGGTGATATTTTAAGTGATGAAGCATCTGTAATTCCTGGTTCATTAGGTTTATCGCCTTCTGCAAGTTTTAGTGAACAAGGCCCACGACTTTACGAACCGATTCATGGTTCAGCACCAGATATTGCAAACCAAGATATCGCAAACCCTTTCGGTATGCTTTTATCAGTTGTAATGTGTCTTAGAGAAAGTTTAAATGAACCACAAGCAGCTGAAAAATTAGAATCAGTAATTTATCAACTCATTAAAGAAGGTAAAACAACCCGTGATCTCAATGGAAATTATAATACGTCAGATATTATTAATTTCGTAAAAGAAAATTTATAAAAAGGAGGAGATGTCATATGGGTAAAACACTATTTGATAAAGTTTGGAATAAACATGTCTTGACTGGTAAAGAAGGTGACCCACAGTTATTATATATAGATTTGCATCTTATACATGAAGTCACATCTCCTCAAGCATTTGAAGGTCTGAGACTCCAAAATAGACAACTGCGTAGACCAGACTTAACATATGCAACACTTGACCACAACGTGCCGACAGTAGATATTTTTAATATCAAAGATGAAATTGCAAATAAGCAAATTACTACATTGCAAAATAATGCTAAAGAATTCGGCGTCCATATATTTGATATGGGTTCTGATGAACAAGGTATTGTGCATATGGTAGGTCCTGAAACTGGTTTAACACAGCCAGGTAAAACAATTGTTTGTGGTGATTCTCATACTGCTACACATGGTGCTTTCGGAGCAATTGCTTTTGGTATTGGTACAAGTGAAGTTGAGCATGTATTTGCTACCCAATCCCTATGGCAAACTAAACCTAAAAATCTAAAAATTGATGTAACAGGCAAATTGCCGACTGGTGTGTATGCCAAAGATATTATCTTACATTTGATTAGTCAATATGGCGTTGATTTTGGTACAGGTTATGCCCTAGAATTTTCGGGAGAAGCGATACGTAGTTTGAGTATGGAAGCTAGAATGACAATTTGTAATATGGCAATCGAAGTCGGTGCTAAATACGGCATGATGGAGCCTGATGAAACGACATTTGAATATGTTAAAGGTCGTCCATACGCAACAAATTTTGATGCTTCCGTTGATGAATGGCGTGAACTCTACACAGATGACGATGCTGAATTCGATAGAGTCATTGAAATGGATGTCTCAGACTTAGAACCTCAAGTGACTTGGGGAACTAGTCCTGAAATGGGAGTAAGTTTTAGTACACCTTTCCCTGAAATAAAAAATGTTAATGACGAACGTGCATATAATTATATGGATTTAAAACCTGGTCAAAAAGCTGAGGATATCGATTTAGGTTATGTCTTCTTAGGTTCTTGTACAAATGCTCGTCTTTCAGATTTAGTTGAAGCGAGTCATATTGTTAAAGGAAATCAAGTCCACCCTAATATTACAGCAATCGTTGTTCCAGGATCTCGTACAGTTAAAAAAGAAGCAGAAAAAATAGGACTAGACAAAATCTTTAAAGAAGCAGGTTTTGATTGGAGAGAGCCCGGTTGTTCTATGTGCTTAGGTATGAATCCAGACCAAGTACCTAATGGTGTTCACTGTGCTTCGACAAGTAATCGTAACTTTGAAGGTCGCCAAGGTAAAGGTGCAAGAACACATCTTGTTTCCCCTGCTATGGCAGCAGACATGCAGCAATTAATGGTAAATTTGTAGATGTTAGAAAGGTGGTTGTATAATATGGAAATCAAACCAATCACTACGTATACAGGTAAAGTCGTACCATTATTTCATGACAATATCGATACCGATCAAATTATACCTAAAGTCCATTTAAAGCGTATTTCAAAATCAGGATTTGGACCATTTGCTTTCGATGAATGGCGTTATTTAGATGACGGTTCTGATAATCCAGATTTCAATCCAAATAAACCAGAATATAAAGATGCATCGATTTTAATTACCGGAGATAATTTCGGGTGTGGCTCAAGTCGTGAACACGCTGCTTGGGCAATTAAAGACTATGGTTTTGACATTATTATTGCTCGGCAGTTACAGTGATATATTCTATATGAACTGTACTAAAAATGCGATGTTACCAATTGTATTAGATGAAGAAGCGAGAAAACATTTAGCACAAGCAGAATCGATTACAGTAGATTTACCAAATCAAACTGTTACTTCTCCAGACAAAACATTTACTTTTGATATCGATGAAACATGGAAAAACAAACTCGTAAAAGGACTTGATGATGTTGCAGTAACATTGCAATATGAAGATGAAATCAAATCTTACGAAAGAGCAAAAACTTTTTAAAGATACTAAACTAACAAAGGTGTGAAACATATGACTGTAAAAACAACTGTTTCTTCAAAAGATATCGATGAAGCTTACTTACAAATAAAAGATACTGTTAAAGAGACGCCATTACAAAAGGATCATTATTTATCACTTAAATATGATTGTAATGTATATTTAAAAAGAGAAGACCTACAATGGGTCAGATCTTTTAAACTTAGAGGAGCTTACAATGCGATTGTATCCTTGAATAAAGAAGACAGAGAAATGGGCATCACATGTGCAAGTGCAGGTAACCATGCACAGGGTGTGGCTTACACTGCTAATAAATTACACTTAGATGCAGTTATATTTATGCCTGTCACTACCCCACTTCAAAAGATTAACCAAGTTAAATTCTTTGGTGGACAAAATGTCGAAGTTATTCTTACAGGTGATACATTTGATGATTGTTTAAAAGAAGCGCTCGTCTATACAGAAGACAACAACATGAATTTCATTGATCCTTTTAACAATATCTATACTATTGCGGGCCAAGGTACACTTGCTAAAGAAATCATTGATCAATCTAAAGAAGCAAATATACAATTTGATTATTTATTTGCCGCAATTGGAGGCGGAGGTTTAATTTCTGGTGTTGGTACGTATTTCAAGGAAAATTCACCTCAAACATCTATTGTTGGCGTAGAGCCTGCTGGAGCAAGCAGTATGTATACATCAGTTGTTTTAGAAAATCAAATCGTAACATTACCTGAGATTGATAAGTTTGTTGATGGCGCTTCAGTTGCAAGAGTTGGTCAAATAACTTATGACATCTCTAAAAAAGTTGTTGATGATTATGTTCAAGTACACGAAGGCGCTGTATGTTCAACTATTTTAGATATGTACTCTAAACAAGCTATTATAGCAGAACCTGCTGGTGCATTAAGTATTACCGCTTTAGATAATTATCAAGCAGAAATCAAAGGTAAAACAGTTGTTTGTGTTGTGAGTGGTGGTAACAATGACATTAACCGCATGAAAGAAATTGAAGAGCGTTCACTACTTTTCGAAGAAATGAAACACTACTTCATTTTAAACTTTCCCCAACGTCCCGGCGCTTTAAGAGAATTTGTAAATGATGTACTCGGACCTAAAGATGATATTACTAAATTCGAGTACCTAAAAAAATCATCTCAAAACACCGGTACAGTTATTATAGGCATTCAATTAAATAATCATAAAGATTTGAATAACTTGAAAAAGAATGTAAATGAGTTTGATGCTTCAAATATTTACATTAATCAAAATAAAATGCTTTATTCACTCCTTATTTAAAAGCTTAGCTATTGTGCTAAGCTTTTTTTAAAGAACTACTTCCCAATATAATTGGGATTAGTAGTTCTTACACATGAGCTTAAGCTTATGTGTTCATATCTTAAATCAGGTTTTCAGTTCTTCGAACTGGTAGTTAAGCTCTTTTTAAACATAAAAAAAGAGACCCTTTCGGGTCCCTAATTGCCTGGCAACGTCCTACTCTTGCGGAACGTAAGTCAGCTACCATCGGCGCTAAGGAGCTTTCCTGATATAAGCCAAGCGCTCGCATCTTTTCTCACTTGCGCTCTTTCCTTACTCACTTACCGCTTGTAAGCTCGTCGCGTCTTTCGCTGAGTTCGTCAGCTTCAAACGCTTTCTTAAATCAGGTTTTTAGTTCTTCGAACTAGTAGTTAAGCTCTTTTTAAACATAAAAAAAGAGACCCTTTCGGGTCCCTAATTGCCTGGCAACGTCCTACTCTTGCGGAACGTAAGTCCGACTACCATCGGCGCTAAGGAGCTTAACTACTGTGTTCGGCATGGGAACAGGTGTGACCTCCTTGCCATTGTCACCAGACAATGAACTGTATAAAAATTATACATTCAAAACTAGATAGTAAGTAAAATTTGATAATGCCAAACAAAACACTTTTTAAATTTGATTAAGTCTTCGATCGATTAGTATTCGTCAGCTCCACATATCGCTATGCTTCCACCTCGAACCTATTAACCTCATCATCTTTGAGGGATCTTATAACCGAAGTTGGGAAATCTCATCTTGAGGGGGGCTTCATGCTTAGATGCTTTCAGCACTTATCCCGTCCATACATAGCTACCCGGCGATGCCGTTGGCACGACAACTGGTACACCAGAGGTATGTCCATCCCGGTCCTCTCGTACTAAGGACAGCTCCTCTCAAATTTCCTGCGCCCACGACGGATAGGGACCGAACTGTCTCACGACGTTCTGAACCCAGCTCGCGTACCGCTTTAATGGGCGAACAGCCCAACCCTTGGGACCGACTACAGCCCCAGGATGCGATGAGCCGACATCGAGGTGCCAAACCTCCCCGTCGATGTGAACTCTTGGGGGAGATAAGCCTGTTATCCCCGGGGTAGCTTTTATCCGTTGAGCGATGGCCCTTCCATGCGGAACCACCGGATCACTAAGTCCGTCTTTCGACCCTCGCTCGACTTGTAAGTCTCGCAGTCAAGCTTCCTTATGCCTTTACACTCTATGAATGATTTCCAACCATTCTGAGGAAACCTTTGAGCGCCTCCGTTACTCTTTAGGAGGCGACCGCCCCAGTCAAACTGTCCATCTGACACTGTCTCCCACCATGATAAATGGTGCGGGTTAGAAATCCAACACAGCAAGGGTAGTATCCCACCAACGCCTCGACGTAAGCTGGCGCTCACGTTTCAAAGGCTCCTACCTATCCTGTACAAGTTGTACCGAATTTCAATATCAGACTACAGTAAAGCTCCACGGGGTCTTTCCGTCCTGTCGCGGGTAACCTGCATCTTCACAGGTACTATGATTTCACCGAGTCTCTCGTTGAGACAGTGCCCAAATCGTTACGCCTTTCGTGCGGGTCGGAACTTACCCGACAAGGAATTTCGCTACCTTAGGACCGTTATAGTTACGGCCGCCGTTTACTGGGGCTTCGATTCGTAGCTTCGCCGAAGCTAACCACTCCTCTTAACCTTCCGAGCACCGGGCAGGCGTCAGCCCCTATACATCACCTTACGGTTTAGCAGAGACCTGTGTTTTTGATAAACAGTCGCTTGGGCCTATTCACTGCGGCTCTCCTGGGCGTTAACCCTAAAGAGCACCCCTTCTCCCGAAGTTACGGGGTCATTTTGCCGAGTTCCTTAACGAGAGTTCGCTCGCTCACCTTAGAATTCTCATCTTGACTACCTGTGTCGGTTTGCGGTACGGGCACCAAAATTCTAGCTAGAGGCTTTTCTTGGCAGTGTGAAATCAACGACTCGAGGAAACAATTTCCTCTCCCCATCACAACTTGACCTTAAGAGTGCCGGATTTGCCTAACACTCAGTCTCATTGCTTGGACGTACAATCCAATAGTACGCTTCGCCTATCCTACTGCGTCCCCCCATCGCTTAAAACGAAATTTGGTGGTACAGGAATATCAACCTGTTATCCATCGCCTACGCCTATCGGCCTCAGCTTAGGACCCGACTAACCCAGAGCGGACGAGCCTTCCTCTGGAAACCTTAGTCAATCGGTGGACGGGATTCTCACCCGTCTTTCGCTACTCACACCGGCATTCTCACTTCTAAGCGCTCCACATGTCCTTGCGATCATGCTTCAACGCCCTTAGAACGCTCTCCTACCACTGTCCTTACGGACAATCCACAGCTTCGGTAATATGTTTAGCCCCGGTACATTTTCGGCGCAGTGTCACTCGACTAGTGAGCTATTACGCACTCTTTAAATGATGGCTGCTTCTAAGCCAACATACTAGTTGTCTGGGCAACGCCACATCCTTTTCCACTTAACATATATTTTGGGACCTTAGCTGGTGGTCTGGGCTGTTTCCCTTTCGAACACGGACCTTATCACCCGCGTTCTAACTCCTAAGATAAAATTGATTGGCATTCGGAGTTTGTCTGAATTCGGTAACCCGATAAGGGCCCCTCGTCCAAACAGTGCTCTACCTCCAATAATCATTACTTAAGGCTAGCCCTAAAGCTATTTCGGAGAGAACCAGCTATCTCCAGGTTCGATTGGAATTTCTCCGCTACCCACAACTCATCCGCTCACTTTTCAACGTAAGTCGGTTCGGCCCTCCATTCAGTGTTACCTGAACTTCAGCCTGGTCATGGGTAGATCACCTGGTTTCGGGTCTACGACCAAATACTCAACGCCCTATTCAGACTCGCTTTCGCTACGGCTCCACATTAGTCGCTTAACCTTGCATCAAATCGTAACTCGCCGGTTCATTCTACAAAAGGCACGCCATCACCCATTAACGGGCTCTGACTACTTGTAAGCACACGGTTTCAAGTTCTATTTCACTCCCCTTCCGGGGTACTTTTCACCTTTCCCTCACGGTACTGGTTCACTATCGGTCACTAGAGAGTATTTAGCCTTGGGAGATGGTCCTCCCGGATTCCGACGGAATTTCTCGTGTTCCGTCGTACTCAGGATCCACTCAAGAGTGAACAAACTTTCGACTACAGGATTATTACCTTCTTTGATTCATCTTTCCAGATGATTCGTCTAATTTGTTCTTTTGTAACTCCGTACAGAGTGTCCTACAACCCCAACAAGCAAGCTCGTTGGTTTGGGCTCTTCCCGTTTCGCTCGCCGCTACTCAGGGAATCGATTTTTCTTTCTCTTCCCGCGGGTACTAAGATGTTTCAGTTCCCCGCGTCTGCCTTCAGATATGCTATGTATTCACATATCGATAACACGACATAACTCGTGTTGGGTTTCCCCATTCGGAAATCTCTGGATCAAAGCTTACTTACAGCTCCCCAAAGCATATCGTCGTTAGTAACGTCCTTCGTAGGCTTCTAGTGCCAAGGCATCCACCGTGCGCCCTTAATAACTTAATCTTTTCGACCTTCAACACGAAAAAAATCGGTTGAAAATCTAAAATGTTATTAATCTGTGAGTGTTCTTTCGAACACTAGCGATTATTTCTATTTTTTTGAATTCAAGCTTTTTAAAACTCTAATTCACTCGGTTTTGCTTGGTAAAATCATAAATTTTACTTACATATCTAGTTTTCAATGTACAAAATAACGCAATGAATACTCGTAATGAGCATTCAAAACTGAATGCAATATGTCAATGTCATTCCTCTTCATCTTCTCAAGGAAGATGTTCCGAATATATCCTTAGAAAGGAGGTGATCCAGCCGCACCTTCCGATACGGCTACCTTGTTACGACTTCACCCCAATCATTTGTCCCACCTTCGACGGCTAGCTCCATAAATGGTTACTCCACCGGCTTCGGGTGTTACAAACTCTCGTGGTGTGACGGGCGGTGTGTACAAGACCCGGGAACGTATTCACCGTAGCATGCTGATCTACGATTACTAGCGATTCCAGCTTCATGTAGTCGAGTTGCAGACTACAATCCGAACTGAGAACAACTTTATGGGATTTGCATGACCTCGCGGTTTAGCTGCCCTTTGTATTGTCCATTGTAGCACGTGTGTAGCCCAAATCATAAGGGGCATGATGATTTGACGTCATCCCCACCTTCCTCCGGTTTGTCACCGGCAGTCAACCTAGAGTGCCCAACTAAATGCTGGCAACTAAGTTTAAGGGTTGCGCTCGTTGCGGGACTTAACCCAACATCTCACGACACGAGCTGACGACAACCATGCACCACCTGTCACTTTGTCCCCCGAAGGGGAAGGCTCTATCTCTAGAGTTTTCAAAGGATGTCAAGATTTGGTAAGGTTCTTCGCGTTGCTTCGAATTAAACCACATGCTCCACCGCTTGTGCGGGTCCCCGTCAATTCCTTTGAGTTTCAACCTTGCGGTCGTACTCCCCAGGCGGAGTGCTTAATGCGTTAGCCGCAGCACTAAGGGGCGGAAACCCCCTAACACTTAGCACTCATCGTTTACGGCGTGGACTACCAGGGTATCTAATCCTGTTTGATCCCCACGCTTTCGCACATCAGCGTCAGTTACAGACCAGAAAGTCGCCTTCGCCACTGGTGTTCCTCCATATCTCTGCGCATTTCACCGCTACACATGGAATTCCACTTTCCTCTTCTGTACTCAAGTTTCCCAGTTTCCAATGACCCTCCACGGTTGAGCCGTGGGCTTTCACATCAGACTTAAGAAACCGCCTACGCGCGCTTTACGCCCAATAATTCCGGATAACGCTTGCCACCTACGTATTACCGCGGCTGCTGGCACGTAGTTAGCCGTGGCTTTCTGATTAGGTACCGTCAAGATGTGCACAGTTACTTACACATTTGTTCTTCCCTAATAACAGAGTTTTACGATCCGAAAACCTTCATCACTCACGCGGCGTTGCTCCGTCAGACTTTCGTCCATTGCGGAAGATTCCCTACTGCTGCCTCCCGTAGGAGTCTGGACCGTGTCTCAGTTCCAGTGTGGCCGATCACCCTCTCAGGTCGGCTACGTATCGTTGCCTTGGTAAGCCGTTACCTTACCAACTAGCTAATACGGCGCGGGTCCATCTATAAGTGATAGCAAAACCATCTTTTACTTTAGAACCATGCGGTTCCAAATGTTATCCGGCATTAGCTCCGGTTTCCCGAAGTTATTCCAGTCTTATAGGTAGGTTACCCACGTGTTACTCACCCGTCCGCCGCTAACTTCAAAGGAGCAAGCTCCTTATCCGTTCGCTCGACTTGCATGTATTAGGCACGCCGCCGGCGTTCATCCTGAGCCAGGATCAAACTCTCCATAAATGAATTATGATGTTTGATTAGCTCATAAAATACTAATTTGTGTGTTATCTCTAACACGTTTGAACCAACAATTTAATGTTGCGTTCGGAATTAACGTTGACATATTGCAATTCAGTTTTCAATGTTCATTAATGTTTCTATTGGAGCGGGTGATGGGAATCGAACCCACAACATCAGCTTGGAAGGCTGAGGTTTTACCATTAAACTACACCCGCATATTAATAATATGTAATATTTTTGGTGCGGCCAAGAGGATTTGAACCTCCACGGGATTTCTCCCACTAGGCCCTCAACCTAGCGCGTCTGCCGTTCCGCCACGGCCGCTCGCAAAACGGTTTGTTTGTTAAGTTAACATTATATATTGTAATATACTTTTAATGTCTTGTCAACACGTTTTTAAAGTTAATTTAATAAAGTTAATACTTACTTAACTCAATTACCTATTAATTTCGCAACGTTTATTATCTTATAATATAATCGACTCATCGTCAACAGAAAAAACAAACAAAAATGAGTAAAATGATCTAGTTATAAGTTGGATTTAACTATTGATGTTAAAATACACATTAAAAATCACCTGAATAAGTCTTTTTCACTTAAATTCTACTTATATTTTACTTCAAAATAAAAAAACGAGCTAAAATCAATCGTTTTAGCTCGCCCTTTTATAATAACTCCTATTATTGCACTATATCATGTTCAATCAATTTACCTTTACAATGTCCACACATCATTTTTTTCGTGTTTACTTTTCTTATTCTCGGAAATTGGGCACCGCATGTATTACATTTATACATATACTTCGCACGATCTTCATATTTTTCTACAGCTGAACAAAATCTTGGAGCGCCTGTTAACTTACTCAACGCTTTAAAGTCCTTATCCTTATGCTTGGTATCCCTTTCCTAGTATATGTAAATGATAATGACACAATTCATGCTTAATAATATCTTCAACTGCTTTTTCACCAAATTTAGTGTACTGCTTATCATTAACTTCAATATTATGAGATTTTAATAAGTAGCGACCGCCAGTTGTTTTTAAGCGTTTATTAAAATAAGCTTTATGTTTAAATGAACGCTTAAAGTATGATTCAGATATCGTCTCTGTTAACCTTTGGAGCGTTTCATTATCCATGTGGATCAATCATAGTTAATGATACCTTACCTTTTTTATCATCGATATCAAGTATCCAAACATCTACAATATCTCCAACACTAACAATATCCATTGGATTCTTCACAAACTTCTTAGATAGTTTTGAAACATGTACAAGCCCATCTTGTTTGACTCCAATGTCTACAAAGGCACCAAAGTCTACAACGTTTCTAACTGTACCGCTTAGCTTCATATTTTTTGATAAATCTTCGATTGATAAAACGTCTGATTTTAGAATAGGTGTTTCAAATTCATCACGCGGATCTCTATTTGGGGCAATCAACGATTTTATAATATCTTCTAATGTTGGTTGACCTATATTCAATTTTTCAGCCATTTCCTCTATACTTAAGTGATTTAATGCTGATTTTAAATTTTCTGTGCCAAGATCTTCAGCTTTCATATTGATTTCATTTAATAATTGATACGTTGCTCTGTAGCTTTCAGGGTGAATTGAAGTATTATCTAATGGTTCACTACCATCGACAATTCTTAAAAAACCGATACTTTGTTCAAATGTTTTAGCACCTAAACGCTTAACTTTTGCAATATCTTTGTTATGTTTGATTGCTCCGTTTTCTTCACGATAGTTGATTATGTTTTGTGCAATCGTTGGTGATAAACCAGAAACATATTGGAGTAGTGAGCGTGAAGCTGTATTAACATCCACACCTACTTGGTTCACTGCTGTTTCAACCACAAATGTTAACGCCGCTTCAAGTGCTTTTTGATTAACATCATGCTGATATTGACCTACACCTATTGATTTAGGATCGATTTTAACAAGTTCACTCAATGGATCTTGCACTCTTCTACCAATTGAAACTGCACTACGTTCTTCAACTTGGAAATCCGGGAATTCTGTTCTAGCGACTTCTGATGCAGAATATACTGATGCGCCCGCTTCATTCACAATAATAAATTGCACCTTCAAATGATGTTCTTGGATCATAGATGCTACAAATTGTTCAGTTTCACGACTAGCTGTCCCATTGCCTATTGCGATAAGTTCTACGTCATAATCTTTAACAAATTTAACGAATATTTTTTCAGCATCTGCTTTTTTATTAATTGGAGGGTGCGGATACATCACGCCTTTTGCAACAAATGTACCGAACGGGTTAATAACTGCAAGTTTGCACCCTGTTCTAAATGCTGGATCCACCCCAAGTATTTGTTTACCTTTCATTGGTGGTTGTAACAATAAATTTCTTAAATTTTCACTAAAGACATCGATAGCATGGTTTTCAGCTTTTTCTGTTAAGTCCCCTCTTATTTCTCTTTCGATAGAAGGCATTATTAATCTTTTCAAACTATCTTTAATGGCATCTTCAATTATATAATTACCTTCATGATTTGTAGTTATTTCATTTTTGCGAATGAAGTTTTCAATGCCTTGTGTATCCATTTCTAATTTTACTGATAATACTTTTTCTTTTTCTCCACGGTTCACAGCTAAGACTCTATGATTAGCAATTTTTTTCACTGGTTCGCTGTAATCATAATACATAGAAAATGTTTCTTTTTCGTCTTCAGCATTCTTTTTCTTTTGTGTAATGATATTGCCATGTTGAAATGTATCTTTAAGAATTTTAGTTCTATATTTAGGCGCATCCGAAACTAATTCTGCAATAATATCTTGCGCACCTTTTACAGCGGCTTCAATAGTTTCTACTTCTTCGTTTAAAAATTGTTGCGCTTTATTTTCGATTGTTGTGTCTAAGTTAGATTGTTTCAGCCATTTTGCAAATGGTTCTAAGCCTTTTCTCTTAGCTTCCGTAGCTCTCGTTTTCTTTTTTTGTTTGAATGGTCTATATAAATCTTCAACACGTTGGAGTTTTGTTTGTTTTAAAATATCACTTTTTAAGTCTGCTGTTAATAAACCTTGTTCTTCTACATTATGTATAACTTCTTCTTTTCTTTTTTGAAGGTTAACCATATATTGATATTCATCATCTATTTGTTTAATTTCTACTTCATCTAATCCACCTGTTTGCTCTTTTCTATAGCGAGCTATAAAAGGTACCGTGTTTTTATCCTCTAGGAGTGATAACACTGAATTAATTTGTTTTGTTGTGAAATTGTATTTCTCTCTTATAGATTGTATTAGATTACTATCCATAGAATCCTCCGCTCATTTATTTCTCTTTTTATTTTACTTTCTTTAACATTTTAACATATTTAATAGTAACCACTGTTCAAAACGTCATGCTTTATTAAAGTGATAGCAACTCGTATATAAATTAAAATAAGACAGCTCCCTAATTTATAGGAACGCCGCCTTATATTTTATTCAATCATTGATTAGCGGCTTCTTGCAATTTCTTGATTGCTGTTCTTTGCAATCTTGAAACATGCATTTGGCTTAAACCAATTCTTTCTCCAGTTTCTTTTTGGCTTAAACCTTCAATAAATGTACATTGAATAATTTGTCTTTCTCTTTCATTTAATATTGGTAAAATTCTTTCCAATATCATACGTTTTTCAGTTAAATCATAATTGTCATCTTGCTGACCCATAATATCTAATAAAGTAACTGTAGAACCATCTTTGTCTGCTTCAATCGAATGGTCAACACTTAATGCGTTATAACTTTGACCCATTTCCATTGCTTCTAACACATCTTCTTCATTTACTTCAAGTCGATCCGCTATTTCTGCAATAGAAGGAGAACGTTCTAACTCATTTGTTAATTCATCAGTTACTTTTTTAATACGAGGTCCAATCTCTTTGATTCTTCTTGGTACATGGACGCTCCATGTTTTATCACGTAAATAACGCTTAATCTCACCAATGACCGTTGGTACTAAAAAGGCTTCAAACTTTCTATCAAAGGATAAGTCAAATCGGTTTATTGCACCAATCAAACCAACCATACCAACCTGAACGAGGTCTTCATGATGAGATTGACCTTTTGAATATTTATATGCCAATGATTCGATTAACTTTCTATAATGTCTTACGAGTTTATCTTGAGCATCTTTGTTTTCGTCATTTTGATGCTTGCGTTATCCATTGGTTAATTTGTTCAGGTGATACATCATTAACTGATTTCGACTCTTTCGCCATTATTTCGCACCTGCTCTTTTTTAATATACTTTATCATACTGATTGTTACGCCTGATTGTTTATCGACTGTAACTTCATCCATTAAAGATTCAATTAAAAACAGACCAAGACCGCCTTCTCTTAGGAAATCTATGTTTTCGTTTTCTTTATATGGCCCTAATTGTGCTTTTGTCTCTTCATAATCAAAACTTTCACCTTGATCTGAAATTACAATCTTGATTTTATCATCGAAAATTTCAAAGCATAGATTAATCATACCCACATCTTCTGGGTTGTCTTTATATGCATGTTTTACTGCATTCGTTACTGCTTCGCTCACTGCAATCTTCGCATCTTCTATGTCGTCATATGAAGCGCCCGCACGTGAAAAAACGCCTGACAGTGTTAAACGTATTAAACTCACGTATTCTGCAGATGCTGGTAAACGCATTTCTATATAATCTTGTTTAAGTTGCATGTTATTCGACCTCCGTTCCTTCATTAACATGCATCAAATCTTTTAATCCTGTTATATCAAATAGTCGACTTATTCGATCTGAAACACCTAATATATATAATTCTTTATCATGTTGGTTTAACGCTTTTAGTGTACCAACAAATACGCCTAATCCCGTTGAATCCATGTAACTCACGTTTTCTAAATTTACATGTAAATCATGAGTTCCTTCTTGTCTCATCGGCACTAAAACTTCTTCTAGTTCTGGAACAGTATAAACGTCTAGTTCTCCGCCAACTTTAACCTCGTAATGAGTATCATGTGTTACCGTTTCGATATTAAGATTCATAACATTACACTCCTAATTATAGTCTCATAATAACTTCCATACCCTTAAATCAAATAACTTAACCTTAACTATGATAAAACTAATTAACTCTTTTTATAATTAGAATCGTTAAATCATCTCTCTTGTCAGGGTTTTGTATTTTCAAAATCGCTTCATATAAAAGTTGAACGATATCTTGTGGATGCATGTGCTTATACTTGTGAATCATCGTTAAAAGATGGTTTTTATCTAAGAAATCGCCCGCTTCATTTCTAACTTCTGTGACTCCATCTGTAAATATAATAACTAGGTCATCTAAAAATACTGGGATTTCTTGTTGCTTATATCTCGTTTGCTCGCTGACACCTAACACTCTACCTCTAACGCTGATTTCTTCAAATTCTTCAGTTTCTGCTCTATATACATATCCTGGTTCGTGCCCGAGCAGAGCTACAATATAATAAATGATTTAACTCTTCATATAGTCCATAAAACATCGTTACAAACATATTCTGATTGACGTTTTTCTCTACTACTCGGTTGAGGCGCTTTAAGCCATCACTCGGAAGTTGAGAATGACCATAAGAGTCCATGCCAAATTTTATCATACTCATTGCAAGTGCAGACTGGTATACCTTTACCTATAACGTCTGCCACTGCGAAACTCATCGTGCCATCTTTATGGTCTATTAAGTTAAAATAGTCACCACTTACTTTTTGCGCTGCTACTGATATAACACCGATTTGTATGCTATCAAATTGAGGAATATCCGTTTTAAGCATTGTTTGTCGCAAACGAGAGGCTAAATCAATCTCTTTATCGTGATATTGTAGACGATTTACTAATTGTTGATAATCTCTATAACTATACCCAAACCCTCTGACTACTTCTTTAAGCACATTAAAAGTTTCTAAAATTTGAGTTTCATTTAAATTTAGCACTCTGACATAATCTCTATGAACTTCAACTATATCTTCTGGTAATAAATCTCTTTTTATCACTTCATCTGTAAAGCTTTCACACTTTTTCATAAAATCAGTAGCATCTATAGTGTGCAAACTTTCGTCAATTAGCGCTTTATATTGATTTTTGAATTCTTCCATATAGTAATTCCTCCTAAAAATACAAATATAAACCGCATACATCGGTTATAACATGTTTAAATGTACTATGTATGTAAGTAAAAATATCTTTTATAATGAACGCGCTTATTCAAATTTTTTACGTGTTTGTATGTGTTACTTGCTATAAATGATAAACTCGCTCCAAATACCTAAAAAAGCTTTAGGATAACCTAAAGCTTTTCAACTTAAAACATCCCACTCAAAGGTATTAAACCACAAAACTAAAATCCTTAATTTTCCAATAACAATAATATTGCTAATTAAGTGGTAATTACATGTTATAGGGAATCGATATATAATTCACTATTTTATTAACTGTTTTTTAAACCTTTGAAAATCAGGATTTACTATTTCTAACATTATGTAATCCTAAGCTTATATCAATAGCAACATTAACTTCTTTCATTTTACTTTCAGAAAGGTATGTTAATTTTTCTTTCAGCCTATTTTTATCTAAAGTTCTAATCTGCTCAAGCAGTATTACAGAATCTTTATCAAGCTTATACTTACTTTTTTCTATTTCTACATGTGTAGGTATTTTAGCTTTATTAATCCTACCAGTAATTGCGGCTACAATTACGGTAGGACTATATTTATTTCCAGTATCATTCTGTATGATAACGACAGGTCTTATTCCCCCTTGTTCAGACCCTTGAACTGGTGATAAATCAGCTAAATAAACGTCTCCTCTTCTCATCATTCATTGTTATTCTTAGAGCTGAGGTAAACTTCATTGCAATCACAAGCTTCACATTCAAATGGAAATGCTTCTGCTCGCAAGGGAGAGATTTAAATCGGCCATTTGAGAATAGCCTTCTTTTAATAGTTGTTCAATACTATGGTTTCTGCTTTGATTAAAACTTGCCATGAATAAAGACCTCCATGTTACTAAAATAGAATATATTGAGATTCGTTGTTAGACTCATAATAACAAATTTTACATTAAGTGACTATACTATTTTAGTAATTCATTGCGAATTTCTAGGTCTTGCGTCCCATGATAAATTCGAGGAAGCCTTCTATTTAGTCTACACAATACTTCATAATTAATAGTCTGTTGCTGTCGCCCCATAGCTTCTGCTGATTGTGGACTGTCACTATGGTGATCCATTAAAATGACTTTATCACCTGCATTAACTTCTTCAGGAATTTTAATTATTGTTTGATCCATACATACTTTTCCAATTACTTCGCATTGGTGTCCATTCACGTTTACACTAAATCCTGTCATCATTCTCGGATAACCATCTGCATAACCTACTGGGATAATTCCGATTTTTGTAGGTTCTTTCGCTGTATATATACTTCCATAGCTCACAGATTCTCCAGTTTGTAATACTTTAGTTTGCACGACTTCACTAATCCATTGTGCACTTGGTTTTAAGTGTACCTTCACATTTGATTTAACGTACTCTGAAGGATAATAACCATATAATGATATGCCTATTCTGACTGTATTACAAAACTGACTGTCTTTCATCAATGCACCTGCAGAATTTTGAGAATGTATGTAATTAGGCTTTTCTACCTGTTCAACAATTTCTTCAAAATATGCTTGTTGTTTATTCATCGAATCACCCGGCTCATCAGCACATGCAAAATGTGTAAACACGCCCTCAAAAACTAAATGCTCATGTGATTGAATTAATTCAATGACTTCTTTGTACTCATCTACATTTTTTATTCCTAACCTGCCCATGCCAGTATCTAATTTAGCATGAAGCCATAAATCTTTTTTATTATCAGTTGGAATTTCTTCAATAGCTTCAGCGAGCCATGCTTTAGATGGCACCGTAATTGCTACACGATGTTGAATTGCTTTGTTTATGTTATATGTTGGAATAACTCCAAGTACAAGTATTTTTGCATTGATTCCATGCATACGAAGTTCAATTGCTTCATCCAGTGTTGCAACTGCGAAAAACTCAGCTCCATTTTCCATTAATTGACGTGCTATTTTAATGCTACCAAGACCATAACCATTCGCCTTAACTACCGGCATAACTGTTTTATTTGGGTGTAATGTTTGAAATACTTGAAAATTTGAAACAATAGCATTTAAATCTACATTCAAGTACGTCGATCTATAATACTTATCAGACATTAAGTATGTACCTCCTATTTCAATAAATAGCTTTCGCTAGTTTTCTACAATAAATCAATTTTATAACAATGATGATAGGATAACCAAATTAAACATACTGGAATATAGAAAAAATTCAATAAATTAAACTTCTAAAATAACTTGGCTCATAGCATAATGTTCCGTATGTGTAATACTTACATGCACTTTAAAGCCTTCATAGGTAATACAAGGCTTACCATTTTCATCGTTAAAACAGTCAATATCATTAAATGCTACTGTTTTACCTAGACCCGTACCTAGTGCTTTACTAAAAGCCTCTTTACAAGCAAATCTACCCGCAAGAAATTCCATTTTACGTTGTTCATTTTTGAAACAATTAAACTTTTGTAGTTCATTGATAGTTAATATACGTTCTAGCAATTTATCTTGTCTGCTATAAAGTTTTTTTATTCTTGTTATCTCTATTAAATCTACACCTATACCGTGTATCATAAGTCTCCCCCAATCATATAAAGCCTGTAATTTATTTTAAATCACTATTATCTTTAGAATACTCAATATCTGAAGCTTCATTTTCTGTTACTTCAATTGTTTTATTAACATTCTTTATTTTGTACTTTAATGTAGCCGCTATATCTTTGTCGATAAGTTTAATCTCAGTATTTCCACCTGCTGTCGACAACGTTAAACTTGCTAATTTATATTTGCGCATTAAAATACCTTCGTGTGTATCGACATTTTGAATTCTGAATAACGGAATTTTGATTACTGAAACAAACCACAAACCATTTCTTACAATGATTTCATTTTCATCTAGTTTGTATCTAAAGATTTGATATTGGTACATTGGAATTAAAATAGCACCCAGCAGCAATTGAATTACGATAATAATCACACCAATAATTAAGACCCATATCATCGTATTGGAATTAAGCCATTCCAACCACATTGTATTAACAATATATATCGCTGCTAAAATTAATACAAATATCGTCGTCATGATATATGCCGAGAGGCGCATGACTGTTTTTCCAGATCTATCCATATAATTATATTCATTCATGATGCTCACCTCTCAAATACCAATTTTGAAGTGTTTCAACTTCTTTGTAATTATTAAATTTCAAACCCACAGCTTCATTTCCCGCAGCTTTTGCAATGATAAAATTAAAATGACCTAAATCACTATTAATTAAAAATGGATTTCGTTTAATTTCCATACCTAGTATTTTTCCATGCTTGAAATACGTGTTTTTGAATCCAAATGTAGTTACATTACGTACTACAAGTTCATCATTTCGTACTTTTAATCCAGATGATTTAATAACTATAAGGCTATGGATAATTAGCAGTAAAATAATAACTGCCGCGATAACAAATGACCATGGTGACCAGAAATGATTAACGATAGTTGCAATCACTAGCAATATGACTGTTTCTTGCCAAAAATACCTATGGAAACCTCTCCAAGGCATGCCCTGTTCCGCATTTTCAAACGCCATACTAGGAATAAGTGATTTAATGATTTCGAATGCTTTTTTACGTTTAATAAAAGGTAAGATCATAACATTTCCATCTAATGAAATATCGTCTTTATCATTACCATTCATATCGCTCGTAATCACAAAATGTATAGACGTAAAACCGAATAGTTTTCTTAAGAAAGATTGTTTTTCGACTACAGCTTGGACTCTATCAGTTGGCACTGTGATGCTTTTAACATTAAATAAACCATATCGGATATTTAATTGATTATCATTTTGTGTCACAGTGTAATTATAGTTTTTTATAATTACAATCAATGTACCCAATATATAACTTGCGACAACAATAGTCGCAACCATTATTAACACAATCACAAAAATTGCTTGAGAAATCCGCGCAAATTCACCAGTGATCCATTCCCATGGTATTACTTCTGAAAAGGCACCAATTATCGGTGAAATTGCCGCAAACGCCACGCCTATCGCCCCACTCGTTAATGCCATAAACAATAATTCTTTAAAATTAAGTTTATATAAGCGCACAGGTTGCGATTGTTGCTTCGAAATATCTTCATTGTCCTCTTGTTCAGGAATTCTAGTTAAATCCAGTTCTTCATTTTGACTAGTTAATTCTTGCTGTTTTGCTTTAATTGTAAGTTGTATTAATTCACTTTGTTTTTTAGAAACAGTGTCCAAATCAATACCATCACTCGGTGTTTTGATTTGTAATTTCACGCCACCTACGATTTGATTTATAATGCCTTGTGATGTATCTAATGTTTGTATACGACGTATGTTAAGTTCTTTTCTTTCTTTAGTAAAGATACCAGTTGCTAAAATAAAATGATCATTTTCAATCCAATATGTCGTGTTATAAACTTTTAATACTTGTGCTACAAATGAAAATAAAAAGAAGGCAAAAACGATAGCCGGGAATATGTATGAAGTTATATTTGTAAAATCAAAATCCTGAATATTAAAGACTAAAAAAATAATAATCAAAAAGATATTTTGCTTTATAGCTTCAATAACACCCGTTAAATAAGAAATAGGATGTAATTTTTGAGGATTATACATCAAAATCAGCTCCTCTCAAGTAGTTGAGAGTTAGTAATTCAAATGATTTCGCATCATCTGTATACATCAGCGGAAAACTAACCCTGTGACCAAGCAGTAATTAATGTAGTTTTAGAAAGTCTCATTTTTTTTAAAATTGGGTTGTTCTGTCTTTCAATAAGCTGTGTGCGTTCTAATTTCACTATCTTTTTAGATTTAAAGAAGAAATCGTATTTTACTTCTATATAATTTTCTTTAATTCTATAAAATGTATATTTAAACTTAATCCAGGGTCTGATCAATAAACGCACAAAGTTAAACGCTATAAAAGCAACGATTAAATATATAATGAAATGCCACCAATTAAAGTGACTCCATAAAAATATTAAAATAACCGAAACGATCAAACTAACAATAAATTCCAGTCCTTCGATTATGTAGTAATACTTCATAGCTTGTTTAGGACTTCTGTTAAATAGTTGGTCGTTAGTCATATACACACTCCTTAATTAAGATTTCAATTTATTATAACATAGCTTTTATAGTCATTTCATTATCCATTTAAAACGTATAAATAACTATTCTTGTTTTAAATATATTGCGCTTAATATTTATTGTTCATCATAGCTTTTATGACGCTTTTCTTAAAAAATGCAAAAAAATCATCCCACGTAAGTGGAATGATTAAACCTAAATTTCATATATGATAAATTATTTTTTATTTTTGGTGGTCGGCGAACGTGCGACCTTTCATTGATTTCTTGTTGTTATTGTTTCTGTCAGAAGATTTTTCGTTCTTCTTATTATTGTTGAATCCGCCTTTTGAACGACGATTTTTATTATCAAATTTGTTGCCACGTTTATTGTTGCCTTGACCGCCACGTTTTGGTCCGCGACCTTGACGACCGCCTTTACCACGAGATAATGGTTTTTCAAATGTTAATTGAACATCAACTTCGTCATTTGATTCAACCAATTCTTGTAATAATGAAGCAACTAAATCAACATCACTATATTCTTCAATTAATTCTGAAGCAATACGTTGTAATCTTGGTTCATTTTCTCTAGACATCCACTTTTCAACTTTACCTTTAATATCGTTTTCACGTGCTTTAAGCACTTCTTTACGATGAGGTGGTCTCATTGCAGTCATTTGTCTCTTATTTGCTTGTTCAATTTGACGGATATAATCCATTTCAATTGGGTTCACAAATGTGATTGCTACACCTTTTTTACCAAGCACGACCAGTACGGCCGATTCTGTGTGTATAGCTTTCAGTATCTTGAGGAATATCAAAGTTATAAACATGGCTTACGTTTGAAATATCTAGTCCTCGTGCTGCAACATCTGTCGCAACTAAGATATCTAATTGATCATTTTTGAATTTCTTCAATACTTCCAAACGTTTCGCTTGAGTAATGTCACCATGTAAACCTTCAGCTTTGTAACCTTTAGAGATTAACGCGCTTGTTAATTCATCTACACGACGTTTTGTACGGCCGAATACAATAGCTAATTCTGGTTGGTGTACATCTAATAGATTCGTAAATGTATCGAATTTTTCTAATTCTTTTACGATTGTATAGTATTCTTCGATTTGTGGATTAGACATTTCATTATTCATTGTTTTAACAATTACTGGTGTTTTCATGAATTGTTGAACTAATGTTTGAATAGCTTTTGGCATTGTAGCTGAAAATAGCATTGTTTGACGTTGTGAAGCTGGAATTTTATCCATGATAAATTTCATATCATCGATGAAGCCCATGTTCATCATTTCATCCGCTTCATCTAATATAAGCGTATGGATGTCATTAGTTTTTAATGTACGACGGTTAAGGTGATCAATCACTCGACCTGGCGTACCTACAACGATTTGCGGTCCTTTTTTAAGCGATTTGATTTGACGGTCGATCGGCATACCACCAAATACAGTAACAACTTGTACGTTTAGACCTTTAGCAAATTCTCTGATTGATTCAGCTACTTGCATAGCTAATTCTCTTGTTGGTGCAAGGATTAATGATTGTACGCCTTCTTGGCCTGTCACTTTTTCAACTAGTGGAATACCAAACGCGCCAGTTTTACCTGTACCTGTTTGCGCTTGACCAAGAACGTCTTTGCCTTCTAAGGCAAGAGGGATACTCTCTTTTTGTATAGGAGTGGCGTCATCGAACCCCATTGATGCTAGGGTTTCTGCCATCTTATCTGAGAGCCCTAATTCTTTAAATTTTTGCAATATAATTCTCCTTTATTTATCTGTATTTATATACATATATGTTCACTTAAGTTTATTCAACTTCTTAATAGTACCACCTCAAGTATATAATCGCAATAAACCAAATTTGATTAAATGCAATAACTTTACTAGTTTTAAAATCTTTTAAAACAGCAAAAATACCGAAATATATAGGTTGTAAGCGTTTAACTTTCTTTCATAAACTTACTTTATACTCTCTTAAAAAAATTTATTAATTTATTTATTCTGTTAATTGTCAGAATATTTTACTTGTAAGATATGGCTTATTCACCCCTTATTTAACTTAAATTTTAAATCTTCTTTAACTGAACAATGCATTGGTATCGTTGTTAAGCTTAACTCTAAGTTCTTTTTGAAACATCGTTTTTTCAACAAGAGTATATGAGTTACATTTATAATTGTTGTCTTATATAAGTTTTCCCGTTTTAGCAAAATAAAAACGAGCAGTTAGATTTCTAATCGAATTCTAACTGCTCGTTTTTGGTTAATGTTTAAATTAAAGCTTCGACAACCTCTTCTAATTTCATTCCTCTAGAACCTTTGACTAAAATTTTATCATCAGGTTGAACATAAGCTTGTAAAGTTGTTATCAAAGCCTGCTTATCGTCGTAATGCTCTGCATACGTTACATAAGCTTTGGCCGCGTTACTAATATATTTTGAGGCTTGACCAAAAGTAAATAATGCATCGATATTTTTATCTTCTAAATATCGACCTACATTTTCATGCATCATCTGACTATCAGGACCTAACTCTAACACATCTCCAAGTACGATGATTTTTCTCCCTTTCATAGCTGAAAGGGTATCAATCGTCGCTTTCATACTTGTAGGGCTCGCGTTATATGCATCATTAATGACTAATCTATTGTCACTGGTATAATGTTGTTCCATTCTCATACCAGTAAGTTCTACTTTACGTAAGTTGTTAAATATTGTGTCATAACTTAAGCCTAATCTTTTACCAACAGCAATTGCGATTGTTGCGTTCTTCATATTATGTTCACCTAATATTGGTAATTCGAATCTCTCTTCTCCGTTAATATTAAATGCGATACCTGCGTTTTCAATATCTTCAATCTGACAAACGAGTGTGTTGTCTTTGTCTTTACCAATACTTACTATATCTGCATCTTCTATTTTCGCAACGTGAGATTCTAATAATGGTTCATCACCATCATAAATAAAGACACCATTCTTTCTTAATCCTATTGTAATTTCAGCTTTAGCTTGGGCAATACCCTCTCTAGAACCTAAATCTTGCATATGTGATTCACCAATGTTAGTAATTACCGCTATATTAGGTTCCGCTAATTTTGACAATAGCTCAATTTCATTAAAACCTGACATCCCCATTTCTAAAATTGAAATCTCAGTATCTTGATCTAATTCTAATATTGTTAATGGTAACCCAATTTCGTTGTTATAATTGCCTTGTGTTTTTTTAACTTTAAACTGTGGCTTTAAAACACTTTCAATCATGTCTTTGGTCGTGGTCTTACCATTTGAACCTGTCACTGCAATGACTTGTGGCCCAACAAATTCTAAATAAGCTTTAGCTAATTGTTGTAATGCTTTGAGTGTGTGCTCTACCCATATCACTGGACCGTTTATATTTTCATCTAATGTTACGTCTTTTTGATGAAATACTGCACCCGCGCCATCCTTCAATGCTTGTGCGACGTATTTGTGTCCATCTACATTTTCACCTTTAAATGGGATGAATAAATTTTGATTGTTGATTACACGTGAATCAATAGAAACACCTTTAATCGTATGATCTAAATATTCATTATCAATGTCACATGGAATCCAGTCTTGGATTTGTTCTAAAGTTACTTCAATCATTATTCATTCGCCTCAGTCAATTTTGTATTTATTTTGTTTCTTATCTTCATGTTTTTCTTTCGCTAATTCAATTAATCTTTCAATTAATTCCGCATATGTTACGCCCATATTTTCCCAAAGTCTTGGGTACATACTATAAGCAGTAAAGCCTGGCATTGCATTTGTTTCATTAATAAAAATTTGATTGTCTTCAGTGACAAAGAAATCAGCTCGTAACAAACCAGAACAATCTGTTGCTTTAAATGCTTCGACAGCCATATTTCTTAATGTTGTTTGCACTTCTTCATCTAAATCAGCAGGAATATCTAATTTTATTTTTCCATCTTTATACTTCGCTTTATAATCATAGAATGCTACATCTTTAATCACTTCACCTGGCGCAGTCGTTTCAGGATAATCATTACCAAGTACAGCTACTTCTATTTCTCTCGCATCAATACCTTGTTCAATTACTAATTTACGATCAAATTGGAATGCTTCTTCAATACCAACTTTCAATTCTTCTTCGTTATTACATTTACTAATACCAACACTAGAACCTAAGTTTGCTGGTTTTACAAATACTGGATATTCTAACTTGTCATGTACAAGTTTCAAAATGTTATTTTCATATTTATGATATTCACTTCTTAAAAAGCTCACATAAGGTAGTTGAGGCAATCCTCTATGCGCGAATAATTGTTTCATAACAAGTTTATCCATCGAGCTTGAGGCAGCTAAAACACCGTTTCCTACATATGGTATATCTAATACTTCAAATAAACCTTGAATTGTACCATCTTCACCATTCGGTCCATGTAATACTGGGAAAACTGCACTATAGGCGTTCCCTGTGCTACCAATACTAAGTAGTTGAGAGATTTCACCTGCGAGCAACATCTGTTAAACGTAAAGTGTCTATTTCATTTATAGTGTCTACGATATTTTCTTTCTTTTTCCAGTCACCTTCATTTGTTATGTAAATGATGTCTATTTGATATTGATCTTTATCAATCGCGTTCAAGACATTTTGTGCTGTTAATATTGAAACATCGTGTTCCGCACTTTTTCCTCCGTATACGATACATACATTTTCTTTAGCCATACTTTAGCCTCCATATACAATTCTTAAACTACATCATATCACGATTCAATATTTTTTTGCATTTGTTTAGTAGTATAAAAACTTTTTATTTTTCAATTTAGTATATGGCACTTTACAATGGATTAAAAGTAATAACTTTAACTTATCAATATACGGTTATCTTATTATAATTTTTCAATTTAGCACCCTACTTCTAGCAATATACATAAAAGTTCGGTAAAATCTATATATATTACAAAGTTAAAGAAAACTAAGCTTTTCAAAGGAGTAAGAAATGAGTACTTCACGTCAATTAAAAAACAACCATTGGATACGGCGGGTCGACTGGACTTTAGTAGGCTTCCTCGTATTGTTAGCAATTATTAGTGTAACAATAATCAATTCAGCTATGGGTGGTGGCCAATATAGCGCCAACTTTAGCATTAGACAAATTCTGTATTATGTCTTTGGTGGATTCATAGCATTTTTAATCATGTTAATTTCACCTAAGAAACTAATGAAATATACATATTTATTGTACTTTCTTCTTTGTGCGACCTTATTTATATTAATCATTATTCCAGAAACACCGTTCACACCTATTATAAATGGTGCGAAAAGTTGGTATAAACTAGGTCCAATCAGTGTACAGCCTTCAGAATTTATGAAAATAGTGTTGATATTGGCGCTTGCTAAACTAATTTCAAAGCATAATCAATTCACTTTCAATAAATCATTGGAGACAGATTTTAAATTACTACTGAAAATTTTTGGTATTTCTGTTATCCCTATGGGGCTAATTCTACTACAAAATGACTTAGGTACAACGCTTGTTATATGTGCCATTATTGTTGGTGTAATTATAGTAAGTGGTATCACATGGAAAATAATTGCACCATTGTTTATTGCAGTATTCGTCTTAGCTTCAAGTATCATCTTATCTATTATTTTCAAGCCCTCGCTTATTGAGAATAGTTTGGGCATTAAGACCTATCAACTCGGACGTATTAGTTCATGGCTAGATCCTTATACTTATAGCAGTGGCGACGGCTATCATTTAACAGAATCACTTAAAGCCATTGGATCTGGTCAACTGTTTGGTAAAGGCTTCAATCAAGGTGAAGTATATATACCTGAGAATCATACTGATTTCATTTTCTCTGTTATTGGAGAAGAGTTTGGCTTCATTGGCTCAGTCGTTTTAATTCTAGTGTTCTTAGGATTTATGTTCCACTTAGTTAGACTTGCGACTAAAATAGAATTACCATTCAGCAAGTTATTTATTATTGGTTACACGGCACTTATTCTATTCCACGTATTACAAAATATAGGTATGACAATACAGTTATTACCTATTACTGGTATTCCATTACCATTTATAAGTTACGGTGGTAGTTCCTTATGGAGTTTAATGTGTGGTGTTGGTGTGTTATTATCCATTTCTTATCATCAACCGAAACAGTACTCACCTGACATTCAAAAAACAAAATAAAGAATGATTACATTTTAATTTCTACTTCCAACAAAAAGAACTGTTACAATCATCTCAATGATCATAACAGTTCTTTTTTTATACCAATTATTTAATAAAACAGCTTTTCTGTATAACAAAAAACGACTAGAACACACTGCTCCAATCGCTTAGTTGGGTAACTTTACTATTTCAATTCGTTAGCGGCTTTCACAGTTGTCGGCAAAGTCTGCATAACTTCTAATCTTGATTTTGTTTTCTTTATGTTTACCCCTAATGATGATAATAGTTTAACTACATTTTGAATCTTTTCGTTATCTTTACTCATATCATCACCCCTAAATTACTTGCTTCTACTATATCTTACCCTATTTAATTACTAAATACTACATTATATTCAAAATTTTTTTATTATAATCAAATATTTAGTCAATTTTATTGTATAATTACATCGTAAAAATAGTTTTTCTTTGTAAAATAAGTTTTTAAAAATAACAAACACCACTTAAAGTGAAACTATAATCTGTTTTCAGCATTTCAGTTTAATATAAAATTTCATATCCTAAATCATAAACTTCTTTTTCTAGATTATTTAAACTTGCGGGGGTTTCAAAATCAATGAAAATTTTGCCATTATTGCTCTTGATTTCGATATTAACTTGGTCTACACCGTGTAATTGCATAAGCCGCTGTTTGATATGTTTTTGCTGTGTTTCATTTTCTATACCAGAAATATAAATCACTTTTGTTTCCACTACGTTCACCTTGCCTAATCCTTCATTAATTTCTGAAATGTAACCAATAGTTCTTCCATAGCTTCCTCTTGTTGTCCTTGCTCTACTTTATCCATAATACAACTTTTCATATGATGGTCTAGTAATTTAGTAGCAACACTATTTAAAGCAGAACGAGTAGCTCTAATTTGTGTGAGTACGTCATCACAATAAACATCTTCATCTACCATGCGATTAATCGCTCTCACTTGGCCTTCTATACGATTTAATCTTGATTTTAAATTAGATTTAATTTGTTCTGAGTGATGCGCTTTTTGTATTTCCGCCATATATTACACGCCTCCTAATAATTTCAATTATATGTTATACCCCTATGCGGTATTAGTCAAATGATAAAACCTTATATTCATGTTACAATAATTAAGACTTTTATAGTACTTTAAATAACTGAAACGCATTTTGGAGGTTTAATATGATAGATATATTTTCTTTAACGTTTAACAATACAAACGTTATTCTTAACATCATTTTTCTTGGCGCATTTATATTAAACCTTATCTTTGCCTTCACAATTATTTTTATGGAACGACGTTCGGCGGGCGCCGTGTGGGCGTGGCTGTTAGTGTTAGTTTTCATACCTATATTAGGCTTTATCATCTATCTATTGTTTGGGCGACAAATTCAGCGCAACCGTATCTTCACTTTAGATGAAGAAGATAAAATAGGTATTGAAATGATTGTTAATGAACAATTAGAAGCCTTAAAGAACGATGAATTTTCAAAAGGTAATCATCAAATTGTTAAATTTAAAGATATGGTTCAAATGTTGTTATACAATAATGTCGCCTTTTTAACAACAGACAATGATATTGATATCTTTACAGACGGTAAAGAAAAGTTTGATGCACTTATTAAAGATATAAATGAGGCAAAAGATTATATCCATATCCAATACTATATCTTTAGAAATGATGACTTAGGTAAACGAATTTTAACAGCGCTCGAGCAAAAACTTGAACAAGGGTTAGAAGTGAAGATGCTTTATGATGACATGGGCTCGCGTAGTTTATCACTTAAAGATTTTAAATCATTTCGAAAAAAAGGTGGCAAAGTTGAAGCCTTTTTTCCTTCTAAATTGCCATTAATCAATTTAAGAATGAACAATCGAAATCACCGAAAGTTAGTAATCATTGATGGACATATTGGCTACATCGGCGGTTTTAATGTTGGTGATGAATATTTAGGATTAAAGAAAAAATTTGGTTACTGGAGAGATACACATTTGCGCATCGTTGGCGATGCTGTTAACGCACTTCAATTACGTTTTATGCTCGATTGGAACGTTCAATCAACACGTGATAATTTGAAATATGCTGAACGTTATTTTCCTGATGTGGATTCTGGAGGTACAATAGGTGTCCAAATCGCATCTAGTGGGCCAGATGAAGAGTGGGAACAAATCAAATATGGTTATTTGAAAATGATTACTTCTGCTAAACAATCTATTCATATTCAATCTCCTTATTTTATTCCAGATCAATCATTCTTAGACGCGATAAAAATCGCAGCTTTAGGTGGCGTCGAGGTGAATATCATGATTCCTAATAAACCTGACCATCCGTTTGTATATTGGGCTACCTATAATAACGTAGCATCACTTTTAGATGCAGGTGCGAATATTTTCCATTATGATAATGGATTTTTACATTCAAAAATACTGCTTATCGATGACGAAGTTGCAAGTGTGGGTACTACAAACATGGATCACCGAAGCTTTACTTTAAACTTTGAAATTAATGCTTTTATTTATGACACTTTCATAACGAAAGAACTTAAAGCCACTTTTGAAAAAGATTTAGCCTTATCCTATCGACTAACAAAAGAGCGTTATGAGCAGAGAAGTTTGTGGATTAAATTTAAAGAAGGCATTGCAAGACTCTTATCACCTATTTTATAATAATTTAACTCTGTCCAAAGTAATCGATTAACATCAATATTGCTTTGGGCTTTCTTTATTATAAAGTGAATAATCATATTAAATCACTAGCTTAAATAACTTTATTTCTATGAAAAGAGGCGTTTAAATGAATCCACAAGAGATAGTCAATTCAGCGCAGATATATATGGAAGCATTTCATAAAGATGATGCAACTGGCCACGATGTCGCTCACGTATTGCGTGTCGTTAAAATGGCAAAATACATTGCGCAACAAGAGCAAGTTGGAAATTTATTAACCATTCAACTAGCTAGTTTATTACATGATACGATTGACGCAAAACTAACTGATGCCGACCAAGCAAAACCTAAATTAACACAATTTCTGACTCAACTTCAGTCGCCAATACAACAGCAAGAAGCTATTCTACATATTATTGAACATATGAGTTATAAAAATGGAGAAAATAATGATATTTCATTATCAATAGAAGGCCAAATTGTACGTGATGCTGATCGCCTCGATGCTATTGGTGCAATTGGCATTGCTCGTACTTTCCAATTTGCTGGCCATTTCGGAGAACCCATGTGGATAGAAGGAGAATACAATGATACTTTGTCTAACAAAGAAATCGATAGTAATACTGTTCCAAGCATCAGCTATTAAACACTTTTATGAAAAACTGTTTAAACTTAAAGCATTAATGCATACACCAACCGCTAAACAGCTTGCACAACAAAGACATGAGTATATGGAAGTATTTGTAACTCAATTTTTTAATGAATGGTATTTCAAATAATACAAAAAAGGCGTCGTAGTTATACTACGACGCCTTTTTATTACAAATTTGTTTAAAATTCAAACAATTTATTTTTTCTTATTTTTCTTAGAAACAACTTGTGTGTTTTTACCTTTACTTGTCGCTTCAGCTTTGTTTTTCTCCATTGCTTCAATCATAGGTGCAACTTCTTTTTTAGCAAGTTTAGAATAATGCATATTCGCTACTTGTGTTTGTACAATCAAGAATGCGGCACTGACTGACCAATATAGACCTAATGCTGATGCAGAACTTAATGAAATCCACACAATCATAATTGGTGAAATAATCATCATCATATAACCCATTTGACGCTGTTCGTTTGGCATACTCTTACTTGAAACATAAGCTTGTAAGAAGTATAAGACACCTGCTATAATCGTAATCCAAATATCTGGTTGAGCTAAGTTAAACCATAAGAAATCTGGGTGTTCAGTGAAACCACCACTTGAAGGATATTTCAATACGAAGAAAAGACCCATGATGATTGGCATTTGAAGCAAGATTGGTAAACAACCTAACATGCTCTTCATCGGATTCATATCATATTTCTTGTAAACTTCCATCATTTCTTGGTTAGCTGCCATTTTTTCTTCTTGCGTACGTGAACGCTTAACCTTTTCTTGAATTGCATCAATATCCGGTTTAGCAACTTTCATTTTTTCACGCATCATGTGACTGTTTTTATAATTCGATAACATGAATGGTAATAATATGATACGCATCGCCAATACAATGACAATAATTGCTAGTCCATAGTCGTTATTAAAACTAGTTCCTAACCAATGTATAAGACTGTCCATTGGATTTACGAACGTATTATAGAAAAACCCATCTCTATTTTCAGGTTTAGAATAGTCACAACCTGCTAAAAAGACCATTACACCTAATAATAAAGGGAGTAGCGCTTTCTTCTTCATTTTTCCACCTCTAATGATTTATTCACATAGAATTTATTTTATCATACTCATAGGGAAGTAGAAAACAAAAAAAGAAATTTTTATACATTATTCAACAGTTTGTAAAAATTGTCTCACTGATTCACTTATATTTTGACTTTTAGCAATTGCCGAAATAATTGATATACCATCTGCCCCGGCATGAATTATAGATGGTGTATTATCTAAATTGATGCCGCCAATCGCAACAATAGGAAAATCATTAACGTAATGTCTTAATTGTGTAATCATTTCTGGACCAACCGGCAAACTTGCATCATCTTTAGATGTCGTTGCAAACATTGGACCGACGCCTATATAATCAACATATTTCAAATCAGAATTTAAGTACTCATCTACATCACCTACACTCAGACCAATGATTTTATTTTCAAATTGTTGTGCAAATTCATTTACTTCTAAATCATTTTGCCCTACATGAATACCATCTGCATCAATGTCTTTAGCTAAACTCACATCATCATTTACTATAAAAGGTACATCGTATTGATGACACAAAGAAAGTAATTGTTGTGCTAACTTCACTTTATCATCACCTACTAATGCAGTTTCCCCTTTCTCTCTATACTGAAATAGCGTTATACCTGCTTCTAAAGCTTCAGTTACAACATCAATAATCGATTTATCTTCTGCAACATCTTGCGTTCCACAAATAAAATAAAGTTTTAGTTTATTTTTATCAAACATTATTGCACCTCTTGACTGCGTATTAAATTCAAATAATCATCATATGTGACTTGATATAATGCATTCATTAATTCAACCATAAATGCGCCAGGCCCTCGATTATCCGAAATTTTTTCAGCTTGTTCAGCAACAATATTATATACAGTAACTGCTTCTACCAATTGATTTAATTGTGGTTGCTGGTTAGATTTTAAAAAGCTAGCTATCACAGCACCTAATAAACAACCTGCACCTGTCACTTTTGCAAGCATAGGCGAACCATTAGCCAGTTTCACAATTTTATCTTCATGCACTACAATATCTTCTTTACCTGTGATAACAATTGCTGTCCCAAATTGTTTATGAGCTTTTTCAGCAATATTTACAGCATCCAGATTCATTTCGCTATCTGTACCTTTCATCTGTGTATCATTATCAATAAGTGTTAAAATTTCTGATGCATTACCTTTGATAACTGCTACCTTTACTTCATTTAAAAATGTCTCACAAAAATCTTTGCGGTATTGTGATGCCCCTACAGCAACAGGATCAAAGACGATTGGTGTTCCAATTTGATTAGCTACCTTCGCAATTTTTAAAATATCTGACTCTTTATCTTTAGTCAGCGTGCCAATATTAATCAGTAAAGCATTTGCGTGTGTTAACATATCTGACGCTTCCTCTGGTGCTTCACTCATTGCAGGACTTGCACCTAAACTTAATAAGCCATTTGCGGTAAAATTTTTAACAACATCGTTTGTATAACAAATAACTAACGGGTTATTATTTCTGAGTGCTTCTAAATTATTCATCATCTAATCCTACCTCTTTCATATATGCAAAATGATTAACTGGTCCCCTACCTTGACCAATTTCAGGTGTGTGTTTAATACTTAAAGAAATGAACTGTTTTGCTTTATTCACTGCTTCATATATTGTTTTGCCTTTTGCTAATTCTGCAGTAATCACTGCCGAAAAAGTACATCCGGTACCATGCGTATGTTTTGTATCATATCGAGGTTCTTCAAAAGTATATACATTTTCTTTAGTGAATAAATAATCTTTAGCGAAGTCTAAATCCTCTGAATGTCCACCTTTAATTACAACACCTTTGCTGCCAATTTCATTAATGAAAATGTCACCTGCTTTATAAATTGATGCTTCATCTTGTATCGTTAATCCTGTTATTTCCTCTGCTTCAGGCAAGTTTGGTGTTGCCACAGTAGCATAAGGTAATAAAATGTTTTGCAAGTCAGCTTTAGCATCCTCATCCATCAACGAGTCACCACTTTTAGCTAACATTACAGGATCTATCACATAAGGGATCTCTGGATATTGCTTTAAATAATATTGTATTAATTCCATCATTTCTTTTGAAGCAATCATGCCTGTTTTCAACGCATGAGGCAACTCATCATCAAAGATACTTTCTAATTGCTCGGATAACCAACTTGTTTCTATGTTATGAATATGTTGAACGCCTTTTGTGTTTTGCGCTACGATACTCGTAATCGCGACCATACCGTATACGCCACAAGCATGAAATGATTTTAAATCTGCCATGACGCCTGCGCCACCCGTTGGATCAGTGCCTGCTATAGTTAAAGCAATTTTAGGTTTATTCATTATTAACCCCTCCATAAGGCCATTCTTCTTCCGTGAATGACATATTAAAAAATTTACGCTCATGAACTGTACTCTGTAAGAAACAATCTTTTATATCATCTTTCTCTTGTTTCGTACAATTTTGTGTCAATTTATCCATTAAATTATCAAAAACATGCACAAGTTCATCCATTTCGGTACTATAAAATTCAAACCATTTTGCCAAAATAGAATTGGTATTCAAAGTATTGTCTTGTAACGCTTGTTGTGCAATAACTTGATACACATATGGACAAGGCGCCATGGCAACAATTGTATATGCCGCATTTTCTTTAGCAAAAGCATTAAAATACATATGTTTAATATAGTGATCGCCACTCGGTGGCCAAACTTTTTCTTTTACTATTTCATTGTAAGGTTCATTTACATATTCAGCCAATATTTCGTGTGCCTCTACTTCTCCATCAACTATAAATTGGATCTGCTCAACTAAAAATTTCACATCTTCCATTTGCTCCATTTTAGGTATAAGTAATGCGTAAATATTAGCAAACTCCTTTAAATAAGATGCATCTGCTCTTAAATAAAATTTAGTAGCATCTTTCGATAAATGACCTTGTAACATTTCTTGTATAAATGGATCATTATAGATGTCATCAATAATAGGCTTGGCATCTGTTTTTAATTCTTTTGAAAATAACACTTTAAGTCCTCCTAAATATAAAAAAACTACATTCCAAGTAAGAATGTAGTTAATTAATAGAAAGGCTAAGCAATTCAATTATAAATTAAACTACTTTCCTACGTTGGCATTAACCAAATCAGGTCGTAAGGGTCTGAACTAAATCATCTCAGCCATAAAGGCTCCCCTAGTAGATTTTCATATATTATTATTTCTTTAAACATAACAAATGTAGTATGACATTGCAAAAGAACGTACTTCAATAAAAAGTCTATGTTGTATATATCATAGAAATTGTACATTAACTAACTAGAAGGTGTAGTTATCTCAGCAGAAAATATGCACAAAAAAGTGCCAACAAAGTTTCTGACTTTGTTGGCACTGTTCTATATTATTAATAATTAATTACTGACTAAATTATGCAGTAACCCATTGTGAAGCGCCCGCAGTGTTATAAAGTTTAACTGCCGCCGCATCTTGTACTGATTCAGGTGCTTCTGTTGGAGATACACCTTGGTAAGCTGCTGGTGCTACTGAATCCCAAGTACTTTGTAGGAATTGGTATTTACCTGCCGCACCTGATGATGGGTTAACAGCGTTAAGGTCGCCGCCTGATTCACGTTGAGCAATTGCTTGTAAATGAGAGTTAACATTTACTGATGAACCACTTGAAGCTTCACTTGATTCTTTTGAAGCAGATTCTTGTTGTGGTTGTTGAGTTGTTTCAGTTTTTGGTGCTTCTTGTTGAGCTGGCTCTGCAGCTTGTTCAGCTGGTGCTTCTTGTTGAGCTGGCTCAGTCGCTTGTTCTGCCTGGTGCTTCTTGTTGTGCGGGTGCTTCAGTTGATCCTCCACCAAAGCTCCAGCTAAAGTTTGTACCATCTGATTCAAAGCTATAGTCTGTACCATTATAATTAAAATCTATGTCATAAGCGCCTTCTTGTACAGGTGCTTCATTTAATTGTTCTGAATTTGATTGCGCTAATTGAGCTAATTCTGCTTTGTCTACGCCTTGTTCTGAAGCGTCAGCTGAATTTACTGCTCCTGTTACGCCTAATCCTAGTGCTAAAGTTGATGCGATTACTGTTTTTTTCATTGTTAAAAAGTCCTCCTATAAGGTGATTAATTTATTTTATGATTAATTTGCAAGTACAATTATACCATTCAAAAATTCTTTGTAGGTTACAGTGAAATAAAAAAATAAGCTTTTTTTTACAACCTAATTACATCAACAATACTCATTTTTATGTATATTTAAGCATATAAGCACTATCATGATAACCTTTTGTACTATTATTGGCCCTATAACCTTGTAACATCTTCGTAATTAAACTGATTATTCTGTATTATATAAATGCTATAACTCGCATTTTTAAGATGTTTTGTGAATTGAAATTTACAGTGCTTTTACATTCCTTTATTTTTTGTCGCATATATTTATGGATATAATATGTAAAGCTATTCCTCTAGATTGGGCATTATTAAGAGGAATAGCCTGAAAGAAGTATAATTGATAGTAGGATTTAATGTATATTAATTGGAATAGTTTAATGTGGGATAAATTTTAAGTGGGAGTTTATACAATTTCGTATATATCATTTTCTTGAATATTAATTTCGTTGAATGATTCATGTTCTTGCTCTAATGGGAATGGTTCAAAAAGTTCATCAGTTTCATTTTTAATTCGTGGAGACATGAATTTAATTGTTTCAATATAAAGTTCTGATACAAAATGCATCTGTCCTTCTTTTTCAAATTTACGTGATTGCATTTGTCCCGTAATACCTACAAGTGATCCTTGATTGATATACTTTTCAATATTGTCGGCAATTTTACCAAATGCTTTACAATACAAGTAATCACAGACTGTATTTTGATCTTTATCTTTATAGTTTCTATTTACCGCTACACAAAAGGTAGCTAATTTCTTGCCCTCCTTTTCATAAATTTTGGGATCTTTTGTTAATCGTCCTACAATGACGATGTTATTAATCATAGGTCACCTCCTTTGTGTTTTAATCATAATTAAATTTATAAATTGAGTCAAAACTCACTTTTCCATAAACTAAAAAGTAAATTACTACTAATTTCTACAAATTTCACCTTTCTCTTTTGAAATTACGTTATAATGATTATATAAATGCAATTATAGTAGATTTTAAATTAATCAATTGGATGTGAAGACGATGAAAACATTTAAAGCCGTTCGATTTCAAATCGTATCAGAAAATGGCGGAGTTACTGAATATGAATTAGAAGATGGAGTCATTATAAATAAAGAAAATAGTGGTACTGGTCAAGTTGCTTGAAATCGTCATTTCAGACTTCCATTATGAAACTATGAAACAGCATATGAACAATGAAGATCTCTTGGATATTCGCGTTGTCATTACACGTCCTGCTAATGACCCTGCGCTATTTGACGCAACGATTAAAAACATTAGTCAATTAGATGGCACTATTTCTGTAGTTTTTGAGTGTCACATCTATACTTTGAGACAAGTTTATGCAGAAAGTTTATTAGAACAATTGATTGATGAAGGCCTAACTGGTGAAGAATTGAAAAAATCATTTAATCGTATGATGCAATCTAAACCAAGACTTAAAGATGAAAGATTCGAAAAGTAAATACTAAACGCAAAAATGCCTTAAGGATTTAGTGAAATTCACAAATCCTTAAGGCACTTTATTTATGCTTTATCTTGTATTGCAAATGTTAATTCACAACTACATGCAAGTTGACCATCAACAGTTGCTTTCGCAGTCCCTTTTCCAATTGGTCCACGCATCTTCGTTATTTCAACTTCTAACTGCAAAGTGTCACCTGGTGTGACTTGTTTTTTAAATCGACATTTATCGATACCCGCAAATAATGCAAGCTTGCCTTTATTTGCATCACTATTTAAAATAGCTACCGCACCTGTTTGTGCTAGGGCTTCTGTAATTAATACGCCTGGCATAACTGCAAATTCAGGAAAATGTCCTTGGAAAAATGGCTCATTCCCAGAAACTTGTTTAATAGCAACACAACGTTTGCCCTCTTCATATTCAATCACGCGATCAATTAATAAAAAAGGTTGTCTGTGTGGAATAATATCTTTAATTTGATTATAATCGAAAATTGTCTCCATCGTTTGCTTCCTCCAAATCTTCTTTCGTTGCGAGTTCTATATTAATACATTGAAGTATTATTTTTGTGTACGTTTGATATCGGCACCTAAAGATTTTAATTTACCATGTAAATCTACATAACCTCTATCTAAGTGTATTAACTCAGTAACTTGGGTTGTGCCATCAGCTACAAGTCCTGCTAAAATAAGTGCCGCAGCTGCACGTAAATCTGTTGCTTTTACTTGAGCGCCTTGAAGCTCACTTTTACCTTCAATTTTTGCGCTTCTACCTTCAACCTGTATCTTAGCGTTCATGCGTTTGAATTCTCCAACATGCATAAATCTATTTTCAAATACTGTTTCAGTCACTACTTTATGGCCGTCTGCTGTAAGTAACAGTGCCATCATTTGTGATTGCATATCTGTTGGAAAACCTGGATGAGGAAGTGTTTTAATATCTACAGGATTTAATGGACCATCTGCTGTAACACGGATCGTATCACCTTGATAATCTAAATTTACGCCCATTTCTTCTAATTTATAAACTAAACTTGTCATGTGTTCTTTGATAGCTCCGTTTACAATTATATCACCACGTGTAATTGCACCCGCAATAAGTAACGTTCCTGCTTCAATTCTGTCAGGAATAATCGAATGTTCCACACCATGTAATGCTTCAACACCATGAATAGTTATCGTATCCGTACCGGCGCCTACTACATTACCGCCCATTTCATTGATATAGTTTGCTAAATCAACAATCTCTGGTTCACGTGCTACGTTTTCTAATACTGTTTTACCTTCAGCTAATGATGCGACCATAATGATATTCTGAGTCGCTCCTACACTTGGAAAATCTAAGTGAATTGAAGTACCTTTCAATCCATTTTCAGTGTCGGCATAAATAAAACCACCGTCCATATGGATATCGGCACCCAACTCTTCAAAGCCTTTGATATGTTGTTCGATAGGTCTTGAACCAATTGCACAACCACCTGGCAATGCAACTTTTGCATGACCTAGACGAGCTAATAATGGACCCATTACAAGTATACTTGCTCTCATTTTACTCACATACTCATATGGTGCCTCTTCATTTAATTCCTTTGTAGCATCAACAGTGACAGATTCTTCTTCTTTATTGTATGAAACATCTGCGTTTAATGTTGAAATCACATTATTAATCGTCTCCACATCACTAAGTGCTTGGTACATTCATAAGTTTACTAACACCTTTTGATGCTAATAGTGAAGCAGTTAATACTGGTAATACAGCATTTTTTGCACCTGATACTTTCACTTCACCAGTTAATCTATTTCCACCATTAATCTCTATCATATCCATCTTAAATCCTCCACTTAACTACTTTTATATTTCATTAAAATTCATCTTTTTTTATGTACTCTTAAATTATTATATCTGTAAACCAAACAAAGATACAGATATTTGAATTATTGTGCTAAATATTTTATTTGAGTTGAAAATTGTAGTAAATCTACAATAAAATTACTTACTGCTGTACCTAACAATATTGCTAAAAATATCATACATATTTGTACTTGAGCCGGATACCCTTTTTTAAAAAATTGCTCTAACCTTATTGAGTTAAGTGCCCAATAAGCAAGACAAATACAAAGCACATGTAAGATAAGATGTACAACTGAAAATTGTCCTAAATACTCCATAAGCCATACTCCTCACTTGATACTATTCAACTATTTTACACGAAATTGGCTCTAAAAGATACTTAAGAACAGCGATCAAACCCCTAATATAACTAAATGTTATATTTTGCTATTCCCTAATAGCATAAAAGATATTCATATTAAATATAAAGATAAAAATATTTTATGTATATCGCGTGATAAAATTTTCTATATAGTAATTAAGCCAATTTATTTATAGGTCATCCTTCAATAAAATTTACGAACTATGAGCATGTTGAAATTTTTTATAATAAAAAAATGAAGTCCCTGTTGTTAGGAACTTCAAATTTCAAATAATATTTATTGTAAGTTAGCGACACGAATACGGTTGTTAGCGCGTTCTAACGCACGCTTAGCTCTACTAATGTCACTATTATCTTCTTCATTATTTATATGAGATTCTGCTCTAGATTTAGCTAATTCTGCTCTAGCTACATCTATTTCGTTAGCAGGTTCTGCAGTTTGTACAATAACCGATAATTTATCTTGTCTAACCTCAACAAAACCTTCACTCACTGCAATATATTCTGAACCATTATCAAAGTTAATTTTGACATAGCCAATTTCAAGTGCCGCAACTGTTGGAATATGTCCATACATGACACCGATCTCACCTGCAGTTGTTTGGAACACTGCAAGATTAACATCTTCTCGGTTGTTAACAGAACCATTAGGAGTGACAATATTTAGGCTTAATGTGTTCATTATCCATACCTCCTAATTTTTAAACTTCAACACCCATGTCTTTAGCTTTAGCAATTACTTCTTCCATACTACCAACAAGACGGAATGCATCTTCTGGGATATGGTCATACTCGCCATCTAAAATTGCTTTGAAACCTTCTACAGTTTTTTGAACTGGAACGTAAGAACCTTTTTGACCAGTGAATTGTTCTGCTACGTGGAAGTTTTGTGATAAGAAGAACTGAATACGACGTGCGCGTTCTACAGTTTGTTTATCTTCTTCCGATAATTCATCCATACCTAAAATAGCAATGATATCTTGTAACTCTCTATATTTTTGTAGAGTAGATTGTACATCACGTGCTATTTCATAATGATCTTGTCCAACAATTGTTGGGTCAAGTGCTCTTGAAGTAGATGCTAACGGATCAACCGCTGGATAGATACCCATTTCAGTTAATTTACGTTCTAAGTTTGTAGTTGCATCTAAGTGAGCAAATACTGCTGCTGGCGCAGGGTCAGTATAGTCATCGGCAGGTACGAATACCGCTTGGATTGAAGTAACCGAACCTTTGTTTGTTGATGTAATACGTTCTTGTAATTGTCCCATTTCTGTACCTAATGTTGGTTGGTACCCAACAGCTGAAGGCATACGACCTAACAATGCTGATACTTCTGAACCAGACCTGTGTAAATCTGAAAATGTTATCAACGAATAGTAATACATCTTGTCCTTGTTCGTCACGGAAATATTCTGCCATTGTTAAACCAGATAATGCTACACGCATACGTGCACCAGGCGGTTCATTCATTTGACCGAATACCATTGCAGTTTTCTTAATAACACCACTTTCGCTCATCTCGAAGTATAAGTCATTACCTTCACGTGTACGTTCACCAACACCCGCAAATACAGAAATACCACCATGTTCTTGAGCAATGTTATTAATTAATTCTTGAATTAATACAGTTTTACCAACACCGGCTCCACCGAATAAACCGATTTTACCACCTTTGATATATGGTGCTAATAAATCGATGACTTTAATTCCTGTTTCTAAAATTTCAACTTTAGTAGATAATTCATCGAATGCAGGTGCTTCTCTATGAATTGGATCACGTCGAACTGAATCTTCAATTTTTTCATCTAAATCAATTGTGTCGCCAAGTACATTAAATACTCGACCTAGTGTAATATCTCCAACTGGTACGCTGATACTTTCACCACTATCTCGAACTTCTGTACCACGTTTAACACCATCAGTTGAATCCATTGCAATCGTACGTACTACATTATCGCCAAGTTGTAATGCAACTTCTAATGTAAGCGTGACAGTACCTTCATCTCTTTCAACGTCGACTGTTAAAGCATTGTTAATTTCTGGAACTTCATTGTGCTCAAAGCGAACATCAATTACTGGACCCATAATTTGTGTTACACGGCCTAATCCCATGCTTTTTTGCCTCCTTTAATAATTATTCAAGCGCAACTGATCCACCAACAATTTCAGTAATTTGTTGAGTGATTTCTGCTTGTCTAGCTCTGTTATATTCAATTGATAAATCATCAATAATCTCTGTCGCATTATCAGATGCATTTTTCATAGCAGTCATACGCGTCGCATGTTCACTTGCTTTTGCATCTAAAATCGTTCCATATATTAAACTCTCTACATACTGAGGTAGAATAACGCTTAAGATTGCTTCTTTGTCTGGCTCAAATTCATAAGAAGACATTTGACCATGTCCTAAACTTGAATCTTCTGGAGACAATGGAAGTACGGTTTTCATGGAAGGTGTATTTTCTAATACACTGACGAAATGACTATAGTAGATTTTAACCTCATCTACTGCTTCATCGCTATATAAATCTACCGCTTTTTTAGCGATCGCTTGTATTTCTTTAAATGAAGGTTGATCAGGTACTTCAACAAGTGAATCATGAATTTCATAACCTTTATTTTTAAGGAAGTCCACACCAGTTTGCCCTAATACTAAAATTGAATATTCATCTTTGCTAGCATGTTTATTCTCAATATCGTTAACTAAATGCTTCAATACATTTGCATTATACGCGCCGGCCAAGCCTTGATCACTTGTAATGACAATATAGCCACTTTTCTTCACTTCACGTTGTTGTAACATTGGATGATTTGAATTTTTATCTGCACCAAGCAACCGCAGTAATTGCATCTTGCATTTTTTCCATATAAGGTCTGAATTGATTTGTATTTCTTTCAGCACGACGCAATTTCGAACTTGAAACCATGTTCATTGCTTTCGTAATTTGTTTCATCTTTTTAGTTGATTTTATACGTGTATCAATCTCTTTAAGAGATCCCATTATCTCACCACCTTTTATTTACTATAACTATTATGCTTCTGTTTTACTGAAACTTTTTTGAATTCAGTAATAGCTGATTCAAATGCATCTTCGTTAGGTAAAGCACCAGAAGTTTTGATTTCGTCTAATAATTCAGAGGCATTTGATTTCGCCCATTGATTTAATTCTGCTTCAAAACGAGTGATATCTTCAACTGGAATATCATCTAAATAACCTTTAGTTAGAGCATAGATAATTAATACTTGGTTCTCTACAGGTAGTGGTTGGTTTTTATCTTGTTTTAAAATTTCAACTGTACGTTTACCACGTTCTAATTTTTGTGCAGTAAATTCATCTAAATCAGAACCAAATTGAGCAAATGATTCTAATTCACGGAACGACGCTAAGTCTAAACGTAAAGTACCCGCAACTTTTTTCATTGCTTTAATCTGTGCAGAACCACCAACACGTGATACTGACTGACCAACATTGATTGCAGGTCTTACACCCGAGAAGAATAAGTCTGATTGTAAGAAAATTTGTCCATCAGTAATTGAAATAACGTTTGTTGGTACATATGCTCGCGATGTCGCCAGCTTGTGTTTCGATAATTGGTAATGCAGTAATTGAACCGCCACCTAATTCATCGTTTAATTTTGTCGCTCTTTCTAATAATCTACTATGTAAGTAGAACACGTCACCAGGGTAAGCTTCACGGCCTGGAGGTCTACGTAATAGTAATGATAATTCACGATAAGCCGCAGCTTGTTTTGTTAAATCATCATAAACAATTAATACATCCTTACCATCAAACATGAACTCTTCAGCCATAGCTACACCAGAATACGGTGCAATATAAAGCATTGGTGCTCGGATCGGTCGCAGAAGCAGAAACAATAATTGTATAATCCAACGCGCCTTCTTGACGTAATTTTTCAACGTTTGTACGTACAGTTGAATCTTTTTGACCGATTGCAACATAAATACAAATCGTATCTTGGTTTTTTTGGTTTAAAATCGTATCAATTGCAACTGTCGTTTTACCAGTTTGACGGTCGCCTATAATTAATTCACGTTGACCACGGCCAATTGGTACTAATGCGTCAATCGCTTTAATACCTGTTTGTAATGGTTCATCAACTGATTTACGATCCATGACACCAGTTGCTTTTTTCTCAACTGGGCGTGTCTTTGTTGTGTTAGCGAGTCCTTGTCCATCTATTGGTTGTCCTAATGGATTAACAACACGGCCAAGTAATTCTTCACCAACAGGAACTTCCATAATACGTCCAGTACGTTTTACTTCGTCCCCCTCTTTAATGTCGCCGTAAGGGCCTAAAATTACGACACCTACATTTGACTCTTCTAAGTTTTGTGCTAAACCTAGAACGCCGCTATTAAATTCTACTAGCTCACCGACCATAACATCATTTAATCCGTGGATTAATGCTATACCATCACCTATTTGTAGTACTGTACCTACATCAGTAACAGCCATTTCTGACTCATAATTTTCTATTTGTGAGCGAAGTAATGCACTGATTTCTTCAGCTTTAATGGCCATCTATGTCACTCCTTAAATTTTTATTTCACTCTAATAAATTGTTTCTCTAATTGTGCAAGATCATTTTTAATACTTGCGTCCATGACTTTCGTTCCAACTTTAACTCGGACACCACCGATAAGGTCTGGATTGATTTTATTTGTAATCATGATTTTAGAGTAATTTGTACGTGATTTAATTATTGTATCAATACGTTCTAAATCTTCATCTGACAATTCATATACTGATTCAACTACAGCATATTCCTGATTGTGATGTTGATTAAATAAAGCTTCAAATTCTATATATATTTCATGAATGTAAGAAAGATGACGGTTACTTGCAAGAATCGTTAACATGTTTTGTAAGTATTGATTGGCATGACCAAACACTACTTTTGCAAAACTACGACGCTGTTGTACATCTTTTTGTGGATCTGCATCCAATGCTTGTAATTTTTTTGTTTCAGGTTGTACTGCTTCGTTGATTGTTGAAAATTCTTCGTACATCATTTCAAGATTGTTTGTGTCTTTAGCAGTATCAAATAAAGCCTTGGCATATTTTTTTGCTATGATAGCCATTATTTATCGCCTGCCTCTTTAATGTACTTTTCAACTAATTCTTTTTGATCTTTGCCTGAAATTTCTTTTTGAAGTACTTTTGATGCAATCAGTACTGAAAGTTCAGAAACTTGATTATTAATATCAGCAATTGCACGTTCTTTTTCACTGTTGATTTCATTCTGTGCTGTTTCAATCATGCCATTTGCTCTAATGTTTGCTTCATGAATAATTTCTTCATGTTGTTTGCGGGCTTGGACTTTAGAATCTTCTAAAATCTTTTGAACCTCATCTTGTGTTTCTTTTAGCGTTTGTTTGTTTTGTTCTTCTAACTTCTGTGCATTTAATTTAGCTTGTTCAAGCATCATCTATATCTTTATTAATATCATGTTCACGTTGATCCATTACACCTTTTAACGGACCCCAAGCGAATTTTTTCAATAAAGCTACTAATATAAGAAAAGTTACAAGGGTAACAAGAATTGTTCCCCACTGAACACCACTAGTGTCAGCCGCACCAAGTACGAACATATTTGTCGTAGCAGTCACTTACATAGACACTCCTTTCATTCATTATAATTATAAGTCATATGGATAAAAACGAACGGCGAAAGTCAACAAGACTTCGCCATAAAACTGGTTTAATTATAGTGACATGAAAGCGATAACTACACCGATGATTGGTAGTGCTTCAACTAAGCCAACACCAATGAACATAATACCCATTAATTGACCACGTGCTTCTGGTTGACGTGCTACACCTTCTACTGTTCTTGAAACGATAAGACCATTACCAATACCTGCACCTAGTGCTGATAAGCCGATTGCGATTGTCGCTGCGATTAAATTCATTTATAAATCCTCCTAATTTTTCTTTTTAAAATTTTTTAATTAATGACTGTCCTGAACTTTATGGGACATGTATACCATTGAAAGCATTACAAAAATATAAGCCTGAATCGTACCAATAAATATTGAGAACCCTTGCCAAACAATTAAACCTGGGATACCTATCAACCATCCCCATGCTGGGAAACCGATAACTAAACCTGCTAATAAACCAAGCAGTAACTCACCTGCAAAGATATTACCGTATAGTCGTAAACCTAATGTCAATGTTGAAGTGAATTCTTCAAAGATATTAATAGGTAATAAGAATATAGGCTTAGTATAGTTCTGGAAGTATCCTTTTGGACCCTTCATTTTAACACCGTAATAGTGTGTTAAAAGGATAACTAAAGTTGACAATGTCAAAGTAACAGTTGCATCAGCTGTTGGTGATTTCCACCACAGTGTATGACCTGAAATTAATTGAAAAGGTAATCCAATCATATTACTGACAAATATGAAGAATATTAATGTAACAGCAAGGAAATGGAATTGACCACCTTTAGACCATGCCATGTTACTTTCGATAACTCCTCTTACAAAGTCAAAAACCCACTCTATAAAGTTTTGCTTACCAGATGGACGTTTCTTGAGGTTGCGTGTACAAATAATAGCTATGACAAAAACAATAAGCGCTGTAATAACCAACATCATAATTGATGATAGGTTAAACACGATGTCTAGACCGAATACATTCCAACTGACTAGAGGGTCTTTATGATCCATGCTTTCTCACCTCTTTCATATTAAGATTTTATTCCTTGTGTAAAAACGGTTTCAAAACCATTAACACATAAGAAATCATTAAACCAATAACCACACCAATTATATTTATATAGTCCTTATAAAAATACCAAATACAACATGCAAGAATCACAACCAAATATCTCCAAACGTTGCCCGTTGAAATATGTATATTATCTTTTTGTTTAGCTTTCGCTAAGTAAAACTCGAAAGTAAAAGTATTAATAAGTGATCCAATCATGCCTATGATAAGTCCTAAAATAAATGGCGAACTTGTGAAAATAAACACAAATAACAGTACAACTATACCATATAAATAAAATTGTATATACTGTTGAAAAATGATGTTGAAACGTTTCATTACTGTGCCTCACTTCATTTTTTCATTCAATGATGAAAACCATTTCAATCATACAGTTTTAATAATAATATAGGGCGGTAAAGGTGTCAATTCTATTCAAAATGTAGTTTAATTTTTTATACACTTGTCACAAAAACGACACATTTACCACTATTAATATTTAAAAAAACTAGGTTTTTTTGGAATTAGATGAAAATAATACTTTATATTTTCACAAATTCTATTTGATGCATTTCCATCACCATAAGGGTTGCGCGCTTCACTCATTGATTTGTACAATTGCTTGTCTTCCAATAATGCTTGCGTAGCATCAAAAATCATTTGCGTATTTGTACCAACAATTTTCAGTGTGCCTGCTTCTACACCTTCTGGTCTTTCAGTTGCTTCTCTTAAAACTAATACCGGTTTACCTAGAGATGGTGCTTCTTCTTGAACTCCACCTGAATCCGTTAATATCAAATAAGATTGATGCGCAAAATTATGAAAATCAACTACTTCTAATGGTTCGATCAATTCAATTCGATCATGATTAGATAAGTATAAATCTGCAATGCTTCTTACTTTTGGATTTTTATGTACAGGGTAAACGACTACTACATCTTCATATTTATCAACAATATCTCTTACTGCTTTAAAAATGTGCTCCATTGGCGATCCAATATTTTCACGTCTGTGGGCAGTTAGTAAAATAATACGTTTATCTTTATGTCTGTCGATAATATCAGATTGATAATGTTCATGTATGGTAGTCTTCATGGCATCAATTGCAGTATTCCCAGTAACTACTACAGTATCTGACGGTTTATTTTCCGCAATAAGATTTTCTGCAGCATTATTAGTAGGGGCAAAGTTCAAATCTGCCATTACCCCTACCATTTGTCTATTCATTTCTTCAGGAAATGGAGCATATTTATCCCAAGTTCTTAACCCTGCTTCCACATGGCCAATAGGAATTTGATTATATAATGCCGCCAAACTTCCAGCCGAAAGTTGACATGGTGTCACCATGCACAAGTATCATATCTGGTTGCTCTTCCTTAATAACGTCCTCTAATTTAGTCAAAATACGAGAAGTAATTTCAGATAATGATTGGCCTTGTTTCATAATATCCAAATCGTAATCTGGCGTAATATGAAAGCTTTCCAATACAGAATCTAACATTTCTCTATGCTGTGCAGTAACTACTACTATCGGTTCCAACTCAGCATCATCTCGCAATGCTAATACAAGCGGCGCCATTTTCACTGCCTCAGGACGTGTCCCGAACACAGTCATTATTTTCTTCATTCTACTCCACTCCTGGGTAAAACTATTTTGTTCCGAATAAACGGTCTCCAAGATCACCTAAACCAGGTGTAATGTATGCATGATTATCTAATTTCTCATCTAATGCGGCTATAAAAATATCTACATCTTCATGTGCTTCTTGTAATTTTTCTACACCTTCAGGCGCGACAACTAAACACATAAAACGAATGTTTTTCGCACCACGTTTTTTAAGAGAATTGATTGCTTCAATTGCTGAAGCACCTGTCGCTAACATTGGATCTACGACTACAATTTCTCTTTCTTCGATATCTTGGGGTAATTTCACAAAATATTCAACTGCATCAAGTGTTTCAGGATCTCTATATAGACCCACGTGACCTATTCTCGCTGCTGGTACTAAGTTTAAAATACCTTGTGTCATACCTAACCCAGCTCTTAAAATTGGTACAAATGCTAATTTTTTACCCGTTAATCTTTTAGCTACCATTTTAGTAACCGGTGTATCTATTTCTACATCTTGTAATTCTAAATCTCTTGTTACTTCGTATGCCATTAACATACCTACTTCATCTACTAATTCTCTGAATTCTTTAGTCCCTGTATGTACGTCTCGAATGTAACTTAATTTGTGTTGAATAAGTGGGTGATCAAAAACATGTACTTTGCCCATAATTTACTTCCTCCAATTTTAATTGTATAAAGGATGTTTTGTAGTTAATGCTTTAACTCTTTCTTTTCCTTCTTCTAATGCTTTTTCATCTTCTGGATTTCTTAAAACTAAACTGATGATTTTTGCAACTTCTTCAAAAGCAGCTTCATCAAATCCACGTGTTGTTGCAGCAGGCGTACCTAAACGAACACCGCTTGTTACAAATGGTTTTTCTTGATCAAACGGAATTGTATTTTTATTACATGTAATACCTACAGCATCTAATGTTTCTTCAGCTACTTTACCAGTGATACCTACTGAACCTTTAACATCTACAGATACTAAATGATTATCTGTGCCGCCTGAAACGACTCTATAGCCTTCTTTAGTTAATGTATCTGCTAACGTTTTAGCATTATTAACTACTTGTTGCTGATATGTTTTGAAGTCGTCTTGTAGTGCTTCACCAAAAGCAACTGCTTTCCCAAGCAATAACGTGTTCTAACGGGCCGCCTTGAATACCAGGGAAGATTTTTTTATCAATTTGCTTTTTGTACTCTTCTTTACATAAAATCATTCCACCACGAGGGCCGCGTAATGTTTTATGTGTTGTAGTAGTTACAAAATCTGCATATTCAACAGGGTTTTGATGTAAACCAACTGCAACTAAACCTGCAATATGCGCCATATCTACCATTAATTTTGCCCCTACTTCATCTGCAATCTCTTTGAATCGTTTGAAATCAATAGTTCGAGAATAAGCAGATGCGCCCGCGACAATTAATTTAGGTTTATTTTCTTTAGCTACTCTTAACACTTCATCATAATCAATTTGTTCATTTTCTTTGTCTACGCCATACTCAACAAAGTTATAAAATTGTCCACTAAAGTTAACAGGCGAACCATGTGTTAAGTGACCACCATGACTTAAATTCATACCTAATACAGTATCACCGTGTTCTAATGCTACTAGATAAACAGCCATATTTGCTTGTGACCCAGAGTGTGGCTGTACGTTAACGTGTTCAGCACCAAAAAGTTGTTTGGCACGTTCGATAGCTAATGTTTCAGACACATCCACGTATTCACATCCACCATAGTATCTTCTGTTTGGATAGCCTTCAGCATATTTGTTCGTTAATACTGAACCTTGCGCTTCCATAACTGCTTCAGAAACAAAGTTCTCTGAAGCAATCAGCTCGATATTGTTATTTTGACGGTTAAATTCATTTTGAATCACTTCATATATTTCTTTATCTTGCTCTTGAATAAATGACATAGGTAAATCCCCCTCGTTCTGTATTAGTTATATTTTGCTCTTTCGCCACCAATTTTCTTAGGTCTTGAAGAAGCGATTGTAACAACTGCCTCACCAATCTGTTTAATACTTGTACGTTCTGGAATGGCTACATGCGCAATATGCATGCCAATTAATGTTTGACCAATATCAATACCTTTTGGCACTGTTATTTGTTCAACAACCATTGGATCTTGCATATGTTGGTAAGCATAAGTTGCTAAGCTACCACCTGCATGAACATCTGGTATAACAGACACTTCTTCCATTGTAAGGGGATTGAACTTAGACCTTTCTATCGTTATTGCCCTGTTAATATGTTCACAGCCTTGAAATACAAAAGAAACATTTGTATCATTCTCAATTTCCTTTAATGCTTCAAATATTTCTTGTGCTACATCCATAGAACCTACACTACCTATACGCTCACCAATTACTTCGGATGTAGAACAACCAATCACACATAATTCATCTGCTTTAAAGAAAGACTTAGTCTTTAACTCATTTAACAATAACTTTAGATCTTCCATTCTCCCACCCCTTTTAAAATAATGATTTAAAAAAAGTATTTAAACACCTTGATGCTATGAGACATACAAGATTAGACGATAGCAATTTCGCTATACGTATATTATTATAACGTATTTAGCTACTCACTCATACTACTTTAACAAAATTATTACTTTAATATTTTATTTTTTAAAGTATCTATCAACAAATTTAATTCATTATATATTTTATTATAATCATATAACGTTCCACCATATGGATCAGTGATTTCTCCTTCTTGTTGAACATATTCCGTGATTGTATACACTTTTCCTGCTTCTCCATATATTTGTTGTATCGTTTCTTTGTGCGATTGTGACATTGTTAATATTAAATCAGCATTTAAATCCTCTACAGTAAAACATTTAGCATTATTCGGTAATGGTAAATGATGTTCATTTATAATGCTCAGTGCGTTCTGAGACGTAGGCTGACCCTCTTGAGCAAAAACACCTCGTGATTCTATGATATATTCAGGCATTTTTGCTTTGGCAATACTTTCAGCCATTGGACTTCTACACGTATTACCAGTACAAACAAAAATTATTCTCATAGTTGATCTCCTTTAACAATGGTTTGACTTGCAGCTTTCATCATTCTATTCATAATCGCTACGGTATGATCAGTGATATCAAAGCCATAAATAAATGCTGTTTTAATTTGTTCATTTTGGTCGATATGATGCAATATTTTATAAAGGTTATGATTCGCACCTCTAATATCATTTTCATTTTTACACAATTCTATAAAAACGGACCCTTCAGGGACAAGCGCTCGCTTATCACTTGGAACGATAAATGCTGTTTGACTCCAATCTTTTTCTTCTGAAGGTTTTACATTGAATGCTTGAACAATTTGTAACGGTGTATCTGGCGCATAATGTTTATATTTCATTCCTGGTGCGATTGGTTTATCGTTATCAAAAGTGTTTGCTGTAGATACGCTATTAGGTAACACCGCTTCAATCATCGGTTTTGTTATTGAACCCGGCCTAGCAATTCTAAATGGAAACTGTGTGCAATCTAACACAGTACTTTCCAAACCTTCTTCACTTTGATCACCGTTTATCATGCCATTGATACGACCATTTAAGTCTGAATAAACGTGCTCAAATGTTGTAGGAGAAGGTCTACCACTTAAATTTGCGCTCGGTGTCGCTATTGGTATGTCTACAAATTGTAAAATTTGTCTGCCGATTGAATGGCTTGGCATTCTAACAGCAATTGATGATAAACCACCACTTACACTTTCACATAAGTATCCTTTTTTAAGCGGTAATATAAAAGAAATTGGTCCAGGCCAAAAATGTTTCATCAATAATTTAATTTCGTCTGTTATATCTTGTGTAAAATGCTCTATTTGTTTTAAGTCATGTATATGTACAATCAACGGGTTATCTGAAGGTCTACCTTTCGCTTCATATATCTTTTTGATTGCTTCAGCATTTCTCGCGTCTGCACCAAGACCATATACTGTTTCTGTTGGTATTGCAATCAAGCCTCCTTGTTCAAAGATGTGCTTGATTTCATTTATATCTGGAAATTGATTGATTTCATTTTTATACTGTTGTAAATCCCAAATCTTCGTTTCCATTTAGTCCCTCCATTTCTTCTCATGATCCATTTTAGAATAAAATAAAAAGTTATGCACTCTCATGATTTATCATGTTCAGTACATAACTTCTTATTACCACTCGAAAGAAATAATTCTATCGTTATTATTAATATCTTTTATAATTTGAACATCTAATGAAGGATATTTAGATTGTATTCTTTGTTTCAATGTTTGACCTTGTTTATAGCCAATTTCAAAAACGACCCTTGCATTCGGCAGAAGTACTTCCGGTAATTGATTTAATATTGCATCATAAACCTTATACCCATTATCTTCTGCAAATAATGCAGAATGCGGTTCATACTTCAATACTGTGTCATTCATCAGGGCAGCTTCACTATCATCAATATAAGGCGGATTAGAAATTAAACCATTTACTTTTATACCTTGTTCTATTAAAGGTTCTAATGCATCACCCTGCAAAAAGTGAATATCTACTTGATGATTAAGCGCATTTTCTTGCGCTACAGCTAATGCCGCATCATATAAATCTGTAGCATAGACAGTTAATGAACGATTCATCTTCTTGAGTATAATTGGAATATTGCCACTGCCTGTACCAATATCAACAATTGTATCATTCGAATGAATTTCGTGATAAAAGTGTAACATGACTTCCTCAGTTTCAGGTCTAGGTATTAAACAATCTTCAGTCACCTTGAATGTTTCACCATAAAATGATTGGCTTCCAACAATATACTGAATCGGTTCACCTTTTAACATTCGAACTTCAGCGTCGTCATATAAATTTAAATGTATATCCGACATTACTTCATCCTTATGCATCAAATAATCCGCTTTACTCCATTGCAATAGATCTAACATCAACCATTCTGCTCGAGTAGTTTCAATGTCTAGTTCAATGCATTTATTTTTTGCATTAGTCAGTCGTGTTTTATAATTCACCATTGTTAAGTTCTTTCAATTTATCAGTTTGTTCAGCTAATGTTAATGCATCTATCACTTCGTCTAATTTCCCTTCCATTACTTGATCTAACTTCTGAATCGTTAAACCAATACGGTGGTCAGTCACTCGACTTTGAGGATAATTATACGTTCTAATTCGCTCTGAACGATCACCAGAACCTACTGCCGATTTACGTTGCGCTGCATATTTTTGTTGTTCTTCTTGTAATTTCATATCAAATAAACGTGCTTTCAAAACCTTCATAGCTTTTTCACGGTTTTGAATTTGTGATTTTTCTGAAGATGTTGCAATGATTCCAGTCGGAATATGTGTAATACGTACAGCTGAATCCGTAGTATTGACATGTTGTCCACCCGCGCCACTTGAACGATAAGTATCTACCTTAATATCTTCGTTACGTACTTCAATTTCTACATCTTCAACCTCTGGTAGTACTGCGACTGTAGCAGTTGATGTATGGATACGTCCGCCAGATTCTGTCTCAGGTACGCGTTGTACACGGTGGGCGCCATTTTCATATTTCAACTTACTATATGCGCCTGATCCTGAAATTGAGAAACTAATTTCTTTATAACCACCATGGTCACTTTCAGCAGCTTCTACAATTTCTGTTTTATAGCGTTGTGCTTCAGCGTATTTAGAATACATTCTAAATAAATTCCCTGCAAAAATTGCAGCTTCATCTCCACCAGCAGCGAGCACGTATTTCAACAATAACGTCTTTCTCATCGTTAGGGTCTTTAGGAATAAGTAAAAATTTAAGGTTCTCTTCTAGTGCGGGAACTTGATTGTTAAGTGATTGATGTTCTTCTTTTAACATCTCAATTTCATCACTATCTTTTGTTTCTTTCAACATTTCTTCTATTTCAACGATGTCTTCTTTAACTTGTTTATAATTGCGATATACTTCTACAGTTTTTTGTAGATCTGATTGTTCTTTTGAATATTTTCTTAAATTATCTGGATCGCTTACTACATCTGGATCACTTAACAATTCATTTAATTGTTCATATCTTTCTTCTACGATATCTAATTGATCAAACACTACATTTCCTCCTTCATATTATTACTTGGTGCGACAATATGATGCGCTCTGCATCTTGGTTCATAACTTTCATTTGCACCAACTAATATAACTGGATCATCTATTTTTGCCGGGTTACCATCAATCAACCTTTGCGTGCGGCTTGAAGATGCACCACAAACAGCACAAACAGCTTGTAGTTTAGTCACTTCTTCACTTACTGCTAGTAGGTGTGGAATAGGTTCAAACGGTTCCCCTCGGAAATCCATATCTAATCCCGCTGTAATGACTCTATGGCCTTTTTTAGCTAATTGTTCAACAATATTAACTACACCTTCTTCAAAAAACTGCACTTCATCGATGCCTATAACATCTGTATCTGACAAATCGTGCTTAAGTATCTCAGCCGCTGTCGAAATATTAATTGCTTCAATAGCGTTGCCATTATGAGAAACAATCTTATCTTTATGATAGCGGTCATCTATAGTCGGTTTAAATACAACTACTTTTTGCTTAGCATAAAGGCCTCGTCTTAATCGACGAATTAACTCTTCAGATTTACCACTAAACATGCTTCCAGTAATACATTCAATCCACCCGGAATGATAAGTTTCATACATTATGCGTTCCACCTTTTTCAAAACATAATCGATTCATTATAGCATATTTTTTAATTTGAAATATGCTATTTCTTCAAGATATTGAGTTATTTTATGTATAAAAATTATTAAAATTGTAATGTTCTCAATTAGGGACTTATATTTATAAAACGCTAACTAAAACAAAAAAGCATTCTCATATAATGAGAATGCCTTATAACAACGATTACTCGTCGCTTGATTTGATTCCGAATTTTTTGTTGAAACGTTCCACACGGCCATCCGCAGCAGCGAATTTTTGGCGTCCTGTGTAGAATGGATGTGAATCAGATGAAACATCTAAACGAATAACTGGGTATTCGTTGCCATCTTCCCATTCCATAGTCTCTTTTGAAGATTTTGTTGAACCACTTAGGAATTTAAAATTCGTAGTTGTATCTAAAAAGATTACATTGTGGTATTCAGGATGAATATTTTTTCTCATTATTTTCAGCTCCTTTGCCCTGAACCATCTGGAACAGAGTTGTTTGTGAGTTTTTACCCAATACTTGATAATTATAATTGCTTTAAAACCAAAACGCAACCCTAAATCATATATTAGCTTGATAACACTTCGCTAATTTCAACTTAAATAATTGGTTTGCCTGTTTTAGTGCTTTCTTTAGCGACCTTTTGTAATTGCTCAAAAAATTCTGCATTATTTTCTGTACGTTTTAATTTACGTACAAATCTTTCTGTAAAATCAATTGAATCAGTAAACATATTACGTAATTGCCATAATGACTCTAAATCTTTTGAAGAAATAAGTAATTCTTCTTTACGCGTTGAACTACGACCGATATCAATAGCTGGAAATACACGACGTTCTGCCAATTTACGGTCTAGATGTAATTCCATGTTACCAGTACCTTTAAATTCTTCATAAATCATATCGTCCATACGCGACCCTGTATCAACTAACGCGGTAGCTAATATCGTCATACTGCCACCAGCTTCAATATTTCTAGCAGCACCGAAAAATGCTTTTGGCTTGTGTAATGACGCAGGATCTAAACCACCGGACAATGTACGTCCGCTTGGTGGTATGACAAGGTTGTATGCACGAGCTAACCTTGTAATTGAATCCATTAATATAATGACATCTTTCCCTACTTCAACAAGTCTTTTTGCACGTTCCAATAAAAGCTCTGCAACTTTAACATGGTGTTGTGGTGGCTCATCAAATGTAGAATGCACAACTTCAGCAGATTCAACAGAGCGTTCAATATCTGTTACTTCTTCTGGACGTTCTCCGACTAATAATACAAATAATTCTGCATCTGGTTTGTTGATAGCAATAGCGTTAGCAATCTCTTTTAATAGAGACGTTTTACCAGCTTTTGGCGGTGCAACAATAAGTCCACGTTGACCCAAACCAATTGGCGTAATTAAATCCATAATACGAGTCGAAAAATTTTGTTTCGTTGTTTCTAAAACGATTCGCTCTTCAGGATATAATGGTGTTAACGCTTGAAAGTGAGGTCTTTTTTTAACTTCTTCTGCATTCTCGTCGTTTACAAAATCAACTTGTAGTAAACCATAATACTTTTCATTATCCTTTGGTTTTCTTACTTTACCAGTAACTTTATCGCCGCGTTTGATTTCAAAACGACGTATTTGGCCGGCAGAGATATAAATATCTTTTTCACCTTTTGAATAATTAACTGTTCTAAGGAAACCATAACCATCTTGTTGGATGTCATCTAATACACCCTCCATATAATAATTACCGTCTTTTTCCATTTGCGCTTCCATAATGGCAAGAACAAGTTCTTTTTTATTAAGTTTACTATAATTTGTTAGTTTTAGAGATTTTGCTTTTTGAGTGAGATCTTTTGTAGTGTAATTTTTGTATAATTCGTGGAACGATTCATACTGAGGTGATGTTCGTACTTTATCAGGCATTATCTTGCACCCATTTCATAAATAAGTTTTTAAATAACGCGACGTGCTACGCTACTTACTTTTATAACTATAGCAAATTTCTTATTTAATTACAAAATGTATTTCAGTTTTTATAAATTATAAAAGCAAGGCAGTTAAACTGCCTTGCTTCATTTAAATTATTTAATTACTGCTAAAATTTATTATTTGTAATAGCCAGCAATAGACTTAACTTCTAGGAATTCTTCGATGCCGTAGTCGCCCCATTCGCGTCCAATACCAGATTGTTTATAACCGCCAAATGGTAAGTCTGATTTGCGACCAGCTTCATTAATTTCTACTGTACCGACTTCAATTGAACGTGCTACTTTGTGTAATGTGTCTTTGTCATTACCGTAAACATATCCAGCTAAGCCATATTTAGTATCATTTGCAATTTTAATTGCTTCATCTAAATCATTGTAAGTGATAATTGACATTACTGGACCAAAAATTTCTTCTTGTGCGATTGTCATACTATTATCAACATTATTAAATATTGTTGGGCGTGCAAAGTAACCTTTTTCTAAGCCTTCAGGTTTACCAGGTCCACCATAGAATAATTCTGCACCTTCTTCAATACCTTTATCGATATATGATTGTACTTGGTCAAATTGTTTTTTACTTATGATTGGACCAACTTGAGTGCCCTCTTCGCGTGGATCACCGACTTTAACTTGGCTGAATTTTTCTTTTACAGCTGTTAAGAATTCTTCTTTTAGACTTGCTGGTACTAATGTTCTTGTACCCGCAGTACAAACTTGACCAGTGTTGCTAACAACTTTACCAGTTGCCGCACTTGTCTGCGCCCTCAATATCTGAATCATCTAAAATAATATATGGTGATTTACCACCTAATTCAAGTGATACTTTTTTGAAGTCTTCAGCTGCTTTTTTCATAATGCTTGAACCAGTTGGGCCAGAGCCAGTGAATGACATCATTCTTACTTTCGGATGTTCGCTTAATGGATTACCTACACCTTGTCCATCACCATTCACTAAGTTAAACACACCTTTTGGCACACCTACTTTATCAAAAATCTCAGCCAAAATAATTGCGGCAAACGGCGTCTCTTCAGATGGTTTTAATACGACTGGACTACCTGTCGCAAAAGCGGCAGACAATTTCAATGAAGTTTGGTTTGTCGGGAAATTCCAAGGTGTAATTAAGCCAGAAACACCAATTGCTTCCTTCACAACTAAATCATCGCCACGACGTTCTTCAAATTCAAAATTATCTAATGCATCACGTGTTGCTTCAAAGTGATCTAGTCCCATTTGATAATGTACTTTTTCTGATACTGATAGAGGTGCACCTAATTCGTCAGTAATTGCCTCTATAAGATCATCTTTTCTATTCTTATATTCTTGTACTATTTTATCTAATAATGTTCTTCTTTCTTCTATTGAGCTGTGTCTAAATTCTAGATACACATTTTCTGCAGCGTCTACTGCTTTATCAACATCTTCTTTATTACCTTTCGCAATTGTACCTGCTACTTCTTCTGTTGCTGGATTAATCACTTCTAGTGTTTCTCCACTAGTGCTTTCAATCCATTCTCCGTTAATATATTGTTTAGTGAAATTTCTCATCAATAATTCACTCCCTAATTTGTGTTGATAATTATATTCTAACCGAGATTCTATATTTTTAAACATTAATGCTCACGCTATATGACTACAAACGTTGTTATTAAGCGTTTTCTAATCATTTTTCATTAATGATTAGTCTTAACAATAACCTTGAACCTCACAATTTATAAGTTACAAAATTTTTTCTTTTTTTGGAAACAAAAAAGAAGTCTATGACATGTCATAGACTTCTTCAGAACGTAGACAAACCATTTGCTGTAAAGGCATTTGGTTTATTTTTTTATAAATATAGCGTAATTTTAAAAATAAAAAGTGGTCTTTCAGACCATTTCTGGCCCTTTTATGAGCCACATTGCCATTTTCTTAAGATTCATGGCAGCACAAATCAGCGTGGTATCCATGGAAACTTTTTTTATACCTCTATATCGTGTCCATCTCATACCATGCTTGCTCTTTTGCATCTCCAAATCTTCTTTCAATTGTTTGGCTTCGCAATTTATATTGAGTTTTTATAGTATCAACAAATCTCAAATCTTCAACTATATCTAAATCATTTTGCCATACGTGTCGTCTTATTTGTTTGATAGCATCTTTACTCTCTGTACATTGATTTAACAAAGGACAATGACGGCATTTATTAGGATTGGATACATACAATCTGTGACCTGTTGGCATTGTTCGTTTAAATATCAATGTTTCATCGTTAGGACAAATATAATTATCATAGTATTCATCGTAGATGAAATCCTTAGTTCTAAAATAACCTGGTTTTCCTTTAGGTCTCGTGTAAGGCATTGCTGGGATAATCGTTTTTTCAAGTAAGTAATGCGCGTTAAAAGGTGTTTTATATCCAGAATCAACAGCTAATGTGATTGGCAACATATTTTTCACTTCTAATCTTTCAATCATTGTTTTGAGTTGTGTACTATCATGAACATTACCAGGTGTCACGTGTTTATCGATGATAAAGCCGTTTCTATCTACGCAAGCATGTAAGCTATAAGCAAATTGTTTTTCGCGTTTTCCTTTTACATAGTAACCAGAGTCTGGATCAGTCGTACTTACTTTTTTACTTTTGTATTCCTCCTTCTTTTTCTTTTTTATAGGCTTTTTTCCTTGAGATAATCTTTGTTCATTAATTTCATTATCTAATTCTTCTTGGAAATGAAGTGAATCTTTTTTCACTAATTCAGTTATATATTTATTTTTATTTGCGTTTGCCTTTATATGTGTTGAATCAATGAATAAAGATGAATGATCTATTAAATTATTTTTGATTGCGATTTTAAGAATTCTTTCAAATATTTGTTCAAATAAATCTGTATCATGAAAACGACGTGTATAGTTTTTACTAAATGTACCGAAATGAGGTACTTTATCTAAAAAGCTATAACCTAAATACCAACGGTAAGCTACGTTCGTTTCTATTTCTTTTATCGTTTGTCTCATTGACTTTATTCCAAATAATCTTTGAATAAGTAATATCTTAACTAAAATTACAGGATCAATTGATGGTCTTCCATTATCAAGACAATATTTGTCTTCGACAAGTTCATAAATGAAATTTAAATCCAATATACTATCTACTCTACGTAATAAGTGATTACTAGGAACTAATTCCGATATTGAAATCATTTCATATTGATCTCTTTTATCGATTGATTTATTCAACATTACAAACACCACCACTGTTTAATTTAAATATATTATATTATTTTTGTTTAAAAAATGGCAGTAATTTGTGCCGACTCCTGCGGGAAAAGCACTAGCCGAAGACTACAGGCTGAGGCTGTGCCCGCGGAAAGCGTGCACAAAAAAAGTGCCAACAAAGTCGGAGACTTTGTCGACACTCTGAAGAAGTCTATGACATGTCATAGACTTCTTTTCTTATTATAACGCTTTAAATCTTCGTTCATAGACTTTGATATTATTGATTTTCAAGTTCAATAAAATCTTGCGCCCACTTTTCCATTGGTACTAATGCTTGCCGCTAGTGCATCACCTTTATCCGTAAGTTGGTATAATATGTTCATCGGGCTTGTAGAAACTATTTTTTTCTCTACAAGACCCCATTCACTTAAGTCTGTTAATTTTATACTAAGTGCACGTGGTGTAATTGTTTTCAAATCACGTTTCATATCCGAAAAATGAGCAGATTCTTCTGGACACCTAGACAAATAATTAATAATAAGACCATTCCAACTTCTACCTACTATTTTAAAGGTCTCTTCAAGATAAGGGCAAACCTCCATGGTCATCACCTCATATCGTTTTTATTCTATAATCTGAGTTACTAAAATATATTTCAAGTACTTAGTATATTAAGTATACCACATTTTTTAAATTTCTTCAGTCCAAATATCTGCACCTAATGATTCTAAAGTGCTCACAATATTAGTGTAGCCACGATAAATATGTTTTACATTGTAAATTGTGGTAACACCTTCTGCTAATAGACCAGCAACGATAAGAGATGCGCCCGCACGTAAGTCACTTGCATATACTTCTGCTCCTGTTAATTTAGATGGTTTAATAGTTGCTGTACCATCATCTGCATTGATATTGGCACCCATATTTTTTAGTTCATCAACGTGTCTAAAACGCGCTGGATATATAGTTTCAGTCACAAATGATACACCATCTGCCATAAATAATAGCGGCGTAATCGGTTGTTGTAAGTCTGTAGCAAATCCAGGATAAACTAAAGTTTTAATGTCAACGCTTGAATAAGGCGTACTACGTTTAATCTTAGCACTATCGTCGCCGACTTGAATATCAACACCTAATTCTTTTAACTTTACAGTTAATGGTTCAACATGTGTTGGGATAATATTATTAATTTGAATATCCTCACCACAAGCCGCAGCGATACACATATACGTTCCAGCTTCTATTCTATCTGGGATAACCTGATGATGAGAACCTTGAAGATGATCCACACCATTAATCTTAATCGTACTTGTACCGCACCCTTAATATCAGCACCTAGACCAATTAAATATGTTGCTACGTCTACAACTTCTGGTTCTTTAGCTGCGTTTTCAATGACAGTATGACCTTCAGCTCGCACAGCCGCAAGCATAATATTAATTGTGGCACCAACACTCACAATATCTAAAAAGATATTTGCACCAGTTAATTTGTCAGCTTCAATTTTCATAGAAGTCTCACTAGATTCATCAATCTTCGCTCCTAAAGCTTTAAAACCTTTAATATGTTGATCAATCGGTCTTGGTCCTAATGGACAACCTCCAGGTAAACCAATGACACATTTTTTAAATCTACCTAACATTGCACCCATCATATAATAAGAGGCACGTAAAGACTCGACTTTATTATTAGGTAATGGTGCATTTTCAATGTCAGTAGGATCGACCTTTAATGTCATACCATCTAATTCTGTTTTAATATTTAAATCCCCTAATAGACTAACCAATGTTTCTACATCAGAAATTTCTGGAAGACCTTCAATTGTTACTTTATCTTCAGCCAGGATGGCTGCAGGTATAATTGCTACTGCACTGTTTTTAGCACCGTGGATGTCCACTTCACCTTTAAGTGTTTGTCCACCTCTAATTTTTATTACTTCTTGAGCCATTCGCTTGTTCTCCTTTGACTTGCAATCATTATTTGCATTATAAATTACTTTTTTCCAGTTTGCAAAGTACATCAGTCTACTAAAACTTTTTAAAATTAAAATTAAGTGATGCAAGTTACATATAAATTATTTACTATAGTTTTTATTTCCCATTATTTTATGTTTTAAATCATAATTATATATATTTTGTTTGAGATTTATGTAAATAGTTTGGCTTTAATAATAACCTCTTTACCAAACGATAGCAATTATAACATAAAAAAATGAGACTGGGACATAATTACATGTCTCAGCCTCATTTGTAATATAGATTAAATTATTTTGCTCGGTTAGATGTACCAAACTCTTTAATTTTACCAATAACCGTTGCTTTGATTGCTTCACGTGCTTGGTCCTAAATATTTACGAGGATCATACACTTCTTTATCTTTGTCTAATGCTTCACGTACTGCTTTAGCAGAAGTGATTTGATTTTCTGTGTTAACGTTAATTTTTGCTGTGCCGAAAGGAATAGCTTTTTGGATATCTTTAGTTGGGATACCAGTACCGCCGTGTAATACTAACGGTAATCCTGTAGAAGCACCAATTTCTTCCATTTCTTTAAATCCTAATTTAGGTTCACCTTTATATGGTCCGTGTACTGAACCTAATGCTGGTGCTAATGTATCAATGCCTGTTCTTTCAACAAGTTCTTGACACTCTTTAGGATCTGCATAGATAACACCTTCAGCGATAATATCGTCTTCTTGTCCGCCTACAGTACCTAATTCAGCTTCAACTGATACGCCATGTTCATGCGCATATTCAACCACTTTTGAAGTGATTTCAACGTTGTCTTCAAATGAACCATGAGAAGCATCGATCATTACTGATGTAAATCCAGCATCAATCGCTTCTTTACATTTTTCAAAGCTTGAACCATGGTCTAAGTGGATTGCTACAGGAACAGTGATTTCTTTGTCGTGCATTAACCCTTCAACCATTTTAACTACAGTGTAGAAACCACCCATATAGCGAGCAACACCTTCAGATACACCTAAAATAACTGGAGCGTTCTCTTCTTGTGAAGCTTCTAAGATAGCTTGTGTAAATTCTAAGTTATTTAAGTTGTATTGACCAACTGCATAACCATTTTCTTTTGCGTCTATTAACATTTCTTTCATTGAAACTAAAGGCATGAAAGTTCCTCCTTGGTGCTTAAAGCACATATTTTTACAATCTAATTATATCAAAATTAGAAAACTTTTGCATTATTCTAAACAATTGTAAGCGCTTTTAATTGTTTTTTCTTTTTAAAACCATAAAAATAGACGTTTTTCTGCTGATTTTTGTGAATTTGTTATAGTATACATCTTATTTTACAGTAATTATAAATATATAATTATGAAATCATTTAAAATAAATAATATGAATTTTGAACCATTTATAAAAACTTCAATTATTAATGCATAATGCTATTCAACAATTAAGTGATATAAAAAAGACGCATTGCTAACTATAACCTTTAATTACTTAGCTAACATGCGTCATTTTTATTTTATGTTTTTATTTAGCTTGTTTATTTTTTAAAGAAGCTTCAATAAATGCTTTGAAAATTGGTTGTGGACGGTTAGGTCTTGATAAAAATTCAGGATGGAATTGACAAGCTACAAAGAAGTCATTTTCAGGAATTTCTACCATTTCAATTAAGCGACCATCAGGGCTTGTACCTGAGAATACCATACCGTTTGCTTCTAACTGTTCTCTGTATTCATTGTTAAACTCATAACGATGACGATGTCTTTCTTCAATATTAGTTTCATTGTAAATTGAGTGTGCTAATGTATCCTCTTTAATATGACAAGGATAAAGTCCTAAACGTAATGTACCGCCTAGATCTTCAATATCTTTTTGTTCAGGTAGTAAATCAATAATTGGATAAGGCGTGTTTGGATCTAACTCTGCTGAGTGAGCACCTTCAAGGTTAAGTACATTTCTAGCAAATTCAACTGTTGCTAATTGCATACCTAGACAGATACCAAAGTACGGTACGTTATTTTCACGTGCATATTTAATCGCAGAAATTTTTCCTTCACTTGCACGGAAGCCAAATCCGCCGGGCACTAAAATACCATCTACATCTGATAATATTTCTGAGACATTTTCGTCTGTCACTTCACTAGAATCAATCCATCTTACTTCAATATCTTTTTTAAATGGATAACCCGCATGTTTTAATGATTCAACAACTGATAAATAAGCATCTTGAAGACTAACATATTTACCTACTAAGCCAATTGTCACTTTTCCATCTAAATTATTCACTGTATCTAGTAAATATTGCCATTCATCTAACTGTGTTTCGTATTTTGGATTTAACTCTAAACGATCAATCACGATGTTTTCCATATCTTGTTTGCTTAACTGTAAAGGAATTTCATATAGTGATTCAGCATCGCGACACTCTATTACACTTGCTTTGTCGATATCACAGAATAAAGCGATCTTATCTTTTAAATCTTGTGTTAATTCATATTCTGTACGAACCACAATCAAATCAGGCTGAATGCCTAAACCGCGTAATTCTTTTACACTATGTTGTGTTGGTTTCGTTTTCATTTCTCCAGCAGCTTTAATATACGGTAATAATGTACAGTGTACATACATTACATTTTCGCGACCTAAGTCACTGCGAATTTGTCTAATAGCTTCAATAAATGGTAATGATTCTATATCCCCTGTTGTTCCACCGATTTCAGTGATAACAACATCAGCATTTGTGCTTTCACCTGCTAAAAGTAAACGTTCTTTAATTTCATTTGTGATATGAGGGATAACTTGTACTGTTCCTCCTAAATAATCACCACGACGTTCTTTCTTCAATACGTGAGAATACACTTTACCGGCTGTAACATTAGAATATTTATTTAAGTTAATATCGATAAATCGTTCATAGTGTCCTAAGTCTAAGTCTGTCTCTGCACCATCATCTGTAACAAAAACTTCACCATGTTGATATGGACTCATCGTTCCAGGATCTACGTTTAAATATGGGTCGAATTTTTGGATTGTTACTTTTAACCCTCTATCTTTTAATAGTCTTCCTAAAGATGCTTGCTGTGATACCTTTTCCTAATGAAGAAACAACTCCACCAGTTACAAAAATAAATTTTGTCATGTTCTGCCTCCTAGTTATTAAAACAGTTTTTTTCAATCAATACCGATATTGACATCGAATTTTTAAACTCAATTGCTTAATTTTTTTGTGTAATAGCGTGTTTTACATATTATAATTATCATTTATTATTTTCATATGTATAAATTGTTGCTCTATGCAACTACCAAATTTCAAAGAATTTATAAATTTTTTATAGTCATTTAAATAAAAAAATCGCTCCCTCTCACATCGTTGTAAGGGGGAGCGTATAATATTTATACACGTCGTCCTAATTAAAGGAGCCCGAATAAAATTTTATCATTTTCACGAGAAAAGTCAATTAAATCTCTAATAATTATTTTTTAGTTTCTTCTTCGGCCTCTTCGTCTTCTTCGTCATCATCATCGAAGTCCTCATCTTCTTCATCAATAACAATGCCTTCTTCTTCAACTTCGTCCTCTTTTGGCTCTTCGGGATCATTTAAAGTTTCTTGATCATCAGTTACAGCAGGGATGTCATCATCGTCATCAGCTTCATCTTCACCAAGTAATTTTAAATTTTTATCTTCTTCTGCATCATCATCCAAAATATCGAATTTTTGAATCGTTGGCGCAATTTTTTCTTCAATATCATCTACTGAATACCAATCGCGTAATCCCCAAATATTTTCTCCAACGTTTAAAAAACGACCGTCAGTATTTAAGTCTGTATAGAATTGTACAATTCTCTGTTCTACTTCATGGTCTTCATAATGTCCAAGTGCTTTAAATTCATCGATGATATCGTATAAATTCATAGTACTGTTTTTTTCATTTAATAGCGTATAGGCCATATCGATAAATGATTTCTCATCAACCATTTCTTTTGTATAATCTTGAATTCTCATTATTTATTCTTCCTTTCAAAGGCATTTATCCAAATCCGTACTAAGTTCATCTTAAGTAATAATAACAAATGTAAATTATAAATGACAATTCGTGATTTCGCAATCTCTATTAATAATTTATATGTTTTTCAAATACCTTAAAATCATCCGCAGACTCAATTTCAACAAAATTACTATTGATACATAACGGTTTTAATTCATTATTCTCACCATATAGCGTAATTGTCAATAGACTGACATCGTCAAAATGTTTTCTAATATATGTTGAAAGTTGTCTCAAAGCACTTTCCGCAATACCATGATGTCTTTCTGCTTTATTAACCTCTACAGAAGAAATATTCATACGTTGCTCATGTTTTTCTACTGCGATAAATCCTACTTTGTTCCCATCTTTATATAAATCAATAATATGAATATTGAAAGGCACATCTTCCGTATTTGGCTTTAACTTCAATGACGATACATGGTTTGAATCTAAGTCTAAATAATATAATCTTTCTTTCCCAAGTGGCCCTTCTTCTTTAGTTGCAGTATGCATAAACCCAAGCACGTTCATAAACATTCCACGCACTTTCATTTTCTGCGTCAACAACTAAATATAAGTGATTGAAATCCGGAAATAAAGATTGTACATATTGTGGCAGATACATCATCATTTTAGTACCATAACCATAACCTTGAAAATTTTGGTTAACAGATAATGATCTAACATAAATCACTTGCTTTGGTGTATCGTAACCTTCATGTTGATAATACTGATGTAAAACGAAAAATCCTACAACTTCCCCTTTTTTATTCAATGCAATGTTTGCAATTCTATCTTTATCTTGCAATGCATCTTCCAATACTTCACTCGGTAAAGATGAATAAATTTGTTGGCGCTCGTTCAATTTAAAATTATAAAGTGCGTCTTTATATTTATCTTCATACACTTGAACTGTAATTCCTTCAAATTGTTTTTTAATAAACATATCTAATCCCCTATTTAAAACTTAGTAATTATTTATTAATACCACTTTCTAACTAATTATAACCTATATTAAACAGTTTAGTTTAAAAAGCAATTCATGAGCCAATTCACGCCAAATTGATCTTTAACTTGACCATGAATGGCATTGAAGAATGTTTTTTTAAGTGGCATATGAGGGTCACCTGATTGACTCAAAGCTTCATACACTTGTTGTTGCGCTTCTAAATCGTCAAAGGTCAAAATAATATTAGTATTATCATTACGGCATTCTTTTCCGTATGTACTTGATATGTGTAATATCACTGTTGTATTCATATGCAATTCTACATGTAGTCGTCGTCCATTCGTTTCGTTTAATATTTTTTCTTCTCCACCAAACGCATTTTTATAAAATTTTACCGCTTCATCAACGTCGTCTACTTTAATAAATGGGCTTAATTGCATCATGAAATAACGCTCCTTTTAATTTCATATTTGATTTTCCCCCATTTTATTATAATATTAGTTATAATGTAAATTTATTTGGGGGAAATAGAGATGAAGATTGGCATTGATGCTTGGTGGAACTCTAATTAAAATAGTTCAAGACAATAACGGGGAACGTGTATACACAACAAAATCAACAACTGAAATTGATGATGTTATCTCATGGTTAAATCAACAAGATTGTGAAAGCATTAGTTTAACCGGTGGACAAGCCGCAGTAATACAAGAACACTTGACTTGTCCTTCGCGTATTTTTGTCGAATTTGATGCAGCTGCAAAAGGTTTAGAAATACTTTTAGTAGAACAAGAGCACTTATTAGATGATTACATCTTCACTAACGTCGGTACTGGCACTTCATTACACTTTTCCGACGGTAAGCATCAACAACGTGTAGGTGGTGTTGGCGCTGGTGGCGGAATGATTCAAGGGCTTGGTTATTTATTAACTGGTATTAAAGATTATAAGCAATTAACTGATACAGCTCAAAACGGCAATAGAGAGATTATTGATTTGAAGGTTAAACATATTTATAAGGACAGCGAACCGCCGATTTCAGGTGACCTTACAGCGGCAAACTTTGGCCACGTCCTACATAATTTGGACGCTGATTTTACAGATGCTGATAAATTAGCCTCTGTTATAGGTGTTGTCGGGGAAGTTATTACTACAATGTCTATTACTGTTGCTAGAGAAAACAATACTGAAAATGTAGCTTATATTGGCTCATCTTTTCATAATAACGATCTATTAAAAAAAGTTGTTACAGATTATACAATACTTCGTGGATTTAAACCTTATTATATTGAACATGGTGCATTCTCTGGTGCATTAGGTGCAATTCATTTATAAATTTAAACATAAAAAAGCAGTTTCCTACTTGTTCAGTAGAAACTGCTTTTATTAGTAATTCAAAATATTTATGGTTCAAATTACTATTTATACTTTCAAAACAAACCATCATAATTACCATTATTCAAATAATATAAAAACAAAATACTAGCGTATTCAAACGCATTTAGAAATAATTAAAATGTAAGTTGATCAATCACTTTTTGAGCAGATACAACTGTGCCTACGACCCCAGATTTTAAGTCTATTGCTACAGCTTTATCATCATCTCGTAAATTATCCAACCATTCAGCGAATACTTCCCCTTCGATTTCGATAATTTCACATTCTTCAAAGTCTTCGTCCCTTACCTTTTCAGCTCTACTTTTAATGCTCCAAACAGGCATAATTTGTGGTCTTTGGTGTTCATCATCACTAATCAATATAAAATGTTTTTCTTTTTGATTAGATAAACCAAATACTGCATCCTCTTTAGAAACATCTTTCACAAATTCTTTCAAACGAATATTGTCTAAATCAGACATTAACTCATTTGTAATTTCTACAATATTAATCAATTCTCCATCTGTAGTACTAGTAGCATCAATGAGTACTTCTTCGCCTTCTTCAAATAAGTTATCCATTTCATATGTTACAAAACGGTCTATATCAATTTTCTTTATATGGGTGTAGTCAATATTAAGCTTCTTCAAAAAAGTTTCCGCCTTTGATTTTTCTGACCACGCACACACTACGTTTTTTCCCAATACTTCATGTCTAATTAATTCTTTTGATTTTGTAGCTACGTAAAAGACTTCATTGACTAAAATTTCTTGGAAAAATGAATTTTGTTTATAAGACATCATAGCACCTTCAATTCATTTATAATATTTACCTATACTTAAAATATAAATGACTCTTATACTCTAGTCAATTAACGTCTAATGCAATTCACTAGAGTTATTCATTATATTTGTGAATAGTTGTTCTAATTTGCTTCTAAATCTTTTAAAAATTGTTGCTCCATTTTTTCTACACTTGCTTTATTTTCCCCATGCCATATGCAACCAAACCTTGATTTAACAACTTCATTATCAAACCAATCTCCGTCATAATAAGATAACGGGAATAATACACCTTTATTAACATACTTCATAATTGTATTGAAAAATTTTGAATTATCTACTTGTGACAAATAACTATAAAATTTATGATAACCTTCTTGAAGAAACGGTTCTAGCAACAACATACTTGTTGAGCCATTTTGTCTAAAATTCAAATCTATCGCAAAAATGTCATCGTTGCTATCTACCAAAAGGTCAAAACCCGCTATTCCAAAATATCCATTCGACACACCGACCTCCATAATCTCTTTCCCTGCTTGAATTACAGCGTCAGGCACATCTTGTACATTTTCGTTTCCATTATAATGTCCATATTCATTGGTTAACTGTTCAGAAGTACCAATATAACGCACACCAGTATACTTTGAATATGCATATTGAACACAATAATTTGCAACTGCTTCTACTTTTTGTTCGATGATCATCGTATCAGTTTCGTTTTTAGCATTTTCAATGCGCAACTTTGCTTGTTCTAAATCAGCCTCATTATAACAAATCATCACACCATATCCACCCGCTGTTGGTAGGTCGTCTCCAGGTTTCAATACAAATGGATACTCCCATTTTGCTACTGCTTTTACAAAATCATCTATATCAACAACTTCTCTTGTAGGTAGATATTTATGGTTTGTCCATTCTGGTATGCGTGCTTTATTATTTAAAGCTACAAAAATATCCTTATCCAAGGCATAATACTTTTTATTCAAAATATCTTCACCATGAATGTATTGAAAGTAAACTTTTTTATAATCATGTGCCAAATCTTGTATCAATTGTTCATAGCTACTTTGATCTTCAAACTTAAGAATATTTGTTGGCATACCTTTACCAATTGCTTCAAATAGCATTTTTAATTTATCCGTTACGCTTGCTTCATGTACGATTACAGGCATCTCATTAGCAATAATCAGCTCTCTACCAGTCAAAAAATTAGATTGATGTACTTCGGGTTCTAACCAAGGATTTGATATATAAGATGGTCTAGAAGTATAAACAATATGTGAATCGTAAAGATCACTAAGTGTTAATGTAGGTCTTAGAGAGCTTTGATTTGTCATTTTTTGTGCCCCTTTGTATATTGATATTGTTCGATGATTTCTTCAAACAATGGCTTGTTTTCTATGAGTTCTTGCCCCATTAAAGCGAGGATTTTGGCACCTCTAATTAATGCTTGATCACCATGGGTACTACCTGTTGCTTCACGGAAACGATGTGTATGACCAACTAAATTTCGTGAACCAATTTTGATATGAGGATGAATTGTTGGTATACAATGACTGACATTACCAGTATCCGTGGAACCATATCCAAAATCATCATCTATAACTGCTTCACCCATTTCAGTGGCATATTTCGCAAATAAGTCATCTAATTTAGAAGTTTTAATAAATTCATTGACTCCATTTTGTATTGGTCCAAATTCAAAGTCACAATCTGTTTGTAGCGCTGCGCCTTTTGCTATCTGTCCAACACGTTCAGTCAAAACATCTAGCTCTTTTCGAGACGTAGCCCTCGTATAAAAACGTGCATGTGTAAAATCAGGTATAATATTCGCTGCTTTACCACCATCCAGTATCACACCATGCACACGTTGGCGGCTTTTGATGTGTTGTCTTAATTGCGCTACCCCATTGAAATAAGAAATCATCGCATCTAAAGCATTTCTTGCTTCATCTGCATTTTCAGATGCATGTGTACTTTTACCATAAAATTTTATATCTAAAACATCGACTGCTAATGTATCTATCGTTCGATATGTCTCATTCCCAGGATGGACCATGAGCGCAATGTCCAACTCATCTATAACACCTGCTTTAACATAAGTCGCTTTAGCACTGCCGTTTTCACCGCCTTCTTCTGCCGGACAACCTAAGACGATAATTTTACCACCAATCTTATCAATCACTTGTTTCAAAGCAACACCCGCTAGTACACTGGCAGTGCCAATAATATTGTGACCACAAGCATGTCCTAAGCCTGGCAAAGCATCATATTCTGCTAAAAATCCAATTGTCGGCCCTTCTATACCTGAGTCGTATCGTGCAATAAATCCTGTTGCATGACCTGCTATATCGGTTTCTACTTCAAAATCATGCGCTATTAAATCTTCAATCAAAGTTCTCGAAGCAAAAATCTCTTCATTTCCTAATTCTGGTCTTTGATGTATCTGATGACTCATTTCTAAGTATTTATGATTTTCATTTTCTATATAATCTAAAATAATTTGTTTTTTCTCCATCGTTTGCACTCTACCTCCTGAATTACCAAAACACTATCAACTTCCAAACGCTATGCATTAAGTAATTTTATAGATAACACCACATATCATGCTAAATATTTATATCGTGTTTAATTATTATTTATTCTATCGGGTTTGTCGTCTTCTGTCATTCCTTTTCTGAATTTTAAAATAAATTAGTATTTACCGCTTTATATTTATACCCGTTTCAGAAATTGTAAATACATTGCGGTCTTGTTACAATTAACTTAATTATAATATTAGGAGGATATGACATGCCAAAAATGAACGTTGAAAGCTTCAATTTAGATCATACGATAGTATCTGCACCATTTGTCAGACTAGTTGGTAAAATGGAAGGCGCTAACGGTGATGTTATTCATAAATATGATATCCGTTTCAAACAACCGAACAAAGAGCATATGGATATGCCTGGTTTACACTCCCTAGAACATTTGATGGCCGAGAATATCAGAAACCATTCAGATAAAGTAGTTGATATTAGCCCAATGGGTTGTCAAACTGGCTTCTATGTTTCATTCATTAACCATGATGATTATGAAGATGTCTTAAACATCATCGAACAGACAATCAATGATGTATTAAACGCTACAGAAGTACCGCTTGTAACGAAGTACAATGTGGTTGGGCAGCAAGTCACTCTCTTGAAGGCGCTAAAGAAATTGCACAAACTTTCTTAGATCAAAAATCAGTATGGCAAGATGTATACGGAGAAAACAAATAATCATACTATCCTATAATTAACTTAAGATAACTGTGAGTTCATTTATTCCAAACTTAATTATGTTGCATAAAAAAGTGGCTGTTAGAGTTCCAATAAGGATACTAACAGCCACTTTCTTTATTTAACCTATCATAGCTTACTAATCATTTTTATCATGATAAATTGTAATGGTAAACGGCCATACAAAGCCCATTTAGGTAATTGTTTACCGGCTAGCGGTAAATTTTTACGTGCCATATAAATATTAGCTGGGAATACAGCCCATAAAAAAGCATTTATCGTTTTTTTCAAACATGTTGAAGGCTGCTTGATTAATAATAATAAACCAAACACGATTTCAAACACACCTGTGATTAAAACTGCAGCTTTTCTAAATGGTAAATATTCAGGTACAATATTTCTAAAATTTTCTTCATCTTTAAAATGAAGCACGCCGCCTACGCTAAAACCAATGCCAAATAAAATTCTAATTATTTTCTTCATTACTCAATGCCCATTTCTTTTAAATAGCTTCTTCCGTACTCTGGTAATTTCACATTAAAATTATCAGCAATCGTTGCACCTAGCGAACTAAATGTAGTATCTACCGATAATTCATGATATTCAGCAATTTTCGGACTAAACATTAAAACTGGGATATACTCTCTTGTATGATCTGTACCTTCAGCAGTAGGATCATTACCATGATCAGCAGTGATAATGACTAAATCATCTTCTTGTAAATGCTCCATAAGTTCAGGTAAACGCTCATCAAAATCTTTAATCGCTTGTGCATAACCTGCTTTATCACGACGATGTCCGTATAAGGCATCAAAATCCACAAGATTTAAAAAGCTTAGTCCATTAAAATCACGTTGTACTGTTTCTATTAATTTGTCCATACCGTCCATATTATCTTTTGTACGAACCGCTTCAGTCACACCTTCACCATCGAAAATGTCATTTATTTTTCCTAAAGCAATAACATCATAGCCGCCGTCTTGTAATTCATTCATAACTGTTCTACCAAAAGGTTTTAAAGCATAGTCGTGTCTATTAGATGTTCTTGTAAAGGAACCTGGTTCACCAAGATAAGGTCTGGCAATAATTCTACCAATTAAATATTTTGGATCTTTAGTCAATTCTCTTACTTTTTCACAGATATCATAAAGTTCTTCTAATGGAATAATATCCTCATGTGCTGCAATTTGGAGTACTGGATCAGCTGAAGTGTAGACAATTAAGTCTCCAGTCTTCATTTGATGTTCTCCCCATTCATCTATAATTTGCGTTCCAGAAGCAGGACGATTAGCCACTACTTTGCGACCTGTTATAGACTCAATTTCATCTATCAATTCTTTAGGGAAACCTTCAGGATATACTTTAAAAGGTTGCATGATATTTAAGCCCATAATCTCCCAATGACCTGTCATGGTATCTTTACCTACTGAAGCTTCACTCATTTTAGTGTAAAATGCTTGTGGTTTTGCTTCTTTTTCAATTACAGGTAATGGTTCAATATTACCTAAACCTAACTTTTGAAGATTAGGTAATGACTGATTAAAATCTTCTAATGTGTGTTTTAATGTATGACTGCCTTCATCGTTAAAAGCTTTTGCATCAGGACCTTCCCCTATGCCTACTGAGTCCATCACAATTAAGTGTACTCGTTTAAATGGTGTAGTCATTGTCTCAACTCCTATTCAGTAATAATTTTATGGATCAATGTTGGTTCTGCACCTTGTTCACTTACTGTGATACTTTGGTTCAATTTCTCTATTACATCATCAACGTTTTCGCGATTACTGTGTATTGTTAATAGTGGTTCGCCTTCATCGACTCTGTCTCCTACTTTTTTATGCAGTACAAGACCAACACTTAAATCGATATCATCATCTTTTGTTTGTCTACCTGCGCCTAACATCATCGAGGCAACACCCATTTCATTCGCAACAATTTCAGTCACGAAACCTGATGATTTTGCTGGCAATTCTATTTGGTATTTAGCTTGTGGTAATTTTGATACGTCGTCTACTACTGAGCCATCTCCATCTTGATTCTCTAAAAATGTTCTGAAACTTTCTAAAGCAGAACCATCTTGTATTGCTGTTTCTAATAATGCACGTGCTTCTTCTAAATCTTTTGCTTTGCCGCCCACTACAACCATTTGTGAACCTAAAGTCATTACAAGTTCGGTTAAGTCTTCAGGACCTTTACCTTGTAATGTTTCAATTGCTTCTTTTACTTCTAAGGCATTACCTATAGCGTGTCCTAAAGGTTGACCCATATCTGAAATAATAGCCATTGTATTTCTACCTACATTATTACCGATGCTTACCATAGCATGTGCTAAAGCTTCAGCATCTTCAAGCGTCTTCATAAATGCGCCATTACCTGTCTTAACATCAAGTACAATTGCATCAGCACCTGCTGCAATTTTTTTACTCATAATTGATGAAGCGATAAGTGGAATAGAATTGACGGTACCAGTAACATCACGAAGACCATATAATTTTTTATCTGCTTGGTGTTAAGTTACCAGTTTGTCCAATGACAGCAACTTTTGCTTCATTAACTAACTTAACGAATTTTTCTTCACTGATTTCAACATGGAAACCTTCAACTGATTCTAATTTATCAATCGTTCCGCCTGTATGGCCTAGTCCTCTCCCGCTCATTTTAGCTACAGGTACACCTACAGCCGCAACTAAAGGTGCAAGTACTAATGTAGTTGTATCTCCAACTCCACCAGTAGAATGCTTATCCACTTTAGTACCGTGAATATCTGATAAATCAATAACATCACCTGAATTAACCATTGCCATAGTTAACGCGACTCTCTCTTCATCATTCATATCTTGAAAGAATACAGCCATCGCTAAACTAGAAGCTTGATAATCCGGTATATCACCATTTGTATAACCAGTTATAAAAAATTCAATTTCCTCTTTTGTAAGTACTTGTCCGTCACGCTTTTTTTCAATAATATCTACCATTCTCATATGAGTTGGCCTCCCCTGTTTGTCTATCATGCAAACTTAATAATATATCCCTTTTTTGCATATTAACTATTCTAGTAGTCAGAATCGCTTTCTAAGCCTTGAATAATTTGAACGCCTGCACTCGCACCAATACGTGTTGCACCAGCTTCAAGCATCTTGTTGAAATCTTCAAGGTTTCTCACGCCACCAGAAGCTTTCACTTCTAAGTCATCTCCAACAGTATCTTTCATTAATTTCACGTCTTCTGGCGTTGCACCGCCACCGGCAAAGCCTGTTGACGTTTTAACGAAGTTAGCGCCTGCTGCTTTACTTAGTTCACTTGCTTTAACTTTTTCTTCGTCTGTTAATAGACATGTTTCAATAATTACTTTAACTGTTTTACCATTCGCGAGCACCGACAACGCCTTCAATGTCTTTTTGTACGTCTTCATAACGTCCATCTTTTAATGCACCAACATTGATAACCATATCAAGTTCTGAAGCACCATTTTTCACAGCGTCTTCAACTTCAAACATTTTCGTTTCTGTAGTAGACGCGCCTAAAGGGAATCCTATTACAGTACAAACTAATACTTCTGTATCTTTAAGTTTTTCAGCTGCATATTTTACATGTGTAGGATTAAGACACACTGATTTAAAATTGAATGCTCTAGCTTCCTCGATAATTTTGTCGATTTGAGCTCTAGTCGACTCCGGTTTAAGCAATGTATGATCTATATATTTTGCATAATTCATATTAAATCCTCCTAATTTTTGTTTACAATAAACATTCATTTCACTTATTATTATAAAGCAAAATTGAATATATATCTTTATAAACACTCTCTTATTAGCTATATTACAAAAATTCGCAAAAATAATAAACAAATGTTATCTTTAAATTGATAAAAGAACATAAAGGAGAAGATGATTATGACAAAATCTACACCTCATATTCAACCCAATGGAACTAAAATTGCAAAAACAGTATTAATGCCGGGAGATCCGCTTCGAGCAAAATACATAGCTGACAACTATTTAGAAAACGTTGAACAATTCAACGAAGTTAGAAATATGTTTGGATATACTGGTACTTATAACGGGAAAGAAGTATCAGTAATGGGATCAGGCATGGGCGTACCTAGTATTGGAATTTATTCTTATGAGCTTTATAATTTCTTTGATGTTGAAACAATTATCCGTATTGGATCTTGTGGTGCATTACAAGAAAACGTTAACCTTTACGATATAATTATTGCTCAAGGCGCTTCTACAAACTCTAGTTATGTAGAACAATATAATATTCCAGGTCATTACGCACCATTAGCTGATTTCGATTTAGTTTTAAAAGCAAAACAAAAAGCAGATGAAATTGGGGCAACTACACATGTAGGGAACATATTATCGTCTGATACATTCTATAATGCTGATCCAACGTTTAATGAAAGATGGCAACGTATGGGCATCTTAGGTATAGAAATGGAATCTGCTCGCATTATATTTAAATGCAACTTACGCTGGTAAAAAAGCGTTAGGTATATTTACAGTGAGTGATCATATATTACGCGATGAAGCAACTACAGCTGAAGAACGTCAAAATTCTTTCACACAAATGATGGAAGTCGCACTCGAAATGGCTGAGTAATTGATATTTCAAATCATTATTTAAATAAAACAGGTCCTCCAAAACATACGTTGTTTTGGAGGACCTGTTTTTTAATGAAAAAATTTATGGGACATAAAAAGTTCGAATAGATAATAAATAGATTCACTGTGATAGTAATTATATGCATAGCCTTTATATAAATGTACAGATTTTTTAAATAGAAAAAGAGCGAAAAAAATCAAAATTTGATTTCTTATTTCCGCTCTCATTATACTGACTGGATACAGATACAGACAGCTACTATGCAATCCACTAAAAACAACAGATTACTGCTTTTAATCTGAGATTAGGCTAGTTATACACTAGCCTATTGCTCAATCAAAATATAATATTCATATATGTGACTGAATTCTCTTATTTACCTAAATAAGATTTTAACATCCAGTTATGTTTGTCTATATTTGTTTTCATACCGATGAACATATCTTCTGTTACATCATCTTCAGCAGCTGAAGCCACTTCAATTGCTTCTTCTAATTGTTTTGTAATATTTTCAAAGTCTTTAGATAGTTCTTCTACCATTTCTTCAGCTTTATAGCCTTTACCAGCTTCATCAATGATTGCAAGGTCTAAACTTTCTTTTAATGTTGCAACTGGATTTCCACCTGCTGCTAAAATACGTTCAGCTAAGTCATCGATATATTGACTTGCTTCATCATACAATTCTTCAAATTTAGTGTGTAGTGAGAAGAAATTAGGTCCTTTTACATACCAATGAAAATTGTGTAATTTAGTAAATGCTACTGTCCAGTTTGCTACTTGTTCATTTAATACTTTTACTACGTCTTTATTACTGTTTGTCATGCTAAAATCTCTCCTTTAAGTTTAATTATCATTACAAAATGACTACTCGAGTTCTTGATTACATTTATTATTATATAATAATAATTACAATCTGTAAAGTAATTTCGCTACCTAAATTAGAATTATTTTAATCTAGGACATCATTTCATAACCTTACTATATTATACCCAAATTAAGGGGGATTAATCTAGTTCTTTTCTGTATGGCATTGCACCTTGAGCACCTAATCCAGTTACAGAAAAACTACCTGCTAAATTAGCAAAATCAACAGCTTCTTCTAAAGGTTTATTTTCAATTAGTGCAACAGCTAAAGCACCATTGAATGTGTCACCAAGCACCTGTAGTATCAACAACTTTCTTTGTATATCCTTTGACAAGTTGTTGAGAATCATTATAAAACATAGCCCCTGTTGCGCCTTTAGTTACAATAAGCTTACGCGGATATGCTTTCAGTGCTTCATCTACTCCGTTTTCAAATAGTAGTTCACTTTCTGATTCATTTGGCGTAATCCAAGTCACTTTATCTATGATGTCTTCGTCAATATGACGATATGGTGCTGGGTTTAATATTATTTTCATATCATGCTTCACAGCATAGTCTGTCACTTCTTTAATCGTTTGTTCTGGTATTTCATGTTGCATCAAAATAATATCTCCTGCACCAAAGTGTTCGAGTTTTGGCAACACTTTTTCAGGCGTTACATGATTATTAGCAGCAGGCACAACGATGATTCGATTATCATCTTCAAACAGTGTAATATGCGCTGTTCCAGAAGTTTCATTTTCAATTTTGTCCATAAAACTTGTATCTACATTGTTTTGTTCTAAGTTTTGAATAATCTGTTTACCATTATCATCATCACCTACAGCGCCTATCATGTAGACCTTATTACTCAAACGTGCTGCTGCAACAGCCTGATTAGCACCTTTGCCACCTGTAGTTGTAAAAAATGAATTACCCATAACTGTCTCACCTGCTTGCGGTAACACGTCTGTTTTCACTACTAAATCAATTGATGAACTACCTATTACAACAATGTTCTCCATATTTGCTTCCTCCGTCTATTCAATCAATAAAAAATGATTGCTCATAAGCATTAGGCTGATGCCAATGCGTTTTCCACATTTTATCTCTATTATCAGCAAACAATTGATATCCTAAATCTCTAAGTGGTTTAGGCGTCAAATGTAGCAATATACCGATCCATTTATAATTTGTCAGTGTTGTGATTAGTGTTGTGATTGCATCAGATTTATATTCGAAATGATTCCCTTCTTGCAATATAACACTGTCATATTGTTTCGCTTCAGGATAATTTTCAAATAAATTTTGTGCTGTTTCACCTTGTAATTCAGCAAATTGATAACGTCTTGATAAACCATTTTGTATTAACCAAATTGCATAATTATAGCAATATACACAATTGGCATCATAATATATTATTGGCATATACTTCACCCCTAACAGTAAAATAATTTATTGTCACTTCATAAGTGAATATGATTTCTCCACACTATTATTATATCCTAAAATTATAAAATTAAATCATTATATCACTCGTTCTACAATTTGATTGTCATTTATACTCTAATTATAACCGATGTGGACATTTTAAACTAAATTGGACTAACACTTAAAAACTCCAAGCATTTTAAAAGAGCACCAATCCATTAATCAAACGTAATGAATTGATGCTTCTATTTTAAGCTATGGGCACGCCCATCACTTTTGTTATATTATTTACTTTAAATACACTATGAGTTAAAGATAGATTAATCTTGATTTACTTTCACGATTCTTGTGTATTTCAAAAATTGCTCAGTATATTTTTGCTTAATTTCATTTAAGTCATCATATGTGATACCCACAATATGCCAATTTGGATTAAAATGATAAAATGAATCTTTTTTTCTAGACCATTTAACCATACTACCGTCTCTATTATAGCGTGGTAATGTTATTTCATAACCTTCTAGCACATTGATATATGTTTGGAAGATATCTGGATCAATGCGATTAAAGTTATCTATAACAAGATAGCTTTTATCTGTACGTGGCATAAGATTCGTTATGAATCCTTCTCTATAGTACAGTGCACCTGTTTCATTTGGTAAATATTTACCATACAACATATCTTCGGAAAAGTCAGGATGACCAGAAGTTATAACTGGTTTCGCATTCGTTTTTTGTAATAAATCTTCAGCTGCCTTTAAGCCTTCTCCTTTATCAACTACGAGTAAGATAAACGGCTTTAAATCTTCAGTATGTTCATCAATCATCTGACCACTTTTAACAGTTTCAAATTGTGATTTCATACCATCATTTTCACTTATTTCACGAATCGCATCAAATTGTGTTTTTGACATGCTAGCAATAGCTTGCTTTGCGTTTTCTTGAAGATAATATAAGTTTTTTAATTTAGGATGTTTGTTTAACGTACCCAATGAGACAGGGTCAATTTCTTTTTCAAAATAGACCTCAATTGCAGTACTGTTTGTTCTTCCAGGTATAGGTGCTTTTTCATGTATATGCTTGCTGACTTCTCCTACGCCAATGACGGACTGATCTCTATTTTTATTATAAAAAATAAGTTGATCACCTATTTCAAGTTGCGTGTAAAAATGATAACCATTTCGTTTAATTCCGTTATATGTGTGCGTATATATTGTATTGTATGATTCAGGTTCAAACTCTTGTTCTTCAGATATAAAAAAGTATCGAGGAATTTTGGTTTCTCCTTTACCTAAACTAACAATTAACTCAAATTCATCTTGTGTCATTTGATTAAATAAAGTTTCTTTCATATTTCTCATTCTAAATTCTAATTGTTCGCTTCTTTTCAAATAATCCGCAGTTAATGGTTTAAGCTGTTCTTGTAATTGAAAATGAACACGAATTTTATTTTGAGCACCTGTTTGTACACTTGTAATTTCACCAAAACCTAATAAACCAGTATCCATCTGTACTTGATAAAAGATAACACGGTCTCCTACTTTAGCTTGTTTAAATGATCGGAAACCTTGTGAAGGATTAAATTGTGCACCTGATTCAAATAATGTCGTTTGACCTACTAATAGTTCATTATGGTTCCAACGATTATATCCGCAGTTTAACCAAAAATAACTTGTTTCCTCTGCCATTTAGATACTCCTTATCTCATATAAAAATTCTATCTTACCTATTATATGCAAAAAATTCTTTCTGAACAAACATTACAATAAGTTTATCAACTTCATCGTAATTAAACTTGAAATAATGACGACAATCCATGTTACTAGCCCAAGCATTACCGGTTTCATACCCGCTTGTTTAAATTGTTTAAAATCAACACTTAGTCCAATGCCGCCCATTGCCATTGTAATTAAAAATAATGAAATTTGTTGGAATACATGTATCACTGTAAGTGAAAAATTAAAAACAGTACTGATTAAAGATGCTACGATAAACCATACAATAAACCATGGAAATATTTTAGCGATAGATGTATCAGTTTGTTTCGCTTTTTCTTTGCGTATCGTTCTATATGTAAAAAAGAGTACTACTGGTATAATCATCAACGTACGCGTTAACTTTACAACTGCGCCTGTTTCTAAGGCCGTATTGCCATAGTTTGAAGTTGCGAGCAATCACACTTGAAGTATCATTAATAGCTGTACCTCCAAAATATCCAAATGCAGTTTGCCCCATATTTAATACGTGACCTAATGGTGGAAATATAAATACTGCTATTAAATTGAACAAAAATATCGTAGAAATAGCGAATGCTACTTCACTTTCTTTCGCTTTAATTACTGGACTTGTTGCGGCAATTGCTGACCCACCACATATAGCTGTTCCAACCCCTATTAATATACTTAGATGTTCATTAATTTTAAATAACTTCATTAACAAGAACACAGTTATAAAGGCGGCAAGTAAAGTAATGATAATGATTGGTAAAGATTTCCATCCAATTGCTCCAATAGATTGAAAACTCAATGTAAACCCAAGCACGATAATACTGTAATGCAAAATCTTTTTGCTACTATACTTAATACCAGCTTCATATTTTTTTGGAATTAAAATTATATTATTGATAATAATTCCTATAATAATAGCAAAAATTGCACCGCCAATGACTGGAAATTCACTTCCTAATATTGTTGCAACCATTGCAATTACCAAGGTCATCATGATACCTCGCACATTGTGCACACTTACCACCTCCTAATTTAGTTCCATTTTAGCATATTTCTTTTGACATAAAACTGGAAAAACAAATATTATATTTTATAATGTTTATTTAAATATTTTCAGCTAAATTCCCACAGCTACAAAAACAACTAATCATAAGATGCTTCTTAAAATATATTTCAAAATAATTTTAAAATGTTTATACTTTTCATAAAATCAAAAAAAGTATCTTCTACAATAATGTAAAGATACTGAACTTACTGGTTATTGACCTACTGCAAACGCAGCCATAATCGGCATGATATTAATCATAACCCCGCCAAGCTTTAATAATCCGCTTATCTCTTTATTAGGAATCGTAATCAATGCTGAAATTATCCCAATTGCCCCTATAATTACCGGAAATGTCATAGAAGGAAAAATTGGTAATTTTAAAAATATGCCTGCACCTGCTAACATTCCACAAACTAATGAGATATACAAAAATTTATACATTTCAAAACACTCCATTTTTTCTATAAGTAGCTTACTATTAGTTCGTAGTCTCCTTCAAATATCGTATCTAAGTCGTCTGAAGTTAGAATAAAGTTTTGTCCGTGATTTAAATCATAGACTTCACCATCAATAATCACTTGTCCTTCACCTTTGAGTACTGATACGAGAACAAACTCTCTTGGTTTCATATAATTTAGTGTGCCTGAAATTTGCCATTTCACTATTGTGAAAAAATCGTTAGATACGAGTTGTGTACGTTTGTGATTTTCTATGATTTCAGTATCTGTAGAAATGTTTATGTTTTCATTGGCTATTTCAATGACATCTTTAGCTTTTCCTTGGTCAAGTTCGCGTTTATTACCTGAGTCATGTTCACGATCGAAATCATACACGCGATACGTGACATCTGATGATTGCATCGTTTCATACACAAGAATACCCGCACCTATGGAATGGATTGTACCTGCAGGAATAAAATAAAATTCTCCTGGTTTAACTTTAACTTTATTAAATAAACCATTATACGCTTCGTCATTTAATTTATCTATGGCCAGCTCTTTCGTCTCTGCAGAAAGTCCATAGATAATTTCTGAATCTTCTTTAGCGTCGATGATGTACCAACACTCAGACTTTCCATATTGACCATTCTCTTTTTCATAAGCATATGCATCATCTGGATGAACATGTACTGACAATGCTTCTTTAGCATCGACAATTTTAGTCATTAACGGGAATTCCTTACTTGGAAAATCACCAAACAATTCTCTGTGGTTATTCCATACTTGGTCTAAAGTCTGACCTTGGTAGGGTCCATTTAATATCTCACATTTGCCATTTGGGTGCGCTGATATCCCCCATGCTTCTCCAATACGATCGCTTGGTAGATCATATCCTAATTCTTTTAATCTATTGCCACCCCATATTTTTTCATGGAAAATTGGTTTTAAAAATAATGGCATGAATCACACCTCCAAATTCTTAAGTTGCTTCATTTAAATTTTAAGTCTTTCTATATAAAATACTTTCAACGGAAATTTTTATGTATAGTTTTGTATTTTTTAATTGAACTATAAAGATTGTATCATATAACGATGCGCGTTATAAACGACTAATTCAGCGTTCAACGATACTAAAATCACTTGTTATTATATCAAGTTTTTATAAAGCGTAATAGATTATTTTATTTGACTCAATTACATTTTCAGTCATATTAATGAACACTTATAGTATTGTTGTAAATTTTTTACAAAAATACTTGCCATAATATACCTAAAAATATTATAATTACTATAGAGTTACGGAAACGGACTCTATCTGTTTTACATATAAGGTTATTAAAAGATTGTTATGATGTACTTGAAAAAGCTGATTACTTTTTCAAAAATATAAAATTTGCGATAAAGTCCAAACTACGGAAGTTTGGGCTTTTATTATTGCTCAACAACCTAGAGTGAAAAACATGTGCTATAAACGTAATTAATAATAAAAGCACCATTTCATTTTTTAAATTGAAATTGGCGCTTTTTCAATAAGACTGAAACATAAATACATGTCTCAGCCACATTGTTATATTGGCAGTAGCTGACTAAATTGAAAATATGCCTATATTAAAGCATTTAAAAAATTTCAATTCTTGTATTCTTATCTATAGTCATCTTTGCCGACCTAAACTGACACAACAAAAGCTGGTTAAAAAATTAAATTTCTGTCCCACTCTCAGATACTTATCAAATATTATTGCTCTTTAAAATTAGCTAAAATTGTTTCTTTAACTTCAAATAAGTGAGATTCCATGGCTTTGACTGCGTTGGTAGCATTTTGTTCTACGATTGCATTATAAATAATTACATGTTCTTCATGTAATTTATTCATTGTTTTTTGTTTGCTATAAATAAATATCTTCCTTGTTTCTTCCATTGAATCTTGCATTAATTCAGAAATGTTATTTAGTAGCTCAACTAGCAATGAATTTTTTGTCTGCCTTTGCAATCGAAAGATGAAATTGTAAATCTGCTTTTTCACCAGATGTGCCATCCGTTACCGCTTCACCCATTTCATCCAATGCTTTTTTTAAACTTACTAAATCTGCTTCATTGCGATGTATGGCAGCTTTTTCTACCGTAGCGCTTTCTACGATTTCTCTTAACTCTAAAAGTTCTGTAATTTGATCTAACGACGTGAACTTATCACCTAATTCAAAAAAGGTAGGTTCTATTTGCTTAATAAATGTGCCATATCCTTGTTTCATTTCTATAATGCCAATCGTTCTTAAAGCATTTAACGCCTCTCTCACTGATGCAACACTTACACCATACTGTTGACCAAGTTTTTGTATAGAAGGTAGCTTATCACCCACTTGATACTCCCCTGATTTTATACTCTCTAAAATAATGTCAGCGATTTGTTCATAGATTTTCGTGTTTGAAATTTTCATAATTACCTCCAAACGATATCTATTATTGTATCAAATTTTTGCTATATATTTATATTATAAGCTATATATTTCAAATAAAAAAAGAACCAATTTACACTTTTATGTAAATTGGTCTTCTAAAACCCGTACTATTTTTGATAATTATTTATTAAAATTTGATAAAGCTTTTGAAATTTCTTCATCGCCACTAACTATTTGGAACTCAGTATTTAAGTAGTCATCTGAAGTCAAAACTTCTGTTAATACTGACGCTACATCTTCACGAGGAATTGATCCTCTACCTTCAAAGAATGCACCTACTTCAATTTTATTCGTAGTCGCATCATCTAATAAACCGCCTGGATGCACAATTGTATAACCTACATCTGCTTTTTTAAGATATTCGTCCGCATAGTGCTTCGCAATTGTATATGGTTTTAAACCTCCACTTGCTTCGAACGACTCTCTTCTAGAATCATAAGTTGAAACCATCACATATTGTTTTACGTTGTTGGCTTCACTTGCTTTAATTGATTTAATTGCACCATCTAAATCCACACTGATTGTTTTATCTGCACCTGTGTTACCACCGGATCCAACAGAAAAGACAACTTTGTCAAATCCTTTAACCTTTTCAGTCAATGTTTTGATATCATCCGTTTCTACATCTATTAAAGTTGCATCTATGCCTTTATCTTTTAACGCGTCTGCTTGTTCTTGCTTTCTCACAGCGGCTGTAAAGCTTTCACCACGTTCTTTTAATTGATTTACTAGATGTTGGCCAACGCCACCATTTGCTCCAATTACTAATATACTCATAAATTATTGCCTCCTTAAAGGTAGTTGCTACTTAAAAGTTTACCACTTCTGTAGGATTTTAAAACTAAAGCGATTTATACTTTGACAATAACGCCTCCTTATATTAATATATGAATAAATGTTCATATATTAATATAAGGAGGCGTTACATAATGAATGAATCCTTAGATTCTCAAACAATTGATAACGTGACTGAAATTTTCAAAGCATTAAGTGAAGGCAATCGTTTACGTATTATGCACTTATTATCGCATGGCGAAAATAGTGTCGGTCATATTGCTCACAAATTAGAAATGAGCCAATCTAATGTTTCTCATCAATTGCGTGTACTGAAGCAAGCGCATTTAGTGAAAGCAAATCGTGATGGTCAATCTATGATATACGCCATAGATGATACGCATGTTACTACCCTATTAAAACAAGCGATACATCACGCAACACATCAATAGTAAGGAAAGGTGGCGTTTGACATGTCTGAATCTGAACACCATGGACACAATCATGCACATGGTCATGTACACACAAATAACAAAAAAATATTACTTATTAGTTTTCTAATTATTGGAATCTTTATGATTGTTGAGATTATTGGCGGCTTTGTTTCTAATAGTTTGGCATTACTCTCCGATGGTCTACACATGTTTAGTGATACGATTTCTTTAGGTGTAGCGCTTCTTGCATTTATTTATGCTGAAAGACACGCTAATCGTCATAAAACATTTGGTTATAAAAGATTTGAAATATTGGTCGCGTTATTTAATGGAGTCACATTATTCGTTATAGGAATTATTATTATTGTTGAAGCTATTGGTCGTTTCTTTAATCCACAAGAAGTTCAATCCACAGAAATGTTTATAATTAGTGTTACTGGACTAATAGTGAATCTTATAGTCGCTTATTTAATGTTTAAGGGCGGAGACACATCGCATAATATTAATATGCGTGGCGCATTTCTCCATGTACTCGGAGATTTATTAGGGTCAGTTGGTGCAATTATAGCTGCTGTACTTATATGGAGTTTCAACCTAACAATCGCAGATCCTATTGCAAGTATCATTGTATCTGTACTGATTATTAGAAGTAGTCGGGGCATCACAAAGTCTTCTCTCAATATCTTGATGGAAGGTACGCCAAGTGATGTTAATCTGAATCAAGTCTTTTCTATGATTACGAAAGAAGAACAAATTAAAAATATCCACGATTGTCATATTTGGACAATTTCAAACGAAATGAATGCTTTAAGTTGTCATGCTGTAGTGCCAAATACGATGACTATTGAAGAAGGCGAAGTGCTCTTAAACAGATTAGAACATAAATTAGAACACTTAAATATTCAACATATGACCATACAACTAGAAACGACTGATCATCTGCATGATAATAATATTTTATGTTCTGCAATTTATTCAAAACAAACAACTGATCATTCACACTCACATTAAATTTTCATATTAAATAATATTTAAAAAAAGTGATTTTCCAAATACGATTGGAAAATCACTTTTTTATTTATGAAACCTTATATTTTTTAATAGACCGTTGATAATTTAAATGAACTTATCAAAAATTAAATCTTTTGTTGGTACTTGCTTTTCACTAAATCCTCTTATAAATTCTTCATTATCATATGGAACTTTAACACGTTCACATGAGCATTCATTTTCATCAATCGTTATAATACCATAAACTGCATAAGGGCCATTATTAAGTCCTACAGAACCAGGGTTAAAGTACACAGTAGATTTGTCGTCATAAAAATGTACTGTATGATTATGTCCAAAAACAATTAAATCAGCATCCTTGTCTTCAAATAATGCTTTAACGTTTTCTTCACTCGGCTCAACAATTGGACTATAAGGTTGCCCATCAATAGGTGTATTTAATTTCTCATTGGCGATTTCGTAATGAATAAACAACACTTTTTTATTATTAAAAGTCTTCTCAATTACGCGTGGTAATTCATCCAATTTCTCATAATAGTCTTCATCTAAATGACTTTCAATCCATTGATGATGCTCATAGAATTTATCCTTTAAGTCTTCTGGATAAGGAGTATCATTTACGATCGACATAACCGCTTCATCATGATTACCTGCAATGACTTCCATATCATCTCTATCGAAAATTTCATCAAGCACTTTATTTGTTTCATGCCCAACTCCGATATTATCGCCTAGATTAAATATTTTATTGATTCCTTCTCTTCTATCAATATCATCCAAAACGGTTTCTAATGCATCAAAATTTCCATGTACATCAGTAATAATTGCAAATTTCATGATGATATCTCCTTTCAACTTTTTCTCATTAGGATATTCTAACATTTTATAGCCAATTTGTTACCTATTAATTTTAAAATCTTCATTTTTTTGATATCGTATTGTTATCACTAAAAAGGAGTGCTTAAAATTTGTTTAAATATCATAAACTAGCTTTGCAAAATGTAAAACCCCAAAATGCTAAAACAATACTGTTTTCAATTGTAAGTTTTATCATATTATTTGCTTTAACAATTTTATCGTTTATACCCGTTCAACCCGCAATTTATAAATTCGCAATGTCGATGGCAATGCAACAACCAATTGGTGGTTCAATATTTATGTTGATACTAACAATTCTGATTCCACTGTTGATTTTTGTATTCATTGGTTACCCTTTAATAGCTGGAACTATATACACTATAGACAAAGCATTAAATAAAGACAAGGTTAAATTAAAAGATTTATTCTCTGTCTTTAAAAAAGGTAAATATCTTAAAAGTTTAAAATTAGCTTTATTCACTTTATTATTTATTCTAATTTTATTCGCGCTCAATTTACTCATATCTCAAGTGCTTAATTTAGGAATTATGCAATTATTCCAAGCACTACAAGGTCCATTAAGTAGTTCTGATCATGCACTTGGTCTTTCACTAACATTCCAAATTATTGCGGCAACAATCACTGTCTTTATTCAATCATTTATTTACTGGTTCTTTGCTATTGTAATTATTAACTTTACTGTAGCATTTGTTAAAGATCCTAGTGTTGGTGCTTGGGCAGCTGTTAAACGTGGATTCAAGGGCGTTAAAAATGGTAAGAAAACATGGTTTAAATTCTACCTTGGTATATTACTATTAAACTTAATCGTAATTATCCTTGCTAACCCTGTGAGTCAATTAATTTCAATTTCAACAGGTGGTATTTCCCAAACTATCGCAATGATTTTAATTTACATTGTATCTATTATCGTAATTATCGTAAGATTAGCCGTTTACTATATGAATATTTTAGCGATTATTCAATATTATAACCGCAATGGTGAAGATATAGATAAAGCTGAAATTAAAAAAGATAAAAAGAACTCTAAAAAACAATCAAACAACGATTCAAAAATAGAAAACAGTGTAAATAATACTACTGAAAAAACGAAGTCTAATCTAAGTGATAAAAGTAATAATATTCAAGAAAATGCAAAAGATAACTTAAACGATAAAAGTAATAATATTCAAGATACTACAAAAGATAAAACTTCAGATTTAAAAGATCAAATTAACAAAACAGATAAATAATATATTTCACAAACACGAATTGCCAATGTAGCATTTTAAATGTCTACATTGGCAATTTTTATATTTCGATACATTCATACCGCTTATTTATCCGCAGAGTTTTAAACCCCTATTATGTGCGCTCTATCTATATCATGTATTATAAAGTTCTTGAACATATTAAAAAACTGATAGATAACCTTTTTCAGGAAAACCTATCTGTTTTATATTAATTATTTTATGAAATGTTCTTTTAAATATGTCTGCCGCACCATTTTCTTCATTTGTTAAAGATGTTACATCTTTTGCTAAAGCCTGAATTTCAGGTCTCGCATTTCTCATAGCAACAGTATAATGTCCAAATTCAAACATCGCTCTATCATTATCACTATCACCAATAACTAAAGTTTCTTCCTGATTAATACCAAAGTGTTCGATCATTTCTTTAATGCCTGTACCTTTGTCTGTATTAAATGCCATAGTCTCTGCATTAAAGCGTGATGAATTTGATACACTGATTTGTAATGCTGTTTTATCCTCGATTAATTGGTTACGGAAATTAGTAATTTTCTCATAATCAGGTGAGAATAAATAAATTTTTGAAAATGACGTATCAGGAATAGCATCTTCCCAATCTACTTTGCCTTTTAGAGACTCTCTTCTAGAAGTCCATTCACTTTCTCCTACTTTGCCTGGTGGTGTTGTTGGTTCAAATAATGCCTTCGCCCATGATTCGTCTTCTTTAAGCACGACACGGTCACTACCAAATGGGAAGATTTCATAATATATAGCTTCTTGTTTTGCACGTTTAATAACTTCACTTACTGTATTATATGAAAGACCATGTTTAAAAATAGTCTCTTTTTCCACTACACCTAACGTTCCATTCGAACTTATAATGCCATCTACTTCAAAAGTTTCGGGCACCAAATAATGAATTTCGTCATGTGCTCTACCAGTTGCTAAAAACACTTTATAACCAAGGTTTCGTAATTGTTGAATCACTTCAGTTGTTTCCGTATCTACTCGGTTATCTTTATGTAAAATCGTACCATCCATATCTAAAAATATTGCTCTCACATTATCCATTAAAATAATCCTCCATCACATGTTATCGTATTAAATTATGGCATTATATTTCCTTTTCCGCAACGCGTTATCGTTTTAAAAATAGTGAGTAGCGGTGGTTTTGATACACCACACTCACATCTCTATTGAAAAAATCACTTAAAGTGTCACTGTTCAATACAGACTGTAGTTCTCCTTGCTTATAACATGTACCATCTTTTAATAAAAAACCGCGTTGAATATTTTGTGTGATTTCTTCAACAAAATGTGTAACATAAATCACCGCAAGTTTTGGATTTTGTTTATATAATTTATCAAGTGCACTGAGCAAATCTTCGCGTGCTATAAAGTCTAATCCTGAAGCCGGTTCGTCTAAAATCAGTAATTTAGGATCGCCCATTAATGCTCTAGCAATCAATACTTTTTGTCTTTCACCCGTTGATAAATAACCATAATATTGATTTTCAAATTGACGCATGCCCATTTGCTCTAAATATCGCTTAGCCATTTCAATATGAGTCGGTTTCACTTCTTTATAAACGCCTATTGATTTAAAAATACCGCTGATGACTACATCTAATACAATTTCACCATCTTGAAATCGATTCATTAAACTGCTTGAAACAAACCCGATTTGATCACGTACATTATCTGCAGAATAACCTTTGTTCCCTGGTTGCATACCAAACAATGATAGCGTCCCTGATGTATGTGGTTCATAAGCATTTAAGATGTTTAGTAATGTTGTTTTACCTGCGCCATTTAAACCATATAACATCCATTTTTCACCTTCGTTTATTTGCCAACTCACATTTTCAATTATTTCTTTCCCTTGCTTTCTTCTTGCAACGTTTTTCAACTCAACAAGCATGAAATCACCCCTATTCTATTTACTTCAACTGATTTTTAAAACACTTATTTAAATCACTTTATGATTGAGAGACTCTAAATATTTTTTCAATAGTTTTGCCTTTAGCAAGTTCATCAATCATTTTATCTAAATATCTAATTTCTTTCATAACTGACGGCTCCATATTTTCAATTCTATCACCACATATGACACCTGTAATTTTAGTTCTATTAGGATTTAACTCTGGTGCTTGTAAAATAAATGTTTCATAATCCGTACCGTCAACAACAAGTTTATCTATTTGTGCTTGCGTATATCCTGTCATCCAACGAATAACTTCATCTGCTTCAGCTTTAGTTCTTGCTTTCTTTTCAACTTTTTTAATCAGATGCGGATATACAGAGCCGAAAGCCATCGTATATATTTTCGGTTTCGTCATTTTAAAAATCCTCTCTTAGTTTCTCTTAACAATTTTTATAATAATATTAGCATAATAGAACAATTTATAATTTGAAAATAATATGAATACTATATACCTTTCAAAATCAAAAATAAAAGGCAGGTTTGCAAAAGCAACCAGCCTTTTATGAAAGTAATGCCTATACAGCAACAAACTTTTCTTTAATCGTCACTATAATATCAGTATAGAATTAAACTTATATCATTTATTTAATATTTCACTAAAACAATGAAATACTATTCACCTACGACCCCATCATTATCTCGATCGTCCATATGTGCATATAACCAATGATCACTATTTATTGGCATACTGAACCCTGCAGCTTCTGCCTCTGCTATTGTCACTTGTCCATTACCATCAGAATCAACGTCCGCAACTGCTCCTTCATCCCCCGTTGAAGTTGCCGGCTCGGACTCAGGTTCCTTATTACCAGTTAACCCAAGTGACTCATTTAATTCATCAGGGTTCACATTATCAAATGAATCTGTTACTTCGTTTCCATTTATAGTATAAGTATATTGATAGCTAGAAGGGATTTGTGTTTCGGTATCGGGATAAGTAATATTAGCTTCAAAATTAGTAGCTCCACCCGCTTCTCGGATAGTCTTTTCGAGATAAGCTTGATCACCATGTCGGTTTAGCGTACTATCTTGTGGAGTAATATTATAAGCATTCGACACGCCACCAAGTGAGTCAGCAATAATGTGTCCTTCGTCTAAGTCATCACTTTCAACACCAGGTACCTTCGCCTCATCAGCATAATATCTACCAGAGGATAACACATCCTCTGTCTCATCATCTTGTATTTTAATTTCATCTGCGATAACTCGTGTCAATTGCCCGTATTCGTTAGTGAACGCCCAATATTTTCGATTGCCATAACCGATATCTACAACGACATTCGCGTCACGATTGCCAGACAAATCACCACCATCGACTTCAATTTTTTTGTAGCCTGGAAACGTATCATCACTAGCTTCAGTTGTCGTTTCACCTTCTACTTGAGGTTCTTCTGATTTGTTTTCATTCTTTACCTTAGTAGTTGTTTCTTCTTTTTCACTTTTTAAATCTGTGACTACCTTAGCATCTGTCTCTTTATCGGCAGAAGATGTATTTTCTACGTTGGCACAACCAACAATAAAAACAGACATTAAAAGTAAGACTAAATATTTTATTTTTTTCATTTTAGTTCGCTCCTATTATGTTAGTTGTTAATCATTCAAAACCCTCAAAATTATAATCTCGAACGTTGTAGTACTTACAACTTTTTATGTATTTTTGTATGATATTATTTATTTCCTATTATACAGGAATAACATTACATTTGTTTTAGTTATGCTACAATTGTTTATAATTATTTTATGCCTAATTCTTTTGAAAAAAATCAATATATTTCACTAAGTTTACTACATAATAAAAAGGCTGAATCACTAATAGATTCAGCCTTTTGTTATATAAACAAAGATTTATAATTTGATTTTTATTTATTCTACTGTAACTGATTTTGCTAAGTTACGTGGTTTGTCTACGTCTAAATCTCTGTGTAATGATGCGTAATAAGAAATGAGTTGCATTGTTACTACAGAAACTAATGGTGTTAACAGTTCATATACTTTTGGAATAACGTAAGTATCGCCGTCTTTGTTTAAACCATCCATTGAAATAATACATGGGTTTGCACCACGTGCTCGCAACTTCTTTCACATTACCGCGAATAGATAAATTAACTTTTTCTTGTGTTGCTAATGCAATCACAGGTGTGCCTTCTTCAATTAACGCAATCGTACCATGTTTTAGTTCTCCACCAACAAATCCTTCTGCTTGGATATATGAAATTTCTTTAAGTTTTAAAGCACCTTCTAGACTCACATTATAGTCTACTGTACGACCGATAAAGAATGCATTACGCGTAGTTCTTAAGAAATCTGTTGCAATTTGTTCCATAACATCTGCGTCATCTACAATCGCTTCGATTGCAGTTGTTACTTTAGCTAATTCACGTAATAAACTTACATCTACTTCTTTACCACGTTCTCTGGCTACGATTTTTGCAAAAATAGAAAGTACTGCAATTTGCGCTGTGTATGCTTTTGTTGAAGCAACAGCTATTTCCGGACCTGCATGTAATAGTAATGTATGGTTAGATTCACGTGATAACGTTGATCCTGCAACATTCGTAACTGTTAACGATTTGTGACCTAATCTGTTCATTTCAACTAATACAGCACGACTGTCTGCTGTTTCACCTGATTGTGAAATATAAATAAATAATGGTTTTTCAGAAAGTAATGGCGTGTTATACACAAATTCTGAAGAAACATGAACTTCAGTAGGAACACCAGCCCATTTTTCAATAAATTCTTTACCTACTAAACCTGCATGATAACTTGTACCTGCGAGCAATAATATAAATACGATCCGCTGCTGCAACATCTTTGATGATGTCTTCATCCATTTTCAAGTTACCTTCTTCATCTTGGTATTCTTGAATAATACGACGCATTACTGCTGGTTGTTCATGAATTTCTTTTAGCATGTAGTGGTCATAAACACCTTTTTCAGTATCAGCTGCATCAATTTGTGCCGTATAAGCTTCTCTTTCTTGAATAGTGCCATCTTGATTTTTAATAATAACTTCATCACGTTTAACGATTACAATTTCATGATCGTGAATTTCTTTATATTGGTTCGTAACTTGTAACATAGCCATTGCATCAGATGCAATCACATTGAAGTCATCGCCTACGCCAATTAATAATGGTGATTTGTTTTTAGCTACATAAATTTTATCTTTATCTTCACTATCGATTAAGCCAAGTGCATAAGAACCTTCTAATAAAGAAACTACTTTTGTAAATGCGGCTTCAGTAGCAAGTCCTGTATTTGAGAAATATTCTACTAATTGCACAATCACTTCTGTATCTGTTTCTGAGATAAACGAAACATCTTTTAAGTATACGTTTTTAAGTTCTTCATAATTTTCAATTACACCGTTATGTACAAGTGTAAAGCGTTCTGATGTTGATTGATGCGGATGTGAGTTTTCATGATTCGGCACACCATGTGTCGCCCAACGTGTATGTCCGATACCTACATTACCGTCTGTATCATCACTATCTGCAACTTTTCTAAGCTCAGCAATACGTCCTTTAGATTTAAATACTGAATTACCTTTGTCATTCACTACTGCAACACCGGCAGAGTCATAACCTCTGTATTCTAATTTTTCTAAACCTTTTAATAACAATTCTTTGGCATTATCATGCCCAATATATCCAACAATTCCACACATTTAATTTTCCTCCAATGTAATGGCGATGGGCAACGAACGTTCAGCGTGTACGAACCTGTTCAATTGCGTATATGCCATCATAGACGGACTGGTGTCTTTGTTTATTTAAAAGCGAATCCATGTCTAAGATAGGCATATTAGTCCCATACACCTTATAATATTATTTTTATTTTGTTTTTGGCTATCTTATTAACTTTGTGCACTAGGTCGCCCTAATGTTTTCCTTAATAAGTTCACGAATGAGCCACATCCGGGATAGCATCCGCCGATGGTTCGATAACTATCCTCCTCGTCTACAAGTACTGATATCATGTCTATTAAGATTTCTGTTATAAACCTTAAATAATTAACATTTCATCACTTCACTTGCACAGGCGCTATAATTGAACTAAACGATTTAACTGTCCTCCTTTCCCTCAATAATTCTTATTGTACAATGTAAACAATGCTGATTGCAAATCATTTATTAACATTATTTTTACAACCACTTAAAAAATTATTTATATGTTGTTACACTACGTATTTCACTTTATTTTTCATATTAGATAACTGTCGTAAAGTTGTCAAAAACTCTATGACAAAATTGAAATTACTTTAAGTTGTTTATTAATGTGAACAGCCATACAATGAACTTATAAATAAAAAGAGAAAAAGAGGTGCAATTTATGTCACAAACAGAGACTAAAGAAAACAAAGGTATTGGGCGCAAAGTCCAAGCATTTGGGTCGTTTCTTAGTAGTATGATCATGCCAAACATTGGCGCATTTATCGCATGGGGTTTTATCGTCGCTATTTTCATTGATGGTGGTTGGTGGCCAAATAAAGATTTAAGTGAATTATCTGGACCAATGATTTCATACTTGATTCCATTACTTATTGCTTATAGTGGTGGACGTTTAATTCATGAAATGCGTGGCGGTATTATTGCTCGCTGTAGCAACAATGGGGGTTATCGTTGCTTTACCGGATACACCAATGTTACTTGGTGCAATGATTATGGGACCTCTCGTTGGTTGGTTAATGAAAAAAACTGACGAATTTATTCAACCGAGAACACCACAAGGCTTTGAAATGTTATTCAATAACTTCTCTGCTGGTATTTTAGGTTTTATAATGACTATCCTAGGTTTCAAACTTTTAGCACCAATTATGGAATTCATTATGTACATCCTTTCATTAGCAGTTGAAACATTAGTACATGCACATTTACTTCCATTAGTGAGTATTATAGTAGAACCTGCAAAAATCGTATTCTTAAATAATGCAATCAACCACGGCGTGTTTACGCCACTTGGTGCCGATCAGGCAGCTTCTGTTGGTCAATCCATTTTATATACAATTGAATCTAACCCTGGACCTGGTTTAGGTATTTTAGTTGCTTATATGATTTTTGGTACTGGAACTGCAAGAGCAACATCTTACGGTGCTGGTATTATCCACTTCTTAGGTGGTATTCATGAAATTTACTTCCCTTACGTATTAATGCGTCCGTTACTATTCGTAGCTGTAATTTTAGGTGGTATGACAGGCGTTGCTACTTATTCACTATTTGACTTTGGATTCAAGAGCCCAGCCTCACCCGGCTCCTTTATTGTCTATGTTCTGAACGCACCTAAAGGCGAATTTTTACACATGCTTATCGGTGTAGTACTCGCAGCCTTAGTTTCATTCATCGTTGTTGCCATCATCTTGAAATTCACAAAAGAACCTGATGAAGATTTAGAAGTCGCGACAGAAAAAATGGAATCTACTAAAGGTAAAAAATCAAGTGTATCTTCTAAACTAACAGGGAATAAAGATAATAATACTGTTGGAACGACTGGCTCTGGTGCTGCGGCTACATCTGCAGATACTGAAAGCGGTGAAGCACAATCTGAAGAAGACTTATTAGATAATTATGATACAGAAAATGTACATGCGCATGATTATAGTAAAGTAAACCATGCTATATTCGCTTGTGATGCTTGGTATGGGTTCAAGTGCTATGGGTGCAAGTATGTTACGTAATAAATTTAAAAAAGCAGGTATCCAAGATGTGGATGTTTCAAATACCGCAATCAATCAATTACCTGAGGATGCACAACTTGTTATTACACAGAAAAAACTTACTGATAGAGCAATTAAACAAGCACCTAATGCAATTCATATTTCAGTAGACAATTTCTTAAATTCACCTAGATATGATGAATTACTTGAAAATCTTAAACAAGACGAAAATTAATTAAAACTATATAGAATAATACTGGAGGGTATGACTATGTTTTTGAGTACACGTGAAAAAGAAATTATCGAAATGTTAATTAAGTATCACGGTCAATATGTCACGATTTATGACATAGCTCAACATCTAGCTGTATCCTCTCGTACTATTCATAGAGAGTTAAAATCAATTGAGTCATTTATAAATACTTTTAATATTAACTTAGAACGTGTAACTAAAAAAGGCATACAACTGGATGCAGATGAGCATGCAGTGACCTCACTGAAAAATGTACTGTCACAACAAAATACAATTGATTTATCTCAAGAAGAACAAAAAGTTATTATTTTATATGCTTTGATTCAAGCTAAAGAACCTATCAAGCAATATGGCTTAGCACATGAAATTGGTGTATCTACACAGACGTTAACCAAACTTTTGGATGAATTAGACATCGAGCTTGACCAATATCAATTAAAATTACAGAAAAAACGCGGTGAAGGTATTCATTTAAATGGTGCTGAATCAAAAAAACGTGAATTATTAAGTCAACTTATGGTCAATAATTTAAATAGTACGAGTGTCTATTCAGTGATTGAAAATCATTTTGTCTACCAATCCATTAACCAATCTCAACTGGCAATGGTAGATATGGATAAGATTTTCCAAGTAGAGCGTATACTTATGGATCATTTAGATCAACTCCCCTATTCATTGACTGAATCTAGTTATCTCACATTGACTGTGCATATCGTATTAAGCATCGATCGTATGCTCAATGGTGAATACGTTGCGCTAAATAATGATATCTATAATAATGTTAAAGATTCATTTGAACATAAAGTAGCTGCTGCACTCGCCTTACATTTAGAACACATTTATGGCGTGCAGTTTAATCAAGCAGAAGTAACCTTTATTACAATCCATTTACGCGGTGCGAAACGTAAGGAATCCGTAGAAGTGTTTAAAGATAATAAGGACGAAGCTCGTATAGATCAACTTATTCACTCTGTTGCTAAATATTCACAACAAGACTTTAAAGATTGGGATACACTGAGTGAAGGTTTGAAATTGCATCTTATCCCCGCAATTAATCGATTGAACGCAAACATTGAGACATATAATCCATTAACAGAAATGATTAAACATAAATACCCTAGACTTTTTGAAAGTGTACATCGAGGTTTATCACATATTTGGCCAGATTTTAATTTTCCAGATAGTGAAATTGCATTTATTGTGTTGCACTTTGGTGGCGCTATTCAAAATCAAGGAAGTCCATTTTATAGCGTCTTAGTTGTTTGTAGTAGTGGTATTGGCACAAGTCGCCTGCTCGCTACACGATTACAGCAAACATTCAGTGAGATTCAAAAAACGACACAAGCTTCTGTTGGAGATTTAAATGAATTAGATCCAACACAATTTGATGCGATTATCACGACGGTAGATTTGGACATTACAACACCTTATATCACTGTAAATCCACTACTGCCTGATTCAGATATTAATCATGTTGTCGCATTTCTAAACATGCAAAAAGACGTACAACCAAGCGACACATTAGATTATACACATCAAAATATACCAGACCCTGAAGCTAAACTATCTTATATCAGAAAAGGTTTAGAACTTATTGATTCAGTATATATTGACTATATAAGCGTTTCTAATTGGACCACCTATTTAACCGAAACATTATTATCACATCAAATTATTACAGATGGTCAGTCATTCGCCGAACTCATTAAGCATCATATGGATACTCAAGGATTTGTCTTGGAACCATATCCGATAGCTATACCTCATTTAAAGAATGAAATAATTCAACAACCTTTTATCTTAATTACGATTTTAAATGAGCCTATCACACTAAAGAGTAATCAAAATGACGATCTATCAGTAAATTATTTATTAAATATGTTTGTACCGCATGATGATACGATGTCACAACTTGTCAGTGACATATCAGGAAAAATGGTTGAACATTTAGACAATATTGATGAATTTATGCAACATCCAGAACAATTGTTAGATATTTTAAAGCAGAGTTATCTTATACAATTACAAAATCTATTAAACTTGGAGTGAAGAAAATGAGCGAATTATTCAGTAACGAAAACATTTTTATTAACCAATCAATGAAAGACCAAAACGAAGCAATCGAAAAAGCGGGACAAGCCTTAGTTTCAAGTGGTGCCGTGACAGAAGCCTATATTCAAGCAATGAAAGACCGTGAACAAGTCGTTACGACTTTCATGGGTAATGGCTTAGCAATTCCACATGGTACTGACGAAGCTAAAGCAAGTGTCTTAAAATCAGGTTTGACATTAATTCAAATTCCTGAAGGTGTCGATTGGGATGGCGAAGAAGTTAAAGTCGTGGTCGGAATTGCAGGTAAAGATGGTGAACATTTAGACTTACTTTCTAAAATTGCCATTACGTTTAGTGAAGAAGAAAATGTGGAGCGTATTGTTAAAGCTTCATCTGCAGAAGAAATTAAACAAGTCTTTGAGGAGGCTGATGCATAATGAAAGCATTACACTTTGGTGCGGGTAACATAGGTAGAGGTTTTATCGGTTACATCTTAGCAGATAATGACGTTAAAGTAACATTTGCAGATGTGAACGCTGATATTATCAATGCTTTAGATGAAAAACAAGAGTATGATGTCATTTTAGCTGATGAAGCTCATACAACAACACGCGTGCATAACGTTGATGCAATTGATTCAGGTTCCCTTTCCGAAAGTTTGAAAGAAGCAGTATTAGAAGCAGACTTAATTACAACTGCTGTTGGCGTTAATATCTTACCAATTATTGCTAAATCATTTGCGCCCTATTTAAAAGAAAAAGAAACACCTGTAAATATTGTGGCCTGCGAAAATGCTATTATGGCTACGAACACTTTGAAAAAAGCGATTCTAGATATAACTGGTCCTTTAGACGACCATATCCATTTTGCTAATTCAGCAGTTGATAGAATCGTACCAATGCAAAAGAATGAAAATATTTTAGATGTCGTAGTTGAACCATTTTATGAGTGGGTTATCGAAAAAGATGCATGGTTCGGTCCAGAATTAAATCACATTAAATATGTAGATAACTTAACACCATATATTGAAAGAAAACTGCTAACTGTAAATACTGGTCATGCTTACTTAGCTTACGCAGGTCGATACTTTAATCAACCTACAGTATTAGATGCTATTAACGATGAGCATATTAAACATGATTTAGATAAAGTTCTTAAAGAAACAAGCCAGTATATTACAAGTCAATTTGATTTCACAGAAAATGAACAAGCACAGTACGTTGAAAAAATTATTGGACGTTTTAAAAATCCTAACTTATCGGACGAAGTTACACGTGTCGGTCGTGGCACAATTCGTAAAATAGGGCCTCAAGATCGTATCATTAAACCATTAAATTATTTATATCAAAATAATTTAGCCCATGACGGTTTAGTTAAAGCAATTGCATTGTTGTTAAAATATGATGACACAAACGATCCAGAAACAGTAGAGAAAAATGATTATATTAAAGCACACGGTGTTGAATCATTCTTAAAAGATTATGCTAAAATCGATGATCAATTAACTACAGAAATTATTCAAGCATACAACGTACTTTAATATTTTGAAATTGCTGTAAAATAGTAACAAAAAAAGCTTGGAACAAGGGTTTTAACACTTGTTCCAAGCTTTTTTATTTTAATCAAAATTGGAATTTGTTTATTCGTCTAATCCCATTTTATCTTGTACAACATCTGCAATTGTTTGCGCGAAACGTTGTGCATCTTCATCAGTTGAAGCTTCAACCATTACACGAACAAGTGGTTCTGTACCTGAAGGTCTTACTAATATACGGCCTTCGCCATTCATTTCTACTTCAACTCTTGTCATTACTTCTTGAACATCAATATTTTCTTCTACACGATATTTATCTGTAACACGTACATTGACTAATGATTGAGGATATTTTTTCATTTGGCCCGCAAGTTGACTTAAACTCTTACCAGTCATTTTAATAATACTTGCCAATTGTACACCTGTTAATAAGCCGTCACCTGTCGTATTATAATCCATAAGCACGATATGACCAGACTGTTCGCCACCTAAATTATAATTGCCTCTTCTCATTTCTTCAACAACATAGCGGTCTCCAACTTTAGTTTTGTTTGATTGAATACCTTCATTTTCTAAAGCTTTATAAAAACCTAAATTACTCATCACTGTTGAAACAATCATGTTGTTGTTAAGTTCACGATTTTTAGACATCGCTTGCCCGATAATAAACATAATCTGATCACCATCAACGATTTCTCCATTTTCATCAATAGCGATAAGTCTATCTCCATCACCATCAAAAGCAAGTCCAAAGTCACATTCAGATTCTACAACTTCCTTAGCTAAAGTTTCAGGATGTGTTGAACCAACCTCTTTATTTATATTATAACCATCTGGATTACATCCAACTGTCACAGTATCTGCTTCTAAATCTCCGAATAAAAATGGTGCTAATGATGAAGTAGAGCCATTCGCTCCATCTAAGCCAATTTTCATACCGTCAAGATTTACATCTACTGTTGATTTTAAATAACTGATATATTTTTGACTACCTTCAAAATAGTCAGAGTAATGAACGATATCTTCTCCAATTGGTCGAGGTAAGTCGGGATTTTCTTGATCTAAAAGTGTTTCTATTTCTTGTTCTTGATCGTCTGACAATTTAAAACCATCTGAACCGAAGAATTTGATACCATTATCTGGAACTGGATTATGAGAAGCAGAAATCATAACACCTAAATCAGCTTCCATTGCACGAGTTAAATAAGCAACTCCTGGCGTTGATATAACACCTAAACGCATTACCTCTGCACCAATTGAAATAAGTCCTGCAATTAAAGCAGATTCTAACATTTCTCCAGAAACACGCGTATCTCTACCAACGAGTACTTTAGGGTGCTTTTCCCCTTCATTATGTGCTAATACGTAACCACCGTAGCGTCCTAATTTAAATGCAAGTTCAGGGGTAAGTTCTTTATTCGCTACGCCCCTTACGCCGTCTGTTCCAAAATATTTTGCCATTATATATATCTCCTTTATTTTAAAAAATCTATTTGACTGTAATTGTTGCAGTTGTATCTTTAGGACTTACTTTAGTAACCTTATCAGGCACTTCAAACGTAATATCTTTTTCAGTAGAACCTGCCACATTATCCAAATCAATATTGGCTGTAATTTCATCAATATCTTCTAGATCTTCTTTATTACCATAAATTTCAACTTCCTCATTATCTAATTCGATATTATCTACTTCACGACCATTTGATAATGAGCCTACTGCTTTAGTTTTTACTTTCACTTTTTTACTATAGTCTTCTACTTTCACACTTAGATTGACTTCATTTGGTTGAACCATCACATCAATTTTATTTAAGTTTCTATCAAATGCAGTAATTTGTGCAACATCTGTTGTGTCTTTAGAAATTTTACTTTTGTTTTTATATGTTGCTTTTAAATAAGCAATTTTATCAATTTGATTTTTACCGCCAGTCACTTTAACAGTTTCTGGTGACACGCTCTGTTCACTTACTTTATATTCCGGATCCAAATCATTATTACTTACATCTGGTTCTACTTTTAATGTTTTACTTACTTTCTCTTCCAGATTTATTGTTGTTTCTTTCGGTTTCACATTATAATCAATATCTTTATTTAACCCATTCACTTGGAATTGTGTAGTATGCTTACCTGCTTTTTCTTCACTCAAGTCTAATACGGCCTTGATACTTTCACCATTTTCAGCCTTCAGTACTTGTGATTGTGGTCCAGATATTTCTACATCTACTTTATTTGGAACTTCACTCGCATACAATGATGTGTTGTCATACTTCACTTGAACAGGTACATCTTCAATTGTTTCTGAAGATTTCTGTCCTAAGTTATCAGCATTAAAAATATTACCAAACATATTATTAACTGATAAGAAAAATACTAACGCTAATACAAGTGCGATTAACCTTAATCCCCACTTACTTTCTAGCATATTATTTCACACCTTTCTTGTTAAAGTGTGTGCCAAACCAATGTTCAGCCAATAATTCTTCAAAAGCTTCGTTAGAAATATCTTTTCTTAATTTACCATCAAATGTAACAGAAATTGATCCTGTTTCTTCAGACACAATAACTGTAAAAGCATCGGATACTTCAGAAATACCAACTGCCGCTCTATGTCTTGTACCTAGGCTTTTAGCAATCTTGGCACTATCTGATAATGGTAAATAACTCGCGACACTTGCAATTTTATTTTCTTGTATAATCATCGCGCCATCATGTAAAGGTGTATTAGGCACGAATACGTTTGTTAAAAGTTCTTGTGATATTTCCGAGTTCATGGCAATACCAGTTTCGATATAATCTTGTAATCCTGTTTCATTTTCAAAAACAATCAATGCACCAATACGTCGTTTTGCCATATACTGCACTGCTTTGGATACAGAAGATATAAGTTTTCCTTCATCACTATTTAAATTAGTTGAATAGCGTTTAAATAGACTTCCACGACCAAGTTGTTCTAATGCGCGTCTAATTTCTGGTTGGAATATTACGATTAAAGCTAACACACCCCATTGAATAACTAAATCAAACAATTTGGCTGTGGCTGTTAAATTTAACATTTTACTCACTTGTTGACCAATAACTATTACGACAATTCCTTTTAATAGTTGAATGGCTTTGGTACCTTTAAAAACTGTAATGAGAAGATAAAGTACATACCATACTATGAGCAAATCGAGTACACTTGCAATTATTTTTACTGTACTCCAGTCATCAAAAAAGTTGGATAAATCCATAACATCTCCTCCGGTTATCTGTTCCCATGTTATATATTATACCAATCATAAAGCCAACTGTCATATTTAGTATTTAATTTTATAATAAAAATTAAAAAAACTGATATGGATTATATCCATATCAGTTTCATTACTAATTATAGAAGCGTTTCTCCAAAGAAACTACCTACTAAACCAACCGCTTGTTTAGCTGTATCATTGGTGTGATCTATTAATGGGTTAACTTCAACTATATCCATAGAAGTCACACACTTCGAGTTATGTAATAACTCTAATGCAAAATGACTTTCTCTATATGTCAAACCACCTAAGACTCTAGTGCCTGTTCCTGGCGTTTCAACAGGATCCAACGCGTCAACATCTAATGATAAATGTATACCATCTGTTTTAGGTTCTAGATATTCTATCGTTTCATCTATAACTTGGTTAATACCATATCTATCAACTTCCGCCATGGTATAAGTTTTAATATTATTTTCTTTTATGTAACGGCGTTCGCCATCGTCTAAATCTCTCATCCCTATAAGAACGATGTTTTCTGGTTTCACTTTAGGTGTATAATTTGAAATATTAACTAAGCGCTCATCCCCATCTCCAGCAAGTACACGTAATGGCATACCATGTATATTACCTGATGGTGATTCTTCGGGTACATTTAAATCTCCATGTGCGTCGTACCAAATAACGCCTAAGTTATCATAGTGTTTACTTACGCCAGATATTGAACCTATAGCAATTGAATGATCTCCTCCAAGAATTAATGGAAAATTATTTTTTTCAATACTATTTGAAACTGCTTCACTTAAGTTGTTAGAAACAGTAATAATTTCGTCTAAATTTCGTAAGCCCTCTTGCTCTGAATTAAACTTATCTAAATCAATTGCTGGTACTTCAATATTACCAGAATCTACAACGGATAAGCCTATCGCTCTAATACGATCAACAATGCCTGCGTATCGTATAGCATCTGGACCAAAGTTAACCCCTAATTTCCTTTGTCCATATGTTGATGGTGCTCCAATTATTTCTATTTTTTTATTCATGTTAAAAACCCCTTTGTTTTCATCTGTTACTAGAATAATCGAAAGCGCTTTATGTTTCAAGTTAATGTAATATCATCATTTTTTTATAAAATCATCATTTTACATATAAAACCAGTATAATGATTTATAATTCATAAAAAGGCCTTATATTGCCTTTTACATACTATTCTAATCATAAAAATGTATAGGATTTTTTTCACTTTTTTTATTATATTATCATTTAAAGATTTTCAGAAGTTTTAATTTTCAGCACAAAAAAAGCATTTCTCTTATGAGAAATGCTATAGAGTGAGCCATAGTGGGCTCGAACCACTGACCCTCTGATTAAAAGTCAGATGCTCTACCAACTGAGCTAATGGCTCTAAATGGTCGGGCTAGCTGGATTCGAACCAACGAGTGACGGAGTCAAAGTCCGTTGCCTTACCGCTTGGCTATAGCCCATTAATGGTGGAGGGGGGCAGATTCGAACTGCCGAACCCGAAGGAGCGGATTTACAGTCCGCCGCGTTTAGCCACTTCGCTACCCCTCCGCTATTAAATTAAAAATGGTGGAGGATGACGGGTTCGAACCGCCGACCCTCTGCTTGTAAGGCAGATGCTCTCCCGCCTGAGCTAATCCTCCAATATGTATGACCCCGACGGGACTCGAACCCGTGTTACCGCCGTGAAAGGGCGGTGTCTTAACCGCTTGACCACGGGGCCATATGGCTCCACAGGTAGGACTCGAACCTACGACCGATCGGTTAACAGCCGATAGCTCTACCACTGAGCTACTGTGGAATAATTAAATTGCCTGGCAACGTCCTACTCTTGCGGAACGTAAGTCCGACTACCATCGGCGCTAAGGAGCTTAACTACTGTGTTCGGCATGGGAACAGGTGTGACCTCCTTGCCATTGTCACCAGACAATGAACTGTATAAAAATTATACATTCAAAACTAGATAGTAAGTAAAATTTGATAATGCCAAACAAAACACTTTTTAAATTTGATTAAGTCTTCGATCGATTAGTATTCGTCAGCTCCACATATCGCTATGCTTCCACCTCGAACCTATTAACCTCATCATCTTTGAGGGATCTTATAACCGAAGTTGGGAAATCTCATCTTGAGGGGGCTTCATGCTTAGATGCTTTCAGCACTTATCCCGTCCATACATAGCTACCCAGCGATGCCGTTGGCACGACAACTGGTACACCAGAGGTATGTCCATCCCGGTCCTCTCGTACTAAGGACAGCTCCTCTCAAATTTCCTGCGCCCACGACGGATAGGGACCGAACTGTCTCACGACGTTCTGAACCCAGCTCGCGTACCGCTTTAATGGGCGAACAGCCCAACCCTTGGGACCGACTACAGCCCCAGGATGCGATGAGCCGACATCGAGGTGCCAAACCTCCCCGTCGATGTGAACTCTTGGGGGAGATAAGCCTGTTATCCCCGGGGTAGCTTTTATCCGTTGAGCGATGGCCCTTCCATGCGGAACCACCGGATCACTAAGTCCGTCTTTCGACCCTGCTCGACTTGTAAGTCTCGCAGTCAAGCTTCCTTATGCCTTTACACTCTATGAATGATTTCCAACCATTCTGAGGAAACCTTTGAGCGCCTCCGTTACTCTTTAGGAGGCGACCGCCCCAGTCAAACTGTCCATCTGACACTGTCTCCCACCATGATAAATGGTGCGGGTTAGAAATCCAACACAGCAAGGGTAGTATCCCACCAACGCCTCGACGTAAGTCGGCGCTCACGTTTCAAAGGCTCCTACCTATCCTGTACAAGTTGTACCGAATTTCAATATCAGACTACAGTAAAGCTCCACGGGGTCTTTCCGTCCTGTCGCGGGTAACCTCGCATCTTCACAGGTACTATGATTTCACCGAGTCTCTCGTTGAGACAGTGCCCAAATCGTTACGCCTTTCGTGCGGGTCGGAACTTACCCGACAAGGAATTTCGCTACCTTAGGACCGTTATAGTTACGGCCGCCGTTTACTGGGGCTTCGATTCGTAGCTTCGCCGAAGCTAACCACTCCTCTTAACCTTCCGGCGACCGGGCAGGCGTCAGCCCCTATACATCACCTTACGGTTTAGCAGAGACCTGTGTTTTTGATAAACAGTCGCTTGGGCCTATTCACTGCGGCTCTCCTGGGCGTTAACCCTAAAGAGCACCCCTTCTCCCGAAGTTACGGGGTCATTTTGCCGAGTTCCTTAACGAGAGTTCGCTCGCTCACCTTAGAATTCTCATCTTGACTACCTGTGTCGGTTTGCGGTACGGGCACCAAAATTCTAGCTAGAGGCTTTTCTTGGCAGTGTGAAATCAACGACTCGAGGAAACAATTTCCTCTCCCCATCACAACTTGACCTTAAGAGTGCCGGATTTGCCTAACACTCAGTCTCATTGCTTGGACGTACAATCCAATAGTACGCTTCGCCTATCCTACTGCGTCCCCCCATCGCTTAAAACGAAATTTGGTGGTACAGGAATATCAACCTGTTATCCATCGCCTACGCCTATCGGCCTCAGCTTAGGACCCGACTAACCCAGAGCGGACGAGCCTTCCTCTGGAAACCTTAGTCAATCGGTGGACGGGATTCTCACCCGTCTTTCGCTACTCACACCGGCATTCTCACTTCTAAGCGCTCCACATGTCCTTGCGATCATGCTTCAACGCCCTTAGAACGCTCTCCTACCACTGTCCTTACGGACAATCCACAGCTTCGGTAATATGTTTAGCCCCGGTACATTTTCGGCGCAGTGTCACTCGACTAGTGAGCTATTACGCACTCTTTAAATGATGGCTGCTTCTAAGCCAACATACTAGTTGTCTGGGCAACGCCACATCCTTTTCCACTTAACATATATTTTGGGACCTTAGCTGGTGGTCTGGGCTGTTTCCCTTTCGAACACGGACCTTATCACCCGCGTTCTAACTCCTAAGATAAAATTGATTGGCATTCGGAGTTTGTCTGAATTCGGTAACCCGATAAGGGCCCCTCGTCCAAACAGTGCTCTACCTCCAATAATCATTACTTAAGGCTAGCCCTAAAGCTATTTCGGAGAGAACCAGCTATCTCCAGGTTCGATTGGAATTTCTCCGCTACCCACAACTCATCCGCTCACTTTTCAACGTAAGTCGGTTCGGCCCTCCATTCAGTGTTACCTGAACTTCAGCCTGGTCATGGGTAGATCACCTGGTTTCGGGTCTACGACCAAATACTCAACGCCCTATTCAGACTCGCTTTCGCTACGGCTCCACATTAGCCGCTTAACCTTGCATCAAATCGTAACTCGCCGGTTCATTCTACAAAAGGCACGCCATCACCCATTAACGGGCTCTGACTACTTGTAAGCACACGGTTTCAAGTTCTATTTCACTCCCCTTCCGGGGTACTTTTCACCTTTCCCTCACGGTACTGGTTCACTATCGGTCACTAGAGAGTATTTAGCCTTGGGAGATGGTCCTCCCGGATTCCGACGGAATTTCTCGTGTTCCGTCGTACTCAGGATCCACTCAAGAGTGAACAAACTTTCGACTACAGGATTATTACCTTCTTTGATTCATCTTTCCAGATGATTCGTCTAATTTGTTCTTTTGTAACTCCGTACAGAGTGTCCTACAACCCCAACAAGCAAGCTCGTTGGTTTGGGCTCTTCCCGTTTCGCTCGCCGCTACTCAGGGAATCGATTTTTCTTTCTCTTCCTGCGGGTACTAAGATGTTTCAGTTCCCCGCGTCTGCCTTCAGATATGCTATGTATTCACATATCGATAACACGACATAACTCGTGTTGGGTTTCCCCATTCGGAAATCTCTGGATCAAAGCTTACTTACAGCTCCCCAAAGCATATCGTCGTTAGTAACGTCCTTCGTAGGCTTCTAGTGCCAAGGCATCCACCGTGCGCCCTTAATAACTTAATCTTTTCGACCTTCAACACGAAAAAAATCGGTTGAAAATCTAAAATGTTATTAATCTGTGAGTGTTCTTTCGAACACTAGCGATTATTTCTATTTTTTTGAATTCAAGCTTTTTAAAACTCTAATTCACTCGGTTTTGCTTGGTAAAATCATAAATTTTACTTACATATCTAGTTTTCAATGTACAAAATAACGCAATGAATACTCGTAATGAGCATTCAAAACTGAATGCAATATGTCAATGTCATTCCTCTTCATCTTCTCAAGGAAGATGTTCCGAATATATCCTTAGAAAGGAGGTGATCCGACCGCACCTTCCGATACGGCTACCTTGTTACGACTTCACCCCAATCATTTGTCCCACCTTCGACGGCTAGCTCCATAAATGGTTACTCCACCGGCTTCGGGTGTTACAAACTCTCGTGGTGTGACGGGCGGTGTGTACAAGACCCGGGAACGTATTCACCGTAGCATGCTGATCTACGATTACTAGCGATTCCAGCTTCATGTAGTCGAGTTGCAGACTACAATCCGAACTGAGAACAACTTTATGGGATTTGCATGACCTCGCGGTTTAGCTGCCCTTTGTATTGTCCATTGTAGCACGTGTGTAGCCCAAATCATAAGGGGCATGATGATTTGACGTCATCCCCACCTTCCTCCGGTTTGTCACCGGCAGTCAACCTAGAGTGCCCAACTAAATGCCGGCAACTAAGTTTAAGGGTTGCGCTCGTTGCGGGACTTAACCCAACATCTCACGACACGAGCTGACGACAACCATGCACCACCTGTCACTTTGTCCCCCGAAGGGGAAGGCTCTATCTCTAGAGTTTTCAAAGGATGTCAAGATTTGGTAAGGTTCTTCGCGTTGCTTCGAATTAAACCACATGCTCCACCGCTTGTGCGGGTCCCCGTCAATTCCTTTGAGTTTCAACCTTGCGGTCGTACTCCCCAGGCGGAGTGCTTAATGCGTTAGCCGCAGCACTAAGGGGCGGAAACCCCCTAACACTTAGCACTCATCGTTTACGGCGTGGACTACCAGGGTATCTAATCCTGTTTGATCCCCACGCTTTCGCACATCAGCGTCAGTTACAGACCAGAAAGTCGCCTTCGCCACTGGTGTTCCTCCATATCTCTGCGCATTTCACCGCTACACATGGAATTCCACTTTCCTCTTCTGTACTCAAGTTCCCCAGTTTCCAATGACCCTCCACGGTTGAGCCGTGGGCTTTCACATCAGACTTAAGAAACCGCCTACGCGCGCTTTACGCCCAATAATTCCGGATAACGCTTGCCACCTACGTATTACCGCGGCTGCTGGCACGTAGTTAGCCGTGGCTTTCTGATTAGGTACCGTCAAGATGTGCACAGTTACTTACACATTTGTTCTTCCCTAATAACAGAGTTTTACGATCCGAAAACCTTCATCACTCACGCGGCGTTGCTCCGTCAGACTTTCGTCCATTGCGGAAGATTCCCTACTGCTGCCTCCCGTAGGAGTCTGGACCGTGTCTCAGTTCCAGTGTGGCCGATCACCCTCTCAGGTCGGCTACGTATCGTTGCCTTGGTAAGCCGTTACCTTACCAACTAGCTAATACGGCGCGGGTCCATCTATAAGTGATAGCAAAACCATCTTTTACTTTAGAACCATGCGGTTCCAAATGTTATCCGGCATTAGCTCCGGTTTCCCGAAGTTATTCCAGTCTTATAGGTAGGTTACCCACGTGTTACTCACCCGTCCGCCGCTAACTTCAAAGGAGCAAGCTCCTTATCCGTTCGCTCGACTTGCATGTATTAGGCACGCCGCCGGCGTTCATCCTGAGCCAGGATCAAACTCTCCATAAATGAATTATGATGTTTGATTAGCTCATAAAATACTAATTTGTGTGTTATCTCTAACACGTTTGAACCAACAATTTAATGTTGCGTTCGGAATTAACGTTGACATATTGCAATTCAGTTTTCAATGTTCATTTGGATAATTGCTTTATTACTATACCATTTCAATTGACGTTGTGTCAATAAAAAATTAATATTCTTTAACAATCATTTAACATTACTTTAATAATATTAAAGTATTTCTTATAAAATTTCAAGTATATTTTTTACACTTTTTCGAAATTGAATTAAATAATGTTTTTGTCGTTTTTGACGACTTTTATATAATATCAATTTCACAAGAGAAAGTCAATACTTTATTTTGTTTATTGTGATTTGTTACGTTTACGCTGTATCATGCGTTCGTTGGTCACAAGAAATAATTCTACCACCATTCAAAAAAATTGCAAGAGAAAAGTGGATAAAAATTAAATTAATTTCTACCCACTCCTTAAATGCTACTATTTTCTAGTCTTTTCAATGATTTGTTGTGCCATTGATTGGTATATTTCTCCTAATCTATCCTCTGGTTGATAAATAGAAGGAGCGAAATCTTTTGGATTCCATGATGGTTGCTCTAATGGTAGGTGACCTAATAAGTCTGTTTGTAATTCTTCAGCAAGCTTTTCACCGCCACCTGTTCCAAATACATATTCTTTATTTCCAGTTTCTTTACTTTGGAAGTAAGACATGTTTTCTATTACACCTAAAATCGTGTGTTCAGTGTGTTTTGCCATTGCTCCAGCTCTTGCCGCAACAAATGCCGCAGTAGGATGAGGCGTTGTTACGATAATTTCTTTACTTGATGGCAACATCGTATGTACATCTAAAGCAATGTCCCCAGTACCTGGTGGTAAATCTAAAATCAAATAATCTAAATCTCCCCATCGCACTTCAACAAAGAAATTCGTAAGCATTTTACCTAACATTGGGCCTCTCCATATAACTGGTGCGTTCTCTTCAACAAAGAAAGCCATCGAAATGACTTTCACACCATGACGTTCAACTGGTATGATTTCTTTACCTTGTACACCTGGTTTTTCATCAATTCCCATCATGTCTGGAACGCTAAAGCCATAAATATCAGCATCAACTAGACCAACTTTTTTACCTTCTCTAGCTAATGATACTGCTAAATTGACTGCTACTGTGGATTTTCCAACGCCACCTTTACCAGAAGCGATGGCAATAAACTCTACAGGATTGTCTTTAGATAATAAGCCTTCTATTGTTTGTTGCTCGTCATCGCTCGTACCTCTATATTGTTCTACTACATCAGATGGTAATTCTTCAAATCTAATGCCAACTGTATTAGCCCCATTTTCTTTTAACACTTCAACTACGGCCATCTGTAAATCTAATTGAGGTTGTCCCCCTAATTGAGCCATAGCTATTTTGACACTTACATGCTCTATTTCTTCTTTAATAGTAACCTCTACTATTCCATCGGTTTCTTTTAAAGGTACATTTATTATTGGATCTTTTAATTCTCCAACAAGTTCTTTAACTTGCTCAGTCGTTAACACAATGCGTCCCCCTCTTTATAAAATAATCATTATTTATATTCTAACAAACAAAACTTAAGTTTGCTTTAAATAGTTTATATTCAGTATAAATATAATCAGCTTATTAAAAAAGAAGTTAGCTCACTTCACTCTCTATTAAAGAATAAATAAACTAACTTCTTATAGTAATTGCTATTTCATTGATATTATTCTTGTCTTCTTAAATGGTTACTTTAATTATCAGTGATAAGGTTACAATATTACAGTTTCTACTATATATATTAATGCTATGTTCAATCTTTATGATCAATACAGTTTAAACACTTCAATTAACCGAATTGATTTTCTATAGTACCTTGCTTATTTTCCATTTAAGTTTTCACTATCTGGATAAAATATTTCCTTACATATAAATAAGAGTCCAATGATAAATACAATCACCCAAAAATCAATATTTATATAGGCATAATGGATATGCACTATGAAGTAAAATAACAAAGTTGTTACTGTGAAAGTAATTAAGTGATAAGTTATGCCTTTAAAATATGGGTTATCTGGTATTTTTTTCTAAAGTAATCCATTAAATTCTCTATTATAAACAAATTAAAATAACCTAATACAATATAACTGCCATAATAAATTAAGTTATCGTAAAAGTTTTTATTATATCCAAAATACGCAAGGTGGAAATAAATAAGGATTCTACTCAAGCCATATAATCCAAATCCTAAAAATGTTAAAAATATAGCCCCAGAAATAATAAATACCGAAAGTACAATAAGCGTTGTAAATAAATATTTTATATATTTCATTGCTTACTGTCCTCCCTTTTCACTCTATTTCGATATTCCGCTTAATAATCACCTAACTTTTATTACAATCTCGCCGGTTTTTTATTATTAAAACTATAATCGCATAAACTATATTACCATTATAACAACTCACTACCAAATACAAATTAACACAAAGCTCTACTATTCAAATTATAACGTTTATTAATGAAGTACATCATGTTTTAATTATATAGATATAGCTTACTAATGCGAGTTTTATTTCTGTTCTCTATAAATTACAGCCCATAAAACCATTAGTATAATCAATATAACTAAACTAAGTAAGATAACATTGTGTATTTGTAGACTGATAAAAGTAAATGATAGTGCATAAATGTAACCCATCACAGTAGAACCTATTGAGTTACCTAAACTCTTGGTTAATGTATAGAACGACATCATCCGCTTCATGTTATTTAATGAAGTCTCTTCTTGAGTAATAACACTGTCTTTTGTATAAACTGTGCCAAAGCTAACTCCCGCAAGTAATAAACTAAATGCTATAAATAATGGCGACTCGGTGCCTATAAATACTAAAATGCCACATAGCATTAATAATGTGAATGCAAAAATATATAATCCTTTTCTACTCATTCTAACCTCTAATTTATCTAATGAAAAATTAAGCGCTAACCAAGCGAATGAAATTGGAAATATTACAAAGCCACTTTGTAATGGTGAGAGACCCATTTCCTCTTGTAAATAAATAGGCATATATAAGTTGTAACCCATCAGAATAATTGCATAAGCAAAATCGGTGAAGAATATTAAAATAATCGTCTTATTAAATTCTGCAACTGGTACAAATGGTGTTTTTACGTTTTTTTCATTTTTGTAAAGAACTACTGCCATTACACAAGCTAAGATAAGTGAAATTATGTTTAAATATAAATTCGCTTTATTCATAACTGTAAACATTAAAAAGAAGATTAATACATAGAAATACATTAAGCCCTTCACGTCTAATTTGTTCGTTGTAGTTGTATTTTCATTTTCAAAATGGAATGTGATTATCACCAATACCATAGTCGCGATTGCAATCGGAATATTCACGAAGAATAACCAGTGCCACGTTGCAAATTCTAAAATAGTTCCTCCCAAAACTGGACCAATAATGCTAGAAATCCCCCATACACTACCAACAATTCCCATAATTTTATAACGTAATGGAATTTCAAAGGCAAGTTTAGGTACGATTTGACTCAATGCCATCATTACACCGGCGCCTAAACCTTGTATGAAACGGGACATGATTAGTATGCTGAAAGTACCACTTATCCCGGATAAGAAACTACCTATAGTAAAAAGCAATAATCCTAAAAGCGTGATATAAATAATTTTCGTTCTATCTAGTAGTTCTCCCACAATCGGATTAGCTATGACAATTGCAATAAAATAAACTGCAAAAATCAGTGAAATGGATGAAGTAACGTTTAAGTCATCTCTTATAGTAGGTATTGCCAAAGAAACTATGGATGTTTCTATGGCCGACATAAACATAATTAATATTAATGCAACTACGATACCTAAAGACTTAACATTCATAATTTACCTCCTTGCATAACAAATTAAAATGCTTTCAAGTATAATCAAATCAATATGTTGTAATCAGTTTCAAATCTACTTCGTTAAATTAAAACTATGCTTTATGATAATTTGTTTAAAAAAAGAGCGGGATAGAAATCAAAATTTAAAATTTGATTTCATATTCCCGCCCCCACAAAGCCTACTAAAAAATAATACAAGCACTGAAGTTCTTGCATAAGAACTACTCGTCTTCACAAATGTAGCAGTAGTTCTTTAAAAACTAGTTATAAGTTCATTTAGATATCAGACAGCTAGCGCCAATATAACAACTGCGACTAAAACCTGTCTTGATGTTCTAGATACTATTAAATCACAATGTATTTTTCTTAAAAATTACATAAAATATAAAATAGCTATAAAATGAAATACGGATGCAATCACTATAAAGAAGTGCCAAATCATATGAAAGTATGGACGATTTTTTTGTGCATAGAACCATGCTCCGACCGTATAAGCAACCCCACCGAATAGAATAAATAGCATAAATGTTACCGATGAATCGAAGATAATTGTCGGTAAAAATAAAACGCCAATCCATCCCATAACTAAATACATTGTTAAGCTTAATTTATGACTAACATTTTTAGCTAATGATTTGTATAGAATGCCCCAGAGTGTAATACCCCAAAGCACTGCCATTGCAGTCCATCCTAGCCAGCCACCGATTAACACTAAACATATTGGTGTATATGTTCCGGCAATTGCGATATATATCATACTGTGATCGATAATTCTGAGTATATATTTATGTGAAGAATTATTAGGCATCGCATGGTAAACCGTTGAAGATATAAACATTAGAAAAATACTGATCACGTATAGTGAAACGCTAAACGAACCTAATATGCCATGATCCATAAAACTTTGTATTGCCGCATACGGCAATACGCATAAAGCAATGAATGCGGCTACCCCATGTGAAACTGCATTTCCAATTTCCTCACCAAACGTTAAAGGTACAATATTTTTAAATGTTTTAGCCACTTTGCTATTATCTACATCTACTGTATGAGACATAAGTGTAACCACCCTTTTATTAAATCAAATTCATACGTTTCAAATCAGCTGTAGCTGTTTCAACACTATCTTTACCTTCTTTATTTTTTAAAGGAGAAAATTCTTCTTCTCTCGGTACTTGTAATGTAATAAAGCTATTAGCATACTGGAAAATATCAAAATAGAATAATTCAAACTTAAGCGTTGGTTGCTCAATTACGCCAAAATCATCATCTAGCTGTTTTAATTTTTTAATCGCTAAATGATATGGCAATGCATGATCAACCACATTGTTAATAAATAAAAGTTTAAATGTATGTATTCCTATATTAGCGTTATTAAATTCATTAGCAACTTCAGGGTCTAATTCTGAATATTCAAGTACAGTATCTTTTTGATTAGCTGTAACTAATCTACCTACACTTTCACCCTCTTTAGGTTGAATTGATTTTGTAGTGATATCCATACTTTTTTGGAATGTATAACCTGCAAATAATGGGTCCAATACTTTCACAAGAACGTTATCAATATTATTCAAGAAAATATATTCCACACCATTGTCTGTCATTTCATCTAAATAGCCTGAATTTTTGAGTGATTTAAACACGCCACCATTACCGTTAGGCGTTTCTAGGATGTTACCATCTACGTCTAAAACTAACTTGCCTTCTTCAGATAAGGCAACAATGTTTTCTTGCTTGAAAAAGTGCACATGTGATTTATCATATCCAAAATAATCTTTAGCTTCGAAAAACAGTTGTGTTTCTTTGTCATTTACTTTGCTAGTCATGATATACCAATCGACAGCTACACCTGTTTGTTCTTTTAATGCTATTAATTGCTGTGCTTGAATTTCAAATAAGCTAACGCCTTCAATTTCAAACGAACCTTTAGGTCCTTTATAACCTAAACGCGTCCCTTGCCCACCTGCCATTAATAACACTGCAAATTTGCCTTTTTGAATTGCGTCTAAACCAACTTCTTCATATTTTTTGATTTCTTCTTCTGTAAATTCTTTTTTAACTTCATATTTCACTTCATTAATAGAAGAAACATCATCGATTACTTTTTTATTTACATATAAATCTTCATATAAATCTTGAATATCAGATAAGTTTAAAGAGTCTACTTTATTAGCTAATTGTTCTTTTTCATTTGTACTCATTAGTTTTTCAAATTCAATTAAATGGTCTTGATTAAACTTTTCTAAACCTTTCTTATCTAGCATGTTCTCTCTCCTTAATATTCAAATATTAGATAAAAATAATATCTTATTACTGACTTGAATATATAATTTCACTATTTGTACTTTATATTATTATGATTATATGCACAACCTTAATCATAACCATTTAAAAAACAGTTGATTAATAAACGGTTGAAAAAACACATAAGTTGCGCCTATAGTTAACGCACTCGCAAGTGATAAATCAACGAGACCACCTGTTTTAAAAACCAAAGGGAATTTCACACTGATAGGGATAGGATATAAAAATTTAACTCCCCTAGGTGTTAACATATCTAGTATAACATGAGATAGCAATCCGAATATAATCGTAATTAAATAATAAATTGGTGTTTGGATAGCATATAATAGACAAATTATAATTGAAATAAATAATAGTGAGTGTGTAAATGTCCTGTGACCAAATAATATTCTAATAAAAAAGCTCAAAACTTTTAATCGTCTACCAATTTTACTCTGTGCATGACAAATATCAGGTAATAAACTTGATATAACCGCAAGCGTTATAACCGTAATTGATGTAAACAAATCTGTATGGAAATATTCTATAGTTAATGCGCCTACTAATAAACCGCATGATGCGTGGGTTTTACCTGTCATTTTCACTTCTCCTTATCGCAATATATTTTATCATATCTTTTATATCAATGCGAACGTACTTTCGTAACAAAGCATTGAGTATAACATATTCACAAAAAGTATCACACAATTACTTGAAAACGATTGCATGTTGTTGTATGATGTAGCTATAAATTAATTAAAGGATGTGTTCTAGATATGGCAATGACAGTTAAAAAAGATAACAATGAAGTAAGAATTCAATGGAGAGTTGCAGATATTAAGATTCCAACAAGTGATATTAAGAACATTTCACAAGATCAAAATATCCATGAAATTCCAAAATTAGATAGAAATAAAGTTTCGAGAATTGGTTCTACTTTCGGAAAAACGAACCGTGTTATCATCGACACTAATGACCATGAATACATTATTTATACGCAAAATGATCAAAAAGTATATAATGAAGTAACAAAATAGTATTAAACAATTAACAACAAAAAGACGAAATTCTAATCCCACGTTAGAATTTCGTCTTTTTTATATTAATTACGTCTTAAACCTATTTAACTTGAATAAGGGATATCAATTAACCTCTAATTCACAATGATGATATACTATAGCTAAATCTTAGAAAGTGGGTGCATATCATGTACGTTGTTACGAATAGAATTGATGTAAAAAAAGGGTTTGCAGAGAAAATGGCGCCTAATTTTACTAAAAAGGGCAAAATTAATGAATTAGAAGGCTTTCGTAAAGTTGAAGTTTGGCTTATTGAAGACGAAACAGACCACGATCAGATGTATGTGAATACTTGGTGGGATTCTGAAGATAATTTCAAAGCATGGCTAGAGAGTGATGCTTTTAAAGAAGCACACGCAGGTAAGTCAAAATCTAAAAGCGAAGATTCACCAGTCATAGGGAATAAAGTTGTTAAAGCTAATGTTTTATCAACACTTAATTAATCAAATGATTTTGTAAGTTTAAATCAAGAAAACAATCAATATTGCAAAACACCCCAAAAATTAGATTTCATCTAACTTTTGGGGTGTTTTATTATATTCATATTCGATTGTTGCTTATTCATATTTCATATTGTTTTAAACTAATTAAAATACAGATGCGCCATCAACGCTATAATTGGTAATGCAATAATTGTTCTGATTAAGAAAATAACAAACAGTTTAAAGATACTGACTGGAATTTTTGAGCCTAGTATCACTCCACCTACTTCTGATAAGTAGATTAACTGACTAATACTTAATGCACCGATAACGAATAATGTAATATCATTACCTACACCTTCAATTAATATAGATGGTAAAAACATATCGGCAAAGCCTATTAATATTGTTTCTGATGCTTGTGCGGCTTCAGGAATTTGCAGTAATTCTAAATATGGTACAAACGGTTTACCAATAATTGCGAATATCGGTGTGTATGTCGCAACGATTGTCGCTAGTGTACCAATACTCATAACAACTGGTAAAATAACAAACCACATATCTACAACTGTTTTAAGTCCAGATTTGAAAAATGATTTGAATCCTGGCGCATTGATACCTGTTTCAGTCGCCATGTCAAAACCGTGACCTAATGCAGTTTTATTTTCTGGTAATTTTTCAGTTCTCATTTCTTCAGATACTTCTTTTGAATATTCATCTTTGATAGATTTTAATGGCCAAATTCTTGGCAAAATCAATGCACAAACAATACACGAAACAATAACTGAGAAGTAGAAATAGAAGAAATGGTTTTGCATATGTACTGTTTCTGCAATGACGATTGCAAATGTTATAGATACTACACTGAAAGTAGTAGCAATAACTGTCGCTTCACGTCTAGAATAAAAACCACTTTCATATTGCTTACTTGTTATTAATACCCCTACTGTGCCATCTCCGATAAACGATGCTAAGTTATCTACTGTAGAACGTCCTGGTAATGTGAATAAAGGTCTCATAATAGGTCTAAAGATTGGCCCTAAAAATTCTAACAATCCATATTCCATAAGTAATGGTAAAAATAATGCTGCAAATAAGAACACAGCAACTAATGTTGGCAATAGACTTTCAAATACAAGCCCGCCAGTATCTGCAGAATAAATTACTTCAGTACCGACTTTCAAATAAGTCATCCATACAAAAACAACTGCTAATATTCTTAATAACAACCAGACGATTTTCACATTAAATGCATTATATAAAAGTCCTTCCGGTTCTAATTTATTTTTCAATATTGTGGAACATAAAATTGATAATATGCCTGATATTGTGATAATCAAAACAATAATTAATGGCATGGCGTCCCCGAGTACATCTTGCAATAGTCCTGCTAAAAACGCGACGGGTAATGTGGTTTGTTTAACACCATCTTCAGTCACAGTAATAGGTACCAAAAACAAGATAATACCAATCAATGACATGACTATGAACTTTAACCTACCTCGCACTAATTGTGATTTACTATATTTATTCATTTCATTCACCCCTTAGGTGTTTATATTTTTATATACACTTAAAAAAGCAACAGCAATAATTATAACCTATTATGTATAAATATGTAAATCAATAAATTTAGGTTTTTATTGTCTTCTTGTATATGTATAAATAAAATAATTGACCCTAATCTTATTTAGGGTCAATTACACTTTATATGAAAACGCTTACTTTTGCAATTTATTTTTGAATTATATTTTTCTTAATAAATTAAAGCGTATCGAGTGCCGACAGCAACAACAATTATATCGACAGTAATATCTATAAGTTAGTGCGTATCTCTTGCTAACACATCACTCATGGTCAATAGGCGTACACTAATCAAACCTAAAATAAGTAGGGTATGGATGTGCTTATGCTCGACTATTTTTTGTGCCCCATGCTATGCAATAAGCCAAAAAAACGCATTCCTCCTACGACTGAAATTGAAGCAACTGATGAAAATAATAAAATCTTTTTAATGTTTAATGCTTTTTACAATGAATTAAACACTTGATTTTTAATGTTTGTAATTGCTTGCTCAATACCTTCATCATGTATATATACCTTTGCTATATTAGGCATATACATACTTTGTGCTAAAGCTTTATAATCTAGACTAAATTGTATTTTGTCTCCTAATTGATAAAAATCCTGATTTAATAAATCAATCATGACATGATCACTTGTTGCGCCTAATATTTTCACTTGATGATGCACAGGCGTAATTGTTTCGACATGCGTATCTAAGCTACCAATATCAATGATAGCTTGTAAATATTGTTTGCCTGTATCATAGTTTATACGTGGCTTAATCTCTACTATTTCTGCTTCTAAAATAATTGTATCTTGATATAACATTGCAATTGGATGATTTGTTGAGGTCTCAATTCCTCTGAAGAGCGTTTCGCCTATTCTCAGTTCGTTAACTTTACCTAAATCACTATAAGCCATTTGCGTTAACAAACTTGAATTCCCGCCTGATATGATTTTAAATCTTATATTGGTCACTTCTTCAATAGAGTTTACAAATTGATTAATCATTTTCACATCTTCCTCAGTAGGTGCATTCGACTGAAAACACATAAAGTTGAATGCTAACCCCGCAAGATTAAGATGATGCATCTGAATTATTTCTTTAATATAATCAATTACATCATAAGTTAAGATGCCTTCTCTTGCATCTTTCCAATCCACCATGAGTAAAATTTGGTGCTTCACTTCTTGTTTACCTGCAAGGTCATTTAATTGTCGAATCGTCGCTATCTCAGTTTGAATGCTTATATTCGTATAACGTACTACATCTTCAAGTCCATATTGATTTGTAGTGCCTATCATTGCAAAAGATATATTTGGATCTTTACTCTTCGTAATATTATCAATTCTGGCGTCTGCAAAGTGTGTAATACCGATGTCTTTTAACACTTCTATAATTTTGCTATCGCCAGCCACACACTTGGTTACAGGTGTAAAACAAATATTATTTTGACTGCACAAGGCATTTAATACATGGGCGTTATATTGAATTTTAGATAAATTAATCTGTAATTGTGCCATGTTTACACCTCTTTATATAATGGATTCTTTAATTTTATCGTTACGTACTGTTTCACTTTATTTTCCATTCTCATACGCAACAATGCTTTGACTGAAATCTTAGGTCCAAACAAAACTGCTTTCAACACTTGAGCATGTGCTTTTTGTGGATCTATTGCTTCGTATACTATGTCACCTACTACTTCGAATAACGCCCTCTCGTCTACTTCATCATATTTTGAAAAATGATGAATCAGTTCTGCGATTTGATTTTGAATTACTGAATGTTGAAATTTTTCGATCACCGCTTCAATATTTTCAGCAATGAGACTTGTATTCGTTATATCAATATGAGGTAATTTATACTTTAAAGTTTCTAAATCTATTCTTGAACCACCTAAATCTCTGATGATAAATTTCATTTGATTATTCGGTCCAAGATTTACAATAGTATTTTGCATATGCGCTTCCAAGGCAATACCATAATCTTGTATATATGCAATTAATGGTTTGATTAAAGTTTTCGCATAACTACACATAAATTGTTTGATGGCGATTGATGTAGGTCCTACTCCCATCCACTCCAAGTAACTGTCTACAATGACTTGGTTATCAACTGGATTTTTATTAACTAAACTAGCTGTCACCAATGTCGTCCCATTATCTGCAATATAAGGTTTGTGTCTCACTATGCAAGCCAATTGACGTGCGGCTTCGTCATCTATATTTACATGAATACCATAAGGCTCCAAGGCGACTTGTAATTGTGGGTATAGATCTAACATATCTTGTAATTCATAACTGAGTTTAGGCCCATCTACTGTCGTCACAGCAGAAACGGTTCTAATGGCACTTGTAGCTTGAATATTTACTGGTAATTTAATATGGAATGGTTTATTGATTAATGCCATTGTTCTAAATGATAAAGTTGCTTTGGATTCTATTTCAAATGGTGTGGGTAATAATCTTCCTTCTTTAATACACTTCGCAAATTGATGCACAATCACATTGTCATATTGCCATGGATGTACGAGTACTACTCTATAATCCTCTAGCTCAAACTGGTATGGTTCTAAAAATGCTTTAAGTTTATAACGATATTCAGGAATAATATGATTCAAAATATATTGTTCATCATCTTCCATTGACGTTGTAATACAATCTGCTTTATGAATAAGCATTACTTTTAATCCAATAATCTTTTCAAACTCTGGCGCATATAATTTCACTTCTTCCTTTGTTAAAGGCAATTTCGTTTTAGACAAGGGATGCGTCGGATGTCCTTCTACAACTATACTCTCCGAATAAGTTAAATCATTAATTTCTTCTGAATCCTCAAAATGTTTTAACCAGGTAAAGAAATTAATAGTTTCAGGCATTCTCGAAAATTTCAATGTTGCATGAATCAATGCTTGTCTATGAGAAAAATGATCATACGTCCATACAAAGCCATCTCTACTAGAAATCAGTTCTTCTCTCAATCTGTTGCTAATTGGTATATCAAATTGGTTGTCCAATACGTCGAGTAATTGTTCTACAGTTTCGATTGTCATTCTAGTGTTACCTTTGATATAACGTATCTTTCCTTTAAATACATATCTTTCCATATCACTTTTACGTACTTTATCCACTTGTAAAAGTTGTCCGTGATATTGTAATTCAATACAATCTTCAAACTCATTAACTATCATTTTATCAGGAAAAATATGTTCCTTAATAATCGCGTTATAAATACGGTACTGTACGTTTTTATCTGCAGTTTGCCGTGTCTGATCCGTCATACAAGATTGCCCCCATTTTTTCTCGGTCTATTTATAATACTGAATCATATTGTATTCACAAATGTATTCAATTCTATTATGCTAATCATATCTAAAAATTCTATTGTAAAGCGCATGATTATTGTACTTAAAGTAATGTACTTCTACTTTTTCATTTTAATATTCCCTATTTTCCCTCTATTTTCCAAAATCAACACGGTACTGAAAAATAAATGATACGGTGTTCATTCACTTTGAGATGTTAAAATACATAGAAGAGTGGTAAATATAAATGATGAAACTGTTATCTTTCATATTTCATACAATTTAGCTAAATAATACTATGCTAAAATCCGCACTTAATTTGATAATTGATAACAATTATCAATGCAACTAATATAGATTATATAAATACCTTATGCTTTTGTAAAATAATTTTAAGAGGTGCCTTATGAATTCAAACATAGACTTTAACAATTCAATTAACAAACTAACTAATGATGAACAATATGCCTTAACCTATTTAGAATCTATCAACGATGAATGGCGTGATGCATTTGTTAAAACGTTATTAGTCAGTAGAGATAAAATATCCCGCCGACTCATCACTTCTTTACATCGAGAAAACTTAATTAATAGTCGCGATTATAGTCACATAATTGCAACAAAAGATGCACCAGTAAACTTAGCAACTAATCAGGTACAAACATTAAAAATAGCTTTCCCACACACTCAAAAAACTTTATATGCACCTATTACTGGAATACATGCATTCGATAGAATTGATGTTGAAGGACCATTTTATTTTGAAAATAAGGATAATTTTGAAAGGATTTTACATCCAGAAGAGATATTAACTTGTATTTTAACCGAAGCACCAACACTTGATAATGATGCGAGTCATCAATTTAGAGAAGATATAAATAATAGCGTAGCTAATATGGCTATTTCACTTAGCTTTCAAACGATTACCTTAGCCGATGAAACTTTACCTCTTGGTCAAGTAATTATGGAAGCAGAAGATAGTTATTTAAGATCCGAACAAGCAGTCGTTGAAGGACATCCCTTACATCCTGGTGCAAAATTGCGTAAAGGCATGACACCCGAAACTACAATTAATTATTCTTCTGAGTTCAACAATGCTATAGGCTTAAAATTTATCTTAATGCATAAAGATATTGCAAAAGTTGAATCATTATCCAAAAATTACAATGAAACTTTATATGGTTTATTCGAAGACTTATATTCTGAAGTTTTAAAAGAGGTTGGTTCTGAGTTTATTGATACATACTATATCATGGTCGTACATCCATGGCAGTATAATAAAATATTAACCAATCAATATGCCAATGAGCTTAAAGAAAAACGAATCATTCCAATACGCTACCAACTTGATTATCACGTCGGTCTATCGTTTAGAACACTCATGCCAAAACTACCTATAACTTCACCCCACATTAAACTATCCACTAATGTGCACATCACAGGTGAAATTAGAACTTTATCAGAACAAACAACAATTAATGGCCCTCAAGTCACACAAATTTTAAATGATATTAAACATAACGATACCTTATTTCATAATATTGCCGGCGATACGATTGATGAAATTGCTGGCATCCACTTTTTTAAAACAGACGATTCACGTGATATCCAAACTATTAGAAGTGAACAATTAGGTTCGTTATTTAGAACTAATATTTATGATCTTATTGATAATAAAACAACGCCTATGATTCCATCAAGTTTAGTCGCCAACTATGCTTATAACTATGAAACACCGATCAATACACTTATCAAAAAGTATGCACAAACACATACTTGTGATTCTTATAAAGAAGCATGTATCGCTTGGATGGAACATTATAGCCAAGCACTAATTGATATTACGCTACCTTTATACATTAAATACGGCATCGCTCTCGAAGCACATTTACAAAATACTATCGCTACATTTAATAGTGATGGCTCATTAAACAAATTATATGTTCGTGATTTTGAAGGCTTACGTATTGATGAAGCTTATTTGAATCACCAGGGATATAACACTCAAAATTTTCATGAGAAATCCTTAATTTTAACGAATCAATCACAAACTGTTTTTAATAAAGTATTTTATTCTAGTATTCAAAACCATCTTGGAGAATTGATCTGTAGTTTAGCAAAATCAAGTGCTATTAATGATTTAGAACAAAGTATCTGGTCAACTGTCAGTGATCTATTGGCTAACAAGTTAAATGTCATTGCTGATACTATGGATGATCCTAAAAGAATTGATGCAATTCGAGCACTATTATTTGCGCCTAAAATTGACTATAAATGTGTAACAACGATGAGGCTAGAAGATGAAGCAGATATTTATACTTATATACAAGTGAATAACCCCTTACATCGGAGTCATGCATCTCATTAAAAACAGTATATCAAGGCTTTATTAATAATTAAAACAGGCTGAGACAAAATATATGTCTCAGCCTGTAGTCTTCGGCCAGTATTTTTCCCGTAGGAGTCGGACCAAATCACTGCCATTTTTTAAATAATATTATGATTCATTGATTGTATTCTTATAAAGGCCAACACACATAGAAATGAGTATAATTGAATTAGCAAAAAATATTCATTTCATATAAGCTTTAAACAGTGAAATGAATGAACAAAGATAGTCTCAAGAGAATAATATCTATAAACACAAAATAATTACTTTTATAGTAATTGGTTTTTCGACATTTTAAAACCGCTAAAGCAAATTACTTTAGCGGTTTTTATTTAGTTTGATACTCAATTAATTATTGTAAGCCTTTTTCCTCGTTATTTGAGCTTTGGCTTTTTTCATTTTTTTGAGACCATTCTTTTTTAGTCATTACATCTTCAACGCGCATGTTAACTTCAACTACGTCAAGACCAGTAATATATTTAACTTGTTCTTTAACTAAGTCTGTTACTTTACGGAAGATTTTAGGTGCTGATTCACCATATTCTAATATTACTTTCAAATCTACAGTCGCTTGTTTTTCTCCAACCTCAACGCTTACGCCTCTTGAAACGTTCTCGTTGCTTCCGAATGAGTTAGAAATACTATCGACGAATCCGCCTTTCATTTCTAAAATACCACTTACTTCACGCGTCGCGATACCTGCAATTTTTTCAATTACTTCATCAGAAAATGATAACTTATTTGAAAATTCCGGTTCTTGTTGTTGTTGTTGTTGTTGTTTTTCTACTTCTTGTTCATTAACTCCAGTTTGATTATTATATGCTTGTTTTGCTTTGTTATTATCTACTGCCATATTAAAATCTCCTTTGTCTTCTCAATTTTAAAAAATTTAATTTTAAGCCTTTTCAATATTTGAAAATACTAACTCCATCGATTTAAGAAATTTAAAAAGTCTTGCTTACGGTCTTTAGTATACCCGATTGCAATTCCAATCAAACATAACACTAAGATTAATATTGTACTCCAGAAACCAAGAGTTAAGAATAATATTGCGATAATCAAGAATGCTAAGAATCCAATGATTCTCCATTTAAATACTTTTAAGAAATCAACAACTTCTTGTGTAGAATCTTGTCCATTTTGGTGATTATTATTAGTCATGATAACCCTCCCTTACAACACACGTTTGCCTGAGGTTTTTTGATCTCTAACGTTGACCTCTAGTTTTGATACTGGTAATTCAGTAAAGTGTTCTACGTTCTGCTTAATGTCATTTCTAATTTCTTCCGTTAATGATTTAACTTGAACATCACCTGGCACAAAGAAATCTGCTTTCAAAGCAATATGTGATTTCTTCTTCTTGTTATACAATTTTGCAATCACATTCGGTTGACGAATTTGTTCATATTGTACAAGTGTATCGTATGCTGATTTTTCAACTGCTTTTCTCGATACATAAATATGACCATCATTGAAATCTTTGTAAAGTCCGGGTTTTCTATACGTAGGTTTAAACAAGCTGAATAGTAGTATCAGACCAATTAAAATAAGTAACAGCCGCTAAAGTTATTAAGGTCGGTTGAAACCAATTAAATTGAGTTAAGTAATCTTGATACTGAGTAATTCTAGAATCTTTGATATACATAAACAGTAAAACACCAACGATTACTACAATTAAAAGTCCTAATATGAAATTTTTAAGTCGCTTCACCTCGTATGACACCTCCTATGTTTCTAGATTATGTACTTGTCATATAAGACTAATACCCTTTTAAAAAATCTTAGAAACATTTTTATTGTATATTTTAAATAATTTCTATGGCAAAATAAGTTTGCTCTAGCTATTTCTCTTATGATCTTCAGTTGTTTCTATTTCTTTATCGTCTTGTTTTGCTTTATTTTCTTGATTTTCTGAATCCTCTTGATTTGCTTTACGATATTGTAAAAGCTGATTATCCGTGACAAGTAATTTATTACTAGGTCTCGGCTTTTCTATGGCTAAGGATTTAAAGAGTGACCATATCATTATTATAATGACGATGGAGAATGGTAAGGTCGCAATAATTAACAGGTTTTGAATCGATTGTGTTCCACCTGTGTAAATCATGATCATTGCAAATAGTGCTAATATAATGCCCCAACTGACTTTGACTAAACCAGAAGGATTAATACTACCTTTAGAACTCAACATACCTAATACATATGTTGCTGAGTCAGCTGATGTTACAAAGAAAATCATAATAACTATTAGCGTAACAATACTTAATACAAATCCTAATGGGAAATGTTCCAACGTGGCAAAGGTCGCCGTTTCAGTTGCCTCTTTCGCGATATTCGCAATACCATTTTGTTGTAAATAAATTGCTGATGCACCAAACACTGCGAAAAATAGGAAACATACAAGTGCCGGTACAAATAGCACCCCTAATATAAATTCTTTAATTGTTCTACCACGAGACACACGAGCGATAAAGATCCCAACAAATGGCGCCCATGAAATCCACCAAGCCCAATAGAAGATCGTCCATTGTTGTAGCCACTGGAATTTTTCGCCACCTGATTGCGGTATACGTAAACTCATATTAAAGAAATTAGCAATATAATCACCTAATGAATTGGTAAATGTATTTAATATCGTTAGTGTAGGTCCTACACAGAACAATAAGAGTAATACAATGAATGCTAATGCCATATTAATATTACTTAAGTTCTTAATACCTTTATCAATACCTGACCAAGCTGACCAAGTAAATAATAAGGTTGCTACGATAATGATAATCACTTGAGTCCCAAAATTAGAAGGAATTTCAAATAAGAAGTTCAATCCTTCATTGATTTGTAACGCACCAAAACCAAGTGTTGCGGCAACACCAGTTACAGTAGCGATAATTGCAAGGACATCTATCGCCCCACCGATAGGACCTTTCATCATTTTACTACCTAAAACAGGTATTAACGTAGCGCTGACTAATCCCGGATAACCTTTGTGGAAATTAAAGTACGCAAAAACGAGTCCCACGATACCGTATACAGCCCATGCGTGCACGCCCCAATGAAAGAATGAAAATTGCATCGCATCGTTAATTGCAGTTTGTGTTCCCGCTTTATGTAATGGCGTTAAAGTAAATGCATGACTGATAGGTTCAGCAGTCGTCCAAAAGACTAAACCAATTCCCATGCCCGCACTAAATAACATTGCGAACCATGATTTTAATGAAAATTCAGGGTCTTCGCCTTCTTCACCCAATGTAATAGATGAATATCTAGAAAATAATAGATAAATACATACAATTAATATGACTAATACAAGTAATAAATAATACCAACCAAAATTAACTGCTATAAAATTTGTAATAGTTTGAGTAACTGATTCTAATTGTTTCGGCAATATTGCGCCATAGAGCACAAATAACGTACAAATAGCTAATGCCACCCAAAATACTACCGTCATTTTTTTAAAATGCATAACAAAAATACACACTCCCTTTATTTTATGTAACATACATACCCTATCATACTTAATATAATCCATAATTGTAACCACTTTTAAGGATTATAAAAACTTATTTAAACACTGTAATTCGATTTACTAAAAATTAAATTATAATAAAATAACATATTTAAAAGCCTTCCAAACAATTATTCACCAATAAGGTAATTGTTTGGAAGGCTTATCTAGCGTATTAACTTCATAACACAGTAACATGACAGATTTTAATATTTATAACTTATGATTCTTGATTGAGTTGAATTACTAATTTACCAATCATGTTTTGATTTTCAAGTTGCTTATGTGCATCGAACAGACTATTTGCTGTTAAACCATCTATCACTTTATTTAATGTAGGTTGATATACGCCGCCTTCTATTTTTTCAGAAATATCCGTTAAATATTCACGATGTAAAGTCATATCTTCAGTTTCATGTAGTGGTCTTGAATACATATATTCATGTGTAAATGTAATACTTTTGTCTTTTAGTAAATTTAAATCTTGTTTATTTTTAAAAGCGACAATGGTTGCAATGATTCCTCTTGGTTTTACGAGTTCGATCATTTTTTCATAGTATTGGTCTGTATCAAACGTACAGAAAATATAATCAACTTCACTTATTTCATATTTTTCAAACTCTTTAATTAAATCATTTTTATGATTTAACACAATATCCGCACCCATATCCTTAGACCAATTATACGTTTCTTCTCGTGAAGCAGTTGTGATGACATGGAGTCCATGGTGTTTGGCTATTTGTGTTGCAATACTTCCTACGCCACCTGCACCATTGATAATTAAAATAGACTTACCTTTATTATCTTCTGGATTATGCGAAATTTTAAATATATCAAATAATGTCTCTGATGCAGTTAGTCCTGTTAAAGGTAAACTAGCGAGCTTGAGTCGCAGTTATATTCTTAGGTTTTTTAGCAACAAGACGCTCGTCAACAAGTTGGTATTCTTGATTAGAACCTTGATATGCAGGAGAACCCGAATAAAATACTTCGTCGCCAACTTTAAAATGATTAATCTCTTCACCTACTGCTTCTACCACACCGACAGCATCAAACCCTAGAATTCTTGGTGGTTGGTCAACAGGAGACTGTCTTATTTTCGTGTCTACAGGATTAATGCTAATAGCTTGTACGCGTACTAAGAGCTCGTATTGCGTTGGTTCCCGTCGTTCAACTTCAAATTCATAGAACTGATTTCCTTCATCTAGATCAAAACGAGTATCTGCACCTATTGCTTTCATATTACATATCTCCTTTAATGTTTAGATATTGTCTGACACTTGTACTACTTGTTTCCCAAAGTTATCGCCTGTAAATAAATTTCTAAATGCTTCTGGTATATTTTCAAATCCGTTCATGACTGACGTTTTTGTTTTTATCTTATCTTCTTGAACCCACTGTGCAAGTTGTTTACTCGCATTTGCAAAATCATCTGCATAATTTGCCACAATAAAGCCTTTCATTAACGCTTGTGATTTTATCAGGATGGGTTGAATACGTGGACCATGTTCAATCGTTGCATCATTGTATCCAGAAATTGCGCCACAAACAGGAATTCGAGCAAATTGATTTAAGTGTTTCATTACTTCATCAGCGATTGATCCACCTACGTTTTCGTAATAGACATCTACACCATTCGGTACTGCTTTAGCAAATTGTTCTGAAAAATCATCTGATTTATAATCCACACTCACATCAAAACCTAATGTTTCTGTTAAGTATGTTGTTTTTTCAGGGCCACCCGCAATACCTACAACATAAGCACCTTTTAATTTAGCAATTTGTCCTACCACAGACCCAACTGCGCCAGATGCTCGCAGATACAACAACTGTTTCGCCTTCTTTCGGTTGTCCAATTTTTAATAGCCCATGGTATGCTGTTTGACCCGGCATGCCTAACACACTTAAATATAAATGTAGTGGAACATCTGTGTTAGATACCTTAATAACATGCTTTGCTGGGACATTGCTTAGTTTTTGCCAAGGGAATTGTCCAGTAACAATGTCACCTTTTTCAAAACCATCTGCTTCTGATTCAATGACCTTCCCAACAACATGGCCTGATAAAGGTTCATCAATTTGGAATGGTTTGATATAAGAGTCACTATCATCCATACGTCCGCGCATATATGGATCCACTGATATATATAACGCTTCTACTTGAATTTCATCTTTTTTCGGCACATCTATTTCAACAGTTTCATATTTAAATACCTCATCTGAAGGAATACCTTCAGGTCTCTTAGCTAATACGATTTGTTCTGTATTCATTATATTGCCTCCATTCACTATTTTCTTTCATTTTATAGTGATACAACGGTGCAATCAATCAAATCGCTTATTCAACTCTATACGGTCATGTTATGCTTACTTTAAATTCATATACTGACCGATATAAAGTAATAAGGAGATATTTAAGTGAAACTAAGTATTTTAGATTATGTTCCAATTTTTGAAGGCCGCAACGCGACACAAGCTTTAAATCATACCGTTGAATTAGCTCAATTAGCTGAGTCATTAGGCTTTTATCGCTATTGGGTTGCAGAGCATCATCAAGTGTTCTCTGTAGCCTCTAGTGCGCCTGAAATGGTTATGATGTCACTCTTAGAACAAACATCTTCTATTCATATTGGAAGTGGCGGTATTATGCTGCCTCATTATAGTGCATATAAAATTGCAGAACAATTTAAATTAATGGAAGCACGTCACCCTGGACGCGTCGATTTAGGCACAGGACACTCACCTAGCTTCAAAAATGTAAATCAGGCTTTAAATGAGTCTAAAACAAAGGATATAAGTTACAAAACACAAATTAATGATTTAATGCATTATTTTAATGATGACAATACTCATAATCATCGTTTTAAAGGCTTACAAGCGACGCCATTAATCGATACGAAGCCAAGTATGTATATATTAGGTATGAGTAAACAAAGTGTCGCCATTGTCTGCGGAAAAAGGATTACCTTTCGTAGTTGCGCTTATGGGTCAAGCTAACCACAATATTGAAAATGTTATTAACCATTATCGTGGCTTATTTGAACAATTTCATCCTGAAAGCAAATCTTCTGTTATTATTTCTACGTTTGTAATTACTGCAGAACAGCAATCACAAATAACGCAATTAGAGCATGCATTTCATTTATGGTTAGTGCGCATTGGCTATTTGGATCAGCCTGAGTTTTATCCTTCAATTGAATTTGCAATGCATCGACAGCTCTCAACACGTGAACAAGATAAAAAGAATTTTAACCAAAATAGAGTGATTTCAGGTTTACCTAATGATGTTATGAAAGCACTGAATGATGTTGTTCTAGGATTTAATGCTGATGAAATTATGATTCAACCCCACGTTTTTGGTGAAACACAGCGGAAAACACTGCTAGAGTTAATTGCCAAGGAAAATATGACAAAATAATAAAAGCAACATATCGCACACATTTAACTGTCGGCTGATATGTTGCTTTTTTGCATGATATTTTAATTTAAAGATCTTTATCCCATAAGAATTCATTTATTTTATCTTGCACTTTTTTATTATTTGCTAGTTTTCCATGCTCTGCATTAGGGCCATGCACTTTAAATTCATCATATGATTTTACGCTGTCACCTAATAAATACTTTAATGACCTTGAAGATACATTAGTCACCCTACCATCTGAATCTGTGCCATCTTCTATGTCTCCATATATATTTAGCACATTTACGTTATCAGTATATTTATGTTTCATTGCTCGTAATTCTTTATAATCATCCATCATTTTATTAGGCTTACCATTTTTATCTAATTCAACATTTAATTTTTTACCATCTACATCTACCTCACCATTAAAGTTTCCAGCTAAATTTACTACTTTATTTAAAGTAGGTAGTTGTTCATCGTCTCCATAATTTAACATATAGTAACTAAATGATTTATTACTCATAGAATGTGCGACAAAATTGAATTTTTCAAAGTTATATTGATAGTTCGTAGCAATGATGACATTTCTTATCCATTTTGCATTTTTTTCTACATTTTCATTATTATTATCTTCTAACTTAATTTTAATAATTGGATATTTAGATTTACTTGTTAAGTTTCCATCGAATGTCACCTTTCCATCAGATGAAACATATGCTTGAATAACCTCTTTTGATGCACCTGACTTAATAGCTGAATTTACTAGAAAATTTCCTGAATCAGCTGAGCCTTTATATCCATGAAGATAAAATGTAGGTATCGCTTCCTCGGAATCACTTCTGACAGGATATTCGTTATTTCCATAATATTTAATTACTAAAATAGCTACACTTAATAAGGCAACGAGCAAAATGATAAGTAGTACTGTGTAGAAATTACGAGAGTTCTTTTTATCTTCCATGTAATCACGCCTTATATTATAGAGTTATTTTCTTTAATTACCCAACATCTTATCATACTTAACGTTTTAAAATAAATTTTTATTTTGTAATACAAAAAAAGCACTTTCCAATATAATTGGAAAGTGCTTTTTAATATCGAACACAAACTGTCTACACTAATTTGCGTACTGTATCTGGAAGCGAATAAGTTCGCAACAGTTGCAGTAGTAATATTAACGTTTTGAGAACTGTGGTGAACGACGAGCTTTTTTAAGACCTGGTTTTTTACGTTCTTTCATACGAGGATCACGAGTAAGTAATCCGACGCGTTTTAAAGAACCTCTGTATTCAGGATCTGCTTCTAATAATGCACGAGCAATACCGTGACGGATTGCTTGAGCTTGTCCAGTAAATCCACCGCCGTGAACGTTAACTAAAACATCATAGTTACCTTTAGTTTCTGTAACATCAAACGGTTGGTTTATATCTAAAATTAATGATTCAAATGGTAAGTAGCTACGTACATCGCTGCCGTTAACAGTAATGTTACCTTCACCTGGTACTAAACGTACACGTGCTACTGAGTTTTTACGACGGCCTGTGCCTTTATATTCAACTTGTGCCAATGTAATTTCCTCCTTTTAATTAACCACGTAACTCGTAGTTTTCTGGTTGTTGTGCGGCGTGTGGATGTTCAGCGCCACCATATACAAATAATTTTTTACCTTGTTTTTCACCTAAACGCGTGCTTGGTAGCATACCTTTAATTGAATTTTCAAGTAAACGTTCTGGGTTCTTAGCTTTTAACTCACCAGCAGAAATTGATTTAATTCCGCCTGGGTGGTTTGAGTGACGATAATACATTTTATCTTGTTCTTTGTTACCTGTAAAATGTATTTTTGAAGCGTTGATGATAATTACATAATCACCTGTATCAACGTGTGGTGTATAAGTTGCTTTATTTTTACCGCGTAAAATAGTTGCTACCTCTGAAGATAAACGACCAAGTGTTTTATCTTCAGCATCAATAACATACCATTTGCGCTCAATGTTTGATTCATTAGCCATAAATGTTTGACGCATATAATTGTCCTCCTAGAATAAATAAATGTTTCTTGTTTAATAGTTATTACTTTTAAGTTTAGATGTCATTTATTTTGTTAATTTTTTGTTCTTGTTCTACGTGCTTCTATATCTTGTTACACAATAAGATTCCGGGGCTTATCGTGGGTGATATAAAACAATACCGTTAGTAATCGTATAATTTTTAAGCCGTTTTGTCAATCTTATTTAATCATTTTGTGATGATTTTTTTGATGTATTTTTATATTACTACCAAAGTCATTGATTAACGCTGAAGGTGTCAAATAAATCCGCTCTAAATATAATCCTTCTGATGGTGCAGTATACGGCACCTGATTACGATCTTTCATCATTAATAGTTCAGGTACCTCTTCAGGATTACGCTTTCCTTTGCCAACTTCTAATAGAAACGCCATAAGCACACGTACCATATTATATAGGAATCCTGAGCCTGTGACAATATAATCTAGACCATTTTCTGTAATTTTAATTCGACTTTCATACAATGTGCGAACTTTACTCTCTACTTCTGTTTTTTGTGAACAAAAACCCGTAAAATCATGCGTTCCCACAAATAATTGGGCTGCCCTATTCATTTTTTCAATATCTAATGAATCAGTAATATATGTTTTTAAACCACATTGAAAAGGATCCTTATGCTCAGATTGATAAATTTTATAACGATAAGACTTACCGACACAATCATATCTACAATGAAAATCATCGTCCACGAAGGTTACATCATTCACATATACATCATCAGGCAAAGCGCGATTCATTACGTACTTCCATTGCGGTGCGGCGATGTTTAATTCCGTATCAAAATGAAAATATTGCTCTAGTGCATGCACACCTTTATCTGTTCTGCTACTTGGGTGAATTCGCACATGACGTTTATGCATTCTTTTAAGTATTTTCTCAAACTGTTGTTGTACCGTTCTACCATTTTGTTGTATTTGAAAACCAAGAAACTGACTTCCTTGGTATGAAATATTTACTAAAACACGCATCATGCATTACACTCCTATATATTTTAAAACAAACAATATCACTGCTATTGGTATTAGTAATGTGAGTACTAATACATCTGTCCATCGCCATTGCAACTTACGATAACTCGTACGTTGTTTTTTAGTATCGTAGCCTCTTACTTCCATGGCGATAGCTAAATCTTCTGCTCTTTGAAACGCAGAAATAAACAATGGTATTAATAATGGTATAAATGCTTTTACTCGATTAACCAATCCTCCAGCGCTTATTTCTGAGCCACGAGATTTTTGAGCTAAAATAATTTTATCTAACTCATTCATCAGTGTTGGTATAAATCGCAATGCTATCGACATCATCATGCTCAACAGATGTACAGGTATTTTAACAAGTTTCAATGGTGATAATAGCCTTTCAAATGCGTCTGTTAAGTCAATAGGACTTGTCGTTAGCGTTAATATCGTTGAAATCATAATGATGAACATAAGTCTCAAGACAATATAAATACCCTCTAAAATACCATTTGTATCGATGGAGATAAATGAAAGCTCAAATATTCTTGTACCACCTTTGGTTAGAAACAAATGCATTAGAAAGGTAAAGATGAGAAATATCCAAATTGGTGTCAATCCTTTTACTAAAAACCATAATTTAATATGGGCTAACTTCATAAAACTTAATATTAATAGAAACAACCAAAAATAAGTAGCAAACGAATGTGCAAAAAAGATTAATACAATAAATAAGAAGACAAATATCAATTTTGAACGAGGGTCCAAACGATGGATTATTGTATCTAACGGAAGATAGCGACCTATGATAAATTTATCTCTCATTTTGTTGCCACTCCTTATACATTTCAATAAATTCTGCTTCAGTTAATGCGATTTTATTAAAATAATATTGATGTTTATCTTCAATATCTCTTTGCAGTTTCACAATGTTTGGTACATCTAAATGCATTTGATTCACGTAATTCGTATCACTAAATAGTTTACGTGGTGTACATGAATCAATAAGTTTGCCATTGCTCATAATTTTAACTTCATCTACATATTTGGCTACATCATTCATTTCATGCGTTACAAGGATGATTGTTTTTTGTTGTTCTACTTGAAGTTTTTTTATTAATTCCATGATTTGTTTTCTACTCTTTGGATCAAGGCCCGCAGTAGGTTCATCTAAAATAACAATATCTGGATCCATTGCCAATATTGATGTAATTGCAATCTTTCTCATTTGACCACCTGACATTTGAAAAGGAGACTGTCGCAATACATCCCTATTAAAACCAAATTCTAATAGTAAACGAAACGCACGTTCTTTTACTTCGTTAAGAGGCATATTAAAGTTTTGAGGACCAAAAAGAATCTCCCTTTCAACCGAATCTTCGAATAGCTGTGACTCTGGGAATTGAAATACAACTCCTACTCGTTTACGTACTTGCTTTAAAAACTTATCTTTAGTCTTATGGGTGATTGTTATATCATCTACTTCTAACGCACCATTAGTTGGCTTTAAAAGGCCATTGAAATGCTGAATCAATGTTGATTTACCAGAACCAGTTTGTCCTATCACAGCATAGTATTTTCCTTGTTCAAATGATGTGACAATGTCTTCCAACGCGAGATACTCAAACGGTGTGCCATTTTGATATACATAACTAACTTGGTTAAAATGAACCGTCATAATTTTCTTACCAACCCTTCATAAGTTATGTAATCAGTAACGCCTAATAACTGCTGATTCATCCGCATTGAAAATGGAAGGTCTAAACCAATCTTTGTGAGTTCATTACCATCACTAAAAATTTCTTGTGGTAAGCCCGATTGATATACAGTACCTTCATTTAACACCACTACATGGTCGGCCTCTACTGCTTCTGACAAATCATGTGTAATAGAAATAATCGTAACATCTTTATCGTCTTTTAAACGATGAATCAATGAAAGTAACTCATTTCTACCAAGCAGGGTCTAACATAGATGTAGCTTCGTCTAATATAATGATATCTGTATCCAAAGCGAGAACCCCTGCAATTGCAACACGTTGCTTTTGGCCTCCTGAGAGAGACTGGGGTTCGTATGTAGCTCGTTCTAACATTTCTACGTCAGCTAATGCTTCAGGCACAATAGTCTGCATGCTTTCATATGTTACGCCATTATTTTCTAAACCAAATGCAACGTCATACTCCACTGTAGACCCTACAAATTGATTTTCAGGATTTTGGAACACAATGCCAATGTGCTGTCTTAGGTAATTCAAATTATCTTCGTGAACTAATCTATTACGCAAATAAATATCACCATCAAATGGTGATTCTATGCCTATCATAAGTTTGGCGATAGTAGATTTACCTGAGCCATTATGTCCTACAATTGATGTCCATTGTCCTTTTGGAATCTCAAAAGATACATCATTTAACGCAAATCGTTCATCACTATTATATTTAAATGAAACATGATTAAATGTAATAATATTATCTCGCGTTTCCATATCAATTGCCTCCCAAAATTTATATTCATCTTTGTTGTATACTTATCCTATTTTACATGAAACTTTCTAAAGAAGCACTAGTAAAGTCTAAAGAAACACTGCTATAAAGAAGTACTTTAAAACTTTTATAATATAGCTCTTTTGACATTTGCGCATTAGTGTAAGTGTTCAACCTTTGCTAATGTGTTAATATCAGAGGTTCACAATTGATTTTCAATTGCATAAGGCCCCCTCAATTCATACAGAATTGAGGGGGCCTTATAAATAAAAAAGCGCGCACCCCATCATATTTTTGAGTTCACGCTTTAAAGTTTATTAAGTTTGATGGGGTACTCTGAGCTAGACAATATTTGTATGTGGCAAACATTATCGTTGCACTCATTTGCTTTATACATAGTAGTACGTATATTTAAATTAAACTAATTCGATAATTACTGATTCAGCTCCGTCACCGCGACGAGGGCCTACTTTAAGAATACGAGTGTAACCGCCTTGACGTTCTGTATAACGTTCAGCAACTTCACCGAATAATTTTTGTAGTGCAGTTTGAATTGATTCATCATCATTTAAGATTTCAACATTACGTAAAGTTTTAGCGACTTGACGACGAGAAGCTAAATCTCCTTTTTTACCTAAAGTGATTAATTTTTCAACAACACTACGTAGTTCTTTTGCACGTGCTTCTGTAGTTTCAACACGTTCACTAACGATAAGTGAAGTAGCTAAATCGCGTAACATAGCTTTACGTTGATCAGAAGTACGACCTAATTTTCTGTAACCCATGAGTTAACCTCCTTTATATTAATCTTCTTTTCTTAAGCCTAAACCTAAATCTTCAAGTTTATATTTAACTTCTTCTAAAGATTTACGACCTAAATTACGGACTTTCATCATGTCAGCTTCTGATTTATCAGCTAACTCTTGTACAGAGTTGATACCGCGCGTTTTAAACAGTTGTAAGAACGTACAGATAAATCTAATTCTTCAATTGACATTTCAAGAACTTTTTCTTTTTGATCTTCTTCTTTTTCAATCATGATTTCAGCATTTTGTGCTTCATCAGTTAATCCAACAAAGATATTCAAATGTTCAGTTAAGATTTTTGCAGCTAATGAAACAGACTCTTGTGGCGTTATAGAACCATTAGTCCAAACATCTAACGTTAATTTATCAAAATCACTACTTTGACCTACGCGCGTGTTTTCTACAGTATAGTTAACACGTTCTACAGGTGAATATAATGAATCAACTGGAATTACACCAATTGGTAAATCACTAGTGTTATTTTGTTCTGCTAATGCGTAGCCTCTACCTTTATTCGCAACGAGACGGATTTTTAAATGTCCACCTTTAGAAACAGTTGCAATTTTAATCTCAGGATTCAGTATCTCTACATCACTATCATGAGTAATGTCACTTGCAGTTACTTCGCCTTCATCTTTAACATCGATTTCCAAAGTTTTTTCTTCTTCAGAATAGATTTTTAATGCTAGTTTTTTGATGTTCATAATAATTGCAGAAACATCTTCAACAACATTATCTATAGCTGAGAATTCATGTAATACGCCTTCAATTTCAATGTATTTAACGGTCGCACCTGGTAATGAAGATAGTAGGATACGACGTAAGGAGTTTCCTAGTGTAGTACCGTAGCCACGTTCTAGTGGTTCAACAACGAACTTACCGAATTTAGCATCATCACTAATTTCAATTGTTTCAATTCTAGGTTTTTCGATTTCAATCATTTACAAATATCCTCCTTGATTACGTCGACTTGATTTGTACTGTAATTTCTCAGTGACCTGCGACAATAACAATAAAATTATACGCGACGACGTTTTGGTGGACGACAACCATTATGTGGAACTGGAGTAACGTCACGGATTGCAGTTACATCTAATCCAGCTGATTGTAACGCACGGATAGCTGATTCACGACCAGGACCTGGGCCTTTTACAGTGACTTCAACAGATTTCAAACCATGTTCCATAGCTGATTTAGCAGCAGTTTCTGATGCCATTTGAGCCGCGAATGGAGTTGATTTTTTTGATCCTTTGAATCCAAGTGCACCTGCTGATGACCATGATAACGCATTACCAAATTCATCAGTAATTGTTACGATTGTATTATTGAATGTTGAACGGATGTGAGCCACACCATTTTCAATATTCTTTTTCACTCTACGTTTACGAGATACTTGTTTACGTGCCATTTAAATTTTGCCTCCTTTACCTATTATTTTTTCTTGTTAGCTACAGTTTTAACTGGGCCTTTACGAGTACGAGCATTGTTCTTAGTCTTTTGTCCGCGTACTGGTAAGCCACGACGGTGACGGATACCACGGTATGATGAGATTTCCATTAAACGTTTAATGTTTAAGTTTTGCTCACGACGTAAGTCACCTTCTACTTTATAGCTATCTACTACTTCACGGATACGACCTAATTCATCATCAGTTAATTCGTTAACGCGTGTATCTGGTGAAACGTTAGCTTCTTCAGCAATTTTATTCGCTGTAGTAGTACCGATACCATATACATAAGTTAATGAAATAACAATACGTTTTTCACGTGGAATATCTACTCCTGCAATACGTGCCATAATTATTTACACCTCTCTTTATTAGCCTTGTCTTTGTTTATGTTTTGGGTTGCTACAAATTACCATTACTTTACCTTTACGTTTAATGACTTTACATTTTTCGCAAATTGGTTTTACTGATGGTCTTACTTTCATTTTAATACCTCCCTATATTATGGAGTGACGATTATTTATAACGATACGTAATTCTTCCGCGTGTTAAATCGTACGGAGACATTTCTACAGTTACTTTGTCGCCAGGCAGAATACGAATATAATTCATTCTGATTTTACCACTTACGTGAGCTAAAATCTCATGACCATTTTCTAATTCTACTTTAAACATTGCATTTGGTAAAGTATCTAACACAGTACCTTCTAATTCAATAACATCTTGTTTAGCCATTTATTAACTTCCCCCTTTTTGCAATAGTTGGTTATCGTCAACAATCAACTCTAACCATACGAGTCTATAAGTGTTGTTAATAAGTTTAACAAAATTAAAATGAATTACTATATCGCATTGTCACTCTTATTCAATTATACTTTCGACATTCCATAGACCGTACAAGTTGATATTATTTTAAGTTTTCTAAGATATCGATAACGTCTTCAGTAACGACTTTAATATCTCTTGAACCATCAATGTTTTTTAATACTTTTTTATTATCATAGAATTCTAAGATAGGTTTAGACTGTTTAACATTGACATTTAAACGATTTGCAACTGTTTCTGGGTTGTCATCTTCACGTTGGTATAATTTACCACCATCAAGATCACAAATACCTTCAACTTTAGGAGGATTGAATACAAGATGATAAGTTGTTCCGCATTTTTCGCAAATTCTACGACCAGTTAGGCGGTTCATTAATTCTTCTTCAGCTACCTCTATATTGATAACAGCATCAATTTTTCTATCTAATTCTTGCATAATTTCATTTAATGCTTCAGCTTGTTCAATAGTACGAGGAAAGCCATCAAGTAAGAATCCTTTTTTTGCATCGTCTTCAGAAATTCTATCTTTAACGATGCCCACAGTTACTTCATCAGGGACTAATTCTCCACGATCCATGAATGATTTAGCTTCTTTGCCTAAATCTGTTCCATCTTTAATCGCTTTTCTGAACATGTCGCCAGTAGATATGTGTGGAATTGGGAATTTCTTTACAATTTCACTCGCTTGAGTTCCTTTACCCGCACCAGGTAAACCCATTAAAATGATATTCATAAGTGCCCTCCTACAATTTATCTACCACCAAAGCCTCTATAATCTTTCTGAGTCACTTGAGCTTCAAGACTCTTCATTGTTTCAATTGCTACACCAATTACGATAAGTAAGCTAGTACCACCAAGCTGAATAGATTGAGGTAAGCTCATTACTTTAGTAGCAATGATTGGCAGAATCGCAATTACAGCTAAGAATATTGACCCTACAAATGTTAAACGATAGAGAACTCCAGTAATATATTTTTTTGTTTGTTCACCAGGTCTAATACCTGGAACATAACTTCCTTGTTTCTTGAGATTATCTGACATCTTTCCAGGATTGACTTGAACAAATGCATAGAAGTATGTGAATGCAATAATAAGCACCACATAAACAATCATACCGATATTACTCGATGGATTTGCCACGTCTGAAATCTTCTGCGCCCAACTAGCGTCAGGGAAGAACAATGTTAATGTTCTAGGTAACAAGAAGAATGCCATTGCAAAGATAACCGGGATAACCCCAGCAGCGTTAACTTTCAAAGGTAAATATGTTGCTTGTGAACCTAATCGTTGTGTTGATTGCTTTTTCGCATATTGAATTGGAATTTTACGAATAGCTTGTAATACAAATATTGCACCGACTGTTAATAATACCATTCCAATAACTAATCCTAGAACTTTTAACCATGCCATTGTAGTATCATCTTGACCTACGAATGACTGTTGATAGAACTGAATTAATGATGAAGGTAGTGATGACAAAATACCACCAAAGATGATAATTGAAATACCATTACCGACACCGAATTGAGTGATTTGATCACCCATCCAAATCAAGAATGCTGTACCGACTGTTAATACAACAGCGATTAATAAATAACTAAGGATTGATTGATCAATAATCAATTGACCCTTTAGATAATTATTAAATTGGAACGCCATACCAATTGATTGGATAAAGGCAAGTACAATAGCAAAATAACGTGTGATGTTAGTAAGTTTTTTTCTACCCGCATCACCTTGTTTTGCCCACTCAGAAAACTTCGGAACAATATCCATTTGTAATAGCCGCATCACAATTGATGCAGTAATGTAAGGCATTATACCCATGGCAAAGATTGAGAAATTCTGCAAGGCTCCGCCACCAAATGTATTTAACAAATCAGTGACACCTTGAGATCCTTGTCTACTGTCAAAAGCAGCTGGATTTACACCAGGTGCTCGGAATATAAGTACCTATCTTAAAAATAACTAACATTGCGAGAGTAAAAAAGATCTTGTTACGAACTTCTTTAGTTTTAAAGAAGCTCACAAGCGTTTGAAACATTAGATCACCTCGTGTGCTCCGCCTTTTGCATCAATAGCATCTACTGCAGACGCAGAGAATTTGTTAGCTTTCACAGTTAACTTTTTGTCTAGTGAACCTTTACCTAGTACTTTAATACCAGATTTTTCGTTCTTAACTACACCAGATTCTACTAATAAAGCAGGAGTTACTTCAGTACCATCCTCAAATTTATTAAGTTGGTCTAAGTTAACAATAGCATATTCCTTACGGTTAATGTTAGTAAAACCTCGTTTTGGTAAACGACGGAATAATGGTAATTGACCACCTTCGAAACCTGGTCTTACACTACCACCTGAACGTGATTTTTGACCTTTTTGTCCACGACCACTAGTTTTACCGTTACCAGTAGTCGCACCACGTCCAACACGGTTACGTACTTTACGAGAACCTTCTGACGGTTTTAGCTCATGTAATTTCATTTCGGCACCTCCTTAATTATTTTTCTTCTACTGTCACTAAGTGACTTATTTTGTTGATTTGCCCACGAATAGCAGGGTTATCTTCAACAACTACTGAAGAGTTCGTTTTTTTCAAACCTAGAGCTTCAACAGTTTTACGTTGTGTTTCTGGACGACCTATAACACTACGAGTGAGGGTAATTTGTACTTTAGCCATAACTTATTTTCCCTCCTTAATTGTATAATTCTTCTACTGATTTGCCGCGTAATTTCGCAACTTCTTCAGCATTTTTAAGGTTTTTTAATCCATTAATTGTTGCACGAACCATGTTGATTGGTGTATTTGATCCTAAAGATTTACTTAAGATATCAGTGATACCGACTAATTCTAATACCGCACGAACAGGGCCACCTGCAATAACACCAGTACCTGGTGTCTGCTGGTTTCATTAAAACATTACCTGAACTGAAACGACCATTAATAATGTGAGGTGTTGTACCTTCAACACGTGGAACAACTACTAAATCTTTCTTAGTCGCTTCTACTGCTTTTTTGATTGCTTCTGGCACTTCTTGTGCTTTACCAGTACCGAATCCAACGCGACCGTTTTTATCTCCAACCACTACTAAAGCAGTGAAACGGAAACGACGACCACCTTTTACAACTTTAGCAACACGGTTAATTGTAACAACGCGTTCTTCAAATTCTTTCACTTCTTCTCTACGAGCCATGTAAATGTCCCTCCTTCAAATTAAAATTCTAATCCATTTTCACGAGTCGCATCTGCTAAGGCTTTAACACGGCCATGGTATAAATATCCTCCACGGTCAAAAACAATTGTTTTAATACCTTTATCGCTAGCTCTTTTAGCTACAGTTTCGCCGACTTTAGCTGAAAGTTCAACTTTTGAACCTGTTTCATTTGCTAAGTCTTTTTCTTGTGTTGATGCTTGTGCTAATGTTTTGCCATTAACATCATCGATAACTTGTGCGTAAATATGTTTGTTTGAACGATAGATGTTTAAACGTGGTTTTTCAGCTGTGCCTGACAATTTATTACGGACACGAGCATGTCTTTTCAAACGCACTTGGTTTTTATCAATTTTGCTGATCATTTTATTACTCCTTTCTTTTGAAAGTTATTTATTATTTACCAGTTTTACCTTCTTTACGGCGAACGAATTCTCCTTGATAGCGAATTCCTTTACCTTTATACGGTTCTGGTGGTCTTGTTGCACGAATGTTTGAAGCGATAGCGCCAACTGCTTCTTTAGAAATACCAGTTACTGTAACTTTAGTATTTTTTTCAACAGCGAAACTAACACCATTATCAGCTTTAATTTCAACTGGGTGTGAATAGCCAACATTAAGGATTAAGTTTTCACCTTGCATTTGAGCACGGTAACCTACACCTACTAGTTCTAATGTTTTTTGGTATCCTTCTTTAACACCGATGATCATATTATTAATTAAAGTACGAGTTGTACCATGTACTGTTTTATCATCTTTAGAATCAGATGGTCTCACAACTTCTAAAGTACTTTCATCTTGTTTATATGTCATTCTTTCATCCATAGTTTTAAACAATTCACCTTTAGGACCTTTAACAGTTACTGTATTGCCTTCAATAGTTACTGTTACGTCACTAGGGATGTCAATAATTTTTTTACCAACACGACTCATGTTATCGCACCTCCTTGTTATTTATTATTACCAAACGTAACCTAGGATTTCTCCGCCGATATTACGTTTTCTTGCTTCTTTATCAGTGATAACACCTTCTGAAGTAGAAACTAATGCAATGCCAAGACCGTTAAGTACTTTAGGTACTTCGTTAGCTTTAGCATAAACACGTAAACCTGGTTTAGAAATACGTTTTAATCCAGTGATAACACGTTCATTGTTTTGACCATATTTAAGGAATAAACGGATAACCCCTTGTTTATCGTCTTCAACAAATTCTACGTTTTTAATGAAACCTTCACTTTTTAAAATTTCAGCAATTTCTTTTTTAATGTTTGAAGCAGGTAATTCTAATTTATCGTGACGCACCATGTTGGCGTTTCTTACACGAGTTAGCATATCTGCAATTGGATCGTTGATTGTCATTGATTGTTGCCTCCTTTCAGACTTTTTATATTACCGACTAGCTTTACGAACGCCAGGGATTTGGCCTTTATAAGCTAATTCACGGAAACAAATACGGCATAATTTGAATTTACGATATACGGAATGTGGACGACCACAGCGTTCACAACGAGTATATTCACGTACTTGGAACTTTTGTTTTTTTTGTTGCTTAGCAACCATTGAAGTTTTAGCCACTTAATTAGCCTCCTTTAGAGATTATTTTTGAAATGGCATACCGAATTGTGTTAACAATTCACGAGCTTCCTCGTCAGTGTTAGCAGTTGTTACGATAACGATATCCATTCCTCGTATTTTACTTACTCGGTCATAGTCGATTTCAGGGAAAATTAATTGTTCTTTAACACCTAAAGTGTAGTTACCTCTGCCATCAAATGCAGATTTAGATACACCACGGAAGTCACGTACACGAGGTAGTGATACAGAAATTAATTTATCTAAAAAGTCATACATTCTTTCACCACGTAAAGTTGTTTTAGCACCAATTGGCATACCTTCACGTAAACGGAATGTTGCAACAGATTTTTTAGCTTTTGTGATTAATGGTTTTTGACCAGTGATAGCTTGTAATTCCTCTACAGCATCATCTAATACTTTAGTATTTTGTACAGCGTCACCGACACCCATATTTACTACGATTTTATCAATTTGCGGCACTTCCATTACTGAACTATAGTTGAAATGTTTCACTAAGTTTTGAGTAACTTCAGAGTTGAATTTTTCTTTTAAACGGTTCACAGTGGATCCTCCTTTCAATTAGTTATTAATTATTAGTTTTGATTTCTTCGCCTGATTTTTTAGCGATACGAACTTTTTTGCCATCTTCGAATTTATAACCTACGCGTGTTGGTTCATTCGTTTTAGGATCTAATAATTGTACGTTAGAAACATGGATTGTTGCCTCTGTTTCTAAGATTCCACCTTCAGGATTAAATTGAGTTGGTTTTTGGTGCTTTTTGATTGTATTGACACCTTCCACAACGACACGGTCTTTTTTAGGTTCAGTTGCAACAACTTTACCTTCTTTACCTTTGTCTTTACCTGCGATAACTTTTACGTTGTCACCTTTTTTGATATGCATGTGTGGCACCTCCTTAAATTTATATATTTATAAATGTATTATTAAAGTACTTCTGGAGCTAATGATACAATTTTCATGAAGTTGCCTTCACGTAATTCACGTGCAACAGGTCCAAAGATACGAGTACCGCGTGGGCCTTTATCGTCGCGAATAATGACACATGCATTTTCATCAAATTTGATGTATGAACCATCGTTACGACGTACGCCTGATTTAGTACGTACGATAACAGCTTTAACTACTTCACCTTTTTTGACAACGCCACCTGGTGTAGCATTTTTAACACTTACTACGATAACGTCACCAATATTCGCTGTTTTACGACCAGATCCACCTAATACTTTAATTGTAAGAACTTCACGTGCACCAGAGTTATCTGCTACTTTTAATCGTGTTTCTTGTTGGATCATGAGTTAAACCTCCTTTATCTTCACTATTTATTAAATAATAACTGATTCTTCAACAATTTCTACCAAACGGAAACGTTTAGTTGCCGATAAAGGACGTGTTTCTTGTATTTTTACTGTGTCCCCTAATTTAGCTGAGTTGTTTTCATCATGAGTTTTGTATTTTTTAGAGTATTTTACTCGTTTACCATATAATTTGTGCATTTTGTATGTTTCAACAAGTACAGTTACAGTTTTATCCATTTTATCGGAAACGACTCTACCTACATAAACTTTACGATCATTTCTTTCGCTCACTATAGTAACCTCCTCTTTAAATTAAATTATTGATTAGCTTTACCTTGTTCAATTTCTCTTTCACGAACAACAGTTTTTAGACGTGCAATCGTTTTTCTTACCGTGCGAATACGTGCAGTTTCTTCTAATTGACCTGTTGCTAACTGAAAGCGTAGGTTAAAAAGCTCTTCTTTTGAAGATTTAATTTGTTCTTCGATTTCTGAAGTGGTTAAGTCTCTAATTTCCTTAGCTTTCATTTGTTTCACCACCCAATTCTTCACGTTTTACAAACTTAGTTTTCACTGGAAGTTTGTGACTAGCTAAACGTAATGCTTCGCGCGCAACTTCTTCGTCAACGCCTGCGATTTCAAATAAAATTCTACCTGGTTTTGCTACTGCAATCCAGCCTTCAACCGCACCTTTACCAAGCACCCATACGTACTTCTAAAGGTTTTTTAGTGTAAGGTGTATGTGGGAAGATTTTAATCCAAACTTTCCCGCCACGCTTCATGAAACGTGTCATTGCAATACGAGCTGATTCGATTTGACGAGATGTGATCCAAGAAGTTGTAGTTGCTTGTAAACCATACTCACCAAATGTTACATAGTTACCGCCTTTAGAACGACCAGTTGTTTTAGGACGATGTTGGCGACGATATTTTACACGTTTTGGTAGTAACATTATTATTTTCCTCCTTCACTAGTGTTCTTAGTAGTAGGAAGAACTTCTCCACGATAAATCCATACTTTGACACCTAATTTACCGTAAGTAGTGTCAGCTTCTGCATGTGCATAACTAATGTCGGCACGTAGTGTATGAAGTGGAACAGTTCCTTCTGAATATTGCTCAATACGAGCGATGTCAGCTCCGCCTAAACGACCTGAAACTTGTGTTTTGATACCTTTAGCGCCATTTTTCATAGCTCTAGTAATAGCTTGTTTTTGTACACGACGGAACGATGCACGGTTTTCTAATTGTACTGCAATATTTTCAGCAACAAGTTTAGCATCTAAATCAATTTTCTTGATTTCAATAACGTTGATGTGTACTTTTTTGCTTGTTAATGAGTTCAATTTATTACGTAATTTTTCAATTTCTGAACCGCCTTTACCGATTACCATACCTGGTTTACCAGTATGAATAGCGATGTTGATACGGTTAGCAAGACGCTCAATTTCAACTTGAGAAACTGATGCTTCTTTTAATGCGTTATCAATAAACTTACGGATTTTTAAATCTTCGTGTAATAATGATGCGAAGTCTTTTTCTGCATACCATTTAGCTTCCCAATCACGGATGATACCAACACGAAGTCCGATTGGATTAATTTTTTGACCCACAGTGTTCCCTCCTTAAAAGATTATTAAGCTTCTTTAGCTTCTTCTTTACCGTCACTTACGACGATTGTAATGTGGCTTGTACGTTTGTTGATCGCACTTGCACGGCCTTGTGCACGTGGACGGAAACGTTTTAATGTTGGTCCTTCATTAGCATAAGCTTCTTTAACTATTAATTCATCAGTGTTCATGTCATAGTTATGTTCAGCATTTGCTAAAGCGGACATTAATAATTTTTCAACTACTGGTGATGAAGCTTTGTTTTTTAATTTTAAAATCGCTATAGCTTCACCAGCGCTCTTGCCTCTAATTAGATCTAATACTAATCTAACTTTACGAGGTGCGATTCTTATTGTTTTAGCAACCGCTTTTGCTTCCATTCGAATTTCCTCCTCTACTTGTTAGAAGTTATCTTCTAGTTTTTTTGTCATCTGCTCGCATGACCTTTAAAAGTACGTGTTGGTGCGAATTCTCCTAATTTATGACCAACCATATCTTCAGTTACGAATACAGGTACGTGTTTACGTCCATCATATACTGCGAATGTATGTCCGATAAAATCAGGGAAAATAGTTGAACGACGTGACCAAGTTTTGATTACTTGTTTTTTCTCGCTTCCGCTTTGAGCCTCAACTTTTTTCTTTAGATGATCGTCAGCAAAAGGTCCTTTTTTAATACTACGAGCCATAGTGGCGCCTCCCTTCTTATTGTGAGCGTGCGACAATCATGCCGCACACGCAAATAAGTCATTTTTATTTTTTCTTCTTACGTCCACGAACGATAAGTTTGTCTGAAGATTTTTTACCACGACGAGTTTTCTTACCAAGCGTAGGTTTACCCCAAGGTGACATTGGAGATGGCATACCGATAGGTGCACGTCCTTCACCACCACCGTGTGGGTGATCGTTAGGGTTCATTACAGAACCACGAACTGTTGGGCGTTTACCTTTCCATCTAGAACGTCCTGCTTTACCAACGTTAACAAGTTCATGTTGGATGTTACCAACTTGACCAATAGTAGCACGGCAAGTTGAAAGAATCATACGTACTTCACCAGATCTTAATCTGATTAAAACATATTTACCTTCTTTACCAAGTACTTGTGCACTAGCACCAGCTGAACGAGCGATTTGTCCACCTTTACCAGGTTTCAACTCGATATTGTGTACTACTGTACCTACTGGGATGTTAATTAATGGTAATGCATTACCTAATTTGATATCTGCATTTTCACCGTTTTCCAATACTTGACCTACTTTAAGGTTTTTTGGAGCGATGATATAGCGTTTTTCTCCATCAAGCATAAACTAATAATGCAATGTTTGCTGAACGGTTTGGATCATATTGTATTGAATCAACTTTAGCGTTGATGCCGTCTTTATTACGTTTGAAATCAATAACACGGTATTGACGTTTATGTCCTCCACCGCGATGGCGAACTGTCAATTTACCTTGGTTATTTCGTCCCGCTCTTTTCGGTAGCGGTTGTAATAATGATTTTTCTGGAGTTGTTTCAGTGATTTCTGAGAAATCATAACCAGTCATATTACGACGACCATTAGTAATTGGCTTGTATTTTTTTAGAGCCATTGTCGTTTACCTCCTTATTGGTAATGTTTTAGTTGAATAGATCGATTGATCCTTCTTTTAATTTTACAATTGCTACGCGTCTTTTATTTGTATAGCCTTGGTAACGGCCCATACGTTTTTTCTTTGGTTTGTAGTTGATGATGTTTACATTAGCAACTTTTACGTCAAAGATTTCTTCAACAGCGATTTTAACTTGTGTTTTATTAGCACGAGTATCAACGTCGAATGTGTATTTGTCTTCTGCCATAGCGACAGATGATTTTTCAGTGATTACGGGGCGCTTAAGAACGTCTCTTGCTTCCATTATCCTAGCACCTCCTCAACTTTTTTAGCAGCTGATTCTGTAATTACTACACTGTCAGCGCTTGTGATATCTAGAACATTTAAACCTTGAGCTGTAGTAACTTGTACACCAGGAATGTTACGAGCAGATAATGCTACGTTTACATCTTCTGATTCAGTAACTACTAATACTTTTTTAGGTTGTTCTAAATTTGAAAGTACAGTTTTGAACTCTTTAGTTTTTGGAGCTTCTAAGTTTAATGTATCAACAACAGTTAAACCTTTTTCTTGTACTTTATAAGATAATGCTGAGCGTAATGCTAAACGACGCATTTTCTTAGGCATTTTGTATGAGTAGCTTCTTGGTGTTGGTCCGAATACGATACCACCACCACGCCATTGTGGAGCACGGATTGTACCTTGACGCGCACGTCCTGTACCTTTTTGTCTCCATGGTTTAGCTCCGCCGCCTCGTACTGCTGAACGGTTCTTGACAGCGTGTGTACCTTGGCGTAATGAAGCACGTTGTAAATTAATTGCTTCAAAAAGAACACTATTGTTTGGTTCGATTGCAAATACTGCATCGTTTAATTCAACTGAACCTGATTTAGTTCCATCTACTTTTAATACATCATAATTTGCCATTATGCATATCCTCCTTTCATTCTATATTATTTATTACCTTTAATTGATGAAGTGATTTCTAAGAAACCTTTTTTAGGTCCAGGTACATTACCTTTAACTAAAATTACATTGTTTTCAGTGTCAACTTGAACTACTTCTAAGTTTTGAACTGTTACTGTGTCTCCACCCATACGTCCAGGCATTTTTTGTCCTTTAAAGACTTTTGAAGCATCTGATGCCATACCTATTGAACCAGGTGATCTATGGAAATGAGAACCATGTGACATTGGACCACGTGCTTGATTATGACGTTTAATGGCACCTTGGAAACCTTTACCTTTAGATACGCCTGTTACATCAATTACGTCTCCAGCTTCAAATGTATTAACTGAGACTTCTTGACCTACTTCGTATTCATCAACATTAACGTTTTTGAATTCACGAATGAAGCGCTTAGGTGCTGTGCCTGCTTTTTTAGCATGGCCTTCAGCTGGTTTGTTAGCATATTTGCTTGTTTTACTACCTTTTTTATAAGCTCGTTTATCTTCGTAGCCTACTTGTATTGCGTTGTAACCATCAATCTCTTCAGATTTCTTTTGTAATACAACGTTTTGGCTTGCTTCTACTACTGTTACTGGGATTAAATCACCGTTTTCTCCGAAAACTTGTGTCATCCCGATTTTTCTTCCTAAGATTCCTTTGGTCATCGAAAGTCCACCTCCTAAATTTTTCTATTATAATTTGATTTCGATGTCTACGCCAGATGGTAAGTTTAAGCCCATAAGAGCATCAACTGTTTTTGGTGTAGGGTTAACAATATCGATCAAACGTTTATGTGTACGTTGTTCGAACTGTTCACGTGAATCTTTGTACTTATGCACGGCACGAATTACAGTATAAACTGATCTTTCAGTCGGTAACGGAATTGGTCCAGATACATCTGCACCAGAACGTTTTGCTGTTTCAACAATTTTTTCTGCTGATTGATCGATTACGCGGTGATCATAAGCTTTTAATCTGATTCTGATTTTTTGTTTTGCCATAATTTTCCCTCCTTATTCGTCTACATTTAAGTGATAGACTTCTCCACGAAAACTATCTCACACAGCGCCATGGCAAAGCGGCCGGGTGTGTCAGTAACCTTTCGCTTCATCGCGTGTTCTTAAAGTCCAACATTAGATATGTTACATGAAAAGCAGTGATTAATCAAGCTTTTCTGCAAAAGTTTTTATACTTTTTGTCTAACACATACTTTGTTATTGTACTTGAATACGCTAATCACTTCAACCTTTTTTGAAATCTTTTTAAAAATCTTTTTGAATCTCTAGAATTCATTATTACTTATTGTTATTGAAATCCATTGGTTTGTTTTATAATAGTAGATATTAGGTGGTGATATGATATGAAAAGGGGTATTCGTACTACGCTTATAATTTTGAGCTTTATACTCCTAATAGGAGAGTTTGTTTATGGTATTCCATTTCTTGGTGGTAGCATTATTCTTAGTTTTGGTTGGCAACCATTACTCATTAACGCCCTATTATACCTTGTAACTATGATAATACTCATAGTAGATAAACAAAACTCAATTAAACCAATGATGGTTATTCCATTATTAGGTGTTATTGGTTCATTCATTGCATTTTTACCTTTCATCGGTATGGTTGTGCATTGGATTTTATTCTTTTTAATGCTTTTCTTTATATTCGTACTCTTTTCAACTCCTCTGTATGTAGCTAACAAAAATGCAAAAGTAGTATATACAGAATATAGAGAAACTCAAAAATAATTAGTCTTTCTTTTTAAATTTTTTTATAAGTTCTGTTAGTTAGGATTAACTATTTTTCATCGAGCGTATATTATATGAGTCTTTGTTTGGTTAAATCATACCAATTGGGTAAATCGATTCTTTATTAACAGCATAACTTTTATTACCTTTTCATAAATTGCTATTATAATGAAGAAACTTGTTTTTACTTCTTGTATAATATGTATTTGATGTATAATACCTTATACGATTTCTAAACAGTTCCAAGTTAATTATTTGTAAAATATAAAAGCACATTGTTGCGTCGCTTTGACGTTCAACAATGTGCTTTTGATTTATCCGTGAACAAACACGAAATAGAGAATAAATAATACCATTAAACCATACATGATAGGATGTACTTCTTTATGTCTTTTAGAGATTAACATTGTAATTGGATAGAATATAAATCCGCAAGCAATACCTGTCGCAATTGAATATGATAAAGGCATCATGATTATTGTGACAAAAGCTGGTACTGCAACTTCAAATTTCTTCCAATCTATTTCTGCAAAGTTTGAAGCCATTAAGACACCAACTACAACTAATGCAGGTGTGGTAACTGCACTCGTCACTACTTCCATAAGCGGACTAAAGAATATCGCTAATAAGAAACAAAAACCTGTTACTACACTTGCAAATCCTGTCCGTGCTCCGACAGCAACACCTGATGTTGATTCAATATATGTAGTCGTTGTTGTGGTACCAAAAATCGAACCTACAATTGTCGCTAATGAGTCTGAAAAAAGTGCACGTCCAGCTCTTGGAAGTTTGTTATCTTTCATCATACCAGCTTGACTAGCTACTGCTACTAAAGTTCCTGCTGTATCAAAGAAATCTATGAATAAGAATGTTAGGATAACAATTAGAAATTGAACAGTAAATAATTGCGATGGATCTTTAAAGGCTTCAAAAGCCGCACCGAAAGTTGGTTCAATACTTGGCACTTGACCTACAATGCCACTTGGCGTATGTATAAGACCAGTAATCATACCAAGAATAGATGTAAGCATCATACCAATAAATATTGCTCCTGGCACTCTAACTGCATAGAGTATAACAGTGATAATGATACCAAATATAGTTAAGAGTACAGGTCCGTCAGTAATTTGCCCCAATGTAACTAACGTAGAATCATTGGCAACAATAATACCTGAACTTTGTAACCCTACAAATGTGATAAATAACCCGATTCCTGCAGACACTGCCATTTTCATCTGAAAAGGAATTGCGTTTATGATTATTTCCCGTAGCCCCGTCATTGTGAGGACTGCAAATACTAAACCAGAAAATAGTACTCCAGTTAAACCGACTTCCCAAGGAATGCCCATAGTTAATACAACAGTAAATGCAAAGAATGCATTTAAGCCCATACCAGGTGCTAAAGCAATCGGATATCGTGCAATTAGCCCCATAAATAGTGAGCCAACAAAAGCCGCAAGTGCTGTGGCAACGAAAATAGCACCTTGATCCATTTTCATATCGTCAGACACGCCTTCAACGCCTGCTAAACTAAGTACTTGAGGGTTAACAGCTAAAATGTATGCCATAGATAAGAAAGTCGTTAGCCCACCAAGTATCTCTTTCTTATAGCTTGTTCCATGTTTATCAAACTTGAAATACTTTTTCACAGTTAGTTCTCCTTTTTTTAAAATACCTACATATTTTAATATCAATTTAACTATTTTACAATAGCAAACACGAACTTTGTTAAAATATATATTTCGTTTGTTCGATTATTTTAGAATTTAAGGCCTTTTAGTGCATCTTGGAATGGGTTGTTCTCTATACCTTCATCTTTATTCATATATTTTTTCATATCTTTTTTATTTATTTTATCTGACTTTTTATTTTTATGTCGTTTATCCATTTGAGTCTGACTTTCAGTATGACCACAAACACAGCGATAAACAGCGTCCTTCCCTCTTCCGAATAACGTCATTTTTTTATGACAATTAGGACAACGTGCGTTAGTTTTTCTTTGAACATTCTTTTTCGTTTTGCACGTAGGATCCTGACAAACTAGCATTTGTCCATTTTTCGTTTTAACTTTAATCATAAATTTACCGCAAGTTGGACATTCAGTTGTAGTTAAATTGTCATGTTTATAGCTTTGTTCACTTTCCTTAATTTCAGATACAACGTCGTTCGTAAATTGCTTCATCTCTGATATAAACTGTTTCACATCATATTTACCTTGTTCAATGAGTGAAAGTTTTTCTTCCCATTCTGCTGTCAGTAACGGAGAAGTAAGTTTTTTTGGTGCTAATTCTAAAATTTGTTTTCCTTTAGAAGTTACTTTTATTTTGCCATCACGTACTTCAATCGCATTCATATTAAATAATTTTTCTATGATATCCGCTCTGGTTGCTACAGTACCAATACCGCCTGTTTCTTTTAATGTATCATTATGTTTTTTATCATCTAATGCAAAGAATTTCTGAGGGCTTTCCATCGCTTTGAGTAAAGTTCCTTCATTAAAATACGCTCGGAGGTGTTGTCTCATGTTGCTCTATGTTCACACGAGTGATTTTAAGTGTTGCACCTTTTTGCATTTGAGCAATTTGTTCATTTGCTTTTTCTTGAGTATCATAGACTGCTTTAAAACCTAATTTTGTAGTGATTTTATCTTTAAAAGTAAAGTTATATCCACCCACATTTAATTCTATAGAAACTGCTTCGTATTCATGAGGTGGCATTAGATTTTCTAAGTATCTTTGCGCAATCATCATGTATATTTTTGATTCTCGTTGGCTTAATTGATTCATATCAGGACGTACTTCTGTTGGTATGATAGCGTGATGATCTGATACCTTACTGTTATTTACAAATCTTTGTTTAGCAGAAAACGATTGTGACATTTGCCCTTTTGCTATGTCTTTTAAAGTTGTAGCCATAATTGCTTGCAAACGATCTTTGAGCGTATCTACCATATCATCAGTTAAATAATTTGAATCTGTACGTGGATACGTCACAAGTTTATGTCTTTCATACAACGCCTGTAATGTATTTAAAGTCTCTTTAGGCCCTAAGTGATAGCGTTTATAAGCTTCTTGTTGCAAATCAGTTAAACTAAACAATTGCTGTGGATATGATTTTTTATGACTTTTAGTTATTGTTTCAATCGTTGCTACTTGTCCTTCAATTTCCTTCTTGATACCTTCAAAAACAGTTTTATCAGGATGTGATTGAGGTTTAGTACATTGGAAGTTAAGGCCACCTGCATTCAATTTCATTGTGAAATAAGTCTGTGGTTTGAATTGATTAATCTCATTTTGTCTCATTTGTACTAATTGTATTGTTGGTGTTTGCACACGACCCAGTGACAATTGCGCGTCATATTTGGTTGTCAATGCTCTTGTTGCATTGATACCAACAATCCAATCTGCTTCACTGCGTGCTAATGCGACGTGATATAAATTGTCATATTTACGTCCATCTTGCAGTTTATTAAAACCATCTTTAATTGCTTTATTTGTTACAGAACTAATCCATAAACGTTTAATTGGTTTTTGATTATGTGCTTTATCTAATATTAATCGCGCTACAAGTTCGCCCTCTCTACCAAGCATCAGTTGCAATGATGATGTCTTTAACATTATTGTTCTTAATTAAAGATTGCACTGTTGAAAATTGCTTTCTTGTCTTACTTATAACAACAGTTTTCATTTTATTTGGTATAATGGGTAAAACATCAAGTTTCCATTCTTTATAATTATTATCATACTGTTCTGGCGTTGCATTCGTTACCAAATGACCCAACGCCCAAGTAACTATATATTTATTATTTTCAAAATAGCCATTGCGCTTTTCATTAACGTTCAAAGTATTTGCAATGTCTCTACCTACTGAAGGTTTTTCAGCTATAATTAGTGATTTCATAATTTCGCCCTTTCAATTTCAATATAATATTTATTGTAACATGTATATAGCACATCGAAACTTCCATTTATATCAAAAAGTTCCTATAATTAACTTAATAGTTTACAGACGGAGGTATTTTATGAAAACTATCAAATTAAACGACTATGACCAGATAGAACAGTTTATAATTAACGCAGATTATCGTTCAGCTTCTTATTTATACAAATTACCACCAAGCACATAAAGATATTACAACTAATATAAAGCAACTCATCGAAGACCCAGGCGTCTATGCACAGATGGATGATCAAGATCAAATCATCATGTTAATATCAGCGTTTCAATATGAGCAAAATAAATATAAAGTTCTTGGCCCTTTCGTAAATAAATCAGTTACACCATCAGTTTCAGCCTTTCAAAACTTATTTGAAACATTAGCACAGAGCAAATCTGAATCTACGAGTTTCAACTTTTCTTTTGAAGAAACAGAACAAAATTATTTAGATTTTATGAAAGCTATCCAATCTTCTTATAGCTTTACAGATTATTATTTAGTAGCATCACAAGATATTGGTGAAATTGAGCACGCACAAAACATCACAGAATATCAGCCGACTTACTATCGTTTATTTAGTAAATTGCATGAACACACATTTAAACATGATGTAATGACTGCTGATGAAATTGTTGAATCACTAGATGAGCATCATCGCCTATTTATGTTTATGTCTGAGGGACTACTGAAAGGTTATCTCTACCTTCAAATATTTGAAAATAGTCATAAAGCAGAAATCAAATATTTTTCTTCGCACTCTGATTATAGACTTAAAGGCATAGCATTTGATTTACTATCACACGCCATACACATCGCGTTTACTAATCACGATATAGAAAAAGTTTTTTTCAAAATACGTAGTAAAAACACGACACTCGTTGAACGTTTTAATGAGCTAGGCTTTAATATCAATTATGAATATAAAAAATTTAAATACGTCGTTGCTCATATTTAATTCGCTATACCTTTATAAGCTTAAAGTTTGGAATATCTCCAAATTTTAAGCTTATTTTAATTATTCTTTTTTTAATGCCAAAAACCGATAATGGTTATATTTCACAATGATACAAAATAATTTTGCATATAATCTAATATTTTTTACTATATTAATATTTTGCTTTAAAATACCATACAAGGGCAATCTAAGTAGTTGTTTTGAAAGGAAAGTATTATTTAAATAGAGAGAGAGTGAATATAAAGTATGGATATATTAATTGCCCTTTTACCCGCGTTATTTTGGGGGAGTGTTGTTTTAATTAATGTGCTTGTTGGTGGTGGCCCCTATAACCAAATTAGAGGTACTACATTTGGTGCATTAATCATTGGTATTATTTTATTATTAACTGGCAATGCTGAATTTGGTGACCCCACTATTATTATTGTCGGTTTAATTTCAGGTGCTTTTTGGGCACTTGGTCAGGGCTACCAATTGAAATCAATTAGTTTAATTGGTGTGTCTAAAACTATGCCTATCTCTACTGGTTTACAATTAGTAGGTACAACATTATTTAGTGCTGTATTTTTAGGTGAATGGAGTACTGGTACTCAAGTTACATTAGGCCTACTCGCTATGGTATTACTCGTTATTGGTATTGCTATGACGTCTATTAAAGGCAAAAATGAAGCATCAGAAAACACGAAAAACTTTGGTAAAGCAATGCCTATATTACTAATTTCTACTGTTGGTTACGTCGTGTATGTAGTTGTAGCTCAAATCTTCGGTGTAGATGGAATGAATGCCCTTTTCTTCCAATCTATAGGTATGGCGATTGGTGGCTTAATACTATCAGCTAAACACGAAACATCAATAAAAAGTACTGCATGGAATTTAATTCCTGGTGTAATTTGGGGGATAGGTAATTTATTTATGTTCTATTCACAACCCAAAGTCGGTGTAGCAACGAGTTTTTCATTATCCCAATTATTAGTCATCGTATCTACACTTGGCGGTATTTTCCTATTAGGTGAGCGTAAAGACAAACGTCAAATGACTGGCATATGGGCTGGTATTGTTCTCATTGTCATTGTTGCCTTTGTACTCGGAAATATTAAAGGTTAACATTAACAATCAAACATCATTTTACAAATAGATAAACAACATTAAGTTTAAGGCAACGACAATTTTTCATTGCATATTGAATGATTAGTGACTTTCATCTCTAATCATTTAATATTTGTCTTAAACTTTTTGTTTTATACTATTACTATCAAGGAGGCGTCATACATTATGTTTAAGGACTTAGAAGGTAAAGTTGTAGTGATTACAGGTGCTTGGTAGCGGTATTGGAAAAGCTATGGCAGAACAGTTTGGTGATGAAAAAGCTAATGTCGTTATAAATTATCGCTCGGAACGCCATTTAGAAGTAGTGTCTCAAACTATCCAATTAATTGAAGATGCTGGGCGGCAAGGCAATCAAGGTACAAGCTGATATATCAAAAGAAGATGATGTAGAACGTTTAATTCAATCTGCTGTAGATCAATTTGGTACACTCGATATCTTAATTAATAACGCTGGATTTGAAAAACCTATCCCTACACACGAAATGCCTTTAGAAGAATGGCAAAAAGTAATTGACGTCAATTTGACTGGTGCATTTATAGGTTCAAAAACAGCTATAAACCAATTTTTAAAAGAAGATAAAAAAGGTGTAATTATCAACACATCTAGTGTTCATGATAAAATTCCATGGCCAAACTATGTAAACTACGCGACAAGTAAAGGCGGATTAAAATTAATGATGGAAACAATGTCGATGGAATATGCACAATATGGTATTCGTATTAATAATATTTCACCGGGAGCTATCGTTACTGAACACACGAAAGAAAAATTCTCTGATCCAACAACACGTGAAGAAACATTAGAAATGATCCCATCTAAGATTATTGGAGAAGCTAGTCAAGTTGCTAACGTTGCAAGATTTTTAGCTTCTGACTTAGCGGATTATATTCATGGCACAACAATATATGTCGATGGTGGCATGACTAATTATCCTGCATTTATGGGTGGTAAAGGTTAAGCTAACATTTAATCTGGTTATCAGTCATTAGAGACAGCAAAAAGCACTCCTGTAAAATAACAGGAGTGCTTTTATTTATACAAATAAAGCTTGGTAAATATATAATATAATTATACTAATAACAATTGTTAAATTAGTGACCATGCCAACCAGTGGTAATGTCTTATATTTAAATTGAATCGCATAAGGTATTATTGCTACACCTACTGGTAATAACCATGCAACTTGTAGTGTTGTTTTTACCATTTGATCATCAACTGGTAAAAAGAAATATACGAGTAACCCGACGATAATACCTAAACCGTAATGTAATAAAATGTACTTCATTGCGATTGGTAAAAATCGTTTATCTATACTAAAATTCAACATTAACCCTATCAAAATCATTGATAATGGCATATTAGCGCCTGATAATACAGAGAAGAAATCAATTACTGGATCCGGAAAATGAATATTGAGCATATTTAAAATAAACATGATGATATATGTCATTAACGGCACTGATTTAAGAAGATTTTTCGCTAGATATTTAAAATCAAAGCTATCACCTGAACTACTAAAATAGCTTCCAACAAAGTAAGTAACTCCAAACATAATAATCGCGCCACCAATATCTACCATACCAAAATAAATCATACCAGTATTGGGCCATATTGCTTCTACCAATGGATATGCAAATAAGCCTATATTTAGAGAAGCCATCATCATACCCGTTGTCCCTCGTATTTGGTTGTCATATTTCATGAAGAACCATACCATGATTATTTTTGTTATAGCACCATACAAAATCATCATTATAGGTAAGATAGAAAGTGATATATCTAAATCTGCTTCGTTTAAATTAACTATCACGAGTGAAGGTAATGTGACATTTAGAACTAATGTTGCAAAAACTTGGCTGTCGTTTGCCTTAAAGTAATTAATTCTTTTAAGTGCATAACCTAATGCAATAAGTAAAATAATTATGATAAATTGTTGAGTCACAATAAACCTTCTTTCATTACATCGTTTCGTTTTCATTCCATTTTCATACTTTAACATATAACTCGGTTATTTTAGAAGCTTTCAATTTCATGTTATAATTTAAACTAAAACAGTGTGGCCAATGCCGCATACAAAAGGAGTGTGTAAAAATGGATTTAAAAGAAAAATTAGCTGAACTAAAATATGATTACGTGAGACTACAAGGTGACCTTGAAAAAAGAGAATCCGTTAATCAACAAGTTGACCCATTATTACGACAACTTGAAGACATAGAAAAAGAAATTGCATCTGTACGTTCAGAAATTAGTCAAAAAGAACGTAAATAACATCCTAGTAAATCAATTTTTTACATGCTAAGATTAAGTGCATACATAGAAAGGATGTAATTCAATGCAACTGTACCTTATCTTTTTACCAATATTATATCTTATAGTAAGCTACATCAGTATATTTAAAATGCCGACAATCATTACACGCATTTTACGTATTATTATGGCCTTGCTCTTATTATTTGTTGTAGCAATTACAACATTATCTTTCCCCGCAATAAACTGGTGGGTATTCATCGTACTATTACTTATCGTTGGCAATGTAGAAATCACAGCTTTCAAAAACGGTAAAAAAGATTCTAAAGGCGTTCAGATCTTAAATATTATTACCGTTATACTATTTGTGGTATACGCTATTTTAGCATTAGTATTATATTAATTATTTAAATATTGAGTATTGAAGTAGTTATCTATTTCAATACTCTTTTTGCATAGTGCATTATTTTCAGTTAACTAACAAGATAAGTACTAAGAAAAATGATTTATACCGTCCCTTTTATATAAAAACAAATAAAACTGCTTACACATGTTATAAGACTGTGTAAGCAGTTTTTCTGTAGGAATTCATTCATACATCCTAATATGATTTATCTATGATTTGTTTTTCTTATTACGTTTATTAATAATTTTATCTTTCAAGCTAAATAGTATTTCGTATATAACAGGTACTACAATTAACGTTAATAGCGTAGATGAAATTAATCCACCTATAACTGTCAGCCGCCATACCTTTTGAAATAATAATTGAGCTATCTTCACCAAACAACATTGGTAATAATGCGCCAATTGTAGCTATAGCTGTCATAAGAATCGGTCTAATACGCGTACCACCAGCTTCTAATAACGCTTCTTTCATTTCCAGACCTTGTTTTTCTTTATTAATAACTCTATCTACCAACACAATCGCATTTGTTACTACGATACCAATCAGCATGAGCATACCAATCATACTTGGTACGGATATCGTTTCACCCGTTAAGACAAGAGCGATTACTACACCTATAACAGTATATGGAAGAGAGAATAGAATTGTAAATGGTGCGAGTGCGCCTTTGAACGTCAGAACAAGCACTAAATAAACAATTATTATTGTCGCTATCATTGCTAATACTAATTGTGATATAGCTTTGCTTATATCTTCATTAGCCCCGCCTACTTTTGTTTCTACGTTATTAGGCTTATCTATATCGTTTACTTTAGATATTACTTTTTGAGCCATGCCACCGACATCATCGTTTGTTACTTTTGTAGAAACTGTTGCAGTGTAATCACCGGCTTCTGTTTCAATTTTATTAGGTGTAGATGATTTTTCTAAATCGGCAATCTCACTTAACTCAATAGATTGACCTGTTGGTGTTTGTACTTCTGTGCTTTCTAATTTTTCTTCTGTCCAGTTTTTATCTTTATCTTCTTTAACTTTTACATCTATGGATTTACCTTTTTCTTTAACAGTCGTAACCGTTTGTTCAGGTGTATTTTGATTTAATGTCATTGCTAATTGCGAAGCTGACAAGCCATAGCTTGAAGCTTTATTTTGATCGACTTTGATATTATATTGCTCATAAGTTTGTGATAAGTCTGACTTAACATTAGCTAGTCCTTTAACATCTTTCATTTCGTCTTCAACTTTTTTTACAGTTCCTTCAATTGAATCTAATGATGGACCAGTTACTGCAATTTCTAATGCTTTGTTGTCTGTGCCGGTGCCCATATCTTGGTTACCCCAAGTACCAGGGTGTTTATATTCTTCAATATGACTAAGCACTTTATCAGGTTCTTCATCAAAATTTGGTGTGTTGGAATCATATTCCACCATTATTGCCATACTATTTGAACTTCCAGTAGGATCTGTCGGCGTTGCACCACCCACTGAATATTGAACTGTATTCACTTTATCTTTTTTATTTAAATATTTCTGTACTTCTTCTGCGTGATTTAGAACGCCTTCTTCAGTTTCACCGGGTTCCGGCGTATATGTAAGTGCCATATACTTATCTTCCCCTGTGGAAATAAAGCTTGTTCCAAGTTTAGCAAGACCCAGTCCAATACTTGCTATCAAAATGAGTGTACTAATTATAATTACAATCCATTTATGATTTAATGACCAGTTTAATACTTTTTTGTAATTACTACCTATCAAACCTAATTTCTTTTCTCTACGTTGTTTAATTCCCTTTTTAAAGAATGTTGCACTTAATGCTCGGAACAATCGTTACAGAAACAAGAAGTGATGCTAATAAACTAAAAGCAATTGCTAGGGCAAATGGTCTAAACATTTGACCTACGGAACCTGTTACAAAGACAAGTGGCAAGAATACAATAATTGTCACTATAGTAGATGATAAAATTGGTTTAAATACTTCACTTGTAGCACTTATAACTAATTTATCTCCGCTTAATTTCTCATCTTTATCTGACAAACGTCTGTATATATTTTCTACTACTACAATTGAATCATCAATTACACGCCCTATGGCAACAGTTAATGCGCCTAAAGTAAGAATGTTTAATGAAACATCTGATAATTTTAATGCCACCATCGCTATTAAGATAGACATTGGTATGGATACGATTGAAATTGCAGTCGTTCTAATATTTCTTAAGAATAGTAAGATAACGATAATCGCAACCATTGTACCTAAGGTTGCTTTTTCAATCATAGTGTAAAGAGAGTCTTGAATAGGTTTCGCTGTATCCATGACTTTAGTTGAATTGACATCAGGATTTTCTTTAACAAATTTATCGATTTCATTTTTGGTATCTTCAGCTACTTTTACAGTATTGGCGTCTTGTGATTTAGTAACCTGTACATTCACCGCGTCTTTACCATTTGTTTTTGAAATAGATTCACGTACATCCCCTACAGAGACGTCAGCAATATCATCTAGCTTCACTGATGGTACGCTTTCACCACCTGAGCCACTACTTGCTCCGGCACCTTGCATTGCAGAACCTTGTGAAGAAGCTCCCGCACCACCTTGACTTTGTGCTCGCACCTTGTTGACCTGAATCACTTGCACTTTGTCCTTGAGCGCTAGATCCAGCACCCGCAGTTAGTGGGATTTCTAAATCTTTCAATGCATCTACGGATGTAAATTGACCATCAATGACAACAGACTTTTCTGTCTTATCAAATTGGAATAACCCGAGAGGTGTTTCACTTGTAGCACTCTTTAGAAATTGTTGAACACTTTCTGCACTCAAACCACTTTCCTGTAATTTTTCTTGATCAAATTTCACAGATACTTCTCGTGACGTTTGACCGTTAAGTTGTGCAGTTTGTATACCTTCAATTGTTTCTAAACGTGGAATCAGTTCGTTGTTAATTTTACTTGTCGTATCTTTGAGGTTATCTTCCTTATTACTAAATGAATAAGCTACGATAGGAAATGCATCCATTGAACTTCTTGTTAGTTCTGGTTCCTCAACCTCTTCATCAAATTTAATCTTATCGATTTCTTTCTGTAAATCATTTTCTGCTTTATCCATATCTGCAGTTTCTTCATATTCTACAGTTACCATTGAAGCATTTTGTATAGATTGAGCGCTCACGCTCTTAACATCAGACATAGACCTAACTTGACTATCTATTTTATCACTAATGTCTTCCTTTACTGTTTCTGGAGTCGCACCCGGTAATGCTGTTTGTATTGTAATCATTGGTGGTTCAACATCGGGTAATAGTTCGAGTTTCATTTTGGAACTCGAGTATATGCCGCCTAATATAACTAACAAGACCATTAAGAATATTGCAAATTTATTTCCTAATGAAAACTGTAGTAATTTTTTTATCATGCACTTAATCTCCTCTCGTACTTTCATTTCGCTATATCCAATTTACCATAAGTCTCTAATTTACAATATCATACATGCTAATAATTTTATAAAATATTTTGAATTTTTAAATCTATTCAACAATAAAAAAATACACAGCATAAAGTTTTATAAATTTTAATTCAAAACTTTATATTGTGTATTTTTACGTTTAATTAATTTACTAGCTTTTACTTACGTTTTAATTTACGAGATATTTTAATTTTCGCTTTAGTAAGCTTTGGTTTTACATTTTCAATTATTTGATAAAGTGGTTTGTTTAATACATAGTCAAACTCACCTATTTTTTCACTTAAATATGTGCCCCAAACTTTTTTGAATGTCCACAAGCCATAGTGATCAGAGTCTTTATCAGGATCATTATCAGTACCACCAAAATCATAAGTTGTCGCACCATGTTCCCTAGCATATTGCATCATAGCAAACTGCATATGGTGGTTTGGTAGAAAATCACGATATTCATTTGAAGAAGCACCATATAGGTAGTATGATTTGTTACCTGCGAACATTAACAACGCGCCTGACAGATACATACCTTCAGGGTGAGATAGTTCTAATTTTTCCATATCTTCAATTAATTCTTGGGTTTTAACGATTTTATTATTTACATCGTTGATTTTATTTAGTGTTTTTTTATCTTGTTTTTTTTCAGCTAATTTAACTTTTTCTTGCTCAAGTTGTAATAAGTCTTCTCTTAAATCTTTGAGTACTGGCTTAGGCTCTAATTTAACTAAGAATAATTCTGCATCGCCATCTGGATTCATAGCATCGTAGATATTTTGGAAATAACTAATATCACGCGTTAAAAAGCCATCACGTTCACCTGTAATTTGCATTAAGTTGGCAAATGTTTTTAAACCTTCTCTATTAGAACGCTCAACAGTCGTACCACGTTTTAAAGCTAATCTGACTTTTGAACGATTACGTCTTTCAAAACTTTGTATAAGTTCTTCATCTGACTTTTCAATTGGTGTAATCATTGTCATTCTTGGTTGTATATAATCTTTAGATAAACCTTCTTTAAATCCTTTGTGCTTAAATCCTAGTGATCTTAGGTTTGTTAATGCGTCAAGCACCTTTATCTACTTCAACATCTGGATCAATTTTAATAGCATAGGCTTTTTCTTCTTTTGCAATTTGCATTGCGTACTCTAAAAGCGTTTCTAATGCGAGTTTATTACTGTAATCTGTAACAAAACCTCTAGAGATATAGCATAACGTATATGGTAACTTAGGTACCTTTTTGAATAACAGTTGAGCAACGCCTTTTACTTCGCCCTCTTCTCCAACTGCGATACGTTTTGAATACCATCCAGTTAGTGTTTTTGTTTCTGCCCATTTTGTTAATTGTAATAAATCACCTTGTGGGTGCGATTTAACAAACGCATCATGTGCTTGATTTGTGATATTCATCTTTTCCATACAACTAATGTCTCCTTTACCAATTCAATACTTTGATATTATACATTGCTTCGCTCATAATTTCACATATAAACAGTTCATTTGCTATACTATATTAAAAGAAAAAGCGAGGTGTTTTCATGCGTATTTTTATTATTGGATTATTACTGATTATTAATTTAATCTTTGTAGTTCAAGCTTTTATCGAACCACTGTCAATATCATACTTAAGCTTAAGAGTTATTTTAGCGGCGTTGTCTTTTGTTATATGCGTATACTTATTATTATTGCGCACACATAAAGTCGCCACGTATTTAACTATTTTAACACTTATTATTTCATTGATACACATTTTCATTATTGCACATAGCGCGTATATTTATATTTATTAATCTGCCTCAAATTGGTAACTTGTTCCTCGAATAATTAAAGTATAAGATGATGAAGTTTTATCGTCTCGTAATGTGACTGATTTATACCCTGAGTGTTCACCATCATAAATGTGGTAAACGACATCATCATTTTTTAATTTTAATGCAGTATACGTTTTAGTTTCACTTATTTTTTCCATATCAAACCAATATTCCCATTTTTTTACAGTATGCTCTCGTTCTGTGCTGTGTAAATTAATTGTTTTAATCGTAAATTCTTTTTGTTGCAACGGTTCTAATTTTGCATTTCTCACTTCTTCAGCTTCATTCCACTGGATAAAAAATGGTGGTTTTACTCTATAATCTGGATCTGCAATATAAAGCAATTTCCAAGATGTTTTATCACCTTTCACATTTTCCCTATGCATATCTATAGGGCCGATGACCTCTATATTTCTCGTTTCCAAATCTTTTTTCAATTGATGAATATCTTGCGTACGAAATGCCAGCGTCTTTATACCTTGACTATAATTATCTTGCACTATTTTTGAAGGAAACGATACACGTCCTTCATCTGTTTTTATCATTTTTAATAATACGTCAGGTTTATACACATCTAATAACTCTATATATGCATTATTTAAATAGGCTAATCTGTTATAAGTTCCCAATCTTTCATGATTGCCACCTTGATGTAATTTAAACAAATGTCCCGGATATTTAAAGTTATCTAATTGATGAATATAATGAATCATATGGTCTAATTTTAAATACTGCATTAGGTATCTCCCTTATTTTAGCTTTGACTATATCTTAACAAATTGTATACCACTTTACTTGTCTTAACTAACGCTACGGAATAAATTTCTTATCTCCATAAACTTTTTCTTTAATTTTTAATGTTTTTACATCGCCTACTATTGATTTTTTTATTAAAAAAGAATAGAATAAGTATGCTATAAATTAAGTTAGCAAAGCTAACTATATTAGGAGGTCATTATGGAAAACAATCTTGTTTTTAATAACCTTATTGGCATTTATAGACCATACACCAAATTGTTTCAACCTATATTTGAAGCGTTTGATCTATATCCTGCTCAATGGTTGGTATTTAAAGATATAGCTTACAATGCGCCTACTACTTTGGTACAAATATCAAAGCGCCGTGCCATTGAGAAACCGACAACACGTAAGATTTTAAAAGTACTTTCTGAAAAATCATTGCTTTCAATTGAACCTGGTATTGATAAAAGGGAGAAGTTATTAACGCTCTCAAAAGAAGGGCAGCTATTATATGACAATATGAGTGCTCGAGTTGATAAGGTGCAAGATCAGCTTATTAATGAAACAGGATTATCTGAAGACGATCTTAAACAGGCAATTAAGACCATTCAATCAATACATGAAGCTATAACAAAAATGGAGGAAGCGTAATATGAACCAAGCTATAACAACAAAATCACCCATATGGACAAAAAGTTTTAATATAAACTTTATAACCAATTTTTTAATATACTTATGTATGTACTTACTTATAGTAATTATCGCCGCCTATACTAAATCTGAATATAATGTTTCAGATAGCACCGCCGGCTTAGTAACAGGGCTCTTTATCATAGGTTCTTTAATCGGACGTTTTGTAACTGGTAAATATGTAAATAAAGTTGGTCCTAAACGTATATTATTAATTGGATTAGTATTTTTACTCATTACCCAATTATTATATTTTATAGAAGGTTCTTTAGCATTACTCATGTTTACTAGATTAATCAACGGTATCGCTACAGGAATTACTACAACGGCAACAGGTACCATCGCCGCTTATGTCACACCTAATGATAGAAAAAGTGAAGGCATTAGTTTATTTTCTTTAAGTCTTGTCATGGGTGCGGCTATTGGTCCTTTCCTTGGATTACTTTTAATTAATGCTTTTCCAATTAAGATATTATTCTTAATTTGTCTCATTTGTGGTGTAGTAAGCTTATTAATTTCTTTCTTTGTAAACTTACAATTTAAACTCGATACGACTGATACAACTACTCAAAAAACAACGAGTAAAAAATTCAACATCAATAATTACATTGCAAAAGAAGCTATTCCGGTTGCAATAATTATGTTGATTTCAGGTTTAACTTATTCTTCAATACTTACATTCTTGCAATTCTTTGCTCAAGAGATAAATTTAGTAACGATTTCTAGTTACTTCTTTATATTCTATGCCATTGCATCACTGATTACTCGACCAATTGCGGGTCGACTTATGGATCAAAAAAATGAGAATGTCATTGCATATCCTGCCTTTGTATTCTTAATCCTTACATTCGTTACTTTAAGTATTACAAATAATGGTTGGTTACTCATTCTTGCCGGCTTGTTCTTAGGTGCAGGTTATGGAAATATTTCATCCTGTATGCAAGCTATTGCCATTAAAGTATCACCACCTGCTAAATATGGTATAGCAACTTCAACCTATTTTATCGGACTAGACTTAGGCGTTGGATTTGGACCATATGTTTTAGGATTCATGACATCCTCCGTATCTTATGCACAATTATATGCTATTATGGCCGTCATCGTACTCATAGCGACTATAATTTATTTCTTTTTACATGGCAGAAAAGTTAAAACAACTTAACTCATTACAATAAAAAGAGAACGGGAAGGAATCAAATGTTGATTTCGTAGTCCCGCTCTCTTTTTTATGTATGTTTTATTATTGTGCTACTTTAATATTTTCTATTTCTTGAATAATGTCATCAAAAATTTTAGTTTGAACATCATTGAAATAATAATAAACTTGTCTTTCGTCTGTTTCAGAACGAACTTTAGACATAAGTTCTTTTTTATAAATTTTTCGTATAATCACATCAATCTTGCTCGTATCCCATAACATTTCGAAATGAAGTGTATCTCTCAATTCCTTTCCGCTGATTTTTTTAGATTCATAAACCTTATACAACACAACAAATTCTTCAATTGATAAATGATGAACTGTTTTCAACCAATGCTTTAATTGACTCAATGCTCTTTCAGAAGTTATAAAATAAGATACTTTAGTTTCCATAATAATGGCCTCCTCATCGTCTTTTCTTGTTGTTTTAATGGCTTTATAATGAATAAGCTTCGAAAATATTATATAACATTTTCTTCATTAAATCTATTATTTTAAAAGTAATAGATAAATTTTTTTTACTATTGTCTTTCATTTATATCGTTTCTTATACATACCAAGCATTTTTTTGTTTTACTTAAATCCCTAAAGTAAATATAAACATTTTTTATTAATAGATTATCTTAAAAAATGCTTTATTTTAAAATTCAAAATTGTTAATATTAACTGCTTTTTTGTTAAATAAATAGAGTGATTTTTATTTACCTTGTGATTTAATACAAAAAACGCTGAAAGCATATTTAATTAAGTCTGCCTCAGCGTTTCGTGGTATTAAATGTTATATCAGTGTCAAAACTATATCGAACCTAATTGTAAGATTTACAATTACTTAATGATACTAACCACCAATATAGTTCATATTAATTTTTTTGCGTTTTCTATTTGCTACGGTTTGTTCTGTACGTTCATCTGAATATCTATCATCTCTAACATTCCACAGTACTTTGAACTGTTCAAATAGCTCCTCATCCGTTGCTCCGAGCACGCATAAATGATTTCACATTAAAACCATCTACTGTACTAAATAAACAACTATAAAACTTACCGTCTGATGACAATCTCCCACGTGTACATGTAGAGCAGAAAGATTGAGATACACTAGTGATAAGGCCAAACTGTGCGCCATTATCTTTATGTCGATAATATTTAGCAACTTCACCAAAATATTTTGGCTCAACAGATTCAATATCAAATTCATTTTCTATCATATTTAGCATTTCATCTTTTGTTACCACTTTACTAAAATCCCATCCATTATCGTTTCCAACATCCATAAATTCTATAAATCTAATCTCAATATCTTTCTCTTTGAAATATTGAATCATAGGTAAAATTTGATTGTCATTTACACCTTTTTGTATAACCACATTTACTTTCACGTGGAATCCTATGGAAATTGCATAATCAATCTGTTGCAATATTGTAGAAGCTTTTATATTTCTATTATTAATCGCTTGAAACACTTTGTCTTCGATTGCATCTAAACTCACATTAATACGTCTTAAACCTGCATCGTATAATTTTTGACCGTGTTTTTTTAATAATAAGCCATTTGTCGTTAGACCAATATCTTCTACACCATCAATCTGATTTAATTCATAAATTAATTTATATAAATCACGTCTGAGTAACGGTTCACCGCCTGTAATACGTATTTTTTTCACGCCTAATTGTGTGTATACTTTCGAAATACGTACCATTTCATCAAATGTAAGAAGCTCGTCTTTAGGTAAGAAAACAAAATCATCGCCAAATATTTCTTTAGGCATGCAATAATCACAACGAAAGTTGCATCGATCTGTAACTGACAATCTTAAGTCACGTATCGGACGCCCGAGTTTATCAGTGATTTGTTCTACCATATCGTTAGCCCCCCTTTATCTATTTATAATTTCATGTTGTAAAGCGTCCAAATCATGCTCGGAAATTAATATTTTTATACCAATATTCAGGTGATTCAATTGTGTTAACATCTAACCAGTCGCTCGCAACTTTAGTATAAACATTCTTTAAACTATAATCATCTGAATCCAGTGCCTTATCAATGTAAGTTAAAGTATGTGGACTGTAAAAAGCAAGTGTAGGTATCGGTCTACCCGCTTCTTGAAAACCTGCAATATCTAACTGGTCTTCAATAAGGTGTTCCACCATAAATTGGTATAATTTACTTATCGCTTTTTGAGTAATCATAGGTGTGTCAACGGAAATAACAAAGAATAGTTCTTCCTCTAGGTATTGGCTCATGACTGATCTAATACCTGCCAAAGGCCCTTTATCTTTATTCTGGTGTTCATCTATAATTATATTAGGGTAATCAAATTGTGTCGCAAGATTTTCATTGGTACTTATAATAATTTGATTAAACATGTTCGTTGCTTCTAACACATCTATAATTCGCTCATAAAATGCTTGCGATTCAATTTGTGCAAAAGCCTTAGGTTTACCGAATCTCTCTGACTGTCCTCCGGCAAGTATAATTGCTTTCATCTCTTCTTTACCCTCCGCTAACTGGTGGAATCAATGCGACAGTGTCATTAGGTTGGACAATGTCATCATTTTTCACAAATTCTTCATTTACCGCTATTTGAAATTTTTTATCGCTAATACTAGGATAACGTTTAAATAAATCTGTAATAAATTCATCTACAGTAATATCATAACTTAAATCGATGTCTTCTGATTGTTTTGCTAATATTTCTTTTATCTCTGCAAAATAAAGCACTCTCATGATTGTCCTCCTTCAATCGCATCCTCATAACTTCCATGTTGATGTCCTTGCCATTGTGCACCATCTTCCCATATTTCCTTTTTCCAAATAGGTACGATTTCTTTGATACGCTCAATTGCATATTCATTTGCTCTATAAGCATCTTTTCGATGTGGTGAAGAAACACTGATGAGTACTGCAATATCTGAAATAGCTAACGGGCCTATTCTATGCACGATTGCTGTTTGTGTACCTGGCCATTGCTGTGAAATTTCATCGCCAATTTGAGCTAACTTTTTTTCTGCCATAGGTATATAGGCTTCATACTCTAAATGCTCTGTTTTAATTCCTTTTGTCCATTCCCTTACATGACCTGTAAAAACAACAACTGCACCTTGATGTTCGTTCAGTACATAAGATCTATATTGCTCTGTCTGTATTGGCTCGCTTGTCACTTCAAATTGCTTCATTTAATTCATTCCTTTGATATTAAAAAAGATAATAACCATTGGTCATACTGACGTAAAGCCTCTGGTTTTGATATATTAATGGCATACTTAATATGTGTTAAATGATTTAGTGCATTACGGTCATTTTCATCACGGTAGACTAACACTTTATCGTAACTTGCTTCTTTAAAACCCTCTACTAATATTACGTTACTGTCTATTGTAACAGATTCATCTATGATTTCATCAAGCGTTTTGTTTTGTGTTCTGGTGACACTTTGTTGGTAAGCATTACCCTGAACAATACTTTGATCTGCACCTGCATAAAAGTGTTTCATATGGTCAACATGATTATTTTGCAATGTGATATCATGATAATCTTCAGAGTTATGATGTCCATGATGTTTCACCGTTGCTACTGTGAGATGATGTTCTTTTAACACCTGAATTGTATGTGCCATTAATGTCGTTTTCCCAGAGTTTTTCAATCCAACAATTTGTAAAATCATATAAAGCATTCCGTTTCATAAGCTTGTGATTCAGTTAATATTACATTTACCGTATAACCTTTTTTATATCCTCTTGTTCCACCTGGTAACATAATCATTGCATTACTATGTGCAATTGCAACAACTGCACCTGATTTGTTAAATCCTGAAGGAACTGCTGTCATTTCTTTCCCGTTAAAAGTGGCCGTAGCGCGAATAAATCTCGTAAATGGGTTTGCTTTTGTAAAATCTTCCATCAATGTAGCTTGCACGACTTGAGGATAGAGTGCATTTGCATGCATCATATGTTGAACTGCTGGCTTAACGTATAATTCAAAGCCGGTAAAGCATGCTGATGGATTTCCAGATAAACCAAATAGATACTTACCTTCTGCTACTGCCACTGTCGTCACACTTCCTGGACGCATAGCAATTTTATTAAAAAGGACTTCAGCATTTAATGCTTCGTATATTTGTGGTAAATAGTCAAAATCCCCCACTGATACACCACCTGTAGTAATGACGATATCATGTTGTTGCATTGCTTCAGTAACCACTTGGATACTACTTTTTAAATCATCTTGTTGTATTTGATAACGCTCTACTTGTAAGTCTAATTTATTAGCCAATGCAGTAATCATTGGTCCATTAGAATTCCTAATTTTTCCAGGTTCTAAATCATCACTTACATCTAATAGCTCACTGCCGGTAGCAATTACGGCTACGCTTGGTTTTTTAAAAACAGGAACTTGTGCATAGCCATATGTAGCTAATACTGCAATGGCACCAGGATTAATTTGTTGTCCTTTTTGTAAAATAACATCACCTATTTGAGTTTCTTCACCTTTTAAAGAGACGTTCTCATTAGGTTTAAATGCTTTACGTAATGTGAAACTTTGTCCTTGTTCTACTGTTTGTTCTAACATGACAACTGCGTCTGCACCTTCAGGCATCGCCGCACCTGTCATAATTCGAACTGCTTCAAACGCACCAACTTTTTTATCTGAAACAGTACCGGCGCCAATATGGTCAATCACATTGAAAGTGAGACGGTGCGCACCACTTGCATTCGTTGTATCTTTACTTCTAATGGCAAAACCATCATAAGGTGATTTGTTGAAACGTGGAATTTCGTATGTAGCAACAATATCTTCAGCCAATATATGGTTTAAGCCGGCATCTAGAGGCACTGTAGTCTCATCCATATAAATATTTTGACTCACAACACGTTCAATGGCTTCACCGACTGGAATTGGATTTCTTTTCTCAACTGGCATCTAAATCTACTCCTTATATTAATTAATTTCGTGATATACTAGAAAACGATTAGGAGGGATATGTTTGTCTGAATTTACACATATTAATGAACAGGGCAATGCTAAAATGGTAGATGTTTCTGAAAAAAACATTACGAAACGTACTGCAATTGCACATTCAAGCATTACCGTAAACCCAGAAATCTATCAACAAATTGTTGATCATACAAATAAAAAAGGAAATGTGCTTAACACTGCACAAATTGCAGGTATTATGGCTGCTAAAAACACTGCTGATATTATTCCAATGTGTCATCCTTTACCATTAACAGGTATTGATGTTGAATTTCAGTGGCAGAAGCATGCGCAATCTTTCACTTTGAATATCCAAGCAACCGTGTCTACTACTGGAAAAACAGGTGTCGAAATGGAAGCATTAACTGCCGCAACTGCTGTAGCACTTACTGTATATGACATGACAAAAGCTTTAGACAAAGGTATGGTCATTGGCGAAACTTATTTACTCTCTAAATCTGGTGGTAAATCTGGTGATTTTCAACGTAAAGCATAATTTAATATTTGCGTTCAACTCGAATAAAGTCTCTAGGGCATAACTACATATCTCAGCATCAACTATTATATTTGTAGTAGCTGTCTGACATTTAAATGTACTTGTTTCAAGCTCTTGTATTCCTTTTTCTAGTAAACCTTGTGAGGGGGACAGACTTCAAATTTCATATTTTGATTCTTGTCACCCTCTTTTATTTAGTTATTTCTTTAACTAAATGATTTAATTCTGGTTTTATTAACTTCTCCAATGCTAATTTAACAGCTCCAGTAGATCCTGGGATACTAAAAATTAACTTGTCACCTACTGTCCCCGCGATTGCTCGAGACAATAATGCTCTCGTACCTACATCCTCAGCATAACTGAGATATCTAAACAACTCTCCAAATCCTTCAATTTCTTTAGTGAAAAATGAGGATACTGCTTCTATAGTTACATCTCTTTGTGCAATACCAGTGCCTCCTGTAGTAACAATCACATCGATGTCTTCACTTAACCATTGCTCAACTTGCATTTGAATCGCTTCTTGTTCATCTTTCACTATTTTATAATGCGCCTTATCAATTGAAACATTCAATTCCGATAACAGTTCTATTACTAATTTACCGCCCTTGTCAGTCTTATAATCTCTTGTATCAGAAACTGTCAATACTGCACATCTTATATCTTGATCTAACTTAACATTTGTATGCATTTTTACACCCCTTTAGCCGAATAATCGGTTTATTAAAGTAATCGCTTGTTGAGGGTTTGTCATACCATGAATCAGTAATCTCCCGCCTTTAAAGCTAACAATGCGATAACCATTATATTCAAAGTGAATCATATAAGGATTACGTCGGTATGCAATATTTTGCTGAGTTAAAAATGATTCTAGCATTTCCTGGGAAATATTAGGGTTTTCGTATTGCACTGTGTCCCTACCACACAAACTAGCAAACTGTCGTTTCGTTTCATTTAAATGTGGATATGTAGGGTTGCGGCCACAAGTTTTGCAATCGCTCCGTTGTAGTTTACTAAACCCAAATGTAAAGTGCGTCCCTTCCCATAAGTCTCCATACGTTACTTTAGTCGGCACGTGTTGTTCTGTTAAAATTTTCAGCGCATCCCTCATCTGTAAACTTGTTGTCATCGTCACTGCGGGTTGAATTACACCTACCGTATCACATGTCATATTTATAGCTGGTAACTGTGGCACTAAGCAATTAAAACATGGTGTGTGTCCTGGAATAAAAGCAGTTTCTACATAAGTACTTTGGACTACACCGCCATAAATCCACGGTATGCCTTTTTGAAAAGCAAAATCATTAATCAACTGTCTCGTTTCAAAGTTATCTGTTGCATCTAATATCAGTTGAGCTGAACCAGCATTATCCTCTAAAAACTGACGATTTACATGTGCAATATAACTATGAATCTTCAAATCTTGTCGAATATCTAATAATTTTTCTTTAGCGACAACAACTTTGGGCAATCCTTCTAGCGCATCGGCTTCATTAAACAACGTTTGTCTTTGAAGATTACTATATTCAATATAATCTCTGTCTACAATAGTTAGTGTACCAACCCCTGCTCTAACTAAACTTTCAGCAAGGTGTGTGCCAAGTGCCCCCATGCCTACAATGAGCACGTGTGAATTCATGATTTTATCTTGTCCTTCAGGACCTATATGTTTAAATAACGTTTGTCTTGAATAGCGGTCTTTTGTCACTACAATAACCCTCTCTATACATCATTGTATCCATTATAAATCTTGCATGCGATAGTAACAACGGTTTGCCATCAATATTACAAAAAGTAGTGAATTCCCTATGTAGTTTTTTGATTTTGAGCACTCACAATGCTCGATATAACTAGAAATGGTTAAAGATTTTATTAATACACTTAATACGCTCTAAATCATGGCGCACGTTACTTATAAAGCATATCCTTTAAATATATGTTCGTGTTACAATAAGTTAACTATTACATGGAGGTGAATCAATGGCACGTTCAAAAGACTATGAACAACTATTGGAGCAAGCAAAAGATATCGTCATCAATTCAATTGGAGAAACGATGGATCTTTATGGAGTCAATCGTAGTGTAGGTAATCTATATGGCACGATGGTTTTTGAACAAAGTAGTATGACACTAGATGAAATGCGTTATGAATTACAAATGAGTAAGCCCAGTATGAGTGCGGGTGTTAAAAGACTGCAAGAATTTGATGGCGTAAAACAAGAGTTTGTTCGAGGAAGTAGAAAACAACACTTTACTGCTGAAAAAGACTTTTTTACGTTTTTTGGAAACTTCTTTTCACAAAAATGGAAACGTGAAATCAAATTGAATTCAGAAGCAATATATAAAGCTGAATCTTTATTGAATCCCATTATTCATTCAGAAACTGCTACACCTGAAATCATTGAAGAAGCACAAGAAATTTTTGAGCAAATAGAACATTCTAAACTCTATTATGCTTGGTTATCTACTCTAACTGATGCGCTCAATTCAGGAGAAATATTTGATTATTTTCCAATTCCGGAAAATAAATCATAATCGATAGCAACACAAAACGCCTCCCTATTTCATGATAGGAGGCGTTTTTGTATCTATAGAATGCATGATAATCCTAAATGTTTCAAGCTGAATTTTTTATGTTTGGATTTTTAATCCGTCGTAAGCAATGGTGCATGATAATCCACTATGTAATAGTCGTTGTTCTAGCACTTTAGTATCATCCATAGTGAGGCCTTCCGTGGATTCTATATGTGTAAAATAAGTGTGTGTCGCATTTATTTCTCTAGCAATTTTAACACTTTCATCAAAACTTAATTCATTTGATTCCTTTAGTACCCCGTTTTCTAGTAAACGCTCACCAGTAATTGGATTAACTTCATTACTTCCAAAAGGTAATATAGCAACATCTATGTTTTGGAATTTTTGTGAAGGTACGAAACCTTTCATTTCATCAGGTATAATCAATATGCTCTGTTCTATGGCATTGATATAAAAACCAAAAGCAATACTTTCAGGAAGTTGAATCCATTCTATTTTAATATCATCTATTGTTAATAGAGCATCATTCTCTACCACTTCTAACTCTATCACGCCAATTTGAGTTAAATAATTCAAATGATTCCAATGACCTAAATAAGTTTTGAAATCTGCTACTTCTTGCTGAGTTATATATATCTTTGTCTTTCTAGAATTTGGTTTTTTATTTTTAAAATCATAATTTAATGTCTCCCAAATCCTCAATCCCATCGTATGATCAGGATGCCAATGTGAGTATAAAGCATGTTTTATTTCAGAAATTTGAGCACGTCGTAGTTGAGTGAATATATCCTCAGAAGTATCTATTAGTAATTGGATATCATGAATATATATTCCAGGGCCGGTTCGCAAACTCGATTCTTTATGTTGAGATACTGAATTATAAAGCGTAGGAATACCCCCTGCTGTTCCTAAAAACTCGATATTCATTATCTTACCCCCTTATTTAAAAAATGACCGTTAGATTCCGATATAGAAAATAACAGCCACTTATTCAATTTGTCATTTATATTTATTTTTGTGTGCGATCTCAATCAATATTAATCACTTCATGAGCCAGTGCCTCTGCTTCGTAATTAGAATGTGTTACAAAAATAATTGGTATTTGCCACTCTTCAAATATGCGCTTTACTAATTGAATACTTTCATCTTTAGTTGTATCATCCAAGCTTGAAAATGGTTCATCTAATAATATGAGGTCTGGTCTAGTGCTTAACGTTCTTGCTAATGCCACACGTTGGGATTCTCCTCCAGATAGTCTCATTGGAAACTGTGATTTTAAATGCGTAATGTTTAATTGATGCATTAAAGTCTCTATATGTTCGGAAGGTTGCGCCATAAAAGTTATATTCTGATACACATCCATATTAGGAAACAATTGATAATCTTGGAATAAGTAGCCAATATTACGCTGTTGAATTTTCACATCTATATTGTTATGCGTATCAGTTAAAATATGTTCATTTACTTCTATATGTGCCTTATCTGCACTTTTCAATCCTGCTATAATATTTAAAATTGTTGTTTTACCAATGCCTGATGGGCCTTTAACTGCATAAATTTTAGGTTTAGTATCTTGGAGACTCATATGTAATTGTGTGTTTTTGAGCGCATGCTCTAAATGTAATGCCAACAACTAATCTACCTCCCGATAACGGTCTTTATTCAACACATTGATTGTGCCAATTACTGTAATAGCAAATGCAACAAGGACGATCACCCACAACCATGCTTGATTTTCTTTACCTTGTTCTACCAAAAAGTATATTTCTAAAGGTAACGTATTGGTTTTATTAGGTATGTAACCAGCAACCATCAGTGTCGCACCAAATTCTCCTATCGCTCGGGCAAAGCTCATCATAATGCCTGATAATATTGGACGCTTTGACAACGGTAAAATTAATTTAAAAAATATCTTGTTTTCACTTGCACCCATCGTTCGGGCAGTATTGAGCATTTTATTATCTATACTACGAAAGCCTTGGACAGTATGCTGATACATCAATGGAAAACTCACAATCACAGATGCAATAACTGCTCCAGTCAGTGTAAAAACTACTGGTAAATGCAATACATCCGTAAAAAATGCACCAATAAAACTTCTAGGTGAAAACACAATTAATAAAATAAATCCCATAACTGTTGGTGGTAACACAATAGGTAAAATAATTATACTTTCTAAGATTCTAGCAATAAAACCATGTCGTTTATACAACCATCTCGAAATAACGATACCAATAAAAGTAACGATGATTGTACTAATAACAGCTACTTTGAGTGATATCCAAAATGGTGTAACATCTATCATTGCTAAAACCTCCTATGCTTCAAATTGATATTTTTCTAATATTTCTTTAGCTTCGTCTGTCTTAAGAAAGTCGATCCATGCTTTAGCTAATTGCTTATCAGATGTTGTCGTCGCTTTATAAACAATGGGTTGCTTCAAATCAACTGTATTGATTTCTTTAACATGACTCTCGCCATTTTGCTGACTTTGATATAAGTCAGTTTTATACACATACCCTAATTGTGCATTACCTTTTTCAACATAGTTTAGTACTTGTCGCACGTCTTTAGCAAATACTAAATTAGGTTTTACTTGTTCATATAAATTATTATCTTTTAAATATTGCTGAGCATATTTACCCGCCGGCACCGAGTTCACCTCACCAATGGCTAATTTATCGCCTTCTTGTAGCGTTCCCACTGATTTATAATTACTGTCCTTAGCACCAATAAGTACGAGTTTATTTTTAGCATATTCATATGTATTTTGTGCTTTATCTTTATCTTGTAATGCATCAACGTCTTTCTTGTTTGCTGACATAAACACATCTACAGGTGCGCCTTTTTCAATCTGTTGTCTTAATGAACCAGACCCACCATAGTTAAATGTAACATTGGCATCTTTATGATTTGCTTCAAACGCTCGCTTCAATTCTTTAGTTGTATCAGTCAGACTCGTTGCTGCTGAGATATGTAATTCTTGTTTTTTATCATTCTCCTCAGAATTGCTATCATTTTTGCGCTCACTATTTCCATTTGAACATCCTGTTAATACTAGACATAGCGTCATAAACATTACGATTAAATATTTTATTTTCATCTAAAACAACTCCTATCACTTATAATTATATTCTTATTCATAAAAAAACAAAAGACCTAAATGATAGTATTTTGGCCTTTTGTAAGCGTATGTTTTGATGATTTTGATGTGCTATTTTATAGTTGTTCAATAAAGCGTTTAAACGCGTGATGACCTTGTTCTGTATTTTTAAATACGCCAAGCATCTTCTAATACACGTTTAAATTTAAATCCTACTTCTTTATCTACAACTTCATCGACATTATTTACATTAATATCATATGATTGTTTCATTTCTTCAGCCCATTGTTGATGTATTCCTAAATCTATTTGAGTTTTATCTAGTAAATAATCTTTAACTTGTTGTAATTCTTGTTTTAGTCGTCCTGGTAATATAGCAGTCCCCATCACTTCAATTAGGCCTATATTTTCTTTCTTGATATGTTGCACGTCTTTATGTGGATGGAAGATGCCGTCAGGGAATTGTTCTGAAGTTTGATTGTCTCGTAAGACAATGTCTAATTCATATTGTTGTTGTCTATATCTTGCGATTGGCGTAATCGTATGATGACGTTCACCATCACTACTAAATGCTTTAATATCTACACTATCATCCGAATATTGATTCCATTGTGTCATGACATAAGTAGCCGCTTCAATCAGTTGCGCTCTATCGTCACCTTTCAAACGAATCACACTCATTGGCCAATTTAAAGTGCTAGCTTGAACTGATGGATAATTAGCAATAGTAAATTGATTTATTTCAGCAACATTATCCATCGGAAATACATGTCTTCCAGTTTGATAATGATTATGCGATAAAATTGATCCCCCCACAAGTGGTATATCTGCGTTAGACCCAATGAAATAATGAGGAAATTGATCTATAAAATCTAACAAGTTAATGAAAGTATTTTTATTGATTTCCATAGGGACATGTTGTTCAGATAAAACAATACTATGTTCAGCAAAATAGGCATATGGCGAAAATTGAAAGCCCCACTGTTCACCATTTAAATTCAAGCGAATCACACGGTGATTTGTTCTTGCGGCTTGTAGCACTGATCCTTTAAAGCCTTCATTTTCTATGCATAATGCACATTTCGGATAAGCGGTAGCCGGTGCTTCTTTAGCTTTTGCAATTTGCTGTGCATCTTTTTCAGGTTTTGATAGATTGATCGTGACTTCAATATCTCCGTATTCAGTAGCAACATCATAATTAATATTATTCGCAATTGCATCTTCTTTAACATAGTGATTACGTTTAGTTATGTCATAAAAATAATCTGTAGCCGCTTCTGGTGACTGTTTATATGCCTCGTTAAACTTGCGGTTAATTACCGATGGGCGTGGTGTAATTAAGTCTAAAATTTGAGCTTCAACAATTTCTTTACTATATAATGCATCTTCAATACAATTTTCACTAATAGCTTGGCGAATCCAATATTGTGTAATTTCATTTGCCGTTGCATCTTTATTTAATTCAGAGACTGCTGAATCATCAATACCTTTTGCATTTAAATTACGCAATAGTTGGTTTTGAATATAAATGCTATCTTCTTCTTCATAATCACCATACGAAATTGCTTGTGATACAAATTGTTGTACTAATTGTTGATTTAATAACATGCATTAACCCTCCACATTTTCTTGATATCCATTTGGATGTTGATGATGCCATTGCCACGCTGAATTAATAATATCGTTAATGTTATCGTGTTGCGGTTTCCAGCCAAGCACTTGTTGCGCCTTATCACTTGATGCGATTAATTTACTTGGGTCGCCTGCTCTTCTTTCACCTACCACTGCTTTAATAGGTTCATTTGTTACTGTTCTTGCGGCTTCTAGAATTTCAAATACCGAATAACCTTGACTACTTCCTAAATTAAATGCACCAGATGCTCCGCCGTTTTGTAAATGTTGATACGCCAAAATATGCGCATCTATTAAATCAACGACATGAAGATAATCGCGAATACATGACCCATCTTCTGTATCATAATTATCACCGAATATTGTTAAGTGCTCTCTTTGTCCAAGTGCGACTTCTAATACAATTGGTATAAGGTGTGTCTCAGGACGGTGGTCTTCACCAATGGCACCATTTTCTTTAGCACCTGCAACATTAAAATAACGTAGCGCCGCATAATTAACGCCATATGCTTCATGACTCCAGTGCATCATTTTCTCCATCATCAACTTACTTTCACCATATGGACTTGTAGGTGTTTTAGAATCTTCCTCAGTAATAGGTACTGAATCTGGTTCACCATAAACTGCAGCTGTCGAAGAAAAAATAATATGTTCTACTTGATGGTCATACATAACTTCTAATAACACTTGTAATCCGTGCACATTATTATTGAAATAGGCTAACGGTTTTTCTACAGATTCACCAACTAAAGAATAGGCGCAAAAATGGAAGACACCTTCGATGCTTTCATTATTAAAGACATCATCTAAAAAGACTTTGTCTCGAATATCTCCTTCATAAAATGTAGCTTCGCTATGCACAGTCGCTCTATGTCCTGTACCTAGATTATCTACTACAATAACGTTGTATCCTCTTGTAATTAATTGATCTACCGCATGACTTCCTATATAACCAGCGCCACCTAAAACTAAAACAGACATATACAAAATCCTTTCTCTATTCATTGATTAATAACTTATAATGATTTAACGCCATCACTTATACCCACATGATAAAATGATGGAGCGTAACCTATGTGCTCTATATATTGCTTAGAAACTTCATTTTCCAATTGTTTTACACTATTTTTATGCACTAAAGCAATTGCGCAACCTCGCGAAACCAAGCACCTGTCATTCTAGCTCCCAATACGCCATCAACTTGCTGAGCTGTTTCTGCTAAAGTATCTAATTCTATCCCTGTAACTTCATAATCTTCTTTTAATGATGCGTGAGATTCATTTAATAACTTTCCAAATTGATTAAAGTTATTTTCTGCTAAAGCTCTATGTGCTTTTTTCGTGCGTTCGTTCTCCGAAACTGCGTGTCTTGCACGACGACGCTTCACTTCATCCTCAATAAGATCTTGATGCTGTTCAAATTGTTCTACTGACAGCTCCCCTAGTGATGCAATATCAAGTGCTTGTTGCAACGAAGCTAATGCCGACTCACATTGTGCTCTACGTTCATTATATTTACTTTCTGTAAGGGAACGTCGCTTGTTTGTATTCATAATTGATATGACATAATCTCCAAATTTAGCAGGTACATAATCAAATTCTAAAGTTGCAGTATCTAGTAATATTGCTTGTTCAGCTTTACCCATACCAATAATAAATTGATCCATAATGCCTGAATTGACACCAATAAATTTATTTTCAACACGCTGTCCTATTTTTATAAGTGCTAATCGTTCTAAATCTAAAGTAAACAACTGCTTAATGAGCCAACCAGTTAATAATTCAATAGACGCTGACGATGATAAACTTGCCCCATTTGGAATATTTCCTTCAACTAAAATGTTGAAACCATGGTCTATGTCAGAGAATTGTTCGCTTAAATATTTAACTACACCTTTAGGATAATTTGCCCAATCATGTGCCGCTTCGAATTCTAATTCATCTAATGTAAATGTAATCATACCAACATCTTCAAAATTATTTGAATAAAGTTGAATAAGTTTATCATCTCGCTTTGTAGCTAGTCCATATGTACCCAACTCAATCGCAGCTGGAAAAACATACCCACCGTTGTAATCCGTATGTTCTCCTATTAAATTAATGCGTCCCGGAGCAAAAGCACTGACTTCAGCCTTAACGCCAAACAAAGTTTCAAACTTATCATGCATGGCTTGTAACATAATAACCCACTCCTTCTATATAAATCACTTTATCTATAATGATATTCTCTTTAGTAAACATAATTAAAGTTTACTTGTTTACTAAATGTTTTGTCAATTAAGATTGTCTTTTTGTTTTAAAAGTATTCCGCTCTTTAAGCTGTGCTTCTACCACGACATGGATGGCAACATGTCTCGTTTTATTAATGCGCTCTTCTGCCATTCGCACTGCAGTTCTACCAAATTCATCTACTGGTATGTGCACACTACTTATAGAAGGCACAGCATATTGTATGACTTCTAAATCATTAAAACTTATCAATTTAACATCTTTTGGAATTGCTATTTTTTCATATTGAATTTGTTGTAATATACCTATAGCAATCATGTCGTTTCCTGCTATAAAAACTTCAGGTAACTGATGCGCATTTAACAATGTTTTTACAGCTTCTTCACCATTTTCTTTTTTCCAACCGTCAATCATAGTTATTTCGCTAATTTGATGTTCAGAGCACCATTCTCTATACGCTTCATATCTAACATCTGTATGATTTGAAAACGGCGTACCGGCTAAATCTCTAATCATATGACTACCACCGATATACGCAATTTGCGTCATGCCTAATGCCTTGATTTCGTTCAATAAGTTGGTCATAGAATAGTGTAAATCTGAGTAGACAGCATCTATTGATTTTGGTGTATTAGGATTGTTAATGACAACTATATTTTTATTATAATCACGTAGTGTATTCAATGCTTCCGTAGAAAAATTACCTACTACGATAATTGCCCCTGCCTTGTCAACATTATATAAATCTAGATTTTTATCGTTACCATCGATTCTAATTGTACGCTTCAAAGACAAATTCAAACGTTTAACTTCAGCCTCTATTGCTAAGCGTATTTCTCTATAATAAGGGTCTGACATTTCTTTAGCTCGAGATGCATAGGTAATGATTTGAATGCTTTTGTTTTTTCTAGCCGATTTTTGATATTGTAGTTCATTTGCAACACGATGAATCCTTTCTCTCGTATCTTTTGAAACTGACAATGTTGGATCATTATTTAATACGCGTGAAACAGTGCCAGGACTTACCTTTGCTTCGCGTGCAATATCTCTTATACTAGCCATATCGAAATTCACCTCTTTAATTGTTTACCATAAGTTTACTTGTATATATCCATTTAATCAATCTGGACCATTTTAAAAATTGTTATAAATATTACAATGGGCAAATTAAAAATCCTTTGCTTTATTCATAAACTGAATCTTTTTTTACATTGAAAAATGCGCTAGAATGGAGAAGTGAATATGAAACGGGGTGTACTCATGCATGAAGATATATTGACCAATCAACCCATTGTACGGTTTGAGAACGGTAAGTTATTAGAAACAAAAGATCATTACGTTACTGAGTTTCCATTAACAATTATGGTAAATGGTGAAGAATTTGCGACTATAATTTGTAGCCCGAACCACTTAGAAGAGCTTGTCTTAGGTTTCCTAGCATCTGAAGGGGCTATTTTTAAAAATGGTGACCTAAAATCTATCCAAATAGATGATAGTAAAGGGTTTGCTCATGTTGAATTGACCAAATCTCTCGGTGAACGTTTCGAATATTCAACGAAACGCATGATTGCGTCTTGTTGTGGTAAAAGTCGAGAGTTTTATTTTCAAAATGACGCGGCAGTCGCAAAGACTTCGATGTCTAAAATTGTGTTAAATCCAACTCAAGTACTCAATATGATGACCCGTTTGCAAAGCGCCAGTAAAATTTTTAAACAAACTGGTGGTCTTCACAATGCCGCAATTAGTGATGGAGATACCTTCTTTGAGCATCGTCAAGATATTGGTCGTCATAATGCATTAGACAAATTGTATGGTTATTGTATACAAAGACATATACCTGTACGTAATAAAGTGTTGATATTTAGCGGTCGTATTTCATCAGAAATATTAATCAAAGCTGCGAAAATCGGTGTTGGTGTCATCTTATCGAAATCTGCACCGACGACATTGGCAGTGACACTTGCTCAAGATTTAAATATTACTGCCATAGGATTTATTAGAGATGGTAATTTCAACATTTACAGTCATCCGGAACGTATAACACCTGTTGAATCATACGAGAATTAATTTATAATCTAGACCTTTGCAAAAACAAATTTTTAAATATAAAAAGGACTCATCCATTTGATACGGATGAGTCCTTTTATTTTGAGCCTGAGTATTTATGTCTCAGTTTCTATAATTATATTAATTAACTGTATTTAGCATTTTCTTTTAAAATCTGATAGCAGTAACTTATATATATGTAACCTTGTCGAATATACATTTCCTTAGCACTGTCTTCACCGTCAGCTATTAATATAATCGGTTTCGTATCAGCTATTTCCGCAACAAAAGTTTGCATCATACTGCCAATACCTTGTTTCTGATAACTTTCATCTACACCGAAGCCATCAATTTCCACAGTACATTGTGAAATGATTAAATCCAAAATCCCTACAGGCACATCTGCTTTATATGCGATTACACGAGATTTACTATCTTTATTGAATTGATTGCGAATTACTTCAATACTTTCGTCTGCGTACGCCTTGCCAAAGGGTTCAGCAAATTGACGATAAATTGTAATATAATCTTCTAATGTTTGTTCAGTGACAAACATGACTTTAATTTGATCATTTTCATGTTTTTTTATATTCTGTGACTCAATTGCATAAAGTTCCATTAGTCCTAGTTCAAAATCATATGTTTGAATTTTATCTAACCATTGTTGATCTAAAAGTGTATTCTCAGGAAACGTAAATGCTAAATGATGAGATGCTTGTTTTTTATGCATATCTAATTGAGTTTTCATATCTTGTTCCCAAGATATAATAGAAGGCATTTGTTTATAATCCCATTTATTCACGTCATATACTAAGGGTTCTTCAGGTGTTAGATAGATTGTCTTTAGTGTATCATCGACATAAACATCACCTTGTTGAAATATATCATTCATCGAAATCACCACGATTCAATCACCTACCCTTATATATTTATTTTATTAATTGTTTAAACCGACTATGATTCAGCATAATATTACCAATCAAACTTGCAATAACTGCTTTGACTAAATCCGCAGGCATGAAGACAAGGGATAAAGTCACTGATTTTGAAATCGGTAAATTAGTCATAAGCCCCATAACAATTGTACCTACAATATCTAATAAAATAACACCAAAGATAATTGTTGTACCTAATAATACAGTAAAGTTTATTTTTTTGAAATACAAATCTCTTACTAAACCAATTAGATATGCAATTACTGGATACATGATTAAAAAGCCAGTAGAGGGGCCTGCAAATACACCTATACCGCCACGTCCGCCAGATAATAATGGTAATCCAGTTGCTACAAGTAATAATAATACGATTACACTCAGCGCACCGTATTTACGTCCAAGTAAAATTCCCGCTAAGAAAATCCCTATATTTTGTAAAACGATTGGTACTGGCATAATTGGTAATGGAATCGTCGGCACAAATCCTAATACACCAATAATTGCTGTCATTAAAGCAGTGTATACTAAATATTTTGTCGTCATAGTCAATCCTCCTAATGAAAAAAATTATACCATAAATGTTAACTATTAAAAACAAAAAGTTTACAATATCTTATGTACAATAAAAAAAGCACAACTCAACTGTATTAATCCGTTGAATTGCGCTTTTTTAAAGCTGATCATAATGCTTATTAATTTAACTCATGTATATTAGTTATTTAAAAATTTATCTTTCAAATCTTTTCTCATAAATTCTAAAGTATATGGGTCATTATACCAATAAGTTTCAGCTTGCACTTCAAGCACATTGTCATTTTGAACTGCTCGGTAAGTTATTCCATAGGTTGGTTTTGGCATAGGCTGGTGTTGATTTCCCTTTACTTGTCGAAACAATATAATCGCCAGCATAATCTGCTATTTTTTCTTGTTTCACTTCAGCCCAGCCTTCTTTTTCAACTAAATCATTTAATTTTTCAGGCATTTTAAGTCCAAATGCTTGATACAATACTTCTCCGCCACGACCCCAGTTTGGACCATAACTATATAGTTTTTTCTCGAATTCATCAAAAATTGAAACTGTTGCGTCTTCACCAATTTTATCTTTAATTTCTTTACCGTCTTTTTTAGTTTGCGCTTTCCATTTGTCTTCCCATTCTTTTACTTCATCTTCTTTACCAAGTAACTTACCTAATTCTCTTTGTTGGTCTAAATATTTATGTTTGCCATAATCAAATACGACTGTCGGCGCAATTTTTTTATATTTTTTAATATTTTTGTCAGTAGAATATACAACGATTAGATCTGGTTTCGTTTTTGCTACTTTCTCAACATCATTCTCGCCAACTTTTTCAACATCTTTAAATTTATCTTTAAGGAGGCTACTACTATCGACTTGTTCATTTACTGCAACAATATTTCCACCAAGATATTTAATTCCACCAAGCATATGTAGGAGCAACTACTGCTATACGTTTTGGATCTTTTGGTATATCTATCTTTTTCCCACTATCTAATTTATAAGACTTTGTTTCAGCTTTTGAGTCACTGTCCGAATTATTGCCACATGCTGCTAAAATAAGCACTAAAGCAATTAACGGAAACAATAATTTTTTCATAAATTTTCCTCCATTGAAAATGATTATCACTACCAATTGATTATATAATGACTAAAGTAAATTTACAATAGTAATCATAAGTATCTTCACATTTTTTAAATAACAAAAAAATACATTTAGACAATTTGTCTAAATGTATTTTAACTGTTTGTTTATATATTTTTAAAAATGATCTAATACACTATGTGCAATGTTCGTATATGCCATATCTTCCATCGGCGGATTGTGTAAACCTGCGCGCATATCTCTATAATAGCGTTGTAATGGTCTTTCCATTTGAAGGCTTTTAGCACCAACAATACGCATAGCAATATCTATAACTTCTAAGCCTTGATTCATTACTAACACTTTACTTGCTGAGGTTTCATTCCATATTTGGCTACCTGAAATCTCATGATTATATAAAGCCGCTGTGCTCCACAAGAAATGGCGCGCAGATAATAATTGCGCTTCCATCTTTCCAATATTTTGTTGCACAGTTGGTATATCACCGATTGTGCCTTCAATACTATTTGGGCTATAATTTTTCGCAAAATCAACAGCATAATCTCTTGTCGCTTGAGCAATACCAAGATACACACTTGGTATATGTAAAATCCAGCCATTCGGTTTTTTACCACCGGCGCCTCTTATTTCAACAAAGTTTTCTTGTGGGATGTGTACATCATTTAATAATAAATCATGACTTTCAGTTGCACGCATACCTATCATGTTCCAATTATCTGCAATTTCTACACCAGGTGTATCTTTTTCGATTAAGAAAAAGCCAACTTGATCGATGTCTTCATAATAAGCACTCACAACAAAATGGGTCAGTCCTTTACTCATTGAAGTAAACGTTTTTACTCCATTAACCACAAATCCATCATCTACTTTAACAGCGTTTGTCGCAGGTCTTCCCCCACGTGTTGGGCTGCCAGTATCAGCTTCACTAACTGCTCGATTTACTAATGCCCCATTTTTCACTGCTTTAGCAAAGCGATCTAGCATATTGGGTTCCCACATTTGTTGTTCATATAACTGGCCTACTACACTTAAATGCCATCCTATAGAAAGTGCAGTCGCTCCATCAATAGATCCTAAATAGCTTTGTATTATAACCATATCTTCAACAGTTGCTCCTTCACCACCGTACGCTTTAGGTAAAGTAAGCAGTGTGTACCCTTCTTTTACTAACCATTCAATATTTTCATAAGGAAAACGCGAATGGATATCATTATATTCCGCTTTCTCTTTAAATTGCGTTTTAACTGTATCTAGTTTTGCAATCCATTTTTCTTGAATATCCGTATGTATTAATGCGGAATAATTCACTTTCATCACCTCATCATTAACTTTACTCCTATTTAAACTTAGTTTAACACTCGCCATTATTGAAAGAAAGCTTTTCAGCAATAAATCCTACTTTACCGATAAGAATTAATATGATACTTTGTATTTATTGACACACTGGGGGAAATTGAATGATTACAGTTAAAAATCTTATACATAAATACAACGAAAACACGATACTTAATGATGTCGGCTTTGCCCAAGAACAAGGCACCGTTACTGCAATTATAGGACCAAGTGGTTCTGGGAAAACAACCTTACTTAGAACGTTAAATGCACTCGCACTTCCTAAATCTGGCACCATTGAAATCGGGGATGAAATTTTTGATGCTCGCACATCATACAAATAAAGATATTGCTAAATTACGTAAAAAATCAGCTATGGTGTTTCAAAATTACAATTTATTTAAAAACAAAACAATACTTGAAAATATCACTTTAGGTTTAATACATGGTCAAAATTACAATACCAAACAAGCTAATGATATTGCCACATCTTATTTAGAGCGCGTGAATTTATTAAATCAAAAAGATAAATACCCTATTCAGCTATCTGGAGGTCAAAGCCAACGTGTAGGTATTATTCGTGCACTTGCGCTCAATCCAAAAGTTCTTTTACTAGATGAACCTACTTCTGCTTTAGACCCTGAATCAATTCAAAGCGTCTTATCTCTGATTAGATCGATTGCTCAAGAAGGTATGACGATGGTACTCGTTACACATGAAATACAATTTGCAAAAGCAATTGCTGATCAAGTTATATTTATTGATGATGGGCAAATCATCCATCGTGGAACGCCACAAGAAGTATTGGAAGATTCAAAATCTGAAAGAATCCATCGCTTTTTAAACAGAGTTGAAACGGAGCGTGACATTTAATGACATTAAAAAGAAGTTTCACATTTTTATTAATGTTAATGATGGTTTCCGTACTAACAGCATGTGGTAATAATGATGCTTCCGATAGTAAATCTCAGAAAAAAGAAGTTAAAGTAGCACTTTCTGCTGAAGTTAATCCACCTTATTTATATACAAATAAAGATAATGAGTTTGTCGGCTTAGATATGGATTATATGAAATTAATTGAAAAGAAATTACCTCAATATGATTTTAAATATGAAGTCGGTGAAGAGGAATCGAATTTAGTTGGGATTGGTTCAGGCAAGTTTGATATGGGAATAAATTGGTTTTTCAAAACACCAGAACGTGAAAAACAGTTTCTCTATCAAGATGAGCCTTACAGTTATGCGCTACCTTTATTAGTTGTAAACAAAGACAACAGTGACATACATAGTTTACAAGATTTACCTGGTAAAAAAATTACTCCTATGGCGCCAAGTGGCGGTTTATATTCTATACTCACACAGTTTAATAAAGACCATAGTTCCAAAATCGACATCAATACAATACAAGAACCTTCAAATGGTGACAATTTAAAAATGGTCAGCCAAGGACGTCGTGATGCCATGTTTTTAAATTGGAACACATATAAAGCAATTCAAGAACAGATAAATGCCGACGTTAAAATAGGAGGTATTGTGAAGAAAGAACCATTACATATCGTTTATAATAAAAAACACCAAAAACTTCACGATGACGTGGATCGCGCAACCCAAGAACTTAAAGATGAAGGCAAATTACAATCACTTTCAAAAAAATATTTTGATATTAATGTTTTTGATGACTTAAGTGAAATCAATGATCAGAAAGATAAATTGGAGGTGACAAACTAATGGGGTCAGTCAATTGGTTAGATTTATTTGGACAAGTGTTGCAACAATTACCTTTAACTTTATTGATGATAATTGTTTCACTCTTTTTCGCAATCATACTTGGTTTTATTTTAGCAATGATTCGTATTAAAAAGACAAAAGTACTTGCTCCTATTGTAAGAGTTTATCTTTCATTTATACGGAGTACACCGTTATTATTACAACTCTTTTTAGTATATTTTGCATTACCACAATTATTGTTACTTATTCATATAGATATTAACCATTTCAGTAGATTGTTTTTTGTTATCTTAGCCTTTACTTTACATACAGGTGCATACCTTTCTGAAATTATCAGAGCAGGTTATCAATCCGTAGATTATAGTCAAATTGAAGCTGGATTAACAATTGGTTTATCTTATCCTAGAATTTTAAAAGATATTATTATACCTCAAGCTTTACGAAATAGCATACCGAATTTAATGACTCAAATCATAGAACTTGTAAAAGATACTTCGTTAGCTTTCACCATTGGTATCATCGATATGATGGGACAAGTCAAACTCATCATTGGAAATAATTACGGACTCGGCATGCTAGAGGTTTACATCGTAATTTCCATCATATATTGGATTATTGCTCTAATTATTCAAGGTACCTTTACTTTAATTGATAAACGAACACAAAAACCATATAGCGTTTAAGGAGGAAAATCATTTTGTCATTCATTTTATATACTATAAGTGAAGTACTTAAAGGCGTACCGAATACAATTATTATTTCCATTGTAGCAATGTTCGTAGGTCTTATTATCGGAACGTTATTTGCGATTATTCGTATCAAACGTGTGCCTGTCTTATCTCAACTTATAATCGTGTATAATTCATTTTTTAGAAGTACACCATTAATCGTTCAATTGTTCATACTATATTATGGAATACCTTCATTTATACTTTTTTTAAATGATCAGTTCTCTTGGACAATCAATCCTGACATATTCTCACCTTTAACGATTGCCTTTATCGTCTTTTCTTTTCATGCCGTAGCGTATCTTTCTGAATCAATTAAAGGCGGTCTTCAATCCGTAGACCAAAATCAAATTGAAGCTGCGCAAACAGTCGGACTATCAAAATTCAACATTTATAAAGAAATTGTATTACCACAAGCTTTTGCTTATGCATTGCCTAACATAGAAAATCAATTCATTATGTTAATCAAAGGTACTTCCCTAGCATTCGCTGTTCAAGTAACTGAAATTATGGCAGTCAGTCGTGTTATTGCAAATGAAGGTTATCGTTTTATTCCTGTATATACAGTAGCGGCTATATTTTATTGGTTGTTAGCAATAATATTAGAGTTCATCTTTGCAAAAATGGAACGTAATACGACGCGTTACTTAAGCGCAAATGCTTCTTAGGTAACGATATCAAACAAAAAAACTGTTTCTGAAATGTTATTTCAGAAACAGTTTTTTATACTTTATTATATTTAAGCTAAACTTTCCATACATTGCGCTTTAAGTTTATAATATTGTTTTACCTTTTTCGGCATTGCGCCATGTTGTAATTCATCTTTAGTAACTATAGGATAGTTTTTAAAAACAACTGAGCCTATATAACCACAAAGTGCACTACCTGATGCACACATGAGTGCCACAATTATTACAGTTAATGCATTATTAAATCCAAACATAACCATAAGCCCTGCAATTGGTGTAGCTGTACCCGTCGCCTCATTTACTAAACCAAACATAGAGATAATTACACCTGAGAGCGCACCACCTACAAAATTGGTTAAATATACTGGTACTGGATTTGCTGTCACAATGTCTGCTTGAGATAAAGGCTCTATTGCAACTGAAATCGTTGTTTTACGATCTCCAAATTTCATACGCTTAAATAATACAAAGTTCATAAACGATGAACCAAATACTGCTAAAGCACCGATAGCCATTGGCGTACCAGTTAATCCTAATAATGCTGTTAATGCCATTGAACTTAAAGGTGCAGTAGCAACAACAGTAATAATACCACCAAGTACAATGCCCATAAGAATAGGACTTGAAGTCGTAGATTCTTTAATGATATTTCCAATTTGTAATAACGTCGCATCTACTAAAGGTGTTGTACCAATAGCAATTAAACGTGTAATAGGCGCGATGACAATAATCGCAGCAATTAAATCAAGCCCATCTGGTAATTTTTGTTCCATCCATTTCATACCGAAACTCGCAATATAAGCCGCAACAAAGCCAGGTAAAAGATCCATACTTCCACATGAGACAGCAATTACAAATGCATAAACTGGAGATACCCCCATAGCTAAAGCTACAAGTCCTGCAGCTGCAACACCGCCAAGTCCTCCAGCTGCATCACCCAACTCACCTAAGAATGGAATACCAAACAAGTCACCGCCTACATATTTGTGAAAAGCCTCTACTAGAAATGAAGCAATAGCCGCGTTAGCAAGGGCCCCCATGGCCTTGCCTCCATTTGGTGCTTTACTCGTGAACAATGTAAACAATGCTAAAACAATCCCTAAAAATATGATCCCGATTAATAAATTCATAAAAACACCTTTCCAAACCATTTTGTATGCGCTTTCATTCGACAAATATTAGTATAGCACATTTAATTTGGTTCTCAAATCATATTTTCGTACAATATATAACTATAATTATAAAATTACATTATTCAGAATATTCAAATCTTTTAGACTTACGCACAACCTTATTATCATCAAGCTTTCACACTTTAAAACTGTTCCTGTAAGTTCTCTATAAGTTCATTAATTTTATCACGTTGTGCTTGATTTATATATACTACCACAGTTCTTTCATCTATATTGCTTCTTTTTTTATTTAAAAAATCCATTTTGATAAGCTTTTGCAAAGCCTTCGTTAAATAGTAGGGTTTCAATTCTGAGTATTGAGCAATTTCTTTTGCAATGACGTCATTTTCTTTACAATTATATAGATAATTTAATATCAGTACTTCTTCATAATTTAGTTTATAGTTCTTTTTCGTTGTTTTAAAAAATTTCCTACCTTGTTGATAAGTTGCAATAAGTTCATTTAGTGACTTGAAATTTTGTTCATTCACAAAACCACTCCTTTTGTTATATCTTGATGTTAATAACTTAATTTTATCCTATTTAACGCCTTTAATTCAATATGCTTAACTATGAAAAATATGAACAATTCCTACTCTTTTTTTAATCTTTTATTTTTATTTTTAAATTTTAGTGGTTCATTCACCCTTTTTATTACTAAAAAAAGACATAGGTATAAAAATTTCAATTATCAAATATCTCTATTTAAAATAATGCATTTTGATATCTTAAATATGTCATAAAAATTCATACAAAAATGCACAGCACGTGTTAGACTATTATCCAACATTTGCTGTGCATTTAAACGATTGCTATTTTAAATGATTGAGTTCAACCATTATTATTTTTTCTTAATATCAATTGTATCTAAGAAGCTTAATGCCGCTAAACCTGATAAATCTAATGCATGTTTAGCACCTGCTTTACCATGTCCTGCTTCAAAGTGTTTAATTGTCGCTACACCTAAAACTGAAATTGTTAAAAGTGATGCAATACGTGATAATCTTTTACTTGCAAAGCTTAAAACGAAAAATACAGCACTTAATGCTTCAAGTGCTCCTGCCAATGGCACTGCATTTGATGGCAAATTAAACACTTCAACAAAAGATTCTTTCATTGACTGGTCACCTTTAAGTTTAGGTTTTGATGCACCATATAATTCCTTAGCTAATTTTAAATTTGTTAAATAACGTAATATCATTATAAACGCTCCTTTTATTTGTTTTCAAAATATTTATCTACAATAGGCTTTACTCGCTCTGCTAATAATTTAATTGTATTGATTGTTTTATCATGTGGCATAGAACCTACAGGTGTATGAAGCATAAAACGAGTAAGACCTAGTGTTTCAATTGTTTCAATTATCTTTTGTGCAACGGTTTCCGGACTTCCAACATACAAAGCGCCATGTGGACCTGCTTCACGATCGAAGCTGTTTTCATCATATGGTGACCAACCCCGTTCTTTGGCTAATATATCATGACTCGCTTTTACCGATGGGAAAAACTCACGTTTAGCCAATTCATCTGTTTCAGCAATATAGCCCCATGAATGCGTAGCAATAGGCAATTCATTTATATTATGTCCGTAAGATCTAGCAATAGATTTGTACATATCTATGTTTCTTCTAAACCTTTTTGGGTCACCGCCAATTATAGCATAAGTTATAGGTAATCCTAATGCTCCTGCTTTTAATGAAGATTCTGGTGTTCCTCCAGTTGCAATCGTAATTGGTAAAGGCCCATGCTCCGCCTTAGGATAAACACTTAAGTTTTCAATAGAAGGTCGTAACTCCCCTTCCCAATTTACAATTTCATGTTTATTAATGGTCATTAATAAATCTATTTTCTCATTAAAGAGTTGTTCATAGTCTTTTAACTCATAACCAAATAATGGAAATGATTCAATAAATGAACCTCTGCCCACCATTATTTCTGCACGTCCATTGGAAACTGCATTTAATGTAGAGAAACGTTCGTAAACTCGAACAGGATCATCTGAAGATAATACTGTTACTGCACTACTCAACTTTATATGCGTTGTATTACGAGCCGCTGCCGCTAACACTGTAACGGGATCAGATACTGCATAATCTGCTCGGTGATGTTCTCCCAAACCATATACATCTAAACCATATTGGTCAGCTGTCTCTATTTCTTCTATTATATTTCTAATTCTTTGTCCATTACTTATAGCCGCTTGTCGTCCACTTTCCATATGAATATCAATATTATCTGCAAATGATGTCAAACCAAGTTCTATTTTCAAATAATCACCTCACAAACTAAGTATAATTTTTATACCTCTATATTAAATACTTCCTTAGAACATGTCAATTTCAATGCTCTAATTCTTTCCTTTCCTATTAAGACGGCTTTTAATTCACATTAACCTTAATTCAATACTTTTTATATAGTCTTTATATAAAGTGTTTTTTCATATATTTAAATAACTAAATTCTCTCATATTTTATTGTTTGTAATTTTCTGTTATTTTACAGCTTTGTAATAAACTGAAGTGCAATTATACACTGTAAATTTTGTAAATATTATATTAACGGGCTTTTAAGCCTTAAACACCCATCTTCCTTTTGTTACATTAAGCACTTTATTATTAGAACTAAATTACAAAACGATAACAAACCCCACAAACAGACATTTTTCTGATAAAGTAATTCTTGTCGTTAAAACAGCGAAAAAAATTATAAATAATGTCTTTAAGAGACTGGGATAAATGATTTACAATTATTAGGAGGAAATTTAACAATGAAAAAAATCGCTACAGCTACTATCGCTACTGCAGGAATCGCTACTTTTGCTTTTGCACAAAATGATGCAGACGCTTCAGGAAATAACAATGGTGGGTATAACCCAAATGATCCAACATCATACAGCTATTCATATACAATAGACCAACAAGGTAACTATGATTACACTTGGCAAGGTAACTGGAACCCAAGCAATTCTGACCAAGGTCACAACAACAATGCTCAAAGCAATAACACTGTTGCTCAAAGCAATAACAGTGGTTATAGCTACAATCAAAACGGTTCTACAGCTACTAACAATAACTCAAACCAATCATATACAACAAATAACCAAGGTACTGGTGGAGGCGGAGCTGTTTCAACTTCTACTTCAAGTAGTAATGTTCAAGTAACAACTACTAGCGCACCATCAAGTTCATCAAACTCAATGGCTAACACTTCAGGTTCATCAAGCAACCTTTACACTTCAGGTCAATGTACATATTATGTATTTGATAAAGTTGGCGGTAAAATTGGTTCTACTTGGGGTAACGCAAACAACTGGGCAAGCGCTGCAGCTGCATCAGGTTACACTGTAAACAACTCACCTTCTCAAGGTTCAATCTTACAATCATCAACTGGCGCAATGGGTCACGTTGCTTATGTTGAAAATGTAAACAGCGACGGTTCAGTTAACGTTTCTGAAATGAACTACGGCCAAGGTGCTCGGCGTTGTTACTTCACGTACAATCTCAGCTAGCCAAGCTTCATCTTACAACTATATTCACTAATAAATGATTTAAATAAAAAAGACAATCCTTATGGGTTGTCTTTTTTTTGCCATTTTTTCTTATGACATTCTACTTATAATATAAAATCATGCATTTTAGTGATTATTCCACTATGTTATGGAATAAGAAAAGGAGTGAGACAGAAATCAAAATTTGATTTCTATCCCACTCCTACTATATAGGGCCAGTCCCTATTTAGGTTTCAGACTTCTAAAGTCTTATATTTTTTAAAACCAATACGCTATCGCTATCCAATATATAAAGGCCATCAAATAAAGTAACGGGAAACTTTCTGAAGCTTTGCCTTTATCCGTTTATATAATACAAATCCACCTACTATGAGTAAAACAACTGAGAAAATAAGTCTTACAATAAACATCGTTTGCAATGAAATTATTGACGTCGGTGCCAACGGTAAAATCGCTAATACGATTGTTAATATAACAATAATAACCGTATAGTAAATTGTATCGCTACTCTTATTTCGATGAGAATTAATCCAAAATATAATAAGTCCAAATATCGTAGTTAGTAAAATTTCATGTATTATCGTTGAACTATCTAACAATTCGGTCTTATAAAGTAATATCGCTACAATATACAATACAAAACCGATTGCAAAATAGATTATAGAAGGAGTTTTTAATTTTTTATCTACATTGAAATATTGATGAATTCCTGATGCCAATAGTAATATCGCTACAATTATCACTAGGTATAACATAGAATCACCTCATCCATAGTTATATATAACCGAATTATATATTTTTAAACTTATAATTCATATTTTATATTAAGATTTATTGTTTTTTCTCTGTTAATTGTATACCTTTAAATCATTTAGTTTATTAGCTTTTTGCTTTTTTAATGCCAATACCTGAAAATCCATAAAAAATTGCGAATATGATACATAGATAACAAGGAACTGCCCAAATAAAGAATTGATCCACCGAAACACCTAACTGTTGTGTATAATAAATGCCTGATGTTCCCCATGGAATAAGTGGAATAATCATTGTACCTGAATCTTCTAGCGTTCTTGATAAATTAGAACGATCTAAATCCATATCATTATACATTTCCATCATTAACACGCCGACCATGATAATGACTATAGATGCCACACCGACTGCGAGTACCATTATTAGACTACCGATTACAGTCGCTAGTATCAATTGTCCAACGGAATTAATATTTTTAGATATTGTTTTCAAAATAACATCTAAGCAACCAGACTTTTTCAACAATACCTGCGAAAGCATACCCACAAAAAATAGTAACAATGATTTCTGTCATGCTCATCATGCCGCCTTGCTCGACCAAATTAATGGCTCTATCCGATAATTCTCCACCACTTGCGGGTACCATGCCTTTATTAAAACCATCGAAAGTGGACTTAAATCCATCTACAATATTAAATCCATGATTAAATGCGCCAACAATGATTGCACTCAAACTTGAAATAAGCATTGCAGGTACAGTCGATATTTTTAATAATAAACACGTAATAATAATTAATAAGGGAATCCATACAAAAATATTTATATTATAAATTTGAGATAATTCGCTAAGCATTTGATTCACTTGTGATGTATTAGTATTTCCACCAAATTGCCTACCTGCAAAATACCAAACGATTAGGCCGATGATTGATGCTGGTACAGTCGTCCATATCATTGCTCTTATATGCGCAAAGATATTCACTTTTGTTACTAAAGCTGCTAAATTTGTCGTATCTGAAAGTGGTGACATTTTATCACCAAACACCGCACCCGCAATTATGGCACCTGCCGCCATACCTGGCGTAATATGTAATTGTGTCGCTATAGCCATTAACGCTATGCCCGCAGTAGACGCAGAGCCCCATGCTGTCCCTGTGGCAACTGAAGTAATTGCACATATAATAAATGCAGATACTAAAAATAAATTAGGATTTAAAAATTCTAAGCCATAATAGATCAAAGCCGGAACAGTCCCAGAGTACATCCATGTACCTACGATAATTCCGACTGCTAAAATGATAAAGATAGGCGGCATTGCTGTTGCTAACCGATGTGTGATACCTTCTTCCAAATCTTGCCATTTCAACCCAACACGTCTTGCTATAAATGCGAGCATATGCTGACGCTAAAATTAATAAAGCTTGTATTGGAATTTCAAAAACAACAAATCCTGTGATTACAATTATAATCATTACTATTATAGTAGAAATTGATTCTAAAAATGTTGGTTGTCTTGTCATACACAGTCCCCCTATTGTTAGTTCAAATTAATTAAGCCCCAGCTTTTCTTTGCCTAATTCATTAATCGTGAGTCCTTCTTCAAAAAAGTCACGTTCTAAAATAGTAGATGCTAACACGATAATGGCATCAATATTTGGCGTTTCAACCTCAATTTCACGACCAAGACTAGACCATAATACGAGTCCGTATGCAATATCTTCTGTTAAATAACGGTTTTTCACATGATTTGGTCCTTTGATTTGTGAAAATACTGGACTCGTGTTAAACAATCTATTCAGAGGTTCATCTTCGTCTTTTCTTTCTAAATAACCACGTTCAATACGCGCTTCTTTAGCCGGAGATAATTCAAAGCCTAACTTACGTCCTAAAGTTAATCGTTCCAACTCTACGGCGTGCAGTAAACGAACGGTGTGTTTCGTTATGCCTTCTTCATATAATGCAAAGTCATCGGCATAATCGATACGTCCAACATTGAGTAATGTTGGACCTGGATGCACTTCTGGATTCCCGTTCTCAAGATTTGTTTTCCAAAGACTTTCCTCTTTGACAACATATGGGTATAGCGATTCAATCTTGTCAAAGCTGTCACTTAAATGTTCTTTATCATAAGTTGAAAAATGTACTTTTCTTACATTTAATGATAAGTCCACGTGAGCTTCATCAAAATTCACTCTCGTCCCATAAGTTAATGTGTTCACTTCAGCAAATATCGGCATAACTTCTATACGCATATCTTCTAAGACGTTCATAAATCGAATCGAAGCCATTGCCGCCGCCATATTAAAGAATATTAATTGCTTATCATTAATAAATGGCGCCATCGTACGCGCATAGTGTTCAATAAATGTAGACGGTATAATGACTTGAATGACTTCTGCATCACTAACAACATATTCCATATCATCACTGATATCAGTAAATTCGATAAACGTTTCTTCCCCTTCATTATTAAACGTAAATCCGCCTTGTGCTATTGCCTTGTCAAACTTATCAATAGATTGATTTCGACAATATAACTTCACCTCATGTCCTTTATGCTTCATATCTAATGCCGCTGTAACAGCACCATTCCCTGATCCTACGATTGCTATCTTCATAAATACCCTTCTTTCTCTAATGATTTGTATGTATGAGTGTTTTAAACATTACTATAATGTATATCCAATTTAGATTTCTTATAAACACTGGTATTCAACCTTTACTAATTGCATTATATTCATTTGTTTCATCCAATTAAATGTACGACGTTTTAAAATGCTCACTTTTCCAATTTTTTAATTGTAAAATTAAATTGTAGCCTTTAAAATTAAATACCAATCAACAATAATATTTGTTATAGTTATGCTAATAAGGGAGGCGTGATTCATATGGATGAACAATATAATACAAACCAATCTTCTACAGTAATAAATCAAGAACCAAGTAGCGACGATAGATTAATGGGAACTTTAATCTATGTGCTAAGTTTTTTCACTTCGTTAATAGCACCACTTATTATTTGGCTTATTAAACGTGAAGATTCACCATTCATTGACAAGGCTGGTAAAAATTACTTCAACTTTTTACTTTCTTATATGATTTGGTTAATCGTTGCTCAATAGCGATGTTTATCATAATAGGCTTTATCTTATTCCCTATTATAGCTATTTTGAATTTCATATTTACTATCGTAGTCGCTGTAAAAGCATATAATGGAGAAGACTATTTACCACCACTTTCAATTAGATTTTTCAAATAAAACGAATCTAAATTTTGTGACTTATTACAACTCTTGTAATACAAATTAGTTATTTTGAATGTTAATTTATTGTAAAACCTTATACCACAGCTCTTTACAAACTATTACGAGCCGATACCTTTCTGTAACCTCACATGTCGTTTATTACAACGATATGTGAGGTTTTTTTAATTGTTTTACAAAAGCGTAACAAACCACACAAACCTAAATTCATCTGTTAGAGTATTACTTGTCGTTGAAAGCAAAGCGAAAAATAAAAACATTAACTTTAAAGACTATCGAACGAATAACATAAATAATAAATATAAAGAACGAACAAATTTGGGAGGATTTTTTAATTATGAATAAATTAGTAACAGCAACAACTATCACAGCAGGTATTGGCGCAGCAATCGTAGGATTAGATCAAGGAAATGAAGCAAGTGCGGCAGAACAAACTCAACAAACAAACCAAACTACTACACAAGAAACTGCAAGCTCAAGTGCTAACTTATACACTTCAGGTCAATGTACTTGGTATGTATTTGATAAAGTAGGCGGAGGTATCGGTTCTACTTGGGGCAATGCAAATAACTGGGCGTCAGCAGCTTCATCTGCAGGCTACACAGTTAACAACTCTCCAGAAGCTGGATCAATCTTACAATCATCTGAAGGACCAATGGGCCACGTTGCATACGTTGAAAATGTAAACAGTGACGGTTCAGTAAATGTTTCAGAAATGAATTATAGCGGCGGACCTTACTCTGTAAGTGAACGTACTATCTCTGTTGGTGAAGCAAGTTCATATAACTACATCCACGTTAACTAATATTCGCTACTACAATATAAATTAGAATAACAGGATTTAGAACATTATAGAGTGTCAACAAAGTCTAAAACTTTGTTGACACTTTTTTTATGCACACTTTTCGCGGACGCTACCTCAACCTATAGTCTTCAATTCGTGCTTTATTAACTAGTCAAGCGTCCAAGCAAACCACTGCCTTTTTAAAACAATATACTCAATTATTCAGACATATCGATTGATTGAACATTTATAAATGTTCACCACATCAAAGTAATTAAGCAAGACAACACGCGCTATAATTAAAACGAATCTAAAAATTCAGTATTAAGTGCTCAATATTTTTAGATTATTTTTAATATTGCAGTATAATAGAATATTTGAGAAAATAAGAGCGTTTGGTGAAAAAGGAGGCACAACGATGCAATGGTTTAAAGTTATACTTGCTGGGCTTATAGAAATATTATGGGTCACTGGCTTAAATACTGCTGATTCATTACTTAGTTGGATTGGTACGATTATCATTATTATTATAAGTTTCTTTCTTGTTATTTCTGCGTGTAAATCATTACCCGTTGGCACGGTTTACGCCGTATTCGTAGGTATTGGCGCAGTTGGTACTGTTTTAGTGGATATGTTATTTTTCGGTGATCCTTTTAACTTTATGAAAATCATCTTAATTATACTATTGGTAATAGGTATTATCGGTCTAAAATTAACTACAGAGGAGGCTGAAAACTAATGGCTTGGTTTATTTTACTTATTGCGGGGCTATTAGAAGTAGTCGGTGTAGTCATATTAAATGAAATTACACGCACTAAAAAGAAATCTTTAGTAGTCTTATTAGCAATTGCTTTTATCTGTAGTTTTAGCACGCTCAAAGTAGCAATGAATGACATTCCTATGGGAACTGCTTATGCAATTTGGAGTGGCATCGGTACTGGCGGTGGCACACTTGTAGGTATGTTGATATACAATGAATCTAAAAATGCAAAACGTATATTCTTTATTGGCTTGATTATTCTTTCAATTGTAGGCTTAAAGCTTATAAGTTAGAAAAACAAATAATAAAAAGATACTTTCTAAATCATGATATTAAAATAAAAGCAATAATCCACTGTTTAACAATGGATTATTGCTTTTTTTGAGAATGGCTATGTTTGACTTATATACATTAAAATATATAAATAAGTAACATAGAAATCGCTTTCTATTGCTTTTTAGGCATTATATAAAAAGTTCACCCAACTATTTCTTTAATAAATATAATAATTTGTTTAGTGCTTTGAAATTTACTATACTAAATATACAATGGAGGGATTATACATGGTAAAAGTTTATATCGCAGGTCCAGTACCCGAAGTAGGTTTTGACTTGTTAAAAGATCAAGGTTATGAGGTTGAAATGTATGAAGGCGAAGGTATCATTGATAAAGATACTTTAAAGCAAGGGGTTAAAGATGCTGATGCATTAATTAGTCTTTTGTCTACCAACGTAGATAAAGAAGTAATTGATGCCGGTAGCAATTTAAAAATCGTCGCAAACTATGGTGCAGGTTTTAATAACGTAGATGTAGCCTATGCTCGTCAAAAAGACATTGACGTTACAAACACACCAAAAGCTTCAACAAATTCTACAGCTGAATTAACTTTTGCGCTCGTACTTGCAGTTGCAAGACGTATCGCTGAAGGTGATAAATTATGCCGTACAACTGGCTTCGATGGCTGGGCGCCACTGTTCTTCCGTGGCAGAGAAGTTTCTGGTAAAACGATTGGTATTATTGGCTTAGGTGAAATTGGTGTTGCTGTAGCAAGACGTGCCAAAGCATTTGATATGAATGTGCTTTATACTGGCCCTAACCAAAAAGTCGATAAAGAACGTGAAATCGGCGCCAAGTATGTAGACTTAGAAACTTTATTAAAAAATGCAGATTTTGTAACAATTAACGCCGCATATAATCCAGATTTACATCATCAAATTGACACTGAACAATTTAAAATGATGAAGCCAACGAGTTATTTAATTAATGCTTCGAGAGGCCCTATCGTCCATGAACAAGCTTTAGTACAAGCTTTAAAAGATAAAGAAATTGAGGGCGCAGACTTTAGATGTTTTCGAATTTGAACCAGAAATAAATGACGAGTTGAAATCACTAGACAATGTAGTACTCACACCACATATTGGTAATGCGACATTTGAATCTCGTGATATGATGTCTAAAATTGTTGCGAATGACACAATTAGTAAGCTAAATGATAAAAAACCTAAGTTTTTAGTAAATTAACAAATGAGTTACTAAAAGTTTAGTTCTAAATACTTAGTACAAATTAAAGCACCCATCCATTAAAAATATGGATGGGTGCTTTCTATTGAAATATACCAAGTTTATTTACTTTTGGATTTATATAAAAATTTAGTTTGGTTCGTAACTAACTTATTAGGCAAAGCTTTTGCAACGCCATTTCTTACAGTTACAACCAGTTTATTACTACGTTGTGCGAGCTTACCTATTTTTCTAGAACGTTTAATTACTTTTTTAGTATGTTTTACACGTAATTTATCATAGCGTTGTAACGCCTCATCAAACGAATATGACTCAAGACAATTTGCTAAGACAATGGCGTCTTCCATTGCTTGTCCTGCCCCTTGTCCCATGTTTGGTGTCGTTGCATGCGTCGCATCACCAAGTAAAATAGCACGTTGATAAACAAAGGTTTTCAGTGGTTTTAGATCATAAATATCATTTAGTAAAATATCTGTTTCGCTTTGTTTATCTAATACGGCTCTTACTTCATTTGGAAAACGGTTAAATCTGGCTTGTAAATGAGGTTTACCATAGGTTTTCATTTTACTATCTTTTTCTTTCGCATTAATAGAAATAAACCAATAGGCTTGGTTGTTTAATAAGGGAACTATACCTACTCTACCCTTTGGCGACCAATACTCTTTAGCAATTTGAGCATCTTTAATATCCACATCTTCTACTAATCCTCTAAATACCGTATAGCCTTGATATTCAGGCTTACTATTAGGTTCAACCGTATTTCTTATCTTAGAATGTACACCATCTGCACCAATACATAAGTCAAATGCTTCTTCTTGTTGTGTATCAAAATGTATAGTCACTTTTAAATCGCCATTATCAATATGAGTCACAAAATGATTTGTATAGATTGCTGTGTCTGGTACATAAGATTGAATAACATCTATTAAATCTTGACGAGACATTGTTAAGTTCACCGTATTCTTTTTTAACTTCACTTTGGATAGCAAGTTATTTTTATCATCTCGCACTTCCATCGTATCAGTAATTTGCCCGACATTTTTAATGCCTTTTGCTAAATCATGCTTTCCTAATTTTTCAATAACGTTACCACCGATGCCGATGCCTGCGCCTATTTCAGCTACTTCCTTATTTTTTTCAAATACTTTGACATCATGTCCTTGTTCAATTAATAATGCTCGCAGTTGTTAATCCACCAATGCCCGCGCCAACTATAGCTATTTTCATTTTCAATTCACTCCAAATTTTCCTAGTCTATTCAATATTAACACTTTTGCAAAACTATATATTAATAAGTCCTTTGATATTAACTTAAGTATTGGCAATAAGTCATCACACAAAAAAGATAACAAACGTATCATGAAAACACCTGTTATCTTTCCTATAAATATATGATAACTCAACTTTTATAAATAATAGTCTTTATTAATATGATCTTTCTTTATACCCAGTTTATCATAATAAACCTTCATAAATGTGGCGATGTTTTCATCCCATTCTACATCACTAGCATATTGGTGTTCTCCAGGTGATTTTGGATTCCAAGCGCATTTGATATAACGATAATTGCTCATTTTCAAAGTAATTGCCTCTTATAAATTTAGCTCCGCCCATAATTGCGCGTTCTGGTGAAGTCCATGATTGCTTTTTAGCAAAACTACTACCTGTGTGTACTGCATTTTCATCAAATGCACCTATACCATAAAAATTATAGTAATGCTTACCATCATCTTCTATACCGTTGGCCAATTCAGATTTACCATTGCCAGTTTCAACAAGCGCATGACTCACAAGGTATAACACATTAACTTCATATTTATCTTGTGCTTCTAAAAATGCTTCACCTTTATTTTTCAATATACCTTTATCTTTTAAAATATCATTTACTTCTTTTTCTGACATTGATACTTTTTCAGATATATCCATATGATTTAAGTTATCTTTGTCATTATTTACATCCATAGCCTTTTTAACATCAGTTTTTGAAGCCTCGACAAATCGACCATTTTTTTCTGTCATATTTAAAGTGCCTTCACCAAGTTGCTTATCTACCGCTTCATTAAAAGAATGTGTCTTTTGATTATCAAATAGATGTGTTTCATTTATAATTAATAAAATCGCAAATATGACGATGATAATGAGCATAATAAATAATGTTAATCTTTTCTTTAAAATTCCATTCATTATATAATAACTCCCTAGCTTACACTTATTTAGTTAATGTAACATAAGCAATAATAATAGCAATTAAGACAACTACAAAAGAAATGTTAAGCGCTATCCTCATAGCTTTCTTATCTCTAAACAACATATTGAATATCATTAAACTGATTACTAATGAAACAGCAAACATTGTAATTGCCATAACCATATTCATCATTATTAAAAATATAATTCCCAAAACTAGAAATACATTTGAGATAATCGCCATGATTTTAATCATTTTCGCGTTAATAAGTCCTCCACTCCTCGCCCTTAAAAATATATAAAATTTAATTCTAATAATAGAAATTGTATCATAGTTCCCATTGTTTCAATATGTCATTTTTAAAACAATAAACAGTTAGGAAGTGGACAGAAATATAATTTTTCTAATAAATTTTCGTCGTCCACCCCGGCACAGCTGACTGTAAAGTTGAATACAAGCTTGATATAAACGCATTTTCAATTCAGTCAACCACTGCTAATATAAAAAATGAGACTGAGACATGTGCTATGTCCCAGCCTCTAACTATATATTTATTTAAAAGTGCTTATCTTGACATTCCTCTAAGCATATTCATCATATATGTTAAACTACGATTCATTTCATCATCTTTCAACATACCCATCAAACCAGTGATAGATGTTTTTTGATTTGGATTGGCTTGATTTGCGACGCGTAAGCCTTTATTTACTTTATTTAACATCCCAGATAAATCATCTACATCTAAATCGCCTAATAAAAATACAAGTGAAGCCATATTTGAAATTAACCCTGAATATTGTTCTTTATTTAATTCAACAGAGAATTTATTGGCTATAACACCTCTACTCTTAACTGCACCTGACATAGCATCTAGCAATTTAGCATCATCTAAAGTACTAATGATATTAATCGCTTTTAAAATGCTGTCTTTATTTGCTACAATCGCATCGGTCACTTCAGCTAAATTTTCTTCTTTAACCTCTGCTTCAGTTTTTTGCATGCGTTTAATATTTGTTATTCTTTCAGCCATTATTTATCCACCTGACTTCCTGGGAAAGTATAATCTTTACGATTCCATTTGTCTTCAACTCGAACGCTATATTGTGGTTGACGTTGTTTGTTTACACGGAAGTTTGTAGGATTGAGTGGTGATTTACCTCTTCGTGTCTTCACTTCCATACGACAACTTGTACGTTTATAAGATGGTGTGTCTGTGTCTTTATCTACATCACTATTTGTCAATAAGTTAATGGCACCTTGATCACCATATTCCATAGCATTGTTATTTAATGGAATATAGATTTCTTTACCTTTAACTCTATCTGTGACATGGGCCACAAGTTCTACTTCACCAGTATCAGAAATCAATTTAATTTCTGCACCTTCGTGAATGCCTCTATCTTCTGCTAATTCAGGAGACACTTCGACAAATGGATTTGGCATTTTGTATTGAAGCCCTGGCACTTTATAAGTCATATTACCTTCATGGAAATGCTCTAATACACGACCATTATTTACGTGTAAATCATATTTTTCATTTACTTTAAAGAAATTATCAAATGTTAATGGATAGAAATTCGCTTTTCCATCATCAAAGTTAAAGCCTTCTAAGAAAAGTGTCGGTTGATCTGTACCATCTTCTGCTACTGGCCATTGTAAACTATTATATCCTTCTAAACGATCATAGTTCACACCTGAATATAACGGAGTGAGTCTTGCAATCTCGTCCATAATATGACTTGGATGCGTATAGTTCCAATCATAACCTAACGTTTTCGCTACAGCTTGAATAATTTCCCAGTCTGGCTTAGAATCGCCTTTTGGTTCTAAAGCTTGATATAGACGTTGAATACGACGCTCTGTATTTGTAAATGTACCTGTTTTTTCTAATGATGGACTAGCTGGTAACACTACATCTGCGTATGAAGCTGTAAATGTAAAGAATTCATCTTGTACGACTAAGAAACCAACTTTCTCTAATGCGGCTTGTACATAGTTGATGTTTGAGTCGACAATACCTGTATCTTCACCGTATAAATAAAGAGCATCAATTTCACCTTCATGAATACCTTCCATCATTTGATGGTTATCTTTGCCTACTTCGTTTGGTAATGTTTCACCATATTCTCTTTCGAATTTCGCTCTTATTTCCTCATCAGTAACACTTTGGTATCCTGGGAATTTATCAGGCATACTTCCCATATCACTACAACCTTGTACGTTATTATGACCACGTAATGGATAAGCGCCTGTGCCTGGTCTTCTATAGTTACCTGTTGCTAATAATAAATTAGATATCGCTGTCGAAGTGTCACTACCAATGTCTTGTTGTGTTACGCCCATTGCCCATGCGATTGATACTGATTCTGCATCAACAACTTGATGTGCAAAGTCTATTAAGGCCTCTTTAGAGATACCCGTTGTTTCTTCAGCAAACTCCATTGTAAATGGCGCTAATGATTTATGATATGCTTCAAAACTGTTCACCCATTTGTCGATAAACGCTTTATCATGAAGATCGTTATCGATAATGTATTTAGTAACTGCTGACAACCAAACTAAATCAGTGCCTGGTTTAGGCTGATAGAAATTATCTGCGCGTTCAGCCATTTCATGCTTACGTATATCAAACACATTTAAAGTATTGTTATATAGCTTATGACCACGTTTAATACGTGAAGCAATAACTGGATGAGCTTCTGCTGTGTTCGTACCAATTAACACGACCATATCTGCAATTTCAAGATCGTCTATTGAACCAGAGTCACCACCATGACCTACCGTTCTAAATAGTCCTTTTGTTGTTGGTGCTTGGCAATAACGTGAGCAATTATCTACGTTGTTTGTGCCAATGACTTGTCTTGCAAGCTTTTGCATAAGGTAAGACTCTTCATTTGTTGCTTTTGAAGATGATATAAATGCTAAACCATCTGAACCATGAGTTGCTTTAACTTTATTAAAGTTGTCAGAGACAACTTTCAGTGCTTCATCCCATTCAACTTCTTCAAATTGACCATCTTTACGTACTAATGGTTTTGTAAGACGTTCTTCTGAATCAATATAATCCCAACCGAATTTACCTTTAACACACGTTGCAATTTTATTAGCTGGTGATTCTTGTTGAGGTTGAACTTTTATAACTTCTCTGTCTTTTGTCCATACATCGAAAGAACAACCAACACCACAATATGTACATACTGTCTTAGTTTTTTCGATGCGTTCTTCACGCATTGCTCGCTTCTGAGTCAGAAACTGCGAACAATGGACCATAACCCGGTTCTGCTTTTTTCGTTAAATCAATCATAGCGACTAATGAACCTGGCTCTAAATCAGTCATATATCCGGCACTGCCTTCCATGTTGACTTCCATCATTGCATTACATGGACAAACTGTTGCACATTGACCACAACCTACACACGATGATTCGTTGATTGATGTATCGTTATCCCAAATCACTCGTGGTTGTTGACGTTCCCAATCAATTGTAAGTGTTTCGTTTACTTGAACATCTTGACATACTTCTACACAACGTCCACATAAGATACATTGATTTGGATCATAACGATAGAAAGGACCGTAATCTTTTTCGTATGGCTTTTCTTTATATTCATAAGTTTGATGCTCTAAACCCCATTGGTCCATTGTATTATGTATTTCACAGTCGCCATTGTTATAATCACAAACTGTGCAATACAACATATGATTTTCTAAGATTCTGTCTAAAGCTTCTTTTTGGCTTGTTTGTACGTTATCATTTTGCGTATTAACAATCATCGGTCTATCAATTGTTGTGCCACACGCGCGTGCCATTTTACCGTCTATTTCAACAGTACACGTGTCACAAGTTTGTATTGGACCTAGCGATTCGTTATAGCATATTGATGGAATAAATGTATCTTGAGATTTGATGAACTCAAGTAAATTCGTCCCAGGTTCTACAAGATAATCTTTGCCATCCAATGAGACAATCAAATGTTCTTGCATTCTCTTCACCCCTATTATTATTTATGATGCCCGCGTTATATATATCTATTAGGTGCTGAATAACATTCCATCTAAAAAGCCCACACTTTTTTAAGATAATGTTATCTATATTGTATATCTATTTCGTATAAATGTTAAGGATTTCCACCTTATTTCACATTTTATTATATTAGATGTACTTTATAGTCCAAAACTTAATATTCATAGAATTTTTCTTAATTAATAAGTTTTATATTATTTCATATATATTGGCATAATAAAAAAACTATAGATTTTAGCATTCGCCAAAATCTATAGTTCATTCAAATTACATTCCTAAATTATCTTTAATGTTTGTTTCTATTTCACTAAGTGAACTCTCACTTGGTATAAAGTAGTACAAGCCATCATCTTGTATGCCACCTTGTCCATCTAATTGATGTCTATTGACTTGTTCGTTCGCGTCATTATAATTACTTCTTATTTTGTTTAATTCTCCAACTGTAAGGTCCGTTTTCACATTATCTTCAACATGATTCATTAATGAATTAAAATGTGTAACTGAACTGATACTTGTAAGTTTATTAGCTAAGCCTTGGATAACAAGTTGTTGACGTTCTTGACGACCAAAGTCTCCACCAAGCACCATCTTCTTTACGACTTCTAATAAATGCCATCGCTTCTTTTCCATCCATATGGGATTGAACGCCCTCACTAAACTGATACCCATCATATGAGAATGATGCGTTACTCGTTACATTGATACCACCGACAGTATCTATCATATCTTGCATACCATCCATATCTATCGTTGCGTAGTGGTCAATAGGTACATTCAATAAATTCTCTACTGATTTCACTGCCATGTCAGGTCCGCCATACGCATATGCATGATTGATTTTTTCAGTAGTACCTTTACCGACAATTTCTGCTTGTGTATCTCGTGGAATGCTGACAATTTCTGTCGTTTTTTTCTGCGGATTAATTGATAATACCATTACTGTATCACTACGTTGTCCACCACCATCTGCATCCCTTTTAGCGTCAGAATCTACACCAAACAGCGCAATCGTAAATGGGTCACCATCATCTAAGTTTACGTCTTTATCTCTTAATGAAGATTTATCTCTGTCTAAAGGATTATGAATTGATCCACCAACAGAAAATATTTTAAATCCTAGATAAATAACTGCTAATAAAGCTAATAAAACTAATATACCAAAGAACCACAATATTAATTTTGTTGGTAATCCCATTTTTTTATTTTTTTAGAACGATTCACTCTTATCATTCTCCGTTTCTGTATTCAATTTTCTCTCATTTAGTAATACATTATATATTAATAAGTTGGGTTTGGCATAGTGCTTTAGACCTATTATTTATATAATAAATATTTAATACAGTGATTGCTTATTGTATTTTGTATCCATCTCCTGAATTTAGTATACCTAATACTTTTTCATGACAAGCATTGTTACTAATAATAAATGGACCTGCTTTAGAAAAGTCTAGTGGCGTATTATCTAAAGTTGTCATTTTAAGTCCAAGTTCACTTGCAAACAAGAATTGTGTTGCGATATCCCAAGGTTTGGGATTTGTATTAACATGGGCACCAAATTGTCCTTTGATTACACGGATTGAATCTAAACCACAAGATCCGATAAAACGATGACTAAATGAAGCATCATTTAAACCATGAATCGTTTCATCATTCATAACTAATGTATTAAATGAAATAATCGCGTCTTGTAAATCAATACTTTCAGGTTTTTCTAATGGTTTACCATTCACATATGCACCGTATCCTTTAGCTGCTTTGTACAGTTGACCATGTGGGTAGTCATAAATATATGACAGCACTGGTTCACCATCAACAAAATAACCTAGAATAATGCAGTAATCTTCTTGTTGTTTAACTAAATTCGTCGTTCCATCAATAGGGTCCATAACCCATACATGCCCTTCTTTAGGACGCACTTCCTCATTTGACTTTTCTTCAGCAAACAACTGATGTTCCGGGAAGTTTTGGTTTAAAAATTGTTCAAAGTTGTTTTGTATTGATTTATCAACATTTGTCACTAAATCAAATCTATTTTGTTTCGTACTTGTAACCATATCTTCAATTAACTTCGGGATGATCTCATCCAATGTTTCAAGCCAAGCTCTCACAGCATCATCGATATAAATTAATTGTTCTTTTTCCATGTATAGGCACCTCTTTATATTTATAAATTATTATGTTCCTTATTAAGGATCAACTATCTTTAATTTATTATATTTTATCATAGAAATATTAATGAAATATATGATATATCATAACCATCAAAACATTTTGGCACACATATTGACGTTATGACATAAAAATAAAACCGACCGGCGTAGCTAGTCGGTTAAATAGAAAGGAAAGTAAGTAATAAATATTGAAGATGTTTGATTAGTAACGTGAACGAATTAGATGTTAACAAAACTATATGTAATAGCCTACCCCTTTGTCATCTACTCGCTACCCCCTTGTTACTAACTACATATTAACATAAGTTTTTAACGAATGTAAGCGTTTTCTTTATTTTTTAAAAAAAGTTTTTCTAAATGTCGTCATTGTCACTTTTATGATATAATAAATGTAATATGTAATCATTTGGGAGGTGACTTTCTAATGAATAAACGCGAGAGACAAAATAAACTTGTTCTAGCTATTCAAGAGAATAGACAAATTACCGCTTCAGAGTTAGCAAAAAATTTAGAAGTATCAAAACGAACGATTTTAAGAGATATTCAAGATTTAGAAGATCAAGGTGTGAAAATTTTAGCAAAGCACGGTAAACTAGGTGGCTACCAACTTCAAGAAACACCAAATAGTTATGAGATTGAGCTGACTGAGAATCAACTATCCGCTTTGTTCTTAGTGCTTAATGAAAGTCAGTCTTACACTACGTTACCTTATAAAGAAGAAGTTAATGCAATTATTAAAAAGTGTTTGAATTTACCTTATACAAAAATGCGACGCGCTTTGAAAAAGCTAGATCGTTATATTAAATTTGATCACCGACAACATACAAATTTACCACCTATATTTTCTGAAGTCCTCATTTATTGTACTGAAAGAAATGTTATGGCAATGGAATACAATAACGGTACAAATATAGGCACTGAAAATGTTATTTTTATCGGATTATTATGTGAAAAAGGTTTATGGAAAGCAGTCGTCTTTGAAATTGGTTTGGGTAAAACAAATGAGATTCCTATTATTGATATACACGATATCTCATATTCATTTGAAAAGACAATCAAGACTCAAGACATTACAATAAATAATTATCAGCAATTTTTAAATCCAACTGAGTCCTAATTGTCTCAGTTGGATTTTTTATTAATTATATTTTTTCGATAAGCATATGAAAGGAAGTCTTTATGTATAACTTAGAATTTCATCATTTAGAACAACACATCAGTAAATTATTAAACTTACTAGAAATATATAAATTCGCAATCGTCACCAATCATAAAAAGAAAAACGACTTCAAACAAAATATTCATGATTATATCGATAAAGAATACGCTGACTTTAAAAAGCGTCTCAAAGCATCACACTTCTCTTATTCACTACAATTACTTTAAATTTCTTTCTGATCAAATTGAGCAACCTATAGATGAACTAACTATAGGTAATACAACGAAATATATAAGTGATATTCAGCAACGTTTATTTCGTATCCACCAATTATTAACTCCTCTTTTGTAACAATATTACACTTAAAAGATTTTTATAAATTAAAATTGTAATAGTTTTTCATGTGTTGTACAATGAAAACGATTACAGCAATATAAGGAGTGATAGTAATGCATGGATTTTCTATATATCTTGGACAGCCCATCGACAAACCATATATCAAACGGATGATTGCTTCAGGTTACAGCACCATTTTTACATCTGTACAAATTCCTGAAGAAAACGAAAGTACTAAATATCGCTATTTGGGAGAACTTTTAGATTATTTATCTAATGATCAGCTTACATATATGATTGATATCAATCCTTTGTTGCTCGGATCACAATTTCTACCAATTTTTACATCAATATGAGACAGCCGAATTTATGATCCGTATCGATCATAGTACTTCTTTAAATGTCGTCAACGATATTATCAGTAACGGATTCAAATGTTGTATCAATGCTAGCATCATCTCAGAGCAATTATTGCAACAGCTTTACCATGAACTTAAAGATTTTACTTATCTCTGTTATTGCCATAATTATTATCCGAGACCTGATACCGGTTTGGAGCCGCAATTCGTAGCGTCACAAAATAATTTAATTTTAAAATATAACGCACACGCAGATATATTTGGCTTCATCACTGGTTCAACGTTGCGTGGCCCTCTATATAAAGGTTTGCCAACAATTGAATCCACAAGATATCAGCATCCTATTCAAAGTGCACAGTTACTTAAAGATAACTTAGTCGAACATGTAATGATTGGAGATCCACTCATTGATTCACATACTGCACAACAACTCATTACTTTTTTACACCACAGACATTTCAACTTAAATATTGAGCTTTTAGATGACCAAGTATCATCAATATTATTTAAACCTCATACGGTACGTGCTGATAATCCGACTCACGTTATTAGATCACAAGAAGCTCGTCTTTATTGTGATACAGAGATTCAACCCTTTTCAACAAATGGTCGTAATTTCGGTGCTATAACCGTGGATAATAAACTGAACGGACGTTATCAAGGTGAATTACAGATTATTAAAAATGATTTACCACCGCATGATCATATCAATGTTGTAGGTGAAGTGATAAAGAACGATTTACCATTAATTCAATGTATGCGGCCTAATGACACATTTGAATTTACGTACAAGAATAAGGAGCTGTAAAGATGAGTAATTTAATAACTGAATCAAGAAATGAAGCTACAATGCACTTAGACGAAATGACTATTCAACAAGCTTTAGAGACTATGAATGAAGAAGATCAAAAAGTACCTCAACAGATAAAACAAATATTGCCTGACTTAGCTAAAGTCATTGAAGTTACAACGAAGCAATTTAAAAAAGGTGGCCGTATTATCTATATGGGTGCGGGCACGAGTGGAAGACTCGGCGTACTCGATGCAGCAGAATGTGTGCCTACATTTAATACAACACCTGATGAATTCATCGGATTAATAGCCGGTGGACAACCTGCTATGACAGTCGCAGTCGAAGGTGCTGAAGATAGTGAATCACTAGCACATGATGATTTAAAACACATTGACTTAACAGACAACGATGTAGTTATTGGCATTGCGGCCAGTGGAACTACGCCCTACGTCAAAGGCGGTTTAAAATACGCTACAGAGTTAGGTGCCCATACAGTTGCCATTTCATGCAATGTCGATACAGAAATTAGCAAACTAGCTGAATTCCCTGTAGAAGCTAATGTCGGTCCCGAAGTATTAACTGGATCTACGAGATTAAAATCAGGAACAGCACAGAAACTCATTCTTAATATGATCTCCACAATCACGATGGTTGGCGTGGGAAAAGTTTATGGCAACCTCATGGTAGATGTAAAAGCCACAAACCATAAATTAGTTGATCGTTCAGTGCGCATTATTCAAGATATTTGTGATATTCCATATGAACAAGCTCAAAAGCTTTATAATGACGCAGACCAAAACCTTAAACAAGCAGTCGTTATGTATCTATGTGATGTTTCAAAAGCTGAAGCAGAAACAAAATTACGTCAAAATGACAATATTATTAAACAAGCAATAAAAAATTAATTTACACTGATTTGAATAGCAATGTCACGTTGCCACATGAACCATATAACTATGATGCAATAAGGAGGTATATAGGATGACAAAAGAACAAAAACTCGCAGAACATATTATAGACGCTGTTGGTGGTCTTGATAATATGGATAATGTTATTAATTGTATGACACGTGTAAGAATTAAAGTGATTGATGAAAACAAAGTAGATTATGATAAATTAAAAGCAACTCAAGGTGTTATGGGCGTCGTAAAAGACGAACGCGTGCAAGTAGTAGTTGGTCCAGGTACTGTTAATAAAGTAGCGGATCATATATCTCAATTAAGCGGTGTACGTCTAGGGGAAACAATCCCTCATAATTCAACGAATTATAAAGCTGATGCTGAAGCAAAAGCACAAGAAAATAAAACAGCAATTCAAAGTAAACAAAAGCGCGGCGCCTTTAATAAATTATTAAAAACAATTGCCAATATCTTTATTCCGTTAATTCCAGCCTTTATTGGTGCCGGATTAATTGGTGGTATTGCGGCAGTATTAAGTAACCTTTTAGCTGCTGGTCAAATTTCAGGTGACTGGGTTACACAACTTGTCACAGTGTTCAATGTAATTAAAGATGGTATGTTAGCTTATCTAGCTATCTTTACAGGTATTAATGCGGCCAAAGAATTCGGCGCAACACCAGGATTAGGTGGTGTTATTGGTGGTACTACATTACTCACAGGATTAACTGATGAAAATGCGATTATTAATATCTTTACAGGCGAACCACTACAACCTGGTCAAGGTGGTATTATTGGCGTTATTTTTGCAGTTTGGCTTCTTAGTATCGTTGAAAAACGATTACATAAAATTGTCCCTAATGCAGTAGATATTATTGTCACACCTACTATTACGTTATTTATCATCGGTTTATTAACTATATTTATCTTTATGCCATTAGCTGGTTTTGTTTCTGACGGTTTAGTATCTGTCATCAATGCTACAATCAGTATCGGTGGCGTTTTTAGCGGCTTTATCATCGGTGCTTTTTTCCTACCACTAGTTATGTTAGGATTACATCATATATTTACGCCTATTCATATTGAAATGATCAATCAAACGGGTGCAACTTATTTACTTCCTATTGCCGCAATGGCAGTGCGCTGGTCAAGTTGGTGCTTGCTTTAGCTTTATGGGTAAGATGTAGAAAAAATACAACTTTAAGAAATACACTCAAAGGTGCACTACCTGTAGGATTTTTAGGAATCGGAGAACCTTTAATTTATGGTGTCACTTTACCGTTAGGCAAACCATTCTTCACTGCATGTATTGGTGGAGGTATTGGTGGCGCTGTTGTTGGAGGTATTGGTCACATTGGGGCAACTGCAATCGGACCTAGTGGGATCTCATTGTTACCTTTGATTTCAGATCATATGTATTTAGGATATATTGCAGGACTACTCGTCGCGTATGCAGGTGGTTTCGTCTTCACCTATTTCTTAGGTACGACGAAGACTATGAGAGAATCTGATAGCTTAGGTGATTAACTATGACCAACGTACTTTACAAAATTGACAGCAATTATGCTCAGTTAACTAAAAGTGAGAAAAAGATTGCAGATTTTATTTTGAATTCACCACATAAAATTATCAATATGTCAGTTCAAGACTTATCTAACGAGATTCATACTAGCACAGCATCCATCGTTAGATTTAGTAAAAAAATTACAGATAAAGGTTTCCAAGAATTAAAGATTGCCATCTCTCGTTATTTACCTGATGATGCAATCCATAATAATCACCTCGAATTAGCGGATAATGAGTCAGTCGATACGTTAAAAACAAAAATGCTATCTCGTGCAACAGACACGATGAACTATGTATCAACGTACATAGATGAATATAGTATTGACAGTATTTGTGAAACAATGAAGCGTTCAAATACAATATTCCTATTTGGTTATGGTGCTTCACTCGTCATCGTTACTGATTTATTTCAAAAATTATCCCGCATTGGACTCAATGTCCGTTTGTTACAAGAAACGCATTTATTTATGTCAACGTTAGCGACACACGATGAAAATGATTGTATTATCTTTGTAACAAATCAAGGTAATCACAGTGAAATGCAATCTATGGCTAAAGTCGCAATGGACTATAACATTCCAATTATTACAATTTCTAGTTCTAATGATAACCCAGTCGCAAAAGTTTCAGACCATACTTTAATATATGGTCAAACGGATGAAAACGAACTGCGTATGGTCGCAACAACATCACTATTTGCTCAACTTTTTACAGTAGATATACTTTACTATCGTTATATTGCATTGAATTATCAAAGTGCACTAGACTCTATTACGCAGTCTAAAATGGCTTTAGATAATTACCGTAAGCATTTATCTAAAATTCAATTTAAACATTAATCGATATGTTAAGTTGAACTATATTAAAGAAAAGCACCTATCGTCAGCATAATACGCTGTTTCGATAGGTGCTTTTTTATGAATTTGAATAAGGGACTAGTAAAACGTATAGCGATTTTTAGTCCCTTATTACAAGTTACCCTAAATATTGATATTTTGTTTATTTAGCTTCACTTTTTAAAAGTTCAAAAATGTTTTTAGCATTATCTGTATTATCTATATTTCCTTGGAATTTATCACTACCGGGACCAAACGCATATGTGTTCACGTCTTCACCTGTATGTCCGGTTGTAGTCCACCCCGTATTCGATTTATCATTGATTGGTTTTTGAATTGCATTTTGTAATTCTTGTAATTGCCCTTCATATGCCTCATCATCTTCATTTAATTTTTTCAGTTTTTCAGCTTCATCTTTAATTTTATCAATTTGAGCCGCTTCTACATCAAAACCATAACCTTCATTAATTACTTGTTCAGCATCTTCACCTTTGGCAATTTGTTCAGTCATGTATGTGCCTGAATGTTTCATATCGTGAATTACTTTAGGGTTCCAGAGGTAATCTTCACCTTTGGCAATTGATAAACCACCTGTCGAGTGATCTGCAGTTGCTACTACAAGTGTATCTTTATGTTCTTTAGCATAGTTCATGGCATAATCAAATGATTTTTCAAAACCTTCCATTTCTGACATTACACCAGTAACATCATTTGGGTGCCCTGCTTTATCAATCGAAGCGCCTTCCACCATTAAGAAGAAACCTTTATCATTTTGCTGTAATTTATTAACTGCAGTTTCTGTCATATCTAATAGTTTAGGATTTTTATCAGGTGCGTCTATTTGTAATGGCATATTTCCATCAGCGAACAAACCTAATATTTGTTTACTTGTTGATTTTTGTAAATCGGTTTTATTATCTACAACATCATAACCATCTTTTTTGAATTTATCTGTTAAATTACCATTTTCTTCACCGAAATATTTTGCACCACCACCGAGTAAGACATCTACTTTATGTTCGCCGTTAATTTTATCATTATAAAATTGTTGTGCGATTTCATCTTTTTTATCGCGTGAATCTACGTGTGATGCATAAGCTGCAGGTGTTGCATCTGTAATCTCAGCAGTTGAAACTAAACCGGTAGATTTACCATTTTCTTTCGCTTGTTCTAATACTGTTTTAACATTTTCTTTATTTTCATCTACACCTATTGCGCCATTATATGTTTTATGACCAGAACTAAATGCAGTAGCAGATGCTTGCTGAATCCGTTACATTCTCTTTTGGATCAGCTGGATTTGTACGTTGATTACCGACAAGATGTTTATCGAACGCAGTTTTTTCCATTTCTTTTGTTTCAGGATTATCTGCGAAATAACGATACGCTGAATTATAAGATGGCCCCATACCATCGCCTACTAAGAATATTACATTTTTAGGGTTTTCAGTATTTCCCATATAAGATACATCAGGTGTATCATTTGATGCTTTTCCATTACCAGAAGCATATGTTGGTTGTACATTGCCTAATGCCGAGCCAACAACAATTGCACTAGCTACAGTTACAGTTGCTAACTTATTAAATAGTTTCATAAATTAATAACTCCTTTGATATGTATTATTGTGCTTACATGTTAAGTGTAATCCATTAATTTTGCGTCAATATTTTAATAATGTAAATTTTCTGTAAAACAGTAGTTATACAAGCACTTATATCCACAGTTTTAGAGCTATTTTTTATAATAAAAAGGTTAGCTATTTTATAACTTAGTAGTTTCAGTCATAAAATAGCTAACCTATATTTCAGTTGAATTATCAACCTATGTTAAATTTGTTTATCTTTACCTAACTTATGATAGCCTTTTAAGAAAAAGAACATCGTCATGAATAATAAGAATACTATACCTATTACTACTGAGACTACTGTTTCTTTATTAAATAGCATACCTATCAATACGACAATAAAGAATGCCATTGTAATATAGTTAGTAAAAGCCCCACCTGGCATTTTGAATGGATGCCCTTCTATTTCTTCAGGATGATTTTTTCTAAACCTTAAGTGACTAATTAAAATCATAAACCAAGGCACCATGCCTGGTAATATAGATGCACTATAAACATATACAAATATACTATCTGCACCTTTAATAAATAATGGTAAAATAACGTTCAATAATGCACCGATTAAAATACCTAATGCAATTGCAATTACAGTCCAGACTGGCACACCATTTTTCATAACTTTACCAAAGAATTTAGGTAGCATACCTTTTTGAGATAAATTCAATGTCATACGACTTGCACTAAATATACCTGAGTTACAGCCAGACATTGCCGCAGTAAGTACAACAAAGTTTATTAGTCCAGCGACAAATGTAATACCAACTTTTGCAAATGTAGCAACAAATGGACTACCAATGTTACCTAATTGATCCCAAGGATAAACTGTAACAATTACAAAAATAGCTCCAATATAGAAAATTAATATACGCCAAATGACGCCATTAACTGCACTTTTTATATTTTTTTGTGGGTCTTTTGTTTCTCCGGCAGTGATTCCAATTAACTCTACACCTTGATATGAACCAATTACAATAGATAGTGCAAAGAAGAACCCTAACCAACCATTAGGCATAAAACCACCGTGAGCCCATAAATTAGAAAGTCCAATTGCCTCTCCTCCATTACCTAACCCGAAGAAGATAATTCCAAAACCAGCAATTATCATTAAGATAATCGTTACGATTTTGATCATTGCAAACCAGAATTCAAATTCACCAAAAGCTTTAACTGACACAAGATTTGCACAAGCCAATAATACTACTACAATAACGCCTGGTATCCATTGCGGTAAATCAGGAAACCAATAATTCATATATTCTCCAACAGCTATTACTTCACTCATACCAACAACTACCCATTGGAAAATATTGCTCCAGGCTGTTAAATAACCAGCTACTGGATGTATGTAATCACTTGCAAAGTTAGCAAAGGAACCAGAAGTTGGGTGTAAATAAACCATCTCTCCCATTGCTCTCATTACTAAAAATATAAATATACCTGCAATTAAATATGCAAATATAACTGAAGGACCTGTCCATTTTATAGTGCTTGTAGCTCCTAAAAACAGTCCGACTCCAATTGTTCCACCAAGTGCAATCATTCTCATCTGACGCGCACCTAGTCCCCTCTGTAACTCATTGTTCTCATTCATAATTCAAACCCCATCTCTTTCGATTATAAATAAAGATGAAACACTTATCATGTCGCCATTATACTATAAAATCTAAAAATTGGAACAATTATTTTCGATTTATGTAAGGGCTTACATTTCCGTTATTAATTGTATTTTATTTCGTCAAAAAAAGCAAAGTAATTTTATGAATTTCACTGTTTTTGATTTTTCAAATGTCATCACGATTTATTTAAAGTGATTCACAGTGGAACATACCTACTTCAAATATAATTCATAAAATTTATTATGGAGATATTGTGAATTTATTCACAAATACTGATTGTCATAGTATACTTGTCCTAATCTATCGAAAGTGAGGATACGTAATTGAATGAGAAAAACATTAAATGGGATAAAGTCTTCTATGGTAAGGCGTGGATTGATCATGTAGTTGATACGATTAGAACCAAGGATGTACTTCAAAGTTTTTACTTTAAACGTTATTTATTACGTGCAACCATGGCCGGCTTTATATTAGGTATTATTACTGTATTCATATTGTTGATTAAAGCTTCTCTTGGAAGCGATGTGCCCTCTGGTGTTACAAATTTAGTTTCATCCGTTGCCTTTAGTTTTGCATTAGTGCTAATACTATTCACCAATTCAGAATTATTAACAAGTAATTTTATGTATTTCACTGTTGGATTGTATTATCATGTTATTAGCCCTATGCGTGTCTTAAAAATTTTCACCTTATGCTTTATAGGAAACGTGGCGGGAGGATTAATATTTTTCACACTCACACGACATTCAGATATTATGTCTCCGGAGATGTTCATACAGCTTGAAATTACAATAGAGCATAAACTATTTGCCGCAGGATTTTTAGCAATTTTAATCAAAGGGATATTCGCGAATTTTTTTATCAATATTTCATTAGTTATCGCCATGCAAATTGATGACATTCTAGCTAAAATGTTTGTCATGATGTTTGGCGTATCCATATTCGCCTTTATGGGTTATGAACATGTCGTTTATAATTCTGTATTATTTGTTGGTGGACTCGTTTATCAAAGTGATTTATTGGCAGTTATTCCTACATTAATCAATTTACTTGGTGCTCGCAATTGGAAACTATATTGGCGGGGGTTTGATCATCGGATTGTTTTACGCATATTTAAATGATCATCATCAATATGACGGGCAAAGGTTGCATTAATTTTGTGACGTTCTATATTTCAAACTTTCTATGGTATAATTTTCATTAGATTTTATTACAAAGGAGTTCAACATGAATAAAATTTTACTTAAAAAAACAATTACAGTTTCTCTTATCTTTGGTGTGTTATTTTTCTTATTAAATTATGTTACTGGTTCAGATAGTTCAATTGGACAATTAATTTTAAAAAGTCTACTTGTAATTGTAGTATTTGCTATATTATATTATGTCTTATTTTCTATTGTTGATTCACCAGAACGAAAATATAAATTTGGTATCACGATTCCAATCGCATTGTTATTAGCTATTATCATATGTGCTTTAATATCTACTATAAAAGTTGGTATTATTGTCGGTTTAATTGTTGGTATCATCGTCGGTTATGTTTGGGAATATATAGAAAAAAATAAAAATGGTGGTGACAAATCATGAGTATGATTATAGGCGTTATTGTAATTATTTTACTGATTGTAAGTTTGATTCCTAATTTAAAAGCAGTAAAAGCCTCTAAAGAAACTGGGGAAAAAAATACGCGTTTTGCAATCATGGTAGGTATAGATTCAATACTACTTGTCCTCGTTGTAGCAACATTGATTTTCCAACTTTTATAATTAACAATGTTTATATTAAATATAAGCTAACATATATAATGCAGTTGAGTTCGCAACAGTGCTTTGTTTGCGTGCTAAAGGGATCCTCCATATGGAAGCTCCCTTTTTATATTTAAAATCAGGTCCAAATTTACAATTTATCTTGAAGCACAAAATAATATATTAAACTAGCGCCTAACAAATAAACCACCGTTCCTACCATAAATGATCTAAATTGTATTTTAAAAGGTATTTTTTTATTAAAAATCGGACCTAATACCAAATTACTTATCGCCAATACAATGGGTCCACCCAAGAAAAATAAAATTAAATATCCACTCATTTAATTAGCCTCTATTTTTCTCAAAGTACGTCGTAATGATTTCTTCACCGGTTAAATCTTTTCCAGTAAATGCCACTTCGCTAAAATCTTGTTTTTCTGTCATTGTATTTGTATTGACGATAACATCTAAACCAGCTAAAACTGCGGCAGTTGCACCATTAACTGAGTCTTCGATTGCTAAACAATTTCCAGGATTGTAATTCAGTTTTTGAACAGCAGTGAGGTATGGCTCAGGGCTTGGTTTAACCGCTTCAACATCTTCTCTACCTACAACGATATCGATATAATTGCTTAATCCTAGACTTTCAAAAGCTGGTTTGATGTCAGCTCTATAGCTACTCGTCGCAATCGCCATGGGTATATGACATTTTTTGCAATAGTCCATTAACTGTTTCATTGCATCAATGATTGGCAAATCAACGCTTGTGCTACTATGTTCGACATAAATTTCATGCTTATTTTCTTTACCTAATTGACTTTCTAAATAATGATGTAAATCCGTCGCGACTCCGCCAATAGATTGACGATAAAAATCCAATGTTATTTCAGTTAAATTATGTTTTTTCAAGTGCTTATTAATGATTTCAAATAGATGCCTTTCTGTATCAATAATCGTGCCATCAAAATCAAATATGACTGCTCTATACATAATATATCCTCCTCTGTCCACTTGTTGTTTCGTTAAATTATATTAATGCTAGCTTATCATATTTTAAAATCGAAATATGTAGTTTAGATTTTAAAATGGTAATATAGAAATTGAGGCTGAGACATGTGATATGTCCCAGCCTCATTATTTATGCTTCTAGTGTTATTACCGTTTATTCCAATATTTTGCTAAAATTGGTCCGGTAATATTGTGTACCAAACTAAATACTGCCCCAGGCACTGCCGATAAAGGACTAAAGTGTACAGTAGCTAATGTTACTGCTAACCCTGAATTCTGCATACCAACTTCAATCGAAACAGCTTTTTTATCAGCGCGTTCCAGTTTAAATATATTTGCTAATGTATATCCTAATACATAACCAACAATGTTATGTAGTATGACTACTGCAAAAATGAGCAATCCTGTTTCTAGTATTTGTGATTTACTCCCACCTACTACAGAAGCGAGTATCAGTGAAATAGCAATTACAGAAACGATTGGCAATGCAGTTGCAGTCTTATCAGCGAATTTTTTAAATACTTTTTGTAATATAAAACCAATCGCAATAGGAATAAGTATCACTTGCACTACTGACCAAAACATACTCATAAATGAAACTTGTAACCATTCATGTGCGAATAAATAAATTAATGCTGGCGTTAAGAACGGAGCAAGTAACGTAGAGACGCTTGTAATAGCTACAGACAACGCAACATTCGCATTTGCTAAATAACTCATAACGTTACTTGATGTTCCCCCTGGACAACACCCAACTAATATCACACCAATTGCAATTTCTGGTGGTAATTGAAATAATTTAGCAATTAAAAAAGCCGCTAAAGGCATGATTGTGTATTGCAAAATCACACCAATTATTACGCACTTTGGCGATTGAAATACAATCTTAAAATCTTTCGGGTCAATGGTCAATCCCATCCCTAACATTACGATACCAAGTAAATATGGCACCCAACCACTTAACGTAGCTAACTGAGTTGGAAAAATAAAGCCAATTATTGCGGCGATTAACATCCATATCAAGAATGTGTTTGTTGCAAACTTACTCACTTTTGATAACATCTCTAAACACTTCCTCTATGTATTAATAATGAAAAATGTATCATACTTTAAACAGCTATACAACTGAATTTTCAAAATATTCCAACTTTTTAAAAGCCAAAAATTTAACTTCAAAAATAATTTTCAACTTCGTTCTAAAGACCTAGTGTCAACATTTTAAAAGAGTGGTACAATTTAATAGAAATAAAAACTTGTATAATTTTAAGTGTAAAGAATATTATGATTAATATCCATATGACACTTTATATAGATATGGAGGTATAATATGTTTTTAGATAGAACGGAAACTTTTGTGTTAAATATAGGTGGACTTAACAAACGTGCCACACGTAAAAATTTAACTAAATTATGTAAGCAAATTAATTTTTGCAACTCATTCAAGTTTTCAATTTTTAAAGAAAATAACTTGTATGCATTAAAGGTCAACTTACCAAAATACCAGTTACCATATATTATTAGTTTTCTGAGCTTCCATAATTATTTAATTTATCAAATTATAGAAAGTAATCATTCTGAAAAATTATTAGATCTTGATCATTTATTGTTATCTTCTAAACGTTTTGAACTAACTATCGATGGACTTTACGACGCTTTTGTTAAAGACAAAGTCATTGATATTTTGAACTTAATCAATCAAACGGAGCATATTACATATACCTTCAATAGAGATAAAATAAATGTTTCTTGTTCTCCTAAAGTTTTCGCAAAACTCATCCAAATGATTGCTACTCATAACATTGATGTACTTGGTGCAATATATCAACCAAGATTAATGAATAAAGCTAGAATTTCGTAATTCGTTTATATAATAAAGCACAGCCCATGGAACGATTCCATACGGGCTGTGCTTATTTTTTATTATCTATTTAATCTTACTCTTCCTCGTTAACGATGTTTTCAAAGGCTTCTCTTACTTGTGGTACTGACATACCAACAACGACTTGGACATTTTTACCACTTTTAACTAATCCATGTGCCATTTGATTATGTGTGAAATAACCACTATCTTCTACTTTATCTATATCATTCACTGTTAATCTTAAGCGTGTCGTACAATTTGTTACGTCCTTGATATTTTCTTTACCACCAAGGCCTTCTAAATAATAATTTGCTTTATCTTCGTATTCATTACCAGTAGATGTTGCGTTTCCTTTGTCATCACTGCCTTTTTTACTCTTATAATCATGTTTACTATACAACTTCACGTCTTCTTCATCTTTCTTACGACCAGGAAGTGGAATATTGAATTTTAAAATTAAGAATCTGAATAAGAAGTAATAAATAGCTGTAAATACAAGACCAATAATGATTTGAATTACATATGTTAACCAATGATTTTGTGCTAAAGGTATCCAATTGGTAGCAAAGAAGTCTAATAGACCGCCACCAAAGTTACCTACGAGGCCAAATCCATACATCAGTGTATCCATTGTTGCGGCTAATAGTGCGTGCAATACAAATAAATAAGGTGCAATAAACAAGAATGTAAATTCTAATGGTTCTGTAATACCTACAACTACAGCAGTTAATGTAGGCGGGATAAGTAACGCTGCAATTTTTTTCTTATTCTCTTTAGGTGTAGTTGAATACATTGCTAATGCAATACCTATCGAACCAAATACTTTACCATTACCTTGTAACATAAATCCATAAGGGAATTGTTCTTTCAATGACTTCGTACTCGTAGCAAATTCATTTACATGCGCAAACCACTCTGCTTTTAATCCGTGGTTTACCACTACTGGACCTACTTCAATTGGTGCATATATAAAGTGATGTAAACCTGTTGGAATAAGTACTCTTTCTAAGAAGTGATATAGCCATACCCCAATGTAACCCGATCCTATGATAAATCCTTGTAATGAAGAAATACCACCTTGAATCGTCGGCCAAACAATACATGTTATCAATGCAATCGGCAACATAACAATAAACGAAATCGTTACTACAAATGTTAATCCTTGGAACACACCTAGCATTTCAGGCAGTTTCTTACTGTAGAACCTATTATGTATCCATGTCACAATACTAGAAATTATAATACCACCTAAAATATTGGTATCTAACGTTTCAATCCCGGCAATTGCTTTGAGTCCAGTAACATTCTCGACTCCTTTTTCAAAATTAGCCCCAAATGTATGTGGCCATTGTGTAAGAATAGCGTTAATAAATGTATTAAACATGAGATAGCCCATTAACAGCTGCTAGTGCGGCATGACCAGGTGCTTTTTTAGCTAAAGAAAGTGGCAATCCGACAGCAAATACAATTTCCATATGATCGAATATTACCCAACCACCAGATTCTATTACGGACCATATTCTAAACCAAGTCGTCCCATCTTCTGCAATACTTCCCATTATTGCCGGATTTTTAAATAATGTAGCAAACCCTAAGACAATACCGAAGAAAGCAAACATCAGCACTGGAACTATCATCGCACTCCCAAATCGTTTAATTGCGTTCATAAAAATATACCCCCAAGTTCTATTAAATTTAGATAACTTACATTCAAATACTTATATGTAAACTTATCATTTTTTAGATACGTCTGTTTCAAATCTTATCTCAATACTAAAGGAAACGCTTACATATAAGCAATGGTTTGACTATATTACGAATAGTTTTGTATAATCAGATTATATTTCCAAAAGTTGAAAATATTTTCATGAAGTGCGAGGTTATCATATTGTTTTTAGATGAACGCGTTAATAATAACTTTAATAAATTAAATGAGAATGACTTACATATTGCTCATTTTATCAATACACATACGACAAAATGTAAAACAATGAAAATTCAAGACTTAGCAGAATATACACATGCTTCAAATGCAACTATTCATCGTTTTACACGTAAATTAGGTTTTGATGGTTATAGTGACTTTAAATCTTATTTAAAGTTTGAAACTGAAAAATCTCATAATCTCCCTTCAGACTCTATCGAAGGTTTTAAACAAGACGTCGAAAATACTTTTACATATTTAGAACGCATTGATTATAATCTTGTCACTGATAAAATCAATGAAGCAGAGACCGTCTATTTGTATGGGACAGGCGTCGCGCAAATGAATGTCGCCCAAGAAGCGCAACGTATTTTGTTAACAATTCATAAAAATATTATTGTTTTACATGATGTACACGAATTTAAAATGGTCCTTAATAGAACAACACCTACAGATATTTTCTTCATTATTTCTCTTTCTGGTGAATCTCATCAATTAACAGATATCACCAACTTATTACAGTTACGTCAAAAGTATTTTTTCTCCATAACTACTTTAAATGATAATACACTTGCTCAAAAAGCTGATTATAATATTTATGTCTCTAGCAACACTTTTTATCTTGCTGACGGTATAGATTATTCAAGCTTTATAAGTTATCACATATTTTTCGAAACATTATTGCGTAAGTTTAACGAGCGCATAGAAAAAGGTGAAATTATTTCTTAATAATTCACAAACTTTATGCTGAGCTTATTACTATTGCAATACAACTAAGCATCTCTAAGTTCAAATATCAGTACACCACACCATTAACATCTACTTATGGCGTGGTGTTATTTTAATTTGTTCTACGGTATTTTCAACCTAATTTCATACGAGACGCCTGAGAGGAACAGCATGAACCGAAGACTATATACAAGCTGAGACCATGCCCTAGGCAAGCGAGTATGAAATATATATTGTACAGTAGAAGTTATACTTGGGCGAAAGCGCACAAAAAAACTGCCAACAAAGCGACAACTTTGCTAACAGTTTATATTCACAACATCTCATTACATGTTAAAGGTCTGATTCAAATTCTTCCAATACCACTTGTAATTTATCAAATAATATTTCAAAACCATGCGCAGTAGAATCATGATATTCTTTTTTCTTCTGCTTATATTCCAGTGTTGTATATCTACGTTCTTTTGGCACAAAAGCTTTATAATTAAAAATCATTTGTGTGATGCCCGCTTCTCTTTCGAATATTTCAATTTCAATTGTATCTTCAGAATCACTTAACTCTGGCATACCAATTGTCATGACGATATATTCATACGGTGTTAACGTAATAAAAGAACCTTTTACTACATTTTCTTTCCCTTTACGAACGTCAACTATTTCATAACTTCCATTTTGTTCAGCGTTAATATGAATTGATTTATTTGTTCTATCTGTTGTCATAAACCATTGTTTAAGAAAACGTTGATCTGTCCATGCTTGATATAATAATTCTGGTTCAACTTTAAATAGTCGTTCAAGTCGAATCTCAACGTATTCATTTTCAACATTATATTTACCCACGATTGTTCACCTACTTTCACTCTTAATTCTATTCTAACCTATTCTACAAGACTTCTAAACAATAATCATATGAATCATAAAATGTTCTAGTCTTTACTTTAAAACGATCAACTTCTATATTTTATCGTCAATAGTCAGTAAACGTCAAAATTTTAAACGTCACTTCCGTAAAAACATGTATTTAAGAACTTTTTATAAAATTACATTATATTCCAACATAATAAAAAGGGAGGTTCATCAGATACAAACAATGCACTGATTCTCCTTCCCTTTTAACCCCTTATTTTTTATTTAATCTTGGTAAGTTAAAGAAGATTGCAATCAAACCACAAACTCCTAAAATCATAGGATAAATAGAGTAAGGTAATAACTCAAATGGAGATATAGATGCCACACCTGCTGCTGCAATTAACTGTGGACTATAAGGTAAGAGTCCTTGGAAACAACTCGCAAACATATCCAAAATACTTGCAGATTTTCTTGGGTCTACATCGTATTCTTCCGAAATTTCTTTTGCTAGTGGACCAGCCATCAATATCGATATCGTATTATTCGCTGTTGAAATATCCGCTGCACTGACTAACCCAGCTATACCTAATTCTGCGCCACGTTTTGATTTCACTCTATTACGAACAAAGTGAAGTAACCATGTAATACCGCCGTTATGTTGAATAAGTGCTACAAGACCTCCGATAAGTAAGGCAATCATCGCTATATCTTCCATACCAATAATACCTTTTGAAATAGATCCTAATAATCCCGTCCAACCAAATGATCCATCTATAAGGCCAATTACTGCTGATAATGCGATACCACCTATAAGTACAATAATCACATTAATACCAATTAATGCTAATATCAGTACCATTAAATAAGGTAAGACTTTGATAATGTTATAGTCATAACTTTTAGTTGCATCAATTTGTGCTCCATTTGTTAAAAACCACAAAGCTATAATCGTAAATATAGCACCTGGCAACACAATTTTAATATTCACTTTAAATTTATCACTCATTTTTGTTTTTTGAGTACGTACAGCTGCGATTGTTGTATCTGAAATCATTGATAAATTATCACCAAACATTGCACCACCTACAACCGTAGCCATCGTAATAGCTGCTGAGACATCAGTTGCTTGACTCAATCCAAATCCAACAGGCGCTATTGTCGCTACTGTACCTACAGAGGTACCCATTGAAAGCGAAACAAACATACAAATAATAAATAAGCCTACGATAATTAAATTTTCTGGAATAAGTGACAATCCTAAATTAACTGTAGATTGCACGCCACCCATGTCTTCAGTAGTTTGAGAGAAGGCTCCGACCAGTATAAAGATGAGCATCATTAAAATAATATTTGAATGACCCGCGCCTTTTGTGAAGACTTCCACTTTTTTATGAAACGTTTCTTTTCTATTTAAAATCAAAGCTACAATAGATGCTACTAAAATTGCTACATTTAAAGGCATTGTTGAAAAATCACCCGTACCAATACCTACACCTAAAAATAAGCCTACAAATACGAGCAATGGAATCAATGCCCAAGCGTTACCTTTCTTTATCTTCTCCATACAAAACCAACTTTCTATAAGGGTAAAAGCGTGAAATTTACTCATCGCTATTTCTTTGTTTTTCCTTTTTGAAAATAAAAAAACTCTTTTCTATTGAAGAAAAGAGTAAACGTTGTGTTTTCATTCTTATCTTCTAGCATACATTTATGCTACTGGAATTGGCACACGCATCATCATGTTGCCGAAGTATCGACGGGCCAGTCCCTCCACTTCTCTAGATAAGTTATTAAATTGTTCTATTACAGTACATTTTCAACTGTAATTCGTCAAATACTGATTTAGCTTAATACGTTAAAGCACGTTTGTCAACATTACTTTGCAATCATACGCTATATACAAAAAGTGCGACACCTTATTCAGTAGGTCGCACAATCGTAAATGTTTCTCCTAACGACGCATAGTCATTGCCGGCTAAGCGCGAGACAGCCGCTAATGCCTGAGCATCAATTTTACTATCTTCAAAGTATACATCATCATCGATATGGAACATAACGACTTCACCAATAATTAAATCAGAACCTTCTTGTGGATCGCCCAATGGAATAATTCTGTTTAATTTACATTCCATGCGGACTTTTGCTTGTTGTATCCCTGGGACAGAAACAAGTTCTGAATCAATACATGTTAAATTTGTTCTTTCTAGCTCATTACGCTTACGCTCTATTGGTGTTGCCGTTTTATTAACTTCTTCAACAATTGTTTCATCAGTAATATGAACGACAAATTCTTCGGTTTCTTCGATATTTACTGAGGTATCTTTTCGTTCACCTTCTGAACGGACCGTAGAAATCATAATCATTGGCGGTGCGCTATTCACTATATTAAAGAAACTGAATGGCGCCGCATTTAAATGACCTGATTTATCTTGAGAAGTAACAAATGCAATCGGTCTTGGAATTATACTCCCACTCAATAATTTATAATTTTGTTTTTTAGAGAGTGTATCTGCTTTAAATTGTTTCATATTTTATTACCATACCCTTCAAAAAATAAAAGCTAGATAATCTATAAGAGATTACTAACTTTTGATATCATTAGTCTAACTGAGTTCCGCCTGTTACACCATAAACTTGCCCAGTCGTATAACTCGACTCTTCAGCAGCTAAATGTACATATACTCCTGAAAGTTCAACAGGTTGCCCTGCTCTACCTAACACTTCTTTTTGACCAAATGTAGGTATCTTCGATTGTGGTTGTCCGCCAGATATTTGTAGGGGTGACCAAAATGGCCCAGGTGCTACACAATTCACACGAATACCTTTGGCACCTAATTCTTCTGATAAACTTTTAGTTAATGAAATGATTGCTCGCTTTTGATGCTCGCATAATCATGTAGGATAGGACTTGGATTATACCCTTGCACGGATGATGTTGTCGTAATTGTAGCACCCGGTTGTAAATAATCTAGTGCTTTTTGAACTGTCCAAAATATAGGATAAACGTTTGTTTCAAATGTTTCAGTAAATGAAGCTGTATCGAAACTTTTTAAATCATCTCTGTATTGTTGGTGTCCTGCTACAAGGGTTACATTATCTAAACCACCTAATTCATTATAAGCTTGCTCAACTAAATCATAGTTAAATTGTTCATTTCGGAGATCTCCTGGTATTAAAACAGCTTTTCTACCTGCTAATTCAATCACTTCTTGTACTTCTTCGGCGTCTGCTTGTTCTTCAGGAAGATAATTTATCGCTACATCTGCGCCTTCTTTCGCATACGCTATAGCGTGCAGCTCTTCCAATGGCAGAATCTCCACCCGTCACTAACATTTTATAATCTGTTAATCTACCATAACCAATATATGAAGTTTCCCCACAATCTGGTTTAGGTTCTAATTCTTTTTGTAAACCAGGAAGCGTTTGTTCTTGTTTTGGAAAATCTTCATTTGAAAATTTTGTTCTTGGATCTTGGGCTGCCATAATACAACACTCCTTAAATAATTATTATATCTATACATTACCCAAATTTTATAGGAGTTAATACATATACAAAGTGTTTAACAACTTATACTTCGTTCAATAATTTTTGAACAAATGTAACAAAATACTCAGGCACTTTTTCTAGAATACGTTCATCTGGGTCATACTTAGGGTGATGTAAATCATATTCACTATTCGACCCAATGAATGCAAAGACACTTGGATATTTATTTGCAAAACCAGAAAAGTCTTCGCCAATTGTTAAAGGTTTATCCATAACTTCTACATTATATCCAACTTGTTTGGCTACTTCGATAGCGTCATTCGTTAATTTTTCATCGTTTTTAACGGCACCTGGTAAACGATGATATAGTGTTTCTATTTCGACATCAAAGGCTTCTGCAAGTCCACTTCCAATTGCTCTAAGTCGTTCTTCAATATAAACACGTTTATCTTCATCAAAGCTTCTCACAGTACCTTGGACGTACGCTTGATCAGCAATAACATTCCATGTATTGCCACTAGATACTTCACCTATAGTTACGACTGCGCTATCAAAAGCAGATAAATTTCTGCTTACAATCGATTGAACACTATTAATTAATTGTCCTAGAACGATGACAGGGTCGTTACCCTGTTCTGGTTTAGCGACATGCGCACCTGTACCTTTTATTTTAAATTCAAAACGGTCTACAGACGATGTAATTACACCCGACTTCACTGCAAATTCACCCACATCTAACGACGGATAGTTGTGATAGCCTAATACAGCTTTTGCGTCATCAATCGCTCCTGATTCAGTGATATGTAGCGCCCCATAACCCAGTTCTTCTGCAGGTTGAAAAATAATACGGACACGTCCTTTTAATTGGCTTTCAATATCTTTAAGTCTTGTTGCTACCGCTAATATACTGGCCATGTGTATATCATGTCCACATGCATGCATCACACCTTCATTCGTTGAAGTGAATTCATGTACCACTTGCTCATGGATAGGCAAAGCATCAATGTCTGTTCTTACAGCCACGAATGTTTCACCTTGTCCCACTTCAGCAACTAAACCAGTCTCTAGTGGTAAATCAATTATTTTAATATCATACGCTTCTAATATTCGTTTCAATCTTTTTGTCGTCTCATATTCAGCATCTGAAAGTTCAGGGTATTGATGTAATGTTCTTCTCCAATTCACATAATCTTCATATTGTGGCATTATATGTCACGTCCTTTCTTATTAATAAAACGGTAAATCATGTAATAACTTATTGTTACAACAACGACGCCTAAGGCAAGGTTATTCGTAATTAAAATAATTACTACGGTAGAAATAATTAAAACGCTATTTAACAAGGGTGCTTTGCGAATAAATGGCAACGTTCGTCTATCAAACGTACCAAGTGAAATCGTGATCAACACAGTGGCTAACACTGCCATAGGTATGCGTCCGATAATCTCTCCAAAAATAAATAAACATATCAATAAAAAGCTTCCTGTGATGAAAGTCGACAACCTTGAATTCGCACCCATTGCTACATTAAAGCGTGATTGTCCAACAAGTGCACTACCGCCAAACCCTCCAAACAAGCCAACGATAAAGTTCGCGATGCCTTGACCAATAGATTCCTTATTCTTATCACTGGTTGTCGAAGTTACAACATCAACCATTTGCGCAGTTAAAGTCGTTTGTATCACGGCTACAATAGCCATTGCTATACCATAAAGCAATGCAATCACCACTATATTCAAATCACTTATTTCATTTGGTATGGAAGGTATTGGCATTTTTATATGTATTGAAGCCATATCAGACACATATTGAATGTTTGGTTTCATCACTCCTGCAAGTAGTGTCAATATAATAATAGCTATTAAAGGTGCTTGGTATAAGTTTGATATATCGCCCCGCAAGCCAAATAATAAAGAATGAAGCAATTGCAAACACATATGTCGAGGCTGAAATGTTAAATATATGCTTTAATTGGGAGGTAAACAATAATAAACCTAATGCATTCATAAAACCAATGACTACACCCGTAGGTATGAAGTCTAACAATTTATTTATGTGACAATATCCCAATATAATTTGTATGACACCCATAAACAATGTAGCTAATATAAGCGCGTTTAGACCATGACTTGCCATTAATGGTGCGACTACTAGCGACACACCACTACTTGGCGCTGAGACCATCAACGTTCTATTCCCAGTAAAGCTCAACACGAGCATCATCAAACCAGTACTTAACATGCCTATCGTTGGACTTACACCGGCGATGAAAGAGAATGCAATTGCGCCTGGAAGTAATGCAAGGGCAAGTAATATACCTGTGAGCATATTTTGACTTAAATCCCCGCTCCATTGTTTAACATAAGTAGTTTGCCCCACATTCGATGTCACCTCCCATGTATGCTTTAAATAACATGGTACCATAATTGTCGAAATATTTAATCAACTCAAACTTAATTTGTTTTACCCTTAAAATGAAGCGGGATAGATATCAAATTTGATTTCGTATTCCCGCCCATAATGTTGACTAGAAAAAAATTGAGTCTGAGACATGTATTTATGCCCCAGACTCAATGTTATTAGTTATTTAACTTAACTTGGTTATCAACCAGTAATTTGCCACCTTTAATTACTTTTTCAGCATGGTTTATACCATAATGATACGGAATATACTCATGGTTTGGTGCATCCCAAATGACAATATTGGCTTTGTCACCTTTATTAATTGTACCAGCGTCAACATCAATTGCTTTCGCCGCATTTACCGTAACGGCATTCCAAATTTCATTTGGTGATAATTTTAATTTCAATGCGGCAATCGACATCACAAGTTGTAAGTTGTTTGTTACACAACTTCCTGGATTAAAGTCTGTTGCAATTGCGATAGCCCCATCATTATCTAACATCCCTCTAGCATCTGCGTATTGTTCTTTTCCTAAATAAAACGTTGTACCTGGTAATAATACAGCTACTGTATCGCTATCTTTAAGTTTCGCTTTGCCTTCTGTACTGGATGCTACTAAATGATCTGCAGAAATTGCACCTTCATCAATTGCTAATTCAAGACCACCTAATGGATCAATTTCATCCGCATGAATTTTAACATCAAAGCCTAAATCCTTTGCTACTTGCATATATCTTCTGGATTCTTCTACTGTAAATACGCCTGTTTCGCAAAAGATATCTGCAAAATCAGCATACTGTTTAACTTCAGGTAATAAATCAATCATTTCTTGTAAAAAGGCTTGATTAGATTTCGCATCTTTTGGTACTGCATGTGGACCTAGGAAAGTATGTTTCATATCTAAGTTATATTTATCTGCTAAACGCTTAGATACACGTAGTTGCTTGAGTTCACTTTCTTTATCTAAACCATAACCACTCTTACTTTCAACAGCTAAAACCCCGTGTTGTATCATCGTTAACAAATTCTTTTCAGCTTTTTTAAACAGCTCTTCTTCAGTGGCATTTCGCGTTGCTTCCACTGTGGATAAAATACCTCCACCTTGTTCAAGTATTTCTAAATATGAAACGCCTTGTCTTTTAAGCGACATTTCATGTTCTCTTGAACCACCATGAACTAAATGTGTATGTGCTTCAACAAGTGATGGTGATACAACTTTTCCTGTAGCGTCGATTGTTTCCTTCGCCTCATATTCATCTGTATGGGCGCCTGAGTAAACCACTTTGCCATCTTTAACAACTACCGTTCCATTTTCAACGATTTCTAATTTGTCTAAATCTTTTCCTTTTAAAGGACGCTCTGTAGATTTTGGTAAAATTAATTGTTTAATATTTTGTATAATTAAATCATTCATTTTTTATCTCCTTTACCCGTAATCATTGGAATTTTGATACCTTTTTCTTTAGCAACATTAATTGCTGATTCATAACCTGCATCTGCATGTCTTACAACACCCATACCCGGATCTGTCGTTAATACACGTCCTAAACGACGATCTGCGCGTTCTGAACCATCAGCGACAATGACCATACCAGCATGTAATGAATAACCCATACCTACACCACCGCCATGATGGAACGAAATCCATGAGCCACCAGCTGCTGTGTTAATTAAAGCATTTAATACTGCCCAATCTCCCACAGCATCTGAACCATCTTTCATGCCTTCTGTCTCACGGTTTGGACTCGCAACAGAACCTGAATCAAGATGGTCACGACCAATAACAACTGGTGCAGAAATTTCTCCGTCACGAACTAAACGATTTAAAGCTAAGCCCATTTTGGCACGTTCTTCATAACCTAACCAAGCTATACGAGAAGGTAATCCTTGGAATGCAATTTTTTCTTGAGCTAAATCTAACCAACGAATGAGCTTTTCATTATCTGGGAATAGTTTTCTCATTTCTTCATCTGCACGTTTGATATCTTTAGGATCTCCACTTAAAGCCGCAAAACGGAATGGTCCTTTGCCTTCACAGAATAAAGGTCGGATATAAGCTGGTACAAATCCTGGGAAATCAAAAGCGTTTTCTAAGCCATTATTATAGGCAACTTGTCTAATATTATTCCCATAATCAAAAGCAACTGCACCATTTTTTTGGAATTCGATCATTAACTCAACATGTTTTCTCATTGAATCTTGCGATAACGCAACGTATGCTTTAGGATCTTTATCACGTAACGCTTTTGCTTCCTCTAAAGAATAACCTTGTGGAATGTAACCGTTCAATGGATCATGTGCACTTGTCTGGTCAGTAACAATATCAATTTTAAATCCTTTATCTAAAATGGCTTTGTGTGTATCTACAGCATTACCAACAAGTCCGATAGATAATGGTTTGCCTTCTTGTCGTGCTTCTTCGGCTAAACGTAAAGCTTCATCTAAATCATGTGTCTTCACATCGCAATAACGCGTTTCTATACGTTTATCAATACGTGTCTCATCAACATCTACACCGATTACAACACCGCCATTCATTGTAACGGCCAGAGGTTGCGCACCACCCATGCCACCTAGACCAGCTGTTAAAGTCACTGTCCCATTTAACGTGCCATCGTAATGTTGATTAGCAAGCTCACCAAATGTTTCATAAGTGCCTTGAACAATACCTTGGGAACCAATATATATCCAGCTACCTGCTGTCATTTGTCCATACATCATTAAACCTTTTTTATCTAATTCGTTAAAGTGATCCCAATTTGCCCACTCTGGTACAAGCACTGAATTTGAAATTAATACACGCGGTGCTTCTTCATGTGTTTTAAATACAGCAACTGGTTTTCCGGATTGCACTAACATTGTTTCATCCGCTTCTAATGAACGTAACGTCTCTTCTATCGCTTCAAATGCTTCCCAATTTCTAGCTGCTTTACCAATACCGCCATATACAACTAAATCTTCAGGACGTTCAGCTACTTCTGGATCTAAATTGTTATACAACATTCTAAGGACTGCTTCTTGTTCCCAGCCTTTACATTCAATATCTAAACCTTTTTTTGCTACTATTTTTCTCATGAAAAATCACTCCTCATTTTAATTAATTAACCTTTGTTTAATAAATCTTAAAATAACCATAATGCGAATGGTATCGTGATGAGTAAAGTAAGTACTACTCTTTCAAACCATATCAAGACCAATTTACCAACTGATATTTTTATCTCAGTTGAAAGAATCACAGGCACCACACTCGAGAAAAAGATAATTGCCGAAACACTCATTACGCCTACTATAAATCTCGTAGCTAAATCAGCAGTTTGTGCAATCGCCGCAGGCAACAGCATTTCAACAATCGAAATGGTTGAGGCTTGTGCTAATATTGCTACATCTTGGACTGGGAATATACTTATAAATGGATAAAATATATAAGATACATATTCGATTATCGGTGTATATTCAGCAATAATTAGACCTAAGAAGCCGATAGACATAATAGAAGGCAATATCGCAATTGTCATTACGACGCCGTCACGTAAATTTTCACGTACATTTCCTATTAGTGAGTCAGCATTTTTAACAGCTAATTTAGCTTCTAACCAAGACTCTTTTAATAAAGGCATATTTCTGCGTTTTTCTTCTTTATATGGTTGGTTCTGATATGTCGTGTTTTTCTCAAATCTTATAGGTGGGAGTTGTACGGTAATGGCAGTAACTATAAAAGTCACTGCAAGTGTGAACCAAAAGTAAAGGTTCCAATGTTCGATAATACCTAGTGTATTAGCTACTATAATCATGAAAGTAGCAGATACAGTTGAAAAACCTGTCGCAACGATAACTGCTTCTTTATGCGTATAGTCGCCTTTCTTATAGACTTTATTTGTAATTAATAAGCCAATTGAATAACTCCCTACAAACGAAGCAACCGCATCAACTGCTGATTTACCTGGCGTTTTAAAAATAGGTCTCATTACTGGTCTCATAATTACGCCAATAAATTCTAATAAACCGTAACCCACTAAAAATGTTAATAAAATAGCTCCTACTGGGATTAACACACTTAGTGGTATCGCTAATTTATCGTATAAAAAAGGTCCAATACTTTCTTTCAATACAAATCCTGGTCCAAAATCAAAGACAATCATGAAAGCAATGAAGACGCCTAGTACTTTAAATAAGCTAAATATAATATCAGTTTTTGATTTGTTCCACTTTTTATTAATAAATGGATGTAATGCACCTATAATGATTAAAAGTAATACATAATATGGCAAAATTGGATTCACCAAATATGTAATCCACTGAACAATATGATCAATCAGAATTGTTGATTTACCATTAATCGTTATAGGTACAAAGAAACATATAATGCCAATCAAGCTATAAATGAAAAATTTCCACATGTACTTCACGCCCCTAACATGAAAGTACGCCTCCCGCTATATTACTAAGTATAATATGATATGATATATCCTACCAATATAAATAAACTAATTATTAATAGTTTAAGACTATAAATAAAACAAATATTCAAGGAGGCTTTGTGTTGAAAATCATTCAATTAGAGTATTTTGTCGCTGTTGTGAAATATAATAGTTTCACTAAAGCCGCTAACTTTTTACATATTAGTCAACCGTCTTTAACGACTACAATAAAAAAAATGGAAGCCAATTTAGGGTATGACCTTTTTATGAGAACTACTAAGGATATTAAAATCACTGAAAAAGGAATTCATTTTTATAATTACGCCCAACAATTGATACAGAACTATCATCAAACAATAGAAAAAATGTATGACCTTAATATGGGACATGCGCCTAAAATCAAAGTGTCTATTTTAGAATCAGCAAATCAATGGATTTCTCAAGTGCTTTCTATCCATTTAAAATATAACCCCAACCAGACTTACCTTGTTTCTGAAGTGCATGACCAAAATAAAATACTGGAACAGCTCATCAATTTTGAAAATCACCTTGCATTGACCAATGAACAAATTAGTCATGAAGATATTAAATCTATTCCTCTATATGAGGAATCCTATGTCGTTATTACACCTAAAAATGCTTTTCCAGATACTAAAATAACGTCTATTAAATCATTGCCATTAATCTTACCTACCAAAGGTTCTCAAGTGCGTAAACATCTTGATGATTACTTTACACGTATGAATATACATCCGAATATCATTATGGAAGTTGATCGTTTTGAAGCGGCTACTAATTTTGTCCATAGAGGATTGGGATATGCAGTTATTCCACGTGTATATTATCAATCATTTAACGCTCGGGATTTGGATGCTTTGGAAATGCGTCCCAAATTAGGTCGTTCTATTTATATCAACTACCTAAAAAAAGAAAGCACTCAGAACGAGTACTTTCTTTTATAAATCAATGCATTGATTATTGGAATATTAAAGAATAAAATGATGCAAAAAATTAGCAGATAATTTAGCAGTTCGATTATCCACATCATATTTTGGATTCGTTTCGGCAATACTAACAGTAGAAACTTTCTCACTTGGAATAATACGTTTCGCCAATTCAAGCACAACATGTGGTGATAGGCCTAATACAGCATTTGCACTTACCCCCGGTGCGAATGCACTATCAATAACATCCATACATATCGTAAACATAATCACATCATGATCATGTATAAAACGTTCTATCTTATCCTTAATTGGAGGAGAAATTTGATGTAACAATTCATCAGAATAAACAAAACCGATGTCTCTTTCTTTCGCGTAATCAAATAGTGCTTGCGTGTTACCACCTTGTTGAATACCTAATACTAAATAATCAGTACTTTCATCCTGTTCTAAAATTTGTCTAAAGGTCGTACCAGAAGTAGAACCAGATTCTTTTCTAGTGTCAAAGTGTGCATCAATATTGATGACACCAATAGAAGCATCAGGAAACGCCTCACGTGTGCCTAAATACTGCGCATAAGCGATATCATGTCCGCCCCCTAACAAAAAGGTTTGGTTATGTCTTTGTATCGATGAAGCAACATAATGCGCAAATTCTTGTTGTGTTTCTTCTAAAGTCTCATGATTATGTTCAACATTACCATAATCATAAATTGAACATGTTCTCAAGACTGGTAAATTAGCAAAAGTTTTCTTGATTGCATCTGGGCCTAACTTAGCTCCAATTCTTCCTTTATTAAGTTCAACACCCTTATCAACCGCATAACCTAACATACCTACACCGTGACGTGGCTCATCGTACTCATCTTCAATATTACGAAATTGTATTGTTTGAAAATGCCTGAATTCTGTTTCCTCTGTTTCACTATCTACTCTTCCTGTCCATAAATCACGTTGTGCTAATTTATACATAGTTCTCCTCCTTTTGAAACTATATCGACACTTAAAGTATACGCTTACATTTTTACCAATTCAATTATATTTATAATTATCTTTACCCACTTGTTTAAAAGTTAATTTTGAAATTCATATTAAAATTGTTGCATTTAGACGTTTGATTTTGTAAAAGTATTACATTTCAATGATAAATATTTGAATTTAATTTATTTATCACTCAGAAGTATGTATAATTAGGAATAAATGATTTTTCTGAACCCTATTGGAGGTTACATAATGAATACAAAACGTATACCAGGTTTTCAATGGGCAATGATGATATTTATTTTCTTCATTATTGCTTATGCGAGCACCTATTATACTTAAAGATTTTCAAGGTACAATTTCTCTTAAAACTTTTGTCTTTGACATGAGCAGCTTAGCACCATTTATTGCTGCCGTTATATGTTTACTCGTCTTTAAACACAGAGGTACGCAACTTGGTAGTTTAAAGTTTTCAATTAGTTTAAAAGTTATAGAACGTATCATTTTAGCACTTGTCATACCATTAATTATTTTTATTATTGCTATGATTTGCTTCAATGTTTATGCTGATAGTTTTGTACTTCTACAAACAGACGATTTATCTGTTTCAATTATATCAATTATTATTGGTCAAATTATCATGGCTTTCTTAGTAGAGTTTGGTTTCCGTTCTTATTTACAACATATTGTTGAAACTAAGATGAATACATTTATCGCATCTATTATTGTGGGCATTATTTATTCAATATGGAATGTTAATATTTCATTTAGCTTTGATTATGCGATATATAGTTTCCTTTATTCTTTCGCTTTTTCAATGATTATTGGAGAACTTATTCGTGCTACAAAAGGACGTACAATATACATTGCGACAATATTCCATGCAACAATGTCATTTGGACTCGTTTTCTTATTTAACGAAGAATTAGGCGATGTGTTCCCAATGAAAGTAATTGCTTTAACTACGGCCGCTGTTGTTGCTGTTTACATTCTATTAAGTATTATCGTTCGTGTGATTCTTTATTTCTTCACAAAACGTAATTTAGATGAAGTGGATGATAACAACTACCTTGATCATGTTAATGAAACATCTGAAAACGATGCACAAACCGATGATGATGTTGATGAAGATAGTGTTAAAGATGAAAATAAGACAAGCACATCGTCTTCAGACAGCTTAAAGTCAACGACTGCCGCAAGTGGTGTTGTCGCGGCTCATCATACAGCGCACGACTCAGATCAACAACACACTGATGAGACAACAAAGACGACAACTTCAACAGTCGATGATAAAAATACAGCATCGTCTACAACATCTACTGTTAATGAAGCAACTGAACAAAACAACGCAGATTTAACTACTGATGATAATCAAAAAAAACAAACACTGAAAGCAACTCGACGTATGATGACCATGTTGAAATAAATGAAGAAGATGACAAATCAAAATCTAATGATAATAACGACTCAAATAATTTGACTAATAGTTCCGTTGAAGCATCTACTGAAAAAGTAAAACATGATACAACTGACAACGATAATGAGTCATTAAAAACAAGTGCACGTTATTCATCTTCTCGTAAATCTTCGGCTGTGAGTAATGCGAAAGCATCCATTACAGATGATGATCATGTTGAAGACACATCATCAACTGAATCAAACACTACACACGCCACACATAATGATCAAGAAGTAGACAATGATTCAAATGATAAACAAACGCGTTCACCTTTTAATCTTAAAAGTAAACGTGGTCACCGTCGTTAGTTACACTAATGCGTAACATTATTAAAACTTGGGGAGTATGGTATGCCTCACAAAGTGTCGACAGAGTCTCTGGCTTTGTCGGCATTTTGTGTTTATGCTTTCTGCGCGTCCTATATTGCTTTATTAACTAGTCAGTCCTCTCCCAAAGGACTACCACCTTTAAATAAAAGTACAAAAAAGCGGATGAGACATAATTACATGTCTCATCCGCCTTTTTGTATTATTTATTTTTCAAGTACTTTCACACCGTCTGGTGAACCAATAATAATTTGGTCAGCAACATCTAAGAAATAACCGGTTTCCAATACACCCACAAGATGGATTAAATATTCATGCATTTCGTAAGCATCTATACTTCCGTTTAATTCTAAGTCCAATATATAGTTTCCATTATCTGTAATAAATGGCACATCATCAACAACACGGCGTATTGCTTTAATATTACCCTTACCATATGACTCAATCTTTTTAGAAACGAGTAGCCAATTAAATTTATCTACTTCCACAGGAAGCTTAAACGTTTGGCCTAAATAATCTACGCATTTACTATCATCTATTAAAACAATAAATCTGTCTGCCATAGCATCAATTACTTTTTCTCTAAATAGTGCTCCACCGCCACCTTTTATAAGGTTTAATTGATTGTCTACTTCATCGGCGCCATCAATTGCGATATCAATTTTATCCACATCGTTTACATCGACTACCCGCATACCTAATTCCTTTGCGATATAAGCTGTTTTGTTTGAAGTACAGACGCCAGTTATATCAATATGTGCTTGTTCTAATTTCTCTGCGATTTTTGGCACGAGTAGTTCAATTGTTGAACCTGAACCAATACCCACAACCATACCATCTTTAATTTGGTCTAATGCATCATCAAATGTACTTAACTTCAACTGTTTTTTATTCATAATGCTTCCCCTTTACACACAGTACTTTTATCTTTATTGTACATGAGATTCATAAAAATACATAGCTAAAAAACGTAAATATAAGACGCTAATATATGTTCACTTGCATATTCTGAAAATTGTTTTAAAATGATAATCACTAAACTGCAGGAGGTACTGAATTATGATTTATGCGCTAGATGCAATTTCTACAGGTAAAATTCAAGATTTATCATACAGTACGAAAAGACCGATGCGCTCAGCCTTAAACAAAAAGAGAATTACAAGTCAAATGTGGTTATCGAAGACTGGGTTTATTGAAGATGAGCAAGAATATAAAGGACACGGTGGACCAGATAAAGCGCTATGTCTTTATAGTAAGAAGAACTATGAATTATGGAAAAATGATGTTTCTACATTACCTGACTATGCTATGTTTGGTGAGAATTTAACTGCTGTCGATTTAGATGAAAATGATATTTATTTGGGTGATCAATTTCAATTAGATGAAGCAATTGTAGAAGTATCTGAAATAAGAGAACCATGTTGGAAAATTCAAGAAAAGTATAAAATTCCAGATTTAGTTAAGCGCATGTCGCGTTCTTGCAAGACTGGGTTTTATCTTAGAGTTATCAAAGAAGGATTTGTAGATAATGGTGCAAATTTAGAATTCATACATTCTTCAAACACGCATATGCCGCTTTCAGTGTTCGAACTGAATGACATCTATTATAACGATAATAAAAATATAACGCGGTTAACAGATGCTTTGAAAAATCCCTATCTAACTGACGAGAGACATTCAAAATTGCAAAAATTTTTAAAACGCGCACAAAACATCGCAGAGAAATAACTATATAAATGGAACTAGATAGAAAACTAAATTTTTCTAATAAGGTTTGTTGTATGATTCGACTTCGGCAAAGATGACTAGAAAATGGAATACAAGAATTGTAAGTCTTTAAAAGTTTAATATAAGCGCATTTCCAATGCAGTTAACTACTGACAATATAAAAATAAGTCTGAGACATATATTAATGTCCCAGACTTATTTGCATAATATCAATTTAGTTTCTATAACTCTTTTTCAAAAATTTTATATGACGTTTTTGAATAGTATGGTTGATTAGCTTCCAATATAGATGGTGCTTTTTCTCCCATTAAGTTAATGTCATTTGGTATACATTGCGTTTCAAGCGTAAAACCAGAATGTGCCTTATAAATATTAAAGTCACTTTGCCAACTTGTAGTATCATTAAATGTGAAAATGACAACATTTGGCATGTCAGTGTTCACTGTTAATAAAAAGCGTTTATTTTCAACGGTCATTTCATTGCCACCTATATCAAATGGATGATCGATGCCGCCAAAACGTTCCATTTGTGCTTTCACAACTGGATGCTCACTCGTAAAGATGTCTTTAAATTGTATGTTTCTTTCGTTAAACGTGTCCACTAAATCAATTGGTTCCATGCTTTCAACGATATTATCGTCGCCTAATAAATACATATCTAATTTTGAACTTGAAATACTATGGTTATCAATCACATTATTATCTCTATTCAAATTAAAATAAACATGATTCATCGGATTAAATAACGTTTTCTCTGTAGCGGTTGCTTTGTATTCAATTGTCCATTTATGATCAACATCATAAGTATGAATCACTTCTAGCTCAATATCGCCAGGAAAATGGTCGTCCGAACTTTTTATAGTTGTTGTAAAAATAACTTTTACTTGGCCCACTTGCTCTTCAATTTCATAATCAAAAAAGCGTGTACCAATACCTTCTGGCCCACCATGTATGTTATGTTCACCGTTATTTGCGTCAAGCTGATAAGTCTTTCCATCTAATTCGAAAGTAGCATTTGCAATTCTACCACCATAACGGCCAATTGTTGCCCCGAAATGAAATGGATTTTCTTCATAGAATTCATCTGCTTCTACAACATTTCCAAGTACAATGTTATTATCATCGTACTTCCATGAGACAATACGTGCACCATAATTTGTAAAAACAATTTTCGTTTCTTCATTATCAATTTTAATTAAATCAATACCATTACTTTGGCTTTCTACTTTTGCAAACATCATCAATTACTCCCTTTCAAACCCAATACTTTTTCAAAAGTTAATATCAGGTTTTATCATGAATAAAAACATCACTTACAAACGTGGCCTGTAAATCACAACTCAGAAGGGGATCTTCATTGTGTTTAGGCAATGTAAACTGTCTCACTACAAGTCCAATTTATTTGAATATTTATTTTGAAAATAATAATTCAATTGTAGTGAACAATCCCTATCACACATAATACGATTAAATGTAACAACATCAATGTGATTAACTATGCTTCCCTCTAGCATAAGTTAACTTGCAAAGTCACTGTGATGCAATAACACAAATCTTGTGTAATATTTAATACTCCCTAATTCTTCTATTACTCTCTTATATTGTAACAATTTAGTCAAATGTTTATCTATACTAATCGTCAATTTTAACAAACAATCATAAAAATTGTTATACTTTTTCTATTATTATACAAATAATAGCCAAATTTTCATTGTATAATATTATAACTTTGTTGATTTCCTCTTTATTCTACTACTTAATTTATATAAGTACATAGTAATTTTATATAAACAACTTTCTATTCACTCTAAAAAGATACGTTTTTTATACACAATAAATGTATCAATCATAAAAAATAAACTACCTCCACATATTACATGTTGATGGTAGTTTATTATAATCGCTCATTTTAAATTATTATTTTTTGTTAAATATACGTTTTACCGAACTCATAAAGCCTTTATCAAAACTCAAAATCGTATCTTTATAACTACGCACTGCAACCCATAATAGTATAAAAATAGTGATAATAGATATAATCATACTTAATACAATTTCCCATATAGCAACATCTGGCGTGGATGCACGAACAAACATCACAAATGGTGAAAGTAATGGTATGAAGCTGGTAATTTTCACCAATAATGTATCTGTGTTCATGATACTAAATAAGGAAATATAAAATGCAATCATGCTAATTAATGTCATTGGCATTAATGATTGATTAATATCTTCTATACGAGCAGTAATAGATCCTAAAATCGATGCTAAAATAATATATGAAAGTATACCAATAATCATTGATATGATACCTACGACGATTAATTGCACGGTTAATTCGTTTGGTTCAATATTAAACCCTTTTAACATATCTCCAATATCAAACAATAAGAAACATATAATGCCGACCACAATAAATATACTGATTTGGGTTAATGCTACTGAAACCACACCTGCCATCTTCGCAAGAATATGCGTCACTGGTGACACACTCGTAATAATCATTTCGATAACTCGTGATGTTTTCTCAGTTGCGATTTCCATAGCAACTTGGCTCGCATAATTGAAAATGATAAAGAATATAAGCATCACGCCTGCATATACAATCATTGTATTAAAGCCTTTTTGAGCTTCACTTAAATTTGAATTGTTAGCATTATCTGCAAGCACTTCTGAAGTTACTTCACTTTGAGACTGTAACTGCTTTAATTCATCTTGTGATAAGTTTAAATTCGCCGCAACAAATTGTGTTTGTATAGTTGATAATGTCGCTTTTAATTTTTGCTTATCTTGTTCTGAAACAGTATCTTTACTCAATATTTTACCTGAAAGTTTTTTATCTTCACTCAGTTTAATAACGTAAGCTTTATCTAATTTTTCGTTTTTAACCTGTGACTTTGCTTGTTTTTCTGATAATTGCTTAAAGTCTGCGCCTTCATCAAGTTGATCACCTTGTGATTTAATGACTTTATAGATTTCATTATTCGATGAGACGACCCCTACTTTATCAGGTCCATCATCAAATAAATCAATAATTTTATTAATATTCGCCGCGCCAACCATTAAAAGAATCACAATAGCTGTAAAAATAACAAATGACTTTGTTTTGACTTTACTTTTATAAGTTAAGGAAAAAGTCGCAAAGAATTTATCCATTGACGTCACCTACTTTTGCTATAAAGATTTCATTTAGTGATGGTTCTACAACTTGGAATCGTTTGACGAAACCATACTGTATTACAACTTCATAAATTTTTTCAGCAACCTCTTCTGTCTCAATCATTGCTTTGATTTCTCTTTTACTTCTATCTACTTGTAATACACCGTCAATGCTATCTATTTCTGGCATTTCATGTTCTGTTTCTATGACGACGCTTTTCTTACCATGATTTGCTTTCACTTCATCAATTGGACCTGAAACAACAAGCTCTCCACGATTTAGAATACAGACATTGTCACATAATTCTTCTACATGTTCCATTCTATGAGAGCTATATATAATAGTAGTACCAAGCATCATTTAAATCTTTAACAGCTGATTTTAATAACTCTACATTGACTGGATCTAAGCCACTGAATGGTTCATCCAAAATTAATAATTCTGGTTTATGTAACATACTTGCTAAAAGTTGGATTTTTTGTTGATTTCCTTTGGATAATGCTTCAATTTTCTTTTCTCTATTTTCGTTAATACCAAACCTATCTAACCAATAATCTATAGCTTCCGTAATTTCTTTGGACTTCATTCCTTTTAAAGTAGCTAAATAACGTAATTCATCTTCTACTTTCATTTTAGGATGTAATCCTCTCTCTTCTGGTAAATAGCCAATGTGGTTGTATGAAGTCTTGTCTATGGGTTTGTCATTATATGCAATTTTACCTTCAGTGATTGGCGTTAGTCCTAAAATCATTCTGAAGGTTGTCGTTTTTCCTGCACCATTTCTGCCTAGAAAACCTAACATTTTACCTTGTTCTAAAGATAATGAAATATCATTAACCGCTGTAAAATCTTTATATTTCTTGGTTACATGTTTAATGTTTAGTGACATTATGCCCCCGACCCCTCTCTTTTTAAAAATTATATACTTTGATAATACCATTAGATCAAGCAAAGTTACATTTTAAATTCAACTTTGCTAGACATGATTCTACTTTATTACTTCTTGTGCAAGTGATATTGCACAAGAAAAAACTAACGCTGTTTCCACTTAAACTAAGTTGGTAACAGCGTTTTAATTTCAGTATTTTAATTCCTCTTGTTTTTGATTATGAGTTTGTCCAAGTTGCTCATTTTCTTTTGGGTTAAAAGTATCCTCATACATGTGAGCATTCGAGCGAATGTGATTACCATATTTATGGCTCGTCCCATATTTATTTGTTTTTCTCTCACTATCCAAACAACAAATAACTAAACAATATATTCCTAATACCGCATAAATGATATATATCAACATCAGCGTAATGATACTAGAAATATTAGCATATTCAGGATCCATCGCATTTATTAATGTAATCATAATATTAGTAACAATTAATACGGCAAAATAAATCACTGGAATCAACATTTGTCTACCTGTATCATGAAATCTTCTAACCAATAATGCCCGACAAGGAATCAGTGTAGCTAATCCATATATAACAAGATATATAAAAGATATGAATATTAGAATGCCTCCAATTACAGTGATTTCACCAGAATAAGATGAAAGACCTGAAACAAGCATAATAAAACCTATAATAAGTAATATTAGCCCTGGTATCATAAAAATCATATGCCATAATATCATATACCAATATTCGCTTCGACGTGAGCGCCCTTTAAAATTAACATAGTTTGTCCAGAACAATTTGAGTGCTTGAAGAAAACTAACTTTCCGCTCCATAATACTCCCCCTTTCATATTCATATGTTAAAGATAATTTTTAATTCACATTAAATTTTGGTACATTATATGTAAATTCTTTAAATATCTTATTTAGTTTAGTGTAACAAACTATTTTGTAAGTAGTAATACAATTTTACTGATTCTAAAAAAAACATTTAAAAATATTTATTTTTTAAAAAACTAGAAATCGGAGGAACAACTCATGGATTTTTTACGTCGAGATACAATAACTATTGCTAAAGATTTACTAGGTATCAAAGTGATTTTTCAAGATGAACTCGAAACATTCACTGGATATATTGTAGAAACAGAGGCCTATGTTGGCAAAGAAGACCGCGCCGCTCATGGTTTTAATGGAAAAAGAACGCCCAAAGTAGAATCTTTATATAAACGAGGTGGGACGATATATGCACACGTGATGCACAATCACCTTTTAATAAATTTTGTCACAAAAGATGAAGGCGTCCCTGAAGGTGTATTAATTAGAGCTGTCGAACCTAAAGAAGGTATCGAAACCATGAAATTAAATAGAGGAAAAAGTGGATTTGAATTAACCAACGGACCTGGAAAGTGGACCAAAGCTTTTAATATTCCTCGACATTTAGATGGTTCTCGTTTAAATGAAAGTCGTCTATTAATCGACACTAAAAATCGTAAATACCCATGTGCTATTGAAGAAAGCGGACGTATTGGAATTCCAAACAAAGGCGACTGGACATTTAAACCACTACGCTTTACTGTAAAAGGCAATCCCTATGTCTCTAAGATGCGTAAATCAGATATGACTGACCCAGAACATACTTGGCGCAAATAACTAATTATAATCATATAGAAAAGGAGTTTCCAAAAATGGAAGCTCCGCTACGTTCGTTTCTATTTCTTTTATCGATTGATTTATTCAACATTACAGACCCCACCACTGTTTAATTTAAACATATTATATTATTTTTGTTTGAAAAATGGCAGTAATTTGGGCCGACTCCTGCGGGAAAAGCACTAGCCGAATACTACTGGCTGAGGCTGTGCCCACGGAAAGCGTGCACAAAAAAGTGCCAACAAAGTCAGAGACTTTGTCGACACTCTGAGAGCTTCCAAAAATGGAAGCTCTTTTTTCTATATCAAGCATAAGTTTTTCATCAACTATTTATTTTTTAACTTTTTATTCCCATCTAATAAACCAAATTGAATTGTAATAATTGTACAAATAACCAATATAACTGGATAGAATGAATATTTTAATACTTCTAAATAAGAGACATCGCCATATTGCTCTACCATTAACATCCCACTGTCATGAGGGAGGACCATTAAAGCACTACAAGCAAATATATCTAGTAAGCTGGCCATCCGTTTAGGTGGCACTTTATATTCATCACCAATCTCTTTTGCAATTGGTGCCGAAATAATAATCGCTAACGTATTATGTGAAAGTGCGGCAGACAGCACACCTGACATCATACTGATGACATATTCAGCACTTTTACGTCCTGTAGCTTTTCGCTTCATAGCTTGAATGATCCAATCTACACCACCATAGTATCGAATCAATGCTACAAGGCCAGATACTAAGAATGCTACAAGGAAAATGTTGAACATACTTTCCATACCATCACCAATCGATTTCGTAAATTGGAAGATACCCATTTGACCTTGAACCAAACCTAGTAGTCCAGCCATCCCGATACCAAGAATAAGCACAAGAATGACGTCTAAACCTGCAATAGCCGCTATTAATACAAATATATAAGGCAAAATATTAATGAAATTGAAACTTAAATCGCCTTCTACATTACCAGTCCCACCAACAATGGCATATATAATCGCTGTGATGAATGCGGCGGGCATAGCAATGAGCACATTCATTTTAAATTTATCTTTCATCTTGGCACCTACGCCGTTCGTTGCGGCAATCGTTGTATCAGAAATGATAGATAAATTATCACCAAAGTAAGCACCTGCAATAACAGCCGCACCTGCTGCCGCTACGCTTAAGTCCGCTGCTTGTGCCACGGCTACACCTACAGGAATAAATGTTGCTTGCGCTCCTGTTGAAGTCCCTAACGTTAAGGCAGCAAACCCACTCATTATAAATATTCCTGGGATAAGTAAACTTGGCGGAATCACGGATAGACCCATGTTGACCATAGCTTCTTTACCCCCCATTTCAGACGTAACCGTTGAAAAAGCACCTGCAAGTAACAATATTAATCCAAGATTTACAATGCCTGAGTTCCCCGCGTGTTCAGTAAAAATCTGAACTTTTTTCGTAAATTTCGTTTTTCTATCATAACAAGTCCATGCTATGACAATACCTATAAAAATAGCGACATGTCGTGGCAGTTGATCAAAAGCATCCTCTTTGCCCATAATCGTAAATGTAATCCCCACACCGATATATAAAACTAAAAATATTAATAACGGCAATAATGCTAACGCACCATATTGTTTTTCACTTCTTAATGATTCATCCATATACTTACTCCTTATAACCTAGTATTTACATATGATATATAGTATATCAAAACCGATTGAATGTCATTGCATAAAACTTCATTTCTTTTATTCAGTTATTCATTTTCGTTCCATCACATTGATATAGCTCATTTTAATACTACCTCTATTATATTATGAATCAATTTTGAAGCACTGCTATTACCTTTAATACTATATAAATGAAGTAACATTAAAAATCAAAGTGTTATTTTACACAAATGAAATTAATTTTCTTTCGAATTTAATTCTTTTCTAGCGTTATAGTGTTTTAAAATGTATAATAAATACAATGGGCTTTTGTAAGCACTTTCTTGTTTTAGTGCGAAATTTGTTTACATATCACATTATAGGAGAGATTTATTTGTAAAATGAGGGGGAATGAAAATGCTAGAGCTAGATGCTATTACTACTTTAGCACTCGCGAGTGTTTTATACCTTTTTGGTATATTTATTGTGAATCACGTATCAATTTTAAGGCGATTATGTATTCCAAGCACCAGTAATTGGTGGTTTATTATTCTCAATACTAGTTGCTGTCTTACAATCAACGAATATTATAACAATAAAATTAGATTCTGATTTTATTCAGAATTTCTTTATGCTTGCTTTCTTTACAACAATTGGGCTAGGAGCATCATTAAAACTACTACGCTTAGGCGGAAAAGTATTAATATTATATTTTATCTTTTGTGGCGTTCTTGCCGTATTCCAAAATATCATCGGTGTATCTATCGCAAAAGTTTTAAATATTCCGCCATTGCTTGGACTAACAGCTGGTTCAATGTCAATGGAAGGTGGACATGGTAATGCTGCAGCATATGGTCAAACCGTGCAAGACATGGGTATTGATTCCGCATTAACAGCCGCTCTAGCAGCTGCAACATTAGGACTTGTTGCTCGGTGGTTTAATTGGTGGACCAGTCGTTAAATTTTTAATAAATAAATATAATTTAAAACCAGAACATGCAGAAGAAACAATGAAAGATTACAGTAGTGTAAAATCAAACTCATACTTAAAAAATCGCATGACACCGACAACTATTTTCCTATTACAATTTTCAATTGTAGCCATCTGTATGGCTATTGGTTCTTATTTAGGTAATACGTTCTCAGATTTAACAGGTATTAATATCCCTGTTTATGTAGGTGCTATGTTTGTTGCAGTTATCATACGTAATATTTCAGAATATAACAATTTAAATCTGATTGATATGAAGATTATCGATAGTATCAGTGATGTTTCTCTTAGCTTATTCTTATCTATTGCCTTAATGAGTATTCAACTTACTGAAATTTATCAATTAGCAGTTCCATTAATTGTTATTGTATTAGCACAAGTTGTATTCATCGTTTTATTCTCAGTCTTCGTCGTATTCCGAGGACTTGGTAAAAATTATGATGCCGCAGTTATGATTGGTGGTTTCATCGGACACGGTCTTGGTGCTACACCTAACGCAATGGCTAACTTAGATGTTATTACTAAAAAATACGGTGCATCACCTAAAGCTTATCTTGTCGTTCCGATTGTCGGTGCGTTCTTAATAGATTTACTTGGTGTACCAATCGTTACGAGCATTCATTAACATTTTTGGTTAAAGTAAAATGACATTTGAATCAAACTGAGATATAAACATGCTCAGTTGAATAAAAGGATGGCCGAGACAAGTATTTATGTCTTAGCCATCCTTTTTATTACCTAATATCTAATCCTCTTTGCTCTATCCATGATTCTAGCTTAGGACTAAAGATCATTTGTGATTGTTTTAAATCTTTAATTGTTGGCGTATCAAGCATGGTCATAATTTTCTTCATATGCTCTGTGAATTGTTCAGTATAATTAATTGTCTCTGTAATGCCATGGTTCTCGACTTGGTTTAAAAATGGTCGTGACATACCAACAGCACTCGCACCTAATGCAAGGCATTTCACTGCATCTAATGGTGTTCTCACACCACCACTTGCTAATATATCCATATCTTGCTTGGTGTGCAGTACTTTCTAATAATGATTCAACAGTCGTTTGACCCCATAAACCAAGATAATCCATATCTTTATACGTACGTCTTTCATTTTCAATATCTACAAAGTTTGTACCGCCGCGTCCACTTACATCAACGTATCGGATTCCAATCTCATACAATTGTTTAATTGTTTCTTTGCTCATACCAAAGCCAACTTCTTTAACAATTACTGGTACATCCACATGTGCTACAATTTGCGCAAGGTTTTCCATCCATGTAGAGAAGGTTCTATTCCCTTCTGGCATGACAAGTTCTTGGGGTGCATTTACATGAACTTGTAGCGCTTGTGCATCAAGTAATTTCACTGATTCAACTGCTTTATCTACAGGCACATCTGCACCAACATTACTGAATATAATACCATCAGGATTTGTTTCTCTTACTACACTAAATGATGAAATCATTTTACTATTACGTAAAGCAACATGTGTAGATCCTACAGCCATTGCCATCCCAGTTTCACGTGCAATGATTGCCAGCTTCTCATTGATTTCTTTCGTCCATTCACTGCCGCCTGTCATTGCATTAATATATAATGGTTTCTTAAGTGTAAAGTCCTTTAATTCACTTTGTATATTAACATCATCCACATCAATATTCGGAATTGAATGATGGACAAACCTTATTTCATCAAAATCTGAAATTGTAGCATCTTGTTGTGCCATTGCAATTTCTACGTGCTCATTCTTTCTTTGTTCTCTTTTATTATCACTCATCTTTTGCCCTACTTTCAATCCTTATTATGTTCACTCTATTATTTAAAACATTACCTATATTTTCAAATATAAAATTAAAACCATTTTTCTTTTTTAAAATAAAAAATACTCCCTATACTAATCGCTAACATGATTGCAAGCACAATGTAATAACCGTAATGCCATTTAAGCTCTGGCATATTTGAAAAATTCATTCCATATATACCTGTAATTAATGTTAGTGGGAGGAATACAACAGATACTAAAGTAAGTATTTGCATAATGCTATTCATCTTATAGTATGAATATGACGAATAATTATCCCTTATTTCTTCTGTCATTTCTTGTGATAAGTTCATTATATTTTCTTGTTTAATCATATGATCGTCTATATGTTGAATATACATATGATTTTTGTCATCTACAAGTAATTGACTGCTTTCTTTCATATTCTCTACTAATTCTCTCATTGGATATATAATACGCTTTAATTTTATGATTTTTGAACGTATTTTAAATACATCATCCATTATTTCTTTAGTTGAGCTACCATGTGTTTCTCTATCTTCTAACTCATAGACTTTATTTTCGATATCATAAATTAATTCAAAATAAGTATCTACAACTTCGTCCAAAATATAAAGTATCGCATCTGAAGCATCTAAATCCGATTCATAATGACTTGAGATATACTGTTCCACTTCTTGTAATACATCAAAGGGCTTATGATGATATGTAATTAACATGTTGTCTTTAATGAACAGATTCAGAACTTTATCTCCTTTATATTGCGAGTCAACACTATGAAACACTATGTATTGATAAGTATCATAGGTTTTATATTTAGCTCTTGGAGTCCCATTTACCGTATCATCAATTTCAAGCTGATTAAAATTAAAGTAGGATTGTAACATCTCGTTTTCTTCATCAGATGGATCATTAAAATCACACCAGATAAAAGTAGCTGATTCAGGAATTTCTTTAAAGTGGTTAACTTGAGTTAAAGTTTCTTTGGAAGTCTGATATTTTATTGTCACACTCATAATTTCCCTCCTCAAATCATTTCTTCTATTTTACCATGAAATAGACCGTATGTATGGTTTGGTAAGTTTTAGTTATTTTTCTTTAGAAAATACATTTACATGTTAAAATTTAACTATTACTTTTGTTTTTAACAACCAAGGAGCTGTTTACATGGAAAAGCCTTTTACAGTAGTTCAAACTGTTGCTCAAGAAATGATTGACCATAACGGACACGTACATGATGCGAACTACAATATGGTTTTTAGTGACGCAATTAACCAATTTAATTATCAGCATGGTTTATCACTTCAAGAACGTAAAGCATTAAATTATACAATGTTCACTGTTGAGGAACAGACTGCTTATTTATCGGAATTAATTGAAAATGACCAATTCTACATCAGTGTATATATATATAATTATGATGTTAAGAGAGTACATTTCTTCTGTATAATGAAACAACAAGACGGGACGACTGTAGCTACAAATGAAGCTATGATGTTAGGTATTAGCAGAGAGACTAAAAAATCAGCCCCATTCCCTCAACATTATTTAGATCAAATTGTAAGTTACTATGATAATCAAGGACGCATCGAGTGGCCTAAACAATTAGGTCATCGTATCAACATTCCACAACAAGGAGATGCATATTCATGACACAAAGTATAAGAGAAATCGTACAATTACAACTTTATGATTTATTTGATAATACTAAATTTGAACTGAGTGAACTTAACCAAAATAAAAGTCTCGTTATTAATGGCCCTGATAGTAAACTCATTAAGCGAGGTTTAGATATAAGCTATCTCCAAGGTCAAAAGAAGGCAATCGATGCCATTCATACGCTTTTAAAAACATATACAGATGACCGTACATTCATTGAACATTATAATAATTACACGCTTATTACTTCTGAAGAATTTGAAACATCTGCTTCTAACTTTAGTTCAATGATTGAACCTCAAGATGAATTTGAATTATTTTTAGCCACTCACTATAATCTAAGGGGTCAAAAATTAGTTATTGATACAGTTAACACACTTATAAATACTTAAACGCAATGAAACCGTAGTGGGACAGAAATCTAATGTTTCTAAAAAGATTTCGTTGTATGAGTCACCTCGGCAAAGCTGACTAGAAAATAATTCAGGCTGAGACAAGTATTTATGTCCCAGCCTCGTTTTATTTTATTCTATATCCTTTGCCTTTGTAAGTTGGATTTTCATTTGAAATAACTAACTTTATCGTACATTATACATCAATTGTATTAACGATTTGTTTAACCACTTTATGAGACTCTCTAATAGGCAAAAGTTCGAATGCATGAACCATATTTTTATATTCATAATAATGTATGGGTTGTTGACGCTCTTCTAAAATATCAACCAATTTTTTCATATCTGGTTGATAAATTTCACGCGTACCACCAAACATAAATATCGGTGGTAAATGACTTAAATTCCCATTAATAGGTGAAACTTTAGGTTCATCTAGTGAAAAACCTTTTGACCAATGGCGCATAATTTTTTGAATACCATATCTATTTAGAATGACATCTTTCTTTTCTAATTCTTCTGTAATCGCTTCGTTTTGTAGATCCGCATCTAGAAGCGGTGACAGTAAATAAAGTTTATTTGGTAAGGGTTGTTGCTTATCTTGCAATTGCTGCATAAAGCCTAATGCTAATGCACCGCCAGTCCCATCACCCATAATAACAATTTCATCACTACTCACTTCGGATAATAATTGATTATACACTTCAAAAATAGCACTATATGTGTCATCAATATAGTACTCAGGTGCTTTAGGATAAATTGGCATAACAATTTCATGTAATGTACTTAATGCGAGCTTATCCATTAATCTCCAATGAAATGCTGACGGTTGCAATACATTGTAGCCACCATGTATATATAGTATTTTTTTCTTGCGACTATGCCTAAAACAAAATCTGAAAAGCTGCATGTTCCCTATAGTTTGCTTATCCAAATCAGATTTTACATTTAATGTTTCTGGTTGTTTATGCTTTTTTTCATTCATTTTTAACCTTGTATCTAAAAATCGTTCAAAATCTTGCTCACCTTCAAATAAAATTGATCTATGTGGTAATAAATACTTGTTGATAAATTTTGTTGTCAGTCTTGATTTCATTCATAATCAACCCAATCTCTATATTTAATGTGCATTTTATCAGAATTTTTTAATATAATTTAGTATTTAAAAATTAATGTTATGGTAAAATTAATACAATGACATAAAAAAGAAGATATAATATAATGTAAGTAACATAAAAAACCCCTATTTTAAATGCTATTGAATATTAAATACATTCTATCGATAATTAAAATGTATCAGTTATTAAGCATTATAACAAAACAAAAGTCATAAAATAAGAAGATGTTAATATTAGTTTAGCGAAAGGAGCACCTTATGGCCGAAAAAAACAAACAGTTTGCCGATTTTGAGCACACATTAACGAGCGAGCCTATGCAAAGAGGATCTCGCTACGGTAAAAAGAAACTTTCTTGGGTGAACATACTTATCCAACTTATCGTATTAATATTAGTAGCTATTACAGGCTATAGTATGTTTAAGGAACCTATTTTCAATCTAGTATTTGTCAAAGAAACGATTAACTTCCACCAACTTACAAACTTTCAGGAAACGATCAATAGCTTCTCTAACTTAAATATCAATGTTGAAAACATTGATAACTTACAAACAAGTATCGATCGTTTAATATTAGTGTTTTATGTATTTTTTATTGCTTGTATTTTTAGTATCATTTTAACAATTTTTACGATTATTTTTAATAGAACTGCATTAAAAGTTGTCAATATGTTTGTTATTGCTATTATGTTAGTTATTACATTTGGTTTTTCTTACTTAATTAAAAATATTGCTAAACGTATTGCCGATTCAATGAATCAATATTACGTTTCAGTTAGGCCTATTGATATATTGACAGAAGCCGACGCAATTCATAATGCGCTCATTCTTTTAGGATGTAGTATTGCTTTGATTATCATTAGTATGCTTTTTAGAAATCGTAAACCTCGTATACGTGCTTAATATCCAAAGCATAAGCATTGATTCATTAAACTAATACAACTAAATTTAAAATAGAAAGAACCAATCCATTAAACAACTGAACTGCACCCAGTCAAGTAGACAAGTAAATAATTAAATTTTAGGTTGATCTCGTATTAAGCGAGATCAGCCATTTTTAATGTGATGCGCTCATTATTAAAAAAATGAATATAATCATCTATAATAATTTTAGCTCTTTCTATATTCTCAAATAAATAATGTTTATTTCCTCTATAAATCTCACTTTTAATAATCCCCCAAACACTTTCCATTGGTCCATTATCTATACATCTACTAACACGCGACATACTTTGAATTACGCCAAAGCGATTTAATTTATCTCTAAATCGCCTAGATGTGTATTGGTACCCTCGGTCACTATGCAAAAGAATACCTTCGGTAGAGTCCATATTACATACTGCTTTATCAAAAGTGTTAAATACGAGTTGATTATTATTTGAAGCACTTGTTTCATAACTAACTATTTTATTTGTACCTAAATCATAAATAGCACTTAAATATACTTTGTTTCCGGCTTTAAGTCGAAACTCAGTTACATCAGTTAACCATTTAACGTTAGGTTTATCTTCTTGAAATTCACGATTCAATATATTTTCAGCTGTGATTTGAGGCGTTGAGCGTTTATATGGTGCTCTCTTACGACGTATGACAGCAGTTAGTCTCAGTTTTTTCATTAATCGATAAATACGCTTCTGATTCACTTTTTTACCTAATTTAATTCGAATATAAATGTAAATACGTCTGTAACCATAAATGCCTTTATATTTATCATATATTTCTTGTATGTCTTCCATTAAAGATTCGTTTTCTACATCTCTTTGTGTAGGTACGCGATGAATCCATTTATAATAACTGGATCTTGAAATTCCAAGCGTTTGGCATAGTTGTTGAACAGGATATTCTTCTTTTAGCGTTTGGATCGTTTCGTATGCCGTGATTTGTTTGATTTTTGATTCATCATCTCTCTTTCTATTTCTTGATATTTTTTTAAAACTTTATTTTCCATTTCTAAAATTTTATTACGTTCTTTTAATGCTTTAATTTCAGCTTCATTAACTTCTTCAGAAGTTAATATTGATTGAGGTTTACCTTTACCTCGACCATCGATTAGACCGTCGCCGCCATGCTCTTTATATTTTTGTATCCATTGGTACACTTGACCGTAAGTAACATTAAATCTTTGGGCTATTTCTTTGTAACTTAATTCATTATCCAGATAAAATTTAACGATATTTAATTTTTCTTCATAAGTCGTTTTTTTCGCTTTCATTATATACACCTCAGATATTGAAGAATAATTTTGGTTCTCTTTATCCTCAGTATAACGTTTTGTCCAATTAATTATAGTCTTATGTGATGGCACGTTGTATTTAATCGCTAAATCTCGATAAGATAACTCACTATGAAAATATTCATCAACAACGTTCATTTTAAATTCTTTTGAATAACTATTGTTATTTGATTTTGGAATCAACGATTCCATACCTTTATCTAAATATTGATAGTATTTATCTCTTAATATACCTGTATGAATATCTAGGTTTAATTCATCTACAATATTCGCAAAACTCATGCCTTCTTCATATTTGTCAAAGGCAATAAGAAGTGAATTTAAATCTACTTTAAGTTTTTGAGACACAAAAAAACTCCCTTCAAAGTTTTTACTTTTTAAGTGTCTACTTTGAAGGGAGCATATCAAACTAACGGATTGGTTCTTTTAATTTGGAATGAGAATTTTATCCTCACGCTTTAATATTTTATAGTTACTTTAATTCTCTTTCGATAGATAATGTTCTTTCCCTTTTAAGAAAAGACTCAATATAAATGCAAGCGCACTTAAACCTGTCGCAATTAAGAATGCACTATTCACACCATTGATGGATGCGAGTTTCTGAACAAATTCTAACAATTGTGATGTCGCCAATTGTTCGCCACCCATTGCTTGAGCCATTTCTTGTAAACGATCTTTAATAAATGGATTTGTTTTATCTAAATCTTGTGAATAAGCGACGATATGTTCAGTTGTTTGTGTTGACATTACAGTCACTAATAAGGCTGTGCCTATAGAACCTGCAAGTTGTCTTAATGTATTGGATAAGGCATTACCATGCGAAATCAAACGTTGTGGCAAGGAATTCATACCCGCAGTCATAATCGGCATCATGATAAAACTCATACCAAATGAACGAATCATATAAACTACTACTAAGTGAGCATATGTTGTATTCATATCAAGTTTAGTCAATTCCCAAGTTGCATAAGTCATAATTGCTGTACCTATAAGGGCTAACGGTTTAATACCAATTGTATCTAGTAATTTACCTGAAATTGGACCCATTACTCCCATAATTAATGCACCTGGCAATAATAGTAAACCTGATTCCATTGGACTGAATCCTCTTAGATTTTGTAAATATAGTGGTAACAGAATCATACCACCAAATAAACTCATTGTGACAATCATATTGATTACAGTTGTTAAAGTGAAACCAGAATATTTTAATACTTCTAGATTTAACATCGGTACACGCATTGTAAGTTCTCTGATAACAAAGGCAATAATAAAAATAACACCTAGCACTAATGAAATTAACACTATAGGTGAAGTCCATGTATTATTTCCTGCTTCACTGAAACCATATAATAACGCACCAAAACCAATAGTACTAAAGATAATACCTGGAATATCTGCTTTAGGGTTTGTCGTTTCTTGATATACTTTAAACCATATATAACCAACAACTAAAGCTACAAGTCCGATGATAAACATACCATAGAACATAACATTCCATTGATAATTTTCAACGATATATCCAGATAATGTTGGACCAATCGCTGGTGCTAAGATCATTGCGATACCTAACGTTCCCATTGCCGCACCACGTTTTTCTGGTGGGAAAATCGTCATAAATACATTTGTACCTAACGGCATTAATATACCTGCGCCAATGGCTTGCAATACGCGTCCTACCATCATCATTCCAAACGAGCCTGATATACCACAGACTAAAGAGCCCAGAGTGAATAATGCCATCGCAACTAAAAAGAGTTTACGATAAGAGTATTTATTAAATAAATACGCACTGATAGGAATCAAAATACCGTTGACCAACATAAATCCTGTCATCAGCCACTGACCCGTATTCGCAGAAATATTAAAATCAATATTGATTTCTGGTAAAGCCACGTTCAATAATGTTTGGTTTAAAATTGCAATGAACATACCAAAAATCATGGCTACTAAAACTTTGCCTTGTGTAGCACCCTTACCAAACATAAATGAACTATGTTTAGCTTTTAGCTGTTCATTGACTTGGGCTTCTTCTGAATTTGGATTTATCTTTTCGTGATCAGAATCAGTTTGTTGTTGTACTTCTTCTGTTTCTGTATTTGAGTGTTCAATTTCATCATCAAGTACACCAGAATCCGATGTAACATTTTCACTTGTATGATGTGTTTCTTCAGATTGTGACATTGTTTCGCTAGATTTTTCATTGTCTCTTACTTTAAATTTAGATTGATAAGTTTCATTCGATGTGTTGTTTTCATGCTTAGCATGTTCCATTTGTCGCATTGATTTCTTCTTATTTTTTTTAGTGATAAATAGATTCAATAATCCGACAAGAATGAGCGCTATGACTACGTAAATTATAATGAAGGCTATTGTCATTTCAAGCCCTCCTTAGTTTTTATGAATTTTGACTTCAGCGTTCATTCCTGGAACAACATTATTAGATGGTTTTGAATCTAGTGAGATTTTTACAGGTACTACTTGAGAAACTTTAGTATAGTTACCATCACTGTTTGTTGAAGGCATCATTGAAAAACTTGAAGCTGTTGCTTTACCAACTTCTTCTACTTTACCTTTAAGCTCAGCATCTTCACCGTCTAGTGTTATATTTACATCTTTACCTTTTTCAACATCCGCAATATCTTTTTCATCAACATTTGCAGTAATGTATGAATCATCTAAATTATAAGCATAGGCAATTGGCGTTCCGACTTGCGCCATTGAACCTTCCATACCATCTGTTTTTACAATCGTTCCATCTTGGGGCATTTTAATATCCATATCTTGTGATTGGCCATCTTCACCTTTTGCTGCGATTTCTGCAACTTTGTCGCCTTTACTTAACTTCTCATTATTCTTAACGTCAAAAGATTTAATTTCGCCTGCTGATGGAGCTGAAACTTTAATTTGCTCTCCGTCAACTTTGGCATTATCTGTACTGACAAATCCTGTAGCTTGATTATAAAAGTGGAAACCAACTACTCCTATTATTACAAGAACTACAATGGTAATGACATTAATTAACACCATTTTCTTCATTACACTTTCCTCCTATTTGCTTTTAAAATTCACCTTATATATTATAGAGTCATGCTAAATAAAAAAACACCGACACTTCTACTAAATGTGTCGGGTAAGTAATCATATGTTATTTTGAAGGAGATAAAATGAGACAGACAGCTAAAAATAAAATCATTCGAAATATGATTATCCTATTAGAAGAACATCCATTTGAACATATTACTATTAAAATGATTTGCGCTTATAGTGGCGTTAACAGAACGACATTCTATGATTATTTCGTAGATAAATATGAGCTTTTATCTACAATTCAAACTTATCACCTAAAGAAGTATATAAAATTATTAGATGTCTTATACAATAGCTTTGAACATACAGAAATCAACTACGAGAAATTATATAAATTTTTCAAAATTATTTTGTGCTATATCCATCGTCATTATGGCTTCTTTCACGCAATATTTGTCACAAATCCAAATCGTGACTTATTTAGCGATTATGTTAAAGAAACCAAACTCAATTATACAAAAATGTTAGATGATTATACGACCGTGGCAAATAAAAAACAGTTTGTTACGTATGCTATTGGGGGACAGCTTGGTATTATCTATTATTGGATACGAGAAGGTTGTATTGAATCACCAAATGAAATGGCACAAATTTTACTTGCAAATGCAATTAAATTAGGGCGTTAATACTGTAATCACTTTCGTATTACGATATTTCTAAAGTACATAAATGAAAAACGGCTGCTAGGTATCCACTAAGGAATCTAACAGCCGTTTTTCATTTTCTCTTTAACCAATTTACTATTTAGGTGCTACACGTTTAAATACAAAATAATTTATTATTTGAAGTATCATCAATAATACCCCTACTATCAATATAATTGTAACGTAGGGTATATAACTATCTTCCCCCATTACACCTACTAGTGGTGATACAAGGCCACCTATTAAGAATTGAACTAATCCTAATAAGCTAGACGCACTTCCATTGCCACCTGTGTTCTCATCCATTGCAATTGAGAATCCTAGTGTCGCTACTCCTGTAACAGGAGCCACAAGAATAATAAAACCTATAAACAATAGCCAGATAGATAGATGCATATACAAAACAATGCTTATCCACCCAATACCCACTAATTGAATGATTGTTAATACACGTAAAAGAACTTGTCTATCAATATAATCCACTAACTTACCTGTTAATTGACTAGAGATAATGAGACTTAAACCTACAGATGCAAACATAATGCTAAATTGCTGAGCAGACATGTCATAAATGCGTTGTGCAATAAAAGGAGATGCAGAAATATAACTAAACAAAACAACGAAGGTCACACCTTGTATAAGCATAGGTAATACAAATCGAGGCGTTGCTAATAACCGTTTGAAACTTTTGAAAATACTTACGAGATGTGGGCTATCTCGTTGTTCAGTTGACAATGACTCTTTAATATTAAATATCGTTCCAAATAACATAAGCAGACCAAATAAAGTTAATATGACAAAGACCATCCGCCACGTAGAAAATGATAAAATGATGCCCCCTAGTGCTTGGTGCTAATACTGGTGCAACACCGTTTACTAGCATAAGTAACGCTAAAAATTTAGTTAATTGTTTTCCAGTATACAGATCACTTGATATCGCTCTTGAAATCACCGCTCCTGCTCCACCACAAAATCCTTGTACAAATCTTAAGGCAATCATCCACCAAATATTATCAACAAAAATAATACCTATACTTGCCAAAGTAAATAACGCCATAGCTACGATTAGTGGTGTCTTTCGTCCTATAGCATCTGATATCGGACCTACAAATAAATTACCTAATGCTAAACCAATCATAAACAAAGATAATGTAAGTTGTGAATTAGATGTTGTTGTATTGAAATCTGATTGTATCTGCGGCAAACCTGGCAAGAACATATCAATAGATAATGCCCCTATCGCAGTCAACGCGCCTAAGATAATAACAAACAGTAAGGAATTCTTATTTTGCTCTTGATAATTAGACATTTCTATTCTCCCCAATGTTGAAGCTCTAGCAATTTTAGCTACTTAGTTAATACTTTATATCATATCATTATAAGATAAAGTTTATTGCTATTATTATAGCCTTTGCGAACGCAATTTTAAATAGATGAAGTTAAATTGATATGTAAAAGACAAAGGGAGCGAGGAATACATAATCAAAATTTGATATCGTATTCCTGCTCCCACAAGGTAACTATAAAAAGTACGTTTTGCATTAAATTTTCAAATATTTAACTTTCCTCTGAGTATTTCACTACTTTTAAATCATTCGCTTTGTCATTACCTTCAAGTTGATATTCTACCTCACCATATTGGCCATCTTCTTTTAATGCTTGGCCCGTAACGTAGAATGTTTTGCCTTCTTTTACAATATCAGTGATTTGTGGTTGTTGAAGATAGAATAGTTCATTAGATTTAACGTCCTTTTTAGTATCCTTATATTTTTCACTATCTTTCTTTATATAAGATGATACTAAATTAAAATTGCTTTGACTGCGTGCGCTAATCATTGCCGCAGTGTATTCACCGAAAAAACGAGACACCTTATTTCTAAAACTATTTTCTTCTTTTTCTTTTTCCTCAACATACTTCTCAATTTCATCATCATCAAAGTTTAAAGTAACCTGTGTTTTATCTTTGAGGTTATCTGTTTTCACTGTTGTTTCTGCTGACTTAAATGTTTTCTTCTTCGCTTGTCCTTCAGCAGATACTGTTATATCTTTTGTTTTAGGATATGGACCAAATTCTTTAGCTTTTGCGTAATCATAAGCTTTGTCATTGATTTTCACCTTAACTGAATCTGTATCTATTTCGGATGCACCATTTAATTCAACTTGTACATATGCCTCGTTAAAATCTTCAATAACATCAACTGACTCATTGTTGCTGTTATTAAAGTTGAATTTAAGGTGACCATTGAATTGACCGTTTTCCATTTCTTTCTTAGCTTCAAGTGTGTAATCACCTGGAATAAATTTACCTAAAGAAGTTGGCTTATTTTTCTCAGCAACTACTGTTTTTTGTTTATCATCTGCCTTAAATTTATAAGTTGTTTTTTGTTTAGGTTTCACAATTGCTTCTTTAGTTGGTGCAGTAAAGCTCATATTATCAAATATTAAATAACGTGTTCCATTTTTACTGATTCTCAGAACTTTTTCTCCATTTTTGGCTGTGACAAAACCTGAATTCTTTGTATCATTTTGGTTCAATTTCGCAATTTTACTATTTACATCTTTCACAAAGTTATCCATTCCAACTTCATTTTTTATGTATTTAATATAAGCTTCAGCTTCATTTTCATCAACACTGTTATTTTGGGTACTCAAAAGCGTTGAAAGTTTTTGCGTATCGTTATTATCTACTGCATTTATTATAATCTCTGATTGTGCTTCAGGTGAATTAAAATTTCTTACTAAGAAAAAAACAATGATCAGTAAGATAAGGATAAAGAATGCAATCCCCAAAGGAATAACTTTACGTGCGTTAATGTTTGCTGTGTTTTTATTTGTTTTTGTAGAGCGCGTCATTTTTTCTGAATCGTCTTGTTTTGCTCGATAACCGCAATGACTACACCTTCTCTGCCCATTTCTTATGTTTTCTCCGCACTTTGGACATTTTTGCATTTTATCACCTCTTTACCCTCGATTTTTACACTATCCCGTTATTTTAACACATTATAGGTTGAAACTATATGTCAGATTAATACTGTATAAATTACTATACCTATGCATAATTGAAGTATTATAATGTATATTTTAATAGCTATAATATTTATTATATGTGCCTTGCTTAAAAATTGATATACGCATTTAGTCTAATGCTTCAGTTCTGTCATTGGATCATCCATTGTTCAAAACAATATATCTACAAACTTTATAACTAAATAATTCATAAAATAAAAGCAGACTACTAGTCACCCTAGCTTGGATGCTAACAGCCACTTAATAAGACTCATATTTATCTAATTATAACTTGCTGTGTTTTTAGATTCGTCCTACCATACTAATATTAATTAATGTTACGAATGATGTTTGACATTAAAGTTCTTCAGTCTTTGATCAATGATTTCCAATACATAACGTGCTTGTTCAATTTCATCATCTGATAAATCATGCGAGCATATCACTCACTATGTCATTTATAATAGACTTACTTTTTCTATTAAACTGTTTGCCCTTCTCAGTTAATTTAATATATTTTAATCGTTGATCGCCTGTATCTTCAGATTTATCCCATTGTACAACCTCAGCTTGAATTAGCTTTTTTATTCTTCGACTGACGGCAGCTTTATTTACGCCTTGACGTTCTGTTATTTCTGTTAAAGTCATCGCTTTTCCATTTTCAAGCATTAAAATAACGTTTGCCTGTTCTTTTGATACATTGTACTCTTCTCTTAACGCCTTTAATAATTTAGCTAATAATGTATTTACATCATCTATGAATTCTCCCATGAATTCTATATGACTACTTAAATTTTTCACCATTGGTTGCACCTCTTCAATCTCCACTATATGTAATATCATTTTGTTATTTGTTATATTAATAGTATCAATATTTTAACTTCTATAAAAGTTAAAATATATAATGCATCCATTTATGGATGTTGTGTATTGCTTAATATTAATAGTAACGTTTTATACATTTGCTTATTTTAATAGATTCAACTACATTTAATATACTATAAAATACTGGGGTGAAACATGAATATTCTGGCACTACTCTGTAGTATACTGACAGTACTTATTTTCGTAAGTATGTATTTAAATTTAAAATATTTTGCAAATATCAATATTTTTATTTCCCAGGTAATGTTAGGTTATATTGTAATTATATTACGTATTGCTTCTCATCATATCCCTATAGATATCATTGTTGTGATGATTATTGGTTTCTTATTAGTACATATAAAACACAAACATATACTGCAATATCGTATGAGCGCGCTATTTTTAAAACGACTCTATCGCTTATCTTTTAAAGTCATTGTTTTCACACTTTCTTGTGCCTACATTAGCTTGCTACCGTTTGCATTTAATGTTGTATTTCTATGGTTAGCAACGATTGCCTTTAGCGCAATTTTCACTTTTATTTGTTATGTATCTTGCGCTTCTTGTTATTTAAATCAGCAACACATTGCAAAATTTGATACAATACTCGTCTTAGGTGCAGGTATTTTTAATGAACATGTCACGCCTATGCTAGCTAGTAGATTAGATCGAGCATTAGCCTTGTTTAATCAACAACCAAATGCGCAATTAATCGTAAGTGGCGGACAAGGTCCGGATGAACCTATATCTGAAGCTTTGGCCATGTTTCGTTACTTAGTTGACCGTGGCGTGAATCCAAATCAAATCTTAATGGAAGATGCATCTACGAGTACATACGAAAATATTAAATTTACAAAATCACTGATACAACAGTCATTTAATATAAAACCTAAGATCGTCTGTGTTACAAGTCAATTTCATATTATGCGTGCAGTCCGCTTCGGCCAAAAGTTAGACCTTAAATTAACAGGTGTAGGAAGTCATACGCCCTATCACTTTTTTGAAGTTGCTTTAATTAGAGATTTTTTAGCATTAATGTATCAATACAAGTTATTGCTAACAGTCTACTTCGCTACATTGTTTTTTGCTTGTATTTTTGCATTGTGGCATATCCCTACTCTGTAGATATATAATTTTAAAAACAACCAACTTAAATCAATTAAAAATATCAATTTAGCAAATAGGTCAACGTGACATAGTGCTAAGCATTAATTATTGGCAATAAACATAAGATGAATGAGAACGTAAAAAAACAAGAGGCTGGGACATATCACATGTCTCAACCTCTTGTTTTATATTGTCAGTGGCTGACTGAATTGAACTTTTATGGTCTATGAATTCACTATTACACCATTATCTAATTCAATTACTCTGTCTGCATACTGAAATAATCGTTTATCATGGGTAATCATTATACCTATCATTTTTTTACTTTGTATTTGATTTTTAATCATGTGAATAACTTCAGTTGCACGTTCTGCATCTAAACTTGCTGTAGGTTCATCCGCAAGTATAATTTTAGGATTGTTCATCAATGCTCTCATAATCGCTACACGTTGTTTCTCCCCACCAGATAACATATGTGGAAATACATTTAAACGGTGTTCTAATCCTATTTGTTTTAATAACATTTCCGCTCTTTGATTAGCATCATTTTTAGACATTCCGGCTTCTTTACCTATTGTCGTTAACTGTGCTTTCACTTTTAAATAAGGTACTAAATGTGAAGATTGAAATATAAATCCAATTTCATTCAATCTTAATTCTGATGCTTTTTTATCTCCTGCATATAACGGAGAACCATTATACAAAATGTCACCACTATTTTGTGAGAGTAAACCACCTAAAATAGTAAGCAATGTTGTCTTACCTGAACCTGACGCACCATTTAATATTACGAATTCTCCATCATTCACTTCAAAGTTTATTCCTTTTAATACTGGGGTTTCTGATGGACCTTTACCAAATGTTTTTTTAATATCTTTTACTTGTAAACTCATTATTCTCCACCTCCAATTGCTTCAATAGGGTCTACTTTAAATAGTTTAATGAATGATAATACCGCACCTATAATTGCCACTACAATAAATACGCCTACAACTAATAATAGATTAGATGCTGTTACGTGGAATGGCATCGATACTGGCATAATTAATGATAAACCACTCACGAAGCCGACAGAAATCAATACACCGATCATAGTAGTAATTAATATTTGAATTAATAATGCACTTAATAAATGTTTTGTTTTGATTCCAATTGCTTTTAAGATACCGATTTCTGGTATTTTTTGAATCGTCATAACATAGAAGAATGCGCTAAGTACGATCGCTGAAATCACGAATAAACTTACAATCATCATATTTAATGGCGCTTGCTCTGCTTGATAACTTGGTATTTCACTTGTAATATCATCTTGTGTAAATACTTTGACATCTGAGATTTTATTTACTTCATCTTGTTGTTTACTTGTTAAGTCTTTAACAGGATAAACTGTACTCACTTGTTTGTTCAAGTTGTCGAAACCACTGTCATTCATCATCACGACTGAGCTATGTGAATGCATCGTATCGTTGATAACACCTGATACTCTTAATTCTTTACCATCTTTAACTTCAACCATGTCACCGACGTTTATACCTTCGGCAGTAAGCTTGCTGTTGATTGCAAATTCATTATCTTTTGTTGGATAACTACCTTCTGCCAATTCAGGCTTGTCATTATCTACTGTATTAATCATCACAACATCTTCTTCGGCTTTATTAATTTTTAATGTTTGTGACGCTAATTTTAATGGTTCTTGATTTGTAATATCTTCTATTTTTTTTGGTGTTCTGGTTTGATAATTGATTTCTCAATTTGTGGTTGTTTATTGTCCTGTAAAACATATTTTTCAGTTTTCATGTTGTCTAACATCGATATATTTTCTCTCGCTAACCCCTGTGCTAGTCCACTAATAAATAAGACCATAACACCTAGTAATAAAATGATTAACATAATTAAAATATAACGGAATTTATAATATTTAATCTCCTGCCATGCTAATTTCATTATTTCCCACTCCTTCTCTAAAACTTATATCTAGAGTTTATCCTCCTTATGTGAACTCAATATGAACTCATGTTCATTTTTAAAAACTTTTGTTATTTGTTAAGTCATTTAGTAACGTTTATAATGACATTAAAATGAAGAAGGAGACATTGCCCATGACAACTTGTCTAATTGTCGATGATGACAAAAAAATCTTAGAGTATGTTTCTAATTATATTAGTCGTGAAGGATTAGAAACAATTACGCAATCAAGTGCTGAAGATGCATTATCCTACCTTGAATCCAATCAAGTAGACATTGCCATTGTAGATATTATGATGGGTGGCATGAGCGGTTTTGAGCTTTGTAAGATTTTAAAAGAAGATTACAATATGCCGGTCATCATGTTAACTGCACGTGATGCTTTAAGCGATAAAGAGCAAGCTTATTTAACAGGCACGGATGACTATGTCACGAAACCTTTTGAAGTGAAAGAACTTATTTTCAGAATTAAAGCTGTGCTTAAACGCTATAATATTAATGCTAATAATGAAATTACTATTGGCAACCTGACGATTAATCAAGCGTATTTAGAATTACAAACAGCATCTAAAACGATGAATTTGCCTAATAAAGAATTCCAATTACTATTTATCCTTGCTTCTCATCCAAGACAAGTTTTTAACCGTGATGATTTAATAGAAAAAATATGGGGATTTGATTATGAAGGTGATGAACGCACTGTCGATGTTCACATTAAACGTCTTAGAAAAAGGCTTGAAAAATTGGAAGCATCAGTAACAATTCATACAGTGCGTGGATTGGGTTATAAGGTGGATGATCATGTTTAAATCACTCTATACACGCATTGCAGTGTATACCATTGTTGTTATGCTCTTCAGTGCGGCAGTCAGTTTTTTATGTACAAATATTATTTATCATAATTTTTTGAAAGAAAATAATGATGCAAAAATTATGCGTACTTTAAAAGATTCGATGGAATACCAAAATGAATCAAAAATAGATAGCTATCCACCATTTTTCAAACATTTAGGTGAAATGAACTACCAAATTATGACTATTTCAGAAAACGGAAAAAGAACATACTATGGTGAACCATTCAGAAAAGATAATATAGCTCCACAAGAAGTTCAAAGCGTACTAAACGGTAAAGATTATCATGGTATTAAAAATTTACCTTACGCGCCTATTATTACTGGTTTTTTTGAAAACACTACTCAAAACACAGTAGGTATTGCTTTTGAATCCAAAGGTCAAAACTATGCTGTCTTCATGAGACCAGATATTGGTAAAACATTTAGTGAATTTAGAATATTCTTAGCGATATTAATATCGTTATTACTCATTATCTCTATCATTCTAGTTATTTCTTCAACTTATACATTAATCAAACCCATTCAACAATTGAAAAATGCGACAGAACGTCTTATGCAAGGTAATTTTGATACGGCCATTAAGATCACCCGTAAAGATGAATTAGGCACGTTACAATACCGATTTGATAAAATGAGACTTTCATTAAAACAATTAGATGATATGAGACAACATTTCGTTCAGAACGTTTCTCATGAAATAAAAACACCATTAACCCATGTTCATCATCTACTTGATCAGCTCAAATTCGCTAAGAGTGATCAAGAACGTGAGCGCTATATTGATGATATTTACCAAATCACTACACAACTTAGCGAATTAACAAAAGAACTTTTACTGTTATCGGAAATTGATAATGGTGCACATCTTGAATTTAAAGATCACATTGAACTTAACCAACTTTTAAAACAAATTATTCGCCATGAACAATTTTCTGCCAATGAAAAAGATTTAATCATTATGTCAGATTTAGAGAATATTGAAATGATTGGTAACGAACGCTTATTACATCAAGCATTCCAAAACCTCATTACAAATGCCATTAAATATTCAATTCAAGGTGGCACGATAGATATTATGCTCAAACAAGATTTAGATTCTATCAATTGTACGATTACAGACGATGGTCAGGGTATGACTGAAGAAACCCAATCTCGTTTGTTCGAACGTTTTTATAAAGCAAGTAACCATGACAACAGTAATGGCTTAGGCCTTGCTATTGCTAAGGCCATTTTTGAACTACATGGAGGTACGATATCCATAGTAAGCGAAAAAAATAAGGGCACTACATTCTCTATCGAAATCCGTAAAAGTTAAACTAAAAGCGCACGGTTAGCCTAGTATGATACTAGATTAGCCGTGCGCTTATTTTCATTTCTTATTATTATATCAATGCTAAAGCAATATTAATTTATTTTTAGATTTTTCGTGATTTCTTTATTCAATTTCGTATAAAGTGCTTCATTATCTGATAATTTCATGCCATATGAAGGTACCATTGTTTTTACTTTATCTTCCCATTGTTTAAATTCTTCACCATAGCAGCGTTTAAGCATATCAAGCATAATATCTACTGCTGTAGAAGCACCAGGCGACGCACCTAACAATGCAGACAATGAACCGTCTTCAGAAGTTATAACTTCTGTACCAAATTGCAATGTTCCTTTACCATTTTCTGTATCTTTTATAACTTGCACACGTTGACCGGCTACAACAATTTCCCAATCTTCACTCTTAGCATTAGGAACAAATTGACGTAAGTCTTCCATACGCTCTTCATTTGAAAGGGTAAGTTGTGAAATTAAATATTTTGTTAAACTCATTTCTTTAATTCCTGCAGACAGCATTGTAATTAAGTTATTTGGCTTCACAGATTTAATTAAATCCATATTTGAACCAGTTTTCATGAATTTAGGTGAAAATCCTGCAAATGGACCAAATAATATTGTACGTTTGCCATCTATGTAACGTGTATCTAAATGTGGTACTGACATTGGTGGCGCTCCTACTGAAGCTTTTCCATATACTTTAGCAAGATGTTGCGTTGTAATAGATTCATCTTTACATACTAAGAACAAGCCACTTACAGGGAATCCACCAACATGTTTAGATTCTTTAATACCTGTTTTTTGTAACAATTGTAAACTTGCCCCACCAGCCCCGATGAACACGAAATCACTTTCAACAAATGTCACGATATCTGTTTGTAAATCTTTAACTTTCATCTCCCAAACACCGTCTTCACGTTGTTTAAGATCTTGTACTTCATGTTCATAATTCAATTCAACTTGCTTTTCTTCTAAGTTTTCAAATAACTTTTTAGTTAGTGCACCGAAGTTAACATCTGTGCCAGTTTTATCATAACTCATTGCCACTGGTACATGAGATGTACGACCTTCCATCATCAGTGGCACCCAATCAGCTATTTTATCTTTATTATCAGTAATTTCCATATTACTGAATAGAATGTTTTTATTTAATCTCTCCACACGTCTTTTTAAGAAATCTACATTTCGGACGCCTTGTACAAAGCTCATGTGAGGTACAGGCTTAATAAACGCCTCAGGTCGCGTAAGTTGACCCTGTTTAACTAAGTAATTCCAAAATTGTTTAGTAACTTGGAATTGTTCATTAATTTTTACGGCCTTATTTATATCTATTGAACCATCTTTATTTTCTTTTGTATAATTCAGCTCACATAATGCAGAGTGACCGGTTCCTGCATTATTCCAACCATTAGAACTTTCTTCTGTTGGTGTAGATAACCTTTCATACATCTTAATCTCTTTCTCTGGTGCGAGTTCTTTTAATATAGTTCCTAATGTTGCGCTCATGATACCGCCACCGATTAAGATGACATCTGTTTTGCTATGTTTTGTGCTCATAACAAACACAGTCCCCCTTTTATATATGTTTATAGAAACGTTATCTTTATCCTTTTAAAAAATGGGATGAAGCGTTTTCTATAACTAAAAAATAAAAAAACCTTGCCGTTATAATTGATTAAAATGTAAAAATAACGAAATATATCTTTATACTTCTCTAATTATATACGTAATTGCCCTATGAAAAAAGGGCTTTCAGTAATTCTACACAAATTTTGTTAATATGTGTTAACCAAACTGTTAAATAAAAGTTCTATTATATCTTCTAAAAAGACGTTAATACGCTTTTTAAATACTTAAATAAGTTTGATACTACTCATAAAAAAACATCATACAATTCATGATATAATGAATTCTAATTTAAGTTAAGAAACATTTGGAGGTTCTCGGATGAAATCAATCACTTTTTTCATGCATAATATTTATGCTATGGGTGGCACTGTAAAGTCTATTTCACAATTAGCTAATACGCTAGCTAAAAAAGGTCATAAAATCGAAATCATTTCTGTATTTAAAGGTGATATAAAACCTTATTTCGAACTCCATGATTCTATAGTTATAAAACCTTTGATCAATTATCAGTTACACCCTAAAAATTTTAAAGATTTATTTTTTAACCGCATCAATAAATACACTTCATTTTCTAAACCTAAAGTACTTTCAAAAAACGAACCGGGTTTAAATCAATTTTCACATTATATAGAGAAAAAAATGATTAGATCCATCCGTAAAATTGATACGGATGTTCTAATCGGAACTAGAGCCAGTTTTAATATATTGATTGCAAAATACGCACAAAACAACATTGAAACCATTGGCATGGAGCACATGAATTTTGAAGCCCATCCCGAAGCATTTCAACAAGAAATCATTGATGCATATACCGCTTTAGATAAAGTGACTACACTTACTACTGTAGATAAAATTAAATATCAATCATTTATTCAAACACCTGTTTATGTTGTTCCAAACATTTTAGATGAACCTAGACTTACTATCACAAAAGAAAAAATAATTACTGCAGCTGGTCGTTTAGAATATGAAAAAGGGTTCGACTTACTCATCGATAGTATTAATCCTATTCAACATATCGTCAGAAAATTTGGCTATAAAGTACACATTTTCGGAGAAGGTCAGGAAAGAGAAGCGCTACAACAACTTATTGATCGTTATAATTTATCAGATATTGTTTTACTACAAGGTTCAACGCAACAATTAAACGAAAAATTAGCAATTAGTGAAATTACAGTCATTCCTTCGCGTAACGAAGGTTTCGGCATGGTTATCTTAGAAGCCATGAACCAAAGTAATATTGTAGTAAGCTTTAGTGGAAACGCTGGCCCTGATTCTATTATTAAAAATAACGTGAATGGTTATTTAATAGATCACACGAACGTGACTGAATTATCGAATAAACTACGTAGACTAATCAATCAAGAATTCAAAGAACAAGTCCTTATAGAAAATGGTTTCAAGACCGTAGTCGCTTATGCTCCTGAAGCTGTTTATCAACAGTTTTCAAATATGCTAAATTCACACACGCCATAGTACTTTATCCAAAACGTAAACAAATCAAACGTTAATTATGACGTTTGATTTGTTTTTTTAAACCTAAGTATCGACAGTGATTTGGCTCCGTCCAGTAGAATAGCACAAGCTGAAGAATACAGGCTGAGGCCGTGCTTTAGGCAAGCGAGTATGAAACTTATATAGTGAAGTCAAATTTATACTTGTGGAAAGCGCACAAAAAAACTGCCAACAAAGTCACAGACTTTGTCGACAGCCAAATAATGTGTAGTCGTTTTTAATTATTTATTTCTATACAAAGAAATTCAAGATAAATGTCCAAATACATATGAATACGAGCATCGCAATACTATAGCGTAATGTCATTTTCAACAGTTGAGATTCTTTACCAACTTGTTGAACAGATGCAGTAGCGATTGCAATAGATTGTGGAGATATAAGTTTCGTCGCTACACCACCAACAGTATTGGCAGAAACGAGTAACGCACCACTTGCTCCTATATTATTTGCAACAGCTGCTTGAATCGGCGCAAATAACGTATTATTATTTGTCACTGATCCAGTTAAGAATACGCCAATCCAACCTAAAATTGGAGATAATAATGGGAATATAGCGCCTGTTTTTGCAATACCTTCACCAATTACATTACTTAACCCCGCATACGTCATAAGTTTTGAAATTACTAAGATAAAGCATATTGTGATGATTGGTAACCAAAGTTCTTTAAATGAAAGTTTAAATAGTCGACCACCATCAGCAAAACCAACACGTTTAGACATTAAAATAGTAATAATTATTACTAAAAGAATGGCTGTACCTGTTTGACCAATTAGGTTTAATGGAAGACTAATTGCTTTATTTGCAATCTCACTGTATGTGCCCGGTAATGTGATGTTAAAGACGAACGCTTCTAATGCGCCACCTGGCTCAAACAGTGCTTTGAAATTTGGTGCACTCCATATCATTACAAATACAGTTAAAATAAAGAACGGGCTCCATGCATAAACAATTTCTTTCGCTTTATGTTGCTCAATTTGTTGTGGTTTCTCTTCTTTATTAATTCTAAAGATATGTTTTGGTTGGAATTTTTTAGAAAATAAAGCTAATGCTAACATTGCACCTAATGGCGGAATAATATCTGCTAATTCAGGTCCAACAAATAATGTAATTACAGCTTGTAATACTGTATAAGTAATACTTACAATTAAGATGGCCGGCAATGTTTCTTTAATACCTTTGAAACCATCAATAATCCATATCAATAGAAATGGTACCGCCATATTCATAATGAATAAAGTTAGCGTAGACATTTGTGAGACTGCCATACCTGTAATATCTTCTGGTAAACCTAAAGTATTAATTACAGTAATAGGTAAACCAATCGCACCAAACGCCCCTGCCGTAGCATTTGCAATTAAACATAACATCGCCGCTTGTAATGGAGCGAAACCAAGTTGAGTAAGTAAAAGTGCACAGATTGCAATTGGCACACCAAAACCTGCAGCACCTTCTAAGAACCCATTAAACGCAAACCCAATAAGTAATAATTGGATACGTTGGTCTTGTGAGATACTAGATATACTATCTTGGATAGTTTGGAACTGCCCTGTTTCAGTTGTGACTTTATATAATAATACTGCCATGATAACAATATAACCAATAGGTATGATACCTTGGAAAAATCCTTCGACAACTGCACCAGAAGCAATACTTACTGGTAGTTTAAAACACAATATTGCAATGATTAATGTAACGACTACAGTAGTTATTGCGGCATATATCCCTTTCATTCTAAATACAGTTAAGCATAACAAGAATAAAATAATAGGAATCGCCGCAATGATAGATGAGACTAATACATTGTTAAAGGGGTTAAAAGTTTCTACAAACATTCGTTTCACTACTTCTTTCTATTTTAATTTTGGGGTAGTTTATTATTGTGATTTTTTTCACAATGAAATTATAACATTTTCTGTCTTAAATACAATATACTTTTTAAAACTTTCGTTATTTTTTCTAGCGTAACACGAAGTTTAAAATTTTAAAACCTGCTGTACAAGGGATTCATTTATCTCAAGTGCACTCCGTGGTAAAATAGTAACAATAATGATTAAGTAGAGGGATATTAATGATAAAACAAATTGAATTAGCTGAGTGGCAACATTTAGAAACTCAACTAAAAAAAGCAACACTAGAAAATTATACACATTTTGTTGTAATAAACAAGAATATAAAAATACACCAAAATATGATTGATGCAGTTAATTTGAAACCTTGCACGATTGTATCTGACTATACTGTTAACCAACAATATATAAATGATTGTCGTTATTTTGGTAAATTAGAGATTACATTTAATGACTGGATAGAAAATATTAATCACTATCCAAACATCATTTTCCATATAGAAACAACGTGACGTATTATAGATGACTTTAATATACAAAATGTATTTGACTTAGCTTTAATATCACTATTGCAAGATGATGTTGCTACTGACAGTCATGTCACTTTTGATTTCAGTCATTCATTCACTACAAGTAATAAGATATGGAAGGATATACATAAACTGACACCATTGAACACGACAAAGTTCAATTTAAATAAATTAGCATATGAACATAAACATGGACTTCCATTTAAAACAAATGAAACATTAGCGCCAGAACAAATGCGTTTTACTGATAAATGGTTAAATTCTACAGGTTTCAAAATGCCTCACTGGTTATTCAATATGATGCAACGCCAGTCAGTTAAAAAACATCGAGAGCAAAGCTACATATATGAAAAAAACCCGTCAAAAGTTAAAAATCATATTGTATTCTTAGGCTTTGATTATGGTTTTAGAGGTAATTCTCGTTACTTGTTCAATCACTTTGCAAAACATTTTTCAAAATTACCAATATATTTTATAACCGATGATGTCAATGGTCCAAACTTCATTAAGCCAAATGATCCAAAAGCAAAAGAGCTTATAGAAAGCGCATGTGTAGTGATATTAGAAAGTAATATTCCAGACACACTGAAACCCAATGGAACTGTTATTCAACTTTGGCACGGCACGCCCATAAAAAAACTGTTTTTAGATAGTAATGAACCGTCACAAAATCTAAATATTTACAATTACCGCGCACGTAAATACAATAAATGGTTACAACAAGATTATTTTGTGTGTGATAGTGAATCTATTATAGAATATTTCAAATCTGCTTTTCCGCAACAAGAAACACATATTTTAAACTGCGGTTATCCTAGAAATAGATATTTGCTAGATAAACAAACAGATCACCATTATATTTCTTTTATTAAACGAGAATTGAAGTTAGACCCTGAAAAAGAAACTTTACTTTATGCACCAACATGGAAATCTCACCACGATGATTCAGATTTATTACCTATTAGTGATGGATTACTCAATAAATATAATGTTGTATTTAAAGGACATATTGAAGATCAATCTTCTTATATTCCTGAAAATGCAATTCTTGCACCGTCACATATAGAAGTTCAAGATTTATTATTAGTTTCAGACATTGTACTCACAGACTATTCTTCTATTATTTTTGATGCATTAACAATTAATAAAACTGTTTGTCAGTACACACCAAATCATGCTAAATACATTTCTGAACGTGGCGTCTACGATGAAGTTATGCATTCATTAGCTACTGTTAGATATAGTGATGCTAAAGCATTGCTAAATGATTTAATTAGTCATCAAATGACAGAGATTCATTCCAATTCTTTTATCAATAAAGATAATCATGCTTTTGAAACCCTGTCTCATATTATTAAAAAGTGTAATAAAACTTATAATTAACATAAAATATCGTTAAACTTACATTAAAAAGGCTAAGAAAACTCATTACAGTAATGAGATCTCCTAGCCTTTTTTATTGTGTATATCATTTTCACTTCGATTGTTTATTGATGATAAGCTGGATCTACAACTCTTACAGTCCCTTGTTGATCTACTGTAGCAATTGCATATGTTCCTGGTTCAGCTTGATTTTGGAAACTAAAGATATAACTATAGTTACCTTCGCTTCCTTCAATGGCATAATCATTGTAAGGATTAGATTGACCATTAATTGAGTTAACTTCTGCCGTTGCATTATCTAATGAGTTTTGGAAGTTAGGTAAATTCTGTAATGCGGCCTGATTATCAACAGTTCCTGACGAAATATTTTGTGAAACTGGAACCGCATTTTGTCCTTGGTACGGTGGCACATATTCTGATGCTCCTGAATTTGCTGTACCATTGTTTGTATTGTTTGCATTTGCATTCGCATTGTTTGATGCATCACTGTTAGAATTCGCATTATCATTTGCACCATTTGTATTTGCGCTATCTGCAGAACCATTAGCGTTATTACCACTGTTAGTCGCATCGCCATTAGCATATGTACCACTAGAACTATTAGCACTATCGCCACTATTAGAGCTGTTAGCGTCATTACTACCGCTTGAATTTGAACCATTGCTGTCTGAAGCATTTCCACTGTCGCTTGATGAACTACTGCTATCTGAATCGCTATTACTGTTGCTATCAGAACTATCATCATCGCTTGAATTGCTGTCACCAGATTTACTGTCTGAATCTTTGTCTGAATCTTTGTCTGAGCTATCATTGCTCTTCTTGTCATCATTCTTAGAATCTTTTGATTGGTCTTCGCTAGATTTTTTGTCGTCTGAACTATCATCTTTTTTATTACTTTCGTCATCGCCACCATTTGAACAAGCGGCTAAAGCTAAAGATAGTGTCAGAGCCCCTGCTAATAATTTTTTCATATAGAAAACCTCCTTATGTTTTAATACTCATAACTTAATGATTTAGCCATATGTATTAATTTGCCCAATAAGTTAGATGAGAATTAGTATGTTATTCACTATAAATTTAAAAATAAACATCTTTTATCAAAATTTTTTCGAAATAAAATATAAATTTAATGAAAACTAAACAATTTATTAAATACTATTCATATCTATAAATCTTTCTCCATAATTAAATCCGTATCTATAATAGAACCTGTATAAAATTGGTGTTCTCCAGTCACTGTAAGTCCTTGTTTTAGATAAAACCGATAAGCTTGCGCATTATGCTCCCATACACCTAACCAAAGCTTTGATTTGTTCAGTTCTTTAGCTTTTGTTACTGCAAAATCAAAGACATCGCTACCTTTACCACTTCCTTGTGCTTGGGGGAGAAAATAAATACGTTGCAGTTCGAGATACTCATCACCCATAACTTCCGTTTGAGCATCATTAACATTCAATTTAAAATAACCAATTATTTCATTTTTTTCCTTATAAAAGTAAGTGAATGAATTTTTATTTAGTAATTCTTTTTCTAGTTGCTCCATAGCATAAGCTTCATTAAAATAATGGTTAAAATCTTCATCAGAATATTCGCCTGCCTCAAAAGTTGTTCTAAAAGTTGTCATGCACAAGGCTCTCAATATTTTAACCTCAGATTGTTTAACACGTTCAATACATTGGGTCATGATGTCCACCTCTATCTCAATTCATATTTGTAATTTATTATACTAATCCGAGGATAATTTTACTATAATTTGATTATAATTCCATTACTTTTAAAAGGTATATTTACAACATCGTTTTACTTTCACATAATCACAAAAGTTTTTTATTTTAAAACGCTTACTTCTAAAACCTTGTGTCTAGGCTTATTGTGTAATTTGCAATTACGTGATAAAGTTGATTCTAGTTTTTTAATTGTGCATAAATATATACATAAGGGAGTGCCCTAAGGCAATGACTGAATCATTTAAAGCTTTTGTAGTCGATGAACAGGACGGCAAAGTAACAAATCAATTTAAAGATATAACTATAGATGACCTTCCAGCAGGTGAAGTGCTGATTAAGGTTAAGTACTCAGGTATCAATTATAAAGATGCATTAGCAACAGTTGAAAATTCAAAAGTTGTCAATGCTTATCCAATGGTTCCAGGCATTGATTTAGCAGGTGTAATAGAACATTCTGATACGCACGCATTCAATCCTGGCGAAGAAGTAATCGTAACTGGTTACGATTTAGGTAGTAGTCATTTTGGTGGATTTAGTGAATATGCTCGTGTCAAAGAAGAATGGATCGTGCCATTACCTAAAGATTTAACACTGGAAGAGGCTATGATCTACGGAACAGCTGGTTATACAGCAGGATTAGCAATAGAGAAATTAGAACGTAACGGACTTTCAGTTGAAAAAGATGACGTTCTTGTACGTGGTGCTACAGGTGGTGTTGGAACACTAGCTGTTATGATGTTAGATTCTATTGGCTTTGATGTTGTAGCGAGCACAGGTAAATCAGGTGTTGAAGAAAAGCTTAAATCACTCGGTGCAAAAGAAGTTATACCTCGTATTAACGAAACTGATAATAAACTGCTTGGCAAACGTACTTGGCAAGGAGCAATTGATCCTGTAGGTGGCGAAAGTTTATCTCAGATTATCAAACAAATAGATTACAATGGAAGTATCGCAGTAATTGGTATGACTGGTGGTCATACATTTGACAGTTCAGTATTTCCTTTCATATTAAGAGGTACAAGTATTATAGGCATTGATTCAGTTTATACTGAAATGAAACAACGTAAACATATTTGGCGTCGATTAGCTAAAGACTTAAAACCAGATCAATTACATGAAATTAAACAAGTAATCAAATTTAGCGATATAAAAGATAGTATTAAAAAGGTGCTTGAACATAATAATTCTGGCCGTATCGTTATCGATTTCGAAGCCTAGTAAAATAGTGAGTTCTTGCTATCCTACTTCAATTTTATTTTGAAGTAGGATTTTTTGCATTTTAAATATAAATGAATTTATATTCGTATATAGAAAATGTTCCGTTTGATATAAACACATATGAATTAATAAAAAACTTATACTTTAATATTTACAACCAATATATGAAAGCGTATACTTATATCTATCGAATTAAATCAGGAGGGTTTGGGAATGAAAATAAATAAGAAACTCATCTTTTTCCTTGGTGCCTTAGGTGGTTTACTCTACGGTTATGACATGGGAGTCATATCTGGTGCCTTATTATTTATAAAAGATGATATTCCTTTAAATAGTTTTACAGAAGGTTTAGTCGTTTCATCTATGCTCGTTGGGGCAATTGTTGGTTCGGGAGCAAGTGGACCAATGTCTGACAGACTTGGACGTAGACGCGTTGTGTTTATCATAGCGATCATTTATATTGTCGGGGCATTAATTCTAGCATTAGCACCATCAATGCAAATCTTAGTACTCGGTCGTTTAGTTATCGGTTTAGCCGTTGGTGGTTCTACCGCAATCGTTCCAGTATACTTATCAGAAATGGCACCAACAGAACAACGTGGTTCATTAAGTTCATTAAACCAATTAATGATTACAATTGGTATTTTATCATCATATTTAATCAACTACGCTTTCACACCAATTGAAGGTTGGAGATGGATGTTAGGTCTTGCAATTGTACCTTCTCTCATCTTACTTATCGGTGTAGCATTTATGCCTGAAAGTCCAAGATGGTTACTTGAACATCGAAGCGAAAAAGCTGCTCGAGACGTTATGAAATTAACGTTTAAACACAGTGAAATAGACAAAGAAATTGCTGATATGAAAGAAATCAACAAGATTTCTGACAGCACTTGGAATGTTCTAAAATCAGCTTGGTTACGACCTACACTATTAATTGGTTGTGTGTTTGCCTTGCTACAACAAATTATAGGGATTAACGCAATCATTTATTATGCGCCTACTATTTTCAGTAAAGCTGGATTAGGAGATGCCACTTCTATTTTAGGTACAGTCGGTATCGGCGCAGTGAACGTGGTAGTTACAATTGTGGCTATTAATATTATTGATAAGATTGACCGTAAACGCCTATTAATTATCGGTAATATCGGTATGGTAGCTTCATTATTAATCATGGCTATCTTAATATGGTCAATGGGAATTCAATCATCAGCTTGGATTATTGTTGCTTGTTTAACTCTTTTCATTATATTCTTTGGTTTCACTTGGGGTCCTGTACTATGGGTTATGTTACCAGAATTATTCCCAATGCGTGCACGTGGCGCGGCAACGGGTATGGCGGCATTAGTATTGTCAATTGGTAGTTTATTAGTTGCACAATTCTTCCCACTCTTGACTGACGTATTACCAGTAGAGCAAGTATTCTTAATCTTTGCGGCTATTGGTATTGTAGCTTTAATCTTTGTTATTAAATACCTACCAGAAACGCGCGGACGTAGCTTAGAAGAAATCGAAGCCGAATTACGTTCTAGAACAAATGCAGACGAAGCAAATATTAATGAAACAAAATAATCTCATTATATAAAAGGTACACTGAAACACATCAGTTTTACCTCAAAGAGGGTATGAAGTCATATGACTTCATACCCTCTCTTTTTGTGCACATTAAACATTTGGTTTTTATAGGTGTTTTCCTTCATTAAATTTTTGTGTGCATTTTCTTCTATATAAGTTCAACCAACAAATAGTCGACAATCTAAAACAAACCTTTGAAATTATATACTAAACCACAGTACAACTTTTGGTGTTCAGTACAAAGTTTGATTTGTTTATGTTATTAAATAAGCCAGTTTTGTTATATTTTAATATTTTCTATACATTCCTGCCGAATGCGGTTCTGTCATGATAAAACCATATTGTGCATATAATTGATCTGCTGGATAATCAGCAATTAAACTGACATAAGTACCTTGTTCCGCTTCAGCAGAAATGTAGGCCATAATATCTGTCATAATCAACTTGCCATAACCTTGCCCTTGGTAATTAGGATTAACAGCTATATCAATAATTTGAAACGCTGTCCCACCATCACCAATCACTCTCCCCATGCCAACAAGCAATTGATTATCATAAATGGTTACATCAAAACAAGCATGAGCTAAACCTTTCTCTGCTGCTTTTTGTGATTTCTCACTCAATCCTGCTATTTTACGTAAATTTCGATACTCTGAAATTGCTTGGTGCTTCATGCTTTATTTCTATCATTTACGAACAACTCCTAAAAAAAGACTATGTAACATTTACCATATCACATAGCCTTTTAGCTTACTTTTATTTTATAGATATTTTTTCATAACTACTTTATTAGATTCTTTAAACACATCATTGTGACTAGATACATAACCCTCAGGCGTGGCTTTAGGCTCGACATATAATTTAGCTAAGTTTGCGGCATTCGCGAGCATCACTAAATGCACTAGCAATCAGATGTGCTTTTGCCTCATGATAAATAATATCACCACATGCATACAGTCCTTCAATACTTGTAGATGTATTGCCAAAACCTTTAATACTATATTCATTAAACATATCAACTTGAGTTGAAGATTCTTCTAGTAATGTACTTTCATGGTCAAACCCATGACTTATAATTACTTCATCAAATGTTTTTACAATTTGTTCTTTTGTTTCTGTATTTTCTAAAATAACTTGCTCAATTTTGGTTTGCGTAGAATCACCAATAAGTTGATGAATATGTGTATTAGATAACTTTTCAACTTCTAATTTTTCCAACACATCTTTCATTGCCTCATAGCCTCTAATATCTGCCTTACGATAAATAAGTGTGACACTTTTGGCATAACCACTTAAATCATTTGCCCAATCTAACGCAGAATTTCCGAGCACCTGAAATCAATACATTTTTATTTTTAAATTTTTTCAATGATTGGACTACATAGTGCAAATTCGTTAGTTTATAGCGCTCTGCATCTTTGATATCTAATTGCTTAGGATTAATAATCCCACCACCAATTGCAATGATGACAGATTTAGCATTATAAATATGATGTTTAGCCGTTTCAATTTCAAAATGTTGTTCTGCTATTTTTCTAATATCTATGACACGTTCTTCCAAATTCACTTCAGGATTAAAATGTAAACCTTGTGCAACCGTATCTTTAATTACTTCGGCACACGGTTTAGGTGCTAAACCACCAATGTCCCATATAATTTTTTCAGGATAAACATGCATTTTTCCACCAAGTTTATCTTGTATATCAATAATTCTAACACTCATACCTCGTAAACCCGCATAGAAACTCGCGTACAATCCTGCTGGCCCACCGCCAATAATTATAACGTCATCCATAATGAATCCTCCCAAAATCTATCTTTTCTGTTGATTCTATTATGCTTGAAATGATAACGGTTATCAATGGAAACGCTGTTATTTTTAATCAATTTTACATTTATTTGTGTTCTTCAAATTAATATAACTATACGGTCATTTTTTCTTAACCCATACCTCATTAACGAAGCGACTCATCAAGATAATAAAAAAGGATGAGACATCATTACATGTCTCATCCTCAATTTTATTTTTCATCTTTAGGATCTTTAATAATTGCACTTTTTAACAAGAAGAATAATAAAATAAATCCTGCTGTTAAAATTGTATGTCCGATACCGAGCAAATCCTGCAAATGATTCTGGTACTGTTTTACCTATGACTTGATATGTCCCTTTAGTAAACATCATTCCTATTGTTGTTAATACACCCAGGTTAAATATAATGTAGAACCAATTAAATAGATAATAACTACTTAAATTAAAGACTTTCGTTACAGGTAATAAAATAAGATGCATAAACATACCTAATATCAACGTATGTGTGTGTACAACTACAAGTTGTGTTTCACCAGTAAAATCATACGCTAACGTTAATTCACGATAATAAAACCCACTTAGTAAACCTAAGATTGTATAGACTAAAAAAGCATACAAAATTCTGCGCATCGAGACTCCTCCTTATAGCTATTATAGGATATTTTTTTGAAAATTACAGTGACAATTCAACAAACTTACACATTAAAAAGACAAGTCATATTTTTAAGATGACTCGCCTTTTTATTTATTTTATTAATTAACTTTACACACCTATTTTATTTAGCTGTCTTTTTAAAAATTGCTATTAACGATAAAATAATTGCAACAATTGATACAATCCATAGTGCTATTGGACCATTACTAGATTGACTACTTCCGAGCAGTATCTTCGTTGCCCTTAGCTACTTTAGTAATAGGCGCAGGTTTTTCTGCATCTTCATCGCCTGTCCATTTAACAGTATCACCATCATCGTAGGTTTGGTAAGCCTCCCATTTGAATTCTCCTTCTTTTTCAGGGTTAGCGACTTGAATTGGTAAATCGATGAATTCATTTGGACCAATGCCTTTATCTGTTGCTGTCCAAGTAATTTTTGTAATATTACCTTCATCATCTTTAGTTAATTTATGATCAAATTGATCATTAGGCTCTACACCAACTACTGTAAGTTCTTCCGGTACTTTTAATTCAATTTTAGTCGTATTTGCATCTTTTTCTACTGGAATTCTAACATCATACTTTTCATATGAGCCCGGTTCACTTGTATCCGGATTTAACGTTACATGTGCATCTGCACTTTTAGAAAAGCCCACTGCAATGATACATGCGACTATTGCTCGCCATAATTTGTTTGAACATTATTTTTATCTCCCTTTATCCTGGAATATTAATTTGACTCATAATTACACCAACTAATATCAATATGAGTCCTATACTTAATTCAATATACAATGTTACTTTATTTGCACGGTGTTGTTTTCCTAACGCACGTGTCGTTTGATAAAAACCTAGCGTCATCATGATGAGCGTTAATACCACTTTAACGATGAGCAATGCACTCCATGTTTGTATATCAGTCCAAATAGCTAATATATTTGTTTGATCTATAGACATCAATACACCCGAAATAATAATAAGTGCTACTGCAATTGTATTTAATTTCAATAAAAATGCTCTGATAGCCTGGCTATTCTGATTTGATTTCGCACGTATGACAAATAATAAATAAATCAATGCACCTAACCAAAGTGACATCCCGCCTATATGTACTGTTCTAATTAAAATCGACCAAATAGGCACGCTTTGAGACCATGCGTGTCCAGACATACTCAATGTGATTAGCATTATTATTGTGATGAATACGTACCAACTCTGTGCCATGTGTTTCAATGTAAATAACCCTAACAATACTATGATGGCCACCATCGCTAAGACAAATGGCACTTGTGTGAGTGCTTGCTGTTTGCAATGATAATACATCAGATACAACATCTGAAGAAAGTGTCATCATATAAACTAAAGCAGTTATTACTGAAAGCATCATAAGCATCCATACAATGGGTTTAAAATATCGATCAGACTTAAATGTTAATAATCCCTTCCTACTTGCCAATTGATTTACTAGAAATAGGCCAGATAATGTAATAATAAGCCCTTCAGTTATAAAGCGTAATGCACCAAACCAAAAATCTGCTTTTTCATAAAATGGTGGTGTTGTGTCAATGCCATTAGCAGTTTCTTTTCCAATTGAAAATTCAAACGTATCGCTTATCTCGTGACCGTCTGCTGACATTGTTTGCCATTTTATATTATGCGTTCCTTTTTCTAACTCATCCACAGGAAATGATAATGTCTGCGAAGAACCCGTTGTACTTGGTTTCACTTCAGCAATTTCACTTCCAGTATCATCAAAAATTTGCACACTTGAATATTGTGCGTGTACTGGTTCATTAAATTGTAGCTCAATTTCTCCTGGTTGTTCATCTACAACGCTGTTTGCGTTTGGCGTTGCTTTTTCAAGTGTGGCATGTGCTGACACTTGTTGCGTTAATGCCATAAACACTATGATTATAGTGATGAAAAATATAGACATCGTCGCTTTAGGAAATCTTATAGACAGTTGCACAACATATCCCCCTAATTATGTCTTGTACCTCTCATCATATTAAATTCAAAGTATATTCACAATATTAATTATTAATTGTCATTTTTCAGACATATCATTTACAATAATTATTTTAATTCATGTTATATACTTGCAATCAATTTATTACACATTATTCATTTATACAATGCTATCTTTTAAAAATATGATGTTTTACTTTTCAAAAATAAATATCACTTATGCGCTCTCTAAATAATAAAACGCTCATTCCCAAATTGTTGTAATTAGGAATGAGCGTTTTTAATATATGAATTGATTTCAAATTATCTTTTAGTTGTTTTCATTATGCTCAACTTGGTCTATTTTATCCACTTTACGCTGTGAACCGCCTTCCCAAGCTACGTTGAGATAAGCTTCAACGTTCTTTTTAGCGACTTCTATACCAACAATTTGAGCACCCATGGTCAAAATTTGTGCGTTATTACTTAATTGTGCACGTTCTGCAGAGTAATAATCATGTGCAAGTGCTTGCACGAATGCCTTTGAGTTTATTAGCAGTGATTGCAACGCCAATACCTGTACCACAAATTAAGATACCTCTTTCATTTTGTCCTTGTTGGATGCTTTTACCTACTTCAGCGACTACATCTGGATAGTCAGTTTCTGCACATTGATGACAACCAAAATCTTCTACCTCATGTCCTAATTGTTCAACATGAGCTTTAACCGCTTCTTTTAATTCATAACCATTATGGTCTGCACCAATTGCTATTTTCATTCTAATTCCTCCTTATAGATTTAGCTACAGTAATTAAATAAATGATTTAAAAGTTTCTAACATGAGATACGAAGATGTCGCACCTGGGTCAACATGTCCTTGGGCACGGTAACCGAGTCTTTTAGAACGGCCTTTATTCGAAATAATCTCTTTCGTGCTATCCATTCCTGACTTCGCTTTAACCAGTGCTTTATTAAAAGCAGGCCCAAACGGTTCGCCCTCATCTAGTGCGCTTTCTAAAGATTTATAGAATGGTTCAAGCGTATCTATCATTGTCTTATCTCCAATTTCAGCTTTACCTCTATCTTTAATACCTTTACTAAAAGCAATCCAAAATTGATATAATGCTTCATCATCTAGTTCAGTTTTATTTTTTATTGCAACGGCCGCTTTAAGATAACCAGAAGCATAGAGTGGACCAACTGAAGAACCAACTGCATCTAAAAAACTTTTCCCCACTGCAACACTAATCTTTGCGATATCGTCTTGTGTTTGTAATTCATTATTTATCGTTTTTTGTACGGCTTGATAACCAATATTCATCGTTACACCATGGTCACCGTCACCGATTTTCCTATCCAATTCACAAAGTACATCTTGTTGTTCTTCAAATAAGGTTGTTAACGCTAAGATATATGCTTTAAATGATTGACTCGTCAACGCCATAACTACTTCCTCCTACACTTCTTTAAAGTTTGGGCAATCTACAGGATGATCCATACAAGATTTCAAAGTGTCATCTAATTTCATTAAAGTCACCGAAAAGCCGCCCATTTCCATTGAAGTTATAAAATTACCTATATAAGATTTATATGTTTTAATATTTTGTTCTTTTAAAATTTCATCTACTTCTTTATTTATGATGTACAGTTCCATTTGAGAGGTTGCACCTAAGCCATTAACCAATACAACCACTTCATCGTCAGCGTTATATAATCCTTCTTTTAAAATATTTTGCATCATCACATGGACTGTTTCTTTTGCTGTGCGAATTGTTGTTTTTTCAATACCAGGCTCACCATGATGTCCTAAACCAATTTCCATCTCATTTTCTTCTAAATCAAAACTTGGTTTTCCAGTTTGAGGTAAATAGCATGGACTTAAACCAATACCCATTGAACGTGTATGATCATTAGCTAATTGGGCAATACGTCTTACCTCTTCTAAGTCATAGCCAAAATCAGCTGCTGCGCCTGCCGCCTTATACACTAACAACTCTCCAGCTATCCCTCTACGATCATCAATATCTTTTGAAGAGGCAACATCATCATTACCTATGACCACTGCGGTTTTGATGTCATCTTCAATTTCAGTCATTTCACTAGCCATTTCAAAGTTCATCAAATCGCCTGCGTAATTACCATAAATGTATAGCACACCGTGTCCTGAACTTATTTCTTTAGTTACAGCTTGTATTGGAATAGGAGATGGAGAAGCAAATATATTACCGACAGCGACACCATCTGCCATACCTTTACCTACATAACCCAGAAACGCTGGTTCGTGTCCTGAACCACCACCTATTAATACACTTACTTTTCGATTCGTATCACGTTTCTTTCCAATTAACGCCCTTTGATGAAGTTTTGAACGTCTAATATAGTCAGGGTAGGCAATCACATAACCTGTCATTAACTCTTCAATGACATTATCGGGGTTATTAATCATTTTTTTCATTTCAATTCTCTCCTTTTTACGATGCTCTGTATTTGTACTTAGCTGTTTAAGGTACCAGAACGATTTTTAATGATTGATCACCTTTTTTCATTAGTTCAAAACCTTCCTCAAAATCTTTAAGTGCTAATTGATGCGTCACAACACCATCTGTTGGGAAATCTCCTTTTGCTATACCATCGATAACAAGCGGGTAACAATAAGGTCCTAAATGGCTACCCATTAGGTCTAATTCTTTACGGTCTGATATAATACTCCAATCCACGGTAACGGGATCTGCAAATACCGAAAATTCTACAAAACGACCTAATTTTCTAATTGCACTCAAACCTTGCTCTACTGATTTAGGATGACCGGTTGCTTCGATGTAAGTATCACAACCATACCCCTCAGTCAGCGCTTTAATTTCTTTGACGACATCTACCTTAGATGGATTCATAACAATATCAGCGCCGAATTTTTTTGCTAATTCTAAACGGTCATCTTTCATATCTAGCACTACTAACGTTTCAGCTCCTGATTTTTTAGCAGCACCCACCATGCCTAAACCTAAAGTTCCTGCACCAGATAACACAACAAAATCACCGAGTTTAACATTTGCACGTTGTACAGCGTGTAAACTACATGCATAAGGTTCTATTAAAATTGCTTTTTCAATTGGCATATCTTCCGGCACTTTATAATTAATTGCTTCTTTCGTGAATTTCATATATTCTGCCATACCACCGTTTACATTGTTTTGGAAGCCATATAGATCATGTTTTTCACACATCCAATACTGTCCATGGTTACAAAATCTACAATCCCAACAAGGTACAATTTGTTCAGAAATTACACGATCACCAATTTCAAAATCTGTGACTTCATTACCTTTTTCTACAATACGTGCAATAAATTCATGTCCAGGTATCATAGGTGCTTTGATATATGACGGCTGTGTTTCATCACCCCAAAAACTAGGTGCCCCATCATATGCTTTAATATCACCTGCGCAAATTCCACAAGCTTCTACTTTAACGACAATCTCCTTAGGATTATCAATTGTTGGCGTATCTACAGTTTCATATTTATATTCTCCAGGTGCATAAGCTACAACAGCATTCATTTTTTCCGGATAATTTTTCTTTGTCATTATTAACAGCTCCTCCACTTTTTAGAAAGCGTTTTCATTTACAACTACAATTCTAATATATTTTTTCGTTTCTTTCAAATATTTTTTCATTTATTTTCGTTTTGTCTTGTTTTTATTTGCTTGTGTACGATTTATGTTAAAATAGTTTATGATACGAAGGAGGATATGATTCATATGAAAATGTACGCGGATGAACGAAGAGAGCATATATATACCTATATAAAATCACACAAACGTGCGACTGTTAAACAGCTTTCAGATTATTTAAGTGTGACAGAAGCAACCGTTAGGAGTGATCTTAGACGTTTAGAAAGTGAAAACAAAGTCACTCGAACACACGGTGGTGCAAAAGTAACTGAAAATATGACTTCTAAATTAAACTTTTCTTATCGTCTGACACAAAAACATAGTGAAAAGTATAAAATTAGTAAATATGCATTAAAAAAGATTGAACCCCAACAATGCATTATGATTGATGCAAGCTCTACAACATATGAATTAGCAAAATTATTAGCAGAAACTACTATGGAACTTACAATTATTACAAATGGTTTAGAAAATGCGGTACTTTTAAAAGAGAACCCCCATTTAACTGTTCTAGTAGTTGGAGGATTTGTTTCCCAGGACTCAAATGCTATTACTGGTAATATAGATTCACAAATATTAGAAATGTATCATATTGATTATTTCTTTTTATCCGCAAATGGCTTTACACTTGATAATGGATTAACAGACTTCTCACTACCTGAAGTTCAATTAAAAAAACAAATGGTACGAGAAAGTGAAAATGTAATTGCACTTATTGATAAAAGTAAATTCGATATTTCTTCTACACTTTCCTTTGCCAAAATCAGTGATATCACCGAAGTCATAACGGATGAACCACCAACTCAAAAATGGACACATGACGTCCCTTTCACGCTTACAATTGCACAATAAATAAAAAGGAACAATGATGAAAACTGTTATTTTAAAAGTTAAATATGACTTCTAAAATATTACAGTACATCATTGTTCCTTATATTTTTGTTATTTTTTAAACGCCGCCGCTCCAACCTACAGCAGTAAAGATGTAAAGTATAACTGAACCAACGACAATCCAAATTAGAAACAGTGGTATCATAAATTTAAACCACGAACCAAAGTTTGCTTTGGCAATCGCGATAGCACCTACTGTTGCACCTAAAGTTGGTGTAATTAAGTTACCTAACCCTCCACCAAACGATAAAGAGGTTAACAGCATTTGATCATTAACGCCTAACGCATTAGTTACAGGTTGTAAAATAGGAATCATCACACTCATTAATCCTGAACCAGACGGTACTAGGAAATTAAATACACCTACGACAATAAAGACGATAACAGCTACCATGCCAGATGATGAACCATCAAGTTGTGTAGTAAGACTGTTTACAATTGTACTTAATATCTTTCCTTTTTCTAAAATAACACTAATTGTATTTGCCATGATAATCGCAAATGCTACGACCAACATCGGTTTAGCACCTTCCAAAAATCCATCAACCATTGCAGTTGTCCCTTTTTGTTTTATTAAATAGGCTAAAACAAAACTAATGCCAAAAACAGTAATAAATACACCATTGCCGTATTTTTCTGTCCAGTTTAACATACCATTACCTAAGGCTAATATAATCGGCGTCACAATGACTAATGCGGCTACGATGATATCTCTCCAATTTACTTGTCTATCTTCAATTGCCATATCATCATTACTTTTGTCTTTATGATTAAACAGCCACGTATGCGTCGGCATCATACTCTTATTGGGATCTTTAATGACTCTTCTTGCGTACCAAATCACATATAACAAGGTGATAATTAAAAACACTGCATACATGATAGCTCTTCCACCATAACCAGAATATAGCGCTACTTCAGGATAAACAATTTGGCCAATTTTAGCCATACCTGATGGAGAAATTGAAAATGCCATATACAAAGGTAAGAATGTAATCGCTAGTGCCATAATAGGGTCTAATTTCAAACGGTTTACGAGTATGACGCCAAGCGTTACGAACACGATCATTTGATCTCCACCAACGAAGAAGCCGATAAACGCCATCAAAGAAAACAACCCGATAATTAATGGTAATGCACCTGCATGTTCGAAACGAAAAATCATATAATTCGTTAATTTTGTCACAGAGTCTAATTGTAATATACCGCCCATTGCGCCACCTATAAATAATAATAGTGTAATCGTTTGGGCCGATTGTATCCCCCCATTAAGTATGAGTGTAATAGCATAAAATGGGTTCACTGGACTTTGTGAAATCGCATGATAAGTTCCCTGTATCATTGATCCGTCTTTACTCGTATCAAATTGTCCAGCGGGAATGACATACGTCAATAAACAAGCAAACATCATCATAATAAGCATCATTATTAGCACATGAGGTAATTGGAATTTTCTTTTCACTTTTGTTTCAGTTTGCTCTAGGGTGTTGTTGACGTTACTATGATTTACATGTTCATATGATGTTGTACTTGATTCTGACATGAACTTCACTCCTTATATTTAAAAAACAGACACAACATTATAAAACCATATGCGTCTATCCACTTTATTATTTATTGAGTATTAATGTGTTACTTCTGACTTACTATATCTATTTTCTTTAAAAGGAATACCAATGTGATCGCGTAATGTATCTCCTTGATATGCTTTATCGTAATAACCTTTTTCTTCTAAAATAGGTAATACATTATTTAAAAATTCATCATATACAGGTCCGTTAATATGAGGCCCGAAGATAAATCCATCTGCTTGCGCCATGTTCAAACCATTCAATGAGTAAGTTTGCTACTTCTTCATAAGTTCCAGTGAAAGGAGAGCGACGAGCTGTTTCTTCTAAAGCAACATCTCTCAATGTTAAATTATTTTGTTTTGCACGTGCCGCGATAGAATCTGCAGTTGCACGGAAGCTATTTTGCCCCACTTCACCTAAATCTGGAAACGGTGCATCGAGATCATATTGACTGAAATCATGATGATCATAATATCTGCCTAAGTAATCTAAAGCTTCGTCAATTGTCGCCAATGATTTTATTTCATCAAAGCGTGCTTCTACCTCATCGCTCGACTTACCAATAACTGGGGATAATATAGGATATACTTTAATGTTTTGTGGATCACGCCCAAACGTTTTGGCTTGTGATTTAATACTGTCGTAATTACTTTTAGCAATATCCAGTGATTCACCTAAAGTAAATACTGCATCAGCATATTGAGCTGCATATGCTTGTCCTTTAGGAGATGCACCCGCTTGAAATATGACAGGTTGACCTTGCTCTGAACGACTGGCATTTAATGGGCCCTTAACTTGAAAATATTGTCCCTTATAATCTAACGTATGCATTTTTTCCTTATCTAAATATGCACCAGTCTCAACATCAAATGTAAAGGCATCATCTTCGTAAGAATCCCATAATCCTTGAACGACTTGAAGATGTTCCTCAGCAATATCATATCTGACATCATGTTCAGGATGGTCTCCTTTACTATAATTATCAGCACTACCGACAAGTGGCGAAGTTACTATGTTCCAGCCTGCACGGCCGTGACTGATTTTATCGATTGTTGCGAGTTGTCGAGCAACAGTGAAGGGTTCACTATATGACGTTGAAATGGTACCAACTAACCCAATACGTTGAGTTACCGGCGCAAGCGCAGCTAAAAATGTTAACGGCTCATGTCTATCTAAAAAGTGTGGAATAGATTTCTCATGAATAAATAATCCATCTGCTACAAATACAAAACTGAATCCTGCTTGTTCAGCTTTTTTAGCGACATCAAGTTGAAACTCAAAATTTGTACTGGCATCACTCGGTACGTCTTTAGATTTCCAAGCATGCATATGACCACCAGGACCGTTTAACATGATTCCAAAATCGATTTTATTTTGACTCATAATACCCCTTCTTTCTGCTTTTCTTTGTTATTCGTTATAGCTAGTTGTTCTACTGTTTTAATTCTTAATTTATGATTTTGAACTGGCATATGTAGCATAAATTCATCTATATTGCCGTCATGATTTAATTGATTGAGCTGTTGCTTAATTTCATCTGCGGAACCATTAAAAACATCTATTTGTTTTTCTTCAACTTCAAAGTCTTCGTCACTTTGTTTTTTAAATTTTTCTACTTGTTCCTTTGTATTGACAGTGATTTTTCTACCGTCCTCGAAATGTAAAGCGTAATTTGTGCTACCTTCTTTAACTATTGCTTGTTCTTCTTTATTCTCTGATACAACGGCGACTACTCCTACAATGACTCTGCCTTCAGGAAATTGTTGCTTATAATCTTTAAGGGCTTGTTGTAATGTTTCAATATTTGAATTTATGAAAAATGCATATATAAACCCAACTTTTTCTGTAGCGACAAATTGAGCAGAACGTTCACTACCACCTAGTAGATAAATTTGTGGTGTAGGTATTTCATTATTGCGAATCGTTGTTTGTAATTGTCGATAATCTTCGTCTTCAGAAAAATCGCCATTATTAAATTGATTTAATAAATGAAATTTATCATTGAAGCTTGTTTGAGGTGACTTGAATTCTGTTTGCAACGCTTGTGTTGCTAAAGGAAAGCCTCCCGGTGCTTTACCTATACCTAAATCGACTCTTCCAGGTGCTAAATGACTAATGAAATGAAATTGTTCTATAACTTTGAATGGACTATAATGTTGCAACATTACGCCACCAGAACCTACACGTATATTTTTTGTGTGATTCAATATATGTGTTACAAGTATCTCCGGACTCGTACCGACTACTTCTTCTATATTGTGATGTTCAGCAACAAAGTACCTTGTATAATTTAATTTATCTGCTAGTTGTGCCAATTCAACGGTACGAGCTATACCGTCGTTTACTGTTTCATTTTTATCTATTGGACTTTGATCAAGAATGCTAATGGCTGTCACATGCTGTCCCCCCATATCAGTTTTCTGAAAATTTTATTATATGTAATATTATGCCTTCTATGACATTTTGTCAAGTATCCCTATCTCTTTACTAAGGATTAAAATTGAATTGGTTTGATACATGTATTTTATTGTGTCGACTATAGCAATATTGGTTAATTTTCAACAACATAAAAAAAGCTGAGAAAGTCTGTTTTACAACAAACTTTCTCAGCTTTTAACTTTATATTTAATTAAACTTTAGTAAGTCCAACCTACAGTATGTTCTGTTTCTTCTTCATTTGAAAGTTCGTCAATATCAATCATTGCTTCTGATATATTTCTCGAATGATAGCCGATACGTTCTAGTATAGCAATCATATCTAGATATAACAGACCACCTTCTGGTGAACATTCACCTGAACTTAAACGCTTAATATGTTTTTTTCTTAAATCGTGTTCAAGTGTATATGAATCATTACTTAAATTAACAATTTCATCTTTTTTAACTTTGTCATATACGCTAAACATTTCAACTGATTTTTCGAATGACGTGTTCACGTGTGAATAGAGTTTATCGATACTTTGTGTAGCTTTATCAGAGATTTGTACTGGTTCATTATGCAATTGTTTCAAATCTAATATATATGCTTCAGATAATCCGGCTACTTTTAACATCGTACGATTTACGTCAAATAACACTGACATTCTTTCTGCATCTTTTTTAGATATCTTTTTCTCAGATATTTTCGTTAAATATTCTTTTACATTTTCATGCATATTATTAATAGCGGCATGCTTTTGAAGTACTTTTTTCTCATTTTTTTCATTATATTCACTCACATTCTCTAATAAAGAGAATGTCATGCGTCCAATGTTTTGGATTTCATCTTGTGCTTCTTGTAAAGCGATACTTGGAGCTCTATTAATTAAATTTTTATCTAGATGTCTAGGTTTGTATTTTTCATTGATATCTTCACCTGGAATAAGTTTCGTAACGATCCAAGCTAAGACAAATATAAATGGTAATTGGATTAATGTATTTGTTACATTAAATGTGCCGTGTGCAAATGCAATTGTCATTTCTGGATTTAAGTTCATTGCGCCTTGCATCCATTCGACAGCCCATTGATATATAGGTAAAATCGCTAAGAATATTGCCGCACCTATTACGTTAAACATAACATGTACTGTCTGCTACACGTTTTGAAGCAAGTGAGCCAGCTAAACTTGCGAGTACTGCTGTAATTGTTGTACCTATATTGTCGCCTAATAATACTGGCAAAGCACCATTTAAACTAATTAAGTCGTTCGCAAAGAACCCTTGTAGTATACCAATTGTGGCACTCGAACTTTGGATGACAACTGTTATGATTGTACCTGTTGCTACACCAAAAATTGGATTCGTTGACATGTCTAACATGAATTGATGGAAACCATCTAAATTAGCAAGTGGTTTTACGGCGCCGCTCATTAATTCTAATCCATAGAATAGCGAACCAAAACCAAATAAAATCATACCAATATTTTTAACTTTACGTTTTTGAACAAAGAATATTAAAAATGCACCAATAGCTAATATTGGTAACGAATATGCACCAAGATCAATACCTATAATAAATGCTGTAACCGTTGTGCCTATATTCGCTCCCATTACAACGCCAATGGCTTGACGCATTGTCATAAATCCTGCACTTACAAGTCCAATCGTAATTACTGTTGTACCTGAACTACTTTGTATCAAAATCGTAACTATCATACCTGCAAGTACGCCCATAAGCGGGTTGCTCGTAAATTTATTTAATATACTTCTAAGACGGTCTCCTGCTGAAGCTTGTAAGCCGTCGCCCATTTGCTTAATCCCGTATAAAAATATACCTAATCCACCGATAAAAGTGAAAATTATCTCCATAACAGATGAATCCATTGTTACACCTCTTTAAATTATTTGTAAACTATGTGAATTATAACGCATATTTGTAAATTTAGTGTTAATTTTTTATTAAAATTAGAGGGATATTTCTAAATGTTTTTGCAATCATATTTCAACGATGTATCAGACCCCTTATAAAACGCTTTGTTATCAGTATTTCCCTAGTTATTTTATTGATTTTACGTGTAAAATAATTATGTCTTTTTAATGAATTTAATCGTATAAATATATTCAAATTAATTAATTCTCATTTTCATGTTTTTATTGAGGTGTAAGTAATAAAAAAAGGCTCCCCAAATTTTGGGAAGCCTTTTTTATTTGATCTTAATTCTAATTCAATTTTTCTCTAATTGATTGTAATATACAGTTAATTACTTTGTTTAAGATGGTAATTCTGAACGTTTTCCACTATGCTTTCTAATTATTGCTCGCTAAGAGAGATGAAATGATACCGAAAATGATAAATCCTACAAACATCCACATCGTTGAATTCATTTCTAATGACTGATGCATATAGAGTAATTCTCGTAAATATTCAGCATAGTGCGTAAATGGATTCCAATTCACTATATAGTCTTGATAGAATTTAGGTAACATTTGTTTTGGCGAGGTTACGAGTTGCATGCTAAAGAACATTGCAATAAAGAAAATAGGTATTGCTTTCATACCTAGCCACGTCATTACACCCAAGATTAATCCTATAAATCCTAGAATGGAAATAGATATATAAATTGCTATTTTATTTATATCAGGGAAGTCAAAACCTAACACGCCTGACATGAAATAAACATACCCAAATCCACCAATAAATGCTGTGATTACACTTAGAATCATTTGACCTAATGAAGCAATGATACGTTGCGAAATTTTAACAATATTACTGGTTCTAAATGCAAAGAATAGCAATATTGAAACTACAATTGAACTTATCCACACTGGCATAAACATTAAGAATGGCGCGTTACCGCTAGCTTGGTGGTCCTTCACTTCATTCACTTTTTTATTTACTACATTCACTGGCGTTGTAATATCTTTGATGTCGCTCGCATTCACTTTTACATTTTGTTTATCTAATGTATCTAGCGCACTGCTCAGAAATTTGCTTATTCAGATTATCTCCTATACCTGTGAGTACACTGGATGACATTTGTGAAGCTTGCATATTTGCCCCACTGTTCGTAAGTGTTTTAAATTCAGCTTGCTTAACTGTTATACCTTGACTACTACTCGATTCACTCATTTTTTGTTGTATTTGTTTAGCTTGAGCGACTGGCATTTCACCTGATTTCACTTTATCTTCCATTTCTTGTTTCTTACTATCCATTACTACCTTTTGAGTTTTACTCATCGCATTTTTTGAAAAGTCTTTTTCGAAAATTGCAGCACCAAAATATTTTTGTTCATCTAATCCTTTGCGTGCTTCTTTTTCACTATCTACATTGACCCATTTTATTTCATTTGAGTCACTATCCTTTAATTTATCTTCTAAATTTTCACCTATGCTTATATCTTTATTTTGAATAGATGTCCCTTCATCGTGATTCACAATTGCAATCGGCATCTCTTTCGGTTGGGGATTATATGCAGGATAAAATCCAATTGAAAAAATAGCAAGTATAATTAATATCGCTATTGGTGCAACCCAAAGTAATTTGCTTTTAAATATATTCATATTATTTACCTCCTTATTAAACATCGTGTTGATTATTGATTACTTTGTTTATTATAATGAGGTTAATCGAATATTCAATATGCAATAACAATCATATTGTTTGTTTATCAACATATAAATACATATTGTTAATTAACTCTAATGAGGTGACGACTATGCCAGAAGATCGACGTGTCCGTAAAACGAAAACAGCAATTAAAAATGCTTTTATACAATTGCTTGAAGAAAAAGATTTAGAAAAAATTACGATACAAAATATTACACAATTAGCCGATGTGAACCGTGGTACTTTTTATTTACACTATGAAGATAAATATATTTTACTTTCTGATATGGAAGATGAATATACTTTAGCTTTATCGTCTGCAGTTGATTTCGATAAAGTCATTATGCAGAATGATGATTTAGAGGCCTTTACTAAGCATTTTACAGAAGATATTTTAAAAAAAGTAGTGACTTATTTATATGATCATATAGATTTCTACAAAGTTATTTTTAGCTTGGAACGTAAAAGTCAAATTGAAAATAAAATTTCCGATATCATGCTGAATAATATGAAAAAAAATGTTTCAAATAACAATACAATTGCAGATATTCCTTTAGACTATTTTCATAGTTATACTGCGGGGGCCATGATTTCATTTATTAAGCATTGGGTACAAGATGAAGATAGAATGAATCCAGAGACGGTAGTTGATTATTTGTTTAAAATTATCTTTAATGGTCCTTTACGTCTTATGGCAAATGAGCACCAACATACTGATTTCACAAATTAAACTTGTCATCTTTGTATTTCTTCGCTAGTATTAAAAAGAATTTTAGAGAAAGGAACTATTTGTATTATGATTACTGCATATAAACACACACAAACACATGAGATTGTTGAATCTCCATTAGATCAATCCGCTTCCTGGGTAAATGTAGTTGATCCAAATTGGGAAGAAATTGAATCTTTAATAAATTTATACGGTATTCCAGACGACTTTGTTCGGGACCCATTAGATACAGAAGAAAGCGCTCGTGTAGAGTATGATGAAGATACACGTTATTCACTAATCATTCTCGATATCCCAGTTGTTAATGATACAAACTTAAAAGTACTTTCATTTATTACTATTCCTTTAGGTATCATCATTGGTAACAAAAAAATAATAACCGTATGTAATACTGAAAATGAGTTTCTTGAAAAGTTTAATCGCCAAAATATTAATCTACATTTTCATAGTCGCTTTGCGCTTAATATATTACTGACAATTTCCAACCACTATAATAGAAATCTTAGATTACTTAATAAAACAAGATTACGCATCGAACGTGATTTGAAAAATAATGTCACGAATAAACAACTTTATAATTTAATGGAAGTCGAGAAAAGTTTAGTATATTTTCTTGTCGCACTTAAAGGCAATGAAGCCATTATCAAAAAATTATTCCGACTACCTGCGATTAAGCGTTTTGATGAAGATGAAGATTTGTTGGAAGATTTGGTTATCGAGAATAACCAAGCCTTAGAAACCACAAAATTATATACGGACATTTTAGAGAGTATTACAACTTCTTACGCCTCGTTACTTTCTAATGAAATGAACAATACGATGAAGACATTAACGTTGTTTACTGTTTTCTTAACCTTGCCTACATTGGTCTTTAGTTTTTTTGGTATGAACGTACCCTTACCTATAGATGATCACAGCTATGTATCATGGCTGATTGTCATTGCTATTTCATTAGTCATCGTGACGATTGTCGGCGCATTTTTATGGCGTAAACAAAAGCTTTGAAGGCATCCTAAAAATTGATATTTATCATAAAAATAAACCCACATTGTAATTAACGTTGGGTTTATTTTTATGCGTTATAGCAAAAGTCTAAATCTCACTAGAATTTATATAATTATCCTACTTCATTTTTATAGTTTTTTCTAAAAGATAGACCATACGTAACCGCAAAGGCTACGATAAAGGTAATGAGCATGGCGATACCATAATGTAACCAACCGTTATTCTGGCCGCTAATAGATATAAAACCTGGAAGTCCTGCAGTACCTAAAGCAATTGCTTTAACTTTAAAGAATGAGATGTAAGCTGAACCAATACCTGAACCTACAATCGCTCCAATGAATGGATACCTTAATTTTAGATTCACCCCAAACATTGCAGGTTCCGTAATACCTAAAAGTGCTGAGATGCCCGCAGCAGATGCTACACCTTTTAATTTCTTGTTCTTTTTTATAATAAAGAATGCGGCTAAAGCTGCTGCACCTCGCGCTATGTTGGACATCGTTGCTATTGGGAAAATAAATGAACCACCTGTGGAAGCACTATCTGCAATGAGTTGTGTTTCAATTGCAATAAAACTGTGGTGCATACCTGTAATTACAATTGGCGCATATAACAATCCAAAAATAAGTCCTCCAATTGCGCCACCAAATTCATATAACCATGTTAGTCCATCAGACAACCAATAACCTAATGTGCGTGTGATAGGTCCAACAAATAAAAATGTTAAAAATGCAGTTACTAAAATTGAAAGTAACGGTGTTAATAAATTATCTAATACAGCTGGTACTACTTTACGTAAACCCTTTTCTAAATTAGCTAAAATATAAGCAGCTACTAACATTGGTAATACTTGCCCTTGATAACCTACCTGATTTATTTCCAAACCAAGTACATTCCAAGAAGGTATTTCTTTCCCTTCTTCTAAAGCTTTGGGATAATCATAGGCACTCATTAACTCTGGATGAACAAGAATCATCCCTAAGGCCGCACCAAGAAAGGCGTTTCCTCCAAAGCGTTTAGCAGCGCTAAATCCAATTAAAATTGGTAGTAGCGTAAACGGTGCATTCGCAAAGATGTTAATCATTTCTGCCAGACCTTTGAATTGATTATGTACTTCTATTAACGACTGTTTATCATAGAAAATACCTGGTGCTGTTAGAATATTATTAATCCCCATTAATAAACCACCTGCTACGATTGCAGGAATAATTGGTACAAATATATCAGATAACATTTTCACAAACCTCTGGAATGGATTCATGTTTTTATTACCTTCTGCTTTTACTTCTGATGTCGTAGCGACTTCTTTACCTGTTATGCTTTCTAACTCTGTAAATACCTTGTTCACAGTACCCGAACCTATAATAATTTGATATTGGCCCCCGGTAGAAAATGTTCCCTTCACAACATCCATTTCGGATAATTCTTTTTCATCTACTAAGGTTTCATCCTTAAGAACAAGACGTAATCGTGTAGCACAATGTGCCATCGCATCTATATTTTCTTCTCCACCGATTGCTTGTAGTATTTCTGCAGCAGATTTTTTATAGTTCATCTCTATACCTCCCATTTAAATAGAACCGGTTCCATAAATATGAATATTTTAATTGTAACCGGTTCCAATAATTTACGCAATAGCTAAATGAACTTTTACACTACTTATTCCAAGAGATATATGCCACATACTAAATGATAATCAGCCTATATTTTCGAGTTCAGAATCACCAACTTTATTATAATATCCTTTAATTTTAGTTATAAAATAATCTTTTAGTTTTATTATAGATTCTGGATTTGTCTGTGCATCTTCAAGATGAATCTTCCATGCCCTGTCTGAACATTCAGTTTTAAAAAATTCTTTGTGTATTCTAACGGTATTTCTGTTAACTGGTAAATTGTATTTTTTAATAATAGCGCAGACAACCCAAAAACTAACTTCTTCATTTTCCATAAATTCTTGATCTGTAAGCACACCATCTCTTTTAGATTGGCATCGTTCTATACCTATAAAATGTGTATTGGCATAGGCGTTACCACAATGCCATTCAACATATTCTGTTGGGTGAAACCAATAGCAAGTATCCGTATCTACATAAACACTTGCCCATCCTTTTTCAAGTTCATTTTTTTCGATTCTATTATTTAGCCAATCTATATAATCTTTGGCAGTATAATTCTCAGCATCATCATGAAGTACAATGCCTAATATATAAGGTTTTAAATCAGTTATTTTATTATATGTGGTATAAAAGTTGGAATAAATATGATTCATAAATGAATAACCTCCTCTAAAAAATACGTATATGAATTAAAAATGTGTTATTGTATAGTGAAAATTTATACGTGCCTCATTTTAAGTTGTTCTATATTTAATTTTTACATCGTTATAACAACATTATATTCAAAAACATTTATATTTAAAGTGTTACTGTTCACAACATTTTATTATATAATGGAATTTGTTCAACAAATCATTTTTTCTATTAGGAGTTGCTTTTATGATGGAAAGTACAACACTATGTATTCATGAATATTTAAGTACATACACACGACGTTGTATCGACCGAGTAATCTTGTTATTTTCTTTAAATAACCAACTTGACGTCGTAATCAATGGGAAACATGAGTCTGTTGGCGGCAATCTTATCGTCATCAATCATAGCGATTTATATCATATAACGAACGCTGAACAACTTGTTGAATTAACAATACCTGTACAGCAATTTGCGGAAATAGATCAATCATTCTTTCATTGTTATTATAATTTCAAATTGATAAATTCTAGTGAATATATCAAATATTTAACATTAACTATGATTGAGCAATTAAGTCGCTTAAACGATACGAAATCTTCAAATATCATTGAACTTATTACTATTTTAAATAAAGAAGCTAAAATTAAACAAGATTTTATTTATGTACCTTCTATTCAATCTGAAAGTAATTTATTAAATAAAATCACTGTATTTATTAAAGCTCATATCACTCAGCCTATTTTTTCAAAAGATATTTCTAATTCTTTTTATATATCAGCACCGTATATCTCTATTTTGTTCAAGAAATACTTAGGTATAAGTTTCAAACATTATATTGCTAGCTTAAAGGTAGCCGTCTCCTTAGCAGAATTAGTACATAGTAAAGAGACAATCCATGCCATCTCAGAAAATATGGGATTTAACCATTATCCAAATTATACAAATCAATTTAAAAACCACTTGAATATGACACCTAATGAATACAGGAAAAAGTTCATGGTATTACAACGTATGCCTATTAAGCTAATTAACGAAGATGTTAGTAATTATATCCCCTATTTCGAATCTATTTCAGTAGAAAAGCCATTGCCATCTAATCAAATGAATATCGAATTGGATCAATTAACCTACAAAGATATTGCAAAAACACCGACGCTTTTTATTCACATTGATGACCTAATGGATATAGTTCAATCAACTTTAAACACCAATCTCAATTTTACTGATTTATCCGAATCCTATTTAATGATTAATAATATTAGTAAGCTAGCTTTAGAAAAGTTGAGTTTCACTGGTTTGATTGACTTCATTGATTCATTGTTTTCAAACAATGTAGGTATCGCAATTAAGATTAAATCTAGGCAGCAATTTAAATTTATTCAAGATATCATCTTACAATTTTTAAAATATAAAAATGATTATCATCAACAACAATCTAACTATAATTTTATAATGCTTTTCGATGCTTGAACATTTGTCCTTAAAAGAAATCAACCGTTTATATATTAAAGTACAAGATTTAAATATACATGTAAAATTAGCTATAACAGTTGAAGGCGTGATCAAACAAACGCATGCCTTAAAAAGTGCATTTGATATATTACGCAGATTTAACTTTGATTTTTACTTTATTGATATTGAACAAAAAGATATCCAATCATTGCTTAATAAAAAAAGTAATATGTTTAATCATTCAATGAGCTATTTTGATTACTATAACCAACTCATTGACGCATCACAAATTCACACTTCTAAATTTGTATATACCAAACTCACCAAAAAGTGTTTTAAATTATATAAAGAAAATACACCTTTAGAAACTGCCGACTTAATGTGTCATATATTAATTATGCTCAATCGCGGGTGTGGCGTAGGTTACGAATTAATGACTAAAGATAGCATGGATATTGCATTAATGAATCGTCACGGAATATATGAGCCTTTAATGTATCTATATCAAATTGTAAAACCTTTTATTGGCAAGCCTTTATCAATCCATGAAAATTATATCGTTTTTAAAGATTTTCAAAATATACACATATTATTATTTAATTCATTGAAACATCGCTTTTCACCACAAGAAGTACATAAATTTGTCCTAAGACCTCATGTATTACCTACTAAGGCAATGCTATTTATACAAACACTTAACAGAGAACATGGTTTTATTGATTACGCCCTACCACCTTTATTAAATGAAACCTATATCGAACGCACACTCTTGCATTATATAGAACAAGCAAATACGCCAAAAGCTGAGATAAAACAATTTATACGAACAGCGAATCCTCTAGAGTTTGAACTTCATTATGACGAGCTAAAGTATATACGTATCTCACCATCCTAAATAGCAATCAATGTTATACTTAAATTAGCTTATCTTATAAATAAGTCTAAAATCGTACTATTTATTATAAAACGAATATAATTATCCACTTTATAATTGCATTATTTTAGCATTTCAGATATAAAAGAAGAAACGGATATAAAGGAGATTTCAACTTTGAAAAACAAAAAAATGTTTGCAATTGTTATTAGTTCAGTGATGTTAATTGTTGCTATTGTTTTAATCGTTATGATGATGTCTAGTGGTCCAAAAGAGACTTATTATGGTTATATGGAAAACAGTACAACAGCTGAAAAAGTAATCAGCGAAAAAGATAAAAAGATAGAAGAAGATGTGAAGTTACCTTCTGAATCTGGATTTTCACCTAAGAGTGGAGATTTTGTTAAATTAGTAAAAGCTGAAGGTGACGATACTTATAGCGAAATGGAAGTTATCGATCATGACGATATGCCACATGGCTTAATGATGAAAATTCATGACATGGGTGAAATGAAAGGCATGTAATCCAAGTGATTATGCAAATGCTAAAGTACTTTCCGTCATAAAAATAAAAGCAGTTAAATTTTCTTAAGTGGAAATTTAACTGCTTTTTTCTTACTTGATTTTACCAACACTTTTATCAAATTGCTTAATCTATACAAAAACACTAAGTAGTAATTATTTCTCTACTTAGTGTTTTAAATGTCAGATTTAAATTTATTATATTGATTTCAAATATGCTTCGCCTTTTTCCTTATCATAAACATTTTCCCATTTGGCAATTACAATTGTTGATAAGGCGTTGCCCATAACGTTTACACATGTTCTTAACATATCTAACAAGCGATCCACGCCAATAATAAGTGCTAATCCTTCTGCTGGTAGACCCATAGAAGTTAATGTTGTTATGAGAACGACAATTGAAACACCTGGGACGCCTGCCATACCTTTTGAAGCAACCATTAAAGTAAGCATAAGCATTAGTTGCTGGCCTATTGACATATCAATACCATACATTTGCGCAACGAATAATGCGGCGATGGATTGATATAATGCAGAACCATCTAAGTTGAATGTATAGCCTATTGGTACTACAAATGACGTAACGTCCTTTGGTGAACCGAATCTTTCCATTTTTTGCATAATGATTGGAAGTACGGATTCAGAGCCGGAAGTTGAAAATGCTAACAGTAATTCATTTTTTAATATTTTCATTATAGAGAAAATACTAACACCACACATTTTTGCTACAATGCCTAAAACGACAACAACGAAGAAAATCATTGCGCCAATAACAACAAGTAACAATTTTAATAATGGTAACAATGCTGAAGCTCCAAATGTCATAATTGTAGTACAAATGAATGCGAAAACACCTATTGGCGCTAATTTAAGAATTTTATTAATCATCCAAAATATAGCTTCTAACGAACCACTTAAAAAATCTTTAACTGGTTGTGCTTTCTTTCCAATCGCTGATAATGCAACACCAAAAAACACAGAAAAGAAAATGATAGGTAATAATTCACCTGCAGTTAAAGCTTCAAAAAAGTTTGTTGGTACTATACCAACGATTGTATCGATTAAATGATTTCCATATGTAGATTCCTCAGCGACTTTAGCTGAAGTTTCATAATTTGAAATGTCACCTTTTGGTAATTTATCTGGGTCTAGTCCACTACCCGGTTTAAATATATTTGCAAAAATTAGTCCTAAACCTATTGCTATTGTTGTTATAATTTCAAAATACAAGATTGTTTTAAAGCCATAACGACCAACCGTTTTAGATTCACCTACGTTTGATATAGATAAAGCTAATGAACAAAAAACAACTGGTATTACGATCATTTTTATTAAATTCAAGAAGACGTCGCCAAACGGTTGAATATAGTTTGCGACTTCATCGTGACCATAGAGTAATAAACCTACGACCACACCTAATACCAATGCAATAATTACCTGCATAGGTAAACTAATTCTTCTAATAATTGCCATGATGTTACGCTCCTTCTTCTGACATCGCTTAATTATATCAGAATAGCTTTTTTTGTAATCACAAAAAATTCTACTAAAAAACTCATTTTATACTTTAAGTGAATTTATACGAATATAAATAATATTTAAGTAACATAATCAGTTTATAATTTTCATAAAAAGGAGTAGGACAGAAACATAATACTTCTCACAAGATTTTTTCGTATGATCCCAACCCGTCAAAGCTTACTAGAAATAAGTGAGACTGAGACATATTATTATGTCATAGCCTCACACCTATTCAACCTATATAAAATGGCCTTATGCCTCCCTTATTTTTACGTATATCCTCATTTTTTATATTTGTGTAACGTGTTATTTTACAATGAAATGTTATTGATAGTTTGCTGAGTCATAGAAAAAAACGTATCTACACTATTTGTAGATACGTTTTTTGTATGATTAATTTTATAGTTAGTCTTTAATTTTATAATCTTTTTTAAATGCATTATGCTTAGCGCCTTTGATATCTTTATTTGTCTCTGGATCAAAACCTTGAACTACAATTCCTGTAGTCATGCTTGATGGGTTGAACTACATAAGTATATTTTGGATCATCTTTAAATTTAACTTCTTTATAAAACAAACCTTTTTTAGCACTGTACAGCGTTTCTTCAGATTTAATTTTCTCTGTCAAATTTTGGTCTTTCATATAATGATCAACTAATTCTAAGTGTTTATGCCCTTGGTATGTTCTCATGGCAAAGAATAATACAATTGAAATTATAAGCGCTATAATTAATACACCCACAATTTTAAAAAATGTCTTCATTTATAATCTCCTCTAGTTAACGCGATATCTTTCTATAGTAAAGTAAGTCATTAACCTAATATATAAGTTATATCTTACTCAAATCATTAATACTCGCTCATTAAAATTCATAATATTAATAGTATGACTGATTATAATACAATTATAAAGCGTTATAACTGTTTTGTAACAAAATCTCCTTATATTTCAGATTAATCCAAACATCAAGTTAACATTTCTTAATATCATTTAATACTTCAATCTCATTTCAAAGTTAGTCGTATTAATTTAAAGCTTATAATCTTTATATGAATTCAAGGTAATTAAGACGTGCGGAATGTTATAGCATTAAATTTTTACTTATTTAATAAGATAATAGTTAAAAAATAGTATAAAAAGCTATATATAGAGGTGCGCAACCGTTCCTTGACAATGAATGGTGTTCATAATATGGTTAAATTTCAAAAGGGGTGATTAAATGGAGGAAAAGGACAGCTACCTGGAACAGCAACTATGCTTTCTATTTTATGTTTCTTCTAAAGAAATAATTAAGAAGTATACTTCTCATTTAAAAGAGTATGATTTAACATATACAGGTTATATCGTTTTACTCGCAATTAAGGTGGACGAAAAAATTAATATTAAGACGCTTGGTGAGCGTGTCTTTTTAGATTCTGGAACACTTACACCTTTGTTAAAAAAACTTGAGAAAAAAGGTTACGTAACAAGAACTCGTGAGATTGATGACGAACGTAACTTGCAAATTGCACTTACTAATAAAGGGACAAACGTGCAAGAACCACTTTCAAAAGTTTCAAAAAAAGTTTTTAGTGAATTCGACATGGACATAGATGAAGCTATAGATTTAAAAGATACACTGCAAAAATTTGTTAATAAACATTTCGCGAAAGATATTTAATTCATATGGGGTTTGTTGAGGTTAAATGGGACAATGTAATACATACATAACATTTTTATCTTCGACTCACCTCTTTTTAATCCTACTTACTACAATCCCCACTTATTTTACTTTACTCCTGAAACTAAACTATACAATCACTTGTTATAAAACAGGCTCTACATCCTAGCGTTTCATTTCAAAATATTTCAACTTTCATGCTAAAATAATATGAATACAATGATTAATAGTTTGACTTTGATTTTCTTTGACTATTTTATTATAATGTATTTGTAAGGTAAACCAAGTGTTCACCTTAATTTTATAATTTTTATTACTTAAACTTCAATTCCATTCGATTCGATTAAATATAACAATTAAACTACGCTGAGGAGAGATGTAGCATGACTTTTGAAAATAAAAATTTTAACAATCCGTTTATCGATGTAAATCCAGGTGATTTATTCAGAGATTTTGGGAAACAAATTTTCGAACAATTTCCTGGCACTGAGGGTATTAAATCAGATATTAAAGAATTAGACAACGCCTATATCGTTGAAGCTGAACTTCCAGGTATTAAAAAAGAAAATATTAGTTTAGAATTTGAAAATAATTTACTAACGATTGAAGGTAAACAAACTGTCGAAGTTCAAGATGAAAACGACACTAAACGTGCATTACACCAAGAACGTAACCACAGTGATTTGAGCCGTCAATTCCCATTTGAAAATGTTGATGATAGTAGTATCAAAGCTTCTTATGAAAATGGTTTACTCACTGTAACATTGCCTAAAAAAGAGCAAAAAGAACAACCGAAATCAAACATCGAAATAGACTAAACATTCATAGATAACAAATAGCGCTACATTACCAACTTATGGAAATGTAGCGCTATTTGTTATCTTAATTTTAATTTCTGCCTATTTTAAGAGATCAGTCTCAAATTTTCTTTTTTTACGATATGTAGCATGGTAATAATGCCAATAACACCAAAGAATGCTAAAAATATAAATGCTAAATGGCTCGTACCGGTCATCATCGTAACATATGATATAACAATTGGAGGGAAGAAACCACCAAGCCCACCCATCATTGAAACAATACCATTCGCCGCTCCTGATTCTTTTGCAAAATAGAATGGAACGAGTTTGAATACGAGACCATTACCAGTACCTGCACAGATACTAATAAGTAAGCAACCGACTGTAAACAATAATATATGACTTGAAAATCCTAAAATAATTGCGCCTATAATCATAAATACAAAATCTATCATTAATAAAATAACTGCATTAAATTTGTCACCTAAAATCCCACCCAGTGGTCTTAAAAAAGTGGCTAACGCGATAAAGATACCAGATCTAATACCAGGCATCTACTTCACTAATGTTAAAGTTTTGAACTAAAAAATTCGGTAAAAATAATCCAAACGCTACAAAAGAACCAAATGTAATAAAATACCATAATGATAAATAATAAAGCTTAAGATCTTTCATTAATTTTTTAGACTGCTTAACTAGTGGCACCTTTATTTTTTTCTCATTCGCATCACCCAGTAAAAACATTAAAATTGCAAATAATACAATAACAATTAAATAGCCTCTAACTGTCGTTTGCCATCCAATCATACCCGCAATAGGTGGAGCTAAAAATGAAGAAATTGCAGTACCAATGTTCCCCACGCCATAAATGCCGTTAGCAAGTCCTACTCTTTCTTTAGGGAAATATTTAGGTATTGAAGTGACACCAACTGAGAAAATTGCGCCCCCAACACCTAAGAAGAAACCAGAAGCCATTAACATACCCGGCGTTTGAGCTTGGCTTAAAAAGTAAATAGGAAATAATAAAATAATAAAGCTACAGAAAAACACCCATTTAGCACCAATTATATTAGTTAAATATCCAAATGGTACTCTTAAAATAGAACCTAATATAACGGGTATTGCTAAAATAATTGAAAGTTGATTCCCCGTGATATTAACATCTTGGGAGATAAAAGGCATTAATGGAGATATAATACTCCAAGCCATAAATCCAACTACAAGACTTAGCGTTTGTAAGCTAAGTTGGAAACCACCACTTGCTTTGTTCATTCATTTCACCTTCATTTTCATCTATTTAATTTCAATGATTAAATAGCCAGTATTTCGCAGTTACTCTATAATTTAAAAATGTGGGCATTATTTAATATTTATGAAAGTTAAAACTGGTGTAATATAAGCGAATTAAAAAATGCTTTTTGTTTACAAAATACTGGCTACACTTTCATTTTATGATTATTGTGAAAAAATTAACATAAGGATTATCCCTTAAGTTAATGGGTGGTTTCCCCTATATTCATTAGCCATTATTATTACTTTATATTTCGGTTTCACAGCACAGTAAACAAATCTTTTATAAAAAAAGTTAGCGCGAAAAAATGATTGAATAGGACAATCATTTTTCGAGCTAACACTATATTGATGAATCTATGTGATTTAAAAGTCGACTAGTTTTTTCTTCATTGCATATTCAACTAATTCAGGTTTCGTTTTCAAGTCTAGTTTTTGCATGATATGTGTTTTATGTGCTTCCACCGTTTTAACAGATACAAATAACTTTTGAGCGATGTCTTTATTGCCATAGCCTTTTGCAATTAAAGGCAAAATCTCGATTTCTCTTTTAGATAAAATTTTAAAAGGATCATTACTCGCTTGAGTATCTTGAGAGGAATTGTTAACGAATTCGTTTACTAGCGATGTTGTGAGTTTCATATCTACGTAAGTTTCACCTTGATAAACGGTTCTTATAGCCAATAAAAGCTGTTCATCTGGAGCATTTTTTAAAATATAACCTTTTGCACCATTTCTTAATACATGAAATAAATATTCTTCATCGTCAAACATCGTTAATATCAATATCTTTGTTTCTGGAAAACTCTCAGAAATCTTACTTGTTGCAATAAGCCCTGATTCACCCGGTGGCATGCTTAAGTCCATAATTAAAACATCTGGCTTGTATTCCATTACTTTCTGGTACGCTTCTACACCATCAGTTGCTGTCCCAACGACTTCCATATCTTCTTGATAGTTTAAAATCATAGAAAATCCTGTGCGCACAACAGCATGATCATCTGCTATCACTATTCTCAAAATTAATTTCTCCTTATTCCCTTATATTGGAACTTCTAATGTAACAATCGTACCTCTATCAATTTGTGTATCTACACTTACTTCTGCATTGACGAGTTCTGCGCGTTCATTCATACCATAAAGTCCTAGTCCGGTACCTTGTGGTTGATCTGTTTTTATAAAGCCTTTGCCTCTATCTATAATTTCTGCAATTAATTTATGATCGTTTACATGCAAATCAATATCGACAGTATCTACACCGGCATATTTTATTGCGTTAAACAGCGCCTCTTGAACAACACGATATACGACTGTTTCAATCTCACTATCAAAGCGATGTGAAGCTAGGTTAGAATGATATTCTATGCGTATGCCATAATTGGCTTCAACTTGTTTGAAATAGGTTTTAAATGCTGCATCTAAACCTAAATCATCCAAAGATGACGGTCGCAATTCAACAGATAAATTACGAATATCATCTATCAATTTGGACATTAATCCTTCTATACGCTTAGAGTTATCTACCAAAGTTTGCATTTCTCTATGGTATTTTAGCAATCGTAATTCCACATCGATATTTAACATTTCTTGTACGAGACTGTCATGTAATTCACGTGAGATTCTTTTTCTTTCATTTTCTTGTGCAGATATCGTTTTTTGCATCATTTTTCGCTGATACATCTTATCATGACGCTCTATTTGAGGTGAAACGTTTTGTAATGTAAATGCTTTAATATCTTTTGTTTCATCAATAGTTTGATATGTCGCTGTAAAAGGTTCAACCGTACCACGCGTCGTTTTCATAAATACTTGAAAACTTGTATTTCCAACTGACTCAGCTTCTAAAAAGCAATTTGTACATGACTGTAAATCATATTCATTTGTATACCCATCACAGTGACTACATATCGTATTAGTCATTTCTTGGTAGTCATTATCCGGTGAAATAATATCATGAGCAGACTTTATTCATCGCTATCACTTGACCATGTTTATCAACAAACACTATTTTTTCACTTGTATTATTAAAATATTGAACTAACAATTGGTCTATATTTTCCATTTGATTCGTTTTCATAAAAATCACCTAGTCTTCTTCATTAAAAACACCCAATTTATTTGCGATTGAAATAGAGTGACATGTTTGAGGTAGTGGTCTATTATTTCTTTGACCTAATAATAGCACACCATAAACGTGATTTTCATACCATAATGGTATTGCTATCACTGCTGTTAGCCGTTCACATAATACGATTGGATATTTATGTTTTTCGCTCGGTAAGAGAAATTGATTGATATCTTCTATCACCATTCGCTTACCTGTTTTCATCACATTTCCTGCAATCCCTTTACCTATTCTAAGCACAATGAGTTTATAGCGAGCATTGGTACTTCCAGATACATAATTCCATTTTATAGGTGAAAATTGGTTTTCATCTTTGTAAAATGCCAATCCTGCAAAATCAAAACCTTCTTCAATACGTAGCGTGTCTAAAACGGCTTGATAATTCACTTGTTCATTAAAAGATAATAGGCTCAATCTTTTGCCTCCATTCACACTTTATGCTTTCGATAAATAATGTAACTACGACTTGCATAAGTTAGTGGCACGCTCCATACGTGGACTAATCTAGTAAACGGCCAAAAAGCCATAATCACAAATCCTAGAAGTATATGCATCTTAAACGTGAGTGGTACTTGCGTCATTAAAGTAGCATCAGGAGAAAACATAAATAGTTGTCTAAACCATATTGATATTGTCTCTCTATAATCAAATGTTGGTATCGTTGCATTTGTCACTAAAGTAGCATAACAGCCCATAAAAACAATGAATAAAAGTAAAAAATTCACAATAATATCTGAGGTAGAGCTCAATTTTCTAATGTTCTTTTTAGTTACACGGCGTGCGGTTAGCAACAACATACCTATCATAGTTATTATACCAAATATACTCCCAATATACACTGCTCCTATATGATACAAATGATCATTAACACCTACTGCTGATAACCAAGATGCAGGTATAACTAAGCCTACAAAATGCCCCATAGCTACGGGAATTATGCCTAAATGGAACATGAGACTGCCCCATTTCAATTGTTTCTTTTCAATAAATTCACTAGATTTAGCAGTCCATGAAAATTGATCAAATTTAAATCGTGCAATGTGCCCAATGAAAAAAATAGCTACGCACAGATAAGGTACAATCACCCATAAAAATTGATTAAACATTTGTCTTCACCTCTGATACAGGTTCGATGCACGCTTTTAAAGTAGCTCTTAAGCCTTTTATCAAGTAATAATATGGGCTATCTTTTTCTTTTAATTGCTGTGCCATCGCATAGGTACCATCTTCAATAATCATGATGACAAATTCAATATTTCCTTGTGCGCGTGGATCATTTTGCCATTGTGCAATATATAAAAATTCTAGCATTAAGGGTAAAAAATCTGGTAATTCGTTGGTTGCCATTTCCAATCCAAACATCTCGTATAGTACTTTTAATTTAGCAAGTAACTGTCCACGTTCCTTTTGTGTATCAAATTTATTGTAAGTCATATAAAGTGGTGCCTTTTTATTAAAATCAAATGTGTCTGAATACAATTGTTTAATTTCCAACAGGCTGCATTCATGCATCTTTTCACGATAAATTAATAAATCATCATACGTTGGATGGCTCAAATCAATCACTTCTTCAAATGTTTTCGGATGAAATGTCAATTTTTCAGGAAATTCCAACTGTTGAGCTAAGTAGCCAAAAGTTTCTTGATAATAATAATACTGCGTTAAATTAATCACGGAAAATCCCTCCATAGAAATTTTCATTGTATATCTCTTGTCCTGATTTTTCAGATGCTGTACCAACAGGTACGCCACATCCTTCACAATTAGAACCGAAGTATTCTCCACCATAACCTTGGCTACCTTGAGCACGATACGTATCTATATAGTCTTCTTTATGAGATGTTGGAATTACAAAGCGATCCTCATATTTCGCTATAGCTAACAAGCGATACATATCTTTTGTTTGGCGTTCAGTTAATCCAAGTCTTGATAATTTATCTGTATCAAATGGTTTGTTTGTCACTTCTGCACGCATATAACTTCTCATAATTGCCATACGTTGCAACGCTATTTTAATTGATTCTGTATCTCCAGCAGTAAATAAATTCGCTAAATATTGAATTGGTAATCTCATCTCTTCAATCGCTGGGAATATCATATCAGGATTTCTATTTGCATCTGTTGCCGTTTGCCCTTCAAAATAACTCATGATTGGACTCAATGGTGGACAATACCAAACCATTGGCATAGTGCGATATTCAGGATGCAATGGAAACGCAAGTTTATATTCAATAGCGAGTTTGTAAACTGGTGAATTTTGAGCTGCTTCAATCCATTCCATTGAAACGCCATCTTTTTGCGCTTGTTCAATCACTGATTCATCATATGGATTTAAGAATAAATCGAGTTGTTTTTCATATAAATCTTGCTCATTTTCTGCACTAGCCGCTTCTTCAACTCTATCGGCATCATATAATAAAACACCTAAATATCTCATACGACCAGTGCAAGTTTCAGAACATACTGTAGGCGTGCCCGCTTCAATACGTGGGAAACAAAATGTACACTTCTCTGCTTTATTTGTTTTCCAGTTAAAATAAACTTTTTTATATGGGCAACCTGTCATACAATATCTCCAACCACGACAAGCCTCTTGATCGACTAGCACAATCCCATCTTCGTCACGTTTATACATTGCACCAGAAGGACATGAAGCAACACAACTCGGGTTCAAACAATGCTCGCATAATCTTGGTAGGTACATCATAAAGGTTTCATCGAATTTAAATTTGATATCTTCTTCAATACGTTGAATATTAGGATCTTCTGGTCCAGTAACGTGTCCACCTGCTAAATCATCTTCCCAGTTAGGTCCCCAATTCAAATCTAATTTCTCACCTGATATTAGAGAATGTGCTTTAGCGACTGGTGAATGATTACCTGCTTTAGCTGTCGTAAGGTGTTCATAATTATACGTCCACGGCTCATAGTAGTCTTTAATCACTGGCATATCTGGATTATAAAATATTTTACCTAACGCTATTTTTGACCATTTACTACCAGATTTAAGCTCTAGTTTCCCTTTTTTATTTAAATACCATCCACCTTTATACTGTTTTTGGTCTTCCCATCGTTTTGGGTAACCAATACCTGGCTTAGTTTCTACATTGTTAAACCACATATATTCTGCTCCGGGGCGGTTTGTCCATGTACTCTTACAAGTTACACTACAAGTATGACAACCTATACATTTATCTAAGTTTAATACCATTGCGATCTGTGCTTTAATCTTCAAGCCAGTCAACCTCCTTCAGTTTTCTAACAGCTACATAAACATCTCTTTGGTTTCCAATAGGACCATAATAATTAAAGTGATAACTGATTTGCGCATAACCACCTACAAGTTGTGTTGGTTTTAAATGTATTCGTGTTGGTGCATTATGAGAGCCACCTCTTGTTTCAGTAATTTCAGAGCCTGGCGTCTCAATATGCTTATCTTGAGCGTGATACATAAACATCGTACCTCTCGGCATACGGTGCGACACAACTGCTCGAGCCGTTACAACTCCGTTTCTGTTGTAGACTTCTAGCCATTGATTATCTGCAATGTCATGTGCTTTTGCATCCTCTTTTGAAATCCAAACTGTTGGGCCACCTCTAAATAGTGTCAACATATGTTGATTGTCTTGATAAGTAGAATGAATATTCCATTTACCATGTGGCGTCAAATAACGTAATACGAGCGTTTGATCATCCATCGTGACATGCTTATCCCTTGTCCCAAATACCATTGGTGGTAAAGTTGGTTTATAGACAGGTAAGTTTTCTCCAAATTGTTGGAATATTTCATGATCAATATAATAACTTTGACGTCCTGTTAATGTTCTAAATGGAACTAAACGCTCAATATTCGTTGTAAAAGGTGAATAACGCTGTCCATTTTTATTTGAACCAGGAAACACTGCGGTTGGAATAACTTCTCTTGGTTGGGCCGTCATATTTAAAAAAGTTATTTTTTCTGATGCACGTTCACTAGAAATATCTTTTAATGGCATACCTGTTTGTTGTTCTAAATCTTCATAAGATTTTTGTGATAATTTGCCATTTGTAGCTGAAGACAGATTCAATACAGCATCTGTTGCACGTCTTGCAGTATCTATTCTAGGTCTACCATTTCTCACTGAATCTTCTTTTTCATCATTCCAAGTACCGACCATATGTTTCAACTCTTCATATTGTTCTGACACTGTAAAACTCACACCATGCGCACCCACTTTAGCTTTTTCTAATAAAGGACCAAGTGTGACATATTTATCAAATATTTTTGTGTAGTCTCGATCAACAACTGTAAAGCTTGGCATTGTCTTACCAGGAATGGCTTCTACTTCACCTTTAGTCCAGTCTTTTACAATACCGTTCACATTTGATATTTCTTGTTGTGTATCATGCGCTAAAGGTGTAGTTACGACATCTTTGTATACGCTTGTCAGATGTTTTTTCGCAGTGTCTGATACTTCTTTACTTAACAATTTGAAAATATCCCAATCTGAACGTGATTCCCATAAAGGATCTATCGCCGGATTAAATGGATGTACAAAAGGATGCATGTCCGTAGATGATAAATCATGCTTCTCATACCATGTTGCAGCAGGCAAGACAATGTCTGAGTAAAGCGGTGTCGAAGTCATTCTAAAGTCTAGTGATACAAGTAAATCTAACTTACCTTCAGTATCGTCTCTCCATTGAATCTCTTCTGGCTTTACTTCTTCATTCGGTTCTGCCAATAATCCCGACTTCGCGCCGAGTAAATGTTTCATAAAATACTCTTGCCCTTTCGCAGAACTAGATATTAAATTAGAACGCCAAAGGAATAACGTTTTTGGATGATTCTTTTTCAAATCAGGATCTTCAATTGCAAACTGTGTTTCCTTTGATTTCACTGAATCTACTGCGCGTTTTAAAATCGCTTCATCATTAAATTCATTCGCATCTCTTGTTGCTTCACCAAATGACAAGCTATTTTTATTAAATTGTGGGTACGAAGGCAACCAACCTAATCTAGTCGCTAGCACATTATAATCTGCTGGATGTTGATGCTTAATATTCTCTGCTAATGGGGATTTTATACTATCCACATTAGACTCTTCATATTTCCACTGATCTGTTGCAAAGTAGAACCAACTTGTACCATTTTGTAATCTCGGTGGTCCTTGCCAATCTTTAGCGAATGCAAGTGTATTCCATCCTTCAATTGGTCTACATTTTTCTTGGCCAACATAATGCGCCCATCCGCCGCCATTCACACCTTGACAACCACATAGTAATACTAAATTTAAGATAGAACGGTAAATCGTATCTGAGTTAAACCAATGGTTAATACCTGCGCCCATAATAATCATCGATTTACCCTTTGTATCAATTGCATTTTGCGAAAATTCACGTGCCACTTGTGTAACTACATCTTGTTTCACACCAGTCACCGTTTCTTGCCATGCGGGTGTATAATATGAATTTGCATCTTTGTAGTCCTTAGCTTCTAATTCATGATTAAATCTTTTTACACCATATTGACTTGTCATTAAATCATAAACTGTAGTTATATAGCGTTCTTCTCCATTTGCAAGGGTAATTTTTTTAACCGCAATTGGTCGTACAAAAATGCCATTACCCTCATTATTGAAATATGGAAATTGTATTTTTTCTAATTCAAAATGATCTTCTACAAGACTCAGTGCTGGATCAATTTTACTACCGTCTTCATTTTCTAGTTTTAAATTCCATTGTTTTTCTTTTTCCCAACGTTGTCCCATTGTGCCATTTGGAACCGTTAAGTCCTGAGTGATTTTATCAAAAATGACAGGCTTCCATTCACTATGCTCTGTTGTTTCGCCTAAGTCATTTGCTCTTAAGAAACGACCTGCTTTAAAACCATTTTCATCTTTATCTAGCATGATAATAAATGGCATATCTGTATATTGTTTTGAATAATTTATAAAATGCGCATTGGGTTGATTAACGTAATGTTCTTGTAGTATGACATGCGTCATCGCTTGCGCAAGTGCCGCATCAGAACCAGGATGTGGCGCTAACCAATTGTCTGCAAATTTCACATTCTCTGCATAATCAGGTGCAATTGATACCACTTTCGTTCCTTTATATCGAACTTCAGTCATAAAATGTGCGTCTGGGGTACGGGTCATCGGTACATTAGAACCCCACATCATAATGTAAGAAGCGTTATACCAATCACTGGATTCAGGTACGTCTGTTTGTTCACCCCAAATTTGAGGTGAAGCAGGTGGCAAATCTGCATACCAATCATAAAAACTCAACATTTCTCCACCAAGTAAACTCACAAATCGTGCACCAGAAGCATAACTCAACATAGACATGGCAGGTATCGGTGTAAAACCAGCTATTCTATCTGGACCAAATTTTTTAATGGTATAAATAATTTGTGCAGATATGAGTTTACCTACGTCTTTCCAATTCGTTCTCACTAATCCACCTTTGCCTCGTGCTTGTTTATATATTTTTGCTTTTTCCTCATCTTCTACGATGGACGCCCAAGCTTCTATCGTATTATTATCATGAGTTTCTAGGGCTTCTACCCAAAGTTCCCACAACTTTTTACGGATATATGGATAACGAATTCTCAAAGGACTATATTCATACCAAGAAAATGAAGCACCACGTGGGCAGCCTCTAGGTTCAAATTCAGGCATATCAGGTCCACAACTTGGATAGTCTGTTTGTTGATTTTCCCATGTAATCACACCATTTTTCACAAATACTTTCCACGAGCAAGAACCTGTGCAATTCACGCCATGAGTCGTTCTAACTACTTTGTCATGACTCCATCTTTCTCTATACATTTTTTCCCATTCCCGACTCTTGCTTTCTAAGACTGACCAGTTACCATTAAATTTTTCAGTCGGCTTAAAAAAGCTTAATCCAAATTTTTTCATTGAAAACACCCTCTCAGATCATTGCCAGTAAAATTTTTAAAGTAGGATTCTATGGTTCACTTCATTCACTGCTTAACTAAATTGTACATTTTTTCACAAATTTCAAATATTAGGGAATCACCTAATAAGAGATGGAAATACCCTTAGTTTTTAAGCATCTACTCGTGTGCAAAAGCAATTTAATAAGACATAAATATAAAAGCTGAGACATGTGATATGTCCCAGCCTCATCATCTTTTTATTTTGGTGTTATCAGTTATCCTCTGAAATCACCTTATTTTATATCCTTAGTGTGAATTTCTTCATCAAAATGCTTGCATTAATTGTTGTTCTATAAACAACTGTTGGCTGTGATGAAGTTCATGCTTTTCATCAGGATTAATTATGCACCATCCATCTTTTTCATAGATATCAAATGCTTGTTTAATTGCTTCTAAACGCAGTCCAGTAATTAAATATTTCTTAGGAATACTTTGGTTTAAAGCACTTTTAATATTTTCACAGGCTGCTATATCTCCAACAATCACCATGCCAGGTGATATATGGTCTAAATCATCAGAAACCTGCTCCGCAATTGTAGTTACTCTACCTATGATGTGTTTTTCATTATAAGAAGAAACATTAAATATGAGCAAGACTGGATAATCAACTTGTGTAGTCTGATATATATCCTTCATAATTTCACTCAATCGCTTCACACCCATATAAATAGCTAACGTACCTCCGTTTATAAGTGTTGTAACATCAACTTGTTGCTGATTACTTTTATTCAGATATCCTGTAGCAAAAGTGACACTATGAGCGATATTTCGAATTGTTAATCCTAAACCTACTGAGGCTACAGCGGCACTCGCTGTTGTAATACCTGGTACAACTTCAAAATCAATGCCTGCTTGTGATAATGTAACAACCTCTTCATGGACTCTACCAAAAATTGCCGGATCTCCACCCTTCAATCTAACAACACATCTATGTTGCTTTGCGGCTGAAATTAACTTTTCATTTATGACTTGTTGTTGTATATGCTTACGGTATGCTTCCTTACCCACATTTATAATTTCAATTTCTGGTCTTACTAATTGTAAAATGAATGGATTGACTAATCTGTCATACAATATGATATCTGCACTTCGAATGAGACGTTCGGCCTTTCTTGTTAATAATTCCGGATGCCCAGGTCCAGCACCTATGAGATATACTTTGCCATAAGTATTTATAGGCATATATACACAGCTCCATTATGAATTTCTACAGCGTAAACATCCACACACCCTGTATCTGGTGGCTGTACGAGACCCGTTTTCAAATCTATTTTTTGATCATGCAAAGGACAATATACAAATTCACTACTCACTGTACCTTCTGAAAGTGGTCCTTGCTTATGGGGGCATCTATTATGAACTGCGTGTATTTCACCTGATTCTGTTAAAAATAGGCCAATTTCGATATCATTTATGATTACCTTTTTGCCAACTAAAGGAACAAGCTCATCGACCATTGCTACTTTTATTTTTTCTAATGCTTTCATAATTAAACTTTCTCCACTTCAAATATTTTTTGTGCTGCTTCATTATTTAAAATGTGTGTCCATGGTTCAGCTTCTATAGCTTTTTTCACTTCCATAATACGATTAAACAAATCGTCTTGTCTTTCTTGATTTAATAAAACTGTTTGAACATTTTCAAAACCTAACCGTTTTATCCACGGTGCAGTACGTTCTGCATAAATACCGGTTTCTCTATAATATTGCATCATCGCACCACATAATTTAATGACCTCATCTTCTGTTTCGACGGTAGTTAAATGCATTCCCTCTGTTACATCCGTACCGCCATTGCCCCCAATATAAATTTGAAATCCATTTTCAACGCTGATGACACCAAAGTCTTTAACACCGGATTCTACACAGCTTCTTGGACAACCAGAGATACCCATTTTAAATTTATGTGGCGTATCGATGTATTCGAATGTTTTTTCTAAACGAATACCTAATTGTGTAGTATATTGCGTACCAAATCTGCAAAATTCCTTACCGACACAACTTTTAACTGAGCGCGTCTTTTTCGCATAGGCTGAAGTAGAACGCATACCTAAATCAGCCCATATTTGTGGTAGTAATTCTTTTTTAACACCATACAAGCCTATACGTTGAGAGCCTGTCACTTTCACTAATGGCACATCATATTTTTTAGCAACTTCTCCTAAACGTATTAATTGATCTGCATTCGTAACACCGCCGCGCATTTGGGGAATTACTGAAAATGTGCCATCATTTTGAATATTGGCATGATAGCGTTCATTTGCAAAGCGTGATTCAATTTCGTCATTGTGCTCAAATGGATAAACCATATTCAAATAATAATTAATAGCTGGTCTACACTTTGGACAACCTGCCTTATCATTAAAATTGAGCGCATGGCGTACTTCCTTAGACGTTTTCAACCCTTTTGCTCTTATCTGAGTAACAATTTGATTACGTGTGAGCTCAGTACATGCGCATATACCAGATGGTTTAGAATCAACAAAATCATCACCTAATGTATACTCTAAAATATGACCAATTTGTCCTTTACACTTACCACAAGAATTGCCAGCTTTTGTTTCTTTTGTGACTGCTTCTACACTTGTAAGGCCATGTTCATTAATCGCACTCACAATCTTACCTTTGCTGACACCATTACATCCACATACTGTCTCATCATCTGACATGTCAACAATACTTATTTCACGCGTTTCTCCGCCCTTATGCATAAGTGAAACCATTGTGTAATCCTCTAATGGTTCTTGTTTTTTCATCATATTAAAAAATCTCGGACCATCATCAATATCTCCGTATAAAACTGCTCCAACAATGCTGTCATCTTTCAAAAACACTTTCTTATAGTGGTTATTAACACTATCAAAAACCTCTACACCTTGGATATCTATACCTTCTGTAATTTGACCAGCGCTATATAAATCACAGCCCGAAACTTTTAAAGAAGTAAATGTTGTGGAACCTCGATAACCTTCTGTTTCTCGACCGGTTAAATGGTCTGCTAACACTTTACCTTGTTCATATAATGGTGCAACTAATCCATATACTTTACCATTGTGTTCTGCACATTCACCTATTGCAAAAATAGTTTCATCACTCGTTTGCATATAATCATTAACGACAATACCTCTATTCACTTTTAAGCCACTTTCCTGTGCAACTTGTGTATACGGTCGAATACCAACTGCCATGACCACTATATCTGCTTTTAATGTTGTTCCATCTGCTAACAACACGCCTGTAACATCTTCTTGTCCAAGTATTTCTTGTGTACTTGCCTGCAATTTAAAGTTCATTCCCTGTGCTTCTAAATCTGTTTTCAACAAATCTGCAGCCTTTCTATCTAATTGCATTTCCATAAGCCATTCAGCAAGATGTACCACAGTGACTTCCATACCTTGGTCCATTAATCCACGTGCACATTCTAATCCCAGCAAACCACCGCCAATTACGATAGCATGTTACTTTGATTTAGCAATTCCAATCATACGCTCAGTGTCTTCGATCGTTCTCCAACCTATTACGCTCGGTAAAGTCGCCCCTGGTATAGGTAATACAAAAGCACTTGAACCCGTAGCAAATATACAAATATCGTAATGACATCTTAGGCCATCAGCCGTAATCACTTGTTTTAGTTCTCGATTAATCTCTACTACTGGATCATTCGTAATCAGCTGAATATCATTGTCTTTATACCACTCAAAAGGATTCATAATGGTTTCATCCACTGTCATCTTTTTCTGCAATATATTTGATAGCATGATTCGATTATAATTTGGATAGGGTTCCTTACCGATAATCGTTATGTTATATTGTTGTGCATCGCGTTCTAATATTTCTTCAATCGTGCGTATGCCCGCCATACCATTACCAATCATTACTAACTGCTTTTTAGACATCGTCTTCCTCCTCATACACTTCATTTAAAAATGTTTGTACCGCCTTTGATAGTTGTTTCACTCCGCTACAATTTGTGCCATTTGATCTAAAATGAATGTTTATGTCTTTGTATTTTATTTCTGACATATTATAAAAATCAGATTGCGCTTTATCACTGATATGGTTAACAAGTTGATAAGGCTTCGCCTCTTGCTTAATTAGATTATTAATATCTTCGTCATCTGTTGCGGCAAAAATAATATCCGCATGTTTAATATCTTCGCTGTCATAACACTTTGTAAACAACTTCATTTTAGGATATTCCATTTCAAAAAATTCTGGTAAAAATTTTTTACTTATAATAACTAGCGACTGTATATCTTCCTTAATAAGTTGTCGCACTTTTCTATACGCAACTTTACCTGCGCCAACCACTACAACACGTTTATCTGACAAGTTGAGTTGAATTGGATACACTTTCTAACACCTCTAATTGTTTAATTCTTTCTGTGATTATCATTGAGAGCAAAGGTTCAAAATTAATAGCTGATGCATAATGAATATTACAATCATCATTCATATGTGCTATATGGTATTTTGCTTTGTTCACCAAAAAGCCGTCGTAGAAAAATATGGGGACAATCAATATGTCTATATTATTTTTTAAATAGTGCTGTAACTTAAAGCGATAACTGTAGTCACCATATAATGTCATCATAGAAATAGGTGTTTCAAAAACATCACACGCTTGAGTTAACTGCCATAAAGCAATATCAGGATGACGATAACGTTCAGCGCCATGAGCCATTAAAATAATATGCTGTATTTTAGGATGCCTTTTAACTTTAGCTAAAATTTTCTGTTTAACTAGCGTTGTCATTAATTTATGTGTGCCAAGTGGCTCAGCAAATTTATATTCAATATGTGGATATCTATACTCATAAAGTTTTAAAATCATAGGGATATCTTCTAAATAATGCTTTGCTGGAAAAAGCAAAAGTGGAATGATATTAAAACTTTTAGTACCCTGTTGAATAAGTTTGTCTAGTACTTGTTCAAGACATTGATTTTTACTTTCTAAGAAAGCAATATGATAATCATGTACGTTACGACTTAACAATTGCTCCAAAAAATCATGAAGTTCTTTATTTTGTTTCCCTTTATTCATGCCATGAATAACAAGTATATGCTCTGTCATGTGATGCCCCCTTTCTTTACACTTGCATTGTAATATAAATCCAGTTGCTTTTGTGAATAAAATCACATAACAAATTAAAAATAGGGAATCCCCTTATTCAATTACTAATGGGATTCCCTATGCATTTTATTCAATTTATTAAAATGGTGGCGTACCTAACACTTCTTCATCAAAACTTTCTGGTATAAGCACTTTTCTCATAATAACTCCTAAATCTCCATCGTTACTCTCATGCTCACCGTATATTTCATAGCCACGTTTTTTATAAATATCTAGTAGCCAAGGGTGTAAACGTGCTGATGTACCAAGCGTCACTGCTGGTGCTTTAAGTGTGTCTCTTAAATAAGTCTCCTCAACATATTTTAACAACTGACTTCCAATACCTTTACCATCATATGACGGCTTCGTAGCGAACCACCAAACAAACGGATATATTGAGATACGACGTTTTCCTTCCCAAGGATAACGTACAGTAAGTGTTGAAATTATTTCATGCTCATCTTCTAGTACAAACATCGTACTTGTTTTAATATTCTTTTTAACTAATTCAACATTCGCATTAACTGATGGCCAATCTATACCTAATTCTCTTAATGGGGTAAAAGATTCATACATCAATTTTTGTAATGCCTCCGCGTCTGATTCCACAGCAACTCTTATATTATATTCAGACATTTTGTCACTCCTTCTCATTTATAGCTTATTCATTCATAGATAACATCCCTAAAAAATCATAAACCATTTACAATCATATCAATACAATATGGCTTCTTAATTATTGAGTCAATTATTATGTTTTAAAAATCGAAAAAAGCACCATCACAAAATAAATTATGATCGTGCTTGTTACTATTATGAATACCATTAATTATGTAAGCTATTTCGTTTACCATTTAAATATGCGTAAACTAGACCAACGAAAATACCACCACCAATATAGTTACCTATAAAGGCGAACACAATATTTTTCAATACGTGTAACCATGCGACTACATCAAAATCATAAAACACCATACCTGCGTATAGCCCTGCATTAAATACAACGTGCTCATAACCCATAAATACAAAGACAATGACGCCACTAGCAATGAAAAATGCTTTAGTTAGACCGTCTTTAAATTGAATTGATAAATAAATACCAATATTAATAAAGAAATTACAAAATATGGCTTTACCTAAAATGCCATACCATGTGGCATCTATCGTCTTACCATTAACAAGTTTCGTTAAGCTTGCAACCATGTCTGAGGTCATAATCGGGGTGAATTTCATTAAACCAAACAGGATAAATCCACCTATTATATTAAATAGAAAACATACCATCATAATACCCAATGCTTTATTCATGCCAATAACTTTATAATACCAACCAACTGTTAAAAACATAAAGTTACTCGTTAATAATTCTGAATGTGACAGTACAATTAAAACCAAGGCTAAACTGAATGAAATAGCTCCCATTAAATTAATTAAACCTTCATTTGTACCTGCAAATTGTGTTTTTATAGCTAGCATAAATACCGTTACAATTGCTAGTAAGAATCCTGACATAATTGATTTAAGCGCATAACGACCAGGTGTCTTATCAAACAAAACTTCCTTCATTTGTACTTGATTATTAATATTATCAATCGTTTCTCTCGACATGTAAGTGTCCTTAATGGATTTATTATTATCTACCAAGAAATATGCCCCCTTTTTGATTTAAAAAAATGATAATTTATCTATACCAATAATGTTATTATATTAGTTTCATTTGATATTTAATAGTCAAAAAATAAGTTTTTCAATTTTAAAATTTAATATATTGCGCGTTAGTTTAAAATAACGTAAACTTTACTTGTACTAGAAATACACACAAGTAAACCTAAAGGAGGCATATACTTGAATACACAATTCTCTGTTTCAATCCATATTCTCTCTCTGTTAGCTATAAAAAATGAACCTGTTTCAAGTCAATATATCGCTGACAGTATTAATAGTAACGCCACTTTAGTGAGAAAATTATGCCGTTATTTAAGAGACGGTAATTTTATACAGAGTAGCCAAGGCATCGCGGGTTATAGTTTATCTAGCGCATCCCATGATATTAGGTTAGGTGATTTATATAAGCTGATTTTTTCTAACACTACCCATTTCGCAAAAATTCATGGTCATACGAACACAGATTGTCCTGTAGGGAAAAATATTACCCACGCACTTGATGAAATATATAGTGATGTAGACGAAACGATTGTAAATAAACTTAATACCTATACGATTAAAAGTGTCATTGATCGCTTTTAAATAAATAACGCTTGATTATCTTGCTATATGCTTAATTTTCATTAAGTAAAACAAGATAACCAAGTGTTTCATTTTTGTGAAGGAATATAGAAATGAGCGTTCTGATAATGGTATATCAGATGCGAACAATCAAATGGTATGCCGGTTGTTGTATAAAATACTTGTTCATAATTTAAGCAAGGATCGCCCTCATCCAATTCTAATAATTCAGCTTCTTCTTCTTCCAATTTATCTACATTAAAATAAACATCTGAGAACCCAATCTTCACTTTTAAGTTTTGTTCTAAATATTTAAAAATAGACTTTTCTGCTATAGATTCATTTAAAAATAGCACGATATCTTTATTAAAATACGACTGCTCGAAACAAAATATTTCACCATCTACATAAACAATACGCTCTAAAACATAGACTAATGTATCTTTGTCTAACTTTAATTTTTGCCGAACGCTTTCTGGTGCAATGACTTCCTCAACGCGCAATACCTTATTTGTTACATTTAGTCCCGTAAATTCATCACTAAAACCGCCAGTTGAAAAGAGATTAAGATATCCATCTCTTTTTTTATTACGCACATAGATGCCACTACCGCGTGCTTGATAAATATTCCCTTGTTTTTCTAATATTTCCAAAGCTTTAATAATCGTGCTTTTACTCACATCATATTTTATTTTTAATGCCTCAACACTTGGTAATTTATCCCCTGCTTGAAATTGACCACTTTCTATATATTCATTCATTTGTTGAGCAATTTGTTCATACTTGAGCATACACTTACCCCTTTTATATTAAAATTCACCCAATTATAACATGAATGCTAATTTAAACTACCGAACTTTTTATTTGTAAGGGTCTTTACAAATTGTACCGGTACAATTAGAATATAGGAAACGATTACACAAATCGTGTTGATTAACTTATTAAAGGGGTTGGGAAATGTGGCAGACAAAAATAAAATACTCGCACAAAGTATATTAGAGGCAGTTGGGGGTGAAGCAAACCTTGTCAATAGCACGCACTGTGCAACCAGATTACGATTAGTATTAAAAAGATCTATTCCAAATGCTAAGAAAAAAGTATCGGAAATAGATGGTGTCGTGACTGTTGTGGAAAATAATGGTCAATTTCAAGTTGTCATAGGAAATAACGTCGGTGAAGTATTTAAATTTTTTGAAGCTTTAACAAGTGAACAACCATCGGATGATAATGAACAATCTGAAAATAAAGGGTCAATACTTAACCGTGTCATCGCGACGATGTCTGCAGTGTTCGCACCATTTATTTACATTTTAGCTGCTGCTTGGTATATTACAAGGTTTATTAATAATCATAAAACTGATTATTCCATCCTTTGAAAACACAGGCACTTATGAAGTTTTTAATTTCATGTCCTGGGCCCCTTTCACATTCTTACCAATATTCATCGCAATTACTGCTTCACGCCATTTTAATGTAAATACTTATATTGCAATTGCTTGTACTGCGGCATTGGTGAGTCCTGATTTAACAGGAATGGTAGAAAGAATACAAAGCGGTGAAACAATTAAATTATTTGGCATGCCGCTTACAGAGACAAGTTACACTTCATCTGTATTGCCACCCCTTTTCTTAGTGTGGATATTATCCTATATTGAAAAATACTTAAACAAATGGATACATGATGTAGTAAGACCTTTATTCACACCATTTTTAAGTATCGTCATTATGGTTCCTGTTACATTACTCGTTATTGGACCAATCACTACACTTGGCGCACATGGTATTGCCGCTGGTTTCAACTTTCTCGTTGAAGTTGCGCCATGGTTAGGCGGCGCACTTATTGGCGGTTTGTGGCAAATCTTTGTAATATTCGGTGTGCATTGGGGCATCACGCCTATGGTTTTAGCAAACTTTGAGCAACATCAAAGTGATTCATTCCAAGCTTTCCAAACAATTGCCGTTATTTCTCAAATCGGTGCTGTTATAGGTGTGTTAATTAAATCTAAGCGTACAGAAATTAAACGTGTCGCTTCTTCAGCAGGTGTTACAGGCATTTTTGGAATTACTGAACCTTCAATATATGGTATCAATTTACGCTTTAAAAAACCCTTTATTATTGCATGTATCAGCGGCGCCTTAGGTGCATTTGTTGCAAGTTTCTTTAATCCTAAATATTATGCATACGCAGAGCTGCCTGGCCCTATAACAATTATTAATGGATATAGTCCTGATAACCCTTCATCTATTTGGGGCATTTTATTAGGATCAGTAATTGCTATCATCTTACCTATCATATTAATTCAATTCTTAGGTTATGGTCATGATACGACAGAGGAAGTAGAAGACACAGAAGTTAACTCAAGTACTATTCCACAAGCAGTTTCAACAAATAGCAATCTTGAAACACTTATTCATAGTCCTTTAGATGGGCAAATCCTTCCTTTAACTGAAGTCGATGACCCTATTTTCTCAGAAGGTATGATGGGTCAAGGTATTGCTATAAAACCTGCAAATAATACAGTTCACGCACCACTTGAAGGCACTGTAAGTATGATTGCTGTAAGTGAACATGCAATTGGCATTACATCTCCTGACGGTGTAGAACTATTGATTCATGTTGGTTTAGAAACTGTGGAGTTAAAAGGAGAAGGTTTTGAATTACTAGTTAATGAAAATGATGAAGTCAAACTAGGACAACCTTTATTGCATTTCAATCAAAAGTGGCTTGAATCAAGTGGATACGATACTGTAATTCCAATCATTGTCACTAATTCAGCTGAATTTAGTGAAGTAATTACTACGGATGCAGTACAAGTTTCGCAAAATGATGCATTACTAACAATTATAAATAAATAATAAGAATAAAGGAGTATATAATAATGACTAAATTACCAAAAGACTTTTTATGGGGTGGCGCTCTTGTCGCCAATCAATTTGAAGGTGGTTACGATAAAGACGGAAAAGGCTTAAGTGTTATTGATGTAATGACTAATGGAGAACATGGCAAGCCTCGTGAAATCACACAAGATGTAGACCCAAATAAATATTACCCAAATCATGTAGGTATAGATTTTTATAATCGTTATAAAGAAGACATCGCATTATTTAATGAAATGGGATTAAATTGTTTACGTACATCAATCGCTTGGTCTCGTATCTTCCCAAATGGAGATGAAATAGAACCTAATGAAGCAGGACTACAATTTTACGATAATATTTTTGATGAATTGTTAAAATATGGTATTGAGCCAGTGATTACTTTGTCTCATTTTGAAATGCCATTACATTTAGCACGTGAATATGGTGGTTTTAGAAATAGAAAAGTAGCAGATTTCTTTGCTCAATTTGCAGAAACTGTATTCAAGCGTTACAAGGATAAAGTTAAATATTGGATGACTTTTAATGAAATTAATAACCAAATGGATATAGATAATCCGATTTTCTTATGGACAAACTCAGGCGTCCTTATAGAAGAAGATGAAAACCCAGAAGAAGTACTGTATCAAGTCGCTCATAATGAATTAATCGCGAGTGCAAAAGCTGTAAAAATAGGTAGAGCAATTAACCCTGATTTTGAAATAGGATTAATGATTTCTCATGTAGCAATATATCCTTATTCTTGTAATCCAGAAGATATGATGGAATCTGTAAAAGCAAATCGTTTACGTTTCTTCTTCCCAGATGTCCAAGTTCGAGGCTACTATCCTAGCTATGCAAATAAAATGTTAGAACAAAAGAATTATGATATTGGTTGGCAAGAAGGAGATGACAAAATTTTATCAGAAGGTAAAGTTGATTATATTGGTTTTAGCTACTATATGTCTACTGCTGTTAAACACGATGCAAAATCATATACTGGAGAAAATGTTACCAATGGTGGGTTAGCGAATTCTGTCGATAATCCTCACATTCAGCAAAGTGATTGGGGTTGGGCCATTGATCCTACAGGTCTACGCTATACTTTGAATATATTATATGACCGTTACCAAATACCACTTTTCATCGTTGAAAATGGCTTTGGTGCTGTAGATGAAATTGATGAAAACGGTAAAATTCATGATACGTATCGTATCGATTATTTAAAAGCACATATTAATGCGACAATCACAGCAGTTGACGAAGATGGTGTTGATCTAATGGGCTATACACCATGGGGTATTATAGACATTATTTCTTTCACTACAGGAGAGATGAAAAAACGTTATGGTTTAATTTATGTCGATAGAGATAACCAAGGCAATGGTACTTTAGAACGCAGAAAGAAAGATTCTTTTGATTGGTATCGCAATGTTATTGAAACAAATGGTGAATCATTAAATTAATAATAACGACTGTAATTTTCACTGACACCTGTGGTAATAGTACTAGTCATAGACTAATGCTTTTGACTACTACCTAAGTTAAGCATTATGAAGGATATTGATTTACTTAAGTATGCGCAAACAGAACTGACGACAAAGCCTGAGACTTTGTCGTCAGTATGAAGAGTAGTACGGAACTCTAATTAGAAAAATTAGAGTTCCGTACTACTCTCTTTTTATATAAAATATTAGTTTTTATACCTACTTAACACATGTAAACCATAGGCAAAAATACCATATCCTGTTAATGTACGTATAAACCATTTAAATGTAGTATGACTCAAACTTTTTTCATTTAAAAATAACGCGGGTACTAGCGTACTCACTGAATATAGTCCAAGTACTTTAACATAACGTTTATTCAATACACTCACCTCTTTTCATATACTATTATATCGAAAAGAGAGTTGGAATAAACAGGTAATTTCCAACATCTTATTGACTATTCTTATAATTTTGTTAAAAGTGTCTCTAAATTATCAAAAGTACTATTCATACCCTCTTCTACACCCATATCCAACAATTGTTGAGCTGCTTTAGGATCTGGCAATTCTGCTATAGATTTTATCGTAGTCAAACCTTTACTGTTTTCTTCTATATGAATGATGTTATGCATACCTGCCATTTTTTCATCAATATTACCATCTTTGTCTGCAAAGTAATCATAATAATCAATTAGCGTCGGTTCTTTCACTTCATTATAATTAGTCACAGTATAGCTTGTACCTTGAGGCGCACGTATAGCGAAAAATGCATGTCCACCAGTCTGAACATTAAATTTAAATACTTCAGTCTTTGCACCTTGTGGGTGAAACCATTGTTCAAATAAAGCACGGTCAGTATACGCTTTAAATATATTTTGTGCCGTTGTATTAAAATCTCTCGTAAAAATTATTTTGTTTTCCTCAACTTGAACTGTCATTTACGATTCTCCTTTATCCATAATTACATATGATATTATCTTTTTTACTTTAGCATTTTTACTATGGCTTTCAAATTCAAAGAAGTCCGCAAAATAAATTGTATCTCCATTTTGAGCAATTTGAGTGCCATGTATCGCTCCTAATTTACCATGAGAAATATTATGGGTCACTTCCAATGAATCAATATCGACTTTATGTGCGTTTAATTCATCATAAAACGCTTCAAAACCATGCAATTCAAAAGCGCCAGGAACCTCCCATATAAAATCTGCTGTAACAGCTTCCAATAATTGCACTTTATCTACTAATATTGAGCCTATTAAAAAATCTAACATTATCTTCCTTTTGGGTGCATTATCACAATTTAAATCCCCCGTTAATTTAAATGGTAAATCTGACTCCGTTTCATTTTTAAAATTTAAGTCGATATCTGTTAATGCTACATGAAGTATTTCAATCGCTTTAGGACCAATACCATGTATGCCTAATAATGTTGTTCGCTCATATTGTACAACTTCTTCTAACGTTACGACACCTATATCATTAAGAGCTTGGGTTGCGGGCCGTCCTATTTTTGGTAAATCTGTCGCCATGTGATCTCCCCCTATCTTATGTATCACTATACCCATTTCATCGCTTAATTATTTATCAACAAATATTAATTATGACTTACTATCTTTTATCGTAAGGTAGTTGACAAAGCGTACAATTCCAACTATCTTATATTATAAGATAGTGAAAAGAGGGATTACATGTCAATTTCAAATCAAATGATGAAAGGATTGTTAGATGGCGCCATATTGGGACTGATTTCTCAAGGTGAAACATATGGTTATGAAATTCTAGATAAATTAAAATCTCAACAATTCCCTGAAATTAGTGATGGCAGTATATATCCAGTATTATTACGACTAAATAAAAATGGATATGTCACTACGATAACTAAAAAATCAGATACTGGCGGACCAAAACGTAAGTATTATTTATTAACTGAAGACGGTAAAAAAGAATTATCAAATTTCAAAAGTAAGTGGAACTATTTAAACAATGGTATGAATAATTTAATGAGGAGTGTTGACGTTGTTGACTAAAAAAGCTGAAGATTTTTTATTAAAATTAAGAATCGAATTGCTATTTCGTGGCAAGGACGAAGATGAAATTAATGCGATTGAGGAAGAATTACGTGATCATATTACAATCGCTGAAGAAAGCAATGATAATATTGATAATTTACTAAACACGCCTATCAAAAATTATGCTGATAACTTTTCTAAAGAATTGAGTTTAACTAAAGGTATTCATAAATATGTACTCTATATCATTTCATTTATGATTGTAATGACAATTGTTCCAAGAATGCTGGACAATTCATTTCAGTTAAGTTTATCTTTAATACTCTATATTTTATTCATCTTTATTGGTTCTTTTGTGTTGATATTATTTGTAGTAAAAAAAGTAATTATGCGATGGGGCGATAGTAAGAAAACATATGTTGCAGCTTTTGTTATTGCACCTTTGATTTTCGGAATTTACTTACTGTGTGAATTCGTGTTACGTAACCATCCATTATTTGTTTTTTGGTCACCCAATCAAACTACTAACTTTATAATTGGACTAATACTTTTATTAATAACGATGATTACTTGTTTTGTAATAAAACAAAAATATTTTGCTTTTTTAATATTAATCTTATGTCTCCCAGACCTTATTGGAAAAATATTTACTGGTGGAGATCATACAAGCTATAACTTCGTATTAATTGCTAGTATCGGTACTATAATTATTCTCTGGAGTCTTAGTATTTATATACTCTTTAAATATTGGCGTGAGAGAAAAGAAGAAAGTCATTAATCTATATAAAAATAGCTACTAGATACCTATATTAGGTTATCTAGTAGCTATTTCTTTTAATAAGCGTTAAATCTTAAACATTTATTTTTATATTAGTCTTCTAAAGCGAATTCTAAACTTGTTTGGAATTTCACATCTTTACCAACCATTACGCCACCTGTTTCAAGTTTTTGGTTAAATGTCATTCCATATTTTTCACGATTGATTGTACCATTTACAATAAATCCTGCAGTTTGTGCACCATTTAATGGGTTTTTGCTTGTACCTTCATAAGAAGCATCAAATGTTTCTTCTTGAGTTACATCTTTAATTGTTAAATTACCAGTTACAGATTTTTCGTCTACTGAAGTAATTTCAAATTTAATATCTGGATAGTTTTCAGTATCAAAGAAATCTCCAGTACGTAAGTGACCATCACGGTCTGCTACGTTTGTATCAACCGATTCTGCTTTAATTACGGCTGTACCTTTAAGTGAACTTAAATCATTGATGTCACCTTCTAAGTTTACATCGAAATCTTTAAATTTACCTTTAACGTTAGAAATCATTAAGTGCTTAATTGAAAATTCTACTACTGAATGTGCTTGGGTCAAAATTAAATGTTGTCATAAAAAACATACCTCCAAAGTATTATTAGTTTTAGTTGATACATTTAGTATACCAGATATATTTATTATATCAAGTGAAAAGTCCGAACTTTTCATCTCCTTTAATTTCATTCCCTTAATTCACTTTTTTATTCATTTTAAATTTAAAAAGTAAATTAATTTACAGTAACTAGAATAGTTAATGCGCTAACATCTCTGCTTTAATTTCTTTACTATTTAATGCTTTAGGATAATATGTCGGCCAATTATCTAATTCTTTCATCACTTTTTCTTTATCATTACCTATAAAGATATGATAGTGATGTGCTTTCTTAGGTGCAATATTATGGTCACTAAATTGGACATACTTAGGTAAAGCTTTATCTTCATTACCTACTAATTTAAATGTATATCTTACGCCTCTGTTGCCTTTTTCATATTTCAAAATATCTTTACCATCATACTTATATTTACCTGTCGCTTTTTTACCGTTCTTTTCAAACGTAATTGAGTCGCTTGTGATATTGATATTATCTATATCTGTTTTATAACCCTTTTCGTAATATGCTTTATATTCTTTTGCTGTCATTGCATCATCTTCTTCAGCTTTATGCTTCATCACATCATCTAATGATCCATCTTTCAAATATGGATAAACTGATTGCCAATCACCTTTATAATCAGCTAATGGTCTATCTTTAACTTGATCATCCTTAAAGTAACCCTCTGAAATAGCTTTTTCATGTTTGCCTTGCTGTTTGTCATCGTTTACTTTGATATCGTTATTTAAAGCTTTATCAATATTTTCTATATTTTTATTCATAAGGGATTGGTAGGTTAAATCCTCATCCTGCTGTTGTTCTTTATTAAGTGATTCCATATTATAAAATTTTAATGGTTCAGCCTTTGTTTCTTTACGAATTGTATCTGTAACTTTATTTGAGACATTATCTTCATATAAAATATATTTTGCTCCTGAATTATTAATTTCGTTAACTACTTCTGTTAAAGCTTTTTGAGATGGGTCTTCTGCATTCATGTTTTGAACACCTTTTTGTACAAAACCATATCTTTCAGATAAATAACCTATTGATTCATGAGAAATAAACACAGCATTACCTTGTTTATCTTTCGTAACATCTTTCATTTTGTTATCTATTTTTTTTAGTTCTTTGTCTAGTTTTTTATAATTTTCTTCATAATCATTTTTGTGTTTTGGATCTTTTTTAATTAATTCATCTTTGATTTCTTTGGCGAAAGTTTGATTAAATTTAGGATCTAACCAAACATGCGGATCATATCCTCCATGATGATGTCCCTCGTGCTTATGTTCGTGCTCATGTGTATCTTCTTCGTCGTGGCTATGTTGATCTGTAAGTAACTGGGACTTGTCTAATTTATCTTCTAGCGATAATTTTTTATCATCCTCTTTTATCGTTGAAGCCACTTTTTTAGCAACAGGGTCTAGGTTGTCCCCTGTGTATAAAAACAAATCTGATTTACTCGCATTAATTATGTCTTTTTGAGTTGGTTCATAGCTATGTAAGTCTGTGCCTGCTGGATAAATTGATTCTACTGAAACATGTTCTCCTCCAATCTCTTTAGCAAATGATTTTAATGGAAAAACTGTTGTATTAATTTTTATTTTATCTTTGTCACCTTCACTTCCTGTTTCATTCGTATCAGCTTTGCCACATCCTGCTATGACAATTGCAAATGAAATGACCAAAGATATTATGTATAGTGTTTTTTTCATTCTACATCCTCCTTCAAATAGTAACGCTTACGATTTAAAATTATAAACTCCCTCCGAACAAAACGCAATACTAAATAATAATGATTACGATTTATTTTTGAGTAAAAGAAAAGCCTAAAGCACATTGTTATTACAATTTTGTACTTTAGACCATTTACTTACTTATTTTTTTCTATTAATTTTTTATAATTATCGTAATCATAAGGATCTTCTACTTTTTCTCCACCAATATAAACTGTAGGCGCTGTATCAATATTTTTGTCTTCAGCTTGTTTTTGGTCTTTCTTAGCCGCTTTCCATGATTTACTATCTTCAGTTTTATAATCTTTTTTAATTTTTTCTTTTTGGTTACTGTCGATACTTAATTTATCAATTTGTTTATCTACTAGTGATTCAGTTATCCATTCTTTTTCAGCATCGCCTTGCTGTTCAAACATTAATTTTTGAAAATCTAAATATTGTTTCGGTGCAATTTGTTGTACTGCATGCCCGGCTCTCGATCCAATAATTGAATCATCACCAAGAAAAGCCATATTCACAAATTGGTAATCTACTTTATCTTTGTCTATATAATCTTTTTTAAGTTTAGGCATAATATTACTTTCTACTTTTTTACAATAAGAACATTTAAAATCACCGTATTCTATAATTTTAATTTTCCCATTGGCACTTTGCTTGTCATCTTTATGTGCATCCTCATCACTTGAACAAGCAGTTATTAATAACATAGTAGCTATTAAACCTAAACATAGCCATAATTTTTTCATATGCTTTCCAAAACACCTCAATTTTAGATATCAGTAAATAAAATTATTCTTTAATATCCATATTTTCTTCTTTATAGTCAGGTTCATGTTTGTGTGTATATGCTTTCGAATTAAAATCTTTTAAATGTTTTGCTTTGTCGTCTTCAAATTTATAAGTATAATAATGTACCTCTTCGTCTTCTTTAAAAGGCTTATAAGCAAGCATGACATATTTACCTTTTTCATAAACGTATATATTCGCATTTTTTTTGTCGAATTTTTCTTCAAGATCACCTTTTTGTTTTTCAGATAAGTTTTCTTGATATGTTTGTTGTTTATTTACTGCTTTATCTATTTTATCAGCATACTTTCCACTACTACAGCCTGCTACAATAACCGTCGATATAGCGATCATGATCAATAATTTTTTCATTATTTGGCACACTCCTAAATCCAGTTTAACTACTCATGAATCACCTTTAAAATATACTTCTTCCATAAATATTATCATACAATGAATAACTTAAATGTTCTAGAGTGATTTTAAATTCATTCTTTTTAAATTTTTGATTTTTTACGAATAAAAATTCGGCTCGACAATTTATGCCAGGCCGAATTTATTCTTAATCTGTTAAGCGTATTTTAATTGCTAATGCACCATAATTTAATTCGTCAGTTTGCGAATATATTTGATATATGGCTGCTAATTTTTGAGAAAGCTGTTCTTCCTCTTTAGCACCAATTTCTTGATTTGTATATTGATTAACCAACGCTTGAAATGAAGGGAAATCCACTGTTTCTGTGACGACTACGTTGATTTGTTCATCCGTCTCGAGATTTGTGAAAATAATGGTATCTCCATTTTGTACTTCTTGCCTTTTTTCATCATTTAATCTTACTTCAATTGTTTTCGTCCCATTTTTAACTAAATGAAATGGTTCATTATTTAATTTCATCGAATGTTCTATGATACATACACTCCATTCTTGTATTTATGAGGTTATTTATGTTTAAAAATATCACAATTACAAATCTAATTACAGTGTTGTCTATAGTGCTTCGTACGATTAATCTATTATAATTCTTTTTGTTCTGCGCGTATTTTACGCTGACTTTTCAGCATAAACACACTGAGTAAACTGATAATAGAAATAATAACAGCAAACCAAAATGCTCCATGATAGCCACTTAATAAAGCTTCATGTTGTATTTGAGCTGCCATCTCTTGTTTTCCAATACCCTTATAATTACTCATATCAGGTGTGAAATTTTTAGAAACTTGAGTCATCACAGTAATTAAACCAGCTGTACCAATAGAAGCTGAAATTTGTTGTACTGTATTCGTCATTGATGAACCATGTGCATTCATCTCATGTGATAATTGATTCATTGTATGTGTCATTAATGGCATCAATCCTAGTGCAATACCTATCATACGAATTGCATATACCGTTGCAAGAATTGCTGATGAAGTATGTTCATCCATGATTACAAAGTAAGAAGTCGTTACTACCACAATGGACATACCAATTAATGCTAATATTTTAGCACCATACTTCTCATATAAAAATCCTGAAGCTACTGACATTATCCCCATTACAATAGCGCCAGGTAATAATATAAGCCCAGATTGAAGTGCTGAGTCTTTCATTATATTTTGAACGAACATTGGTAATATTGTTTCAGATCCAATCATTGATATCATTGTAAATGCCATAATTATAATACCTATAGCAAATTGACTGTTTTTGAATACTGAAAAGTCTAGTAATGGCGTTTTTAATTTTGTTTGGCGAACAATGAAAGTTATTACTAAGATCAATCCGCCTATTACAGTTGTTAAAACTACTGGGTCACTCCAACCATCACGTGAAATCGAACTTGTACCATAGAGTAAACCACCAAATCCTAGTATGGATAATATGATGGAGAATACGTCAACTGGCACTTTTTTATTCGTGCCCACGTTTTTCACAAACTTAAGTGCGCCGATGAATGTTAATGCTCGCGATTGGTGCAACAACAAAGAAAAGTGAACGCCAATCGAAGTATTCAACAAGTACACCCGATAACGTTGGCCCTATGGCTGGTGCTAAACCAATAACTAAACCAAATGTCCCCATATACTTACCACGTTCATGAGGTTCAAAGATGTCTAATATTGTAGTCATCATAAGTGGTAACATAATTCCAGATCCTAATGCTTGAACAATTCTTCCGCCTAAAAGAATTGAAAAGTTAGGGCTAAATCCTGCAATAATTGTACCTATAAAGAATATAAATATTGCTGTTAAAAATACTTTCCTAGTTGAAAATCGTTGAATCACCATTGCTGATAATGGGACAACTACCCCATTAGTCAATAGAAAGGCTGTTGTGAGCCATTGCACTTGTGTGTAATCTATTTGAAAATCTTTCATTATACTTGGTAATGCTGTTGTTAATAACGTTTCATTTAAAAGTCCGAAGAAACCGCCAAGCAACATCATTAATATCATTAATATTTTGGTTTTTTGATTCATATTTGTCTCCTGTTTTCTTATTAGTCTATCAACCATAAAATAGCTGCATTTATGCATTATACATATATTTCAACAACATCACATCAAATAAACTTAAAAACATTACAAATAGGAGAAATTATTTTTTAATGTAAAATTATCATCTTCAAATCGTAATAATTACTATTTACAAATTGTTTCTGATACTTCATAATACACATAGATAAAGGAGGTCATATTTTATGAAATTAGATGTACAAACAGCACGTCGTAACCTAAATAGCCCCAACATAAAAACACGAAAACGTGCGCGTAAGATCATTCAGCAACATAAGCGCAATAAATAATATATCTACTTAAATACTATAATTCAAAATTATAATGACAGCTTAAATTCCCTCCAGAATGATGTTTGTCAATTTCTATTAAATTATGCGGATTTTCTACATAAATTAAATTCCATATTACTAAGTGATAAAGATGCATAGGAGTGGGACAGAAATCTAATTTTTCTAATGACATTTCGTCGTATGAGCCCAGGCCCTACATAGCTGACTAGAAAATGGAATACAAGCGCTGAAACTCTTACATAAGAACTACTTGTCTTCATAAATGAAGTAGTAGTTCTTTAAAATCCAGATATGACTGTATTTTCAATTCAGTCAGCCACTGCCAATATAAAAATTGAGGCCGAGACATGTGACATGTCCCCGCCTTTTACTTTTTCTTCAAGATAGTTTGTATTCATAAAAATAATATAATTAAAGTATATTATTGCTCTTCCTTTTTTGGTAAAATAGTATTGCACACCAATAATTTTATTTGGAAGGAGAATTTTATGCAGCTTTTAACTTTAGAAAATATTAATAAAAGAATTAAGAAACAACAAATTTTAAAAGACATATCATTCACTCTTAAGCGGGGAGAAGTCGTAGGTTTAGTCGGTGCTAATGGAGCTGGGAAAACAACGTTAATGAAAGTTATTTTAGGGCTTTCTAATTATCAATCCGGTTCGCTTAAACTACATGGATCTATGAATAATAAGCATATCGGCGCTTTAATTGAAAACCCTGGAGTGTACCCTTTCCTTACCGGTTACGAAAACATGAACTTAATTAATGAAGATAAAGACAAAGAAAATATGGAACAAATTATAAAAATTTTAGAAATGACTCCGTTTATAAATAAAAAAGCAAAAGCATATTCTTTAGGAATGAAACAGAAATTAGGTATCGCACTTTCGCTTTTAAACCAACCTCAACTCGTTATTTTAGATGAGCCTATGAACGGATTAGATCCAAAAGCAGTGAGAAATGTGAGAGAAACTATTTTAAGACTCAAAGCACAAGGTGTTTCATTCCTCATATCAAGTCATATGTTAAGTGAACTCGTTAAAGTTACTGACTCGATTTTAATTATTGATAATGGGGCTATCGTTAAAGAAACAACAATGGAAGAACTCAATAATTCGAATGAAAGTGATTTGGAAAATGTATTGCTTAATATCATCGATCATAAGGAGGAGAGAAAATAATGGGAACATTGGTAAACCAAGAATTATATAAAATTTTCAAAAAGAAATCATCAATTATTATACCAATAATTATTTTTATTATCATGATTGGCTTAGCTATTTTAAGCAAAAACTATTCGAATGTAATTGAGTCGAAGTTGCTACTGGAACAAGGTTATAGTGGCTTTTCTTGGATTATCTTTTTAATGATAATTCAAGCGAGTACAATTATTACTATGGAATTCCATTACGGTACAATTAAAAATTTACTTTATAGAAATTACACAAGAACAAGTATTATTTTAAGTAAGTTTATTGCCTTGTTCATCTACTCTCTAATTGTATTTGTACTTTGTATTCTAATTAGTTTACTACTTAACCTTATATTTTTCTCTGACATCGATATTTTAAAACACTCAGGAGAACAATTATCTCCATTACAAAGTTTATTATTAACATCATTAGCAACTTATGTAGGTATGTGGCTCATTTTGAGTTTAACGTTGTTACTTTCTTGTATACTTAAAAGTCCGGGCGTCTCAATTGCTGTCGGTATTGTTTTCTATTTTGCTACTTCGATACTCGCCGGTATTTTATTTATGGCTATTGAGCAATGGGAATGGCTTAAATGGAACCCTATTAATATGTTGAATCTAAGTGTCCAAATTCTCGATAATGATATATACAAAAAAATGACAAAATTAGAATTACACGAATTATTTATTGGAAATATTGCATATATCGTAGTTTTCTTAATATTAGTAGTTTTAGTCTTTAGAAAAAAGAACGTTTAATTTTTAATCCTAAGATAAGTTATTAGAATCAGATACGCATGCATAAGACGTGTTCTAGATAAATAAGCAATCATAAAATTAAAATGTATCTTATATTTGAAATCATAATTTTTAAAAGTTTATAGAAATTTACCAAACAAGGTCAAAAACTTTATCGACAATATATAACAGCCCTGAATTCATAAAACTCAGGGCTGTTATATATTTTATCCAGTTTATTACTTATCTTTCATTATAAATAATATTTATCCGTCACTTTTAAATCATCTGTTAATTCATAAATAAGAGGTGCGCCTGTTTTTATTTCATAATTAACAATAGCTTCGTCAGATACATCCTCTAAATACTTAATTAGTGCGCGTAATGAATTACCATGAGCAGAAACTAACACTGTTTTACCATCTAATAACTGTTGAGAAATTTGATCATTCCAATATGGTATAACTCTGACCAAGGTATCTTTTAAACTTTCAGATTCTGGCATAACTCTTCTATCTATAAGTTCATATTTTCTATCATTTAAGTAACTATTTCTTTGTTCTTCATTTTGTTTTGGTGGTGGCGTATCATATGACCGTCTCCAAATATGAACTTGATCTTCACCAAATTCTTCTCGAGCATCATTTTTATTTAAACCTTGCAATCCGCCATAATGACGTTCATTTAATCTCCAAGATTTTATAATTGGTATAAATAACTGATCAGATTCATTTAACAAATGATATGTTGTTTTAATAGCTCTTTTTAACAGAGACGTATAAACAATATCAATTTCTAAACCTTTATCTTTTATTTTTTTACCAGAGGTGATTGCTTCATTTTTCCCCTGTTCAGATAAGTCTACATCTGCCCATCCTGTAAATAAGTTTTCAGCATTCCATAAGCTTTGCCCATGTCTACATAAAATTAATTTTGGCATAATATTTCCTTCTTTCCATTAAGTAAAATATGATTTTATGCGATATTTACAGGAATGTTACAGCAATAATACTGATTGTTTATAGTTGCAAAGCTGGCCACTCACCTATTCCCGCACTAACTATCGCATTTCTATATTAAAATTATAACAATTTACACTTTATTTTGAAATGATTGTATTCATTTATTCATAAAAGATACTTTCTTTTTATTTTTCTGTAACCTACTCATCATTTTTTGATGTTACAGTTATAAACGTTGAATTAAGAAAACAGTAAATAACTATTATTCATTAAATTTTTAAGTATTTAAATGTAAAAACATAACCTGTGATATTTAACTTTGTATACAGGTAAATCAATTAGGAGGATTTTAAAAAATGAAAAAATTATTATTAGCATCTTTCGCATCGATTACTATTGCGGCAACTGGTTTAGGAGTGAGTTCAAGCGTATCAACAGCAGACGCAACTGAGACGTCAACACAACAAACTACGCAAGCTAACAATGATGTATACAGTGAATTTATAGAAGCGAGGCGGTACTAAAGCACTATGGGATAATATTGTAATGCCTGAATCAAGTGGGGACCCTGAAGCAGTAAACGAATTGGGCTATAAAGGTTTAGGACAAACTAAAGAAGCTTGGGGCACTGGCACAGTTGAAGAACAAACTAAAGGTATGATTAACTATGCTGAGGACCGTTACGGTTCAATAGAAGCGACAATCGATTTCCGTCTAGCTAATGGTCGGTGGTAATTAATGCTACTATTCAAGCACTACGTGTAAGAATAGCTTGTTGTAAAATAACATAAAAAGGGACCTGAAATTACTTTCAGGTCCCTTTTTATGTTATTAACTCATGTATTTATCAAACAACTACAACTTTCACTAACTTTTTACTCGCATCTATAGCACAAGCCGAAGACTACTATATTAAGTCGCACCCTATGCAAGCGTGTTTGGAATTTATATATACGAAAAAATTGCAACAAAAACTGTCAACAATTGAACTGCACCCAGTCAAGTAGACAACTAAATAATTGAAATTTGTTTTAGGCTGACTTCATACCTTTAGGTATGCGGTCAGCCATTTTTAATGTAATTCGATCGTTATTAAAAAAGTTTATATATTCACTTATAACTTTTTTAGCTAATTTAACAGTTTCAAATGTGTAATTTTTATTTCCTTTATAAATCTCACTTTTAATAATGCCCCAAACACCTTCCATCGGCCCGTTATCTATACAGCGACTAACACGAGACATACTCTGTATCATTTTGTTTTCATCCAATATTTTCTTGAATCTGCTATTTGTGTATTGGAAGCCTCTATCACTGTGAAATACAATACCTTGGGTATTATCAACTTGGTTAATTGCCTTTCTAAGCGTGTTGAAAACATACTCATTATTATTAGTTGTATTCATTTCATAACTGATAATCTTCTTTGAACCTAAATCGTATATAGCACTTAAATAAACTTTTTGTCCTGTTTTGGTTTTGAATTCAGTAGTATCTGTCAGCCACTTGGTATTAGGACGTGATTCATTAAACTGACGATTTAAAATGTTTTCTGCAGTAACCGTAGGTTTGCTTTTAATGTACCTCTTTTTCTTCTTACGAATAGTAGCTTTTAAATTCATTTTATTCATCAATCTATAAATACGCTTATGATTAACTGTTTTTCCTAATTTGAGGCGAATGTATATGTAGATTCGACGATAACCATAAATCCCTTTATATTTATCGTATATTGTTTGAATAGTATCCATTAAATCTAAGTTTTCCTGTTCTAATTTGCTTACTGTTCGATGAAGCCATTTATAATAACCCGATCTGGAAACTCCTAATATTTCACATAATTTTAAGATTGGATATTTGTATTTTAATGCTTCTATCGTTTTGTACGATGCCTGTTGTCTGATTTTTGATTCATCAACTCTCTTTCTATAATTTCCTCCTTTTTTAATACTTCATTTTCCATTTGTAAATATTTATTACGCTCTTTCAAAGCTTTGATTTCAGCTTTCAACACTTCTTCATCCGTCATAATTGATTTAGGTTTATGCTTACCACGACTATCAATTAGACCATCACTACCATGTTCTTTGTATTTTTTTACCCAGTTATATAGTTGACCATAGGTCACATTGAATTTCTCGGAGGTCTGCCTTATAGTTCATTTCATTCGCGATATAATATTCAACAATTTCAATACGTTCATTTAAAGTTGTTTTTCTAGCCTTCATTGTATACACCTCGGATTTAGGGGAATATGTTTTGTTTTCTATACCCTCAGTATAACGTTTTATCCAAGATCTAACAGTACCCGAACTAGGAATATTATACTTATAAGCTAAGTCATAACTTGATAATTCAGTATTGAAATATTCCTCCACAACGTTTCTTTTGAAATGTTTAGAATAGGTATTATTTTTTAAAGATGGCATTATAGATTTAATACCATTGATTTTAAAATTGCTATATTTTTCATTTAACATTGATTTACTTAAATTTATATTCAGTTCTTTTATAACGCTTGAAGCACTTACACCATTTTCCATCATTCTAAAAGCTAAAAGAAAAGTTTCTGTATTTACTTTATAAGTTTTAGACATAAAAATTCCCTCCAAAGTTTTCATTTTTTAAATGTCTACTTTGGAGGGAGCATATCAATTGTCGACAGCTTGAATATGATTTAATTTCAATTATTGTATAGATGCTTGGTTCGGGATGTACATAAACTGAAGAAATACCCTTTTCATGCATATGTTGTTCTACTTTATCACAGATATGATGCGCATCTTCTAAAGATAAATCCGATTCAACGACAATAGTTACATCTACAAAGATACTACTGCCATGGTATCGACCTTTAATATTTTGCACATCAATCACATCTTCTATTTCTAAAACATAATTTTTGTAAGCTTCTAATTCTTGTTCATTAAACCCATCACTTAGTGTAAAGATTGATTCTTTAAATATTCTAAAACCAGTGTATATAATAAGTAAACCTAAAACCGTTGCGAGTACTGTATCAAGGATTGGCAAACCAAATTGTGTAAAAATTAAGCCTACAGCTGTTCCGATACTGACTAACGCATCTGATAAATTATCCTTTGCCGCTGAATTTAGCGAACTACTATTCGTACGTTCAGCTAATTTTTGATTAATGTAAAATACTATCAGCATTATGATGCCACTTATCACACTGACATATATTGTAATTACATTAGGTGCATGGTGATCCTTAGAAAAAATCTCAGGAACACTTTCTATCACAACTTGTATACCTACAAACATTATAATAAACGAAACGAGTAACGTTGAAATATTCTCTGATTTTAAGTGTCCATATGGATGGTTTTTATCTGCAGGTTTAATAGAAATTTTCAGTCCTATAATAACCGCTAACGAGACTACAATATCAGTCATATTGTTTAAACTATCTGCTCTAACTGCCGCTGAATCATACATAGAGCCAACAATAAATTTGGCAATTGAAAGAACGATATATACAATTAAACTTAAATAAGCGCCTTTTTGCGCTGTTTTCAAATTTTCATTTTGTGTCATGTCTGATGTCCACCTTAATTAATATAGAACATTTATTATGACCTATCCCAAGCATATTTACAACAATTTTTATTCAAAAATTATTTAATATAAATAGTAAAATTATTTTTTTAGCCTTTCCTAAATAAAGTTGTTAAATTGTACAAAAAGTAAAGTTATCACTGTTCTAACTTTATTTTTAAGTCCTTAAAAATTCAGTCTTTAAGTATATATTTTGATAAAACGAAAGTTATAGGTATCGTTATAATTAACCCTGCAAACGGTGCTATTACTGAAGAAATATGAAGCCACTGTACGAAAATATACAATAGCAATGTCTGCATGCCCATATTCACAACCTGCGTTAATGGAAATTGAATAAATTTACGCCATGTGGGTTTTACTTTATATACAAAATGGCAGTTTAAATAATATGAAATTATAAAACTAACCATAAACCCACTTACATGACTGACTAAGTAATTTAAATCTATTAATTTTAATAAGATAAGGTAGACGATGTAGTAATTTAATGTATTAATGCCACCAACAATGATGAACTTTATAATTTCATAGTGGGTTTTATTTAAATTCATGAACTTACTCCTTTGATTCATATTTATAATTATTTCGCACGTTCTATTTGTTTTTTTAGTATGTAAATTATCATTGCATTTCTAAATTCATATGGGATAATTACTTAGTTACAGAATAATTAAACTTGTATGTAATAATGCATTAGAGAGAAATTTAAAGGAGCACTTAACATGGACAAAACTTCAAATCGCCAACTACCGCTAATGGTTATTATTGTGTTGGGTATTATGACTACTTTTGGTCCTTTAACAATAGATATGTACGTTCCATCATTACCAAGTGTACAAAGTGATTTTAATACAACCGCTTCTCAAGCGCAACTTACACTGTCTTTGGCTATGATAGGACTTGCAATAGGACAATTTATCTTTGGACCTTTGTCAGATGCATATGGACGTAAAAAGATTGCGTTGATTATTATCATATTATATGCAATTGCTTCATTTATTGCAGTATTCGCAAACGCTATGTCTACCTTATTAACAATTCGTTTGATACAAGGTTTGACTGGTGGCGGAGCCATCGTCATAGCTAAGGCCTCTATAGGAGATTTACATAAAGGAAAAGCCTTAGCCAAAGGTCTAGCTTCACTTCTTGTCGTGAATGGGATTATTACTATTATCGCTCCACTGATCGGTGGTTATGCCTTAAGTGTCTCAAACTGGCAAGCTATTTTCTTTATTTTAACAATTGTTAGTATGATCATATTCTTTTTCGCCCTTTTCAAAATGGAAGAAACAAGAACAGCTGATCTTTCAAAACTTAACTTCGGCACCATTTTTAAAGACTTTGGTTATTTGTTGAAAAAACCAGCTTTTGTTATTCCTATGTTGCCGCAAGGACTGACATATGTGATGTTATTCAGCTTTTCATCTGCAGCCCCTTTTATTACACAAAAAATTTATGATATGACCCCCCAACAATTTAGTGTGCTATTTGCAATTAATGGTATCGGGTTAATTATCATGAGTCAGCTCACTGCTATTTTAGTTAGCTATATAAATCGTTATGTATTACTGATTGCACTAACAATGATACAAATTGCGGGCGTCGTATTAATTTGTATCACACTCATATTACACTTACCGACCTGGGTTTTAGTCATCGCATTCTTCTTAAATGTTTGCCCAGTAACAGGGATTGGCCCGCTAAGCTTTACATTAGCGATGGAATCACGTACAGGCGGAAGTGGCAACGCCTCTAGTTTACTCGGTCTTTTCCAATTTATTCTAGGTGGTGTGATATCACCCTTAGTTGGTTTACAAGGCGGATATAGTGTCATGCCATATTTAACGATTTTAGTTATTACTACGGTGCTAATTATTTCATTAGAACTTGGCTTAAAATTCACTACCAGAAGAAGTGTATTGAACAAATAGTCTATATAAAACAGGTGGGACACCAGTCCTATTATTAAAGGGAGCTTCCAAATTTTTTGGAGGCTCCCTTTAATTTTGTGTTACTATGATTTATCTAAACGATAGGAAGCCATATTTCTGTAATATATTCTTCTGATCTTATGGGCCCTTCTTTATACAACTCAAAAAATGGCGCATCGCGAAATTCGTAATCTAATGTAGGTAAAATATGTCTATTTATCTTTTCCATACCCTTTTTAATAGACTCAGGTACTGGCCCTTTAGCATCAAAGACAATGTATCTACCCTCAGATAATTCTGTTCGCCGCCATTGCGCTTCATCCGTATCATTGGTAACACCAATGAGGCAATGGACTTCACCATTAGCATGAGGTTTATAAACAGCCAATAGCCCTTGCAATTGATTATTACCTAGTGGCATTAATTCCTGTTTCTTCCCTTTATCATCAAAATCCATCCAGAAATTAAATATATCTTCTTGCGCTTTTTGACCAGTCGTATACTCCTTTTTGACACCTAAAACTGAAGTCCGTGATAGCGTCTCTAATCTGTATTCCATACACATCCACCCCTTTTTGTTATTATAACCAAAATGCATATGCGATTTCTATCGTGAACTATTATATAGATATAAAGGCATCTTAATATGCATCTTCAAATAATGGTTATATAATAAAATAAATTTCAAAACAAGTCCCTTTTTACAAATTAAGTAAGGAGCCATAGCATGAGTCGAAAAATTTTATCTGTAAAACCAATTAGTCAGCTTTTTCCTATTCCAATGATTATGGGATGTGAAGGCGTATCCGCTGCCATGATACTACAATTTAATGCACACGCTATTCCAGCCTACTCAAATTATGAAACATTGGCCTAGACATGCAAATAATCCTCATAAAGGTTATGTGGGTAATTATCTATGGATTAAATGGGGTCATCATCAAACAATATTCCCGACTGCTTTAGTTCCGTATTTAAAACAATACGATGCACATATCAATGACAGTACTGGGCAATCTTTAAATGCGCTATGTAGCATAATCGATCAAGGCCAACCAGTGGTGATTTATCACACTGTGCTAGGACAGCGTCCTGCGAAACGTACATTTAAATTAGATAACCATCCAACTCAGTTAGTGTCCAACATTCATGTAACTGTACTCATTGGTTATGACGAACATTATTATTATTATATTGATCCACTATGGTCGCATTTAGGTAAAATAATACTTGTTCCCGCAATCATACCGAATAAATTTCAAATTATTAAAATTAAAAAAGCTAAATTAGAACAAAGTTATAATGCACCTGGCCGCATGAGTTTTTATATTCACCCATCATAATGTTGTAGAAATAAAAATGGGGCGAAGTAGAAATCTAATTTGATTTCATGTTCTCGCCCCTACAAGGTTACTAAAAAATTGAAATACTATATAATGCATGATTGATTTCTTGTTCTATATCAGGTGAACGCCATTCTCTTTGATAACCTAAACATGGACAAATGTATGTGACACCGTGTTCTTCAAATGCATTTCTAAAATGGACATGCCCCATGATGCTATAGCGAATATCATATTGTTGGTATAAAGTATCAAAATCTGATGTTCCTATAAACGCATTAAAATAATCAAATATACGATGTGGCATTGGAACTGCAAATTTCGGGTGCGTTACGATATGTGTCATAAGTATCACTTTTTTGTGTTTAACTTTTTCAATATCCTTTGCCGTTTGTTTGGTCGCAATGCGAGATAGTTTTCTATCTTCCATAGGCCAATCAATTTTCACTTTATCTTGCCATGTTGCACCGTAATATTTTCTACGAGCAATTCGCTCTATTGAAAATTTAGGATCCGCGTACGTATAATCATACCAACCTGTGTTACCGACAATGGCCCACTCATCATTGATGTCATAAGGTTTACCAATTAAGCACGTCTCCATCGACATATAAAAATCTAAAATCTCGGATGATGTAGCACCTGTATCTGTTGCCCAAAAATCATGGTTGCCCGGAATAAATAACACTTTTATTTGCGTCGTACTTTCAATGCGCTCAATAAATTGTTGCGTTAAGTTATAATTATTAGAGATATCCCCTGCAATAAGCAACAATTCTATGTCACGCTGATTTATCACTTTAATTAATACTTGTTGATAGTCTTCAGGTGTCAGTGTCTTATGTCTATCTACGTGCAAATCTGAAATCATACCTATTTTCATCTTTATCACATTCCTCTATTTCATAACACTATCATTATTACATATTCTCATATAGTTCATTAAGTAATCCGCACATTTTTGAATTGTGCTAACTAATAAAATAAATATTAACCGATAATATAACACCATCCCGTAATATATTTATTTTACATTACTATTAAAAGTGTAAACATTTCTTTTTAAAAATAAATGATGCTATAATAATATCAATTTAGTATATAAAGGAGGACATTCTATGGAGTTTACGATTAGAGCCTTGTCCGAAAAAGATAAGCACGGTAAAGCGATGGTCCATTATGAAAGCTGGCTAGAAACATACAATGACATAGCTAAGAATGATTACTTAGAAAATCTTGATAAAGAACAATTTATCAAGCAGTCCTCCTTGCATGATGTACCCACATTAGTCGCTATTGTAAATAATGAAATTGTAGGTTTTATTTCCTATGGCAAGTCACAAACATCGGTTGCTTCAGATGATTGGAGTGAAATTTTCTCATCATATCTATTAGAAGATTATCAACACCATATGATTGGTTTTGCGCTAACTCAACGTGCATTAGAATTGTCTTACCCAGATAACGTAATGCTGTGGGTCGTTGAAGAAAATGATAATGCCATCCATTTCTATGAACAGATCGGTTTCAAACGAACATCTGAGAAAAAACCTACCTATCTCGGTAAAACATATAACGAAATAAGAATGAATTTCACAAGAACAGAACACGATCATTAATACCATCATAAAAAATAAGAGGCTGGGACATAGCACATGTCTCAGTCTCTTTTTTTATAGTGTACATCTTTTAATGTGTTTCTCCTAATACCACTTTGATATCTTTGTCTGATTCAATGACAGCTTCAAGCGCGGCTTTTAAACCTTTAGCAATCGTTTGAATAGACATCGATGGCTTTTCTGGCTTATCTGTAACTTGTTCAGGTATAAATGGCACATGGATAAAACCAAATTTAATATTTGGAAACTGCGTTGCCTGTATGTAACCAAGTTGATATAAAATATGATTACATACAAATGTGCCGGCAGTATTTGATAAGCGTGCGGTACACCTTGTGATTTTATTGCCTCTGTCATACGTTTAACCGGTAAATTAGAAAAATAAGCAGATGCTCCAGTTGTTTGAATCGCTTCATCAATTGGCTGATTCCCTTCATTATCTGGAATACGCGCATCATCTATATTAATTCCAACTCGTTCTGGAGTTAATTCAAACCTGCCCCCTGCCTGTCCAATAGCTAAAACAATATCATATTCCTTCTGTCTTAATTGTTCTACAACGACCTCTTTACTTTTATGAAAAACAGTAGGTATTTCTAATTTATCTATCTTATGACCTTCAATTTCATCTGGCAAAAGTTTGACAGCTTCTAGAGCAGGATTAATTCTTTCTCCACCAAAAGGGTCAAATCCCGTTACTAATATATTCATCGTCTAATAGCCTCCTTTTTTTAATTGATTAACTCTACAGTAATCATGATTTAAAAAGCCCAAAAATACATTAAACCAATGTGTACAAAAATTAATAGAAACGCGATAGGTGCTTGTGCTTTAATAACACCAAATTCATCTTTCATTTCTAATAATGCTACTGGCAATGTATTAAAGTTTGCTGCCATAGGCGTTAACAACGTTCCACAAAATCCACCTGTAATTGCTAAAGCACCAGCTATAACAGGGTCTCCACCTTGCGCTATAACAAATGGAATACCAATACTTGCTGTGATAACAGTAAAGGCCGCAAAAGCGTTGCCCATTAGCATCGTAAATAATACCATGCCTAATATATATGCTGCAGCACCTAATAAATGATTGCCTTCTGGTAAGAATGAAGATATCCCTTTAGAAATAACATCTCCAACACCACTCACAGTAAATAGCACACCTAAAGCTGCTAAAAACTGAGGTAATATACCTACAGTGCCAATCTGTTGTGTTAATCTGTCGCTATCATAGAGCACATATTTGCCATTAGGTTTAATTACAACATAAGCTGCTATTAAACCTAAAACAGAGGATATACCTAAACCAATTGCCCCACCTAAGGGCGTCCAATTTGATACTGCAATGGCGGCCACAGCTAGTATAATAGCTGGAACAAATAATTTATTACCATATTTTTTTGCACCTTTATCCCCTGTTCCTTCATCGACATCAATGATATTTTTGATTGTTACTTGTTTAAATAATGTTAATCCACCCATTACTAAAATAAATATACCGTTTATTACATTTGGTATATAAGGCCCTATGATAAAAGTCGTCGCTAGCAAAATCCAAAATAGTGCTGTTCCATACTTTTTCTGATGTGACGAAGCTTTTAATACACGATACGCTGTATAAAGTAATTGTAAACCTATCAATATGTAAAAGAGCTCTAAAATATTATTCAATGTGTTTTCAGTCATTTTTATTCACCTGCTTCGTGCCATACTTTTTATCTAAATACTTATCAAACCTTATATTATTAATCCATACGATAATGAAAACGATAATTGCAATTGGTAATGATGCTAACACAAGATCTATTGCATCTACTTTAATGTCTAATGACTGAAACGTGCCAACCATAAGTAACACACCTGCTGCACCAACAAATAAATTTTGTCCAAAGAAATTACCATAATTTTCCATTGCAGACGCTTGTGCTTTTATCTTCTCGATATCCGTTGCATCGACCTCTTCATCTTTTAAGTTATAACGTGTTTTTAATGCACCTTGTACCATTGGATTAATAAGTGGTCTGACAAATTGTGGATGTCCCCCTATACGAATCGACGCCACACCCGCTAGTTCTCTAATCACTAAATAAATTGTCAGCAATCGTCCACTCGTTACACGCTTTACCTTTCCTATTAAATTAGATGCTTGTTTTTTCAATCCAAATCTTTCAATTAATCCAACCATCGGTAAAGTTAAAATGAACAACGTCACCTGACCTATTATCAACAAATGCCTCCCCTAATGTATCTAGAATTGCATATAAATCTAATCCTGATACAATTCCAGTAACCACTGCGGCGATTAAAATTACTGCAATCGTGTCGATTTTAAAGACAAATCCTAATATGATAATTAAAATACCAATTAATTTTAACCATTCCATAAAATCCCTCCTTTTTACTATAGTATAAATTTATTATTCCTAAATACAATGAATTTTCAGAAAAATTATATTGATAACTCACTTTTACTAAAATCTACAAAAAAAGAGTGGAACAAGAAATCAAATTGTGATTTCTTATTTCCACCCTTACAAGGCTAACTAGAAAAAGTTTTACTTCATAAATAAATGTTATTCACTTTAATATTGACTATCAAAAACCAATTTTATAACCATTTCAATTCTGACTCAGGAACGTCACGTGAAGGCAATAGTGTCTCAACAATCAATATAATCGTACAAATTATTGATACAACATTTAAGATCATTGCAACGCTATTGATTTGTATAATATCAAATAAGATATTAACGACTATCGATAAAATAATTAAAATGAGTGCAGTAATCCTTTTTCTACCCGCATCATAAAATCTTCTTAATGTTACTGAAACCATAGGTACCATGATTGCTAAAGCAAATATACCAATAAGTGCAGATAAAATTGTTGCGACAATAAAAACGCCCGCTAAAAAGCTAATTGCGCCGATTAACGCTACGATAAAGATGCCAATGATATGAACCAATACTGGTGTCCAGAACTCTAGTCTATCTGATTTCCCTTTAAAGTCAGCATACCTCTTCCAAAAACTTTTATACGCCTCTATCATATTGTTACCACTCCATTTTCTTCTTATGGAAATACCTGTGCAATGAATATATTCACTAATATATCGCACTAACCTATACACTAACAAGCCATAGAATATAAAAATTTATTTAAGAAAATATTACAAGTTATTCTTATTCTTTTGCTGACTCAATATAAGAATTAATAATTTGTTCTAAAACAACAGGTAATTCTTCAAATGCACTCTTTTTATGCAAACGTTCACTGACTTTATGCGCGTCTTTACCTATGGGTCCACATAATAATATCGGCGCGCTAATAGTTTTTATTGCTTCAAATGGTAGTTGATATGTTTTATTAAAATTAGGCGTATTTTTTTCATAAGCAACAATTTGTTCCATATCTCCATCAAAGTTCAAATAACTACTATCACTAATACCATTAAAATAGTGAATACGTTCACTTTGACGTTGAAATTGATCGCGCAACGTTCGATGCACTAATTTGACCGTTGATTCAATACGCTTATCGTAAGACGAATTAACTGCAGGATAATATGGTGTTGCAAAAAATGTCACTACTGCCGGTGCAATATCTTTACAGGTTTGCATTAACGTATCAACAACATTGACACTTTGTAAATGTAACTCATCTGTTTCTTGAATTGCCTTATCAATTTGCTTAGTTATATAGGCCACTCCATGTTGTTTAATGGCATATTGCTTTAATTGATCATAAGTTAGCACATTAATTTTCGTATCAAATTGTCTCTCTTGCTCTTCTAATATGGAGAGCCAATCACTTTCACAGCGTTCTGTAGCGTGTACCACTGAATCGATAAATTGTCTAAACACATCATCAGGCTTATTTTTAAAAAGAAAAACATTAAATAATCCTATTGTTCTGAATGGTGTTTGGACATCGTATGCCAATTTATTATCTCTTGTATGCAGTGATACTGGAACTGGCGTCGCTTCATTTTCAAAAACTTCTTTAAATACATTGTTGTATTCAATCGCTTGAGTAATATAACTCATCATGAAGTTAGAACTCAAACCATCTAATGGGTTACCTACATGCGTTTCTTTGCCATAACATAATACGCCAGGCATAATTTTTCCAATTGACCCTGAATATATATAATGCTTTTCATCCGCACCAGCTTGTTGAAAAGTAGGTTCACTATTTAAATGAAGTTGTATATCCAATTGATATTGTTGCTTTAACTGAGCGATTGCTTCTACTGCTTTACGCATCCCTGAAGAATTGACCTCTTCATCGGGTACTGTAACTAAAATTAAATTAATGTCCCATGCTTCAACACTGGCTAATTCAATTAATGAAAGATGCAACATTAGCCCTGCTTTCATATCCATTGTTCCTCGCCCAAATAAATAGGAGTCATTCTTTAAGTCTTCAATTGCTTCTGCATTTAAATAATCATGATTTTGAGAAAAGAATGACTTTAATTCATCTGGATTAAACGCGTTGGACTGAAAATTCCCATAATCCTCTACACCTACAGTGTCATAATGACTTATTAACACAATTGTTTTTGCTGATGTGTCCGCTTGATAAAATGCAACGACAGCTTCCTTATCATCTTCAGTTTGTGTCATTTGAATATGTTTTTTATGTTTTTGAAAATATGTAAGTTGTAACAATTGTTGCTTGATGAAGTTTGGAAATGTTAGCTCACCTTCAGAATTCGTCACGGTTTGATGATTCACTAATCTCTTTAATAAATTTAATCGATTTTCGTATGATTGCCATAGCAATTTTGTCACTTTATCCCCTCTATTTGTAAGCGTTTTCTCAAGTATAATATGTATTGAAATTCAATAGCAATAGATTTAATTAAAAAATAAATATTTTAACACTTTAACTCTTTCTCAATCGCTACGCAGTTAGCATTGATACTTCTTAACTCTAATATTCTATAAATTAATTAACAGTTTTCTGAAAATTAAAATTACATTCTATTATATCCTTGTAATCTGATAGGGATTGTTGTATTATTCACTTATTATCAATCTTGGAGGTTAATATTTATGACATTATATTTACTAGAAGCAAATGATTTAGCATTTGCATCAAATAAAAGCGAATTAGAAAAGAAAGCAACTGATTTAACAACGGGCGAAGTGCCAACACTTATCGAAGTACAGGCGACAGAAGACCTTACACACGGATACTTTATCGTTGAAGCTAATGATGATACTGAAGCGAAACAATTTTTAGAAGATGCTTCAATTAATATCAACCTTGTTAAAGAAGTACGTTTAGTTGGTAAAGAATTAGAAGACGTAAAAAAAGGTGATGCTCATGTAGATTACCTCGTAACTTGGAATATTCCAGAAGGCGTTTCTATGGATCAATATTTAGCACGTAAAAAGAAAAACTCAGTACATTATGAAGAAGTACCTGAAGTACAATTCCAACGTACTTACGTATGTGAAGATATGTCAAAATGTATCTGTTTATACGATGCACCGGATGAAGATGCTGTTCGCCGCGCACGTAAAGCTGTAGATACACCTATCGATGATATCGAGAAAATATAAAGAACTACTTTCTCAATGAAATTGAGATTAGTAGTTCTTATGCAATTGCTTTAGCAATTGTAATCCTTAATTCTAAAAGTGATTTTTAGTCATTAGTTTTTCTTAATGCAATAGCTAAAGCTATTGTAATCCTTAATTTTGCTTCTCAATGAAATTGAGATTAGTAGTTCTTATGCAATAGCTTAGCTATTGTAATCCTTAATTCTGCTTCTCAATGAAATTGAGATGAGTAGTTCTTATGCACTTTTTTCAAAATAAAACATTAAAATCAATCACTTCACGGGCTATGTGTATGCATAGCCCTTTAGTGTCAGAATAAACCATACTAAAACGATAAGATTAATCGAGGTGTTGTAATGATTCACATTGACCATGTTCAACATCAATTTGGCGATAACCAAGTCATTAATGATTTTGAATTAAATATAGAAAAAAGTAACATCGTAACTTTTATAGGTAAAAGTGGTTGTGGTAAATCGACGTTATTAAATATTATTGGTGGATTTTTAACACCAACTTCAGGTGTAGTAAATATTGATGGAAAAATTAAACAAACACCATCACCTGATTGTTTAATGATATTTCAACACCACAACTTACTTCCTTGGAAAAATATTAACGACAACATACGTATTGGTTTGTCTCAATACATAAGCAATGAAGACATCAATGAACAGTTAAAAACCGTAGATTTAAATCATAAAGGGAAATTATTCCCAGAAGAATTATCAGGTGGTATGAAGCAACGTGTTGCGCTTTGTAGAGCACAAGTACATCAACCGAATGTCATACTCATGGATGAACCCTTAGGCGCTTTAGATGCCTTTACACGTTATAAATTACAAGATCAACTTGTCCGTTTAAAAGAGCGCACAAAAGCAACAATCATTTTAGTTACGCATGATATTGATGAAGCAATTTATCTTTCAGATAATATTGTGCTCCTCGGTGATGGTTGTGAGATTATCAGCCAATATAATATCAAACAATCTCATCCTCGTAACCGTAATGATAGTCATTTATTAAAAGTAAGAAATGATATTATGGAAAAATTTGCTTTAAATCACCATATGGCAGAGCCAGAATATCATTTATAAGGAGTGTTAGAAATTGAAAAAATATATTGCTTTTACTTTAATACTCCTTCTTATTCTTTCAGGTTGTAGCACGAATAAAAATCAAGATAGTCAAAATGGCGACAATAAAAAGCAAACTATAAAAATAGGATATCTTCCAATAACACATTCAGCAAATTTGATGATGACAGAAGAAATTCAACAAAAATCTAAAAAATCTGGTTACAAACTTGAACTCATACGTTTTAATAATTGGCCAGACCTTATGGATGCTTTGAACAGCGGTAAAATCGATGGCGCATCTACACTGATTGAACTTGCGATGAAATCAAAGCAAAAAGGTTCAGATATTAAAGCAGTCGCCTTAGGTCATCATGAGGGCAATGTGATTATGGGACAAAAAGGTAAAGAAGCTTCTGATTTTCACAATCACGGAGAATACAGTTTTGCTATCCCACATCGTTATTCAACACATTATTTATTACTAGAAAAAATGCGAAAACAAATGAACTTAAAATCTGATACCTTTAGTTATCATGAAATGGCTCCAGCAGAAATGCCTGCAGCGTTAAGCGAAGATCGAATTTCGGGGTATTCTGTAGCAGAACCATTCGGCGCACTTGGAGAAAAATTAGGCAAAGGCGACACTTTAAAACATGGTAATGATATCGTTCCAGATGCTTATTGTTGCGCACTTGTACTTAGAAGTGATCTTATTGATCAACATCATACAGTTGCCAAAGAGTTTATGTCAGATTATAAACAAGCTGGTTATAAAATGAACAATAAAGATAAAAGTGTCGATGTCATGGCCAAAAACTTCAAACAAGACAGAAAAGTCCTAGAACAATCAGCAGAGTGGACTTCATACGGCGATTTAACGATTAAAAAAGACGGTTACAGTAAAATTACAGATTTAGTAAATGATCATAAACTTTTTAAAGCACCCGCTTATAAAGATTTTGTTGATCCTACGCTATATAAGGAGGGGTAAATGAAATGACAGCTAATATAGCCAAAAAATGGACATTACCAATCATTACTTTTATTATTTTCCTATTTATATGGCAATGCGTAATTTGGATTGGAGATTACCAGCCTATTCTTTTACCGGGACCCTTACTAGTAGCAGAAAGTATATGGCAGTTCATTATTACCGGGGAAATATTTTCACACTTAGGTATTAGTTTATTTCGCTTTATTGTAGGATTTGGATTTGCAGTTATCATAGGGGTTCCTGTTGGTTTTTTATTAGGCCGTAGTAATGCATTCTTTGATGCAATAGAACCTCTATTTCAATTAATTAGACCCGTCTCCCCTATTGCGTGGTCGCCATTCGTCGTTTTATGGTTTGGTATCGGGAGTTTACCCGCAATGGCAATTATCTTTATCGCCGCATTTTTCCCAATTGTTTTTAATACAATCAAAGGGATTAGAAATGTAGAACCACAATATTTGAAGATTGCATCTAATTTAAATTTAAGGGGATGGTCATTATATCGAAATATCCTCTTCCCTGGTGCATTTAAACATATTATGGGCGGTATACATATGGCAGTTGGAACAAGTTGGATATTCTTAGTTTCTGGCGAAATGATTGGCGCACAATCTGGACTCGGATTCTTAATTGTTGATTCACGGAATATGTTGAATTTAGAAGATGTTTTATCTGCCATATTCTTTATTGGGGTATTTGGGTTCTTAATTGATCGCATCATTAGTTATTTAGAGAAAATGATATTAACACGTTTTGGTGAATAAAGGAGAGCATATTTATGAGTTTAAAAACACATATTGAAAACGAATTAGATCCATATTTAGTAGAAATTGATGACGGTTCACACTATCCTAAAACCTTCATTCAAAATTTATTTAAAGAAGGATATTTTAAAGAAAATGATGTCAAAGCAAATTCAGAAGTTATCGAAGAAGTATCAAAGTCTTGTCTGACAACTGGCTTCTGTTTATGGTGCCAACTGGCCTTTTCTACCTATTTACAAAATGCAGAACAGCCTCATTTAAATAAAGATTTACAACAGCAATTACTATCAGGAGAGATTTTAGGTGCTACAGGATTATCAAATCCGATGAAATCATTTAATGATTTAGAATCATTCAACTTGTCACATCATTATAATGATAATCAATTCATTGTGAATGGTAGATTACCTGCGATTAGTAACATTGCTGCAGAGCATTATTTTGGTGCTATTTCTAAATCTGAAACATCAGATGAACTTGTAATGTTTATCGTTCAAGCCAATCAAGAAGGCGTTAATATAAATGAAATGTCTACCTTCTTAGGTGTGAATGGTTCAGCAACATTTTCAATTGAAATGAATGATGTGCACATACCTGAAGCACATATTATTACACACGATGCAAAAACATTCGCGTCTAAGATCCGTCCACAATTTGTAGCGTTACAAATACCGATTGCATTAGGTTCTGTGCGTTCATCACTTGATTTAATTCATAAATTCTCTAATGCACAAAATGGTATTAACAAGTATTTAGAATATGATGTTCAAGACTTTGAAACACGTTACGACAATATAAAAAAACAATTTTACAATTTATTAGATACTAATGATTTACAGGATCAATTTGGTGACTTAATTAATTTGAAAAAAGAAGCCGGTTATTTACTACTTGAAGTCAATCAAGCATCCATGGTTAATGGTGGTTCTAGAGCATATTCACCTCGTGCACCTCAAGCACGTAAATTAAAAGAAGGCTTTTTCTTTGCGGCGTTAACGCCAACATTAAGACATTTAGGTAAACTACAAGAAGAATTCAAAAGTACTAATGCTTCAATTAAATAGATTAATTTAGAAAAGTGATCACTACCATAAAACAGAAAATTACATTTTATATATTTACTTTATGTGCATATAACTTTATATAATTTCAATCCCGGAAATTGCGCACAAAAAATGTCGATAAAGTCTGAGACTTTATCGACATTTTTTTATGCTATACCTTTACAAACCATTCAATCGCACGTTTAATACTTTGATCCCAATAAGCATAATCATGTTCACCAGGTCCATCTTCAAATTGATATGGAACTGCTTTTTCATCTAAATACTTGATAAATTGTTGATTATCTTCATGTAAATCATCTTCCGTGCCACACATAATGAGTAACTCCGGAATAACTTTATTTAGGTCTATTGCTTGATCGACTAAATGATATGGATCTAAATCAGTACCTTTAACCCTTTTACTTATTCCTGCTATAGCTTCACCTGAGAAATCATACCAATCAAAATCCATAAGATGTTGACCATTAAACACTGCTGATAACGGACAAGCTTTAGCAAAACGATGCCCTTGTGATAAAGCATATTTAATGGTGCCATAGCCACCCATAGAGTGCCCGAGCAATAAAATTATCTTCTCTTTTATCAGATAATGGTAAAATTTGATGCGCATAATCTAACACTTCTAATACATAATCAAAATAGTTATGGCCATAAACCATGTTACTGTATCCACTATGGTCCGCGTTTGGCATAATGACAGCTAATTGATGCGTATTAGCATAACGTTCGATACTTGTGTAACGCATATAAGAAGTTTCATCACTTGAAAGACCATGTAGTAATAATAAAGTTTTCAGTGGTTTCGGTTGTGTTGCTTTATTAAAATAACTTTCATCTTCCGGTAAAATCACCATAAAATGATGATGCATACCTATTGTTTTAGAATTATAATTAATTGATAAAATTGCCAACTTTAATCACTACCCTTTATTAATTAATACTTTGAGGCTTATGCTTTTCTTTTTTCTGTGTTTTATTAGAAGGGTCTAAACGTTTTTCTAAAAATCTCAATCCAACGTCAATTAGAATTGCGATTAATGCAATTGGAATTGCACCCGCAAGAATAAACGTCGTGCCATCTGTTGCGTTTGTACCACGAATAATAATGTCACCTAAAGTTGGTGCTCCAATAAATGAGCCAACTGCTACAACACCAATTGCTACAACAAGTGCGATTCTTAAACCACCTAAAATTACAGATAAAGACAACGGCAACTCAATCAAACGTAACACTTGGTTTCGTGTCATACCCATACCTTTACCAAGCATCTTTAATGTTTTCATCAACACCAATAATACCTGTAAAAGTATTTTTAATTATAGGTAACAATGCATATAAGAACACTGTTAAAACAACTGTGTTTGGACCTAAGCCCATCACTAACATTAAAATTGCTAACATCGCAATAACTGGTACAGTTTGTATAATATTGGCAATTGTAATAATCGTCCATGATAATTTTTTATATCTAGCGATGATAATGCCCAATGGTATACCTACAATTGCCGCAAATAAAACGCCATATACTGACATTAATAAATGCTTAATAAATAAATCCCATAGGTAGCCAAAGTTGACTGAATAATATTCGACTAATTGCTGTAATAAATTACCTTCCATTAGTTTTGACCACCTTTCTTATCGTCTTCAAAATAGTTGTGTTCTTTCAAGAAATTTTCAGCTACAACAGCTGGTTCTTGACCTTCACCATCTGCTTGATAATTAAGCTTTTGCATTTCTTCTGTTGATATTTTGTCATTCAACTTATTAATAATTGGTTTTAATTTTGGATGTTTTTCTAATAAACTATTCGTTGCTACTGCACTCGTATCGTATGGTGGGAAAAATTGTCTATCGTCTTCAAGTACTTTTAAATCGTACCCCTCAATACGTCCATCCGTTGAATAACCAACTGCTACTTCTAAGTTTTTTGAATTTAATGCATCATATACAAGTCCGATTTGCATTGGACGCACTGTATCAAAGTCAAATCCATATTCTTTCGTAAATCCTGGATAACCATCACCTTCACGATGTAACCATGAACTGTCTACGCCAAGTCTTAACTCATCACTATATTTTTCTAAATCTGAAACAGTTTCTAAATTATATTTCTCAGCTGTTTCTTTAGTAACCATAAATGCGTATGTGTTCTCAAAACCATATGAATCAAAGAATGTTTGATCAAATTTCTTTTGGAACCCATCTTGAGTCGCTGTCATCGCTTTTTCAGGATCTTTTATTGGGTCTTCTTTTAAAGCACCTGTTAAATCTGTGCCATTGTATCTTGCCCCTGACATATTCGCGTCTCCATTCACTAAAGCATTGTGTTGAATGGTACTTGAACCTAAATTGTTAATTAATGATGGTTTAATCTTACCATCTGTGTCATGTTGTATAATGAGTCTCAACATATGAGACATAATTTGTGATTCACTCGTTGCAAGTGCTGTAATTTTAACTTCATTATCTGAGTCGCTACCACTTAAACCAGGTAAACTACATCCAGACAACACCGTCAGACACAGTACAAGCACGATACTATACTGTTTAAACTTCTTCATAATGTCCTCCTTATATTATCTGGATACTTTTAATCCTTTTGGAACAGCCCATTTTTCGACTATTGAAAGTAATACGTCTACAACTAAAGCTAAAATTGTTACAAGCACTGCCGCACTTACAATCATCAATGGATCATATAAATTTAACCCGTTAAATACAAAGTCACCTAATCCGCCTGCACCAACATAACTTGCTAGCGTCGCCCAACTGATTACATATACAGATGATAATCGAATGCCACCTAGTATAAGTGGTAAAGCTAACGGTAACTCAATATCTTTCATAAGTTGTAACTTCGTCATTCCCATACTTGTACCAGCCTTCTTTAATATTATTGTCTATATTTTTGACGCCTAATACAGTATTATTCAATATTGGTAAAAGTACATAGATAAATAATGCTACAATTGCAGGTAATTTCCCCACACCAAATATCGGTATCATGATAGCTAATACCGCAAGCGTTGGTATTGTTTGAAGCACACCGGCAATTGTGAGTACGATATTTGAAGTTCTTTTCATTTTGGATAAGATAATGCCTAATGGAACAGCAACTACGATTGCGATTAACAATGCGATCATTGAGATATAAAAGTGTTCAGCTGTTTTTGATATCAGTTGCCCACCATATTGCTCTATGAAATCTTTCATTATTTATCAGCTCCTACATTTTCGGGCTCGACAATTGCATGTTGATTCGCATTGTCATCTTCATCTATTTCGCCCCAGATACTGTCATATACAATATCCACTAGGTTTGCTCTCGTAACTAATCCAATTAATGTTTCACCATCTTTATCCACTACCGGAACGTTTCTTACATTTCGTTTTAAAATTGTACGTACTGAATCTTGTAATTTACTGTCTATTCTTACTCTATAAATATCACGTTGCATTGTATCGATAAGCTCTTTGTTTGAACGTAATACTTGGTTAATATCTTCAATATCTAAATAGCCCAGTAATCTATTGTTATTACCTACTACAAAAATAGTGTCTACACGACGTTCTCTCATGACTTTAACTACTTCGTTCAGTGAACGATCTGCGTGTACAGTTACAGGTTTAATCATTGCATCTTTAACTGTACGCATGTTTGGACGATCTTGAATTAATCTATTTTGACCTATAAAATCACGAACGAAATCGTTTGCAGGATGACGTAAGATATTGTCTGGCGTATCAAATTGTATAACTTGTCCTTCAGACATAATACAAATCTTATCTGCTAGCTTAATCGCTTCGTCCATATCATGTGTAACAAAAACAAATGTTTTACCTAATTTTCGTTGTAATTCTTTCACTAAATCTTGTAATGTATCTCTCGTAATCGGGTCTAATGCACCAAATGGTTCATCCATTAATATGACATCTTGTTCAGTCGCTAACGCACGCACTACCCCAATACGTTGTTGCTGTCCCCCAGATAATTGGGAAGGATATCTATCTAAAAACTCTTCTGGTAAATCTACGAGTTTAATTAATTCTTTCGCTTTACGCTCTTTCTTTTCTTGTGACCATTTTAATAATTTTGGCACTAAAACGATATTTTCTCTGATCGTCATATGAGGCATAAGTCCTATTTGTTGAATTACATAACCAATTTTTCTACGTAATTCGACTGGATTCATTTTACTGACATCTTTGCCATTGATTGTGATTTGTCCCTCAGTAGCTTCTATCATTCTGTTAATCATTCGTAAAGCAGTTGTTTTACCACTACCACTTGTTCCTATAAACGCAATAAATTCACCAGATTCAACATCTAATGTTATGTTATCTACAGCTTTCTTCCCACCACCGTAGACTTTTGATAAGTTTTTAATACTTAACATGGTTCAATCCCTTTCTATGTACATATTTAATTTAAAAATATTTCATAATAAATTTAGGACTACTTGTGGATGTTATACAAATCCTAAAATAAGTAACAACATAGCTACAAATAGCCCTAATTTATTCGTTTTGGTTGTTAAAAAACAAATCAATTATACAATAAATTAAAATTTGATTTTGTTACCCTATACAATAAGATACCTTAATTAATAAAAATAAACAATTTATACTCATGAATTTTGTTTCTTAAAACATTCAATAAACGTAGTTAATCAATCGTTTCAAATTGATTTCAATTATACTATTTATGCTTAATACCAATCAGATGACCAAGCTCTTTGGGCTGATTTTCAATCATATTGGTAGCGAGCATAATCTTCAATCGCTTTTTTTATCATTTCTGGAAATGCTTCGGGCTTATCTACAGCTGTATTCATCCCCATGAGCATCACTTCATAAGTTGCACAACGAGATTGATTTGCATCTGTTAACGTCATAAATACATGTAAACGTTTCGCATCATAATCATATAACTCAACATTAACCGAGATGTATTCATCGACTTTAATTTCTTTTAAATACATCACATGGTTTTCTAAAGTAAATACTGTGTATTGCTTTTGTGCTATCGTCTCTTTATCTAATCCTAGATAAGCAAGCCAAGCATCTGTCGCATCACTAAACACACGATTATATTCAGCGTCATTCATATGACCATTGTGATCCACCCAAATATCTTTCACTTTAGTCGTATATTCAAACTGTGAATGTATCATATTAATACACCGATGGGCTTGTAGCTTTTTTCATTGATGGTGTATCTTCTGGCCAATATGCTTCTGCTAATTTTTTAACTTTGATTAAGAATTCGTTGCGCTTTTGATCAAGCTCTGACATTGTTTGGCCCTGTGATGAAGCTTCACAACCATTAACAACTTCATCATATAAATCTTTCGTTAATTCTGGTGCTACTAATTTAGTCCATGGTTTTTTCAAAGCTGGTCCAAATTGTTTTAGCATGTGGCGCATACCGCCTTCTCCACCTGCCAAATGGAAAGTCATGAACGGTCCATATTGTGCGTAACGTAAGCCTGTTGCATGTGTGAATGCTTTATCTACTTCCTCTGTAGTAGCTATGCCATCATTTACAATATGCAATGCTTCTCTCCAAAGTGCTTCCATTAATCTATCAGCAATATGACCTTCTATTTCATGTCTTACATGCAATACGTCCATGCCGATACTTTCATAAGCTTGTTCAGCTTTTACTGTCGTTGCTTCCGCAGTTAATTGTCCTGGAACAATTTCTACAAGCGGTAAAATATATACCGGATGGAAAGGATGAGCGACAACTAAACGTTCTGGATGTTGCAAGTTTCGCTGTAATTCTGAAGGTTTAATACCTGAAGTACTTGAGCCTATTGTTGCATCAGGTCGTGCATAAAAGTCTATTTCTGTAAGCACTTGCTCTTTTATTGATCCAACTTCAGGCACATTTTCTTGTATATGATCTGCTTCTTTAACTGCTTCTTCTAAATAAGGTGTAAATGTAAGGTTTTCTAATGAAGCACCTTCTGCTAAGCCAAGTTCTTCAGCATATGGCCAATTTTGTTTTACTTGTTTCAACATGCTTTCATATGCACCTTCACTTGGATCAGTAGCAATTACTTCATGTCCATGTGCTAACATTCTTGTAATCCATCCACTACCAATAACGCCTGTACCTACGACTGCGAATTTCATTTTGTGCCTCCTTTTGGATCTCTAAGTTGATATTTTTTACGCGCTTCAGCGGGCGTCATTGGTGCTATATCTAAACCTTTTAATATTTCTACAGCCTTTTCAACGAGTTGTTCATTTGTTGCTTTGACACCTTTTGCCAAATATAAATTATCTTCTAGGCCCACACGTACATTGCCTCCACGTTTAGCCGCTTCTTCTACTGTTGGAAATTGCATTCTGCCAATACCAAATGCTGACCAATGTGCATTTTCAGGTATACGCGTCTTAAAGTATTCTATCGTTTCCGCGTCATTTTCTGCGCCCCATGGAATGCCAAGACAGAATTGGAACATCGGCTCTCCTTCAATTAAACCTTCATTTATAAGTTGCTTAGCAAACGAAATATGCCCACTATCAAAACACTCTAACTCAGGTTTAACCCCAGCATCTTTAACAAGTTGTGCTTGTTCTCTTAACCAACCTCGCTGGACTTAAATAAAGCGTATCACCCATATTGACACTACCACAGTCCAAGGTACACATTTCTGGCAATAATGCGCCTACAGGTTCATGTCTTTCTTCTGGTGTTTGCATGTCTGTTCCTTTTGCACCAGTATATGGATCTTCTAGGTTCGGAATGAAGTCTCCGCCCCCACCAGAAGTAATATTTATAACAATATCTTCGTCTGCTTCTCTAATTAATTTCACTGCTTCTTTAAAAAATTCAACGTTATGACTAATGCCACCTGTTTCTGGGTCTCTAGCATGTATATGTGCCACAGTCGCTCCTCGCTCTTGCACATTTTATCGCTGAATCAGCAATCTCTTGAGGTGTTACAGGAACACTTTTATTTTTTTCTGTAGTATCTCCAGCACCTGTTATAGCTGCTGTTAGCATAACTTTCTTCATTAATATAAACCTCCAACAAAGTTTTTTAATACATCGATTAGTGTACCAACCAGACGGTTTAGTTTCAACCTTATAACATATAAAAAAAGGGATTAATCAATTTTGAATCATTGACTATCCCTATATTATCAGTGCTTTACATGAATTTTTCATTTAATTATTTTTTTATAATTTCTAATTTTATCGACCCTTTTCAATCGATTTTTTCATTTTTAGTATAAGCTGTTAATCTTTCTAAAACTTCAGCTCGCATCGAATCATCAATGGCGGCTAAACCAAATATTTCAGACAACCATAGTCCATCGACTGCCATTCGAATAATTGTCGCATCAACTTTGTCTAAGCCATCATTTTCAATATTGAATTGCCATTCTTTATATGTGTCTTGCAAAGGTAATAATAAATTACTATTTATACCTTGTGCGACTAACATTCCTGAAGTGATAGATGCATTTTCAGAACTATATTCGCGCGTGGCCTCTATAAATGCGCGTATCCACTTGCCTTGTTGTTGGTCATTACCTTGCACATGTTTATCAACGTTAATTCGATATATTTCGTCTGCATGGTCGACAAGTCCTTGAATTAATGCAAATTTGTTTTTGAAATGATACAACAAGCCACCTTTACTTACGCCTGCTTTCTTAGCAACAGCATCTAAAGTTAAATATTCACTACCTTGTTCATTAACGATAGAAGCAGCTGCTTCTAGTAATTGTATCCGTTTAGAAACTCTTGGCATTAATACACCCTCTCTCTAAAAGTACTTTACGAGTTGATTTCTCATAACACTTTTTATATTCGAGCAAACTATAAACGATAATTGTTAAAGTTGCAACTGTATCTTTTTATTATTAATTAAAATAATGACCCTTAAACAAGCGATATGAACTAAACACATGTTTTATTTTATTTGAAATAAATATGAATACCTCTTAAAAATCATTCTACACTTTTTTCAGTTTACTTAAATTAAGTTGCTACTTTGTAAACTTACTTCGTTCTTTTAATATCAAGTTCAAGTCTATATTATTTATCATCTATACCCTTACCCTCTAAAATATGATCCACATATTTTTCAACGCGTTTTTCACGTGTTGTCGCTCTTTTAGCTTGTCCTATATGGAACATGTATTGTCTTTGTCTACCAGGTGTTAAATTATAAAATGCTTCTTCAAGTTCAGCGCTGTCATTTAATTTTATTTGTAGTTCTTCCGGCATTTCATAATCTGCTGTTTTTTTCATTGGCACTTGCTTATCTGATTTTTCAATTCTTATTGCTTCTTCAACATACCATTTAATTTCATCTCTTCGTTTTTCAATTTCGTCTAGACTTTCAAAGCGCAACTGTCTTGCGGCTTGGACATTTTTCGTTTGTTGGATAAGTGATTGGTATGGGTCTTCCATGATAGATCCTTTTTCAAAAAGTAACGCGCAATAATGTTTAAAATCTTGAATAATCACAACATTTTTATTGTCTAACGTGTAACAAGGATGCATCCATTTGTAATCTTCTACTAATTCAGTTTCTCTAATAATTTCACGCATTATTTTAAATTCATCTTGCCATTGTTTTAATCTATCAATAAATGCATTTACTTTAATATGATCGTGTTCATTAGTCATAAAAATTGCACCTCTTTTTTAATTAATTTATTTATCTTTATTCTACTATGAAATGATTAATTTTATCTATATTTAATCTTTTTAACATTTATACCAAGTTTTCCGATTGATGTACTATGAATTAAATGTTTGTTATGTTATGATTTTTTTATTATTTAGACTATTACATAGAATTTAGAGGTGATTTTAATGCAACAAGCAACAAATTTAAAAAAAGTACTAGGCTTAACTGACGTCCTGGGTATAGCTATCGGGCAAATCATAGGTGCTTGGTGTCATGTCACTGACTGGAATTGGTATACAGATGACTGGTAGCGGCATAACACCTGCATTTATTTTATCTGCCCTCATCACCTTACTTACGATGCTCCCAATCGCAATATTAGGTTCGACATTACCTACTACTGGCGGAATGTATCAATACACTAGTCGTTTATTGTCTCCAAAGACAGGCATTTTTTGGTTACTATTATTTATCTTTTTGCAGATTACGTTGTCATTATATGCATTGTCATTCGCACAATATTTAGAAGGTCTTTTCCCTGGAGTACCGGTTAGGGCTGTCGCCTTCTCATTATTAACTATTTTATTTATCGTAAATATCGTTGGTATTAAATCTGCCTCTATTATTGGAAATATCATGGTAGTCACTTTAATAGTGGCTTTGTCTTGCTTTATCATATTTGGTGTTCCACATGTTAACTTTGGTGTATTTAATACGAAATCTATGCTCCCAGATGGTTTCACCGGCTTCTTTACTGCTGTAGGCCTTGTTTCTTTTGCGACAGGAGGTGCTCAAGTGGTTGCTGAACTTGGTGGAGAAATGAAAAACCCTAAAAGGGACATTCCAATTGTTATTATTGTTGCTACTATATTTGTCGGATTATTATACGCATTTATTGCCTCAATTGCAGTAGGTGTATTACCTATTCCAGAAGTAGCAGGTAGACCTTTAACGAGTGTCGCAAAAGAAGTATTACCAACCCCGGCATTTATCTTCTTCATGGTGGGTGGCGCAATGTTTGCTTTAGCAACAACACTTAATTCGACTTTTACTTGGGTAACAAAAAGTTTATTAGTGGCAATTCATGATGGTTATTTACCTAAATATTTAGGTAAAGTAAACAAACGTTTTGGTACACCTCATTGGCTATTACTTATCTTTTACATTATTGGTGCATTGCCTATTATTACAGGTATGTCTTTAGATGTTGTTGCACAACTTGGTACAGGCATCTCTCTCATCGTATTTGCATTTCCAGCCTTAGCTGTGACACAATTACCCAAAAAATATCCCGAAGCATATAAACAGTCCCCATTTAAAGTCCCTTATCCTATTCTGGTGACAATAGCTATATGTGCAATTATAGTCTTGCTATGCCAATCTTATTTGCTCATTTCAGATTTAAAATTAGGTTATATCATAGGTACCTTTATATATATTATTATCTCAGCTTTTATTGCTCATTTCTCAAATAAAAAAGCGCATTTAAACATTAGTGAAATACAACTAAATTCTAAGCATTCCCCCGAAAAACAAATCAACGTTTCTAATAATCTATAACTTAATAAAAATGAGGACGGACACATGACATCAATTTTTTCAATCAACATGTGTCCGTCCTCATTAATATTTGACTTCCCAAAATTCTGTTTTCTACTTAAAATTAAATCTTAATTTACTTATAACTAAAGCTTCTTTATCACTAATTTTTGTGAGCTAATCAACAATTTTTGATGCTCTGAATTAATGTTACCTATGCTTTATTATATTTTGCTACGTTTTTTAAACTTATAACCAATATGAGTGCTACTAAAGCAATGGCACCACTAAAGTAAGTTACAGCTAAAACATCTATTTTCGAAACAACCAAGCCACCGATGATACCACCGATACCAATACCAGCATTTAAGCTCGACATATTCCAACTCATAACTTGACTCGTATCACCGTCAACGTGTTCGATGATACCGCTTTGAACTGCCGGATTTGTACTCCATTGCATGATGTTCCAAATGAAGATGACCATTAATAGCAAGCCAGTACCTGGTAAGAAAACATTCAAGATTAACATCATAAGAATAAATATTGAAGTTGCAATCGTTAACCAGCGCTTACTTGTTAATTTATCTGATAGTACTCCGCCCATCGAAGTTCCTATCACACCTGCTATACCATTGATTAATAATGCTATAGAGACAAATGATAAATCATGACCACTAGACAACATTAACGGATTAATGTAGATAAATGTAACGGAATTCGCTACTAATAATAGGAATGTAATCCCTAAATATTTTGTAATTTCTGCAGGTCTTAAGATTTTAGAATAACTGCTGCCACGTTTTTGACTACTTGTACTTGTTGTAGAAGCTTTAAACTCTGGATCAGGTACATAAAAGTACATAAGAATACCAACAAGTATACTTACAGCCACTATAAATAGAAATGTAAATCTCCAACCAACTAAGTCACCAATAATTGTTCCAATCGGCACACCGAATACGTTAGCACCACTAAAACCCGAATAAACGATACCTATCATTTTCCCACGATGTTGAGGTGCCGTTAATAAAGCAGTTAATGCTAGTATCTTCACTACAATTAAAGCTGCAGTTGCTGAAGATAAAATACGTCCAAATACTAAAATAGTAAAATCAGGTGCAACTGCAATAATTACGTTTCCTAACATAAACATTACTAATGCCCATAATAAAACTGGTCTTGGTGAAAAACGATTTGTGACTTTAACCAAGATTGGTCCTGCAATAGCAAAGGTAATTGCATATAAAGTTACTAACTGACCAATAATTGCTTCAGAAACACCTAAATCATTACTCATTAAATTCATAATCCCAGCAACCATCATTTCAACCATACCTACGATAAATATACTTAAAATAAAGGTTGTAATTCGCATAGCTGACATACGTTTCACTCCTTTCTTTCATTTCGTTGCAATTTTTACATAACCACTATATTATAAACCATTCGTCAACAGGTTTGAATACATTTACTTAGTTCAATCTCTGACTTATAAATATCATTTAACAATTCACAAATTACTGCAATATTCATTAATTAGCTCATAAAGTTAAAAGCAACAATGAATAAAGGGAGCATCCTATTTTAGATGCTCCCTGACTGAATTTCTTCTATAAAATTAGCGTTGTTTCGCGTGTAAGTGACGTCCTATCAGTTGATTGCGATGGTTAAAGAATTGTTTGTAACTTAAGTATGTAGCAATTAGTGCTGACATGATTGTTGCTGTTGTATGAATAAACACGACCATCAATTGAAATTTCACAGCTTCTAATGGATCAACACCACCAATAATTAACCCTGTCATCATACCAGGTATAGATACAATCCCATATGTTTTAACTGAATCTATTGTTGGTACAATTGCTGTCTTTACACTTTCTCGTATTGTCGTTTTAGAAGAGAGTTTCGGTGTAGCACCTAACGCTAATTTAGCTTCAATCCTACTCATCTCTTTAACAAATTCTCTATCTAAATTCTGATAGGCTAAATTAATAGCAATCAGACCATTACTCCCAAGCATACCCGCAATCGGAATGACTTCATTAGGCTTGAACTGAATAGCACCTGTGATAATGACGCCTGCTAATGGTAATGCAACACCAATAAATATTGCTGCAAAAGATATCCAAAACACATGATGCATCACTGGCGATGCTCTACTGATTGTATTCCAAGAAGCATTAATAATAATAATTAGTACAAATAATAGGAGCAACCATTTTTGGTTTACATCAAAGATAAAATGCAAAAGATATCCTAAAATAACAAGTTGAACGACAGCCCGTGTTGTTGCTACGAGTAAATCTTTAATAATATGTAATTTTTCTTTATAAGATACAATCATAGGAAAGATTAGGAGTAACCCTGTTAACACTAAAGCTGTTGTGCTCATTATAAATCCTCCTGTTTGTCTATTTTGCCATCAACAATTCGGATTCTTTTTTGAAAATGTTTAATACTCTGATTCGTACTATGAGTAATCCATAAAATCGCAACACCTTCAGCGGCAAACTTGAAAATGAGGTCTTCTACTTTCTCACTATTTTGCGTATCCAATGCACTTGTAGCTTCATCTAACAATAGTATTTGAGGTTTATACATTAATTGTCTAGCAATTGTAATACGCTGTCTTTCTCCACCTGATAGATGCTCTACACTTGTATTAAAATTATAGTGACCTAAGCCAACAGCTTTTAATAACTTCTTAGCTCTTTTACGGTCAAATTTGTCCTCTCGAACTACAGCAGGAAACGCCATGTTATCACCAATTGTAAGATCAAATAAATCACTTTCTTGTAATAAATAACTAATGTCCATACGTAATGACTCAGGTTTAATTTGTTCATAAGCTTTGCCGTTAAAATATATTTCACCATGCGTTGGGCTAATTAAATTATTAAGCAATCGTAACAATGTACTTTTACCGCTTCCAGAAGGCCCTATAATAGCAATTGTATCTCCCTTTTCTATCTTCAAATTGATATTATCGATGATGTATCTATTGTCTATTTTGTAAGAAACATTTTTAACTTCTAACATCATCTGTCCTCCTTAAAATATGAATCATTTGATATTACTTATTCCCTAAATCTATTATTTTAATAGTCTTTTCTCACAATGAGTTTGGTTAAGGCGTTCACCTAATAATTAATATGTCGCTCATCAAATTTCATTTACTTATTTTTTATTTCATAAAAACAATAGCTATGAATGAAATTAAATTATTTACAGCATGTAACGTTATAGCCAGCGCTAAATTCATACCACTCTTTAAATAAACAAAAGCAATCCCCATCGCGATAATAATATAGGACCCTATCTCAAATGGAGATGTAGCACCAATCACATGAACACCTGCAAAAAGTATAATTGACAGGACTGTGGCAAAACCATATGTAATTTTTTTGCCTAGTTCATGGATGATTAAATGCCTAAATAATAGTTCTTCAATAATAGGCGTTAAAATCACAATATCAATAAACAAAAATGGTAACATCCTGTTATCAGAGAACATTTCTTCTAAGAACATTTGATTTTGTGTTTCATTATATTGTAATGACTTAGGCAAAAATTCCATTAACCAAGCGTATGTTGAATTTAAAATTAAAATTAATAGATATGCACCAATAATCATCAATAGATATCGAGGCACTTTTTTAAATCTATTCATTGCAATTGATATCATTCTATCTTTTCTATGCATTGCATAAAAGCTATATAGAATAATTATTTCTGCAATGACTGCGCCCATGATTAATATATTTTCATCAGTAACAAATGATTCATTTTTTATATCAATAATAGAATATATTCCATATATTAAAACAAAGAAAATAATAGGAACTATATTACTCGCAACAATATATATAGGAAATAGCCAAAAATCTTTTTTTACAATCTTGTCCTTGTTCCATATATTTTTTTCATTGTGTGTTTTTTTGATCTCTTGAGTTGACTGTTGAGCCATATGACACCTTCCTTATCATTGTATACAACGAATATACCATGATTTAAATTACTTATATACATTTTATAATATATTTATTCGGTATCTATCCTCAACACTAGTATATTGGCCAGCCTAACTTTATAGTAGTTATCATATTGTAAAAAGCGCATTTTGTTGTAATATATATATATATATATAAATGGGGAGGGATGTTACATGACGATTTTGACAATATTACAATTCATCGTAAATATCATCTTAGTGCTAATTTTATTAAGTGTACTAATTGTTGGGGGATTTTTACTATTTAAAGATAAGCACCAAAAGCAACATAGTGTATTACGTAATTACCCATTACTTGCACGTGTTCGTTATTTTGGAGAAAAAATTGGTCCTGAACTCCGTCAATATTTATTCTTAGCGGATACGAAAGGTAAACCATTTTCCAGAAATGATTTTACTAACATCGTATTAGCTGGAAAATATAATTCTAGAATGACGAGTTTTGGTACGCAAGAAGATTACGAAGATGGGTTTTATTTACAAAATACAATGTTTCCTTTACAAACATCAGAATTACACATTGATCAGTCACCTATGATTTCTTCTTTTATCTATGAAATCGATAATGAACGTCTGTTCAATCGTGATGAACATAAAATTCAAGCTGAACTTAATCCTTACTATATATCAGAAGAAAACCGCATCACTTTAGGTGCAGAACTTAAGCATCCATTCAAACCTAAGCGCTTAGTTGGCCAATCTGGTATGAGTTATGGTGCATTAGGTAGTAATGCAATCACTGCACTGTCTAAAGGACTTGGTCAAGCAGGTACTTGGATGAATACCGGCGAAGGTGGCTTATCAGAGCACCATCTTTCTGGAGACGTAGATCTCATCTTTCAAATTGGACCAGGATTATTCGGCGTACGTGATAAAACAGGCGTATTTGATATAGATGCTTTTCTTGAGTTAGCACATAGAGATAAGATTAGAGCTTTTGAAATAAAACTCGCTCAAGGTGCCAAAACGCGTGGTGGTCATATGCAAGGTAATAAAGTAACAGAAGAAATTGCAAATATACGTATGGTTGAACCATGGAAAACCATTAATTCACCTAACCGCTTCGATAACATTGATAGTCCAAAAGCTTTACTTAATTGGGTGACTCAGCTCAAGCAACAAGCTCAAAAACCAGTTGGCTTTAAAATTGTTGTAAGCAAAGTTTCAGAAGTAGAAAAACTTGTACAAACTATGGTTGAGACAAATCAATATCCTAGCTTCATAACTGTTGACGGCGGTGAAGGCGGCACTGGTGCAACTTTCCAAGAATTGCAAGATGGTGTTGGTTTACCTTTATTTACGGCTTTGCCTATTGTAACTTCATTGCTTGAAAAGCATGGCATTCGTGATCGTGTTAAAATCTTCGCATCCGGAAAGCTTATCACACCGGATAAAATCGCAATCGCTTTAGGACTTGGCGCAGACTTAGTGAACGTGGCACGTGGCATGATGATTAGTGTCGGCTGTATAATGAGTCAACAATGTCATATGAATACTTGTCCAGTAGGTGTAGCTACTACGGATCCTAAACTTGAAAGAGGACTGATTATCGATGAGAAAAAATATCGTGTCACTAATTTTGTAACAAGCTTACATGAAGGGTTATTTAATATAGGCTGCTGCGGTTGGTGTTGAATCACCTACTCAAATATCCAAAGACCATCTTATTATTAAAAATAAAGATGGCGGAATCCAATCTATACGAGACTATAAATTGAAGCTGATTGATCAACATCGATGACATAAAGAGAGCTCTATTCCTTAAAAGCAATTAAACTGCTTTTCAAAGTAATAGAGCTTTTTTCTAATGACTTGCTTCATTTATTTGTTGCGTTAGTTTTGTTTCTATTGTACTTTGCGCATCTTCTAATGGATTGAACTCAAATTTCTTATCATTTATGAATACTGTTGGTATGCCTTTGATTCCACGACTAAATGCTTCTTCAGTAATCGCTAAAGCGCGTTCATCAGCTTCTTTCTGAGGTGATAAGTTAAACTCTTGCTTGCATTTTTTCTTCTATAGTAGCAAAATCAACTGACCATTCTTTTTGAGTGTCATACAATTTACGTATAATTTCTAGTGTTTCATCAGTATTTTGATAATCTAAATGAATATTTGCAACCGTACCTTTTAATAATCCTTGCTTCGTTTTATCAAAATGCTTAATTACATGTTGTACTTTCCCCTGCTCTATCAGTGGTTTTAATGATTGATCTGCGGCTTTAAAATAATTTTTACAATATGGGCAAGCCAAATTTATAAATGATTCCACTTTAACAGGTGCATTTGATGAACCTAATGTAAGATGTTGAACTTCTGTCATATAAAATCCCTCCACTTTGTCTATATTTATATTGAAACATGCTTATTCTTTTTATGCACACTTTTAGTCTGAGTGATTTAGTAGGGATTTTTATTTTTCAAATAAACTAACGGCTTTTCTCACTGCTTAATCCCCCCTTACAGTCAAAATGCTATGTAATCGCATACTTCATGTTAAAATAAAGTTATCAATTTTAATGGGAGGCATTATATGAACAATTCAGTGAAGTTATTAAAATCTCTAACAGATGTTGATGGTATTGCAGGCCACGAAATGGCAGTTAAATCTTTAATGCACGAATATTTAACACAAGTAAGCGATGAAATCATAGAAGACAATCTAGGCGGTGTTTTCGGTAAAAAGACTGCCACTACAAGTAATAAAACATTAATGGTTGCTGGTCACTTAGATGAAATCGGCTTTATGGTGACTAAAATAGATAATGACGGTTTCCTAAAATTCACCCCTATTGGTGGTCGGTGGAACCAAGTCATGCTCTCTCAAAAAGTAACGGTAACTACAGATGACGGTAGAAAAATCAGAGGTATTATCGGTTCAAAACCGCCACATGTATTATCACCGGAAGAACGCAAAAAAAACGTTGATATGAAAGAAATGTTTATTGATATTGGAGTTAAAAGTAAAAAAGAAGCACAACAATTCGGTATTGAATTAGGTAATATGGTCACACCCTATAGTGAATTCGAAGCATTAGCGAATAATAAATATTTAACTGCAAAAGCTTTTGATAACCGTTACGGCTGTGCACTTGCAGTAGATGTATTACAAAACCTTAAGAACGAGACGATTGACATCAATCTTGTCTCAGGTGCCAATGTTCAAGAAGAAGTTGGTCTTCGTGGTGCTAAAGTAGCTGCCAACAAGATTAAACCTGACTTAGCTATAGCTGTAGACGTTGCTGTCGCATATGATACACCTGGAATGTCTGGTCAAGTAAGTGATACAGCAATTGGTAATGGTCCTGTTGTTATTTTAATGGATGGATCTAATATTGGTCATGTTGGTTTTATGAAACATATTAAAGCAGTGGCTAAAAAACATAATATTACGATTCAATTAGACACTACTGCTGGCGGCGGCACAGACGCAGGAAGTATTCATGTAGCGAATGAAGGGATACCAACTGTCGCTATTGGCGTCGCATTACGTTACATGCATTCCAATGTTTCTGTGTTACACACGGATGATTACAAAAATTCAGTAGCCTTAGTTACAGAAATTATTAAATCTCTTAATGACGATGTGGTTGATCAAATCATTTGGTAAGCTACGAGTTAACTGAGACACAGTATTCAAATATAACTTTACAACAAACATAGTGTGAATTTATATAAGCTATACGGGAGCGGGACAGAAATCAAAAGTTGATTTTCTATCCCCTCTCTTTTTTTATACTTTTCAAATGAAATTTTTAAATAAATACACGAACGTTCATATATGAAATATATATTTAAAATTTGAAAATTATAAAGTTTTCAGAATATTTATTCTATTTTTATTCTTAATTTGTTATACTACCGATAACTTATTAGGGAGGTCGTTATGATGGTTTCGAATACTAAAGATAAGCCAACGCTAATAAATAGATTTTTGAATATTGTAGAAAAAGTTGGAAACAGATTACCTGACCCTAGCATTTTATTTTTCTTAATGTGTGTAGGACTCGCAATACTTACTTGGGTTGTATCATTGTTTCAGATTTCCGTAAAACATCCGGGCACAGGCGATACCATCGCAATCAAAAGTATTTTAAGTAAAGATGGACTATCGATGATTCTGAATGACGCCATAAAAAACTTTTCAGAATTTCCGGCATTAGGTCTTGTCCTTGCAGTCATGCTTGGTATTGGCGTAGCAGAAAAAACAGGTTACTTCGATAAATTAATGATTCAAGTCGTACATAAGGCACCTAAGCATTTCATTGTGCCGGTCATTATTATTATAGGTATTTTAGGCAATGCTGCTGGTGATGCAGCGCCGATTGTGTTACCCCCATTAGCAGCTATGGTCTTTATTAAATTGGGCTACCACCCTATTGCAGGTTTAGCAATGGCTTACGCATCTGCACTTGGCGGATTCTCTGCAAATGTCATGATTGGTATGTCAGACGCATTGCTTTATGCATTTACAAAACCAGCTACAAGTATTGTTTCTGATAGTGTGCATGTCAACGTAGCAATGAACTGGTACTTTATTGCAGCAAGTGTGCTCGTCTTATTGCCTTCCGTATATTGGGTTACTATGCGTTTTGTCATTCCTAGATTAGGTAAATTTGATGATTCTAATTCAGCTATTCAAGCAGATGATTCTAATTCAAAACTCACACCCCAAGAAAACCGTGCCGTCTTTTGGGCTAATATCAGCTTTTTTGTATTAATTATATTGCTTATCATTTTAGCTATACCGCAACAAAGTTTTCTGAGGAATGCTAACACAGGTAGTTTACTGAATGATGCACCTATCATTAACGGCGTCGGCCTAATTATTTTAGTATTATTTTTAGTTCCTGGTTTAGTTTATGGCATTATGGTAAAAGAATTTAAAAGTTCTAAAGACTTAGGAAAAATGTTAGCTGATTCAATGTCATCTATGGGTTCTTTTATTGTCATTGTGTTTTTTGCAGCTCAGTTACTTGCCTTTTTAGAGTGGAGTAACCTAGGCATTATCGTTGCCGTTAAAGGTGCTTCAATACTTCAAGGTCAGAACGGCGTTGTGCTTATCCTAGGTATTATCTTATTAAGTGCACTGATTAATTTATTGATTGGTAGTGCATCTGCCAAATGGGGTATTTTAGCACCTATTTTCATACCGATGCTTATCATTGTAGGTTTCCATCCAGCATTGACTCAAATGCTGTATAGAATTGGTGATTCCATTAGTAACCCAATTACACCTATGATGCCCTACTTGCCATTGCTATTATCTTATGCACAAAAATATGATAATGATATGAAATTAGGTTCTTTATTATCTAGTCTAATGCCCTATACAATTATATTAAGTATCGTGTGGCCATTATTCATGATTGCTTGGTATTTATTAGGTTGGCCGCTTGGCCCAGGTGGCCCTTTACATGTAAAATAAGTTATTAAAATAGAGACAGACACGTAGGAATCATTTCCGTGTCTGTCTCTTTACTTTCAACCACACTAATCTCTGAAATAACCAAAGTGTAGTTATACTTTTATTAAGTAATATTAAAATTATAGATCACATTTTTTTATAAATGTTGTAATATATAAGTAAGAAAAGGGTAAATACAGTACAAGTAAAGTAAAATAACCTCATTTACTTAGGAGGAAATTATGGAACGTATAGGATTAATAGATATTGGTTCAAATACCATTCGACTCGTTATTTTTGAATTTGATCATAAAACAGGATTAAATGAAATATTAAATATCAAAACACCGGCAAGATTAAGCCAATATTTAACTGAAGATTTGGCCATGAATGATGACGGTATTGAAGTATTAACTAAAGCATTGCGCAGTTTTAAAAAGGTTGCTGACAAGTTTAATATAGATGAATTACATCCGGTAGCAACTGCGGCCATTAGACAATCTATCAACCAAGATCAGATTATAGAACATATCAAGAAAACACTTAACATCAACATTAAAGTTATTTCAGAACAAGAAGAAGCATTTTATGGTTTCTACGCTATTACACATACTACTGACGTTAATGACGGCGTATCTATCGATATCGGTGGTGGCTCTACAGAAGTTACACTTTTTAAAGATAAAAAACTAATAGATTCGCATAGTTTTCCATTTGGTGTCGTTACTTTGTCCCATCGATTCTTTGAGGGTAAAGACCATAATGATAAATCAGCAATCAAAAATATGGAAAAGTTTTTAGTTAAACAATTTGAGCAACTTTCTTGGTTAAAAAATCAAGAAGTTACTTTAGTTGGTATTGGGGGTTCTGCACGTAATGTCGCGCGCATTCATCAATCTGAACACTCATATCCTATCGGCGGGGTTCACAACTATGCAATGACTGAAGCGCATATTGATGAAGTCTACTCAATCATTAAAAAAAGTTCATATGATGATTTAAAAGATATAGATGGTCTAAGTAGAGATCGTGTAGACATTATTCTACCCGCAGTAGCTGTCTTCAAGTCATTATTTAATAGAATTAACGCGAAGCAATTCACTTTTTCTCGAAAAGGACTGCGTGAAGGTTATGCGATGAAATTAATTTCTGAACGTCATCCTGAAGAATTTAGAAAAGAGAATATTCGTAAAGACGCGTTATACCATTTAGCTAATGAATATCGTATTGAGGAAACAAGTGCAAAACAACGTGTGAAGTTAGCACAAACATTATTAGAACAATTAATAGGCTTTAAAAAATTAGAGGTCACTCAAAAAGAAAACGAACTATTTGCCGAGGGTTCTTTTTTGTATTACTTAGGGAGATTTATTGATGCTGATTCAAGCTCACCGCACACTTATTATATTATCGCGAATTCAATGATTGATGGTTTTCCACACGAAGATCGAGTGAAACTCGCTTTACTTGCTAGTTTTAAAAATAAGTCGTTATTAAAATTCTTTAGTCATGAAACAAAGTGGTTGCGCGGTAAAGAACTAGATAACATCCAATGCTTAGGCGGTATTATCAAGTTTGTTAATGCGCTTAATGTGTCTCATACGAGTTCTGTAGAGCAAGTAGAATTACAACAAAATGATGATGGTTACACCTTATATGTATACTACAACGGTGAGCCTATCGCTGAAGAATATCAATCCTTGAGGCAGAAAAAACATATTGAAAAAATCTTAAAAGATGACCTATCTATCATCTTTACAAAATCTTAAAATTTATATGATAAGTTATACGTAGCAAAATCCAATATTCAGACTACAACGAGGTGTAATTAGAGTTATGCATAGAAATTTGGGAGCAAAAGATTTGAACCTACCACAATACTTTAATAATAGAGAACTCAGTTGGTTAGATTTTAACTATCGCGTATTACAAGAAGCAAGTGATAAAAACAATCCATTGCTTGAACAACTTAATTTTGTTTCGATATTTAGTTCGAATTTAGATGAATTCTTTATGGTACGTGTAGTCAGGTTACAAGACCAAGTCAAAATGGGTTATGACAAACCAGAAAACAAAGCCCAATTAACACCAAAACAACAACTTAATCAAATCAATATCAAAAATAAACAAAATGTTGACTTACAATATAAGCGTTATAACGAATTGGTAGAAGATTTACGCCAACATAAAGTTGAAATTGTTCAACCAGATGAATTACCTGAATCGTTATTATCTCAATTACAATCAGAATTCAAAACGGGCATTTTACCAACGTTAACGCCATTAGGAATAGATGCCTATCATCCATTCCCAAAACTAAATAATAAAAGCCTGAATATCTTTGTTGATATAGATACTGAAGATGCCATTAACTCTGCAATTGTTCAAATACCTTCCTTAATACCAAGGTTTTATTCATTAAATAAAGGCGATACGCAATTCATTATTATGGTTGAAGACATCATTACGCATTTTATCAATGATTTATTTAGTGGATATGAAGTATTAAATACTTTTACGTTTAGAATTACTCGAAATGCTGATTTAACTATACATGAAGACGGTGCGGAAGACCTCCTCATTGAAATTGAAAGGTTTTTAAAGGAGCGTAAACGTGGCACTGCTGTACGTTTAGAAGTAGATGGCCGATTCGCTACACATGAAGACATTGTGTGGATTATGAACCAAGTAGAAGTACATGATGATGAGGTTTATTTCGTAGACGGGCCGTTAGATTTAACGATGCTATCTAATTTAGTTGATCACTTATCTAATAAATTGAAACACTTAAAATACAAAAAGTACGTGCCACAGACACCACAGTCTTTAGGTAATCATAATGTATTTGATTTATCGTTAAAAAAAGATATATTCTTCCATCATCCTTTCGAATCGTTTGAACCTATTGTCGACTTTATACGTGAAGCCGCTGAAGATCCAGACACAATTGCTATTAAACAAACGCTTTATCGTGTAAGTAAAGATTCTCCTATTATTAATAGCTTGAAAACGGCTGCTGAAAATGGGAAACAAGTTACCGTACTTGTTGAGTTAAAAGCACGTTTTGATGAAGAAAATAATGTGCATTGGGCAAGAATGTTAGAAGATGCTTGGCTGTCACGTTATATATGGGATGACCCATTTAAAAACGCATAGTAAAATTGCCCTTGTAGTCAAACGTATCAATAATAAACTCACTTCCTTTATTCATCTAGGAACCGGAAACTATAATGATAAAACGGCTAAATTATATACAGATATGGGCTTAATTACTACCAACGATGCAATTGCTGAAGATGCTCTAAACTTTTTCAATTATCTTAGTGGGTATTCAGTCAAACCTGTTTACAATAAACTCATCGTTGCGCCATTTGATATTAGAGATGTCTTCTTAGCACGCATAGACAATGAAATTCAAACACATCACGAACATGGTAACGGCAATATTATAATGAAGATGAACTCTTTAACAGATAAAGATATTATTCTTAAATTATTTGAAGCCTCTTGCGCCGGCGTAAAAGTTCAACTTATTATTCGTGGTATTTGCTGTCTCAAACCAGGTATTCCGGGTATTAGTGAAAATATAGAAGTCGTGAGTATCGTGGGTCGCTTTTTAGAACATTCACGCATTTACTATTTCCACAATAATGGAGATGAAAAAATCTATCTATCTTCAGCAGATGCCATGACACGTAACATGATTAAACGTGTAGAAATCTTATTTCCTGTTGAAGACAAAGTCATTGCCAAACGTTTATTAGATTATATGAACCTTCAGCTATCTGATAATCAAAAAGGACGTTTTCAAGACGCACATGGACGTTATCATTACATCCAAAATAACTTGTCACCATTGAACTCTCAAGCTTATTTAATGAAGGAAGCGGTGAATTATGGTCAACAACTTCAAGATGAAGTATCGCGACCACAACCTCATGTTGTATCAGCCAATTCACCTCAAGGTTGGTTCTCTAAAATACGTCGCACCTTCAAAAAATAATCCACTACATTAAATATAGCGCTGAATGCTCCGTTTAAAAGTGAGCACCCGAAGCGCTATTTATTATGTTTTTTGCCATACAATAGCGCTAGCCATTATATATTAATAGTGCTTCCACACATAATTATAAAGTTTAGACATCACCCACTTGTGTATCGGAGCTTGTGATAATAAATATACTAGCCAAGGCAATGCGGGTTCATAATGGTTCAAACCAATCACACATCTATAACTCGATGCTTGACGTTCTAAATTCGAGCATCCCATTTTTTTCTCCTTTTGTACTTACTAGTAAACCGCCTGTTACTTTTAAAATGAAATTGGTTGGTGAGCTGTATGCTTTTTCCATTTTTATTAATGGATATGGAAGAAACTTCAAGCTAATTTCAAAACGTTGCTCTGTTTGCTTAATTCTAATCCATCCTAAACTACATTCTTTTAAATATTGTTCATACATACCAACAAGTTGTATTGCATTGATTTCTTTTGTAAGTAACATATGTTGAAATGAATAGACTTTTTTATATTTATTTTGCATAGGTCTTGAGCATTTACCTATTTTGTTTATAACTTTAGATGCTGACATATCGATTACTTTGACGTTTTGCGAATCAAATAAATTTTTAAAATGATTATTATACTTTTTTCCACGTTTAATATGTGAATCTTCTTGTCACTATATGAAGGTAAGGTCTGTAATATATTTTCAATAGCCCACACATGCATACTATGCGAATGCCCTTGTAAATATGCATTGGGAAGCGCCGCTTTATTCGTTATATATATAATATGATGCATTTGTTTTAAAGTACGTTGCAATTCATAAGTTTGGAATACATTTGTTGCCATAAAACCACTATTCAAATGCGCAATATTGTTATTTGTATAAACTTCATGATGCTTTTGTAATTTCTTAATTAATTGACTACCTAAATAACAATTCGCACCAAATATAAACACTTTCATTGTTATCGCTCCTATTTACGCTCTAGTTGATAATTGATTTGATATTTTTTAAAACGACGCATCAAATGATATCATTCGTATCATTCGCATTTTAACACACTATTTTTGCTATAATTAATAAATGAAAGATTTCGTATTATAGGAGGATTTTTATGCTTGAATTAAAAAAATTAAAACAAAATTTCCCTTTAATTAATGATATGCAACAATATAAACCTATCTTTTGGGAAAATCCCAAATTTCGTCAAGTTGAAACACTGCCATTTTCAATAGAAGATATGGAGGACGCAAGCATTACGTCTCGAACGATTTAGTAATTATATACGCAAAGTATTTCCTGAAACAGAGAAAGATCATGGGTTAATTGAATCACCATTAAAGCCCATACCCTTTATGCACAACCACCTTTCTCAAACGGAACAATATGGAGCTAACGGGAAGTTATGGCTTAAATGCGATAGCCATCTTGCTATCTCAGGTTCTATCAAAGCTCGAGGTGGTATTTATGAAGTCCTTAAGCTGGCTGAAACGATAGCAATGGAACATGGTGGTCTCAAATGGACAGATGATTATCGTATTCTAGATGAACCACATTATAAAGAATTGTTCAGTAAATATAATGTTTCTGTTGGCTCAACTGGCAACTTAGGTTTAAGTATAGGTATAATGAGTGCCAAACTTGGTTTCAGTGTTACTGTACACATGTCTAGTGATGCCCGTCAATGGAAAAAAGACTTACTACGTGCGCGTGGTGTAGAAGTCGTGGAACATCAATCTGATTACCAATTTGCTGTTGCTGAGGGTAGAAAAAGTGCAGAACATGATGCATCTTGTCACTTTGTTGATGATGAAGGTTCTGCTGATTTATTTTTAGGTTATACTGTAGCCGCATTACGCCTAAGAACACAATTAGAGCGTCAAAATATTCAAGTAGATGCTGACCACCCTCTTTTTGTCTATTTACCGTGTGGCGTTGGTGGCGGACCTGGTGGTGTTGCTTTTGGATTGAAAAAAGTCTTTGGTGAACACGTTTATTGTATTTTTGCCGAACCAACCCATGCACCTTGTATGTTACTTGGCATGATGACGCAATTGCACGATGAAATTTCAGTGACTGATATTGGATTAGACGGACGTACCGATGCCGATGGACTTGCTGTGTCACGCCCTTCCCGCTTAGTCGGTCAAATCATGAATACACTTTTATATGGCACATTTACAGTTGAGGATAAGCAAATGTATCGCTACTTATATATGTTAAGTGAAAAAGAAGATATCTTTATCGAACCATCTGCCGCTTCAGGTTTTGTTGGCATTGCTGAAGCTACAAAACACGCTAAAAACAAAGGGATTCATATAGAAAATGCCAACCACATCGTGTGGGCTACAGGTGGAAACATGGTACCAAAAGAAGAAATGATGAAATACGTCATCTATGGTCAGAGTTTAATTTAAAATAGCTGATCACTATTTAGTTAGATAATTGGAAGCGGGAATATGAAATCAAAGTTCGATTTCATCATATTCCCGCTCCTTTTTAATCATTTTCTCCCATTTTTTAATAAGAAACTTTTAGTTATCTCATTTAAATCAAATATCTATTTTCAGAATATTTATTGAATTTAAAAAATAACTATGTTAAAGTATTCTTTATCAATCCACTTTAGTTCGGTAGAGTGACAAAGTAAAAAGACAAAGGATGGTCATATTATGAATACAACAACACTTATTAATAACAAAGAATTTGAATTAGCGTTTTTAAAACATTTTGAACAAGCTGGATTCAAACTTGTAGATTTCAGTTTTATCGAATCACTGTCGTGGCGAACACTGACTACAGACGATTTACAGCAAATGACTGAGCGCAGTTTCTGGCAACATGACCATCATATCTTTGCATTACGCAATGATTTTACCGATCAATTATTACGTTATTACAGTAATTATCCACCACAATATCAAAGTGTCGCGTACACCGGCCCTATTGTTCGTGATAATGAAGTCTATACTCAGTTAGGTATCGAACATTACAATCCAACCATTACAGATATGCAAAATGACTTCATCACTTTTTATGACTATATCAAAACAACTTTAAATGATGATATTGATTTTGTGATTTTAGGTCATTATCAACTGATAGATTTACTTCTATCTCCTAAAGAACAAACCAAAGAGGTATTGAAACTCATACAGGAACGCAATATTTCAGAACTTACATCTCAATTAGGTATAGCGCACCCGGTAGTTCAATTACTTACTACTAAGACAACAGAACAACTTGATTTATTAAGTCAGTTATTCCCACATGATCATCGTACAATACAAGCATTACTTCGATGGGAACAGTGGTTTAAATCTCAACACATAACTGATATTCACTTAGATATCACCCCACAACCACCGCGTTCTTATTACAAAGGTGCTTTTATGAGATGTCATCTTAAAAATAATAAAGCACAACAACTTACAGGTGGTTTTTACAAAGGTGAGTTAGAAGGCTTTGGACTTGGGTTTATACTTTAATTAAAAAGGAGAGAACATCATGCTTACTGTAGCTTTAGCAAAAGGAAGATTACTAAAAAGTTTCATTGCTTATTTGAATGAAGTAGATGAACAAGAACTTGTACGCGCATTGGAACAGAGAGAGCGTCAGTTACTCATCTCTGTAGGAGAAATCCAATTTGTTTTAGTTAAAGGAAGCGATGTACCTATTTATGTCGAACAGGGCGTTGCAGATGTAGGCATCGTAGGTAGTGACATCCTAGAAGAAGGTAATTACACAATCAATAATTTACTTGATTTGCCTTTTGGTGCTTGCCACTTTGCATTAGCGGCGAAACCCGATACAACAACTTTTACGAAGGTAGCTACATCTTATACTAAAACGGCCAGAAAATATTTTGAAGCCCAAGGATTAGACGTAGAATTAGTAAAACTATCTGGTTCTATCGAGTTAGCATGTTTAGTCGATATGGTTGATGGCATTGTAGATATCGTTCAAACAGGTACAACTTTAAAATCAAATGGGTTAGTTGAAAAAGATACAATTAAAAACATTAATGCTAAATTAATTACAAATAAGCAATCTTATTTTAAAAAATCAACCGAGATAGATGATTTTATACAAACATTGGAGGTGTCTCTCATTGATTATAAATAAAGCTACATTTTTAGAGAACTATTTAAATCAATCCGCATTAAATGAAGCATTATATCCTCTAGTTAAGGATATTTGTGACAATGTAAAACTTCAAGGTGATCAAGCTTTAAAAGCTTATAACCAACAACTTGATCATGTGGAGACATCAGAACTTGAAATTCCTTATGAAACTTTAGAAGCGACTTATAGTCGCATTGACGATGCATTACGTGACGCACTTCAACAAAGTCACTCACGTATCAAAGCTTATCAAACATCTATTAAATCCACGGAACAACAAGGTTCTAATGAATGTTATGAATTGTATCATCCATTAGAACGTGTCGGTGTATACGTGCCCGGTGGTAAAGCAAGCTATCCTTCTACTGTGTTAATGACTGTTACATTAGCTAAAGTAGCTGGTGTTAAAAATATTTTTGTTGTCACACCTCCACAAACTCAAGGATTACCTGATATTGTTTTAGCAGCTTGCTATATTGCAGGTGTCGATAGGGTATTCCAGGTCGGTGGCGCACAAAGCATCGCGGCGCTTGCTTATGGTACAGAAACAATACCTAAAGTAGATAAAATTGTAGGTCCAGGCAATCAGTATGTTGCCTACGCCAAAAAATATCTCTTTGGTCAAGTAGGTATCGATCAAATTGCTGGTCCAAGCGAAATCGCCCTAATTATAGATGAAACGGCTGATTTAGATGCTGTAACTTACGATGTATTTGCTCAAGCAGAACATGATGAACTTGCGAGAACGTTTGTGATTAGTGAAAATAAAGACTTATTACAACAACTCAAACAACGCATTCAACAAACTTTAAGTCAAATTGAACGTCAACCTATCGTTCAAGCAAGCCTAGCAAACAATCATTTTTTAATTTCAGTAGATAATTTTAATGAAGCCTGTGATTTAATGAATCAAATCGCGCCAGAACACGCATCAATTCAAACAGCTTCACCACGTGATTACCTAAATCACGTGCGTTATGTAGGCGCACTATTCTTAGGACATTATTCTCCAGAAGTAATAGGTGATTATGTAGCGGGTCCAAGTCATGTATTACCGACCAATCAAACTGCGAGATTTACCAATGGTTTATCCGTCAATGACTTTTTAACACGTCATTCTGTGATTGATCTATCTGAATCTACTTTTGAGAAAATTGAAGGCTCTGCACGTAAGCTTGCTCATATTGAACAACTTTATAACCATGAACAATCTATAGAAATTAGATCACCAAAGGAGCCACATGATGATTAGAATTAACAAAAATGAAAGTCCACTTCGTCCATTATCCGATTCACAATTGGCAACAATTATTCAAGAAGCACCATTTAATTTCTATCCAGATGACGAATATGAGCGCTTTAAAACAGCTTATGCAAATTATTATAACCTTTCAGCTAAACAAATTATTGCAGGTAATGGTTCTGATGAATTAATTCAAAAGTTAATGCTGATTATGCCAGAAGGTCCAGTACTCACATTGAATCCAGATTTTTTCATGTATCAAGCCTATGCCTATCAAGTCGATCGTCCAATTGAATTTGTGAATGCTGAGCCAGATTTATCATTCGATTTAGAGCATATTTTGCAACGTATAGATGAAGTTCAGCCCGCGTTCTTTATCATGAGTAATCCACACAATCCGTCAGGTAAGCAATATACCCAGACGTTCTTAAAAGCAATTGGGGATAAGATGGAAACATTAGGCGGCTATTTCATCATAGATGAGGCCTATTTAGATTTTGGTAATACTTATCAAATAGAGATGCAGCCGCACATTTTACAAATGCGTACACTTTCAAAAGCCTTTGGCATCGGCTGGATTAAGATTAGGCATGCTGATTAGTACGCCCGAAACAATTCAAGAAATTAAAAGGATTGAGCACCCTTATCCATTAAATACAATTACTTTGCATATTGCTTTATATATGTTTGAACATACAGAAATGCTTAACAATTTTATAAATCATCAAAGACAACTTGCTATGAAATTACGCAATATGTTTGATGATTTAGTATCAGATATCATGGTCGTATTTCCTTCCTCGACTAACTTTGTTTTAACAAAGGGAACTGCGAGCACAAAGTTTAGGCGCATTTATTAAAGCGCACGGTTTCCTACCTAGAGTCTATGACGAAAACGAAATGGCTGATTATGTTCGTTATTCTATAGCTACAGATGAACAATTAGATGAATTAATCGCAATCATTAAAAATTGGAGGTCTCAATATGATTTATCAAAAAACACGTAACACCGCCGAAACCCAACTAAGTATTTCTCTCGCAGACGATCAGCGTTCAAGTAAGATTGATACTGGTGTGGGGTTTCTAGATCATATGCTCACCCTCTTTACTTTCCACAGCAAATTATCAATTATAATAGAAGCAAACGGTGATACGGAAGTCGATGATCACCATGTAACCGAAGATATTGGTATTGTGCTTGGTCAATTATTATTAGAATTAGTTAAAGAACGCAAAAGCTTTCAACGCTATGGTGTAAGCTATATTCCTATGGATGAAACACTTGCGCGCTCAGTTGTAGATATCAGTGGTCGTCCATATTTATCATTTAATGCACAATTAAGTAAAGAAAAAGTAGGTACTTTTGATACGGAACTTGTAGATGAATTCTTTCGTGCATTAGTGATTAACGCACGATTAACAACACATATTGATTTATTACGTGGCGGTAATACACACCACGAAATCGAAGGCATATTCAAATCATTCGCCCGTGCACTAAAAGAAGCTTTAGCAAGTAATGATTCAGAAGGCATACCCTCTTCTAAGGGTGTGATTGAATGATTGCTATCATAGACTACGGTCTAGGAAATATTAAAAATGTACAACGTGCGGTGGAACATTTGGGCTATGAAACGATACTGACAGATGAGCAAAATGAAATTGAAGCTTCAGATATGATCATATTACCTGGTGTTGGTCATTTTAAAGATGCCATGCAAGCGATTCAAACACGTGGTTTAGCAACAGTGTTACAGTCAATTACAGATAAACCGATTATAGGCATCTGTCTTGGCATGCAACTCTTATACGATTGGAGTGCAGAAGGAAATGTCGAAGGTTTAAAACTTTTCCCGGGAAATATTGTTCCGATTCAAACACCCTATCCTGTACCACATTTAGGCTGGAATAATTTAATCAGCAACCACCCTCAATTGGCACAAGATGTATACTTCGTACATTCATATCAAGCTGAAATGTCTGAACATGTTGTAGCTTTCGCTGAATACGGTGATCCCATTCCAGCAATTGTTCAATATAAACACTATATCGGCATTCAATTTCATCCAGAAAAAAGTGGAGCCGATGGATTAGCAATACTCAACCAAGCATTGAAAGGCGGTTTCTTATTATGATTAAACTCTGGCCGGCAATTGATTTAATCAATGCTACAAGTGTGCGACTAACTGAAGGTAAATATGATTCAGAAGAAAAAATGCCACGTAGCGCTGAAGAAAGCATCAAATTTTATAACCAGTTTAAGTGTGTTGATCGTATTCACATTGTCGATTTAATCGGCGCAAAACAGCAATCATCTATTGAAAGAAATTATATAAAAGAGTTAAGACAACTTACTGACAAACCAATGGAAGTTGGTGGTGGTATTAGAAGCATCGACACAATAGAAGCATATTTCAATGACGGTATTGATTATTGTATTGTTGGTACGAAAGGGATTCAAGATTTAGCATGGTTAGAACAAATGGCAAATCAGTATCCAAATCGTATATACATTTCTGTTGATGCTTATCGTCGTGATGTAAAAATCAATGGTTGGGAACAAGACGCTCAACTAGACCTATTTGATTTAGTTAACAAAATCGAACACTTTCCACTTGGTGGCATTATTTATACAGACATTTCTAAAGATGGCCGACTTGAAGGACCTAACTTTGAAATAACAGGACAATTAGTCGAAGCATCTGACAAACAAATTGTCGCTTCAGGTGGTATACGAAACCAACAAGACTTAACACAGTTAGAATCACTAGGCGTCTATGCTCGCAATCGTCGGTAAAGCAGCGCACAATGCTGATTTTTGGGAGGGATTATCATGATTAAAAAGAGAATTATCCCCTGTTTAGATGTAAAAGATGGTCGCGTAGTTAAAGGGATTCAATTTAAAGGGTTACGAGATATTGGTAATCCGGTAGACTATGCACTTTATTACAATGACCAAGGTGCAGATGAGCTTGTCTTTTTAGATATTTCTCGAACAGAAGCAGGTCATGATCTTGTACTTGATGTCATTGAGGAAACTGCCGAAAAATTATTTATTCCACTTACGGTTGGCGGCGGGATCGCTACTTTAGATGATATCTCACAATTACTTAATCATGGTGCAGACAAAGTTTCACTGAATTCAAGCGCACTTAACAATCCAGAGTTCATTAAACAAGCGAGTGAAAAATTTGGAAGTCAGTGCATTTGTATCGCTATTGATAGCAATTATGATGACGAACTGAACGACTATTATTGTTATACTCACGGTGGTAAACAACGTACTGATAAGCGTGTATATGATTGGGTCCAAGAAGTAGAAGCATTAGGCGCAGGTGAACTACTCATCACAAGCATGAGACACGATGGTATGAAACAAGGCTTTGATGTGAAACATTTACATGACATTGAACAACTTGTAAATATTCCTGTCATTGCTTCAGGTGGTGGCGGAAAACCAGATCACTTTGTTGATTTATTTAAACAAACAGATGTCTCTGCAGGTCTTGCGGCAAGTATATTACACGATAAAGAAACCACTGTAGATGAAATAAAACAAACGATGGCACAAGGAGGTATTCCCATTAGATGACACAACAACCTGATTTTAGTAAAGGACTCTTACCAACAATTTTGCAAGATGTTGATACAAAACAAGTGCTCATGCTTGGCTATATGAACGAAGCAACATATAACAAAACTTTAGCAGATGGCATTGTTTGTTTCTATTCTCGCTCTAAAGAACGTTTGTGGACCAAAGGCGAATCTTCTGGACACACGCAAGTAGTTAAAAATATTCATTTAGACTGCGATCAAGATACACTACTCATCGATGTTGTGCCAAATGGTCCAACTTGCCATACTGGGAGCCAAAGTTGCTTTAATACCGACGTTCCTTTTAATATCCAACAATTAGAACAAACTGTAACTTCAAGTGCACAATCCAATAAAGAGAACTCATATACACAATATTTGTTAAATGAAGGTCTTGAAAAAATTACCAAAAAATTTGGCGAGGAATCGTTTGAAGTTGTTATTGGCGCGATGAAGTCTGATCGTCATGAAGTGACAAATGAAACTGCAGATTTAATGTATCATCTATTCGTATTATTACATGCTTTAAATATTAAATTTGAAGACGTCGAAGCTGTGTTAGCACAACGTCATCAGACCTCAAATAACTTCAAAGGCGAACGTAATGATATAGACAATTGGTAAAAACAACACTTACTTTACTTCGACGTGAATCCTTTTTAATTTTGATAACGTCGCAAGTTGATTGCTACCATTCGATTTTAAATCATAAAAAAGAGAGAGCGGTACAGAAATCAAAATTTGATTTCATATTTCCGCTCTCTTTCACTTTATATTTTATTTATTTTTCAAAAGTTCTTTTTTGAAAAATTCTGCTTGTTTTTCTACTGAAATCAAATCAGCATAAATGGCTTCATCCATTGAATAATAAATCACATTGTCATTTTGTACAGCTTCGTTATTATGCCATATGTTCGACTTAACAAATTCATTGTTCAGTTTCCCACCATCTTTTGTTGGTGAAAGTAAATAATCACCTGAATAGTCATTGAATTTTTCTTTAGGTACTTTCATGAATTTTTCTTTTGGCATCGCTTCTTTAGCTTCAGGATCTTCTTTTAGTTTAAATCCTTCGTAAATTGCTTCACTGCCTCGTCCAAACCTAGGTCCAAATTGATAAATATCTTTTGCTTGAATATCCATAATTGAAAAAGTTTTATCTTCCCCAATGGCTTTTTTAATTTCTTCACCATCTTTTGCTAACTTTTCAGATAGTTCATTGGCTTGTTTCTTAGCTTTGCTTTCTTTATTTACTAACTTACCAATTTCAATATGAGTATCTTTATAGTCCATATTTTGTACTTTTATAGGTACTGTTGGCGCTATTTTAGATAATTTTTTATTATTTTTATTTTCTTTATATGTAATAATCAAATCTGGTTTCAATTTAGCAGCAGCTTCTACATTTTCTGGATCAATTTTCTTAACTTTCCCCATGTCTAAATATTTAGAGTTTGGATATACATTCGTAATGCCAACAGGTTTAACACCTAATTTTTTTAAGTTCCCGTAATTTGCTGTTAAAACTAGGACTCTTTTCGGATCTTTAGGTATTTTAACTTTACTACCATCCTCTGTAGTATAAGATTTCGTCCCCTTATCATCTTTTGCATCTGATTTATTAGATTCATTGCCACTACCACATGCCGCTAAAAACATTATAAAACATAACATTAAACATAGTATTTTTTTCAAATTAATAACCTCTCCCATTATATACTACCTTTATTATAATTGAAATTGATTATCAATTGCAATTTAATTATACTTTTACAAGAAATAAATATATACTATATTTAATAAGCTAAATAAAATTACTGTTCTTTTAATTATCTTTTGATATTCTAAAATTATATTAGGGAGATGACTGAAATGGAAAATTACTTTTTAGGAATTGATCATGTACAAGTTGTCGCCTGACCAATCGTGAATCAGAAGCTCGCACATTTTATTCCGACACACTTGGATTCAAAGAAATTACAAAACCTGCTAACTTAGCTTTAAAAGGTGGCGTGTGGTTTCAAGTCGGTCATCAACAATTACATGTTGGTGTTGAAAATGACTTCTCACCAGCTAAAAAAGCACACCCTGCTTTTCTCGTTCATAACGCTACTGACGTAAGAAAATTACTTGAATCTAAAGCAATTGAAATTATATATGGGGACGAACTTGAAGGTGCCGATCGTTTTTATATTTATGATCCATTCGGCAATCGAATTGAGATTATTGAATGGTTATAATTAGGTTGTTTATTAGATTCCTTAAAAATACGCCTTGCACATAATCATTCATGTGCGAGGCGTTTATTAGGTCATTTATGCAATTATAATTGTTCATCTATCAATGTTAAAGCAATTTCTAATGCTTGAATTCTATTTTTTAATAATGTCGTTCGACTATTTGGATTTCCTTTTTGTTCTAATTGCGTTAGCGATTTTTGACATTTTGTTAAAAGCGAGCGTATTTGTTCCCTACTTTGTTGTAATTCTGTTTTTGTATACTGTTCCATCATTTTCTCCCACTGTCTGCCTTACTAATCACAAAGTTTAAAATCAGCTTAAAGTTCTAAACACATTAATTCTTCATCATAGTAAACAGTTCCATCGTATAGTGCTTTCGGCTCAGTTCCATAACGCTTAAATCCTAACTTTTCATATAAATTAATTGCACGTTTATTTTCACTAAGCACGCATAAATTGATTGTTTTTACTGTGTTTTGTTCAACCACATCATCAATGCTTTGTTGAATCAGTTGCTCAGCTATACCTTGACGTCTATATTGTGGGTGACAATATACTGAAACTAAATTACCTTTATGCTTTATTTTTTCTAAAGTCTCGCTATAAAACGTCGCAATACAAACCAGTGTTGCTTCATCAAAAGCCCCTACAGTAAAATGAGTAGCTGTATTTTCTAACCTCACTTTGAATTTCTCAATCGGAAATTCAATCTCACTAGCATAAGTAGAAGCAAAGCCATTAGGGTCTGTCTGGAGTGAATTGAGTCTTAGTAATCGATACTGTGATACATCAGCTTCACTTAAATATCTAAAGTTCATTTAATCACGCCTTTCAGTCTATCGCTACAAGTATCATCATAGACCCCTAGCGCTACTTGAAGTTAGGGATCTGCACCTATATTATTCTATACTGGTCGTACAGTTACTTCGTTCACATTGACATGGCTCGGTTGTTGTAATGCATATATAGCTGCTTCTGCAATATCTTCAGGGTCTAATTTCTTACGTTCTCCCCAATCCGTTTCTCCACTTAAAGGCGTATCAACCATTCCTGGTGAAATACTTGTCGCCCTAACGCCTGTCTTAGCCAATTCTTTTTCTAAACCTTGTGTTATCGCATGTACAGCTGCTTTTGACGCACTATATAATGTACTTTTTTTCGTTACTTCAAATCCAGAGATAGAAGCTATATTTATAATATGACCACTTGATTGACCTAAAAACGTTGGTAACACTGCATTTATGCCATAAAGTGTTCCTTTAACATTCACATCAATCATCGCATCCCACGCTTCTACATCACCATCTGTAATTGCTGAAGACAGCATTTGACCAGCACTATTTATTAATATATCTACACGACCAAATTTGTCTTTTGCAGTTTGGACTAAACGCTCAACATCTTTTTTGTCTGTAATATCCACTACTAATGTCTCAACGTCTGCATTGCCTGCTGTTTGAATACGTTGGGCAGTATCGTTTAAACGTGATTCATTACGTCCCGACAACACCACTTTCACTCCATGACTTGAAAGTACTTGCGCAATGCTTGCACCAATTCCACTACTTGCACCTGTAACAATTGCAACTTTATTTTTCAATTCAACCATTTATAACTTCCTCTCTTTTTAATATATGTAATTGCTTCTTTATATTTCCACATTGTATCATGCAGTTGTAAGGATAAATAAATAATTGAATTTTGGTTATCTTGTCAGATTACTTATTTCGTTATAAAGTAAGTGTGTATAATAAATATAAGTAGCAACATGTTCGATGCTTAAAGGAGGATGGCTCATGAATTTTGAAGAACGCTTAGCTAAGTTACGTGAAACAATCGGTAAAACAAGCTTTGATTTCCGATTTGAATCATTATTTGATAAAGAAGAATGGATTAATATGAAGATACCACAGCGTAAACAATTAGAACGTGAATTTCATAAATTTATAGAACAAAACGACCATTTACGCATACCTTACACTACCGAGGATCATATTCGTATGCGCTTGTATAATTTAGTTTATGATTACAATGAAATTAAACATAATTTTAAAGCCTATATTTGATTCCATCATACTAAGATAACGTTTTTGTTTGCACTTTATATACAATACAAAAGCCTACACTACTGGATGAACAGTAAGTGTAGGCTTTTTAAGCTTTTAACGGACGAACGGTAAATCATGAAAGTTGATAATGGGGAGAAAATCATGCTAGAAGTTGAGTGATAACTTTCATTATTGCACAGTCATAACGAGAGATATACTCAGCTCCAAAATCACTCGATGCACACAGTGTATAAATCATTAACTAGCTACTTTTTTTGCAAGTCCATAGTTGTATAATTTCTCTGCATCAATGTAAGCTATATAATCAATACTTCTGTATCCATCTTTAATATCATTGATAATGCCTTGGTTTACACCGGTATGCGTGTAAATATCATAACTGCTTTCATTTGAAAAAATTACTTCCTCAATTACTTTTCTCATTATAATCACTCCGTATTTTTGCTTTCGCTAAGCTTTATCTATCTTCTACACTTTCATCATAATAGATAGTGACTTAATTTGGAAGTATTTTGTGATTTTTTTCACAAATTCATCACTTTTAATCTTTTTGTATTTATTAAAATCGTTTATTAATTGACTTCTCAAATTAATTGAAGCGATTCTTCCATTTTCATGTCGTTGAAAGTATCCTTATATCATTATTTTTATAGACATACATAAGTTATAAGTTACTCATTACGATCTTTCACAAACAGCTTTTTATTAAAAAAATAACCTTTTTATTAAAATTTCACTTCAAACTGAATAATTTGTGAATATTATCACATTATTTCGTGAAATAATGTGGTATTTTTGCTTTGAGCGTGATAATTTTAATAGTGTAATGTAAGCGCTTTATAATTATTCTCTACGCTTAGACTAGCAATGCTTTAACTATTTATTCGTAATGTTTAGATAGTTATAAATAAAAATTATTTTTGAAAGGAGCATTTAATATGATCGAAACTTTATCACAATATCAACCTAAGTTTAAGAAATTGATTTGTGTTGATTCAGATGGTTGTGCCATCGATTCAATGACAATTAAACACGAACGTGCTTTTGGCCCTGCGCTTGTAGATGAATGGCAACTTGATGATATCAATGAAGACGTGTTAGAGCGTTGGAATGCTTTTAATTTATACGAAATTACAAGAGGTATCAATCGTTTTAAAGGCCTCGAAAAAATGTTGAGCGAACTTGTAGCAAAAGGATTAAACATTGAAGGTTATGAAGATATAAAGCATTGGGTCCAAACAACAGCATCTTTTTCCAATCCGGCTCTAGAACAAGCAATTCAAGCCTCTCCTGAAAAGTTAGGTTTACAAAAAGCACTGTCGTGGTCACACAGTGTAAATGATCATATCAAAAACTTACCTAGTATTGGTCCTTTCGACCATGTACAACGTACGTTGAAAAATGCCTCAACGTTTGCAGATATTGCAATCGTATCTTCCGCAAATTTATCCGCAGTTGCTTATGAATGGGAAACATACCACCTTACACCCTATTTAAGTGGCATGTTTGCTCAAGAAGCTGGTACTAAAGAATACTGTTTAGAACATTTGAAACAATTTTACAATACCGAAGACATCATCATGTTAGGTGATGCTAAAGGTGACATGGATGCTTGCTCAATCGCATGATCTTTATTTCTATCCTATTTTAGCAGGACATGAAAATCAATCATGGTTAGATTTTGATAATAAATATTTAAAATTATTTAAAGAAGGTCGATTCAATCAAGACATTCAATCATCCCTAACTACAATATTTTATAATAATTTCGAAGGAGAGAACTAAGTTTATGGCAAAAGTAAATTTAAAAGCAACACCTTATAATTTAGATGACGAACAAATTTCATGGGTAGAACGTACACTAGGAAATTTATCAGACGAAGAAAAAATTGGACAACTCTTTTTTAATTTATTTTCTTTAGAAGGCGGGAAGAAGTTTCATGATGCTGACTTAACAAATAAAGAAGTCTTAGAACGTTTCCACATTGGTGGCGCACGTTATGAAGGCGGGAATAAAGAAGATGTTCAAAATTTACTCAATGATTTACAAAAACACGCAAAAGTTCCAGTCTTAGTAGCCGCAAACTGTGATTCAGGTGGTAACGGGGCTTGTAAAGATGGCACCTACATCGCAAGTGCTCGCACAATGTGAAGCGAGCACAAGACACAAAAGTCGCTTATAATGCTGGCCTCGTATCAGCACGTGAATCTTCAGCTTTAGGCGTACATATTAATTTCGATCCATGTGTAGATATTTTGCAAAATTGGCGAAATACAATAGTGAACACACGTGCATACGGTACAGATGCAGAAACAGTTATAAAATATTCTAGCGCTTTTATAGATGGTTTTAATTCTGAACGCGATATGATTACTTGTATCAAACACTTCCCAGGAGATGGTACTGAGGAACGTGACCAACATCTTGTACTTGGCGTGAATGAATTATCAACACAAGAATGGGACGATAGTTTCGGTAAAGTTTATCAACATCATATCGATCGTGGCGTTCAAATGATTATGGCAGGTCATATTGCACAACCCGCTTATTCTAAAAAATTAAATCCAGCGCTTGAAGATAAAGATATCTTACCTGCTACACTCGCACCCGAATTAATTACAGGCTTATTAAAAGAAGACTTAAACTTTAATGGATTAGTTGTTACTGATGCTAGCCATATGTTAGGTATGACCGCCGCAATGCGTCGTGAAGACTATGTACCACAGGCTATTGCCGCCGGCTGTGATATGTTCTTATTCTTCAATGATTTAGAAGAAGATTATCAATTTATGTTAAACGGTTATAATAAAGGTATTATCACTGAGGAGCGTTTAAATGATGCAGTTCGTCGCATTTTAGGACTTAAAGCTCAAATGAATTTGCATAAACAACAAGCAGAGGGTACGCTGATCCGCTCACAAGAAGATTTAGCTATTATTGGTTGTGATGAACATTTAGCAATGCGTGCTGAAGCTGCTGACTTAGGTATCACTTTAGTTAAAAACACTTTAGATCAATTACCGATTCGACCTGAAACGCATAAGAATATTCAGTTATATATTATCGAAGGTGAAAAAGATGGTATCTATAAATCTGCAAACAATGTAGAAGAAGATATCATTCAAGAATTAGAATCACGCGGTTTCCATGTGACATTGAACGATGGATCTACACGAGTTAAAGGCAAAACGCTAGACTATCGTGAAAAAGTGGATGCGAGCACTTGTCTTTGCAAACATTATTGGTTACGCTGCTGAAAATAATTACCGCATTAAATGGGGGACTGCCATGAGTAATGAAATTCCTTGGTATGTACATGAAGTCCCAACAGTATTTGTCTCTTTAAACTTCACAACGCATTTACACGATGCAACAATGGTCAAAGCTTATATTAACGCATATCATTCGAACCCAGAAACAATCAAACAAACAGTAGACAAAATCATGGGTGAAAGTGAATTCAAAGGTACGCATAACGACTTAGTTTGGACAGATAAATGGCAAGCAAAATTATAATAATAAGTAAGTTTTATAAATTAGATTGTTGAAATATTTTTAAGAACATAAATACTTATCAACGACTAAAAGGGATTTTCCAATTATGGAAAATCCCTTTTATATTTTTCGACAAAGTCTCACGATTTTGTTGGCATTTTTTATGCACACTTTCTATGAGTACAGCCTCAGCCTTGTACGCTTCGGCTAGTACTTTATTAACTCGTAAGGAGTCGGACCAAATCACTGCCGCTTTTCAAACAAAAATAATACATAAATTAAGCAATGGTGGTGTAATATTAACTAAACTAATAGTTAATATATATCAAATGAAGTGATTTTTATATCAGAATTCGTTCATAATAATCACTTATTATGTAAAGTAGTTAACAAAACGACCCCCCTACGAATGTATCGTCCATCGTAGAGGGGTCTATGTTTAAACTTCATTATGAGTCCTATGTGTTAATTTTTATATCCAAAGTCAGGAATGTTGTCCCAACGTTTTTTGAAATAATGTGCGACTGCTTTCGGTCTTCTCTCACGTGTGAAGATACCTTTTTTATTTCCTTGCACTCTAATAATTCCACTAGATGTTTCAAAGTCAGCAAAGTTCCATGTTTGTTCACCTATAAACTGCGGATAGTGATCTATAACTTCATGATTGGCTTCATAATAACGTATTTGATATTCTTCCGTAAATAACTCATCATTAATTGCGTGCATCCCCGCTATTGTATCTGCGCCGTATTCTGTGAACATAATTGGCTTACCTGGTTGTCTCTCTGTCCAACCATCTAACTCTGCTTTTAATGCTTCTTTAGCCGCTTCTAAATCGCCAGACTGTGTATACCAACCGTAATATCGATTTAAGCACAGCACATCAACTAAATCTTGTACTTCACATGTATCTGGTTGTGACGTGAGAATTGTCACAATCGTTACCGGTCGTTGTTGTGGATCACATGCTCTAGCTAAGTTCACTAAAGGCTCAAAGTATGCTTTAGCACCTTCTTCAGTAGAAGCCGGTTCATTAGCAACAGACCACATTACTACACATGCATGGTTCTTATCACGTTCAATCAAACCTTTAATTACCGCTTCATGTGCTGCTTTTGTACCAATTTCCTTAAATGTATCTCGCGTTGTACTACCAGATAAAATAGCACTAAAGTTTAAGTGCACACCTACTGCGGTCGTCTCATCAATGATGACGATTCCTTGTTCATCTGCTAAGCGCATCATTTCTTCTGAATATGGATAATGTGACGTTCTAAATGAATTGGCACCAATCCATTTCATCAAATTGAAATCTAATACATTTGTAACTTCATTCATACCACGTCCACCATAATAAGCATCTTCATGTTTACCAAAGCCTTTAAAGTAAAATGGCTTTCCATTAATTAAAAATTGTCCATCTGTTACTTCTACAGAACGAATACCGAAACGCTCCGAATACATATCAATGACTTGGTCATTATCTAACAATGTCACTTCTAGATGATATAAATAGGCATTTAAAGGTTGCCATAGATGAGGATGCTCTACTTCTATCATTCCTTCTGCACCTGATGTTTCAGCAACAATATTATCTTCTTCGTCTCGCAACTTAACTGCTATTGTAGGCACTGCTTCATTCGTTGTGACTTTATATTTTATATTAGCTCGATCTGTTAATACTTCTGGTACAATTTCAATATCTTGTATAAATACTTTAGGCGTCGTATATATTTTTACAGGTCTATGCAATCCTGCGTAATTAAAGAAGTCAAAGTTTGGTGGATTTTTCTTAATTATTTTACCATCTTTACCAATCGTTTCACTGTATTCACCAACTGGCAAAGTGGTTTCATTTAAAATATTATTCACGCAAACTGTTAAACGATGCTGACCAGAACCAAATTTCGAATCGATGTCAACTTCAAATGGTAAAAAACCACCTTGATGTGATGTTACTTCTTTACCATCTATATATACAGTTGCTTTATGTGTTGCGGAACCAAATCTTAATACAATACGTTCGTTGCTCAACACGTTAGGTATTGTAAATGTTCTTTCATACCAAACATTGCCTACATGATTACGAATATCTGAAGTAACACCTTGGTCATTATATGATCCTGGCACTGCCATAACTAATTCCGTATTTAATGGTCGTGTCACATCAATTTGATCATCTACACCTTCTAACTTAAAGTCCCAGATACCATTTAAATCAATGATACTTCTATGTTCGTTTATCACTGGATATAACATGATTTAACTCCTTCCATAACAGTTCAATTATATTAGAAATGTATTATAATTCTTCTCTAAGTGCTAATTCTTTAACAATTTGTTTATGTCTATGGTCAGTTAATGGATACGCAAAGAAGAACAATATCACTGCGATTAAACAAAGTGAAGCAGGTACAATAAAGAACAATACTTTTAATCCTGCTATTGTTTCAGCTGATTGAGCCGCTTGTGGTACATAACCAATGAGCGTTAAAGCTAAACCTGGTAGGAAACCAGCTAAACCTTGTGATATTTTTCTAGTGAAACTGTAACTTGAATAAATAATACCTTCTGATCTAATACCTGATTGCCATTGGCCATATTCTACAACGTCTGCAATAAATGCCCAAGTCACAGTATTAGGAATAACTAAGAATAATTGTGCAATCGTATTAACAATTAAGAATAATAACACATTATCGGAGAAGAACATGAAGTTAATAAATTGGAATACAACGAAACCAGATACACCGATAACTGCTGTCATTTTCTTACCTAGTCTTTTACTTAAAAATGTAGTTAAGAACAATGCGGGTACTAATATAATAACGTTTAATGTACTCACAACGCCCACTAAATTAGCTTCACCCAGCACATATTGGAAGTAATATAGTTGCGAGGACTGTTGTAAGAATAATGCTGTAATCGTTAATAAAGTATATAATGCTAAAATGATAAATGGTCTATTTTTAAATAAATTTAAAAACGCTTTACGACCAATACCTTTTTCTTTCGGTCTTTCTACTGTATGGCGTTCTTTAACGCCTTTGTAACACAATAGATGGAATGTCACACCAGCGACAGCAAGTATACCCACTACAACTGGATAACCTAATGCATGATTAGGGAATAGACTAACTAATGGGATAACTACAATCCCAGAAATAAACATAGCCCCCTGTGAACCTAAGTTACGAAATACTGATAGTTGCGTACGATCATCTGCATTTATTGTCATAGATGCTGATAATGAACCATATGGAATGTTCACAAATGAATATGCTCGCGTTAAATAACAAGTAAGTTCCAAATGCCCATATTATTTTCCCAGTTTGGCTAATATCTGGCGACATAAAGGTTAAAACTGTAAGTAAGGCGAGCGGTATCGTACCATACAAAATAAAAGGCTTAAACTTGCCACGTTTAGCAAAGTTCCTTTGATTATCTACTAAAGTCCCCACTCCAGTATCTACAAAAGCATCAAAGAACTTCGCAACAAGAAACACAGCTCCCCCAACTACTGACGGTATGCCCAAAATATCTGTATAGAATAACAATAAGTAAATTTGTCCCATATCAAACATTAAGCCATTACCTAAATCTCCAAATCCATATGCAAGTTTTTCTTTGAATTTTAATCTTGGTGATTGAATTTCTTTAAAACTCTTTAACTTACTATTTGCTGGTTTTAATTTTGCTGTAACCATGCTGATAACCTCTTTCCACTATAGAAACGTTTCTGACTACACTTTGCTGTTTAATCGTTTCTTAGTATGTATTAGTGATTGTTACAATCAATCGATAATAAGATATGCAGTGATGTAAGCGTTTTCTTATATCGTTAAAAATTTTTATCCCCATAAATCAAACTGTTTTTGAAGTCGATAGTGACATATCGCTCACCCTTATTTATAGGAATCTTAACTTTATTATATTTTTAAATACAAAACAGTCAACATTAAAATAACAACGTTGTTATAAAATGAATTTCACTTAACTAATACATCGTAAGTGTAGGTGATTCACAAACACTGTAACTACAGCTTCTTTTTGACATACAAATTCAGCTGTTCTTTTTGGTTTGCCTACAATTCATTTTTTAAATATATGTTGTAAACTTGTACGTTAAACAATGATTTTACATCATAATTATTATTTTATTGATATTTTTAATAATATATTCACTAAAAATGAAAGATTTAAAGCCTTTTTTAATTTTCTATACTTCATTATTCTAATAAAACTCTTTATGTTTTGTTCGATAATTTAATGGTGTTGTTCCGTATTGTTTTTTAAAACACTGAGTAAAATAACTTTGTTCTTTGAAACCTACATAATTAGCAACTTCAGCGACCGTCATTTTAGTTCTTGCAATAAGATCACGTCCCTTTTTAACTCTAGATTCAATGATGTATTGTGAGATAGATTTATGAATTTCCTTATTAAATATTTTGGACAAATAACTCGGAGCCAAACCAACATATGAAGCGAGTTCATCTAATGACAATGCACTATCTAAGTTTCTTTCAATATATTGAATTACCTTACTTACTTTTGGACTATAGGCATTCGCTTTTACCTTCATCGCGCTATCTGTATATGCTTTAACAATTGAATGGGTAATTTCATCTAAAGTTTCTATGTCCATCGTTTGATCTATTAATGCCGCATACTTTGCAGATATTTCGTCAATATGAATCAAACTTACACCTGCTTTTTCACCAGCTTTACGGCATAACGTATTAATCAAATATGCCTTATATTGTTCATTTGAAATATCATCCCTTACACGTCGTAAGCCTGCCACTGATAAATTCATTGCATTAAGAATTGATAAAGCCTCATTAGCATTGCCATTTTCAACTGCAGTAAGTAGCTGATTCTCTAAATTATAACGATACTCTATTTCTTTTAACGTATAATCCATTTGCGCTTTAGATTCTGCTAAATCTTCTGTATTTGAATGAAAACTAAAATCAATTTTTACAGTTTCATAATTTATATTTCTTTTTTTCAAGAATCGAACTGCTAAACGACACATTTTTTGTGCTTTAACTTGATGACATAATGGTATAGTCAGCAAATATTGTTTCAATATAGATAGTTTAGATATTTTAATATCCAAACTCTGGAGCAACTCATTACAACGACGTTCATTAGGCCGCTTCTCCATATATGGACCAACAATATAAATTTGTTTGTACTTTTTAAATTTGAAGATTAAAAAGTTCACACCAAAACGATTCGTATAATGATAAATTTTATTGCTGTGCATTTGCACAATAAAATGTTTCAATTCATTTTTGAACTGCTTGCGCGCAGTATTTGTAAACGGCGTCTTGATATGATTAATCACCCCATTCATATCACTCATATCATATCCTTCTAGCCGAATTCCCAATAATTGTAGTGCATGCATCTGTAAAATCTCTAGCGTTTCCTCATTCATAAAAAAACACCCCATTCCTTATATTTTTATTATATCTAAAAATAAGGAGTGAGGTGTGAAATTTATATTAAATTTCTTTGAATTTATCAAATAACTCTATAACTAGTTCATTTTTTATTATTAAAAAAATTCATTAAAAATATTAATTCAAACAAGATAAACGACTTTTTACGTTATACTCTCGTGCTTATTTATGTGAATTTTTCTTACCAAATTTGAGTTTAAATGGTGCATAGAATAATACAAATATTAGTACAAGTCCTAAATAACCAATTAATGGATAAAAAATTGCTACTAAATCTGTAAAACCTACGAAACTCAAGCATAAACCAACGATAACTGTAACTGTATAGAAAAGTTTAAATCGTTTCGTATCTACTACCGTAAAACGAGTTGCAAATGCATAGAACATACCTAAACCAGTATTGAAAATCATACCGAAAATGACAAAAGCCATAACGACGCCGAGTATAGGTGAAATATGATTTACGATACCTAACATTGGCATCTCCATTTCGCCAACAATATCGATTTGTGTAAAGATAGCTAAATGACTTAGTACAATCATCACACCTAATGCGAGTCCACCGAATAAACCACCTAATGCCGCAACTTTTGTATTTTTCTCAGACCCACCCATAACGATTGCCATAGAAGCACCAACTGCTGTATTAAATGATGCATAGTTTACACCTGCTACAAACCAATTGGGTAAAGTTGATGGTTTCGCATCCGACATTGTATTAAGTTGTGAAAATGATGTATCTGTTGTCATAAAACTATAAACTGAAATTATTATAATGAATATAATTAAAAATGGAGTAATATTCCCAATAACTTTAACAACGCCTTCTACTTTCATCATACCCGCAAGTAAAATAAGTATTGTCATAAGGATAGTACCTACAATTGAAGGTACTCCAAATTGTTGATTAAGGTTTGATCCAGCTCCTGCAATCATAACGACACCTACACCAAAGAGCGTAAAGATAATGACTAAATCAATAATCCATCCTAAAATTTTACCGAATATAGATTTCCCTGTGATATTATGTATAACTTCTTTATGAGAATCTGTCTTAGATTTACTTCCTAACCAAACAAGCATCATACCCACATAAGCAAATAATGCTGTAGTAATGATAGCGCCAAATGTCCCCATAATGCCAAAGCTCGTGAAGTATTGGAGTACTTCTTGCCCTGATGCAAATCCGGCTCCTACAATGACACCGATAAACGCGCTTGCGATCAGTAATATTCTTTTCATAATTAAGCCCCCTATTTTACTTACTATAAATGAGTTGTGTATAATTTCAATTCTCGTATATTTGTGTAACATCAATAACTCATATTTCAATCACTCGAAAAGATTGAAATAGGCATTTTGACACCGTTAAAAATTTGAGATTGATTCTATTTTATCATTTTAAAGCAATTTAATGTTGTTCTTCTCAATGACAACTATATTTAAGTAACGTAAAATCACAACAAAAATTTGAAAATTCATAATAAATTACATAAAAAGCCTCTTAACTATTAAGGACTCCTTTATTGAGATTATCTTTGTTCATCAATTTCATTTTTTAATTTTAATAGATATTAAGTTAATCTTTTTTCTCTTTTCCAGTTATATTTTTTATATGTGTTTGCTTTTATATGAGTTCACTCATGAGATTATTTTAGTTTAAAACGGCAATTATTTGGCCCAACTCCTGCCTCGTTAATAAAGTACTAGCCGAAGACTACAAGCTGAGGCTGTGCCCGCAGAAAGCGTGCATAAAAAAATGCCAACAAAGTCGTTAGACTTTGTCGACAAATTGTCTTTCTATTTTATACAAACATATTAAGTATAAGTATGAAGATTAAACCAGATACTGAAATCACAGTTTCAAGTAATGACCACGTTAAGAAAGTCTCTTTAACAGTCAAACCGAAATATTCTTTGAACATCCAGAAACCTGCATCATTAACGTGAGATAAAATAACACTACCCGCACCTATGGCAAGAACAACGAGCGCAACGTTAACATCTGATACTTGTAACAATGGTAAGACGATACCTGTAGATGATATTGTCGCTACTGTTGATGAACCTAGTGCAATACGAAGTACTGCGAGCAACCAGCCATGCTAAGAATATCGGCGACATTTCTGTACCTTCAAATAATGTAGCAATCGTATCTCCAACGCCACCTTCAATTAACACTTCTTTGAAAGTGCCGCCACCACCAATAATTAAGATCATCATCCCAATTGGATAAATCGCATTAGATACTGAATCCATAATTTCTGAGTTTTTGCGTCCTTGTTTTATACCCATAGTAAAGATTGCAAACAATACCGCGATAAGCATTGCCGTAGCCGCAGTACCAATAAAGTAAATAAATGATTCAAAGCCATTGGTAGCTTCTTCATGTCCTGTAATTAATTGTACAATTGTTGATAACAACATCAAAATAACAGGGGAAATCGCAGTTAATAAACTGACTCCGAATCCTGGCATTTCTTCTTCTGAAAATTCTTTTTGTGCACCTAAGGCTGATATATCACCCTCACGCGTATAAGCTGTTGGTGCAATTTTTTGAGCAATTTTATTAAACAATGGTCCAGCTATAATTGTAACTGGAACCGCAATAATCATACCGTAAAGTAATACATGACCTAGGTTTGCGTCTAATTCTTTAGCTATAACCACTGGTCCTGGATGTGGCGGTAAAAATCCGTGTGTTACAGATAAAGCCACAACCATTGGAAAACCTAATTTCAATTGTGAAACATTTGCACGTTTAGCAATCGTAAATACTAAAGGAATCAATAATACTAAACCTACTTCAAAGAATAAGGCAATACCTACAATAAACGCAGCTACAAGCATTGCCCATTGTACATGTTTAGGTCCGAACTTATCGATGAGCGTGTCGGCAATACGTGTCGCACCCCCACCATCAGAGAGTAGTTTCCCTAATATAGCGCCTAATCCGAAGATCAATGCAATATGTCCTAGTGTACTTCCCATACCATTTTCTACTGTTTCAATGATTTTATCTAAAGGCATACCTAGTAAAATTGCTGTCACAATTGATGTGATAATTAATGAAATAAATGTGTTTAATTTCAAGAAAATAATAAGTGATAATAATACGATAATTCCTATTACCACCGTAATCAATGGCCAAATTGTTTCAAACATCATCGTTCTCCCCTTTCAAATTAAAGATTGAATTAGAACTTAACAGACATGTAACTAATCAATCATGGTAACGCTTTCTTTCATAATTAAAATTTTAAAGAGCATGTGACAAGTTTTTCATAACGTGAGTGTCGCTTGTTTACTTGTCACTTTTCTCTTTAAAGGTTATATCTATATCGTTTTGCTATGGTTTGTCCTCTGTCATATGTTCACGTTGAAATGTTGCAATTTCTGCGTAGCGATCCTCTAATGATCGACTTAAGTTGATAAATATGGAAACGAGTTGTTGATACACTTTTACATTATCTTGGTTTGGTTTATGTTCGTTTGTAGTACCGACCATCTCTTCGATAATAGAAAAATCATCAATTTCCCCAAGTGCTTTCATTCCTAATACACATGCGCCCAAACAAGAACTTTCATAACTTTCAGGTACAATTAAATTCGTATCAAAAATATCTGCCATCATTTGGCGCCACACTTCACTTTTCGCAAAACCGCCTGTTGCTTTAATTGTCGATGGCGTTTCATTCATCACTTCGATTAGCGCAAGATATACGGTGTAAAGATTATAAAGTACACCTTCTAACGCGAGCACGAATCATATGTTCTTTTTTGTGTGTTAGTGTTAAACCAAAGAATGAACCTCTAGCATCTGCATTCCATAATGGTGCACGTTCACCGACGAGATATGGATGGAAAATCAACCCTTCTGCACCTGGTTTAACTCGATTAGCAATTTTAGTTAACACATCATACGGATCGACGCCTAAACGTTTTGCAGTCTCTACTTCACTAGCTAATAATTCATCACGAAGCCAACGTAATACAACACCACCATTGTTCACAGGACCACCTATAACATAATGGTCTTCAGTTAACACATAACAGAAAATACGTCCTTTATAATCTGTACGTGGTTTATCTATCACTGTTCTTATCGCTCCCGATGTTCCTATCGTCACAGCGACTTCACCTTTTTTAAATGCGTTCACACCTAAATTGGAAAGTACCCCGTCACTTGCACCAACCACAATTGGTGTATTTTCATCTATGCCCATCAATGTTGCATAACGATGTTTCATACCTTTTAAAATGTGCGTTGTTGGTACAACCTCTGGCAATTGTGTTTCTTCAATACCTAACAATTCGAGCGCTTCTTTATCCCAAGATAATGTTTCTAAGTTAAGCATTCCTGTAGATGATGCCATGGATTGATCTATAACAAATTGCTCAAATAATTGGTAGAAAATGTATGTCTTAATATCAGCAAATGTAGCAGTTTGTTTGTATATTTCTTGTTGTTCGTGCTTCATCCAGAATATTTTTGCCAATGGTGACATAGGATGGATTGGTGTGCCGGTTCTTTGATATATTTCATTACCATTATGTTCATTTTTAATTAGTTCAGCGTATTGGCTTGCACGATTATCTGCCCAAGTTAAATTTTCAGTTAAGCGTTGATTACTTGCATCCATTGCTATTAAACTGTGCATTTGTGCACTAAAGGAGATTAATTTGAGATCCTCTTTAGCGATATTAGCTTCTCTCATTACATACTTAACTGTCATTAACACTGCATCAAATAGCTCGTCTGGGTTTTCTTCAGAAATTTCCACATTCGGTGTATGCAATGGATAACCGATATTGTGTTTCATTATAAATTGACCTTTTTCATCGTATAGTACTGACTTCGTACTCGTTGTGCCTATATCGACACCTATCATGTATTTCATGATTTTTCCTCCTACTTCTTTACCGGGTTAAAACATTAATTTAACCAGAAACTGTCAACATCCTCACCAACATCATCAAAGTTGAGATGGAATGCTTCTCTAAGTTTTGCGAGCATCTTGCTTCGCAACCGCTTCTATAAACACTTCATGATTACGATGAATGCGCTCAAAATCTTCTGGATTCTCGCTCATGCGTGTACGCATTGACAATAGTATCAGTGCTTCCATTACCGGTCTTAAGTTATTCCAAAAATTTTTTAAGTATTGGTGCTTTGAAGCGAGTATGGTTACTTCATGAAATTTCATATCATGTTCAGTAAATGCTTCTGCATCTTCGAATTTAACTGCCACTTTCATCATTTCTAATTGTTTACGTAATTCTTTAACAATCTGTTCATTATTCAAAGCTTTGATTCTACTAAACGCAAATGATTCCAACATTATTCTTAAATCATAAAGTTCTTTTTTCTCTGTATCATCAAAAGGCAATACTTCTGCGCCCATTCTTTCTAAATGTATCAATTGATCTTGCTTTAATAATTTAAATGCATCCCTAACTGGCGATCGACTAACATTAAATTCTTTAGCAATTTGATTCTCCGTCAATAACGTATCTGGCGTTATTGTGCCCTCAACAATTCTTAAACGAATCTCTGCGAGCAATCATTTCACCTTTCGAGACACCTTCTAACCATTGTTCTGGATATTTATAATTCATGATGACATCACCTCTTTTATCAATACGATATACTTGTATACAAGTATAGTAATACACAAGTTCAGTATTTGCAAACGCTTGCAAATGATATTTTTATCTCTTTTCAACTTAAAAAACCGACATGGCAGGACTTGAACCTGGCATATCGGTTATTATATTTATTTTACTTTCATAAAAAATTTGAAGCATTAAGATGGGTGAAGCTCACGACACCCGTCCCTAGCCACAACAAATTAGAGCTTCAACTTTAATGTAGCCTTATTTAATTATCGAAGACTTCAGAATGTATATTTTGCATTTTACTTTCAACCGCTGTTATTTCGTTTGCACATTGCTTTAATACATTTCTATGGTTCTCAGTATTTTCAGTGTTTTTATAGCGTATTTTATGCTCTAAGCTTGCCCACATATCCATACCAATTGTTCTAATTTGAATTTCTACAGGCACAGTTTCTACTGAATTAGCTAAAAATACTGGAATGGCTACAACGATATGTAAACTACGATATCCATTATCTTTAGGATTTCCAATATAGTCTTTACGTTTCAAGAGCTTCACATCTTCTTGTTTGAGTAATAATTCTTCTATAACATAAATATCATCAATATAATTACATATCACTCTAATACCTGCGATATCTAGTATATTTTCTTTAGCAGACGTTGTGCTTATCTCTAATCCTTTACGATTTAACTTTTTAATTAAGCTTCTCATTTCTTTAACACGACGTTCCATATGATGAATTGGGTTGTGTTTATACATTTGTTGAAAATTGTCATCTAAGATATCTAACTTAGTACTAATTTCCTTAAGCGCTGACGAGTATAATTGTTCTAAAGCAACAAACCCTATTACCATATCAAATGCATCTTCTTGATTATTGATATTTTTTATACTCGCTCTAAATTCTTCCTTCAAATTGTCTATATTTAACGAAGGTTTACGTTCAATATACATATTTCGTTCCTCCCAAAAATCTACTTAAACTACATTATAGCTAATTCCCATTTATTAACTAAATAAAAAGATACTTCAAATGTGATAAACTACACTTTTAAAAAATCGTTGTTTTGTTTTCAAAACTAAAATATATTTAAAAAAAGGAGTGGAACAGAAACCTCATTTTTAAATGAGATTTCGTTGTCCCACCCCGGCAAAGATGACTAGAAAACTGAATATTTGAATGCTATTCATCTTTCTTATGTTCTCTCACTTCTGTCGATCTGTTATCAGCAATATTACGTGCACGTTTCATGGCGTCTTCTTTCTTATCAAAACTATCGGAAGCTTGCTTAGCACCCTCCGTTTTAATCTTCCACTTATTATCTTCAAAATAAACGTGAACATCTTTATTATTTAATTTAGGATTCGCTGAATCATCTTTTTCATGTTTAGTTATTTTCTTGTTTTTCAATTCATCTAATTCTTTTTTAGAAGCGTCTTTATACCAAGATTCAGCTTGTTTCGTCGCAATTGGTATTGCTCTATCTTCTTTATAACCATCTTTAAGCATCGCATTTCCAATATCTATTGCTTTTTTAAGTTCTAGTTTTTCCATGTTTTTCCAACTTTGTGGGTAATCATTCATTGTCCAAGGCATTAACTTCAACCTCCTACGTTATAATTTATTCTTCGTCTTAATTATTGTTTACCACTACTAAAAAGTTACAAACAAAGTAATATACACTTTCAATTAAAAACTCAAACTCATTAAAAATGATTAATTTCCTTAACGAACGGGAATTAAAGTATGAATCTAATCATTTCATACACTATTTATAAAGGAGGGATATAATGACAAATATAACAATAGGTTTAATTCCTTCACCTGACATGCCACATAAACTGATAAACAAGATTTCCGATTATCTAGCTGATGATATCCAAAACCATGTAGATGATAAAACGAATTGGGAATTTGAAACACATGTCGCTTCAATGGTTGGAACTGCTGAACATATGGATAAAGCACTAGATATCGCATCAAATATTAAAAAACAAAAGAATTGGGATTACACAATTTGTATAACTGATTTACCAAGCTTATCTAATAATAAAACTGTAATTTGTGATATAAACCTAGACGACAAAACAGCATTATTATCGGTTCCAGCATTAGGTGCTGTGAATTTAAAACACAAGCTACGTCATTTCATTACATTTATTGTTAAATATTTTTTTACTTCAGGTTCAGATAAAAGCCTTTTGAAATCAAAGTATTTTAAATTAACAAAATTCAATGAAGTTATACCAAATGAAGATAACAAACAAGATAATAGAAAGCGTATTGTTTCTAAAACATCATTTTTAGGTTGGTTTCATTTAATCTTAGGCATGACTTTTTCTAATGAACCTTGGTCTGCTATTTTAGATTTCAAAAAAATTATTTCAGTATCCTTTGCAACTGGAACATATATCGCAATCTTCTCAACACCATGGGATTTGAGCTTAGATTATGAATACTGGCGCTTTATTCTACTCATGTTATTATCTATAAGCGGCATGGTCGGATGGTTAATATATTCATATAATTTATGGGAGCGCCCAAATCCAAAGACACAACAATCGTATCGTTTCATTTACAATTTCACGACATTGACTACATTATTCGCTATTACCATTTTTAATTTTGTTGCATTATTTATATTACTCACAATAAGCACATTATTATTTGTACCACCAGAGATCTTTTCTAGCTGGACTTCTTTGAATGAAAAACAGCCAACTTTCGTCAACTATATTAACCTTATTTGGTTTATAACTTCGTTGGGCATTTTAGTCGGTGCCATGGGTTCAACGGTTGAAAATGCTGAAAAAATCAAACGTGTAACATATTCATTCAGACAATATTATAGATATAAAGAACTAGAACAAGACGACGATAACACTAATAGTTCTAATCAAGCATCAGAATACAATAATGGCCAAAAACTGTCACACAGTGAGGAGGATTCCAATGACAAATAGAACGATTGAAATTGGATTAGTAGCGGCGCCAGGAATAACAGAAAAAATCGCTCACAATCTTGAAAATAACTTATCAGAGGTATTATCAAATTATTTTGCTAAAGATATCGAATGGAAAATCAATACAGTTGTTGATCCCCTCACCGGTTCTGCAGAAACCGCCAAAGAAATATTCGAGAAAATTGCTAACTACCAAAATAATAATAATTGGCAATATACGATAGGACTTACTGACCTCCCTATTATTAAAGATAATAATGTAATCGCTTTTGATATCAATAAAAGTAATGGTGCCAGTTTAATTTCCGTCCCTTCCTACGGTTGGCGACCAGTTCAAAAACGTATACAAAAATCTATAGTTGGAATTATTGAAACTGTAAATATGGATCATTCACAGGATTTACAAAAAAATAGTAACCACGATAAAGATAGTCAAGAAAAATTAAAATCACAATTTCCACTTTCAACTTTAAAATCACGTACAGCATATTTGGAAGATACAAATTCCAAACATACACATTATTTTGTTTCATCTAATACAAAAGGTTCTTTCCGTTTAATTAGTGGTATGACATTTGCAAACAATCCATTAAACATGCTCAGTAGCTTAAGTAATGTCGTAGCCATAGCATTCACTACTGGTGCTTTCGGTATCGTTTTTACTACGATGTGGAATTTAAGTTATGTTTATTCATCTTGGCGTATGTTACTCATGATGGTAGTCGCCATTTTTGGCATGATGTTTTGGATTATTGTAGCGCACCATTTATGGGAATCGAAAAAAGAGAGTAGAAATAAAAGAGTTACAATGTTATATAATTTGACGACAGTACTAACGCTAACTGTTTCACTTATCATTTATTATATAATATTATTCTTTTTATTCTTAATTGCTACTCTTGTAGTCTTGCCTTCAGGCTATTTAGGCCAAACTTTACAAATGGGTGGCCCCGCAACGTTAATCACTTATATAAATCTTGCTTGGTTTGCTACTTCTATATCAACAGTTGCCGGTGCAATTGGTGCTGGTTTAAACAATGAAGAACTCATATTAGAAAGTACTTATGGGTTTAGACAAAAAGAACGTTATAAAAAAATGGAAGACCAAGAAAAACAACAAGAACAGAAAAGAACTGAAGCTAAGAAAGATATTGAAGAGAAAAAACAAGAGGAAGAAAAGAAAGCAGAACAAGAAGGTGAAAATAAACAAGATCACTAAGGGCAGTCTTACCTCAGACAAACCTCAGACTCCCTTTCGCACTTGAAAACTTGTTTGACACCTTAAAATAAATAAAAAACAAAGCAAGCCAACCCTTGATTTCATTCATCATAGGGTTGGCTTGCTTTTTAAACTTGTGCTAAATTCACTTTTTGTCTTGCATTCATACAGTTATTCTGAATACTCATCAATGATGTTTTAATGTGTATATACTGAGGTAGTTCTGGTATTTCTTGGACTTTAATATGCGAACCTCTTTCAAAATGTTTTGCTATATTTTCAAAGATAAGTAAGTATTCGCCCATTGTTTCATCATCTATATGATATCTTTCTTCATTACTCAAAGCCCTTGTAAGCATAAAGCTAATTTCTTCTAGGGCATAAATACTCGGATAATAATACTGTATGACCATCTTATTACTAAACAGTTCACCGTTTGCGCTGTTATATACTTGCTTCATGTTATTGAGTTTCACACTTAACTGAAGCATTTCTTGTTTGTCTTGTTCTCGTGATGAATATTTACTACTTGCAAACAAGTAATGGAATAATACTGCCTCGTCTCTTGCAACGTCTGCAAGTGTTGCTGGTAACATGGATGACGCTGTCTTTCTGCCTATTATCAATAAACAAATAACAGCAATTGCAATACCCACAATTACATCAATCACACGTGGCAACGCAATTAAAATTGTTAAGTGGTTTGCTGCTATACCGTTCAACAAGATCACTTGAATCGTTATGAAAATAACAGCGAATGAATAGTTAGCCCCCACAAACACTTCTGTCACACCTGCTGCTGCAGCTAACAAGAGAATCGCAATTGGTAACGGCGGCGTCGATAATAAAATAAGAGATAATACAAGCACACCTATAATTGTACCAACTCCCCTAGATCCAAGCACGCTCAAAACTATGTAACGTTGTTGAACCTAATAGTACTGTATGTGTACTTAAAGGAATCCAATATGCTTTTTCAAAACCAAACATAAGCGCTATAAAAATTGAAATAGCCATAATAACTGTATAGCGTAATGTATTTCTAAACACAAATGAATCCAGTGTTAAATTTGTTAACATACGATGTCCGTATATAGGAACACGAATATCAATTTCATGTTCTACACGTTCATCACCTGCATTCATGATTGCATCTACTTTGAATATATTATCAACGAGATTTTGATATTGGTCATCAATTTCCACTGCTTTTGTCCATTGTTTTTTAATATCACCTTCAGAATATACAAGTTTAATTACAAAATCTGCCATTACTTTGATTTCTTTAGGTAATGGACGTGTGTTCTTTTCATTCAGCTCTAATAATTCTGAATGAATACCTTGCGCCGTATTATGAAGTAACAGCAAACGTTGAAATTCGGGTGACTCTTTAGATTTGGCAGTACTGGAAGTGATCAGCTGAGTGTCTGAATTTCTAAAAGCAGTCACTGCGAATTGTGATGCTTTAGCAAATGCTTTCGGATCATCAAAATTATAAATAAGTTGTTTAATGATATTATAATCGTTTTTAATAGCTTTTGATTCTGCAGATTCTTTTGAGATTACTATAAGGATAGTAACAATTAATGTTGCTAATAATCCCCCAACAAACATAGCAAGCCCTCTATATAAGGCTTCTTCTGGAGCTACAGGTAAGTTAAAAGGTAAACTGAAAGCAACAATAAAGAATGTCGATGAAGGTCCAGGTATATTCAACGAACTAAATATATAATACGGAATCACCGTAACAATAAGTAGTAATACACCAAAGATAAGTGGCTGGCTTACTGTGAGCGTACCTAATATCATTGCAATAGATAACCCTATCGATGAGAAAAATACGATACGTAGTTTCGATTTGGATGACCCACCAAATACATATATATGTGCTAAAGTACCAGTAGATATTAATAATCCTGTAGAAAGATGACCCATTAAATAACCAATAACGAGTGGGATAAACATTAATATAGCTTGTCTTAAACCTTTAGCAACATCGATTTTCATGGTATTAAATCGAACAAGTGACTTTAAATATTTAACCAATGTTGGTGTTCATCTCCTTTAATATTTTATTTTTTTATTAGTTTAATACGTATGCGCCCTACAAATTTTAGTATTTAAAAAGCACATATAAAAATGGGAGAGAGAGAGAAATCAAAAATGTGAAATTTGATTTCGTATTCCCACCCCCACAAGGCTGACTAGATAAAGGAATACAAGAGCTGAGGCTCTTGCATAAGAACTACTAGCCTTCATACATGAAGCATTAGTTCTTTAAAACTTGATACAAGTGCATTTAGATATCAGACAACTACTGTGTAATCTCAAATTTACATTTACAACGTAGTATGTTGTATTTATATCTCAGTCTCATTAGATCGTAAGCACATGTAGCCTATTTATCTCAGTTTACTAACAATTCAATATTTTTTATTATCGTAAAGCTACATATGTCCAACTCAAAACATCACTCCACCATTTTAACACTTTTCTAAAAATATTTTGCCGTATTTGATTGGATAATTTCATAGCCAAATTATTATAAATCATTTCATTGTTTGTATGATGTGAAAAATCTTTTTATAGCACTCAATGATTTATTCTGCTTCTTTAATATCTTCATGAACGCTTGAATAATCTATATCTGTTTTTAAAAATTCATCATTATTCACAGGAAAGTGTTGTTCAAGTGTTTCTATATTACTAATTTCTACAGAACCACTATTAAATTCAAAATCTAAGACATGGCCACCAAACGTTTTATTTTCATCCACAAAATGTAAATGAAATCCTCCTGCGACGACGCCATGAAATAATTGTGGAGAATAAAATCCTACAATCGTGCCATGTACTTGTTCTTTCGTATATTCAGGTTGTTTTTTAGCTGATTCTATTAATTTTGTATAAGGTCTCTCTTGCTTCGGCATCATTCTGGCATGAATCATTTCAAATTTACCGGTGATTTTGACAGCTATAAATATATTATTACTCGTCGCTTGACGTTGGATTTCATTCAACACAGCTTCAGAGTCGGTGATATATCGAACATCAAATTGCTTATCTACTTTGAAAGGGGTAACTGTAGAGAATGGTGTCATTTCGTGACCCTCTAATTGTTTGAACTCACCATATTCATTAGCATGATATGCGATACCATCTAATATAATAACTTCACCATCAGAGCCAGTTAGCGTTCCTATACCTAAATCACCATGTTCTAAAATCTCGTTAATCGTAGCAGTGCCTTCTAACAAACCTGCCATCAACGTACCTAGTGTACCGTGTTGATACAACATTATCTCTTCTCTCCTTACTAAAACGTATTACGCACTTTTAAAAAATAGGGGTATTTTTATTATAATTGCTTCCAATATGAAATTATACACCATTATATTACACTACAACAGCTTAGTGTCTTAATTAACCCTAGGAAAAAGGAATAAAAAGTCTAAACTCACAAGATTACGTAAGTTTAGACTCTTATTTTGAAATAGTCTTTTATTTAGTTTGAGAAACTTGAATATCTGGTTTAGTAATCAAATATTGCGTAACTTTTTTGAAAAAGTGTTGAAAGTGTTCTGTACCATTGTGCACTTCTAAAGCTTCTTCATTTTCATATTGTTCAATAAAAGCAAATGTATTAGGCTCATCAGTGCGTTCAAAGTGTGCATAATACAATGCGCCATCTTCTTTGTTAGTCTGCTAATACAAGTGGTTCTACTAGTGCTAAATACTGATCACGCTTTGACGGGTCAATCTTCATTATAGCATTTACAGTAACCATCTTTTAATCCTCCTAGGAAATCATTATCTTTATTAATTACCGCAAACTCAATATCGCAAACATTGCATGCTTTATATCAATCATTCAAAAAAGTATCATTCAGTAATAAATCGAAATACATCATATTTTGAAGTCAATTTAATCAATAAAAAAGACTAACTCCCCTTTGAAGTTAGTCTTTTATAATCTATAATTTCTCCCGCTTTAAACTAAATGGTGATTCCACAATCACTATTTAGTTTATTTGTTTAATTTTGTAGTCATAATTTAAACCCCTTATTTAAATTATGTACTATTTTTGCTTTTTAGCATCGTTAACAGTTTGACGTACATCTGCTAAATCAGCTTCAACATCAATCTCAGGTTTTTTAGTAAATTTACTTACTACAACCGTTACAATTAAACTTGTTAAGAAGCCTGGTATGATTTCATATAAATTAAAGAAATCATTGATTTCACCAAGTGGTTTAACAAACGCAATCCATATAACTACTACAATTGCCCCTGATAACATACCACTCACTGCACCAGTACGACTTAAGCCTTTCCAATATAATGACAATAGTACAAGTGGTCCAAATGCTGCACCAAAACCTGCCCATGCATTACCTACAAGACCTAAAATCGTGTCGTTTGGTGTCCAAGCAATCCAAAGTGATATAAGTGCTACAACGATTACTGATAAACGTCCCACCATAACAAATTCTTTTTGATGTTCTTTGGCTGCTTTCTCACCACGGAATAATTTATAAAAGTCTTCTGTTAATGAACTAGATGTCACTAACAATTGTGAAGAAATTGTACTCATAATTGCGGCTAAAATAGCAGCAAGTAAGAATCCACCAACAAGCGGATGGAATAAAATTTGTCCCATTAAAATGAATAGTGTTTCAGGATCTTGTATATCAGTACCACTTTGATTGATAAATGTGATACCTGTAAGACCGACGCCTACTGCACCTAATAAACTGATTGCCATCCAACCAATACCAAAACGTCTTGCTGTTGGTATTTGTTTGATTGATTTGATAGACATAAAACGTACAATAATATGCGGCTGACCAAAATAACCTAAGCCCCAAGCAAAGAATGAAATAATACCTATCGCTGTTGTACCTTTAAACAAGTCCAAGTTCGTAGGTTTTAATGCTGCTGCTTGTGATATTGTATCAAGTCCACTTAATTGCATCATAGCAACAATCGGTACCATTACCATAGCGATAATCATAACGACCCCTTGGAAAAAGTCTGTTAATGATACGGCTAAATATCCACCAAAGAATGTATATGCAATAACAATAGCCGCTACGATTATCATACCTAAGTGATAGTTCATACCAAATGCACTTTCAAATAACACCCCACCTGAAACCATTCCAGAATGAGTATAAAGCGTAAAGAATACGACAATAATTGCCCCGGCAATTATTTTAATAGAGTTAGATTTATCATCTAATCTATTTTTAAAGAAATCTGGTAGCGTAATGGCGTCCCCAGCTTTCTCTGTATATACACGGAGACGCGGTGCTACAACAATATAGTTTATGTATGCCCCTATAGTTAGACCAATCGCTAACCACGCTGCTGATAGCCCAGTAGTATAAACTTCCCCAGGTAGTCCCATGATCATCCAACCACTCATGTCGGATGCACCTGCAGATAGTGCTGTTACATATGGACCAATGTTTCTGCCGCCCAACATATATTCACTGACATTGCCTGTCGATTGTTTAAAGCCATAGTAACCTATGCCCAATAAAACAATGAAATAAATAATCAGCATAATATACGTTTGCCAGTTCGGGTCTACTTGACTCTGTAATGATGCTCCCAATGTAAACATTGAACAAACTCCCTTTTATTATATGATTTTGTCACATGCATTCATTATACAAAAATTAATGGAATTTTAAACCACTTATGAGAAGTTTTTTTGGTCTTTTTTTATTAAAAGGTCTTTATGACACTATAAATGCTGTTATACAAGCGTTTTTAACGGTTAAAATTAAAGGTGTAATTATTCTCTTTTCGTGCTTATAATCACACTTTACAATTCAAAATAATGTATGTTTCCCACAACTTTTATATTAATATCATTTTAACTGTATTTGAGTAACATGTTATTTTACATTATTTTTTGTGATAATCGACCTTTTCCATTATATATATTTGCTATCGTTTATACATGACTAAGCCATTTTTTAGAATTTATGTACAGTTAATAATATAATAAGAAATGGACATAACAATTCAAAATAATGCTACAATATAGACTATATAATGAAAGCGTTTTACATAGCTGTAATACAAAACATTACAAAAATTATACAACTGGAGTGACATAAATCATGTGTAAAACAACGGATAAGAGCGTAAAGGACAGATATTTAGACTTACTTTCAGAACAATTCAACTCAAAGGAAGAATTGGCTACAGAAATCATTAATTTGGAATCTATTTTAGAACTTCCAAAAGGCACAGAACACTTCGTCAGTGATTTACATGGTGAATTCCATGCTTTCCAACATGTGTTACGTAATGGGTCTGGGAATGTACTGTCAAAGATTAACGACATTTTCCAAGATACTTTAACACGTAAAGAAATTAATGAATTTTCCTCACTCGTATACTACCCAGAAGAAAAAATAAAATTAATAAAAAACAATTTTACTTCTAAAGCTGAATTAGATGAGTGGTATGTAACTACAATTAATCGTTTAATTAAATTGATTACATATGCATCATCAAAGTATACACGTACAAAATTACGTAAATCTTTACCTAAAAACTATGTCTTCATTATTGAAGAATTACTGTATAAAAGTAATAAATACAATAATAAACATTCCTATTACGAAACATTAATCAATCAAATCATAGAGCTTGAACAATCTGATGATTTAATCATCGGTTTATCATTTACTATACAACATTTAGTAGTTAATCATTTACATGTTGTAGGTGATATTTATGATCGTGGCCCAGAACCAGATAAAATTTTAGAAACACTGATTGACTATCCTTCAATAGATATTCAATGGGGTAATCATGACGTTTTATGGATTGGAGCATATGCGGGCTCTAAGGTTTGTTTAGCTAATTTACTGCGTATTTGCGCACGTTACAATAACTTAGATATCGTTGAAGATGCCTATGGTATTAATTTGCGCCCATTATTAACACTTGCTGAAAAGTACTATGATGGTAATAACAAAGCGTTTCAACCTAAAAATCCTCAGGATTTAACCCAAGCAGAATTAGAACAAATCACGAAAATACACCAAGCTATCGCAATCTTACAGTTTAAATTAGAAGCACCTATTATTAAACGTCGCCCAACATTCGAAATGGAAGAGCGTTTAGTGTTAGAAAGTATCGATTATGCAAAAAATGAAGCTACATTGTATGGCAAGACTTACACGTTAGAAAATACTTGTTTCCAAACAATCGATCCAGAAGACCCTAATAAATTACTTGAAGAAGAAGAAGAAGTGATGAACAATTTATTATTATCTGTTCAACAATCAGAAAAATTAAAACGTCATATGACTTTCTTAATGCAAAAAGGCAAGCTCTATTTGCCTTATAACGGTAATTTACTTATCCATGGTTGCATTCCTGTAGATGAAAATGGTGAAATGGAATCTATGACGATAGACGGTGAAAAACGTTATGGTCGAAACTTATTAGACTACTTTGAAACTCACGTAAGAAAAGCATTCGATAATAAAGAAATTGAAGATGACTTAGCAACTGATCTCGTGTGGTATTTATGGACTGGCAAATATTCTTCATTATTTGGTAAACGAGCAATGACAACTTTTGAACGTTACTTTATTAGTGATAAATCAGCACATAAAGAAGCTAAAAACCCATATTATTATTTACGTGAAGATGTAGATATGTGTAAAAAAATGCTGAAAGACTTTGGATTAGATCCAGAACAAGGCCATATTATCAACGGACATACCCCTGTAAAAGAAATTGATGGTGAAAATCCAATTAAAGCAGAAGGTAAAATGATTGTAATCGATGGCGGCTTCTCAAAAGCCTATCAATCAACGACCGGTATCGCAGGCTATACCTTACTTTATAACTCATTCGGTATGCGACTTGTGGCTCATAAACATTTTAATTCGAAAAAGCATGTTCTACTTAACGGTGCCGACGAACTTTCGATTCGCCGCGTCGTAGATAAAGAATTACAGCGTAAAAAAATACGTGATACGAATTCAGGTCAAACTATCCAAGAAAAAATTGATATCTTAAAAGAGTTAATGCATGACCGTTTCGTAAATTAAAACAACTCAATAAACGCATAAAAAATCCATTTGCTAACAATAAAACATTGCGCAAATGGATTTTTTCTATATATTTTGATGTAAATAAGCGTCTTTCAAATAACCAATCATCCCTTTTTCTGATTCTACAGGATTATTATTACCACGTTTGAATGTTACGACTTTACCATCGCCGATATGATAAAGTATCATATCATTTTCAGTTAACTCATCTTTACAAGATACTGGTATTTCTATAATATTGTGATCTTTAATAAAACGGTTAAACCAACGTGATGTAAAATTCCAATCAAAAAGAATATGATTTTTGATTGGCCCATCCACATTACTTCGTGCATGTTCATCACTAAATGACACGGGCATCATATCTACATTTTTCAAACCAAATTCTGGGACTAATTCATTAAATGCTAGACTGTTAAATACAAATGATTGCGTCATAAGTAAACATTTGTTGTAACGTGTCATATCTGCATAAATACGATCATTACTAGACAGTAAATTGCCTTCAAAAATTTCAAAATCTAAATCATGTGACCGTTGAGACGTATTTTTAAATAAATTAAATGCCATAACTGGAATATTATGTTCTCTCAATTTTGCACCGAGATGAAAAGCAAATTCACTTTCCCCTACAATGATTACACCAGGTGGTTCTGTACTTGAAAGCTTCATCACTTTACTCAATGGTAAGAAACTAAAACCATAAATCACTACGGTAATAAACACTAAACCAAAAGTAACTGGCGTTATGAATTCAGCCATCGGTGTACCTTTCTCTACAAATAAGCCCCCAAAAAACTGAGCAACAGTAAGAACGACAATACCACGTGGCGCCATCAAAGACACCATCGCGCGTTCACGTTTTGAAATTTCTGTATTTATCGTAGCCAGTATAATTGAAATCGGTCTAATTAAAATAATCATGATTGCGCAGAAAATAAATAATTTCCACGACATGACACTTTTTAATACTTCTAATGTTAAAGAAGATGTAATTAAAATAAATACCGTTGAAATCATGATTGATGACGTGTTCTCAATAAAATGATCAGATTCTTTGAATATTAAATCGTGTCGTTTCATGCGTGCCATCATTAAACCGAAAATTGTAACTGCAAGTAATCCAGATTCTGGTAAAATTTCATCACATATAGCAAATATTAATAAAATAAAGACTAATTGAATCGGTGGCATGAGATTTTGAGGGATTAAATCACGTTTAATCAGCCACATAAATAAGTATGATGCACCAAAACCGATGACCACAGCTACTAAGAAACGTAAGACGAAACTCAATATAATTTGCAATTCAAAGCCCTGTTCAAATATTTGAAACACATAAAAAGCACCGAGCGCTAACATAGGGCCAATAGGATCAAGTATGATACTTTCCCATCTTAATATTGAATCTACACTTTTTCGAACTTTAGCTTGTTTTAATAACGGTTGAATTACGGTAGGTCCCGTTATTAAAAATAAACCGCCTAAGACGAGTGAAATTGCCCATGAGAATCCTAATACATAATGTAAGGCAATAGAACCTAAGATCCAAGCAATCGTAGCTCCTATAGTAATGATACGCATCACTGCCTTGGAAATACCTTTTAATTCACGAAAGTCTAAATTACTACTTCCTTCGAATAAGATAATTGCTACAGCTAATGATACTAATGGACTGAACACTTCTTGTCCTAAACTTTCTTGAGGATTAATCAGACCAAATATTGGTCCTACAAGTAACCCTACGATGGCCATGACGACAATCGATGGCCATTTAATTCTGGTAGCAAACCACTGGCTGAAAATGCCAAGCGCTAAAAATATAACGATAAGCAACATTAACGGTAAGTTTAGTAAAGTCACATAACTCCCTCTCTCTATTTTTAATATCAAACAACTTTTTTATGCTTTCTTTCAAAAATTCATTAACAGAAAAACATACTACCAAAATTTTAAGTTTAACGCACTAAAATGACCTTCACTATATACCCACACATATTTCACTTTAATCGTAGCGCTATTCCGAAACGCTTCATAAAGTACGTTCCTGATATACATATGTCTACACCAAATAAACTTTCGTGTTTATTTCTCTTCCTTTTTAAGGTAGAATTAACTATTGTGATGTTTTTTATATAACATAACTTAATTCGGATAATGAATTGTCATGAAAGGATTCCAAACAATATGAATAAATTAAAAGAAATTATTATTGTTGCTTTTGCATTTGTCGGTGTTGTAGTAGGTGCTTGGCTTTGCTACAGGGCAAGAAATTTTCCAATTTTTTACAAGTAACGGTAATTTTAGTATTTATGGTGTTTTTATTACTGGCTTGATTATTACTGTTGGCGGGGTTTTTGTGCTGAACACAGGTTATCGTCTGCGTTCACATAGTCATACAGAACCGATTAAATTTTACTTACCTCGTACAATTGCTACGATATTTGATATCATATTAACATTATTTTTATTTGCATTAGCAATGATTATGACTGCAGGTGGCGTATCTACAATTAATGAAAGTTTTGATATTCCCTATGGTCTTAGTTCATTTTTATTAATCTTAGTTATTTTATTAACACTATTTTTAAAATTTGATCGCTTAATTACTGTATTAGGTATGGTTACCCCATTCTTAGTCTTAATAGTAACAATTATTGCAATATATTATTTTTCAACTGGCCAATTTAATTTTGAGGCTGCTGACAACTATGCAAACAGTGAAGGCCGTACAGACAACTGGTGGTGGTTCGACGCAATCAATTATGGTAGTTTACAAATTGCTCGCTGCTTTTAGCTTTCTTTCAGTAATGGGCGGACGTTTAAAATTTGAGAAATCCACTATTTGGGGTGGTATTTTTGGTGGTATTATCATCACCTTCTTATTGCTAATGCTCAATCTTGGAATGGTTACAGAGTTTGCTCAAATTACAGGCGTTGCACTCCCATCATTATTACTAGCAAATAATATTTCTCCTTTTATTGGTGTATTTATGGCTATCGTTATGATTTTGGTTATTTATAACACAGTTGTAGGTTTAATGTATGCATTTGCCTCACGCTTTACTGAACCTTATAGTAAATCGTATTACATTTTAATTATCGTAATGGCAATCATTACTTTTGCTACAACTTTTATTGGTTTTATCGAATTGATAGGCAAAGTATTCCCTATTATGGGTATTTTCGGTTTCATTCTATTAATTCCGATATTTATTAAAGGGATACTTAAAAACAAACCCGAATAACACATATTTGATCATCTATATTCCGAAAGAAAATCACTTTTATAAGATATAGTCAAAATCGAATATTTCCACCACTTTGGAGAGTGGGATAGGAATCTATTTTTCCTAGCAAGATTTCATCGTATGAAACCAGTCCAAGACAGCTGACTAGGTAATAATCGAGTCTGAGACATATATTTTGTCTTAGACTCTTCTTTTTTATGTATTTTAAATCTAGTTATTATTACCTCTAAATAAAAAAAGACATAAACTGCATGCGCTATTTTACACACATGAAGTTTATGCCTTCTAATTCTTGCTAAATTATTGATTTAATACTGTTTGGCCCGCTTGAATACCTGCTTGAGTCAATTCGTGACTGTTCACCCAAACTTGCGTTACATTTGCTCCACGGCTTTCAAAAATATCAATTACATTCTTACTAGCTTCTACAGGAACGATTGGATCATTTTCTCCCATAGAGAGTAATACATCTACACCACTTAAATCTTTATTGTTCACTAAATCTACAGGATAAAGTGGTGCATATAACAATGCTTTTTTAAATGTAATATTATCATGTAACATCATGCTAATCGCTATATTTGAGCCATTTGAAAAACCTACTGGTATGGCTTGAGCTAAATCAAAGTTATATTTATCAGCCGCTTCTTTTAAAAATGTAATTAAGCGCTCTGTTCTATATTCTAAATCTTCGATATCGTATTTTCCTTCTCCTAGACGTTTGAAGTAACGGTTCATACCATTTTCAGAAACTTCTCCCCTAACACTTAATACATTATATTTAGAATTCAATACTTCACCTAATGGTAACAAGTCTTTTTCATCCCCACCTGTACCATGTAATAAAATAAATGTAGGTGCGTTTGCTTCGCCTTCTTTAAAAATGTGTTCCATATATCGACAGCTCCTTTTATTGTTGTATTATATTCATTCAACCTCGCTAATGTGTAAAATCACTATTATAATAAACCACTATATTCTAATTGGTGGTAAATGGCGTAAAAGTTCTTCTCTTTTATCTTCAAACTGAGGTGGTAACATCAAATGTGTACCAAGTTCCTCAAATTGTTCATCAACAGTAAATCCTGGACCCTCTGTCGCAAATTCAAAAATGATACCACCATGTTCTTTCATGTAAACTGCATTAAAATAATTGCGGTCTTTAACATCTGTTACGTGATAACCTTTTCCTGTCATTTTTACTTGCCGACCACGATGGTCTTTATCTGTAGGTACAGACCAAGCAATGTGATGTACAACGCTAACACCCCAACGTACATTTTCTTTCGGTGCGACTTTCTTAACCATCACATGATGTTGCCAATCTCCAGCTGTTTCAATATGGAGATAATCATCATTTTCACTTACTTGAGACAACCCCATATCAGTTGTTAAAGTACGGGCAGTCGCTGTTGGATCCATAGACAACAGCGTCACACCATGAAAACCAATAATATCTTTGTCATTACCTGTATTTGTTTCGCCTTCAACAAGTGCCAATGGCAAACCATGTATATCATCAAACTCTAGCGTTTCTTTATCAAATAACTGTGTTCTTTCTACCTTTATATCATTTTCTTGTAAATGTTGTTCCCAAGCCGCAATAGCATCTTTTGGAATTCTAAACGCAATTCTTTCAACTTGCCCTGCACCAATACGACCTTTATGTGCATTTGGCCAATTGAAAAACGTTAATATCGTTCCATTATCGACGTTACCATTCGAGAAATATAAATGATACGTAGACGGATCATCGAAATTCACTGTCTTTTTAATTAATTTCAAATTTAATATATCTCTATAAAATTGAATATTTTCTTCTGGATTACCTACAATTGCTGAAATATGATGAATGTGTTGAATTGCTTCCATAATTGTTCCCCCCTAATTATTTACCTTTACACTTTTTTAATGCGAGTGCTTTAACGTTTTGTGTTAAATGGTTTGACTTCTGATTCAATATATTCACGTTGCTCTTCTAAAAATGGTGGCAGTGCTAGACTTTCTCCAAGTGTTTCATACGGTTCGTCACCCATAAAACCTGGGCCATCTGTAGATACTTCAATTAATATATGACCGATACGTGCATATAAAGCTTCAAAATAAAATCTATCCACTAAGCCAGAATTACCTATGCCCATTTCTTTATATTTTTCCATCCATTGCTCAATTGCTTCATGATCTTTTAATCTGAATGACACATGATGTACTTCACCATATCCTTGACGCGATGCTTGGTCCTTCAGCATCTTTTCTTAAAATTACTTGACCGCCATTGCCACCTTCACCGACTTCTAATAAAGCAACATTATCTTCTTCATGTTTCACTTTCATGCCAAAGACTTGTTCTAATATTTTGATGAAATCTTCAAAATAGCTAACTGTAATTTCGATTGGTCCCAATCCATAAATAGCTTTATCTGTTGGTACAGGTCCATTTTTCCATGGTGTACCCGGTGCAACACCTGTATTATGCTCATCTGATACAAGTTGGTATCTTTGACCATCCACTTCTTCAAATGGTAAAACTTTTGTGCCAAATAACGTTTGTATGCCATCATGTTTTATTTCAAAGTCATTAAAACGTTGTTCATAATATTCAAGTGTCTGCATCATTTGGAACTCTAAATGATGAACGTGAAATTGAATTTGTTCCACCAGTCCCTTTTGGCACGTTAGGAAAATCGAAAAATGTCATATCTGTTCCTGGTGAACCGACATCATCTGCAAAAAATGTGTGATACGTATATATGTCATCTTGGTTTACTGTTTTTTTAACAAGTCTCATACCTAATACTTCTGTGAAAAATTTATAGTTTCTTTCTGCATCGTCAGTGATCGCAGTTACATGGTGGATACCTAATAATTGATTGTTTGTCATAATAAAACTCCTTATTTTTTATAATTTATCTCGATTTCGAAGTAATTTTTACTAAATTTTAAAAGTGCTACTACACTACGTGGATTGAGCACTTATTTTTTTCAAAGCTTGTTTTAATGTGGTCATTTCTTCATCGGTAAGTACCGAGAATGTTGATGTTAACGTTGCCGCATGTTCTGGAAATATATCATCCATCAATGCATGTCCTTGATCGGTAAGCGAAGCATTGGTAACACGTTTATCTTGTTCATTACGTATTCTGATTACAAAACCTTTTTCTTCTAATTTATCTACAACATATGTGATACTACTGCTAGCAATTAATACTCTCTGTCCAATACGCTGTATCGGTTGATCACCTTTGTTATACAATAATTCCATTACTTCAAATTCTGTAAGATTTAAGCCATAACGTTGAACGTCTGTCCTTACAATTTGTTCCAAAAAGTCTACCGTTCGGTTTAATCCAATGAATGCATTTAATGATTCTTTTGTACGGTTCATTACGTCACCAACTTTCAATTTGTTTCGAATTCGAGATAAATATAACACCTCTCAATAACATAGTCAACAGATAAGTATAAAAAATATACCAAAATAAATAAAACATCTATTTTATGCTCTTATTTAAGACTAAAAGTCATTTTCATTACTTATTTTCACTTCAAAAGTAAATTAAAATATCTCATTAATTATTATACAAAATAATATTATTTCTCTCATTTTCGTTTTTAAAAACCACTTCAGTGGTAGAAGGAACTAGATGGAGGTGTCATAATTGAACAAAGTATTTATCAATAATGAATTTATCGAAAGTAAATCAACTGACACAGCAGACGTAATTAACCCTGCTACGGAAGAAGTAATAGATACAATTTCATTCGCAACAGAATCAGAAGTTAATGATGCAGTAGAAAAATCAAAACACGCTCAGTTAGAATGGGAAAAAGTACCTGAACCTACGCGTGCTGATCATGTAAAATTATTAATTCCATTATTGGAACAGAATAAAGATACATTGGCAGAATTATACGTTAAAGAACAAGGTAAAACACTTGCTTCAGCTAAGGGTGAAATTGATAAAGCGATTCAGTTCATCGATTATATGACTAGCTTAAGTATGAGTAACAAAGGTGAGGTTTTACAAAACAGTCGTGAAAACGAAACTATTTTACTTACGAAAAAACCCGTTGGTGTTACTGCTGGCATTGTTCCTTGGAACGCGCCAATTATGGTATTAATGAGAAAAGTCATACCGGCTATCGTTACTGGCTGTTCGGTAGTGATTAAACCTAGTGAAGCAACTTCTTTAATTACACTTAAACTTGCAGAACTTATTCGCCAATCTACAATACCTGCTGGCCTTGTACAAATCCTACCAGGTAAAGGCGAAACAGTTGGTACTCAATTGGCACAACATCCTGACATTCAATTAATCTCTCTTACTGGTAGTATGCGTGCGGGTAAATCTGTTTATGCTGAAAGTGCTAGTACAGTTAAAAAGGTTAATTTAGAGCTTGGTGGTAACGCCCCTGCACTCGTCACTGCTAACGCTAATTTAGATAAAGCTGTTGACTATATCGTTACTGCAAGAGTAAACAATGCTGGTCAAGTATGTACATGTCCAGAACGTATTTTTGTACACGAAGCAATTCACGATACATTTATCAATAAATTAAAAGTTAAGATGGAACAACTTAAAGTTGGCGACCCATTCAATAAGGATACGGACTATGGTGCTATTATTAATCAACAACAACTTGATAGCATTGATGACAAAGTACAAGATGCTATCAAAAATGGTGCTGACTTAATTACAGGCGGACATAAAGTGGATGGCGCCGGCTATTTTTATGAACCAACTATTTTAGATAAAGTTAATCCACAAGATAGTGCATTTAAAGAAGAAATTTTTGGTCCTGTCATACCGATTGTGACATATAATGAATTTGAAGACGCTATTGAACAAGCAAACGATACTAATGCCGGGTTATCGTCATTTATCTTTTCTGAAGATTTAAAAGAAATAATGACTGCTACAGAACGTCTTAAATTTGGCGAAGTTTATGCTAACTGTGAAGCTGAAGAAGTCGTGAATGGCTTCCATGCAGGTTGGAGAGAATCTGGTTTAGGTGGCGCTGATGGTATTCATGGTCTTGATGAATATTATAATACCACTGTATCTTATATAAGATATGACTAAACACATCAGTCATAGACTTGAATAATAATATTAAAAAGCCACGAAGAAATGCGCTAAAACACCATTCTTTCGTGGCTTTTTGACTTTGACTTTTTAATCGTTTAAAGCTTTATCCAATGATTTTATGTTTTTTTTCATCAATGATTGGTATGAAATGTTGTCTTTATCCGCTTCGGATTTAGACAAGGTCGCCATATTATGGAAACCTAATGGTGTCGAATCAGATTCCTTCTGAATGACATCTGTTACTTTAGAAGAAATATTTTGTTCATATAAAACGTAGGGCTGTCCTGTAGCTTTAATGTTTTTAACAATATCCATCAAATCTCTTTGACTTGGTTCTTCATTATTCATACCGCTGACACCCACTTGTTCAAAACCATATCTGTTAGCTAAATAACCAATCGAATCATGTGAAATAACTACTTTATCTCGTTTCGTATCTTTAGTAATTGCTTTCATTTGCTCATCAATAGCTTCAATATCTTTAACTAATTTTTGATAATTTTTGTCATAATAATCTTGGTGTTTAGGATCTTTTTTCGTTAAATCATCTCTGATTTCTTTTGCGAATATTTTGTTCATCTCTGGATCAAGCCACACATGAGGATCATTTTTGCCATGGTCATGGCCTTCGTGTTCATCTGCTTTGTCTGAATGTTCATGGCCTTCGTGTTCGTGTGCTATTTCTTCATGTTCGTGGCCTTCATGTTCATGGCTATGCTCTGCTTCCTCGTGTTCATGATTAGCATTAAAATCTTTTTCACTCAAATTTTTTGCTAAGGGCAATTTTAAATTATCATTATTGATAGAATTTGTAATTGTTTTTGCGACTGGATCCATATCTTCACTTGAATAAACAAACAAATCACCTTTGGCAATATTAATCATCTCTTTTTGCGTAGGCTCAAATGAGTGCATATCAGCGCCCGGTGGATAAATAGATTCTGCTTCCACATATTTGCCACCGATTTGTTCGGTAAAGCTTTTGAATGCAAATGCAGTCGTATATATTTTTAGTTTATTTTTAGAACTGACGTCTTTTTTTCTTCTTTATTAATATCTCCGCACGCACTGAGTAACACAGCACATACACATGTCAGTATCAACAGTATACTTTTTTTCAAAAAAACGCTCCTCCAAATCGAAATTGTTCCGTTAAAACTATAAACTTATTTTACATATTTTTCAATGGTTTTCGCTTAATCATTATATTTTCTATACTCAACTTTATCACTTCTATGTTAATTCATACTGTAAATTGTTTAACATTCGGCAAAACGTGATATTTAGTAAGTAATACATTTATAATAGGAGTGATAATAATGGCTGATATTAAACAAGGTACCAATAAATTTTACATTGGTGATGACGAAAATAACCCACAAGCACAAATTACTTTCAAACAACAAGGTGATAATCAAATTGATATTGATCACACTGGTGTTCCAGAAGAATTTGGCGGACAAGGCATTGGTTCGAAATTAGTTAAAGCAGTTGTAGATTATGCACGTGATAATAATTTAAAAGTGACTGCATCTTGTCCATTTGCTGAAGCAGTAATTGAAAAAAATTCAGATTATCAAGATGTTTATGTAGGTTAAGTATTAAAAGTTTAAATTAGATATTTCACAATAGTCGGCTGACATTTAAATACACTTGTTTCAAGTTCTTATGCAAACGTTTCAGTTCTTGCATGCCTTGTTCTAGTCAGCCATGTAGAGGTGGATGTATGAAATCAAATTTTGATTTCATACGCCCGCCTCTTTCTTATCCATTTTGTAATAAATACATATTATGATATATACCGTGTTGTGCAATCAATTGATCATGGGTACCACGTTCTACTATTTCCCCACGGTTTAATACAAGAATTTGATCCGCATCTTGTATTGTAGATAATCTATGTGCAATTGCTAAAGTTGTGCGACCTTTTCGCATTTCATTTAATGATTTTTGTATTTGTTCTTCTGTTTCTGAATCTATATTTGCAGTTGCTTCGTCTAAAATTAATACTTTGGGATTCGTAGCAATTGTTCTCGCGAAGGCAATTAATTGTCTTTCGCCACTTGAAAAGGCACTCCCTTTTTCTATCACTTTATGATTATATTGCCCTGGCAATTTCTCAATAAAATGATTAGCATGTACAAATTCTGCTGCAGACCTTCACTTGTTCAAATGTCATTGTAGGATGGTACAACTTAATATTAGATGATATTGTACCGTAAAATATAAATGCATCTTGTAAGACTAATCCTATCTTCTCTTTTAATTCCGATTTAGGTATCGTCTTAAGTGAATTGCCATCCACTTCTATGTCACCTCGGTTAAATTCATAAAAACGCATAAACAGGTTAATGATAGAACTCTTTCCAGAGCCAGTATGACCAACTAAAGCTACCATTTCACCTGGATTGGCAGTAAAAGTGATATCTTTCAGCACATCTGTTTCACCATCATAACTAAAACTAACATGTTTAAATGCAATTTTTCCTTCTTCAATTTTGCGCGTATTGATTTCATGCTGTTGTGGTTCATAAGTGTCATCATCAATAAGTGCAAATACTCTGCTAGCTGATACGAGTGCTTGTTGTAAGATATTTAAATTCTGACTCACTTGATTAATAGGTTCAAAGAAACGTTCCATATATTGTACAAACGCAAATACAACACCCGCCGTGATACCAGTAGTAAAACTTATAACACCAAAATAACCAAGAATCATGACCACTGCAAAAACTGATATCGAACTGATGGCAGGACGTAATAATAAACTATCCAACTTTACTGTCTTCAGCATATAATCATAATGTTCGTCATTAATCTTATTAAACTCTTTATTTAATCGTTGCTCTTGATTAAACGCTTGAATAATTCTCATACCTTCAATTGATTCTGCTAATTTAGAGTTTAAATCAGATAATCTTTGTCTCGTTTTAGTAAAAAGAAAGGCAGAATATTTTCTATACGTCGCTAATATTAGAAAAATAATAGGCAAAAACACAAGTGCAATTAATGCTAATTTTACGTCTAAAATAAACATCATAATATAGCTTGCAATCATCATAAAAAATGCCATGATAAAAGTAGAAAACACACCAATAATCATATCCACGATTGTTTCTGTGTCATTCGTCAATCTTGATACAATACTGCCCCCAGGTACTTTATCGAAATACTTCATTCCTAATTTCCCTAATTTATTAAAAGCGTCAATACGCAATTGTTGAATTACCTTAAAAGCTAAATATTGGAACATATACTGACTAAAATAAAGCGTGATAGCACCTATGATTTGTATGCCTAGAAATATTACAATCAACCAAATCATAATATCTTTTGGAAAATATCGTGGCGTTAAATAATCATCAATAAATATCTTGACCATATACGGCGTCATCATACTTGCCACAGTGGATAAGATCAGCATGATAAAGGCTAACGTGATTGTACCTTTATAGGGTAGCGTATATTTAAATAACCGAATTAATGCACTCCCTTGATCCTTGGCAGTTAAGTTAGTACGTTCAGTCATTTTCATCGCCCCCTTTCGTAAGATCATCTAAGTTACGTGATAACTTATCTTGTAAAGCTTGGGCTTGATACGTTTCATAATACCAACCTTTTTTCTCTATGAGCGAAGTGTGTGTACCACTTTCAACGATTGTCCCTTCATCCAATACAATGATGAAGTCAGCATGTTTTACAGCGCTCATGCGATGTGCAGTAATGATGTTGGTTTTACCATTTCTAACACTTTCTAAATTAGCTAAAATAGCTTCTTCTGTCTGTGCATCCACAGCTGACAATGAATCATCCAAGATAAGAACTTCTGGATCTACTAACAATGCTCGTGCGATTGACACACGTTGCTTTTGACCACCAGATAAAGAAACACCTCGTTCACCAACTACAGTATGATAACTATTGGGAAAATCCATAATATCGTCATGAATAAGACTTAAGCGACTCGCTTCATAAATACTGTCATCATCAATCTCCTCATTACTAAATGCGATATTATTACGTATTGTAGTAGAAAATAAAAAGTGTTCTTGTGGCACGTAGCCAAATTGAGCTCTTAAATGCTTCACATTATAGTCTCGAATTGGATAGCCACCGTAAGTGATATCTTGTGGTCTTTTAGTATCAAATTCTCTCAATAGTAAACGTATTAATGCACTTTTCCCAGAACCTGTACGCCCTACAATACCGAGTGTCGATCCTTGCTTAACTGAAAAATGAATTCCATAAAGTCCTTGTTCATCATTACCCGGGAAATTAAATTGTTCTATATTAAATATAATGTCACCTGTTGGAGGACCATCGATTTTATAAGTAGTCTCTATATCATTCGGTAAGTTTTCAATTTCCTCAATACGCTCATAAGAAGCTTTGGCTCTCTGCACAATATTAAAAAATAAACCTAGTGCTAATAATGGCCATACAAGCATGCCTAAATACGTAGTAAAAGTGATAAGTTGTCCTAGCGTAATCTCATTTTGAAATACCATTTGTGCACCAAATGCAATTGCTAAAAAGTAACTCGTACCAATTACCAATGTTATCGTAGGGTCAAATAAGGCGTCTATTTTCGATACTTTCAAATTTTTCGCTACGACATCATCACTGAGCGCTTTGAAATCTGCTTGGTCACTTGTTTCATAACCAAATGTTTTAGTCACTTTAATACCTGCAACACTTTCTTGTGTTTTATCATTCAATTTACTAAATGCGGCTTGTGCTTTTTTAAACCCTTTGCTTAAAAGAGACCCATAGTAACTTGTTAATAACACCATAAAAGGTAAGGGAATGAGCGCAATTAATGTTAGTTTCCAACTTACCGTCGTAGCCATAGTAATTACAACGGTACCTCCACTAATTAGCGAATCAGCAATCATTAGAATACCCGCACCTGCAGCATTTTGAACTGCTCTAATATCGTTAGTTGCATGCGCCATTAAATCGCCTGTACGTCTGTTTTGGAAAAATATCGCACTCATCGCCGTATATTTTTCATATAAATAGGTTCTCAAAGTCTGCCCTAACTTTTGGCTCGTTCCAAAAATAGATAATCTCCATACATATCTTAAAACATACGTTAATATCGCTACTATAGTTAGGATAATGAGGTAGATTGTTAATAATTTGGGTGTTAACTTATTTGTCGTCATTTGATCTATTGTCTTACCTATGATTTGAGGTGGTACAATTTCAATTAATGCGATTAATAGCAACGTAAACAAACCAATAATATAGCTCATTTTTTGTTGCTTAAAAAACCATCCTAATTTCCAAAATACTTTCAAACCCTCACCCCCAAAATCACGTTAATTACATTGTCTCCATATTTTACCATAAGTTAACATATGTAAATATAGGAATATTTTTACATAATTAGTTGCTGAGAAAGATACAAAAATACCAGCAATGAGGATCACTGCCGGCATAATTATAATAAGTTTTAGTTTGAGTTTTTCCGTTGTTGTTCTTGAAATTCGTAAAACACTTGAAATAACATAATTAACATTGCTCGGGTGATACGTTTCATCTTCAATATATACGTCATGACGTGATGCTAATTTAAAGCGTTCAGACTTTGTTTGCATTAATACATTGTGTCCGTCTGTCACTTTTACGCTTCTAGAAAAAAGTCCTGATTGAAATTTTAATGTATCTCCTTTATTACCTTCAAAAAGTAATGTGGGTTTAAACCCTATTTTCGAACGAAAAACACCTATTGGATTGTCGTTTTTCTCTACTTCCCATACCGTTTTAAATGGCGTTTTAAATGCCCCACTTATGGTTTTTTCCTGAAGAATACGATACGTATCTTTGCCATCTGTAATCTCAAAGTTTTGTTTACTATTGCCAAACATTGCAAAAGCTTCTTGTGTTGATGAAGTATAAAATAACTGTAACTTAAATACCGCTTCATCCTTATCATTAAACACATCAATTGCTGATTTGGAAGAACTGAAAAAATTTTCTTTAAAATAATAATGTGGCATTTTCAAAACTCCTATCCGTTAACTTTCTTCATTTAACCCTAATATACCCGAATGTTGATATTCAAACAATAAATAATTTTGAAATTCTATTTGTATATTCAAGCAAATTGTGTTGACTTATAAAGTAAGTTACTCTAAACTCAAACTTGTAATAATAATAAATACAAGTAATGATAAGGAGCTTTATTATGACTTTTCACGATAATACATCAATCCAAGTAACGAATATCACTTTAAATGTTGAAAACCTATCAACAATGATTAAATTTTATAAACAAATTTTAGGCTTAACCGTCAATACTGAAACACAAAAGGACATTATATTTAATATAGGCAACCATGGTCACACTTTAACTTTACACGAAATCACTGATGGACGTCGCCCTTCTATGAAAGAAGCAGGTCTATTCCATATCGCTCTACTATTACCATCTAGAGTAGATTTAGCTAATTTTTTATATCACGCATCAAGTTTAGGCGTACAAGTTGGTGGAGGTGACCACCTTGTCAGTGAAGCGTTATACCTCTCAGATCCTGAAGGCAACGGAATTGAAATCTATGATGATCGCTCAAAAGATGAATGGTCATGGAACGGTAATAAAGTAAAAATGGATACACTGCAAGTCGACGTTAATGACCTTGTTGCACAACGTACAGAAACAGGTTGGCAAGGTATGCCTAGCGATGCCAAAATAGGACATTTACATTTAAAAACCGCAGACTTAGAACAAGCGCGTCGTTATTATATTGACCAATTAGGGTTAGAGCACATTTCTGATTACCCACAAGCGCTATTCATGTCTACTAACCGATACCACCACCATATTGCAGCAAACGTATGGCAATCTAACACGATGCGTCAAGATAACGACACAAGTTTCGGTCTATCACATGTAGATATTTACAAACCTAGTGCAACTTCAGAACAATTTATTGGACCAGAAGGTTTTGAAATTGCAATACACAATGACACCTCACTCGTAGCAGATAAAAATGAATAACTACTAGCGTCTTTTCGAATAAAGTATACAAAGAAACCTCCAAAGCTTCTGCAAAAAGTAGATAGTTTGGAGGTTTTATTTATTATATAAATTAAATATTTTACTAATAGTTTATTATAACCACGTTACAACATCTGATTGTGGCTGACGTACTTTGTCTTTCGATTCTGTTTCTCTATAACCAAAAGCGACCATTACGGAAGGTGCAAAGTGTGCTGTATCTGCAATACCTTCTTCATCTAAGAATTGAGTAACCGCATCTAAATCAAAGCCTTCGATAGGACAAGAATCAATGTTTAACAATGCCGCACTCGTCATCATATTACCAAGTGCAATATATGTTTGTTTTTTAGCCCAATCTAACAATGTTTGTTCAGTATCATTAATATGGAAACTTGTTTGGAAACTTTCAAATTTTTCTTCTGTTGCGGGAATACTTTCTTCACTATATTGTTTAATATCACGTATCATATGTTGAACGAAAGGTGATTTTGCTGTTACATTTTTGCGTGCTAAAAGCAATACAAAATGACTTGCTGTATCTAGTTGGCCTTGTGCCCCCCAACTGATTTCTTTCAATTTATTTCTGATCTCACTATTTTGAATTACAACAAATTTCCACGGCTCTAATCCAAGTGAACTTGGTGAAAGTCTGCCCGCTTCTAAAATAGTATTAAAATCACTGTCTTCTATTTTTTTACTTGCGTCAAAACGTTTTGTTGCATGTCTAAAATTAAACGCATCTAATATCGTTTGTTGCATTTGTGTCATAACCTGAGTGACCTACCTTTCAAATCAATTATATATCTTAGTATAGCTACTTTTTAATTCTTATTGAAATAATATGTTTATATAATTGTAGTGGCTAATATAAACGACTAAGGCTGTGCTCTTGCAAGCGAGTATGATTTATAATAAATCAACTCTCTTTATATAAACTATAGTATCCAAATCATTATTTCATACGAGACGCCTGAGGGAACAGCACGAGCCCAAGACTATAGGCTGAGGCTTATAGCCCTAGGCAAGCGAGTATGAAATTTATATAGCACTGTCAAAGTTATGTTTGTAGAAAGGACAAAAAAACTGCCAACAACGTTACGATTTTGTCGACAGTTTAAGCGTAAGGTACATAAATACAGCAAAGTTAAAGATTTCTGTCCCGCTTCCCTATTTAATTCAGTACTTTTAATACTTTTTCCTCAATCACAGTTAACACGCCTTGCTCATCATTCGTAGGTGCGATGTGATTTGCTACTTCAAATAATGTTTCATCTTCACTATTTTTCATAACATAACTATGTGTTGCAAGTTCTAACATATCTAAGTCATTATTGGCATCACCAAATGCCATCAGGCTATCAGGACTTAATTCCCATTTTTTAAGTAAACGATGCAATGCCTGGCCTTTAGTCATTCCAGGTATAATAAGATCGATACTGTCTCGACCACTCGACACAAGTTTTAAATCTTCTGTAAAGTTTTTAGTTAAATCATCATCCAGTGTCGGATGTGAGTTTCTATTAATATTCAATGCTATTTTCACATATTCATCCTCTGGCAAATCTTGAAATGACTCAATTTCTTCCAATTGACGATAATAAAAATGCGCATCTTTTTTAAATGCTTCCGTATTATCTTTTAATATATATGCACTGCGTAATCCACAAACAATCAGATTATCAATGCCACGCTCAATATTTAAATAGTCAATTACTTTTTGATAAAAGCTTCTATCAAATGCTTCATAGTCATATAAAGTATCTCCTTCATATATAACCGCACCGTTTTCAGCCACAAACAACATATCACGTTGCCCGAAAATAGATTTTAATTTTGCATATTGGTTACCACTTGCTGCAATAAACTTAATGTCATGTGCTTTGAGCTGTTGAAAAATTTGTTCAAATCTTTTTTCATCATAACCTTTTTTGGAATCTAAAAATGTTCCATCCATATCAACTGCAATTGCTTTTATCATAATGTCCCCTCAAATCTTCCTTATTATGTATATCTTTATATTATATCGACTATACAGTTTGATTCAAAGTAAATTCATTATATATTGTAATTTAATTATTAATACTTAACCCACACTGTCTTATTACAAAAATCAATTTTATATTTTTTCATGTAACTTAAATAATGGAAAACAAATACAAAAACTGCCGGAAAATTTGATGCTTTTTCGACAGTTTATATGCTTCCAATATTGTAATTTTCACTTTTATTTCAAACTATATTATAGCTTTAACAGTTATTTTAATTAAGGAAAGTTGTTGTATAATCATGCTTAACTTTTAGGTTTTTTAACATGTACTTTAGATACATAATTAGATTTTTCTTTAATATCATAAATAGTTAAACCTTTAATATCTTTCTTCTCACCTGGAACAATAATACTCACAATATAAGAGAAGATAAATGCAACTACAAATGAAATAATGGAAACGAAGAATGGTGAACTTCCTCCACCTACACCGTTAAAGATATAAGCAAATATAATTCCCAAAATCAATCCTACAATGACACCAAATGTATTCGTACGTTTTGTAAAGATACCAACCGCAAATACACCTGCTAATGGTACGCCTACAAGACCTGTAACTAATAAGAATAAATCCCATAAATCATTGGAATCCGCTGCAATAAGATAGAGTGACATTCCAAAACCAAACAAACCTGATAAAATAATCATCCATCTTGCAAACGTAACTTCTTTTTTCTCTTCACCTTTACCGAAAAATCTATGTTTAATATCGACAGATAAACAAGCAGAAATTGAATTTAAGCTTGATGAAATCGTTGACTGCGCGGCTGCAAAAATAGCAGCGATTAGTAAACCGGCAATAAATGGCGGCATTTCAGTAAGTATAAAGTAAGGTACGATTGATGATGTATTAAAACCTTCTGGCAAACTACTTTCATGGCTATAGAATGAATAAAGCATTGTACCCATACCATAAAATAATGGTGCAGAAATTAATGCTAAAGCACCATTCATCCATAATGATTTTTTTGTTTCTTTCATCGAATCTGACGCTTGATAACGTTGTACTACGTCTTGACTCGCCGTATATTGGTGCAAGTTATTAAATATATTCCCTAAGAAAATAATAGGAATCGCCGCAGCTGCTGAATTTAATTTCCAGTTATCTGCACTAATAATTTTCTTGTTCTCTAAAGCATCTGATATAAGTGTATCCATACCACCTTGTATATGCGTTACCCCTAAGATGATAATTGCCGCGGCACCACCTAATAAGATAACCCCTTGAATAAAGTCACTCCATACTACACCTTCAAAGCCCCCTAGGAAAGTATATAAGATACAAAGTATGCCGACCAGACTTGCCACTACATAAGGATTCATATCAGATACTGCTGTGATTGCCAATGTAGGTAAATAAATTACTATTGCAACTCTACCTATATGAAATAACACAAACAGTAATGAACCTATGACGCGGACACTCGGTCCAAATCGTGCTTCTAAATACTCGTATGCCGAAGTAACATTTAACTTTTTGAAAAACGGCACATAAAAATAAATTAACAGTGGAATAATTGCTACAATTGCAATATTACCAGCAATATAAGACCAGTCAGTTAGAAATGCTTTTTCTGGCGTAGACATAAATGTGATCGCACTTAAAGTGGTCGCATAAATAGAAAATCCTACCGCCCAAGATGGCAAACGTCCGCTTGCCGTGAAAAAGCTATCTGTATTTTGACTTGCTCGTTTTGTAAAATATGCCCCAACTAACAGCATAATTAATAAATAAACGATTACTGCTACCCAGTTCCATGTACCAAAACCTACCTGTTGCATTTACTTCATCCCCTTACGTGATGTTTTATAAATTATAGTTTTTGATTAATGTTTCCAATTTACTTCTATTACTTTCATCAAATGGTTTGAATGGACGCTTAGGTTGACCACCATCAATACCACGTGTTGCTAAAATTTCTTTTAATGTTGAATAAATGCCCATGGATAATACATTTTCAATAATGTCATTTGTATCATGTTGAATTTGATAAGCTTCCTCAATTTCACCATTTTGAGCTTTTTCAAAAATTTGTCTTGCGCGTTTGCCGTTTACATTATAAGTTGAGCCAATTGCACCATCTACCCCAGATATTGCGGCTTGAACTAACATTTCATCAAAGCCAGAAAGTATTAGTTTATTTGGATACGCTTTACGTATACGCTCAAGCAAGAAGAAGTTTGGTGCCGTGTATTTCACACCGATTACTTTTTCGTGATTGAAGAGTTCTCCGAATTGCTCAATTGATATATTTACACCCGTTAAATCAGGAATAGCATATATAATGAGATTATTTTGAGTTGCTTCAATTAATTCAAAATAATAATCTTTAATTTCTTCGAATGAGAAAGGATAGTAAAATGGCGTAACTGCTGAAATAGCATCATAGCCCAACTCTGTAGCATATTTTCCCAATTCAATCGCTTCATTTAAATCTAAAGAACCGACTTGTGCAATCATCTTCACATCATCATTTACTGCTTCTTTTGCAAGTTTAAAGATTTGTTTTTTCTGTTCTTTATTTATTAAAAAGTTTTCACCTGAACTACCATTAACATATAAACCATCTAAACCTTCTGTTTCAATTGCGTTTTTAACAATCTGTTGTAATCCTTCTTCTTTCACTTGGCCTTGCTCATCAAATGGTACCAACAACGCCGCATATAAACCTTTTAAATTCTCTTCCATGTGATAACCCTCCATCTATTTTTCTTAAGTTATTATTATAAAAAATGTATATCATCACTCACTGATTTATATATCATCTTTCATAGATTTCTATTTACACTTAAAATTGTAAACGCTACCATAAATAGTAGCAATAGCTTTTTGAAAAGTTTCATCATTTGTTATGATATTTTATGAAAATAATTTTCAAATGTGATTATAACTACACATTTAAATACAAAGATGATACATATAATAAGAAGACGTTACAGGAGGCATCGCATATGGAAAATTATAAAGTCGCAATTGATATCGGAGGAACAGCTATTAAAGTCGCTGTTTTAGACGAAGATTTAAATTTTATCGATTATCACAAAGTTTCTACACCTGACAATATTAATCATCTTATCGTCGATACGGTATATGCATTAGTAGAGCACTTTCAACACACACACAATCTCAACCCTTTACAGGTAGGCATATCTAGCGCTGGCGTCATCGATGAAGAAAACGGCATCGTTGTCTACACTGGACCAACGATACCTAATTATAATGGAACAAATTTTCACAATTTACTCGCACCACTGAGTGCACAAGTACAAGTCTTTAATGACGTGAATGCCGCCTTACTCGGTGAACTTTGCCTTCACCAATATGAAGTGGATAATATATTTTGTCTTACACTAGGTACTGGCGTCGGCGGTGCTTTTTATAACAATACGTTGCAGTTATACAATGGAGAACGTAACAGGGCAAACGAAATCGGTTATTTATTATATAACCCGGAAGACAATAAGACATTCGAGCAACGTGCCTCAACTTCAGCACTTAAAGCTTTAATGCTATCTCGTGCTTTTCCTTATGAAGATGATGTCCCTAAACTATTTGAATTAGCTGAACAAGAAGACACGCTGGCCCTATCTATTCTTAACCAATGGAGCCAAGCTGTTGCTGAAGGGATTGCACAAATTCAAATCATCTATGATCCTGGTTTAATTCTTATCGGTGGCGGTATATCCTCTCAAGACCAACAATTACTAAAATATATCACACCAAAAATAGAACGTTTTTTACCACCACAATATGGTCACGCAGACTATACAAACTACACGTACACAAAATCACGCTTCATTATTTGGTGCAATTTCTAAATTTTAAAAATGACCTGTGAAATCATGCGTTTCTTCTAACTTAAACGACGACATGTCGTTCAGTAAATATGAGGAAAGTCGCGCACCCAATTTCGCAGGTTATCTTTTTATTATCATTCATTTAAAATTACTTTTTTAGTTTGTTGATAGACATTATTCATATATTCGTCATCCGAGCAATAAATAACTGACGATATCTATTAAGAAAAGTGTCGCAATTTGTGTATTAATAAATTGTGTATCATTAATTCTAGATTGATCCGTTGTAATTAATACTAAATCTGCGCATTGTGTTAACGTGCTCGCCTTCATAATTTGTTATGACGACTACATAAGCACCGCGTTCATGGGCAATTTCAGCTGCAGCAATTAACTCTGTAGTCTCACCGCTATTTGAAATCGCTACAAAAGTATCAGAAGCTGTTAATAAGGACGCAAAAATTTTCATTTGATGTGCATCTGTAGAGACACTCCCTTTCAATCCCATGCGCATCATACGATAGTAAAATTCAGTTGCAGATAAGCCTGAACTACCGAGACCAGCATAAATAATCTGACGACTACGATTAATTTGGTTTACAAAACGTTGAATTTTCTCATCAGAAATAAACTCTCCAGTTTGTTGAATAATATCTTGATGGTACTTATGAATGCGTTGAATAAGCGGGCTATTCTCAATAACTCTGTCTGTCATTTCCTGTTGTAAATTAAATTTCAAATCTTGAAAGTTGTCATAATTCAACTTATTGCTAAAGCGTGTAATGGTCGCCGGCGATGTTTTGATTGCATAGGCTAATGAATTAATTGTGGAAAATGTATCATCAAAATCATTATTTTGAATGTAATCAACAATTTGTTTATCAGTTTTTGTAAATAAATGATGATAACGTTGAACACGATTTTCAAATTTCATAAAATTCACCCTTTCAAAATAAATAATAATTAAAGTATATATGAAAATGTTTTTCATAACAACGAAAACTATTGATTATTATTTTCTTGATGTTATATTAAAATTACTAAGTCGATACAAATTAATTTTAATATTAAATCTACTAAAAGTTATGGAGTGCAAAATTATGTTACCACAAGGATTAATTGTTTCATGCCAAGCTCTATCTGATGAGCCTTTACACTCATCATTTATCATGTCAAAAATGGCTCTAGCCGCATACGAAGGTGGCGCAGTTGGCATTAGAGCAAATTCTAAAGAAGATATCATTGCTATCAAAAAAGAAGTTCACCTCCCAATTATTGGTATCGTTAAACGTGATTACGATAATTCAGACGTTTTTATTACCGCAACAAGTCAAGAAATTGACGAATTAATTGAAAGCAAATGTGAAGTCATTGCCTTAGATGCTACAAAACAACAACGTCCTAAAGAATCACTACAAGAACTTGTTTCATATATTCGTCAAGCAGCACCAAATGTCGAAATCATGGCTGATATTTCAACGCTTGAAGAAGCTCAATACGCGGACGAATTAGGTTTCGATTATGTAGGCACTACATTACGTGGCTATACATCTTATACTAAAGGACATATTTTATATGAAAATAATTTCCAATTTCTTAAAGATGTTTTAGCAAATGTTGATGCTAAAGTCATTGCTGAAGGTAATGTTATTACACCTGAGATGTTCAAAGCAGTTACTAATCTTGGTGTGCATTGCACTGTCGTTGGTGGCGCAATTACTCGTCCAAAAGAAATTACAAAACGTTTTATCGACGTTATCGATAAATAATAAAAAGACCGTTATCAAGCGATTATTGCAAGCTCATGCTTGTCGTTAAACTACACTCTTGTTTAATCACAGTAGTTTAATACCATCGTCTCGATACGGTCTTTTTTTCACGTTCTAATTTCATTTAAGTTGCTTCTGCAACAAATATTTTACGGTCTTCCCATTCACCAGTTTGGTCATTATAGTTATCACAAGTGATTAAAGTTAGTTGCTGTTTATCTGATTGTTGTTCTTCTAGAACTTCAACATCTTCAGGTTTTACATCAAATATTTTAGTGATTTTATATGTCTTTTCCTCATTACCAGTTTTAAAATAGACACTGCTTCCTTCTTTTGCTTTTGGCAAATTAGAAAATTGATAGGTCGATGAACCTGTGAATGTATGGCCAGCAATTGCAATGTTTTGATCTTCTAATGATTCATCTGCTTCAGCAAAACTCACACCTCTTTTAAGTTGTGTTGGTGTCGCCGGTCCAGGATAAACTGGTGTTTTTATATCTGCATCTGGTACAGATATATAGCCTGCCATTTTTGATTTATCTTTTGGTATTTCAACATGCTTTCGTTGGTTCTTATTGTGTTGTTGATCGAAAGTTTCAACCTTTTCATTATTCTCTTTTTCAGTAAAATAATTATCAATATGTGGCTTGGCAAAGATATAAATAGCTGCCAATATAAGCAATACTCCAACAAGTGAAATGAGTCGGCTCCCCCATTTTTTCATGCTTTATAACTCCTTTATTAGCTTTAATTATTATAGAATTCTACATAAGTATAGCACAACGCATAATAGGCTATACATTCATTTCCTAAGGTAATATCTATTATATAATCTAAGATGTTAACTTTCATAACAATAAATTGCGTATTTATCATATTAGGTGTTAAATATAAATAAATGATTTTCTAACTACACTTATGAATTTTTTACAAAACCTCACTGAAAGGATGATATTTTATGATACGCCACGCAGTTCAATCTGACTTACCTAATATATTAGATATCTATAATGACGCTATACTCAATACTACAGCAGTTTATACATATAAGCCCCAAACCCTAGAATCGCGAGAAGCTTGGTTCAAAAAAAGACCGACAATAATGAACCTGTAATCGTATATGAAGAACAAGGAGAAGCAATCGGTTTTGCTACTTATGGTTCATTTCGAGATTGGCCCGCCTATCAATACTCAATTGAACATTCTATTTATGTTAATAAACACCATAGAGGTAAAGGAATTGCTTCTCAATTACTCTCAGAAATCATTCAACAGGCCCACAGCAATGGCTATAAAACATTAGTTGCCGGTATTGATGCTACAAATGATTATAGTATTTATTTACATAAGAAATTTAACTTTACGCATTCCGGCACCATACATAATGTAGGTTATAAATTTGATACGTGGCTTGATTTAGCCTTTTACCAATTAGATTTAAGTGCGCTTCCGTTGAAATAATACTATACATTTCAAATATTTGTCTTCGGCAACTTCATAAATAAAATTTAAATCTAACATATTATTTTTGTTTGAAGAGTCACATTGATTTGGGCCGACTCCTGACTAGTTAATAAAAAGACTACAGGCTCAGGCTGTGATCGCAAAAGTCTATACAAAAAATGCCGACAAAATCGTAAACTTTGTCGACACTCTGAACAGCCCTAAAATTTAGGGCTGTTTTATTATTATATTTATTTATTCATTTCTAACCATTTTGCCATTTCATTTAAATTATTCACTGTAATAGTTGGCGACTGACCGTTATTATCATATTGTTCACCTTTACGGTTTACCCATACGGTATCAAAACCAAAATTAGCCGCACCTGTTACATCCCAGGAGTTTGAAGATACAAACAAAATATCTTCTCTAGTCATTTTATAATATTCTAATATTAGCGCATAACTTGCAGGGCTTGGCTTATATTGTTTAATCTCATCTACACTAATTACAGTGTTTATATAGTCACTGATTTTGGAATTGTCGACTAATGGCATTAACATACTATCATTACCATTGGATAGTACACCTATATCAAAACCTTTGGCATTCAAACTAGAAAGTACACGTGGTATTTCATTAAAATAATTTAAATCTAAAAAGGCATCAAATAATTGATTTACATCATCTCTATTATACTGTATTTTATGTTCATCCAGTACATATCGTAAAGCATCTTTAGTTAAATCATCAAACGGAATATAGCGCTGCATAATTTGTCTTAAAAACATATGGTTTAATTGTGTCTTTCGCCATAGTTTTGAAATTGATGCGGCTAGTTCATCATCAAATTGAGTCATATCATTTTCTAAAGATGACATATCAAAGATTGTTCCATATACATCAAAGATAATAGCTTTATACATATTGAACCTCCCCTTCTTGATAAAATCCAACTACTTACTCTTTAGCACAATATTGGTATGTTAAACAGTTTTGACCTAAAATTTAAAGTTATTTTATTAAATTCTCACTTTTTCTTATATGGCATTTATATTGTTCACTATAACTCGCTTTATTATACCTTTTGTAAAGTTTTAGTAAATTTATACATATTACTATTATTTATTGTTTAATCGGCTATAGAGAAATAAGAGAGGAGCTTGGTGACTATGAAAAAAATATTTGTGTCTGACATATTAAACCTTTTTGTCATAGCTTTACTATATATGATCTTTATCACGTTAATACTGTTTTCCCTTGATCTGTTTGAAATCAAGACAAGTGGCTCTATATTTTTAGAAAAACTTAGCTCTATCACTATTTTTCAAATTTTCAGAAATACTTTATTTAATGGCTTATTCACTTTGTTTTTATTTATTACTTGTTCAATTTTACTTTTTAAATCTATAGACTTATATGCTAAGCAAAAATGATTCCACTAAAAATTTATTTCTCTCTCTTTATTTAGTGCTAACTTATTTTAATTTCAAAAAAGTTAAAGCATTTTAATCATTCCACTTTAAATTGTACAAATTTTTATTATTTATGCAATTTATATTGTAAGACTACATTGTTAGTTATATAATATTTGTAGAGAATGTGTTTGCGTTTTATATAAAGGCCCATAAACGTGCCGTTTATCATCATAGTTATATTCCATTCCCAGAATTAAACTTTATGCACCCGTTTTAATAAAGCGTATAAACATGATTCTCAGCAAATGAGCATATACTTCAATATAGGCCCTTTGCAAAGAGATCTAAAATCACTTTCAGGCTGTGGTTTTAGATCTTCTTGTATAGTTCACGCTTCCCCTTATTATCCTTTTAAATAAATCATAAAGTTAGTACGTCACCTTTCGTTCTAATTGCAAGAAGCGCATTACTTTTTCATTATTTAATACTTTCTCTCACTTTAATTTACAACACAAACACTTATATCCTCACTTTTATGTTTATTGCATATATTTAGCCTATATTTTAAAAATATATACAAACCCATTTATTTTCAACGCATCTAGATTTTTTCTTTTTAAATAAAGTACCTTATTTGTTAATTTAGAACACAATAATTTTAATGAATTCCCATGTTTCTTTAAGAAGTCATTTATCTAAATGACTAATTATTACTTTAAGATATCCTTTTGTTAATCTTATTTGATATTCGAACATTTTTTCATGTCACAGTTGTACAATAGCGTTATTACTATAAAGCAATCGGTTTATATTTAGGCAAAGGTGATATTTGTGATAAGTTCTTTATCTATTAGAAGTCATTACACAACTGAATTAACACGCTGTATAAATAAAGTAATTATACTACTTCCACTAGGAAAGCCATGTAAAATTAATTTGAATGGCTCAATTATAACGATAGAAAATGGCGTTATAATTAACAATGCTGATTTATATCAAATGATTGATGTTCAAGATCTTCTTGAACTAAATATCCCATTACCTTTATTTATTGAAAAGGATACGTGTTTATCCCATGCATTTTTTGACTTTAATAAAATACGTTATGTCGAGCAATTCAAAAACTTAATTTTACAAAAGCTCCAAAATAATTTTCAAGACAAAAATGCAATGAATTATTATATTTCTAATATAATTGAGTTTTTACTAAAAGAAGCAAAAGTGACATTACAAAATAATTATTTACCACCCCTATACACAAAGCACCCGCTAGTTTATCGCCTAACGCAATATATCCATAAAAACATCTATGATGCTTTAACTACTAAACAAGTATCCAAAACTTTTTTCATTTCGCAATCCTATATCTCTATTTTATTCTCAAAAATATTAACTATGAATTTTAAACACTATATAAGTTCATTAAAAATCGCTTTATCCATATTTGATTTAATACAGGATAATAAAGCGATTCATGATGTAGCAACAAAATATAAGTTTATGAATGTAAGTACTTATTCAAAACATTTCAAACATTATATTGGCGTACCTCCTAAAAGGTATATTTATCAATTTAGAAAAGGTTATTTCAACAATCCTTATCAAATAGCAATTAATGAGCCTAATTTGTCTAAATATTTTTCGGATATTTATAACTTTTCTCGTAATCAAATAGAATTGCCCTATACTTTAAATCTACCTAGCCTATCTTTTGACCAACACTTCGAAGATACTTTTATGGTTATTCGGTTAGATAATTTACAAGACTTATTAAAATTTAATTACCATGCTATACAAAATAATATTTATTCCAACTTCTCTAAAGTAAATTTTTTAATTAAAAATACAGACTTCGTGTACTTAAATGATTTAGATACGCAACAGTTATTGGATACAATTAAATATTTAATTACTCAAGGGTATGATTTAACATTTAAAATTACTACTTTAAATTTAGTAGAAACATTTGATTATCATGTACTTAAAGTATTGAAAGAAACCCTAAATACTAAAAATTTCTTAGAACAAATAACGCTATTGTTTGAACTTGAAACCAGTTCTATTAAAGATATGCCATTGCTCATCAAAAGATTAAATCACCAGTTTCCTTTGTTAAAAACAGGAATTGTTATAGACCCTTTTATTGAATATGGTCATAACCTCACTCACATTATTAAGAAAATTAATGCATTACAAGTAGATTATTTTTATGTTAATTATGACTTGATTACATTTGGAAATTTAATTTCAAAAAAAATAACTTATTCTAAATCAGAAAATACTTTAAAACAAAATATAGCGCTATTTCTTCATCAAATTGGAAGAAAACAATCAAAAAAATTAATCTTCAGTAAAATAACGCATAACGCATTGAAAGTTTATTTCAATAATGAGACTGATGCTACTCATATATTATTGATTGAACTATTGATTGAACTGAGTCAACAGATCGGTGGCTTTGGCTATGCATATTACACAGATGATAAAACACACTTTATGCTTATCAATCACCACCAAAGCGCAATGCCTATCGTTCATGTTTATAGTTTATTGAAGCCTTTTATCAACAATCAAGTTGTATTACTTTCTTATGGCATCATAGCTAAAACAAAAAACCATTATCATTTTTTACTGTTTAATAATCAAAGTAATAAGACTCATAGATCCTTAGAAGTCAATATTAGCCATAACTTCTCTAACGATTTCCCTGTTTTTACGCGGTTACTCAACCGTAATCATGGTATAGTTTCACACTTGGTACCTCACAAGCTCAACCAAAAATATATTAATCCTGCAATACTAAAACAGATAAATAATACCAACTATCCATTAGCAAAATTAAATATGCATGCTCATAAAGAACCTATGGTATTAACAGTTTCTAATTCTTCAATTTTATATTTCATGATCCCCATAAAATAATTATATTGTTAAATAAAAAATGACTGTTAGATTTCCGTAGAATTCTAACAGTCATCTATTCAATTTTGAGTTTATGCTTAGATATCTTTAAAGATATACTAATATATAATTAATACTTTAAAATTAAGTGCGGCGTTTCAATTCTAAAATTCTTTTTAAGTTCGTTTACTTTCACTTTCTCTTGAACAGTTAAATGATACGTCATCTTATCGTTTGTTGCTAAACTGTTTAAATAACCATACGTGAAGCGTTTAGACAACATAAGTGCTGTCATACCTTCTGATAATAAGTAATTGAATTTTAAGCTACGTAATTGTATTGTTTTACTGTCTTTAGAAGTAACTTCTAACATGTCATAAAGTTTATTGTTAGTTACATAGAATGACAGGTTATCAAAATCTTTTGTGAAGTATGGTGTAAAGCGATAATATTTATTATTATTTTCTGCAATTGTACTTGTCTCTACCTCATAAGGGTATTTTGCACGTTTACTACCAATACGTTTTTCCACAATCATGTTATCTACTCTCATCTCTAAAAAGGCATCCCAAACTTTTTCTTTCACCAAGTATGGGATTATATCATTCATCGACGCACTAAATTTAAAGTGAGATTGATCATTAATTGCTAATGGTACATAAATCAGCTCTTTTTTATTTCGAGATACAAGTTTTAATTGAATCATTGTCGCAACATGATTAGGATTAATAATTGATTTTAAGAATTCTAGTTCTATTTCAAATCCTTTATCATTAAATTTAAACTGTGACATTCTTAAATCAGGTTTAATCAATTGTTTGAATGTGAAAAACGGCTCATTTTCACCAAATTGTATTTCTAGCTCTCCTTGATGTGCATTATAGTTATAAAAGCGACCATTTTTATAACTTTCTTCAACCTTTTGGTAATGTTTCATATCTTTTAGACGTGCGTAATACAACAATGGTTTCAACGCATCGTTTACTAATTCATCTACTTCAGAAGGTACTTTTTGAATAAAGTCACCTAATGCATCCATCCATACTTCTTTTTTATCATCTGCTATTTTTAGAGAAAAATTATTAGTTCTTGAGAAAGAGAAATGACGATCTATAAAATAACCTAGCACCTTATGTTTATTATCTAAAGGACTGTCTAATATTGCTTCTGTTATCAATGACATGACCTTGTAAAAATCTTCTGGTGAAACGTAGGCTGAACTCATATGTTCGCCTTCACGTTTTGTAGCATAGTAATAAGGTTTATCAGCTAATACGGCTATTTTATCTGCATTAAGATAAGCTTTCATTGTAAATAGTTGATCTTCAGCGCTACGCAAATCTTCTGGAAAATCAATATTATTATTGCGTAATAATGAGGTTCTATAAAACTTAGTAGGACCTAGTGTATATATGATCCTCGAATTTTCTAGTGTCACAGAGTCGCTCGTTTCTTTAAACATAGACCTTGGAACACCACGACCATTTACACCTTCCATTCTTACTAATACCACATCTGCATTATTGTTATCTACAAATTTAGACACATCTTTTAACGTATCGTTATTAATATAATCATCAGAGTCTACAAAAAATACATATTCTCCTTGAGCAATTTGTAGTGCTGTATTTCTTGGTTTACCTGGACCACCTGAATTTGCATCAAGTTTTTTCACAATCAAATTCATTTTGTCTTTATATGGTTCTACAATTTTTAGAGTGTCATCTGTTGAACAATCGTCTACAAGTATCACTTCAAAATCTTTTTTATCATACTTTTGATTTTTTAAACTGTTTAATAACTCTTCAATATATTTTTCTGAGTTATAGCTTGGTACTATAATTGAAAATTTCACTTTATTTCACCTCATAAAAAGTGAGTTAAGATACAATGCAATATACTTAGTTTAATAGCAATTAAAATATACGCTATATCTTACCATCAGTCTATTTATCATTGTACTTAACTCACTATATTCACCTTATTATTTTAGTTGTTCTATAAGTTAACTTCCAAATACATTTCTTACTAAACGTTCACTTGATCGCCCATCTTGATATTTAAAGTGTTTGTCTAAGAAAGGTGATACTTTTTCTACTTCGTAATCGTTATTATCTAATGCTGTAATTAAATCATCAAATGATTCAATAATTTTACCTGGAACAAAAGTTTCATATGGTTCATAAAAATCACGTGAAGTAATATAGTCTTCAAGGTCGAATGCATAAAAGAGCATTGGACGTTTAAATACTGCAAATTCATATACTAGAGAAGAATAATCACTAATCAATATATCTGTAACAAATAGAATGTCGTTAACTTCTCTAAAATCTGATACATCTACAAAATATTGTTCATATTCTCTAGGTATATTCAATCTGTTTTTTACAAATGGATGCATTTTGAACAGTACAACAGCATTATTTTCACGACAATAGCGAGCAAATCTCGCAAAGTCTATTTTAAAGAATGGGTAATGTGCTGTGTGGTGGCCGCCGCCTCTAAATGTTGGTGCAAATAGAATAACTTTTTTACCTTTAATGATAGGTAAATCTTGCTCCATTTCAGCTACAATTTCTCTTTCATAATTTTCATCGAAAAGAATGTCTGTTCTAGGCACGCCTGTTGGTATAATATTCTGTTCTTTAATGCCAAATGCTTCCCCATAAAAAGGGATGTCTGTTTCAGAGGATACAAAGGCTTTTGTATAGTTTCTGTGGTTAACAGAATTAAAGAACGGACCGCCTTTTTTACCAGTACGGCTATATCCAACTGTTTTAAATGCCCCAACTGCATGCCAAACCTGTATAATTTCTTGGCTTTTTCTAAACTTCACTGTATATAGTAGTGGGTGAAAATCATCTACGAAAATATAATCTGCTTTACCTAATAAAAACGGAAACTTAAATTTATCAATGAAATTTCTTCTAGCTGAAATATTAGATTTAAACAAGGCATGAATTTTATACTTTTCATCTAAATTTTGACGCAGCATTTCGTTATATACATACTCAAAGTTACCTGACATATATTCTCTTGAATCAGAAGTGAATAATACTGTATTCCCTTTTTTCAAGTGGAAAAATTTAGTAACTTTAAATATAGATTGAAATACAAAATTACGCACATTAAAAGAGTATCTATTGTATTTTAAACGCAAATCCATCATTTTTTTCTTAATTGGATTTACTTTCGGTTCAGGCGCTTTAAAATCAATATTTAATACAAATTCATTTACTTCGCTCGAAATCATGGGCTGAACAGCATATTCTGTTTTCTTAGAATTGCCACCTTTTTTAAATACAAACTCATAATGGGTCAAAAGATAATTATTTTTTCCATTTTGTGTTTCTTCTGCTTCATATTCTTCTAGTTGGATATCATCTAATTCATAACTATTAGGATTCAGTAACGCTTCATTGATATGGGCAATATAATCAAAATCATCCTTGTAGACAATGAGATATTCACCAGATGGAAGATAGTTTCCATCATCTAAAATCGCCACGTTAAAACGTGCTCTAAATTTATTCCCTTCAATTTTCACATCATTTGCTCGCTAATTCTTTAGTTTCAGTCAAATTTCGCAAAACAAAATTTTTCTTGTTAAGCTCAATATCATTAACGTGACCTTCAATAAATAATTGAATTCGCTCCCAATAGATGTCATCAATTATTATTTTAGATTTGCTCAATTTTAAAAACCCTCTCTTGTTCAATTAATTAGTTTTAAAACCCTTGAACCGATATTAATAACTAATTTAGAATAGTTGAAAATAAATATAAATTGAATTTTCAGTTATCTTGTTTATATTTATATATTCACGTTCTTTACATTGTCCATTTAAGCACAGTCTTGCCCCATGATGTGGATAAATCTGTTTCAAATGCTTTTACAGCATCATTAATGGTTTTAATATCAAATTCATTACCTTTTAGAAGTGCTAATTTTTCAACGACATCAGGATTGTCTTTATAAAATTGAGCAACATCTCTGAAATCTTGTGCACCACTTCTACTACTTCCAAACATCGTTATACCTTTTTCTAGTACAAGACGTGTATTTACTTCTATTGGATATTCACTTACGCCTAACAAACTAATTGTCCCTTCTGGAGAAATCAAATCAATAATCTGATTCACCGCAGACTGGCTTCCTTTACCGCCCACACATTCGAAACCATGGTCAAATGAGACATCTTCTGGAACTTCATGAATATGATATATATGTTCTACAAATGAAAAATGACTTAATTTGTAATCCGTTTTACCAAAAACATAAATTTTAGCGTCTGGATATAGTTTATGGAGTAAAATAGCTGTTATATAACCTAAATTCCCATCTCCCCATACGCCAAAACTATTTTTATATGAAATTGATTTACGTTCAAAACGTTGAATTGCATGCCAGGCTACACTGACTAATTCTGAATAAGCAATTGTACTTAAATCTTCGATACTATCATCTATTTCAACGACTCTATCGTGATCCATAAATACATAATCTTGCATAAACCCATCAAATCCACTCGATCTAAATTTACTGCTTGGTAAATAATTTTCAGCTATAACATCATCTTTTTCCACAGGTGTATTAGGCACCATAATGACTCTCGTACCAATCTCAAACACACCTTTATTGTCATAAACAACTTCACCAACACCTTCATGAATCAACGACATTGGCAACTTATTTTTCAGCACTTTTTCATTTCTGCTACCTGTGTAATATCTTTGATCTGCGGCGCAAATTGACAAATACAATGGTCTTATAATAACTTTATCGCTTTTAATGTCTTCATTATTATATGTTACTTCAAATTGTCTCGGAGCAACGAGTTGATATACTTGATTAATCACTCGACATCCCACCTTTTATGATTGAGTTAGCAACTTTAAGATCATAAGGTGTCGTTATTTTTATATTGTATAATTCTCCCATAACTAGTCTTACAGATTTGTTTGCTACAACTAGTATCTTACAGGCATCTGTCATAATTTTCTTATCATCGCTTGAGAGCTCATTATAACTATTTCTTAACAAATTAATATTAAATGATTGAGGCGTTTGACCTTGATACATTTCACTTCTAACTGGTATAGACTTTATAGACTCACCATCTTCTGATGTGATGATTGTGTCAGTCGCAGTTATTACAGTATCTACTGCACCATATTTTAAAACACTTGCTATGTTCTCTTTAATAATGCGATGTGTTAAAAATGGTCTAACTGCATCATGTGTAACAATAACATCTTCATCAGTAATACCGTTTTCGGCTTCTGCTGCCTCTATGATACTCATAATGGTTTCATTACGGTCCTCGCCGCCTTGCACAACTTTAATTCTGTCATCATTAATATTATGTTTACGTAAAGTATCTTTTGTATGAGAAATCCATTTTTGAGGTGTAGCAATAAAGATTTTATCGAATTCACTTGTTAATAAGAATTTCTCTACTGTATGAATAAGGATAGGTTTCCCATCTAAATCTAAAAATTGTTTTGGTAATGGAACATTTCCCATTCGTGATCCAATACCTCCAGCCAAAATACCAGCATATATCATATATTTCCCTCCTATGTAGTTGTTGCTTTTTCAGTTTTTATTTTACTTTTTAAATTTTATTATTAAATATCTTGCTATATAAACATATTTTATAAGTCCATTTTTATACTCTACTCATAAAATGCATTATATAAACATTATATTACCAACTATTATGGTCTTTTTCTACTTATATCCATCCCCGTACAAGTTAATACAGTTTTTTTCTAATTTCAAACCATATCTTTACTTTAATAATAAATATTACAGAACTTTATAAAATTTATTTCCGACTAACATCCTAAACTTATTTAAATTAATATGACAAAAAAGCAGACTTCCTTAAATAGGAAATCTACCTTTTCACTTTTTGTCATCAAATTTATGTTGTTTTCTAGAATCATCAATTTAGCTTGCGTCTTATGTTATCTATTACCAACATCGTGACCTATTTCTACAGTCTTATCATTTTTATTGTAAAGTGTTGCTTGCACACTACCAAAGTTAGGATCATTTCGTTTTTCTTCTACTTTAAAACCTAAACTTTTGAAAATAGCAACATCTGCCTTACTCATAGCATTTTCATAAAACACTGTACCACCATCATTGTAAAAGCGTGGCTTATCTATTGACTCTTGAAGCGTGCCATTACCCTTTAAGTAATCTATCAAGACTTCATTGGTTGTGGTAGGAATCTTATTACCTCCTGGCGTCCCAATACCCATATAATAATCAGGACCCACCACTATACTTGGAGCTGTATATGATCTAGGTGTTTTATGTTTCCCACCATGGTTAGGGCTTAACGGATCAGAAGAAAAGTTTGATAAAGAGTTATTCATATAGAAGCCTTCCTTCATAAAATCACCTGAACCAAAGAAACTTGATAAGGTATTAGTCGTACTTGTTACTTTGCCCTCTTTATCAACTACAACAAAGTGTGTTGTACTGGTATTATCTACATTATTTGTATTGAAATTACTTTCAAAGTTCACTTCATTTAGTTTGCCTAGTAAATAATCTTGAGATAAGTATTCATCGTAATCTTCATCTTGGCCATTGACTATATCTCTATTTCGATACATAAGTGCTCTCGATTTTAAAATACCAGTAATATAATCTAAACGGTTATTAGGGGTAGTTTGATTATTTGGATCTATTTGTTCATTTGTTGGCGCAGATTGGGTATTTTGTGGCACTTGATTGTTTGTTGCTTCATCTATTTCTAAACCTTGAAGCATCAATGTGCCACCTAATGGATTAGATGCAGAATATACTTTAGTATTTAAATAATCTGTACTAACCGGTTCTTTTTTCGTGGTTTTATAACTATTAAAATCTTTTTCAGTTATTTCTTCATCTACTTGATCAGAAACACTTTCGCCCACTTTATCATAGAAATAGTCTGGCCCATGATCTCTAATTCCTTTAATTGTTTTAGCTAATTCTGGCTGTTTAACTACTTCGCCTTCTCTTTTAGTTTTGTCATCTTCAAAGAATGGTGAGTTTCTATCAACATCAGAACCATATAATTTCAAACTGCGTTCTAATTCCGAATCCACTTCAAACCCATCTTCTGCTAAAGGAATCACATAGTTTAAGATTTTCTCTTCATCCATTTTACCCGCTTCTTTATGGGCATCATGTATCCCTCGTACAAAACCTGGTGTGCCTATTTCGTCTTTCTCATCATATTTAAATGATGAAATATCTTTGTATTGCCATTGCTTTGGCGCAACATTCGGTTTGCCATCATAGGATAACATTGCGCCTCCTCCACCTAAGCCAGAGGAGTGAGGCTCGGTTATTGCTAATGCATATGAAACTCCCATGGAAGCATCTACAGCATTTCCTCCATCTTTAATAATTTTCTCACCAACACGGCTTGCTATTGGGTTATTAGACGCAACACCATAATTTTCATCAGATGGGTTTTGATCATGATCAGCAATCTTATTTTCATATAATTCATCTTTATTATAATTATCTTCTTTGGTTGCTATAAAAAAGATAAAAGAAATGATTATAGTAAGGAGTAAGATTACGATGAGTGTTTTTTTATTATAAATACTCATACTTAAGCTCCTTTAGACAAATATTGGTGATGCGATGTTTTAAGTTCATTTTGTTCATATTGATCTAAGCCTTCATTCGCACGAGCAAATACAATTAATAAAAAGATGACTAATACTATTGAAACTACCGTAATGCCCACCCATTGTGTTTTAATGTTCATATACGTAACCTCCATTCTCTTTTTTAAGGTCTACACTCTTACTTTCAATATTGTTCAATAATTTAATTTCTTCCACTTTGTTAGGATTGGATTCTGTAATTTTTCCACCTTGTGATTTAATTGGTGTTACCATAAATTCTGAATCTTTACCATTCCAATTTTGCTGAACAGCTAAGCCTTGTTTATTTTTAGATAAAAAATCTTCAGAAGTTACGTTACCAAGGCTATAAAAAATACTCGTATCTTTGTATTTTTCTATCTGTTGAATAACTGAGTTATGACCGATAATGACATCTGCACCAAGCATCAACAAGTGAATGTGCATATTTCTTTTGTCTTGTTGTAACAGCGCGTTCATCCGTTATTCCCCAATCAACATTAGCCACAACATAATCATTTTCCTCTTTTAACTTTTTAATTAATGGAATATAGATATTCGGTTCTAAACTCACCGATGTTGTATTTTTCAAGGTGTCCGTGTAATCAGATTCAACGTCTGTAAACGAAACGTTGGCAATTTTTTTACCTTTAACTGTTTGCTGTACTGTTTTACTATTAATAGGATTCGAACCATTTCCAGTTAAATAATTATAACCAGACCTGCCCTTCTACCGCTCTACTAAACTCTCTCGCTGTTATATTATCGGTGACTTTGTTGATAATATTTAAACTTTTAATATTTAAACCCTTCAAAAACATGACGTTCTCTAAATTCATATTAATGTTTGTCTTTCTATCATCTGAAAAATTAGTGAGTTTTAAACTTGCTGTTGAGTAATCACTCGCATTTAAAACACTTTCTATCGGACTAAAGGTGTCATTAATATTATTTTTCCTTATATGCTTATTCATTTCTATATTGCCTAAATAAGTCATCCTTATATCATCCTTGGCTTTCTTCATAGCTTGAACTGGTTCAACTTTTTGTGATGACATAGTGAATATTAAAAGTGCAATTGCCCCTATTAAAATAATGCCGGTGTATATAGAGTTGCGTTTTTTGTGACGTTTCGTCCATTTTAATACCCGTTCCTCTATAGTAAATCGTTTAGATTGTTTCATATTTATGCTCCTTACTAATTGATAAAGCTATAAAAGAATAAGATGACATAAGTAATACATGTTAATAACATACATGTAGATAAAGTAATAATGACACCTTGTTTTTGAATTGTATTTGCTATGATACCTGGAATAACAACGCCAATCCCTGACATCTCCACCATTTCAAAAGGAGTTAAGGGATAAATGATGTCAAATACAAACTTTAATACCATACCAGTAAGTATCATTGCCGCAAATTTTCTACGACCATATAAAATTACGATTTTGCTTACACCATGATTAACAATGAAATATGTAATGCAACTAATAATGAGTACAGATAGTAACATAATCGGCTGATCAAAAATCAGTGCTAAATATCCTGGTACTACTAATCCAGCTGGACTAATACCAAATTTTTCGGCAAAGATGAGACTTAGTACAATGCCCACAAATAATGAAAAATATAACTCTGAACCTATCATATTATTTGATCCCTTCTATATATTGCGCTATTTCTTTACCTGGTCCGTGAATGTTACCAACACAGAAAATCAAGGCATTTTGAGACTCTTTATATAATGCGCGCTCAACTTCTTTTATATCTTTACCTTCGAAGTTTAAATACTTCTTATTCGGCTGGCCTTTCATTACATCGTTGACCATTTGAGTACTTTTACCAGTACAAATTAATGTATCGAATTCGACATCCTTTAAAAAATCTTCACAAAATTGTCTCGTTCTGTCGATCCTGTCAGAACGACAATTTAATATAAGTACAATTTTTTTATATGGATAATTATAGGTTTCAACTTTGTCTAGTATTGCTTTTGAAGATTTCGGCTCATTTGCAGCAAATGCATTAACATAAACGTTAGTTGAATTGTTAGCATTAAAGTATTTAACTTCAACCGCTCCAACATCAGGTGGCGCATTTAACATGCCACTCAGAGCTGTATCTCGATCTATGCCCATTGCTTCGGCAACGCCCATAGCAATTGCAACATTATCTGGGAATACAATGTAACCGAACTTTCTGAGATAGGATTCAGGCACATCTTCTTTATTAACAACAATTAATTTTGTTTTACGTTTTTTAGCAACTTTAGCAAAAAATTTAGTATAATCATCTTTCATCACTACAAGATGTCCTTTGTATGGAATGGTTGCGGTAAATGCTTCGGCTACCTCATCTAATGTTGGACCTAACACATCCATATGATCTTCCATCACATTCACAATCACACCAATATTTGCTTTCACTAAGTCTTTTTGGAATGTAATTTGATAATCTGGATTAACTGCCATACATTCATTTACTAACGCATTGGCTTTTTGTTTTACAACTTTGCGAATAATGTCACGTTGTTCGCCGATATTTGCTCCTTGAGGCTTCCTATAAACTGGATACTCTCTTGGTGTAAACCAATACAGCATACGTGCATCTGTCCCTGTTGTTTTACCTATAACTCGGTAGTTATCCTCACGCAGTGTACTGTAAATCAATCTAGTTATAGTAGATTTACCTCTTATACCATTTATATTTATGCGTATCGGTACTTTTTCTAATCTGTAGGAATGTTGTTTTTTCTCAACAATACCTAGCCAAAGAATGAGACCTACACATATGATGATGAGTAGCAAATTTTATCCCTCTTTTCAGCAGCGTATTTAATTTTATGTATATATCAAAGCAGGTTAATCATGTTCTTAATACATAGTGAAGATGTATCAACTAAAAATAGCATTCACAACGTTTAAACAATTCCTACCTATCAATACCGTTATGCTACCATGCAGTTATTGATTTAATATAAATTGTTTGAATTATTGATTAATATTTCGTAAATTCAAATTTACAATACATGTAATATTCATCTTTTATCTTTATAAACCCTTATTTAATGGCATTTATATTTTTAGAAAAAATAAATATTTTTTATCGAAAAATTTAAATTTAATTTAGTATTGCGGTTTATTTTGCCATAAACAAATATATAATATTTACTGCTTCTTAACATGTTATTAAAAATTAAATGTTATCTTATGTGTGTAGGGAACAATAAATCTATATAGGAGGCAGTTTATGAGTAAATCTGTTAAATTAGTAGTTTCTATATATCTTGGTGTTGTATTTCTTATCACTTGTAGCTATCTCATTATGATTTTAGTTGGAAGTATGCAAGGTAATGATATGAAGGGTGCAGTATTAGATACTGATAAGCCTACAAACATTGAAAATGTAGAATACAATAATGAAGCTTCATCTGAAAAGACAACAACTGAAAGTAATCGCGTACCCGATGAATTACAATCTAATCTTACTAGTTCATTAAAAACAGAAACTTTATCACACAATGTTAATACTCATACAAGGTCCCTAGATCGCACTTCATCTAAGAGCCATGTATGATTTTTTTGTTAAACATACGATATGGGCTCAAAATATAAATAAAAACTCGAATAAATTTCACTTTCATTATTTATCCCCTATTTCAATACGTTAAAATTTAATTAGTCGGAATCTTCAGATATAATTAAGTTGACAGATGGTTATTATTTAAAGAAAAGGGGTTTTATTAAGATGAGTAAATTTTCAGAAGCAGAAAAAGTTCAAGTACTAGAAGATTTAGTAAGTATTAAATCTGTTAATGACCACGAAATTGAAGTATGTGAATATCTTAAAGGTTTATTATCTAAACATGGTATCGACTCCAAAATAATTAAAATCAACGATACACGTGCAAATTTAATAGCAGAAATTGGTGAAGATGGGCCTGTTCTAGGTATTTCAGGGCATATGGATGTCGTTTCAGAAGGCGATAAAAATAAATGGACATATGACCCATTCAAATTAACTGAAGTAGATAATAAATTTTATGGACGTGGTTCTGCAGATATGAAATCAGGACTTGTCGCATTGGTTATCAGCTTGATTGATATCAAAGAACAAGGGTTAATAGACCATGGAAGAATTCGTTTACTCGCAACTGCGGGCGAAGAAATCGTAGGTGAAGGCGCAAAAGCTTTCCAAGAACAAGGTTATATGAAAGATGTCGAAGCACTTGTTATTGCCGAACCATCTCAAGATAGAATTGTTTATGCACATAAAGGTTCAATGGATATTCGTGTTACTTCAAAAGGTAAAGCTTCACACAGTTCGATGCCACACCTTGGTTTTAATGCGATTTCGCCACTCGTGAAATTTGTTTATAAAGCGGATGAAGGTTTTGAAAAATTTGATAAAAGTAATACGCTTTTAGGTAATGCCATTATGAATGCTACTATCTTTAATGGCGGTAACCAAGTGAACTCCATTCCCGAACATGCTGAGTCAGAATTTAATATACGTACAATCCCAGAACATGACAACGAACAATTCATTTCCTATTTCAATGAAATTTTAAAACAAGTTGAAACTGATCATACAGATATTGAAATCGACACTTATATGTCTAGACCACCTGTTTATACAACGGGTCAAAATAAACTAGCAGAATTAGCACACGAAATGGGCACCAAATATTTAAATGCTGATTTACCTTTAGAAGCTTCACCAGGTGTAACCGATGCTTCTGACCTACTTGTAGATAAGGACGAAGATTTTTCATTTATTATGTATGGTCCTGGTTTAGTCAGTCAAGCGCATCAAGTAGATGAATATGTAGAAAAAGATGTGTATTTATCATTTATTGACCTATTCACAGAATTTTTCCCAGCTTATTTAAAAAATAAATAATACTACTTACGTGCGTCGTTTCCTAAAATAACTCGCGTAAGTAGTATTTTATAAAATAAAGGACCTTCCAAAAATTGAAAGGTCCTTTCAGTATGTCGACAAAGTCTAAGACTTTGTTGGCAATTTTTTTATGCACACTTTACGTAGTCACAGCCAAAGTCTTGTAGTCTTCGGCTCGTGCTTTTCTGCAGAAGTCGGCCAAAAAACAGCCTTTTTTAATGTTTATTGACAATTTGCTTTAGTTGTTCTAAAAATTGTCGTCTTTCCGGAATTGGAAAGATTGGATGAATATGGAATAAATTATAACCTGGTAAGAAATCATGTTCTATATTTTTTTCATTTAATAAGTTCGATAATTTCACTGCATCTGGGTATAACGTTTCTTTTGTGCCTATTGAAATTGTAATGTGTCCTAAGCCATCTAATGCACCATTTATTGGAGAAACACGCCAATCTGTTAATGGTGTGTCGCCTGTCCACAATTCTATGAAATATTGTGTACCTTTAATGCCTAACATAGGATCTATTTTTTCATACACTGGTGCTTCAGGATTAGATAATGTTAAATCTAAAACAGGAGAAATCAAGACAATATTACTTGGCTGTTCTAAGCCTAATGTTTTGATATATTGTGCAAATGACAATGCAATTTGACCGCCTGCCGAATCACCAATGATAATCACTTGTTGTGGATGTTCTACTTGAGCAATTATATTATTATAGATTTCAGTAAGCAATTCAAACGTTTCTTTGTAAGTTGCATGTGGGACTTTGGGATATACAGGCATAATGACTTTCGCATCCAATTCATCTGCAAGTATATCTATATACTCAAAGTGCATTTTAATGGGGTCTTGGAACCACGCACCTCCATGTAAATACAGTACAACTCGCTGCTGGCTATCTGCTTTATCATTCACTACATATGTCGTTGTATTTTGTATGTTTGTAGTTCGAACATCGTTACGAAAGCTATAGCCCGTGCCTTTATGTGGCCCCTCTGTATCTTTCATCACAATTTTCAAGATTTTTTGCGCATTTTCTACACTTTCAAATGGCTTTTTCATTTGAGTAGCTCTTATCATTGCTTCATATAAAAAGCTTTTATAACTACGTTTTTCTTTTACTTTAGCATAAAAGTAGGAAGTTATTACACCAATACTCGTTAATGCTACAATTTTTTTCAACAAAATATATAACCTCCTTCAATTCGTCTGATATATATATTTTATAATAAAGTAGTTCACATTTTTAGTAAAAGCAATTACGCAAGCTTAATATTTTAATTTTATGTATACATATTGATTGCTCAATCTTACCTTGTCTTTTCGCCAGACAACTACAACATGCGCATAGCATTAGGAATAAGGTCTTGATCCAATATCATTGCCATATAGAGTTCATCATAGTAATGTTCATCCATATAAATCGATTCACGTTTAATACCTTCGATTTTAAACCCTAATTTCTCGTAAAAGTTTATAGCAGGTGTATTCGATGTGATCACATTTAATTCTAAGCGTCTTAACCCCTTGCGCTTCGCCCACCTAATTGTTTCATCAAACATTTTTGTTGATAAGCCTTGCTGTTGCTTGTTGTTAACGAGCCCTGTCACAATATAACCAATATGTTTCACCTTAGACAATGTACTAATATGTGCAGACAAATAGCCTAAGATTTTATTATCATCTGTTTTAACACCAATATAAAAATTGCGCTTAATATCATCAATAAATGCTTCTTTATCAAAACTACGTTCATCTGGCAAATACAACATATACTGCGTTTCTTGGTCGATTTTCTTCATACAAGTATATAATGCCTCTGCTTCATCAGGACAGATTCTTTCTATTCGCATATACATCCCCCTATTGCGCTATTAATATTCTTTATCATACATTAATTTTAAGAAACATGAAACTTTTAATCTAATTACCCTCATTTTTATTTGAGACAATTTAATTATTCTGTGTTATTAAAAATATCAACAACACAAAGATGGGAACATGAAATCAAAATTTCAGTTTCCATTGGTAGTGTTAACTGAGTCATATTATAATTTTTATACATAAGACACCTCGTTTTAAAGTTATGTTAGAGTAACTTTAAAACGAGGTGTCTTATTTTTGTATTAATTTATACTTTGATACATCAAATTCAACTGATGTTCAAATCGTTGCATATCAATAAAACGACCTTGTCTGTGCATTTCTTTTCCATCTAAATATATTAAATCTACCGGCACAGTAAATATCGATAGTTCACCGACGATAGCTTCTAAATTGCTTTGATTTATAACGCCTAGTGACACATTAGTGTATTCACCTACAAGTCCTTCTATCTGTGGTAAAACTGCATGACAAACGCTACAATTGTCTCTCATCACATGTATAACCGCTAATTTATGTTTGTTAACAAACGCGTGAAATGATTCTATCGTAGTCAATGTTTGCGTCATTTTAAACACCTTCCTCGTCACACAAATTGTATCTCATTATGAAACATTTTCAGAAGAATAATCAACGTATTTGCTCCAAAATACAATAATATAATATTTAAAAACAGCTCATATCCTTTGAGCAATTGTCCATTTTATATTTTTAAAGCATCGCTTTCGACTTTTATAGTGTCTACGTATTATTTTACATCAATTAATTGTTCAATTCGCGTTCTTATCTCTTGTGTATAGCCTTGTAAACCACCTGTATGAATAAACAGAATGCATTGCTGATCATCATAATGACCTTGTTTTATTTCCTCAACAAGTCCTCGAAAAGCTTTTCCAGTATATGTGGGATCTAATATTATCCCTTCTTGTTGCGCGATGTCAATATAAAATTGGAGTTCTTCATCCGTTGCTTGACCATATCCTAAACCAATATATTCGTCGTTGATTAAAATGGATTCAAACGAGGGCGTCTCCTTATCTAAATCTTTAATAATCTCAATGACTTTATTTTTAAAAGTTTCAGCATTTTTGTTTACAGCATATCCAATGATTTGAGTTTCTAAGTTATTACTCGTTTTGCCAAACCAAAGTCCAGCGTATGTTCCACCAGAACCTACAGCTAAATTAATAGAATCAAACTGAACGCCTAACGTGATTTCTTGTTCTAATATTTCTTCATAAGTATTGATATAACCATGAGCGCCTATCCAATCAGATGCACCTGCAGGTATTTTAAATGGCGTTTTACCGCCTTCTTCTAATTCTATATACAATGAATCCATTGCTTCTTCTCTTGAAGCATTGGGTTCTATAAGATGTATATGAGCGCCTAACATCGTTGCCAAAAACAAATTTCCTTCATAGTATTTCTTTGTGCCTCTCAATATTAAATGACATTCTATATTATATTGTGCACAGACAGCAACAGTTGCACGCGCATGATTAGATGTGATTGCTCCAGTTGTAATGACTGTATCATAACCGTTATCTAATACATACTGTATTGTATATTCTAACTTCCTTACCTTATTACCTGAAATTTCGGTTCCTGTATAGTCATCTCTTTTAATATAGATGTCTTTACCTAGTGACTGACTTAGTGACTCTAATTTATGAATAGGTGTCTTTAAATTCGCGATATTTAATTTTCTTTGTAACATCATCGATTCCCCTTAGTTAAAGTTTTATATTTATTTTTAGGTATAAACACTTCAGTTTCACTGTCATCTGGATAATAATAACCCTCAGGAATAGTTTGTAATTCAATTAAACTTCCCCATGGCGTGCGTATATATACGGTTTTATTATTTGCTGTATCTTCATATTTTGTATTATTGTGTGGTTCTGAAATCGGTTTGCCCCCTGCTTGTATCACTCGCTTAAAAGTAGTTTCAAAATCATCTACGTAAAATGAAATATGTGTAAAACCCATATCTTGTAACGATGCTTGGACTTTGCTGAGCCGCATCTTTAAATTCAAACATTTCTATATTAGGTCCATTATGAAATACCATCATACGTTTCTTTATAATTTTTGCCCCTTGCTCTATATCTAAGACATGTTCTACAAATTCACCTGATCGTGCATCATCGGCTTTTGTTTGACTATCATAGGCTATCTTTCCGTCCAAAGCTTTTTTGAAAAAAATAGTTGCAACTTCAATATCTGGTACCGTTAATCCAATATGGTTTATGCCTCTTGTGATATCCATATCCATCCCCTTTCAAATTATTATTTTTAAAACGCGATGAAAGTGTTTAATTTATTTTAGTGAAAGTGTTCTTTTAATAATATATAACGGTTCATATCTCTAAATACTTCTCCATCGAATAGATCTTGATAATCAGTAGCAACAAAAGAAAAGCCAACTTTTTCAGCCACTTTATTGCTTGGTATATTTCGAACATCGGCTAAAATAGTCAATTTATTTAAGCCTAATGTTTCAAATGCATAATGACACATATACTTCACGCACGTCGTTGTTATTTGCTTACCTGTATAATCTTCAGCAATCCAATAACCAATTTCTGCTTTGCGATTCTTCGTATCTATTTTATGTAAATCTATGGTACCTATAAGATCATCTTCATAGTAAATAAGAAATAAGCGACCTGTATTGTCTGCATGCTGTTGAATCATCATTTTCAAATATGCACTTTCGTCTTGGACTGTAACATCTTCCGTAATAAATTCTAGAAATGGTTCTAAGTGTGAAAAATTTTCTTTAATTGTTTGATATAATGCTTCAGCCATATTTGACTCTGGTGGCACAAGTGTTACTTTAGGCATCACTTGCATTGATGGTCTATAGTTCATAATTTCACCCTCATTTTTAATATAATCATAACTCCTATGATATTTATAATTTCAGAATATTTCAACATTTTATCTTAAAAAATAAAAAACAGTTCGAATTTTTATTAATTCGAACTGTTTGAGTTGCTATATAACTACTTTATTGCAGTTTCACTTAAAGTTTATATCTTTATGATTATTTAGTCTTGTTTAACTGTCATAATCAATTGTTCTGATTTCACGTCTGTTACTTCAGTTACTTCAAGTGTTCGGTTTTCTAAGTTTGTTAATATCAATGGCGTCACAATACTAGGCGCGTTTGCTTTAATATAGTCTAAATCAACGTGCATTAGCGTTTGTCCTTTTTTAATTGTGTCTCCTGTACTAACCATACTTTCAAAACCAAGCACCATCTAATTTAACAGTATCAATACCAATATGGATAAGTAATTCTATACCTTCATCTGACTCAATACCAATGGCATGTTTGGTAGGGAATATTGTTTTCACCGTACCGTCAAATGGTGCCACAATTTCTCCATCTTCAGGAACAAATCCTACACCATCGCCCATCATTTTTTGAGCGAAAACTTGATCAGGCACTTCTGATAAAGGTATGATTTGACCTTTACCTGGTGAATAAATTTCTACTTCATCCAAATCGTCCATCTGCGTTACTTTATTATCGTCCTCTACTGGCACTGTCGTTTCACTTGGTTTTGTAATTTCACCTTTCATAATCATAGCCATATCATGCTTGATTTGATCGGATTTAGGACCGAATATTGCCTGCATATTATTACCCACTTCAAGCACGCCAGAAGCACCCAATGCTTTCAATCCACCAACATCGACCTTACTCTTCTCTTTTACTTCAACACGTAGGCGTGTGATACAAGCATCAAGATGTTTAATATTCTCTTGACCACCCATTGCATCTAACACTTCAAATGGTAATTCACTTGCTGTTGCAGTAGAAGCTTCAACTTGCTTATCTTCACGACCAGGCGTTTTGTAATTGAATTTTGTGATTAAGAATCGGAATACAAAGTAATAAATTACTGCGTATACCAGTCCTACTGGAATCACTAGCCACCAACTTGTTTGGTTCGGTAACACACCTAATAATACAAAGTCTATAAAACCACCTGAGAATGTATATCCTAAATGCACATCTAATAGATACATTGTTAAAAACGCTAAACCATCCAATATTGCATGAATAAAGAATAATAATGGCGCTACAAATAAGAATGAGAATTCTAATGGTTCCGTAATACCCGTTAAGAACGAAGTTAAAGCTGCAGAACCCATCAAACCAGCCACAATTTTCTTACTTCCAGGTTTCGCTGTATGATAAATAGCCAAAGCAACTGCAGGTAAGCCAAACATCATTACTGGGAATTCACCCTGCATAAATTTACCTGCTGTTAAATGGCTTCCTTCACGAATTTGTTCAACAAAGATACGTTGGTCACCACGAATAATTTCTCCTGCGGCGTTAGTCCATGAACCAAATTCAAACCAAAACGGTGCGTGGAAAATGTGATGTAAGCCAAATGGTATTAATAAACGTTTGATAAATCCGAATAAGAATACAGATAATCCTGTATTGGCGTCAAGTAAACCTTCACTAAATGCATTTAAACCCGTTTGAATATGTGGCCAAATTAAAGCCATAGGAAATGCTAATACAAACGAAGTCAGTGCCATCATAATCGGCACAAAACGTTTACCGACAAAGAAACCTAAATATGATGGTAATGAAATATTAAAGAATTTATTATAACACCAAGCGACAAGCGCCCCAATGATAATACCGCCGAACACCCCTGTTTGTAAGGTTGGTATACCTAATACACTCGCATAACCACTCATGACATCATTTACGTTATCTGGCGACACATGTAAAAATGCGCCCATCGTTTTATTCATAATGATATAGCCGACAAACGCAGCAATAGCCGCAACGCCGTCACCACTAGCTAAACCGATTGCAACACCCATCGCAAATATGATTGGCAAGTTATCAAATATAATACTACCTGCACTCGCCATCATATCAGCAATATTTTGAATTCCTCCATTTTGTATAAATGGAAGGTATTGTTGTAAGGATTCCCCTTGAATTGCTGTACCAATTGCTAGTAATAAACCAGCGGCTGGTAAAATTGCAACTGGTAGCATTAACGCTTTACCAATTCGTTGCAATTGTCCAAAAAACTTTTTAAACATATACAAAACATCCCTTCTCTATCTTTACCGTCAAAACGCACACAAAAAGGCATGAGCAAACAGACTATTCCCGATAGTCGCTTTGTTTGCTCATGCCCGCTTAACCAGTAACACGCAATATGACGATTTCTTTTAATTTAGTATATACTAAGTTAAAAATTTATACAATATCCATTCGCATTCTATTTTTCAAAATGCTATAACTTCTTTTCACTATGACGTGCAATTAGTAACCGATTATTAACGCGATAGACATCCCGATACTACAAATCACGACCCATATCACAATTAATTTCCACGCAAATTTAAGCCATTGTGTGTAAGTAATTTTCCCAACAGCTAATGCGCCCATCAGAATTGCGGACGTTGGGAATAAAACATTACTAATCGCATCGCCATATTGGAAGGCAAGCACAGTAACTTGTCTATTAATGTTTAATAAGTCAGATATAGGCACCATTAAGGGCATTGTTGTTAATGCTTGGCCTGAACCAGATGGTATAAAGAAATTCAAGCAAAATTGTAGTATAAACATTGCTATGATTACCATTGAAGAAGGTATATCTGCTAATAAAGTTGTCATGCCATATACAATTGTATCGATGACTTGACCATTCTCTAAAATTACAATAATACCTTTAGCAAAACCAACAATCATTGCTCCAAATAGTATATCTTTCATACCTTCAATCATTGCATCAAAAGTGCCATTCATCCCTAAGCCACCAATGAAACCTGCTAATAAACCAGCGAGTAAAAAGTTGGCACTCATTTCATTAAACGACCAACCATAAGTAAAAATACCATATACGTTTAATACAATCGCCGCAACAATTAAACCTAGACCCATTGCCTGTCTTTTCGTAAAGCGTGGCGTGGACATTCTAGCTTCCACATCACCTTCTGCTTGTTCCAATTCATAAACGAGACTTTTAGTTTTATCCTTCTTAACTTTTCTTGCATAAAACATTACTGTCATTATCGCGGCTGCTAAAATAAATAGATAGATGATTGTCCTTAATCCCCAACCTGAAAACATGGGTAATTCAGCTACAGATTGCGCTACACCGACTGTAAATGGATTGAGCATACCACCTATAAATCCACTGGCTGCCCCAAGTATTACCATTGCGGCGCCTGTAAGTGCGTCATAACCTAATGTTCGAGCTATAATGATACCGATTGGCACGAAAATAATCGTTTCTTCTGCCAAGCCAATAGAAAACCCTAGGATAGAGAAGATAGTCATTGTTAAAGGAATCATAAATCCTTTATATGTTCCTAATGCTTGCATCGCTTTATTAACACCATTTTCAAATGCGCCTGTCTTATGTACGATACCGAATGCGCCACCTACTAAAAAGATGTAGAATACAATTTCTCCACCACTGATTAATCCTTCAGGTATCGCTCTAAATATATCGAAAAATGATACACCATGTTGTTCAACTTCTTGATAAGATCCTGAAACAACCAAGGTTTGTCCATCTTTTTTCTCACGTTCAAACTCCCCGTCGGTATCAAGTATGTAAGTAAGCTTGAAAAGGCAATAATTATTAATAATAATGCATATGTATGTGGCGTTTTAAAACGATTTGATTTGAAAAATGATTTGAACATCACGCTCTTCCTTTCTTCACCCAAACTAACGTCAGTCGCTATTTGTTGTTTATTTACATATATAGCCTATTTTTTGTGAAATAAGCTTTTCTGTTAATTGTTTTTTTATACAAAACGCCTACTATATATAGACGAGATACAGGGAACCCTGTAATCACTTCTGTTCATATTTTACGCTGTAATTGTATATAAAAAAGCTTAATCTCTCAACATCAAATTTGAGAAATTAAGCTTTTATCTTATATTTAGGGGGAAGGGCTTTTCAGCCAAGAGAATGTACTTTCTCGAAAGTGTTCGATAATACTCGCTTTTATTGTTTGACGAAAAAATTGTCTGCTTAATTGTTACTCATTTTCTTTAACTCGCATAAGTCTCATACCATTCAATGCCACAAGTAGCGTTGCACCCATATCTGAAAGTATCGCGATCCAAAGTGTTAGCCAACCCGGAATAACTAAAAGCAATGCAATAATTTTTATTATTATTGCAAAAGTAATATTCGCTTTAATGATATTCAGCGTTTTACGACTCAGTTTAATCGTAAACGGCAGCTTATTCAAATCATCTCCCATCAATACTACATCTGCCGTCTCAAGTGCTGCATCCGTGCCTGCTCCACCCATAGCAACACCGACTGTCGAAGCCGCTAAAGCTGGCGCATCATTGACACCATCTCCAACCATAGCCACGCGTTTATATTTAGATTTTAATTGTTTGATCACCTTAAGTTTATCTTCAGGTAGAAGCTCTGCTTTTATATCTGTAACACCAACTTGATTACCAATCGCTCCCGCAGTATTCTGGTTATCACCTGTTAACATGACAGTGTTTTCAATACTTGCCTGATGTAGTTTGTGCAGTGCTTGCTGACTCGTTTCTCGCACTTCATCAGCCACAGCGATTATGGCTTCGACACCTTGATCCGTTCCTACTAGCATCACTGTTTTACCTTGCTCTTGAAGAGAGGCAATTAAATTTCTAACTTTATTTTCATTGTTTGCAGTTAATAATTCTGAAAACATTTTTGAATTACCAACGTAAGTCATTCGACCATCTATGCTACCTTTTATACCTTTGCCTGTAATAGAAGAGAAATCTTCTACAATAATATCTGAATAAGAAATGTGTTCAGCATTCGCTTTACTCATAATTGCAGAAGCCAATGGATGTTGGGATCGGTATTCTAATGCGACAATAATAGACAGTATTTCACGTTCATCCACTCGATTATTGATAACTTTGAAATCAGTCACGACTGGAACACCTTTAGTCAAAGTGCCAGTTTTATCAAATGCGATTGCTTTCAGTGCTCCGATTTCTTCTAAGTAAATGCCACCTTTGACAAGTACACCTTTCTTCGCGAGCATTACCGATTGCCGATACGATGGCTATTGGTGTAGAAATAACAAGGGCACACGGGCATCCAACCACAAGAACTGCAAGCCCTTGATATACCCATTTATCCCAACTTGCTTCAAAGAATAAGGGCGGCAATACAGCAACCATTGCCGCAATCGCTATGATGACAGGTGTATAGTATTTTGCGAATTTATCTACAAATGCCTGTGACGGTGCACGTTCTGCTTGTGCTTCCTCCACGAGATGTATAATTTTGGATATTGTAGTATCTTCAACTCGTTTTGTAATTTTTACTTCTAGAAATCCTTCTTCATTTAATGTGCCCGCAAACACATCATCATCTTTATACTTTTCAACTGGAACAGATTCACCAGTGATTGCTGATTGATTAATTGATGAGTAGCCATCAATTATAATACCGTCCATCGCAATTTTTTGACCTGGTTTTACAATCATAATGTCCCCAACGACAATATCATCAACATGTACAGTCATTTCTTGATTATTACGTTTGATTAAAGCCTTGTTCGGCGCAACATCCATCAATGAAGTAATCGATGCTCTGGCTCGATCCATGGAGAATCGTTCTAATGATTCGCTAATTGAAAATAGAATCACCACAACCGATACCTCTGCCCATTCACCGATAAGGACACCACCTATAACAGCAATTGTCATCAATGTTCTCATATCGAACTCTAATTGAATCAAATTCTTGAGACCAGTTGTTATCATGGAAGCGCCACCGACAATCATTGATGTGATAAATAAAAGCGCCGTTACAATATTTTCATTTCCATTAATAAACATGGAAATGAAACCCAGCGTCATAAATAACGCCGAATAAATCAATGTACTATGTTTCTTATAAAACGGAATCTTTTCTTCTTGTTCATACTTTGAATTCGAAGTTGTACGTGTTGTGGTTTTTGGTATTACTTTTAAATTTTCAAACGCACCGGCTTTTTCCAATTCCTCAATACTTGCTTCACCTTGCACAGAGATTTGAGAGGCACCAAAATTAACACTTGCATCGTGTACATTAGGCAGTTTTTTAACATTAGTTTCAAACTTACCTGCGCAATTGGCACATGAAAAACCCTGTACTCGATATGTACTACTTTCTTTATTTGTTACTTTGTCTTCGTTGCTCAGACATTAGCGCTCACTTCTTTCCTATGCGTTAATGCCATCATCATAATCTGCTTGATATGTTCATCATCCGGCGAATAGAAAGCCATTTTCCCTTCTTTTCTAAACTTGAGTATCCCTTGTTTATTAAGCATACGAAGATGATGAGAGGCATTTGCGACCGTCACACCTATGATATTTGAGATATCGCATACACATAATTCTTCTTCCTGACATAAAGCATAAGTAATTTTAGCTCTATTTTCGTCTGCGATTGCTTTCAAAAGTTGAGAAACACCGGAAATATCTATACTTTGTAAATCATGCTGTACTTTATTAACCTTTTTTTCGTCATAACAGAAAACTTCACACGTTTCATTTTTATTCATATCCTCCAACCTCTCATTAAAGTATATATTTGAATATTATTATACATTCAACTCAATAGTCATTCAAGTGCTAACTTTAATGTTTAAGGATATGTAACATACTAAGTAAAAGTAATTTTTATAATAAAAAAAGCTACCAAACATAAAATTGTTTGGTAGCTTTAATATAAGTTTATAAGAAACGTTTAACCGCCGTTGACATTGGAGGTACTTCATCAAAGTCTAATTTTCCATCTTCAGTAATTGATCTAAATGCCCATTTACCATAATTTAAGGCTTCATTCATCACAATTTTACCTGGTAATGGTGCTCGCAGTTTCATCAACGTACACATTGACTATTGTCGGTCTATCTTGTGACATTGCTTCTTCAACTACTTCATCAATTCTATTTGGATCAGTTAACGTGTAACCAACGCCACCACAACTTTCAGCAAATTTTGCGTAATCAATGTCAGTGAAATCTATTGCATATTCTAATTCACCGACCACTTGTTGTTCATATTTAATAAATGATAGTTGTTGGTTATTTAATACAAAAAATGTCATTGGTAAGTCATATTGTACTGCTGTTGCAAAGTCTTGCATTACCATTTGGAACCCGCCGTCACCGGCAATACCGACAACTTGACGGTTAGGATATGCAGTTTTAGCAACAATGGCACCTGGCAATGCACAACCCATAGTACCTAACCAACTAGATACAATAAATTTATTATTAACTGTTAAGTTTAAATAACGTGTAGACCATACTGTCGCTGTACCAACATCAATAGAAAAGATTGCATCGTCTGTTCTTACTTGGTTTATCGCATCCATTAGACGTTCTGGTCTAATTGGCTTACTGTTATCTTCCATATCTTTTGTCATCCATGCGTCCCAAGTTGCTTTTCTTTCTAATGTTTTAGTTAAGAAATCACGTTCTGATACATGTTTAACTGAATCTGTTAATTGTAGCAATGACAATTTACTGTCACCAACAATACCCACATTCACATCGAAACGATGGCCAATATTTTCAGCATTGTTATCAATTTGAATTGCTTTAATATTTTTCTTAGGTAAATAATCTACGTAAGGATAGTTCGTACCTATCATGATTAATAAATCAGCATCTTGTATTGTTTGGTAAGATGTTTTCGTACCGATTTTACCTAAATTACCAATATTATAAGGATGCGCATCTGCTAATAAACCTTTCGCAGGTAACGTGATAATTGAAGGAATTTTCACCGCTTCAATAAATTGAAGCAGTTCATCTTTGGCATGTTTAGCACCCATACCGACAAGTACTACTGGACGTTTACTTTTATTGATAAGCTTAGTTGCTTTTTTAATACTACGTGGTTTTGGTGTTACACGTGCTTGGTGGTGCAGTGTCCACTTTTGTATTTGTTGTATCTTTAACTTTATTTGTTAATAAATTATTTGGCAAGATTAATACGGCCACACCTTTTTTCTCATAAGCAGTACGAATTGCTTCATTGACAATACCAAATATATCTTTGTCATTTTCAGATATTTGACGGTTATAAACTGAAACATCTTCAACCATTTTGCTAATATCTGTTTCTTGGAATGCTTTCGTACCTAAAGCCGTGGTATCTGTTTGACCAGCTAAAATGAGTTGAGGTACATTATCCATTTTTGCATCATACATACCGTTAAGTAAGTGAATTACGCCAGGGCCACCAATACTCAATGCTACCCCTATTTTACCAGTCAATTTTGTATAACTTGAAGCAGTTAGACTTGCTACTTCTTCGTGTCTAACATTAACAAATTTAATATTATTTCTTTCTGTTCTTAAACTATCTACGACTGCATCTATAGAATCTCCTGGAATACCATATAAATGATCAATATCCCATGCTTGCAACGCTTTTACTAATGCTTCATTTGCTTTTATTTTTGCCATTTTTAAAATAGCTCCTTTCAAATTTCAATCATTTTAAATCGTTGATTCTTCTGATGTTGTTTGCAGTAAAATATCTAGTTCTTTTTTAAAACTTAATATAATAAGAGGACGAGTATCGGTAAGACAATAGAACTTAATACGGCTGTTAAAATCATGCCGATAGAACTAAAAGCACCCGACTCACCATCTATTTCAAATGCTTGTGCCGTACCAAATGCATGTGAAGCATTACCGTACGTTAAACCTTTTGCAATAGCGGTCTTAAATCTTCCCACTTTTAATAAATAAGACCCTAATATACTACCAATTAATCCTGTTGCGACGATAAACATAACAGTAATCGTATCTACCCCGCCCAGTTGATTTGAAACTTCTATACCAACTGCGGCAGTCATGGAGCGTGGTAACATCGTCATAATAACTTCTCTTGAATAACCTAATATTTTCAACAAGCAGAATATAAATACAAAGTTTAATATCACTGCTGAGAAGACACTACTGAATATGATATTGGCATGTTTTAATATTTTATGACGGTTCTGATATAACGGAAAAGCTAAACAAACCACCGTACAGTTTAATAGATAGTTAATCCATTGACCGCCAACCATATAACCTTGATAATCTACATTAAATAGAAGCAAGATAGCAATAATACCAATAGAAGATATGAGTGCTTGGATTTAAAAAAGGGTTTTTAAATTTTTGCTGTAATTTTTTAGCTCCAACATACATAACAATTGTTAAGACAATCATTATCAAACCATTTAAAAGTGTCATCTAATCTTGTCCATTCCCATATTCCGTAGTTCTAACCATTTTCTCCGCTATAAACCCTGAAATTAAAGCAACACAGCAAGTTCCTAAAATAATCATTGCGAAGAATAAAATGAAATTTAAATTAATCTCAGATACGACATCCATGACGCCTACAACAGACGGTACAAAGAAAAATACCATAGTTGTTAAGAAAAAATTCGAACCTTTACTAACCCATTGTGATGGGATAATTTTAAATTGTAGTAAGAGAAAAAATAAGATTAAGCCTACGATGCTTCCTGCAATTGGAATGTGCAGAACACTTTGCAAGACATTTCCGAGCATACGTAATAGCCATAATCATTAATATTTGAAATAAAACTCTAACTACCTTTAGTGACATCTGCATTTTTATCATCCCTTTATCGTCATTTTTATTTGGTGTTTTGTTGATTACATATACTAGTATAAGCCCGTATGTAATATAATAAAAATATTGATTATCAATGACACCTATTACTTTTATTCATGTAAGCGATTAAGTCTATTATATTTCATTATATTAAAATTAAACTTTTAATATTCACCCTTTTCATTCAAAAGTCTTTGTTATCACAACACTTACATGACTTTGTATTTGATTATTTACGTTGTTGTAAACAAAACAAGGGCAGGAAGAAATCAAAATTTGATTTCTTCCTGCCCTCTCAAGACTGACTAGAAAAACGATAAGCTATATAAGTACTTTTTATAATCGTTGTTTCATAAATTTAATCCACTTTTTAGTCGCATGACTTAAATATTTATCCTTCTTCCATATAACGCCTAACTCCCAACGCATTGCTGGGTCATCAATTTTTATACTTTTAAAATTACCATCAAGTAAATTCACAATATTCTCTGGTAAGATACTCACACCAAGATGTGCACTTAATAAATTTTCAATAAAGTTCCACTGAGAAATTTTAGAAATTGTATTTGGCACAAATCCTGAATTTTTAGCCGATTCAATAATTTTGTCATTTAAATAGAAATCTTCATTAAATAGTATAAAGTCCTCATCTTTTAACATACTCATATCTACTTGTTCATAATTCGCCAATCTGTGCTCTTTATTCAATACGAGTTTCAATTCTTCTTCGTATAGTAACACAGAATGAAAAATGGACTGATCTACTGGAATTGTGGTAATACCAATATCAAGCTCATCTTTAATTAACTGAGTCTCAATCATCTTCCCACCATTTTCCACTAAATTGTATGTTACATTTGGATATTTCTGATGAAACTCACCAAGTATATGAATAAACTTATTCATGTTCATCACTGCAGATAAACCTATACTGATATGACCTGTTTCTAAACCAAGTAGACTATTAACCTCTCTAGGCAAATCATTATAGAGTGTTAAAATTTCTTTGCTTTTTTGATAAAACACTCTTCCCGCATCAGTCAATGCAAGTTGTCGTTTACTGCGATCGAAAAGTGTCATGTTCAATTCTTTTTCTAAATCTTTTATCGCTTTACTAATTGTTGGCTGAGCAATATATAAAGATTTGGAAGCATTTGTCATACTATTTTGGTTTACAACTTCAACAAAATACTTCATCTGTTTAATATCCATGCACGTTCTCCTCTACTTGAAACATAATTAATACTTTCCAGTATACGTTTAAATTTCAATATTTCAATATTAACTCGTTACAAAAACGTTAACACACAGCCCCTTATTATTTTTAAATACTTATCAAAAACGAACCCTAAACATGAAAAATGCACTCCTAAAAATTGAAACTACATTCAACTTTGGAGTGCATTTATTTTTCAATATATTCGGACAATTTTAATTAATCAGATATATATCTATAAACTGAGTTCATATTATATTATTTACCTTGCTACACTGGTGTTAAATACAACTGTTACAAATCAACATGATGACTGATTTTAAAACACAATGCTGTATTATGTTAAGTTCGCTTCTTCTTCTTTTCTATTTTGTTCAATTTCTTCTTCACTTAATCCTATGATTTTAAAACCGATATATCCAAATATAATAGATATGATTGGTACTGTGTAATTTAAAATTGCATAAGGCGCATATTCTATAACAGACACACCTAATGTTGAAGCAATAAATACACCACATGTATTCCATGGTACAAATACAGACGTTAACGTACCGCCATCTTCTAAAGCTCTGGATAAATTTTTAGCATGTAAATTTTTCTTTTTAAATGCCCCGACGTACATTCTAGATGGGACGATAATGGATATGTATTGTTCGGAACATGTAAAGTTTGTACCAATACATGACACTATTACAGATGCAATTAATGATCCAGTAGTTTTAGCAAATTTTAAAATAACTGAAATTAATGCAGTTAACATGCCTGAATATTCAAGTACGCCACCAAATGTCATTGCGACAAGTGTAAGTGAAATCGTATAGAACATCGATTCTAAACCACCACGGTTAAATAATTCATCAACCAGTGAATTGCCTGATTCAATCGTGTAACCTGTTTGTAGTGCTGTTAACCCCTCTACAATGGAATCACCTTGTATAAACAGTTGCGCGAAGAACCCTAATATAATACCTACGCAAATCGATGGGATTGTCGGCACTTTGACTACTACAAGTGCGATGACTGCCAATGGTACTATGAGTAACCACGGTGTAATCACAAAACTATCTTGCATCGTAGTCAGTATTTCATCTATATTTTTTGTATCAAAATTTTTATCACCAAAACGTATACCGATAAAGAAAAATGCAACTAGTGATATTACCAAAGCTGGTATTGTTGTATAAAACATGTGCTGAATATGTTCAAATAAATTAACACCAGACAAACCAGAAGCTAAATTGGTCGTATCAGATAATGGGCTCATTTTATCTCCAAAGTAAGCTCCACAGATGACTGCGCCCGCAACCATACCTGGAGAAATACCCATGCTCAAGCCAATACCCATAGATGCTACGCCTACTGTCGCCATTGTAGACCAACTACTACCTATAGCTAATGCCACAACGCCACAGAGCACAATTACTACGACTAAAAAATATCTTGGATCGATTAATTGCAGTCCATAATAAATCATAGTAGCTACTACACCACTACCTATCCACGAGCCAATTACTAAACCTACGAGAATAATGATTACTATAGCAGGCAATGCATGTCGAATCCCCTTATACATCATTTCTTCTACTTCGCTAAATGCGTAACCATGTAGCATGGTTATAATAATCGCGACTGCCGTACCAATCATTAATGGTATATGAGGCTCTTTTTCAAGCACAGCTACCGTAAATAACATTGAAGTTATCATAATGATTAAAGTAATTAAAGCAGACGTAAGTCCTAATTCTTTCTTTGTCCTAATCTTTTCGCCATTATTTTTAGTTTTCTTATTAAAAATAGTAGGCACCCCCTTTGTTATTTTATATCATACTTAACTTTTTATGCGCTTTCAACAGCGTATTTATTATTTAAAGGTAGTTATTATCACATTTATAGTTATTTTACATTATCCAAATCACTTTTTTTATACACATAGGTCACTATTTTTTACAACTCGCTTTTTTATAAAATAATACGTCAAATTATATTTCCCGATTTTTATTAAAGAGCATTACTACGCATTAAGAACCTTAATATAGAAAAAATGTAACTCCGAGTCGAAGTTACATTTTTTCTATATCTGTTTATTCAGTTGGAGAATTAATGAAATTGATAACTATGATGGCCTTTAGCAAAACCTTTAGCAGTAAATAACCAAGAGTCTCCACCCATTTCTATATCGTTCGCACTAATAATTAATTGATCTGTGCCAGGAATAAAGGCAGGATGCGTTGATCTCAACATGTGTCCTTGGTCACGTCCTGGTATCAAGATTTGACCTATTGGATAGCCTTTTGTATTAAAAACAAGTACTCTTCCTTGGCCATACATTGCCACATAAAGGTTGTCATCGCTATCAATGCAACAAGAGTCTGGGCCTTCATGTCCTGTGAAGTGATAAGGAATAGAGGCACCAAATGGCGCAATCGTAACACCATCATCCAATAAATCTATTCGATGTAATCGATTTGCATTTGTCTCTGTAACCCACAATGTTTTTTCATCAGTACTTAAGGCCACACCATTGGCCACAGCAAGATTCTGAATAACAGGTGTAATCGTTTTATAATCTGATGACACATAATATACGCCACCTTTAGGGTTTGTAGAATAACCACGGAAATCTGTAAAATAAAATCCACCTTTACTATCAAATACTAAATCGTCAACGCAATATTCAGTATCAATATCTGAAACAATTGGAACTTCTTGTTCACCTTCTGAATCTACTGCGAAGATGCCTCCTGAGCTTTCAAAATCTCCCAAATAGCAAACAAAAAGTCTTCCATCTTTATGTATTTTAACTGTCTGCTGGATTTTGTTTTTGTGATTGAAATAGTGTTGTCACTTTTTTCTCTGGCAAAGCTACGTGAAAGATTGTGCCCCCAAATACTTCACATAAAAGGAGATTCCCATCTTTATCAAAGCATAGCCCTTCAAGTTGTAAACCCTCATCAGAGATTTTTAACCATTGTTCTGCCGTAACCGTTTGGATATCCGCTTCATGTGCAAGTATTGGCACAGCTGTACTTGCATTCCCTTTATACGATAATGTCGGAATGTTGTTGTTTTCCATTATTCATACCCCTTTTCTACTTTTTCTTATATCACAAGTATATGATAGTATTTTCTTAAAATAAAATCATAACCGTAGCATTGCGTAATAAAAATAACGTTATAACATTTTAATCAGGGACATCTATTTTTCTTCAGACTAAGCACGCTAAAAAGGGGGAGACATTATTGTGTCTCCCCCTAATATATCCAACTATGATTCAATGATAACTATCAAATTGAAAGTGCTTTATATACGCTACTTCTATTCGTTCTCTCTTAATTGATCTAACAATTGCTGTGCTATAGCTGTATTGGCTCTTGGCTCATCTTTCAACATATCTGCGACTTGTGCGATTTCTTTACCTTCTGCACCCACGACAATGGCTAATGATTTATACTGTAAGCTCATATGTCCTTTTTGGATGCCTTCTGACACTAATGCACGACAGGCAGCAAAGTTTTGTGCCAAGCCAACAGCCGCAACTACATGTCCAAGTTGTTCAGCGGAATCTACTTTCATTAAATCTAGCGCTGTTTTAGCAATTGGTAACACTTTTGTGCCACCACCGACTGTCGCTAATGTCATAGGAACTTCAATCGTCCCAACCAGTGTCTGACGTTGCTCATCATAATGCCATGTTGCTAAGCCACGATACTGTCCATCTTTGCTTGCATATGCATGTGCAGTTGCTTCAACACCGCGTGTATCATTACCTGTTGCCAAGACCACAGCGTGGATACCATTCATTACACCTTTATTATGCGTCGCCGCACGGTGAATGTCTACTTGAGCTAATACAGAAGCACGTTCCATACGTTTCGCTACTGCTTGTCCATTGCGGCCACCCTTGGATAAAGCGGAAACTTCAATTTCACCTTGCACTTTAACTACAGACGCTGTCGCATGGTTAGATAAAATACTCATTAAAATATCAATATTGTCTAATTCATTTTTTAAATAAGCTGTAATACCTTCTAAAATTGTATTCAGCATGTTCGCACCCATAGCATCTTTTGTATCTACAAATACTTTTAATGACAATAAGCCTTCCGCTGAAAACGTGTCAATTTCTATGCGGCGGTAGCCCCCGTCTCTTTCTATAATTGAAGGATATACTTCGTCAGCAATTTGTTTGATTTGTGGTTCTAGCTGATTAATTTTTTGTGCAAGTGCCTGTGTATCATTTACGCCATCAAAAACAATTTGGCCAATCATTAAGCGTTCACTAGATACCACTTTGAAACCACCCGTTTGATTGACAAGTTTAGCGCCATAGCTTGCGGCCGCAACAACTGAAGGTTCTTCTACCATCATTGGCACGACATATGCTTTTTGATCAACAATAATTTCTGGTAGTAATCCTACAGGTAAAGAACCTTGGCCAATCACATTTTCAATTAGACTATTCGCAATCTCTTCAGGAATAAGTGGGTTATTTAGCAATACCGCTTTATTTTCATTACTTAACCAACCTTTTTGAACAAGTTGCTCTAATTTCTCTTCACGAGATAAATGACGAAATGACTTATCTAACGCTTCCATTATTTATTCCCCTTTTCAATTTCTAGTGCTATACCTAAGCCGCCGCCAATACAAGCAGTAGCGATACCACTTTGTTTACCCTCTTGAGACAATACATTCACAAGCGTCGTCACCAAGCGTGTACCAGTTGCACCGATTGGATGACCCAACGCAATCGCACCACCATATAGATTGAGTTTTTCTTCAGCTATGCCTAAATTATCTCGAACAGGAATACTTTGTGATGCAAATGCTTCAGTCATTTCAACAACATCTACATCATCAATATGTTTACCTGTCTTATCTAATAATTTTGTAACTGCATGATAGGGTGCATAACCCATATAATCGGGGTCACAACCTATTTCAGCATGCTCTCCTAGAAGTGCTAAAATTTCATGTCCTTGTTCTTTTGCATAAGTCGCGTCCATTAAGATAATCGTTGAACCACCATCATTAATACTAGAAGCATTACCACCAGTAACTGTGCCATTTTCTTTGAAAATTGTTTTTAAAGTTGCAAGTTTTTCTATACTCGTATTACCACGTATACCTTCATCACTTGTCATCCATTCACCATTTACGTCTTTTAACGGTACGATTTCATTATCAAATTTACCCGCTTCAGTCGCTTGATGTGCTTTTTGATGAGAATCATTTGCAAATTTATCTTGTTGTTCACGTGTCACATCGTATTTCTCAGCTATTTTTTCTGCTGTAATGCCCATTGGCACATTTGAAAAAGCATCTGTTAAACCGTCATGCATAAAGCTTTGAACAGGTGATTCTCCCTCTTTTAAAATAAGTTGTGGTGCGTTCGTCATACTTTCTACGCCACCAACTGCAACTACTTTCGCTTCTCCCAATTGGATCGCTTGTTTACCGAGGATAATTGATTTTAGTCCTGAGCCACACACTTCATTAATTGTCATAGGCGGCGTTGTATTCGGTACACCCGCATTGATACTAATTTGACGCGCTGGATTTTGTCCACTTCCACTTTGTAACACATTGCCATAAATGACTTGATCTATTGTATTTGGATCCAATTTAATTGCTTCTATCGCTGCTTTTAATGTTTTCTTTCCGAGTTCAACTGCTGAATAATTACTTAACTTCCCTTTAAATCTTCCAATTGGTGTACGTTTTGCACTTACGATTGCTATTTTATTCATTTTCAATCTCCTTTATTTACAGTTAATTTTAAATCATTGTATTTTATAAGCGTGATTTGGTATGATACAGGTGCTTATTTATATATAGAAAGGTGTCGATACGCTTTATGACAATTGGTATTGATCAAATTAATTTTTACGTTCCAAGATTTTATGTAGATATGGCTAAACTTGCAGAATCACGTCAAGTTGACCCAAATAAATTTCTACTTGGCATTGGCCAAAATGAAATGGCAGTTAGTCCAGTAAGCCAAGACATTGTTACAATGGGCGCAAATGCCGCAAAAGACATCATTACTGATGAAGATAAAAAACAAATCAGTATGGTTATTGTTGCAACAGAATCTGCAATTGATTCTGCGAAAGCTTCAGCAGTACAAATACATAACTTGCTTGGCATTCAACCATTTGCACGTTGTATTGAAATGAAAGAAGCTTGCTATGCTCGCAACACCAAGCAATTCAATTAGCTAAAGATTATTTAGCACAACGTCCAGATGAAAAAGTATTAGTTATCGCTAGCGATACTGCACGTTACGGTTTAAACTCTGGTGGCGAACCTACACAAGGTGCAGGTGCAGTTGCTATGATAATATCACAAAACCCACGTATTCTTGAACTAAATGATGACGCAGTTGCCTTCACTGAAGATGTCTATGATTTTTGGCGTCCAAGTGGACAACCATATCCTCTCGTTGATGGTGCATTATCGAAAGATGCTTACATTCATTCGTTCCAAGAAAGCTGGAATGAATATGCTCGTCGCTACAATAAAACATTAGATAATTTTAAATCATTATGTTTCCACGTACCATTTACTAAAATGGGTAAAAAAGCACTTGACTCAATTTTAACAGATTCTGTTGATGAACAAACAAAAGCACGCTTAACTTCTGGTTATGAAGATGCTACATATTATAATCGTTATGTAGGTAACATCTATACTGGATCTTTATACTTAAGTTTGATTTCATTATTAGAAACACATGACCTGTCTGCAGATGATACAATCGGACTATTCAGTTATGGTTCTGGTTCTGTAGGCGAGTTCTTTAGTGGTAAAATTGTAAAAGGCTACCAAGATGCACTTGATATTCAAGGACATAAAGACCTTTTAAACAACCGTACTGAAGTTTCAGTTGAAACATATGAATCTTTCTTCAAACGTTTTGATAATTTAGAATTCGATCACGAAACTGAATTAGCTGATGAGAAAAAGAATATTTTCTATCTTGAAAGTATTAATGATCATATCCGTAATTATAATACCTTAAATTAAATCTGAAATCACTTAATCGTATCATGATTCAGGAACATAATTTAAATTATCATATTTAGCTTATGCCTTTAAATTATGTGCTGAGACGTCTTAACTGAATTTAGATAAATTTATGTATATAAAAAAGGGAGTGGGACAGAAATCTAATTTTTCTAATAAAATTTCGTCGTCCCACCCCGGCACAGCTGACTAGAATTGAAAAAAGCTTGATATAAGCGCATTTTCAATTCAGTCAGCCACTGCCAATATAAAAAAAGAGGCTAAGACACGTCATTATGTCTCAGCCTCTTTTCTTTTTATTCAATAAACAAAAACAGAGGAGATATTTGTCAATTTACGACTGTATCTCCTCTGTTTTATGTACGTATCATGTTATAACGTAATTATTTTTCCGCTTGTTCTTGTTGTTCTTGTTCAATCTTACGAGTATATGCTTCGTATCGCTCTTTATTGGGCTGTAATGTCAAACCTAGATATTTCCGTTCTTTGTTTGCATCTTTATATAAAGCAATCATCATTAATATCACTACAAAACTAAACGGCAGTGCGGATATAATGGCAGCTGATTGTAAGGCGTCTAAACCAGTGTCCCCACCAGCTAATAATAAGACATACGCAATAGCCGCTAATGCTAAGCCCCAGACAATTTTAACAAAACCTGAAGGGTTTAACGTACCATGTGCAGTCTGCATACCTAATACATAAGTCGCTGAATCTGCAGAGGTAATAAAGAATGATGCAATAAGCGCTAAAGCAATGATTGAAAGGATAAACCCAAAGGGTAATTCATTAAAGATTCCAAATAGCTGTGTCTCAGGCGGTAATTTAAATAGTTCACCATGTTTTTGTCCTACTGTGATACCTGTCGTACCAAAAGCACTAAACCAGATGATACTAATCACTGTTGGAACACCTAAAACTGCAACAACAAATTCTCTAATACTACGTCCTTTTGAAATCCTAGCGATGAATATACCAACAAATGGACTCCGGCTCATCCACCAGCCCCAATAATATATCGTCCATGTTTGCATCCAGTCCGATTTTTGTTCATTTAATGGCGCTACGTCTAAAGTATTAAGTAAAATCGAATTCAAATAGTCTCCTGTGCCACTTGTCATCATGTTTAAAATGAGTAGCGTTGGACCCACGATAAAAACGATTAAGAGTAGTAAGCCTGCTAATACCATATTTAAATTACTTAAATATTGGATACCTTTACTTAAACCGCTCCATGCACTATATAAAAACAAGACAGTAACGACTGCTATAATAATACCTTGAACCAGTGAATTAGTTGGTATACCAAATAAATAATTAAGACCAGCATTGATTTGAATGGCCCCTACACCTAAAGAAACCGCAACACCGATTACTGTTGCAAAGACTGCTAGCACATCAACAACCGTGCCAATAGGCCCATCTACTTTATCTCCTAAGATAGGACGTAATGTTTTTGAAATTAAACCATTTTCTCCTTTACGGAACTGTGAATATGCCAGTGCCAAAGCTACAACACCATACATCGCCCATGGATGAATCCCATAGTCCAGAAATGATGATTGAAATGCTTCTGACATGGCTGCTTTTGTTTCAGCATCTGCAGTTGGCGGTGCTAAATAATGCGAAATAGGCTCTGATGCGCCATAGAATACTAAACCTATCCCCATACCCGCACTAAATAACATCGCTAACCACGAAATAGTACGAAATTCTGGTTTATCCGAAGGTTTACCTAGCTTTAATTTACCGATTGGGCTAAATGCTAGAAACACACAAAAGCCTAATATTACAGTATATAACAACATATAATACCAACCGAATGTATCTGAAACCCAAGTAGACACACTACCTGTAATACTCCCAAATTGTTGTGGGAAAATTGCACCAACCAAAACAAGTAATCCTATGATGGCGACTGAATATATAAATACACTTGAAAATTGTTTTTTTCTTTTGGCAAAATGCTCACCATCCCTTAATTTTTTAACAAAGACGTGTAATAGAATACCATACTGAGTTAAATTATCAACTTAGTTAGAGATTTTTTACAACTTACAAGCGTATTTAAGAGTGGTTTTTGAAAAAATTAACTTATTTCTCAATACTACGGGCTCAAGGCTTTGTACTATTTTTCGGTCTATAAAATGCATCCATATCCATTTTTTCTAATTTAAGTAACTCGATTTTGGTATCAATGCCGCCACCATAACCTGTTAAGCTACCATCTTTACCAACAACTCTATGACAGGGAATGATAATTGAAATTGGATTGTTGCCTACTGCACCACCCACTGCTTGTGACGACATTTGGGTTTTACCTCTTTTTTCCCTATTATTTGTGCGAGTTCTCCATAAGTTACTGTCTTGCCATAGGGTATTTCTAAAAGTGCTCGCCCAGACTTGTTCACGAAATTCCGTACCTGACGCTTTTAAAGGAAAATCAATTTCCGGAATATTTCCCGAGAAATACGCGTCTAACCAACGTTCTACTTTATCAAAGATAGGTTGTTCTGTTTCAACTAACTTATCATCATATTTTAATTCGAAATCGGTTTGATTGGGTAGCCACAAGCCAGTGATATGCTCTCCGTCAGATGTTATTGCAATGCGTCCGATAGGTGCTTGATAGTATCTTTTATAATGCATGATGCTCCCCTCTTTCTGTCCTTCTGAATTTGTTTTATCATAAATCTTTCTTGGTTTTATGTAAACCATTAAGGGAATGAGTAAGACAACTCAAGATATGTATGGGAGGCCTTTCTATGTCTAAATCAAATCAACAAAATCCTATTAACAAAAGTGCTGATTTAAATTTTAATACACCTCAAAGATCTGAACGTCTCACAATGATTTATAAAGCACTATACCAATTAAACGATGTAGTTCTTGGCATCATATTCTTAATAGGTAGTTTTTTATTTTTTAGTGATTCTACTGTCACATTAGGTACAATACTGTTTGTAATCGGTAGTGTACAGATGACGGTTAGACCGCTTATTGCATTGTCACATGATTTACATTTGGCACATAAATATAAAAAATCAGAAATGCATGATGAATAGTACATTTTATCATTCAACGTAACAAACAGCCTGGGACATAGCACATGTCTCAGGCTCATTTTTTATATTGGCAGTGGCTGACTGAATTGAAAATGCGCTTATATCAAGCTTTTAAAGAACTACTACTTCATTTATGAAGACAAGTAGTTCTTATGCAAGCGCTGAAGCGCTTATATTCCATTTTACAGTAGCTGTGCCGGGCTGGGTTCATACGACGAAATTTTATTAGCAAAATTAGATTTCTGTCCCACTCCCTTTAATTTTAATATTTACATATTTATTTTACGTGTTGGTATGATTAATGCACTTGCAAGAACACCACAACCAACGATACAAGCACCAACGATAAAACCTGTTGTTGCCGCTGTATGTACGCTTTGTCCACTTTGCATAATCGCTGTGTAAATAGAAGTCATAATCGCAATACCAAAGGCGCCACCAAGTGTTGAGCCCATTTTAAATATACCGGAAGCGACGCCCACTTTTTCTGGTGGTGTAGTTGAAACTGCAGTACTCAATGCAGGTGTTGCAAAAAGACCTGTACCTCCACCAAAAAAGACTGATGCAATTAACGCTACAACGATATATCCTGAGGTACCAAAGAACGTTAAACTAAATAATAATATACCTATTGCTGTAAATATTGGTCCGATAACCAACGCACGTTTCGCACCAAATCTTTTAATACTCTTTTCACCTAAGCGCACAACAATAAGAAGTGTAATTAAGTACGGTAAAGTAAGTAAACCTGCTTGGAACGCACTAAATTTCAATCCACCTTGCGCGTACATATTAAATAAAGCAATCACACCAACGCCTGTGTTAAGTAAGAAGTTCGCAAGTACTGCGCCTATATAAGGCTTGTTTTTAAATAATTCCAAATCGATAAACGGCACTTTTTTGCCACGTTCTACTTTGAAGAACATAAATACACATATGATAAAGACAGCTAATAATACTAATGTCGGTGTACTCAACCACCCCATTTTATATCCTTGCGTAATGACAAAACTAATACTCGCGATCATAATCACAAATATTGTCAGTCCAACATAATCAAAACGATTTGTTTTATCTTTAATTAATTCACTTTCTGGTAAATGTTTTAATAACATCATTGCTACAAGCGATAATATAATCGACAAAATAAAAATAGATTGCCATGATATAAACGTTGCCATCGCTCCCGCAAAGAAGGATGATAAACCTGTACCACCAAATGCACCAATTGACCAAAAACTCAATGCTTTTTGTCTTTCGTCCCCTTCAAAAAAGTCATTGACGATGGAAATCGTCGCCGGCATGATAATTGCTGCTGATAAACCTTGCACAACTCTACCTAGAATCAGCAATACAACGTTACCTGAGACGATAAGCATAAGTGAACCAACGATGCTTAATACTAGTGCAATACGTGTCATCTTTACCTTACCAAATTTATCTGAAATATTACCAGCTACTACCATAAACACACCGGTAACAAATGACGTTAAACTTATAGAAATATTGACTATACCTGGACTAGCTCCAAAAGTTGACTGGATTTGAGGCCCAATATTTAAAAATGATTGGGCAAATAACCAATAAGTTAATATTGATAATACAATACCCGTCAACAATTTACCCCCTGAAATTTGTTTCATTTTTTCTACCATAAAAGCATCCCCTATGTTTGTTAATAATATAAAGTTAGAATTTCAAAAGACTCTTGTATTCGTATTTTACAAATGAGATTATTACACATTTTAGGCACGATGATTTCTTTTGAAATTTCTTACACTTTAAATATTATCATTAATTAAATATAAAGGTCAGAATTTACATGCCGTTATTTTGAATTTTCTGATAACTATTGACTATAATTTGTCATATTTTCGTGGGTATATTACCTAAAATAATTTTTTTACCGCTTTATTAAAGTATTTTTTAAAATACATTTTCTGATGTAGCCCTTTATTACTTGTAACGAAGTGAAATGACATTTGTTCAGAAATTAAAAGTTCATTTAAAATGTCTACGCCTTGCTCAGTTTGAGCTAAGATATTGGTATTGATATCTGGATGTTGCTCATCTTCAAGCATGCCAATGTACCAGTAAACATGTTCTTCTGCTTTAATAATATGTTGTTGCTTCATAAATGTTAGAAAGCCTGGATACCATATTGAAGGTGAAAGCAGTATATATGTGCCAAAAGCATCAGGTTTCTTGAATAAAGCATAAAGCGCAACTAATCCACCTAGTGACGCCCCGGCAATACTTATATCCCTACGTTGTTCAGATATATTGAAACATTTTTTTAAATAAGGTAACAATTGATCAGAAATCCATAAGATATAATCATCCGCTGCTTTATAAAATGCTTCATCCTCGACTACATCTTGCCAAGACGCATAAATTGTATCATCATTCGGCAGTAACCCCACAAATATGATTTCTCGTTCAATATCCTTAAATAAATCATCGCCATCTTGAACAACAACTAAAGGGTATGGACCAGCGTTACGCTTAAAATATCCTTTAGGTAATTTCACTTTAATATCATGGTGTTGAAACCGAATATTGAAATTTCTTATATTCATAGCAATCAACCCTCTTCCTATTCACCGCTTTGACATCAGGTGATTTTATAGAAAATTATATAATTCGACATCATTTTCTTTCGCATATTCTAAAGCAAGTATTTCCAAGATATTAATGAGTGTCGGGTTACCTTTAACTTTAATATATTGGAATTTCAAATTATGTTCTTCAGCTTTAATATTTTTTAATTCTGATTCATCTAAATTTTGTTGTGCTACATAGGCTTTTCTAAATTTTGCTGTACCAAGCATCTGATTTCACATTGAATTGTGCCAGCTTATCATTTAAATCTTTTTGAGTAAGTTTATATCCCGTCATAAACCCACCTGCTTGTCCTACATATAATGGTTTTTTATTTTTAAAGATAACAAAAATACCTTTTTGTTCTTGAACTGCACTTCTACTTTCTTTATCAAATGTAAGTGCCTTTGACTTATCATATTTGAATAATTTTTTTAATGGCTTATTATAATCTTCAAGCAATTCACTTAATTTTTTATCCGCATTCATTTTAATCATCCTTTTTCATTTTTTTATTATTCTATATATACACTTTAATATGACTACATAAACTACATGTAAAATAAGAATAAAATCATAAGCGCACAAAAATAAAGGTTGTAGCCCAGTATAATAAGCTACAACCTTTATTTGATGTTTTAATAATTTATTTTAAGTAATTGAATACCGTAACGCCTACTGCTTCAGTTGCTACGCGTAATGATTTTTCACTGATATCAAATTTAGGATGGTGATGAGGATGAATGTCACCATTATCAGGGGCAGCACCCGCATAAATAAATGTGCTAGGTATAGCTTTAGCATAATATGCAAAATCTTCAGATGGTGGTTGTGCTTCACATCTTTCTATACCTTTAATCGCATCTGTATCAGCGTTTTCAATAGATTCTGCAACAAATTTTGTAAACTCTGGATCATTATATAATGCGGGGTAATCATCATTATATTCTAATTCGCATGTCACACCAAACATTGCCTCTAAGCCTTCAGTTAAACGTTTAACCTCTTTTTTAATCGTATGTTTGGTATCATCAGTCAAGGCACGTACATCGCCTTCTACTTCAATACTATCTTTAATCACATTAAATTGTCCTTTGCCATCAAATGAACCAATCGTTACGACGCCTGTTTCAAAAGGATTTAAGCGTCTCGAAACAATCGTTTGTAAAGCATTAACAAAATATGCTCCAGCTACTATACTGTCGTTTGCCGTATGTGGTGAAGAACCATGTCCTCCTTGCCCATTCACTTTAAGTTTAAAGAAATCTCTACCTGTTTGTACATTGCCTTCACGATAATATACGTTACCAGATGGCATATGACTCATCACATGGACGCCTAATACATGGTCGACTCCATCTAAGACACCATCTTTAATCATCGCTTGTGCACCGCCTGGAGGCACTTCTTCAGCAGGTTGATGAATAACAACAACTTTACCTTTAAATTGATCCTTCAGTTCGATAAGTGTTTCAGCAAGAATTAACATGTATGCTGTATGTGCATCATGACCACAAGCATGCATCACACCTTCATTTTTTGAAGCAAATGCTAACCCCGTGTCCTCTTGAATTGGTAGAGCATCAAAATCAGCACGTATTGCTATCGTCTTACCAGGTTTCCCACTATCGATTGTCACCTTCAAACCATTCGGACCTACATTCGTTTCTACTTCACAATCTTTATCTTTATAAAAATCTTCAATATACTTAGGCGTTTCTTCTTCGTGGAAAGATAACTCAGGATATTGATGAAGATAGCGGCGTATCTCAATCATTCGGTTTTCTTTCTCTTTCAATATATCTATTAATTGTTTCACCATGACAGTTCCTCCTATATTAAATATATTTAACTTATTTACATTATATACTTTTTGAGTGTAATTTATGTGTTAGACCCTTTGTTGAATAACGTAGACGTGATGCTTCTTTAAATGATAGGAGCATAATCAATATAATCATCAACAATAAAAATATCGCCTTTCTGGTATCCATATATTTCATTCTATTTCCATACCGTCAATCTACTTCTCAGCACTAACACAAAGCGTAATCCATCCTTTATGCTCGCTGTTACATTGTTTGGTTCATTAAAAATTAAAAATCCGGCTATAATCTATGCTATTTTATTGATCTTTGGACAAAAAAACTGCCAACAAAATCCGGGATTTTGTTGGCAGTAAGAGATGCTCTTAATAATTAAGCATCTTAATATAATTAAACTTATTTTTTATTTATCGTTTTCTCGATTAATTCATTCAACTTGTTAATGTTTTTACTTTGTTGTGCTAACAGTGACATAACGTCTTCATCTTTGTTTTCTGTACTTGATGTTGTATGACGTTCTGTACTGTTATCTACATTGTTAGCATCATTATTATCGCTGTAATAATGCGGTTGTTTTTTACCTGCTTGATAGTCTTCTAATGCTTGATATAAGAAATCTGTCTGCGCCGTTTGTTGCGCAATCTCGTCATATAACATTTTAGTTTTTCTATCAACTGGAATTTCATTGTTATTTTTAGTTGTTGTAGTTGATTGTTGGTGAATGTTGAATGTACGATCATAACTTTCTTTTGATGCGCTGAATTTTTGAGCAGGCATCATACTTTGTAATTCATGACCTTCAATATCTACACTTGGTAAAATTCTGTTTAACCATGCTGGCATATACCAAGATGCTTTACCAAACAACTGTGTAAGTGCAGGTATCAATAGTAAACGCACGATAAATGCATCGAATAACACACCGAAACCGAGTGCTATACCCATTGATTTAATCATCACGTCATCTTGGAAGACAAATGCGATGAACACACTGAACATAATCAATGCTGCAGCTACCACAACTGGGCCACTTTCTTTAATACCTACTTTGATAGCATGTTCATTGTTTCGTGTCTTACTGTATTCTTCATGAATACGTGACATTAAGAACACTTCATAATCCATTGCGAGACCAAATAATAAACCGATTGTTATCACTGGTAAGAATGCGAGTAATGGTCCTGTAGTGTCAACACCAAATAGACCAGACATAAATCCTTCTTGCATAATTAATGTCGTAAAGCCAAGTGTTGCTACTAATGATAATACAAACCCTAGCACTGCTTTCAATGGAATAATGATTGAGCGGAATACTACCATTAATAGAATAAATGCCAACGCTACAATGACACTCGCAAATAATGGAATTGCTTCATTTAATTTTTGAGACATATCAATGTTGATTACACTTTGACCAGAGACTTCTGTTTTGAAATCATATTTGTCTTTTGCATCATCATTATAATCTCTTAAATCATGGACTAAATCATTGGTAGATTGCGCGTTAGGTCCTTTTTCAGGAATTACAGCAACTAAGGCATAATCTTTACTATCACTTAGTTGTGGAGGCGTCGCCATATCTACGTTATCCATATCATTAATATCTTTTGTCATATCTTGTAAATCTTTTTGTAATGCTTGAGGATCATCTTTCTTATCTTTAACATTCACAAGCATAGCAATTTGACCATTATAGCCTTCGCCAAATTTGTCAGAAATAATATCATATGCTTTTTTCTGTGTTGTATCTTCTGATTTCATACCATCGTCTGGAATGCCTAAGCGCATATCACTAATTGGAATTGCTGCTACTACTAAAATAATAAGACCAATTAAGACTGTCGCTAAAGGTTTACCTACAACAAATTTTGACCAAGCTGTATCAACATCGCCTTCAAATTCTGATTTACTTTGTTTAGGCTTAATACTCTTATGGAAAATACTGATTATTGCAGGTAATAATGTTAATGCACTAATTACCGCTACTAATACGCTAATAGCTGATGCATAACCCATGACTGCTAAGAAGTCTATGCCAACGAGTGCTAACCCACAAACTGCAATAATTACAGTTACACCAACAAAGATAACAGCACTACCTGCTGTACCTACAGCTAAACCGATAGCTTTAATATGATCTGGTTCTGTCTTCACTATTTGACGATATCTAAATAGTATAAACAGTGCGTAATCTATACCAACTGCAAGTCCAATCATAACGGCTAACGTCAATGTAACGTTTGGAATATCAAACGCGTAAGTAAGTAATGAAATAATTCCTACACCTGTGCCTAAGCCAAGTAATGCACTAATGATTGGCATACCTGCAGCAATAAATGAGCCAAAAGTAATTAATAGTACGACGAATGCTACGATAATGCCTATTACTTCTGAAGCACCACCAATTTCAGTAGATTCCATGCCTGTACCCATTAATTCAGCTTGTACGTTATGTTTGTCTTCTAATTTTTCAACTTCATCTTTCACATTATCTTTAGAATCTGCTTTTAAAGCTGTAGCAGACACATCATAATTGACATCTGCAAAAGCAGTTGTTTTATCTTTACTTATTTGTTTATTATCATAAGGATCTGAAACATTCTTGATATCATCATCATTGTCTTTGATGTCATTCAATGTGTCTTTGATATCTTTAGTCATGTCTTCCTTAACTATGCCGTTCTCAGAATCGCTTTTAAATACAATCCTTATTTGAGCTTTTTCACTATCCTGGTTAAATTCATCTTCAATTTTTTTGTTAGTATCGAGTGACTCTAAACCATTCATAGTGATGTCATTATCAAATTTAGGTGAACTTATTGTAAGCGGTATAATAATTGCCACGAGTAAAACGACCCATGCAACTACACTCCACCATTTATGTTTTGCAATAAACGAACCTAATTTATACAAAAACTTTGCCAAACTATTGCCTCCTAATTTAATCAACGTTATAGTTTATACATATAGTGTAGATTATTTATATTAACATTTTACAAGCTCAGCCGCATTATAAAAAGAACTAATTATGCGAATGTGTCTATTTAAACTACAAAAAAGGAGAAGTGTAGAATGAATGAAAAAGATCTTCGTGTTATTAAAACCAAACGTGCGCTGTCTAAGAGCTTTTATGATCTCTTAGAAAAACAACCCTTTTCAACAATTACTGTAAACCAAATTTGCAATGAAGCTTTGGTACATCGAACAACTTTTTATAAACATTTTTACGATAAATATGACTTACTCATTTATTTAATTACTTATTTAATGAAAGATTATTTTTCAATTGATTTTAAAGAACGTATTAACAATCCATTTACTATTATGGAAAAAACAATAACAGATATCGATGAACTTAACAAAGTTAAAGAAAAGCAAATAGAAGACAAAGATTTTGAACGAACGATTACAAATTATTTCATCCGTGTATTACAAAATGACATTAAAGATAATATGTCACGTATTTCTGTAGATCCAAGTGTTCCAATCGAACTGATTTTTTATGTATATGGCGCAAGTTTATTTGGTTTTATGGAGTGGATGCGCGACCACAATATCAAACGTCCCGCACACGAAATAGATGAAATCTTTCATAAAATGATTAATATCAAAGTAAAGACGTAAAACAATAAATTCACACCAAAAAGCCTCTCACTGCAAAGCAATGAGAGGCTTTTAAATTATTTTATAATTTTAATTAGAACATTTCTGAAGCGACTTTTTGTTCTAAGAAGTTTAATAGATAGTCTGGGCTACCTGTTTTAGCGTCAGTACCTGACATTTTGAAACCACCGAACGGGTGATAGCCAACAACTGCCGCAGTACATCCACGGTTAAGGTACAAATTACCTACATCGTATTCTTCAACTGCATGAATCCAGTTTTCACGATTATTAGTAATTACAGCACCTGTTAAGCCATAATCTGTATCGTTAGCAATGTCTAATAGTTCTTCAAAGTCATTACCTTTAACAAAGCCAACAACTGGGCCAAAGATTTCTTCTTGCATGATTTGGTCTCTTGATTTTAAGTCTGAGATGATTGTAGGTTCAATAAAGTATCCAGTAGTACCATCCGTGCCACCACCGAACTCTAATTTACCTTCTTTACTGCCAATTTCAATATAATTTTTAATTTTGTCGAATTGTTTTTTATTAATAACTGGTCCCATGTTCGTGTTATTCTCAGTATTGCCTAATGTTAAATTCTTAGTTAATTCAACTGATTTTTTCAACACTTCATCATATACATCTTTGTGTACGATTGCACGAGAACATGCTGAACACTTCTGTCCTGAGAAACCAAATGCAGAACTTACGATAGATTCTGCTGCTAAATCAGTGTCGATATCTTTATCAACTACGATTGCATCTTTACCGCCCATTTCAGCAATAACACGTTTTAAGAATTTTTGTCCTTTTTGTACTTTTGCGGCTCTTTCAAAAATTCGCGTACCTGTAGCAAGTGAACCTGTGAAAGTTACAAAATGCGTGTGTACACTATCTACAAGATAGTCACCGATTTCTTTTGGATCGCCTGGTACAAAGTTAACAACACCTTTTGGTAATCCGAGCTTCTTCTAAAATTTCAATTAATTTATATGCAGTTAATGGTGTATCTTCTGCTGGTTTTAAAAGTACTGTGTTCCCTGCAACTACTGGCGCTAATGTCGTACCAGCCATAATTGCAAACGGGAAGTTCCATGGTGGAATTGTAACACCAGTACCAATTGGTTTATAGAAGTATTTATTATGTTCTCCTTCTCTATCCAATGTTGGTTTACCGTCCGCTAATTCCATCATTGACCTCGCATAGTATTCAATAAAATCAATACCTTCTGCTTGCGTCACCTACAGCTTCATCCCATGGTTTACCTGCTTCGTAAACCATCACTGCTGAGATTTCTTCTTTACGACGTCTAATAATTGCCGATACTCTAAGTAAAAATTCAGCACGATCTTTGTGTGACCATTTCTTCCATGATTTATAAGCTTCGTTTGCAGACTCAAATGCTTTATCCACATCTGCTTGAGTTGCTTTTGAAACTTCTGCAATAACTTCAGTAGTATTGGCAGGGTTGATAGATTGATACGTATCTTTTGTGAATATTTCTTCCCCATTAATTACTAAAGGAATTTTTTGATTTAATTCACCTTTAACTTTCTTTAAAGCCTCTTTAAATGATTCTACATTTTTACTGTCTGTAAAATCGATACCTGGTTCATTCTGATAATTAACTACCATTTTTCTACCCCCATGTAAGTTTGTAAATAGAAAACACAAATGGAATTATTCCATTCTTGATTTTATTGTATATGTATCACACCACAAATGCAATCGCTTACAATCACTTTTTTTAATTATATCGTATCTAACCTATTTCGCATTATTCCCTAAAATTTGCTATTATATTCATTGAAATTTATTGTTGTTATTGTACAAATAGTAAATGCTAATTTAATAAATTTTATTCTAATATTTACACTGAATTCTCATTACGTATGTTACTATTTAAACTTGAATATAATCATATCAATATTTATTTCAAAAATAAAAGAACAATCGAGAGGTTAAGCTATTTATGAAAACATATACGTCTGTTATTTTTTGGATGCGTACTATAGCTTGTTTAAGTATTGTTCTCATTCATTCGATTACAACCACGTTTTCCAAGATGGATTTTGTGGGACATGGCACTGCCATTAGAATATTTCAATTATTGCTAATGTTTAGTACGCCATTATTTGTATTCATTTCAGAATTTTTATTAGCGAAAAATTATCAGGTTAAAACAAAACCTGGTTTCTTTAAAAACAAATTGATTTATTTAGGTATCCCATATATCGTGGTTAATCTAGCTATCTCATATTTCTATTTTGAACCTGAGACATTAGAAGATTACTTTGGACATGTTTCAAATACGATGTTTCACGGTGGCGCTGTGACATACTTTATTGTAATTATTTTCCAATTCTATATACTACACATTCTCTTTGCTAAATACATCATCAAATGGAAGCCTATTCCTGTAATTATTGGTGCAACCATATTCGCCACATTGTATTGGGCATTTAGAGAATTTGTACCCCCATCAGAAAATCCAATTTTAGGATTGTTTTGGGGAAGAGAAGGTTGGATGCTCTTTTTAGGTTGGATTAGTTATTTCTTACTTGGTTTTTACACAGGCATATATTATGAGTCTCTCATGAAGAATATTAAAAAATATACTTGGCTTATTGTTTTTGGCACAATCTTGTCAGCGGGTATATTAATTAGTAACTATTTATTCGGTGTTAGTACTTGGGTAGAATCTAAACGCTTTGATATACCATTTTATGTCACAATGGTGATCTTGCTATTTTTCTTATTCTCATCCTATGTAAAATATGTACCAAAATTCGTATTATTTATAAGTAACTACTCATTCTGTATATATTTAGTTCATTACTTCTTTGTCCATGATTTAGGTTTATTGAGAGCGGATAGTTCATTAAGAAACATTGCTTTCACTTTCATCCTCACAGTTACAATATCAGTTTGTTTAGCATATGTATTCAACTTATTCAAACTCGGAAAATTTATGGTAGGTGGTATTGGACACATCAATTATGACAAAGTATATGAAAGTTATAAACACGGCAAAATGGACTAGTAAACTAACAAATTATAATGAAAAATTATATATCAAATACAATAATTAAAAGAGGACTAGCTGATTGTAAAATACAGCTAGTCCTCTTTCTTTATTTTATTATTCATAGGGTTACCGTTCATCAACTTACGTTCACCATGAAAGTATCCTATTTAATTACTTAAACTGACTTTGTTCCATTTTTATTTATCTTTACGATCTTGGCGACGTTGATACGTATGTTCACCAGAAGTCGATGCTTCTTCTTTATCATCGCCTAGTTCCCCTTGCTCTGTAAAGTCTCTGTCATCAGAATGTTGTTCAGGTGATTCATCTTTTAATTCAGCATTTCGCTCTTGATAATGATTGTCTGTATTGCTTCTATTATTTGAATGATTAACACCTTCATAGTTTGGTTTATGGGCTTTTCTTACTAATAATAAAATACCGGCTACTAACCACAATAATGCGGTAATCCAATTAAATGTAAATACTGTAACAATTGCAATTAATATCAGTACTACACCTGATACCTTAGGAATTTTATTGATTAATAATGCAAATATAATTGCGATAATTGTACATACGATAACGGCTCCTAAAGCTATAATAAACAAACTACTCGCCATCTCTAATAATTGTGACGGTGTCATTTGACTTGATAACTGGTTAAATTCTCGACTATTATTCATTGATTGTATGAGTGAGTCTTTCACACTCGCATCATTTAAAAATGGCGTTACGATAGCCATTAAAAATATTAAGATAAACTGTAAGATAATGCCTACCCAGGTTAATATTTTTTCCACAGTTCTTTTCATAATTTTCCTCCTCAGGAATTTACTTCTTGCTTCATTGATTCTATACCCCACACAAATAACGTTATGCAATTATATGACTGCTCAATCTATTCTATTGTATTTAAACCTTAAAACAAACAAATTTAGCCCAATGAATATCAAGATAATAATAGGGGTATCTAATTATTACCTAAATAAACAAAGGAATGATTAAAAAACGCCATGAATAATAAACATAAAAGAAAAACAAAAAATCGTAATTTGGTCTATATTATCTCAGTAGCTATCATTTTACTCATCACTTTAGTTGCTGGTATTTTCCCAAAGGGGTTTGGAACATACGCACAACAAGTTTATGACTACATATCAAATTCTTTCGGATGGTTATTCTTAGTTATTATTTTTATTTTAGATATCTTTTTAATAGCGCTAGCTGTATCGCGTTACGGACGCTTTAAATTAGGTAAAGATGATGAAGAACCTGAGTTTTCTATGCATTCTTGGATTGGGATGTTATTTTCAGCAGGCTTAGGTGTAGGGATTGTCTTTTGGGGCGTGGCTGAACCATTAAGTCATTATTTACATTCTCCCTTCCCAGGTACGGTCGCAGATGAGTCCGCCGAGTCTGCAAGAGTAGCAATGGGTTATACATTCTTCCATTGGGGGATTTCACAATGGTCTATATTCGCAATTGCCGGACTCACCGTTGCTTATTTCCAATTCAGAAAAAACCGTGACGGACTCATTTCAACAGCAATGGAGCCTGTATTTGGCGAAGCATATAAGCGCCCTTACAGAAACATCATCGATATTTTAGCTATTATTGCGACAGTGATGGGTATCGCAACTTCAATAGGATTAGGTATTATGCAAATTAGCGGCGGGTTAGAACATGTCTTCAACGTACCTAATAATAATATTACTAAAATCACAATTACTGTTTTAATGGTAGCTATTTTCTTAACTTCGGCAGTAACTGGTTTAAATAGAGGCGTGAAATGGCTAAGTAACATAAATATAGGCTTAGGTGCCTTACTCCTTATCTTTATGTTCATTTTTGGTGATTTAAAATTTATTTTCGAATCATACACTTTAGCAATTGGTGATTATTTGCGCCATTTTATTGAATATAGTTTACGTATTAGCCCATACACTGGAGACAATGGCTGGATTCAACAATGGACAGTCTTCTATTGGGCATGGGTGATTTCATGGTCGCCATTTATCGGTGGATTCGTTGCGCGCGTTTCACGGGGACGTACGATAAGAGAATTTATCGTTGGCGTACTCATTATTCCACCACTAATTTCATTTACTTGGATTGCTGGTTTTGGGGGCACCGCAGTTAAAATTGCACTCAACGAGAATGATAATATTGCTAACGTTGTAGATCAAGACTATACCGTAGCCTTGTTTGAATTATTGTCTAAATTCCCTCTTGCTGACATTACGAGTGCTTTAGCAATCGCACTGATATTTATATTTATTGTCACAAGTGCTGATTCAACAACACATATTGTCTCGGGCATGGCAACAGGTGGCATAGCAAATCCTAAGACGAAACACAAAATAATTTGGGGCGTTTTAATCGGGGCAATTTCAGTATCTATGACAATTGTTGGTGGATTAACAAGTTTACAAACTGCCTCTGTCGTCACTGGGCTCCCGTTCTCTATTATCTTACTCTTAATGATTGTGTCACTGATGCGTGCGTTACGTAGAGAACCAACGAAACATTTTAAAATGACACATATAGATGATGACAAAGATTATTCAATTCCACTTGAACAGCGTGAAGATGAGAATACTAGCGATTCAAAAGATGATTCAGTAAATGATAAACAAAGCACTATTAGTAATGATAAAGAAACTGAATCAAACAAAGAACATAGAAAAGATAAAAAACACGAAAATAATAACGACAAATAAAATGATCCCCCTTCATTCTCTAACTAATGGAGGGGAATTTTTATAAACTTGGAATATACATATATTTAACTGTTATGACTTATTTTTGCTAAACTAACGATAAGTCTTAAATTAAGGGGATGGTTTTATGAATTTAGATAATATACAACCACATAAATTAAGAGAAATGATTAGTAATGGCGAGCTTACTGATCCTACAAGTGGTATGGCTAAAGGTTACGTACAAGCTAATGTCGTTATTCTACCTTCAAGCTATGCATATGATTTTTTAAGGTTTTGTTTTAGAAATCCGAAAACATGTCCACTTTTAGATGTATCAGAAAAAGGTTCTACCACATTTCCTTTCTACGGAAAATTTGCAGATATTAGCACAGAAGTGGCAGAATACCGCGTCTATCGTTATGGAGAACTTGTTGAATCACCAACAAATGTCACACATCTATTTAATGATGATATGGTTAGCTTTTTAATCGGTTGTAGTTTCACCTTTGAACATGCGTTATTAGAAGCCGGCATTCCGATTCGACATATTGAAGAAGAGCACAACGTACCTATGTTCATCACTGATATACCCGCAGAACCAAGTGGCGAATTCACAGGTAATATCACCGTAAGCATGCGCCCTATGACAATGCGGCAAGCCATTAAAGCAACTGAAATTACTTCGCGTTTTAAAAATATGCATGGGACTCCACTACATATTGGCGATCCGTCTAAAATAGGTATTGATAATATTACAAAACCTGATTTTGGAGAACCCGCCACAATAAAAGAAAATGAAGTTCCTGTCTTTTGGGGATGTGGTGTGACACCACAATCTATCGCTCTAGATGCGAAGCCAGAATTGATGATAACCCACGCACCAGGACATATGTTTATTACAGATATACTTAATAGTCAAATCAGTGATTAATAACTAGTTAGCTATTACTGTTTCAACTATCTCAAAAATAAAAGGACGTTTAGATTTCATTTGAAAAATCTAAACGTCCTTTATTCATCAATATTTTATAGTTCAACGCATTACAGCGTATGTTTTAACGGGATTCTATATCCTCTTGCGTTACAATTGGATAATTTTTGAAAATTTTAGAACATACATAGCCTACAATTAGACCAATAACAGCGATAATTGCGCCATAAATGAAAATTTTCAATGGATCATTAAATCCAAACATGACTAAGAAACCAGCTAGTGGTGTTGCCGTACCAGTTGCATCATTTATCATTCCAGAAGAAGCGATAACCGCACCTGCCAATGCACCACCTATAAAATTCGCAGTATATATTGGAACGGGATTCGCCGATACAATATCTGCTTGAGATAGCGGTTCAATACAAACAGCAATTCTTGATTTACGATCACCTAATTTCAATTTATTAAACATTGTGCCGTTAATAAATGATGATGAGAAAGAAACCATAGCAACAATTGCCATTGGCATACCAGTCAGACCAAGTAATGCCGTTAAAGCCATAGAACTTAACGGTGCTGTTCCTACTACTGTAATAACACCACCAAGAATAATTCCCATAATAATTGGGTTGATTTCTGTAGAACTTTGAATGATGTCACCTATTTTTAACAATGAATTATTTACTAATGGGGTAATACCCGTCGCAACTAATCTTGCTAATGGCGCAATAATTAAAATACCTACAATCAAATCTATACCATCTGGTACTTTTCTTTCCGCATATTTCATTAGATAACCAACAACATACCCAGCTACGAAACCAGGTATTAAATCTAGCCCTCCACATGACGCGACTATAACTAAAGCATATACAGGTGAAACACCGATAGCTAATGCTACAAGTCCAGCTGCAGCTACACCGCCAAGACCTCCAGCAACATCGCCAAGTTCACCTAAAAATTTAATACCTAATAGGTCGCCACCTACGTATTTATGAAATGCCTCAACTAAGAATGTTGCTATTGCGGCATTTGCTAAAGCACCCATTGCACGCATACCCATAGGTGCTCGATATGTAAACAGTGTAAATAACGCTAATACTACAACTAAAAACAAAGTTCCAATTAATATATCCATCTTTGAAATGCCTCTTTCCTTTTCTTGAAGTAGTTATGTTTTGTGTGGAAATAATTGTTTCAATTCTAACTATAAGCGGATTTATCGATTCCTTTCTAAAAATCAGATTCATCTATCTTATATATTAATCTACAATTATACTACTTACCTTTTCACTCACATTTTTATATCTTAACACATTTCACTATTATATTCCGAACAATTTTATTATTTTAAATTTAAGCCCCGCGGAATATTTTTCTACATTATTTTAATTTGTTTTTTAATATTACACGATTTAATGATAATGACTATTGTAGATTATTTTTATATTTCATGATTATTTACACTATGTACAAGAAAAAAGCGATGGTAACATCCATTACGTAATGAATGCTATCATCGCTTTTTATCTATTAATTATCTATTTTACTGATAGGTTTAGCTGGTGACCCGACTGCTACTACATTTTCTGGAATATCCTTAGCCACAAGACTACCTGCCCCAATGACTGCTCCATCACCAATCGTAACACCTGGTAAAACTAAAACATTGGCCCCTAGCCACACATGATTTCCAATAGTAATTGGCAATGCTTGCTCTAATCCTGAATTTCTTTGTTGATATTGAAGAGGATGGACAGCCGTGTAAAGTCCGCATTTAGGACCTATAAAGACATGATTTCCAATGAAAATCTTTCCGCCATCCATAAAATAACAATCATGATTTACAAATACGTTATTTCCTAAAAAAACATTATAGCCATAATCTACTTGAAATGGACTTAATATTTCTAAATTATCTGGCTTATCATTGAGTAAGTCAGTTAAAATTGCATTGCGTTTTTCTGAATTGCTCGGCTTTGTGTGGTTTAATTCAAAGCAAAGATCTTTCGCTTTATTTCTTTCAACATCCAAAGCTTCATCAAAGTTAGCGTCATACCATTCACCTGCTAACATCTTTTCTTTTTCACTCATACATTTACCCCTCCCTCACTAAATTTCGTCAAATACACCTACGTATTCTAGCACCTTTTACAATTTATCCCAGTTGGATAAGTAATTGATACATTATTGTTCCGAGCATAATTACCTATTACATAACCCAATGTACCAATAATAAGTATCGGTCCCACTAAACCAGACCAGCCTTTTCCAATAGCTAATGCTGCTGCAGTAGTAGGTCCTCCCGCAGTTGCATTACTTGCTAACAATATTTCTTCAATTTTAAATTTAAAGAGCTTACCTAAAATAAGACTTAAACCTAAATTGAAAATCAAAATAATAATGACAAAAACAAACAACAATGGTGCAGTTGTAATAATTGTAGCAAATGAAGCCGGTGTACCAATGACTACAAAGAATATATAAATAAGGAAAGTGCCGATTTCTGATGCACCTGCTAACTTCTCAAAGAAATCTCCCCAGATAGCAACAACGATTAATGTCAATGTTGTTAATAATAAATATGAATCACCAAAGAAAGATACAATAATTGTTAATATGAGATTACTTTTAGGTACCCATAGTTGTATCAATTCTGCTATTTTGAAACTAACTGCCACAAGCGCAATCGCACTTGCCATTGAAAATGCAATATCTAATAATTGAATTTTTTTCGGTTGCCAAAATGACTGATGTGTCTCAGGTGTCGTTTCAGTTTTATAATTAGTAGTAAAATGTTTTTTTATCCAAGGCATTGATGGAAGGGCTATAAGTAATATGAAATACAGTGCCATAACACTGTTATCAGCAACTACTGTCGAAGAAACCATGTCTCCAGGTGTTTGAAATTTAGAACTCAAAGCTGCAAAATTCACGCCACCACCAATGTAACTTCCAGTCATCATGGCACCTATTTTAGAAAGATAAGGTATCCATTGATTTAAAGTAAGAAATGCGACCACTGTACCTATCATTGTCCCTACTGAAGCAATCATGAAAATGAATAATAATCGTCTACTTTCTTTCCATATCTTTAAAATATTTGAACTGAATAATAATAATGGAATAGAAAGTGGCACGATAAAATCCCATACCGTGTCATACACTGGTGAACTCGTTGGTATCACTTTAAAGTTTGATAAGAGCATTGCCCCCACCAGTGCTATAATTGCTCCTGAAATTGTACTTGCCCACTTGTATCGCTGTTCTAGGAATAAACTAACTGTTGCCCAAACTATAATAATAGCCCATAACGTCCACGTGTCACCTTTAGCTATAAGTGCACCTAATACCATGAACTTCCCCCTTGAAATAAATTTTTATTTTAAGATATTAAATACATTTTAACAGCATTTTTCATTAATTTTTATAATTTTCTGAAAAAATACATTGTTTTGCTCTTTTTAAATTGATATTCTTGCAACTGTAGACAATAACAAGGGGGGATTTTTGCATATGAAAGAAAAAATTGGTTTAATCTTAGGACCATCACTTTTCATCATTTTTTATTTTATACCTAGTATTACAGGTTTAGCGGATGAACCACGTGCTGTTCTTGCAGTCACACTTTTTGTGGCTACATGGTGGATTACAGAAGCAATTCCCATACCTGCTACATCACTCATTCCACTGATATTACTACCTTTGAGTGGTGGTACAAATGAACAAGTAGTCGCGAGTGCTTATGCTGATCCAATCGTATTTATGTATATGGGCGGCTTTATTATCGCACTGGCAATTGAAAAATGGAATTTACATAAACGAATTGCTATGACCATCATTTCTTTGATGGGTTCAAATAGTAATCGTATTATTTTAGGTACAATGATTGCAACTGCATTTATTTCAATGTGGATTTCCAATGCGGCAACTGCACTCATGATGTTGCCAATTGCTTTAGCATTAATAAAAGAAATTAAAGATGCACAATTCCTCAAACCAGAATCAGCGCACAAATTCGGGAAAGCATTATTATTAACTGTCGCTTATTCTGCATCTATCGGCGGCTTAGCAACGCTTATTGGTTCAGTACCAAATGCAGTTTTCGCAGCCATCGCTTCCTCTACTTTAAATAGAGAAGTGTCCTTTGCGCAATGGATGTTATTCGCCTTACCATTAACAATTATATTGTTAATCATTTTATACTTATTAATGACAAAATGGTTATTTAAAATTGAAGACTCCGATAAAATATCTTCAGATTTTGCAAAGAAAGCTTTACATGATTTAGGTCCGATGAGTTTAGAGGAAAAATTAACAGGTATTGTTTTCCTTTTCGTTAGTATCTTGTGGATTGGTGGCGGTCTCTTGCCTGCTTCCTTAAACTTATCAGACACAGTTATAGCAATGTTAGGTGCTGTGTTACTCTTCCTTATTCCCGCTAAGTCATCTAATGGCGCGTTACTCGTATGGAATGACATGAGTAAACTACCATGGGGGATATTGTTATTGTTCGGTGGTGGCTTATCCTTAGCTGCTGCATTTGAAGATTCAGGACTGACAAAATGGTTTGGTGGTATGTTAGGTTTCGTCGAACCTTTACCATTAATTCTTGTTGTTATCGTATTGACGACAGCTATTTTATTCTTAACAGAAGTGATGTCTAATACAGCTGTTTCTAATATGTTAATGCCAATCAGTATTGGTTTAGCCGCAGCAATTAGCCAAGACCCATTTATTATTATGGGAATTGTCGCAGTATCCTCAACCTGCGCATTTATGTTGCCAATTTCAACACCACCAAATGCTGCTGTATTTAGTTCTGATGAATTAGAAATGCAAGACATGGTTAAAGCTGGATTTATTTTAAACATGTGTGCAATTGTTATCATCTCGCTATTCGTATATTTCTGGTTACCTATTGTATTCGGTTTATAAATTATAAATAGACGTTACTTAATAGTTTGTAACGTCGTGATACATCTAAGGTATGATATAATTTCGATACTAGGGACGCATGTCACAAAGTACAAAACGGTATAGAATAAGTATATAAACTTATAGAAGGAGTCATTTATTATGAAGACAATCATTAAAGGGGCCATCGCAGTATTACTGATATTAGGCGTAGTTAAAACATTCCAAGACCATGACGTACAAGCAGAAGTAGTTAATTATTATAACCAAGCTAAAAATGGTGAATTGCTTCAAAGTATAGAAAGTGTGAATTTCGATTCATTAAAGCACTTACAATTAGATGATCTTATCCCTTCTGATTTCTTTTAAAGTTTATCAACTTTCTTCTAGATAATTACAGAACAAACGTTATCTGATATGCTTGGGTGTCAATCTTGTCCCAATTTCGTATCGATAGTGTAATTGTTGTACCTTATTAACATAAATTTCAACAAATAGATTAGCCAAGACAACCTTCATACAAATAAATTAAGCGCATCTCCTAATATTTAAAGGAGATGCGCTTTTTTTGTGGGAAAATATAAATTTTTAAGGGGTAAGTGTAAAAAAAGCATAATGACATATTTCGATTATAATTATATAATAATATTAATTTATACAACAGGAGGCTATATAAATGAAAAAGACTATTATAAGTATTTTATTGTATTTAGCAATAGTATTAGGCTCTGGAACAATAGCAAATGCGGCAACTATCTATGCACAAGGTAGAATTTGGAATTATGGAGTAGGAAGCAAATATGTTTGGTCATATTACAGTAATAATTATAAAGCACATGGCTCTACAGCAGTGGGTAAATATAAATCCTATAGTGGAAAAACGAGAGCTGGTATCCAAGCTAGAGCATCTGCTCCAAAATCATTCTTCGTAAATAGAACATATTACAACGTTTACTAATAATAGCAAGGAAATGAATACAAATTGCATTCATTTCCTTAATTGATGAGGTACTGTATGAAAATAATAAAATTGACCTTAGATATTATAACGCTTTGTATCATTACTATATTAGTCCTGATATTCACATTAAGAGAAGAGGAAGAATTATTACCTGGTAGTCATACCATATTAAACATTTCTGCTTGGAATTATAGTCACAATAAGCAAGAAATTTATAAAACAATTGAATCCATTTCCCAAAAGGAAAATATAACAATCTATAAATCTATCTTAAATACGAATCAAGACACATACAAATATATATACTCATTTAATGAAGAAAAACCAAAATTCCAAAATCATATTAAGTATAAATATATCAACTATGACACCCTTCTTAGTAAAGATGTCCGAGGGAATTATTTTGTAATGGGCGCTTCATTTGATCCCCACAATATTAAACAGCTACTACAGGAAAAAGGCGTAGATTCAGAAATACTTAGTTTAAATAAATTCGTCTTATTTTTATCTGTCATAAATGATAAGGGACTGCTATTCCCTATGGTTTCAATATTAATACTTTATATTTTTTATTTTTTACAAATAGCCAATATAAAATTCAAAGAATATGGTATTAAAAAATTACATGGTTATTCAATTTCAAAAATAATATCTGAAGATATACGTAAGAAATGTTTATACTACACTTTCTTATTAAGTTTCTTTTTAATTTCTATACTAATTTTATCACTAGCATTGGACATTTTAGACAATACTTTTACTTTTATAGTACGTGTTTTCTTAGGCATAATCATTTTATTCAGCGTACTTTTTTTAATTTCACTTTGCTCTTATACACTATTTATAAAGACAGATATACCACTAATTATCAAAGGCAAAAAACCCTATACATTATTACGAATGATAACTGTATCGTTCAAGATAATTATTCTAATTGTATTAGCAATTTTGTTAGTACAAAATTTAAGTTCATATCATGAATTGAAAAAGATTAAAGAAACTGAAAAGTACTGGACAAAGTTAGATGATTATTACGTCATTGAAGTTGCACCACTTAAGTACACTCATTCAGAAGAAAGTGATATATCCAAAAAATTTCATAAATTAATCTCAAATACTGAAGCAAAACATGAATCATTACTTATTAGACACAATAATTTATATCATCCCCACCCTACGAATTACACTCCTGAAAATGGTAATGTTGTTTTTTTAAATAGCAATTTCGTAGATTTCTATAATAGTGCATTTAATAAACGATTGGAGCTTTCCAATTCTAAAAATACAATTGACTTATTATTACCAACTAAAGCGCATAACTTTAAAAAAGAAATTAAAAAAGATTTCAAAGATTGGATTAACTTCCAACAGGATAATAATCGAAATAAAGAAATTAACATGAAACAAACAAATGATAACTTTGAAATATTTACTTTTGATACCAGATCTAGTTTAAAAAATAATTTTAGTAAAAGCCCTCTAGTTGTATTAATAGATGCAACAGACCTAGGAGATAACTTTTATTATTCATCAGTCACACAAGGTAGTTACTTGTTTAAAGATTTTAAAAATACCAATAAACATTTGAAGGAATATGGATTAGAAGATGTTGTAAGTGGCATTACAAATTACAAAGACATCGTATTAAAGGATTTTAAAGCACTTAACATAAAAATGCTTATTATATCTATTTCAATACTTTTATCTTTTATCACACTGGTATTAACAATAATTTTTGATATCCAACAATACTTTGAAAAAAACATGAAATTTTTAATGATAAGAAAAATACATGGTTTCAATTTGATTAAAAATCATAGTGAATACTTACTATTGAGTAATGGTTTAGTCATTTTAGTTGGTGTTATATCTATAGCAGTTATGAATAACAGCACAATCCTCCTTTTATTTATCTTTATTATAATTATTCAAATATTAATACAAAGTATATATATAAATAAGTTAGAAAAAAATAACCTAATCAATTTAAAGGAGTTAGAATAATGAGTAAAAAATTAACTATCGTTATTATTATTATCATAATACTTACTGTTACTACATTCCTAACAAATGATAACTTTGATAGATTTAACCCTTTTCTACAAGAAGAAAAATCGTATGCCATAGTTAAACAACACACACAGCAATATAACGATGTCACAGCGTATTCCAAGAATGGGGAAAAATTGAACTATAAATTAACATTCGGTGGTTATGATCCAAGTAAAAAGTTTGTAGAAATCATTCATAAAGGGACATACGTGAAAGAAATACACTATATTGAGAAACAAGCGCTCCCCAAAAATATTAGGTGATGATAATGATAAAAATACAAGGATTAACAATTACAAAAGAAGAAAATACTATATTTAAAGATTTAAATTACTCATTTAAAAATGGTAAGTCATATGCCTTAATGGGGTATAGCGGATCCGGTAAATCCACATTATTAAATAGTATTGCTCGGATTTGAAAAAATAGATTCAGGTCATATATATCTTAATGGCAAAAAATTAATTGCTGATAACCATTTCTATAAAACGCAATTAGGTTATCTATTTCAAAACTATGGATTAATAGATAATTTATCAGTTGATGACAATTTAGATATTGGACTAGCCTTCCAAAAACATTCGAAAGCAGAAAAACGAAAACGTAAAAATATATTATTAAAGGAATTAAATGTAAATGTTGATTTAAAGCGAAAAATATCAACATTAAGCGGTGGAGAACAACAACGCATCGCTTTAATTAGATTGTTATTAAAAAATCCTAATATTATACTAGCCGATGAACCAACAGGATCATTAGATAGAATAAATGGAGAAAAAATTCTAGATAAGTTATTAGCATGTTTAAATGACAATAAAATTATCATAATAGCAACACATGACATTGATGTTGCTAAAAAGTGCAATGTTGTCGTAAATATGGAAGCTTTAAAAGATTCGTTATTCAGCAATCTCGATACATTTTAAGGAAAACAAAAACAGCGAGACCCCTTTTCAATAGGAGTCTCGCTGTTTTACTCTCTTAATCCTCATCTATAAATTTATGACGTCATATAATCTCCACCATTGACGTGTATGACTTGCCCAGTAATATACGAACTATCTGCGTATGTTGCTAAAAATACATAAGATGGTGCCAGTTCAGCTGGTTGCCCTCTACGTCCCATTGGTGTGTCAGAACCTTGATCTTCAACTTTGTCTTCTGTGAATGTTGCTGGAATTAAAGGTGTATAAATCGGGCCAGGTGCCACTGCATTGACACGAATGCCTTTTTCAATCAACGTAGTTGCCAACGAGCGTGTGAATGCAACAATCGCGCCTTTTGTCGCTGAGTAATCTATAAGATGCCCCGAACCTCTATAAGCTGTCACACTTGTAGTATTAACAATCGCGTCACCATCACTTAAATGTGGCACTGCGGCTTGAGATAAAAACATCATTCCAAAAATATTTGTTTCAAATGTTTCTTTTACCTGTTCTGGTGTGATATCTTCAAAATTGTCTTTTGGAAATTGAACGCCACCATTATTAACTAATATATTCAATCCACCAAAGTCAGTTACGACTTTTTCAATTAAGTTTTGTGATGATGTTACATCTTTCAAATCATGTGCATAGGCTTTTGCTTTTACACCTAAAGCTTCCAAACGATGTACTACCGCTTCAGCATCTTCATGTTCATCATAATATCCAATCGCAACGTCTGCGCCCTCTTTAGCATATAGTGTTGCCACTGAACGTCCAATGCCTGAATCTCCACCGGTAATCAAAGCAACTTTTCCTTTCAATTTACCACCACTCTTGTAATCTTTCATTTCTGAAAGTGGCTGTGGATTCATATCTTTTTCAATTCCTGGCTGTCTATCTTGCGTATAACCTTTAATTTGTTTATGAAATTCAGTTAAGTTCATTTGTAATACCTCCATTTTTTACGCCTATTACTTGCTAGATACCACTTCAGAACATATACAAACATTTTGAATTTTTAATTAGTTTTGAACAATATAAAACGAATGCACTAACAACACACTATAACTGCTCCGTTATAGTGTGTTGACTAAACTTTTAAATTATTAATTTTATTATTCGGATTTAGATAGAATGTTTAACGATTCTACTTGAATGGATAAATGACATAACTGCAAATATGCAATAAACGATTGAATATGCACCCATAACAATATAGACAGGTAACATATTTGTAGTACTGAGGATCAACATAAATGCTTTAGCCGCAAAATATGCATGTAATAATGACACAACAAGTGGGAGTCCAAAATTAAACATTACTTTAAGTCCTAACCCTTTGAGCATATCACTATGCGTATATCCAATTTTGCGTAATATACGAAAGCTCGGTATCTCATCTTCTGTTTCATCCATCTGTTTAATATAGATGATACAACCTGATGCAACTAAAAATGCTAATCCTAAGAATGATGTGACAAATAATAAAATACCTGCAGAGTCATTCAATTCTTGACGTACTAATTTTTGAGGATAGATATCAGAATGAACGGAATGAGCGATTTTATTAGCTTCTTTCCAATTATTTTGATTCTTCAAATCATAACCATATTGTGCACGTGTTTCTTCGCCCTGTGGTTTTAATTGATTATATTGCTGTTCACTTATGAGTAATACTGGTGAAGCAAAGCTGACATCATTTTTAAAATCCACTTCTTTTTTCGCATCAATTACTTTAAATGTTTGCGCTGGTTTAGTGTCAAATTGAATTTTTGTATTTAAATTAAATTTCATTATACTTGCGGATGAAGCCATATTTATCATTTTCGCTTTATGGTCCGTAATACCTTTATCATTAAAATATTTATTACTTGTTATAAACATTTTATCAGTTTCACCAAAATTACTACTGTAATCATAAAAATTCTCTTTAGTTACTTTTAATTGAGTAACTTCTTTATATACTTTGTTATAACCTATATCCTTTTGTTTTAATTCATCTTCAAATTGTTGTGCTTGTTTATTTTTTAGAAAATTGAAATCTTGTGGTGAGGATTGTTTCACTGTATCGTCAATCGTTGACTTACTGATTGCACCAAAGCATAGCACGGTTACAGTAACAGCAGATATCGTCGCTATTATTGTGAGTGATAATGCATTTTTCTTCATTCTGTGCATAATTGAAGACGTAAATACAACATCTGTTATAGACACGTTACCATTTTTTGAACGTTTTACTGTTTTAAAAATCAACGACACTGAACTTCTAAAGAACAGATATGCACCTACAATAGTTAAAAACAGAATGGCGAATGGTGCGAACATTAATTGCTCTGCGAATTTGCCAAACAGTTCAGTAGACATGTAGTAACCCAAAACAATCATGGTTATGCCTAAGATGCCCGAGATAACTTCAATAAATGTCATCTTAGATTGAGTTGCTTCAGATTTTGTACTATCATTCATCATTGATAATATACTGCGCTTACGTAAAAAGATGAAACTTTGTGCCATAATCAATAGGAAAGACACGATAATTAATAAAATGGTTTGTATAACAGCAGGTAATTGGAACGTTAATGATACACTCGTGTCTATAGTTAATACCTTGAGTACAATCATTAAGAGAATCTTCGAACCAAAGACACCAATAATGATGCCCATCAATCCTGTTATTAAAAACATTGCGGCCTGTTCAATTAATAATATGCGCATAATATTTCTTCGTGTTAAACCTATCAATTGATATAAAGCAAATTCGCGTGTCCGTCGTTTTATAAATAATTGATTTGCGTACATTAAAAATATAAGTATGATCGCAAATAAGAAATATGACCCTACTTCAGACCCTTTTCTAATAATAGACATTGAATTTACATTGTTTATACTCTCTGTATACTTTAATGTAACGAAACTAAAATATAATACGATACTGACAATCAACGAAAATATATACATCGCATAATGCCGTATATTTTGTCTGAAGTTCTTAATTACGATTTGGTTAAAACTCATTTGCTACACCACCCAAAGCAGTTTGCATATGAATGATATTTTTGTAAAATGCTTGATTCGAGTCCTCACCTTGGTATATTTCAGAATGAACACTACCATCTTTTAACATAATGACACGATTAGAATAGCTTGCCGCCACTGGATCATGTGTGACCATTACAATCGTTGCATCTATGCTTTCATTCAAATCTTCAAGTCTATTGAGAAGATCTTGTGCGCTTTTTGAATCTAATGCGCCTGTAGGCTCATCAGCAAAAATAATAGCAGGTTTATGTACCGAGGCACGTGCTCGCTGCAGTACGCTGTTGCTGTCCTCCAGAAATTTCATTCGGATATTTATGACCCAGTTCATGAATACCTAGCGCTTTTGTTACTTCATTATAATTATTTTCTTTTTCTGCTTTAGACATTTTTTGAATTGATAAAGGAAGCATGATATTTTCTTTTACTGTTAATGTGTGTAAGACACTATAGTTTTGGAAAATAAAACCTATCTCTTTTTTACGAAAATCTGCTAACGCTTTGTTGCTCATGTTATTTATTTTATTGCCATTAATTTCAACTGTGCCACTCGTTATATAATCAATAGAACTTAGGACGTTTAAAAGTGTCGTTTTACCAGAGCCTGAAGGCCCCATTATGGTAACAAATTCACCTTTTTCAATTGAAAAATCTATCCCTTTTAATACTTCTTGTTGCTGATGTCTGTTACCGTACTTTTTTGTTAGTCCTTCTACTTTTAATATCGACATGTTTATTCACTCCTTGTCATCTTTTTCTCTATATAACTATCATAGCTAATTATTTTTTCTTTTCGTTTGTTATAACTAACAAAAAGCTATTTTAAAATGACAACTTTGTCACTTATATGAAATTGTTTTGATTCTAATTTTTTAAATCTACACTTCTGTCATATGATATAATAGTCTAATTGAATTTTAAATAAGGAGTACAAGAAGATGTTAAATAAACTTAAACGAGAATGGCTCACTGCTCCGGGCACCAATATCCTAGCTGGTATCCTTGTGGCGCTCGCACTCATTCCTGAAGCCCTCTCATTCTCTATCATTGCCGGCGTAGATCCTATGGTCGGTCTATATTCTTCATTTATTATAGCAGTTGTTATTTCTTTTGTTGGCGGTAGACCGGCAATGATTTCAGCAGCTACAGGGTCTGTTGCCTTAGTCATTGTGCCATTAGTAAAGGACCATGGCGTTCAATATTTACTGGCAGCAACAATCTTAATGGGTATTATACAAATTATTTTTGGTGTATTAAAAGTTGGTCGTTTAATGAAGTTCATCCCAAACTCTGTCATGATTGGCTTCGTTAATGCTTTAGCGATTCTTATTTTTATGACACAGATTAAACATATATTTGGTATATCGATACCTACATATTTATTTGTTATTGCTACACTACTCATTATTTACTTATTGCCACGAGTATTCAAAAAAATTCCCGCGCCACTTATCGCAATTGTTTTGCTTACTATTGTCTACTTAGCAACTGGCGCAAAAGTCGAAACTGTTGGTGATTTAGGACAAATCACACGTTCATTGCCACAATTTTTCATTCCTGATGTGCCATTTAACTTAGAAACATTACAAATTATTTTGCCTTATTCGTTATCTATGGCAATTGTTGGACTTGTGGAAAGTTTATTAACTGCACGTATCGTAGACCAAGCAACTGATACGTATAGTAGTAAAAATAGAGAATCACGTGGACAAGGTATTGCCAACTTCATTACAGGATTCTTTGGTGCAATGGGTGGCTGTGCTATGATTGGTCAATCCGTAATTAATGTTCGCTCTGGTGCAACAACGCGCCTTTCTACTTTTACAGCTGGTGTATTTTTGATTGTTTTAATTATCGTATTTGGTGATTGGGTCGTTCAAATTCCTATGCCTATATTAGCTGGTATCATGATTATGGTATCCGTAGGGACGTTTGATTGGCATTCATTCCAATTTATGAAAAAAGCACCACGCACTGATGCATTAGTCATGATACTTACTGTAGCTATTGTGCTATTCACGAGTAACCTTGCCTTAGGTGTTATCGTTGGTGTCATTGTAAGTGCCCTTTGTTTTGCTACAAAAATTTCAAATGTTACTGTAGATTATGAAGAAGTCGATGAAACTATTCACTACAAAATCAAAGGACAGATTTTCTTTGTCTCTATAGATTCTATGATGAATCAACTTGATTTAGAATTACGTAATAAAATAATTTACTTAGATTTTAGTCAAGCTCACTTATGGGATGATTCCGCAGTGAATGCGATTGATACTTTAATAGAAAACTATCATAAGAAAAAAATACAATTTATGTACAACACCTCAACAAAGACAGTCGTAAAATTGTTTCAGAATTAAGCAAAGTAAACAAACAACATCTTTTATAAAATATGAATCTATGAGATTGAAATATCGGTAAGTTTTTAAAACTAAGCCCTTATTTCAATCTCTTTTTTTAAACACAAAAATTGACATTTATACCTAGTGTGGGTATATTAAAAATATAGCAATTTAACAAACGACTCTGTCACTAATATTTAATTATATATATGAAAGGAGGTTGTCTTCATGACCGAAAAGAAAAAAACGACTTTAGGTATCACCGGTATGACTTGTGCGGCATGTGCAAATCGTATAGAGAAAAACTTAAATAAAATAAATGATGTAGATGCCACTGTGAACGTTACAACTGAAAAAGCAACGGTTGCTTATAATCCTGAATCAACAACCATAGAAGATCTTACGCATTCCATTGAAAAAACAGGTTATGGTGTCTTAACCGAAAAAGCGGAACTCGATGTTATCGGCATGACTTGTGCCGCATGTTCGAATAGGATTGAAAAAGTATTAAACCGTGACACTGGCGTTGCACATGCTAATGTCAATTTAACTACTGAAAATGCAACGATTGCTTATAATCCAGAAATGACTTCTATTGATGATTTGATTAAAAAAATTCAAAAAATAGGTTATGACGCAAAACCGAAACAAGCTGCCAGTGAAAAAAGTTCTCAAAAAGAACAAGAGTTACAACACAAACGTACTACACTTATTATTTCAGCAATTTTAGCGAGCACCCTTATTGCTTACAATGTTCGTGCATCTTTTTGGTATGCAAATTCCGCATATTTTTATGAACCCATGGTTTCAATTTGCATTAGCTACACCCATCCAATTTATTATCGGTTGGCAATTTTACGTAGGTGCCTATAAAAATTTACGCAATGGCTCTGCCAACATGGATGTGCTTGTCGCCTTAGGTACAAGTGCCGCATACTTCTATAGTTTATATGAAATGATTAAATGGTTAAGCTTTGCGAATTATACACCGCATTTATATTTTGAAACGAGTGCAGTGCTAATTACATTGATTCTCTTCGGAAAATATTTAGAAACGCGCGCAAAAACACAAACTACAAACGCTTTAAGTGAATTGCTCAACCTTCAAGCAAAAGAAGCACGTGTGTTACGTAATCAAGAAGAACTAATGATTCCATTAAGTGAGGTTGTACAAGGTGATTACCTTGTCATTAAACCTGGTGAGAAAATACCTGTAGACGGTAAAGTCATTAAAGGAACCACTTCTATAGATGAATCTATGTTAACTGGTGAATCTATACCCATTGAGAAAGTTCAAAATGATAATGTCATCGGTTCCACAATGAATAAAAATGGCTCTATTACAGTAGAAGCAACTAAAGTTGGGAAAGATACAGCGCTCGCTTCGATTATTAAAGTTGTGGAAGAAGCACAAGGATCTAAAGCACCTATTCAACGCCTTGCTGACATTATTTCTGGCTATTTTGTGCCAATTGTAGTTGGCATTGCTTTACTCACATTTATTATATGGATTACACTCGTACAAACAGGACAATTCGAACCTGCCTTAGTTGCTGCCATCGCAGTGCTCGTAATCGCCTGCCCTTGTGCACTTGGGTTAGCTACACCTACTTCTATTATGGTAGGTACTGGAAAAGCTGCGGAGAATGGCATTCTTTTTAAAGGTGGCGAGCATATTGAACGTACACACCAAGTCAATACTGTTGTATTAGATAAGACAGGCACAATTACAAATGGTAAACCCGTAGTCACTGATTTCGATGGTGATGATGACGTGTTACAACTACTCGCAAGTGCAGAAAAAGGTTCTGAACATCCTTTAGCGGAATCTATTGTGAATTACGCTAAAAAGAACCATATACCATTTTTAGAAGTAGCACATTTCGAAGCAATACCAGGTCACGGTATAAAAGCAACGATTGATGGTAAATCATTACGCGTTGGTAATCGCAAATTCATGATAGAACAAGATATTGCAATAAACAGTGCAGAAACACAGTTATCACGTTTTGAACAAGATGGAAAAACAGCAATGATGATTGCCATAGATAGCGAATTAAAAGGAACAATCGCTGTTGCAGACACTGTTAAAGCTTCAACGAGTGAAGCAATTCAACAACTTCATGATTTAAATATTGAAGTCGTGATGCTCACTGGAGATAACGAACGTACTGCACAAGCCATTGCAAAACAGGTAGGCATCGATACAGTAATTGCTGACGTACTACCTGAAGAAAAAGCCTCAAAAATTGTAGCGCTACAAGATCAAGGCAAGACAGTAGCCATGGTTGGTGATGGTGTCAATGATGCACCAAGCACTTGTACAAGCAGACATTGGTATTGCAATTGGTACAGGTACAGAAGTTGCCATAGAAGCTGCTGACGTTACAATTCTTGGTGGAGACTTATTATTAATTCCAAAAGCCATGAAAGCCAGTAAAGCAACGATACGCAATATTCGTCAAAACTTATTTTGGGCATTTGGTTACAATGTAGCTGGTATACCGATTGCAGCATTAGGCTTACTCGCACCATGGGTTGCCGGTGCTCGCAATGGCGTTAAGCTCTGTGAGTGTCGTCACTAATGCATTGAGACTTAAACGCATGAAATTATAATTCAATTTTAAAATAATCATAATAGAGACATTCATTATTTTAAGGAGGTGATTTGTATGACTGCAGAAACAATTAAAGTAGAAGGCATGAGTTGTGATCACTGTAAACAAGCAGTAGAGTCAGCACTTACTAACCTTGATGGTGTTAACACAGCAGATGTTAGCCTTGAAGAAAATAATGTTAAAGTAGATTATGATGACAGCAAAGTCGAAATGTCTCATATGAAAGAAGCAATCGAAGACCAAGGTTATGATGTAAAATAAATGAATAGTACACAAATATAGTGGACGCCTCATCTTTGATGCGCCCACTTTTTTTATTACTTATATTACTTTTAATATTATGTTAAAACCACTTTATAAAGTATTGACACGCAGTCCTGTATCACCCGTGTTCAATACTTCTAGTGTTGCATCTAGTGCATCCACAATTAAATTTTCGACTGCCGCATCTGTATAAAATGCAATATGAGGAGACACTATAACATCTTGTCTTTCAATTAATTGAGTTAAAATATCATCTTTAAGTTCTGTGCCTCTTTGATCACTAGGGAACAATCCTTTCTCTCCCTCATAAGTATCAAGCGCCGCACCTTTTAACATTCCATTATCCAAGGCTCGCTATAAGTGCACTTGTCTTTACAATCGTGCCACGTGCACAGTTGATAAATACTGCCCCCTTCTTAAACGTATTAAATAAATCTTCATCAAATAAATAATCATTTTCTTTACTAGCTGGAATATGTACAGTGACAATGTCTGCATCTTTTACAGCTTCAGTCACACTATCTTTATAAGTTAAATATGTTTCGCATTGCTCATTCGGTTCAATATCATATGCCACAACTTCAGCGTCAAACCCTTGAGCAAAAATTTTACCTACAATAGAACCAATACGTCCTGTGCCGATTACGGCGACTTTTAAATCTCTGATAGAACGTGATAATATCGCAGGTTGCCATCTAAAATCATAAGATGCTGTTTTTTGTTGAATATCATTATAATTACGAATTAAGTTAAGTGCTTGAGACACTGTATATTCTGCAATTGAATGTGGTGAATATGAAGGTACATTTGAAATAATCAAATTATATTTTTGAGCTAACTCTAAATCATAGCTATCAAAACCTGCACTTCGTTGCGCAATTTGTTTAATACCAAAATCATGTAATTTTTCGTATACTGCTTCATCTAATGAAATTTGCTGTGATAAAGATAAACCATCAAATCCTTCTACACGATCTACTGTATCTAAAGTAAGTAAATCTTTATCTAAATCCACCTCTACTTTGTTTGTTGTTGCCCATGCTTCTATGTAAGGAATATCTTCTTCACGCACGCCAAAAAGTTTGATTCTTGTCATCTAAATTCACTCCTATTTTATTATTGATAAAGATATTTAAGCGATTGAATACGTTCTGCTCGCTTCCATCAATGCTTGATCATCAAGTGCCAATGAAATACGTACATAGTTACGCCCATGTTCACCAAAAGGTATGCCAGGTGCAACAAGTATAGATTGTTCTTGTAATAAATATTCAACAAACGCTTCGCCATCGTATTCAGATGGTGTTTTCAACCATAAGAAAATACCGCCCTTCATCGGTTCAAAAGGTATATCTACTGCTTTGAGTTTTGCTTCAAATTGGTTTCTACGTCTTTTAAATGTTTCGTTTTGTTCTTCTAAAAAATCATCATAATGATTCAGCGCGTAAGTAGCCGCATCTTGTAACGCACCGAACATACCAGCGTGTGTATGCGATTGATATTTCTTCAATGATTGAATCATGTCTTTATTCCCTACTGCAAAACCCACTCTGAATCCTGACATGTTGTAACCTTTAGATAGTGAAAAAATTTCTACGCCTAAATCTTTCGCACCTTCAGATTGAAGCAAACTTGGGTTCTTACCATCAAAACCAAATGCACTATATGCAAAATCATGAACAATTTTAGTTTTTGTATTTTTAAATTTTGCGACAGCTTCATCAAATACAGCCTTTGTAGCTACTGAACCCGTTGGATTATTAGGATATGTTAAATAAACTAGACGTGTATTAGCTAACACATCTTTATCTACTTTATCCCATTCAGGTAAATAATACGGCGCTTTAAGCACCAGTCGCTCAGGCTGCGCATCAGCCAACATCACACCTGCCAAATAATCCGTATAACCAGGATCTGGTAGTAATACATTTTCTCCCGGATTAACAATACATGTTGGGAGTGCTACTAAACCATTCTTCGTTCCATATAAAATACAAACCTCTTCTTCTTTATCTAATTCTACTTGGTACTGTCTTTCATAAAAATCTACAATTGCTTGTTTCAAGCTATCTTTACCATGAAATGCTACATACTTCTGATTCTCAGGAAGACGTATCGCATCGGCGAAACAATCAATAATACCTTTTGGCGTTTCGCCATCAGGGATACCGACTGCCATATTGATTAATGGTAAAGGCCCATGTTCAACCTTTTGCCCCATCGTTTTACCAAAGTAGCTATCGGGAATTTGTGCTAATCTATCTGAAATTGACATTAAAAAGTCCTCCTATATAAAAAAACTATATACCCAATGAAGTGGCATATAGTTTTCACATGTCACCTATCTATCAAGTCATGTCACTTGTTGGAAGTAGCACAGTACTTACGACATAAGTCTGCTCGCTGAAGTCTCATAGGGCCAAATCCCTCAACTTCTCTGGATAAGTTTTCGTTTATTTAATTAGCTTTAATTTTATCAGAATATTCGCTCTTGTCAATAAACTTTAAAGTATATAAAAAAAGAGCGACTCTTGTGAGTCACTCTCTTGATTTACATCACTAAATTTTATGATTTAGCGATATAAATCCTACCACCAACCGTGTGATGAACGGAATGCTAATGCCGCATCAATTGAACCGTAACGTTCTTTAGCGTAATTTAACATACCTTTAGTTTGAGTAGATACTGAACCAGTACCCCATGATTCTTTAGTTTGACCTAAACCACTGTAACCAGCTGGGTTAACAGCATTTGGGTTACCGCTTGATTCAGGTAATACGATAGTATTCCACATAGCTTCTGTACCACCAGCAGCTAAGAATTGAGCTTTAACTGATCCACCTGTTGCGGCAGCTGAAGTTTTAGCAGCTTCGTAAGTTTTAGTAGTTGTACTTGTTTGTGTAGTTTCAACTTTTGTAGTAGTTGAAGCTTTAGGAGCTGCAACTGGTTTTACGTCAACATTACTTGATTGTTGTTGCGTACTTACTTCGCTTGTTGATTTTTCGTTCGAGTTAGTAGTTGCTTGCGCGCTAACGTCTTGAGTTGTATTTGTAGAAACGTTAGAAGATGCAGTTTGAGCACCTGCTACATCATATTCCCATGACCATGATTGACCATCTGAAGTGAATGTATATTCATAACCACCTAATACGAAATCATAGTTGTATGCACCTGCGTGTAATGGCTTTTCATTTAATTCTGCAGCACCACTTTGTGCTAATTCAGCTAAATGCGCTTTGTCGATGTTTTCTTCTGAAGCGTGAGCTTGATTGTTGTCTGCTGTTGCCGCGTATCCTGTTACACCTAATGCTACTGCTAATGATGATGCTAAAATTGTCTTCTTCATAATTAAAAAATCCTCCATTTAAATCTTTTTAAGTAAAATTATATTTTCGTTAATTAAATTATCCTATGTGCTTCAAGCAATTAATTTTTATGTATTATTTTTTCGCCACAAATAATATACCATAAATTTCGGTCAATTATATTACACTAAGATAACAAAACGTTACAGATAAAGCTTCTCTTTGTAACATTGAAATATAATCGTTTTGTTTTGTTACGCTCTAAACAAATAAAATATACTTTTCATATACCTCTAAATGTTATTATATTGCGCTTTATATCAATTTTCTTACGAATTTTTCATATAGTCTGAAATATTACAAATCCATCTACTGTTATCAAACTGTAAAATTAAAATTCGACATAAAATTTATAATTTGGGGCGAAACTTGCAATTAATTTTGTCGAAATATAAAAAAAGACCACTGTTATGTGGCCTTTTAGATTATCTAAATACATTTTTAAAAAATTAATTTGTATGTTAGTTTATTACAAATCATTACTCGCTTCATATTCAAAATATATAACCTCTTATGCTAAGAATTTATAAATATTACTATCATATAGTTTTAATACCTTCATATAGAAAAGATTAATTAAATACCCCATAATAAATGGAACTACAAAGAATGTGATAAATACAAGTAATAAATTCATTAATATCGAGTCTTCCATAAATTTAAAGGCACTAATGGGTCCTACAAGTCCGATAATACCAAATCCGGCAGATTCTTTTGTACCTTCTATACCAATAAGTCCACCTACAAATCCTGTGATAAGTGCATTTGTAAAAATCGGTAATAAAATAATAGGATGTCTTACCATATTCGGTATCATCATTTTAACGCCGCCTAGAAAAATTGTGATCGGCACGCCTGGTCTATTCATTTTCATTGTTCCCGCAACAAGTGCACCTTCACACGCTACGATACCAAGCGAAGCAGAACCAGTTGCTAAACCACTTATACCTATTGCTAGGGCTGTAGCAACGGTGGATATCGGTGAAATAATTATGAAACTGAATGCAAGTGCAATAAGCATAGACATTAATATAGGTTGTAATTCTGTAAATGAATTTACCAGATTACCTATACCTGTAGTAATCATTTGTACGTATGGCAGTATGAGTACGCCTATAAATGCAGCCAAGCCTCCAACAATTGTTGGTAAAATAATTAGCGTTAAACTACCAAAACGTTCTCCTACTATTAATATAAAAAACACTGCAATTGCCGCAGTAATCATTGTATTGATTAAATCCCCAACGCCTACAAGCGTCCATACACCATCATTGAATTGTGCAACGCCACTACCAACAAATGCCGAACTTGCAACTACTGCTGTAGCTAACGGCGTTAGATTGAAGCGCATTGCAATCAATGCTCCTACAAGAAGTGGTACTGTAAATTGTATACTTTCTACTACTTGTAACATGGTTTCGAATATTGGATGCGTTGGTGAAAGAAATTTAAACAGTTCACCTAAAATTGCATTTGGAATCAGACCTGCAACAATCGCTATTGCTACACCTGATAATACATTATTTATAAATTGTTTCGGACTGATTTTCATCATAGCAGTTCCTCCTAAGTTGTAATAATTACTAATATATCATATTATCTTAATTTTCAGAATATTACTTTTGTATTTAATTTTTTAAAATAAGTCGGTAAAACAGCAAATAAAAAGCCAACAGATAACGATTAAGTAATCTGTTGGCTTTTCATTATATATTTAATTGGTATCTTATGATTTTTAGTTTCTTCCATAATAGCTTTTATTTTTCCATTAATTCAGAAGTTATGACAAGACCTTGTGTTTCAGTTTCAAAAAATTCCAGCTTTTGCAATTTATTATTTTTTGGTAATAAACTATCGAATTGTTCCCAAATCCAAAAAGCGATATTTTCAGCAGTAGTATTCATATCCGGCAACGTTTGATTCACTAATTTTCCATCTAGATAAGGCGCAATTTCTTTTTTATATAACTTATCAACTTCATTAAAATCCATTGCTAGACCGTAATCATCAATTGCAGATAAAATTTCAATGTTAAATTTATATAAATGATGCTCTAAATCTTTGTGGAATTTTTCAGTGAAATAAATACGATTGTCACATGTGAATTCATAATAGTTTTTTATACATACATCGTTATCTCGATATTTGAATTGTTGAGGTGGTTGCACATTATCGAAATTTGTCATTAAACTCCCTCCTATTCTACGCTTTGTATCTATATACCCTTTCTCATTCTTCTATAATTAAAATAACTATGTTTTTCTCTATTCACTATAGGTAATTAAGTATTATAAGAGGTTTTTATTTATAGAAAGGATGAATGGTATGACTATTCACATTCAAAGAATTTATGATAATGAACAAAAAGATGGTGTACGTATACTTGTAGACCGAGTTTGGCCAAGAGGTGTATCTAAGGAAGATGCAAATTTAGATCATTGGTTAAAAGAACTTGCGCCTACATCTGAGTTAAGAAAATGGTTCGATCATGATCCTAAATTGTACGCCGCTTTCAAAGAAAAATATGAAAAAGAATTACGTGAAAATGACGATCAGCAAGCAGCATTTAACGAACTTAAAGAAATCATAGCAAATACTAAAAAAGATATTATTTTATTATTTGCGGCTAAAGATGAAGCGCATAACCAAGCTGTCGTACTTCAAGACTTGTTAAAATAAGGTGATGTTAGAAATGACCACATGGGATATTCATGTACAAGATAACTGTGTTCAACAATTAATAAAAAAAGATGCAACATTAGCATTACTTATTAAAAAAATTGGGAATATCCAAATCAATATTCGTCCTGATCCATTAAAATCTTTAATTCGCTCTATAATAGGACAACAAATTACAGTAAAAGTGGCCGCATCTATTTTCAAACAGTTAACGGATGCTCTCAATGATGAATGGACAGTTGATAAACTGTCTGAAATCGAAGATACGCAAATGAGATCTTTTGGTTTATCTAAATCTAAAATTAATTATATTCATAATTTAGTAACACATATACAACATGGAAAACTAGATTTAGAAAATTTACACAAGTTAAGCAACGATGAAGTTATTCGTACGTTAACTGAAGTGAAAGGTATTGGACAATGGACTGCCGAAGTTTTTTTATTATTTACATTACAGCGTCCAGATGTTGTCCCTGTACATGATGTTGGCCTACAAAGGTCAGCGCAATGGTTGTACGATACAACTAAAGCGCAACGAAAAGCACAGCTTTCTTTATGTTCGGAACGTTGGGAGCATTGCGCTTCTATTGGTGCGTTCTATTTATGGGAAGCTATACATCAAGATTATTTAGCTTACGATTCCATACATGACATCAATGACTAATATGTATACAGAAAGCTTTGCCAACTGCAAAGCTTCATAATGTCGACAAAGTCTACGACTTTGTTGGCATTTTTTGTGCACGCTTTCCGCGGGCACAGCCTCAGCCTGTAGTCTTCGGCTAGTGCTTTTCCCGCAGGAGTCGGCCCAAATCACTGCCACTTTTTAAAATAATAATAATAATATAATCAATCATTGGTTGAAATTATGTAAAGACAAACGAAAATAAAATTGAATTTATAACTAAATTAGAGAAAAGATATTCCCTACATTTCCAATCATAATTAGCCATTGAAATTAATGAACAAAGATTGCCTCAAGGAAAAATATCTATAAAAAAACCAAATGCCTTTACAGCATTTGATTTGTCTACGTTCTGAGCTTTGGCAACATATTACCAAAGCTTTTTATTATTTTTTATATAAACTTTTTTCGCCATCAGGCAGTTTTTCTACAAATGATTTAGGATCTTCAGCATACGTATTACCAACGCCACCATTCATTCTTTGGAAATGAAGATGAGCGCCTGTAGTTTGTTCACCAGTATTTCCTGAAAGTGCAACGACATCGCCGGCTTGCACTTTGTCACCCACTTCAACCTTAAAATCATTTAAATGCATATACCACTGATGATACTGACCATTTGATTCCGAAATTTGTAAGACTTTCCCACCTAAGTCATTATTAAATGTACGTGTTACCGTACCATCTGAAGCAGCTTTTATAGGCGTATCTTCTGGTAAATGATAATCTATACCGTAATGTTTGCCATCAAAATTACTTCTCTCGTATTCACCAAATGTTTCTGTTTCTCTACTTCCATCAAATAACATGCTAAATGAGTTGTCACTATCTTCATCAGCCTCGTTACTACTTTCTTCAGTAAAAGTTTTATTCATACTGTCTTGAATGTCGTCTATGTTAATAATGAGTAGTGTTAACGGAACTATAATAATAATAAGTAAGACAATTGTTTTTATCGTATTTTTCACTATTCAAATCACCTTTAATATATTTAAGTTGTGATATATTAGTATACTTTTTATAGTTTTGATACGCTAATCATACAGCTTGGACAAGGCTCATACTTTAGTTTGACGTAACTAAAAAAGTCATCGTATATCGTTTATACAATGACTTTTTTCACTACTCTAATCTTATTTTAGATTACACTTCTTAAATTTTAAAATTACACATTGCATTAAGCACTATAACTTCCAAGCATATTTTCCATCAGTTTCCATACGCTTTCAACATCCACTGCAGTAGCAAAATAAGCATTTTTTTCTTTATCTGTAATATCATTTAAATCGACTGCCATCGTCCCATATGTAAGCGGACTTTGATGTTCAATATCTATGTGTGTATGTTGCATCGTAAACAAATCTGGTTGTAATAAATACAAGATAGTACAAGCATCATGTATTGGACCGCCATCCATATTAAAATGTGTTTTGTAAGTTGCTTTGAAAAACTCCAAAAGTTCAACGACAAATTTAGCAATTTGATTGTCGATTCGCTTAAATCGATTAATCACTTCATCCGTTGCCAATACTTGGTGTGTAACATCTAGTCCAAATACATTAATCGTCACTCCACTATCAAAGACACGTTTAGCCGCTTCAAGCATCTACCCAAATATTGAATTCCGCGTTAGGCGTCCAATTACCGAATAACACACCAAAACCCCCACATATGCCACGCCTGGCCTCAGCCCTAATTCAAATATAAAAATAAGAGCCTAACCTCATTTGAGGCTGGGCTCTTTTATTGCTCTTTTAGAATTTCGTCAGCATATTCATATAGCGTCATAGCTTTTTGAAATGTTACGTTTTCAAGTTTAACCTCGCCACGTCTCAACTTGCTTATAAGTGAACGCTGTAGGCCTGTTATAGCTTGTATTCTGTTTGCTCGGTACGTTTGACTCTAACACTTGATTTATACGCTCTGTGAGTCGCTGAGTAGTGTCTGTGTTGATTTTAGTATCAGTCATCGCCTACACCTCCTAGTCAATATTATTGTGTCCAGCCCTCGTCAAGGTCTAGTTCGTCTGCATGTTGTGTTGCATAATCATCTAGTTGTGACTGTAGTTCGTGTAACTCGTCTGCGTCAGCACCTTGACTTGCTCTTTTTTTCATATGTTTTATTAATCCGTTATATTGCTCCTGTATATATTGATTATCTGACATGCCTTGTTTCATGTCCTGTTTCTCTGTATTTTCATTCTCGTGTGATGGTATGGTTGCTCGGTGCTGTTTGTTCTACATTTTCAGTATTCTCTTGCTCTGCTGGCGCTGTCTGTTCATTATCAGTTTGTTGTGTTGGCGTTTCATTTAATTGGTTGTTCTGTTCTTTTGTTTGTGCGCTATCGTTGTCGTTTGGTTTAAGTTCTTTATATGCGTATACCCCTGTTAAGGTTAAGGCTATGATTACCGTTGCTGATATAAACCCGATGAAGAATTTCATTTACCCTATATCCTCCCATGTTAAGTTTAGCTCTTTCATTACTTCTTTGATTTTCTCGTCAAGTCTGTCTCTCGTTGCTGGGTCGTTCGACTCTTCCATAATCCCTAATAGGCTGAGAAGTAGCCCTGAAAATACTGTATGTTCTTTTTTATCCATTGCTTAACCCCCCCTAAAGTTGGTCGTAGTTTTCGCCTTTTTCAAACACTATTATGTCAGGGGCGTTGTTAAAATCTTTATAAACTATATAACCTCTTTTCTCAAGTTCATTGAGGTTTCTGTAATCCTCTCTTGTTACATTGTGCGGCTGTTGGTCTTGGTTTGCTACGGCCTTTTTAATTAATCTAATTAATTCATTCATTTTATTGCCTCCTAATTTGTATTTAGGGGCTGTGCGCCCCGTGTGTTTTATTGTAGTCTCTCTAGTTTCTTATGTACCTCTACAAGGTCAACCTCTTCTAGGTCATACTCATCTGAGTTGATTGTGTCCTCGTCCCAAAGCATATCGAAAGCTCTTTCGTCTATATCCATGATATTTTTTACTATCGTTCTGAAATCGCCGTTATATCCACAGCTATCAAGTGCCTTTGCGATTTTATCCTCTGCTACTTTAAACATATCTTGTAAATTAATCATATTATTTTAGCTCCTTTTTATTTAGTAGGGGCTGTGCGCCCCGTTTGATTATATTACTGTGTGTATTCTGTATCGGCTGCCTGCTACATCTGAGTCGTTCAGCATAGCTTGCAATAGACCTCTTTTAGTTTTGTATGTTTTAACAAGTTGCTCCTTACTGATTTGCATTTCTTGCATTTCTTCTAGTGTTGTCTCTTGTTCTATGAAAAGCGTTGACTCATAAATCTCATAGTAAGTCGTGCCGTCCTCTTCACGCTCTTGGTAATTTACTAAAGTCACTAGCGTGAAATCGAACTCATCTAATTGCAAGTAAGCCTTAACCTGAGTAAGTACGTCCTGTAATTCTTGGTTTGTGTAGTTTGATAAGTTTTTAAGTTTCATTTTATTCGCTCCTTTGTTTTCGTTTGCCTCTGTCTGCTACAGTTAACACTATAAATCATTTGTACCAATATTGCAACAGAAACCTTAAAATTTTTATTTTCTATCCATATATTTAAAATGTGCTTTCCTGATTACCTTAACTATTTCGGGGGACAATACTAATATAACGCATACAGCAATTGCAACAATCATGATATGTTGAAACCTCCCTGAGAATGTAATACAATAGGTCTTGAAAAAGGGTAGCCCCGAATTAACGGGACTAGGCAATAAGTGAATTACTTATCTTTGTTGTTTGGCTTTCGGTCTAGGTAACCGAGGTGCCACAATCTAAGTTGCTTTACTAACGCCGGTAGTCGTACTAGGAATACGATTGCTAGCGTTTTTATTATGTCCTCCACTTTTACACCCCCTTTTTCAAGAGAGTTTGTAAGGCGATTGATTACCTTACAAAATTCATTATACAGACTTTGTACCAATATTGCAACAGATTTTATACATTTTATGCAAAATTCCTGCGTTGCCACCCATTTTTAAGGTGGAAACTAGCCAAACCCCTTGCGCCCCTAAGTCTAAACCCTTGCGTTGCCCAAAAATCGCAAAAAATAATTCCCAAACTTATAAAAATACGTGTTAGGGAATAGCCTATGTAATAATACACTCTCTATATCCCCTATACTCTATTTTTTAACTCAATAGGAACTTTTATGGAACCAGGGCAACGATAGACCTGAAAGTCAACGGGCTGTTGGGGTTTACCCGTTGCCCAGGTTAGAAATTCAGGGCAACCGAACGGAACCAGGGCAACGCCTCGAATTCGAGATAATTTTTAGGGCAACGCACATATTTATGCACAAAAAGTGCCTATTTTGCATCTATTATGAATATATTTTGCATAAAAAAATAGGGCAAGCACAAACCAAAGTGCCTACCCTAAAACATAATATAGTATTAACAACCGATTAATTACGACAACACATTAAAAAGTTTCTTCAACTCTTAGGCGTTCGTGCCATACCCAGCCGTTATTGCTAGAGCTGTACACACGAGCCCAGCCATTTAAGATTTCAAATATATAGAAATCGTCATAGCCTGCTGGATAACTTTCGCTTGTGAGGTTCCGGCTGTAATTGCCTTTTTTGCCTGAACGTTTTGCAATCGTAGCGCCGTAATAGTCGAGCTTACCTCTAAACTTCGCCTTACGCCCCCATTTGATTGTAGCCGGTGGAATACCTCCCACTTTTACCTTGCTAGCTTTTTTCGCTTTCTCTTTTTGGCTAACTGCCTGCTTGTCAGGTTTGTCGTGTTTGCTGTCGCCACCTGCTGGCTTGAAAATCTCAGTAATACGCAAACGCTCATGCCAAACATAACCGTCATTGTCAGGGCTGTAGACACGAGCCCAACCGTCACGAATTTCATAGATATAGAAAACGTCGCCCTGACCATACTCTTCGGTAGTCAATGTCATTACATTGTTGTGGTTAGGTCTACAAATAGCAGCCCCTGCATTATCTGCAACTGCTTTGAAATACGCCTGATTTGACCATGAAAGATTTTTCGGAGGGATTGAGTTAAGTTTCAACGCTTTGCCTGATTTCGTCTCTTTAGGCTTAACTGTGCCGATGTCTGCTAGGTCGACACTGTCGTCAGCAAAGTCAGGGACGATAAAGTGTGTTAAACCTGAGTAATCATCTACTCTTAGCCTTGCAGGACTGTTTGCTAAAGTGTCAAAGTTCTGTTCAAGGATTGTAAATGAGTCTGTGCCTCCTGAGTTATCCCACACTAAGCCTGTGTGACCCCATCTGCTATATATGCCTTTAGTGTACACAGCAATTGCTGTAACAGGTGGGATATAGTCAGCTGTGTTTTCGACAACCTTCCAGCCTTTAGGCATAACATTGTTGATAAGGTCTTTCGCATTACCCCAGAACCTTACACCTTTTGTAACGTGGTGCACAAAATCAGTAATAACGTCAACACACTGATAAGCAAATTCTCCGTCAAAATCAATGTATTGACCTTTCATACTGTGCATGTACTCAATAGCCTCTTTAAGTTCAACGTGAGATTGAGGCGATTTTGTAGGTTTCTCTGATGTTGGCTCGCTCAACTCTTTTGAGGGCTCTTCTGAGCTATCTTTCACGCCCCCTATGTATTTGATAACCAATTTGTCTAAACTGCTTATGTTCCTGCTGTAGCCTGCGTGTTCGAGTAAGTTGCCAGGGTCAACTTTGCCCGCTTGTATATCTTGATGGCCTGGCATTTCTGTTTTGTGGTCAATCTTCCAATAGTCACAAAGGTAAGCCGGCACTCGAGCCAAATTATCGAGTGACTTCTTAGAGCGTACCTTATCTGTGAAATATGAGCCCTCAACGCCGAAAGCTACGTCGTTAGCGTCTGCACCATACCAGGCATTGTCCGTTGTTGCGTTGTAGAGCACGTGCCACGCTTTCTCTGTAACAGGTATGCAAATGATTGCCTCTTTGTCATCAACAAAGATGTGAGCACTTGCAACAAGCGCCCAATCAATATTATATGAGTTTCTGTAATAGTCTACGTTGTTCTGTGCTGTAGTGTTTAAGTTACCTGTGTCATGTGCCACTGCAAATGCTGGTGTTCCTGATGTTAACTTTTGGCCACTACGTCTTGTTCCGATAGGTAGCAACTCATAGCGTACAGGTACGCCATTCCATTTTTCTGTCATTACTTAACACTTCCCCCACCAATATTAGTATTCTCTTTCGTTCTACCGTCACGTTTTTTGAATGTTTCCCATATGCCAGTGGCCATAAGTCCACTAATTAAACCAGCTAACAATCGACCACCGAATGACAACTCTGTAACGATTTCAGGAATGAAAACAGTGACGCCTCCAATAACTACACCGATAAGCATAGACAGTGCGGGTATAATTGTTTTTGGCACACCTTTAATTCTTTTGAATACCTCTGTTATTGCTATTGTTAAAACTGAGATTACCCCAGCAAATGCGATTATCTGTTCCAAAATTTGCCTCCTAAATATAATTAAAATAAAAAGGCCACTGCCTGACAGGCAATGACCCAAATCTCAACTAACACTCGTAACCGAACCACATGCAAGTTAAGAATGAACCTGCGAAAATTGCGAATTTAAACGCTCTAGCTTTCATCATGATAAACACCCCCTTTCAAAGAGTCGCTACGCCTATCAGAAAAGCATTTGAATAACTGCAATCATAAAAGAGCCAATCAGAGGCACAGCAATACCAATGACCCATCGGCGCTGTGATTTAATCTCTTTTCGGCTCTCGTCCCTCTCTTTTTTATGGGCTGTAAGTTCATCATTAAAACGCTCAAGCGTTAAACTAATTTCTTTGTTAACAATTTTCTGCTCGAACTGCCCCTCCTTGACTACGTCTAATGAGTTTCTGACATTATCTGAGCTCTCTTTTTGAGATTGAAAATTGCTGTCTATTTTTTGGTCAATACGGTTGAAATAATCCTCGATTTTTTGGTCGAGTTTCCTGTCTTGATTTCTCAAATCTGTTATTTCACTGTCTTTAATACGTTTCAGCTCAGTTTCTACATTTGTGAGCCGTGAGTCAATACTATCCATTTGGCACACCTCTCAATTAATCATCGTCATGTTCTAACTGTGATTTGTATGCCTCTAGCTCTTTAGTAGTTTCTACTAACTGAATATGTAAGTTGATAGATTTTTGCATTTCTTCCTGCAATCTCGCCATTAACACTTGTTCACTTATACTGTTATTGTTTTGTTCCATAAACTTTAGCCTCCAAATTTTCTATTTTTTGCTGTTGTTCTCTAATGATTGGTAGTAGATGAACCCAAAGCCTGTCATACTCAATGCCCTCAACTTCGCCGTTCTCGTTACGAACAACATGCTCGTTGAGCCCTGCACTTTCAACCTCTTCTGCTATTAGGCCTACATGTCTGTCTAGCTTGAAAGCGTCAGCACTGCAAACGCCTTTTACCTCACACTCTTTTGCTGTTATTTCCGACTCTTCTTTATCAAACCAATGGCGAACGTCAAGGTTTAATAAGTTCCTAGAGTGGGCGAGTTGTTCTTTTTCAGTCTTATATTGGTTTTCTATGCTCAGTTTGTATTTACTAGCTGATGTAGCACGGCCTAACGTGCCGTAACTTGTAACATAAACGTTGGCACTGCCTGAATAAGTCCTGTTATAAACAGTAGGAGAGGCCACCCTGTCTTTTCCGTCACTGCCGACTTTAAGCAATTGAGGGTGGACGATATTCAGATATTGGTTTCCGTCACGTCTGCTGACTGTGTTGAAATTACCATAACCAGCCTCAATCGAAGTCCCTCCACCTGTGCTGTATGAACTGTCAACAACCTCAAGCCTTGAGTAAGCTCTGCTAAATCTCAGGCCACTTGCATATGTGCCTGTGTCTTGTCCTCCGAACATGATATAGCCGTCTCTGTATTCCCTGCTACTTGCAAGACTGAAAGAGAATGTGTTGTCGCCTAACAGACCTGTGTCAGGGCGAACATATATGTTTGAGTTTGTGCTTTCTAAGTTGACTGAGCCACCCCCAGCAACCATGACTCTGTTTTTATAACTTGTGAGAGCCGCCACACCCCCATAAGAATTTATAGTGATACCATTCGCCCCACTCGGGCTATAGGTTTTGTCCCACCATGCAATTGTTCCTGATGAGTTACCTGGTGCGTCTAAATATTCGCCTGTTTGGTCTACATAAGTAGATATGCCAAACTCGGACATGTACAGTGAGCTCTGAGTTGAGTTATTCCTAAACCTTATGTAGCCATTTTTTAAGCTGGTAAATACGTTTGATGTCGTAGTTTCGCCTCGCCACATTCTTGTATAGGTACCGTTCAACCTCAATTCATCGTTTTTCATAGATATGTATTTGTCGCCATCGCCTCCGACAACATTGACAAGGTTTGCGTCTAGCGTGCCACCTCTTATATAATCAGCGTTTAATGCCCCTGTCGTAATCAGGTTAGCGTTTATGGCTCCACGAGTAATAGCATTGTGGAACGTGTCGCCTCCATCTTTACTGACACCCAAGCCACTTGAATTTAACAGTGCCACATAGTTCGGGTTGCTTTTATCTACAGCAACAATGCCTTGCTCACTGAACGTCAGCTCACTTGAGGTTTTCTGTAGCATTTCAGTCGCCTCATTGATTGCTCTAGGTAAAACTGATTGACGTATTTTAGTGCGCCCAAGCAATCAGGTCGTTCATGTTTGAAATCGCACCTGCTTGACTTTGTCTGTATCTGATTTCACGTTTAGGGTCGCCGACAACAATTGATTGCTTAGTAACAATGTGATGTGCGTCTCTTGTTGTTTTAATCTCGTGTATTCTTAGCAATCTGTTGAAATTAATTGTGTCGTCAATGACAGGTATCTCGTCGCCAATTTCAGGTTGAGCAAATGGGTAGTTTTGGCCAAGCGCTACGAAATCAAGTTCGATTGACAGTTTAGCTGACTGCTCGACTAAGTCCTCGAGTTGCTTATCAAGAGTCGCTCTCTTAGTAATACGACCATCTGTGATAGGTGGCGCCTCTCTGATACCGAACAACTCAATCATAGGACTTTCAGCATTTTCAGGATATTCACGAGTTAGGTTGGCCTCGTGCATGTTGTCCTCGCCCTCATAATCGCCATAGCCTCTAGCGTATGTATAGAAATTAGTTGCGTCCTCTTCAAAGCTGATGTCATTTGCGTTCAGCCTTTTAGAAATATAATAAGCTGGACGGCGTGAAATACGCTCGCCCAACTTGAAAGTTTTTGAGGCTGGCTCATATTGGAACTCAAAACCGTAACGCTCTAAACCTTTTAGGAACATGTCAAACTTAGATTGTCCGTCGCCTGCATTTTCCCACTCTTTAGCATATGCGTCATTGAGCATAGTGTAGCTGTATGGTGTGCCGTCAAATATTCTGTTGAAAAAGTCTACTGCTGTGCGACTGCCTGTGATGTTCTCATACACTCTATGAGTTTCTAAATAGTCGAATTGCTCCTCTTTCGCTGTAACCTCAACTATCTGCTTATCTTTTAAGGCTTTACGTTTCGCAAGCACAACAACATACACCATTTTGTCGTCTTTGCCCGTCACGTTCTCAACGTGCCACAGCTTAGATATGTCATTGATAAAGTTCTCTGTTTGCCTGTTCTCAATGACATTGAATGTCAGCATACCGTCGCCATTCATTCTCACAGTGTGGTTGGTTACAGTCTCGACAGGGTAGGCGTTCCCTTTTAGGTCTTTAAGTATTAAAGCCATGTAATGCCTCCTATATATGAATTTCAGGTGCTACATAATCAGGATTGACTGTGATTTCCCCGTCAACGTATAAAAAATATTTAGCGTCAAAATCCCCTTTAAAGTTATCAGGTAAGGTGTCAATAGGAATATCTATGCCATTCACGCCCCCTACGATTGCGTATGCTGTTATCTCATTGTCACTATTTACTTTAATGTTAATCGTTTTGTTCTCATCTTCCATTAAGTAACCCCCCATATTTTTAATATAGTAACCCCACTATCGTCAGACGCTGTACCACTAAAAGTCAGCGACCTTTGTGAAGTTATCTCTAATTCAGTTGGAGATTTTTTATTGAGCGTCATCTCGTAAAGTTTGCCCTCGCTGTTATCTCCGTACACATTTGAATAATTGATAGAAATTCCTACACCACTCTCTGCATCAAAATTGAAAATTTCATTACCACCTGTACGGTTTAATTTCACTCTTAACTCAGTAAAGTTTTCATAAGAAGTGTTAAGGTTTATTATCTCTCCAGTAGATTTAGCTTGCCCCTCAAACAATACAACTTTAGTTCCACTCATAGGCTCCCAGCCGTCCCGACCGTTTGAGCTACCTATTTTATTATTCATGTAGACAGTATTGTCGTTTATAGGGCTGAAAATAGCCTGAGCATATGTGCTACTTCGAGCAATTATGGTAAGATAGCCGTTATCATCATCAAGCGTAGGTGTGTTGATAGGGTCAAAAAGGTACACATGTTTTGAATTAATTTCCATAAAACTGTCTAAGTCTGACATGTCTACGTTATCCATACGAGGGATATACCCGTCATCTTCGGTAAGTTTATGTTTCTGCCAATTAGATGTGTCGACACTTTGAAAATCGTTGAGAGCGTCCAATGCGTCTTGCTTAGCGTTCTCAACTTCAACAAGTGTCGTATCTCGATTGTCGGTAAGTTGCTCTAAGTAATCATTGAACATTGCTGTAAGTTCTGACGTTTTACCTTTGAGCGCCTCTGTAGTTTCGCCTATTTGGCTCTCAGCGTCTTGCTGTGCTTTTTCAACTGAGTCTATAGCCGTTTGCTTAGTATTTTCTATATTGCTCTCAGATTGGCTCTGTGTGCTTTCTATAGAGTCTATTGCTGAGTCTTTAGTCGTCTGAACTTCTTGAGTGATAGTTTGTATCTTCGACTCATAGGCTGAGACGATTTCTGCTAACTCATCTTTGAAAGGCTCGAACGGGTCGAGGTCAATCTCGCTGAACGGTTGCCATTCATCATGAACGTACGCATAAACTCTTTGCTCATCTATAACAGTGATAAGAGATTTGTCCTCAGCTGTTGCTTGGGAGCTGGTCAGATGTTTGAACAGGCTCGAGCATTTTCATTGTGTTAGCGCCTTTGATTTCTTCCCACATGTTCTCACTAAGTCGCTTATCAGTTGTTTGAATTTCGTTGTAGAGCTCCTTGTAATTTTGATTGTGGTTATTCAAGTTATTAAGGTCTAAAGGCGTAGTGATTTCTTTTCTTGCCATACTGAAATGACCTCCTAATAATAGTAGTACCTACATTCGACTTGAGCCTCTATGTTGTAGTTGCTGTCGAATAGTAAGTCGTTTCTACCTGCACGCATAACAGGTATGCCGTAGTTTGTACTGTTTAAAATACTAAGGCCGTTTTTAAAGTAGTCGCTAGACTCGTAAGTTACTACGTCGCCTGCTTTTATGTTTGCGTCTTTTGTGTCGATTTCGCACTGTGTACCATTAAAACCAAACTTGATTGTGCCTGATGGTTCGCTGTTGAACTTCAACCTGATAACTAAATGCTGGTTGAATTGGTCTATAGGAACGTTGCCGAAGTTGTAAACCTCGTGCTCTTTTTGCTCGCTGATATTGAACGTATATTGCCATGTGTCAGGGTCTCTTGAGAGCCCCATACCATATGACCAAATAGGATTGCTAGCATTGTTCAATCCGTCACGTTCAAGGTCGAGAGAAGTTCCAACACTTTCAGCGAACGGCAACTCTGTTGTTGTGAATGACATTGAGCCTGTACCTTTCAGGCCTTTTTGCTCTAATTCTTCACAAGCGCTAAGTTGCACAAAATAACGTTTGCCTGTAGATACTTCGTTGTCGCCTTGAGGGCTATCAAAAACAGTGTCATACCCGTATTGGTCAACTGATAGTGCTGTATCATTGAATGACGTGTCTTTAAATTCATATTGTTGTCTTTGAGGTCTGCGCATTTCTTGCACATAGAATGGCTGGTCATCATAAACCAGCTCTGATATTAAGTCTCGATACAACGGATAGGACGCCAATGTTTCAGCAACAAAAACAAAAGGAACGCTTATTGTGCGCTCCTTGAATGTTGTGCACTGCGTCAAATGTTCCGTGCAAGCCCTTGATGTCTCTTTTCTCGTGCTCTACCTCAATAGGACTTATGACAACGTCTTTCACAGTAACGCCGTATTGCCCCAGCGTGTAGCCGGAGCCGTCTAGCTTAGTGATTTTTAAGTCCATTTGTTAAGCCTCCTAGAATGAAAGTACCTCGCCATCACGAGCGTTAACGCCATTTACTTTAGCTGTTAGCACTTCGTCATCTGTGTCGAGTTGTACATGTAATGTAGTCTTGCTAGGTTCGGCCTTGAAAGTGCTTGTGTGGTTAGATTGCACTTGCCCTCTAGCTGAAAGGTTGCTCAACTCTCGGTTGATACCTTGCACCATAGGCTTAGCTTGCAAGTCAGGGTTGAACCCACTTGTCATATCTTGTGCAATTCTTCCTGTATCACGTACAACTTTCTTGCCTCGGTCGTTAAGTCCAATTTGCATACCTTGCATAGTGTATTGACCGATTTCTTTGAACACTTTCGATGGCGAGTGTATGCCTAATAGGCTCTTAGCTCCATTCACGGCATTAGATACAACGCCTTTAGCAGCGCTCACTAATGAGCCAGCCATCTGTTTAATGCCGTTTATCATACCTCTGATTAGGTCTGCACCAGCTGACACCATTGCACCAACAAATGATTTCGCTGCGCTTACAGCGTTCTGAACGCCTGATGTTACTGCGCTGACTACATTGCTCATGCCTGATGTTACTGCACTGATAATGCCACTCATTGCTGATGTGATTGCGCTTAGTACGCTATTCCAACCTGATGTTACTGTGCTGACAATAGATGATATGAACGAGCTTATTGTGCTGACGATAGATGACCAAACGCTCGATACGGTCGACGCAATTGAGCTGAGAATTGATGAAATCGTGCTCATTACGCTGTTCCAACCTGATGACACTACGCTGACAATCGTTGAAATGACTGAGCTTATCGTGCTAACGATTGATGACCAAATGCTTGATACAATTGACGCAACCGTTCCGAAAATTGATGATGTCGTGCTAGAAATTGCCGACCATGCTGAACTCACTGCACTGACGATACTTGAAACGATAGAACTTATTGTGCTGACAAGTGAGCCCCAAATTGAGGACGCTATGCCGACCAATCCTGACCACATAGAGCTTGCTGTGCTAGTGATTGCTGACCAAATAGAGCTAAGTACGCCTACCAATCCTTGAACTACGGACTGTATCGCTGAAACAATGGCCTGCCATATGCTAGAGGCTACCCCCTGCAACGCTGACCACGCTGTCGTGGCATTTTGAGTTATGCTATTCCATAAATTAGAAAGCCAATCTCTTAAAATGCCGAAGATGTTCTGTGCTGCCGTAACGATAGCCTGCCAAATAGCTTGACCTGCTGAGCTGATAGTTTGCCAAGCACCTGACCAGTCGCCTGATAGAGCTTGAAGTAATGCTGTTATAGTGCTAACGATTACCTCCATAGCAACTGTGATGACCATTTTAATAAGCTCCCACGCCACCTGTGTCGCAGCCTTAATGGTATTCCAGGCCTGCCGCACGATTGGTGCGATTAAGTTTACTGCCGTCTCTACTACAGTGACGATGTCCTGCCAGGTTTGCTGGAATATAGGAACTAAAGGCGCTACTATTTCTTGTATTCTTGAAATCAATTGAGAAACGAACTGCACAATAGCCTGAACAGCCTGCATGACAGCTTGTTTAATGGCCTCCCACGCTTGAGTCATTTGAGTTCTAAGTTGCTCTGAGCTTGTCATCAACGCCACGAATATGCCTATAAGCGCTGTAACTACGCCGATTATAGCCCACACAGGAGCACTCAATGCTCCAAATGCGCCACCTAATACTGATAACAGACCTTGAACGATTTGGCCAACGCCAACGAACCTCATAAAGCCTGTTATTAAAGGAGCGATAACCTGTATCACAAACTGAATTGCTGGCCATAATGCCATAAATACACCTGATAGTGAGGCTATAACCCCAACGAGCACGCCAACAATAGGGTGCACTCTTGTAAGCTCTGCTAGCCATGCTGAGAACGCCTCAGCTACTTCTAGCACTTTAGCACCTAGAGGAGCCAATGCGACGGCTATGTTCACAAGTACGTCGATAATATTGCCTATAAGGCTGATTAATACAGGGCCATTTGTTTGCACGTACTCAACGAATTGCTCGGAACCCGTCCGACTCTGCAATAGTTGCGCTCCACTGCTCGAAACGATTGGCCATTTGAGCTAGTGACTCAAATATAACCTGAGAGTTAGGCGCAAATGCTTTCATTAGGTTGAATATACCTTTAAAAGTCGAGCTGAATATCTCGCCAATAATTGGCAAGTTTGTTTTCACATAGTTCGTAAAGTCCTGAATGGCTGTACTGCCCTCAACACTGTTCGCCCACTCATTGAATGATTTACCCATGTTCTCGAAACCTTGAGAAACCCATTCCGTGAGTGGTGCAAGTTCAGTAATCAAAGCAATAAAGCCTGAGCCGAAATTACCAACTGCGCTAAGCATGTTATTGAAAATCTTAACGCCTGTAGAGCCCATCATTTCAAAAAATCTAGTTGCTGTTTGTGACTCTTTAGCCCAGTTCAGTGTAGCCTGGCTGGCTTTCTCCATACCTTGAGCTACACCGTCTAAGAATGGCGTTAAACCTTGCGGGGCGACTTTTGCCGTATTCACTGCATTTGCAAGTGTCGTAAATATTTCAGATTGGTTCTGAGCAACTACGCCTTGCCATGCTGATTTGAGGCTGTCGACTGCCGAGCGATACTGCTCAACTTCTCTCGTAACAGCTAGCGTGCCATCTTCAACCATTTGTAGCGCACTCATGGCCATAGCGCCGAAACCAACTGCGCCCGCGCCTGCCGTTGCAAATGCGCCAGCAAGTCCAGCCGCACCACCACCGACAACAGCAATAGCGTTCATAACTGCCATTAATGCTGGTACAAGTGAGGCAATTGCTGGAACTAACGTTGTGATACTTGATAGGAACATACCTTTGAACACGTTTGCCGCAACTGTTCCCACTGTTCTAACTCTGTTAGCAATGTTATGAAGTGAAGTCTCAAAGTTATCCAATGACGAAGAAACTGCACGAATTGCATTTATAGCTGTTTTTGAGTCTACGGTTAACCGTGTGCGATGTCTGTTTGGTATAGAGCGTAACATAGCCTTAAATCTCTCAATGGCTGAGATAGCTGAGGAGCTGTCAACGTCTAGGCGTGACTTTGCTCTCATACGACTGAATGACGCCATTTGTTTACGAGCGCTGACCATTTTACGTTGAAACTCTGAAATGTCTGCACCTATACGAGCGTCTTGAATATTCTTTGCTACTTGCTCGAAGTCTCTTGCGATAGCTTTCGCTGTTTTCATTTTGCTTGTAAATCTTGATGTGTCTGCGTCGACACTTGCCTCTGCGTCCGAACCATCAAAACTGTTCAGGCTCCTTTTAGCGCTGGTCATTTTAGCTTGAAACTCTGCTATGTTCGCACCTATACGAGCGTCTTGAACACTCTCTGCTTGGCGCTTAAAGTCTGTTAGTGAACGACTTGCTGAGCTCAATTTGCGATTGAAACTAGAGGCGTTCAAATCAAGGTCTGCGTCTGCCTCAGAGCCGTCAAAGCCGTTGAGCTCACTCTTAGCCTGTTTCAGCTTAGCCATAAAGTCTTTTATGTTCGCACCGATGTCAGCGTCTTTTATACTTTCAGCAACTCGTTTAAAGTCTTGAGCAACTTTCTCAGCTGACTTCATTTGCTTTTTAAACTTGGACGTATCTGCGTCTATCTCAGTGCTGATTTTATATTCAGATTTAGCCACGATATACCCTCCAATCTATTTTTTATTATGGTTTTTGATTTGTTTTAAAACGTCTAGCGATGGTTTGTTTTTATCCGACTTGCTGTCAGGGTTCTCAAGTTCAATAGGCAAGCCTTTATTCAATCGCTTAACGTTTTTCTGATAATCTATCAAATCATTGACTGAACTGAGGATATATTCCTCTTTTTTGTTCTTACCGACGCCAACCTCACGCTTAGCCTCAACGTCTCTGATTGCAAACGCCAATTTGTATGTTTGATACTCTTCTTTGAGCAACTCATACTCTAAGGCGTACATACGATAGTTGAACTCACGTAAAGTCATAGTGTCGATGTAGTCAATGTCGTAAATGCCCAACTCACTCATACACAAAACGACTACACGGTCATAAGTGAGGGGGTCAGGCTCTTCACTTACTTGCTCTGTTTCTTCGGTTTGTACTCGTCCGGTACTAGGTTTTGGGTTGTAGGTCTCTTTCCCAGTTCCTTAATGATTTGCTCGCCGAACGCCTCAAAGCCCTCGTTTTCTGCAATATCGTCAAGAATGTCGTCAAGGTCTGACTCTTGAGGAGCTTTCTTGTGATGTGCTGTTGCCGCAAGGATAACCTCGCCAATAGTGATTGGGTTGCCTTGTGCTAAGTTAGGAACTAAAAGCTGCAAGCCTTGTCCGATACTCATTTGCTCGATTTCCATGCCTAGACGTTTGTCGATGATAGATAATGCTTTAAAGCCGAATGATAAGTCGACAGTTTTGCCTTTGAATTGAATTTCCATAATAAAAATAACCTCGCTTGTATGTTTTAATTTAGTAATAAAAAGAGAGGGCTTTTCGCCCTCATGTGTAGTTAACCCCTACTTAGCTGAGAGCCTAACGCTTTTCGTGTTAGGTCTGACCTCAGTAATTTGGGGCGCCTTAGGGAGTTTCTTCGCCTGTCGCACCCTCGTCAGGTTGTGGAATGTTCTCGTCAGGTGCGTCAGCAAGTCCGTCGTCTGCTGGGTCATCTGCTGTAGTGTCGTGGAAACCGTAAGCTGCTTTGTTTTGCTCTACGATTTCAGGTAATGACGCCCAGCCTCTTTGTTTCTTAGCATAAACGCCGAACTCAGTCTCGAACTCTGCAATAGAGTCAGCCTCGTTGGTACGAGTGATTGAGTTGAAATGTCCTTGACGATATTCAGCCTTATATTTACCCTCGTTCTCGCCTGAGCCTTGTACCTTTTTGTTGATGACCCATAACTCATAAGGGATTGCGTCCTCTGTAGCGTCCTCGATTTCGTCACTTAACTCGTCATCAACGTCCATATAAGACGTGATAGTTACCGTTGACTCTTGAGTACCACCTGAGCTAACTGAGCCGTCAACTGTAGCCTCGTTGTCAGTATCTCGCTCTGTTTCACGTTCTAACTCTGTAATCCACATGATTTTGTCTGCCTCTGTAGCGTCGCCTAACTTACGGACTAACGCTAACTCGTCAGAACCTTGTTTAATTGCCATATATAAATGCCCTCCTGATTTATCAGCATAATAAAAGGCAAGCCCTAGACTAGGCCTGCCCTATGACGCTCTGTAAGTTGCGTCTATGACTGTATGCTGTAATGTTTGATTTGTTGTTGTGTCTGTTGCGTCTACTGTGTCTAAGTTCTCGAGAGTTACTCTGTAAGACGGGAGCATTTCAACATTTAGTAGAGTTTCTTGTATCTGTATGTATACCCTGTCAGCGCTAGCAAGGTCGTCCTCCGTGCACCACAAGTGAGCTCTCACTGTTGGCGTACCCGAATAGTTATCAATACTCATTACGCCGATACTGTCCTCGACGTCCTCAAGTACGATAAACGGATAAGGTAGCTCTTGATGAAGTTCTTTTGTTCGTACAACAGGAACCCCCAGCGCTCTGAAAGTCTTAAATAGATAATTGAATAACTCGAATTTTGCTGATTGTTTAGCCATTAGCTTTTGTCCCTCCTTATTTGAGCAATCTCTCAATGTCTGCGTTTACCTGAGCACCATATTTTTGGTAAATCTGTTTCATAAATGTCTCAGGCTCCATGTACCTAGTACCGTATTCAAGAAAGCCTGAATAGTGTGCGTTTGATGTGATAATGTAACTCATTTTTCCCTGCTTAGTATCTTCAATCATGCTCGGCGAGGTTGCCCGTCCAGTAACCTTTGACCATGACCTTGCGAGCCTCGAGCACTGTATCTGCTCTAAACTCTTTAGCGTTTTCTTTCAGAATGTGCTCGACGTCGTCGTCAATGGTCTGTTGGTTTCTCTGTATTCTCTTAATGAGTTTGTTAACGCCTGTTATCCTCATTTAGTTAACCTCTTCAATATAGAAAACTGTGTCTCGTCTATATCTAACAGGCCTAACTATGAGGTATTTAACGCCATCTATATAGGCGTGCGTCACGGGCTCGTCAAAGCGATTGTTTAGTCTTATGATACTTATATCACGAGTGACCTCCCCGAACTCTACAGCTGTACGCTGAGGCGAGAGAGGCGACTTGTTGCAAGGAACTGAGTCGAAAACTTGCTGACCAGCATTTTCATATTTCCCAGTGTCAGGGTTGTATTGCTTTTGACCCTCTTTAACAAGGGTAGCTCTATGTTCATATCTCAATAGAACTTGATACTTCCTTTTTTACTAGAAGTAGACGGGAACTCGTCCTCGATGATTGATAGGTACTCGTCAAAGTCGTTCTCTTGAAACTTTGTTGAGCGACCGTCAATGCTCTCGGAGCTCATACCCTCTGCGCCTATACGGTTGTAACGCTTAACTGCTACCTCTTCGACGACCCAATCAAGGGAACTAGGCACTGCCTCTACGTCTTTCGGTAGCATTGATATTAGGCGTTTTTCCGTAACGTCGATTATCTTTTGTAGCTGGTCATCTTGCTTATTATCATTCAAACCTATAAGGAGCTTTACGCCGTCAATGTGTGCCATTGCTTAACGCCTCCTTATTCTGCGCTCACGTCTGCTGAGTCCTCTGTCGTTTCTGTAGTAACGTTTTGAGGTTCTGCTTGGTGCGCTTTCCTTAGTAGTGAAAGATGGCACGTCAACCTTAGCTGACTCGCCTGCCTCATTACTGAAAGCTACTTGATACGTTCCTGTTGCGTACTCAGTACCAGCCTCTAAGCCGTCAATCGTAACTGACGCTGTGCCGTCCTCTGCACGTTCTGCTGTTCCTACAACGTTCTCGCCTTGATACACTTTTAATACGTCTGCCATAGTGTAGCCTCCTAAATATTATTTAACTGATATTCTTGCCGATTTTACGTTAGGTCTAACGCTTACGCCCTTAGGCCTCGGCGGGAGTAGAACCACCGTCAGCTTGTTCGCCCTCAATGTCTACAGCGATAACTGCGTCCACGTTTTCAGGGAACATTGAGATTGCTGACGCATATACAGTATCAGCTGTTAAACGTTGTGGTTGAATGTCGTGAATGACACCAACAAAGCCTGTTTGGTCTGAGGCAAAGTTGAACGCTCTGCTCATTTCGCCTTGAGGGTTTGCATATGCAACGTTTAAGTTCTCAGCTGTAGTCATGTATACAGTGCCTTGTGGTACGTCTGCGAACTCGATTACTTGCACACCTACATATGGTGTCAATAAGTTCAATCCGAATTGAGAACCGTTTGAGTTGATGAAACCATCTGCTAAGTGTCCTGCTACGTCATTAGGGTTTACTAATGCGATAGGTGTCACTTCATCATCAAGTAATACTGATAAGTTAGCACGGCCACGAGATAACGCACCTTGCAAGTTAGGAGCTGATAACGCCTCAGTGTTTGTACGGTCAGGGTTGTTCACAGCGCCGTCGATAGTGTTAAAGAAGTCAGTTCTGAATTTTTTCTGTACATAGCGAATAAGCTCTGCGTCTGTACGGTTGATTGCTAAATCATAGCCGTGCGACTGAATAGCCTCTGCTGATGTTGATTTACGGAACTTACGGAACTCAAGCTCTGTAATGTTAACAAGTTCACGCTCAACTTTAGTTAACGGAATGATTTCGCCCTCTTCAACGTTGCCGTTAGGAGCCTCTGACTCTACTACATTGAAACGATATTGTTTTAATGCTGAACCAACGTTCATTGGAATTTTGTTTGTGATACCTAACGCCTCAAATAATTTGTTTAAGCGTTCGCCCATCTTGTTTGCGAAGTCAATCGACTTTGCCTCGCCTAATGCCTCTACATCAATTAAGTTATTTTCTACTGCCATTATGTAAAACCTCCGATAATTTGTTTAGAATAAATGTCTGTTTTGAGCGATTGCTCTTTGTCGCTGTGAGTCGTCTTTAATACCCATGATATCCTCACGACTCATTGAGCCTGTAGCTTGAAAGCTCTTAGGCGTGCCTTGTGTCAGCTTAGCTTGAACCTGCTCTTTAACCATTTTGTTAAGTACATCTGTAAAAGCCTTAACGTTCTCGCTTGTTTGGTCAGCTGTGTCAGCTGTAACAATCTCTAGCAAGTCGTCATCTGCTCCAATGTCTTTTTCCTTGAGCATGTCCTTAGCTGTCTGTTTCATTTCGTTGCGTGCCTCTTTAGCCTTGTAAGCGTCCAGCTCTTTTTGCATTTGCTCTCGCTCATATTCAGCCTTTTGGTCTTTGTTCATTTTCGCCAACTTCTCAGCCTCTTTAGCTTTCTCGTCAGCTTTTTTCTTCTCACGTGCCACACGGTCTTTAAGAATTTGGTCAACCTCTTCTTGTGTGAACGTCTTTTCGCCTTGCTCGGTCGTCCTTGCCCTCAGGGTTTTCGTCTGTTTTGCTATCTGCGTCAGGTTCGCCCTCAGGATTGTCGCCTTGCTCAGCGAAGTGCTGTAAGTTTAATCTTAATTTTTCAGTCATGTTGTTACCTCCATTTATAGCCCGTCGGCTCTGATTTCCATACATGCTTTTTACGCCGTCAGCACGTTTTGGGCATAATAAAAAGCCACCTCCCAGCAATAGGGAAGTAGCTTATATAAAGTCTTTAGGGTCTAACTCTTTTGTGCTTTTTGGTTTCTCTGCTTTACCCTCAGCTCTGTTGGCTGGGTGCGTGTTGTTTAGCTTGATAAGCTCTTTGTGAATACCATGTAGGCTCTGTGCTATCAGTTTCAAATAGCCTATGCCTTGTCCGTTCATGATAGCTCGTCCTCCTCATTGGCGTGCTCGCCGAAGTCTTTGCCATCTTCTATGCGCTCATTAATAGCGCTGACTTGCTCTGCTCGGGCTCATGCCTCTTAAAAACATCATAGGAGGCTGTTCGCCGAACTTATCCTCGTAATCTTTTTTTGCCTGTTCTAACTCTTCCATTTACAGCCCCAACCTTTCAACAATTGTTTTAATCATTTGAATATAAAGAGCATACGATTTAGGTAATTCTTTTTCATATATTTCCCTCTTGTTTTCGTCCATAAACGCCTCTGACATTTCTGCAAAGGCCTCGAGGTTCGCTTGTAGAGGTGTTTTAAATGCTGGGTGTTTCTTCCAGTAAGATTTACCATGACCATACTCAATATTGAATATGCCATTTGTCGCTGCCTCAATCATGTCTGACAAACCACTTGAATGTCCTACATGATACTGTTCTCTGAGCTTTCTGACCATGACTGTACGGCCATTATTTAAACGTGGCTTATAAGCATGGTTCCATGTCTCAGTGTCGCCGTTCTTGTGTGCGTCTTTAAGCACTTTGAGCTCTGCTTTAGCTTTAGCGTCTAGCTCTTTTTTGATTACCTCTGCTAGCGTCTCAACGTCCCCTTTTTCATCTGCCTCATAGTTGGTAGGGTCTGCTGAGAAAGCACCACTCAACATGTTCTTAGAGCCTTTCAGGTCTCTGATAACTGCGTGGTCAATCATATGTGAGAACTCATGCACCACTGTGCTGTAGTTGTCATCGCCCTCACGCTTACTGTTGCCTATACCGATTACATCACGCTCAGCTAGGTTGTCCGTACTCATTACAACTTTTTCACTCATCGGGTTGAAGTGAGCACCTTTGCGTCCATTAGGTCGCTCGATAACCATATCATCTGCGAAGTGGTTCCATATTTTGCGATACTCTTGAGCCCCGTCAGCGTTCATATTAATATCGAGCTTGCGTTTAAGCTCTGCTGTTTGCTCTTCGCCTAATGCGTCTGATAGGTTGTCATTGAACTTGTGCTCGTCAGGCTCGTCGTCCTCGTCGTCCCAATCCATGCCCAAGTCGATAACGTCGTCCTCTTCGTCCTCATCGTCTATGAGCTCGAAGTCATCAAGGTTATAGCGTCCCTCACGTTCTTTGAAAAACTCGTCACGCCAGTTTGTCTTAGCCGGTATCGTTGTCGACCTGCAATGAGCGTGTAGAGGTGGAACGTTCACACCGACCACAATGTCTTTTACTTTTATTCTGTCGCCGTTGTGGTGCCCGCACTCGTCTGAGGTTCTCTCATCTAGCTTAGCCACAAACTCGATTTCTGAGTCCTCGTCCATCGTAGCTTGATAGTGTAGCTTTTGAGCCTCTGATTGAACTCTTGACGTTTCAGTGATAAGCAATCTCTTAGCGTCTGAGGTAGATACGCCCATTTTCTTTTTAAGTTCAGGAACAAACTCGTTAGGGTGTCGACCCCTTAGCAATGAGTTCTGCACTGTCTTGAGCACCTGCTTGCGTGTCTCGTCCATGTTGCCCCAAAGTCTCTCGCTCCATGATTGCCCGTAGAAATCAGCATTTACAATCGCTCTGACATGGTTTGGCTTTACCCTCACTGATTGGCCTAAGATACCTGATTGCCTTTCGACTTCTCTGTCTACTGACTCAGTCAGGTATTTCTCAAGCTCAACCTCTGTGAGAGCTGTGCCATTGGCCATGATAACTGATAGCTGTTGCATGAGCATACGCTCTCGGCTTACATACATTTTAGTGTTGTATTGTCTCAGCTCTGCGTTGGCTTTCTCGCTAAAATCTTTGTTCTTAACGTACTGAGCGACTCTGTCCTCAAACTCTCTTATATCAGTCTTTTGAATTTTCTTCTTAGCCTCGTCGACTGATATACCCTCAGCATTTGCATACTTAGCATAAAAGCTGTATATCTCATTGGCTAAATGGCTCATTGTCGAGCCGGTAATCTTGCGCACTTCTTCGATGACCTCGTCATCTTTTTTGGCCTCAATGGCCATTATTCGCTCTGCTCTCTCACGCCAATATTTTTTGCTTTCTGTCATAGCTTATCACTCTTTCAGTGGGTCGTCATCGTTTGCCGCAGGCTCGAAACTATACTCACGCTTGTCAGCTCTGTCGATTTGTTCGTCCTCTTCTTCTTGTATCTTCTCTAGCTCTGCGCTAGGGTCGTCGATAAAGTCTAAGAGGCCAAGTCGAGTTTTCTCTGATACGGTACCAGCAAGCATGTTGACCATTTCCACATTGTCTTTCATTGACTTCGGTAAGTTAGGCGTGAACGCTATGTCAATTACTTCATGGTCATGTGCCTTAGTGCCCTCAATGTTCTTGTTGTTGAGTAGCAACTTGTAGCGTTTCATTAAGCCTTTTTTGAACAGTCGCTCTTTAGTGGCTCTTGATTGCTCTAAGCCAAACAGCTTGTATTTCATTGACTCGCCTGACTGCCGGCCTGAGAATTTCTCGTCGTTCATGTCAGGTGTATTCGTGAACTTGTGAATGTCATCTTGCAATCTAGTCTTGTAGGCCTCTGAGCCCCGCACATCATACTGCTTGTATATGTACTTAGCGTCAGCTTTGCCCTCGCCACCGTTTGCATTGATTTCAGGTCTAATATGTATCATGTTAGCGTCTTTGAACGCCTTAGCGTCCTCGCCGTCAAGTTCAGCGTTGCCAATTAGTGCCAGCATTGCGTCATTTGTGTCGCTCATGTAGTTTGCTGTGTCTGACTGTGCTGAGTCGTACAAGTCAATCAAGCTGAGCACGTTCTCAAAGTCGCCCTGCTTAAATTTATTGTTCAGATACTCAACGATTGGCACATCATTATAAAAGTGCTCGGTAGCTCTCAACTGTCTGAGTTGCGCCGTCCTTGATTACATAGTGATGAATATGCGTATCTGTGTACACATCAATGTGATTTGTCTTAACGCTGTCTTTGTCTACTGTGTCGTAGTATCGAACGCCCGCAATGACTTTCTTATCAATGTCATGATTGTATACGACAAATGTGCTCTTAGGGTCTAAGGTCATGAACCTGTCGAGTCCGTATTCGTCTCTGAACACAATCTCATATGCACGGCCATATATGCTCAAGTCTAATGCGACATCACTGTTCACAGCGTCGCCGTCGTTTTGGTCGTTCAGGTCATAGATTGCCTGTTGCGTTTCTTCATCTTTATGAGTGAACGTTATCGGATTGCCTGTCAGGTACCCAACAATAAACTGCGATATGTATTTAGCAAAGTTATGAACTGCACGATGGTCAGCTTTCTCTGCGTCTTTTCTGCGCTGTCCCTCAAGTATGCCTGTATTTTGGCTTAGGAAGTAATCCTCTAGCACCCGCAAGCGTGGCACCTGATTGTTCTTGTGCTCACTGACAATGCTATTAAGCACGTCAATGTTCTCTAGCTCTTCGGGCGAGTTAGCAAGAATGTCTCTGTTTGCCTCTCTGCCAAATTTCAAATTATACTGGTGTTTATTAGTTACATGATAGTGTGAGCCCAAATGCCGCACCTCCTAAAAATAGCTTTTAATGCGTCGTAGCCGCTTAGCGTCTTTTTTGCCTTGCTTGTCTTTGAGCATGAGCTCTTCAACGCTGTAGCGTAGGGCGTCAATGCTGTGATTGTATGTATCAACTGGTTCGTTGTAATATTCATCTGTGTTCTTGTCTTTTTTCCAAGTGTAGTTGTTAAGCTCTTCAATCGTCTTAGTACAGCGCTCGTCGACTATAATGTCGAATTGGCTTATAAACTGTATGCCTGACATTATACTGTCAGCGCCTTTCATTGCCGGCTTAATACGTTCAATGCCTTTACGCTTTATCTCTGCAATAGATTTTTTCTCAGCACTGTCTGCTGTTATGCGCTCTTTTGCATAGCCTAGTCGCTTGATTACATTTGCTATTTCATCATTTAACATGCCTGTCTTGACGTATTCATCAATGATATATAGCTGTTTGTTTTTAGTGTCTATTTTGACGTGTATCAAAGCACTAGGGTCGTTTATGTAACCAAAGTCTAAGCCGAAGTATGACGGTAGGTGCTTGACCTCGTCAGGGTTTATGAGCCTTTCAGTATGTTTAGGGAAAACCAGCTTATCAAGCGTAGCAAATTCGCCCAGCGCATATATTTTGTAATAGGCTGGGTTCCTGCTGGCCAAGTCCTCCAAGTTCTGACGAGTCATTTCATCAAGAAACTTATTATCTTTGTAGCTTGATTGCTGTATGAGCGTGTTCTTGTGAGGCTCGCCTGTAAAGAAATATTTATATACCCAATTGAGCTTGCTCACAGGGTTGAACATCAAGAATATTTGTTTATTTAAATGTTTCTTCTCTCTCAGCCTTAAAGTGAGCTGTGTGTAGTCATTCAAGTGAAACTCTGAGGCCTCTTCCATTACTACATCACTGATACCTTTAATTGATTTGATTTTCTCGCTATTATCCATGCCCTTGAACAGGAACACAGCCCCATTAGGCAATGTAACTCGATTGTCTGTTTTGTTCCACTCGCAAAAGTCCCATATTGCAAAATCAACTAGGCAACCTTTCACGTCCTGGAATAAACTGTCTGCAATCGTTGCTCCGACTTTCCTGAGCCATAGTATCTTGCGTGGATATTTCCAATCCTGTAAGGCTTTGAGCACGACTTTCTGAACTACGCCGTGTGACTTGCCTGACGAACCACCACCATAATGCACCTCTGTGAAATGGCTGTAATCTGTTAGGATATTGAAAATATTTCTGTTAAACACTTTTGTCGGCTTAGGAAAGTTAAGATTAATTGTCGCCGTCGTCATCGTCGTAAGTTCCGATATTCAAATCAATATTACGCTGAGTAACTTCTTGCTCAACCTTATCTCTATATTTAGCTGGTAGCCTGTTTTTCAGTGCGAATATTAAGCTGGTAGGGTTTGCGTGTTCGTACTTCTCTATCTCGACTACATCGCCTTTATTTGTCACTGTTTCCTCTTTGTAATAATAACCTGTTGCTCTCTTGTGTAGAGCGTTCTCTAGCTCATAGTCAGAAACCTCTTTACCTTTTTTTATGGCGTCTGAAAAGTCGGGTTTCTCTTTTTTCCACTTGATAAGTGAGTGCTTAGATACACCTAAATTGTGAGCAATCTGCTCATCTGTAAGGCCGTCTCTTTTCCAGCCCTCAACTAATCCGAGTTTATCTTTAATATCTAGTTTTTCGTATAATGTTTGACGTGCCATGCCAAATACCACCTCTTTCACGTTAATAACTTGTTAAATTTTTGTATAAAAATAGCCGACTGAGGTGCTCTCAGCCGACTTAAAGGAGTAAATAAGAATGTAATAAAAGAAAAATTAGGTCTGTGTCGCAACATAAAATTAGAAGAAGTCGAATAAACAAGCCAAGATTATCCGTAATCACTGCTAGTGTTCATCTTTTTTGAACACATTACCATAATAACCCCTAAATTCCTGGTTTTCTACAGGTATAAAAACCAAATTTAAACATAGCCGATAAATTTTGCTAATTTTTCAAGCTGTGCTGTTTTAAATCGTCTCATGCCTGAGTGGCTTATGTAGTATCTATCAGCAATAGCGTTCCAAGTGTTGCAATCAAAAGGCTTGTCCCAAAACTTGAGCCTAAATATCTCTATTGTTTCATCGTCACATTGATTTAAGTATTTTTCAGTACCTTTCACAACGTCCCGCAAGCGTCTATATTGTGCGTCTTGGTTACATTTAATGACCTGTTGCTCAATTGGGTTGTTAACAAAATTTGCTTTGCCACCCTCAGGGTTGTCGGGTTCATGATTACTCATGAGCTCATATTCTCTGAACTTCAACTCTTCTCTGTATCTGTCTAAATTTTCAATATAGTCCTCTAATTTTGCATAATCAACCTTTTTCAACTCTTGCATGATTTGGCCTCCTAGAATAAGAATGTGTAAATGTTTTGTATTCCTACAAGCAACAACCCTAGTATTATCAGTGCTGTTCCTAGAATAATTGCTGTAAAAACTGTGTATATTAAAATCTCAAGTAACTTTTGATATATTTTCATGTTTTAACCTCCGTAGCGTATAAACTAATTTAAACGCCTTATTTTAGCTTTTAATCTATTTGTAGGGTAATTATCCTATTTTGTATTTATGTTCAATGTGTGGAGGCTGAGAGGCCTCAGAATTAAAGTAAACGTGCTTTTACTGCGTTCATAAGTTCATTCTGACCAAGTTTCTTATTTTTGAGTGACTCATAGACTTTTTGGTCAATGCTGTTCTCAGTAAGTAGATGATGAATGACAGTCGTTTTCTTTTGCCCTTGTCTGTACAGTCGAGCATTGGCCTGCTCATAATATTCAAGGTTCCAAGTTAGGCCAAACCAAACCATGATTGAACCTCCATACTGTAAATTGAGTCCATGCCCTGCACTTGCCGGGTGCGTGATAAGCATTTGTATTTCGCCATTGTTCCAGCGCTCCATATAGTTGTCACTGTCTAAGGTCTCAGCAAAGTCGTAGCGTTCCAATAATCGCTCCTTATCATGTTTGTAGTTATACATAACAAGTATTGGCTGGCCTTGTGACTCTTCGATTATCTCGTCTAATAACTCTAGTTTCTTATCATGTATGTGAGTAATAGAGCCATCATCAGCATAAACGGCACCATTAGACATCTGTAACAACTTATTACTCAAGCCGGCTGAGTTTAACGCCACTATGTCTTTATCGTCGTCTATGTCGTTCTCTATGACCATATTCTGCTCTAGCTCGTCATATAAGGCTCTTTCTTTTTTACTTAGCTTAGCCTCTTTGACTGTGTCGACACGTTCAGGCATTTTCAAATAGTCCTTACTTTCCATGCTGACAGTTACATCGCTAATCATTTTGTAGATTTCATCTTTCGCACCGTCTTTCAGCTCCCAGTTGAATGTGTGCTCAGCAACCTTATGCGTTGGGTAAAAATATCTTTGTCTAAAATGAGTTTTGAACTTTCCTAAACGCTCGCCTCCATCAATCAAATATATCTGAGCCCATAAGTCCATAATATTTTTAGGTGTCAGGCGTTCCTGTAAGTCCTACGAACCTTTCAAACAATGGCCATTTCTTTTTAAGTATCTTAAAGCGTTGGCTGTCTGAGTTCTTGAAAGTGGATAGCTCGTCAATTACGACCATATCGAACGGCCAATCTTTTTTAAATCTTTCACATATCCATTTCGTGTTTTCTTTGTTCGTAACGTATATGTCTGCGTCCTTTTCGAGTGCACTGCTCTCGTTGCTTAGGTGTGCCCAGCACAAGCGAAACATCTAAATGGGTTAAGTGCGTCCATTTATCAACTTCTTGTGCCCATGTGTCCTCTGCTACACGCTTAGGAGCTATGACCAGCACTTTGTCTACATCAAGGTAATCATATTTGAGTTGCTCAATTGCTGTGAGCGTTGAGACTGTTTTGCCGAGTCCCATATCTAAAAAGAGACCATATCTTTTGTTATCTATGATTTTATCTATCGCATAAGCCTGATAGTCATATGGCTTAAAATCAATTGCCATTCTTGACCACCTCATTTATAAATTTATCGACATCATTTTTTGAGTAAGGAACGTAAACAGGTACGCCCCTTTTCTCAAATTGTCTGTGCATGTATTTTTGTAATTTTGAGAGCCGACCTTTTTCCTGTTTCAACTCAACAAAATAAATTCTATTTTCAGGAAGTATCACAATCCTGTCAGGAACACCTGAAACAGATGAAGTAAATTTCAGACATAACCCTGAATATTTCCCAACTTCATTTTTGAGATATTCTTCGATTTTGCTTTCTCTCATTTTTTCATCATTTCCTTGCTAAAATGTAGTTTTACACCCATTTTTAATGTAATTTTACATGGCAACTGCCCTCACGCTTACTGCCCGTAAGGCTCAACCCTTGCGTTGCCCAAAAATCTCTAAATTTTTTCGCCAAACTTATAAAAATACGTGTTAGGGAGTACAGGGTATATTATTACACTCTCTATATTCCCTATACTCTATTCTTTAGCTCAATGGGAGTTTTTATGGAACCAGGGCAACGATAGGACTCAATCCCTTGACATATAAGGGCTGAGGCCGTTGCCCTGCTTAAAATTTTAGGGCAACCGAGCGGAACCAGGGCAACGCAGGTTTTCTTGCGTGTCCCAGAAGTAGGGCAACGCAGAAAATTGCCTGTGAATGGTTTTTGAGAAGATGGCCGTTTTTATGGAACCAGGGCAACGATAGCCTCCCAGGCTTACAGACTCAAGGGCTTGCCCCGTGTCCCAGCTCCAAAAAGCAGGGCAACGCATGGGCAACGCAAGAAGTCTGACAATTTAATCATTTTCGACCCTTGAAAACGCTTTTTGAGCTCCATATCCTATGCCAAATTTTAATCTGCCTCGATTATTTCCCGTATAAGGTTCCCAACCTTTTAAACTTTTTAGCACTGATTTCAATTCCGTTTGTATCATTCTAGGGAAATTACCTTTGTCTTTGCCTAAACATTCACACCACACCTCAGATACACAAATACGGTCTCTGTACTCATAACCTGCTGGCTCTTGAGGTAATACATCAGGATTGCCTGACTGAATATAAGCACGTTTCGTGTCTAGGTCTAAGTCACGCCGGCTGTAGTCCTGTGTGTAAGGAATAGGCGTGTCGATGAACTCTTCAACGATACCTTGATAGACACTTTCTTCGGTATGAACGGCCTGACGCTCGCCCATTCTGTCCTCTAAGTGACTAGGTAAGTACAGCTTTTCGCCGTCATTGTAGCGTTGTTTCGCCTCTGCCCATAACTGCTTAGTGAGTGCTCGGGTCATCTAGCTCATTAATGTTCTTGCTAGCGTTGCGCTTATCTACGGCTAACGCCCAAAAACGACGCCCTCCCGTTTCATCACGTAAGAAATCAATTTTGTTCGTTGTTCCGAAGAATACACATTGACGAGGGAAGTCCTCAGCATGTCGGCCGTACGCCACACGGAATGAGTCGACCTGTTTACTTATAAAGTGTTTAATCGCCTCAACCTCTGCTTTTTTAGTGGCAGCCAGCTCAGCCATTTCAATGAGCCAAGTGCCTTGCAATGCCTCATAGGCCTCCTTGCCTGTCACGCTTGTAAGTGACTCACTGAACCATGCGCCACCCATTTTGCGCAATACTGTTGATTTGTACTGACCTTGACCACCGTATAGCGTCGTCATGTAGTCGAACTTAATGCCAGGCTGATAAATACGTGCAACACCAGCCGTAAAGGCTTTTCTCGTCACAGCTCTGTTGAGCTCTGTATCTTCCACACCTAAATAGTCGATGAATAATGTGTCTAATCTTTCGACACCGTCCCACTCTAGCCCGTCAAGGTAATCTCTGACAGGGTGGAACTTGTTCTCTGTAGCAATTTCGTTCACAGCGTCATCTGTTTTACTTCTATTGTAGATACCGTGCTCTTGCTCTAAGTATATGCGCAGGCCTGCGTCATCAGCGTCACGCCAGTAGCTTGTTGTTTCTTCCTTGCGCCACGGCGTCGAGCCTAATATGCTCAAGCGATTGTTAAATTCGTCATAGGCAATCTTGCCTGCCAGCCTGTCATCATGGCGTAGGATTAAACCGATATTAGGCGTTGTGGCCAACACATTACCTTGTTTATCCACGTCGAGCTGTGTCGCCCATTTGTAGCGCTCACGACGCTCGTCACGTTCAGCTTTGTCGATGTAGTCGCTGAAATCGTCCTCAGCCTCGTATGTTTCCATCATCATATTTATTTTAACTTCGCCGTCGTTCTGTGCGAGTTTCTGCATTGAAATGTAAGATGGTAGGCGATTAATAGGTGTATCTTCGGGCGTCTCTTCGTCCTGTATGCCGAACTTGTGTACACGTAACAAATCAAAGCTGTTGCATAGCTCGCCCCCTGCTGGGTCTGTACCATGGTGGGAATATGCAAATTTGCCATTTTCATAGATTACTAGGCCACCGGCTGTTGAACCTCCTACATACGTGTAGCGTGTGTCGTCGTACTGCTCATAAACGTCAGATAAGTAATGCTCTATTACGTCGTGTATGTCGTAGGCTCTACAGAAAGCGCCAACGATACCAGGTTTATTGTGTGGGTCGCCTTGCTTATCAGCTAAGCGTTTGTAGCTTGCTGTTTCTCGTTCTGAATAAGGCCACTCAAGAGGGTCTTTCCAGTCTTTGTACTCAGCCGGCACGGCGTCAGGGTCAATAAAAGGTGCGTCCTGATACGTGAACAAATACTCAGCGTCGGCGCCGGTACTTGGCCAGTACATGAGTCTGTGTGGCTGATAGGTCGTATCGTCAAAGTAATCAATACCGATTGACTCTGCAACCTTACGTGCTACAGCCTCATACTCGTCGCCGTTGACGTGTCTTTTAAGTGGGACAACAAAGCGCGTGCGTGGCGTAGTAGCTCTATGCTTATGTGTTGAATACACAGCGTAGGCATAACCGAAAAACATTTCGATGATTTCGTCCATGTTCTCGTCAGCAAAGTCAATGTCTAAGGTCAACATTGAACGGTTCATCACGTAACCTTTACGGCGTTTGCCCTCTTTGAGATATCCTCCGACGAAACCTCCCACGTCTTTAATTTCTGATTGCTCAGCCTTTTTCATTGTGTTGTATTCTGCGATAGTTTCCTGTGTTCTAGTAGTCACTGAGAGCTTTTGCAATAATTCGCTCCAGCTCTTCTCAGTGTTACGCCAATAGCTTGATAGCCTGCTTGTCGCTTGTGCGTATGTCATTTTGCCATCGTATTTTAGCGTTTCTAATGGCTCTATATTGTCTAACTCGTGCATGGCTGTTGTGCTCCTCTCTAATCGTTTATATCTATGTGTTCATGGTCAGCAAAGTCATTTGGTACGATTTCGCTGTCATCTTTAATAACTTGCTCAATTAGGCTCATGTCCTCAGTGCTGAGGCCTAGTCGTATTTGTAATGCTTTCAACCTCTTACGTTCTCTTACTTTCATTGTGTAATGCCTTGCTAGTTGGAAATTGTCCTCTAGCTCTTTAATTGTGTAACGCCCCATTATTTGCCTCCTCTTTTTAATCCTCTTAGGCTCACATCGTTTTCAAATACTAGGACTGTTTTGTATAAGCCTCTTAGCTCGTTAGTTATTAAATCTATATCTCTGTCACTTGCTTTCGGTCTAGGTGCAATAAATGCCACTTGATTTGTTTCATCTATGTGCACGTTCACTCGTCTGTTGTTTTTATATCTGTCTCGAGCCTCTCTGTATATCAGCCAAAATATAGCTACTAAAAGTAAAGCATTAACTACTATTGTGAATATTGACATTACAGGTCAGCCTCCTTTACGAATTTGCCATCTATCATTTTGCCTTTACGGTCTTTAATCTCGTCATAGGCAAGCACTACGCAACCAGTGAAATCGAGGTAATACTCGCCACAAGTTTTAGCAAGTTGTTTTTTCAATTCGTAAATTTCCGATAAGATGTAATAACCTTTGTTGAGCTCTCTCGCTAAATCGTCCATGACAGATATGTACATGAATGTGCTGTGCTTAGGTCTTAACGTATCGACCGTACTATTTTTTAATAATCCTAATATTGAGTTACCTGTCTGAACACTCAAAATGACCATAACTACATATATGTCGCCGATACTATCTTTAATCATGTCCATGTCCTGTTTGTTGATACCTTTCATCAACTCGCCGAACTCTTCTACCGGCTTGTCGTATTGTTTGATTGGGTCTGCTGTATGCAGGTTTCTGTCCTCTGCCCATTGTTCGATTTTCTTTGTTAAATCTATTAAATTACTCATTGATTGTGTCCTCCTAATTATGGTAGCTCTTACGCCCCTAGCCTCTAGGGCTGTTTTGATATAGTTCATGTAGCTCTCTTTTCTTTAGCTCTATAAGTTCAAACCGAACTCTCATGTACGGCAGGCTTGTCGGTGTGAGTTCCAGCTTAAATGCAACAAAGTCCTCTATACGCTCAAAACGTTTCTGCCATAATAAAGCGTCGTATTGTGCCTTAGCTGACGCCTCATAAATATGTGAGAGTTTGTTCTGCTGTTCTCTGACAAAGCCCTCGAGATTTCCCTTTTGCTCTCTGAGTCGTCTATTCTCTTTTCTCAGCTCGAGCATTTCCTGCTCAAATTCGCCTAGCTTTTCAGTAATTTCATCAAAGTTCATTATTTAGCCTCCTGCTCGAGTTTCTCTCTGTAGCGTCTTGCGTAATCCTCAATTTTCTTGAGCTCTTTTATACGGTCATCTTTACGACCTAATCGAGTTGAATATCTTTGTAGGTTTGACTTCATAGCACCTTGAAACTCTTCGGGCGTCATTTGCATGTACCAAAAGTCAATGAGGTCTATGCCGTCATCTGTATTGCTCTGATAGTGTTGCTCTTCGATTGTCTCTGCTGGTGTCAGCACTGTGATTTTCAGTGTGTCGTCTATGTGATATGTTTCTGTTCCATCGTAGACCGTTGCTCTCATAACGTCGTGGTGTAGTTCAGTAACTTCTGCTCTAATCTCTTCGCCTGAGTCGATAGGGTACTCAAAAGAAACAATATCGCCTTTATTTAACATGTGTATTGTCGTCATTATTTAACCACCTTAGGGAATATGTTATTTTCCATTAAATGCTGTGTGTACTCGCCCGGCGTGTGCTGTTGGGGCGTGCCATCGAATAAATGAGGTTTACGCTCTCTATACTTACGAGCTTTGTACTCTTCCATTTTTCTACGTCTGTGCTCTTCTCGTTTACGCTGTTTTATTTTCTGCTCTTCAATATCCTTTTTCACTTCATTAAAGTCATTGGTCACAGGTGCCTTTGTCAGCGCCTCTTGAATTGAAAAACCTCTGTTCAAACGTTTAGCAATTGTTCTTGGGTCGAGTCCGACCTCGATTTCTGCTTTTTCCATATCCTCAGCAGGAAGGTAGAACGTGCGCTCGCCTGTATTGTGGGTGTAGCAAATTTGCCCGTCGTGCAATTTATATTTAATACTGAAATTGATTGCCTCGTAAGGTTTCCAGCCGTTGTCGAGTCTTGCCTGAACATCGTCTATTGATACGAATAGCGATTTTAATTTCAATCTGTCTGCGTCATCTAGCCATATAATCTCGCCGTTTGGCGTTGTTGGGTATTTGGTTCTTCCCTCAAAGTGCATTAAAATCGTTCCTCCCATTTCTTCAACTCTGATTTTCCAGTCATGGCCATAACTTCACTTGCCATGTCGTCATAATATTCGCTTATATATTCGTCTGCTTTCTCTGAGACATCGTCCCAGTTATTCGCTGTAACAGTGACCTCTGCCTCGTATTCAATAGTGAGCTTGACAGGCACCTTATAAGTGCCCCACTCGCTCACGCCATCTAGTGCGCTCATTGTTTTACCTCCTATAAGATAACGATTAAAAGTAGTAAGATAAGCCCGAAAAGAAAAGCTATTAATGCTGTGCCATAAACTAAACCAACTAATAGATAAAATGCTATTTGGGAAACTATCTCTAAAAATTTAGTCATTAGTTAACTCCTTTCAAGCATGTTAGGTGGCACGTTGAAGTGCTGGCCTAGCTTGATAATTTCGTCTATGCTCGCAATCGTTCTTATGAGCTGAGTCTCTAACTCTGAAATCTCTTCTTGAATGATTGCTTGCGTTTTTGGGTTCTTGGCTTTTAGTTGTCTGATTTTAGCCTCGTACACTTCTATTTGCAGGCTCTTCTTAGCTCTATAAAAAGGCTGTAGCTTAGCCTTGAATTTAGCTCTTATCATCTTGTTAACTTCTTTTTTAAACTCTTTTGTATGAGAGTCGTTAAAGTATGAAATCGTGACTACTTTGTTTTCTTCGCCTACAACGATTTTATATTCGCCATATTTGTAGTACCTGTAGCCGTCTGTTTGCCTTACAAAAACTGAGTTGCTGATTGCTTGAGCAATCCAGTTTAATGCGTCATCTTTGTTATTACCTTTGCCGACACGTTGCCTAAATCTCTCATAAGCATGTTGAGTTAAACTGTATTCTGTTTTAATACTCCTCACGTCCTTTTAATCTTTCATGTAGAACGGACTCACAAAGCCGTCGCTGTTTAAGTTCAAGCCCTCAGCCCAATCAACAGGCAGGCTCATAATGTCCTCAATATCTTTCAAATGGTCGTGCTTGGTCGTCAGGCACTTCGAGAATAAGTTCATCGTGAACATGAGCCACTATCTTGTAGCCTTGTTTCTCGAGCCTTGCCATTGATACGCCCAACAGGTCTCTTGCTGTAGCTTGTACAATGTTCTCGACCAGTTTGCCTCCGTATGTTTTCACTGTCGTCCATTTACGATTTATGTCTAAGCCTTGAAACTCAACGACCGTTGAGCCCCAGCTGTTTTGCGCTGTCTTTGCGTCTCTGTAGACGATACAGCGACCGTTTGGCAACTCTAGTATTAGATGGCCTCTATAAGTGTAGAACTTAACCCCGTTTGCCATTTGTGGCTTACCACTGCGAATAGCTTTGATTGCTGATTTCTGACAGTTATACCAAAAAGACTTGATATTAGGGTTCGCCTCTCGCCGGCTATCAACTAGGGGCTTGAGCTCGTCCTCTTCAATGCCCATGTCTAAGGCTCCCATTGATTTGAGGGCGCCCGCGCCTCCTTGATAACCGAGTGCAAGTTCAGCCACTTTACCTTTTTGCCTCAAAGGGCTATCTTTGCCGATACTCTCTACAGGAACATCGAACATTTGAGACGCTGACGCCTCGTATATCTTGCCGTGTGTATTGAACACATCTAAGCGCCATTGCTCGCCTGCGTACCATGCAATAACTCGTGCCTCGATGGCTGAAAAGTCACTGACAGCTAGCTGATAGCCATGCTCAGCTGTAAATGTTGTTCTGACAAGCTGGCTGAGTATATCTTGATAGCTGTATTCGAGTGTCAGGTCTAACCAGTCAAAGTCCTGCTGTTTGATTGACTCTCTTGCTATGTCTAGCTCTTCATCTGTCATTTTGTGCTTAGTGAGGTTCTGCATTTGTACGCCTCGACCTGCCCGGCGCCCTGTGCCGGCTCCGAAGAATTGGAACATGCCTCTAATACGGTCGTCCTCACATGCCATGTCATACATTTTGTTGTATTTCTTAACGCCGGTCTTGCTCATTTGTTGGCGTAGCTCTAACATCTTGTGAGCTCTGCCTGAGGTTTTCTCTAGGTACTCGCCGACTGTTTTCTTTTGCAAGTTCTCAATCTCAACGCCCTGCTCACGAAACCATGCCATGAGTTGTTGCTGGCTGTTAGGATTGTCGAGCCCTGTCAGCTTTTGAGCTTGTTCTGCGAGTTGCGCCTGGCTGATTTTATCTAGTTCATAAGCCCCTAGCATGAGCTGACGGTCAATGTGAACGCCTCTGTCATTTATGTGTTGGTCAATCGTCCACAATTCCTGCTCACTAGGTAGCACCTCAAAGTCTGATATTTCTTCGCCGATGGCCATTTCAGCCTCAACGTCTTTAATACAGTAATCAATAAACTGTTGCCATTTCTCTGTGTCATGTTCAGGTAGATTTCGAGTTCGGCCACCGTTCACTTTTGTTGGTTTGCAAGGAACTGAAAAATATCTGATTAAGGCCTTACCTGCTTTGTCTTTTTGTGCGTCTACTTCCAGCACCTCTGCACATTTTTCAAGTGAGGTCTGGTAGGCCAACACGAGTTGCGTCGACCATGTCACAAGCCCACTCGTCAGGTGGCATTGCTGTTCTGAAATGCTTTGCTAAACAAACACGCTCAAATGACGCATTAAAAGCTCGTTTCTCGACTTCAGGGTCGAGTAAGTGCCATTTAAATTGTTTGTACAATCTGTCATCTATGTCGTGCATATCAATAGCCTGTACTTGCTGGCCATCAATAGAAAAAGCAATGATTAATATTTCAAAGTCAGGAGCCTCGGCGTACCGATAAGCCCCTGTATCTTTCAAGTTGTAACTACTGTAAGTTTCAATATCAATGTGCATTACGGTCATGACGTTGCCTCCCTTGATTGATTATTCAAACAGCTCGTCTAAATTGTCGTTATCAAGGTCGATAAACTCTGCGAACTCGTCCTCTGCTTTAGCGCCTCCACCGAGCAAGTGGCTCGCCGTCTTTAGCTTTCATGATATTGCCTAATCCACACGCAATGCCTTTACTTCCTGATACAGCATAAGGGTAGAAGTTAACTGTTACTCGGATATAGCAACCACTGTAAACCTCGTCAGGGTCGTCAGTACGTTGGCCGTCCATGTCTAATACTTGAGGTTTACGTTTTGTTTTAGCATTTAAGAAATAAGCGTTTTGATAGGCCTCGTCGTCCTCTCTGTCTGTGTCGCCATCACGTAAAGGCGTTGAAAGGTTAGCTGGTATCTTACCACCGAATTTTTCCTTGCCGTTTTGCTTAGCGTTCTCAATTGCTTTGTTGATATTGTTTATTGATTTCTCGTCATTTTTGTCGATAATTAAGCTCACGTTGTACTTAGGTTCATCGCCCTCGTTGATTGCTTGAGGCTCAAAAATGTGTGCGTAGCTCGCTCTTGCGTATACCATTACTCTTGTTTTTAATTGTTCTGCCATTGTGAAAAACTCCTTTAAATTTGATTTATAATATAGTTTGATTTGTTGCATAATATAGTATTAATGGCCGTAGCCTTTTATTTATTAATAAACTCAGTAAAATCACTTTCAGCACTGTCTGTGATAGGTTGACGTTTGTCGTCCTCAGTCACTAGAGTCGGTTTGCCCTGAGGCTTTTCTACTAGGTCGCTTAATAGCTCAGCGACTTTCTTCTTACCGATTTGTTTCTCTAGTTTAGATATGCTTAACACTTTTGTTTCTGATACTTCATTAGGGTCGTAGTGCTCCTTGAGCCTTTCAAAAACCTGTTCGTTATCAACATATTTTCTACTTGCTCTGCCCTCGACCACTTTCCAGCCGTCAAAATTGCGACTGTTTTCAAGCGCCCGCTCTCTGCAATAATCTTCAACATCACTTGCCCAGCGTTTAATATCAGGTAGTTTGTGAAGTAGCTCAGCAAGCTCGTCGTCAGTGAGCGTCGTTGGGGTCGACAGCTCTTTGCCGGCGTTCAAGTTTGCCTCTGCTCTAGCTCTGCATGAGTGGCGTATCTTACAAAATCGGCAATGGTTGCCTGGTTTAAACTCGCCTTTGCCCTCAATGGCTTTCAAGGCTTGAGGCCTAACTACGTTAAGCCCCCAACTGACTAAGTCGTCAGCTGTCATGCTTTCAGATGATACGTTGTGCAATCTCGGCTGTATGATTGTTGTCTTGATTGTGTGAACGTCCTCAAAGTCTTTGAGTAGCTCATAGGCACCTAGCCCGTACAGCCTTAACTGTGGATTGTTAAGGGCTGACACTTCGACGCCTTTGCCGAATTTGAGGTCTACAATCTCAACTGTGCCGTTGTAATAGATGATTACGTCGCCTGTACCGAATGACTCGGGCACATATCTCGTGAGGTCAAGTCTGTGTTCAAAAAACAAGATAGGCTCGTCTTGAGCTCTTGCCTCGTTGACTTTTTCCTCTACGATATCGACATACTGCTCAACGTATTCTCTTAACTCTTCTGAGTAGTATTCGTTTTGCTTGTAGCGTTCTAGTTCTTGCTGGAACTTATCCTCAGTCATGCCATCATATAGCCTTACGAAATACAGCTCTGACAGTTCATGAGCGAATGTTCCCTCTTCTGCAAATGTTGTTGTCTTGTCGCCTATGCCCTCACTTGCTTTAATGCTCGGGAGGACAGTTCAACCACTGATTGGCACTACTCGCTGACAAATATGCGTGCTTTCTGCTTGAGTGGTTTTGTGAAGTCATTACATCGCCTCAATAGCGTCTATAATGCTTTGACGCTTGTCAGCTTGAACGTCGCTTACCTTAGAGGCGCCTGACTCTTTGATTAGAGTCTTAACTTTGTCTTTTTGCTCTTTAGTACCACTTTTGATGATTTGAGCAATAGCTTTCTTGAATGTAGCCTCGTCAGGTGCCTCAGCTGTTGCCGGCGCCTCTTCTTGCTTAGGCTCTTCCTTAGCCGGCGCCTCTTGTTTAGGCTTTTCTTGTGGCAACTGCGTCCAACCTGCTGGCTCTTCTGCTGTGTTAGTGAAGTCCTGCAACTGTTTAGATTTCAAATCGTTAGAGCGTCTTAGCTCGTCTCTGATTTCTTGTAGGATAGTTTCTAACATTACAAGTCCTCCTCTTCGATACCTGATATCTCGAATAAAATACTCATCATATCTCTGTTATTTAATTCGTTTGAGAAATATGTTTTCATATCATGCAATTGTGTTTTAAGTGTTTTTTCTTCTTCGTCAACCCATGTTTCAAGCGTGCCATTTTCTAATTGAAAGACAGCTTTATCTTCGTTCAGGTTAAGTCCCTTATCTTCTAACGTTTTTAAGGCCTGTTTTACTTCTAGCATTTGCGCTACCTCCTAATTTGATTTACAATGTTCGTACAATTAATTTTCTTAATGTCTGGTCTTACTCGTTGGAGCGAGTGAGGCCTTTTTTGTTTTCTTCCATTTCTGAGAATGTGAGCTCTGTCATAGCACCGACTGCAAATGAGACAACTGTTCCGATATAAACATCAAACATCATCGCAACTGCTAAACCGATAGCCACTGACAAAGTTACTGTATAAAAACTTGTCGTTAAGGTTTTCACTATACATAGCCCCTCGCTTTCATGAACTCGTACCAAAACTGAGCTACTCTCTGAGGCATGTACTCGTCAGGTCGTTTCTTATCGTTGGCCATGCTTAGCCTCCTCTTTTTCTTTTAGATACGCTCTAATTCGTTCTTTCTGCAATGTAGCCTCTCGACGACCGTTTAATATGTCGTTTAAGTACGGCGCTGATATGCCTAACGCCTGGGCTAACTGTCTTTGGGTTATGCCTTTACGTTCAAGCTCTTCAAATACATCTGAACCGAAACTGCTCATTTTCTACCTCCTTTTTAGCGTATACTCTAAAATGTTACTGAAAACCCTTTACACCTAATTAGCTAATATGCTAATATTAAAAATGTAGTAATTAGCTAATTAGACATACTTGTCCCGTTGGATGGGGTTGCATTTTTCGAGTATTGCTTTTTAGTTGCTACGTGTCAAAACCTTACAATTACAGTCTTTTAATTAAAATTTACGTTTTGGAGAACTGAAAATTTATTTGCTGTTTTTGTAAGCTAATCAATAGCACATGTCATACTATAATAGAGAATTAGCTATATTGCAACAGTTAAATTTAGCTTTTTCACTAAATAGCTAGTTAGAGAATTAGCTAATCGTTGATATGACAGTGTTTTAAAGGGAGCAAAAAAATTTTGAATTTATATGAGAAAATAAAAAACATGTGTGATAAAGAAGGAATTTCTATAGCTCACTTAGAACGTGAAACTGGTATTTCTAACGGGCAAATTAAGCGTTGGGCTAAAAGTAGCCCTAGCGTAGAGAACTTAAAGAAAGTCGCAAACTACTTCAATGTTTCTTTGGAATTTTTAGCCGACGATACAACAGAACCATCTGACATTGAAATGTCTCAGGATATTCGTATCATGCAACGTGCGGCTCAAAACATGAGCGAAGAAGATAGGAAAAAAGCTATCAAAGTATTTGAGGCGTTCTTTGAAAATTGGGAAGAAATGACAAAAGATGATAAGTAACTAATCGTTAAGGGAGTTTTACATTTGAATTATGAAGAAAATGAGGCGTTTACTCGTGCAATAGAAACTGCAAATCTGATACTTGGATATGAGAATAAATTTCCAATAGATATAAAAGGGATTATTAACAACGACCCTGATGTCGAATTATTTACTTTCGGCGAATTTGCTAAATTGTCAGGTGTCAGCAGGTCAGATGTTTCCAAAATTGGCCAATCTTATGAGGCATTTCATTTTAGAAAAGGGAGAAAATCTATAATTGTATATAATGCCTTGAGATACTCAAAGAGGTTACGTTTTACGCTTGCTCACGAATACGGTCACGTCAAACTAAACCATACAGGAAAGTCTATATATGACTCTGATAAGTCTGACATTGAGTACACAAAAGAAGAATTTGAGGCCGATACATTTGCAGGAAATTTGCTGTTTCCATTGCATAAACGCTACGAATATAGGAGGAAAAGCTCGTATGAAATTGCAAATACTTTCAATATAAGTTTTAAAGCCGTCCGTGTCTCTATGTGCCGGCTCGAGGATTGTCTTGCTAGTGGCATTGACCAATACCTAACAGAGCCCCAACTGAGAACACCTGACGGCTACATTAATTTTTTAAGAGCTTGTGATTTTTAAACAACAAAAAACCCCACATAGTATGTGAGGTCAAAATGTATTAATTCAGTTTTATGTTTGCTTTTTGATTTCCGAACATGCCTGATTTGACTTGCATTTTTGTCTTATCTGATTGAGCAGTTGACTCAGATACATCAAACACTACTTTACCTGTTTTTTCATTACCAGGGTTAAGTTTTTCTAAGAAGAAACCAATGTCACTTGGGTTTGAGGCTGACGTGTTGGCGTCAGTAGATGCTGAGGCATCTGCACCATTTGTTGCGTCGCCATCAATTATTTTAAACAATTCTGTATCAATAGTAATAGCTTTATCGCCATTATTTTTAACTGTAACGTCTGCAACTATATATTTGCCGTCAGCATTACTTGAAACGTATTGATTACCTACTGAGTCTGCCGTTTCAACACTGTTAACTGTGTACTCAAGGTCATCAACTTTTACCTTTTCGCCTATTTTGGCGTCTTTCGTTTCATCTTTGTTAGAGCTGGAGCTATCGCCACCACCAAAAACGGTTGCAATCACAGCAATTATGATGACAATTACAACCACAACACCGAGACAGCCTAAACACCCAAATAATCCCTTTTTCATAAATTCAATCCCTCTTTTCAGAATTTTTAGTCAAGCATGTAACACTTTAGCAAATACTATTTAAGATTTAAAGGGTTGATTTCAATAGTGTTCTGTGATAATTAAATTAAGTTGTATTTAAGGAGGATAAGAAATGATAAAAAAAGTTGCGATTTACACAAGAGTCTCGACCTTAGAGCAAGCCAATGAGGGCTACTCTATTGAGGGTCAAGAGCAACGCTTAAAAGCATATTGTAAAGTTCATGACTGGGACAATTTCGAGTTCTTTGTGGACGCCGGGCAATCTGCCGGCAATACTGACAGAGCAGGTCTGCAAAATTTACTTAACCGATTAGACGAGTTCGACCTCGTGCTTGGTCTACAAACTAGATAGGCTTACACGCTCAGTGCGAGACCTTATGAGCCTATTAGATATATTTGAAGAAAAAGACGTCAAATTCCGTTCAGCAACAGAGGTATTTGACACTACAAGCGCAATAGGCAAGTTGTTCATAACGCTGGTAGGTGCTATGGCCGAATGGGAACGGTCGACAATTACCGAGAGAACGACACAAGGGCGTCGAGTAGCAACAGAAAAAGGGGTGTACACCACTGTGCCCCCGTTCTTCTATGACAAGATTGAGGGTAAACTCTACCCTAATGACAAAAAAGAAATCGTGGACTATATCGTCAGCAGGGCAAAAGCTGGCGTCAGCATAAGGGGTATTACAGAAGAGCTTAACAACTCAATATACAACCCACCTAAAGGCCAGCGCTGGGATAAGTCAGTGATTAGTTACGTTCTGATGTCGCCTGTGTCTCGTGGCCACACGCATATAGGCGACGTGTACGTCGAGAATACGCACGAGCCTGTTATCAGTGAAGATGATTATAATATCTACATGCAAAGCATTTCACAGCGCACGCACTCACGAGGTATTAAGCACACAGCTATTTTCAGAGGCAAGCTGACCTGTCCTAATTGTGGGCGCTCGCTCACACTCAACACAAGCAAACGGACAAATAAGAACGGCTCAGTAGATTATGACGAGCGCTATGTATGTGACCGATGTCGGAGCGATAAGTCAGCCGAGAATATAACGATACAATCAAAAGAAGTAGAGAGAGCTTTTATTGATTTTATCCAGCACGGCGAAATAGAGGTCGATGTCGAGGACACAGAGGAGCAGGAAGAGCAAAGCGTCATTGATGTAGACAAGATTAAGAGACAGCGTAAGAAGTACCGGCAAGCATGGGCTATGGACTTAATGAGTGATGATGAGTTTCAGGCTCTAATCAAAGAAACTGACGACCTGCTCGACCAAGCACAACCGACAGCAGACTAAGGAAAAAGGAAAACAAAGACAACCATAAACAAATAGAGGCCACTCACGACCTCATACTCAATGTGTGGGATAAGATGGCCAGCAACGATAAAGAAGATTTGATAAACGCCTCAATATCTAATATTGACTATAATTTCTATCGAGGACATGGCCACGGTAAAAATCGCACCCCTAACTCAATGAGCGTCACGCACATAGACTATAAAGTTTAGATGGGGTTTGTGGGTAGAGCCTCCCAAACGTACCGCCTCCCATGATTGTTATAGAATCGATATATTGCGTGATACTTGGATCTTTAATTAATGCAGTTGCTATGTTAGTTAATGGGCCTGTCGCAACAATGGTAACTGGTGCTTCACTTTGCTTTAATGTTTTAATAATGACATCAGCAAGCATGATCAGGCGTAGGTTTAAGAGACGGTACTTCAGGTAATTTTGGACCATCCAAACCAGTGTTGCCATGAATTTGCGAGGCAAATGAAGCTGGCTTAATTAACGGACGTGTTGCACCAACTGAGACATTGATATCTCCTCTCCCCATAACTTCAAGCACATTCAATGCGTTCTTTGTGTTTTTTTCAACAGATTGATTACCTGCCACTGTAGTTACTGCTAAGACATCAAGTGAGCTGTTTTTTGCACCAGCTAAAATTAAAGCAATTGCGTCATCATGTCCTGGATCACAATCCATAATAATCTTTTTACTCATATGCTTCACTCCAATCAAAATATTTTAGACGTCTTGCTCATTTCAAACCTTAAAATTATAACTAATACTAAAATTTGCTATAACAAAATATTCCTCTTAAACTTTGCGATATTTCCAATTCTTTATTTCGAAATCTTGCTACATTACTATCATACTACTTTTTAACATGGTATTAATAACAATAACTAACCCATATTCACACCAAAAACCATATTAATAATTCAAATATGAAATATTTAAAATAATAAAAAACAGGGAACAATTACAATAGTAATTAAAAATTTGAAGAGTTATTATGAAATTTTTTATTTAAATGATACAAACATAAGCTTGATCGTTTAGGCTACGTTTAAAAAGCTAATGAATTTGCTAACGTGTTACTAAAAACCTGTAATTAAATTTATAGAACATGTGCTAATTATAAAAATTAAAGGAAGTGTTATCAATGAAAAAAATAGATTGGCATGCGCATTATATTTCACCTGGTTACAATGATTATTTAGATGAATGTTTTAAAGGTAAAGGCGATGGCATATCCACGCCCACTTTTTCAGTGGATGCATATCTGAAACTAATGCGTGCTTTAGATATTGAATTTGGCGTGTTATCTATTTCTAGCCCACATATTAGTGCTCGCACTTGATGAAGATATCTTGCCACTTACAGAAGAAGTGAACCAATATGGCGCTCAAATTGTGGCAGAACATCCTGATAAGTTAGGATTTCTCGCAACATTACCATTACCATTTGTGGAAGAAAGTATTGAAACCATTGACCATGCACTAGATAAACACAACGCTTTAGGTTTCACATTACCTACAAATGCGAGAGGTATTTATCTAGGTGAGCCAGTGATTGACGATGTACTAGCTAAATTAAATGCTAGACATGCGATTGTTGCAATCCATCCAAATGAACCAAAGCCAAGTGTAGCGGTCATGAAAGATGTGATCTTGCCACCTTTAATGGAATTTATTTTTGATACGACCCGTACAATTATTTATATGAGTCAGCAAAACGTTTTTAGTAAGTATCCTCATATTCAATGGATTGTCCCTCATGGTGGGGCTGTATTACCAATCATAGCGCAACGTGTGAAGATAGGTAATGAAACGTTTAATCATAGCAACAACACTGATGATTTGGAGCAAGTAATGAAACACCTTCATTTCGATTTGGCTGGTATTGTGATTCCTTATCAGTTGGCTAACCTTTTACCTTGGGCCGATGAAAACAAAATTATATATGGCTCTGATTCGCCATACACGCCACATAAAGCAGTTCATGTACTTTCAGAGCAACTAGAAGAAAATGACATTGTCTCAAGTTCAACTTTAGAAGCCATATTATACCAAAATGGGAAAGAATTGCTCAATAAATATAAATAATAATATATTTAGATATATACTTTATCTAGCCATAAATAAGAGGCTGGGACATATCACATGTCTTAGCCTCAGTTTTTTATATTGGCAGTGGCTGACTGAATTGAAAATGCGCTTATATCAAGCTTTTTTCAATTCTAGTCAGCTGTGCCGGGGTGGGACGACGAAATTTTATTAGAAAAATTAGATTTCTGTCCCACTCCCTTATTTTTAATGTTCAATTTTATATTTATTTTTACTCATTACAAATCAAGCACATTGACATTCATGAACTAAAGCCAGATAATTTGTATAAATTATATTATTTGCAACTTATTTAAGGAGGTGCGAAGTCAATGACGACAACACATATTGATCCACGAATTACTAGAACAAAAAAATTATTGATGGATGCCTTTCGTGACATTGCTAAAGAAAAAAAGTTACAAACCATTACAGTGAAGGATATAACTGAACGCGCAACTGTTAACCGTGCTACGTTCTATGCTCACTTTTATGATAAATATGACATTATGGACTACACATTGTCAGAAACCATTCTTAAAAATTTAAACGATAACTTAACCTTATCTTCTGAACTTAATGATGAAACATTATGCAAAACGTTCATCACAATTACGAGTTATATTGAAGAAACACATAATGAATGTAAATTAAATAGTGTCGCATATGGTGAAGTAGTTGAAAAGAGAGTGAAAGAAGAACTGGAAGATATTTTCTTAACGTTAATTGTACAAAAACATCCAAATGAAGACAGAGAAGCATTAGCTACGAGTGCTCGCTTTTTATCTTGGGGGCTATATGGCACAGCTAAACATTGGTTTCATACGAGTAATACTTCTGCACGTAACTATATCGAAAAAGCACTACCTTTGTTTATGAGCCAAGTATTAAAATAAATTATACAAAAAAGCCTCTAAAGCAATGCATATTTGCTCTAGAGGCTTAATATTTTTCAAAAAACTATTTTTTGTTTTCATTAATAAAGTCTAGTACATCACCAGTTAACGCGACGCCATTGTTACTTTCGCCTTCTACGCCACCGTAATGTAATCCTACTACTTCATTATTCGCATTAAAGATTGGAGAACCAGAGTTGCCGCCAAATGTACTCGCACCATATGTAAGTTGCGTACCATTATTTGTCAGTACTTCCCCCTTACTTTCCCACATTGTAGCTAATGATTTATCACCCGGGTAGCCAGTTACTGTCACAGGATCACCTTTACTAACACTTGATGCATCTTGGATTGTTGCAGGTTGTACTACATCACCTACAGACTGCCCTTCATCATTGGTATTGAAATGTACAAGTACTAAATCTTCTTGACCAGGATAAGGTTGGACATCTTTTTCCGTAAATTCACCATACGGAAATGAACCTTCATTTTTAGCTGCAGGTGCAAATGTCATATCGCCGTTTGAAAGATTAGCAACATGCTTATTTGTTAATACAGTATTTTTATCGATGACTACACCTGTCGCTATATTTGATCCCATATTCATGTACCCTACTGATTGATAATGACCTGTAGTGGTATTTTCAATTTGTGTTCTATCTTCATCAGGTAATATGACCCTTGGCATAACTTCTGATGATTGATTATTAGTTGTATTATCATTTTGTTGCGTTTGTGTTGGCTGAGTTGTTGTATCGTTATTTTGCGTATCCGTAGCCGCAAAACTACTAAATGGTGCAATTGCGAATAACATTACTAAAGAAAAAGCTATACTACCTATCATTTTTCTTGTAAACATAAATAACCCTCCATCAAAATATATTATACTATTAAAATTTAAAGAAATTTTCAAAAATAATCAAATGTTAATATTAGCTTTTGAAAATATATCACCTTAATTTATAAGTTTTTTTAATAGTATATTCTTAGCTTATACCCTATCTTCGAAAATAGTATCACTTTCAAAACAACACATTTCTCCTTATGTCGTTTAAACAATAAATCGATAAACATGTTGTTTGCATTATATTTCATAACGTAATACAATACATTTAAGCAACAGGTGTTAGTTAGTTAATACTTGTTGTTTAAGTAAAGTTAGGAGGGATAGACGTGACAACAATTCAAAAACACAATGGTTTCAAACGGACTTTTCAACAGGATCATTTGACGTTAGGCTTAACGTTACCTTTTGATAATTCTGAACACATCGCATTGTCGTTGGAACATCAAGTTGATTTAGCACAATACGCTGAAACACTTGGATTTACAAGCCTTTTTGTACGGGACAGTCCGCTTTATAGCCCACATTTAGGAAATGTAACGACAAACTACGATCCGTTTGTATTTTTAACTTATCTCAGCGCCAAGACATCGAAAATCGCTCTCGGAACATCTAGTATTGTTGCTACATTACGTCATCCAATTCATATAGCGAAAGCTACTACTTCTCTTGACTTGATTTCAAATGAGCGATTATTGTTAGGTGTTGCTACAGGAGATCGATCATTCGAATTTCCAGCTTTTAAAGTAAATACAGACCATTTAACTGAGCAATTTCAAACAGCGATAACCTCTATAAATGATTTATGGAAAACACATTCGCCACAAATCTCAAATTCTATATTTGAATTATATGAGGATGCCGGTTTACAAATATTACCAAAACATAAGCATATTCCAATGTTTGCTACTGGGTATTCAAACCAAGATATATCTTGGTTAAAAGCGCACATGGATGGTTGGATGTTTTACCCACAAGATTTTCAAAAGCAAAAGAAATTATTACAAGATTGGCATCAAAACGATGTATTCAAACCTTTTATGCATCCACTTGTTATCGATTTGTCGATGAATCCAAATGAGTTGGTTAAACCTATTAAAGGTGGCTATCGCTTAGGTAGAAATACTTTAATAAAAATATTAAAATCATATGAACGTATAGGTACGAATCATATCATGCTACATTTAGTTGAAAATGAAAGAACTTATAAAAATATATTAACAGAGGTAGGAAATTATATTATTCCACACTTTCCACCTCATGAATTACAGGAGGAAAAAATTATGACACTATTAGATAGAATTAATATACTCGCAAATAAAGAAAAAGTTGAAACATTGAGCATTGAAGAAAAACAAGAACAACATGTGTTAAGACAAGAATATTTACAAATGATTCGTGGACAAGTTGTTAACACATTCTCAACTTTGAAAGTCGTTGACCCTTTAGGTGAAGACATTACGCCAGATAAAGTCTATGAATTACGTGAAAATATGGGCACTTTAGATTTAAATTAAATTTATAACTATATAATAAATATTCACAAAAAACGGCTGTGCGCTTTCATATCAAAGCGCACAGCCGTTTGTTATTTCTAAGTTTCACAATATGCAGTTACTTATATCAATCATTTAAAATTTGTTGCATTGAGCGATCAACACTATTCGCATACATATTTCCAAATTTTACTAAGTGCACCATTAATAAATAAAGTCGATAAAATTCTAAGCGTGCCTCTGCGCCATCGCTCAATGGATAATGCTTATTATATTCATCATAAAATGCTTGAGTAAAACCACCAAACACAGTAGTAATACCTAAATCAAATTCTCTATCACCATATAAGGGTGCCGGATCAAATAGCGCGTGCGAACCATCTTCCAAGAACATGTAGTTGCCTCCCCATAAGTCTCCATGCAACAAGGATGGTTTGCTTGTATGTTGATTCAACGCCTCTATAATGACCTTACGTACATGTGCATATGTTTGAGCATCATCATCTGTCCAGCGTTTTAATCGCAATAATTCATCTTTTAAATGATCCAGACGGCGTTCCACGAATAATGTTGTCCATGAATCTGTCCAGCTATTATCAAATGAAATATCTCCGCCTTCATAAGGTAAATCAAAGCCAAATTTTCCAGCTGATTGTTGGCTATGCATTTTCGCAACAAGCTGTCCTAATTCTTTTTGACTACCGGTCGTACCTTCATCTAAAAAGGTTAATAATAAATAAGCATCGCCATTAATTTCTCCACTCCCAATTACTTTAGGCGCAGTAATTTGAGCTTGCTCAAAAAGGTTTAAACCTGCAATCTCTGCCGCAAAGAACGCTTCATTACGATCACGTTGCACGAGTAAAAAATAAGTTTCATCGGGCGTTTTCACTTGAAATGCTTCATTCACATCTCCACCACCAACAGATGATATAGATTCTATATGATTTAATGGAAGTTGTGCTTGCCATTCTTGTTTCATTTGTAACCCCTCCATAACTTTTCAACTATAATATCGTTACTTCATTATTATTACCGTTTTCAACATATATTAATCAATAATGCTTATTGTCATACATTTTATGTGACACTTCTTAAAATTATCTTGATTTACTCTAGGCATATATTCAGTAAAATGCTAGTCTATTAAAGACATCATTTTCAATATGGCCAACAATATAAATTAACTTTTGGCTTAAATACATATTTTCAATACTAATAAAATTCGATTAACGGAGTGATAATCTCATGTATAAACTAATCAAACCTATTTTATTTCAATATGATCCTGAAAAAGCACATGGTATGACGATCGACGCACTGAAATTCGTACAAAAACATTCTAAATTATTACCAGTCATCGAACAATTATTTCATTATGAGCATGCGGCCCTACATCAAAAAATTCATGGTATTCATTTTGACAATCCAATTGGTCTTGCGACAGGCTTTGATAAATCTTGTGAAGTTCCTAAAGCTTTAGAAAAAGCAGGATTTGGTGCAATAGAACTCGGTGGTGTTACACCTAAACCACAGCCTGGTAATCCAAAACCACGTATGTACCGATTAGTTGAGGATAATGCTTTAATTAACCGTATGGGCTTCAACAATTTAGGTATGAATAAGGCACTTAGTAACTTACGTAAATATAGCTATCAAATACCTGTAGGTTTGAATGTGGGCGTGAATAAATTTACTGATTATGAATCACGTTATCAAGATTATATAAAAGTAATTGATACATTTAGAAATGATGTAACTTTCTTTACTGTGAATATTAGCTCACCTAACACTAAAAATTTACAAAGCTTCCATGACAAAGATGAATTCTCACAGCTTTGTTCTGCAATTCAATCATATAAAGACAGTCACGATATCAACGTTCCTATTTTTATCAAGCTGACTTCAGATCTTGATTTAGATAGTTTAGGTCGTATGTTGGACCTTATCGTTGAAACTTTTGATGGCATTATTTTAGCTAATACCACTCAAAAACGTGAACAGTTACATTCTGACAATCAACATGAAACTGGTGGTTTAAGTGGTAGACCACTATTTGAGCGTAATCTAGAACTCATTTCTTATGCTTACAAACAAACAAATGGTCAGTTTTTAATTATTGGTACTGGTGGTATATTTAATACAAATGACGTTATTACAATGATGCGCCATGGTGCTTCACTGGTACAACTCTATAGTGCATTAGTATTTGAAGGTCCAGGTCTTACTAAAAAATTAAATAAGAACTTGGCAAAATATCTTAAAACAGAAGGTTATGCGCATATAAGTGATATTATAGGATTAGACGTATAAAATTCAGCAATTATTTAATTTAAAATCATATTACATTATTTTTATTAGGGTATGTAAATAATAAAGGAGGCGCTATTATGTACAAGAAAATACTATTAGCTTATGACTTTGGCAACACATTCGATAACGTTCCGAAAGAACTACAAAACTTAACTGTCGGCGTAGATGACGCAGAAATTACAATTTTCAATGTTATTTCTGAAGGAGAATTGCAAACCTCAGTACGCTATGATGGTAAACATTTTGAAGAATTAGCAAACGAAAAGGGCAAAGAACTTGATCCATTTGTTCAAAAATTAGAAGATCTTGGTTTAAATGTTCGCGTGAGATTTAGTACAGGGTACATCAAGCAATCTATTCTACAAGAAGTAGAAGAAAATCATTATGACATTATCGTCATGAGTAATAAACGTGCAAAATCAGACATTAAAAATGTCCTAGGCAATGTCACTCATAAAATTGCTAACAGCGCGAATCTTCCTGTATTAATTATAAAATAATAGGTATATAAATAAGGAAGCCTCCATCTAAATCTTGGAAGCTTCCTTATTTTTTTAGCATTATCGTCGATTATTTTCGACTTCTATTTATTCTTGATCCTCTTGATTCAAGTATCTTTCAATCACTTGTAATACACCAGAGTCATCATTAGATGGTGCACGATGTTGGGCTATTTTTTCAAGTTCTGGACTACATTTTGCCATAGCATAACTATGGGTCGTCAGTGCAAGCATTTCTAAGTCATTATTAGCATCTCCAAAAGCTAATAATTCGTCTTTATCTATTCCCCATTGGTTTAAAAGTGCTTGAATCGCCACACCTTTATTCACACCAGGTAAAATAAGATCCACACTCTCAGCACCGCTTGTCACGGCACGTATTTCGTGTGCATATTCACTTTCCAAACCAGCTTTAACTTGCTTTACGATATCGTCATCTTTGATTCTCATCGCCACTTTAACAAACTGGTCATCTTTGATATCACTAAAGTTTTCAACTTTTTCAATATCATAGTAATAGTTGGTAATAAAATTCATAAACTCATCGCTACAATTACTTTTAACATATGCTGATTTAATCCCACTTACTATAACGTCAGAGATATTATAATCCACCATAATTGTCTGTAAAATGTCAAAAGTAAGTTGCTGGTCAAAATGTGAGGAAGATACTAACGTATCATTAACATATGTAACAGCACCATTTTCTGCTACATACGTAATTTGTGATTCCTTGCCTGGGAAATATGATCGTAATTGCGCATATTGGTTTCCACTTGCTACAATAAATTTTATATTACGTTTCGTTACTTCTTCAAATATTTTTTCAAAATATATTTCATCAAACGTATGATTGGATTTAAATAACGTTCCATCTTTGTCTACTGCAATTGCTTTTATCATCGGTATACATCCTTCCAAATTCGTTATCAACCCTAACAATATATGTTACTACTTACTTTACATCACAATAATATTAAATAAATGACCATCTATGTCACTAAACAAACCACCATAAAACCCTTCTAGCATCGTACCGCTCTGCAATACTTTACCGCCTCGCTTCTTCAACTTTATTCAATAATGCATCAACCTCTTGGAACTGGGATACGGAAATAGAAACTAATGCTTCATTTGAGCCTATATTAGAAAGGTGAGCTGCTTTTTTAAATTGGCTATGCTCAATAAGCATGATAATTTTATTATCAATCGTTTGAATTCCTCTCATTTTATCCAAAACAGCGTCATTTTGCTGAATTTTAAAGCCAATTGCGCTATAAAATGCTTCGCTTGCTTTAAGGTCTTTTACTGGTAAATTTAGCCACGCTGATTGTATATCCATTTTAACATGCCCCCTATTTTTACTCACCATACCATATCTCACTCTATATGGGGCATTAATCATCTGCTTTAAACTACATAATCCTTATCCACTTACATTGTGATTATACTTATAGTTCAAGTAATTATTTCCTAGGTTATACTATAAAAGCTAAAATCTAACGAATTAATCATCATTAATTTGAGTGAGTTTACGAATTTGCGATAGGTCGATCTTTTCAATCAATTGTTCATATGTGTTTAATGCCTTTTTAGTCATTGTTAATCCTTCTTCAGTTAGATAGATATACATAGCACGCTGATCTTCAACACATTCTTGTCTATAAACGAGCGGACAATCCATTCTTTCTATCCTAACGATTAAACGCGACATTGCACTTTGACTCAAATCTACAATTTTGATTAAATCATTCATTTTATATTTTTTTCCTGTTGCTTTATAAATTTCGTATAGTACATAAAATTCTTTTAAGCTTAAATGATATTGTTGTTTTAACGTTTTTTCTATTAATGATTCTGTATAGTGCACATATTTTGTCATTTCAATCCAATTATTTATTTTTTGCTGTTGTTCCATATAACATCCCCCAATACTTATCTAACATCTCTATTTATTCTTATTTGAATTTATCGATTTAAATTACGTCTAAGCTTGATTCAACTGTTAATCCCATAATTTACCATTAAAAAGTGAGCGCATTCACTTAAGATTAACACATTCATTATTAAATAAAAAAGTACGCCTAAATACAACTAGCAACTTACTTTTTAATAAAAAAACATACTGGAAGGCTTTATAAATAAAAAGTCCTCTCAGTATGTTCAGCTCACTATGAATTGCTATTTAATAATTTCTCTTTTAGATCTTTACGTTCATATTCTAATGAATATGGATCATTCAACCAATAAATACCTTCATCTACTTTAAATGTATGATTGTTTTGTACCGCTTCAGTATTTTTCCAAATTTCTTTATTTTCAAATGATAAGTCTGACCCTTTTGCTACAGGAGTCACAACATAATCGCCAGCCATTTCAGGAAGCTCTTCTTCTGAGATATCAGCTAAATCATTTTTCTTCGTTGCTTTTTCTACTGTCTCTGGCATTTTCAGACCAAATGAGTCATATAAAATCTCACTACCATGACCATATGTCTTACCTAGTGCATAGATTTTTTTATCAAAGTCTTTGATGATAGACACTGTTGTATCTGCGCCAATGGCATCTTTAATTGCTTTACCATCATCTTTTGTTTTTTGCTCCCAGTCTTCAACCCATTTTTTTGCTTTATCTTCTTTGCCAACAATTTTCCCAAGTTCTAAGTGTTGTTCTTTATAGTCATGTTTTGCATAATCAAAGGCAACAGTAGGCGCTATTTTTTTCATTTTTTTTAAGTTTTTATCTGTATTATAAGTAATGATTAAATCTGGTTTGAGTTTCGCGACGCTTTCTACATTTTCAGCATCTACCTTCTCAACATCTTTAAATTTTTCTTTTAATACTTTACTGTCATCAACGATATTCGCAACACCTACAACATTTGCATCAAGTTGTTTTAAACCACCCGCATATGTTGCCCCTAAAACGACAATACGCTTAGGATCTTTAGGTATTTTCACTTTATCTCCTGAGTCTTGTTTGTAAGTTGTTTTTTCGCTATCTTTTTTAGACGACTTACCTTCTGAGCCATTGCTACACGCCGCAAGTACAAGCACCAACACTAACAAAGGTAATAATAGTTTCTTCATTGTTTATGTCCCCCTTTTTTATAGTATTTTAAATTATACAGGAAGTTGTATTAAACACAATCATATATAAAGAATTACTATTTGAAATTCTAAATGATTGTGAATGTTATATAAATAAACAGTTACTTTCTTAATATATAGAAAGTAACTGTTTTGTATATTCATGCCGTTGATCACTAAATAAATCTTCTATACTAAAATCGTCTACAATGTGACCATTTTTCATTACAATAACTCTTTCAACCAAATGATTTAAAAAGGCCATATCATGCGAAATCATCAACATGCCTTTTTGTGTTCTGTGATGATAATCTTTTAGTACTTCAATCATTTTTTGCTCTGCAATAACATCTAAGCTAGCTGTGATTTCATCACATAAGAGCATATCTGGTTCCAACATCAGTGTACGTATTGTATTAAATCGCTGTAATTGGCCGCCACTTAATTCATCAGGTAACCTATCTAACAACTTAGCATCTAATTCCATAAATGTCATCAATGCTTTCATTCTTCGATTTACATCACTCGTATCCGTGCCTTTATAATACTGTATAGGTTCTGCTAAGGATTTTCCTATATTAAACTTCGGATTAAAACTATCATATGCATGCTGAAATATAGGTAATAATGTTAATCCATGTGTGTTGATTTGTCCCTCGGTCGGTTGAAGTAAACCTAGCATGAGATGCGCTAAAGTGGTCTTTCCTGAACCACTTTCACCTACGATACCAATAATTTCATCCGCTTTTATAGTCAGGTCAATATGAGTTAAAATAGGCGCTTGATCATATTTAAAGTTTATTCCTGTTAATTCAATCATAAACATTCTCCCTTCTTAGCTGGCTACGGGAATTAAATAGCTCCAAGCTATAGGGTTTTACATTGTGATTTTTAAAGGCTGTAACATGATTAGAATCTATCACTTCTCCGTGACGAATTACATGAATCCAGTCACTAAAATCTAAAACGTGGGATAAATTATGTGTGATGATTAATAACGTCACTTGATGCACTTCTGCTAAATGTTTAATTAAATTCATTACATTATAACCCGTTATCGCATCTAATGATGAGGTTGGTTCATCAGCGATAATGACTTCTGGGTTTAACATCAAAACACTCGCAATTTGTACCCTGGCAAGTTGGCCTCCAGATAAGCTAAAACAGTATCGTTCCATAACTTGATCAGGTGCTAAATCTACCCATTGTAATGCTTTTGTGACAAATTGCTTTGCCACTGTTTTTTTCACTTTATAGTGCATTCTATAAATAGCCATAAGTTGCTTACCAAGTTTTGTATGATCATTAAAGCTGTGTGTGTAGTCCTGAGAAATAAAGCCTATTTCTTTGCCTAATAAAGTATGCATATCTCTGACAACTTGATTTTTGTAATGTAGTGCATCGAATTCCATATCTAATGCGCGTGGTACACGTTGAACAAGTGCTTTAGCAGTTAAACTTTTACCAGAACCACTTTCACCAACTAGGACATTCACTTTAAATTGCTTTAGTCCTAGATTGATATTATGGATGAGTTCAGTTCCTGAATTATCTTTGATTGATAGATTGGATATCTCGAGTATATTAGTCATCCAAATCACGCTTCCCTTTTAATAATTTATCTCGTAACGCATCACCAACTAAATTGAATAATAATATTGTTAGTGTAATTAAAGTTGTCGGCACAATTAATAATAATGGATAAGAACTAATATAGTCACGTCCAGCATTAAGCATTGCACCCCATTCAGGTGAAGGTGGTTGCGCACCTAATCCTAAAAAGGATAGTGATGAAATATAAAGTATGATTTTACCAAAATCCACAGTCATCAGCACAATAATAGATGGCGTAACTTGTGGTAAAAAATGCTTCCAAATAATTGTACGCGTTGGCACATTAAAAAGCTTAGCCATTTGTATATAAGGTTTCATCATTTCACTGCTTACTACAGAACGCGTAAGTCTTGTATATGTCATCCATTTAATTATTGTAATGGCGATGACTAAATTCCAAATACTTGGTTTAAAAAAGCTGGCAAATGCAATCATCAATACAAATTCTGGAATACTTAGTCCAATGTCAATTAAACGCATAATCACTGTATCAACGATGCCTTTTTTGTAGCCTGCTAAAAGTCCAAGTGGTACACCAATAATTACTGTAACAAGTAATGTAACCAAACTAATGAGTAAAGTGTATCTTGCTCCAACAATAACTCTCGATAATAAATCTCTACCATAATCATCTGTGCCTAACCAATGGACCAAACTTGGCGTTTCCAAAGCATTACCTAAATGTACTTCTAATGCACTATGAGTTGAAACAAAAAATTGCGCTATGATAATTATGATGAGATAGAAGGCAAAAACATAGAAAATGAGATTGTGTTTATTCATATGTTTCATTACATCTCACCATCCTGACGCGCTACTTTAGTCTTTTTACGTTTTTTATTGTATCGCCGTTTTGGATCTAGCCATAATAGCAGTAAGTCACTGATTGTGTTAGCTAGAACTACAAGGAACCCGATCATAAGGACTGCTCCTTGCACGACAGGATAATCCCTTGCTCGAATACTATCGACTAAGAAATGGCCAATACCTGGTATGCCAAATAAGTTTTCAATAACCACTGTGCCTCCAATAAGACTGCCTATAGACATACCCAAGACTGTAACGACCGGTAAAATAGCAGGTTTAAACAAGTCTTTCCATAAAATATAACGTTCAGACATCCCTCTGAGACGAGCCGCTTCTACTTCTTTTGATTGATACAATTCTACTAAATTAGAACGCATTAACCTGACATAATAGGCACTCATACCTATGCTAAGTGCTATCACAGGTAAGACGTACCCCGCTAACGAATCTAATCCGGATGATGGGAGTAAGTTGAGTTTTTGAGCAAACACATAAATCAATAATGTTCCCAAAAAGAAAGACGGTATACTAACAGTAAAAGATGTTACTATACGGATCAATGTATCAATCCAAGTATGATAGTATTTCGCCGCAATAATACCTAATGGCACTGCTACAATAAAAACAATAATAATAGTCAAAACAGCTATGAATGCTGTAGGTGGCGTATAATAAATCAATTCATTGATTACAGGTTCACCGGTTTGATAACTCGTACCAAAGTTCAATTGTACAATTTGTCCTAACCATTGAATATATTGGATGACTACGGGTTGATCTAAACCTAATTTTTGTTTAGTGGCTTCAATTTGTTCACTTGAAACATTAGCTACATCTAAATGTAAGATTTTGTCGACTGGGTCTCCTGGCGTAAGTTTCATTAATATAAACGTGATAGTAGAAAGGACAAACAATACAATGATCATTTGTCCAATTCTAGAAAGTATATTTTTTAATATCATTGTTTTTTATCTACTTTATAATCGATAAGGTAGACGCCTTCAGGTGTTGCTTTTAAGTTTTCTACATCTTTACTCATACCGACGATATTATCATTATATGAAATATAACTATTTGCTAAGTCTTTGTTCGTTATATCAATAATTTCATTCGTTAAATGATGACGTTCATTTGTATCTACTGTTTTATTAAATTGATTTATTAGTTCAGTCACTTTGTCATTGTCATAATCACCTGCGTTAATCGCACCTTCTGGTTTGTACGCTTGGTTGAAGAAATAACCTGTGTCTCCTCTTGGAATCGTACCAAAGCTATAAAGTGACGCATCCCACTGACTTTTATCTTTGAGATAACCTTGAATATCATCGACATTACGTAATTTAATATCAATATTTGCTTTTTTAGCATCTGATTGGATGACTTGTGCAATTTTTGGAAGCTCTGGACGTCCATTATATGTTGAAACTGTTAATTGTAATGGATGTTCTTTTGTATAGCCTTCTTTTTCCATGATTTGCTTGGCTTTATCTATATCTTGTTTCTGTACTTGTTGATTCTCTATGAAATCTAATTTGGTATTAAAAGGCCCAGTCGCTGGTTTAGCGTGACCTTTAGACACATTTTCAGCAATACTTTCACGATCTATGACTTTATCAAGTGCTTCGCGTACAGGTTGCGTCATCTTATCGCTTGTATGGTTATACAAGAGTAAGCCTGTTCTAAATCCTGAGACATTTGATACTTTTGTTTTATCACTCTCTTTTAGTGTTTTTACTTTTTCAACAGGTACATCTGTAATGACATCTGCTTTACCTGATTCTAAATCACTTGTCCGTGCGTTACCATCCTCTTGATATGTAACATTGATATGATCTAGTTTCGGTTTACCTTGCCAGTAGTCTTTATTTTGATCTAACTTAATTTTTTGAGATTGCTTATAGTCTTTAATTTGATATGGCCCAGTACCAACAGGGGTTTTATTTACATCGCCTTCTGCTTCCGTATCATAGATTGCAGAAAATGGACTAGCAAGCTCTGAAACTAACTCAGGATATGCTTCTTTTGTCGTAATCGTAACATTTTGTCCATCTACTTTAATGTCTTTGATAGGAAGTGAACCTTTTACTAAGTCACTTTTCTCAATACTTTCTTCTAAACTAGATTTCACTGCTTTACCAGTCACTTTTTTACCATTTTGGAATTTAATATCATCTTTTAATTTTAGATCTAGTTGAGTTGGTGACTTTTGATTATATGATTCAACTAATAATTTTTGAACTTTTCCTTCTGCGGAGGCTTTAAACAAAGATTCTGCTGCGCCAATTTTCACTGGTACATCTGTTTCATAAGGGGCGATTGAAGTTGTTTTTAAAGGTAATTCAATGTCTAAAGTGTTTCCTTTAGATTGACTTCCAGATCCACTGCAACCTGCTAAAGTAATTGCCGCGGTTGCAAACAATACAACTATTTTTTTCATTTATATTCCTTCTTTCTAAAAAATCACTCTTAAAATCAATTAGAAATTTATAGTTTAAAACTCATACAATAAGGCTTACTATCCTTTCAGCCCTATTGTTTTAAGTTTAAATATTATATCACTCTATTTGTTGTTCTTTCATTTGATTACCCGCAAATAGCATAATCCACGTAGCAATAATAAATGGCAATGTAAATACCGGCAAGCCAAATGGCGTTAATAGCGTAGTCATGCCCGCATGTAAAACGACAGTTAGCAGAATGCCTAACACAATACTTATATAACGCGGAATTCTAGTACTAAACGCGACACCTAAAGCTAACACTGTAAGTATGACATTATAGCCAAACAGACCATCATTAATTTGGTCGTGATTGCCACCAAGTACCGTGACTGTCGCAAAACCTATAATATTTGCAATTATTGCAAATATACCAGCTTTTCGAGAAGCAATAAAAATACCAATAAGAATTAATATACCCGCAATCATATTTTTGAGTAAAAAGATTTCACTGAAGCCCGTTAAAAATGCACTTATAAAGTCGATACTATGACCAGAAAACTCAATTTCCTGAACAGTATTCGGTAAAATATTTACATCTGCATTCACAAATTTAAATTGGAATGACATGAGTAATACAATCCAACTTACAAATACATACGGCATTGTTAACATTGGCACACCAAATGGTTTGAAAAACTCTCTAAATGCCGAACCAATAGGCATTGTTATAATAATTGCCACTAATACAATAACCACACTATACCATTCTGGTACTAAAAATAATGTTAATGCAATGGCAGTAAGTACGGGATTAAATCCGGCCAATCCTGTATTGATTTCCTCTTCGGAATAATTCGTTCGTTTTGCAAGTAATAAGGAAATGACACTTGCACTCAAAGCCATTAGCCCCACTTTCCAATTACCTACAAAAATACCTACTAAAACAAACAACCCTGTCCATGGATTGTTCAATAATAATACTTGCGCAATATTCTTCAATATTATCCGAATAGCGTCCACATCGTCACCTGATTTCTATATACTTTGACTTAAATAATAATATATTAATATCCACTAAATTTAAAGAGATACATATCGCCCGTAATAAAATTCATTTTTTTATTTTTTCACACTCTCAAGGGGTTATTCTTGTAGTTAAATAGTATTCGGAATATCATTATATAGCGGACATAATTAACGTACACGATATAAATAATGGAAAGGTAGTGAAGCTCGTGCATTTTACACAACGTGAACAAGATAAGTTGATGTTAGTCGTAGCATCAGATTTAGCACGTAGACGTCAACAACGCGGTTTAAAATTAAATTATCCTGAGGCAGTAGCCATAATTAGTTTTGAACTGCTTGAAGGTGCTAGAGATGGGAAAACCGTGGCTGAACTGATGAGTTACGGAAAACAAATATTAAGTGAAGATGATGTAATGGAAGGCGTTGCCGACATGCTAACAGAAATGGAAATTGAAGCGACTTTCCCTGACGGAACTAAATTGATTACCGTCCATCACCCAATCGTTTAAAGGAGGATTTATATTATGAAACCTGGTGAAATTATAGTTAAACGTACAGAAATAGAAGTAAATAAAGGTCATAAATCCACAATACTTAATGTGAAAAATACTGGAGATCGACCAATACAAGTTGGCTCACATTATCACTTTTTTGAAGCAAATCCAGCGCTAGATTTTGACCACGAAAAAGCCTATGGTAAACGACTAGATATTCCGGCAGGTGCAGCCGTTCGTTTTGAACCAGGTGATGAGAAAGAAATTCAACTCGTTGAATATTCTGGCAAACGAAAAATTTATGGTTTTCATGGTGCAGTAAACGGGCCAATTGATGAATCTCGTGTCTATCGAGATGAAGATTTATCAACAGAAGAAGTTAATGAAGAAAACGAAAATGCGAATAAAGAAAGTGGGTATAAAGCATGAGTTTTAAAATGACGCAATCACAATATACAAGTCTTTATGGTCCAACTGTTGGTGACTCTGTAAGACTTGGAGATACAAATTTATTTGCAAGAGTAGAAAAAGATTACGCTACGTATGGCGACGAAGCAACATTTGGTGGCGGTAAATCTATCAGAGATGGCATGGCTCAAAACCCTAATGTCACGCGTGATGATAAACAAGTTGCAGATTTAGTTATGACAAATGCAATGATTATCGACTACGATAAAATCATTAAAGCTGATATAGGTATCAAAAATGGCTATATTATGGCAGTCGGCAAAGCTGGTAACCCTGATATTATGGATAACGTAGATATTATCATTGGTGCTACGACGGATATCATTTCTGCAGAAGGCAAAATCGTAACTGCGGGTGGTATCGATACACACGTTCACTTTATTAACCCTGAACAGTCACAAGTTGCACTTGAAAGTGGTATAACTACACATATTGGTGGCGGTACTGGTGCATCTGAAGGTGCAAAAGCAACTACAGTTACTCCAGGACCATGGCACCTACACCGCATGTTAGAAGCAGCGGAATCATTGCCATTAAATATCGGTTTCACTGGTAAAGGACAAGCAGTAAATCACACTGCATTAGTAGAACAAGTACATGCTGGTGCGATTGGCTTAAAAGTACATGAAGACTGGGGCGCAACGCCCTCAGCATTAGACCATGCTTTACAAGTCGCAGATGACTATGATGTTCAAATCGCATTACACGCCGATACATTAAATGAAGCTGGTTTCATGGAAGAAACGATGGCCGCAGTAAAAAACCGCGTATTACACATGTACCATACAGAAGGTGTTGGTGGTGGCCACGCGCCAGATTTAATTAAATCTGCTGCCTATCCAAACATCTTACCTTCTTCTACAAACCCAACGCTTCCATACACAGTAAATACTGTAGACGAACATTTAGATATGGTCATGATTACCCATCACTTAAACGCCGCAATCCCTGAAGATATCGCATTTGCTGATTCACGTATTCGTAAAGAAACAATTGCGGCAGAAGATGTATTACATGATATTGGCGTATTTAGTATGGTAAGTTCTGATTCTCAAGCTATGGGACGTGTCGGTGAAGTTATCACACGTACTTGGCAAGTTGCGCACCGTATGAAAGAACAACGCGGCGCATTAGAAGGTGACAGTAAACATAATGACAATAATCGTATCAAACGTTATATAGCGAAATATACGATTAACCCTGCAATTACACATGGTATTTCAGATTACGTTGGTTCTATTGAAGAAGGCAAACTCGCCGATATTATCATGTGGGAACCTGCTTTCTTTGGCGTAAAACCAGACGTTATCCTTAAAGGCGGACTCATTAATACAGCCATTAATGGAGATGCTAACGGTTCTATCCCTACTTCCGAACCATTGAAGTACCGTAAAATGTACGGACAACTAGGTGGCAATATGCAAAGTACTTCAATGACTTTCGTATCTTCAACAGCATACGAAAATGATATTGATAAAGTACTCGGCTTAAAACGTAAAGTGAGACCTGTTCGCAATATTCGTAAGTTAAGTAAAGCAGATATGAAAAACAACAATGCAACACCAAAAATAGATGTTGATCCACAAACATATGAAGTATTCGTAGACGGTGAAAAAATCACAAGTGAACCAGCTACTGAACTACCGTTAACTCAACGCTATTTCTTATTCTAGGAGGTAAAAAATGATCATCGAAGAAATTGTAGGAAATATCGCTAACATTGCTGATAGTGAAAAAGGTAAGCATACAGAAAAAGTATACTTGGAAAACTCTGATTTAGTTAAACGTATTCAGCGTGTAACGACAGACCATGGTAATGAAATTGGTATACGTTTAAAACAACCTATTGATTTACAATATGGTGATATTTTATATAAAGACGATACGAATATGATTATCGTAGATGTGAATTCTGAAGATTTACTCGTTATTAAACCACGTACGCTCCAAGAAATGGGAGAGATCGCGCATCAACTTGGAAACAGACATTTGCCAAGCACAATTTACAGAAACTGAAATGCTTGTACAATACGACTACTTAGTAGAATCTTTATTAAAAGATTTAGGGATTCCATACGAACATGAAGATCGTAAAGTAAATAAAGCATTTAGACATATAGGTCATTCACATGACTGATCATGCACACCTACGTCTGTTTCAATTTTGTGATTCCCAATTTCCGACAGGTGCATTTAGTCATTCATTTGGACTTGAAACTTATATTCAGCGGGACACAGTACATGACGAAGAAAGCTTCCAACAATGGCTCACGCTATTCTTAAACGAACAATTGACATACGCAGATGGCTTAGCCATGCGCCTTGTCTATGATGCGCTCAATCAAAATGATTCAGAATCTATATTGCGATTAGATAAAATTCTTTTCGTGCAAAACTTACCAAAAGAAACACGACAAGGTTCAAAACAAATGGGTAACCGCATGGTCAAACTCGCTTCAGAACTTTATGATAGTGACTGGATTGACTGGTACAATGCACAACTAAAAGAGAAGAAAGCCAAGTTGCATCCTGCCATTTGTTTTACGATGCTCGGACATCATTTAGGGGTCGATATCGAAACAATTATTGATTATTATTTATATCAAAACGTGTCTAGTTTAACTCAAAATGCTGTACGTGCAATTCCTTTAGGGCAAACTGTTGGTCAACGTATTGTCCATCATATGATTCCACTTATGAAAGAGACAAGAGACCATATCATGACATTGGATGAATCCCAATTAGGCATTACTGCGCCAGGATTAGAAATCAACCAGATGGAACACGAGAACGTCAATGTAAGAATTTTTATATCTTAGGAGGACAATTTTTATGACAGAGACAGTTAAAATAGGTATCGGGGGCCCTGTCGGTGCAGGTAAAACCCAACTTATCGAGAAAATTGTTAAACGTTTAGCAAAAGACTTAAGCATTGGTGTTATCACTAATGATATATATACAAAAGAAGATGAAAAAATATTAGTTAACTCAGGTGTATTACCTGAAGATAGAATTATCGGTGTTGAAACAGGTGGATGCCCACACACAGCAATTCGTGAAGATGCGTCAATGAACTTTGCAGCAATTGATGAATTAAAAGAACGCAATGAAGATATAGAACTTATTTTCATTGAATCTGGTGGCGATAACTTAGCCGCAACTTTCAGTCCGGAACTCGTTGATTTTTCAATTTATATTATTGATGTGGCACAAGGCGAAAAAATTCCACGCAAAGGTGGACAAGGTATGATTAAATCTGACTACTTTGTAATCAATAAGACTGACTTAGCGCCTTATGTTGATGCATCATTAGAACGCATGGCAGAAGATACAAAAGCATTCCGCGGTAACCGCCCATTCACTTTTACAAACCTTAAAACCGATGAAGGCTTAGACAATGTACTTGAGTGGATTGAACAAGATGTATTTCTTAAAGGATTAGCTTAATGTCTGAATCAAATCCACAATGGACCGGCCAATTAGATCTAACTGTTTTTAATAACGGAAAAAAATCTGTTGCGCGTGATATCTTTTTTGAAAGAGCATTAAAAGTAATGCGTCCAGTTTACTTAAACGGCTCTGATATTCCTACATTTTATATTGTAAACGTAGGTGGCGGTTATTTAGATGGTGATCGCTATAACATGAACTTCAATATAGACACTAATGCGAAAGTCATATTAACTTCGCAAGGTGCAACAAAGATTTATAAAACGTTGAATGACCATGTGGAACAATATCAAAATTTCAATATTAAAGATAACGCTTATGCGGAATATGTAGGCGACCCAATTATCGCTTTTGAAAATGCCAAATTCTACCAACATAATACATTTAACTTGAGTTCAACAGCGGCTTTATTTTATACAGATATTTTAACACCTGGATATTCTAAAGAAGGTAAAGCCTTTAGCTACACATATATGCATTTATTAAATGAAATTTATGTAGATGATGATCTCGTTGTATTTGATAATATGTTACTTGATCCAACTAAAAATAAAGTTGATGATATCGGTTATATGGAGCATTATAGTCACTTGGGTTCTTGTTATTTTATCCACCCAAATGTTAACCAAAAATTCATAGATAACGTATTCGATCAAATTAAACACTTGCAACAAGCATATGATTGTCGCTTTGGTATTACACACTTACCAACACATGGTTTTAGCATTCGTATTTTATCTAACAAAACGCAAGTAATTGAAAAGATTTTAACGACATTACAAACTTACGTTGTTAAAGAAATCTTCAATCGTGACGTTGACTTTTTAAGAAAATATTAGTTGTTCTCGAGGTTGGACATAAACACCTAGCCTCAAAATAAAAGGACTAATCCATTTAATAATGGATTAGTCCTTTTTATATTTAAAAATTTACGATTTTGCCCGATTCTAAGGGAAGCATGCATAAAATCAAAGTTCATAACGTTCTATCGATAGTAAAAAAGCCTTTAAGAACTCAAAATATTCTTAAAGGCTTTTTAAATATATATAAATTTTTAACTACAGACACAACTTTTAAATTAAATTAAGTAACCAGACTAAACTTATCACTAATAAAACAATCGTAACGATATAAATCAATAACTTTTGCCCTTTAGTTAAAGTTTTTTCACCGTCCGTAAACAAACTAAATAACGAACCATCTTTGCCCATTAATAATGCAATAGAATAAATAAGTAAGACTAAAGATAAAATAAATAATATTAATGCAACAAATACCATAATAGTACTCCTCTCACAATACAATCTGTTTTTCTTAGTTCTATGCCTATTCATTCTATCTTAATATTCAAATTTGTAAAATAAAGCCTATATAAATGATCATAGTGATTTTATTTCTATTATATTATGGTAATTGTCCTTTTTTCTCTAATCGTTTAACTTTAAATGGTGCGTAAATTAATACCACAATTAATACTAATCCTAAATAACCAATAAATGGATAAAAGAACGACATTAAGTCTGTAAATCCTGCAAAGCTTACTGCAAAGCCAATTAAAATAGATACGATATAAAATACTTTAAACTGTATTGTTTCAGGAGTAGTAAAACGTGTAGCAAGTGAATAGAACATACCTAAACACGTATTAAATATCATTAAATAGATAATGATAGACATAAGGACACCTAAAATTGGTGAGATATCATTGACAAGCCCTAACATCGGCATTGGTAAATCTCCTACCGTTTCAATTTTAGAAAGTATCGCAAAATGACTTATCATGATCATCACACCTAAAACGAATCCTCCGATGAAACCGCCCCATGCGACTATCTTAGGATTTTTCTCACTACCACCCATAACGATTGCCATAGTTGCTCCTAAACTGATATTTAACGAAACGTAATTAACGCCTGAAATAAACCAATTCGGCACCGCTGATGTATGTTCCTTAGCTATGTCAGTAAGTTCAGTAAACGTACCTGACATTGTAAACAAGCAATACACAGCAACAACTAGAATAGCTATAATCAATAACGGTGTAATATTACCGATAACTTTAACCACATTATCTACACGTAACATACCGAATAAAAATACTAAAAGAACCATTAATAGCGTTCCAATGACTGCCGGTATACCAAACTGTTGCTCAAAGTTCGAGCCACCACCGGCGAGCATTACGACACCAAATCCAAACAAGGCGATGATGAGTACAATATCTATCACCCATGCAAGCACTTTACCAAACAATGTACCGCCTGTTAATTTATGTATTACATCATTATGACTCTGAGCTTTAAACTTACTACCTAGCCATACAAGCACCATACCAATATATGAAAATAGCATTGTTGAAACAATTGCCGCAAATATGCCCATCATACCGAAACTAGTAAAATATTGTAGAATTTCTTGTCCTGAAGCAAATCCGGCGCCTACAATGATACCAATTAAGGCACTACCTATTAAAAATACCTTCTTCATAGTAATCCCCTTTGTTAGTAGTAATTTTTGTTAAAAACGTAAAATCATCATTGTGAAATAGATCGCATTACATTATATAACCCCTTTGTACACATCTATCAATGTAACTTCGTATTGTCTCCCACAGCAATGTAAACGTTTACATATTCATAGTAACTCACTTGGCTTTAATTTTCAAACCGCTAAAAACACTTATCCTTGATGGTATTTACATTATATAATACGCACTTTTCAACTAATAATAATATCATTATAGAGAAAACAAATTTTTAAACTTTTCACTATAAAACTGATACAATTATGTAGTCCAATATTAATAGATAATTATAGGAGTGGTCTCATGGTAGAAGAATACATATATAGAAATACTGTACAACCATCTTGGATTGACCGTAACAACCATATGCACGACGCACAATATTATTCAATATTCAGCGATGCAGTTGTTGGTTTCTTTGAATCTGTAGATTTATCAATTTCATATCGTCCTAATCAAGAAGTAACGATATTTAGTATGGAAGCACATATTTCATTTTTAAAAGAATTACTACTAGATGATTCGTTTTATATTAAAGTTCGCATTTATGATTATGATGCCAAAAGAGTTCACCTCTTCTTAACAATGTATAATCAGCAAGACGAACGTAACGCTACATATGAAGTTATTATGATGGGTGTAAGTAATCAAACACGCCGTAGCATGAATTTTCCTCAACCTGTTTATGATAAAATCAAAGCTTATTTTGATCGTCAACAATCTTTCGAGGTACCTAAACAACTCGGTCATGTGATTAGTATACCTAGAAAATAACTATGCGATACTTAGAAGACTTTTATTGAATCTAAATTTAGATTCAGTAAGCATTTCTCAATATAGCGAGGCAAAGGCTCCAAACAGTAACATATTGATAACACACAAAATATTATCTTATATAACAAAGAGAGCCTCTAAATGATTAGAGGCTCTCTTATTAATTAGTTTAAGTGATCTAAAGCTTGTTTTAAATCTGTTACTAAATCTTCAGTGTCTTCAATTCCAACTGAGAGACGAATTAGACCATCTGCAATACCTTCTTTGGCACGAATGTCTTTAGGAATAGATGCATGTGTCATTAATGCTGGTACAGAAATTAAACTTTCTACTGCGCCTAAACTTTCAGCTAATGTGAAATATTGTGATTCTCGAATAACTGCTTTGGCGCTTTCTATATCCTCAACTTCAAAAGCAACAACCCCAGTATGTCCTTCTGATTGTGCTTCGTGGATATCATGGTTTAAATGTTCAGCGATACTTGGATGGAATACTTGTTTAACATTTGGATGTTGTTGCAACATTTCAATAATTGAAAGTGCATTACGTTGTACTTGTTCCATTCTTAGCCCTAATGTTTTAATACCACGAATTAATAAATAACTATCTTGTGGTCCCAACACGCCACCTGTTGAATTTTGAATAAATCCAATACGCTCAGCTAGGTCCTCATCATTTGTAGCAACTAGACCAGAAACAACATCACTATGACCACCAATGTATTTTGTAGCTGAATGCAATACGATATCAATACCCAATGTTAATGGGTTTTGGAAATAGGGTGTCATAAATGTATTATCAACAACTGATATCAAATTATGTTTCTGCGCAATTTCAGCTGATTTTTTAATATCTGTTACTCGTAACAATGGGTTTGATGGTGTTTCAATATATAACATTTTTGTTTCTGGTTTAATATATTGTTCCACTTCATCTATATGTGTTGTATCTATGAAATCTGCTTTTATTCCAAAACGTGAAAATACTTTTGTTAGTGCTCTGTATGTGCCGCCATAAACGTCGGAATTTATTAATAAATGATCACCTTCGTCTAATAACATGATTACTGCAGATATGGTCGCCATACCAGAACCAAATGCATAACCATATTGACCATGCTCTAAATCAGCAATAAGGCCTTCTAATGAACTACGTGTTGGATTAGCTGAACGAGAATATTCATATCCCTGTCTCATATCACCGATGTCATCTTGCATAAATGTACTTGTTTGATAAATTGGTGTAGTTACTGCACCTGTATATGGATCAGTAGTAGATCCGCCGTGAATTAATTGTGTTTTTTTATTCATTAATGATTCTCCTTATAATTAAAGATTTTTTGTGACATGTATCGATCACTACCATCAGGAAAAATCGTTACTATAATGCCACTATTGATATGTTTTTTTACTTCTAATGCACCTTGTAAGACTGCACCAGAGGAACTTCCTACAAGTAAGCCTTCTCGTTTTGCCAATAATGCTACATTTTCAAAAGCGTCTTTATCAGACACTTTCACAATATCAGAAACTAAGGATTCAGGTAAAAACTGAGGCCACTTTTCAGAACCGATGCCTTCAATATCATGGGCGTGTTGAGCTCCTCCACTTAATATAGAACCTTCTGGCTCAACAATGACATTCTCTACATTAAATGAAGTTAAATGTTCTGCCACACCTGTAAATGTACCGCCTGAACCTATACCTGCTACAAAATAATCTACTTCAGGCAACTTTCCTGTAATTTCTTTACCCAACGTTTCTAAATATGCTTTGGGGTTGTTCGCAGATTCAAATTGATTTAAATAAAGTGCGCCCGTTTGCAATTCAAATTGCTTTGCTCGCTTCTTGAGCACCTTGCATGCCTAATGCTTTCTCAGTTCTTCTAACCTCAGCACCTAAAGCTTTAATAATGGATATTTTTTCTTCTGCAAAACCTTCAGGTGCAAAAATCACTGCATTTATATTATGATGGTTAGTCGCAATAGCTACGCCAATACCCGTATTGCCTGCTGATGCCTCTACTACAGTTCCACCTTTTTGTATTAAGTTGTTCTCTAAAGCTTTTTCAATTAAATACTTTCCAAGTCTATCTTTAATACTGCCGCCAGGATTGAATTGTTCTAATTTAGCATAAATTTGAACATCTTCATTACTAAAAGATTTTAATAATACCATAGGTGTATTGCCGATTAAATCATATGCAATCATTATAGTCCTCCACACACAGGTGTTTTTAATGTTTTTGTTTATTCCCTACTATACTGATATGAATTATAAATAGTTTCATCCCTTTTTGCAAATTTTATAATTAAAATATTGCAAAACACTTAAAATAAATCCTTACTTTTTTAATAAGAATACTTGAATTCACTATATAGCTCTTGTATAGTGTTAGTTATCAGAAAATTCAAATTTATAGGAGGATTTACATTATGAGTCAGAATTCATGGCATTTAGACACATTATCAATTCATGGCGGTCAACAAGTGGATGATTCAAAATCACGTGCAGTACCTATCCACCAAACAACGAGTTATGTATTTGATAGTACAGACCATGCACAAAAATTATTTTCGCTACAAGAAGACGGTAATATTTACACGAGAATTATGAATCCAACACAAAATGTCTTTGAAGAACGCATCACGGCTCTAGAAGGAGGCGTTGGCGCTTTAGCTACTGCTTCAGGACAAGCCGCAATACATCTCGCATTATTAAACATTGTTGAGACAGGTGATGAAATTGTTGCTTCTTCAAACTTGTACGGTGGTACATATAATTTATTAAAAGTGACATTCAAAAAATTAGGCATTAAAGTCCATTTTGTAGATCCTAGCAATCCTGAAAACTTTAAAAATGCTATTACAGATAAAACGAAAGTTGTTTATGCAGAAACAATTGGCAACCCTCGTATTGATGTTCTAGATATAGAAGCTGTTGCAGATATTGCACATGATAATGGTGTTCCATTAATTGTTGACAATACATTCCCAACGCCTTATTTATTACGTCCGTTTGAGTACGGTGCTGACATTATTGTTCATTCAGCTACTAAATTTATTGGTGGACATGGTACTTCAATCGGTGGTGTCATTGTTGATAGTGGTAAATTCAATTGGGATAACGGTAAATTCCCTGGCTTAGTAGAACCAGACCCTAGTTATCATGGCGTGTCTTATGCGAAAGATGTAGGAGAAGCTGCATATATCACTAAAGCACGTGTTCAATTATTACGTGATTTAGGTGCATCTGTATCACCTTTCAATGTTCATGAATTCTTGATTGGTTTAGAAACATTACACCTACGTATGGAACGTCATTCAGAAAATGCTTTACGTATCGCACAATACTTAGAAAAACATCCAAATGTAACATGGGTGAACTATCCAGGTTTAGAAAACAATGCTTACAATGAATTAGCTCAAAAATATTTACCAGATGGCCAAGGCGCTATACTTACATTTGGCGTTGATGGTTCAGTAGACGATATTGCTAATTTTGTTGAAGGATTAGATTTATTCTCACACGTTGCAAACGTTGGTGATTCTAAATCATTAATTATTCATCCCGCAAGCACAACACACTTACAATTGTCACCAGAAGAACAAAAAGCTTCAGGTGTACTTCCAGAACTTGTAAGATTATCAGTTGGAACAGAAAAAGTAGAAGACATCATTTCAGATCTTGATAAAGGTTTTAAAGCATCACTTGGAAATTAATGAAAAAAATTTCCTTAGTGATGCTAAGAATCTAGTTCACACTCTAAAAATATATAACATCAAAAACGCCCAACTTTGATTTGTTTGGGCGTTTTTAGACTGCGCGCTATTATCCTACCACACAAACCGAAGTCTCCTGTATGTGTAATTTTTATATTTTAACGCCTTTATTCTATATCATAAAGAGATTTACCTTTGTGTTTGTTAATTAATATTGGGATAATAACAATAATTAGCCAATAAGTGGGAGGTGCATGTTTGGATAATCAAAAAGATAAAATAACCATGAATGTCATATTACTTACCGGTAAAATACTTTTGTCCTCTGGCGCTGAAGTATCACGTGTTGAAGATACTATGCGTCGTATAGCAATTTGTATGGGCTATTACAATAGCCAAGGATATGTCATAAATGTGTTCATCAACTTTTCACTAAGTGAAGAACACGATACACGCATTTTGCGTATTAATAAAAATACCACCAACTTATTGAAAATATTTCAAGTTAACGCAATTTCACGGAAACTCACAAGTAATCAATTATCTATAGAAGAAGCTTACGACCTTTTAAAAAATATAGATCGCACATCAGTAACAATTCCACTGTGGAAGAAAGGGATAGCAGCTGGCATTATCTCGCTGAGCTTTTTATATTTACAAAATGGTACATGGCCAGATGCGATTACCGCAATCATAGCCGGTGCTACAGGATTTTTAATTGTAGAATTTATGCATAGCAAGTCACTGACTATGTTTATCCCTGAATTTGTAGCCTCTTTTGTAATAGGAACAATCGTTATCTTTGGGTCTAAATTATTCAATGTTGATAATATGTTTGGACCTGCCATGCTTGCTTCAGTTATGCCAATCGTTCCTGGCGTATTAATAACAACCGCAATACAAGATTTATTTGGCCGTCACATGCTTATGTTTACAGCAAAATTTTTGGAAGCATTAGTTATTGCTTTTGCGATTGGTTCAGGCATAGCAATTGCGTATTCACTATTTTAAGGAGGATTCTTCATGACTATTTTAATTACATTCTTATGCAGTTTCAGCGCCTCCTATTTCTTCAACGTGATTTACGATTCGCATAAAAAGGTATTTCTTCCTGCTGGATTTGCTGGAGCCATGGGTTATATCGTCCATTTTATTTTAAGCGAGCACGGACAAATGGATACAATATATACAAGTTTATTGGGTAGTTTAACACTAGGTTTAATCAGCCATACTATGAGTCGAATATATAAAGCGCCTGTTGTGCTATTTATGATCCCTGGCATTATTCCACTTGTTCCAGGTAGTATTGCTTTCAGTGCGACACAACAGCTCGTTACGCTTAATTTTACTGACGCGACTAACACATTCATTCGCGCTATTTTGATAGCAGGTGCAATTGCTTTAGGTTTGTTGATTTCAGATCAATTATCTAAAACATTGAATATACGAAAATACTTAGCTATTAAAAGAAATAAACTTTAAAAAGACTACACACTATTGTTATACACTTCAAATAGGTTTATAAAAACGTTATTTGATAGTAATACAATACATGTGTAGTCTTTTATTAGGATTCATTCACAAAATATAAACCCGTTAATACATTGGCTTCTAAATCACTTATTTTAATACTAATCGGACTATTGCGTATTAAATGATGTGCTTTTACATATGTTTCTATACTTTCTTTATAAGGCAATGCACTTTGTGTCACGCCACCACCTAATACAATATGATAAATATTAAATACACTAAATAAATTTGTACACAGTTGTTGAGTTAGTTTTAACACTTCTTCAATCATTTGAATTATTGTTTCATCTTCCCCTTGGACGTACATTTCAATAGCTTCTTTCGTACTCACTTCTCTTTGTGAAATATCACTCGCTTTTCTGCTAATCGCTAAACCGGAAATTTCATTTTCAACACAGCCATATTGCTTACAGACAGGACATTGGTAACTGCTATCACTTTTAATTACTGTATGGCCAATCTCACCAAAATTCCCGTCAACGCCAGAAACTAATTGTCCTTGTTTCATATAGGCCATGCCAACACCTGTACTAATCGTTAAATAAATAAAATCCTCAGTTTGTGCTTTTATATACTGATGTTCTGCTAAAATTGCGAGCATCCGTATCATTAACAAATTGTGGCTTAAATTCACTATTCTGCGTTATATAAGCACCCGCATTAAATCCATTATATTTTTGCAAATTAGGTGGGTTTAAAAATACGCCTTGAGTATAATCACACGGCCCTGGCATCGCAATATTTAAAACAGTCTTATCGACGTCCTTATAATTTGTTATATAGTCATTCGCCAGACTTATAATTTCATTGAATTCCTTTTCTGGCACATCTTTATTCGTTTTAAATTTTTGACTCGCTACGATTTCTAAGTCTTCATTGATAAGCCCAACAATCGTTTTAGTTCCTCCAATATCAACACAAATTTTCAACATCAAGCACCAACTCCATCATTTATTATTTTATCTTAATTATGTATAAAAAGAGGCACAGACAAAACCAATTTGCCTTGTGACAAATCAAATTCATCTCGCCTCTCCTTATTTATACATGGCTGACAATCATCGTCATGTCACCATTAAATTGAATCTCATCGTCTTCTGTTGTCAGTATAAAGTGCGCACCTTTGTTTAAACTGTAGTCGCTTCCGTCTACAATGATTTGTCCGCTGCCTTCAACAATTGAAACAAGACAATAGTCCTGCGGTTTTCTATAATTTAAGTTACCATCGATTACCCAACGTTCAACTGTGAAAAAATCATTGGACACAAATTGTGTGTACTGCTGTCCTTGGATATTTTCATATATTGGCGTTGTATTAGGTGAGTCTTCTGAAAGATGAATTACTGCTTTACTCTGTTCTAAGTGCAAATCACGTTTGTTTCCATCTTTATCTACACGATCATAATCATATATTCTATATGTCGTATCCGAAGATTGTTGTGTTTCTAAAATCATAATACCTTTTCCAATAGCGTGTACTGTTCCAGCTGGTACATAGAAGAAATCTCCTGCTTGTACTTTTACTGTTTTAAAAAGGGTATCAAATTGTTGTTGATCAATCATTTCATTTAATTCATCCTGATTTTTAGCGTTTACATCATAAATAATCTCTGCATCTTCTTGTGCATCTAGAATATACCAACACTCTGTTTTGCCATATTCACCTTCATATTTTTGTGCATATTCATCATTTGGATGGACTTGAACTGATAATTTATCGTTTGCATCTAATATTTTCGTTAATAAAGGAAATTTAGCATCACCAGTTTCACCAAATAATGCTTTATCTTCATTCCATACTGTTTCTAGTGTTTTACCTTTATGTTTACCATTCTCAATTATATTCGGTCCATTGGGATGTGCTGAAATCCCCCAACATTCACCTGTATATTCATTAGGGATGTCATAATTGAATGATTTTAAAGCCGTACCGCCCCATATACGTTCTTGAAAAACGGGTTGTAAGAATAATGGCATATGCGCATACCTCCACTTATATTTCTTTTAGTATATCGTATATTTGTTCTGTATGTGTTGCATCGATTAAACTTTGACGGATATCATCATCCATTAGCGCTCTAGATAAACGCTGTAACAATTTCAAGTGAGTATCACTACTATCACTTGGTACTGCAATTAAGAAAACAATTTTTGGTAATGTGCCATCTAAACTATCCCAATTCACGCCTTGTTTATTATTCATAACTGCTACGATTGGTTTTTTCACTGCGTCTGATTTAGCATGAGGAATTGCCACATTCATGCCTATAGCCGTTGTCGACTCCATTTCTCGTTTTAAGACGTCTGCTTTCAGTCTTTCCATATCTGTAATATAATCATATTTATTTAATTGACCTACAAGATGTTCAATTGCTTCGTCTCTTGTCAATTTCTTCTCTGATATTTCAATTACCTCTTGCTGAAACACTTCAATTTCGTCATCTGTTGTTGCTTGTTTATCTTCGCTTATTTCAGCGCTATTTTGCGTTGCTACTTCTGTATCATTCTGAGTTTGCGCAGCCATTCCTGCGTCTGTATGCGTCGCATCTCCAGCTATTGCTGGTGTTTTTCTTCTTAGTGTCAATACTGAGAACATTGTCACAACACTACCTACAATTACTGCTATAAAGAACCAGAGCACTTGATCAATACCACCAAGCACAGCTACGATAGGTCCACCATGCGCTACTCTATCACCTACACCACCAATTGCCGCAATCGCCGCGAGCAATCATGGCTCCTACCATATTAGAAGGTATAATACGTAAAGGATCTTGGGCAGCAAAAGGAATCGCACCTTCCGTTATACCAAATAATCCCATTGTAAATGAAGCTTTACCCATTTCTACTTCACCTTTATTAAACTTGCGTTTGTTGATAAATGTTGCAAGACCTAGACCAATAGGTGGTGTACATACCGCAACAGCAACCATACCCATTACCGCATAGTTTCCTTCAGCAATCAGTGCTGAACCAAATAGAAATGCAACTTTATTTACTGGTCCACCCATATCAAAAGCAATCATTGCGCCAATAATCAACGCTAAAATCACGATATTTGTTCCTTGCATACCTTTCAGCCATGTCGTTAAGCCTTCAAAAATACTAGCAATCGGTGCGCCAATTAAGAAAATAAAAATGAGCCCTACGATAAGTGAAGATATTATCGGTATAATGATAATCGGCATAATTGGAGCCATTGCTTTTGGTATTTTAATATTTTTTATCCATTTTGCAATATAACCCGCTATGAAACCTGCTACGATACCACCTAAAAATCCTGCACCTGCGTCACTACCATAAAAACTACCATCAGCGACAATCGCACCACCGATCATCCCTGGCACAAGTCCCGGTTTATCTGCAATACTTACAGCAATATAACCTGCCAAGATAGGGACCATAAAGCTAAATGCTAAATTCCCAATATTTTCAATTGATTTCCAAAATGAATCTTCTGGTATTACTAAACCTTCAGGTGTAGCTTTGCCCCCTAAAGTCAATGCAATCGCCATTAATAGTCCACCAACAACGATAAATGGAACCATAAATGAAACACCATTCATCAAATGTTGATATATCATTTGCACGCCGCTTTTTTGCTCTTCATCATCTTGATTAGAAGTGCCTGTCGCATTAGCGTCATGATGTATGTGCGCATCTTTATCGATAATACGTTGAATGAGTTCTTGTGGTTTATGAATACCTTCTCGAACACTTTCATTAATTAATAATTTCCCATCAAATCGAGATAAATCTACTTGGCGGTCTGCGGCAATGATAATCCCATCCGCTTCTCTAATTTCTTTCGCTGTTAAAACATTTTCAGCACCGACGCCTCCCTGCGTCTCTACTTTAATGTCTACACCCATTTCTTTACCTGCTTGCTCTAATTTCTCTTGAGCCATATACGTGTGTGCTATCCCATTTGGACACGATGTTATCGCTAAAATTTTCATAACGTTCATCCTCCTTACTTATAATTGTAAACGCATTCATAAGCATATAAAAAAGAATAATTGCCGTTGGTAGTGGCAATTATTCTTTCACTAACTGAATTACTTTATCTTTTAAAATTTGATCTTCAAGCACTAGCAACTGATCTACATCATTTTCAGTTAAATTAGCTATCGTATGAATGATTTTTTTCATGGCTGGAATATCTTGTTCTGCTATTGCTAAGAAAAAGACTAATTTCGCCCTATTTTGTTTCCAGCCAAAACCCTGCATATTTTTAAAAATGACCACGTGTGATTTCAGCACCTTTTCAGGGTCGCCATGGGGAATACTAATACCCTTTCCTATAAAAGTAGAAGAAAATTTTTCTCTTTCTAAAGCACTTTGAATATATTTTTCGGTAACTGAATGGTTGTCTCTGAAAATAATTTGCGCCTGTTCAAATACATAGGATGCTTCTGTTAGCTCTTGTTTGTCTGAGTGTACATCAAATTGAATGGTTGCTAATTCATCCTGATTTAGCACAGGATTTTGCTTATGGCGTATAAAGGATTGAATTTTATTAGCATCTTCGTTGGAAAATAGTGGCGAAACTTCCATTACTTGCAATGTATCTGGCACCTGAGATTTATCTACAAAGTGTGTCGTAATTAAAGAATCGACACCTGAAAAATCATACTGTGACACATCTTCTAACTTCAATGTATCTATCACGTATATCCTATCATCTAAATTTGCTATCTTAGCTTCCAATAAACTTGAAATACCCAAACCATAATAGCAAGTAATTACGATATTAAAACGATTTTTCTCATTACGATCTATGGATGATTGAAAATGTAATGCTAAAAATGCAATTTCATCTTCTACTAGATTTATTTTTGCGTCTTTAGACAGATGATTTACAGTTTCATATAAGGTGTTAAAAACAAAAGGATAATGTTTTTTAATATCTTCCGTTAATGGATTGTTAATGTAGACATTTTTAGCAATGCGTAAATAGGTTCTACTAAAATGTGAATAAACATTGTCTCGCAATGCTTTATCTTGGGTGAAATTCACTCCTACACTTTTTTCCATTTGATATATCATTCTATCGATGTAACTTTTAACGAACACTTTTTCTAAGCCTAAATCGTATTTATTAAAATAGTAACTAATAAAAAATGAAAACAATTTTGCAGTTTCATCACTTAACCCATATGCTAATTTTTGATTTATTTCGTCTATACAATGTTGGGCTATAATTTGTGATTCTTCATCTATAACCCACGAAGCATCATCGTCATTGTTTCTTTTAAATATAATAATAAGATGTATAAGCAATTGTCGAATTCGAATATCGGAAGTTTGTATTTGGTAATCACTTAAGTTACTTTTAATAATTTGAAATATCATTTGAATATGTGCTTCCGGTATTTCATTTAGAATGAATTGCTCTACGGTCTGGTCTTTTGTCGAGAGCTGATTTAAATGCAGAATCGCATTTCTTATATTCATTTCGTTACCATTAACTGTGATACCTTTTTTCTTAGTAATGTTTACACTAATATCAAATGATGTACACCATGATTGTATTCTATTTAAATAGTCATTTACTTCTGATTTTGTTAAATCAAAGTCGTTTTCCAATTGATCAATGGTCATAGGTTGTTGATGCATTAGCAACTGATAGCCTAATTTCAACAGTATTTCACTTTCTTTATTCGTAAATGCTGTAACGATTTCTGTCAATTGTTCCACACTATATAAGGTACGATTCATTTTATATCCTCTACCTTTTACACTAACAATAAGTTCTTCCACTAACTCGCTATTAATATACTTAATATCACTTCGTACAGTTCTGTTGGAAACATTCAAGTAGTTCGCTATTTCGTTTGCACTTAAATAATCATTGTTATTATTTAATATTAAACGAATAAGTTTAGCATGTCTTTCTTGCATAGTCGCACCGCACTTTCCACATTATTACACGCCTTATTAGTAAGCGCTTCCTATAATATCAAATACATTGTAGCTATAACTCATTATATAAGCAAGGAGTTCACTGTTTGCATAACGTTGCATTAATTTCTGCTGTAAATTATTGTTTTAAATAAAAAAGAGATAGCAACTGAAATTATCATTCGTTACTATCTCTCAATTATTAGTTTGTTACTTTACTAATTGTTTGTTGTATATATTGATGTGCCACTTTAAGCTGTTCAATTTCTGTTTGGCTGAGTTGAATTTCAAACCTCTGTTTAATACCCTCACGTGCCACTAATGTAGGTAGACTAAAGGCACTCTCATTCAAACCATATTCATTACTTATTGAAGTTAACGGCATGATGGTCTGTTGGTTTAATGCAATTGCTTGTATTAAATAATTAACTACTTTCGATATCGCTACATTTGTCCATCCTTTTTTATAAAACACATCCATAGATACCTGATCAATTTCTGAAGTTATACGTGTTTTATCGATTGGTGACGTATGCGTCAATTGTTCAAATTCATCTAATGTCATGCCATAAATTCTAACTTTACTCCATACTGGCACTGCATGTTGTCCATGTTCTCCAATCACAAATGCTTCAACATTCTTAGGGTCAACTTGGTAATATTTCGCAATCAATGTTTTAAAGCGAGATGTTTCCAAAGCTGTTCCAGTACCCATTATTTTATGAGAAGGATATTGAGATGCATTGCTCATATAAGTAATTGTATCTACTGGATTGGAAACTAAAATAACAATCGCATCTTGTGTCACTTGATTAATTTGTTTCATGACTTCCTCAATCATAATTCGGTTACCTTTCGCAAGCAATACACGATCGCCCTCATTAGGATCTGTTGGCACACTCGCTGTAATCACAATGAATGATGCATCAGCTAAATCTTCATAACTACTTTCTCGAATATTGATGTGTGTTGAATTCGGTAAACCTTGCGTGTGCAAATGATCCAGTGCTTCACCACTTGCTCTTTCTGTATCTGTATCAATTAATACAATATCTGAGAATAAATTTAAATTTTGGACGTCTGTGAGTACTTGGCTTCCTACTTTACCAAGTCCAATGATTCCTATTTTGGACATTTTATCCCTACCTTATCTATAGAATATTAATATATGATACTTTTAACTACTATATAAAATGTAACAAACGCATTGTGTTATATCTTATTTTTCATATGGAATGACATCTTGACCGTATTCTTTTTTAATAAAGTCTTGTGTATCTTTTGATTGTAGTACTTTAATTAACGTTTGGTATTTTTTATCATTTTTATGTCCTTTTTGAACGGCAACTATATTTGCAAATGGTGATGATTTATCCTCAACTGCAATCGAATCTTTATGTGGTGTTAGACCGTTATCGATAGCATAGTTAGAATTCATAATAACTGCCGCGCCTTCTTTACTGTTATATGTTTTAGGTAGAAATTCAGCGCCTTGTTTGTTATTAAATTTTAAATCTTTTTTATTTTCTACAATATCCTCAAATTTTGCATCTTCAATATTTACACCTTTTTTAATTTTAATTAAGCCTTTATCAACAAAAAATGATAAGAAGCGTCCTTCTTCAGCAGGGTTGTTCGATACATAAATCGTTGATCCTTTAGGGATATCTTTAATATCTTTATATTTTTTACTGTAAACACCCATTGGCGTAGTTAAGACTTTTCCTACTTCTTCAATATTATAGTTATGATCTTCTTTTTCAGCTTTTAGATAAGGTACATGTTGGAAAAAGTTTGCATCTACATCGCCTTTATCCAATAATTTATTAGGTACTTTATAGTCATTCACCGTCTTAATTTCTAAATCATAACCTTCTTCTTTCATTGCTTTTTTAGCATGTTTAAGCACTTCGCCATGTGGTGCTTGGAGATGTTGCTATCGTGATTTTTTTATCTTCACCTTCGCCCTTTGAATTTCCGCATGCTCGCCAATATAACTACTAATACTAATAATGAAACTAAACTTATAACCCTTTTCATCAAATCTCTCCTTATAATTTGTTTTACTTTACGACTAAAGCTATGTATAAAAAAATACTTTCTCTTCATTTTCAAGAGAAAGTATCCACCTTCTCTCATCTTTGAAAGTAAAATTACTTTCTGTGAATTAGCACCATTTCAAAAACGACGGTTGCTGGGCTTCATAGGGCACATCCCTCCACCACTCTAGATAAGAGTAAATCATATGCAATTGATTGTTTTAATCCTAGCATCGCGATCATGATTAGTCAATGAGTTTTTAGAAAATTCTAAATCATTTGCTTTCATAAATATTTTCACTTTCGTTCCATGTGAAACAATAATCATTCTGATAAATAACTTTATAATTTGAGGAGTTTAAAGAAAGAATAATACCTTAATTTAATATATACATCTACAATAATAATATAAAATATATATAAAAGTATGCGTAATAATTTTATGAAGTGGTATATATACATTAACGAGATAGAAACAATACATAACATGAGGAGTTGCATAATAATGAGAATTTTAGTCTTAGGAGCAGGTGGTATCGGTGGTTACTTTGGTGGTCGCCTAGCTGAAGGTGGTCAAAACGTTACATTTCTAGTACGTTCAAAAAGAAAAGCATATCTAGAACGAAATGGTCTATCTATTCATAGCGAAAAAGGTGACTATCATTTTAACCCTCAACTTATTACAAGAAAAGACCGCGTGAAACCATTTGATGTAGTACTCTTGTCTTCTAAGTCTTATCATTTAGAACATGCCCTTGAAGATTTAACACCATTTGTTAATGGCAATACGGTGATTATTCCATTACTTAATGGAATCGCACATCTACCGAAGTTACAGTCAACTTTTGGCGACAATAAAGTCATGGGTGGCTATTGTGTCATTGAAACGACGATAAACCCCGTAGGTGAAATCGTTCATACAAGTCCTTTTGACAAACTCTTTTTTGGTGAATTGAATGGCGACCAAAGTGAACGTGCTGAACAAATTGCTCAAGCTTTTTCAAATACTAAGGCTGAATTTATTTTAAGTTCAAATATCCAGCAAGGTATGTGGCATAAATATTTAATGATCACTGTACTATCAAGTCTTACTACACTCATGCATGCGCCAATTGGACCAATTCGTGATAGCGTGGGAGGCGTAGATTTTATTGAGTCACTATACAACGAAGCCGCTTCAATTATGCGTGCACATAATGCGCCCATTTCGGATAATATCGTCGATCAATATATGAAATCACTGCCGAAATTATCTTATCACTTCAAGACTTCTATGCAACGAGATATGGAAAAAGGATTAAATATTGAAGCAGATCATTTACAAGGTTATTTGTTACATTTGGCGAGCATCATACCAAATAGATGCGCCTCTACTAACTACTGTTTATCAAAACCAAAAAGTATATAAAGAAATGCTTCAATAATAACTATTTATTATTGATTTCAGAGTGTCGACAAAATCTATTGTTTTGTTGGCATTTTTTTGTGCACGCTTTCCGCGGGCACACCTCAGCCTGTAGTCTTCGGCTAGTGCTTTTCCCGCCGGAGTCGGCACAAATCACTGACTTTATTTAAACAAAAATAATTTTATTATTAAAGAAAGATTGTCTCAAGGAAAAATACCTATAAAAAATAAACCAAGTGCTATAAAAGCACTTGGTTTATTTATGTTTTGAAAGTATTCATAATAAAACATATTGAAAAGTTTCATTATGTTATTTTTTTATCATTAATTTTTTGAAACCATTTATAATCAGCGGATAGAACAACGCTAAAATAGTCATCAATGATAAAACGATACTAATTGGGGATCCCAAAAATATATCTCCTACATTGTTATTACTAACTATTAAGCTTTTACGGAAATTCTGTTCCATATCTGAACCTATAATTGCTGCCAAAATCAAAGGTGCAAGTGGAAAATCTAATAATTTCATAACTAATCCAATAATACCGAAAATAATTAAAATATAGAAATCAGTTATACTATAACCTAATGTATATGTACCGATAAACGCTAGCACCAAAATAAGTGGATATAAAACTTTTGGCGGTGTACGTAATATCTTTAATAACAATCCTATTAAAGCAATGTTTAAAATCACTAAAAATATATTACCGATAAACATGCTATTAACGAGTGTCCATATCGTTTCAGGTTCGTTTGCAAATAATAAAGGCCCTGGTTGTAAGCCTAGCATAACTACCGCACCTAAAATCACAGCTGTTGTCCCTGAGCCTGGAACGCCCATCGTTAATAATGGTATTAAAGCACCTACTGATGCGAGCATTATTAGAAGCTTCTGGCGCAGACTACACCTTCTATTTGACCTTTCCCAAAATTCTTACCATTTTTAGAAATTTGTTTTTCGGTTGAATAGCTTAACATTGCCGCAATAGAGCCACCGGCTCCTGGTAAAACACCTATTAGAAATCCAATAGGGCTTTGTCGAAACATAGCACCTCTTGTTCGTTTCCAATCTTCTTTTGATAATTTCATTGATCCTACATCAGCTTTAGGTGGTTTCAATGCATCTAAATGTAAATAATTATATAACACTTCTGCTACTGCATATACACCAATGATAACTACTAAGAAGTTGATACCTTCACTTAGATGAGGTATGTCAAAAGTGAAACGATAAATACTTGTTTGTAAATCAACACCTACTGTACTAACGATTAAACCGATACTCGTGGCAATAAACCCCTTAACCATCTTTCCAGATGATAAAGTTACAATAGCTGAAAGTGTAAATAAGAATAGTAAAAAATATTCTTGTGGACCAAATTTTAAAGCGAAGGCAGACAATGGCTTAGCTAAAATGATAAAACCAAACACTGCAGTAATACCACCTATTAATGAAGCTATAGCTGAGATAGTTAGTGCTTTACCAGCCTCTCCATTTTTGGTCATCGGGTAACCATCAAATGTAGCCGCAATCGCTGAACCATCACCTGGCGTATTTAATAAAATCGAACTTCTCGAGCCACCGTACATGGCGCCATAATAAATTGAAACCATCAAAATCAGTGCACTTACTGGTTCCATACCGAATGTCACAGGTATCAGTACTGCAACCGCAGTCGCAGGTCCTAATCCAGGTAACATACCTACCACTGTACCTAGAAAACCACCGATAAGTACCCATAAAAGGTTCATCGGATGAAACGCAGTTGATAATCCTTCTAAAAAACTACCTGCATCAATCCCCATTTAAATCACCCTCCTTAAGGTAAACTGACATTCAATAATTGTGCGAATGTGTACCATGCAATGCCAGAAAAAATCACCGTAACTAAAATATTTTGTAACCATCTTTTATATCCATTAATTAAGAACATAATCGCACCTAAGAATATAATTGTTGAAATTAAAAAACCAAGACGTTCGAATATTAAAGCGTATATCACTGTTAAGATAATTGTTAAAACGATACGTATAAATGTTTTTCTTTCTAGTAATTGTGAAAAAGCTGTGAATTCTTCGTGACGTTTTTTAAACTCTTGATAAAAATAAACAATGCTCATTATAAGAAGTAATAAACCAACTAACATTGGAAAATACATCGGACTATTAGGGTCTCCAATGTTTGATTTTGGTATATTAATTGTTAATACTAAATAAACTACACCAAATAATATTAATAATACTGGAAAGACAAGTCGTGACATTTATACTCCCCCTTATTTCAGACCTGAATCTTCGACTAATTTTTTATATTTCTTGCGTTGTTCTTTTAAGAACGCTTCACTTTCTTCGCTATCTTTGTAAAAGTTTTCCCAATCATTGTTTTTTCTTATTTCTTGCCATCTGTCAGATTCAACTACTTTTTTCATTGTAGTATCCCAATATTCACGTTGTTGTGGTGTCATATCTTTCGGTCCCATGACCCCACGCCAATGTGGAAATACGACATCAACACCTTGTTCTTCCCAAGTAGGCACTTCTTCAATACCTTCAACTGGTTTATCTGCAGTGACTGCCAACATTTTTAATTTCCCAGTTTGGTGTTGTTCTTTAACTTCAGAGACTGCAGTAGATGCAACATCTACGTGACCACCTAATAAAGCCGTTTGTAAATCTCCTCCACTCTTATACACAAGGAAATCTATTTTTTCTACATCAACACCTTGTTCTTTTGTCGCTTGAACAAATGCTAAATGATCATTGTTTCCTAAACCTGGTGCAACACCTATAGTTAAGGATTCTGGATCTTCTTTTAGTTTTTCCATCACTTCTTTACCAGAGCTTAAATTAGATTGATTAGATGCTGTTAAACTAATCCATTCAGTTGCTAAAATAGCAATAGGAGTGAAATCATCTGTACTTAAATCACTTAGCCCTAATTCATTATTAGATAATAATAAACTAGAATTAATAGATATGGTGTTCGGTGAACGTGATTTTAAATATTGCCAACCTACCTCTCCACCACCTCCAGGTTTATTAATAACATTGACATTTTGCTTGGTTAAGTTTTCATCAATCATAATTTTTTGAATGGCACGAGCTGTTGTATCCCACCCGCCTCCTGGAGAAGCCGGTGCAACAATTTCTACCGTTTCATTGGGAAATTCCTTATTTGACGCATTCGAATTATTATCTTTGCCACAACTTGCTAGCACAATTGAAAAAATGACAATTAAAATCCCCCATCTTTTCATCCTAATCCCCCTTTTGTTGAAAGCGTTTACAAACTAACTTTATATTATCAGATAATTCAGTCTATTAAAACATTAATTTATGCTTTTTATGTTTTTCTTATTTGAAAGTTAACATTTTAAAAGTTATATTAAAATATTAATAAAAGTGCTAAGTATTATTTAAAAAGGGAATCAATAATCTTCGTTATAATACTTTATCTAGTAGTTAAAATAAATGCTTAATCACAGTAGAAACAGGATATATTAAGTATAATGCTTTCTTTAAAATTCTATTTTAATCAAATATGTATTAATAAGGATTAAACGCATAATTTTTGGGGGGATTTACTATGGGACAGAATCATCCATTTGATAAAGCTACACAACTAACTGAAGAAACGCCAGGTGTTTATAGTGGCCATACGTCCGAAAAGTATGCCAATATGATTGGGCCGTTTGGTGGTGTTATTGCATCTACGTTACTTCGTGCCGTCTTAGAACATCCAGAACGATTAGGAGAACCAAGCATCATTAACTATCAACTACGCAGCACCTGTAGCTGATGGCGATTTTAATATTATAGCAACACCAACTCGAACAAATAGATCCACTCAGCATTGGTATATTGTGCTTTCTCAAAATGATAAAACTGTCATTACTGGAACGGCTGTTACTGCTCAACGACGAGATACTTGGTCTACTACCGAGATAGCTTTCCCTAATGTACCAGCTGCTGAAAAAGTTGCACTTCCTTCTATAGAGGGCGCACCACCTTGGTTACAGAATTATGATATACGAATTATTAAAGGGGCACCACTCGCGTTATCACAAACACAATCTAACAATGCTCATGATTCAACGACGCTTCAATGGATACAAGACAATCCAAAGAGAAACCTCGATTTTCTCTCACTTACTTCAATATGTGATGCTTTCTTTCCACGTATTTGGGTGCGTCGTGAAAAAATGGTACCGATTGGAACAGTTTCACTTACCATTTATTTTCATGCTGATTCAGAAACACTTAAAACACATGGCGATCGAGAAGTCTTAGGTCATACGCGTGCGCTAAAATTCTATGATGGCTTCTTTGATCAAACTGGAGAAATATGGAGCTATGATGGAATTTTACTCGCGACGACGAGCCAATTTGTTTATTATAAAGAATAACTATCTTAAATTTCATAAGAATTAAAAAAAGCTATAAAGCATCTACGACATAGATGCTTTATAGCTCAATTTATGAAATATTTTAATGACTTACTTCTTCATTTTGAAAATGCCCACCATGATATTGATCTACATATTGATAATCATGTTCTGTACGCGCTTTCAAAATTGCGTTTCTTAATAGATTATTCACTTTATTTTTACCATGTATGATTTCGCCCCATACACGTGCATTTTCTTGTACAAATGTGGTGCGTGGTTTACGCTCTTCTTCAAATTCTTTAAATGCTTGTTCATAATTTGTTTCATGTTTTTCTAACATATCAGCCATGAATGATGCATCTTCTAAAGCTTGGCATGCGCCTTGAGCAAGATACTGTAGCATTGGGTGCGCCGCGTCGCCCATCAATGTGAAGTTGCCTTCTGACCATTTATCAATTGGCTTGCGATCAAACATTGGCCATCTTTTTTGTCTTGAAATATAGGAAACTGCAGTTTGCACTTTATCACATGTTCCTGAGAATACTTCATCCATTTCTTCTGGTGTACCCCAGTCATCTGCGAGTTCATTACCTGGTTGATAGTTTTTACTTTTAAATACAACAACTTGGTTATAAAGTTCACCTTTACGTACTGGATATTGTACAACATGCATATCAGGACCAATCCACATATAGACGTCGTCCAGATTACCAATATTAGTAACTTCTTCCATTGGAATTGCACCTCTATATGCAACATATCCTGAACAAATAGGTTCGTCATCAATTAAATAACCGCGTGTAGTAGACCATAAACCATCTGCGCCGATAACAGCATTTGCTTCATGGCTATCACCATTTTTAGCTATAACTTTTACATCTCCGTTGTTTTTTGTTTCTATGTTTTTGATGTATTGATTTGTAGATAATTCAATACCAGGATGTTCTTCACATGCTTCTAATAAAATACGATGCAAATCAGAACGATGAAGTACGATATAAGGTGCACCATATCTCTCACGATAGTTTGAATCGATATCTAGCGCAGATAATTCTTCACCCGTAAATGCGTTCATTAATACTAACCGTTTTGGAAAAACAGCTACTTCATTAATCTTATCCATTACGCCTAATTTTTGTAATACATTTGTACCATTCGCCGCAAGTTGAATACCCGCGCCAATTTCTTTGATTTCTGGTGCCTTTTCTAAAACTTTAACATCATTTCCATTCTGAGCAGACACCCAAAGCTGTTGCTAAACCTCCAATACCGCCGCCAATAATGATCATTTTTTTATTTTCATTACTCATGATGTTTACCCCCTTGTTTTAAAAATCAACTTTAAAAAATTATTATGATTAAGTTATTTTATATCATGTAATGTTATTAACGAAAATCGTCTGTAAATTCGCTAATTATTTTTTGATGCCCCTTGTTTTCTTCTAAACTATTTCCTCTTTCTAACTCAAAGCGATCCATAATTGGAATATCATTAACTGAGAATAAATATGAATCTTCACTTGCTACATGTTCATGCCAATTCCAGTTTGGAACTACAAAGTAATCCCCTTTTTTCCAATTAAATTTCATACCATTAATAACGGTATAACCAGATCCTCTATGCACACAATATATAACTGAGTGTGTATGTCTATGTGCTTTTGTATGATGGCCTTTAGGTAAATGTGTCATTCTAGAGCCGACCGTTGGGTTAGCAGATTTTCCTGTTGACGGATTAATATATTCAACTGTAAATCCATCATATGGATCAGGTTCAAAGTTCATAAGACCGTTGATTGCATCTACAGTACGATCCCATTTATAGTTAGCCAGTGGTGCTACATCAAATTTGTCATCACCAATTGGACGTACCATTCCACCTCGATATCTTTTTTCAGAGAAGTTATCTGGAACATCAGGTTGTTGCAATCCATCTTCGTATGGTTCAAAGAAAGTACCACCTAGATTATAAATAGTAGGAATATCTAACGCATCCATCCATATCATTGGTTCATCACCTAAATGACCATGACCATGCCATAAATTTTTAGGCGTTGTTAAAAAGTCCCCTTCTTCCATAAATATACGTTCACCTTGAACAATTGTATATGCGCCTTCTCCTTCAGTTATAAATCTGAGTGCACTTTGCGTATGTCGATGTGAAGGAGCTTCTTCTCCTGGTTGTAATAATTGCACTGCTGCATAAAGCGTCTGAGTTGTTGATACATGTCCCCATGGTTGACGATAAGTTAAACCTGGGTTTTGAAAATAGATAGCACGACGCTCGCCACCTCTGTCAGGCGTAAATATTTCCGCTGCCTCTGATAATTTCTTCTTCAACAATTCCCCACTCCATAAATAAGCCTGTGCCTGTGATTGTGGTGTCTTATTCATTACTTCAGGAATAGCTTCCCAAAGTGGTCCTAAATTATATTGTTGAATATCTCGTGTGAAATCTTTTACGTCATTGTCTTGTAAGAAACTTCCTTTATCTGCCATAAAAAAATCTCCCCTTTATAATATGATTTTATTCAGTTACTTTACTTAAATTTCTTTTAATTTGTCCAAGATGCTTTTCAATATGCTCGTCAATAAAATGTTCAATAATAAATGAAACAGGTTTATTACCAAATTTTTCGAAATTTCGATGTGGATTTTCTTCTGTTAAACGGCTTTCGTCAATTTTTGAAAGTCTTTCATTTACTTCGTCTTTCAAATTTGAAATTGATTGTATAACATTTTCAACATTTAATGCTTCTGGGTTAGACACTGCTTCTAATCTAGCTTCATCTTTCAAACCTCTTCCCCATTTTGAACCTGGTTCTGATAATACTGTTTCAGTTTCGCTTAACCAATATGAAGTCGCTTCTTTAACATGATTTAAAATTTGTAAAATAGACCATTCATCTTCTGTTGGATTCCAACGTATCGTTTCTTCTGGCAAACCATCTACTACTTCTAAAATATTATCTAAAGTACTTTGAATTGATTCGATATACGTTTCTATTTTCGACATTTTATATGCCTCCTTCAAATTTATTTTTGTTTATTTTCTGCAACTACTTTATTTTCTAAAGCACCTATTTTATCGATTTCTATTTTTACGACATCGCCATCTTTCATAAATACTTGTGGATCACGTGCTGAACCTACGCCACCTGGTGTACCTGTTAAAACGATATCTCCTGGTTTCAATGTTGCTAATCCAGATAAGAAAGCAACTAATTTTTGAACTGTGAATACATGATTAGATGTATTTGAACGTTGCATTTCTTCACCATTTAAAGTGAGTACCAACTCTAATCCGTCTGGATCTTGTAATTCATCAGAAGTCATAATCCATGGCCCCATTGGCGCTGTGCCATCTACTGTTTTTCCTTGTAGCCATTGTAATGTTCTTTGTTGAATATCACGATAAGTCACATCGTTAACGATTGTGTATCCTGCTACATAATTAAGTGCGTCTGCTTCAGGTACGTTTTTTGCTTCTTTACCTATTACAAAAGCAAGTTCTGCGTCATAATCTAATTTATCTGAGATAGGATAATGAACAATATCGTCTTCTGGACCAACGATTGTATTATCAAATTTAGCAAATACTACTGGATTTTCAGGTAAGTCACGACCCATTTCTTTAATGTGTTCTTCATAATTATGTCCTACGCAAAACATTTTTCCTGGATTTTGAATAGGCGCCTCTATTTTCACGTCTTCTTTTTTATAAATTAATTGATGATTAAATACATCTGGTTTAGCTTGTGCAAACTCGATTGCTTCTTTAGCATAGTTTAAACTTTCTTCTCCACCTTCAATGAACCCCTTCGCATCAGATGGAACATATGCTTCAGCAATCGTTTCACTACGATATTTCTCCTTGCTTTGTAATAAAGCTTGAAATGCGTAGTTTAAATCTACTACTTCATTTTTTTCTGTTAATGTACCTAACCTAGAATAACCATTTGTTTTAAAAGTAATCAGTTTCATAAAATATCTCCCTTTGTTTTAAAATTTAAGTTTTCTTTATCAATAAAAACTTATTTTTTCTAATGATTTTCCACTCATGTGATAATGAGTTCACCATTTGTAAACAATTATAATTAATTGTCAGAAAATTGTCAATCTTCCTTTTCGTAGTAATTCATTTCTATTAGTATAAAAAGTTATTATTTCAAACTAAAATTTAGGAAATGTATAGTGGTAGAATATTGTGCTATAATTTGGTTGCATGAAGGAGCGTGAGTAATAAATGGCGGATAAAAAGAGTAAAGACTATATCCAATCTTTAGATACAGGTATTAAAATATTGAATGTTTTACAGAAATCTAAATCTCCTATGAAATTTAGTGAGATTCAACAAATTACTTCTATTACGAAAAGTAACTTATATAAGTATATGAATACTTTAGCTAATAATGAATTAGTCTATCGTAATCCGACTACAGGTGAATATCATTTAGGGAACCAACTCATACAACTGGGTATGTCGGCAATGGGTAATTTAGACTCTCTAGCTATTGTGACACCATACTTACAAGAAATTGGCCGTCACAATAATAATACAGTGCTGTATTCAGTAATCACTAGACGAGGCCCAGTCGTTACAAAAATTTGGCATGCAGAAGGTATTTTAAATATTGGTGCACAAATTGGTACAGTACTCCCCCGAAATCTTCTTCCGGTAAAATATTTGCAACCTTTTTTGATGAAACTCAAAAAGAGTACGAAGATGAAGAATTAAATAAAATTCACAATCAACAAATTGCTTTTGCTGAAGAACCGTTGATCCCTGCAATTTCTTCTGTTTCTTTCCCTGTGTTTACATTTAATAAAGAATTAGAAGGAATCATTTCTGTTATAGGAGTAAAAGACAATTTACCAGATTCGGTAGACTCACCAGATACATATTATTTATTAGAAAAACAAAAAGAAATTTCTAAATTATTAGGATTACACCTTTAATATTCAAGATAATTTAAATTATTTTCTGTAGCTTAGTCTAATAATTGAATATATAATCACCCATTAAATTATTTTAATGGGTGATTTTTTTAAGCTTTAAATGTCATATTGATTTCGCTACTCACCCCTTTTCTACTTAGTTTTCTAACAGTTTGAATTACCACTCCATAACAGTTAAATATTCTTAATTTTCACATTTTTCATTGTAATTGTAAAAAAACACCTATATAATCACCACTAAAGAACAAAGGACACTAATATGATAAATATACTGTTTTATTATTATATTTTATTATTAGTGTTTAATTTCATGGAGGGTATATTTATGGGGGAAATCAATACAACCAAAGTAGTTAATAAAAGTAAGTTCAACAAATTTCATTTCAAATTAATTTTTTGGAGCTTTTTTCTTATTATTTTCGACGGCTATGATTTAGTTTTGTACGGGACAGCAGTACCTATGTTAATTGAGGATTGGGGGCTCTCCGAAATTGAAGCAGGTACTTTAAGTAGCTATGGCCTATTCGGTATGATGTTTGGGGCTATAGGTTTTGGCATTTTAGCTGATCGTATTGGTAGAAAAAATGTCATAGCAATCACATTGATTTTATTCAGCTTATTTACATGTCTTTGTGGGTTTGCCGCAAATACAACACAGTTTGGCATCTATCGCTTTTTAGCAGGTTTAGGTTTGGGGGGTATCATGCCTAATGTCATTGCACTAGCAACTGATTTTGCACCTGAAAGAATGAAAAATCTTGTAGTTTCAATTGTGTTATGTGGCTACTCAATTGGTGGTATTCTTGCACCAGTATTAGGGTTAACATTAATGCCTATCGGAGGTTGGCGTTCAATCTTTTGGGTAGCAATTTTACCTATATTTGCACTACCTTTTTTACTTAAACAATTACCTGAGACTTTTAGTTATTTAAATCGTACTAATAGGAAAAAAGAAGCAGTAAATACATTAAGAAAAATTGATCCAAAACTTAACATATCTATGAACGATACGATAAAAGATATCGAAGTTTCTACTACTAAAGTGCCTTTAATGGACCTATTTAAAGAAAATCGGGCGCTCAGTACAGTCTTATTTTGGTTAACTTTCTTTTGCTGTTTGTTAATGATTTTTGGTTTAAATACATGGCTACCAAATTTAATGATGCGTGCTGGATATGAATTAAATTCTAGTTTAGTATTTTTAATCGTATTACAAGTTGGAGCAATCATTGGAACACTTATAATCGGAAGACTATGCGACAAATTTGGTTCCAAAAAACTACTTGTGCCATTATACATTGCTGGCGCTATCTCTTTATCTCTATTGTCTTTAGGTAAAGATGTTAATATATTTGTTATTTATATCTTAATTGCAATCGCAGGCGCTGCTACCATAGGTTCACAAAATCTCGTTCAAGCTTTCGTATCGCAATATTTCCCAGCTTATATTAGATCCACAGCGCTAGGTACAGCTTCTGGTATTGGGAGAGTCGGCGGAATGATTGGACCACTAATGGGTGGCTTTTTACTCACATTTGCATTACCTATGCCGTTGTACTTTATCGCTTTTGCTATTCCAGGTTTAATAGCTGCCTTAGCACTTTATTTAATACCAATGCGGCATGCAAGTGAAGAATATAAAAAAACATATCAGGCCAAAAACGTGCCGAAAGACGTACCAAACGAAGTTAAATAACTTAATAACCAAAAAATCTCAACCAATGTTGGTTGAGATTTTTTTATGCTTTATTCATATTATATATTTAGTGATTTAATAAAATCAATTATATCTTCAGACATTTCTTCATTATCTAAAGCAAACTGTATTGTTGTTTTGACAAATCCTGATTTCTCACCAACATCATAGCGATTTCCTTCGAAATCGAAAGCATAAACGCAATCGTCACTATTTAACCGTTCAATTGCATCTGTTAATTGTATTTCCCCACCTGTACCTATTTCTTGGCTTTCTAAATAATCAAATATCTCTGGTGTTAATACATAACGTCCCATAATCGCTAAGTTTGATGGTGCCGTGCCTTTTTCAGGTTTTTCTACAAATTGTCGAACACCAAATAATCGATCATTTGATTCTAATGGATCCACAATACCATATCTGTGTGTTTCACTTTCATTCACTGTTTGCACACCAATGATTGGTTTACCAGTTTTGTCATATTGATTCATTAATTGTTTAATTGTTGGTGTATTTGACTTCACAATATCATCACCCAATAATACCGCAAAAGGTTCATTACCAATGAATTGTTTCGCCGACCATATCGCGTGACCTAGACCTTTTTGTTCTTTTTGCCTTACATAGAACATATTAGCTAAATTACTTGAATATTGTACTGCATTTAATAAGTCTGTTTTGCCCTTAGATTTAAGTATCATTTCAAGTTCGTTTTGATTATCAAAATGATCTTCTATTGCTCTTTTATGTTTACCTGTAACTATAATAATATCTTCTATACCGAGCATTCACTGCTTCTTCAACTATATATTGAATCGTAGGTTTATCTAATATTGGCAACATTTCTTTCGGCATGGCCTTTGTTGCTGGTAAAAATCTCGTACCTAAACCTGTTGCGGGTATAATCGCTTTTTTAATTTGCATAAATTTTCTCCTCTATATCTAAACACAGATCCACATTTTGCGTTTTGTAATTTTAATATTTGCTTAATTTCTATCGTCTAAGTTGCTCCAATAATTCAGCATAATTATCAATTGCTGTTTGATGTTTTAATCGTTCATTATTTTTTACGTTGTTAAGTGGTTCATCAACAATTTTCATCATGCTTTTTGCAAAATATGAAATATTATTAGGTTCGACTAAGTATCCGTTCTGTCCATTTTCAATTATTTCTCGGGGGCCATATTTAACATCATACGAAATAACAGGGCATCCAACTGCTATACTTTCCATAATTGTTAAGCCAAATCCTTCAAAATCACTTGTTAATAATGATGCTCTTGAAGCTTTAAATTCTGCTAATGGATTGGATGTATAATCATTAATCTCAACGTACTCATTTAAAGCATATTCATTTATTAAATCTTTAATCATTTTTAATTGATCCGCTTCATCTTTTCCATATAATACTAATTTACTTGTGTAACCTGCTTCACGAAATAATTTATACGCCTTTATAAGATGGTCTAATTGTTTTTGTAATCCAAATCTACCTATATAGATAAATTGATCTTTAAAACTTGAAGGTTCACGAGAAGGCTCCGCTACTTCAATAAAGTGGGGAATTACAGCAAAACGGTCATCATCAATAGAATATAAATTTTGTATATCTTTTTTTGATGGTTCGTTAACACTAAATATTTAGTGACACGTTCTGAATTTGTAAGTGCATATTTATAGGAATTTTTTACATTACTGCCGTCTAAATGTGAGTTGTGAAAAACCAACACATTTTTAGTATTATTCGTTTGTTGTAGTAATGCTCCGTCTAAAAGTCTGGCGTCATTAAAGACAATATCTCCATCCTTTAAACGGTTTTGGAAATAATATTGAAAAAGCTGTTTTTCATTTTCAAATGCTTTAAAATGTTTACCCTCTTTATATAATTGAACTAATAATAGTGTTGTGTTCTCATCATCAGCAAAAAACTTTTCACAATATTTATAACCTTCTCTATCGTAGAACTTTTCTGCAATTTTCCCATAATTTTTAGTGGAAAAATAAACTTTTTTATGCAATTCTCCATAAGTATTATATTGATGTCTCTCTACTCTTTTTTTACAATAAGGCGTCATAAAATCTTCGAATTCTAAAATATTACTTCCTGTTCTGAATTTTCTATATAGAACATATGTATCGCCGTCATAATAACGAACGACATCCCTATTATTCTTTCTGATTTCACTTGTTAATCCTTCAATATCCCGTTCAACTTCATGATATTCTATTGTGTCACTATTAGCGTGTGGATTATATAATAACTTAAAATCAGATAGCCAATCATAAATATTTTCTACTCTAATTTGAGCATTTAATTTATTATTTTCCACAAATGATTTAATAACGTCATAATAGTTAGGATTATAATTTGTCGTTAATATTGTGTTTGTTTCATTTAAATCATTATGCATTAATTGAATTCTATTTAATAACGCTTTCGTTCTTCCACCATGAACTGGTGGTAATGTTGATGTAATTGTGTACAACATTTATAACATTCCCCCGATATCTTCACTTGCAATATCAATATTGTACCACATAAATCATATGTATTTAAATTGTTATTTAATTTCATTTTACAATTTAATATAATGAACAATTATATTGTAAACTAACAAAAATGAATTTTGCTAGAGATTAAATTAAAACAAATCGGGAAGATAATGATTAAGAAGGTGAAATGATGTTAGATAGGGAAGAAGTTTTTAATTATGTAAATCGTAAGTATGATGTGAAACCAGATTACCCTTGGAAAACTTATTCGAATTTTGCAGCTTTAAGACATAAAGCTAACAAAAAATGGTTTGCTTTAGTGATGAATATTGCTCAAGACAAATTAGGGTTAAATGGCTCTGATGAAATAGATGTATTAAATTTGAAAATCAGACAAGAATTTATTGGACCTTTAAGAAAAAAAGAAGGATTTTACAAAGCCTATCACATGGATAAATCCAATTGGATAAGTATCAATTTAAATGAGATTAACTCTATAAATCATATTAAAGATTTAATAGCAGAAAGTTATGAGCTAACAAATTAACTTTTACAGTTTCATTGATTATTTTTAATAAGACTTCATACTAAATTGACATAAAAAAACAGGTAAGCATCCTTAATTTATAAGATGCTCACCTGTTTTATTTTAATTATTTAATTTTACTGTTCCTCTGCTTCTTTTTGATTCGTACGTTTTTGTAATAAAATTGCTGCCGTTGCTAAGATTAAGACTAAAACGGCGATACCGATAAGCCCTAGATATTTCGCAATATTACCAAAGACGATACCTACAACTAAGAAATCTGTATCTGAGAATGTCGTTGCTGCGCCACCAAGTTCACCTAGGAATGGCAAGAACAGCAGTGGTAAGAATGTAATTAACAAGCCATTTAATGCTGAACCTGCTATTGCACCTCTAATACCACCACGCGCGTTACCAAATACGCCAGCCGTTGCCCCAAGGAAGAAGTGAGCTACTACACCTGGAAGTATAACTACCCCACCAAATAAGAATAAGACGAACATGCCCAAGACCCCAACTATAAAACTGACAAAAAAGCCAATTAATACAGCATTTTGTGCATAAGGGAAGACTATAGGACAGTCTAATGCTGGTTTTGTGTTAGGTACTAATTTTTCAGAAATACCTTTAAACGCCGGCACGATTTCAGCCAATATTAAACGTACACCCGTTAATATGATAAACACACCAGCTGCAAAAGTAACCCCTTGAATCAGTGAAAATACAATAAAGTTTTGACCGTCACTAATTTCTGTATGTACGAAGGTTGGACCCGCAAATAACGCTGCCACAAAATAGAGTAATGTCATTGTTAATGAAATACTGATTGTACTTTCTCTTAAAAAGCTCAAGCCTTTAGGAAAATTAATTTCTTCTGTTGATTTAGACTTTCCTTTAAATAACTTTCCAATCTCTCCAGCTGCCCAATAACTGATCGTACCAAAGTGACCTAAAGCGACTTGGTTAGTCCCAGTTATTTTCTTCATTGTTGGTTGTGCTAACGCTGGTAATATAGCCATAATCAATCCTAAAATAATAGATCCTGTGATTACTGTCAATGTCCCAGTGATATTACCTACTGACAGTAATATAGCTAAAAAGGCTGCCATATAAAATGTATGATGACCTGTTAAAAAGATATATTTCAAATTCGTAATACGTGCGATAATGATATTAACAATCATCCCAAATACCATAATTAATGCTGCTGTTGTGCCATATTGTTCTAAAGCAATTGAAATAATCGCTTCGTTATTAGGTACGACACCTTGCACGCCAAAAGCGTGTTGGAATATTTTTCCAAATGGTTCTAATGATTGTGTTACAACATTCGCCCCTGCACTTAACACTAAAAATCCAAGTATCGTTTTAATCGTACCGGACGTGATGTCAGTGGCTGATTTTTTCTGCATAATTAGACCTATTAAAGCAATTAAAGCAACTAATATAGCAGGTTGACTCAAAATATCAACGATAAAATCTAGGATAGGTTTCATAACGTTGCCCCCTTACTTCTAATTTATAAAATGTTCAAATCACTTAATTTCTCATTCAATTTATTTTGTAACTCTTCTTTATCTAGAATGTTATCTAAAACAATAACGTCCCCTAAGTGCTTTGTATTTTCTTCTAAATCTCTACCGCAAATAAATAAATCTGCCATATCAGGGCTTGCAGACATGACATCACTGTGTTCAACTTTAAAGTCTGATGGTGCATTTAAATTTTTTAAAGCTTCCTGTGCATTCATTTCCACCATAAAGCTACTTCCTAAACCGTGACCACATACAACTAAAATTTTCATTTTCATCATTCTCCTTTAAATATATTTATTATTTCATCAATGTCTGTTGCTGCTAATAATTTATTAACTGTGTTCGAATCCCCTAAGATTGTTGCTAAATTTCTTAAAATTTCTAAATGTCCCTCGTTATCAACAGCGCTTAATACAAACACGAGAGACGCATGATGTCCGTTCTCAGAAAAGTTAATATGGTGATTCAATTTCAATAAACTTAATCCTATTTTTTTAACATCATCACTCGGTCTAGCATGCGCTATTGCAATTTCAGGTGCTATTACAATATAGGGCCCTAATTCTTCTACGCTATAAATCATCTTTTCAATGTATTGTTGTTTAAAGTACCCTTGTTCTAGCAGAGGTTCAGATGCAACACGAATTGCATGTTTCCAATCATCCACTCGATCTCGTATCTGTACTTTATCCGATGATAAAATTTCCGGACTCATTTATATCCCCCTTATTAATGTTGACTTACATCACGAATACATGACATGATATCTGCTATATTTCCAGAAAACAGTGTTGCTCTCGTTGCTTCCTCCATGATTAGCTCGCTAAATTGTCGCAAAGCATTTAAATGTATCTGCGGCTGCTCCGTAGCTAATGTAATAATGATATGCACTGGATCATATTGCTGATGATTAAAGATCACACCCGTTTTAAAATGAACTAAACTAAATCCCACAGGTTGTTTAACATGTTTATGGTTAGCATGAATCAATGCAATATGAGGACTAATTACCATATAAGGTCCAAATGCATCTAATTGTTCAATAATGTCAGCGAGCATAGGCCTCATCTACGATTTGATCATTTACAAGCGGTGATACACATTGTCTAATTGCATCATTTCTTAAAAGTGTTTGCTGTTGTGTCAATATTCGAGATTGTGGTAATACTTCTTGTAACGTTGGCCCTAACCCTTTAACATCATTTACATATCGCTCTCTTGAATGGTTAATAATTTCATTTAATTGCTTTCGATCGTCTTTATTTAAAAATGGCGAAACCCTAATTACTGGTACGCTTGCTTGTTCAAAAGGAACCGTAGAAATGATATAATCAATACCTTCATGTTTTAGCATTACTTCATCTATTTCATATATAGAATAAGCATCTACAATTTCTAATTCTGGATAAATATGATCCATCCTACTTTTTAATAATTGAGATGTTCCTATACCTGATCCACAAAGTAACACGACTTTAATGGCATTTGTGGTCACTGCTGAAATCCGTTCAATCGCAGAAGCAAAATGCAATGTGATATACGATAATTCATCATCAGTAAAGTGTATTTGGTAATTTTCTTCAATGCCCCATACATGCCTTTTAATTCCTTCTATAATATGGTGATACTGCGTATGGATTTCCTTATTTAAAGGGTTCGCATGCGTCATATCAAACTTCAATCGATGAATTGCAGGTCTCAAATGTACGATTAAACCATTTGCTAATTTGCTATCAGACATTAAATCTAGTCCTAACTCACCACTCATACGTTCAATCAATTGTTCTGTTAATATCTCTAAATCGCCTATTTGTTGATTGAGTTCATTCACTTCTGACGTTTTAGCACCCAATAAATGTAAAGTAATAAAAGCCGCTTCACTTTTTGGAAATTCAATCTGAAAAATAGCTTCTAATTTTTCTTTAATTTTAAGTGCAATATGAAATTGCTCTGTTTTAGCGAGCTTTTCATACTCTTTATCAGGTATATCGAAGGCAAAATGTTCATTTGTACGATGAAGCGCAATCAAAATGTGATAAATCAATCCATCAATTGCACTTTGAACTAATTGATATTTTGCATCTAATAATATAGAAGTTACTGTTAAACGAATTTGTTCTAACTCTTTATTCGAAAAAAGTTGATGACCCATGTGATGTGTGTGCGTTTGAAAATATTCATGTACACGTGTGGCATAGGCTTTACGATAAGCATTTTCCTCACCCTGAATTACAAACCCTTTATTTTTCTTGTACTCAAGAAACAAATCGTTTTCTTCTAACCAAGATTGAACATTTTTTAAATCTTCAACAATTGTACGACGTGTTACTGAAACCAATGTTGCTAATACTTGGGATGATGTGGGTTCAATCGATTCAAACAACTTCAAAGTGATATATAATATGCGTTCTTTCTTTGAATAATGCATCGATGTTCCCGTATATTTTGGCTCTAATGTTGCCAACTGAAGCGCTGTCGTTGTAATCTTTATCCCCTCATATTTATTCCGATGAATCGTTAAATCTAATTTATCTTCCATAGTTTCAATGTATTCAAGGTCATATTGTATTGTTCTTTCAGATACATTGAACTGTGTTGCTAAATTATGAATTTGAACAAAGGCTTCACGTTCAAGTAAGTACGTTAATATATGATGTTGTCTCTTGCTTAACACATCAGCAACCTCCTTACAGTTATATTGTAATCGCTTTCTTGTACGTGTGGATGTGTAATCTATTTCGTCTCACAATACGAAAAGTTGCACATCTAAATAAAAAATACTATTTTTAAATTATAAAATGCATAGACCTAATTTGATACTTCTTTGTTTATTTTTCAAAACAAAAAAGATGTAAAAGTAATTAAACTTTTACATCTTTTGCTGACATTGATTCAATACCATAACAAATCATACAATTATTTATTATTTTTTACTTCTTTATATAAATCTATCATTTCCTGGGCAATATCCTTAAAAGTGATTGCTGTCATTAAATGGTCTTGACTATGCACTGTTAACAGCGTCAAATTGATATGTTCACCTTGTGCTTCCTTTGTTAACATATTCGTTTGTACATGATGTGCTTCAAGCAAAGCGGCTTCAGCTTGTTTCAGTTTCGTTTCCGCTTCATCAAACGCACTTTTTTTAGCTGCAAATATGGCTTCCATCGCATGACTTTTAGCATCACCACTATAAGCAATGAGCGACATTGCAAATTCCAAATTCTTCTCTTCTTCAGTCATTGTTCCACCCCTATTCGCTCATTAAACGTTCCGCCGCACTTAATACGTTTGCGCCGTTCATCGTACCGTAATCTGTCATTTCAATGACTTCTACAGGTATGTTTTTGTCTGTACATTTTTTAGTATATTCATCTTTTTTAAAACGGACTTGTGGACCTAATAACAAAACATCTACTTGAGCATCTTCAATTTTTTGATCCGCTTCTGTCGTTGAGACTGCAAATATTTCACGGTCTAAATCTTGTTTTTCAGCTTCTTTTTGCATTTTCTGAACTAACATACTTGTACTCATTCCAGCTGCACATACAAGCATTATTGTTTTTTCTGCCATATAATTCCCTCCATTTATTATTACTATACCCTATCTGTTAATTGATCTCGCTATCATGGATAATGTGTGGCGTTGTCCACGTATCGCTTTACTTAATTCAAAAATATTTTCTACAGGAGCTAAACCGCCATAGCCTGCGTCACCAATATGTTGAATATCCACACCGCATATTTTATTTCGAATTGCGAAGTCCCTAATTGTACTGGCGTCAGAACTCTCTTGACTTGTCCCTATTGCTGACATGACTAAACCACCATGATGATGGACTGCTTTCACTATGTCTTTTAATTGTGCTTCATCAAATCCTGGAACTGTTCCAATAGATGGTACTAAAATAATATCAGCACTCGCATCAATAAATTTTTCAACATATGCTTTAGTAATTACAGGTTCATCTACACCCGCACTGTGCATTTTTCCGGCTATAATCAATCCTGAAAAATTTGCTCTTGTCTCAGCAATTGCACCAACAATTTTTTCATTAGATACGCCAGTACCTGGATTACCTGTCATGCAAATAAAGTTTATGCCTAATTTTTCTAAAGCTTTTACTGTTTTCGAACTTGCTTGTCGTCCTTTAGCAATATTTAATTTTTCTTCTGCCATGCTCGCTTGCTCATCTACTGGTTCTAAATTGACACCTATAGGTCTTGCAACAAGACGTCTTAATTCTTTAATGACATGTTTTTTCTCATCTATATTTTCTACTTTAGGATTGAACGCGTCTAATCCATTTAATAAAATCAAATCTGCTCCGAATGCACGTGATAGTTCTGCATTTGTTATGTCTGGTATGACTGGTGTACGCGTAACAACATTCTCTGCTAAAACAACGCGACCATCACTTGCTTTGATACTTTGTTTTAATTCTTCGGCCGTCATTTTCACTATTTCTGAGGCATTAGCACTTAATAATCTCTTAACCATATTATCTACTCCTTTATTTTGGTTCTTCCGTTTCTTTTTTTCCGTTTACTTCTTTATCTTCTAAATATAAATTATATTTCTCCATTGCTCTATAAAATGGGTAATAGAGTAAAATATCGATAATGATACATACAATTTGAACCAATGAACCACTATAATGCCCTGTCGCTAAAAATCCACTGATGATAGGTGGTATCGTCCATGGCATCGCCGTCCCATTGGTGAGATGCACAATCCCGCTCGACATTGCGAAATACGTTATCGTCGCATTAATCATTGGTGCTAATACAAATGGAATAATTAATCTCACATTAAGTACAACAGGCAAACCAAACAATGTTGGTTCATTAATATTAAATATTCCCGGCATTAAAGTAAGTGGTGCCATCGTTTTTGTGATTTTACTGGAACGTTTTTTAAAAGCTAATATCGCAATTACGATGACTAGACCTATTGTTGAGCCGCCACCACCCATAAATACAAAATTATCAATAAATGGTCGCGTTATGATATGCGGTAAGTCTCCGTGTGGATTGGCTTGATATGCTAGACGGTTTTCATCAATATTTTTCAACCAAATTGGTTGCATAACTGCATTTACTACGTTTGCACCATGGATACCAACAAACCAAAAAGCACTATTAAGACCAACTAAGATAATGGTACCGATCAAGCTTCCTCCCATCAGACTTAACGGTACGCCTAATGTATTAACAATTAATTCATGGATGTTGCCAAACGGTAAATTATCCAATGCGATATATACAGCAAGCCATAATATGATAATCGCTGCCCCAGGTATTAATGCACTAAAACTTTGTGCGACTGCTGGCGGCACTTGATCTGGCATTTTGATTCTAATGTTTCTATTGATAAACCACTGAAAAATTAACCCTGAAATAATACCAATAATAAGTGCTACAAATAAACCCTGACTTCCCATATATATTTGAGGTATTGCTTCTTCAGGTACTTTATCTCCAGTCATTACATTCGGTGTGACAACTAAAAATGCTGACATCGCAATAATACCGGCTGAAACCCCATCTGTATTATATTGCCGGGCAATACTATGGGCGACACCAAAACTTGCAACTAGTCCCATTAATCCGAATGTCCCATTCACTGCTTTCATTAAATATGGTTGAATCCCCTGTGCTTCTAGCCACTCTATCCAGCCTGGTATCGCAATACCACTGATTACTAAAAATAATGAACCAATAATAATCAAAGGCATTGCAACGATAATGCCATCCCTCATTGAAATCAAAATTTTATTTGATCCCAATTTAGAAGCGACTGGTAACAAATGTTTTTCTAATGCGTCATTAAATTTACTCACATCAACACCCCATCGTAGATTCGATTTTGAAAACGCTTTCAATGTTTTTGATTAATTATAATTTATAATCAATTATGTGTCAATATAGTTGCAACTTTTTATTTTTAATATAATAATAAGAGTATTAAGAAATTATGGTGATAAAAATGAAAGCAAACATGACAAATAAACAGCGGATGATACGTGGCCAAATTTTAAATGAAATATACGTACGTGGCCCTATATCAAGAGTTGACATAGCAAGAAATACAGGAATTACACCAGCAACAACAACTGCAGTAACCGCAGAACTAATACAAGATAATCTCATTAAATCTACGGATATTGAAGTTGATCATTACGATATTGACACTAAAAAAACATCAGGACGCAAAAAAATATTACTTACAATTTGTAATAAATATAATTACTATGTTGGTATTGAATTAGCCAGAGATTTTGTAACGTTATGTTTAACTGACAATCTTGGCAATATCGTTGATCAGAATATGATTGATATTACTACAACACAATTCTTAAAAAAATCACTCCAAACTTTATATTGGAAGAACTTAATCATTTCTTAAAACAACATGCGGCTTATAATATTCAAGCAGTTGGCATTGCTTTACCAGGTCACTTTGATGAAATAGATCAACAAATTGCTTCGAATAGTGATTGGTCCGGTTTTGATTTGAAAAATTTACTTTCTCGTATTGACCTGCCTGTATTTTTAGAAAATAACGTACATTGTATGAGTCTATATGAACATTTACTTACATCAGAAAATGATGGCGAAAATTTCATCTTCTTCCATGCTGTAAAAGGGATTTTTTCATCTAGTATGTACCGTGGTAATTTATATGGAGTTTCCAATTTTTCTGTAGGGGAAGTCGGACATACCATCATCCATCCAGACGGTGAACGCTGTGAATGTGGTCGTAGAGGGTGCTTACAAAACTATTTAGGTGGTATGAATATTATAAATAAAGCTAAAGTTATTTATAGAAGTGCTCAAAGCACATATCTCACAAGTTTAGTAGCAGACTCAAATGATATAACTTTAGATACTGTTATAGAAGCGTATCGTTTAGGCGATAGTGGCATCGTACAAATTATCAAAGATGCTATGCGTGCAGTCGCAATTACGCTCAATAATTTAACCATGTTAGTAGATACTAATAAAATTTATTTGCATGGTCCATTATTTAACAATGATATTACAGATGTCATTTTAAAAGAATATTTAAGTTATCAAAACTTATACGGTGGATTAGGTGAAATTGATTTTCAAATGAAAGTTTATCACCCCATTAATGGGGCCAAAGGTGCCTGTGCCCTTGCCATCCACCAACATTTAATTTGGTCAGAATTATAGGTTATGTCAAAATATAATAGTTCGATAAAAGAGATAGCGGAGGATTTTTTGTCTTCCGCCTTCTTTTTTGATTTCTAACACTTCTTAATGACAAGTATTATCTATAAAAATTTTTATCCCTCACAAAAATTAAATAAAAATAACTTTTTAAATTATTAATTTTTTCCTTTTTTGAAAAAGCGGTGCGCACTAGATATAACTGTGATATTCTATTTTAATAAACATATTATAAGGGGGATTTTTATGCATTGCCCAAATTGCGGGGAGTCAGTTACAAAAAAAGATTTATTTTGTGGCGAGTGTGGTACCAAATTAACACTTCAAGATCAATCATCTACTGACAATCCAACTACTAATCAACATACATCTCAGTCTGATGCATCACAGAATCATGAACCATCTCATACCTCTCATCAGCCAAAACAACCAAGTCAATCAAACAAAAACATTACCAAACATTCTGATGATATTTTTAATGAGGCAAAATTATTTTTCTCCAGCTCATTTTCTAGGACAGATGAGGCAGTTATAAGTAAACATCAATTTACATTTAAAACGCTTTTCAGTCTCATTATTGCAGGGTTTATAATTACACTTATTTTATTATCTTTAGTTATACCAAGCAGAGGTAGCATTTTTTGCGACAAGTAAGGCTAATATCGTTTTTAACATTACCTTTTACATACTAATATCTATTTCAATAATTTTTGCCATTACATTATTATTGATTAAACTGCTAAACATTAAAATCAGTGTACATAAAGCACTTTCCGATTTTGTATTAATTAATACTTTTTCTGTAATTGCGTTCTTATTAGGCTTATTATTTCTAGCTATTAATGTGCCAAGCTTTGGATCAATGCTTGTTTTAATTTCTATGCTATTTACATTAGTGTCACCAATTTATCTCACAACAAAGCACAGTCATATGCACCAACTTCGTATGCCCGTGATTTATGCTATTTTAATTTATATTCTTATTTTAGGTGTCCTCCTTCGCATTCTTATTGAAGGAACAGTTTCAAATTCTTTAAGTGCTTTAGATTCATATTTTAATACAGATTATTAAGGAGAGAGTTAATTAATGAAATACTGTAGTAATTGTGGAGCCGAAATTAAACCAAACCAAAAAGTATGTACACAGTGTGGCACACCTGTACATCAACAACGTAGTACAAATAACAACGACAATCATAATAAAAAATCAAAATTACCACTTTATATTACAATTGCTGTCATTGTAGTTATCATTATTGCATTATTTACAGCTTATAAGATAATTGAAAGTCAGCTTTCACCGACAAAACAAGCTGAAGCTATTTCAAATGATTTAAAAAATAATAAGCCCAGTAACTTAACTCATAATTTAAAAGCAAACGGCGGGTCTCTGTCTAAAGACGAAGCCAAAGCTGTCTATAAATATATTAATGAAACAGATAGCCCTGAACGTGTTGGTGATGAAATTCAAAGCGCCGCACAAGGTATGAAAGATAATACAATGGGTGGCACTTCTGTTACGGTTGGCGATAACGAACTCATAAACATCTCTCAAGATGGTAAAAAATGGGGCATATTTAAAAACTATAATTTTAATGTAAATGAAGCGTCTGTTACCATTCTTCCTGAAGAAGATAGTACGTTATCTTACAAACATAACGACGATACGAAACAAGTGAAACTAAAACAAGGTAAGACAAAAACACTTGATGACTTCCCTATTGGAATATACGATTTAAAAGCTACTCAAAAAGTAGATGGTAAAAAGTTTGATGGTGTCGTTCATATCGATATGTCTGAAAGTAACGATGCTGATCCTCAATTCAAACAAAAGCGTTTTACTGTAAGTACTGACTCAGCATATATCGATTCAGATTCACTAAAGCTTTATATCAATGGTGAAAAACAACAAGACTTTGATGAATACGCTAGCGAAACATTTGGTCCATACTCACCTGACGAAAAAGTAGAAGTATATGCTACAACTGAAGTTGAAGATAAACAATTCACATCAAATGTCGAGAATGTTTCAAGCCCTGAAAACGACGAAGAAGAAGTTGACGTTACTTTAACCTTTGATGATGATGCTATTAGCGACCATGAAGACAAAGTATTTGAAAAAGAAACTCAATCTGAAGATGACGAAGACGCATCCAGTTCAGATGAGGAGGATGTCACACATGATAATGTTATAGACAAAGTCGAATCATATGAAGGCGAAAGTTTAGACACTGATACTTATACTTATAAAGAACCTGAAGAAACAGATGATGGTTGGGGATTTTCATTTACCGATAAAGACGGTAATTTAGCTGGATCATATACTATAGATGATGACGGTTATGTCACAGAATATGATGAAGACGGTAAAAAAGTCAATTCTGGATATTAATATTATTTTATAGGGAGTGGGACAGAAATCTAATTTTTCTAATAAATTTCGTCGTATGAACCCAGCCCGGCACAGCTACTGTAAACAAGTGCTTCAGCGCTTTTAAAGAACTACTTGTCTTCATAAATGAAGTAGTAGTTCTTTAAAAGCTTGATATAAGCGCATTTTCAATTCAGTCAGCCACTGCCAATATAAAAAATAAGCCTGAGACATGTGCTATGTCCCAGGCTGTTTTTTATTTAAATAAATCTTTCTTGCTTCTTTTCAAAATAATTTTAATAATATGTAGTTATTCACGTTATTCGAACATCTTCACTTCCCCTTTTTTCTAATCACTCTACGCCACTTTCATTTATCTTTTTTAATTGTCACAATTTTAGTAACTTTTATATGTAAATCTATACTGATGTAATATTACATGTTAGAATTTTATTGAATTAAACTCGTAATATTTATCTATAAATATCTATAAATCCACTAGATCCTAGGGATCTGGACTGCTGATCCAGGTTTCTTATTATTTAAGAAATAGGTGAAAAAATGAACTTCGTAGAATTAACAGCAAAAGAATTCACTGATTTTATTAATCAACATTTTGTGCATTATACCCAGTCTTATTCTCATTTTCATTATAGAAATCAGAATAAGAACGATGTACATTTAGTAGGCGTTAAAGAAGATGATAAAGTGATAGCGACTTGTCTATTAACAGAAGCTAGGGCATTAAGGTTTTTTAAATACTTTTATTCTCACAGAGGTCCTGTTTTAGATTATAGTAATCCAATATTAATTAAATTCTTTTTTGAAAATTTAAAAGTATATTTAAAAACTCAAAAAGCATTATTCGCTTTAATAGATCCATATATTTTAGAAAATATTAGAGATACTGATGGAAAAATAATTGAACACTATGATAATGAAAAGCTTAAAAATGCATTATCAAAATTAGGTTATGCCCATCAAGGTTATAGTATTGGTTACTCTACTACTAGCCAAATTAGATGGTTATCTGTTTTAAATTTAAAAGATAAAAGTGAAAGTACCATATTAAAAGAAATGGATTATCAGACACGTCGTAATATTAAAAAAACTTTTGAAATGGGTGTGGAAATAAAAACATTGGATATTTCAGAAACCGATGTATTCTTTGAACTATTTCAAATGGCAGAAGAAAAGCATAATTTTAAATTTAGAGATAAAGCTTATTTTGAGGAAATGCAAAAAATTTATGCTAATCATTCTATGTTAAAACTCGCGTATATCAATTTAGAAAATTATAAGCGAGCAATTGCAAAAGAAAAACGATAACCTTCTTTTAGAAATTAAAAATTTAGAGAATAAATTACAAGAAAACACTAATTCTAAAAAAACAAAAACGAAATTGAACCAGTTAACGCAACAACAAAACAGTTACGAAAGAAAAATTAATGAGACGATTGAATTAATTTCAACAGAAGGAAATATCTTGAATTTAGCTGCTGCATTTTATATATACACGAAAGATGAAGTTTATTACCTATCTAGTGGTTCTAATCCTAAATACAACCAATTTATGGGGTCTTATCGTTTACAATGGGATATGATTAAATTTGCCATAGAGAACGACATTCCAAGATATAATTTTTATGGCATTACTGGAGACTTCAGTGAAAATTCTGATGATTATGGTGTACAGCAATTTAAAAAAGGCTTTAATGCACACGTAGAAGAATATATTGGTGATTTTATAATTCCAATTAGAAAATTTTTATACAAACTATATTTATTAAATAAAAATAGACATGTTACGTAAATTAGATTCAAAACCAAATGCTGTAAATGTATTTGGTTTTTGAATCTATTTTTTGTTCATTCATTACTCAATACCACTTGAAAATGTCGGCGATTTGGTCCAATTCCTCATTAGTTAATAATGTACTAGCCGAATACTATAGGCTGAGGTTGCGCCCGCGGACAGCGCGCACAAAAAAATGCCAACAAAGTCGGAAACTTTGTCGACATTCTAAACCAATACAAACTTGTATCGCTTTTGTATATTTATTTAATTTAAAGCTGAATCATCAACGATAACTTCTACATTCGGATGTTGATGCAATATTGAAGCAGGAAGTGATTCTGACACTTTACCATCCATTAATTGTTGGATTGCATCTTGCTTATTACTTCCAAACGCTATTAGAATGATGCGTTTCGCACTCATAATAGATGCTAAGCCCATTGAAATAGCTTGTTTAGGTACATCTTCAATATTATCGAAGTGTTGACTGTTTGCTTTGATTGTTGAATCCGTTAAATCTACTACGCGTGTTTCACTTTCAAATGATGAAAATGGCTCATTAAAACCAATATGTCCATTTTCACCGATACCTAAGATTTGAATGTCTGCTGGCCCCGCATTGTGTATACATTGCTCATAGGCAATACATTCTTTTTCTACATCTTCTGCATCACCTTTAGGTAAATAAATATTATCTTCGTTCCAAGTGCTATTATGATTGAATAAGTGCTCTTTCATATAAGCATGGTAACTTTGTTCATGATCTGCCGCTAACCCAATATACTCATCTAAATTAAATGTCACCACATCAGTTAATTCTGTGTGATTAACATTAATTAATTCCGCTAAGTATTTATAGATATCAATCATTGTACTTCCCGTAGCAAGTCCTAACACAGCATTAGGTTGCGACTTTATTTGTTTCAAAAGCTCTATAGCAACATATTGACTCGCCGTTGTGCGGTCTTTCAAATTTATAACGTTCATATTTCTACCCCATTCTTTCTAATATCACTATATATTTTCATAATTAACATTTAATAACCTATATTACATAATTATCTGTTTTTTATCAAATTAATATAAAATGAATCATGCATACAATACTATTATACGCTTGTTTATGACTGTTCACTATCTAATAGTTCTTCTACTTCATTTTTTATCGTAGTTACATGGGGACCATAAACAATTTGAACGCCGTTCCCCTTCTGAATCACGCCTCTCGCTTCGGTCGACTCTAATATTTTTCTATCAACATCTTTATCAGTCTTTAAGGTAACTCTTAATCTTGTTGCGCAACAATCAACGATATCAATATTCTCTTTACCACCAAGACCTTGAATAATCGTTTTAGCACGATCAGTTGCTTCTACAGTTTCAGCCGCTTCGCCTTCTTCACGTCCAGGTGTTTTGAAATTAAATTTCGTGATGCAAAATCTGAATATAATATAATAAAGCATAAACCAAACGATACCTATTGGAATTACCCACAAGAAATTCGTCTTAGCATTGCCCTGCAATATACCAAATAATAGATAATCAATGAAACCACCACTAAATGTTTGACCAATCGTAATATTAAATATGTCTGCGAGCATAAACGCTAAACCATCTAAAAAGGCATGTATGACATAAAGAACCGGTGCTACAAATAAGAAACTGAATTCTAATGGTTCTGTAATTCCTGTTAAAAATGATGTTAACGCTGCAGATAACATTAATCCGCCAACGACTTTTTTACGTTCTGGCTTTGCAGTATGGTAGATTGCCAATGCAAGCACCACATAAACCAAACATCATAGTAATGAATCTACCTGACATATATCTTGATACACCTGAATAATATTTAGTAACATCAGGATCACCCAATTGAGCAAAAAAGATATTTTGTGTACCTTGTACAATTTGTCCTTTCACTTCTAAAGTACCACCCAGCGCTGTCTGCCAAAATGGTAAGTAAAAAATATGATGTAAACCAAATGGTCCCAAAAGCCTTAAAATAAAACCAAAGAAAAAAGTACCAATAACTCCTGTTTTATCTACAAGTCCTCCAACACCAAATATCCAACCTTGCACAGTTGGCCAAATAAAGAACATCACGACACCTAATATAATAGAACCTAATGCTGTGATAATAGGCACAAAACGTGAACCGCCAAAGAATCCTAAATAGGTTGGCAAGGATATTTTATGGAACTTATTATGTAAAAGCGCTGTCATGATGCCGGTTATAATACCGCCAAATACGCCTGTTTCCACTGTTTGTATTCCAAGGACTGTACTTTGACCTTCTTTAGCTAAATTACCGTCTGCTAATGTATCTGTAATAATTAACAAACCATTCATTGAAGCATTCATAATGAGGAACCCTAACATGGCAGCTAAACCTGCTGTTCCTTTATCACTTTTGGCTAAACCAATCGCAACACCTACTGCAAAAATGACAGGTAAATTTTGGAAGACAATATCACCTGCAGATGACATTAATATAAATATATTTTGTAATAGTTCAATATCCAATAAAGGATATGCTTTGATTGTATTTGGATTACTTAATGCGCCACCAATACCTAACAATAAACCGGCTGCTGGTAAAATTGCTATAGGTAACATAAAGGACTTACCGAATTGTTGTGCTTTCTCAAATAGCTTACTCATAATTGATTAACCTCCTAATTACCATAAATATACAAGCAAAGAAAATGATAATCAATACAATTCGTCATTATGAAAAACATTTTCAAAAGGATATAACGCTTTTTATGTAAGCCCTTTATTATAAACCTCGTTTAGTTCACTTAAATAACAGTTTTCTTTATACATTAAATAATCTGTTTCACCCATTAGGACACTTCACAATCTACATCGTCATATTAAAAGTTTCACGGCAGTGTTTTGAGCCAACATTTTCGGTAAATAATAGTGCTGAAGACTACAAGCTATGACTTCGTAAGGTGTGCAAAAAAATGGGGAGGGACAGAAACCAAAATTTGAAATTTGATTTCGTATTCCCTCCCCTACGACTATTGCTTCGCTTAAAATATATCGCCTAGTGTCACTGACATAATTGCTTTTATAGAATGTAATCTATTTTCAGCTTGATCAAATATCACAGCGTGCTCACCTTGAAATACGTCATCCGTAATTTCCATTTCAGACAAACCATATTTTTCATAAATCTGTTGTCCTACTTCAGTGTTTAAATCGTGAAATGTTGGTAAACAATGTAAGACGATTGCATTAGGATTCATCGTATTCAATAACATTGATTCATTTACTTGGTAAGGTAATAATTCATTAATACGGGTTTCTAAAACAGATTGATCCTCACCCATTGATAACCATACATCTGTATAGATAGCATCTGTTTGATAAATTGCTTGATTCACGTCATCCGTAATTAAAATTTCACTCTGAGATTGTGCGAGCATAATCCTTAGCCATCTTTTGAATTGCTTCATCAGGTTGTAAAGATTTAGGTGCGAGCAATATGTACGTTAACGCCTAATATAGCTCCAGTGATAAGTAAATCATGTGCTACATTATTTCTAGCATCACCTACATATGTTAATGTTTTACCTTCTAAAGTTCCCCAATTTTCTTTTAATGTAAAGAAATCCGCAATCATTTGCGTTGGATGCCACTCATTCGTCAAGCCATTCCAAACTGGCACATTGGCATTTTTAGCTAAAGATTCTATATCTTTTTGATGATAACCTCTAAATTCAATGCCGTCATACATACGACCTAATACTTTTGCAGTATCAGCTGTAGATTCTTTCACACCTAAGTGAATATCACCTTGGCCAAAATACTCTGGATAAGCGCCCAAATCATACGCGAGCAACACTAAATGCCGAACGTGTTCTTGTAGAGGGTTTTTCAAAGAGTAACGCTAAATTCTTTCCTTTCAGATAAGGATGAGGGATCCCACGTTTTTTCTTTTCCTTTAACTCTCCAGTAAAATCTATTAATGTATTCAATTCTTCTGCTGAAAAATCGCATGTTTTCAAAAAGTGTTCTCCTTTAAAAACTTGTAACTTATTTAAAGCTGTTGTGTTCAACCCCATTTTCATCACTCCAATATTTTTATAAGATTTATATACATAATATACGTAATTCACATATAAAACAAGTATAAATATGCTTTATTATGTATATTGTTGAATTTTAGTTTAGAATGTTATCTTTAATTATTTGATAAACAGCACTCATTTTAACTAATGAATTTAACATTTATGCAGTTTTTCAAAGCATTTATGCACTGTGAATTTTCAATAAATAACACTTGTGAAATTTATTTTTTGAGTTATGTATGAATACGCATTGTACTACTTTTTTGTACTACAATGACGCTGAAATACTTAATTGACGGAGGTGATTGATTCTGTTAACTAAAATTGTGACTGTAATCAAACAGATCGTTGCTCAATTTATTTCTGGTGGCTTCCAAGAAAAATAAGTCATTCATTTCCACCCCATTTCAAAACGATTGCATAATCAGCTTTTAAAAATAAAAGAGTCCCATTCTAGTTTTAAAACTAGAATGAGACTTTTTTAATGGTAAATATTTATTTTTTAATACATAATTTTTACGATTACGTTGCTTCTTTCTTACTAAGCTTTGCACGCTCTTCAGGCGTTTTTAAGAAACGTGTCATAATTGCACTTGCTACATATAATCCAAAGATTAAGTACATCATGCCTTTTACGCCAATACTATCGTAGAATAACGCTACTAATCCAGGCCCAGCAAATACACATAACCCTGCACCTAAGTTTAGTATAGCCATCGCCGGCCCTTTGTCGCCATCACCTACAAGCGAAGGTACGAGCGCAGAAATTGGAACAAATCCTGCTAGACACATACCCCATAAAAACCCTACAGTGCCGATGACAAATACATTACCTGTAAATAATTCTGGTACAAAATACAATCCTAATGTGAACACAGCACAACCAATACCGCCGATGTATGAGATTGTATTTTTCCAACCAATCTTGTCACTCAATGCACCGAATATTATATTAAATATAATATTCGCGAAAAAAATTGTTCCCCAAATATTAAGCCAAGTTGTTGTTTCAATACCCTTTGATGCTAAATATATAGGCAAGAACAACGGGAATGCATATTGTGATGCTTGATTAATAATTCTTACAATACATGCCACTGCGACACGTGGTTCTCTTTTTAATATCGTAATTCCGAGCACCCATTTCTTTTACATGTTCTTTCACACCATGGCCTTTATCTTCTATTTCAAATTGATCTCTGTTTACAAATACAGCTAAAAACGTTCCAATAAGAACCCATATAATAGCTGTCCATAAAGTGAACACATGACCAAACCATTGAATTGCGAATGATGAATAGAATGATCCAAGCACACTTAAACCACCTGTAAATACAAACCAGAACCAACCTACTGCCGCACCTAATCGTTTTTGAGGTGAACGGTAAGCCACCCACACTAAAAATGAATAAGCAAACAACGGATAACCAAATCCTCGAATGGCATACGACGGAATCATTAGTTCATAATTCATCGTAGGTATTGCAAATCCTACAAATATAATATGACCAACAATATACAGCCCTGTGCCTAACAACATAACTTTACGCGGTCCAATAATTTCGACCAAGACGCCTGAGAACCAAGATCCAATTGCAATGGTCACACCATAACAAGTCGTTAAAATTGCAGTTTGTTGAACGGATAAGCCGTGATCATGAAGATAAGGACTTATCCAAGCAAGTTCTAATCCATCACCCATCATAAAGATTAATACGCCAATATACCCCCATAATAAAGTTGGTGGCATACCCATTTTCGATAATTTTTTATTCATATTTAACACACCCCTATGTAATTAAATTGATAACTTGTGGCTACTTATACAATTACAAAACATACTAAAATCCTAAGTGATAAAAATAAATTTTAATTGCTGCCTTTCATATTTCATCGTATAGAAAACGCTTTCATATATTGTCTTTATATTATTGTATTTTTTCTAATAATGCAAATTTATTTTCGTTTTCTTTCGTTTTCTTTCGATTAATGATTATTTTTAGATACTTTTGATATAATCAGCACTTCTATAGCACTTTATTAATTCTACATAGCTATTTTTTTGATACGTTTAATAATTTATTTAAGTTATATATTAATTACAGAAGATTGATTTTTATTTTGAAAACGTTTACAATAATTATGATTTAATCATCATATGACTAGATGATATTAATTTTGTAAGTTAGGGGTTAAAATATATGCTGTTATTAATTGCTTTAAGTGCAGTAATTGTACCGTTTATCTTTTTAGTGCTACTTCGTATGTCAGCTTTAAAAGGTATGATAATCAGTGCAATTGTTGTTACATTATTGGGAATATTTGTTTGGGGTATGAAAGGTAATGTTATAATTGCCTCATTATTACAAGGTACACATAAAACGTTTACGATTCTATATATCTTATTCGGTGCACTTGTACTACTTAATACATTACGACAAACAGGAGCTGTAGATCGTATTAACGCAGGTTTTGAAAAAATATCTGGGGATATGCGTGTTCAAGTCATTATCGTGGCATTCTTATTTGGGTCACTCATTGAAGGCGCATCAGGTTTTGGTACTCCTGCTATGGTGACAGCACCATTAATGGTAGCTTTAGGTTTTAGACCAATGGTCGCTGTGGCTACTGCATTAATTGCAGATAGTGTTGCCGTATCATTCGGTGCGGTTGGCACACCTGTCATAGTTGGACTTAGTACATTGCAAGATGCTGACAGTGGATTTTTCCAATCAACAGCTGAACGCATTGCTACATTAGATTTATTAAGCGGTATTTTTATACCAATTATTTTAATCATTACTATGGTTGTCTTCTTTGGTAAGAAAAATAAAATGAAATCTATACTTGAAATGATACCATGGCTCGCTTTAATCGGTATTGTTTACGCGGTTTCAGCATTTGCTTATGCATTTTTATTTGGTCCGGAGTTCGTAGCAATATTAGGTTCGTTGACTGGACTTGTTGTAGCAGTTGTAACTGCAAGCAAAGGTTGGCTATTACCTAAGACTGAGTGGAAAGACGCATTAGATGAATCTGCAGAAGTGCAAAAATCAGAAGAATCAATGAGTTTACTTACTGCTTGGGCACCATATTTAATGGTAGTTGTCTTATTATTACTTACTAGAACAGTACCATTTATTAAAGAATTCACAACAAGTGTTTTAGATTTAACTTGGACTAACATTATGAATTTTGAAAGTATTTCATCAGATTGGGAAGTATTGTATTCACCAGGAACCATCTTATTACTATCCGCAATATTTGCTATCATTATTCAGAAAAAACCATTTAAGGATATGGCTGAAGCTAGTGTAGAATCCTTAAAAACGATTAAAATAACTGGTATTACACTTATTGCGACACTCGCAATGGTTCACGTATTCATTAACTCTGGTATTAATGCTAATGACTTAATTAGTATGCCTGAATATATAGCTAATGCTATGTCCGAATATTTAGGCCCAGTTTGGTTATTTGTTGCTCCGTTCTTAGGTGCTTTAGGTTCCTTTATTACAGGAAGCGCAACAGTATCAACACTTACATTCTCACCAATTCAAATGAACATCGCAAACGCAATTGGTGCTGATTCATTTACTGTATTAGTCGCACAAGTTATTGGTGGCGCTGCAGGTAATATGATTTGTGTTCATAATGTTGTTGCAGTGTGTGCCGTGGTAAATATGCCGGGTGAAGAAGGTGGCGTAATTAGAAAAACACTAGCGCCTGCCCTCATATATTGTGCACTCGCAGGTATTAGTGCATATATCTTCACACTGTTTTTCTTCTAATTTAGTTGAAACTTAATAAATAAATAAAACAGACTAAGTGCTTTGATTAGCATTTAGTCTGTTTTATTTATTTATTAATACTACAAAACACCTGGGATATTCAATAGATTAAAGTGTATTTTTACTTTATAACTTCGTTATATTATCATACTCCTTAATATTTTGATAAAGTACAATTAACTTATTAATTAAATTTATTTGCCAAACTAAACAATGGATTGGATGGGGATCTACAAATGAAATTTAAAAACGTTACGTTATTAACCTCTGAGTTGGAAGAAACTTTGCAGTTTTACGAAGAAACATTAGAATGTCCTGTTCAAGTTCTTGATCACGATTCTTTTATTGTTCAAATTGGGGAAACTCAATTAAATTTTCAAAAATCCGAAGAAATCAATCAACCGTTTTACCACTTTGCAATAGATATTCCTTACAATCATTTTTACGATATGAAACAACACTATCAAAATATTTTATTTTTATTGATGGAAGATGGCCAACATACAACTTATTTTGAATCTTTCGTTGCACATTCAGTTTATTTTAATGATCCTTCAGGTAATATTGTCGAACTCATTGCAAGAGTATCTAATATGACGGATGAACCTGAATTTTCAAGAATTAGTGAAGTTGGATTTGTCTGTAATGAGCCGGATGATGTGTATCAAGCTTTAACCAATCACCATCTTACAACACATGAAGGGCATTCATTTTCTCCAGAAGCTTTAAATTTTATGTGTGATTCAGAGGATGAGAGTTATATTTTGTTAACACCTGAAAATAAAAAATGGATTTTTTCCGATAAAGCATCTACTGCATTTCCGATAGCTATTGAAACACAAGACTTCAAATTAACTTATGATGACAAACATCAATGGTCTTTAGTATCTTTATAAATTTATACATAAAAAAGGATGGGTGCGTGACATAAATAATGTCTCGCTTCCATCCTTTTTATATTCAACATATTATTCTCTGACTTGTGATTTGTCACTGACAAACTTTTTTAATGTTTTATCTAATCCATCTTTGGCTTCTTGATCATAATCATAAGTGCCGTCTTCATTTGAAGTGATGTGTTTATCTAATATAAATCTGCCTTTGTGAATTGTGTCTGCACCTAGTTCTTTAATCACTGGATCCAAACTATATTGAATTGCTAATACATGCGCAAAGGTTCCGCCTAATGCTAATGGCAATACTGTCTTACCTGTGAAAGCGCCTCTTGGCAATAAATCTAAATACGTTTTAACAATACCTGAATAAGCTGCTTTAAATACAGGAGATACGATAATGATACCATCTGCGTTTTCTATTTTTTGATGCGTTTCATTAATAGATGCATTAGAAAAATCCGCTGTAATCAACGCTTCTGCGTCTAATTGATGAACATGTACAACATCTGTATCAATACCTTCATCTTCTAGATATTTTTCAGCATACTCGACAATACCTGTTAAACGAGATTGTAATTTATTTCCACCTGCAATGATTGCTACACTTGCCATCTTTAATGTCCTCCTTTATTTATTCAAACTGCTTATACTTTCTCAGACACCTGACAGGATCTCAATTTTTAAAAACTAAACATTTTATTGTTATGCATGTTGTTTCTATTGAATTTAAATTTCTGCTGTACTATAACTATATTGCTTATTAAATTGCGGTTTATATTGTGATCCTGGATGCGTAGATCTTAAATACTTTTCACCTTTACCGAATAAATTTTCTCTAAGAGTTGTATTTTCTTCATCATAATCTTTACGATAAACGCCACGTTCTTGTAATATTGGAACCACTTTTTCTATGAAATCTTCATATGAATTTGGTATCGTTCCATACGCAATATTAAACCCATCTACATCAGCAACTTCAACCCAGTGCTCTATTTCATCAGCAATTTGCGTAGGTGTGCCGACAAAGCGAACTGAGCCAATACCTAAGCCATGATGCTTAATAGCTTCTTTCAACGTCCATTTACGTGTTGGATCTTTCGCATAAATATCTAACAAGCTTTGAATCGCATCTGTTTCAATATCTTCTAAATATTGATCTGGGTCAAATTGAGAAAAGTCTATGCCTGTGTGTCCACTTAATAAAGCGACAGTTCCTTCATAAGTGATATGTTCGATTAACTCTTGATGTAATTGTTCTGCTTCTTCTACCGTATCACCAATAACGGGAACAATCATAGTAAACACCTTTAAATCTTCTTTATTTCTGCCTTGTTGTGTTGCTCTAGAACGAATGTCATTTACATCATTAGCTAGGCCTTGAAGTGAGTGATTCACGACAAAGATTGCTTCTGCATGTTTACCTGCAAAGTTACGTCCTTTATCCGAAGCTCCTGCTTGAAATAATACTGGTGTACGCTGTGGAGATGGCTCTACAATATGTGGCCCAGGGACATTAAAGAAACGCCCACTGTGATTAATTAAATGTACTTTATCTGGATCTGCATACGTGTTGGTTGCTTTATCTTTTACAACGGCGTCATCTTCCCAACTACTTTCCCACAATTTATATGTTACATCTAAAAATTCGTCTGCACGATCGTATCTTGTTTCTTTAGGCATACGTTCTGTTAATCCTAAATTTTCCGCTTCACTTCCTAAATAAGATGTCACAACGTTCCAACCAATTCGGCCATGTGTTAAATGATCTAATGTAGAAAATTTTCTCGCAATATCATATGGTTGAAAATAAGTCGTAGATACAGTTGGTGCAAATCCTACGTGTTCTGTTGCTTGCGCCATAGCAGATATCACTAATAATGGATCATGATCTGGAACTTGTACGGCATGTTGTACAGCTGTTTTATAATCATTGCCATATTCACTATACGTTCCTAATACATCAGCGATAAATAGTGAATCGAACTTCCCTTTTTCAAAAAGCTTTGCAAGCTTCACCCAATAATCGATGGTGCCATGTTGTGCGCCTTCATGTTTGTCATGTTTCCAAAGACCAATTGCATGTGGTGTTGGTGAGTTCTGAATAAAGCCATTAAAATGTATTTGTTTTTTTCCCATTGTATTACCTCCTATGAGTTTAAGTCACGCTTATGCTTATATTTCATGGTTGTGATTTTATTTTTTCATTTATTTTGTAAAATATTTTTATATTAATCAGATAAATTTAATCGGATATTAGTTGAAAATTATTTTTCAATCGTACTTAAATCTCCAGTCGGCAAATCTAATTCCCAAGCTTTTAAGACACGACGCATAATTTTACCAAAACTTGTTTTCGGTAATTTATCCATAAAATCAATTTCTCTTGGTGCGGCATGTGCGGCTAAACCAGTCTTAACAAATTGTCTTATTTCAACTTTAAGTTCATCCGTTTTTTCTACGCCTTCACGCAATGTGACATATGCTTTGATAATTTCACCTCTTACGTCATCAGGGATACCAATAACTCCTGCCTCTGCAATCGCTGGATGTTCTACAAGTTTAGACTCAACTTCAAACGGGCCTACTCTTTCGCCTGATGTCATAATCACATCATCTACTCTACTTTTGAAGAAAAAGTAATTGTCTTCATCTCGATATGCTGAATCTCCAGAAATATACCAACCATTCACAAAATATGAATTGAATTTTTCTTCATTTTTCCATATTTTCCTCATCATGGAAGGCCATCCTGCTTTTAACGCTAAATTACCTAATGTATTCGGAGGTAATTCATTACCTTCGTCATCGACAATACTTGCTGTAATACCTGGTAATGGTTTACCCATAGAACCCAATTTAATAGTCTGACTTGGATAATTCACAATCATTAATCCACCGGTTTCTGTCATCCACCAAGTATCTAGTATACGTCTGCCATATACTTCATTGCCCCAACGAATCACTTCTGGGTTTAAAGGTTCACCGACTGACAAAATACTTCTTAAAGTTGATAAATCATATTGCTTAGTGAATGTCTCACCTTTACTCATCAACATACGTAATGCTGTAGGTGCGGTATACCATAATGTAACTTTATATTTTTCTATCATTTCATACCATAATTCTGGAGAGAATCTTCCACCTATGACACAATTTGTTACGCCGTGAAGCCAAGGACTGAATATGCCGTAGGACGATCCTGTTACCCAAGTTGGATCTCCAGTACACCAATAAATATCATCTTCTTGTAAATCTAATACATATTTTCCTGTAATGTAATGCACAATCATCGCATCCTGTGCATGTAAGACGCCTTTAGGTTGGCCAGTTGACCCAGACGTGTAATGCAATACAAGTGGGTCTTCACGATTTAGCCATTCAATGTCGAAACTATCACTCGCATGCTTGAACGCTGTATGAAAATCAATATGTTCTGGTGATACATTGTCACCCACAACTATAATAGTTTCTAAGTCTGGTAATTTTGAGTAAGGCACACGGGGTAATAAATCTTCTGTTGTAACTAAGACTTTAGCATCCGCATTGCTTAAACGTTCTTCTACTGCTTGATCCATAAATGCTTCGAATAATGGACCACATATTGCTCCAGTTTTTAAAATACCTAAAAATGAAAAATACAGTTCTGGCATTCTAGGCATATACACAAACACTCTATCGCCTTTTTCTACGTTAGCTTCTGTCTTTAATAGATTCGCTACTTTATTTGAAGCTAGCTTTAATTCTTCGAAAGTAAAAGATGCTTCTTGTGCACTGTCTTTATAATTCAAGGCAATTTTTTGCCCTTTACCGTTATCTACGTGACGGTCTATACATTCATATGCCATATTTACTTTTCCTGTTTCATACCAAGAAAATGCTTTTTCCGCTTCTTTCCAATCAAAGTTATTATATGTATGTTCATAATCTTGAAGATTAAAGTTTCCTTTTTCACCTTTTAAAATTTCAGTTGTCATGTGTATGCCTCCTATAAAGATTTAAAAATCATTATAGATGGAACTTTCTGAATATTCAACCTATTATTTAATAATTCCGAGATATTTAGTATGATTTAAATCTTTGAAACCTAGAGCCACATATCTTAGCAGTTTTACAAATAATTTTAAACTTTTTCAATTGTCCTACAATTTCATTTTAAATTATTATAACTTAAATGATATTTATTATTCATTTGATTATGATAGCTTTGGTGTGAGAATTGATAAGAAAAATAATTATCACGCTAGCTTAAATTTTATAATTGACGAGGATAAATATGGTATTAACACCTCAAGGGATATAGAGGTCTTTTGAGAAGATATTTGAGACTCATGGATGTATTTGGTTTATTTAGGGAAACTGAGGATAATAGGCGATTATATAGCATTGTAATGAATGATTGAACTTGTATTTTTAAAAATTGCAGTGATTTGAGGTGATTCCCAAGCTAAAAAAGACTAACTATTTATTGTTAATAAATAGTTAGCCTTTTTTTAAATATATGATTGGTCGTACTATTGTTGGATGGTTGTACCAACGTTTTGACCACTTTGTAATTTCTTAATAATATGTGATTCATTACCTGCGAGCAATGACTACTTTTTCACAGCCTGATTCAATCGCTTGAATCGCATCTTGAACTTTAGGAATCATACCACCATATATTGACGCTTGATCAATATAGTGATTGATACGTTCAGCATTCAGTGTAGCTTGCACTTTTTCATCAATGATGACGCCAGGAATATCACTTAATAGATAAATTGGCGCCTGTAAAAATTGTGCGATTTTATATGCTAATGTATCTGCATTAATGTTATACAATTGCCCTGTACTTCTATGTTGACCTATAGATGCAATGACTGGTACAAATTGTTCTGTTAACGAAGCAAGTACAGAAGTATCGACATCTGTAGGTTCACCGACATAACCATATTTATCGTCTAATGGGATGACATCAAATAATTTTGCATCTACGCCATTTATACCAATACTTTGAATATCTGATTTATTAATTTTGCTAACAAGCGTTGGATTCACTGATCCAATTAATGTCTGACTTGTCACTGCAAGTACTTCACGCGTTGTTACTCTCAAACCATCTTTAAATTGTGTAGACACGCCTTGTTGCTCCAAAGCTTCATTAATAAAAGGTCCACCGCCGTGTACAATAATGGGTTTAAATCCTTGTTGTCTTAAAAGTGCAATGTCTTCTATTGTTGAATCATGTAGATTTGTCAGAGTGTCGCCACCTATTTTAATTACAATATAGCTCATTGGTCACACTCCTTAGGTTCTATATGAAGCATTGATACGTACATATTCATATGATAGGTCACAACCATATGCCGAAGCTGCGCCTTCACCATTACCGACTGATGCTTCAATATAAATGTTATCTGCTTCTAATTGTTTTTTTAAATGTAACTCATCAAATTCAACTGACATGCCTTCTTCAACAACAGGCACATTACATAAAGAAACATTCGTCTGACTTGGTTCTATGTCTTCAGAAGCATAGCCCATTGCTGTAACGATTCTTCCAAAGTTGGCATCTTCGCCATGAATTGCTGTTTTCACAAGGCTTGATGATACAATACTTTTAGCAATTTTTCTTGCTTCTGCAACATCATTTGCACCTTTAACTTTAGCCGTAACTAATTTCGTTGCACCTTCACCATCTTTAGCTATTGATTTAGCAAGATACTGACTCACGAAATTTAATGCATATTCAAACTTTTCCCAATCAGGGTGTAACGTATCGAGTTTATTATGGTTCGCTTGTCCATTTGCTAAGCCAAGCACCATATCGTTTGTACTAGAATCTCCATCAACTGTAATCATATTAAAAGAGTTATCAATCGTTTGTTTCAAACAATTGTCTAGCGTGTCCGCATCAATTTTGGCATCTGTCGTAATAAATGACAGCATTGTTGCCATATTCGGATGAATCATGCCTGAACCTTTAGCTGTTCCTCCAATTGTTACAGTTATATCATCAATTTCAACTTGCACAGATAAATGTTTAGTAAATGTATCCGTTGTTAAAATCGCTTGATTGAAAAACTCGCTTTGATTATATTGTTCTTTTAAGACATTTTGTGTACCATGTTGTATCTTATCCATAGGTAAAAACGATCCTATAACGCCCGTAGATGCAACGCCTACGCTCTCTTTGGATAAATTCAAATGCTCTGCTACCCATGCTTGAGTGTCTTTGGCATCTTGAATACCTTTTTCACCAGTACATGAATTAGCATTTGCTGAATTCACTACAATGGCTTGTAACGATTGATTATTTTTAATCGTTTCTTCAGTAACTTTTAACGGCGCTGCTTTAAAACGGTTCAGTGTATAAGTACCTGCTGCTGCAGCTGCTGTCGTAGAGTATATCCATCCAAAGTCTTTTTTCTTTCTTCTTAATCCAACATGCATGCCTCCGGCTATAAAACCTAATGGAGAACTTACATCACCTTGTAAATCTATTTTCAATTGGTTGAGTGTATCTAACGTTTCAATATCTTTCATCCCATCTCACCTTTCTTTTATATTACGGATATACAGGTAGTTGTATTAACCCTGTTGCTTCATTTAATCCATACATTAAGTTTAAATTTTGTATCGCTTGGCCACTTGCACCTTTGACTAAGTTATCAATAACAGAGACAATCACTGCTGTTTGTGTTTCTTCGTCAACATACATACCAATATCACAGTAATTACTACCATATACTTCTTTAGTTTTAGGGTAATTACCTAAATCTCTAATGCGTACAAAGGGTTTACTATCATAATATTGCTTGAAAGTTGCATGTAAATCTTCGCTAGTAGTTTGCTTGTTTAACTTCACATATATCGTAGAAAGTATGCCACGTGTCATTGGTACTAAATGTGGGGTAAATACTACTTTGATATCTTCATCTGCTAAATGCGAGATATACTGTTCTATTTCAGGCTTATGCTTATGTTTACCAATCGCATAAGCACTCAAGTTCTCATTCATTTCAGCGTAATGGACGTGTTGTGCCAGTGACCTTCCAGCCCCTGAAACACCTGTTTTGGCATCTATAATAATTGAGTCTTGTTGAATTATTTTTTGATCTATTAACGGATGTAACGCTAATAATGTAGCAGTAGGAAAACAACCTGGATTAGCTACAAGTTGTGTATTGTTTTGATCTACTTCAGACCATTCTGCAATACTATAATTTGCATCATCTAATTGTTGTTGTGTCGCAGTCGCTTCACCATAAAACTGTTGATAGACATCTCTATTAGTTAATCTGAAATCACCTGATAAATCGATGACTTTTATATTTTTCTCTACCAAATCAGGCGCTATATGTTTACTTACATTTGAAGGTGTAGCAAAGAACATCACATCACAGTCAACTGTTTCAGTGTCTAAAGCCTCGTAGCGATGCGTTAAATGAGTTAAGTGAGGAAATGTTTCTTTTATTGGTTCATCCGCTTTAGAATGTGAAAAGATATATTTAATTTTTACATCTGGATGGTGCTGTAATAATCGAATTAATTCGACCGCACCATAACCACTTCCTCCTACTATCCCAACTTCTATCATGACGTTCATTCCTTTCTGAATATTCGAACTTTTTTAAGTGTTATGCGTTACTTTTTTTCTAAAACTTCTGTTATTACTTTTATAACTTTATCAATGTCTTCATCTTCAATAACAAGTGGTGGTGCAAGTCTAATAATATTTCCTTGTGTTTCTTTACATAGCACACCTTGTTCAATCATCTCTTGACAATAAGATTGTGCTTGGTTCAGTTAATTCAATGCCGATAAATAATCCTCTGCCTCTCACATCTTTTATGATGTTGCTGTCTATCAGCTGTAAATGGTTAAGTAATTTTTGTCCTTGTTCAGCAGAACGTTCGATTAAGTTTTCATCAATTAACACATCTAATGCCGCCATTGATACTGCACATGCAAGTGGATTACCTCCAAATGTCGAACCATGTGTGCCAGGTGTAAGTACTTTCATCACGTCATCATTAGCTAACACTGCTGAGATCGGATAAAGACCACCACCAAGTGACTTACCTAATAAGTAGATATCTGGTTCTACACCTTCCCATTCCATTGCAAACATCTTACCTGTTCTACCAAGACCAACTTGTATTTCATCTGCAATAAATAGAACGTTATGTTCATCACATAAGTTTCGAACCTCTTGGATGAAATAATCTGGCGGTACGTTGACGCCACCTTCACCTTGGATTGGCTCAAGTACAATTGCTGTTGTATTTTCGTTAATGAGTGATTTCAAGCGAGTGATATCTCCGAAATCCATATATTGCATATTATCTAGCAAAGGTCCAAAACCTTTTTTATAACTTTCTTGCGAAGATAGCGATAAGGCACCTAGTGTACGACCATGGAAATTACCATTCATTGCAATAATTTCGCCTTGGTTTTCCGCTATACCTTTAACATCAGATCCCCATTTACGTGCAATCTTAATTGCCGTTTCAATGGCTTCAGTGCCTGTATTCATAGGCAACACTTTTTCCTTATTGGCAAGGGAACATATTTTCTCTTCCCATTTGCCTAAATTGTCGCTATATAATGCACGTGACACCATAGTTATTTTTTCGCTTTGCTCTTGAAATGCTTTTATAATTTTCGGATGACAATGCCCTTGATTGACGACTGAAAAACCTGAAATACAATCAATGTAGCTATTATCTTCAACATCCCAAACTTTAGCACCTAGACCTTTCGTTAAAGCCAGTTTAAGTGGGCTATAATTGTTCGAACTGTATTGATCTGTTAGTGCAAATAAATCATTCATCGAAACCCTCATCCCTTTTCTATAAATATTCTAAATTTTGAATTAATATCCATAAATCATACACGTAATTTTACAATTAGTCAAAGACTAATTAAAATAATAATTAAATAAACGATTGTTTTAAAGCCTTTTTACAAATTATATACAGATTTAACATTTCTTTAAATACTGCGATGTCAAACTACAGAATGTATATATGTTGTATGACTTGGTGCCTGTTGGCTTGTAAAAAATTTGTTATGTAATTATTTCATGGTAGTACCGCTCTATTATTTTCATAAAAAGGCAAACTAAGTTTACTTTTCACTTAGTTTGCTTAATATTAATTATCACTATCTAAGATTTTTCATTTACTATTTTAGAATTATGTTTTTTACGTAAATTTTAGCTTTAATCTTTATTGATTTGCTTAGTACATTTAAAAAGATAAACTTCGCCGTAAAATGCTGTATCAAATTTTAATAATTAGATATGAAATCATGCGGGGAATAAATCTCGTTAATACAATATTTAACGTTACTTGTTAACAATAAGAAAGCAACGCTTACAAAGTATAAAATAATTCATAAACTGCTACCATTTTATTTGCGTGCTTGCTAATTTATTTTACGTTCAAAACAAGGCGAATGCACTTTTTATACAAACTCTTGTATACGAAGTTATTATACGCATATAAAAACTCAAGTCAAATCGACTTTTCAATCGGTAATAACTGTATATAAAAGTATCTTTATACAAATTAGGCTTACTTAATGTATAAAGATATGGCACAATTCATTCGCCTTCAGTCCTATAGATAAAGTCCATAGCGTGTCATTTTACGATGTTACTCATTTATTCATTAAAAGTATATTCACATTAAATATCACTTTTACGCTTAATGGCCTTCAAACGTTGTAACACCAACACTTTCAGCCAATTCATCGCCTTTCAAATCACAAATTTACCCTTATTTTACTTTTTTATTGTATTTATACACAAATGAAGCAGTATCTACAAGGAATTGTGTTTAATCCATTCAGATACTGCTTTTTATGATGTTACTCAAATATATAATTATGCTTTTAGTAAGGTGATTACATAAATAAATCTAGTATTAGAACAACAATTAATCCAGTAATTGATGTCGTCAATAATAAGACGCCCCATGTTTTAAAAGTGTCTTTTATTGAAATATTAAAGTATTCTTTAAATAGCCAAAATGAAGCATCATTTACGTGTGTAATGGTATTACTACCTACCGCAGTAGCAAGAACCATAAGCACTGGACTTACGTTAAATGTAGGGATCAGTGGTCCTACAATACCTGCTGCAGTAATCGCTGAAACTACACCTTGCCCAGTAGCAATACGAATTAACGCTGTAATGAGCCAAGCCATGATAAGTGGTGAAATATTAGTATCTTTCATAATGTCTGCTATATAGTTCCCAACATTAGCTTCTAATATAACTTCTTTGAACGCACCACCTGCACCGACTATGAATATAATCGTTGCAACACCTTTCAAGCCAGTTTCAAATGTCTTCATCATGTCATCCATATTTTTACCTTTTCTAAGACCGAAGATAACAATAGCAGTTAAAATAGCAATAATAAGACTGATTTCTGCACTTCCTATAAATGTCACAGCTTCATGTAATAATGTATCTTCAGTTATAAATAAACTTAGAATTGTTGAAATAGAAATTAAAATAGCAGGAATAAGTGGTATAAATAAACTCATTCCAAAACTTGGCATTTCACTTTCAGAAAAAACCTTGTTCTTTTTTAATAACGGAGGTACTGGGTAATCCATTTTCTTCATAAACTTAGGCAATACAACACCAGCCATAATTACACTAGGTACAAAGACAATAATGCCTAATATATAAACCATACCCATATCTGCATTGTAAGCATCTACAAGTGCAGTTGGCCCTGCTTGAGGTGGGAATATACTATGAGATAGTGTCGTGGCGACAACCATAGTAATAGCTAACTTCATAAATGGTGTTTTTGCTTCCACAGCAATACTAATTACTAATGGTGCTAAAATCATAAATGCCACTTCATAAAATACAGAAATCCCAAATACAGCACCTACAATAATTAATGCCCAATGCACATGTTTAGCACCAAATTTATTTATAAGTGTTGATGCAATGCGTTGTGCTCGCACCTGAATCCACCATTAATTTACCAAGTACTGCACCAAATCCAATAATAAGTGCAAGACTTCCTAACGTTGATCCTAATCCTTCTTTAATCGTGTCTAATATTGCAACAGGTTTCATCCCGTTTATAAAACCAACCACTATTGCTGAAAAAATGAGTGCTAGAATACTATTGATTTTGAGCTTAATATTTAAGAATAATAGTAAGGCAACCCCTATTACGAGTGAAATGAGTGGTAGATGTTCGCTTAAAAATGACAATTTCATGTCCTCCCATCCCTTAATAACTTATGAAAGCGAATTCACAATTCCTAATTATAATAGATTTAATTAAAAATAACAACGTTGTTATTTAAAAATTGCATTTAATTTAATTTCTCAAAAGGTATTCAACATATTAATATAAAAATAAAAGCATACCCGTCACTGTATATAAGTCGCTTTATAACAATAACGGATATGCTTTTTAATTTTATTTATGATACGTATCAAAATGCCATTGCTTATCTTTCAGAATATCTCTATAGAACGGATCAGTGCCGATCACTTTAATGCGATCTGCTAACGCTTCTACTTCGTCTAAATGATGTGTGGTTAATATAATCAGACATTGTGCTTTCATTTTATTGAGCAAGCTATGAATATCATATCTTGATTTCAAATCTATACCTACAGTTGGTTCATCTAATATTAATATTTGCGGGTTGCTTAAAAGTCCTATTAATACATTCACTTTTCTTTTCGTGCCACCTGATAGTTTCGACACAGCAACTGTTCTATCTGTTAAATGAAGTTGGGAAGCATACTGGTTTATCGTGTCTTCGGTTATAGGATTTTTGCATAATGCCTTAAAGCAATTGATATTTTCATTTACTGTCATGTGTTCAAATAACGCAATATCTTGAGGTACATAACCGATCATATCTTGAAGTTGCTTTTTTGCAACTTGGTCACCAAAGTAAGTAATATTGCCATAATCCGCTTCCTCTAATCCTGAAACCATTCTTAACAAAGTGGATTTTCCAGCCCCATTTTCACCAAGTAAAATAGTTAACTGTTTATCTTCAAATGTCATATCTAGCGATTCAAAGATGCTTTTACTACGGTAATGTTTTTTGATATTTTGTAATTCTATCATCTTATCACTCCTATAATTGTATGAAGATATAAATTAAACCCATCACCAGTGCATATATAAGTGTCATAAATAGTCTATGACTTAATGTATTTACTTTAAATAATAGCCAAGCTACGCCTAATTCATAAATTAAAATAACCCATAGCGATTTCACATAAAACATCAACGATAAATTTTGCTGAAACACGACTGCTGTCACACTTAATAAAACCATTAATATCATAGTATGTGCAATAACATATGTGCCAAACAATTTAAGGCGACTATAGCGGAACATAAACAGTCTTGCCAGCGCACCATTTTGTTTCAATCTTTGATGTAACACAATTTGAACACTGCTGACGCATAATAAAATTGCAAAGACAATACTTAATGATATAGAAGTATTAGAACTGTGATTAATAACATAATGCGCAATCTTTGATTCTGGTGTTTCTTGATTTAATTTTCTATTAACTGCTTTTAACGAAGTATCTTGATCATTATCTTCTAAGTGCGACTTCACTATATTAGGTATTTGCTGTTCATACAAAGAACGACTAATCATTTCTAACGTAATATCTCCAATAAAGTCATCTCTGCCATATAGGGTTAGTGCATCTTTTAAATGATTACTATGCAACTTGTCACTATAATTTTCTGGTATTTGCAAACTGACTACCGCTTCTTTTCTAGTAACGCGTTCCTCAATGTATGCTTCCTCAAGCGGCACATGCTCTACTTGCACAAATTCATTGCCATCTATAGCTTCAATCAAATTTTTAGATGCTGACGAACGTTCTTGATCTTGGACTGCCACTGGTATTTGAAACGATTGATTGAGTGTCTTATATACGCCCCACACCGCTAATAAGGTACATAATAATAGTAGCGCTAGTAACACGTATTGTTTCCACTGTTTTACAATTACGATAAAAAGGTAAGGTTGAATCATTTACGATACCTCCCAACAATGACAAATATTAATACAACAAATGATAATAGAAAGCTAATATAAAACATGAGCGGCGTTTCTAAAATGTAATTATTTAATATGATTTCCAACATTTGATTTGTTACAAAACTAAATGGTTGTACCGTGAAAATACCATTGAATAAATGCTTGAAATATATAGTAGGTATGATTAGACCTGATAGTAACAATATGATAATGCTGAATATACTTTTCAAAATATAATTCATCCATTTAGATGATATTAAATCAATAATCGTCAGCCAGATTATCAACATCAAGATATAATATATGAGTTGAATCACTACAGTAGACCAATTGTAGCTTTCAAAATCATTCGGCAATACATTGAGCATCCAAAACAAGCCAACTACAGCCCAGATACTTGTATAAAATAATGTAAATAAACTTCGAATAAGCGTCAGTTTCTCAAATGAAAAATGATACATACTTAACCTAGATTTCAGTGCTGTTACTTGATTCATTTTTAAAATTGAAAATAATGATAAAGCGAAGATAAAAATAGACGCTAAATAGCCGGTTATCACATAATAGCTCGCAGTATCGTATATTTGTACAGGTTTATAATCAAATCCACCTGTACGATTTAACCCTGTAAACAATAAGTCTGTTAATAAAAGCATCGTGTCTTCTTTTCCTGCATCCTCTGCAAGTGATGTATAAGCGAGTCCCCCACCCATAGACAACATGAGTCGATTGTACACTGAACCTGTTAATTGATTAATAACTAAACTTTTAGTCGATTGTTTATCATATGTATAAACTGAAATAGGCAAGTTACCATTTTTATAAAATGACTTAGTCATTCCTTTTTCAAACACATAGTATCCTTCTAACTTCTGAGCTTTTAACAATTGGTGTGCTTCGTGTTTATTATAGCGCTTGATACTAATATCTTTGCCTAAGTTTGTCCCATCGCCCATCGATTTAAGTATTAATGCAGTTTCTGTCGATTGATCGCGATCTACAACACCAATTCTAAATTTGGAATCATCTTGATTAAATTGTTGTATGACAAGTAAGGTTGAAAACAAACCAATGATAATTAACACTAAATATAAAAATAAATGCCATTTTTTCAATAAAAAAGAGTGGTAAATGCGAAACAATTGTAATGTTCTCATTTAACCACTCCTTTCATTAATATTTTAGTTTAGTTTAAATTCTTGCAATGCTTATTTATCTTCAAGATCTTTCACAACATCTTTCAAGATGTCTCCGAGCATTATCAGAAATTTCTTTTTGTAATTTACTGAAGTCACTTTTAGACATTGTATTTAAGTCTTTCGCACCGGCTTTATCAAACTTAATGTCTTCTTTAAGTTTAGTTTCGCCTTTGATGTTAACTGTAACAGGTTCATATTGAACTTCTGTAGTAATGTCGAGATCTTGTTTCTGTGAATTATTCTTCACATCAGTCTCTAATTTATTTTCATATTCAATTGTAGTTTCATCGTAGTTTGCACTGATTTCGACATCGCCTTTATCAGTACGTTTGTTACCGTCCACTGTTTCTTTATTTGTAACTTTGATATCTGATTCTTTAATACCATCATCAAAACCTAAAGTATATTTATCTTCATACTTATCATCATCTTTTGTTGACTCACCTTTAAGCGAAATCTTAGCCTCATCAGCAGATACGTTATAATCCATAACTAACTTGTCATCCTCGATTAGACTTGTACCCTCTAATTTAATTTCAGCACCGCTGTTATCTTTCAATCTTAAATCACGTTTAAGAATTTGATTATCATCTTCCCATATTACAGATTTAATACTTGGGAATTCATCTTTATCAGCATCTTTCACTTCTTCTAAAGCTTCATCAATTGAATCATCATATTCTTCAGCATTAAATTGGTCTTCTGCAATGCCTTTAATATCTTTATCTTCTTTAGCTTTTTCTAAAACTGCTGTCAAAATTGATTTCGTTTCAGCTTTGCTAATATTCATTGTTACTTTATTCGTATCTTTCTCTTCGCCATCCACATCGATCTTATCGTCTTCTTTTTCAAAATTATCATCATCAAGTTTATCGATAATTAATTCACTATAGCGTTCACTAATTTTCTCAACTTTTTCTTGTGAAATTTGTGTACCAGATAATAGAGAATTTAAATTCAATGTATCATTCGTGATTGCTGAATTGTTGCTGTTCATACTTGATGAACTACTTGAAAAACTGCTTGACGAACTAGTTGATGAACTATCCACTTTTTCACCCGTTAATTTTTCATAAACATCTACGAGTTCATCATTTTTAGCTTTGTAAACATCATCTAAAATTGGTGCTGAGTAATATTGATTGTCCTTATCTGCTGCCCATTGAAACTCCCCAATTTCATTGTCGGCTACAGTAGGGTTTAATGCTAGTACTGACTTTTCGTTCTCTGGATCATGTCCCATTTTAAATCCTAACCCAGAAGCATCTATTGCAGATTTTGGTATATCAGATGATTTAAGTAATTTCTCTGGTACATCTGCACTTGCATCTAAACTAATTAAATATGACTCATCTTTCATTTTGTCTTGAAATTTAAATTCATTTTCAAAACGGTCCTCAGCGTATTCTTGCATTTGCTTAGCGGTTTCTTGCTCACTTAATAAATATGTGTTCTTCGGTGAATTTTTCATGAAATAATAAGTAGCCGCACCACCTATCCCAACAACGAGTAACACCCCAATAACGACTGCTATGACAATCTTCACTGTCTTTGACATATCGTCCAACCTCCCATAAACTTTTATTTCTTTTATAATATCACAAAACTTATAATATTAATTAATTAATTTGATAATTTTTATAATTTTTTACATATTTTTAAATTATATATTTATACTTTTTATACCAATGATATTATTTAATTAAGTGCAATATATTGTGCTTAATTAACGATTGTACAAATTATTACAAATCACTCTTATAGATTCATCACATAAAAAAGACGCAATGCCCATGAATAAGCATTGCGTCCTTTCGAAATTATTTAATTCTTATAATTCACTTTATTAATCTTTTTTAACTTCATCTTCCCACCAAAGTGCATCTTTAGGATTTTGAATGACGTCTTCATAATCTTCTTGGTTTTCAACGTTTGGATAATTTCCTCTCAATGATTTATTTGATGTTGATTTAAACATTGTTAAGAAAATAATAAGTCCGATGACGTTAATAAACATCAAATAATATGAAGGTGAAATTTCTTGACCTGTCGTTTGTACTAACATTGATAGAATAAATGGTGTCAAACCACCAAATATTGCGAGCACCGATATTATAAACAAGTGACAAGGTACGTAATCTCACTTTTGTATGGAACATACTTGGTAACACTGATGGCATTACGCCTTCAAATGTAGACATGAATAGTGCGATGATAAATAATCCTAAGATAACGACTGGTATCATTGGAATACTCATGAGCCAGAAAGCAAGCACAGAGAATAAACTAAAGCCAATTAAACCAAATAAAATCGTCTTCTTATTACCAACTTTATCACTGTACCAACCAAAGAAAAATACGGCTGGTATCATTACTAACATCGTGACTGTACTCAGTATAGAACTCATGGTGCCCCCTAAGTTAATGGTTGAGTTTAAGTACGATGGCATAAAGGATAGCACCATGTAGTTAGCCACATTTAAGAATGCTACACCGACGAAACAAACGATGATATCTTTCCAATAATATTTAAATATATCTAAATAAGAATATTCTAATTCTTCTTGTTCTTCTAATGTCGATTCATAAGCAGGACTTTCGTCTAATCCTGTACGCAAGAAGATACCTACAATACCTAATGGCGCGAGCAAGGATAAATGGAATTCTCCAACCCCAGTCTGCCATTTGTTGATCGCTTAACAATGCATACATAAGACCAGCTAGAACTGCCGCCATAATACTACCTGCGAGTGTACCAATTTCTAGTCCACTACCTAACTTACCACGTGCTTTATCTGGTGATGATTCTGCTATGTACGTCATCGCACCGGCGTACTCTCCACCAGTTGAAAATGACTGAATCATACGTACTACAAGTAATAGAATTGGCGCCCATATACCGATTTGATCTTGCGTTGGTAGTAACCCAAGCATCAATGTTGAAGCCGCCATAAGTAATATTGTTGATGATAATACAACTTTCCGTCCATATTTATCCCCTATATGACTGAAGAAGATACCACCAATCGGTCGTACTATAAATGCAAAAGCAAATACAGCAAATGTAGATACAATTTGCATCTCTTGCGGTAAATTACCAAAGAAATTGGCACTTATAACTACCGCTAATTGCGCATATAGCCCGAAGTCAAACCACTCAATTGCGTTACCAATACCTGTGGCAACCACACTTTTTTTAGCTTGATCGGAATCTACCCTATTAACTTTTTCTTTTTTAAACTTCACAAAAAAAACACCCCTTAATTTTTGTCTATCAATATAACATAACATAACCTGTGCACAAATTTTTAAACAATTTAAATTTAATGTTCCATGTATTTTGCGTTTAAAATGCATAAATACTTATATATCAAAACGATACAGCACCCTACTTTATTCTCTATATTTATTATAATTACCATAGCATTGGACTTCATGGATTAAAAAATAAGATCAATTAGATAAAATTAATTCATTTTAAATCACATTATGTTATATAAATACTTTTTACAACTCAAAAATCATTCTTAAATTAATTATTCAGAACGAAACATATTGATTTCTTTGGTATAATAGCCTCATAAAAATGAACATATGGAGGCACTCAAGTTATGAAACAAATTTATTTTAACCATGATGGCGGCGTAGATCACCTCATCTCTTTATTTCTTTTAATACAAATGGATGATGTAGAGCTTATTGGTGTAAGCGCAATTGGCGCAGATAGTTATATCGAACCGGCAGTAAGTGCATCTCAAAAAATAATTAACCGCTTCTCCGACCAACCAATACATGTGGCCGCTTCAAAAGAACGTGGTAAACATCCTTTTCCAAAAGATTGGCGAATGCATGCATTTTTTATGGATGCATTACCTATTTTAAACGAATCATCAAACCAACAATCTTTGTTATTAAAACAGCCTGCTTACCGAGATATTATAGATAAATTACAAGACCATTCTCAAAAAGTCACTTTACTTTTTACAGGACCCTTAACAGATTTAGCCAAAGCTATCACAGTAGAGCCTACTATTGTTCAGAATATCGACCGCCTTGTGTGGATGGGTGGTACATTTTTAGATAAAGGTAATGTAGAAGAACCTGAACATGATGGTACAGCTGAATGGAATGCTTTTTGGGATCCTGAAGCTGTTCAAATTGTGTTTGATACGGATATCAAAATAGAAATGGTAGCTTTAGAAAGCACGAATCAAGTGCCTATGACATGGGATGTTAGACAAGCATGGGCTAACGAACGTCATTATCCTGGTGTAGATTTCTTAGGTGTAAGCTATGCTCGCTGTCCCACCATTAACACATTTCCAAACGAATTCTACTTACTTCTTATGGGATGTATTAACAACAGCTTACATTGGCATGCCTGAACTCGTTCACCAACATAGCGTAAATGTATCTGTACATACTGAAGGTGCCGGCCAAGGCCAAACGTATATTGACAACTTAAATGGTAGAGCTATTTCAGTTGTTGACCACGTTGAACATGATGCTTTCTTCAAATACATCACTGATTTAGCTAAAAAAGTCATACGTTAAAAAGTAAATACTAGTTTTACTAATATAAAAAAGAGGGATCTCCAATTTTTGGAAGATCCCTCTACTCATTAAATATTATTAACAGACACATATATTAGTAACTATCCGGAGTTAAATATTGTTTATCGATGACATCTTTAGTAATTGTTTCTAAACGCTGTTTCGTAACGTCATTTTCGTGATCATAGCTTAATGCGTGTCGTTTTGCTAACTTATCATCGTATCTTTTGAGTGGATACATTTTAAAACTATGTCTTGTGTTGTCATCTAGCGGATGAGCTATTTCATAATGCGTAATTAAAGATTGCCATTTAACATCTTTAATCGTTACACCCTTGGGCAATTTCTCAATATTAAAACGAATATTACCCCCTAATACATTACTTTCATCACCAGTAGTTTGCCCATTCAAAAAATTTCCCAGGGAATAAGCTACAAGTGTCTTATGATTGTCTTTACCTTCTACCCATTCTATAGGTTGGATGACGTGAGGATGTGTCCCAATTACAACATCTACTCCTGCATTTGCAAATACTTCAGCATATTTTTTCTGTTTGCGCGTTGGTTTATGTTTACCTTCACTTCCCCAATGTGCCGACACAATAACCGCATCACTTTGTGTTTTAGCTTTCGCTACATCTTTTTTAATCTGAGCTTCATCAAAATAGTTGATATGATACGGTTTTTCAGGAGAAATATCATTTGTGCCATATGTATAACTTAATAGTGCAACTTTGATTCCATTCCTCTCAACAACGGGTATATGGTTTCTCTCTTTTTGTGAATTAAACGCGCCAGTATATAAAATATCGTCAAATTTTCCCCATAAATTTATCTCATTCAGCAATCCATCGGTCCCTTGATCAAGCGCATGGTTATTCGAACCATTAACGATGTCAAACCCCACATCAACGATATCATCCGCTATATCCGTCGGCGTATTAAATTGTTTGAAGCCTGAAAATCCTTTTTCATCTCCACCAATTGGTGATTCTTGATTTATATACGAAATATCCGCAGATTTAATGTCTTCTTGTAAGTATTCATACATAGGTTTAAAGTCGAAACTATTATCATCTTGTAATGCATCCTGATAAACTACTGGATGGATTAAATTATCTCCAACTGCATAAAATGAAATTTTATCTACTAATTGCTTTTGGTCTTGCAAGCATAGTCCACTAAAAAATATAAAAACAGTAAATAACAGTGTCATCATTATTTTATATTTCCACATAGCTTTCCCCCTTTGACCATTTCAAAAAACATTCATATTACATATATTAATTCTATTATAATTAAATATCTCAATTTATTATAGAGTATTTACAATAAACTCAAACTTCTTTAACAATATAATAATTGGGGCTCAGACATAAATTTATGTCTCAGCCCCAATTGGATTCAGCTTATAATATTATACGTGCTTAGTAATTGTTTCTCTTGGTAAACGATATGAACCATGAGCAGGATTTTTTGCTTTTCCTATCGCTATAATCATGACAGGTTCATAACGTTCTGAATCTATATCAAAGGTTGTTGCTATTTGATCACTTTCAAATCCACCTATTGGATTCGTATCATAACCATAAGCTCTGGCAACTAACATGAATTGCATAGCGACTAGACTACCATCAATTTTTATAATATCGTTCATTTCACTTTTTTCTAAACTTCTATAGAAAGGTAATACTTTCCCAAGCAATTCATCTTTCACATCTTCGGGCATTAACCCTTGCTTAACAGCGTTACTATAGATTTCTTCACCGTATTCATGACTTTGCATATCCCCAAAGATAACTACCATTGCGGACGAAGTATCATTTTGACGTGTATTAAAACGTATAAGTGGACGTAATTTATCTTTACCTTCATCACTTTCTACAACTAAAAAGCGCCATGGTTGCATATTCACTGATGACGGTGCTTTTGTTGCTTTTTGAATCATTTCATCCATTTCTGAAGTTGGTATTTTAACTTGCTCATCAAAAAGTTTTACAGATTTTCTATTCATTACTATATCTTCAAAGTCGTTATTAATCATTATTCATTTCTCCTTAACTATTTTTAACAAAATCAAATTATACTCAATTTATTTATATTTACAAATCATCTGTTTGAGAATGAAATAAATAGTAACGAGAACTTAAATAATCATGAACAATACTTCATCAGAAACTTAATATAAGGATACGTTTTTCAAAAAATCTATTATACTCTTTTTAATTAAATACAATTCATTCACTTAAACTTCACGAGTGCAAAATCACAAGTTGTTCTAATCTGTTATTTGCATAGACATCGTTATATTTCTATCACAAAAACCCATTTTTTCGTATAATTTTTTAGCAAAGTTATTCGCAAAAACATTCAGCCTTACTTCTTTGATATTTTTCGCTTTAAAATACTCGCCGACAAATTGTATTAATTCTTCAGCGACCCCGTGTCTTCTATATTCATCAAATACATACAACTCATATATAAATCCATACTCTTCTTGAATAAAATAATCTGTTTTGTCATCTATAAGTACGAAACCTTTCATGTGTGATTCTTCTATTAATACATAATATTCAGCACCTTCGCTTATTAACTGTTTTGACACTGATCTCATCGCATGATCTGATAAGTCAAAGTCTGCTGTTATTGCTTCTTTAAATACAGTCGGTATCGTCTCATTGATTATTTTCAATTCTTCTTGGTTTGCTTTTCTAATTGTCATTATTATGCACCCTTTCTTCAACACACTTTCATTGTAAATACTTACAATCATTGTTATATCACTTTACATTTCAAATAATTTTTATTACTTTGACAATACCCTAAATCAAAAGAAATTAATTTCAAGACTTTGCACAATAAAAACTTTATCGTCTGACAACTTTAATATCAATAGAATTCTTATTAACTACTGGATATATTGTATTTTTATAGTAAAATAGGATAGTGACTTTATCTATATACCATTAATTACAGGCGGCTTCACTATATTATTAAGATGGTTTTTGTAATATACAAATACCTATTTTTCAAATGTGAATACTGTACATGATACAATGGATGCTTTACAATCAACAGATCATCCGATGATTGACAACCATTGTTTTTTTAATAGAGCATTTCAATAACTTACAACGCTATTATCAATAGTTGAAAATATTATAAAAAGTTCGATATATTCTACCTTATATCAAAATATAAAGAGAAAATTTTTTAAAAAGAGGGAATAAATAATGAAGTCTATATCTGTCATAGTGACTTATTACAACTCAGAAGACTATATAGAAAGATGTTTAACTAGTCTTAAAAAACAAAGATTTCAAGATTTTGAGTTAATTTTAGTTAATGATGGTTCAACTGATAATTCAAAAACAATCGCAACACAAAGTATTGCAAATTGGGATATACCAATAAAAGAAATTGATTTACAACAAAATACAGGTCATGCACATGCAAGAAATATTGCCATGCAAGAAGTAGATGCACCATATTTTATATTCATTGATTCAGATGATTATTTAGCTTCTTATGCACTTGCATTTTATATGAAAAAAATAAATCAATTTGACGCACTTATTTCACCAATACATTCATTTACACTTGATATACCACAATATATAGACCAAGACTTAGTGCGTGTAGACTATTTAGATACGAAAACTAAATCAAATCAATTTTTACGCAAAAATTCAGCATGTAATATTGTCTTTAAAACGGCTATCGCACGTGGACATAATTTACAATTTAATGAAGCCTTAGATGTCTTTATTGACTGGTCTTTCATATTAGATTTCATAAAATACTCAAACGGTTTTGTACGTGTGAGTCGCTTCCCATTTTATATCAAAGGCGAAGTTTATGACCCATTCTTAAAACCAAGGTTATCTAAACAAGATTTCGGCATCGTCTTCAACGATTATGTTTATAGTTTTTCAGATTCTATCCAACGCGCACCTTTAAAAGAAAACAAACGTTTCATAAAAAATAAAATGAAAAATTTATTTAAATATTCGTTTGAGCCTTCGTTGAGAAAAACACCTGAAAGATATGAACAAAATAGTGAGTTATTACCAAGCGTTACAAGACAACTCTTTCCTACAATTTTCAAAAATGAAAAACCTTTATTTATCGCTGAAGCACTCATGCTTATGTTTAATAAGAGAAAATCAGCATTTAAAATTAATCAGCTTAGAAATAAAGCAAGATTAGCTAAAAATGTTGTTTTACGCAGAAAAAATAAACATCGTGCACTTTACCAATTGACAGATTCTGAAAATAAAGTTAATCCAAAAACAATTGTATTTGAAGCTTTTGGTGGTAAAAATTACAGCGATAGTCCTAAATATGTTTATGAATATATGATGAAACATCATCCGAATTATGAATTTATATGGGTATTAAAAAAGCCTGACAGCATACAAATACCAGGCCCAGCAAAAAAGGTTCGAAAAAATTCTAAAGCATACTATGATGCTTATTCTAGAGCAAAATATTGGGTATCAAATGCTAGGCTCCCACTGTTTCTAAATAAAAAGCCTAACCAAGTCTATATCCAAACTTGGCACGGTACGCCATTAAAACGCTTGGCAAACGATATGAAAGTCATTCGTATGCCTGGAACAACAACAGATCGTTATAAACGCAACTTCAGAGAAGAAACAAATCGTTGGGATTATCTCGTTTCACCAAATGCTTATTCATCAAAAATATTTGAAACAGCATTCTGGATGAACCCAGAACAAATTCTAGAAATTGGTTATCCTAGAAATGACGTTTTAGTTAATCGTTCACAAGACGAAGCCTATCTTCAAGAAATCAAAGAAAACTTAAATTTACCTGAAGATAAGAAAGTGATTATGTACGCTCCTACATGGAGAGATGATGAATTTGTTAAAAAAGGTAAATACTTGTTTGATTTGAAAATAGACTTAGATAACTTACATGAACAATTAGGTGACGAATATGTGATTTTATTAAGAATGCATTACCTAATTTCTAATGCCCTCGATTTAAGAGGTTATGAAGAGTTTGCAATTGACGTTTCAAATTACAGTGACATCTCTGAATTATACTTGATTTCAGATTGTTTAATCACAGATTATTCGTCAGTCATGTTTGATTACGGCGTACTAAAAAGACCACAGTTCTTTTTCGCTTATGATTTAGATAAATACGGTCAAGATTTACGTGGTTTCTATCTTGATTATCATAAAGATTTACCAGGTCCAATTTATCAAGATGCTTATAAATTAGCTGATGATTTGAAAAACTTAGACCAGGTAAAAGTAGATTACAAAGATAAAATCGACACTTTCTATAATGACTTTTGTTCATTAGAAGATGGTAAATCGTCTAAAGCAATTTCTGATTTAATTACTGGTCAACAAGACGAGTAGTTTTTATACAAGCGTTTCAGCGCTTGTATTCCTTTATTAAATTAGCCTTATGGGGTGGAAACAAGCAATCAAATTTCAAATTTTGATTGCTTGTTTCCACCCCTATTTTCATTTAATTTTTGAGCTAATAACTGCCAAGCTCTGTGATAATTATCGTCTAATTGTACAGGTTTAAAACCAAACTCAAGATACATATTGATGGCTTTATAACTTATCGTTTGTGAAGTTAAATAAGCTTTATTATGATGTAACGCTAAAATATTCATTGCCGCACTAAGTAATGGCTTAGATAACTTTTTGCCTTGATATGCTTGGTATGATACCAACCCAATGAATTCTCCCCATCATTTGACTATCATCACCTAAATAGCCATACCATGCAGTAGTCGTGCCTACAACTTCCTGCTCTTCATTTTCAATGAAGATACAACGTTGTTCCATCTCTGTTACATGATCTCCAAACTCTTTATCAAACCTTTCTAATGCCATGTCCTCAGTTGTAAACTCACCTGCTAGCGTTTCTATATAAGCCCATAATTTTTCATCGCCTTTACGAAATTTCCTAATGACAAAACCTTTAGGCACATCATACTGTGGTATGTCATCTAACTGTGTTCTCACCATTTGTACTTTAATATTTTCCATTCTGCCACACCCCACATCTTTAAATTTGTTATATCAACTTATGTTTATAATAGCCTTATTCTCATCATAAAAACACCTATTACAACTTCAAATAAAAACTTATCAATTATGCACATTATAAATTTATGAAAAATATAAAAAAACTGCCAACCAAAAAGTTATACACTTTTGGTGACAGTGAAAATATCTATGCTTATCTAGGATGATATTCAAATCTATACTTCCTTATTTTGAAACACCTATCGTGTTCAACAATACAATACCTATGAGTATAAACACGATTGCTATGATGCCTGTGAGATTTAGGTTTTCATTAAATAAAACGACTGCGAGTACTGTACTTAGTACTAATCCCAAACCAGCCCAAGTGGCGTAACTTAAGCCTAACGGTAGATATTTCATAGCTAAACTAAAAAAATAAAAACAAATCATAAATGAGATGATTGCTGATAAACTTGGGTATAATTTACTAAAACCTTCAGAAGCCTTAAGTGAAACAGTGCCTGTTACTTCAGTAATAATAGCAATCAATAAATATAAATAAGCCATAATACTCCTTCCCTAAATCGAAGCACTTGGAAAGTTAATCGTTTTTATATTAACGCTTTTACCAATCACGCTACTTCCATTTAATCAATATCAAAGTCCTATTTAACTATTGGATCAATAGTTCTCTTTGTAATTTACAACTCTAAAGCAGTATCATTTTAACAGCTACAAATAATAAGCAACTGGTGAAAATCATTAAATTTATGACTTCACCAGTTGCTGTTTTTAAATTATATAGATTGGTTCATTGCTTTTATTTTACTGTTCCCGCATCTTTGTCATGTACACCATGACGATAGAAATCAACGTTTTCTGGTTCCATAGGTTTTTTACCACGGATAATGTCTGATGCTTTTTCTGCCATCATTAATACAGGTGAGTGGATATTTCCGTTTGTAGTGCGCGGCATTACAGATGCATCTACAACACGTAAGTTTTCCATACCATGTACTTTGAATGTCTCAGGATCAACAACTGACATTTCGTCTGATGCTTGGTCCCATTCTACAGCTACATGATGGGTGTAATGCTGTTTCGCCATCACGTTTAACCCATTCAATAATTTCTTCATCTGTTTGTACTTCAGGTCCTGGAGAAATTTCTCCACCATTAAATGGATCTAAAGATTTTTGAGACAAGATGTTTCTAGCTACTTTGATGGCTTCAACCCATTCGCGTTTATCTTCTTCAGTAGATAAGTAGTTAAATACGAAATCTGGTTTTTCAAATGGATCTTTAGATTTAATCTTCAAGTAACCACGAGAGTTAGAATACATTGGACCTACGTGTACTTGGTAACCATGAGCATGTGGCGCTTTAGTCCCATCGTATCTTACTGCAATTGGTAAGAAGTGGAACATTAAGTTTGGATAATCTACTTCGTCATTTGAACGTACAAATCCACCACCTTCGAAGTGGTTAGATGCTGCTCGCACCTTTACGACCTAAAATCCATTGCAAGCCAATGAATGGCATCTTCAACTTATTAAGGCTAGGTTGCATTGAAACTGGTTGTTTACATGCATGTTGCACGTATACTTCTAAATGGTCTTCAAAGTTTTCTCCTACGCCTGGTAAATGTAAACGAGGTTCAACACCAACTGAACGTAAGTGTTCTGAATCACCAATACCAGATAATTGTAATAATTGTGGAGAGTTAATTGCGCCACCTGATAAAATAACTTCTTTCGCATTCACTGTATGTTCTTTACCATTCTTCTTGAATGTTACACCATTTACTTTATTACCTTCAAAATTTAATTTAGTTACAAATGCACGCGTTTGTACGTCTAAGTTTTTACGTTTCATAGCTGGATGCAAGTAAGCTCTTGACGCTGATACACGTCTACCATTATGCACTTGACTATCAAAAGGTCCAAAGCCTTCTTGACGGAAACCATTAACGTCTGGTGTTTTATTATAACCTGCGTCAACACCAGCATTGAAAAATGCTTGGAATAACGGGTTTTTAGCAGGTCCACGTCTCAATTTAATTGGACCGTGGTGACCACGATACTGATCATCTTTAGTAGAACCGAATGTTGTTTCCAAACGTTTAAAGTATGGTAAACAATGGGCATAGTCCCATGATTCCATGCCTTCTGGTTGCGCCCATTTTTCATAGTCTAATGGGTTACCACGTTGATAAATCATACCGTTAATTGAACTTGAACCACCTAATACTTTACCACGCGCATGTCCAACTTTACGGCCACCCATATGTGGTTCTGCATTTGTTTCATAAATCCAGTCATATAGTTTATTTCCTGCTGGATACATTAATGCTCGCTGGCATTTGGATTAATAAATCCCATGAATAGTCACTACGTCCGGCTTCTAATACAAGTACTTCATTAGACGCATCTTCACTTAAACGGCCACCAAGTACCGAACCGGCACTCCCACCACCAATAATGATATAATCATATGATTTTTTCATTTTTGATAAAACCTCCTAAATTTTTAATTATTAATATTTTATATTTGTGTGTAAATCACCTATTGTTTACCAAACCAATTTACTGGCTCTGGGTTCGTATTACGTAGAATATGTTTCTCAACTTGATATTCTGCTAAGCCTTCTTTACCAAGTTCTCTACCAATACCTGATTGTTTGTAACCACCCCATGGTGCTTGTGCAAAGTATGGGTGGAAGTCATTAATCCAAACTGTACCCATCTTCAATTTATTTACAACACGTTCAGCTTTACCGATATCTGAAGTGAATACGCCACCTGCTAGACCATAAATTGAATCATTTGCTAGTTCGATTGCTTCTGCTTCTGTTGAAAAGCCTTCAATTGTTACCACTGGACCAAATACTTCTTCTTGTACAATACGCATTGAAGTATCACAATCTGTAATGACAGTTGGTTCAAAGAAGAAGCCATCTTGTAAGTCTTCACGTTCTGGTCTTTTACCACCAATAGCAATCGTTGCGTTTTCTGATTTTGCAACTTCCATATATTTTTCTATTTTTTCTCTGTGTTCAGCTGATATAACTGGACCCATTTCAGTTTCTGGATTAAATCCATCACCTAATTTAATATTTTTAATTCTTTCAACTAAAGCTGTTTCGAATTTATCTTTGATATCGTTGTGTACTAAGATTCTTGCGCCCGCAGAACATACTTGGCCCGCATGGAAAAAACCACCATTCAAAGCTTGATCGACTGCAAGATCAAAATCAGCATCATCAAAAATAATATTAGGATTTTTACCACCAAGCTCTAATGCAACATTCGTTACGTGGTTAGCAGCTTGTTTCATAATATGTTTCCCTGTTTGAATACCACCTGTAAAAGATACTAGGTCTACTTCTTTATGAGATGATAACGGCTCTCCTACTTCAGAACCTTTACCTAAGACTAAGTTAATAACACCTTTAGGGAAGCCAACTTCCTCCATCAATTCAAATACACGAATTGTTGTTAGCGGTGTGATTTCACTTGGCTTCATAACTAGCGTACAGCCTGTAACTAATGCTGGAGCAATCTTCCATGAAGCTTGTAGTAAAGGGTAGTTCCATGGTGTGATTTGTGTGACAACACCTACTGGTTCTTTTATCACTTTACTTTCAGTATTAGGAATTGGTGAATCTATCATTTCGCCACCATCTTTATCAGCTAAACCAGCAAAATAATGAAATACATTCGCAATGTCGTCCATGTCCGCATATGATTCTTCTAATGTTTTACCTGTATCCAATGTCTCAAGTCTTGCTAATTCTTCACGGTGTTCTACGATTAAGTCAGCAATTGCGCCTACTTTTTTACCTCTAGATTCACTTGTTTCTTGAGACCATTCACTGCCTTCAAATGCATTTCTTGCAGCTAAAATGGCACGTTCACTATCTTCTGAAGTACCTTCTGCGACTTCAAAAATGACTTCTTGGTTATATGGATTAATAATTTTTCTTGTTTCTTCGTTCGAGCTATTTACCCACTCACCATCAATATATTGACGACGAGATAATTGATTTAAAAGTTCCATGAAAATTACCTCCGTTAAGTTTGTTAAATTTTTATTTAACGAATTTTACAAGCTTTATGTTAGCATAGTAATCGAAAGGGTGTCAAACGAGTTTAGTTATAAGCTGGTTATGGATTTGTATAATTATAAAAATATAGTTATTTTGAATTCCTTAATCATCAATAGCTTGAATTTGTATAAAAATTTATCGGAGGTGTACATCGTGGTACATTCAAACAACCCTGATAAGCAATTGGATGAAGCTAAAGACATTGTCATCAACGCAATTGGTGAAACGATGGACCTATACGGGATTAACAGAAGTGTAGGTAATTTATTTGGTACTATGCTCTTTGAAGACAGCATGACGTTAGATGAAATGCGTGAACAACTACAAATGAGCAAACCTAGTATGAGCGCTCGGAGTTAAAAGACTCCAAGAATTCGATCTTGTCAAACAACAGTTTACACGTGGCAGTAGAAAACAACATTTCATTGCTGAAAAAGACTTTTTCAATTTCTTTAGTAACTTCTTTACCCGCAAATGGAAAAGAGAAATTGTAATTAACTCTGAGGCTGTTCATGAATCAGTAGCTATCCTTGATAAGGTCATCAATGACAAAAATGCTGATGCGGCTACAAAGACAGAAGCTAGCGAAGTCAAAGCACAATTAATTGATACATTGCCTTACTATGATTGGTTAGATAATTTGGGCCAAGCAATCGAAAGTGGCGAAATATTTAAATACTTCCCTATTCCAGAAAATAAGAAATAACACTTATTTCATTATTTCAGAGTAATTATACAATCGAAAAATGGCAGTTAGATTTCTCTTTAGATATCTAGCTGTCATTTTTTCATTTCCAGATACACTTTCATTATTGAGTTCACTATATTTAGTGAAAAAACGATGTAAAAATACGCATTTAAAATTCTTGATACGTCACAATCCACTTCCATCTCCACTACAAAAAAGCAGTAAAGCAATCTATCGTCATAGATGCTCCACTGCTTTTTATATATTTTTATCTATAAGTTGTCGTCATTTTTCTTTTCTCTCACCTGTGTAATTCTCAGTGAGCGTCGTTCTACTTCTTTATATTTATCCGCACGGCGCTCAAGTTTGAGTCGATCCTCATTTAATGTCCGTAAGAACGAGATCATCATCATGACGAAGACAATGAGTACTGGCACACTAGCAAGTAAGGAAGCTGTTTTCAACACTTCCAATGATCGCTCACCACCAACAAGCATTAATGCAAATGGTAATAAACATAAAGCGAATGCCCAATATAAACGGTTTGCTTTCAAAGGTTCTCCAACCACTTTTTTCTGAGATGCTGCTGCTAAAATATAAGACCCAGAATCAAAAGTCGTTGCTAAGAACAGTACCGCAGAAAGTAAGAATAAAATAATAACTAAGTTAGGGAATGGTAATTGATGCAACACTTCAATTATAGTTGCTTCTGTACCATGCGTGTTTAAATTCTGAACAACATCAAACGCTCCAGTTAATTGTAAATAAACTGCATAGTTACCGAAAATACCAAAGAATAACATACAGCCTAAAGTACCGTATATTATCGTACCTAGAACGACTTCTTTCATAGTTCGTCCCTTAGAAATTCGTGCAATAAACAATCCAATAAACGGTGCATATACAATCCACCATGACCAATAGAATATTGTCCAATCTTGTGGGAAGTTCGTTTCCTTACGTCCACCGATACCTCCGAATGGTTCTATCCATGTCGCCATTTGGAAGAAGTTTTTCACCATATTACCCATACCTGTTATGGTTGTTTCCATAATAAACACAGTTGGGCCAACAATCAGCACAAAACCAAGTAAAACAAATGAAAGAATAACGTTCCAATCACTTAACACTTTTATGCCTTTTTTCAATCCAGAATAAGAACTGTATGCAAAAAGTGCAGTTATGATAAATAGAATCGCACCACGCATGACCATACTATCTCCGTCTAAACCGGTCAATCTTTCTATACCTGCTGTAATCATCGGTACGCCAAGTGCGAGTGATGTTGCGGCGCCTCCAAGTAAACCGAAGATAAATATAATATCAGTAACTTGTCCAATAAAGCCATCTGTTTGGCTTTTTAAAATAGGTCTCAACGTTTGGCTGATTTTAAAGACTGGTTTTTCTTCACGAATATAAGATAACCAATACATAGTGCTTGGCAATACAAATGTTGCCCATGCGATAGGACCCCAGTGGAACATGCCATACATTGTAGCGTAGTTTAAAGCACTATCTGTCATTCCTTTACCACCGTGTGGCGGATCTTGATAGTAAAAAGCCCATTCAATAACGCCCCAATATAAAATATCTGAAGCAATACCGAGCACAGAACAGCATTGTCGCCCAACTAAAATTATTGAATTCAGGTTTATCTGTAGATTTACCTAATGTCACATTTCCATATTTTCCAAATGCAATGTACAAAACAAATATTAAAATTGCTAAGCCAATAAATAAGTATACTGAACCAATTGTACTTACAACTGCTTCATTCATTTTCGTAATAATATCTTGACTGGCCTTTGGAAAAACCATCATAGGAATTACTGCAATTAATAAAATTACGGAAGACCCTATAAAGGTCGTCCAATCCATTACTTTATTCTTTTTCAATTGTTGAACACCCCTCATAGTAGATTTGTATGTAAAATTACCGCTAATAAATTTAATAAATTAGCAAGAACTATTTAATTATTCACAAACATGAGCCTAACGAATTTTAAATAATAATGCAAATTGCATTCAAACGAGTTATTTGTAAAAGATGAATAATTATATAAAAACAACAATTAATTTGAATACGGAAATCGCTACAATCACAGTGTTAAGTTTAAACTTAACGAAATTAATGAATCTTACAAACTTAACTAACTGTATTTTTATACAATAAAGATGAATATATATTCTATTTTATTTTTTTATTTTCTTTATGTATTCGGTGTTTTTTAAAAAATATTTCGTTTAATTTTTACATTTCTTGCTTTTTGTTAATATTACTAAAAAGCATAAAATAATTATAAATATAAATGCCTTGAAATTGCTTCAGATTAAACTAACTTCGAGTTTAAATTAATGGCGTTCAAAACTAAAAAAGGAGAGGTACGTGTGCACAAAAAAGTGCCAACAAAGTCAGAGATTTTGTCGACACGCATAATCTATTTTTATAATTTTGTTTTTGCCATCTTATATTGCATTTACTGTTATCGAATATTAATATTTTGCGAGCATCAGATGATGGATGTAAGATTGATTTTACATCTTTGTCCGATAATTCATAATCATAAAATTTTTGATAATATGTTTTAATTTCATCTTCCATATTATATTTAAATTTATCTGGATGGTTATGTTGTGCCATCCATTTCAACATTAATGGGGCATCGCCATTTGGTGGGAACCAACGATAAATACCTAATGGTACTTTATATACCTCTTTATCTTTCACTGCTTTCACTTGGCTCCAATCTTGGCCATCTGTTTTATTTTCAATTAAATCTTCTGGTTGTGTTTCAGTGAAATTCGTAATGTAGATTTTATCCGGATTCCATTTATAAATTTGTTCCATATTAACTTCTTTTTGTCCTTCTACGCCATCTTCTCCAACTACATCAACGCCACCCGTTGCTTTAATCCATTTTTCACTATGGAAATTTGATCCAGCTACAACGATAGAATTATCTGTGTGCTGATGTAGAAATAAAACTTTGGGTTTCTCTGATTTTTTTGTGTCTTTCAAGCTTTCATCAATCATTTTTTGAGATTTTTCGCCCTCTTGCATAAACTTATCAGTTCTCTCACTTGTTTTACCACCTTTGATGTCTGAAGTTACTTCCAACCAGCTATTAAATGTAGTCAATGGATCGTCATCTTCATCATTTACAGTTTCAAGACCAATTGTAGGTATACCACTTTCTGCAACTTTATCTAAGGTTTTCTCTTCAGATGCAAGTTCAAAGTAGACATCTGGATTGATTTTAGATAATTCTTCTATATTTATATCACCATTTTTCACAAATTCAGTAGATGCTTTTTTAACATCAGGTGATATTTTAGCTAGCATTGAATTTTCTGCAGCATTATATGCATTAGGATGTAATCCCTTAATTTCTTTAGTAGAATTCGTCCCTACAAACCAAGCAGAGAAATAAGGCAGTATGCCGCCTACTACAATACTATCCGGATCTTTTTTAACCTTCACTTCACGATTGGTTTGATCCGTAACAAGCTTTTCCTCTTTCGTTAATTCTTTATCTTCTGAATTACTCGCTGTGCTGTTTGAACTGCATGCAGTAAGTAATGTAGCTGACAATACAATCCCAACTAGGATACTATATTTTCTATTCATTGCTGATCTCCTGTTCATATCCATTTTTCTAAACTAAGTCAGAATAACTTAGTTTAATTTGTAAGACCTAGAGCTATATATACGCCCTCAAAACTTGATTAATTACCTCCAATACCATTAGAAGTTTATATTTATGCATATTTCCCTATATATAAATCATTATAGTGATAATGATAATCAATTTCAATGTATTTTTAAATTATCTTACTTTTAGTTAAAAGTATTCTATAATATAGAAGGAATACTAAAGTATTGAATAAAGAGGTTTTAAAAATGGATAAAAAACAAATTGTAAATTATTGGGATAAGCGTGCCGAGTCTTTTAGTAAAGATAAACAGGCAGAATTAGAAAGTAGTCATGCAAAAGCTTGGCTGAAAGAAATAGAAGCAATTATTCCATTAAGAGATGGTTTAAAAGTCTTAGACATAGGTACAGGTGCTGGTTTTCTAGCAATCCTATGTGCGCAACAAGGTGCTGAAGTTTCAGGTATTGATCTTGCTCCTGATATGATTCAATCTGCAAAACAGAATGCACAACAATTAAATCAAAGTATACAATTTAAAGTCATGGATGCAGAACATCTAAATTATGAAAATGAAACTTTTGATGTCGTTATCGCTCGAAATGTGACATGGCTATTGCCCCACACACAAGCTACTTACAAAGAGTGGTTACGTGTGTTAAAACCAAGTGGTCATCTTATTAATATAGATGGAAACTATGGCAAAGATTCCTTTATTAATTACGGAGATATCTCAACGGATCACGCACATAATACACTGGGAGATGAAATGTTGCGGGAAAGCGAAGCCATCAAACAAAGCATACCTATTAATCACCAATCAAGACCACAATATGACATGAATATCTTAAAACAACTAGGATATGAGGCCATTCATCTTGATACTGGCGTATATACTCGAATATATAAAGAACAAGATGCTTTTTATAATCCAACACCTATATTTTTAATATCAGTTACTAAACCTATGACCTAGTTTAATGTACATTTTTTTATATTAGATAGAATATTTATTATATTTTAATATCTTAAGTGCCTTGAACTTGCGTTATGCTTCAATTTTTATCATACTAAAAGAGAATACAGTAAAAGGAGTGGTAAGAATGAATAAAGAACAATTTGATAAAGTGAAAAATGGTAAAGGTTTCATTGCCGCATTAGATCAAAGTGGTGGTAGTACACCAAAAGCGCTTAAAGATTACGGCGTTACTGAAGATCAATACGATAGCGAAGATGAAATGTTCAAACTCGTTCATGACATGCGTACACGTATTGTATCATCACCTTCATTCAGCGCTGATAAAATTATTGGTGCAATTCTTTTCGAACAAACGATGGATCGCGAAGTAGACGGTAAACATACTGGAGATTACTTAGCTGATAAAGGCGTTGTTCCCTTCTTAAAAGTTGATAAAGGCTTAGACGAACAAAAAGATGGCGTTCAATTAATGAAACCTATGCCAGATTTAGATGCTTTATTAAGTCGTGCCAACGAACACAAAATTTTTGGTACAAAAATGCGTTCTAATATTTTAGAACTTAATAAAGATGGTATTGATTTAGTTGTAAAACAACAATTTGATGTTGCTAAACAAATTATCTCTGCTGGATTAGTTCCAATCATTGAACCAGAAGTTAATATTAATGCTGAAAACAAAGAAGAAATTGAAGCATATTTAACTGACTCAATCTTAGAAGAACTAAACAAATTAAACGATGATCAACTTGTAATGTTAAAATTATCTATCCCTACAAAAGCTAACCAATATCAAACACTTATTGACCATGCTAATGTTGTACGTGTTGTTGCACTATCAGGCGGATACAGTAGAGAACATGCAAATGAAGTCCTTAAACAAAACAAAGATTTAATTGCTAGCTTCTCTCGTGCACTTATTAATGATTTAAATGTAAACCAATCAGATGAAGAATTTGATAAAATCTTAGGTGAAACAATCGAATCTATTTATGACGCTTCAGTCAATAAAGCCTAAATAAATAATTCCTACACATTATTTATTTCCCAGGAAAAGCAAAGCGCTTGAGATTTGAATACCTCAGTGAACTAATAAAAGCAGTTTTCTACTCAAAATGTAGAGAACTGCTTTTTTATGTCATACTCTTACTAAAATGTGAGGTGATTTGAGATTATAAGTTCAAGCAGTGCCTATGGTATGTAATAACCAATAACATCCTAATTACCTTTTTCAACTTCAGGATAAACAATATATCCATCATCTTCTATAATAGGCAAAGCACCCCATTGTCCTAATTCATGTTGTTGCTGAATAATTTGTTGTTGGTTATCAAGCATAATATGATGTACAGACCATTCGTGAGCGGCTAGCCAATTACTCACAATTAATCTGTGACATCGCGCTGGATGTGGTTCAGAACACATGTAAGCTACACGTTTTGAATGCCCTAATACTTCTAATGCTTTGATTCCTTCTTGAAAATCCACTGTCAAAGTATAATCAGCATAATTATGGAAAGACTCATTATTCCAAGCTTGATTAATTGTTCTACCTACACTTTCAGAGGCTTTTCTTCTACCACCTAACAACGTATTATACTGATATTCAATATTTGCTTCAGTAAGCCATTGTCTTATATTGTCTTCATTAAATTGAGGATTGCGTTTACTGCCTCTAAATGCACGTATATCCACAATGACCTCTATATTAAATTGTTGAAGCATATCTATAAATTGTTGTTCTGAGTGATTCGCGTGACCTATCGTATATATTTTCGACATTCTAATCCCCCTTACCGTTGATACATCCTGTATTTATACTATATAACCTAATTGAATTTTTATAATCTCATTTATTTAATTTTAAGGTATATTGACTATAAACTAATTCTTAAAATATACTAGCCATCATTGAAAAATATCTATATACTAAATTTAATTTATAAAATAACTTTATTTAAAGATTAAGGGGACTAAAATGAAGAATTATTTACATAGGTGGGTCATAGAAGCACTCAGTTTTATGGCTTTAGGGTTATTTGGGTCATTAATTATCGGGTTAATTTTGGATACAATAGGTAGTCAAACATTACTGCCTCAATTAGATCTATCATTTTTAACTGAAATTGGTAAGGTCGCCATGTCTGTGACAGGTGCGGCGATAGGTGTTGCAATTGCATATGGATTAGGTGCAAAACCACTCGTTATTTTTTCATGTGTTATTGTAGGAACATTGGGTTATACCACTTTTGAAGGTGGTCCTGTGGGGGCATATATTGCTACTTTAATCGTAGTTGAACTGAGTAGATTATATGCGGGCAAAACAAAAATCGATATTATTGTAACACCCTTACTAACAATTATTATTGGGGGTTTCATTGCGAAAAGTTTTGGTCCGAGCGCTCAATCAATTTATGACTGGATTGGGCAAAATCATTAACAGCTGCTACTGACCAACAACCATTTATAATGGGGATTCTCGTAGCAGTCATCTTTGGTTTAGCTTTAACAGCACCTATTTCTAGCGCCGCACTTGCGCTGATGCTTGATTTAAGTGGTTTAGCTGCTGGCGCGGCGACAATTGGTTGCGCAGCTCAAATGGTTGGGTTTGCAGTCAATGGCTTTAAAGACAATGGCTGGGGAGGTATATTATCTATGGGGATTGGTACAAGCATGTTACAAGTTCCAAATATTATTAAGCACCCTATGATACTCTTACCGCCAACGCTTGCGAGTGCAATTGTTGCGCCTATCATGACAACATTGTTCCCTATGACGAATAATGCTGCTGGCGCGGTATGGGAACAAGTGGATTCATCGGACAAATTATGACAATCAATACAATGGGCGGTTCGCCGCAAGTCTGGTTGTTAATCCTTGTATTCCACATCCTCTTACCCGCGAGCAATCAGTTTTTCACTTTATAAACTATGTTTCAATAAGCAATGGATTAAACCTGGGGATCAACTTATCCATATCGCTAGTTAATTTTTAAATAGCAGTGGTTTTGTCCAAATCTTACGGGAAAAGCGTGCACAAATAAGCAGCCCAAATTTTATATTTGGGCTGCTTATTTGTATTTATCATATATTAAAATAATATTACCTATCTTCTTGTACTGGTACTTGCTCACTACTCACAACATTTTTCTTTTGCGTAAAATAGAGCACAAATGCAATGAAATACCAAACTAAGACAATCAACCATTCTGATGGCCAAGCCAATGATGATGGCATGCCAGGCAAGTATATGATTAAGAATAACACACTTAATACAATTGCAATTATGCCGACTGCTTTACCATTCTTAATACGGTAAGGGCGTTCTAACTCTGGCTGTGTTTTTCGTAACTTAAGGAATGAAATAGCCACGAGTAAATAACCTAATACAACACCTATGCCACCTGCATTAACAATCCACTGAAGTGCTTGGTCTACCTAATAATGGTGCAACAAATGCAAGTACACCTAAGAATAAAATACCGTGTGTAGGTGTTTTAAACTTCGGATGAATAAAAGCAAACCATTGAGGAATCATCTTATTTTTTGCCATAGCATATAAGATTCTACTACCACCAATAATGAAAGCATTCCGGCTCGTAATAATACCGGCTACCCCACCAAGCACGAGTAAGATACCGAAACCACTATGACCGAATAAATTGACCATCGCATCAGCTGTTGCTAAGCTACTTGTCGTCAGCGCTTGTGGAGATAATCCTGTGGATACACCAAAAACAATTAATAAATAAAATATGACTGACGCAATAATAGAAAATATTAAAATACCACCAATTTTTTTAGCCGGTGCTTTTACTTCTTCAGCTATTTGCGGTATGACGTCAAATCCCACAAACAAGAAGGGAATCATCATTAAGACAGACATTGTACCACCAACACCATTTTCAAATGGTTGTAAATTATTAAAGTTACCATTAAACCCTGCACCAAACACAAGTAGCAACCCTACTCCAACGATAAATATCGTAAATACTGTTTGCATAATCGCTGCTGGCTTAACGCCGAAGTAATTAAGTGATGTTAAGATGATGCTTCCTACAGAACCGATGAGTACCCATGTTAGATAAACATCCCATCCTGCGATATTCCACAATAACCCTTGATGCTGAAACGGAATCACATAATCTATCACAGTTGGCAAAGCAACCGCTTCGAATGTTATTACAGAGACATAGCCAAAAAGTACCGACCAGCCGGATATAAAAGCAATTCCCGGAGAAAAGGCTTTTTTCACAAAAACAAATCCTCCCCCTGTTTCAGGAATTGCTGCAGCTAACTCTGCATATGTAAGTCCTATCACGATAACTAAAAATCCACCTATTAAAAATGCAATAATACTTCCTACAAAACCTGCTGTTGAAACCCATTCTCCTGATAATACGACCCATCCCCATCCAAGCATGGCGCCGATAGCAAGAAACAAGACATCAACAATACTCATAGATTTATTAAATTCTGATTTCATTGAACATACCCCATATCATTCATCAAATTTCAAAAAGTGATATATCAAGGCTGAAATAACATCTAATTAATTACGATAATTCCAACCTTGCAATCACTTTATTTCCGCACTTTGTTTACTTTTAAATCATTTCATATTGTAATTGTTGAAAATCAAACTCATCTGCTAAGTTTCTATTGATAGATATTTAGTTTCTAAATATGGTTCAATTCCTTCTGTGCCGCCTTCTCGACCATAGCCACTTTCTTTCAAACCACCAAAAGGTGCATGTGCTCGCAGAAGGACCACCGTCGTTCCATCCAATGACGCCGTACTCTAATTCATTAAATAGTTTCAATCCAGTACGATAATTATTTGTGAAGAAATATGAAGCCAACCCAAATTCAGTATCATTTGCAATGTCTATCACTTCATCTAAATCTTCATACGTCATGATTGGTGCCACAGGTCCAAATGTTTCTTCATGCATCACTTTCATGTTCAAATCTACATTAGAAATTACTACTGGTTTTAAGAAATTACCACCTAATGCTTGGATTTCTTCTAAACTACGAGATAATTTACCACCTTTGTCTTGTGCATCCGTAATATGTGTTAACACTTTCTCGACAGCATTGTGATCTATTAGTGGACCTATTTTAACTTTCTCCTCTAAACCATCACCTACTGTGAGTGCATGTACTTTTTCAGTTAGTCTTGCTGTATATTGTTCCGCTATATCTTTATGTACAAAGATACGGTTTGCACATATACATGTTTGTCCAGCATTTCTGAACTTAGAAGCAATCGTCCCATCAACGGCTGCTTCAATATCTGCATCATTATGTACAATAAACGGTGCAAGACCTCCAAGTTCCATCGTTACATTTTTAACCGTTTGTGCTGATTGTTCAATTAATGTTTTACCAACAGCTGTTGATCCAGTAAACGTTATTTTATTAATTTGGCCATGGCCAGTAAATATATCACCAAGCATCTTTACCTGATGCAATAATATAAGATATCGCATCTTTCGGAATACCCGCTTCATGTGCAAGTTCTACTAATTTGATTGTAGTTAATGGTGTCTTCACTGCTGGTTTACAAATAATTGTACATCCTGTCGCTAAAGCTGGTGCCATTTTACGCGTAATCATTGCTGCCGGAAAATTCCAAGGTGTAATTGCTCCAACCACACCAACTGGAAATTTATCTATAACCATTTTCTTTGAAGGTGTATGAGCTGGAATTGTACGCCCATAGACACGTTTCGCTTCTTCCGCATACCATTTCACATAAGAATTTGCATAAGCTACTTCCCCTTGAGCTTCAGCCAAAGGTTTACCACCCTCAAGGGTGATCAGACGTGCAAGTTCATCTTGGTGTTCATCTATAAGTGTAGCCCATTGGTTTAATTTACCAGCACGTTCATGTGCATCTACATTTTTCCATTCTTGAAAGGCTTGATGAGCGCGGCCTATCTGCGCATCAATCTCCTCATGCGTCGTGTAATCTAAACGTTTAACTACTTCATTCGTTGTTGGATTATATACTTCTAACTGTTCCATATCCTTCACTCCTTATAAAAAACGTTTTATACTCCATGTCTATCATTAACTTATACCCTTTAATATTTTGAAAATGAACTTCATTCGTTAAGAGACGCTATAATTTGAAGTCACTTCATCAAATACATGCGTTAAAATGTTTAAGCCTTGGTTAAGTTCTGCATCGGTTATTACCAATGGCGGTAAGAAGCGTATAACATTACCTTTAATTCCTGCAGATAATAACAATAAGCCTTTGTCATTTGCAATTTGTGTGATTTTACCTGTTAGTGCTTTATCCGGTAAACCTGTTTCAGCATCTACAACTTCAAAAGCGACCATAGCACCTAGTCGACGAATCTGTGCGATCTGCTTGTGTGACTGACTGAGTTCTTCCAAATATTCTTCAATGTTATGGCCAAGCTGTTCTGCTTTATCATTTAATTGCTCTTGCTCTATAATATCGATTACTTTTAACGCAGCTTCACAAGCTAATGGATTACCTGCATACGTGCCCCCTAATTCTCCTGGTGCTCGCACTATCAATAATTTCTGCTTTACCTACTACGCCACTTAAAGGAAATCCAGCAGCAAGTGATTTAGAAACTGTGATTAAGTCTGGTTCAATACCAAAATGTTCAATTGCAAAGGTTTTACCTGTTCTTGCAAAACCCGTTTGTATTTCATCTACAACAAAAACGATACCATTGTCTTCACAAATTTGTTTTACTGTATCAACAAACTTTTGATCAGGAATAATAAATCCGCCTTCACCTTGTACGGGTTCCATGACAATACATGCAACATCACTTGGATCTACAGTTTCAATGAAGAAGTCATGTAATTTATGAATCACTTGATCTACATATGCCTCTTCCGTTAATTCTTCAGATTTTTCAGAAATATTAGGATAAGGTGCTTGATAAACTTCAGGCGCAAATGGACCGAATCCATATTTATAAGGTTTCACTTTACTTGTCATAGACATTGTTAAATTTGTACGACCGTGAAAACCACGTACAAATGATACAACTGCTTGTCTTCCTGTATATTTCCGAGCAATTTTCACTGCATTTTCTACTGCTTCAGCACCAGAGTTTAGTAAAATAGCTTTTTTAGCAAATTCACCTGGCGTAATCTCTGTTAATTTCTGTGCTAGGTTAAGGTAACTTTCATACATCATGACATTAAAGCCAGGATGTATGAATTTATCTAGCTTTTCTTTTAAATGTTTAGTAATTTCTGGATGCGTATGACCGACATTAAGCGTACCAATAGCACCAACAAAATCAATAAATGTACGACCCTCTACATCAGTAATTGTTGCGCCTTGTGCTTTATCTGCAACATGCAAATTTCCGTTACTCACACCACGTGCTACATATTTTTCTCTTTTTTCTTTAAAATACTCAAATTGATCTGACATAAAAAAACCTCCTCATGCTTATTAAAAAAGATTTATGGTTGTCTAGAAATTTAAGTCATTATTGGTCTTATGTAAAGACCCAGTTTGAACAAACTAATGGTACCAGTTTAGTCAGAAAGAACTTGTTTCAAACGATTTACAGCTTCAGGTATCTGTGATTGTTCAATTTTCGAGAAACCAATTATTAATATTTTAACTGCTTCATTCTTTTGAAATGTTTTTACGGAAAAGCGTTTTATGGTATAGAGTTCTAATTTTTGTACTTTTGCACGTGTTTCAATTTCTGCATATGTATAAGGAGAAGTTACTTCTATGATGAAGTGTAAACCTGCACGTGTATCTTTTATTTGAATATCATCTTTAAAAACATTTTCTAAATGTTCGATTAATAGAGATCTTCTTTTTCCATATAGTTGATGCATTTTTTTAATATATTTTTCGTAATGCCCTTCTTTAATCATTAAATTGAGTGTTAATGCATTCAACATAGAAAAGTCTGGTATCATATTGTCATTTTGTAATTCAAACTGCTTAATCAATTTTGATGGTAAAATCATATAACTCATACGTAAACCTGGCATTAATGTTTTGGAAAAAGTGCCCAAGTAAATCACACTGTCATTTTTATCAAAACTAAACAATGACGGTATATTGTCTGTTTCATACTTAAACTCACTATCGTAGTCATCTTCTATAACATAACTATGCGTTTGGCTTGCCCAGTTTAATAAATCGATTCGTCTTGAGACAGGCATAATAGTACCCATAGGAAACTGATGAGATGGTGTTACGATAACAGCATTAGGTTGCGCTTGTTTGAGTTGGTCTATAGATATACCTTTATGATCTAATTCTATTGCTGTGGTTGATGTATTGGTTTGATTAAGTAATGTTCTAAAACGGGAATAACCAGGATTTTCTACAGCAATCGTTACGTTTTTTTCCATTAATTGAATTAACTGCATCAATAAAGTATTCGTTCCTGATCCTATAACGATTTGTTCAGGATGACATTGGATTCCTCTTTGATATGACACGAGTTTCGCAATAGATTGTCTAAGTTCTATTGGGCCTTTCACATGCGGAATGGTCGATAAATAATAATCATAATCTTGGAATACACGCTTTGTTAACTTTGCCCATGTATCCACTGGAAATTCTGATATATCTGTACTCATATGGGAAAAAGAGTAATCAAATGTAGTTCGAGTTGTTTGCTCGTGACCATCTAATGAAATCTGAGCGTCAGGGTCTATAATTAATTTATCTAACGGTTCTATAAAATAACCTTTTCGTTCCTTTGTATAAATGTAACCTTCAGCTAATAACTGCTCGTAGGCTGATTTCACACTGTTCACACTCACATTAAGATGCTTTGCCATATCTCTTTTTGAAGGGATTTTTTCATGACTTTCATATTTGAATGCGAGTATATCATCTTTTAAGCGATTATATAACTGTCTATAGATATATTGTTCTGTGTCCCGTTGCATAATTACACCCCTTCGCTATATTATAATTCGTTTATTATACACGTGATTCAGTCTACTATACTAATGAAATCATTTTTCTATTTTGATTTAAAAAACAACGGTAGCCACCATTAGGTTAACTACCGCTGTTGGTATTGATTTTACGTAAGGAATTATCAAACATTAGAATCAAATCTTATAAAATTGGAGATGCTAATTTAGCAATAGACTGCTTAAACTTAATCCAATGTGAACGCTGTTCGTAACGTTCTTCTGTGAGTTCTTTTGAAACTTTAAGATCTTCAATGAATGTTGCTTTTAATTGTTCCGCGATTTGTGTGTCATACATAAACGCATTAATTTCAAAGTTTAATTCAAAGCTACGGACGTCCATATTTGCAGTACCCACGCTCGATACTTCTTCATCAATCATGATCATTTTAGAATGGATAAACCCATCTTCATATGTGTACACTTTCACACCATCTTTAATTAGCTGTGCCACGCTTGTGATTGTCGCCCAATATACAAATATATGATCAGGTTTACATGGTATAATCAAATGAACCTCGACGCCTGATTTCGCGGCAATACGCAAGGCATTAATAAAACCTTTATCCGGTATAAAATAAGGAGTGTGCATATAAATAGATTTTTTAGCATTCATAATCATCTTCATATATCCAAATTCAATTTGATGCCAATTATCACTCGGCGCACTGGCAGCCAGTTGCATAGACACGTTGCCACCTTGATAGGCATTGTCTGGGAAATATTTTTCGTTATACTCTAGCTGTTCACGTTTAGCTTGCGAGTTCCAATCATGTATAAAACTCAATTGCAACGCATCCACACCGTCGCCTCTCACTCTTAAGTGCGTATCTCTCCAATAGCCAAACTTCTTGTTTAAACCTAAATATTCGTCACCTATGTTGAAACCACCTACATAACCTGTCTGTCCATCAATAATTACAATTTTACGGTGATTTCGGTTATTTACTCTAAAATTTATAAAAGGGACTTTAGATTTGAAAAATGCTTCGACTTGTCCGCCCTCTGACTGAAACTTTTTAAAATTAGAATTATGTACCGATTTAGAACCCACCGCATCATAAAGTAGTTTGACCTCTAAACCTTCTGCGGCTTTTTCTTCTAATATTTCAATAATTTCAGTACCTAAGCCGTCTAATTTCAAAACGTAATATTCCATATGAATATAGCGCTTAGCATTGCGTAAATCTTTTTTCATTTGGTCATACAAATCATGACCATCTGTATAAATATCGATATTATTATTATTACTTAAAAAAGATTGTTCTTTAGTTAACAACGCATTAGCAAGGTCTGCGTGCTTTCTTACAATAGCATTTTTCGAATCACTAATTCTGTTTGTATCATCTTGAAGTTGAGACTGTAACCTTTTCAAACCGTCTTCAATTTGATTATGTTCAAACCCACGTTCGCGTTTTTTCCTAACTGCACGCCCAAAAAATATATATACAATAAATCCTAAAATCGGCATAACGAATAATAAGAATAGCCATGCCCAAGTTGCAGTCGCATCTCTTCTATCTCTGTCTAAAAATACGATAAGGAAAGCTAACACAATATTAATCAGATAGAAGAAGATTAGCACGCCTCTAAATATTGGACTTATACCTGTATCAAACATTAATTGCATAAAATCACCCCACTACTTCACTTTTATAAAAATTGTTATTTAAAAATTAACTGTTGTATTAAACTTTTCATTTTATTCTCATATAAATTGAATGTCATAAATAATAACGTTCAACAAAGAATATTTCAATAGATATAATCATTTCAATTATATTCTATTATGAGTATTTTTACCATTTTAAATATATTTCATTTAATTTATGAAATATATGCCACCTTATTTTCGAACTATTTATTTTTGATTGTGCTTGATTGTTCAATTGTACGGTTACGTCCCGCTTGTGAGCCGAACAATGTTATAACAATCGCAGTAATTAATAAAATACTTAGAGAAGCAGTCCATTCACCGGTCATATCATGCAAGATACCAAATAATAACGGACCTATTGCTCGCAACAAGATAGCCTACTGCCTGAGCCATCCCAGAAAGCTTTGCTGATGTTTGAATATGCTCCGTTCTTAAACTAAAGAATGTATTCACTAAGCCAAACGCGAGACCACCCGCAACGCCAATTAAAATAGTAGAAATGATTGCTAGATGTGGCACAACTAGCATAATTGTCACACCCACAATAAAACATATCCCTGTAATAAAGGTTAATAAGAATTGCGATTTCATTTTAGTTGCAAATATAGGTGTAATGAAAGTAAATGGAATAATGGCTATCTGCATTATAGATAAATATGCGCCTGCCTCATTAATAGACATGCCACTATGAGATAAATAAGCCGGCAGCCAATTAATCAATGAATAGAATATAAGTGATTGTCCTCCCATGAGTATCGTAATTTGCCATGCTAATGGAGATTTCCACACATTTACACTTTTCCGAGGTAAAGCTGTTGCAGTTTCTTGTGTTCCTTTTAATTGAAATGACCATATAATGATTGTTATCAGTGTGATGATTCCTATAACACTGATAGCAATATTATAGTTAAATGCCTTTACTAAAGGCGCTGTTCCATATGAGGATAAGCCACCAAACACATTCATTACAACGGTATAGTAACCTGTCATAATACCGATATGTAGTGGGAATTTCGCCTTAATCATTGCTGGTGCCAGTACATTACCAAACCCGATACCAATACCTATCAGCACTGTTCCTATATATAACCATGAAATGTCCGTAATTGATCTGACAAGGACACCAATAAAGATTAAACAAAGTGCTAAGAAAATTGTTTTTTCTAATCCCATTTTATTACTTGTTCGAGCAACAAATAATGAAATCACAGAGAATGCCAATAATGGCACAACTGTTATGACACTGACCGCACTATTAGACATCGCTAAATCCATCTTAATGTCAGGTAACGCAACACCAATAGATGTGATCGGCGCTCTTAAGTTAGCCCCTACCAATAAGATTCCTATAAATAATAACCAATTAAATGGTTTTGTGGTTCTATACTTTTCCATATTGTACCGCCTTGCTCACTTTATTTTAAAACAACACAATATATGGTACGATATGTACGTTATATTGTAAATAGGAGGATTCACTTGTATAATATTCAGAATATAGTAGCCAGAAATTTATCTGACTACCGAAAAAAACACAACCTCAGTTTAGATAAGGTTGCAACTGCAACTGGTGTGAGTAAAAACATGCTGAGCCAAATTGAAAAAGGCACTTCTAATCCAACGATTACAACGTTATGGAAAATCGCAAATGGGTTACATTTATCGTTGTCTCAATTAACCGCGATGAATAATGATAGCGTTGACTTTATTGATGAATCAGATATCATCCCTATCATCGATGAACAAATAGCTATTTATCCTTATTTTCCTTACGACGATAATAAAAAATTTGAAATGTTTAAAATGGAGATACAAGCAGGAGGCAAGATGCTTTCTGAACCTCACCATACTGAGTCTGAAGAATATATTATTGTTAACAAAGGCCAGTTAAAAATAGAAGTCGATACAACAATGTATACAATCAATAGTAATCAAGCCTTCCGCTTCAATAGTGACGTGCCTCATCGTTACTTTAATCTAACTGATGAACCTGTTGTATTTACCGCAACGATTCATTATCAATAAACCATTCACTTTAATCATCATAATATTATGAGCCATTAATCTCCTAGCAGAAATCTAATGGCTCATTTTGTATTCAAAATATTTTAGACTCGTGTTGATTCCTTAGGCGTTTCATCATAAAGATTTCATAATCTTAAATAACTTGAAGTGTCGTGTATATTTGACACATACTTTTATGTCAGATATATTGTACATGTAATATATATTTGACACTAAAGAAGGGTAGTAAATCTATTATGAATAAAGTTAAAAGCTTTCGTACTGCTAAAGATATTTCACAACTCACGCTTGCACGTTCAGTAGAAGTATCACGCCAAACCATTAATATGATTGAAAACGATAAATATAATCCCTCGCTTAATTTATGTATAAAGATTGCTAAAGCGTTAGGTGTCACCTTAAACGACTTGTTTTGGGAGGATGATAATAATGAATAACAAAGATAAAAGCCTCTATCAAAGCTTTGCGGGAACAATGAACGCTCCTGATGAATATCAAAGACATGAAATTGACAAATTGCTTGCTAAACTTTCAATTATTTCACTATACATATTCTTAGCTTTACTTTACTTATCTATATTTTTTGATATTGAGCGTTCGTTTATTTCACCTTTTAGTATAGGCGGTATCATATTTATAATTATATTGGCATGCAGAATGTCTATGAGTCATTTTGCAGCAGATGCTATTTCAATAGAAGTAACTGACAAAGAAACGTACCATCGAACATTAAAAAATTCACGTAACAAGAGAATTATATTTCTTATTGTAGCAATAACTTATATATTACTCGTTAACTCAGTCATTGCTCCAATGCTTGCGGGAAATGCATTAAATATGGAACGTCTAACTGACTTAAATACATTTTTCCCTGTAATCGTTATTGCAGTATTCACGATTGCTAAAGATTCACGTGTAAAACTTATTGATCAAAAGGAGACGTATGATGGAAAATAACAAGTTACTTCATTTAATTCCTAACTTCAGGTTTACTGATGAATATGAAAGACAACAATTACTTCATGAATATGCCAAATATTTCATGTGGTTATTTTGGGGCATCATGATTATTTCTATAGCAGATATATGGATAGAATTTTACTTACACCGTATACCTATCATAGGCATGTTAGGTTTTGCTTTAATTATGATACTATCTCTAATTATGACCATCGCTATTAGAAGCAAAAAAATAGATGAAGTAGAGGCTTATTCAGAGGAAGCATGGACAAAAGAAATGAAGAAAGTGCGTAATGGGAGTTATATTTTTGCTGTTATGATGTTCTTGATTGCAAACTTTAATCAATATATTCTACCCTTTATTATACATAGTGGTGTTCCTGAGAAATCCGATATGCTGATTAACCTATTCATTTCTATTGGATGTGGCATTATAGCTGGTTTATTTGTTTATACCCTTGGTCGTAGAAAGGTTACACGTGCTTATATGGATAAATAAAACTAAAGGACCACGTACTCATAATTGAGCACGTGGTTCTTTAGTTTTATTATGATGGAAATGTATAACTTAAATCCCAACCAATATCATATTTATCTACAAGTTTAGCGTACTTGGCACCCCAGAACATATCTGCTAGTTCCATCTGTACCTCTCCACCCTCTTTAAGACTGTTATAAGCATCTTCAATGTCCGATTCATTTTCAAATTCTAACACGATATAAACATTGCGATCTTGTAACATAGCCTCATCATCTTTAGGTATATCAGACAGCATAAATAATTGACCATCTACCTCTAGTTGACTATGAATAATTCTATTTGGATCATCTGCAACTGCCTCATTCGCTTCACCATAAGTCATCATTCCTTTAGCTGTTCCGCCTAATATTTCACTGTAAAAACCTAACGCCTCTTTACACGTGCCGTTAAAAAACAAGTAAGGTATTACTGTTTTGAGCATAGTGACACTCCTTATTAAAATTTTATATCACTTTAACTGTACCCATTCTCGCACATAACTAGTCGCCACTTTTTATAAACAGACACTGCCTTAGGTCTTAAATATTTCATGATCTTTGAAACACGATTATAAAATCTAGAATATTAGATATTATTACAAGAATTTTTCAATATAAAATGCAGATTCTTCAATAGATTTATATTCTGTATTAATCACCGTCGCGTTTAATTTTTCAAAAATTTCTTCCGCATATACGAGTTCTTGTCTGATACGTTCAATACTATTGTAATTTGTAGGTCCATGTAATCCTAAAACTTTTACACGTTCATTACGAATATTCAAAATGTAATTAGGACTAGCAGTTAGACCAAATACTTTCAACTTCTTATATTTAAAGACTTCATCTGGTATATCAACTTCTGGCACTAAAGGAATATTCGCTACTTTATAACCCTTATTCGCTAAATACATGCTCAAAGGTGTCTTTGATGTTCGAGAAACCCCAACGATGAGCGCATCTGCTTCGCCGATATCAGTAAAATGTTTACCATCATCGTATTTCACTGAGTATTCCATCGCTTCAATTCTTTTAAAATAGTTTTCATCCAATTTGCGTAAAGCGCCACTTTCATGACTAGGTGAACAATTCGTAAGTTGCTGAATAATCCCTATTAAATCTGACATATAGTCGACATAAGGTATTTGTTCATTTTGTGCATACTTTTGACCTACTATATTAAATTCTGGGTTCACTAACGTCGTAACGACGACTGCCCTACGTTCTTTTGCTCGTTTCAAAACATTGATTAATTCTGTTTCACTTTTAATAAATGGAAATTTCTTAATCTCTATTTGTGATACTTCTGGAAACTGAGTTAACGTGGCATGAATCATGCGTTGTGCAGTTTCACCAATTGAATCTGATACCACGAACAAAGTGAGTTGTGGTGTCTGTGTATCATTAAACACGTAATCGACCACCTTCAACTTCACTTTGTGCAGTAGAAAGCAATGCGCCTGGAACTCTATATGGAGAGCATGAGACATAATCGATATCTAAATTATTAAAGTATTGTATTGATTTATGGTCACCGCCAAGTTCACCACACACTCCAATCTTAAGTGTTGGATTTGCAGCTTTCGCTTGTTCCGTTGCTACTTTAACTAATTGTCCTACCCCTTCTACATCTAATGTTTGGAAAGGATCAATATCTAAGATGCCTTGTTCAGAATATGCACCAATAAATTTCCCAGCATCATCACGTGAAAAACCAAATGTTAACTGTGTTAAATCATTCGTACCAAAGCTAAAGAAATCACATTCTTTTGCTAAGTCTCCTGCAATTAGACAAGCACGCGGTGTTTCAATCATTGTACCTATGAGGTAATTTACAGATTCTCCCGCTTCTTGCTGTAATGATTCAATACGTTCAGTAATTTGTGTCTTTAATGTCGTAAATTCTGCAACTGTTGAAACAAGCGGTATCATGATTTCTGGTTGGCAATCAATACCTTGTGCTTTTAATCTTAATGCACTTTCCATAATCGCTTCTACTTGCATCACATAGAGTTCAGGGTAAGTAATAGCTAAACGACAACCTCTATGACCGAGCATTGGATTCACTTCGTTTAAATTTTCTATATATTGTTCTAATGTTTTTACTGATACATTTAATTGCCCAACAACAGATGATTTTTCTTCCGTTGATTTTGGTAAAAATTCATGTAGTGGTGGATCCAACAAACGAATAATTGTCGGACGTTCTCCAGATAGTTTTAATATTTCTTCAAAATCTGCTGTTTGATATTGTTTAATTTCATTTAAAGCTGCGATACGTTTATCTTGTGTATCTGAGAGAATGAAACGGCGCATTTCAATGAGACGTTCAGGTCCAAAGAACATATGCTCTGTACGTACAAGCCCAATGCCTTTTGACCCAAATTGATAGCCAGCTTGAATATCTTGAGGTGTTTCCGCATTCATACGTACATCTAATCTTGCTACACCATCAGACCATTCCATAAACTGTTCGAAAGCCTCACTTCTTTCTGCTTTCATTGTTTCAACTTCTCCAACATAGATATCTCCTTGAGCGCCATCAACAGATATCATATCGCCTTCATGCAATGTGCCACCAGGATAATTTACAACTTTATCGACAACATTAATTTCTAAATCTGAGCAACCTGTAACACAGCATTTACCCATACCACGTGCAACAACTGCCGCATGAGAAGTCATTCCGCCATGCGTCGTTACAATTGCTTCACTTGCGACCATACCTTCAATGTCTTCAGGGGAGGTTTCAGGGCGCATTAAAATAACCCTTTCACCTTGTTCAAATTGCATTTTAGCTGTTTCTGCTGAAAAGACAATTTTTCCACTCGCCGCACCCGGACTGGCTGGCAATCCTAATTTAGAAATAACTGAAGCGTGTTCGAGTGCTGTTTTATCAAAATTTGGATGCAATAATTGATCAATCGATTTTACTTCGACATTCATCACAGCTTCTTCTTTTGTAATTACACCTTCTTCAACTAAATCTACTGCAATGTGAATTGCCGCATTTGCTGTACGTTTACCATTACGCGTTTGTAAAATATAGAGTTGTTCATTCTCAATCGTGAATTCTATATCTTGCATATCTTTATAATGTGTCTCTAAGCGTTGCGATACATCTACAAATTGTTGATGTACATGTGGCATTTGATCTTTTAACGATTCAATATCTTTAGGTGTACGTATACCGGCTACTACATCTTCACCTTGTGCATTTAATAAATATTCTCCAAATAATTTCGCTTCTCCAGTGACAGGATTACGTGTAAACGCAACACCTGTTCCACTGCGTTCGCCACTATTGCCAAATACCATTTCTTGAATATTAACTGCAGTACCTATATCATGTGGAATTTCATTTAATTCACGATAAACTCGAGCACGGTCGTTATCCCACGATTTGAACACTGCTTCAATTGCTTCTGTTAGTTGATCAAATGGTGCTTGTGGAAATGGTTTGTATACTTCATCTAAATATACACCTTTAAAATGTTCACAAATTTCTTGTAACCCTTCTGCTGGAATATCAGCATCATTTTGATAATCATGTTGCGTTTTATAAGCATTAAAATATGTATCAAATGCATTCATTGGTATGCCATATACAACCTCACCAAACATTTGTAACAATCTACGATAACAGTCATAAGCAAAACGAGCATCATTTGTTTTCGCTGCCAATTTTTTCACATTATCATCATTTAGCCCTAAGTTTAAAATTGTGTCCATCATACCGGGCATAGATATTTTTGCTCCACTACGTACTGAAACAAGTAATAATTGCTCCTCAGATGAAAATGATTTTTCTGTACGTTGAGAAAATGCTTCCAATTGACTATTTAATTGTTCTGATAATGCTTCAGGCACTTTAGAACCATGTTTCAAGTATTCAATACAAGCTTCAGTTGTAAGTGTGAAACCATCTGGAACAGGTAGCCCTAAGCGTTTCATTTCAGCTAAATTGGCCCCTTTGCCACCTAGTAAATCTTTCATTGATTTTTGACCTTCGTCAAATGCATAAATATATTTTGTCATACTAAATCACCCCTATTTTTAAATACGTTATACTAATTGTTATTGAGTATGTCATATTAAAACCCAAAAAACAACTATAATATTTGAAAATTTGGAAAATATATTTATTTTTTCTTTATTACAAATTCATCCAATTTAAACGCATGCTAGTTGCTTAAAACATAAAAAAAGCCCAAGCAATCATTATTAATGCATTGCTTGGAGCTTCTTATGTTCACCAGTTTATCGTCATATTTGAATGTAAGATATCATTTAATTTACTATGCAACTATGATGCTACAATATAAGGTACCCGCTTCATAGGTAGTTTTCATATCACCATCAATGAAATGTTATATTTCTATCAATCATAAAACGCACAGTTAATCTATTTAATATTTTCATTTGATATAAACTGGTTCTATTCATTGATAAATGTTAAAAGATTAAGTGAGTTAAATAGATAGATTTGTGCTATATAAACAATATAACATTTATAACTTGTGGCATTTACAATCATTCAAAATGACATGTTACAGAACAAAGGTCTGCTTTAAAGTAGGTGAATATTTAATATATAATCATTTGATAAAGTGATAAAGAGGTATACTTGCAATTGAATTATGTCGCGAGTAACAAAGGTGGAAATTATTAGTTTTGAATATGCTCAACTTTTAAGTTGAAAATAAGGTGCTACTTCCTCTGTAGTGTAATACTTATTTTATAACTTCGTGCTTTGCAAATACTTTTCTAAACAATAACTTTTATTTCGCTTACATCTTGTTCACGCTCCTTCATCTCGAAATACACCAATGACACATTGATGTGAGTTATTACTTAACAACTCAATAATGGCACCATTTCCAAACAAAATTTCAAACTGAAAACAAAACGTTTTGCATCTATAAAGATTTTCGTTATTTATTTTATAGAATTATTTAGCAATAACTTAATTTTATTATATTGTCGTTCGTGTAATTTGTAAAGTAGTTTTTAATAATTTTCTAAAAATTGAAGTTCTAATATTTTATACCCGTTACAATTTGAAAATTCAATCATGACAAATATCAAAATTCTAAATTTTATAATCATTTGTTTTTCAAATCACACCTATCTATTCTCGCTTTAACACCACATCGCAATTTGCAATTTCAATGCCTCAGAATACTTTTTAGGGTTCAAGCCTGTAACTGTTTTACATTTTTCTAATCTATACAACAGCGTATTTCTATGAATATATAAGTGCTTTGCTGTTTGAGAAATATTCAAATTGTTGTTAAAAAATATTTTCAATGTTGCAATACTTTGCTCATCTAAATCCCCTAATATTCTTTTTTTGAATCTTTCTCTAATTTCCCTGTCTATTTGATATAACAACGTTTTTTCTTCTACTTCTTCAAATGATACGAGTGGTGCTGATTGCTCATTTAACATAAATACAAGCTCACATTCTTCATACGCTTTTTTAAAATCGTTTAAATTTGTAAATATAAGGCTTGAGGTCATATGCACTTCCAATTGTAAGCTTTTAAACATTTGGTGAATTCTATTTATTTTCACATCTAATGCGCACTGTTCTTCATCAGTAGCAAGAATTACGATACGGTTATGATTTGTAAACGCAATGACAAAAGAACTAGGGTCAATCTTACTTGCTAATGTACGCACAATGCTGTTCCTAGAAAATATTTGTTTTTCTATATTGATGATAATGCATTTGCCAAATGTTAATAAATGCGTATTAAGCTGATTGCCCAAATGTTGAATAAAAGATTTAGACGGTTCACTTTTCAGCAATTCTTCAATAAATAACTCCTGACTACGTATATTTCCTTCTAATTCATATGTAAAATAATTTTGATATAGCAATAATTCCGTAGACATTTTCACTAAATCCGATACATGTGTAAGTTTTTCAGGATCACCTGTTATACCAATCACACCAACGATATTATCTTGAAAAATAATCGGTAAATTCACGCCTGGTTGTGTTCCTTCTAATGTCGCACTATCTTCCTTTGATAATATGACTGTCTCTTCTCGTTCTAACACTTTACGTGCGCCTTCATGAATTGTCCCTACACGTTTTTTATCAAATGAGGCTATGATTTCCCCGTTAAAATTCATGATATTAATATTACTCTGTGTTCTTTTAGCTGTTTCTTCTACAATTAATGTTGCCATTTCTTCTGTAAGTATATTCATAATTTCACCACTTATCATTTTTATACAAAATTATAGATTTATATTTGTATAGTTTAACTCTATTTTCAATAAAATAAAATCGATACAATGAAATAACAATCAAAAGAAAGCGTTTACAAAGGAGGAACCTCAAGTGAAAATCATTTTAGCACCAGATTCATTTAAAGGGAGTATGACAGCAACCCAAGTCTCAAAATATATGGCAGACAGCATTACAGAAGCATATCCACAAGCTGACATACACGCTTTACCCGTTGGTGATGGCGGTGAAGGTACGATGGAAGCACTAGTGAATGCCACTAACGGAAGCTTTCATACCGTTTCAGTAACAGGTCCTCTTGGAAATCATGTAACTGCGCAATATGGTGTACTCGATGATGACACATGCGTGATTGAAATGGCGGAAGCTTCTGGACTAAGACACTTAACTGACGATACTTTAAATGCAATGACAACAACGACTTATGGTACAGGTGAATTAATTTATAACGCCTTAAATAAAGGTTACAAAAAATTCATTTTAGCTATTGGCGGCTCTGCGACAAATGATGCTTGGTGCTTGGTATGTTGCAAGCATTAGGCGTCAGATTATTAGATGAAAATGGCGAAGCTATCGCCTTTGGAGGAGGTGCGTTGCAACATATTAAGCAAATAGACTTAACCCATTTTGACGCTAGAATTAAACAGTGTGAATTTATTATTGCGACGGATGTTCAAAATCCTTTAATAGGTCCTGATGGCGCTTCATATGTTTTTGGTGAACAAAAAGGTGCCACAGAAGATAATATTAAACAACTTGATGCCAATCTCACGCATTGGGCAAATCTTGTAGAAGCTAGTACGCATATTAGCCTTCATGATTTGCCAGGAGCTGGTGCAGCTGGCGGACTAGGTGGCGCCTTCAAAGCATTTTTACCTAGTCATTTTGAAGATGGTATTCAAGTAGTAATAAAACATACGCAATTAGAACAGCTTTTACCAAATGCAGATTTAGTTATTACTGGAGAAGGCAAAATTGATTTCCAAACTTTTTATGGTAAGACACCTATGGGCATCGCAAAATGTGCGAAACAATTTGATGTCCCTGTCATCTTTATTGGAGGTTCTGTTGAAATTGACATAGAACAATTTGATGAGGTAGGTGTAGTAAGTGCTTTTAGTTTAACCGATGGTCCTTTGTCACTAGCAGAAACAATAGCAAATTCGGAAAAATTAATAAAAAAAACAACGAAGAACATCATAAGAACATTTTTCCATAACCACTAGCATAATTAAGGGGATGTTTCGTTATGAGAATTAAAGATACGATTGAAAAAGTACCTGGTGGCTTGATGGTTGTTCCATTATTATTAGGCGCCGCAATCAACACGATTGATCAATTACATTTGAATTTTATTACGAATGGTTTAAAATTTTTAGGCGCTCCAAAGACTGAAGAAGGACATTATGAGATGTTGCAAATTGGGGGATTTTCTCAGGATTTATTTAAAGATAGCGCACTCGTGTTAATAGCACTATTTATCTTTTGTGTGGGAAGCCAAATGAACTTAAAAATTGGTGGCAAAGCATTGAAAAAAGGTATGATATTAACATCAACGAAATATTTTTCAGGTTTAGGCGTTGGTCTTTTACTTGGAGCTATTTTCGATCCATGGACAGGGTTATTTGGTTTATCTACAATCGCAATTATTGCGGCAATGACCAATAGTAACAGCGGTATGTATGCTTGCTCTAACAAGTGCCTATGGCAACCGCTCTGATATTGGTGGTTTATCTATATTAGCTATCAATGATGGCCCTTTACTTACATTAATTTCTTTAGGCTTTATCGGTACAAATTTTCCAGTCATTTCTTTCGTTTCTGTGTTATTACCACTCGCAATAGGCATGCTCTTAGGTAACTTAGATCCTAAAATCGCAGAATTTTTACGACCGGGAGAATCATTACTCATTCCTTTCTTCGCCTTTTCATTAGGAGCAGGAATGAATTTAGCCGAATTCTTTAATTTCTCAGTATTATCTGGTGGCCTCACATTAGCATTGCTTACATTTGTCTGTACTACTGTGACTGGCGTCATTGCTTTCAAACTCTTTAAAGAAAAAAGTGTCATAGGCCCTATTTCAGAATCTTCTACTGCGGGTAACGCCGTTTCCACACCTGCTGCGGTTGTCGCAGCTGCCTCAACTGCTTTAGCTAGTGGTAATTTGAGTCAAAGTGAATTTGCTATGATAGAAAAAGTAGCACCTATCGCGACAGCTCAAATTTCAGTTTCTGCTATTACTACGGCGATTTTATGTCCAATTGCTGTTATCATGGTAGATAAATACCAGAAGCGCAAAGGCATTGATGGCACCCAAGAACATTTCAAAACCAATCACAAAGCATTTTCTAAGGTAAAACAAGTCACAAATACGGCCGATTATGAAAGCGCTTTAAATAAGAAGGAGGACTAACTTTGAAAACTACGATTTTATACGGCAAATCAAACGTTGAAGTTGACTTGCCAGAACAAAGTGTATTAATTGAACCCAAAAACATTGAGCCACTCGAAGACCATGTAACTGCGATACGCACAGCATTAAATAATCCAATTGGCTCCGAACCATTGCAAGACATGGTGAGTGCTGACCAAACTGTATCTATTGTTATTAGTGACATCACACGACCAACACCTAATCACATTCTTGTACCATTACTAATAGAAACATTAGCCCACGTACCTTTAGAAAATTTTGTAATTATCAATGGTACAGGTACACATCGCGATCAAACACGAGAAGAACTTGTACAAATGCTTGGTGAAGACATAGTAAGCAAAGTGAAAATTGTACATAATCATTGTAATGATAAGGATACACTTAAAAAAGTAGGCCATAGTCAATATGGTTGTGATGTCTACCTGAACAAAGATTATGTTGAATCTGACTTTAAAATTGTCACCGGTTTTATCGAGCCTCACTTCTTCGCTGGCTTCTCTGGTGGTCCTAAAGGGATTATGCCTGGCATTGCCGGCATAGAAACAATTATGACATTTCATAACGCTAAAATGATTGGCGATATACGTTCAACTTGGGGCAATATGCAAGATAATCCTGTGCAAAATATGACCCGGGAAATCAATGCAATGTGCAAACCAGACTTTATGCTCAACGTCACGTTGAATAAAGAAAAAGCGATTACCGAAGTATTCGCCGGTGAATTATACGAAGCACATGATAAAGGATGTGAATATGCAAAAGCACATGCGATGTTCAAGTGTGATGAGCGTTTTGATGTCGTGATTGCTTCTAACTCAGGCTATCCTTTAGATCAAAACTTATATCAAACAGTTAAAGGCATGAGTGCGAGCACATAAAGTAGTTAAAGAAGGTGGCAGCATTATCATGTTATCTGAATGTAGCGATGGCTATCCTAATCATGGCAATTATGCAGAGATACTAAAAATGGCTGACTCCCCTCAAGGGCTTGTCGACATGATCAGTGACCCTAACTTCGCGATGCTTGACCAATGGCAAGTACAAAAACAGGCTGTGATTCAAACTTTCGCTGATGTTTATTTATATTCTAAACTCAGTGACCAACAAACCCAAGATGCCATGTTGCATCCGGTGCATAATATTAATGAGACACTTAAAGCATTAGAAGATAAATATGGAAAAGATATGACGATAGGTGTTATGCCACTCGGTCCACTTACTATCCCATACGTAGAATCATAATTTAGGAGGAATCATTATGTTAACTGAAGTATTAACTAAAGAACAACAATTAGAACGTGTATTAAAAAATATGAATCGTGTAATCGTCGCTTTTTCAGGAGGTGTAGATAGTAGCTTTGTATTAAAGAAAGCTATCGATGTACTCGGCACTGACAATGTAAAAGCAGTTATTGTAAAATCCGAATTATTTAGAAATGAAGAATTTGACCAAGCCCTTCGTTTAGCTGAATCACTAAATGCCAATGTGATAGAAACTGAAATTGAAGAATTAAAAGATCCAAATATAGTTGAAAACACACCAAGCAGTTGGTATTACAGTAAACGCTTATTATATTCAAAACTTGAAGACTTAAGAGTAAACTACAATTTCGACTATGTTCTCGATGGCATGATTATGGATGATTTAGATGACTTCAGACCTGGGCTCAAAGCAAGAACTGAATTCGGTGTTAGAAGTGTGCTACAAGAAGTTGAATTGTATAAATCTGAAATTAGAGAACTAAGTAAATCCAATGATCTACCTGTATGGAATAAGCCTGCATTATGTAGCTTGGCATCTCGAATTCCTTATGGTGAACCTTTAAATTTCACAAAGGTTAACAAAGTAAATGAAGCTGAAAAATTCATTTTAAGCTTAAACATTAATCATGTCAGAGTACGCTATCATAATAATATCGCAAGAATAGAAGTAGACGACACAGCTATCCTCGCAGTGCTTCAATATAAAAATCAAATCACACTTCGCTTGAAAGAACTTGGTTTTGATTATGTAACTATTGATTTAGAGGGCTATCGTACAGGCAGCATGAATGAAGTCATCAATACACAAGATGAGATTTAACAAAATAAAGGTGGCATAACTATGACTGAAAACCAAGACCCAATAGAGTCATTACTTCTAGCGGTAAAAGAGAATGCGCTTTCCATTACAGAAGCAAAAGATAAATTGAGTCATTATGATGAATTAGGTTTTGCAAAAATTGATTTACACAGAACAAAACGACAAGGCTTTCCAGAAGTTATATTTGGGGAAGGAAAAACTGTAACGCAATTAGACGAAATCGTACACACATTAATAAAGCATGATGAAGTCATTTTAATTACTAGAATTGATCAAATTAAAGCAGATGATATCATCGCTAAATATCCACAACTTGAATACCATGAGACAGCACGTATCGTTTGTACACCTGTTAATAAAATTAATAAAACGGAACATTTTGCGGCGATTATTTGCGCCGGTACGTCTGATCTACCAGTAGCCGAAGAAGCGGCTATTACAGCTGAAGTTATGGGTATTTCAGTACAACGTTTTTATGACGTAGGTGTTTCAGGCATCCATCGTCTTTTTGCACATATCGAAACAATTCGTCAAAGTAAGGTGTCCGTAGTTATCGCCGGTATGGAGGGCGCGCTATCTAGTGTTGTTGCCGGTTTAGTTGATCACCCAGTCTTTTCAATACCTACGAGCGTTGGTTACGGCGCCAATTTAGATGGCGTTACCACACTATTATCTATGGTTAATTCTTGTGCACCTGGTACGAGTGTGCTCAACATTGATAATGGATTTGGCGGTGGCTATAATGCCGCAATGATTATAAAAATGATTGAAAATGCTTAGAACGGAGTGAAACATTATGTCCAAAGCGATTTATCTTGATTGTCACGCCGGTATTGCTCGGAGATATGTTATTGTCTTCACTTGTAGATTTAGGTGCGGATGTCACCTTTATTGAATCACAATTAAAAACATTACCGCTCAATCATTTCAAACTCGACTTCTCAACTCAAAACAAACAAGGCATTCAAGCCATGTCACTTAACATTGATTTCGAAGAAGCGCACCATCATAGAAAAGCATCAGATATCTTTAAGATGATCAAAGAGAGTAGCTTGCCAAGCAGAGTAAAGGATCGAAGCCTCAGGGTATTTGACGTGATCGCACACGCAGAAGCTAAAATTCACGGTATGTCTGTTGAAGATGTTCACTTTCATGAAGTTGGTGCTATGGACTCTATCATTGATATTATTGGCGGATGTCTTGCACTAGAAGATTTAGCTATAGATGAACTCTATGCCTCGCCTATTCCAACTGGTAACGGGAAAATCAATATCGCACACGGTGTCTATCCAGTGCCTGCCCTGACTACTGCTGAAATACTCAAAGGCATCCCGCTTGCTTCATTTGATGTTAACAGTGAATTGACAACACCGACTGGCGCTGGTTTTATTAAAGCATTGGTTTCGGAAATCGGCCCTTTACCCGCAGTAACCATGGAGCAAATCGGTTATGGTTGTGGCACAAAAGATTTCGATTTTCCCAATGTTTTACGAACAATTCAATATACAGTAAAAGAAAACACGCCGACACAAGTCCAAGTGATAGTGTGCCAGATTGATGATATGACACCAGAGATGCTTGGTTTCTTTATAGAACAAGTACTGGATGACGGTGCGTTAGATGCTTACTTTACTCCAATTACGATGAAGAAAAGTAGGCCCGCCACACAACTTACAGTGATTAGTAAAATTGACGACGCACAATACTTTGAAGACTATATACTTAAAAATACAACCTCTTTAGGTGTAAGAAGTTATGCAGTCAATCGCAAAATTCTCCATCGCCAGTTTCAAACAATTCACACAAAGTATGGTGCTATATTAGTGAAAATAGGCATGATGCATAATAAAATTATCAAAGCGAAACCAGAATTTGAAGATGTAAAAAATGCAGCAATTCAATCTGGCAAGTCTTTCTCAACTGTTTACAATGAAATACAGCATGAAGTTTATAACCACATTAAAATAGACGAATAAAATAACCTAGCACGAGCCAAAGACTACAGGCTGAGGCTGTGCCCGCGGAAAGCGTGCACAAAAGACTGCTTCAAAATTAAAAACTCAAGAGACAGCATAAAATCCAGCACTCACACTTAAGTGAAGTACTGGATTTTTTATTGCTTAAATTATTTTAGAGAAGGACCTACTTTAATATTTGCACTATCTAATGCAAGTTCAAGTACTTCAACAACTTGAATACTATGTTCTAATTTTTCTTCTGCTAAATCGAAGTTTTTATCATTAATAATCTGAACCATCTTCACAAATTCTTCGTACATACGATGTTTTTGTTGATTAACTTGATATGATTGCGTACCACCTTGGTTAAATGTTAGATCAAACGCTTTTAGTTCATTTGTTGGACCTTTAATATGAATTGTTGCATTTTCACCTTGTATGTACGACTGATTGTCAGAACTAGAGTCTTTTGCACCAATACAAACAACTTTCATTTCATCATAATCAAGATTTAAGATACCAGATGTATCAATATCGTTTTTAACGTTAGCAAAATAAGCAACACCTTTAGGCATACCGAAGAGCCCAACTGCTAAATGGATATTGTATACATTGATATCCATGAGTGCGCCTCCACCCTTCTCAGGATCGAAAGCAGGTTGAATGATGCCTTTTTTGAAATTATCATATCTTGAAGAGTACTGTGAATAATTAAATTGGGCTATTTTACAAGTCCCTATTTCACTCACAGATTGTTTCAATACATCATAATTACTCAAATAAAGGTTAGTAATAGCTTCGATAATAATAACGTTATGCGCTTCAGCCAATGCTTTTAATGTTGTTAATTCTTCTTTAGTTAAAGTAAATGGTTTTTCACATATTACATGCTTCTGTTGCTCAATTGCTTTGCGTGCATAATCAAAGTGCAGATGATTTGGTACAGCTAAATAAATCGTATCCATATCTTCATCTTGAAGAAACTGATTATAGTCTGTAAAAATTGTTTTAATATTAAATTGTTTTTGTAAACTTTCTACATTTTCTGGATTTCTTCCTGTTGAAACAATGCTATGAAACTCAATGTCTGAAATTTCTTCCATCACTGGTAATGCTTCTTTGACAATCTTGCCCGCCCCTACGATACCTAATTTCATGTTTGTCTCTCCTTCTCACTTAATCTAAATGATGATGTATTATCACTTGGTGCAATATTAAATTATTGATAGCTATTTTAAAATCCATTCAATATACCATTATATTTGAATTCATCATGCAATTCAAAAACTACAGCCTTGATACAATTCGTATTTTGTTTTGAAAATCTCACTAGTGGTATACAATTAGTATAAAGGTATAACATAAAATCATTTTATATTCTTTAAATAAAGGAGGCATTTTTGTGTCCATATTTTATTTTTTAATATTTATAGTAATCGTTTTAATTATCTATTTCATTTTCCGAAAAAATTATAAAAAGGAAGGCGCAGTTAATAAAAGAAAACGTAAACGCGAAAAAAGAGTAGAAAACTATATTAACGAAGCTTTTCAAATAGAAAATTTAGAAGATGTTAAAGAAAGTAAAACAACAATTGCTTTGGTTTATCCTAAAGAAACATTAGATGTTGAACCTGAACAAGTCGTACAAGTAGAAAATCAAAGTGAAGAAAAAGTCGTGACAGAATTTGAAATGCCTGAAGGTATTAAAAGAGAAGAACTATATGACTTTTCTCTTAAACACACTAAATTTTATATCGCACATGATCGTTATGAACGTCTTAAAACGGTCAATGAAAATGAAAAAACAAATAGTGGCATTATAAAATAATTCAATTATTAAAGGAGTATGTATATGACACCAATTGTTAAAGCTTATTCAAATGACGAAGATATTGAAATTAATATCAACACATTGAAAGATCAAAAAATTAATGCAAAAGACATTTATGTTCTATCTCATGATGCCGATCATACAGCACGTATCGTGAAAAATACAGAAGTCTCTGGCATTGATTACAATCGTTCCAATGTTGGCGAAAAAGAACCAAAACAAGGTGATCAACTAAGAGATAAGTTACAAATTCTTGGCGTTTCTGAAAGTGATGCACAAGATTACGAAGAACTTATGGATCAGGGTAATGTACTACTCATTGTTACAGATCAACGCGCGAGCAAACGTACTCTAAATTTAAATTAATTAGCTAAATCAATGTACCCCGCATTCTTTTAATTAGGATGCGGGGTACATTATATCTTTTATACATATTGATTATAATTGATTAAAGTTATTTTCTTGGAGATCTGTAATTTTAGCAATTTCTACTTTTTGGTCTTTAGGCTCCAATACATGTAAATACTGTGCATCGTCGTTATCTTCAATTTTCTTTACAGTAATGCGGTCATGTTCTATAGTTTCGATAATTATTTCTGAATGCTTATCTAGCGCTTCTTTAATATGTTGCTTATCCATGCTACAACCTCCTTAAGTAAAAGCTAATTGTATTTCGAATCTCTTCATCTTTTACCCTTAAGCTATTTTTCAAATCAAAGAAAACATAATAAACTGCTTTTCCTTTTTAATACATTCATTTGTAAAATCAGTAAATGGCATGATGACCAACTTGTATATAATAATTAAAGCTGAGACATGTATTTATGTCCCAGCCTTGATAATCAATGTTCATTAACTTAATATTACATCTACTAATTCTTCTGCAGTGGCTTTACCGAAATAATATGTAATGTCTATTTCACTTAAAGCTTTTAACAAATCCTCTTTGACTACACGTACGTCTTTGAGTTGTTCTTCAACATCTTTAATGTCGCCTTGACCAAAGAAATCTCCATAAATACGACATGCTGAAATACGTCCTTTTTCTACAGAAAGAGAGATATCAATCGTGCCTGCCGCTAATCTCGCGTCTCTATTATATTCATAGCGTGGAGAACCACCAAAATTCCATTCCCAATTTTTATATTTTGAGGCTAGCATTTCATCAACGGCTTCCCAATCAGCATCAGTTAATTCATAACGCTTTGCGTCATTCATATCATCAATGCCTAAAATCTCTTTAACCATCAAATCTTTAAATTCATGGATCGTTACATTTTGATATTCTGGTGCCAAATATTCACGAATATTGCCTACACGTGATCTTACAGATTTAATACCTTTAGATTCTATCTTTTTACGATTCGGCTTCAATACTTTAACCATAGGTTCATAATCTACATCCAATAATAAAGAATAGCCACCATAGATACGTCCCTTAATCAAAGTCATTGCCGCCCCAGATACTTTTTTATCGTGAATGGCTAAATCATTACGTCCACTTTGCACAACTTCTGTTGCACCCAGTTGATGTAAAGCCTGTATACCTGGTTCGTAAAAGCGTTTGAAATTACCATAAATTGTATCGTCTTTTTCTAAAATACAACACATATTCACTGCACCACTGTCTACATAAACTGCGCCACCACCTGTATCACGACGAACGACTTGAATACCATGTTCGTCTAAATAATCTTGGTTAATTTCTACCGCAGTATTTTGAAAACGACCTATCTCCACTTTTGGATCACAGATATACGGAAATAAGATATCCTCATTTAAAAATATATTTTGGCTAACGTGAATTTGCATCGCTAATGCAACTGCACCATCTGTTATATATTCGCCATTGCGAATAGGTTCAATTAAATACATATTGTTCTCCTATATAGTTAATTTTTTGTTGGCTTCTATCATGAGTGTTGAAATATCTTCAGTTAGATGTATTGTTCTATCTCGAATATTCTCTGGAATACGATATGCTTTCTTATTCATTGTCATAAATAAGGCATTTGGATTATGTCGTGTCATGCGTTGAAAAGGTTGTTTCACATATTGTGGTGTCGTATAACCGATACCTATTTCTAGATATAATACTTTATCTTCTTTATGTGCCTCAAGGAACTGATTGTAGCGAGATAACTGCGCATGAAAATCTGCATCCTCTACCATACCAACCTGTGCTTTTCGCTTATTAATTTCCATCGGCGCATCACATTTAGGGCAATGCGGCAAGAGTTCTCGTGGCACTTCCATATGCTCTTGTTCTGCAATCATTTGACGTATTGCGAGCATCATCACGATAAGTCTGCGCATGACAATGTTGACTACATTGCCACAAGATGTACTCTCCTTGAATATGAAAAACTTTATCCAAATCAAAATCTGCCACTGCAAATGCATTATCTGCATTCGTCGTGATGATATGATAATCTTTATGACTTAAAATTTGATTAAGCGCAGTATAAGATGCGCCTACAGGTTGGTCTAAATAATTCAGCGCAACAAATCGACTTTGAAATGCCCAATACTCCTGCCAACTTTCGAATGTATGAAGACTTGCTTGTAACATATCAAAGAAACCGTATTTTTTAATAAAATCTGGGAAATTTTGTGTGAAACGCTCACCTATATACGTAAACCCGTCTGATGCTGACATACCGGCGCCTATCCCAACTACAACTGCTTCCGCTTCATTTAAAGCATCTGCTAATATATCGGATTGTCGATCATAATTTGTAGTTAAGACATCCCAAGTTGATTCAGTCATAATGTTTCAGTCCTTCCTTATACAATGCGAGCATCTTTATCTGTAAATACATTGAAAATCACACTTATATCAGAATGATGTTCTTGTTTATAATGCATTACAGTCGAAATTGCTATCTGTGTTGCCTCATCTTGAGGGAAACCAAATACGCCTGTTGAAATACAACAAAAAGCAATACTTGATAAGTTTTGCTGATCCGCAAGTTCGAGACAACTTCGATACGAGCGCGCAAGTAAATCACGGTTCATTTGTGACACCGGTGTCTTACGAATTTGTGGTCCCACTGTATGAATGACATATTGAGCAGGCAAGTTATAACCAGGGGTGATTTTTGCTTTACCAACACCTTCACGTCTACCTTGTTTATCTATTAAATCTGCACAAGCTAAACGTAACTGGACGCCTGCTTTAGTATGGATGATATTATCGATACAGTTATGATTCGGCTCAAAACAGCCTAACAGCTTACTGTTAGCCGCATTTACAATGGCGTCTACCTCAAGCTGCGTGATATCACCTTGCCATAAATATATATCGTCATTGAGATATGGGGTTAATGATGTTAGAGACGTAACTTGTTGCGCATTGTAATTTTTTAAAAATACATCCTGCATCTCAATAAAATCTGCTGCAATCGGTGTTGCTTGGCCTTACATTTACTAACCTTCGAAACATTTCGAAACGTTCTGCTTCCGTATCAGGTAAGTCTGCAATGGCACCGTCATGTGTCTCTTGCCACAAATACTCAATCAAATACGCCAAACGTTCTGTTTGTTGCATATTTTATGCCTCAGGAAGTGCATTAAATGCTGCTTCGTCAACATTTTCTAATTTAACCAACCAATTTTCTTCAGCTTTTTCAGAATTTAAAAGTGTTGGTTCATCTTCAGCTTTTGTATTACGTGCAACAATTTTACCTGCTAATGGTGATTGAACGTCTAATACTGTTTTAGAAGCTTCAATACTAACGATTTCGTCGTCCACTTTAATATCGTCTCCACCCATAAATTCAACATAACCTACTGTTCCTACATCATCTTGTAATTCAGGTGTCATACTGTATACATACTGTTCTCCAACTTTTTCTACCCATAAATAATTCGCTAATTTTTTCATAAAATATCTTCCTTTCTCCAACTTGTTATAAATATATTTGCGCGAGTAATTCGATTGTACGACAGCGTTGCGCTATGTCTGGAATCAAGGGTACAACCATCACTTCGTCAGCATTAAATGTTTGAATCATTGTGTCTATTTGTTTTTTTGCACTTTCTTTTGTACCTACAATTATACGAGCACGGCTTTGAGTAATCAAACGTTCATCTCTTTCAGAACGTTGATACAATCTTGCAGTTTCGATAGAAGGCAGGTGCTCAAATTCGGCAAATTGTTGTTTACCTAATAGCCATACGTCTAACGCTTGTGCCAGTGCTTCGGCTTCTGATGCTGTATCAGCAACTGCAACAAATGTAGTGAGCATAACAGTAGGCTTCATATTTAATGCCGTAGGTTTAAAGGCTTCTCTATAAGCTTGCACACTACTTTCAGCTTTTTTAATTGCTTTTTCATTAGGTAATAAAAAAGTCCCTAGTGTGTAGCCTATGCCTTGACGTCCTGCCATTTGTGCTGATGATACACTCGTACTTAACAGCCACATTTGAGGCATCGTCGTCACACGAGGTTGTGCGAATACTTGTTTAAAACGTTGCTCTGGTTCATGCTCCGTTAGATAGTGTCGCACATCCGTAATAGACTGCTCGTAGTCTAAGAAATGTGTTTTCGTTTCATTCATAGCTTGTTTTACACTGGGTGTACCAGAATTATTACCGATACCTAAGTCTACACGGCCTGGGTAAAATGCTTCTAATAATCGAAAATTTTCTGCCACTTTAAACGGGCTGTAATGCGGTAACATTACTCCACCTGAACCGAGTCGAATTTGCTTCGTCTTTGCCAGTAATTGCATCATCAATAATTCTGGGCTGCTACATGCAAATGCTGGTACATTATGATGTTCCGTCATCCAAAAGCGCTTATAACCAAGATTGTCTGCTAATTGTGCTAAGCGTACTGTGTCTTGTAAGGCATCTTGTGCTGACTTGCCTTCATCTATCACAGCATAGTCTAAAATATTCAATTGAACCACGTGTGTGACCACCTCCACCGGTACTGACCTTATATACTTTATTTGGGCTTATCATGTAAGCACTTTCGCTTGAGTGTATATCGTAACTCCGTTATGCTAAATTCCATGTACAAAGCTTTGCACACGTTACTGCAAAACATGTTCCCCATTTTAAATTACCCTCACTCTCTAGGATAACTGATATAGAAAATTTTTGTTACATTTTGCTTGAAAAAATCACCATAATTTTTATTTAATTGACCACTATATCCTATTAGTGTTAATTTGAAATTACATATTACAACGAAGATAGAGGTTATAGTTATGAAAACTCATTATCAAGCATTATTCGAACCATTAACATTACCCAATGGCGTCGTCTTCAATAACCGTTTTGTGCTATCACCTATGACTACGAATTCCTCAACACAAGACGGTCATATTACCGAGCAAGACCTACTTTATGCACAACGTCGGGCACACGCTGCGCCCCTACAAGTAACAGGTGCAGCCTATATTGAACCTTATGGTCAATTATTTGAATATGGTTTTAGCATCACTGATGACAGTTGTATACCTGGTTTGAAAAAATTAGCAACTGCAATGAAAAAAAATGGCAATAAAGCCATTTTACAACTGACACATGCAGGCCGATTTTCAAATCAAGCCATCTTAAATTATGGACAAGTTTATGGCCCAAGCCCTATGTCTTTAAATGTCCCTATTCAACATGACGTTCTAGCTATGTCTGTAGATAAAATTACCTCTGTAACGCGTCAATATGCCGAGGCAACTTCTCGTGCTATACAAGCTGGCTTTGATGGTGTAGAAGTTTCAGCTGCCCAACGCTTACTTATACAAACATTTTTCTCTACTTTTTCTAACCAACGAACAGATCAATATGGAAATCAAAATTTGGAAAATCGTGCACGTATCGGGTTGGAAATACTAGGCGCTGTACAAGATGTCATTGATAAAGAAGCACCACCACAATTTATTTTAGGCTATCGCGCTACACCTGAGGAAACACGAGGTAGTGATGTCGGTTATACAATAGACGAATTCAACGAACATCTAGAGTGGGTATTAGATACAGCGAATGTGCAATATTTAGCAATCGCAAGTTGGGGACGTCAAATTTATCAAAATAAAGTCCGTTCTGACGGCAAGCACACAGGACAATATGTCAATGCTGTCGTCCATGATTACCTTGATGGTAGAATTCCTGTCATTGCTAGTGGTGGTATTAATTCACCTGAAAGTGCGCTCGATGCCTTACAACATGCAGATATGGTAGGGATGTCGTCTCCATTTGTGACAGAGCCAGATTTTGTCTTAAAATTACAAGAAGATCGTCCAGAGGATATTGATTTACATGTAACAATCGACGATATTGATGAACTCGCGATTCCATACGCAGCTTTTAAAGATATCGTTAAAATGATGGACTACGGCGAAGGGTTAAAAAAAGAAACCCGTGACGAGTTACGTAAGCTTGAAACAAACTATGATCAAGTAGATTATAAAGCAATAGAAAAAGATTAATTTAAAATACTGACAAACTGAGCAGATAAAACAGCTTTGTTTGTCTTTTTTATATCACGTGATTGCTTTGTAAAAATGAATTAATATCTCAAAATATGTAAAAAGCATTGGACCGTATCATGTCCAATGCTTTCTTGTTAGGTTTTATGTGAATTTAACCATTTTGTTTGGCAAATGCTTGGCCAATTGCATTTAATTTATGTGGTGCATCATGTACTGCCATCTTCACTTCAACTAGGTGCATCATGTCTGGTTGTGCCTCTATTTCGAAGAATGTATTTTGTAGTGTCTCACTTGTTGTCACATCGTGTACGATGACTTCATCTTTCCCACCGAAGACTGTTGGTAATAATTTATAATCCCACATTTTAATATCATTGTATGGCTCATTTTCTCCGTGAATTTTACGTTCAACTGTATAACCATCATTATTAATAACAAAAATAATCGGTTTGATTTGCGCTCTGATCATCGAAGACATTTCTTGTACTGTTAATTGTAGAGATCCATCTCCAATTAACAATAAATTTCTGCGCTGTGTATTTGCCATTTGTGTGCCCAGTGTCGTCGGTAGTGTATAGCCGATTGAACCCCATAAAGGCTGTCCTATAAATGTATTGTTACTATATAACGCTAAATCATAAGCACCAAAGAATGATGTGCCTTGTTCAGCTAATATCACGTCATCTTGCTTAATAAAATCTTGCATCATTTTAAAATAAGTTGCTTGAGATAAAGGATCTCCATTCAAATCGTATTGGTTTTCCTCAGGACGTTGAAATTGAGGGAACGTTGTGTCATTAACGTAATTAATTGTATTTAAGCCATCCAATAAATCGATCAGTGCGACTCCCATATCTTTCGTTTCATTCATTTTGAAATGACGATGATTAATCATAACGACATCATCAATATCAAATTGATATGAATATCCTGCAGTTGCTGAATCTGTTAATTTCGCTCCAATATTCAAAATTGCATCACTTTGATCCACGTAATTTCTAATATCTTCTTCTGCTAATGAGCCATCATAAATACCCATGTAATATGGATTTTCCTCATTAAAAGCACCTTTGCCTAGTGATAGTTGTGCTACAGGAATATGCGTTTGATTCACAAATTGCTCAAGCTTTTCATGTAAATCAAAACTATTAATCTCGTGGCCGGTAATTATGACTGGTTTATCTGCACTTTGTAACTTTTCTTTAATCATGTTCACATACTTAGCAACATCCATCTCCTGATGTTGCGGCAATTCAAACGGTTGGTCTACTTCAATTTCTACGCTTGCTACGTCAATTGGTAAATGTATATGCACTGGACGTTTTTCAGTTAGTGTTGCTTCAATTACTCTAGGTATTTCTACTAGGGCATTTTCAGGCGTAAGATACGCTTGTGTCGTTGTAATCGGCTCATACATTTTTCTATAGTCATCAAAATTCCCTTCTCCTAAGGAATGATGGACATATTTCCCTGCATTTTCTACTGCTCTTGTAGGCGCACCGGTAATTTGAATAACCGGAACACGTTCAGCATATGCGCCAGCAATACCGTTAACAGCACTGAGTTCTCCTACACCAAATGTTGTTACCATTGCGCTCATCCCTTTTAAGCGCGCATAGCCATCAGCCGCATAACTAGCATTTAATTCATTTGTGTTACCAACCCACTCTATGTCATCACGACGAATAATATCATCTAGAAAAGTAAGGTTAAAGTCACCTGGCACACCAAACACTTTATCAACGCCAACAGCACTGATACAGTCCATTAAATATTGTCCTATACGTTTTTTCATTCATCATTTCCCCTTTTTTATCCATCTCTATTACACTACAAACTTAACTTAATTAAGATGAAAGGTCAATGATGTTGACTTTATTTTTCGCTATTTTTTATATGTTAATTCTAACTGATGAATCATATGTGTCAGCATTTCATTATTCGGCGTCGCCACACCACAGGCTTTACCGTATGTAACAATTTGTCCATTTAAATAATCTATTTCTGTTAGACGCCCTTTATATAAATCTTGATGCATCGATGGATAATGTAAGCCTTGTGATTCAATTGGATAAGCGACTTCAATTTTGTTAATTAAATTTTCAAAATTGAGTTCTAATCCACGGGCTTTTGCTACAGCTACAATTTCTTCAATAATAGGAATAACCATTTGTCGTGCTTGTTCATATTGTGAAAATTGGTTTATTGTTTTATCTAAAATCGTACATAATGGATTCAATACACTGTTCAATGTAGCTTTTGACCATATAGATTCAAAGACGTTGTCACTGATCGTAGAATTTAATTTTGCATTATTAAAAATTGTATTTATCGCTTCTGTACGATAGTCTTCGCCACCGTCTGCACGTTGCAGTTCTATTGTTCCTGTACCTTCTAATAGTATTTGTCCAGGGCCTCTTAATCCTGCTGTCCACATCGTGACTGCTAAAAATATTTGTGATTTCGGTATAATTTTGGCAAAACGTTCTTCATGTCCTAAGCCATTCATCATTGTTAATACCGCCGTCGTTTCTTTAATCGCATTAGCTTCATTCAACGCCTCGATCATTGCTTCTGAATCCATCGCTTTGGTTAAAATGATAATCAAATCATATTGTTCATCGATTTGTTCTGGCAACTGCGCTTTGATATTAATATGATATGTTTCATTTTCTGTTTGTATATTCAAGCCATGTTGCTGAATATTCGTAATGTGTTCTGTCCAATAATCTATTAAAGTTACATCATATCCTGCTTCGGCAATTTGCGTTCCAACACGACCACCCATTGCTCCGGCCCCTGCAATTGCTATCTTAACCATATAATCATCCTCTTCTTTATTTCATAATAGTAATTCAACAAGTTAATTACACCATTTGTGGTTAGAAAATGTTTAATATTTAAATGGCATAAAGTGATTTTTATAATTTAGTCTTTCTTATTCTCGTCTTTTAAATATTTCACTTCTTGGAATCCTGTACGATAAGAAGCAAATTCTTCCATTATCGCATACCAATCATTGCCTACTTTTTTCTGTATATCTTGAAATAAATCATTTTGCGTTTTATTAAGTTCTTGTACTAATTTTTTTCCTTTTTCTGTGGGGTACAAAGCTTTAATACGTTTATCCGCTTCAGTGGGTTGTTCAGTGATATATGCCTCATCTTTTAATTTTTTCAACGTTGCATGACTGCCTTGTTTAGAAATCTCTAAACTTTTCAATAAATCTTTTATTGTAATTCCAGGTACTTTTTCGATAAAAAACAAGAACCTATGATGTTGTCTATTTAAGCCATATGCTTCAATAATTTCATCTGCTGTATTTATAAACGTTTTGTAAGCAAAATAAAATAACAAATTCTCATAATCATTATTATTACCTTCCATTATTCACATTCCTTTTTTGTAATTTTTAGCGCATCAGTGGGGGGTTACTAATTAATGTATTGATAACACTTCAGTCGAACTCTACAAGTGCTTTAAATGTGGCTCCAATAATCCGGAAAGCTCTCCTACTAAAGTATCTATATCACATGGTTTTGATTCTTCAATCCACCATATAATAATGCCTACTACAGCAGAGGATAAAAACTGGGCAGTAATTTCACTGTTTTGTTTATTTATGGTGTCGCGCATTTTCTTTGATAATGTTTGCTTAAGCATATTAAGATCTGACTTTTTAACCAAAGTTTTCAAAATATCGTACTGATCGTCAATCACGTACATGACTTCACGCAACGTTTCTTTATTATCTCCTGATTCTGCAAGATAAATATTGCATTTATCAACTGCTGCGCCCAAAATATAATCAATTGCATGATCTAAAATGTCGTACTTATCTATAAAATTCAAATAAATCGTACCTCTATTTATATTGGAATGTTGAGCAATATCATTCATTGATATTTTATCAAAGTCTTTTTCTCTAATCAGTTCAACAAAGCTACGAATAATAAGTTTTTGGGATTTTTCTTTTCGTTTATCCATTTTAACTCCTTTTAATATCAACAATTTTCAATATTTGTTCATTAAACATCAACAAGGTTGTATTGTTCATTGAGTTTAAATCTTATTGATGATAACTTCAAGTTATTAAACAATTGTTCAATAACTAAATTGGAGTGATAATGATATGAAAATTTTAATATATGGTGCGGGTGTACAGGGGCAATTTTTAGCTCACGCACTAAATACCAAAGATAATGACATTACAATGTTTGCACGTGGAAAAACTTTAGAGCACTTGAATCAAAAAGGTTTGAAACTTAAGCATTCATTGCAAAGAAAAACGACAAATGAACATATAACAACGACAAGCACACTTTCAAAAGATGATATATATGACGTTATTTTTGTAACTATGAAATATTCAGATTTTTACAATGTCGTACCAACATTAGCTCAAAACAAAAGTGAAAACATTATTTTCATTGGAAATAACATGGATCCTAAATTACTACAAAGCACATTGACACAACAGAGTAATCACCTTAAGCATATCACTTTCGGCTTTTTAATGACTGGTGGTTCAAGAGAAGCAAGCCATACTAATATTTTAAGATTTAATGCTCGGAGAGCTCAAAGTAGGAAACATGCATGGAGAAATTACGTTCTCAGACAAACTAAATTCAATATTTAAAAATGCGAAAATCAAACTAACTTATGAGCAGAACTTTGAAGATTGGTTGATGTCACACGCTGCTTTAGTCTTACCTTTAAACATGTTATTTATTCTAAAACAAAACCAAGACACTAGTGCGCATACGATAACCAAAGAAACGATAGCTGCTTTTACTGAACTACATCAATTGTTAGAACACAAAGGCCATACTATAAAACCAAAAGCACAGTCTGTTATATTTAAAAATTTCAAAGGATTATCCAATATAGTATTAAAAACAGTTATGAACATTGGCCTCATCAATCAAACACAAGGTTCTTTTAAAGAGCTTGAAGCACTTTATAACGATGTTAAAGCACTCAATCAAAATACAGCACTAACTACAAGTCATCTAGATGCTCTATTTGAAGCAAGCAAATCCGTCAGTTAAAACGACTCAATTCATTGCAGTTAAAAAGGAGTGGGTATACGAAATCAAAATTTAATTTCGTATACCCACTCCCACTATGCTGACTAGATGATAGGTTCGTTCTTTAATTTAGGTTATTTTATTTCAATTGTACGTTTCTTTAGAAATGAAGCATATCCTAAAATCACGTAAATCACAGTCACGATTGCAAATATCACTTCAAATATCATTACAAAATACAACACACTTTGTACTTTATGAGGTAAAGATTCAATTTCAAGTAAGTTATAGAGTGATGTCGCTGTTGTCACCCACGGGAAGGTTAATGCTGAGAATGAAAATCTAAAATTCAATTTATATAATTTCGGTATAAATGTTAATGAGTATATAAATATGAGTTGAGAGATAATCAACATCGTTATAATGTAAAACATTTGTGTATGTACTACACTTAATAAATAACCGTTTAAACAAAGTGAAGTCTGGTGCTCGCTATGATGATTGTCATAGGAAATTGATTTTCGTTATATAATCGCCATGTCTTTTTAAACAGTACGATACATATTAATACTAAAAAGCATAGCGTCGCTATATACACGATCAATTCCCCAAAGAATGGTGAAAAATCTTCAGCAGTTTCTGAAATAACGCCAATTCCCACAAATGTAACAAACCAACTGGTACTCGGAACGATACGTTCATTTTCATGTAAATAAATATGGTAATAAATAAATAACCCAATAATAACAAACTGCAGTATCACAACGAACCACCACAACCAAATTATGATTCCCCAGGTAATATTCAGTTGGTGGTATAAGATATAAAGTAATGTCAGAAACGTCATTGTAAACGTGGGAAAAGTCGCACATATATTACGGTCAGATAATTCTTTCAATACAATGCTAGGAAATTGTATACATTTTAGTATAAATAATCCAACCACAATAACACTAATAATTAAAAATATTGTAGCTAAAACATTCCTATCCATAATGTACAAAAGATTACTTAATGCTGAAATACCCAATGCTAAGCCACAAATAGCAGTCGGTATTACACTTATAAATTTTCGAAACATATCATTTATTAATCCTTTTTATTTATATTTGAATATTACATACATAATAACTATACTATTTTATCGAATTCCAAGCGTTACATCTGTTTATATTGCTTTGAAAATCGATATGATCCATCTCATTTATCAAATGAATTTTAACACTAATATGTGACAGATAATACCTCACTGAGAATAATCTTTTTTTATATAAACAAGCAGCCCACTGTTATTAATTATAGACTGCTTTACATTATTTTCATTACAGTTGTATATTAATCTTCAATAATGTCTAATCCATCTTTACGTAATTGTGCTAACCCTTTTAACATTTGTTCAATATCATGATTCGAGTGTCGTTCCCATGTAGCTAATTTTGCTACAATTCTCAAAGGTTCCTTCGAGCGATATGAGCGAGTTGGATTACCAGGAAATTTTTTATCTGTGACATTAGGATCATTTTCAAATGGCCCAATAGGTTCAATAATATAAATGTATTCTTGTGCCGGTTCGTCAGCTAATGCGACCGAAAGTTCTGCCCCCCACTTAGCTGTGTCTAGAGCGCCAGTAAAATAAATATGGTTCATTTTACGGTTTTGATAATTAGAAATTCGCTGTGTTTGTAGTAAATCACCTATTTGTAATTCAGCCTTTGTCCCATGAAAAAATGGTCCTTGATCCAACACTTCTTTTTGTTCTACCATTGTTCAACACTCCTTCTTCATCTAAGCTATTCACCAGTATAAACTGCTAAACAATAAAGAAGTAGTCTATAATAATATTATTATTTAATGTATAATTAAGACAAAGGACCTCTGATTTTAAATTATATTGATAAAAAGAAGTGGAAGGAAATCAAAATTCGACATTTGATTTCCTCTACCCACCTCACAAGTACGATTCTATAATCTTTCTAAATGAATCATTTCATCTGCTTTGTCTGTAAAAATGCCATCAACGCCCCAATTCGCTAATTGATTTGCACGCAATTGCTTATTTACTGTCCACACATTTAACACATATCCAGCATTTTTGATTTTTTTAACACGTGCTTGCGTCAATTTAGCATCTTCAATATTCACTATTTTCGAACCACAATAATCTAATAGCGTTCTCCAATCATCACCAAAAGCTGCAGATTTAAATATGACAGCTCTCTCATAGTCTGGCATGAACTGCTCTGCTAATTTCACTAAAACCAAATTAAAGCTTGATATCAATACTTTTAATTCCACATCTAAATCTTTTAATTTATCTGCAACTTGTTTAATCATACTTTCTGACAGTACTGTGCCATTCGGACCTGTAACGCCCTTCAATTCAATATTCAAGTTCATATTATAGGCATTTGCCAATTCAATTACTTCATCAAACGTAGGTAGTTTTTCTGCTTCAAATTCTGTTCCAAACCAGCTACCTGCTGATGTATCTTTGATGTCGTCATAATTTAATTGTGTCACTTCTCCTACCATATTCGTTGTTCTATCTAAAAAATCATCATGAATTAAAATCAACTGTTCATCTTTGGTAATCGCTACATCTAACTCAATCCATTTTAATCCAGGCGTATTTCCAGCTTCTTTATAAGATGCGAGCGTATTTTCTGGCGCTTTACTTGGTAAACCTCTATGTCCATAAACAGTAAACATACCATCATCCTCTTCAATTTAAATTTAATGCAATTATGATATGGTCTCAAAGATATTTCAAATATTCTTTATTAATTCTGCATATTAATATAAAAAAACGCCCTTGAATTCTATAACAGAATTTCAAGAACGTTTTATTTTATCATCTTAATTTATGCTTTTGAGTTTACGTATGAAGTTGGGTCTACTGAATAACCGTTACCAATTCCGCCTTCCATGCGTTGGAAGTGTAAATGTGGTGCAGTAGAGTTACCAGTGCTACCTGATTCACCGATTTGTTGTCCTTCTTTAACTTGGTCACCTTTTTGAACGTTTAATGAATTCATGTGCATATACCATTGATAGTTGTCACTATTTTGTTCTTGGATTGTAACTTGGTTTCCGCCACCATAATTACTCCAACCACTTTGTACAACAGTACCATCTGCTAATGAATATACTGGCGTGTTTTCATCCATTGCATAGTCGACACCGTAATGTGCCCCGCCACCATGATATTGACCATATGGTTGCATTTGACTATTACTTGTTAACCAATTTGATGAACTTGTGCTGTTATTATTGTTTGATGATGTATTATTGTTTGAAGCTTCTGATGTGTTCGTGCTGTTATTGTTGTTTGAAGCTTCTGATGAAGGTGCCGCTTCTTGTTGCGTAGCTTGTCCTTCATTAGAACTATTTGTGTTTGTTGATTCTGTAGCAGGTGTATTTGTTGTGTTCTCTACGTTATTTGACGTTGCATTTTGTTTCACATCTTCAACACCATTACCGTCATTGCGTGTATAACTACTTTCATAGTTTTCGTTTGATGATGTATTATTTTGTGTATAAGATGCGTTGTCGTTAGTTGTTGTGCTTTGTTCTTGTGATGAAGTTTGAGCAGAAACTTCATTATTAGAACTTTGTGGTGCTTCTTGTGATTGCGTTGGTGCTTCATTTACATCGTAGCCACTCTGTTGAACAGCTTCATGACTTTTATCAGCACTATAGTTGTTATCATTATATGCATTTGTTGCATTCGTATTTGTTGAGTTTGTGCCTTGATCATTCATAGGGAAATAGTAATAATGGTAATTTCCTTCTTCATCAATTAAATAGAAATAATATTGTTGTTGATCAAACATTGATTGATCCCAGTTTCCATCTAATGTATGGTGATAATTCCCACTATTATCTTCATCAATATAACCATATTCAAAGATATCATTTGTAGATTGGTTACTTGAATATTGCGTACCTGATTGATTATTCTCTGATGCTTCTGCGTCTGACTGTGCTATGCCCACTGCTCCCAATGACAATGTAGCAATTGTTGCTGTAACGATTTTTTTCATAATTAATAAATCCTCCCAAAATTTTTCCTTAGCTAACAATAGCAAAGAAATTATATTAAGAGAATAGCAGAAACTGATTTTTAATTTTTTGGTAATTGATTTGAGACACCTGTAATTATTTTGAAAATTCTATCTATAATATATATTAAAATATGCTTGGTATAAATTTTAAACATAACCACTTCTCAATGACATAAAAAATTATAGCATTACACCTTTTAAAAGAACTAATGCCTTTTTTATATTATTTGTTACGTGATACTATAGATATATTAAGAATGAAGGGGGCATATAATGGAGGATTTGAAAAACAGCTATGTAAATAGAGGTTCAAAAGCATATATTAAAATTATCGTTGCGCTTTTCATTTCAGGATTCACTATTTTTTCAATACTATATAGCGTTCAACCATTGATCCCCCATTTCACACAATCATTTAATGTGAGTGAAACTGTTGCAAGTTTGGCATTGTCGGTCGCAACCTTGACATTAGCTTTTGCTATGTTATTTTTTGGTGCAATATCAGAAGTAATTGGACGTAAACCTATTATGATTTTTTCTGTAATTTCGGTGTCATTATTAGCACTAGTGCAACCCTTTATTACAGATTTCAATACCTTCTTAATTGTTAGGCTTATACAAGGTATCTGTTTAGCAGGCTTACCCTCTATAGCCATGGCATATATCGGTGAAGAAATTTCTGCGCATAGTTTACCCGAGGCAATGGGTATTTATATAAGTGGCAATGCCTTTGGTGGTGCGTTTGGTAGAATATTCACTGGATTTATTTCAAGTATTTATGGTTATCAAGTCGGCTTATTCTCCATTGCAGTTATTAGTGTTGTCGCGACAATATTATTTGCTTTCTTACTACCAGCATCTCGACATTTTGAGAAGCAACGTTTTTCTGTTAAAGCTTTAGTATTGAGCTATAGTCAACATTTGAAAAACATTCGTTTACTAAAACCTTTTATGATTGGATTTCTATTATTAGGCTGTAACATCGCTGCTTTTAACTATATTGGCTTTGTGTTGGCGGCTAAACCTTATCAATTGCATGACAGTATTATTAGCTTTGTTTACTTATTATTCTTAATTGGTATGATATCTTCTATATTAAATGCAAAATTACGTACTAAATTAGGTACATTAAATGCCTTAAAATTTAGCATCTTACTATTAATCGTTGGTATTTGGATTACACTTTTACCTTTTTTAGTTTTTAAAATACTCGGATTGGCATTCAGTGTTTATGCATTTTTCAGTGGTCACGCGATAGCAAGTGGTGTAGTTGCAAGTCGTGCTGAACATCATAAAGCGCAAGCATCTAGTTTATATTTATTATTTTATTACATGGGTTCATCTATTGGGGGTACATTAGCAGGTATCTTCTATGGGTTGATACAATGGCCAGGTGTTGTATTTATGATCACAGCTTTCATGCTTATTGCATTCATTATTTCATTAACAATCAAACAAAAAACGACTTAAAAATCTTAAAATCAAGATTTTTAAGTCGTTTCTTTATACTTCTTCACCATTTTCGTCCAAGTTTATGAATGTTATTCCATAGGTGTCATTTGTGCTTCAAATTCATCAAGGAGTATCCGAACCTCATCCGTTGTACTTGTGCTCATTAACTGATGTCTCAGTTCACTTGCTCCTTTGATACCGCGTACGTATACTTTAAAGAATCTGCGTAATGGTTTAAACTGACGCGTTTCTTCTTTTGTATATTTGTCGAATAGGTCAAGATGAAGTCTTAACAGCCCTAAAAGCTCTTCACTCGTATGTTCTCTCGGTTCTTTTTCAAATGCATGCGGGTTTTGGAAAATCCCACGTCCAATCATTACACCGTCAATACCATACTTCTCTGCCAGTTCAAGGCCTGTTTTTCTATCCGGTATATCTCCATTAATCGTTAACAATGTCTCTGGTGCAATTTCATCACGAACCTTTTTAATTTCTCCAATTAATTCCCAATGCGCATCTACTTTACTCATCTCTTTGCGCGTCCGAAGGTGAATCGACAGGTTCGCAATATCCTGTTCGAACACATGTGTCAGCCAGTCTCTCCACTCATCAATATCAGAATAGCCAAGTCGAGTTTTAACACTTACTGGCAGACCTCCTGCTTTAGCCGCCTGAATAATTTCAGCTGCAGTTTCAGGACGTTGAATTAGACCTGAACCTTTACCTTTCGTTGCAACGTTCGGCACTGGACAGCCCATATTTAAATCTATGCCTTTAAAGCCCATTTCTGCCATACCGATACTCATTTCACGGAAGTGCTCTGGCTTATCTCCCCAAATATGAGCGACAATAGGCTGTTCATCTTCAGTAAATGTTAAGCGTCCGCGTACACTGTGTACACCTTCAGGGTGGCAAAAGCTTTCTGTATTTGTAAACTCAGTGAAGAAAACGTCAGGTCTGCCTGCTTCACTGACAACATGACGAAAAACAACATCTGTAACATCTTCCATTGGTGCCAAAACAAAAAATGGACGCGGTAATTCACGCCAAAAATTTTCTTTCATATATATTTAAACCTTCTTATCTATTATTATCTCGAATTTTTATCCATGACGATATTACCACAAAAAGTCAATTTACACAAAAGTATTATGACTGCTAAAAAGCCTGCATAGAGTGCTTCTACACGTGTATATAACTCTTCTAACTTTTTTATTTCTTTAAACCAGTTTTCTCTTTTGAATATATCATTTAATTTCTGACTCTATAACTATACATACTGCTTAATAGTCCAACGCAAAGTATAGTCGCCGCAAAAATTAATGCTGCATTATAATTTCCTGATTCACCAATTAATACACCAGAAAGTGCTTGGTGCAATCATTTGTCCCAAACTGTAAATAACAGTTAATGAAGCAACTAAATTTATTTTACTATTACTTTGAAACATTAACGTTTGTGCTTTAGACATAAACAATGTCGTTAAACCAAGAAACGTAGCACCAAATAAAATAGAACTTATCACTAAACTCGTCATGCTTTCTGAAAAAACAGGCAATATCACGGCAATAATTTGTAAAATAAATGCTAAATTAGTTGCTTTACCGTGTCCTAATTTTTCAGCCATCATAGACCATAAAATCGTAGATGGAATAGCTCCCAACCCTACAAACATCCAACTTAACGCCGCATAATCTGCAAACTCAGGTATAGATTTAACGATTGCTACTAAGAATGTTCCTGTAATTATGTAACCCGCACCTTCACAAAAATACGCTATTGAAAATCCCCAAATAAATTTTTTATTCAACTTAACTTTTGGTTTATCTTCTTTTTCATTTAAGTTTTGTGTTTCATTTTCAATATTTGAATTTTGACGCATACCAAAAATTACAAAACTTCCCATAACTAAAGCAAAAATACCAAGTAAAACCCACGTTGTCTTCCAATTATTTTCTGTAGTGAATAAAAATATAAATATACTACTTGTGAAAATGCCTAGACCCACACCACTATAAAGCATACCTGAGATACGACCTTTGTTCGCTGCTCTCAATGCTTCGAGGGCCACATTTGAGGCTAAGACAAAAACGGTTCCACTCGTGATACCTGCAATTAAACGAAAAATAATCCACAGTGTAAAATTATCAAACAGTCCCATCAATATTGTTGAAACTATATTGATCAGTAAGTAAACTTTCAAATCTGTAACCTTGCTAAATACAACTATCCATATAGGAATAATTGCTCCAATTAAATAACCTAAGTAATTAATAGTTGCCAGTAATCCTGCGCTCTGATTATCCATATGTCCCGTTTGTTGCATAAATGGCATAATAGGTGTGTATGCAAAACGACCAATTGCCATCACAATAAACAAACAAATCATCCCTAATACGAGTTGCCGATAAGCTTTTTGCATTTTCCCACACCCTTCCTTAGTAATTATTCCATTATACGCCTAAGCTATATTTTTAGAAATGGCATATCATTAATAAGTTATATAGTAAAAATAAGACGGAAGCTCTATCTAAAGAGCATTCCGTCTTATTGATTTTGTAATACTATAATATCTTTCTCATTATAATATTAATTTTTATTGGTGATCTTCTTTATTTTTTCGACGTCTTCCAATTAATAAGAACGCACCAATCATAGCTAATAATGAACTTAATAATCCATTGGCTTGGTTCTCACTTTCACCCGTGTCAGGTAATTTATCTACCTTTTTATTATCTGAGTTACCAAGTTTATTTTTGTCATTATTCAGATTTGAAATAATACCTTTCTTATCTTTAATTTGTAAAACATCGCCTTTCGAACCTTCTGCTGTTTCAGCTTTATCGTTAATTGAAGTATTCGAAAGTTTGTTGCTACTATTTATATTTCTATTTAATTTTCCATCTTTCGCTTTATTTCCATTCAAACCTAATTTATTGCTTGAATCATAATTATTGCTAGTATTATCGTGAACATTCGATTGGTTAGAGGTTGAATTACTATTGCTACTCACGATAATTGTTGTTCTAGATGTATTGCCTTTCTTATCAATCGCTGACACTTGTATTTTATCCCCAGGTTTTACATTGACATTAGTAGGTATATTAATTACGTATTTGCCTTGATTATCGACTGTACCTGTAACTGTACTTCCATCTGGAAACTTCACTGTGATTGTTGAGCCTGGTTCGCCCGTTCCTGTTACTTTCATGTCTCCACTCGTTACCTCATTCACCGTTGGAGCTACAGGTGCTGTCGTATCTTTAACAGTCAATCTTGTTTCTGGTGATACATTACCCGATGGATCTGTTGAGGTGATAACTAACTCTTCGTTGCCATTCAATTGCTTATCAGCTGGTAAATTGATCACGTAATTTCCTTGATTATCGACTGTGCCTGTTAATGTGCTTCCATCTGGGAATTTAACTGTGATTATTGATCCTGGTTCGCCTGTTCCTGTTACTTGCGTGCCATCACTTGTCACTTCATTCACCGTTGGGGCTACAGGTGCTGTCGTATCTTTAACCGTTAATCGCGTTTCTGACGATACGTTTCCTGATGAGTCAGTAGCCGTAACAATTAACTCTTTGTTGCCATTCAATTGCTTATCAGCTGGTAAATCAATAACGTAATTTCCTTGGTCATCTACTGTACCTGTTAACACACTTCCATCTGGGAACTTCACTGTTATTGTGGAGCCTGGTTCGCCTGTTCCTGTTACTTGTGTACCTTCACTTGTCACTTCATTCACCGTTGGTGCTTGCCGGTGCTGTCGTATCTTTAACAGTCAATCGCATTTCTGACGATATGTTTCTTGATCCATCTGTTGATGTAACTACCAATTCTTCGTTCCCTACTAAATCTACGTTTGTTGGGATATCTATTGCGTAGTTTCCTTGATTATCTGCTGTTCCCGTTACTACACTTCCATCTGGGAATTTAACTGTAATTGTTGAGCCTGGTTCGCCTGTTCCTGTTACTTTCATGTCTCCACTCGTTACTTCATTCACCGTCGGTGTTGCCGGTGCCGTCACATCAGTAACAGTCAATCTTGTTTCCGGTGATACATTGCCCGCACCATCTGTTGATGTAACTATCAATTCTTCGTTCCCTACTAAATCTACGTTCGTTGGAACATCTATTGCGTAGTTGCCTTGACTGTCTGCTCTGCCTGTTGCCACGCTTCCATCTGGGAATTGGATCGTAATCGTTGAGCCTGGTTCACTTGTTCCCGTAACTTGTGTGCCTTCACTTGTAACTTCATTTACCATTGGTGCTACCGGTGCCGTCGCATCTGTAACTGTTAATCTTGTTTCTGCTGATACATTGCCAGAAACATCTGTTGATGTAACTACCAATTCTTCGTTGCCTACTAAATCTACGTTTGTCGGAATATCTATTGCGTAGTTTCCTTGATTATCTGCTGTTCCCGTTACTACACTTCCATCTGGGAATTGAACCGTAATCGTTGAGCCTGGTTCACTTGTTCCCCTAACTTGTGTGCCTTCACTTGTCACTTCATTCACCGTTGGTGCTACCGGTGCCGTCACATCAGTAACAGTCAATCTTGTTTCCGGTGATACATTGCCAGAAACATCTGTCGATGTCACTATGAGTTCTTCATTACCTACTAAGTCCACGTTTGTTGGGATATCTATTGCGTAGTTACCTTGATTGTCTGCTGTGCCTGTTGCCACACTTCCATCTGGGAATTGAACTGTGATTGTTGAGCCTGGTTCACCTGTCCCTGTCACTTGCGTGCCTTCACTTGTAACTTCATTCACCGTTGGTGCTACAGGTGCTGTCGCATCTGTGACTGTTAATCTTGTTTCTGCTGATACATTGCCAGAAACATCTGTTGATGTGATAACTAACTCTTCGTTGCCATTCAATTGCTTATCTAATGGTAAATCGATCGCGTAATTTCCTTGATTATCGACTGTACCCGTTGCCACACTTCCGTCTGGGAATTTAACTGTGATTGTTGATCCTGGTTCGCCTGTTCCTGTCACTTGCGTACCTTCACTTGTAACTTCATTCACCATCGGTGCGTTTGGTACTGTCGTATCTTTAACAGTCAATCTTGTTTCTGACGATACGTTTCCTGATCCATCTGTTGATGTGATAACCAAATCTTCGTTACCATTTAATTGCTTATCTAATGGTAAATCTATCACGTAATTTCCTTGATCATCTACTGTACCTGTTGCCACACTTCCGTCTGGAAATTTAACTGTGATTGTTGATCCTGGTTCGCCTGTTCCTGTGACTTGCGTACTTTCACTTGTCACTTCATTCACCATCGGTGCTACAGGCGCTGTCGTATCTTTAACCGTTAATCTTATTTCTGGCGATACGTTACCTGATGCGTCTGTTGATGTGATAACTAACTCTTCGTTACCTGTCAAATCTACATTGGTTGGAATATCAATTGCGTAGTTTCCTTGATTATCGACTGTTCCTGTAACCACACTTCCATCTGGGAATTGAACTGTAATTGTTGATCCTGGTTCACCTGTTCCTGTGACTTGCGTGCCTTCACTTGTCACTTCATTCACCGTTGGTGCATTTGGTGCTGTCGCATCTTTAATAGTCAATCTTGTTTCTGAAGATACATTTCCTGATCCATCTGTTGATGTGATAACTAACTCTTCGTTGCCATTCAATTGCTTATCTAATGGTAAATCGATCGCGTAATTTCCTTGTTTATCGACTGTACCCGTTGCCACACTTCCGTCTGGGAATTTAACTGTGATTGTTGATCCTGGTTCGCCTGTTCCTGTGACTTGCGTGCCTTCACTTGTCACTTCATTCACCGTTGGTGCATTTGGTGCTGTCGCATCTTTAATAGTCAATCTTGTTTCTGAAGATACATTTCCTGATCCATCTGTTGATGTGATAACTAACTCTTCGTTGCCATTCAATTGCTTATCTAATGGTAAATCGATCGCGTAATTTCCTTGTTTATCGACTGTACCCGTTGCCACACTTCCGTCTGGGAATTTAACTGTGATTGTTGATCCTGGTTCGCCTGTTCCTGTTACTTGCGTACCTTCACTTGTAACTTCATTCACCATCGGTGCGTTTGGTACTGTCGTATCTTTAACAGTCAATCTTGTTTCTGACGATACGTTTCCTGATCCATCTGTTGATGTGATAACCAAATCTTCGTTACCATTTAATTGCTTATCTAATGGTAAATCTATCACGTAATTTCCTTGATCATCTACTGTACCTGTTGCCACACTTCCGTCTGGGAATTTAACTGTGATTGTTGATCCTGGTTCGCCTGTTCCTGTGACTTGCGTACTTTCACTTGTCACTTCATTCACCATCGGTGCGTTTGGTACTGTCGTATCTTTAACAGTCAATCTTGTTTCTGACGATACGTTTCCTGATCCATCTGTTGATGTGATAACCAAATCTTCGTTACCATTTAATTGCTTATCTAATGGTAAATCTATCACGTAATTTCCTTGATCATCTACTGTACCTGTTGCCACACTTCCGTCTGGGAATTTAACTGTGATTGTTGATCCTGGTTCGCCTGTTCCTGTGACTTGCGTACTTTCACTTGTTACTTCATTCACCATCGGTGCTACAGGCGCTGTCGTATCTTTAACCGTTAATCGTGTTTCTGGCGATACGTTACCTGATGCGTCTGTTGATGTGATAACTAACTCTTCGTTACCTGTCAAATCTACATTGGTTGGAATATCTATTGCGTAGTTGCCTTGATTATCGACTGTTCCTGTAACCACACTTCCATCTGGGAATTGAACTGTAATTGTTGATCCTGGTTCACCTGTTCCTGTGACTTGCGTGCCTTCACTTGTCACTTCATTCACCGTTGGTGCATTTGGTACTGTCGCATCTTTAACCGTTAATCGTGTTTCTGCTGATACATTGCCAGAAACATCTGTTGATGTGACAACTAACTCTTCGTTGCCTACTAAATCTACGTTTGTTGGGATATCTATTGCGTAGTTGCCTTGATTATCTGCTGTTCCCGTTACTACACTTCCATCCGGGAATTTAACCGTAATCGTTGAATTTGGTTCGCCTGTTCCCGTTACTTGCGTACTTACACTTGTAACTTCATTCACCATCGGTGCGTTTGGTACTGTCGCATCTTTAACTGTTAATCGTGTTTCTGACGATACGTTTCCTGATCCATCAGTAGCCGTAACTACTAACTCTTCATTGCCTACTAAATCTATGTTTGCTAGGATATCTATTGCATAGTTGCCTTGATTATCGACTGTACCTGTAACTGTACTTCCATCTGGGAATTGAACTGTAATCGTCGATCCTGCTTCACCTGTTCCTGTTACTTGTGTACCTTCACTTGTAACTTCATTCACCGTTGGTGTTGCCGGTGCCGTCACATCTGTAACAGTCATTCTTGTTTCTGGTGATACGTTTCCTGATCCATCTGTTGATGTGACAACTAACTCTTCGTTTCCATTCAATTGCTTATCTAATGGTAAATCAATCGCGTAATTTCCTTGGTCATCTACTGAACCTGTTAACACACTTCCATCTGGGAATTTAACTGTGATTGTTGAGCCTAGTTCGCCTGTTCCTGTTACTTGCGTACCTTCACTTGTCACTTCATTCACCGTTGGTGCGTCTGGTGCTGTCGTATCTTTAACCGTTAACCTTGTTTCTGGCGATACGTTTCCTGATGCATCTGTTGATGTGATAACCAAGTCTTCGTTTCCATTCAATTGCTTATCTAATGGTAAATCAATCACGTAATTTCCTTGATCATCTACTTTACCTGTTAACACACTTCCATCTGGGAATTTAACCGTAATTGTTGAACCTGCTTCACCTGTTCCCGTAATTTGTGTACCTTCGCTTGTAACCTCATCCACCATCGGTGCGTTTGGTACTGTTGTATCTTCAACAGTTAATCTTGTTTCTGAAGATACATTTCCTGATTCATCAGTAGCCGTAACTACTAACTCTTCATTGCCTACTAAATCTACATTTGTCGGAATATCAATTACGTAGTTGCCTTGATTATCGACTGTACCTGTAACTGTACTTCCATCTGGGAATTGAACTGTAATCGTCGATCCTGCTTCACCTGTTCCACTTACTTGCGTGCCTTCACTTGTTACTTCATTCACCGTTGGTGTTACTGGTGCGGTCACATCTGTAACAGTTAATCGTGTTTCTGACGATACATTGCCCACACTATCTGTTGATGTGATAACCAAATCTTCATTGCCATTCAATTCCTTATCTACTGGTAAATCGATTACGTAATTCCCTTGATTATCGACTGTTCCTGTAACTCTACTTCCATCTGGGAATTGAACTATAATCGTCGATCCTGCTTCACCTGTTCCTGTTACTTGTGTGCGGTCACATCTGTAACAGTTAATCGTGTTTCTGACGATACATTGCCCACACTATCTGTTGATGTAACTACCAATTCTTCGTTCCCTACTAAATCTAAGTTTGTCGGGATATCTATTACGTAGTTTCCTTGATTATCCACCACACCAGTTACAACACTTCCGTCTGGGAACTTCACTGTAATTGTTGAATTTGGTTCACCTGTTCCACTTACTTGCGTGCCTTCACTTGTAACTTCATTTACCATTGGTGCGTTTGGTGCTGTCGCATCTGTGACTGTTAGTCTTGTTTCCGGTGATACATTGCCCGCACCATCTGTTGATGTCACTACGAGCTCTTCATTGCCTACTAAATCTACGTTTGTTGGAACATCAATCACGTAATTCCCTTGATTATCTGCTGTACCTGTTGCCACACTTCCATCTGGGAATTTAACTGTAATTGTTGATCCTGGTTCACCTGTTCCTGTGACTTGCGTGCCTTCACTTGTAACTTCATTCACCATCGGTTCTACCGGCGCCGTCACATCAGTAACAGTCAATCGTGTTTCTGGCGATACATTTCCTGATGGATCTGTTGATATGATAACTAACTCTTCGTTTCCATTTATTTGCTTGTCTACTGGTAAATCAATCACGTAATTTCCTTGATCATCTACTTTACCTGTTAATACACTTCCATCTGGGAATTGAACCGTAATCGTTGAGCTTGGTTCGCCTGTTCCACTTACTTGCGTGCCTTCACTTGTGACTTCATTCACCGTTGGAGTTACTGGTGCCGTTACGTCTGTAACTGTTAGTCTTGTTTCTGGCGATACATTGCCTGATGCGTCTGTTGATGTGATAACTAACTCTTCGTTTCCATTCAATTGCTTATCTAATGGTAAATCGATCGCGTAATTCCCTTGATTATCGACTGTACCTGTAACTGTACTTCCATCTGGGAATTGAACTGTAATTGTTGAGCCTGCTTCGCCTGTTCCACTTACTTGTGTGACCTCACTTGTTACTTCATTCACCGTTGGTGCGTTTGGTGCTGTCGCATCTGTGACTGTTAGTCTTGTTTCTGCTGATACATTGCCCGCACCATCTGTTGATGTAACTACCAATTCTTCGTTGCCTACTAAATCTAGGTTTGTCGGAACATCGATTGCGTAATTGCCTTGATTATCTGCTGTGCCTGTTGCCACACTTCCATCTGGGAATTGAACTGTAATTGTTGAACCTGCTTCACCTGTTCCTGTTACTTGTGTACCTTCGCTTGTAACCTCATTCACCATTGGGGCTGTAGGTACTGTTGTATCTTTAACTGTTAATCTTGTTTCTGACGATACGTTTCCTGATCCATCAGTAGCCGTAACTACTAACTCTTCATTGCCTACTAAATCTATGTTTGTCGGGATATCTATTACATAGTTGCCTTGATTATCGACTGTACCTGTAACTGTACTTCCATCTGGGAATTGAACTGTAATCGTCGATCCTGCTTCACCTGTTCCTGTTACTTGTGTACCTTCACTTGTAACTTCATTTACCGTTGGGGCTACTGGCGCTGTCGCATCTGTAACTGTTAATCTTGTTTCTGGTGATACGTTTCCTGATCCATCTGTTGATGTGATAACCAACTCTTCATTGCCATTCAATTGCTTATCTAATGGTAAATCGATCATGTAATTTCCTTGATTATCGACTGTACCAGTTGCCACACTTCCATCTGGGAATTTAACCGTAATCGTTGAGCCTGGTTCACCTGTTCCCGTAACTTGCGTACCTTCACTTGTAACTTCATTCACCGTTGGTGCGTCTGGTGCTGTCGCATCTGTAACTGTTAATCTTGTTTTTGGTGATACGTTTCCTGATCCATCTGTTGATGTGATAACCAACCCTTCATTGCCATTCAATTGCTTATCTAATGGTAAATCGATCATGTAATTTCCTTGATTATCGACTGTACCAGTTGCCACACTTCCATCCGGAAACTTCACTGTAATTGTTGAATTTGCTTCACCTGTTCCACTTACTTGCGTGCCTTCACTTGTAACCTCATCCACCGTTGGTGCGTCTGGTGCCGTCACATCAGTAACAGTCAATCTTGTTTCCGGTGATACATTGCCGAGCACCATCTGTTGATGTAACTAACAATTCTTCGTTCCCTACTAAATCTACGTTCGTTGGAACATCGATTGCGTAGTTGCCTTGACTATCTGCTGTGCCTGTTGCCACACTTCCATCTGGGAATTGAACTGTAATCGTCGATCCTGCTTCACCTGTTCCCGTAATTTGTGTTCCTTCGCTTGTTACTTCATTCACCGTTGGTGCGTTTGGTGCTGTCGCATCTGTGACTGTTAGTCTTGTTTCTGCTGATACATTGCCCGCACCATCTGTTGATGTGACAACTAACTCTTCATTTCCTACTAAATCTACGTTCGTTGGAACATCGATTGCGTAGTTGCCTTGATTATCTACTGTGCCTGTTGCCACACTTCCATCTGGGAATTGAACTGTAATCGTCGATCCTGCTTCACCTGTTCCTGTTACTTGTGTACCTTCACTTGTGACTTCATTCACCACTGGTGCGTTTGGTGCTGTTATATCTGTCACAGTTACTGGATCTGATGCATAGCTCGTTTTTCCATTCTTTGTAGCAGTAGCAGTCAAAATTGTTCCGCCTTTAAGTGGTTGGGTCAACTGCAATGTTTTCGTTGTCTCGCTGTTTCCTAACACCACTTTTCCAATAACCTTGTTATTATTATCTTTGACCACAATAGTAGATCCTCCAACACCATTGACTTGAAGGCTTGTACTTTGATCGTTAACCGGGGCAATACTTGGTTTTAATAATGATTTTATATCAATTACCTTAAATGTATTTACCTCATCATTTCGATAGTTAGGTGAGTCTATAGCCACCTTATAAGTACCAGGCGTTAATTTCGATACGTTTAATCTAAATGTACCGTTACTATTCACCGTACCTTGACTTACTACCGTGCCATTTGCGTTCAAAATTTTCACTTTTTGATTTGCTGCATATTGATCTAATGGGACATCACCGTTAATGATGGTATCCTCTGTCGTGATATCATTTACAATAGGTTTGCCTACTAATGGAGAGGTCTGATATCTTAAAACTTCGTCTCCATCATTTTTACCATCTCTATCTGTATCACCATTAAATGGGTCAGAATGAGATTTATGAATTTCAAAATTATCCGTCAAACCATCTTTATCTATATCTTGAATGTAGTACGTTGAAGAACCAAAAGTATTAGCGATCATTCCTCCATTTCTATCTGTTAAGTATCCATTAAATGCAAAGTCTTCTTTTACTCGGGTTGTACTAGGTATTAAATTACCGTTCGCATCATAAGAAGCACCCCTAGTTAATATATTATTAGGGCTTTGATTATATACAAGTACAATTCTAATACCTACAGTTTCTGGTAATGAATTATTAAATTCTATGAGTTGATTTAAGTCAGTATCTGTAATAGTACCTCTACCATTTGCATCAACTGCAAGCGTTGCTACTCTATTTCCTTTATAATATTTCTTATCAAAACCACTTACACCATTAAAATCTAATTTATGTAATTCTATTGAAGAAATATATGGTAATAAAGCTGGATCAATTTGATAATGGTATGCCCATTGTTTATTTAACCCAAGATCAAGTATTTTTCCACCATAGTTAAATATTCCATTCTTTAATATTTGATGATCTATGATTGCACCACCGAAATTACCGATTGTAGAATCAAATTGTACTGTTCCACTACTTGCTTTAAATGCATTATTGGCATTATTAGATTGTGATGGGGTAATGTTATTTATTTCTGTATCTGATGGTGTTAAAAAATAACCACTGGTTTCTGAGGTTTGTATTTTTTTATTTTCAAAATCGTCTTTCACATATATTAGATAATTTAACTTATCTTTTTTATTTTTCATACTGTTCAAGATATTTTTAACGGTAGTGTCAAGTTCCATACGTCCTCCAGTGGCTGTATATTGCGATAATATTTCTGCACCACCAAATAAACCACCATTTGCTCTAATGAAATTAACTTGCCAAATGTTAGTCAATTTACCTTGCTTATTAGATAATCTAACTAACTCTACTGGTGATGTACTACCAACAGGATTAACAGTAATTCTTGTCACATGGTTAGCTATCACTGGGTCTAGTTGTAAATTTATTTTATATCTATCTCCAGAATTTGCCCCAGTCAAATAACTATGGATTTCAAATGGAATCGTTTTACCGTTTAAAACTTCGTTACTTGTTAATATACTAGGATCAAAAATCAAGGTTTGGAATGTATAGTTATCTGAGTAATCTAATGTTTCCAAAGAACTATCTTCTGTCATTGCTCTGGGTGATTTTTTTCTGATTATGACTGAACGAGTTCTTCTCACTTTAGCAACATTATTATTGGATTCATTTGTATTCAGCGCTCTCGCTCTTGCTCTTTCACTTCCACTTCTATCTGCGGCAGTGTTCGCATTAGCTGAATTAGTATTTTCTCTTTGTGTATTTACTTCATCTTTTGCTTTTATTTTATTACTAGTATTATTTGCTATATAACTATTAACATCTCTTGTTTGTTTAGATTGTGCCTCGCTTTGGTTTATTGTAGTTTCCTCTGCTACATCACTTGTTTGTCTATCCTCGTAATTTGGAGATGTGTCATCAACATTATTAACTTTTTTATTTTCGTTTTTTATAATTTCACTATTTTCTTTGTTTTCTTTTTCAATTACATTAGTTTCTTTTTCACCATTTGCTTTATTATCAGCTTTTAGTTTATTCTCGATTTTTACAATTTCACTATTCTCTTCATTAGTTTTATTAGATTTTGACGCCGCATTTTCTTTTTCAATTACATTCGTCGCGTTGTTATTATTCTCTTTATTGTCAGTAACTTTACTTTCATTAGTATTTACAGCTACTTCTGGTTCTTTATTGCTAGTGTCAATTTCATTTGTGTTATTTGCTGTTGGCTTACTTTGAACAATACTTTGCTCTGAAGCACTATGACTTGCTTTTAAATTGTCCTTCTGAATATCATGGCTTTCTGAAAAGTCATTGACTGGCTCTTGTTTGTTGCTATTTGCTTTTTCTGTATTAACTAAGTGGTTATCATCTTCATTCACATTAGTACTGAGTGCTTTGGAATCTTTTGGAAGATCGTTTTCTGCTGCATTCGCATCGTTAGATAATCCGAATACTAATACGCTTCCTACTAATAATGACGCTGTGCCAACTGAAAGTTTTCTAATAGAATATTTATTCTTTCTATTGGGTGTTAAATCATGATTGTTTTTCATTATTTTCCTCCATTATTCTTAGTCGATAATACAATATCACAATTGTATTATTTTTTTAAGAGTTTTATATGGATTTAAATATAAAAATTAAGTTAGAAAATTATTTATTAGGTTCACGAAAATATACAATTGGAAATAATTTTAGTAACAACAAAAAAACTATCACGCATTAGCGCAATAGTTTTAAATTTCTCATTATATTTATTTCTTTTTCATTAAAATAGACCTGTTGGTTTTGTATCATAACTTACAAGTAAATTTTTAGTTTGTTGATAATGGTCTAACATCATTAAATGATTTTCTCGACCAATACCACTCATTTTATACCCGCCAAAAGCGACATGCGCTGGATAAGTATGATAATTATTAACCCATACACGTCCTGCTTGAATTCCTCTGCCTATGCGATACGCAGTATTTTGATTTCTCGTCCAAATACCTGCCCCAAGACCATAAATCGTATCATTCGCCATTTCTAGAGCTTCTTCATTTGTTTTAAAAGTTGCGACAGATAATACCGGACCAAATATTTCTTCTTGGAAAATACGCATACTTTGGTCACCTTTGAATATCGTTGGCTCAATATAAAATCCATTTTCTAAATTCTCGTTTTCTTGTCTAACATTTCCACCTACAAGAATTTCAGCACCTTCTTCTTTACCAATATCTAAGTATTTTTTGATTTTTTCTTGTTGCTCATTTGAAGTTTGCGCACCAACCATTGTTGTTTCATCTAAAGGATTTCCTAATTTTATTTTATTCACTTTTTCTATACATAAAGCTATAAATTTTTCATAGATGTCTTCATGAATAAGTGCTCTTGAAGGACATGTACATACCTCACCTTGATTTAGTGCAAACATGACTAAGCCTTCAACAGCTTTTTCTAAAAATTCGTCATCTTTATCCATGATATCTTTGAAAAATACATTCGGTGATTTACCACCCAGTTCAAGTGTAACCGGTATGACATTGTCACTAGCATTCTTCATAATAATTTTTCCAGTTGTTGTTTCACCTGTAAACGCAACTTTATTTATGTTTTTATGCGTGGCTAGTGCTTCACCAGTTTCATTGCCGAAGCCATTTACTATATTAAGCACACCTTCTGGTAAAATATCTTCTATCAGTTCAATAAAATGTAAAATCGATACTGGTGTTTGTTCTGCAGGCTTAAGTACCACTGTATTACCTGTTACAATCGCTGGAGCAATCTTCCAAGTTGCCATAAGTAAAGGGAAGTTCCAAGGGATAATTTGTCCAATTACACCTAATGGTTCTTTGTAATGATATGCAACTGTATCATTATCTATTTGTGAAATGCCACCTTCTTCGGCTCGAATCACACCTGCAAAATACCTAAAATGATCTACTACTAATGGTAAATCTGCAGTAAGTGTTTCTCTCACTGGCTTTCCATTATCAAAAGTTTCTATTACTGCTAAATATTCTAAATTTTCTTCAATGCGATCAGCTATATCTAACAATAACTGTGATCTTTCAGATAATGATTTTTTACCCCATTCAACTTGTGCTTTCTGGGCAGCTTCAACAGCTAAATCAACATCTTTTTGTGTGGACTTTGGTATCTTGGCATAACTTTCACCTGTAACTGGTGAAATATTATCAAAATAATTTCCTTCTTGGGGTTCAACCCATTTTCCACCTATAAAATTAGCATATTTCGATTTCACTTTGTATTTTGCATCTTCTTGATTTGGATTTGTATATATCATTGTAAAACCTCCTTTATTGGGTCTTATACCCTCACCAAAATAAAGTAAGCGCTTTCTTATATAATATTTGAATTTTATAAGAAAAGGCTCTCCACCCTTAATGGATGAAAAGCCTTTACAATATTATTTTATTATGACAATTTGTTTTCGTCTTCTTCTTTTTTTCTACGACGCATCACAAGCAATATTAAGCCGCCTAATCCTGCAATTAATGTGCCGAATAAAGTGCTATTACGTGTTTCATCTTGACCTGTTTCCGGCAATTCATTTTCTGAATTAAGTTTGTTGCTATTGGCGCGTTTTGATTTGTCATTAATATTTGAATCCAATGTATTGTTATTCAAAATACGATTGTCGCTTGTTTTTTTAATTTCTGAATTTTCGTTTGTACTTATATTTTGTGACTTGCTTAGCTTTCCTTTTTTAATTACAGTTTCACTTGTATTTAGTGTTTCTCCTGTATTTGGCGTTTCGCCTGTACTTGGTGTCTCGTCTGTATTTGGTGTTTCGCCTGTATTTGGCGTTTCGCCTGTACTTGGTCTCTCGCCTGTACTTGGTGCCTCGCCTGTACTTGGCGTTTCGCCTGTACTTGGTGCCTCGCCTGTACTTGGTGTTTCTCCTGTATTTGGCGTTTCTTCTTTATTAATAACTATAACTTTAGTACTTTCAGAAATATTTCCATCTTTATCGGTTGAAGTAACGGCGATTTCTTCTCCACCTACTAAATCAATGTTTGATGGAATATCTATTGTATAGTTTCCGTCTTCATCTGTTGTGCCTGTTACTGTTGTTCCATCTGGGAATGTTACGGTTACTTCTGAATTTGGTTCAGCAATACCACTGACTTGTGTATCTTCACTTGTTAACTCTTCCACCGTTGGTGCTTCTGGCGCTGTGATATCAGTTACAGTTGTTGATCCTTCTTCAGATACATTGCCGTCTTTATCAGTAGCTACAACTTTTACTTCTTCTCCACCTTCTAAATCAATGTTCGAAGGAATCTCTACTGTGTAATTGCCTTGCTCATCCGTTGTGCCAGTCGCTGTTGTTCCGTCTGGGAACGTTACTGTTACTTCTGAATTCGGTTCTGCTGTGCCACTGACTTGTGTAGCTTCACTCGTTACTTCTTTCACCGTTGGTGCTTCTGGTGCTGTCACATCAGTTACTGTTGTTGATCCTTCTTCGGATACATTGCCATCTTTATCAGTAGCTACAACTTTTACTTCTTCTTCACCTATTAAATCAATGTTCGAAGGAATCTCTACTGTGTAATTGCCTTGCTCATCTGTTGTACCTGTTGCTGTTGTTCCATCTGGGAATGTTACGGTTACTTCTGAATTTGGCTCTGCTGTGCCACTGACTTGTGTAGCTTCACTCGTTACTTCTTTCACCGTTGGTGCTTCTGGCGCTGTGATATCAGTTACTGTTGTTGATCCTTCTTCGGATACATTGCCATCTTTATCAGTAGCTACAACTTTTACTTCTTCTTCACCTATTAAATCAATGTTCGAAGGAATCTCTACTGTGTAATTGCCTTGCTCATCCGTTGTGCCAGTCGCTGTTGTTCCGTCTGGGAACGTTACTGTTACTTCTGAATTTGGTTCGGCTGTGCCACTGACTTGTGTAGCTTCACTCGTTACTTCTTTCACCGTTGGTGCTTCTGGTGCTGTCACATCAGTTACTGTTGTTGATCCTTCTTCAGATACATTGCCATCTTTATCAGTAGCTACAACTTTTACTTCTTCTTCACCTATTAAATCAATGTTCGAAGGAATCTCTACTGTGTAATTGCCTTGCTCATCTGTTGTACCTGTTGCTGTTGTACCATCTGGGAATGTTACGGTTACTTCTGAATTTGGCTCTGCTGTGCCACTGACTTGTGTATCTTCACTCGTTACTTCTTTCACCGTTGGTGCTTCTGGCGCTGTGATATCAGTTACTGTTGTTGATCCTTCTTCGGATACATTGCCATCTTTATCAGTAGCTACAACTTTCACTTCTTCTCCGCCTTCAAGCTCAACATTCTCTGGAATTTTTACTGTGTAGTTTCCTTCTTCATCTGTTGTACCTGTTGCTGTTGTTCCATCTGGGAATGTTACAGTTACTTCTGAATTTGGTTCAGCAGTACCACTAACTTGTGTATCTTCACTCGTTACTTCTTCCACCGTTGGTGCTTCTGGCGCTGTCACATCAGTTACTGTTGTTGATCCTTCTTCGGATACATTGCCATCTTTATCAGTAGCTACAACTTTTACTTCTTCTCCACCTTCTAAATCAATGTTCGAAGGAATCTCTACTGTGTAATTGCCTTGCTCATCCGTTGTGCCAGTCGCTGTTGTTCCGTCTGGGAACGTTACTGTTACTTCTGAATTTGGTTCAGCAGTACCACTGACTTGTGTAGCTTCACTTGTTAACTCTTCCACCGTTGGCGCTTCTGGTGCTGTCACATCAGTTACTGTTGTTGATCCTTCTTCAGATACATTGCCATCTTTATCAGTAGTTACAACTTTTACTTCTTCTCCACCTTCTAAATCAATGTTTGATGGAATATCTATTGTATAGTTACCGTCTTCATCTGTTGTGCCTGTTGCTGTTGTTCCGTCTGGGAATGTTACGGTTACTTCTGAATTCGGTTCGGCTGTGCCACTGACTTGTGTATCTTCACTTGTTACTTCTTTCACCGTTGGTGCTTCTGGCGCTGTGATATCAGTTACAGTTGTTGATCCTTCTTCAGATACATTGCCGTCTTTATCAGTAGCTACAACTTTTACTTCTTCTCCACCTTCTAAATCAATGTTCGAAGGAATCTCTACTGTGTAATTGCCTTGCTCATCCGTTGTGCCAGTCGCTGTTGTTCCGTCTGGGAACGTTACTGTTACTTCTGAATTTGGCTCTGCTGTGCCACTTACTTCTGTATCTTCACTTGTTAACTCTTCCACCGTTGGTGTCTCGGGTGCTGTGATATCAATAACTGTTGTTGTTGCTTCTTCAGATACATTGCCGTCTTTATCAGTAGCTACAACTTTTACTTCTTCTCCACCTTCTAAATCTACGTTTGATGGAATGTCTATTGTATAGTTACCGTCTTCATCTGTTGTACCTGTTACTGTTGTTCCGTCTGGGAATGTTACTGTTACTTCTGAATTTGGTTCTGCTGTGCCACTGACTTGTGTATCTTCACTTGTTAACTCTTCCACCGTTGGTGTCTCGGGTGCTGTGATATCAATAACTGTTGTTGTTGCTGTTTCAGATATATTACCCGCGTCGTCTTTTGAAGTCGCTGTGATTGATTCGCCGCCTTCAAGCTCAACTTTCTCTGGAATTTTTACTGTGTAGTTGCCTTGCTCATCTGTTGTACCTGTTACTGTTGTTCCGTCTGGGAATGTTACAGTTACTTCTGAATTTGGTTCAGCAGTACCACTAACTTGTGTATCTTCACTCGTTACTTCTTCCACCGTTGGTGCTTCTGGCGCTGTTATATCAATTACTGTTATTGTCGATGTTTCGGATATATTACCTGCGTCGTCTTTTGAAGTTGCTGTGATTGATTCGCCACCATCAAGTATTACACCATGAGGTATATCAATCGTATAATTGCCATTGCTATCTGTAGTTATCGCAGTATATCCTCCACCAGGAAAATTAATTCTAACTGACGTTCCTGGCTCTGCCGTCCCACTCACTTGTGTATCTTCACTTGTAACAGGATTAATTATTGGAGCGTCAGGTGCGGTTGCATCAGTAACCGTTATTGCTTTAGATGGAGAACTTGTCTTACCATTTTCACTAGCAGTTGAAGTCAGTACTGTACCTGCTTTAAGTGGATTAGATAATATAATGTTCCCAAAAGTAGTGTCACTTGCTATTTTCACTGTTCCTATTACATTGCGGTCGCTGTCAGTAACAGTGATTGTTGACCCTGTAGCACCATGAACAACAAGTACTGTATCATTATCATCTACTGGATCTATCGTCGGTGTAGGAACTATCGTATTATCAATAATATTAAATTTGCTTACTTCATCGTTATCATAATTTGGTGAATCAATAGCTATTGTATATACACCTGAAGGTGACTTAGGTATAACAACGCTAAATGTTCCATCACTATTTACTGATGCAGTACCAATGACTTGGTTATTGGCATTAATTACTTTTGCAGTTTGCGAAACTGCTCCTTCTTTTAATGGGACTGAACCACTTACTACAGTATCTGACATATTAATATCTGCAGCTATTGGTAAACCTACAAGTGGAGATGTTTTATATTTGACTACTTCATCTCCATCATTTTTCCCATCACCATCAGTATCTACAACCTCAGCATCACTAAATGATACTTGACGTTCATATCTATCTAACAGACCATCTTTATCATAATCTTGTAATGCTAATGTTGAAGTACCCATTGTATTATTGATAAGTAGACCGGCGTTATCAGTTAAATAGCCTGCAAATGTAAAATCTTCTTTTTGCTTAGTTGTTTCACTAATTAAATTACCTGCAGAATCATACAATGCTTCTTTAGTTAAGATATTATTTACACTTTGATTTAATTTTAAAACGATTCTCATACCTACAGTTTCTGGCAAACCATTATTGAATGATATCAAGTTGTTTAAATTCTCACTTGTGATTTTGCCATTACCAATCGAATCTAACGTTAAATCAGCTACTTTGTTAGCAGGATAATACGTTTTATCAAATCCACCTAAGCCGAGCATAATCATACATGTGTAATTCAGCGCCTTCGATATAAGGTAACAAATCTTTATCAATTTGATAATTGTATGACCATTGCTTATTTCCAGCCATATTATAATTGAAAATGCCATCTTTCATAACTTGTTGGTCTATTATAATGCCACCATTATTACCAATATCTGTATTAAACACCGCAGAGCCACTACTTGAGGTAAATGATTTACTATTTGCAGTGGATATCTTATCTTGTAACTGTATTAAATCTGAGTCTGCATTTGTTAAGAAATAGCCACTACTTTCTGTAGTACGTACAATTTTATTATCTCTAGAATCTCTCACAAACATTTGGTAATTTAATTTATTGTTACTTAAATCACCTGCTTCTTTAAGTATATTTCTTACTGTATCATCCAAATAAATCTTACCGTTTTCAGCTGTATATTGTCCTAACAATTCAGCACCACCAAACAATCCATCATTTGCTCTGATAAAATTAACTTCCCATGTATTTGTTGGATTACCTTGGTCATCAGTTAGACGTACTAATTCTACTGGATTGCTACGATTGGCTGGATTCACCGATATTTTAGTAACATGCTTAGCAATAATTGGATCTAGTTTCAAATCAATCTTATATCTATCCCCAGAGTTTGCTCCTGACATATAACTTTCAATATTAAAATTGATTTCTTTACCATCTAAAACAGCTTGAGAAGATAATGCTACTGGATCAAAGATTAAACTAGCGAATGTATAGTTGTCCATATAGTCAAGTGATTTATCTATTTGTTCATTTGGTTCACTGGCTGTTACCAATGCTGTTGGTGCTACCATAGTACGAAGCATAGTTCTTTTTGGCGTAGCTAAAATTGTATTCGCATCTTGTTCATTAGCTAATTGAATCGCTAGTGCTTTTAGGATTTCATTATTGATTTCTTCATCAGATGCTTCTTCAAAATTAATATTTGCTTGATCTATAATTGCTGTCGTATCTTCATCTGACAATTCAGTACTTAAATAGGATTTAACTTCTGCTTCTTTATCTGTAGTAGTTGATAGTTGTTGTGTCAAATCTGATTCAATTATTGTGTTTTCCGAATCTGTCTTTTCAGTTTTATTATTCACATTGCTGTCGCTAGCTATTTCTGTTCGTTATATTGCTTCTGTTTCTTCTTTTTGTATTTCTTCGTTAATTGACTCTGTTGGTTTCTGAGGTGTTTTCTCAATTTCTATTTTCTGTTCAGTAATTTCCGACTGGTTTTCATCAGTTGTTTTTGACTCATCCATATTTACTTCATCATTTGTAGTCGCTTTTTCTCCAGAATTTAATGATTCTTCAGTTGTTAATGTCTTTTCATTTACGTTAGTAGTTTGTGAATTTTCAGCTTTTGGTTCTTCAGTTTCTGTTGTTTCATTCGTTGATGTTTCTTCTTTAATAACATTATTTTCTGTAGTATCCGTATCGTTAACTTCTTGATTTTTGTTGTCTATAGAAGTCTCGCTAGCTGTATTTTCTTTTGCTGTTTCTACAGTATTATTCGTATCTTGAACATTTTCTGTAGTATCCGTTTCTATTTGTGATGTATTAGGTTCAGTCTTTTCTGCATTTTTCTCTGTATCTATAATTTCAGTTGAATTAGTAATTGATTCTTTTTCTACATTTTGCGTTTCTGTTTCAATGCTTTTTATATCACTTATATCCAATGCTTCCCCTTTATTAATTCTACTATCATTGGTTGTAATCGCGTCTAACTCAGTTGCTTGTGCTTCGCTTCCCACACCGAAGACTAATGTAGCTCCAATTAAAAGTGACGCCGTCCCAACTGTAAATTTCCTAATAGAATATTTATTCATTTTATTAGGTAAAAACCCTTGTTTGTTTTTCATAATATTTCCACCTCAAAATAGATTTGTACAACTCAATATTACACAATTAGTTTTAAAACACAAGAAGTTTTTTAATTTTTAATATCATCTAAAATAGAAAAGTTGAATTCCTTTAATAAATAATAAAACAAATAATGATTTTATGCGTTTACCTTATTAAATGTAAAATGCATTAGATAATAATTTAAAATGAATAGCATTAAAAAAGTTCTGCTTTTAAACTTGAAAGTTAACGATTAAGTTCGTGTAGGATTATACTGAAGGTTAATTGTAGGGTTTTACTATTAGATGTTATGCGTATACATGAACTTTATATTATTATTAATTAGTATTGAAAATTCAAAATAAACTTCTTATTGTATCTTAAAAGTAGCATTTGTAACTTGAGTTCTTAAATATTATAAATACAGTTGACATCAATGTAAATAAAAAAATAGAAGTTTAATAGTTAAAATAGTAAGAAATGTCATTAATTAATTTTGACATGTTTGTAGTATTTAAAAAAATTAAAATTAGATACAAAAATCCCTTGAAGCATGATACTTCAAGGGATAGTTTATTACTTATTATTTATTGTTTAATTCAAGTTCAGCATTATTTGCTTGTCGTATTTCTTTTAATAATGCGTAATCTTCAATTAATGATTTACCATAAGATGGAATGATTTCTTTCAACTTAGGTTCCCATTCAGCCATATAATCTGGGAAGTTTTTCTCGATTACTTCTAATGCAACTGAAACTGAAGTAGAAGCACCTGGAGATTCACCTAATAATGCAATTACAGAATGGTCTTTTGAATTTACAACTTCTGTACCGAATTGAATAAATCCTCTACCGTGTTCTTTTGTATCTTTGATAACTTGAACACGTTTACCAGCTTGCATAATATCCCAATCTTTATCTTTAGCATCAGGAACAAATCGACGTAATTCTTTCATTCGATCTTCTTTTTTAGCTAATACTTCTTGAATAGAATATTTAATTAACGGGAAGTTTTTCGCCGTCTGCAGCTAACATAGTGATTATGTTGCTAGGGTTAATTGATTTAAATAAATCTAAATTAGAACCATTTTTCAAGAATTTAGGGCCAATCGCCGCGAATGGTCCAAATAATAATGAGTTTTCATCTTGGATATAGCGTCTATCTAAGTGAGGCACCGTCATTGGCGGTGTACCTTCAGGTTCTTTACCATAAGCTTTAACTTCGTGCTTAGCTACAACATCAGGATTATTACATACTAAGAATTCTCCTGTAATTGGGAAACCACCTAAATGCTTACTTTCTGGAATACCAGTTTTTTGTAGCATTGGAATTGCAAGCACCACCTGCACCAATAAATAGATAGTCAGTAATGTGATGTTCTACTTTATTAGTTTTAAGGTCTTTAATTTTAACTTCCCATTTACCATCTTTACGACGGCTGAAGTCTTGAACTTCATGTTTGTAGAAAAGTTCTGCATTTTCATGTTCGTTTAAGTTTTTAGCCATTTTTCTTGTAAGTTCACCGAAGTTCACATCTGTACCTTCGTTTATTTTACTAGCCGCAACTACTTCTTCTGGATCGCGGCCTTCCATCATTAATGGCATCCACTCTTGTAGTTTTTTATGGTCTTCTGTATATTCTATACCTTTAAACATTGATAAAGGCGCAAGTGCTTCATAACGTCTCTTCAAGAAATTCACATTTTTATCGCCTTGCACAAAACTAATATGCGGTAATGGGCGTATAAATTCTTGTGGATCTTGAATTTGATTACTTTTTACTAAGTGAGACCAAAATTGTTTTGAAATCTCAAATTGTTCGTTAATTTCTTTTGCTTTTTCGATATCGATTGAACCGTCTTTTTGTTCAACTGTATAGTTCAATTCACATAATGCGGCATGTCCAGTACCAGCATTGTGGCGTTCGTTAGAACTTTCAATTGCAGGTTTTTCGAGTCTTTCAAAAAGTTTTATATTCCATTCTGGTGCAAGATCTTTTAACATCGTACCGAATGTTGTACTTAAAACACCAAGCACCAATTAAAATGACATCTTTTGAGTTAGATTCACTCATTTTTTTACCACCTCTCGTGATCACTTTTTAATTAATTATATAAGATAAAACATAGTTGTTTCGTTCTTGAGATAACACATACATCATTTTCACTACTGTATTTATACCCTTAAAACTATTTAATTATCATATAATCGTTTTCTCGATAAATATCTCTCTCTATATATGATAAATCAACACTAAGAAAATGTAAATTGTATATTGAGAGAATATTGTATCTAACTGAATTGTTCACTAAACATGTAAATACATTAAGACAAATTAATCACCGATAATAATATTATCTATTAGACGTGCCTGGCTAAATTTGACTGCCGACGATATAAAAATTCTATCTGTAATTTCATGTTGCTCGACAAGTTGAGGATAGCTATAAATTGCTACTGTTTCGATATCCCCGCTCGTATATTGTTGTATATAATCACGGGTAGCTTCAATGATTTTCAAACTGCTGCGTTCACCTTGATTATATAATGATTGTGCTAACTGCAAACTTTTATAGAGGTGAGGCGCTTCTGCTCTTTCATCTGGTGTTAAATAAATATTACGTGAACTTTTAGCTAGACCATCCGCTTCACGAACAATGTCTACGCCTACAATATCAATTGCATGATTAAAGTCTTCAACCATTTTTTCCACTATAGCTAACTGCTGTGCATCTTTTTTCCAAAATAAGCACGCTGTGGTTGTATAATATTGAACAGTTTATTTACTACTGTCACTACGCCGTCAAAATGACCCGGACGCTGTGCGCCTTCTAATACTGACGCTAGACGTCCAGCCTTCACTTCAATTGTAGGTTGTTCCGGATACATTTCTTTTTCACTCGGATAAAAAATATAATCTACGCCTACTGACAGTCGCTTTTGCTGTGTCACTTTCAATGTCTCGAGGATACGCATCTAAATCTTCATCAGGCCCAAATTGCAGTGGATTTACAAATACACTAATAACTGTCATATCATTTTCAGAAATAGATTGTGACATCATTTTTAAATGGCCCTCATGTAAGGCGCCCATCGTAGGTACAAAGCCCACTGATTTATTTGATTTTCTCCATTGCTTAGACATCTCAGTCATTTCTTCTATAGTAGTAATTAACTCAGTCATTCAGACACCTCATTCATGACCTGCTTTTTGTAAGTGTACGCATCACTCGGAAATTGTTGTGACTTAACTTCAGTATCATATTGAGATAATGCTTGAACACCTTTTGAAAAATCACCATATTGTTTAACAAATTTCGCTTGATGATTCACTTCATAATTTAGTAAATCGTGATACACCAATACTTGTCCATCTGTGCCTTTACCAGCGCCAATTCCAATAACTGGGATATCTAAATTTTCAGTGATTTTAGCAGCTAAATCGCTTGGAATAGCTTCTAACACTAACATAACAGCACCTGCTTGTTGTACAGCATACGCATCATTTATAAGTTGTTGCGCTGCTTCTTTGGTATTTGCCTGCATTTTATACCCTGTTATACCAACACTTTGGGGTGTTAACCCAAGATGTGAAACAACTGGGATACCCATATTGCTACAACTTTCAATATATTGAGTTAAATGCGCACCTTCAGCCTTAATCGCATTCGCTTGAGTTTGTTGATATAACTTTACAGCTGTTTCTAAATCCGACTGTTCGTTTACACCTACCGCACCAAAAGGCACATCTACAATTACAAATGTGTCTGGCGCACCTCGTCGTACAGCTTTGGCATGATGAATCATATCGTCTACTGTTACTTGTACTGTGCTGTCATAACCTAAGACCGTCATCCCTAATGAATCACCAACTAATATTGTATCTATCTGTGTCGCTTCAACTTGCTTCGCACTAGGATAATCATATGCTGTCACCATTGATATCTTATCGTTACTCTGTTTCATATCTATTAACTGATTTAATGTTTTCAATTAAAATCATCTCCGCAGTTTGTTATATTTGTATTGTTATCCATATACTAACCAATCTACTTAGAAAAGGAAATTAAAAACATGAACAAAATTGCAATAATTGGACCTGGCGCAGTAGGTAGCACGATTGCAATTGATCTTTTAGCAACACATCCTGATTTACGCTTACTCGGTCGCCGACCTCAAACGCTCACCTACTATGCCAATAATAATACTGAACATGAACGCACTTTACAGGTTACGCCATTAATAACTGATCAAAACCCAGTTGATGTTTTAATTATTGCTGTTAAAATACCTCAACTTGATGATGTATTAAGAGAAATGGAACATTTAATCCATGAGCAAACCATTATTATACTCGCTCAAAATGGGCACGGTCAGTTGTCACGCTTTGAACATCCTCACGTATTTCAAGCTGTTGTTTATATTAGCGGACAAAAATCTGATTCTACCGTAACGCATTATCGTGATCACAAACTCATTTTAGAAGATTGTCCAGAAACGCGTGCATTCCGTGATATTGTAGCGGGCTCTTCTTTAGAAGTTGAACTCACAAACGATATTGATTATGCCATTTGGTATAAACTGCTTGTTAATTTAGCCATTAATAGTGTCACTGCATTAAGTCGTCGTACTGCCGAAGTACTTCAAGTTCCGGGTATCAAACACCTTTGCAAGCAACTATTAGTTGAAGGTGTAGCCATTGCACAAGCTGAAAATGTGTACTTTGATGATGACATTGTCGATGATATTATGACAATTTACAAAGGTTATCCCAATCAAATGGGCACAAGTATGTATTATGACATCATCTCAGCTAATCCATTAGAAATAGCAGGCATCCAAGGCTTTCTATTCAAAAAAGCAAGAGAACATCAATTGGTTACACCTGTACTCGATACTATTTATCCACTATTATTGGCACAACAAAAATATTAATATGTTATTTTTTAAAATTTATTCTACTTGATATGCCAATATTAAAATTTATATTTCATTCGTTATCATGCTTTTCTTTCATATTGCTATAAACTGTTAATTTATTTTTATGCTGTTCATAAACAGTTCATAAAATCACTTTATATTATAGTTATTAACAATTTGGAGGAAGAAAAAATGAAAAAATTAATGTTCAGCTCTGCCTTTTATACTTTATTAGGATTACTTAGTGGTTTGTTTTATAGAGAAATGTCAAAAGGAGAAAATTTCAGCGATTATTCGCAATTAAATGTAACGCACACACATTTATTAGTTTTAGGTACAATTATGTTCTTGATTTTCATGGTTATCGAACATCAACTTAAATTGACTCGTAATAGTAAATTATTTAATAGTTTCTTTTATATTTTCCACTTAGGCGTATTAGTAACTGTAGCAATGCAATTTGTGAATGGTATTGCTACTATCAAAGGATTCAGTGTAAGTCCTGCAATCGCGGGCATTGCTGGTTTAGGTCACATCTTTATTTCTATCGCATTCATATTATTCTTTGTGTTATTAAACAAAAGAATTAACGCCACTGCAGAAAAAAGAAAATAGCATAACAAAAAATCTGTTCAAGTCTCAATAATAGAAACTTGAACAGATTTTTTTGTATTTTTTCAATTCCCTCCATATATAAAATTATTAAAAATTAATTCCATATTTTAATTCATTAAAATGTTAATGAATTAATTGACACTCTTGCTCACAGATTTCAGACGTGTACAATTGCGAGCAAGCGCTTACATAAGTCAGTATAAAATCCATTTTATGTTAGGAGAATTAATTTGATTACAGAATTCATTGATTTCTTAGATAAAATTATATGGAGTCCTCCGTTAGTTTTTGGTTTATTAATAACAGGACTGATATTTTCACTTATTACTCGCTTCGCACAAGTGAGACAATTTAAAGAAATGATACGTTTATTATTCAAAGGAGAAAAATCTCCACAAGGTATCTCTAGTTTTCAAGCTATTTCATTATCTTTAGCGGGCAGAGTTGGCACAGGGAATATCGTTGGTGTGTCAGCAGCCATATTTATTGGCGGCCCCGGTGCAGTCTTCTGGATGTGGGTGACAGCTTTACTAGGCGCAAGCACTGCATTTGTAGAGTCTACATTGGGACAAATATATAAACAAAAGGAAAATGGGGAATACAGAGGCGGCCCTGCTTATTACATTGAAAATGGTATTGGAGGAAAGTTCGGAAAAATATTTGCGTTGATATTTGCCATAGTGACTATTATTTCAATCGGACTTTTAATGCCAGGCGTACAGTCCAATGCAATTGCAACTTCATTACATAGTGCTTTTAGCGTTCCAAAATGGGCAGTCACTATTTTTCTCGTAATATTACTATCGCTTATCATTTTTGGTGGAATTAAACGCATTGCCAGTATGGCAACAGCAATTGTCCCTTTTATGGCTATAGCTTACATTTTATTAGCTGTTATTGTAATTTTTTTAAATATTGAAGAAGTTCCTGCATTGTTCGCACTTATTTTTAAATCTGCACTAGGGTTGCAATCTACTTTTGGTGGCATTATTGGCGCAATGATTGAAATTGGTGTAAAACGTGGATTATATTCAAATGAAGCAGGTCAAGGGACAGGGCCCCATGCAGCTTCAGCGAGCAGAAGTATCTCACCCAGCAAAACAAGGGCTTGTACAAGCTTTCTCAGCTTATATAGATACTATTTTCGTCTGTACAGCTACCGCATTAATTATTTTAATTTCAGGAACTTATAATACAACAGATGGCACAGAGAATACACAGGGACAGCCTAATTTAATTGAAGATAATGGTGTTTATGTATTGAATGCAGATGGCTCTAAAGATTTTTCTGGGACTGCCATGTATGTACAATCTGGTATCGATAAAGCATTTCAAGGTGATAGCTACCAATTTGATCCAAATTTTGCTGGGTTCGGCTCTTATTTTATAGCTATTGCATTGTTTTTCTTTGCATTTACTACCATATTAGCTTATTCGTACATTACTGAAACAAATATTGCGTATCTCACTAGAAATATGAGTACTAAAAAATCAAATTTTTATATTACATTGACTCGTTTCCTACTTATTTTTGCCACTGCATACGGCACTATTAAAACCGCTGATGCTCGCGTGGGCCATGGGCGATGTAGGTGTTGGTATGATGGCATGGCTAAATATTATAGCTATATGGATTTTATGTAAACCCGCCTTTCGTGCTTTAAAAGATTTTGAAAATCAGAAAAAATCGAAAGGCTCTGGCAGCTTGGCTGTTTATAAACCCACTCAACAAGATGCTCCTAATGCATATTTTTGGTTTAACAGAGAAAAAAATAATGAAGATGCTCATAAACAAGAATAATAAATATTCAGAGCAAAACTTTATAAACTTATTTTATAGTATGAATTATATAACAAAACCCATGCCCTCAACTACATCGAGGAACATGGGTTTTAATTTATTGATAGTCAATAACCATAGATATTAGAGTCATATTTTCTCCATTATTAATATAACTATGAGAGATGTCTGATTTGAACCTCAAGGCATCGCCTTCGCCTAAATGAAGCGTTTCATGTTCTAAATGCATTTCTAATTGCCCATCAATTACAATAATCGATTCCTCTGAACCGGATAAATGGGGTTCTGCATCTAATGTTGCTCCTGGATCGAGCTCTACATAAAAGAATTCAAAGGACTTACTCTTTTCAAATGGGAAATATGGATAAACACGATATTTTCCCTCATCTTCAGTCACAGGTACAACATCTTCTTTTTTTAACTGTGTATAATCTGACTCTGCCTCATTCATTAAACTACTAAACGATAATTTTAAACCATTACTAATTTTCCAAACGGTATTTATTGAAGGAATCGTATTACCTTTTTCAATTTCATTTAATGAAGATGTGCTCACCCCTGTGAGTTTTGATAATTTGTCCAAGCTAATCTTATTTTTCTTTCTATATAAGTAAATATTCTTAGCTACTATTTTATGAAATTCCATTATTTGACCCCTTTTATATTGACTTTCCTGTTCAATGGATATAAAATCCTTTTAAAAGGAAATATCCTATTGAGCGGAAGTTTTGTGATTATATTTCCATAATACAGGATAATGAAGGGAGAATGCAATTTGTTTATATCATTTATTTTTTATACGTTTTTTATGAGTTATACCCCTGGCCCTAACAATTTATTAGCATTAGACGGCGTTTTAAAATTAGGTCTTAAAGGCACTGCGAAATTCTTAATTGGTATTGGATTAGGTTTTTTAACGCTTTCCATGTTTTGCTTGTTATTTAGTGAATATATGGTCGCTTACTTTTCAAGTTTTATATTTGTAATTAAAATAGTGGGATTTATTTACTTATTGTATCTTGCTTATTCTGTATTTAAACATGATAGTAAAGACGCTCAACAAAGCAATACGTATCGTATGAGAGATGGTTTGCTTCTTCAATATATGAATCCTAAAACAATCGTTTATGTACTTACTGCTATCGTGACCTATGTCACTACTCAAAATATAAGTTTTCTTGCTACACTGAGTTATACAATTATCATTGCACTTATCGGTGTTTCAGGTGCAGTCGCACTGGGCCGTTATGGGCCTTTGTTTTAAAAAAATTCTATTAAAATATGAATTCATCTATAAAGTTAGTATGTCTGCATGTCTTGTAGTTTTAGCATTTATGATGATTTTAGAATGATTATTATCAAATTGAACTTTATTAAATTTCCTTTGAATTTACTTTTTAATTCTCACTATTAGGGAATAAAATATATAGAGGTGATTCATATATGGATAATACTAATTTAACTAACAAGATTAACGAAATACTCAACACATCACGTGTCGGGGTGTTATCTACCGCATATAATCATATACCTAACAGTAGATATATGATTTTTTATAATGACGGTAACACGCTTTATACAAAAACAAATGTTAACTCAATAAAAATTGAAGAAATTGAGTCAAACCCACGTGCACATATTTTAATTGGTTACGATGATACAAATAATCGTAGTTTTCTAGAAATTGATGCCACATTATCAATTGTTCAAGATCAAGAAACAATTGATTGGTTATGGAAAAACCAAGACAAATCATTTTTCGATAACAAAACTGACCCAGAACTATGTGTAGTTAAAGCTCATCCAAAATCTCTTAAGATAATGAATGATAAAACATTAGACGAACCACAAACTATAAATTTTGAAGGTTAATTTTCAAAACACTTGTATAAGTAATAACTTATACAAGTGTTTTGTCTTTCGTTAAATAATCTACGATTCAAGATACACTGTCTTTTTCACATAGAAAATGAATACATTCTATATTTAAATAGGTTATTATAGAAGTAAGCTTTATAAAATAAGTTGAAAATGAATTTTTTAATTTATATAAATCTAGTGACAATTTACATATAGGAGGTAATTTATGTTTTTAGCATGGAATGAAATTAAACGTAACAAGTTGAAATTCAGCTTGATTATCGGTGTCTTAATTATGATTAGTTACCTACTCTTCCTTTTATCTGGCTTAGCAAGCGGACTGATGAATATGAATAGGGAAGGTATCGATAAATGGCAAGCCGATGCTATTGTATTAAATAAAGATGCAAATGAAACTGTAGAGCAGTCTTCGTTCAATAAAGATGATGTCGGAAATACATATGATAAACAAACGACTTTAAAACAGACAGGTGTTATCGCTTCTAATGGTAATGCAGAAGAAAATGCCTTACTATTTGGTGTCACTTCTGATTCTTTCCTAGTACCTGATATGATAGAAGGCAAAAAAGTTAAATCTGACAATGAAGTAGTAGCCGATGAAACTCTAAAAGATAAAGGATTTAAAATAGGAGATAAATTATCGTTATCACAATCAGATGAAAAATTGAAAATTGTAGGCTTTAGTGAAAGTGCTAAATACAATGCCTCTCCAGTGCTGTTTTCTAATAATAGTACAATACAAAAAATTAATCCTTCATTAAATGAAGATAAAACCAATGCGGTCGTGGTCAGAGATAAAGATTGGAATAAACAAGATTTAAATAGTGATTTAGAAGCTATAGAAATTGAAAGTTTCGTTGAAAACTTACCAGGTTATCAAGCTCAAAACTTAACGTTAAACTTTATGATTACATTCTTATTTATTATTTCTGCAACAGTGATTGGCATCTTTTTATATGTCATTACGTTACAAAAAACTAATTTATTCGGTGTGTTAAAAGCACAAGGTTTCACAAATGGATATTTAGCAAAAGTTGTATTATCACAAACGTTCATCATTGCGATGATTGGTACAGTGATTGGTCTTGCGCTAACTTTACTTACTGGTGCCTTTTTACCAAGTGTGGTCCCAGTTAAATTTGATGTTACTACGTTATTAGTATACGGCGTCGTCCTTATCATAGTTTCTCTATTAGGTAGCCTCTTCTCGATATTGACGATTAGAAAAGTAGATCCACTCAAGGCAATAGGATAAATAGGAGTGTATAAATAAATGCTAGAATTTAAAAACGTCACTAAAAGCTTTAAAGATGGGAATCAAACAATTGAAGCTGTAAAACCTACATCTTTGAAATTTAATAAAAATGAACTGATTGCCATTATCGGACCCTCTGGTTCTGGAAAAAGTACATTCCTAACAATGGCCGGCGCATTACAGACGCCCACATCTGGTGAAATTATCATCAATGATAAACAAGTATCTCAACTTTCGCTGAAAGAATTAGCCAAAACGAGGATGCAAGAAATCGGTTTTATTCTTCAAGCTACGAATCTTGTGCCATTTCTAAATGTAAAACAGCAATTTAAGTTACTACAAAAACAGAAAAAAGATGTGCTAGACGAAGCAAGTTATAACCAACTTGTTAAGCAACTTGATATTGCGGTGCTTGAGAATAAACTCCCAAGTGAAATATCTGGCGGACAAAAGCAACGCGTTGCGATTGCTAAAGCACTTTATACAAAACCATCAATTATTTTAGCTGACGAACCAACCGCTTCATTAGACACGAACAATGCAATGGAAGTAATGAAAATTTTAAAAGAACAAACGATGGAACAAAACAAAACTTGCATCGTTGTTACGCATGATGAACGACTAACTGAGTATTGTGATAGTGTATATCACATGGAAGATGGTATGCTTACGCTCACTCAGGACAACAAAGCATAATAAAATCCCTTCATAGTATTCACATTTAAGTGCATATTTATGAAGGGATATTTTTATTTTAATTAATAATTAAAATCATATAATTAAATTTGTGATTAATATTAAAATAAGACCTACCACAGATAATATAGACTCTAGTAGTGTCCATGTTAAAAATGTTTCTTTCATAGTTAAGCCAAAGTATTCTTTGAACATCCAGAAACCTGCATCATTAACATGTGAACAGAAAATACTCCCTGCTCCAATTGCTAATACTACTAAAGAGATATTCACATCTGCAGTTTGTAATAAAGGTAATACAATTCCTACTGAAGATATCGCCGCTACTGTCGTGGAGCCTAATGCTGTACGTAATAAAGCAGCAGCTAGCCATGCAAGAACGATTGGTGACATTTCTGTGCCTTTAAATATTTCTGATATAGTGTCACCAACGCCACCATCAATTAATATTTGTTTGAACGTCCCACCACCACCAATGATAAGTATTAACATAGCAATTGGTGTAATTGCGTTAGAAACAGTGTCCATAATTTCCTTCATTGTTTGATTACGTCTAATTCCCATTGTATATATCGCAAACAACACAGCGATAAGCATTGCAGTTACAGAAGTACCAATAAAGTAAATAAAACCTTCAAATCCTTTGGCATTACCATCATCATTACCCGTAATGAGTTGTACCACTGTCGCCAATAACATCAATATAACTGGCGCAAGTGCTGTTAGTAGACTAATACCAAAACTAGGTAATTGATCTTGATCGTATTCCTTCATTTCTCCAACTGCTACTTGATTTCCTTCTCTTTTAAAAGCTTCTGGTGTCAGCTTATGTGCAATTATAGGAAATGTTCCGCCAACAATAATTGCTAATGGAATTCCAATAATAATTCCATACATTAACACATAACCAATATTTGCATTAACAGCTTCAGAAATCGCTACAGGACCTGGATGAGGTGGTAAAAATCCATGTGTTATAGCAATTGATGTTGCCATTGGTAATCCGACTTTTAAATTTGAGATTTCCATTCTTTTTGCTAATGTAAATACTAATGGAATTAATAATACAAATGCTACTTCTAAAAATAATGAAATACCAATAATAAATGAAGCAATAATCATAGCCCATGTCACATATTTTTCACCAAAAACGTTTATAAGTGTGTCTGCAATACGTGTTGCACCACCACCGTCAGATAACAGTTTTCCTAAAATGGACCCTAGACCAAAGATAATGGCAATATGCCCTAAAGTATCGCCCATACCTTTTTCAATAGTTGTGACAATCGTGTCTAAAGGCATACCTAGCAATATACCTGTTACCATTGAAGTAATGATTAATGCAATAAATGTATTTAATTTAAGCCAAATAATTAACATTAATAATATAAGTACCCCTATTACTACAGCAATTAATGGCCACATTTCTCCCATCATTTTATCTCCCTACCTTCTAATTCTCTTTTATACTACTGTTCATTTTGTATACATTGGTTAACGTATTAGTACTACCAATATTTCCCGGGAAAATAACATAAGGCATATTAGAATATTTTGCTTCTTCACCAGTCATCCACACAGGTACGCCCTGTGTTATTTGCCCAATTACTTGTGCTTTTTTAATTTCCAAGCCTTTAGTTGCAACATCACTAGAAGTTATTCCGCCTTTTGCAATAATAAACTTTGGTTTTATGCTTAAGCCCCTTACAATTTCTACCAAAGCATTTGAAATGTTTGTAGAAATCCCTAAATTATTTGTTAAATCTTCAGTTTTTATAACATCTCTAGAAGTATACACAACCACATCTTTACTATTTTTAATTAAATCTTCTACTTCTTGAATTCTTTTATCTATATATATGTTTAAATCTGCTTTAGTAACTGACTTAACATCAAATTCAATTGGATTGATATGCGTATTATTTAGTAAATGATGTAATTGTAATGATGTTTTCTTCACATGTGATCCAACGATAATCAAACCACCATGGTTATTATTACTAAATTGATTTAGGTTAATGATTTCACCTGGAGTCTGACACATCGATTTCACAAAGGACGTCGCTGTTCTAAACATAAATTTCTTATCATCATTCGCTAAAAATGCAGTTAAACAAGAGACAAAATAATCCATATCTTCATCATTCAATGCATCTACCACTACTGCATCAAAGTTTGATACTTCGTGAAATGTTTGTAATATACTTTCCTTATTTCTTTCTCTTATTTGAGATAGTGTAATGTGGTGTACATTTTCAGCTTTAACGTCACCAGAACTCTTCTCTTCTATAAAATCTGCCATCGTTTGGGATTCAAAACCAAATGTAGTATCATTGGCAAATTCACTTTCAGAAACAGGGGTATATCTCCCATCTTCTTTAAGATAATGGACGCCGTTATATGTATACCTCTCACCTTCAAAAAATTCCGGTAAATAAAACACCGCATCAAATGCTTGTTCTGAAGCTTCACTTAAGACCTTAGGTTCTAGGTAAAAGTGACCTCTTAGAGTGGAATCACCCCTACTAATTACAATAAACGGGTAGTCTAAACGTCGAGAAACCAATTCTATATTTCGACTAATCTCCTGATGCAATTTTGTCGTTTCTTGTTCATTCAATGCTCTAGAATTAGTTAATATATAAAACATATGATTCTCTTGCTTAAATCCATCTTCAATTAAATCTTCCGACCAATCTGTATACACAGGTAAGTCTTTAACTGTTTGTGTACCAGTTGGATCATCATCCAAAACTATGATTTTATATTTAAAGTCATCTAACTGCTTATCAATCTCGTCATTGTTTTTTTGGTTAATTATATCTTCAGTTAGCACTTTCTCACCTCATTTATATATTATTAATTTTTTCAAAATATTTTATAATACCAGAATGATCATTTGCGCCATTCCCTTGGGCTACTTCTGATTTATATATTTCTTTGACTTGGTTTGCTAAAGGTAATGTAAGTCCAACTGTATCTGCTGTCGAACTTACATTCTTCATATCTTTCAGGTTTATATTAAGTGTGCCACCAGGTTGATAATCTTCTTCAATCATCTTAGGAAATTTTGCTTCCATAACATTTGAACCTGCAAGGCCGCCTTTAATTGCCTCATGCATACTTTCTAAGTCAATATCAAATTTTTTCGCAAGTACAACTGCTTCAGAAAGTGTTGCGATATTTGTATTTACTATAATTTGATTCGCTAATTTAACAACACTTCCCGCACCAACATCACCGACTCTTATCACAGATTTTGCAATTGGTTTTAGAACGCTCTGAACGATTTCTAAATCTGATTCATCACAACCAATCATGACTGAGAGTTCACCAGTAATTGCTAATGGCTCACCGCCACTTACAGGTGCGTCTATATATTTAATTTGCTTTTCTTTCAAAACTTTACTTATCTCTAACGACTCATTTGGCGTTAACGAACTTGTATCAACAACTGTCTGAACACTAATATCTGACTGATTTAAAATTGCATCTTTTCCACTATATAAAACTGCTTTTACAATTTCACCATTAGGTAATGAAGTAATAATGTGATCTACTTCTTGAGCCATTTGTTTTACAGATACTGCTTGTGCCCCCTCATTAATAACTTCTGCTTCTGCTTCTTTATTTAAATCATTAACGAGAACCGTTACATTCTCTTTCAAGTAATGCTTAACCATTGGTTTTCCCATTATACCGAGACCAATAAATCCTATTTTCATAAATTACACCCTCCTGAAAACGTTTACAAACATTATTGTATACTAGAACGGTTAAAATGTATACATTTATTCAAAGAATTATTTATAGTACACTTATTATAATGAGGTGAAGAAATTGAACACTAATGAATTAACTGTTTATCAAAAGATTAGAAATGATATTATTTCTGGTGAATTAAAAAAAGATGAAAAGATTACAGAAGCTAAACTTGCTAAGAAGTATGATGTAAGCAGAACACCTATACGCGAGGCTTTGAAACAACTAGAATTAGAATATTTTATTAAAAACTCTTATATTTTCATGCCAACAAGTGAAGAATATAGACAAATTTTTGAAATGCGTATTTTATTAGAAACCTATGCATTAAGAAAAGCGACAGTAGTATACACAAAAGAAGATTTAGAAGAATTAAATAAGTATGCCGAAATAAATATCGATAAAGAATCTGAATCTCAAATTATTGAAACGAATGACAAGTTCCATCAAAAGATTATTGCAGCTACAAATAATCAATTTATACTCGATACGTATCAAAAATATAAAAGTTTTATCTATCTATTTAGTCAAACTGTGATTAATCAACGCCGTCCTGGATTAATCGAAGAACATAAGGAAATTGTTGCGGCACTATTTAACAGAGACATAGATTTAGCTGTTGAATTATTAGAAACACATCTTAAAAATGATTTAGAATTCAGTCTCTATTATTTAGATTTTAAAAAAACTGAATAACATCAAATAGGCATAGATACATAGTAATTCAATGTATCCATGCCTATTTTTATTTCGACTAATTATAGATTTCTAGAACTAATATAACTAAATGAAAACTATGTATACTTATAATAGTTCACAGTTATTGCTTTTTTCCACTTTCGACATATATTATAGATAACTAGTATACTTTTTATACTACATCGGTTTATTTTCTTTTAAATAGGTAATGAGTATTAAAACTAGAAATTATCATAATGCGGGGGTACACATATGAATATTGTCGGTCATCATCACATTTCAATGTATACAAAAGATGCTCAAATAAACAAAGACTTCTACACTCAAATATTAGGATTACGCTTGGTTGAAAAATCTGTGAACCAAGATAATCCAACTATGTATCACTTATTTTTCGGTGATGAAATTGGCTCTGTCGGTACGTTACTAAGTTTTTTTGAAATTCCAAATGTAGGTAAGAATCGTCCTGGTACAAATTCTATACATCGTTTATCACTACTTGTTCCAAATGAAGTCGCACTATCTTATTTCAAGTCACGTCTCACAGATGCTAATATTACGACAACTGATATGACATATTTAAATCAGCCGAGCACTATTATTTAAAGATGTCGATAATCTAGAAATCGTATTGCTTGTTAACGATGATTATAAAATCCCCACAACTTGGAGAAAAAATCCTTATACGGATGTTCCTGTACAACATCAAATATTAGGTATGGGACCCGTTGAGCTTAGAGTACGTAAAGCTCAACCAACCATCGATTTTTTAAAAAACGAATTAAATTACGCACTTCGTCAAGACACTGACGAAACAGTTATGACATTAGATCAAGAAGGTTTGTATACTGATTTTGTAGTTATTGAACAACAAGGGGAACGTGCGCGTCCTGGTCAAGGATATGTACATCATATCGCCGTGAACACACCAAAAGATTCAAATTTAGAAGCCGTATTAAATACAATCAATCATAACCCAGGAAATAATAGTGGTATTATAGACCGCTACTTTTTCAAATCTCTTTATTATCGACATAATAGTATTATGTATGAATTTGCAACTGCCTCACCTGGATTCACGGTTGATACAGATATTGAAAACCTAGGAAAACAACTCAATTTGCCAGATTTTATGGAAAACCAAAGAACAGAAATAGAGTCTAAACTACATGATTTATAAAGGATGATACGATATGGCTAAATTAAAAATGAATGAAAACACCCCATTAGAATTTGGTCTTTATTCACTTGGAGACCACTTACTTAATCCTCATAAAGGTGAAAAAGTAAGTTCTGAAAAACGTATACAAGAATTAATCGAAGCGAGTCAATTAGCTGAACAAGCAGGTATCAATGTTTTCGGCGTTGGTGAAAGCCATCAAGAACATTTTACTACACAAGCACACACTGTTATTTTAGGTGCAATCGCACAAGCAACAAATACGATTAAAATCTCTAGTTCATCCTCTATTATTAGTGCTTGCTGATCCAGTTAGAGTTTTTGAAGACTTTGCAACACTAGACCTTATTTCTCACGGTCGCGCAGAAATCGTAGCGGGAAGAGCATCACGCACTGGTATATTTGATTTATTTGGTTTAGATTTAAATGACTACGACGAACTTTATGAAGAGAAATTAAATTTACTTTTAGAGCTTAATAAAACAAATAAAATTACTTGGTCTGGTAAGTTCAGACCTGACTTAAATAACATAGAAATTTATCCAAGGCCTGTTGATAATGTGTTACCCATTTGGAGAGCGGTAGGTGGCCCTGTTGCTAGTGCCATCAAGGCTGGTCGTCAAGGTATTCCAATGATGATTACAACTTTAGGTGGTCCGGCAATGGCATTTAAAAATGCTATAGACGAATACCGTTTAACTGCCAAAGAATATGGCTTTGACAATTCTGCAGAAGCATTACCTGTTTCTACAGCAAGTTTATTCTATACTGCTGATACAACCCAAGCGAGCTTTACGTGAATTTTACCCTCATATTAATGTCGGTATGTCGTTTATAAGAGGTACTGGTTATCCAAAACAACAATTTGCAAATACACCTGATTATAGAGATGCTCTAATGGTAGGAAGCCCTCAGCAAATCATTGAAAAAATACTTTACCAACATGAACTATATAATCATCAAAGGTTTATGGCCCAAATTGATTTTGGTGGTGTACCTTTCGATAAAATCATGAAAAATATCGAACTTATCGGTAATGAAATTATACCTGGAGTCAAAAAACATCTGAAAAAGTAGGTGACTTAGTATGAAGATCGTAATTCTATCCGGTTCAACTGTCGGTTCAAAAACAAGTACAGCTATGACATATTTAAACGAAGCAATTTCTCATCAATATGAAGAACATGAAATTCAATTCTTTGATTTAAAAAATTTGAATTTGTCATTTAGTGATGGTCGCAATTATTTAGATTATTCAGGCGATACTTTAGAATTCACTACTGCCTTAATGCAAGCCGATATTATTTTTATTGGTTTCCCAATATTCCAAGCTTCCATTCCTGGCACTTTAAAAAACGTATTTGATCTACTTCCTGTTAACGCTTTTAGAGATAAAGTTATCGGAATCATAGCCACGGCCGGTTCGCCTAAGCATTATTTAATTCCTGAAACACAATTAAAACCAATATTAGGTTATATGAAGGCACACATTATTCAAACTTATGTCTTTATAGAAGAACGTGATTTCTCACAAGGTACGATTGTAAATGATGATATCTTATTTAGAATAGATGAATTAGCAACATCAACATTACGCGTCGCCAAAGTGTATTCACAAATAATAGAAGAAGAAAATGACCAGTATGACTTTTAATGTGTGAATTTCACGAATTAAACTTAAGTACGCTAATTTTTAATTATAAAATTGTTGTGTTTTTATAAAAATACGGAGAAACGATAAATATCATCGTCTCTCCGTATTTTTTAATCTTTCATCATTATAATCAATGTGTTATTAATTCAATTTATTGGTAACTAAACCTTTAGCTGTTTCAAAAACTGTAATATCTTTTTTTGTGATGAGGTCTTCAGTTAATTGCAATTCAGTTATTTGGTTTGTATCGTACCATTTAACATACATTGTGCGTGTTGTTAAATTGAACACAGTTTGGTAAAGGGTATAATGCAATTCTCCATTTTCATCAAGCACAGCACCTTTAGGAATACTAATGCCATCTAATAATTTGAAAGCATCTAATACATCATACTCAGGTTTGTCACTGTTTATAAGATAATTTTTAAAAAATGCAGTACGCACGAATCGCTCTGGTGCTGTATAGCCACCTGGCAACCCATAAGTGCCCCCTTCATTTCCTAAGGATTTTAGCGGTTGCCCCATAAATGTACTTTCCTGTGGTTTATGAGGCGTAATATTTGTATAATTTCTTAAATTTTCATAGTGCCAATTTAAATCTGGGTTATTCGTTAATACACCGATTGGATTTTCATTTATGATGACACGACCATCTTGAAAGGTAAGTTCGACAGATCTGCCTGTATCATCAGAAATGTGGTAATGCAGTGGTGGAACTTCTGCAATTTCGTTTACTACATGCGCTACTACATTGACTGATTTAGCATTTTCGATTAAATCCTCAATATCTTTATTATAGCCAAGTATCCATGTAATAATTTCATTTTGGCTAATATTTATAAAGCCTTCTCGTACTTCAGAGGCATACGATGCATAACCTCTAAAGTACTGTACGGAAGCACCCACGCCGTGTTCATTCACGCCGTCTCCAAATACAAAGCCTGCCATATCACTGCCTGCTCCGATAAAACCATACAACGTCTCACCTTTATATCCAACACGCGATTCCCAATAAAAATGACGTGGTTGTACTGCGGGTTGTCCGTCCAAATGATAAACAAAATCCATTGTACGTCCTAAAATCGCCTGGTTACTTTTTGATAAGAATGAAAATCCTGTACACATTCATAATCTACTCCTTTACGCTATGCTCAATCTCTATCTATAGTGATTACATTCAGTTTCTTGTTCCTCTCCATATTAGGAAACTTCTTACTATATTAATACTAATTCGCTTGCGTAACCGAGTTAAAATATTAAAAACTAAGTTCTTTTTTAATTCGTAATATATTCGCATCGTTTGCCTGTGCTCAATGAAGTTGGTACATCAATAATGCGTTGATTTAATGAACCTTTATAAGGTAAGTTCGGTTGAAACAAATGATTGATAAAAGGCCCATCTACTAATACATCAATGAGCTCAAGTAATGCCCTTCTCTCAGCAGTATCTTGAACTAAATATTCATATAAAAATCCTGTCCATACCCATAACGATTTGGAATTACCAAAACGTTGCCTCAATACTTGGGCACATTTTAAAGTAATATCTACATTACAGAAAGGTTCGCCACCTAAAATGCTTAAACCTGAAAAATAATCTGGTTCGCAATAATTCATAATTTCTTCTAAAATCGGGTCATTAAAACGCTCTCCGTATCTAAAATTTTGAGCAGCTTTGTTATAGCAATTTTCACAGGCAAAAGGACAACCAGAAACATACATACTGCATCTCACCCCTTCGCCATCAACAAAACTCTGCGCTTCTATTTTGGCAATATAACCTTGTCCCTTAGTGATTTCTAAGATTTTCATAATGTCGTATCTTTCAAGTGCTTAACGCGTGCACACATTTCTTTATGTCGACCTTCAATTGTCGGCCGTTGTACAGGATTGCCTAAATAACCGCAAGTTCGTTTAACGACATCTACAGTTGTTGGGTCATCATTACCACATTCAGGGCATTGATAACCTTTAGCCGTTGTTTTGAAATCTCCTTTAAAATCACATTTACGACAATGGTCTATAGGAATATTCGTCCCTAGATAACTCACCTTGTCATAGGAATAATCCCACACCGCTTCCAAAGCTTTCAAATTATGATTGAGCTTTGGATATTCGCAATAGTGAATATACCCACCGCTTGCATATACAGGATAATCTTTTTCAAAATCAATTTTCTTAAATGGTGTAATGTCTTTACGTACATCATAATGGAATGAATTTTGGTAGTAACCTTTATCTGTAATATCAGCAACATCCCCAAATTTTTCTCGATCTAATCTGCAAAATCTATCTGTTAAAGATTCGCTCGGTGTACTATAGATGCTGAACCACACATCGTATTTTTCTGTCCAACGCAGTTGATAAATTTTCATAGCTTTTAAAATAGCTAACGTAAATGCTTTACCTTTGGATTTACTTTCCCAATTCGGACCAAAGAATACTGTAGCCGCTTCATATAAACCGATATAACCCATAGATAATGTTGCACGTTGACCTTTAAATAGGTCCATCACATTATCATTGTCTGTTAAGCGATGCTTAAATGCGCCATTTTTATATAAAATAGGAGCATTATCAGGTGTTGCTTCTGCTATTCGCTCTAAACGATACACTAACGCATCATGCATGATATTCATACGTTCATGGAATAATTTCCAAAATAGTTCTATATCACCATCAGATTCTAATGCAATACGTGGTACATTGAGTGTTACTACTCCAAGATTACATCTACCATTATTTTCATATTCACCTGCTTCATTTTTCCATGCTTGGTAAAAATGAACGACATCCCATCGGCGCTTTGAAATCACCTAGTAATTCAACAGTTTTATCATAATTTAAAATATCTGGGTACATACGCTTTGTAGAACATTTTAAAGCAAGTTGTTTAATGTCATAATTAGGATCTGATTCGCTGAAATTCACGCCTTTTTTAATGGAAAATACTAATTTAGGAAAAATTGCGGTAATGCGGTCTTTACCTAAGCCTTTAATACGCGTTTGAAAAATTGCTTGCTGAATTTTACGGCTATATTTATCTAAACCGAGTCCAAAACCAAGTGTTACAAACGGTGTCTGTCCATTAGATGTATATAAAGTATTTATTTCATACTCTAAGCTCTCAATAGCATCACCTATATCTTGTGTCACTTGATTATCCACATATGTATCAATATCCGCCGCATGCACAAATTTTTCTGCAACTTTGCGGTGTTTTTGCTCATTAAATTGAGCGTACTTACTTAACAATTCATCTACTCTATCAATCGTGCAACCACCATACTGACTACTCGATACATTCGCAATAATCTGTACTAACTGCGCAGATGCTGTTTGAATCGATTTCGGTGAAGTCACTGTTGCGTTACCTATTTGAAAACCATCTTCTAGCATACTTTCAGCATCAATTAAGCAACAATTCGTTAGCGGTTGAAAAGGATGATAATCTAGATCATGAAAATGAATATCTCCCTGTTTATGTGCTTCAGCCACATGCTTTGGAAGTAAATAGTCCAGTGCATATGATTTAGAAACGACCCCCGCTGTTAAATCTCTCATTGTTGAAAAAGTAGAACTATCTTTATTGGCATTTTCATTAACTACTGTAGGATCTTTAGTAATAAGATTTTTTAAATTCGTTTCAAGTTTATTCACGTTATCCCTCTTTACTATATATTGCGTTTTATTTTAATTTATAACACTATATATAGTGATTCAAATATGAACATCTACGTTAACGAATTTGTCATATATTTTTAAACATTTCATGAACTTTAGTTTGTTTTTGCAATAAATGCATTAACTCATTTATCACTTTAAGCATTTTAGAAATTCTTCATATAATGCTACTGCTTGGTCTTCATTTTCAATACCATACACGTTCATTCTGCCGTCTTTAAATAGCGTTATTTGATAATCTCGATAAGCTATCATTTTAGCGAAATGATTACTTTTCATAACTTTCACTGGAAGTAAATCTGTATATTTAAATATTTGAGGAGTAAATCTCAGTAGAAATACATTACCGCACTGTTTTTCAATAGAATTTGGTTGAGCCATGTTGAGATATTCATAATTTCCTTCGTTACAGATAGGGCAGTTACTATTTTTTAATGAATCTATATTGAGTGTTTTATATTGCATCGTAAAGCAATCCATCGTTGTTAATTTTTTAGAAAAACCTTTTCCAGACAGCCACCTTAATAACTCTGAGACTTCCATGCTTGCCACTTGGTGAATTACTGGAGGAAGCACACCATTTATTGCGCAACTTTCCCCTGTAGATGGCGTTGTACCAAGCATACATTTTAAGCATGGCCCCTGATAATCAATAGCATATACTGTGCCCTTACTGCCTACAGCTGCACCATAAATCCATGGCACACCTAATTTATGACAAACTTCATTAATCAAATATCTAATCGCAAAATGATCCATTCCATCTAGAACAATGTCAGGTTGATGTTGACAGAGTAATACTTCAATATTTGTATTTGTAATCTCTTGATATAACGCCTGTACTTGAACTTCACTATTAATTTGTCCAAGATGCACTTTTAACGCTTCTACTTTAGGCAGCATTTGCGTGGCATCTGCTTCAACATAAGTAGCCTGTCTGTGTAAATTGGATTGTTCTACAATATCCATATCGATAATGGTGAGCTGACCAACACCCATTCGAGTTAGCAACTCTGCACATTGGCTTCCAAGCGCACCTGCGCCCATGATCATGACATGTGTCTGTTGCAATTGTGCTTGTCCATATTTACCAAATGCTTCATAACGCATTTGTCGATCATAGCGTTGTGTCATAGGAATCCTATACCTTCAGTAGGACTCGAAGCTTGTGCTGTGTATTTCACTGGTATTCTTCCCGCTTCATAACTCAACCTACCCGCATTAATACCTAATTTCATTGCTTCGGCCATTTTCACTGGATTTTGTGCACTAGATATTGCCGTATTAAGTAGGATACCATCTGCACCGAGTTCCATTGCATGACAGACATCTTTAGGAGAACCGATACCCGCATCAACTATGACAGGAACATTTACTTTTTCGATAATATAACGTAAATTCAAAGGATTATTAATACCTCTGCCCGTGCCTATCGGTGATGCGAGTGGCATAATGGCATGCACACCTAAATCTTCTAATCGTTTTGCTAATACCACATCATTAGAAATATAAGGACAAACTGTATAACCTTTATCTAACAAGATTTCACAAGCTTTATACGTTTCTAAAGGGTCGGGCAATAATGTTTCATCGTCTCCTATAACTTCTACTTTAATCATGTCACAGACACCCGCATGATTTGCGATTTCAGCTATGCGGACTGCTTCTTCTGCTGATTTGGCACCTGCAGTATTAGGAAAAGTAATGAATTTAGTTAAGTCTACTTTCGCTAATGGATTGGGTAAATTTTTATCGTATAAATTCATTCGACGTACTGCAAAGGTCAAAACCTCTGTCCCGGAAGCCTCGATTGCTTCCGTTTGTATTGCTTCACTATCAAATTTCCCTGTACCTAATAATAATCTTGAATTCAACTTAAATTCTCCTATATTGAACATGTTATCCGCCTCCTACAAATTCTAATAATTCCAAACGATCTTCATCCGTAACCTTATGCTTTGAAAACTGTTCTCGCTGAATTAATTGGTCATTATGTTCCACAATCATACGTGTTTCATCCAAATCTAGTTCTTGAATCACTTCCTGAATACTTAATGTCTTATCAAAAGTAAAGTTGTCACCATTTATAATGCACTTCATTGGTCTTACCCCTTTCAATTATAAAATCTGCAAATTGTTCCGGCTTACGATCATACTGAATCCAATTGCTCATCCATTTTCCAACGTAAGGTGATAATAAAATGCCATTGCGATAATGTCCTGAAATAATAAATAAATGTTTAGCTACTTCATCCATAATGGGTTTTTCACCTGAGGTATAAGGTCTAACGCCTGACCATTGATTGATTAATTTACCTGCTCTTAATTTAGGAATATGCGTCGTAGCCTGTTGTAACAACCATTTTTTCCCTAATTGCGAGACGCCTACTGAATAATCATCAAAGTAACTTGTAGCTCCAATTAAATAACGATTTTTCATTTTCGGAACAACGTAACAACCATTTGTAGTAAATAACGTTGTTTCTAAAGACAGATTGGGATGCTCTACAAGTAACACTTCACCTTTAACTCCTGTAACACTACTGTTTGGCATGTAGTGGCTCAATAATTTCCCACTCCAAGCTCCTCCGAGCGACCATTACCTTTTCCGCAGTTAACACATCTGTATGCGTTACCACACGATAGCCCGGATTTAATGGTGTTATTTCACTAACTTCTGTGTTGTAAATACGATGAATGCCTCGTTGTTCTAACGATTTTAATAATGCTTTCGTGTACTTATTGGCATTGATTTGATTATCATTCGGTATATACATCGCGGATAAATTGTCTGATATTACGTTGCCATTCGTTCTTTGTTTCAGTGACTTTGCAGGCAATAATTCCACAGCTCGGTTGTATTGATGCAGAAATTTGTATTGCTTTTCAACACTTGGGTTATCATCAATACTACTTGCGAGTTTAATTAAACCACTATCCAGATATTCAATATCTAGGCCTACTTCATCTAGCAAACTATCCCTCAGTGGCTCGAACATTTCTTGAGCCTCTCGCGCTATATGAAACAAATCACTGTCTTCAGTAAATTCATTTTGAGCACCAAGCATTCCTCCAGCTTTAAATGAAGCATGTTTCCCTGGTATATCACGATCTATCACAGCAATTTTGATATCTGATTTACTTAATTCTCTTGCGATTGACATACCCATTACACCGGAGCCAATGATTATGACATCATACATACGTCTTCCAAGCCTCCTTCAGCTGTTTGATTTCATTTATGTTTTGTTGCGCAAAAATGGAAATCCCTGCAATGCCTTTGAATCCATTAGGTAGCTCTTTTAAAGTTTGTGTATTGATACCACCTAACGCGATAATTGGGATATTGAATTTTAACGCTTTATTTATTTCATTTTCTGTTCTTGGATGTTGATTCGGTTTAGAACTGGTTTTAAAAATATGTCCATATAAGACAAAAGCTAACTGTAATGCTTCTGCTTGCGCTATATGTTTTGTGTCGTGTGTAGACATACTGACTTGGATGTCAGGATGATTACATTTAAAATCCGCTATGCGTTCATCTTTTTCTTTAAAATGAATCGCACGTAACTTGCATCGTGTTAATACAGTTAAATTGTCATGAATAATTATTTTACTTTTAGGAAAGCCGGATTGGCTAAGCAAATTAACCCAATCAATCAATTCAGTCGTCTCCATTGGTGTTCTGATAATTAAATAGTCTATAAACTGCGCTATATTGATATACTGCTTAATGTCTACTGAATTTAAATACTTATACTGTGTAATTGCTATAAACAATGTTTTCACTCCAAATAAAAAACGTCATTTTTCTGGTAAGAAAAATGACGTTGGATTAACGAATTCGCATGTTTATAACGCCACTTTCCTACGCCAGTACAAACTGGATCAGGTTCAAGGAATTCCCAAGTTACTACTTCGGTCTCAGCCTTATGCAAGGCACTTCCAGTGGTTATTTAAGCTATTTGATTTTTTATAATAATTATTAAATATGTGTTGAAGAATTATTACATACAACTTAACCTATTCCATTGATTATTTCAAGTGGTATTATAATTTAAGTTGATTTCTAAGTGTTAAAGTCGATACTATTACTTATTTTTAAATAATTCAACTTGTAACTATGTTTTAGCTTTAGAAATTTTTAGTAAACCAGCTGTAAGGCTTTGAGTTTGTCGGTATACACTTTGATATAAATCAAAATACAGCATATATTGTTTGTGCTTCTCACTATCTGGTTTAAAAGATTTTTCATAACGTATAAATTGCTTTGTAGCCGCTTCGATACTTTCATACCATCCTAGACCATATACAGCCAAGATTGCCGCACCCATACAAGGTCCTTCTTCATATTTCAATTTACTAATTTCAGTATTAAATATATCCGCTTGTAATTGCAACCAAAAGTCGCTTTTTGCACCGCCACCGATAGACACGATATGTTGAATATCTTTACCACAATCGCGTAAATACTTTATCGACTCGAATAAAGAAAAAGTTATACCTTCAATAACTGCCCGTGCCATGTCACCTCTACTGTGTAAGGCGCTTAAACCTATAAAGCTCCCTCTAATGTTGGAGTCCCCATGTGGCGTACGTTCTCCCGATAGATAGGGTGTGAATAATAATCCATTACTGCCAACCTGTGATTGGCTTGCCACAGTAATAATTTCATCATAGCTTAAATGTCCTAATATATTTCGGCGTAACCACTGCAAACTGTCTCCTGCGGCAAGTGTCACGCCCATAACATAAGACATATCTTCTAATGCATGATTAAAGTAATGCATATTTCGGCGATATTCCGTATGTTTTTCACTTTCACATGATAAAACCACGCCTGAAGTGCCAATACTGCAGAGTGTTTCATTCGTTTTAATCATTCCCGCACCAAGCGCTCCACATGCATTATCACCACCGCCTGCTATAACAGCCACTTGCGCATTTAGTCCGAGTTCTTTTGCTATCTTGTCGTCCATATAGCCTACTAATTTATGTGAAGCTACAAGTTCAGGGTAAATATTATGAACACCAAATTGTTTACCAATATTTTCATCCCAAGCTTTGCACTTATGATCAAATAATAATGTACTCGAGGCATCTGAATATTCCATATTTAACTTGCCAGTTAATTTGAATCGAACATAATCCTTAGGTAATAAAAATACTTTAGTATTGCGCCAATGTTCAGGTTCATTTTCCTTTATCCATAATAATTTCGTAAGTGTAAAACCTTCTAATACAGGATTATCTAACACATAATCACCTAGTTTTTCTTTAATAACTTCACATTGCGGTGTAGTCCTTGTATCGTTCCAAAGAATGGCATTTCTTAGTGGTTCGTCATTATCGTCCAATATCACTAAACTATGCATTTGTCCTGAAAGTGATAGTCCGCTAATATGCATATACTTAACTTCATCTGTCACCATTAATCGCTTAATACATTGTTTAGTTGCTTCAAACCACGCTTCTGGATGTTGCTCATTAAACCCATTTTGTGGCTGTATGATATCTAGAGATTCGCTTGCACTCTGTAAAACTTTACCTTGTCTATTTACTGCTATTACTTTAACGGAGCTTGTTCCAATATCGATACCTAACACTGCATCAGTCAATTTAATCGGTCCTTTATAAATAGATTTTAAATTTTTATTTCGTAATATGTGATATACGACCTATTTATAACACGTTCGATAAAAAAATCAAAATTCTAAAAAAAAGGGAACGGAACAGAAATCAAAATTTGATTTCGTATTCCGGCCCCCAAAATGTTGACTAGATATTTAAAATAGAATTCTAGAAAAATAGATGACGATGACTACTGTTACTGCACTTAGTAATGTTGATAAAAAGACCAATTGTGCAGCAAGTTCTGGATGGTTATCATATTCTTGTGCAATAACTGAACTATTTACCGATGTTGGCATAGCAGAAGCAATAAATAATGTTTGTGCAATCACGCCTTCTAAACCAAGTAACTTAATAATCACTAAAGCAATGAGTGGGCCAATAACTAATCTCACAAATATATAAATATAAGAAATTGACCATTTAAAGCTGAATTTAATATTCGCAATTTGAGCACCTAGCAATAATAACGCAATAGCAATCATTGCATCCGCTACGTAATTTGCTGGCGTCCAAATAAATTCTGGGATTGGCACATTATTATAATTTAAAATAATAGCTAACACCAAAGCGTATAAAACTGGCATTTTAAAATATCCAAGTAGCGCCTTTAATTTCCCAATTTGCAATGACTGAATCGCAAAAATCCCGTATGAAAAAGTGAATATATTTTGTAATGACAACACAATAACCTGCACAGACATAGCCAATGGATCGCCCTTAAAAACTAAATCATTAACTGGAACGCCGTAATTACCTGAATTGAAAAACAGAATACTATTCGTCAGCGTTGTAGCTTCCCCTTTATCTGTTTTACGAATAGTAGACAACAGTTTACCAATGACATATAGGACGATCATATACAAAATAAAGAAAATAACTATGTAAAATAAAAGCTTTATAGCAAAGTCTGTTTTATAAAACTTCACAAATATAAAACCTGGAACAAACACATATATATTTAATTTAGCTAGTGTTTTTAAATCTAAAGTGAATTTCTTTTGTAAAATAAATCCTAAAAAAATCATGATAAAAATAGGTAAAAGTACAGTTTGTAAAATATACAACATTTCACTCATTATATGCCCCCCTTTGTTCAAAATCATATATGAATTAGACTTATATAAATTAATTATTATAGTTTATCATAGCAGAATATTAATTAATTTACCGTTTGTCTGACTAATAAAATCTTTTTTCATCCTTACATTTACGTAAAAAAATAAAACAACAAATTGTTTCACGTTAAACAATCCGTTGTTTTATAAATATTTTATGTATGGAATTTCATTTTTAGGCTTCTGAAATCCAGACTCTTTTTAACTTGGTCATCTGGAACTTTGAATAGCTAAAACGCTATAATTTCCACATATTGAGTCGAGAATTAGACTTCCACTAGTCTTCCTTCACTCAGAGGTAAGCCTAACCTTCAATTAAATTGCTGATTTCACGAAGAAATTAGCTCTATTTTGTAATTAAGCATTCTAAGATTAGTGTTTCTTTCCAATACTTAATATATTATTTTTTGCGATTTCTTTTTTCTCTTCTAACACTGACATCACTATAAATCCAACTACCAAAATAGGTAATAGCATTCCAATTACCATCATCATATTTTTCACCCCATTTTAATATCAGAAAATAGCCCTGATAACAATTAATTTAATAGAATAGTTCTTTATTAAAATATAACATATTTTTTACGGTTTTATGAATGTGAATATGACTATAATATTTGTAATTTGAAAAACTAGATTTCCAATCATATGGAAACCTAGTTTGTTTTTGGTTTATTTAATTATCGAGTTTAATTAGTATTTGTATGGATCATTTTGCTCTTGTTTCGGTTTTCCATCTAAATCATCAAAGTCTTTTAAATCTTGATCTTGATTAGAGTTAGATCTTTCATATGGCTCATTCACTGCGTCTTGCTTATTGTCATTATACATTTCACCATCGCCATGAATCGGTTGTTTTGGTTTTCTTACTAATAACATAACACCTGCAACAATCCATAATACCGCATTTATCCAGTTTCCTAAGAATGAAATAACACCTACTAGAATAAGTAAGATGCCTGTTGCTTTAGCTTTTTTATTTATTAGAATAGCTCCAATGATTGCAATGATTAAAATTACTATAGATAAAACCAAACCTGCTGTTAATAAACTACTCAACATACCGAAGATATTTGTACCATCTTCATATGAGAAGCTTGGATCATCTGCCATCATTTGTTGAATGACTGTTTCTTTTACCTCATTGTTACCTATCATTGGTATGAAAACTGCGATAAGTACTACACCAATTAATTGCAATGCAATACCTATCCATGTGAGTACGCGTTCAGTTGTTCTTTTTATCATAATCGTGCGCCTCCTATTTCTATTTATTCGCTTCAATTACAATGCTAATTATACTAATTGTTAATATTTAAGTCTATTCATTCTAAACAAAATATGTTTGAAATGATAAATAATAAAATAACAAAAAAGGCTCGCATTGTATACGAGCCTTTTTCATCAGTTTTTATGTGCTTTAAATGCGTCATTAAGTCTTGCCAATTGGTCTACAAACTCATGTACTTCATCTGTTGTGAATTTGTCACCTATACGTTCTTTAACAGCTTCAATCATAACTGAATTTGCCTTTTTTAAAAAAGTCTCCCCTTCTGTACTGAGTTTAACTAATTTAATACGTTTATTATCTGTATAGGCTCTTTCAACGTAGCCCATTTCTTCTAATTTAACGATACGTTTAGAAGTCTGCCGTTTTAAATATATTTTGCAACATTGCAAGTTCATTAATCGTCACTTTACCTTCAGTTTGTATTATTCTCATTGCTTCAATTTGTTCTCTTGATAGAAAATTACCTAAACCTGTTTCCTTTATCATTTCTACAATTTCTTTATTTAAATGCAACATAACAAACTGAAATTTGGTAATGGCTTCTTCTATCGTTTGATTGATGTTTTCATTTTCCATACTTTTCACCCCTATATTGCTTTAGCTTTACTTAAATTCCACTGAAAACGGAACTTTTTCTCTCTTGTTAAACCATAATAGCACTAAGAATTGTAATAATATCATTCCAATAATAATAGCACTTAATAGTATTACAATGAAACTAAAGTCAAAGTGTCCGAGCATTGGTAAAGATTGCTTCTCTATATCCTTGAATCGCATAGGACATTGGAGAAAATGGATGAATCCATCTAAAGAAACTGTCTGAAAGTTCAATTGGGAACATACCTTCACTTGAACTCAATTGTAATATGAGTAATAACATGGATAAGAATAATCCAATTCTATCCAAGAATAACGCTAAGAATGACGTAATCGTTATTGCGGCAATAGCCCATAAGAAGCTCACTAATAGGAAATGTCCTACGTTGTCAATCGACATGTTGAATGCAAATATAACCCAGCTACTCATAAACAATGCTGATAAACTACCTTGTAGTAGATAAAGTAATAGCTTACCAAGCGCTTGTTTAGTTGAGGAAACACCTTTGTTTAATGTTTTTCTCAAAGGATAAATCGCACTAAATGACACTGCTCCAACAAATAAACTTACACTCGCCATATAAGGTACAATTGTTTCGCCATAATTGCCAGCCTCAGTAGGATTATTTTCATTTGTTTTTGTCACATTATTTAATGCTTTTTCATTGTCATCTTCAAGTGAAACATCTTGCTGACTCGTGATTGCTTCATCTAACTTAGCTTGTAATTGATTATTATTTTCCTGTAATTGATTTAAACCATCAGTAACTTGGTCATTACCTGATAATAATTGCTGTGCGGGTTGACCTACGGCTGGGACTAATTGTTGTAAGCCATCACTGACTTGCTGATTACCATCAATTAATTGTGACTCTGCATTAGACATTTCGCCAAGTGCGTCAGATGTATCTTGATAACCATCTTGTGATTTTTTCGTACTCTCAAATATTTCAGTTAAGTAATTTTCACGAATGTCATCTTTAATTGTGTCTGTTACTGTATCAATTGCTTTCTGAGCAGTTTGACTACCCGTGTAACTTGATCCCGGATTAACTTGCGTTTCTAAATTAATTTTTTTAGGATTTTCATCTAATAATGTCGTTGCATTTTTAGATGCGTCTTTAGGTACAATAATTGTTCCGACACTATTACCTTTTTCCAATTCATGTGCAGCTTTTTTCTCGGAAACTGTTTGGAATTTAAAATCCTCATTATCTTTTAATTCATCTACCAAATCATCGCCAATTGTTATTTTTTCACCATTTAATTTGGCTGATTCGTCTTGATTTACAATAGATATTTCCAATTGATCTGTCTTATCATAAGGGTCCCAAATTGAGCCTACAAATAGTGCCACATAAATTAGAGGGATAAGCGCTATGGCTATAAGAGATACAATCAACATTTTATTTCTAAATATAAATTTAAATTCATTAAACATTTACTATCTACCTTTCTTTTTTAAAAATGTACACCCCATGTACTATTAGTTTGAAAATAATCCCAAACGCTATAAATATTACGTTATGGAGCGTGTTAATCCTTGAATTCGTCCATTTTTTCAATATGTGGCGTGTTTTTATTTATACAGTACACCCCATGTACATTTTTATATAATACGCTCTTGAAAATAACTTGTCAATCATAAAATATTAGCGAAATATAAAAATATCTCTATGGTAACTTAGCTCAGTTTAATAGAAGTACATATTGATATTTCTAGGTTGCGTTTTATTCTGAAAAATATATAAATTTGGTAAATTAATTGCATTCATCATACATAATTTGTTCATAAAATATGTATTTATATATATTGACCACCCCTTATATATTCATTATATTAAATATAATATAAACCTTAAACGTGTTATTTATAGATTAATACTAGTTAAGTAAACTTAATTTTATCTTTTATTCTCAATATCATGAAACCTGATATTTTTATTATACAAAGGGAGGTAGTAATTATGCTTGAAATAGATAATCTTTATAAACGCTTTAAAGATTCTGAATTTAATGTGCTTGATGGTATTTCTTTAACGATTAATAAAGGCGATATTATTGGATTAATCGGTAAAAATGGCGCTGGTAAGACTACATTAATGAAAATTATTGCTAAGTCTAAAAAACCAACTTCAGGATCTATCACTTTAAATGGTATAGATATTTTTAAAAATAATAACGTTATGAAAAACGTAGGCATTATGATTGATACAGTTTATTTCAAACACTTTTCCGCTAAAAAAATTTGATTTACTACTTAAAAGTAAATAATAAGGAAAAATATCTTGATAATATCGATAATGTTCTAGAACTTGTTGGACTTGCACATACTAAAAATAAAAAAGTGAAAGACTTTTCCTTTGGTATGAAACAAAGGTTATCTTTGGCGATGTGTTTACTAGATGAACCTGAATTAGCAATTATGGATGAGCCATTTGTTGGTCTCGATCCTGACGGTGTTAAAACGCTCATTAGCGCTTTAAGAACATGGGTGGAAGAAAGAAACATTGCGCTTCTTATTTCAAGTCACCAGTTAAATGAATTATCCGAGGTTTGTGATAAATTCGTGATTATAAAAAATGGCAAACTTCATCATATTGATTACAACAAAGACCAAGCTTTAAAAATTGTAGTTAAGGAACAAATTTATCCTGAGCATAGACAAGAATTATTAGACCTATTTACAACAATCAAAAATATTTCTATGAATGAAATTTCTATTGAAATCGATTCTGCGGAGTATAACGATATTATGAAATATGTAGTTAATCATTACACATTAGTAAATACAGTCAGCGAACAAGATAATTTGTATCACCATTATGATGAATTTGAAAGGCAGTGAGAAAATGCTTACTAAACATATATTTTGTAATATATCCACTCGCAATTCAGCTTTAATTTTTTACTTAATTGCACTTTATCCATTTTTATATTTAATTACACTCATCCTCCCTACTAACTTTATGCAAATTAATGGAGAAACAAATGGACTCACCGGACTAGATTTCTATTATGGCGTTTTAGTTGCTCAATCACAATTTGCTGTACCATTAATTTTAGTTACATATTTTATTAGTTTTCTTTTTTATGAAGAATATGAATCTGGTCGTTTAATTTTTTATAAAGATATTAGCCGTACATATCTCTATAACTCTAAAATAGCTGCTTTATTATCTATGTATGTTATTTATTTCATCCTATTGTTCATTGCTTCTCAAGTTTTATATTTTACATACATTATTAAATTCAATTATGCTTCGGGAGATTTTTTATCATCTTCTGCGAGTATTAACTACAGTGATATTTTAGGCATTATAGGTATCTATGGGATTACATTAATAGCTGTTTTCTTTGGAATCATGTTATCTATGAAACTCTCAACAGGTTTTAACATACTTGGCGTGGTGATATTATTAATGATAATGTCTGCTGCCCCGCTCATTCATGGATTTAAATACTTCTTTCCTAACAGCTATGAAGAAGCAAATAATATCAATGAATTCTTTACTAAACTCGTAATTATTATTTTAATAACACTCGTTTACTCTATCGTATGTTATCTCGCAGGTTTAAAACTGTTCAAACGCTTAGAATATTAACTTAAAACATCACAATGAATAATTGGTTATAATATATTTTAAAGAATGACAGTGATTTGGGCCGGCTCAAATCACTAACTGGATACTACAGACTGTGCCTGTGGAAAGCGTGCAGTGCATATAATGATTGCCAACAAAGTCGGAGATCTTGTCGACACTATAAAATCATCTAAACATTTAAATGTTTAGATGATTTTTGTGTTTTATCTTATCTTCAATTACCATTTTTTAAATCTCTCTACTATAATATATAATATAAGACATGTATCACTAATATTACTCGCTAACATAACTTTATCTATAATCTATAACTTTGGAGCAATGTGTTACACTGTTGTAATATTAGACAAAAATCGCATTTAAACCCTGTTTAAACTTATATGAGGTAATAAAAAATGGAAAATAATTTAAAAATCAGTATGAACGAAAGACGCGTATTAAAACAAATCTTCAACAATCATAATATTTCACGCACTCAAATATCTAAGAATTTAGAAATCAATAAAGCTACTATTTCTAATATATTAAACGCTTTGAAAAAGAAATCCTTAGTCATTGAAGTGGGCGAAGGTAATAGTACGAAAAGCGGCGGACGCAAACCAATCCTCCTAAAAATCAATAAAAATTATGGTTATTATATTTCTATGGATTTAACATATAGCTCTGTAGAATTAATGTACAATTATTTTGATGGTACCGTGTTAAAACATGAATCATATAACTTACCTGACAAAAAAGTGAGTAGTATCTTGGCTATATTAAAAACAAATATACCTACTTCTGAAAGTTATGATACTTCCTATGGCTTGTTGGGTATGTCTGTCTCAATTCACGGTATTGTAGATCACAATCAAGCTATTATTCACCTTCCCTTCCATGAAAGTGAAGGTATTTCCATTACAGATGAGTTAAGATCACTGACTCAAGTTCCAGTAATTATTGAAAACGAAGCAAACTTATCAGCAATTTATGAAAGAAGCATCCATAGTAATTCAGAAATGAGAAATTTAATTGCTCTAAGTATTCACAAAGGCATTGGTGCAGGTTTAATCATCGATAAAAAATTATATCGTGGCTCTAATGGCGAAGCTGGAGAAATCGGTAAAACGCTCGTACTTCAAAGCGGTGAAACATACAACACAATTGAAAATATTTGCTCCCAAGAAGCATTAATTCAAAGTATTAGTAATCAATTTGAACGAAATATATCACTTCCAGAACTTATTGAACTTTACCATCAACATAACGATATTGTTATTCAAGAAATCGAATATTTTACGACCAAAATTGCAGTATTAGTTCACAATTTAAATACACAATTTAATCCGGATATGATTTATGTTAACTGCACATTAATCAATGAATTACCTGTTATTTTAGATTCGATTAAAACACAGCTAGATCAATATTCGACTCACTCCGTACAACTCAACCTTACTACGAATGTGAAACACGCAACCTTATTAGGTGGCTCAATCGCAATTATGCAGAAATTATTAAACATTGATGATATTCAATTAAAATCTAACTAAACAAACACACCCTTTTACATTTTTGTAGAAGGGTTATTTTTTGAAATATTTTAGAAAGCGTTTACAAAAATAATTTTCCGTGCTATATTATCTCTAAAGTTAGTTTGTTTAATAAACTAACCAACTAGTTATAGGAGGATTATCATGACATATTTCAATATTGATAAAGTAAATTACGAAGGACCTAAATCAAATAATGTTTTTAGTTTTAAATATTATAATCCCGAAGAAAAAGTAGGCGACAAAACAATGGCAGAACACCTAAGATTTGGTGTGGCTTATTGGCATACATTTACAGCTGACTTATCTGACCCATTCGGCGTTGGTACGGCTGAACGTGATTGGGATAACTTAAACGACATGGACAAAGCTAAAGCAAGAGTTGATGCGATTTTCGAATTTATGGAAAAAACACGTATTGATTATTTCTGTTTCCACGATATAGATATCGCTCCAGAAGGTGCAACATTAAAAGAATCTAATGAAAATTTAGATATCATTGTAGACCTTATTAAAGAAAAAATGGATCAAACTGGTAAAAAATTACTTTGGAATACGACAAACAACTTTACACACGAACGTTTTGTACATGGTGCGACAACTTCTTCTAACGCTGAAGTTTTCGCATATGCCGCTGCAAAAGTTAAGAAATCATTAGAAATCGCTAAAAAGTTAGGCGCTGAAAACTTTGTTTTCTGGGGCGGACGTGAAGGTTATGAAAGTTTATTAAACACAGACATGAAATTAGAGTTAGACAACTTAGCTAATTTCTTAAAATTGGCTAAAAGCTATGCAGAAGAAATTGGTTATACAGGACAATTCTTAATTGAACCTAAGCCAAAAGAACCTACAACACACCAATATGATACTGATGTTGCGACTTCACATGCTTTCTTACAAAAATATGACTTAGATAAAACATTCAAATTCAATATTGAAGCAAACCACGCAACATTAGTCGGGCACACTTTCCAACATGAATTAAGATATGCACGTGATAATGATTTATTAGGTTCAGTAGATGCAAACCAAGGTCACCCACTATTAGGTTGGGACACAGACGAATTCCCTACTGACGTCTACGATACAACATTAGCAATGTACGAAATCTTAAAAAATGGTGGATTAAATCCAGGTGGTTTAAACTTTGATGCTAAACCAAGAAGAACTTCATTCAAACAAGAAGATTTAGTTTTAACGCATATCGCCGGTATGGATACATTTGCACTTGGTTTAAAAGTAGCACACAAAATGATTGAAGATAATTTCTTTGAAAACATTGTAGATGAAAAATATAAATCTTTTGCTGAAGGTATTGGTAAAAAAATAGTTGAAGGTAATACTTCATTTAAAGAATTAGAGGAATATGCTTTCAACATTAATGAGATTGATAACACTTCTGATCGTTTAGAAGTAATTAAAGCTCAAATGAATCAATATATTTTAAACATTAATAATGGAGACTGATAAAAATGACTTATGTAATCGGTATAGATATTGGTACAAGTTCCTTAAAGTCTATTGTTGTTAATAAAAATGGAGACGTTGTAGATTCATACAGCGTCTCTTATCATACGTCAGCATCCTAAATCTGGATACAGCGAAATGAATCCAGATATCTGGTATGACGCAACAATTGAGAGTTTAAAACATTTATTAAACAAATATGCACAAAAAGAAATCACTGGTATTAGTTTTTCAGGTCAAATGCATGGCCTAGTGGTTATTGATCAAGCTGGTGCAATCATTAGACCTGCCATTTTATGGAATGATACACGTACTTCTAATGAAGTTGAGGAAATCAAAAATAAATTAGGTCTCGACGCACTACTGAAATTCACACAAAACACTGTGTTAGAAGGATTTACATTACCTAAACTAATGTGGCTGAAAAATAATGAAATTGATAATTACAACAAAATCCATAAATTTATGTTGCCAAAAGATTATATCGTTTATAAATTAACTGGCAACATTTTTACAGAACCTTCAGACGCGGCAGGTACAATTATGTTTAGCTTGAAAGAAGAAAATTGGTCTACTGAACTACTAAATAGTTTAGATATTGACGCATCTATTTGTCCAGATATCATTGCTTCTCATCAAAAAAGTGGTCAATTAACTGAAGATGTGAAAAAATCTTTAAATATCGATTGGGATATCAATGTCTATCAAGGGGGCGCAGATAACGCATGTGGCGCTTTAGGCTCTGGTATCACAGATGAACAAAAACAATTGGTAAGTATTGGTACTTCTGGCGTCGCACTATCTATTGAAAATAATGCTGACTATGAAAATGATGGCAATGTGCATTACTTTAATCACTGTGTACCTGACCAAAAATACATTATGGGGGTAACTTTATCCGCTGGTTATAGTCTGGAATGGTTAAAACAACTACTAGACCCTGATGAAGATTTTAGTGCATTCTTAAAAGCGATTTCTGATTCTGAGGTTGGATCTAATGGATTAATGTACACACCTTATTTACTCGGTGAACGTACACCACATAATGACGCGGCAGTTAGAGGCAGCTTTATCGGCTTGGATGCGAATACCACACAACTCGATATGAAACGTTCTGTTATCGAAGGTATCACATATTCTATAAATGAAAGCATTCAAATTATGAAAAACAACGGTATTAACATTAAGGAAATTGTTTCTATCGGGGGCGGCGCAAAAAATCATGAGTGGCTCCAAATCCAAGCAGATGTTTTCGATGCGGCAATTACCACAAGAACTGAAGAACAAGGTCCAGCTTATGGTGCGGCGATGTTAGCCGCCATGGGTGAATCGTGGTTTGATACTTTCAATGAAATGAGTCAATCATGGATTACATATAATCAAAAAGTATCTCCTATTGAAGAAAATAGTAAATCATACCACAACTTATTTGATATTTATAAAACAATCTATGACGCTACACAACCAGTAACTCAAAAACTAAGTAAATTTAAGTGATTTATCAAGGGGATGGATATATGTCAACTTATAATAATAAGAAGTTTATCTTTAAAATAGCTTTAATCGCAACGCTTGGCGGGTTGTTATTCGGCTATGACACTGCAGTTATTTCTGGGGCTGAACAATCCCTCCAGAAATATTTAACTAAAGATTACGGTAGCTTTGTCCATGGTATTACAGTTTCTAGTGCCTTAATCGGCTGTATTATTGGTGGCTTGTTATCTTCAATTTTCTCAAGTCGGCTCGGTCGTAAAAAATCATTACAAGTAGCGGCTATTTTATTTATAGTTTCTGCACTTTTATCAGGCTATCCTGAGTTTTTATTTTTTGAACCGGGTGAATCTAGTCTTGGTTTACTGATAACATTTAATCTATATCGTGTCATCGGTGGTATTGGTGTAGGATTAGCCTCTGCAATATCTCCAATGTATATTAGTGAAATTGCCCCTTCTTCTATAAGAGGAAGACTTGTTTCATGGAACCAATTCGCTATTATATTTGGTATGTTAGTCGTTTATTTTGTGAACTACGGTATTACTTTTGGTCAATCTCAAAGTTGGATTGAACTAATCGGATGGCGTTACATGTTTATGACTGAAGCAATTCCGGCAATTGCATTTTTCTTTTTATTATTTTTAGTACCTGAAACACCAAGGTATTTATCTTTAAATAATAGAAATACTGAAGCACTTACAGTATTAAATAGAATATACTCTTCTAAGAATCATGCACAAAACGTTTTAAACGATATCTTATCAACTAAAAATAAATTAACAGATGTAAAAGCACCATTATTTAGTTTTGGTAAAACTGTGATTATTATCGGTATTCTATTATCTATCTTCCAACAATTCATCGGTATCAACGTGGCTTTATATTATGCACCTCGTATTTTTGAAAATTTAGGTGCAGGTGAGAATACCTCAATGATACAAACTGTTGTGATGGGATTAGTAAACGTAATCTTCACCGTTATCGCTATATTATATGTCGATAAATTTGGTCGTAAGCCTTTATTAATTATCGGCTCTACTGGCATGGCAGTTGGAATGATCGGAATGAGTGCACTCGCTGCTAATGGCGCGTTTGGCATTACAACTTTAATATTCTTAGTTATATATACTGCATCATTTATGATGAGTTGGGGTCCAATTATCTGGGTGCTATTATCAGAAATATTCCCTAACAGAATTAGAAGTGGCGCAATGGCAATAGCTGTCGCAGTACAATGGTTAGCAAACTTTACAATCACTTCTACTTACCCATCTATGATGGAAATTAGCGGTACAATGACTTACGGATTTTACGCACTGATGAGTATTCTAGCTGGCCTGTTCGTATGGAAATTCATTCCAGAAACAAAAGGTAAAACACTAGAAGAATTAGAAAAAGTTTGGATTAAAGATAAAGATAAACAAGTTTCTAATCATGCAGAAGAAGTTCAAAGTAATAACTCAGCACATTAAAATTCGAAGTTAATGTGAAGATATTTCCACCAGATTTAAACTTAAAAAACAATCATATATTTATACGAACTAACCTAAATCGTAAAAATTAATTAAAAAACACTTTCGCTAGATTCATTTAAATGAATTTACGCGAAAGTGTTTTTCTATGAAAAGTTACTGAATGTATTTTGTGTTACTTTATTTAACATAATAATGGTTTATTATAGAAGTCTATTTATGATAAAAGATAACTAAATCGCTGTCCAACCGCCGTCTATTTTAATCGTTTCACCTGTAACAAAATTTGATAGTTGTGAACTTAAATATATGACTGCGCCTGAAATATCTGTAGGTTTTGGCATTTTATGAAATAAGATACGATCCAATACGTCTTCTTTAAACGCTTCATTCTTGAACATCTTCTCTGTTAATTCTGTTTCTACAAATGTTGGAGCAATTGCGTTAACGTTGATATTGTATTGTGCCCACTCAACAGCAAGTGCTTTTGTTAGTTGAATCACGCCACCTTTGCTTGAAGCATATGGCGCTCTATCAAAATAACCAACAAAACCAACTTGTGATGCCATATTCACAATTTTTCCACGCTGTTCTTGTGCCATGTATTTTCCAACAAACTTAGAGATAAAAAACAATGATTTTAAATTAATATCTAATACGTTTTCCCAATCATTTTCCTCAATTTCAAATGCAGGTTTACTTATATTTATTCCAGCATTATTCACAAGTACATCAATTTTTCCATATTTTGAAACAATATCGTCTATTACTTTTGAAAGTTGATCAATTTGTGTCATATCCAACGCATAAACCGAATGTTGCCCACTAGATTCATTCAGTATATCTAAGGTTTTATCTAATGAATCTTTATCTCTAGCTATAACGATTACATTTGCACCTAGCTGAGCGAAATCGATTGCAATTTCTTGACCAATACCTCGGTTGCCACCAGTTACAATAACATTCTTACCTTCTAAATCATTAAAGTTTTTTTGCACTATAAATCATCCTATTTATTTTCTTGATCTTTCTTCAAAAAATACATCAATACTTCGTCACGCTTATCAATAATTTCTTGAGACTCGCTTGCACCCCAATCATAAAACCCTTTCCCCGTTTTATATCCAAGGTTGCCTTCACCAACATGTTTATTCAAAGTTTTACCAGATGCTTTTTCAGTACTTAAATCTTCAAATAAATAATCAGATATAGCACTAAAAACATCCAATCCTCCTAAATCCGCTGTCATGAGTGGACCAACGACAGGGTATCTTCTACCTACACTATAAGTTACTGCAAGCATCAATATCTTCCTTAGACGCTACACCTTGATCAAGTAATGATTGTGCTTCTCTAAAAAGCGCATACTGTAATCTATTACCGATAAATCCTGATATTTCTTTTTGTATTAATATCGGCTTTTTGCCTATAGCATTAATTACATTTTCAGTACGTGCAACAGTTTCAATATCTGTGTCTTCATTTTTCACAATTTCTACTAATGGAACTAAATGTGCGGGATTCCAAAAATGTGTGATGATAAAATGATTGGGAAATTTATAATTTTTAGTTAATTGTTGTAATGTAAAACCAGATGTATTGCTAGCTAATATGGTTTTTTCATCTAATAAAGTATTTAATTTTTCATATAGTTCACTTTTAATAGTTAAATCTTCTGGCACAGCCTCTATGATAAATGTAGTGTCTTCCACTACCGCTTCAATATCTGTGTCTAAGGTAATATTATTTTTGATATTTTGCATTTGAACGTCACTAATTAAATCATTTTTATATAATAGCAGTACCTTTTTATCAATTTCTGTTTCAGCTCTTTTTAAATCTTCCAAGTTGATACTGTAAACTTTAACTTTATAATTTGCCCAAGCAACAGATAGAGCGATTGAATGTCCCATCGTTCCACTACCTAATACAGCAATATTCTCCATCATTACACCCCTTTTGGCTAAACTATTTCAATTTATTTATCGCAGTAAATTTCCAAGTATTTTATAGACCTAACATAAATAGACCGATTGCGATAATCACTGCTACGAGTGGAACAACGACTGTCATAGCTCCAAACGCCCCGTATGCATCTTTATGTGTTTCACCCGCAATAGAACGAATCGTCGTTACGGTATATCCACCATGTGGCAATGAATCTAACGTGCCTGAAGACATCGAAATTGTCCTATGCATCGCATCAGCATTTACACCCATATCTAAATAGTGTGGTGCTAAGATAGGTAAGGCAATTGATTGTCCACCAGATGACGAACCGGTTAAACCAGCGATAACCATTACCGCAAATGCACCTGTAATTAATGGAGAACCTGGCAAGTTCGTAACATAATCAATAGCGTCATTAAAAGCTGGTGTCACTTTAGCGACGCCTCCAAAACCTACAACTGCTGACGTATTACCTAACGCAATCAATGCACCTTCAGTACCATTTCCGACTGCTTTCCAAAAATCTTTAAAATAACTTTTATTCAATAACCACGTTGCGATGATACCACTCGTTAAAGCGACTATGAGTGCGGATTGCTCTAATGCATCATGTAAGAAAAATGATACTAACAACACAATAAATAACGGAATCATACTTAAAAATGGATTAGGTAGTTTATTCCTATCTTCCATTTGATCCCCAGTTCTACTAATAAAATATTCACCTTTTCGTTTTGCTTTTTTAATCATATGCATCAACCATAGATAACCTGCAACTAACATAAACAATGCAGTGATGATACTAACAGTCCATCCTGCATATGGACTTGTATGTAAGTACGGTATCGGTATCCAGTTTTGTATTTCTGGAGACCCAGCTGAAGTCATTGTAAATGTAGTGGAACCTAAAGCTAAAGTAGCCGGAATAAATCTTCTTGGAAAATCAGATTCCTTAAATAAATTTACAGCCATCGGATAAACGGCGAATGCGACTACAAATAGACTAACCCCGCCATAAGTCAAGACACCACAGGCTAGTACAATTGCTAAAACGGCTCTTTTCATGCCTATTTTTTTAATAATCCAATGTGATACACTTTCTGCCGCACCACTGTCTTCCATGACTTTTCCAAAAATTGCTCCAGTTAAAAACATTAAATACCAAGATGTCACAAAACCAGAAAACCCATCCATATAACTTGTAACAAAATCCATTTCCTTACCTGTAGCAAGTTGAGAAAATAAAGGTAAACCATTTAAAACGCCAACAAACAACGCAGATAAAGGCGCTGCGATTAATAGATTTACGCCTCTCATTACTAGAATAGTTAAAATAACTAACCCACCAACTAATCCTATAACACCTAACATATAAGTATGTCCCCCTTTAGAACATAAACGGTTTTATTTATTTCCTTTATCTCCATACTTTCTTACACGTAATAATGCTTGTTCTGCGTGTCCCGCAAAATTCTCATAACCACATAGTCTCGCCGCATACTCACCCATAGCCGCACTTTGTTCTTCAGATGTGATACGTTGATAAGTCACTGTTTTAATAAATTTACCTACCCATAAGCCCCCTGTATAACGTGCTGCTTTTTTAGTAGGTAGTGTGTGATTCGTACCAATGACTTTATCGCCATAAGCTACGTTTGTTTCTGGACCCAGGAATAGCGCGCCATAATTTGTTAAATGATTTAAAAAGTAGTCTGGTTCTTTAGTTAATACTTCAACATGTTCAAAAGCGAGTTTATTCGCTTCTATTACAGCTTCTGCTTCATCTTTTACAATAATCACTTGCCCATAATTTTTCCAAGATTCACTTGCAATATCAGCTGTTGATAACGTTTGTAATTGTCTTTCTATCTCTTTTAAAGCTGCTTCAGCAATTGCTTCAGAAGTAGAAATAATCGCACCTGGAGATGTGGGCCCATGTTCCCCTTGACCCAGTATATCTGTAGCAATCATTTCAGGTTCTGATGTTTCATCTGCGATTACTAATGTTTCTGTAGGTCCCGCGAGTAAATCGATACCAACTCTGCCAAATAGTTGGCGTTTCGTTTCTGCCACAAAAGCATTACCTGGCCCAACAATCATGTCTACAGAATCTATCGTTTCTGTACCTATCGCCATACCACCCATGGCTTGAATACCACCGAGAATATAAATTTCATCGGCACCTGCTTTGTACATTGCGTATACAGTTGTTTCGGGAATTTTACCATCTATTGGCGGTGTACAAGCGATAACACGTTTCACCCCAGCAACTTTGGCAGTTAAAATACTCATATGCGAAGAAGCAATCATCGGGTATCTACCACCTGGAATATAACATCCTACACTATCAACCGGTATATTCTTTTGACCAAGTATGACACCAGGTGAATTTTCTGTTTCGAAGTCTTGTAAGGAAGCTTTTTGAGCTTCAGCAAATCTTTGAATGTTATTTTGCGCGAATGCGATATCATCTTTAACTTGTTGTGGAATATCATTAACAATACTTTCAATTTCTTCGTCACTTAATTTAAAACTTTCTGGACTCCAGTTATCAAATTTCACTGACAAATCGCGTAAAGCTTTATCCCCTTCAGCTTCAATCGTTTTAATCGTATCACTTACAATTTGACTAACCTTCTCATCAGATTGTTTTATTTCTTCTTGGCTTTTACCATTTTTTAGTTTGTAAGACATTTAAAAATCCCCTCTCCCAGTGCGTGCGCATGCAATTAAACACAAAAAAAGAACTTTGCATACGTATGCAAATATTTCACTTTATGTTATAGTAAGCGCTTTCAAATGTCAAATTGTTTTCGTTGTTTTTCTGAATTTAAACTTCCCTTTTAACTTCCTTTGTTCTATCTCATCTAAGTTATCTTTTAATAGGATTTCAATTGTTTCATCGATCATCTCATTCAGTGGCTGTGACCAAGTAGACAACTGATGATTGGGCCATGAAGCCATTCGTATATCATCGAATCCTATCACTTCAATTTCATTAGGTACCTCAATATTCATTTTCTTCACTGCCTCTAATACACCGAGTGCTGTAATATCATTTGCGCCAAATATACCTCGAGGTCTGTTGCCATCCTTTAGATATTTCAATGTAGCTTTATACGCTGTCTCAAAGGTGAAATCTCCCTCAACCACATCTATATCTTGTTTTTTTTCACTAAAATACTGCCTAAAGCCATATAATCTATCTCTATTTGTAGAGGTGTTATGTTGACCTGACACGTACAAGTTGTGCTTGTATCCTTGATTATAAAAATATTCGGCTACCGATCTTGTCGCAAAAATATTATCACTTGAAACTGAATTACAATTTAAAGTTTCATCATATCTATTAAATAACATGACTGGAATATTTGAGCTTTTTAACTTTTTCACCAAATCTGACGATAAAACTGCATCCGTGATAATAATTGCTTCAACATTAAACTCAATAAATTGGTTAATTTCTTCTTGTTGAATTTCTTCATTTTCTGTATATACAAATAGTACAGAATAGCCAAATTGTTTCAGCTTTTGTGTAAATAATGCTAAAACTTCATGATAGAATGGGTTCTGTTTATTTTTCATAGCTAAACCAATGAGTTTAGATTTGTTAGTGATTAAACCTCTAGCTAAAGCATTCGGTTTATAATTTAATTCATTGGCAACTTTTAACACTTTTTGTTTTGTTTCTTCTGACACACTTTTACCAGGTGTAAAAACTCTGGAAACTGTAGATTGTGATACATTCGCTTTTTTAGCTACCAATTCTGCTGAAACATTCTTCTTTTTCAACTTTACCACCTCATCTATACGTCTTCATATTTGTATGTAGCACACTATATTTTATAACTCTTTATATTACATTATAGAATAAGAATTTCAAATGTTGCACTATTTTAATAGTAAAAACACTTCCGTAAGCATCCATAACATATGAATTTACACGAAAGTGTTTTTAGATTTTTATCTTAATGTGTATAAAATTTCAATATCATTCTTTATACTTTTCTGTAACGTTTAAGTCCAATAATATTTAGTATTGTAAATATCAAAATAAATAGCAACAGTATAACAATATCGAACCAAATAAATTCAAATCCCTGTCCCTTAATCATTACATTAGTCAGCGCATCACCGGCATATCTTAACGGAAATACATAGCCAATAGCACTAACCCAATTAGCAATGCTATCTAAAGGGATAAGACCAGAGAAAAAGACTTGAGGTATAACAACTAACGGTATAAATTGAACCATTTGAAATTCTGAATTTGCAAAAGTTGAAACAAACAAACCTATAGCTAAAGCAGATAATGCAATAAGTATATTAATTAATAATACCCACCATATACTTCCTACAACCTCAACTTTCAGTAAGTATATGGAATAAAATACAATAATTAATGTTTGTAATACCGCAAACAAACCATAACCTGCTAAATAACCAAAGACAATTTCACTTCTTTTAACAGACGTTGCAAGTACACGTTCTAAAGTCCCTCTCGTACGTTCTCTTAAAAGTGCTATACCAGAAACTAAAAATACAAAGAAAAAGACAAAGAAACCAATGAGAATTGGAAATATTTTATCAAAAAATGTACTGTCAGCATCACCATAAAGATAGTGACTATCTATGCTCAATGCCTCTGTCTCTTGTCCATTGCTTTGTTTCATATTGTCCGGTATCTTTTCAACAATTTTAGTCATATCTTGCATCTTATTCTTTTGGATTGCACTCGCTAACAATTGTTTCGTTGACCCTGTAAGACTTGGATCTTCATTTTTATAAGTGACTTCTAGATTAGACCCTTTTTGTTCAATATATGCATCCAACTCTGAATCCACAATTGTATCTTTAATTGAGCTAGACGCATCATATTTTTCAATATCTACTTTATCTGAGGGCAAAGCGTTCACAATTTCATCTGGTACTGAAGCATTCATACCTATTTTTATATTTGTTTTATTATTAGTATCAAATATAAAATACATCAGTGTTAAAACCAAAATAGGTGCAAATAACATTAAAGCTAACGTTCTTTTATCTCGTAATAATTCTTTAATAACTCTGATAAAAATCGCCTTAAATCTCATTATTGCACCTCCGCTTCTGCTTTTATAAACACTTCTTCTATAGAATCAGCGTCAAATTTATCTTTTAATTCTTGAGGGGTTCCAATCGTAAATAGTTTCCCTTCAACAATTAAGCCTATACAATCACAACGTTCCGCCTCTCCCATAACATGGGTCGTAACAATCACCGATTTACCCTCATTTGCTAAACCATTCAATTGCTTCCAAACATCTTTTCTGAGTTTAGGATCAATACCAACCGTAGGCTCATCTAAAATAATAAGGTTGGGATTAGCTAACAGTGTTATAGCCAAAGAAAGTCTACGTTTCATACCACCTGAAAAATGAGAAACGACCTTTCCTAATTCAGGTTCTAAATTTACTATTTTTGTATTTTCAGCAATTGCTTCTTCTAATTTCTTACCTTTTAACCCCATCAAATTACCGAAAAACACTAAATTTTCTCGAGCTGTTAATGACTCATATAACGCATCACTTTGCCCCATATAGCCTACTTCATTCAGTACTTTACGATTTGGTATTTGTTTATTGAAAATTTGAGCCTGTCCTTCATCTAAACTTTCCATACCCATTAAACATTTTATTGTCGTAGTTTTTCCTGAACCACTAGGACCAATCAATCCTAAAATTTCTCCCTCAATTAATTCTATATTAATGCCATCTAAGACTTTCTTTTGATCATAATATTTTACTGCGTTTGTTAACTTTGCTACAAGGTCAGCCATAGAGTTCCCTCTCCCATGTATATTATTGTTTATAAAACGAGTATATACCTCTCATTTGTAAAATCAATTTAGCACTAAAAAATACTAATTCTTACAAATCCAATAAAATAAGTAATATTACACTTAGGCATAAAAATCCTCTAGTTAGGCAATTTCGTACAAATTAACAGTGAAATATTTTATATTGTAGTTGATAAATTAAAACTTTGTTTTAATTTTAAATACTTGGAAAGGGGTGTTTTATATGTCAGCAATCATAGAAGCACTAAATAATGCCATCCAAGCAGGTATCGCTCATGATTGGGTAACTATGGGTACAAGCATTGCAAGTGCATTAGCTAGCGGTGTAGACTTTGTTTTAGGTTTCTTAAAATAAAGTCATTTTCCTCACAAACAGGACCTTCTCTAAAATCACGTGTGATATTTTTAGAGAAGGTCTTAAATTTAACTTCTAAACATTTGTAATTTTTGAAAATAAAAAAATGGCTGAGACATAAGTATATGTCTCAGCCTCAAAGTAATATTTTAACTATACTTTTTCAGTTTGTGCTTGTGCTTTTTCATTGTTTGACGCATGTGTAGCACCGATTGCTTCGATTTCTTCTAGTGTGCGTCCTCTAGATTCTGGAACGAATTTTTTCACAAATAGTACGCCGAGTATACAAATAATGCCGAATATCGCAAATACGATTTGTTGAGGGAAATACACTGTCATAATTGGGAATAGTAATCCAACTAAGAAAGAACCAATCCAATTTAATGAAGATGCAACACCAGAAGCAAATCCTCTAATTGCTAACGGGAAGATTTCTCCTACGATCACCCATGTTAATGGTGCCCATGTAAATGAATAGAATGCTACATAGATACTTAAAAATACCACGATGAGTATCGGATTCGCATTTGGTAAGAACAAATGGATGATTGCCGGTAATATGAAGGATAATCCCATCACAGTACCACCTAACATAAGCAATGTTCTTCTGTTAAATTTATCCGCTATCCAAATGAAGAGTAATGATCCTAATACTAAAATTACACCTTGAATAATTGGCCACATTAAAGCTGTACTTGCTGAGCTACCAGTAGCTTGTTCAACAATTAATGGAATATAATAGAATATTGCATTTGCCCCTTGGAATTGTTGGAACGCAGCTACACCCAATCCGGCGATAACTAAATATTTATATTTGCCACTAAATAATGTTGCTAATGATTGGTTTACTTTATTCTTACTTTCTATTTGAATTGTCTTGTTTATTTCTTCAAATTCTTTATCTACATTTTGGTTATTTCTAAGGTTGCTTAAAACCATTTTAGCTTCTTTAAATTTATTATTTTTAATTAAAAATCTTGGAGACTCTGGTAATTTTAATACGCCCCAGAATAAAATGATTGCCGGAACTGCTCGCTGCTCCTAACATTAATCTCCAACCCATTTCAACAGGTAAACCTCTTAAGAAATAGTCTACGATGTATGATAACAACATCCCAGATACAATCATTGTTTGGTTCATACCAGACAATTGGCCACGGTACTTGGCAGGAGCCATTTCTGACATGTAAGCTGGTACTAATGCTGATGCGAGCACCAACTGCTAACCCCAGAATTACCCTTGATATAATTAAGAAATAACTACCATCATGTGGTGCGATACCTGACAAAACAGAACCAATTACGAAAATGATTGCAGAAATTAAAATCATTTTCCTTCTACCAAGCGTATCAGATAATTTACCTGCTAAAATACCACCAAATATTGCGCCTAGCATTACTGACGAAGTAATTAAGCCAATTATAAATCCACTATTAATATTCCAGTCTTCTCTTAAAAATGGTAACGCTCCGGTCATAACACCTATGTCATAACCAAAAAGTATCCCACCAAAAGCGCCGAAGAAATAGATAAAGCGATTCGAAACTTTACTGTTTATTTTCATCCCATTCACCCTTTTTTAAAACAAAATATGCCTTACATTACGTCATTTGATTAACGACAAATCTACTGTAATTTAATTTATTAATGTATATTCTGAATCAAACATGTTTAATAATATTTCTATTTGCGATGTATTCAATTTAAGTGACAGTACTGTGTGATGACCGCCGCCTTCTTCAATCCAACGTTTCACGCCTTGTTCTAATGATGGTTTAACATCCCATAACACTCTAGCTACTGGTAAGTTAGGTGCAGGTTCATCTAATTGTTTAGCAGTAATTTCATTCACAATAAACTTGAAGTGTGTACCAAGATCCATCATTGTGACAACTACGCCGTCGCCTGCTTTTCCATCGAATACTAATCTTGCTGGATCTTCTTTACCACCTATACCTAGGGGATTTACAACGATTTTAGGTTTCGTATCTGCTAGTGTTGGATCAACTTCCAACATATGTGCGCCTAGAATATGTGATTGATGACTTCTTAAGTCGTACGTATAATCTTCCATGAATCCTGTTGCTTCATTTTCTGCAGCAATTTTAAGTAAGCGGTCTAAAGCAGCAGTCTTCCAATCGCCTTCACCTGCAAAGCCGTAACCTTGTTCGTTAAGTCTTTGTACTGCTAAACCTGGTAATTGTTTCATGCCATGTAAATCTTCAAAGTTAGAAGTAAAAGCAGTATATCCACCGTCATCTAAAAAGCGTTTAATCGCAATTTCATATTTGATTTGTTCTTTAACAGAAGCATTAAATGCGTCTTCACTGTACTCTCTGTAATCAAAGTCATATAAATCTTCATATGATTTAAATAATTGATTTACTTCAGAATCTGTTACTTGATTCACATATTCTACTAAATCACCTATACCAAAGTAATCTACAGTCCAACCGTATTGGATTTGTGCTTCGATTTTATCTCCTTCAGTAACAGCTACATTACGCATGTTGTCACCAAATCTTGCAACTTTTAAGTTAAAGCTTTCATTATAAGCATTGGCTACAACCATCCATTCGCTTAATTGTTTTTGTACACTTTCATTTTTCCAATGTCCAAAAATGATTTCATTTTTCTTATTAAGACGGCGGTTAATATAACCGTACTCTCTATCTCCATGCGCTGATTGATGTAAATTCATATAATCCATATCAATGTTTTCCCATGAAATATCATTGTTGTATTGCGTTGCTAAATGTAACAATGGTTTTTGTAATAATTTAGTACCTCTAATCCACATTTTCGCTGGTGAAAATGTATGCATCCATGTAATCACGCCTAAAATATCATCACGATAATTCGCTTCTTTCATAATATCTGTAATAATATCTGCAGAAATTGCTAATTTCGTTTGTAATTCTATTTCAAACGGTAATTGTGCTTGCGCGTTTAATTCGTCCGTAATATTTTGTGCATTTTGTTTAACTTGTGCGAGTGCATCATCACCATAGAGTTCTTGTGATCCAATCACAAACCAGAATTTTTTTGTTGTAGCCATTTTATTTCCTCCTTAGTTTTGTCCGTAATAGGCATTAGCGCCGTGTTTTCTTTCAAAGTGTTTATCAAGTACTGCTTTAGGTAATGTTTCTGCGAATGGATTTAATTGTCTTGTGAAGATATTCATCTTACATACTTCTTCTAACACTACTGCGTTCATCACAGCTTTTTCGCAATTCCCCCCAAATAAATGGTGCATGACCATGCAATAATACTGCAGGTACTTCATGTGGGTTAATATTTTTTTCTTTAAATGTTTCAACAATGACATTGCCTGTTTCATACTCATAATCTTTATTGATTTCTTCAGTCGTTAAAAATCTAGCACACGGAATTTCGCCGTAGAATGTATCAGCATGTGTTGTTCCCATAGCTTGCACGTTTAATCCTGATTGCGCCCACGTTGTTGCCCATGGTGAATGCGTATGTACAACACTGCCAATATCACCAAATTCTTTATAAAGGACAGCATGCGTTGGCATGTCTGAAGAAGGTTTTAAATCTCCTTCAACCACTTCACAATCTAAATTACAAACCACCATATCTTCTGGTTTCATGACATCGTAATCTACGCCACTCGGCTTGATAACAAATAATTGTGATTCTGCATCAAAGGCACTCACGTTACCCCATGTATATTTAATCAATCCTCGGTTTGGCAACTCTAAATTTGCTTTATAAACTTCAGCTTTTAACGCTTCTAACATGTTATTTGCCTCCTAAATACTTAGCTATCGATTGTTCTATAGGTAAACCTTTTTTAACTTTTTCTACATAGTTATTAAAGTTAATCACTTCTTGTTCTGCTTGGCTCCACTGTTACTTCTTCTGTGTTTAAAAATACAACTTCATTTAAAAATGTAGCTAAAGGTTGTTGAGATTCTTGTGCGCTATAGTAAGCTAAAACACTGACACCCCAAGCGCCACCTTCACTTGCCGTATCCATTACGGTAATTTTATTTTCAAGTGCTGATGATAATACTTGCTGTGCGACACCTTTCGTTTTAAAAATACCGCCATGTGCTATTAATTTATCTATGTTAATCGATTCATTATTTTTCAATAAATCCATTCCAATTTTCAAAGTACTGAATGCACTATATAAATGCATTTTCATAAAATTAGCTAAATTGAAATTATAGTTTGGTTCACGTACAAATAATGGATAACCTGTCTCTACGTCTGTTATGTTTTCGCCTGAAACATAGTTGTATGAAAGTAAGCCACCAATGTTGTCATCACTTTCCAATGAACGCTCGAATATTTGTCCGTACAACTCATCTGATGAAAAATCAACACCCATGACACTTAATACTTCGCCAAATATGTTCATCCAATCATTAATATCAGAAGTACAGTTATTGGTGTGAATCATTGCTACTTCACTACCATCGGGCGTTGTTACTACATCAATTTCCGGGTACATACCTTTTAATGCATCAGATAATACAACCATTGCAAACGCACTAGTACCGGCTGATATATTACCTGTATTCTGCGCTACTGTATTCGTTGCTACCATACCAGTACCAAGCATCACCTTCTGGAGGGCACATCACGCTACCAGCTTCAAGATTTCCTGAAGGATCTAATAATGTTGCACCATCACTTGTAAGACGACCACCATTTTCACCTGCCAATTTAATTTCAGGTAATATAGTTTCTACTGACTTTGCAAATCCTTTACTTTCAAATAAGTCATTAGCTGTATTTAATAAATCTGATCTATACGTTTTGTTGTTAACATCTATTGGGAACATGCCTGAAGCCTCGCCAATACCGACAACCTTTTCACCAGTTAAGTACCAATGTACATATCCAGCTAACGTTGTTAAATATTCAATTTGATTCACATGGGCTTCTTTATCTAATATGGCTTGATATACATGCGCAATACTCCAACGTTCTGGAATATTAAATTGAAACGCTTCGCTAAGTAACGTAGCTGCCTTTGCTGTATTACCATTTCTCCAAGTTCTAAATGGTACAAGTAAATCTTCATTATGATCAAACGCTAGATAACCATGCATCATACCGCTGATACCAATCGACTTCACTTGTTTTAATGTTAAATTATGTTTTTCTTTCATTTCTGTTGTCATTGCATTATAACTTTTCTGTAAACCGACCCAGATATCATTAATTGAATATGTCCAATATCCATCTACGAATTGGTTTTCCCATTCAAAATGTCCAGATGCTACTGTATTCAAATGCTGATCAATTGCTACGGTTTTAATTCTTGTAGAACCAAGTTCAATACCAATCGATATATCTTCACTACTTAATGCTTTCTTCAAACCATCCATTTCCAACACTCCTATTGAAACCGTTTTCAAGTATACTTTATAATATTTGTCCGTACATGTCAACATTTATTATTTTATGTCCGTACATGTTTCTAGGAATAAAAAGACTCAAACCAATAGCGTGATTGATTTGAGCCTGTTTTTATATTTTTTTACAGAATTACGTTCGATAATATATGTATCGATAAGTTGTGACGTTTGGTTTTTTTCTGTATCTATCGCGTTAATCATCCATTCTGCTGCTTTTCTACCAAGTAATTCTTGGGGATGTGACGTTGTAGTCAAATCCATCTCACTCAATTTACTTAGTACTGAGTTATCTTCGCCAACCACAGATAAATCGTTTGGTATCTGCACGTTTCGCTGTTTCAATCTTTGGATAATCTCGTAAGCAATTTCATCGTTATAACAAACTAAGCCAGTGATATTAATCTTTTTATCACAAACATGCTGAACAATTTGTTCGATGACTTGTGGCTTACTTTCGGTATCGAATGTATAAATATGTTCACCTTTAAAAAGAATATGATTACTTTCAAAAGCATTAAAATAACCCTTCATTCTTAATTTACCTTGGTTATCGTCTATTTTTGTGATTAAAGCAATATTTTCATGTCCTTGATCTATTAAATATTTTGTTGCTAAATAGCCAGATTTCACATCATCGATTGCGATATAAGGTAAATTCAACTCATCATACTTAGCATTAATCATTAAAATCGGAATATCTCGCTGTTTGAATAATGAATAATAGGACAAGTTCGGGTTATAGACATTACTCTTAGTAGGTTCTATAATAAGTCCCGTCACACCTTGATTCAGCATCATCTCTAAACATTTACGTTCTTCCTCATGATTATTATTCGTACTTGCTAATATTAAAGAATAGCCATGTTTTTTTAATACATTCTCAATGCCTCGAATAATACTCGGGAAAATATAATCCGATAAGTAAGTCACGATTACGCCTATTTTTTTAGTTTCATTGTTCTGATTTGTATTTAAGTAATTGTAACTCACATATGATCCAGAACCTTTTTTCTTTTTAATGTATCCTTCTTTGACTAATAAATCCATTGCTTGTCTGATTGTATAGCGACTTAAATTATATCTATCCTGAAATTGCTTTTCTGTAGGTAAGAGCATTCCAACTTGATAGCTTTTGTTAATTATTTTTTCTTTAATTTCGTCCGCTACAATTTGATATTTTGGCTTATTCATAATCGAAAATCTCCTAGTCTCACCAATTTGTCTTAATACCGCATATTATAGCATACGTCATATTTATTCAATGAATCAAATTTTAAGAAAAATTGAATTTCAACGCTAAATTCATCATATAATCTTAAGCATTTACATACTTATTTAAACGTCGTATTTTATACTACATTCTCTCTTTAAAAACTACTGTAACACCATTGAAACCTCACTCACTAAAATCTTTTGACTTATGAATTAACTGTTGTTATATTAAAATTAAGAAGGAGATATGCGTGAACATACCTCCCTCACAGACCCGTTAAAAAGACGGTGGCTTTTGGTTAAAATAACCTTAACTTGTCCAAAGTTGGAAGGTTATTTTTTTGGCTATTACAAACTAATATGAGTCCAATGATTGTTAACACAACCATTAAGATTTCATAATCAGTCATTTATCCCCTTTTTATGAGTAAAAATAAAATAGTGTTTTAAAGGCTCTGGTCCCTCTACAAAACCCTCCATGTGAGAATTAAAATATATAATAAAATCTTTTGACTTATGAATTAACCGTTGTTATATTAAAATTAAGAAGGAGATATGCGCTAACATACCTCCTTCACAGACCCGTTAAAATACGGTGGCTTTTTAGTTGAAAACAACGTTCCAACACTTATTAGCCTAAAGTTGGAACGTTATTTTTTTTGGCTATTACAAACTAATATGAGTCCAATGATTGTTAATATAACCATTAAGATTTCATAATCAGTCATCTTCTATCCTTTCTAGGAGGAGAGACCAAAATCATAGGCATCACCCCATTTTTTATGAGATTAGCCACCTTTATTCCAACTTGTCTGTAAAAATATTTTACTACATGAACTGCTTCACTCCTATCTTTTCTTCACTTTTTGAAAAATTTAGCTATCCCTATATGAATTATTCTAACGAAGTCTTAAAACGTCTCTATGTAAGCTTTTAAAAATATAATAAAATGTTTTGACTTATGAATTAACCGTTGTTATATTAAAATTAAGAAGGAGATATGCGCTAACATACCTCCCTCACAGACCCGTTAAAAAGACGGTCGCTAGACAAAGTGAAAACAACGTCCCAACATTTATCTGCCTAAAGTTGGAACGTTATTTTTTTTGGTTATTACAAACTAATATGAGTCCAATGATTGTTAACACAACCATTATGATTTCATAATCAGTCATATTCTATTCTTTCTTGGAGTAGAGACCAAAACCATAGGTATCACCCCATTTTCAATGAGATTAGCCACCTTTATTCCAACTTGTCTGTAAAAATATTTTACTACACGATCTGCTTCACTCCTATCTTTTCTTCACTTTTTGAAAAATTCACCTCAAAATATAAAACGTTTTCATTTTATTAATAAGAAATTGATACATTTTACTTTGTACATGGTACGCTATAATTAATAAAAATATTACTTATTATATTAAATGGATAGATTGTATAAGGAGTGAACTTGGATGAAAAAAGTTTCTATCAAAGATGTAGCTAAAGCAGCAGACGTGTCTTTGACTACGGTCTCGCAAATTTTAAATAAAAAAAGTAACCGTTTTTCAGAGGAAACAGTAAACAAAGTCATTGTCGCTAAAGAGCGATTAGGCTACTTCCCTAATAAAAATGCGCAACAATTACGTGGTAGCAATACAAAATTAATCGGTGTGCTATTACCAAATTTAACTAATCCATTCTTTTCCACGATGATGCAAACTATGGATGATCATAAACCAGATGATGTCGATCTATTCTTCTTAACCACAAAGGAAGATAAAATCGAAGAAGGTATTATGCATCTTGTCGAACGAGGCATGGATGGTCTGATTATTGCGCAGATGATTAAAAACCCGTCTCGTTTAAATCAATATTTATTAAATCATAACATTCCATATATCGTACTAGATCAAAGTGATGACCATGGATTTACGGATATCGTAAAAACAAATGAACGCAATGGTGGTGAACTTGCGGCCGCACATCTTATTGATTACGGCCACACGCACATTTCAATCATTCAACCTTATAATTTAACGAGTAATATGAAAGCAAGAACAGATGGTTTCATCAAATATTGTGAAATGCATGAGATACCATCGCCTATAATTATCGAAACCCTTTTAAATAAAGAAGGTGGATTTGCAGTCATCGATGAGATTATAAAATCCAAATCCAGTGCTATTTTTGCAACGAATGATGAGATGGCTATTGGTATTATGCGTGGTCTCGCTGATAAAGGGGTTCGCGTGCCACACGATATTTCAGTAATTGGATTTGATGATATAGACATTGCAAAGTATCTTGTTCCTGCCCTTACAACAGTTGCACAGCCAATTAAAGAAATAGGCGAGTCAGCATTAGCTTTAATCACGCATAAGCTAAAACAAAATGATGCAACTTTACATAATGTTGCTTTACATAATGAGTTAATTATTAGAGAAACAACGCAATATTTAAAAAAATAAAACACACATAATATAAGACCAAATGATATGTCATTGATGCTTAATTCGAGTTAGCAGTAATCAATTTTCAGTTTATCATTTAGGTCTTATATTTTTTTGCATGAATGAAAGCGTGTACAAAAATAGAAATTGGTGTTATTATGACGTAGTAAAACGTTTTACTAAATCGTTTTACCTAAAAATTATCACTACATAAATATATATAGAGGTGTCTTATGGATATTATAGCAATTTTAATTGGTCTTGGACCATTACTGGGTTGGGGGCTATTCCCTACCATCGCATCTAAATTTGGTGGTCGACCAGTTAACCAAATATTTGGTGCAACAGTAGGAACATTGATTTTCGCATTATGTTTCGCATTCATTCAAGGTGTCGATTTCCCAACAGGAATGAACCTTATATTTTCATTAATCTCAGGTGTTGGTTGGGGCTTTGGACAAATAATTACTTTTAAAGCATTTGGTCTAGTCGGTTCTTCTAGAGCTATGCCAATCACAACAGCGTTTCAACTTTTAGGTGCATCCCTGTGGGGCGTTTTCGCATTAGGTGATTGGCCAGGAGTAACAAATAAAATTATCGGATTCGTTGCTCTACTTGTTGTACTCATTGGTGCATATATGACAGTTTGGAGTGAAAAATCAGGACAACAGCATAATAAAAAATTAAGAAATGCAGTTATTTTACTACTTATAGGTGAAATAGGTTATTGGGCCTACTCTGCAGCACCTCAAGCAACTAATATCAGTGGCATGGAAGCATTCTTACCACAAGCAATGGGTATGGTGCTTGCCGCAGTCATTTATGCATTTATGAATATGAAACAAGGCAATGCTTTCTTAGAGAAAGTCAGCTGGAAACAAATTATTTCAGGATTATTCTTTGCATTTGGTGCATTAACATACTTAATTTCTGCACAGTCAGATATGAATGGTTTAGCGACAGGATTTATACTGTCACAAACATCAGTAGTGTTAGCTACGTTAACAGGTATTTATTTCTTGAATCAGAGAAAAACACCAAAAGAACTTATCGTTACTATTATTGGACTTGTAATCATATTAATAGCAGCGACAGTTACAGTATTTATTAAATAAAGTATAAGATGGGAGATTTAATTATGAAAAAAACAAAGGTATTAAATAGTCATGTATCACATGCAATTGCAACATTGGGGCATTTTGATGTAATAACAATTAATGATGCGGGCATGCCGATTCCAAATGACGAACGTCGAATTGATTTAGCGATTACTAAAGATTTACCACGTTTTATCGATGTTTTAGAAAACGTGTTATCCGAAGTTGAAGTTCAAAAAATATTTCTTGCAGAAGAAATTAAAACGCAAAACGCTGACCAACTTAAACAAATCAAATCATTAATTGGTGACAATGTAGAAATTTCATTTATTCCACACGTAGAAATGAAACAAAATTTAAATCATTCACTAACAAAAGCTAATATTCGTACAGGGGAAACGACACCATTTTCAAATATTGCACTTGAATCTAACGTGACATTTTAAAGAAAAAAGGAGAATATACTATGACAAATAAAGTTGTAATTATTGGTTCTACCAATGTAGATAAAATTTTAAACGTAGATCGTTTTGTTAAACCGGGAGAAACGTTACATCTTCAAAATGCTCAAAAAATTTATGGTGGCGGTAAAGGCGCAAATCAAGCACTTGCAACTGCACGCTCAAATGCCCAAACAACTTTTATTTCTAAGATTGGAACTGAAGACGATGCAGATTTCATGTTAGAAGATTTTGAACAAGCGCATATTAATACAGACTACATCATGACAACAGATACTGCTCAAACAGGTCAAGCATTCATAACAATTGATGCTAATGGACAGAATACAATTTTAGTTTATGGTGGCGCAAATATGGAATTAAATGACACAGATGTAAATAAAGCAGCTGATGCGATTGCAGAAGCAGATTACATTATTGCTCAACTTGAAGTGCCTGTACCTGCGATTATTAGTGCTTTTAAAATTGCTCGTGAAAACAATGTCACTACCATTTTAAATCCAGCTCCAGCAAGTGAATTGTCTAAGGATTTACTTACTTTAACTGATATTATTGTGCCAAACGAAACAGAAGCTGAATTATTAAGTGGTATCCCAGTTACAGATCGTTCATCAATGCATCAAAACGCAGAATACTTTTTATCTTTAGGTATGAAAGTTGTCATTATCACACTTGGCGAGCAAGGGACTTATTACGCAACAGCAAATTCTGCTGGTTTAATACCTTCGTTTAAAGTGAAAGCAGTTGATACAACAGCAACAGGTGATACTTTTATCGGTGCACTAGCAAGTCGTCTCAATATGACAGACTTTAATATAGAAGAAAGTATTACTTACGCAAATAAAGCGAGCTTCGCTTACAGTCCAAGTTGAAGGCGCTCAAAAATCAATTCCATTAGAACAAGATGTATTGAAAGCTTAAAGATATACTACTTATTTTATGCATCATCAGATAGTTCATAATCATTGCACATAAATAAAGGCGGTTCTCATTATTCTGAGAGCCGCCTTGTTCATTTATTTATATTTATTTACAAGTGCTTTAGGAAGATGACAGTAATCATCAGGGAATCTTGTTAGTCTATCTTGATTTTCTTCTGCACTTTTCACGTAATTTGTCAGTGGTAATACTTCTGTTGCAATCAGATGATGGTCTTCAATTGCGTCTATAAACGCTTGCGCCTCTTTTAAATGTTTGGCGTCTTCGCTGTATAATCCTGTTCTATATCTTAAGCCAACATCTTCACCTTGCTTGTTTACACTATAAGGATCAATAATTTCAAATAGGTATCCCATTAAGTCTGTAACTGTTACTTTTTCTGGATCAAATGTTGTCTTAATGACTTCTACATAACCATCATATTCTCCATCGAGTGTATCTGTAATACCGTTTGCCCTACCGCCTTCTGTATCTGCGACGCCAGGCAAAGTTTTAACAAAGGCTTGTACACCCCATAGACATCCGCCTGCCAAGTATACCGTTTCCATTTACATCTCTCCTTTTTCTACTAACAATTATCAATTCAGTATAGTAATAACCACATCTATTTGCAATTACTTATAGTTTAGCGCTTTCAAAGGTATATGATTGATTTTTTGTCAAAAGGGAAAACATTAAAGTAGTACACAAGGAGGAATTACATGCCTAAAGTTGAAGAAAGAATGTTAGAAGATATCGAAGAAAAACCTTCAAGATCACAAAGCGATTTAAGCTCTGAAAAAGAAATGCGGCAAAATGCCTTTGAAAGATTAGGCAAAGACGTCGTAATCATCGAAACTTTAGCAATTATGAACATCATTTTTGCTATAAGTACAATTGGCTTAGTGGTTGCACTTGTTTGCACAAACAAAAAGAAATAAGTTCATCATAGCTACTTCTAAATTTTAAGAAGTATAAAATAAATGCTATACACCTATGCTCTTTTCATGGTTATCACTTTTAAAGTGACGGCTTTGAGAAGAGCATATTTACTTTTCTATTTCTTAGAATGTACTTTTCATATATAATAAAAATATTGCACTAATTTAAATTAATAAATTGAATATTATCCTTTTTTTGTTATAATGCAATAAGGAGAATTTTGTTCTTTTACTCGAAATAATGAGTAAGTAAATTATAAATGAAGCATCACACTGCTTCAACACAACCAACCACTTCAACCATAAATTTTATATTAATAATAATGAAAAGAATAGATTAGAGGAGAATCGAATTATGGATTATAGAGTATTATTGTATTATAAATATACAACACTTGATGACCCCGAAACTTTTGCCACGGAGCATTTAGAATTTTGTAAGGATTTAGAACTTAAGGGTCGTATTTTAGTATCTACAGAAGGTATCAATGGTACTGTATCTGGAACAGTCGAAGCTACTGATAAATATATGGAACAGTTGAAATCAGATGAAAGATTTAAAGGGATTACTTTTAAAGTTGATGAAGCTGAAGGACATGCTTTCAAAAAAATGCATGTACGTCCAAGAGAAGAAATTGTTGCACTAGATTTAGAAGATGACGTTGACCCAAGAGAATTAACAGGAAATTACTTATCACCACAAGAATTTAGAGAAGCTTTATTAGCTGATGATACTGTAGTCATTGATGCAAGAAATGATTACGAATACGATTTAGGTCATTTCCGTGGTTCGGTTCGCCCTGATATCACGAGATTTAGAGACCTCCCTGATTGGATTAAAGAAAATAAAGAGCAATTCATGGACAAAAAAATTGTCACTTATTGTACTGGCGGTATCCGCTGTGAAAAATTCTCTGGTTACTTATTAAAAGAAGGCTTTGAGGATGTTGGTCAACTTGAAGGCGGCATTGCTACTTATGGTAAAGATCCGGAAGTAAAAGGTGAATTATGGGACGGTAAAATGTATGTCTTTGATGAACGTATTAGTGTAGAAGTTAACCAAGTAGATAAAACAGTTGTGGGCAAAGAATGGTTCGATGGTACGCCATGCGAACGTTATATCAACTGTAGCAATCCAGAATGTAACAAACAAATTCTTGTTTCTGAAGAAAATGAAGAACGTTATTTAGGTGCTTGTACATACGAATGTGCAACTCACGAAAATAATCGTTATGTAAAAAAACATGACATTAGCGAAGAAGAAAAAGCAACACGCTTGGAAAACTTCAAAAATCTTGTAAGCCAATAAATAATATAAAACACTGTTATGCATGATGCATAACAGTGTTTTATTTATCGTTTCACTCGTGTTATCAAACTTTCTACTAACCCTTCAATACTACTATTAATAACTTCTATATTTTTGTCAATTATGTTTTTGTCACCATTAAACCAAATTGGTTTCATGCCTACATTAAGTGAACCAGAAACATCATTTTCCCAAGAATCTCCTACAAATATTGTATGTTCAGGTTTGATATTTAGCATATGAGTCACTTTTAAAAAAGCGACACTATCAGGATTTTCACTTCCAATATCTTCAGATATAAATATATTACTTTCAAAAACCTTATTTAATTCTAAACGCGCTATCTTAGTCATTTGTTCTAAATTTTTCCCGTTAGTTAATATACCTATATTCACCCATTTTTTTAATTTATTAAGGTGATCATTTAATATTATATTAGGTTTAATATGTTGAATAATAATGTCAAAAAATGCTAAGAAATATTCATGAGCTTCTTTCGTTGTAATATTTTTCTTAAAATATTTTAAGCTTTCAATTAATCGTAGTTGCCTAAGTTCATCTAAAGTTATCTCTCCACGACTATGTTCCGACCAAAATTTTTTATCGTAATAAGTATAAATTTTCAGGAATTCATCATATGCAATATCTTCTGCATATGATGAATGGTTGAAAATTTGTTTATTCGCAATTAACCATAAATCATTGAAAGGAAATAAAGTATTATCTAAATCAAATAATACTAATTCTGCATTTTTAATTAAAAACCCCTCCTTAAGAGTAATTAACGTCGTTACATAATAATTATAAACCGCATTTTCACTTTTACTATGATAACTTTTTAACAAAATTATGAATTTTAAAGCTTGCTCTCCATAAATTTAATTCCTTTATGCGTGCAAACTAAAAATATTATATGTGCAATAGTCCAACAGATATAACCTGTATAATGAAATTGAAAAATTGGGCTAACTGCCATATAAATTAATAATGGATACAGTGCTAAAAATGAAATCATGGCACAAATTAATGCCATATAATAATAATTTCCCCACTTTTTATAAATAAAATAGAGTGAAGCATAAAGTGAAATTGTAATACCTACATGAATTAGAAATTCCAAAATAACATTTGAAGCATTGTCATCTATTAAAAAATCTATATTCAGTAATAATGCCGTTAAGTGCATCGATTTAAATAAATCGAATAATAAAGTAGTCAAAAATAATATAATTGCTAACGTCAAAGCTATGATTAAATGTGCTAAAAGTTTTTTCATAATATCATGTTATTCCCTTACACCCACTAGTTAATCAGCTTTTAAAATAAATTTACTTACATATAAAAATCCCTGCCTCTACATGTGTAGAAACAGGGATTAGTTTATTCACTTAACTATATTTAATTTTAATTAGACATTACTGCTTATATTATGCAGTAACCCATTGTGAAGCACCTTCAGATTCGTAAAGATCCATTGCCGCTTGATCTTGTACTGATTCTGGAGCTTCAGTTGGTGATTGACCTTGGTATTCTTCAGGTGCTACTGAATCCCAAGTACTTTGTAAGAATTGGTATTTACCTGCCGCACCTGATGAAGGGTTAACAGCTTTAAGGTCCCCACCTGATTCACGTTCAGCAATTCCTTTTAAGTGATCATTAACTTCTACAGATGAACCACTTGAAGCCTCACTTGAGCTAGACTCATTTGAACTTTCTGAAGATTGAGTTGAAGTCGCTTCTTGTTGTGGTTGTTGAGTTTCTTCAGTTTGTGGAGCTGATTGTTCAGTTGGTTGCTCAGCAGTTGCTTGTTGTGCTTGCTCTTGTTGTGGTTGAGCTTGTTGTTGACCACTATTAGTTGAAGCTTGCTCTGATGAACCATTTGAACCTTCACCATAGCTCCAAGTAAAGTTTGTACCATCTGATTGGAAGTTATAATTTACGCCATCTTGAGTAAAGTTATGATTATATGAACCCTCTTGTACGGGTGCTTGATTTAATTGTTCAGAGTTTGATTGAGCTTGTTGCGCTAATTGTGCTTGGTCTACGTTTTGTTCTGAAGCGTCAGCTGAATTTCCTGCTGCTCGCTCCTGTTACGCCTAATCCTACTGCTAAAGTTGATGCAATTACTGTTTTTTTCATTATTAATAATCCTCCTAAGAGATAATTTCTATTTTATAGTTTTAAAATTAATTCGTAATTTCAATCATCGCTAAGACGATTTACTTTCCTCAATTAATTTACAAGACCTACTGTAACATCTATAAATAGCCCGTGGGTTACAGTGAAGTTAAAAAAACAATCGACTTTTTACACTCCCATTACACTAAAAATCTTAATAATTTCCAGAAAATTCAACCAAAATCCTCTCATGATAGTTCATAAATAGAATACTTGGCTTTACCTCTATGTAATCTCTATGTAATTAGTGTGACAACGGTGTATCTTTACACCAATAGTATATAGTTGCTTTTTACTTCGATTTATTTTTATTTCACGTTATTTAAAATACATTATTTTTTATTTCTACAATATATTTATGTCATTGAATTTATTCTACAATATGATAATATAATATGTTGATATATTTTTAATTATTTTTTAATATTGCGTACTAACTATGTAAAGCATTATATCGATTTGGAGGAGTTCAATGTTGATCAATGTCCTTTATGAGGATAATCATTTACTTATGGTCGAAAAACCTATTAATATACCAGTACAGGCTGATGACTCAAAAGATGAAGATTTATTATCTATGTTAAAAGATTACATTAAAGAAAAATATAATAAACCAGGAAAGGTTTACCTTGGTTTAGTACATCGTCTCGACAGACCCGTCGGTGGTGCTATGGTTTTTGCCAAAACATCTAAAGCTGCATCTCGCTTATCAAATGAACTAAGAAAACAAAACTTTGATAGAACATATTTAGCGGTTGTTCATGGTGCACCTGCAAAAAAACAAGGTGAACTTAAAAATTATCTCTGGAAAGATCGGAATAAAAACATCGTACATGTGGTAGATTCAAGAAAAAAAGAAGCAAAGCAAGCCATCTTAGACTATAAGATGATTCATAATGCTGAAAAGAAAAGTTTAGTCGAAGTACAATTACGAACTGGACGCTCACATCAAATTAGAGTGCAATTTGCGAATCAAAACCTACCATTATATGGTGACCAAAAATATGGACAACATATAAATAAACCTGGTCAACAAATTGCTTTATGGGCATCGCACCTTAGCGTAAAACATCCGACTAAAGATGAAATTATATCTGTAGAATCGATCCCAAGCGAAGGCATCTGGTCACGTTATTTGTAATACTTGCATTGCATTCATACTACGCTTGCATTTCCTCGGAAATATTTTAATAACAAAAACAATAGGCTGGGACATATCACATGTCTTAGCCTCAGTTTTTTATATTGGCAGTGGCTGACTGAATTGAAAATGCGCTTATATCAATCTTTTATAATACTACTACTTCATTTATGAAGACAAGTAGTTCTTATGCAAGAGCTTCAGCTCTTGTATTCCATTTTCTAGTCAGCTGAGCCGGGGTGGGACGACGAAATTTTATTAGAAAAATTAGATTTCTGTCCCACTCCCTTGTTTTATTTATCTCAAATTATTTATTAAATCAAAAAACCTGCCTCTATATTATAGAAGCAGGTTTTGAATACTTTATTTAAAATAATTAATTACTGTTTAAATTATGCAGTAACCCATTGTGAAGCGCCCGCAGTGTTGTAAAGTTCAACTGCTGCCGCATCTTGTACTGACTCAGGTGCTTCTGCTGGAGATACACCTTGGTATGCTGCTGGAGCTACTGAATCCCAAGTGCTTTGTAGGAATTGGTATTTACCTGCCGCACCTGATGAAGCATTGATAGCTGTAATGTCGCCACCTGATTCACGTTGAGCAATTGTTTGTAAATGAGAGTTAACATTTACTGATGAACCACTTGAAGCTTCACTTGAGCTAGATTCTTTTGAAGTAGATTCTTGTTGTGGTTGTTGAGTTGTTTCAGTTTTTGGAGCTTCTTGTTGAGCTGGTTCAGCTGGTGCTGATTGTTGTGCTCGGCTCAGCTGCTTGTTCAGCTGGTGCTTCTTGTTGAGCCGGTGCTTCAGTTGATCCTCCACCAAAGCTCCAGCTAAAGTTTGTACCATCTGATTCGAAGCTATAGTCTGTACCGTTATGATTAAAGTCTATGTCATATGAACCATCTTGAACAGGTGCTTCATTTAATTGCTCTGGATTTGATTGAGCTTGTTGCGCTAATTGTGCTTGGTCTACGTTTTGTTCTGAAGCGTCAGCTGAATTTCCTGCTGCTCGCTCCTGTTACGCCTAATCCTACTGCTAAAGTTGATGCGATTACTGTTTTTTTCATTATTAATAAATCCTCCCAGAAAGATAATTTTCATTTTTTATTTTATGCGGTTGAATTTCAATTATTTAATTAAAAAATAATTTACTGCTTCAACCAACTCACAAATAATACTATAACATCCATAAAATGTTTGTAGGTTACAGTCAAATTAAAATATACGTATGTTCATTACATCTAAATTACAGTGAAAAAGTGACTCATTATGACTAAAAAGTGAAGAAAAGCTTTGATGAACGTCTGTAAACAGATTAATTTAGAATATAAGCACGTAATATTTATGTAATTTGTTTGTCAATTGTGTACAATTCCACCTTATTTTTCCATTTGCAATTTATTGAAAATCCTACTTGCAGTCTTTTTAAGAGTTATTTTACTGTAGTTCTATATAAATCATACAAATCAATTAGATAACAAATTAAAAAAACCGTTCAAATTTTCATAATTTGAACGGCCTTCTAGATTCTACTATTTAGATAGTGCTATTTTAATATGCGCTAAGTGATGTTCTTCGTGCCAAGATAATTTTGCAACTTTTTCAGCTACGGTTATCTCGCCACTATCTTTTAACGTAAATGTTTGTACTAATTGATCTTCATTTAAATTGTTAGCAATTGCTACAATACGTTCGTTCATACCTTCTAGCATCTTAATCGAGCTTTCGATGGGTAAGTCGTTATCCGGCAACATCACCCATTCATCTTGAATAAATGCTGGTACTGTCGGATTATTATCTGTGAGCGCTAACTTCAAACGCTGATACATATTTAATTGAGAGTCAGCAATATGATGTACAAGTTGACGCACTGTCCAACTCCCCGCACGATACTTTGCATTCAACGCTTCATCATCTAATGAATCTACAGTCTCTCTTAAGCGTTCAGTATAACCTTCTATTTCTTTCGCCCATTTTTGAATATCATCTAATGTTACTTTATCTGGTATTTCTAATTCTCCTATTGGAAACCTTACATCCATTTAATCACCTTATTATCATTTATTTAAATCCCGCACATTACTCTACATCATTATTATTCTCTGTTTCTGTATAATTAAACATTTTATAAAATACACACAAACTTTTCAGTCATTGTAATGTAGGTTCTCATCCTCTTCTTTTTATTTTCTGCTTAACTAAAGGCATTTTTATGAACTTTTTAATATTATAGTGAGCACGTTTTAGGTATTTGATATTATAAAATTGAAAAAATAAGAAAAGGAGCACTTTAAAGATGAAACAGCATTCAACTAAGAAGAAAAACACTACATTTAAACCGCTTTGGTTAATCATTAGCGTCATTGCGCTTGTGGTTATCATGGTATTACCAACGCCAGATACCTTACCTTTCATGGCTAAAAGTGCATTAGCTATCTTAATATTCGCCGTTATCTTATGGGTAACTGAAGCAGTCACTTATCCTGTATCTGCGGCGATGATTGTCGGTTTGATTATCTTGCTCTTAGGATTTAGCCCCGTACAAAATTTAACTGAGTCGCTAGGCAATCCACAAACAGGCGGTAAAGTTTTAGAAGGCAGTAGCTTATTCGGTACGACTAACGCATTGAAGCTTGCTTTTAGTGGCTTCTCATCTACTGCTATTGCACTAGTAGTCGCTGCACTATTTTTAGCTACTGCAATGCAAATTACAAATCTACATAAACGTCTCGCACTCATCGTTCTTTCTATGGTAGGTAATAAGACCAACCGCATCGTTATTGGCACAATTATTGTTGCCATTTTTCTAGCTTTCTTTGTACCTTCAGCAACTGCGCGTGCTGGGGCAGTTATTCCTATTTTGTTAGGTATGGTTACTGCTTTTGGCATTTCTAAAAATAGTAAACTTGCCGCTTTACTTGTCATTACGGCGGTCCAAGCTGTGTCTATTTGGAACGTAGGTATTAAAACGGCAGCCGCTCAAAATATCGTTGCCATCAATTTTATTAATGATCAATTAGGAATAGATATTTCATGGGGGCAATGGTTTCTTTATGCTTGGTCCGTGGTCTATCTTGATGTCTATTGCACTTTATTTCATTATGCTAAAAGTAATGCCACCAGAAGTACACGAAATATCTGGAGGCAAACAACTGATCAAAAAACAATTACATGAAATGGGACCTGTCACTGCTAAAGAATGGCGTCTCATTGCTATTTCAATTGCATTACTTTTACTTTGGTCTACAGAAAAAGTGCTACATCCGATTGATTCATCTTCTATTATTTTATTAGCGCTAGCAATCATGTTAACCCCTAAAATTGGTATTATGACATGGAAAGAAGCTGAGTCTCGCATTCCATGGGGTACGATTATTGTATTTGGTGTGGGTATCTCCTTGGGTAATGTGTTATTAAAAACAACTGCTGCGCAATGGCTAAGTGATCAAACCTTTGGGCTGATTGGCCTTGAACACTATCCATTAGTGATGACGATTGCTTTAATTTCTTTGTTTAATATATTAATTCATTTAGGTTTTGCAAGTGCCACAAGCTTGGCATCTGCATTAATTCCAGTGTTTATTTCACTCACGATGACATTAGATTTAGGAGCGCAGTCTATGGCCTTTGTGCTCATACAACAATTTGTAATTAGCTTTGGCTTCTTACTTCCTGTTAGTTCACCACAATCTATGTTGGCATATGGTACAGAAACATTTACCGTTAAAGATTTCTTGAAAACAGGTATTCCAATCACCGTTATTGGTTACTTACTTATCGTATTATTTAGTTTTACTTACTGGCAATGGATAGGTTTCATTTAAACACTTTTAGTTATCTAAAAAAGCGAACGCACAATGATTAAAATTGAGCGTTCGCTTATATTTTCATATCTATTTCAACCACTTGCCTGTTTCTAATTAAACGTTTTTCCAAAACCTACAATGATATCTTTATATTGATCTAATGAGTCTACTACGGCATATTCACCATCTCCATGCCACGCATCACCAGAAGGTCCGAATTCAATTGCTGGCACATCAAATCTTGAAAAGTATCTTGTATCTGCAAAGCCATGCTGTCCAAAAATATTAGCTTCTTGATTGCCAGTTACAGATTTGATTTCTTTTACAAGGTGTTGAATATAAGGATTGTCAATTTCATTTTTCACACTAGGACCTGACATATGCACAGCTATTTCATCATCTGTAACACCTTTAATTTGTTCTAGAATGTCATCTTTATCTTGGTTAGGTAAATAACGAATATCAATTGAAAGCGTACATGCATCTGGTACTTTGTTATAAACCTCACCACCAGAAATTTTAGCGAGATTGATTGAGGGGCCATCAAAAATATCTGTAGATTGTTTTGCAAACGGTAAATCAATTATTTTTTCGTATACTTCATACGCTTTTATAATGGCATTGTCACCTTCCCAGGGTCTACTACCATGTGCTGACTTACCGTTTAATTGAACATCAAATTGTAAAAGGCCTTTAGATTGATAGCCAATTCCAATTTGAGTTGGTTCAGCACAAATCACGAAATCACCTAAATAGCCTTGGTCAGTTAAATACGCAGAACAATTATGGCCACCAATTTCCTCGTCTGTAACTAATTGAAGTTGAACGCCGGCATCACCTAAATCAGCATCTTGAAGTTCAGTCATTGCAACCATAAATGAAGCGACGCCTGCTTTCATATCAGCAGAACCGCGTCCATAAATTTTGCCATCTTGAATTTCAGGGTCAAATTGTGCTTCTTTACCACTCACCACATCAACATGTCCATTTAGAATGAGTCGCTTACTACCTTCGCCTACATTACATATAAGCATCTTATAATCATTGTTCGTTATAATTTCAGGTTTTAGTCCCTGTTCTTCTAACCACTGCTTACAATAATCAATGGTTTCATTTGCAACTTCTTGATTAGAACTATCAAAAGTAATTAATTTTTGTAATAAATCCAACGTTTTGCCCATTCAATCTACCCCCTATGCTTATTTGTGCAAAGTATAGTATATTATCTGAATATTGACAAGATTTAAAAATTTTAGTAACATTTGGTTAACACGAAATTGAAAAGGGTTTCAATAATATGATTTTAGTTTTTTCCAAGTGAATAACAACTAAGCAAAGGCGCTTATATCTCAATTAACAAAAATTGAGTATATAGGCGTCTTTTTGCGTATTAAGGGGAGATTATATGACACGTAATTTAAATTATAACTGGGTAAACGGTGAAAAAGTTGAAACAGACAATACCATCGCCGTCGTTAACCCGAGCAAATGGAAACTCAATTGGCAAAGTACCAAGTGTAACTGAGGACATCGTGCAACAAGCAATTGATAGTGCGTCCACTGCTTTTGAAACATGGTCGAATTATACTGCTGAAACAAGGCAAGGTTATTTAGAACAATGGGCAGTCAATTTATTAAATAAACAAGAAGCACTCGCAACGATTATGAGTGAAGAACAAGGCAAACCTTACGCAGAAGCTTTTGGTGAAGTCGGAGTTTGTGCTAAATTCATTCGTTGGTTTGCTGAAGAAGGGAAACGTATTTATGGTGAAGTCATTCCACCTTCATCAGAGAATCAACGCATTTCAGTCACGAAACAACCTGTAGGCGTTTGTGGATTGATTACACCATGGAATTTCCCTGGCGCAATGGTTGCACGTAAAGTGGCACCTGCATTAGCTGCTGGATGTACTGTAATCGTCAAACCATCAAGTGAAACACCAAGAATTGCAATTGCGATTTTCGATGAATTAATGGCAACCGGCATTGATAAAGGAGTCGCAAATATTGTTACTGGTAGTTCTTCAGTCATTTCAGACAAACTATTTGAGGACAAGCGTGTTAGAAAAATGTCATTCACAGGTTCAACGCCAATTGGCAAGAAGCTAATGAGCAAAGCTTCTGATCAAGTCAAACGCATCTCACTCGAACTCGGAGGCAATGCACCAGCAATTGTGTTACCCGATGCCGATTTAGATAACGCCGCAGACGCAATCGTTGATAACAAGTTCGAAAATAGCGGTCAAATGTGCAATGGCATCAACGTTGTACTTGTACACAAAGATGTTAAAGCAGAGATGACACAGAAAATTATCGACCGTGTAAAAACCATCAAAGTCGGCCCAGGTGATCAAGAGGATACGCAAGTAGGACCGCTCATTAATCAAAAAGCGATTGATAAAGTTGAACACTTAGTCGCAGATGCTAAAAAACAAGGTGCACAAGTTGAAACTGGCGGAGATAAAGCTGACATTTCTACATCAAGTCTTTTCTATCAACCTACTGTCATAACAGGAGTTGAACGAACAATGGCTATTGCACAGGAAGAAATATTTGGCCCTGTCGCACCAATCATTACATTCGACGACGAAGATGAAGCGATTGATATTGCAAATGCTTCACCATATGGTTTAGCTGCTTACTTCTTTTCTAATAATATTAATACGGTTTATAAAATCAGTGAAAAATTAGAATTTGGCATGATTGGTGTTAACGGTACTCAATTAAGTGTCCCTCAAGCACCATTTGGCGGTATTAAAGAAAGTGGAATGGGTCGTGAAGGCAGTCACTTTGGATTAGATGGGTTCTTAGAATTGAAATATATTTCATTATCTTTACTTAAATAAACTAATAAGGGGTTGTCATATATGAATAACAATATTAAAGGCAAAAAAGTAACTGGCGATATTACAAAGGAACAATTACTTGAATTAGTTAAATCTGATGATATCGATACACTTATCATGGGCTTTTGTGACATGCAAGGCCGTTTGATGGGGAAACGAATCACGGGTGATTTCATTTTAGAAAATGATATATCTGATGGTACACATTTCTGTAACTACTTGTTAGGTACAAACTTTGAAATGGATACGAACGATAATTTTGAATTTATGAACTGGGACAAAGGTTACGGTGATTACTTAGCCGTACCTGACTTGAATACGTTAAAAGTTGTACCGTGGTTAGAACACACTGCGATGGTCTTTTGTGATGTATATACCGTAGATGGTAGTGAACCGATTGCGATTGCGCCACGTAACATTCTAAAACAACAAATTGATAAAGCAGAAGCACAAGGCTTGTCACCACATATGGCAAGTGAACTTGAATTCTATTTATTCAATAATTCATTTGAAGATATTTCGAAACAAGGATACGACAATTTAGAAGCTGCCGGTCACTTAAATGAAGATTATAACTTATTGCAAGGTAGTAAGAATGAACCAATTTATCAAGAAATTAGAAATCAAATGCACTTAATGGGCATTACTATCGAATCTTCAAAAGGTGAAGCGTATAAAGGACAGCACGAAATCAACTTAAAATACTCAGACGCCTTAGATGCTCGCTGATCAACATATTATGTTCAAACATGGTATGAAAGAAATCTGTATCCAAAATGATAAATCCGTAACATTCATGGCTAAACCTTACGAAGCATGGACAGGTTCAAGCGGTCATATTCATTTAAGTATGATGAAAAAAGGCACGAAAACGAATGCTTTCTATGCAGGTGATGACGCAGAAGAACCAAAATCTGAAACGATGAAACATTTCTTAGCAGGTATCATTAAATTTACGAGAGATTTTTCATTAATGTTTGCGCCTTACGTAAACTCTTATAAACGTTTTGCGCCTAACTCATGGGCACCGGTAAGTATTGCATGGAGCCAAGACAATCGTTCTGCTGGCTACCGTGTTGTAGGAGAACAAAATGCATTACGCTTTGAATCACGTATTTCAGGTGCAGATATGAATCCATACTTAGCTTACTCTGCTTTAATTGGTGCTGGTTTATATGGTATAGAAAATAAAATCGAACTTACTGATGAACTAGTTGGTAATGCTTATGAACAAGATAATATCGACCGTATCCCATCATCGTTACACGAGGCTATCTTAACTTGGAAAAATAGTGATGTTGTGACAAAAGTCCTTGGTGAAGATGTCGCGAATCATTATTTAGAAGCCGCACAATCAGAACAGAATGACTTCGATTCTTTCGTAACAACTTGGGAACGTTCGCGTTACTTTGAACAAAGCTAAATATACTACTGAGGAGGAAAACGATTATGAGATTACAAGACAAAGTATGTATTATTACAGGTGCTGGCGGTGGCATGGGTAAAGTAGCTTCACAAATGTTTGCAAATGAAGGCGGTAAAATCGCAGTATTCGAAAGAGATGAACAAGCCGGTCAAGCGACTGTGAAGGCAATCACAGATAATGGCGGAGAAGCTTCTTTTTTCAAAGTGGATATTGCTAATGAAGCCAATGTTAAAAATGCGGTCGCCGATACAGTTGAAGCTTATGGAAAAATTGATGTGCTATATAATAATGCTGGTGTCATGCCAGAAGCAGATAACTCTGTCGTCAATACAAGCGAAGACGTATGGGACTTAGTTATGAATATTAATGTTAAAGGTATTTTCTTTATGACGAAATATGTTATTCCAGAAATGGAAAAAAATAACTCTGGATCTATCATTAATATAGCTTCATTTGTTGCTGAAATGGGTTGTTCAGTGCCTCAAGATGCGTACACCGCTTCAAAAGGTGCAGTCGTATCTTTAACGAAATCATTAGCAATTCAATTCCGTCCTAAAGGCATTCGTACAAATGCAATCAGCCCTGGTCCGATTGAAACACCCTTATTAATGGAATGGTTAGTTGCAGATGAAGAAGCTAAAAATGCGAGATTAAACAGACAACCTACTGGAAGATTTGGCAAACCAGAAGATATTGTCAACGCCGCGTTATACTTAGCGTCAGATGAATCGGATTGGACAAACGGTGCAAACATGAACGTAGACGGCGGTATCACTGCAAACTACTTCTAATACCTCTCTATAGAAACAGCCTTTAAGGAAGCGAGGAACACGAAATCAAATTCTACATTTTGATTTCATATTCCCGCTTCCTTTTACTGTGTTCTAAATAAATTTCATGACGTGTTTCTTCTATTATATATAGTTATATAATTGAACCATTTTTGTAAAGCGCTGACGCCTAGGGAAATAGTATGAGTGAGAGACTATAGGCTCGAGCCATACTATTCCCCAGGCAAGCATGCGCTTTTAAAACCGGATTATTTTAACTTTAAAACACCAATCCATTAGAAAATAATAGATTGGTGTTTTAAAATTGAGACTGAGGTATTTATGACCCGTCCCTGTTTTTCAGTTTATTTATCTAAATATTCATGCTCTCCAATGATGCCGGCACGTCTATCAATTTCTTCCAATTTTCTCGCTTTCGGGATACATAGAATGTAAGCAAAGCATATTGCTATAATACCCGCACTCAATTTACCAATTAATACAGCCGGTATGAGCGTTGGCTGAAAATTTGCCGTATATGACAAATGATCTCCTAATAAGAACGCACCACAGACACCGAATGCGATATTTAACACTTTATCTTTAGGTGGCATATCTCTTACTAACTTGAGCATAGCTAGAATATTAGCAATTGTAGCGATAAACCCAGCACTACCTACTTCACTGAGTCCCACTTTACTACCAACAGTATGCAAACCTTTAGAGAAGTACTTACGTATTAAATAAACCATTGGGAATGCACCCGATAACATAATAGCAATATTCCCTGCGTTCTCTAATGCCCTAAAGTTATCTTCACTATCCGCCATAATTGGATCGAAGCCCCAGACACCAAAAACTGTTGTAAATAATCCTGTAAATATTTCTACTACTGAAAATACAAAGACCAATTTAATACAGGAATCTAGTATTTTACCAAAGACAATAAAGGTTTTAATCATAATATCCGAGAAGAAATACAGTCCAATGGCTGTTACTACTACAAAAATAATTAATGGTAATAAGTTGATAAATACAGTGGATAAACTGATTTGAAAAACGTGTGTGGCCGCACTCGTTGTATCAATCACTGTACGGATTTTTGTATGACTAAATAAAATAGTTACCGTAGAAATAAATACACCAAAAGGAATGGCCAACAATCCTGATAGAATACCCAAAGCCATGTATTTATGATCTCGTTTATCAAGCATTGGTAGACCAAGCGGTATTGTGAACACGATTGTGGCACCAGCCATAAAACCAACAATCATTGCCATAATCCAACCTTCATAGCTATCCTTTAATACATCTGCAAGTTGATATCCCCCCATATCTGTCGCGAGTATTGATGTTGCGGCTATAGCGGGATCCGCACCAATTTTATCAAAAAGCGGTCCAAAGAATTTTTCTATAAATTGCGATATGAATGGAATAGAAGCCATAATACCTGCTGAGTTAGCAAAGATAGGTCCGATGGTATAAATACCTTCCATAAATTCCTTCCCTATCCCTTCATTCGCATTCCGAATTGCACCAAAAGCACCTAACACTGCACATACCATAATAATGTAAATAATCACTGTACCAATATGTTCCATGATAGTTTCCCCCATTTTTATGAGCTATAAAAAAACAAAAAGGTGCCTATTTGATTAATTCAAATAAGCACCTTTGCTTGATTATATTCACTTGTATTGTAAAGCTATTACCCCAATTGTTTAATGATTGCTGAAGCTTCTTTTTCAATAGCTATTTGGTTATCCATACTGTTTCTCCTAAGCTTTTGATAAGCTGCTTCTTCCGTTAAATCAAGTTGTTTCATTAATAAGCCTTTTGCCTTTTCTATACGTTTCCGATGTTCCATTTGCAAACGTGTATCACTCACTTCTTGCTTGAGTTTACCCATACTATCTGATTGCGACATTGCAATTTCAATAGCCGGTAGCAATTGTGACTCAGATATAGGTTTAACGATATAACCTACGACATTTTGTTGCTTAGCTTCTTCAACGTACTCACAATGACTATATGCTGTCAGGATAAGTATCGGAATATCATGTTTCTTACCAATAATTTTACTGGCTTTTAAACCATTCAACTTCGGCATTTTAATATCCATGACAATCAAATCTGGCCGAAATTGATCTGCGGCTTCAATTGCTTTTTCTCCATTACCTACTTCTGCGACGACATTGTAGTTTGCTTCCCCAAGCATTTCTACTATATCCATTCGGACAATCGCTTCATCTTCAACTACCATAATAGATTTCATTTCAATCCACCCCTTTGTGTTGAAATTCAACTTTACCTATTGTTCCAATTGAATTACGGTCAATGTTAAATGTACCTTCTAAATCATTTTCTGCTATAGTAGTAACAATTTTCAATCCAAATGATGGTAGAAAAGCACTCTCTTCTTCGCCCGTATCTTGAACTTCAAGCTTTACGGTATCCGATTCTGTATCGTAAGCTAGCGTTACGCTTATTATACCCTCAGTCTGATTGTTGAAAGCATGTGTTAGACAATTCGTAATTAATTCATTCGCAATCAACGCTACAGAGACTGCAATATTAGATACTAAATTAATATGTTCATCTGTCTGATATGTAATATGTAAGGTTTTATTCGATGATTCGTTATAAACGACCATATTACCTATCTTTTTAATCAATTTATCGATATTCACCGTATCTGTCGATGATTCATCTAGAATGACTTCATACACAGATGCGATACTTAGAATGCGATTTAAACTTTCTTGGAAATATTTTTCACTGCCATTTGGCAAACCGCGTCTCATCTGTAAGCGCAGTAAACTGGCTACGGTCTGTAAATTATTCTTCACACGATGATGTACTTCTCTAATTGCTACAGATTTAGAAATAAGTTCGCGTTCCTTTTCTTTCAAATCTGTAATATCTTTCAGTAGAATTAAATGACCTGTCATTACGCCTTCTTCAAGTAACTGAATACATTTCACTTGAAAGTAGTGTCCTTTAAGCTCGCGTTCTTCAATTGTAATAACACGACCATCTGTAAGCATGTCTTTAATGCTCGGAAACAATGCTACGAAATTCAATCCCGCTTCACAATCGACACCCACTAAATCTCTAACCATTGTCTCACCGGCTAAATTATAGTAGCGGATGTCTAATGAGTTATCTAAATCAAATAAACTTTCTTCAATCATATCCGGTACAAAAATTGGGTTATCACTATTTTGCGAGACGATATCACTTAATGTTGTAGTCGCCTGTGTCAAAGCTCTTAATCGTTTTTCTTCCATTACTTTGTTGCTTACATCTATTTCCATAATCAGCGTGCCAACAATGGCATTTTCCAATTTAATTGGTGTAACACTTTGTTCTACGACTTTACCTTCTTGAGTGATTGCACGATGTTGTGCAAAATCATCTCCTTCCAACACTTGGAATACAGCGGGTTCAAATTTTTCATACACATTTTCACCAATGACTGAACCTTGATATAAACCTTCGTCATTTGTAGGTATGGCTTCCGCTACTACTATAACTTCTCCATCTTTTTTAGTAGGACAATCAATAAACACATTCGCCCTATTTAAATCAGCAATCATTTGTAAATGATCAGATACTTCTACGATATGTTGTGTAGCCTGTGGTGTTAAACTTGTATGCGTTTTACATAATTTTTTCACTTCGTTGATAGTCATCATTCCAAACATAGTTGTGCGAATTTTTAGATTTCTCATATATATAACTACCATTATGAAATTTTGACGATTATATGTCAATGTAAAATGAGATAAATCTAAAAATTTATAGTAATTTTTCATCATTATTGCGTGCTCTCGCTTATTCTACATCGCATTTTTATATGGCTCATATATGTGTTGCTCTACGCTTCTTATAATTAAAACGAGAGCAGAATAGAAATCAAAATTTGATTTCCTATCCCGCCCCCACAAGACTCTCTATAAACAAGCTCGGTTGTAAATTATTTATTCATCTAACTGCATATATACGATATGTGTTCTTAAATATTCTTCTAAGCCATGCTTACCGTCTGCTCCACCAACACCTGATTGTTTTACGCTCGCATGGAAACCTTGAATTGCTTCAAAGTTTTCTCTATTTATATATGTTTCACCGAATTCTAATTTTTCTACTGCTGTAAATGCTTTTTGGATACTCTCTGTATAGATAGAAGATGTTAAGCCGTACTTACTGTCATTTGCTAATTCAATTGCTTCTTCAAAAGTATCAAATTCAACAATTGGCAAGACAGGTCCAAAGACTTCTTCTTGAACAATATCCATACTATTTTTACAATTTGTGATGATTGTAGCTGGATAGAAGTAACCTTGTTGCTCAGGTATTTCTCCGCCACATTTAATTACGCCACCTTGTGCTTCAGCTTTTTTAACATGATTATGCACACGCTCTTGAGCCTGCTTATTAATTAAAGGACCCATGTCGTAATTATGTTCTAATGTATTACCAAAACGAACTTCGCTCATTTTTTGAACTAATCGTTGTGTGAATTTTTCACTTATACTGGAATGTACATACACTCGTTCAGCACAGTTACACACTTGACCCGTATTAATAATACGTGAATCTATAATATATTGAACTGCTTTATCTAAATTAGCATCTTCTAAGACAATTGCCGGTGCTTTACCACCTAATTCTAAATTAACTTTAGTTACATTTTTACTTGCAGCTTCCATTACTTTTTTACCTGCTGAGACACTACCAGTAATAGATACGAGTGCGACTTTACTATTACTCGCAAGCTCATTACCCACCACGCTACCTTCACCGTTCACTAAATTAAACACACCAGGTGGTAAGTCAACTGTATCTAAAATCTCAGTGAATATTTGCACATTTATAGGTGTTTCTTCTGAAGGTTTAACTACAATTGTATTTCCAGTAATAAGTGCTGGCGCTGTTTTGCGTGCGATTAAGAAGAACGGGAAGTTCCATGGCAAAATACCTGTAGTAACACCCAGAGCTTTTTTGTACATTAGAATATGTTCCTTCTTACGATCACTCTGTATGATTTCTCCTTCATATCTTCTTGCCCACTCTGCCATATAATCTATATAATCTGCTGTAAAAAAGGCTTCCGTGTTCGCTAAATCATATGTTTTACCACCTTCTTGCATAATGACTTTGGTAATTTCTTCACTACGTTCTCGAATACCTGCTGCAATTTTTTTAAGGTAGTTGCCTCGCTCAATTGCTGGCAGTTCGCTCCATTTCGTTTGGGCTTTATCTGCGTAGTCGATAGCTTCTTTAGTGTCTTGTTCTGAACCTCTGTATAACTTTGCAATTGTTTCTTCAGTTGCAGGATTTTTCACATCAATTGCATCTTCCATGTTTCTTTCAACAAATGAACCGTTAATATAATCTTTAATATTTATCATATTTTACTCTCCCCTTCTTGAATCATGGTATTTGTTTCTGGTGTAATGCTTACGCTACTATTTGCCCTTTCTCCATATCTTTCACGTTCAATCTGTTCTAACGTCTTACCTTGTGTCTTAGGAGTTAGGACAATGCCAATGACTGCATGAATAACTAAAAATGAAATCATAATGATTCCAGTAATTTTGAATCCAAGTGATGCTAAAATGGTAGGTAATACAAATGTATATACTGATATTCCTGCTCGTACTATAAAGTACATCAAGCCTTGCGCACCGGCACGATAACGGGTTGGGAATAGTTCACTTGTCCATAATGCATAAAAGACTTGGGCACCTATACCTGCTGCTGACCCCCATAATAAAACAAATAAAATCAGTGATATCCAATTCATAGGTGCAAAGGTCAATATAATCCAAGCAACAATACCCATCGTTGCACCAATACTAAATAGTAATCTTTGACTGATACGGTCTCCTAATTTCATAAATCCAAAGTAAGTCGTAATCACTGTACACAGCCATAAAATCGCTTGTAAAATGTTGGCTTGTGCACCACTCAGACCACCGACGCTTTCATAAATAAAGGGCATAAAGTACCCCATGGCGCCAGACGTTAAATTCCAAAATAAATAAATTCCTATAAGTAATAACATTGCTTTTAAATTCACTGGGTTAGTAAATAATTCTTTAAAAGCTGATGTCTTTTTAACATTAAACGAAGCTTCTCTTTGTTCTTTTTCCTTCTCTTCCTCCCAGATTTTAGATTCTTCCATACCTTGTCTAATCCACCACGTAACACCCGCGATGATAAACAAATGTAGAAAAATTAATCTTGAGCCTAATAATCCTAATGGCGCTAACATAACTGCTAAAGTAAAAGTAATTGCTGGTCCAATAGACCAAGCTAATTGTGCAGTTCCTACACGTTTTGCTCTTTCTTTTTCTGGTGCTTCTTCTGCAATATATGTCCAAGCTACAGGTACCCCTATACCTACAGCTATACCAACAATGATTGTACCTGTGAGTAACATTGATAAATTAACAGATAGCATGATAATTAAAATACCTACCATGTATAATAATAGATCGTATTTAAAGATAAATTTTCTACCTAATTTATCTGTTAATGGACCACCGATTAATGCACCAATTGCTGCACCTAACGCGTTCGCACTTAATGCACTCAGTAAGCCCATCTGCCAATTATCAATATTTAAATATGCTTGCCAGAGTGATAAACTACTCGCTGCTGCAATAATTGAACCCGCTTCTATATAATTGGCCATCGCAACTGCAATTGTTGCCAGCCAGCCATTTGTCTTTTTAGGTTTTAAACTCATAACCTCATCCCCATTTTTCGTTTATTTCAAATAGAACATCTCTCTCAATTCAGTTGATTTAGGACTGTTATCTTCATTCACTTGCATGATATCGGCCATGTAGTCCCACCATTTCCGACAAATCGGATTTTTCTCCATATTGTCATATGCTGTTTTATCGGTAACATCAAGTACTGCAAATAATTCTCCAGTGGCTTCATTTAGAAAAATACTGTAGTCATGCACGCCGCTCTCTTTTAATAACTGTTTCATTTCAGGCCATAGTTCATCATGTCTTCGTTTATATGCATCATAAGAACCTTCATTGACATACATCACCGTTGCAATTCGCGTCATCTATCTCACCTCAACCTCTAAGTAACCTTCTTTAGGTTCTACATTAAATCCTTGAGCTAACTCCCATAAATTCTCATCCGAAATCGTTTGTTTAATACCACCTTGTGCTTGCGCATACGTATATACTTCAGCTGCTTTTTCAATGGTTTCAATCAGACCAAACACTTCGTCTAAATCATGCCCTGCTCCAAATACACCATGAAATGGCCAAATCACAGATCTTTGCTGTTTCATTTTTTCTGAAGTGAGTTGTCCTATTTGTTCTGTGCCAGGTACCACCCACGGAATAATACCAATTGCATCTGGAAATACAACGAGACATTCTGTACACATTTTCCATAATGTTTTCGTAAATGCCTTTTCATCTAATTCGTGCGTATACGTCATCGCAATCGTATGTGTGGCGTGACAATGCATAATAACGCGGTGTGTAGCATCGACTTCTAAACGTTGGATATGATTCATTAAATGCGTTGGCAATTCACTTGTTGCTACTGCATCGTTCACAAAACCCCATAAAATGTTATAGCTTTTACCGTCTGCTGCAATTTTAATTAAACCTAATGCATCTTGTGGATCGTCTATAATATTTTTGAAGTATTTTCCTGTACCAGTGACAAGAATATATTTATTCGCTAATGGACGCACCTCAAATGGCAGACTTACGTTTCTTATATTTCTGCCATCTTCTGATAAATACGGTTGAACCTTGGCAGCATCTAATATCCAAGATATGTTGCCTCCGTTACGTTCGTCCCAACCTTTGTGATACATTAAATGTGTAATCTTAGATAATTCTTTAACCGCGGGAGAATCTACAAAGTTTTCCAATTAAATTCCTCTTTCCTGTAAAATATTTTCTTCGTATTTTTTAATTGGCTCATACCAATCCAATCCTGGTTCAGCATCGTTTCTGCTACAAAATTCATTCCATATCGCGCCAAACGGATACATCTTCATTTCTTCTTGTAACGCTAAACGTCTCGTAAAATCACCGCTTTGTTCAACTTCTTTTAATTCATTAATAGGATCTAATAATGCTTTAAGCAATGCTTTTTGCATATTTCTAGTACCAATAACCCATGCGACCACTCTATTAATAGATGCGTCAAAGAAATCTAAACCAACTGTTGTACTCTTAAGTAAATCGTTATAAATGAGTTCTTTGGCTATCTCATTCAATTCGTCATCCAATGTAACCACATGATCGCTATCCCATCTTACTGGTCTAGAAACATGTAAACTTAAACCTTTTGTAAATAAATTGAGTGCCGATAATTTGTTAGACACCACTTCTGTTGGATGATAATGTCCGGCGTCTAGTAATATTTGTTTATTTCTTGTTAAGGCATAACCCATATAAAATTCATGAGATCCCACAACATAACTTTCAGAACCAATACCAAATAATTTACTTTCTAATGTATCGATATTGTAGCTTTCGTCTATTTCTTCTTTAAAAATTTCATCCAAACTCTCCATCAAACGTTTGCGAGGTGTTAAACGATCTACCGGTGTGTCTTTATAACCGTCTGGCACCCAAATATTTGTTGTTGAAGGTTGACCGAGCTCTTTACCAAAATATTCACCGATTTTTCTAGATTGTTTACAATGTTGTATCCAAAAGTCTCTAATTGATTTATCCGGATGCGCTAATGTAAAGCCATCTTCTGACTTCTCATGACTGAAGCATGTTGGGTTAAAATCTAATCCCAATTCATTCTCTTTTGCCCAATGCACCCACTTTTCAAAATGCTTTGGCTCGATTTCATCTAAATCGATTGCTTCTTCAGATTCGGCATAAATACCATGTAGATTAATTTTATGTTTTCCTGGAATATGCTTTAAAGCTTCTTCTAAATCACTTCTAAGTTCTGCTCCATTACTTGCTTTACCTGGATGATTACCAGTAACTGATATGCCTCCTGATAATTCTTGATTGAAAAGGAAACCTTCTACATCGTCTCCTTGCCAACAATGGATAGAGATTTTAATATCTTTTAATTTAGTTAATGCTTTCTCTACATCAACGCCTAATGTCTCATATTGTGTTTTTGCTGCTTCAAATGCTTGCTTATTATACGTACTCATAATGAGTAACCCCCTTGAATGTCTTAATATCTTGATTTGCTATATGCTTTAACTCCGGTTTGTCTATCTTTGTCGTATCTGTAGAACGCTTAATTACCGCTCTAGCTTCTTGAATATTTTCAAACTCACCTGTGCCAATCATTGTTGCTGCCAAATTCCCATAAATTGTCGCTTCTGTTGGCCCCACAATGACGTCACAATTTGTATACAAGGCCGTAAGTTCATTTAAATAGTCATTGTTGGAACCACCGCCAACAATATTGATTACTTCGATTGGTTCTCTTGTTATTTCGTTTAACTCTTCTATGGAAATTGCATAAATTATTGCCAGATTCATATAGACGCTTTGCACAATTTCACCTAACGTTTGTGGCACTGTTTGGTTTGTCTGAATACAGTAATTTTTAATTTCATCCACCATACAGTCAGGATTAATAAAGCGTTGATCGTTAAAATCGATATAAACTTTAAAGTCTTGATGTTGCTTTGCTTCCTCTACCATTTCAGGAAATGTATAATTTTCAGGCCAATCTTTGCGTATCCGCTGTATAATCCACATACCTATAATATTTTTTAAGAAGCGATAGGTGTGATTCATACCGCGTTCATTAGAATATCCAAGTTCTAATGCTTTTTCAGTTACGATTGGGCTTTCTAATTCTTTACCTATTAATGACCAAGTCCCACTTGATAAAAAAGCCCATTTTTTAAATGCATCTCCAACAGAACCTAAAACAGCTGATGCGGTATCATGCGATGCTGTGGCATAAACATGTGTCACAGGTAAATCATCCTGGATGTTTAAGTCTGCATTGATTTCGCCTATGTATGTGCCAGGTTCAATCGTGTTTGGAAATTGTGCCTTATCTATTCCTATTGATGTTAGTAACGCTTGATCTAATGAATGATCATGCACTGAGAGTAATTGTGTCGTACTTAAATTGGTAATTTCATTTCTTTTCTCATTGGTAAGTAAATAATTCAAATAATCAGGAATAAGCAAAATATCATGTGCTTGATCTTTTAATGCGTGTGTCTCTTCAAACAACTGATAAATTGTATTAAAAGTTAAAAATTGAATTCCAGTTTTTTGAAAAATATCATATTTGGAAACTTCAGTGAATAATTTATCCATCGTTGTATCCGTTCTTGAATCTCTATATGAGACGGCGTTTTGTAAGCGCTTCCCTTTGTGGTCTAAAAAAAGATAGTCTACGCCCCACGTATCTATACTTAAATAACACTCTGTGATGCCCATAGCTTTAGCTTTTTTCAAAGAAACAATAATTTCTTCAAATAAATAGTCAACATCCCACACTTCCTGTTGATTCTGTGTTGTAAAACCATTGGCGAAACGATTGATTTCTTGTGTTTTAATCTGGTTATTGTCGATATTTGCTAAGATGGCTCTACCACTAGACGCCCCAATATCAACAGCTATATAATGCTTCAACTTATCACCTCTTTGGTTATGATTATAATCAAACAATCCACATAAATCAACATAAAACAAAATATTTTGATAATTAATGTGGTTTATATGTTGGTTTCAGTCTTTTTTTGTGAGATTAAAAGCGGTTTTATGCTATAATGATGACAATATATATTTAGGAGAAATTTATTATGAAGCCATTTGAAAGAAGAAAGTCACTACTAAATCATCTCTATTTAAACAATGTTGTTTATGTGAATAAATTAGCTTCTGAATTTAATGTTTCAGAAGAAACAATTCGTCGAGATTTAGAAAAATTGGAAAAAGAAGGTATCGTAGAACGGAATTATGGTGGCGCGAAACTAATCAAAACTGAAGAACTGCCTTATTCTGTAAGACATACGCGCAATAAAGATAGCAAAGTCATTATTGCTAAAAAAATTGATCAATTTATACAAAATGATACAAGTTTATTTGCTGATTCCAGTTCTACAATAAATGAAGCATTAAAGCGTTTTGCTATTTCCAATAAAAGAATTCATATCATAACAAATGCTGTAAACGCACTATATGAACTTAATCAAACATCTATGGAAATCAACTCAACAGGTGGCAAATTATTAAAACATTCTTCTGCATTAGTTGGTCCTCAAACGACAGAATCAATTAATAAATTCCATACTGATTATGCGATTTTAAGCTGTAAAGCCTTGTCTAAAGATGGCATCATCACCGACTCTAATGAATACGAATCTCACATTAAAGAACTCATGATCAATAAAGCCAAACAAGTTATTTTGGCAATTGATGCTTCTAAATTTGATGGCAATAGTTTAATAAGCTTTGGTCACCTATCCAATATCGACTATATCGTAACAGATACTGAATTTGATGACGAATGGAAAAGCATCCTAGAAAATCATTCAGTAAAGATAATATAATTTCTCTTTTTAACTTTCATATCTTATAATCAATGAATTAAGAATGAAATTATTAAAATAATAAACATATTATACGATAAGCACTTATCATTCCAAATGCGATGGTAAGTGCTTTTTCTCGTTCTAATCACAATGATGTACATAAAACGGAAATGCATTTGTGTCTAATGAGTGTACAACTCTTTGATGACCTGTGCTAAATTAGAGTCAACAACAAGGGAGGGATTCAAAATACAAGCAGAAAACTTTAATATCATTACCGAAATGATTAAAAATCCGAAAATTAAAGGCAAAGACTTAGAAGTAATGTTCAACATGTCTCGCAGACAACTTGGCTATCGAATCCAAAAAATCAATGAATGGTTAACTGAACAAGATTGCCCAACAATTGAACGCACAAGCCAAGGATTCTTCATCGTTGATGATATAATCAAAAATTTTCTTAATGTATCACTTGAACCTATTCCACAGGAAGATGAGCAAGTATATACTGCTTACCAACGCGCGCATCTCATTTTACTGATGTTGTTTAGAGAAGATGAAACATTGTCATTAAATCACTTTGCAATCGATTTAAAAGTAAGTAAGAACACAGTGTTAAATGATTTAAAAAAATTAAAATTATTACTAGAACCATATGATGTCACTCTGAAATATTCACGACAGGAGGGTTATTATTTAGTCGGTAATGAGTTTGAAATTAGAAGACTTTTAACACGCTTAATTGATAAAGTATTCACTTTAAATATTTCAAAAGATGATATTTTAACAAGTTTAGCTTTGCAAGAAGATAAACTTCAAATCATCGATCTTCAAATTAACAAAATAGAACAATATTTAGAGAATAATTTTATTGATCAAAGTACTGAGACATTACGTTATAAACTCTATTTCATCTTGAGAAGAATTCAACACGATAAGATCGTCTCACCTTTTTCAATTGGATACGATGACCTTTCCGACACTGAGGAGTATCAAGCGACCGAAATACTAACTTCAAACTATCCTGATATTCCTCGGCAAGAGAAATTATTTATAACATTGCGGCTCTTATCAACAAGTGTGCAATGGTCGGAATTAGATGATGTGAAAGTTTTACCGGAATTAAAAACTGCACTACAAAGCATGCTTGATCAATTTGAGAAAATTACTTTTATCACTTTTGAAGATCGTGAAACATTGGTCAACCAATTGTTGTTTCATATGAAGCCCGCCTTTTACAGAATTAGATATGAGTTATCTGATGTCGATAGTTTACAGAATAATCTGAAAGATGATTACAAGGAATTATTTCATCTTGTTAAACTCTCTTCCAAACCTATGGAAAAGTTCTTTAACCAACCATTACCTGATAATGAAATCGCATATCTAACCATACTCATTGGCGGTATTTTAAGAAGACAAGATGAAGACATCGACAAAAAAGTAAAAGCTGTGGTGGTTTGTACACAAGGTACGTCAATTTCTCAACTCATGTTACAAGAATTACGGAGTGTGTTTCCAGAATTCATATTTTTAGATGCCTTATCACTACGTGAATTTAATCAGTATACGCTAGACTTTGATATTGTCTTTTCACCAATGCACGTGATGACACACAAAAGATTATATATCACAAAGGCAATATTAACTGCCAAAGAAAAACACGATCTTCGTCAGTACGTATTCGGTCAACTCAACAATAATTTTGAGACAGACATACACGCTGAAAAGATGCTCGCCATGATACGTGAGCATGCAGATATTCATAACGAAGATGCTTTACTTAATGAAATTAAAAACCAATTTGATGATATTCATGCATACGCTTCAATCAAATCGTCTTCAATTTCGTTAAATGGTCATTTGAATTTACAAGATTTGTTGCCAGTACACCATATTCAATTTGCATCTCGTGTTTCAAATTTGGAAGAAGCAATTCGGCTTACAGCTGAACCACTTTCTAGTCAAAGCTATATAGATGTAAATTACATCGATTCGATGATTCAATCTTTCGACGATACTTATATGGTTATCAATCAAAACATCGCCATACCACACGCTGAGAACGAACAAAATGTAAACCGTACGTCTATGAGTATGTTGGTATTAGACGAACCATTGACGCTAAGTACAGGACGTAATGTACATGTCTTTGTAGTTATCGCGGCAACAGATAAATTCAAACATTTAAGACCCCTATTACAGTTACGAGATTTAGCACAAGACAATGAAAGTATGCAAAGCATCATACAAACAGATTCAAAATCACAAATATTTGAAACGATTAAACAATTTTCAAAAATAGACTAAAGCAAAGGGGTTGCGTCATATGGAAGGTTTAACAGTTGATGCCTCGAATGTTGTCATTGGTTTAGAGGCCACAACAAAGGAAGACGTCTTAAGTCAATTAGCCGATTTAATGCATGACAATGGTTACGTCAAAGCATCATACAAAGATGCAGTCATCGAAAGAGAACAATCATTTGCTACAGGGTTACCTACAGTATATTGTTCTGTAGCCATCCCGCACACAGATATCCAGCACGTGAATTCAAAATCAATCGGTGTGGCTGTCCTTAAAGAAACAGTTCCTTTCGTCATTATGGGCGAAGTTGAAGAAACAACGGATGTGAAATTAATCTTTATGCTCGCAATGGATAAAGAGGATGCACAGTTATCATTACTACAAAAATTGATGGGCATTTTCCAAAATGATCAAATACTTGAAACCATTGCCAACGCAACAGATAGCAATCAAGTCGTAGAAGTTATTGAGCAAGAATTAGCAGACGCATAATCATTCAATTTATTAATAAAAAATATAACAGGAAGAGAATTTAAATATTAAGTTCTCAAATTAGGAGGAAATTATTATGAAACAAGTATTAGTAGCATGTGGCGCGGGTATCGCAACTTCAACGGTAGTAAATAGTGCAATCGAAGAAATGGCAAAAGAGCACAATATCAAAGTAGATTTAAAACAAATTAAAATTTCAGAAGTTGGCGTTTACGCAGATTCAGCAGATTTATTAGTTACAACTGCAATGACGCAAAAAGAATACGACTTCCCTGTCATTAACGCACGTAATTTCTTAACTGGAATTGGCGTTGAAGATACTAAAAAAGAAATCTTAGACGCATTACAAGAATAATGAGTCATTTAATTTAACATACCGAATCAACCGTTGGGATAAATATCAAAAGAGAAGTTCATGGTTATATCAAAATGGCGTCTTAATTTATACCAACATCACTTTATATTAAAGAGGATGGTGTAAGGGATGAGTGGATTTGTAGATTTTATTCAAGCTTTTCTAGATTTAGGGGCAACAGTAATCCTTCCAATCGTTATATTTTTACTAGGATTATTCTTTAGGCAAAAAGTCGGTGCGGCATTTAGATCAGGTTTGACGATTGGTGTCGCATTCGTAGGGATTTTCTTAGTTATTGATTTACTTGTAAACAACTTGGGGCCCGCTGCCCAAGCGATGGTTAAGAACTTAGGTGTAAGCTTAAATGTTATTGATGTGGGTTGGCCGGCAACATCTTCTATTGCATGGGCATCTGTTATCGCAGCATTTATTATTCCTTTAGGTATTGTAATTAACATTGTTATGTTACTGACAAAGACTACTCGAACAATGAACGTAGATATTTGGAACTTCTGGCATTATACATTTATGGGTGCCATGGTTTACGCCGTATCTGATAGCATTTGGCAATCATTAGTGGCTGCGGCAATATTCCAAATCGTCTGTCTAAAAGTGGCTGACTGGACTGCACCAATGATGAGTGAGTTCTACGATTTACCTGGGGTATCGATTGCCACAGGTAGTACAATTTCATATGCTCCAGGTATTTTCTTAGTAAAAGGTTTACAAAAAGTGCCTGGTATCAACAAACTACATGCAGACCCAGAAACGATTCAAAAACGTTTCGGTGCATTTGGTGAATCCATATTCGTCGGTTTAGTACTTGGTTTAATCATTGGTTTGTTAGCTGGTTACAACGCTGGCGATGTTATCAACCTTGGTATGTCAATGGCTGCCGTTATGGTGTTAATGCCTCGTATGGTTAAGATTTTGATGGAAGGTTTAATGCCTGTTTCCGAATCTGCACGTACTTGGTTAAACAAACGCTTTGGGGATCGTGAAATCTATATTGGTTTAGACGCTGCGGTTGCATTAGGCCACCCAACAGTTATCTCAACAGCTTTAATTTTAGTTCCGATCACAGTATTATTAGCAGTTATTTTACCTGGTAACCAAGTCTTACCATTTGGTGACTTAGCAACAATTCCATTTATTGTCGCATTTATCGTAGGTGCTGCACGAGGTAATATCATACACTCGGTTATTGTCGGCACAATTATGATTGCCATCTCTTTATATATCGCAACAGATGTTGCACCGATATTCACAAGCATGGCAGAAGGCACTAACGTAAACATGCCATCTGGCTCATCTCAAATTTCAAGTCTTGACCAAGGTGGTAACATCTTAAATTACATTATTTTCAAATTCTTTAGTTTATTTAATTAACAGATAGGAGCTGACATTACATGAAAGCACTCGTTAAAACTGAACCAGGATTCGGGAATCTAGAAGTCTTAGATAGAGAGATACCTTCACCGAACGCAGATGAAGTAAAAATAAAAGTCCATTATGCAGGTATTTGTGGTACGGATGTGCACACGTATGAAGGTCATTATAAAGTGAACTTTCCAGTAACACTTGGCCATGAATTTTCAGGAGAGGTTGTAGAGACAGGCGCTAATGTCACCGATTTTAAAATTGGTGATCGCGTCACTTCTGAAACAACATATTACATTTGTGGTGAATGTGAATATTGTCAAAGTGGTGATTATAACTTATGTAATCATCGTAAAGGTTTAGGCACACAACAAAACGGTGGCTTCACACAATACTTAGTTGCACGTGCGGCGAGTGTCCACCGTATTCCTGACAATGTTTCATATAAAGCGAGCATCTATGACGGAGCCATTAGCTTGTGCCCACCATGCCGTTTCTAAAATTGAAATACAGCCTGACGATGTCGTAGTTGTTATGGGGCCTGGACCTATTGGATTACTTGTCGCGCAAGTCGTTAAAAGTAAAGGTGCAGAAGTCGTAATCACTGGATTAGATAATGATCAAACAAGATTAGATAAGGCAACAGAACTTAAATTAGATCATGTCGTCAATATTCAAAATACTGATTTAAAAGACTATGTAAACAGTATTACCAATGGTTATGGTGCAAACGTAGTTTTAGAATGCTCTGGTGCAGTACCTGCCGCCAAACAAGGTTTAGATATCTTACGTAAAAAAGGACAATATGTCCAAGTTGGTATCTTTAAAGATCCAGAAATTTCTTTTGATTTAGAAAAAATCATACAAAAAGAAATACGAATGGTCGGTACGAGAAGTCAAAAACCAGCCGACTGGGAACCTTCTTTACAACTGTTAAGCAGTGGTGATGTCAATGCTGAAGCATTAGTCACAAATGAACTTGATATTACGCAATGGGAAGAAGGCTACAACCATATCAAAGGTGGAGAAGGCATCAAAGTACTCCTTCGCCCTATCGATTAACTTGTTTTAAATAATCATCATTTAGCACTTAAATGATATAAGGAGATAATTATTATGGTAGAACATATGTTAGATTTCATGCTTGGGCCATTGAGAGGTATTACAGATTTATATATGGATAACTTACTTTATTGTAATATAGTCGTTTTTCTTGGTTACTTCGGCGCAAAATTTTTTAAAAAGAAAAAAGTTACTTCTGAACAAAATTAATGCGCTTATTATTCAGAAGATAAGAGGTGAAATACTTTGAAAGCTTTGAACCTATACGGCATTGAAGATTTAAGGTACGAAGAAACAAAATCTCCTGAAATTGAAGACAGTAATGATGTCATTATTAAAGTGATTGCAACTGGTATATGCGGTTCGGATAATTCCCGCTATAAAAAGTTAGGACCTTATCGTGAGGGCATGACTTTTGGGCATGAATTTTCAGGAGTTGTGGAAAGTATAGGCAGTAACGTAAATCATGTGGCAGTTGGCGATGCAGTCACGGGTTGTCCAGCTATCGCTTGTCACGCCTGTGAACAATGTGAGAAAGGTGAATACTCTAGATGTGAACATTTATATGTTATTGGCTCTTATGAACCTGGCTGTTTTGCAGAATTCGTTAAACTACCTGCAAATAACGTCTTAAAATTGCCAGCTAATGTAGACTTTGATACAGTTGCTATGGTCGAGCCTTCTGCAGTAGTAGCACATGGGTTTTATAGAACAAGCATGAAACCTGGTGCAACGGTAGCTGTTATAGGGTGTGGCAGTATCGGTTTACTAGCCATTCAATGGGCTAAAATATTTGGTGCTTGCTAAAACGATTGCGATTGATATCGACCCAGATAAACTAGCAATTGCTAAGACGCTCGGTGCAGATTATACGATTAATTCTAAAACAGAAAATTTAGATGACGTCATCGCTACTATTCCTCATAACATAGATGTCGCTGTTGAATCAGCAGGCTCACCATTTACGATTGGACAAGTCTTAACGTTACCAGCTAAGGGCGGGGAAGTCTTACTGCTAGGCATACCTTACTCCGATATTGAAATGGATCGTGTTCATTTTGAAAAAATATTACGCAATGAACTTAATGTTATTGGATCTTGGAACGGCTTATCCGCCCCATTTCCAGGCGAAGAATGGCATGCGTCCCTTCATTACATGTCTACAGGAGAGATTCAAGTGGATCCGATGATTTCAGATCGCTTAGATTTAGCAAAAGGTCCTGAAACATTTGATGCATTAGTTAATAAAAAGAAACATTTTGATAAAGTAATCTTCCACCCATAATTAAAATCTAACATTGCCATAATTATTATAAAAAAGTCCTAACACTGCTGACAGTATTAGGACTTTTTCAATGCGTATTGATACCCACACATATTTTACATTACTGTACTTTCATAAAGCCATTCCCCAAGACATCTCGCACATCATGAATAACAAGAAAAGCATTTTCATCGTGAGCATTAACGATTTTCTTAATTCTTGATAATTGGTTTTGTGGTACGACAACATAAAGCACATTCGTCTCTTTTCGTTCATAGCCACCGACTCCATTCAATAATGTTGAACCTCTACCAGTTTCTTTATTAATCCCCTTACTAATTTCATTATTATAATTTGAAATAATTGTAATTGCCTTTTTAGGATTAAAACCTTCTATTACAAATGACATACTTTTCTCAACTATAAAAAGCATAACAATGGTATATAAAACATTTTGCGCGGGAAGGATGATTAAGAAAGATAGCACAATGATTGAATCAAGCATAAACAACGCTTGAGAAGTTTTGATTTCAGTATATTTATTTATAATTTTAGCAATAACAGATGTGCCACCTAATGTACTGCGTGCTGAGATTACAAGTCCAGTACCGACACCAAGTAGTAAGCCGCCAAACACTGTATTTATAAAATCAGATTCAATCTGCATATTAAATGATTCAGTTAGTCCTAAAAACATTGAGCTCGAAATTACTGTAATCAATGTGTAAACTGCTGTCGTTTTACTTAAATATTTCCAACCTACCGCAATTAATATCATATTTATAATTAGAGAGGTAATTGCCGGTGATAAGCCTAGTGTATATTTTAGATTTAACGAAACACCAACCGTACCACCCTCCCCAAAATTAGCAGGAATTACAAACACATTAATACCTATACCTATAAGAAATGTCCCTAAAATACAGAAACATATATTTTTAAAATGAATTTTGTACAACATCCCAATAACACCTCATTTCTTTTATTTGAAAATCACTCAATTCTACTGTTTTATTTCATTTATATTGATCGGCTAGAAAGACCGACATAAAAAGAAACTTTTCAGTTATTAACCAAAAAGTTTCGAAAGATATAATTTTTGTTATTTTTTTAGCACAAGTATATATGATAGTAGAAATAGTCATTTATTTCAATTGAATTAGGTTAATTTGTTTTATAAATTGTAATTGAATCCGTTGTTTTTATTATATATTAGCAATAGTGTTGAATTTAAAAGACAAATTAAACGATATGACGCGTCCAATTTGTCTAATATATAAATTGCGAATTGCTTAAAACGCATTCTGATTGAGCCATTGTCCGCCATCCATAGTCATGCAAGCGCCATTAATATAGTCTGCATCACCTGAGAACAAGAATTTAGCCAAGCCTGCAATTTCTTCAGGTTGACCCATTCTACCTACTGGCACACTATCTAGTGTCTGTTGACGTGCTTCTTCAGATAGACTTAATTTTCCTGCTCCACCCGTATTTTCGATTGGTCCAGGTGCAATGGCATTCACTGTAATACCATATTTAGAACCCCATTCCACTGCAAGTGTTCTCGTCATTGCAAGGACGCCGGCTTTGGCACTTGCCGAATGAATAACGCCCGGACCAGATCTCCAAGCATACGTCGCAACCATGTTCAAAATACGACCTTTCTGACCATTTTTAATCCATTCTTTACCTACTGCTTGTGTACAATACCATGTACCATTTAATACAATATCTACAACTGAATTCCACGCATTAATCGATAAATCTTCTGCAGGGCAAATAAAATTACCTGCTGCATTATTCACAAGACCATCTATCTGTCCAAATGTTTTTACAGTCTCATCTACTGTATACTGCACACGCTCTGGATCACGTACATCCATATCTATACACAGCACTTGACCTTCATATTGTTCAATTTCCGCTTTAGCAACTTCAAGTCGTTCTAATGAGCGACCTGTTATAACTACTTTGGCACCTTCTTCAGCAAATCGTTTCGCCATTGCTTTGCCCATGCCACTACTACCGCCCGTTATCATCATCACTTTGTCCTTCATTTACATTCTCCTTTTAAAAGCTTGATTTAATATGATTCAAATAAATTAGTAAGCGCTTACATATTATTGTACATTAATTTTACTTTTTTAGTAAATCATCTTATTTTAGTTTTTAAAAAGATTGCTATTAAATTGAAAAAAGTAAGAAAGAAACCAAGCTTAGAAATTTGGTTTCTTTCTCGCTCTACAAGGATTACTAGATATTAAAATTTACAACATAACATGTTTTATTTATGACCTAGATGCTTAAAATATTATTGTTTATGCTGTAAAAAACGATGATATAAATATTTTCCGGCAGTTACGAACATTAATAATAACCCCAATGCCACAAATATAAAACCAAATTCCACTAAAAACCATGGTTCACGTAAGGTGCCATCTTGATCAACATGACTAGGTAAAACAATAAATAGCCCTCCCATTAAAATTCCAAAAATCATGCAAAAAATACTTGAAAAAAATAATTTTTTACTCATAATCTGTATATAACCTCCTAAATTTATTAGCCAATTAGCTGGTCGCTTTCAAGTTTTTATTATCAAACATAGAATTAATTAATAAAAGAAAGCATCACAAGACATAGCTGTTTTAAGCGACAGTATGTCTTGCGGGAGGTGTAAAGTGTTGCTTGCAATCGCATAACAACAGCTTTTTACGAAGAATCTAACGCTATAGAGATTGGAGGAAAGATCGTATGGATTTTGGAAATCAAATTAAATCGATTAGAAAAGAGCATCAACTCACACAAGAACAACTTTCCGAACAGCTTAATGTATCCAGACAAACAGTATCAGCTTGGGAAAATAATAGATATTTACCAGATATAGAAATGATTGTCCATATCGCTAAAACGTTCCACTTGTCACTCGATGATTTAATCTTAGGCGATGATGTTATTAAAGATAAGCTCGTTAATGATGGGAAAAGTATCAAACGCATACGTCTAAGCATTGTAAGTATGATTTTAATTTTAATTGGTATCACCTGTGCGATACTTTTCTTAGTCATACCCTCTTACGTTTCACAAGACGGCATACTGCATGAGCCTTGGTTCCTCGTACCCCTTGGATTGTATGCGTTGATAGGCGGTCTCATCGTAGGACTTATCAATTTAATGTTAATATTCATGAGTCACTACAAACATTCACGTCGCAGTTAAAAAATATCCTCCCCATTATATAAGACTTATTTCAAAACAATTATTTAAAGTTGTTTTGAAATAGGTCTTTTTCATTAACAAGAGTTATCCACTATCTATATTACAAAATATGATAAATTCTTAAATTTTATGTAAATTCAACCTCAGACAAAAGTATAAATGTTACATTGAAATCGAAATACGATATCGCTTTTCGATATATTAATTAGAGAGGATGAATGTATGTGGAATCAAAATTAGAAAGACGTATGTTTTTAGGGTTTATTTATATTCACATTTTGCATCATGCAAGTGAACATCCTATCTATGGTAGTTGGATGATTGAGGAACTTCAAGAACACGGTTATACAATGAGTGTTGGTACGTTGTATCCCCTCTTACATAGTATGGAAGACGAAGGATTACTTGTTAGTGAGAAAAATGTGGTTGCGGGTAAACAACGCAAGAACTATATCATCACTTCATTTGGTAAAGAAATGTTAGCCAAAAGCCAACAAAAATTAAAAGAACTTGTTGGCGAAGTATAATTTATAAATTGGGAGGTTATGCTAATGAAATATCTTGAAGTCTTTTTGGTCGCGCTAAGATTAGGTTGTACATCTTTTGGTGGTCCAACAGCACATCTCGGTTACTTCTATGATGAATACGTTAAACGTAGGAAGTGGCTCACAGAACAGCAATATACAAATTTAGTCGCGTTATGTCAGTTTTTACCTGGTCCTGCAAGTAGCCAGGTCGGTTTTGGTATCGGCATAACGAAGGCAGGTTTACTTGGTGGTGTTATTTCATTTATTGGTTTTACATTGCCTTCAGTCATTGTATTAATGTTTTGTGCGACAGCTGCTCCTTGCTTACAGCAGTGATTTAGGTTGGACGCATGGTTTGAAATTAGTTGCAGTTGCCATCGTGCTTAATGCCATTATTGGCATGGGCAAGAAGCTTTTGCCTGATGTGAAAACAAAGCTTCTTGCACTATTTACCTTAGTTATGGCAGTCACAGTGATTCACCCTATGTCACAATTGGGTGCATTGATTATCGTGGCGCTTGCTGGATTAATACTCTTTAAAGAAAATGATGAAAGTAAACCATCAATAAAGATATTCAATATTCCTAAATTGGTTGGTGTTATTGCACTTACACTCTTTTTCAGTTTTTTATTAATTTTACCTATTATTAATTTCTTCACAACCAATTCATGGGTGAGTATGATTGATCATTTTTATCGCTCAGGTGCACTTGTTTTCGGTGGCGGCCATGTTGTTCTACCATTATTAGAACAAGCATTTGTCGCAACAGATATGATCAGTGCGAACGACTTTTTAACAGGTTACGCATTAACACAGGCAGTGCCGGGTCCATTATTTACCTTTGCAGCATATATCGGTACCGTTATGTCTGGCATTCCAGGTGGCATTGTCGCAACAATCGCTATTTTTTTACCTGCCTTTTTACTATTAATTGGCGTTTTACCATTTTGGGAACACGTGCAGTCGAATCGCTATGCTAAAGCAATGTTAAAAGCGGTCAGTGTTGGTGTAGTTGGTATTCTAATCGCGAGCACTGTATGATCCTATTTTTACATCATCCGTCAATTCACACATGGATTTCGCATTTGCTGCCATATTATTTGTATTGCTAGCATACTGTAAAGCCCCGTCATGGCTAATTGTAATTTTAGGATTAGCACTGGGTATCATGTTTTATTAAATTTTTTAATCATTTTTTAATAATTCTTTAAGCAATTGTAAACCCCCATACCATAGTCTAAGAGTATCAATTAATTAAGACTATATACGGGGAGATGAAGATTATGAAATTTACAGTTATTCCATCAGGTTTTAAGGAAAGTTTAAGTGCAGAAGAAGTTGGTTATGCAATTGAAAAAGGTATTAAACGTGTCAATTCAAATTATGAAGTAAATGTTATACCTATGGTTGATGGTGGCGAAGGTTTCGTAGAATCTATTATTAAAATTAGAAATGGCTATAAAATAATGACTCATGTCACTGGCCCTGTCGGACAACGCATCCAATCTTACTTTGGCGTATTTAAAGAAGGAAAAGAAACTGTAGCTGTGATTGAAATGGTCGCAATTGCAGGATTAAGACATGTCCCTAAGACACAAAGAAACCCATTATACACAACAACTTATGGCGTAGGTCAAATGATTATTAAAGCACTTGATTACGGTGTAGATAGAATAATTATAGGTTGTGGCGATTCTGGTACATCTGATGGTGGCGTAGGTATGGCTCAAGCTATTGGCGTTAAATTCTATAATAAGCATGGCGAGGCAGTTTACATTGATGGTGGCGTTGATATTGATAAAATTCATGACTTAGATTTAAGCAATATAGACAGCCGAGTATCAACAACACCAATTGATGTTGCTGTAAATTGGTCTAATATATTATGTGGTGATAAAGGCGTTGCACGAGTATTTGGTCCTCAAAAAGGGGCGTCACAAGAGGACGTAGAACATTTATCAAATAATTTATATCATTTAGTCGCTTTAATTAAGCAACATACAAATAAGGATTTACGTTATGCAGAAGGTACAGGGGCATCAGGTGGTCTTGGAGCCGGTCTCATCGCTTTCGCTAATGCAACATTGCATCCAAGGTTTGATTTGATTAAAAATTATATTCAAATCGAAAGCAATCTTGAATCAACGGATATTGTCATTACTGCAGAAGGTTGTATTGACTATCAAACACCGAATGGAAAAGTGCCTGCTGAAGTTGCACGTATTGCTAAAAATCACAATAAACCTGTAATAGCTTTTGCGGGAACGATTGGTAAAGGCGCAAAAATAAATTATCAAAGTGGTATTGATGCATTTTCTAGTATTATACCTGAGCCAGCTACTTTAGAAAATGCAATCAACGACGCAGATAAATGGTTAGAGGGCAGTGTAGAAAGTGCGATTCGTTATATTATGATTGGTATGAACCTTTTTAAAGCAAGAGAACAACAAAAGCATAAACTGAAGGAAGTCGTTACAGATGCTAGCTAATGTTTCATTTTCACATCTATGGATTTGGATATCTTTTCTTTGTTTAAGTTTTTATATCTTTTTGGTATTAGATTTAAGTTACTTAGGCAAAGTAAGTATAATGATTTTTATTTTAGCTATTATATTATTTATATTTTCAAATTTACCTGCAGGATTAGCTGGGATGCTATGTTTGATCGGTGCAGTGTTGCTGGGTGTTCCAGATTCAATATTATTTGAATCATTAAATCAACATATCGTTTGGTTAATGATTGGCGCATTTATCATCAGTAGTGTCATAGAAGAAAGTGGTTTATTAACAAGGCTCGTCAATTGGTTTAGCCGAAAATGCCATACTGAAAAGCGTGCAAGTTTATTCATTTTGGCAACGATTCAACTCATGACTTTCTTTATACCTTCAACTTCAAGTCGTGCGGCAGCAATGTTACCTATTTATCAAGCGATAAAAACACAGTTTCCAAAGCGTGCCACGATGTATGGTTTAATGATACCTATACTTATTTTAACTATGACGAATACGACCTTAATTGGTGCGGGAAGTCATTTAATAGGTATAGGTATTTTAGAAGGTCAAACAGATAAATCGATTTCTTATATTGATTTCGTGTTATGGGGCTTACCCTTTGGTTTACTAATTAGTTTGATTGCTTGCTGTCATATTAATGTACAGTCCTATTAAACAACAACCTATGAAGGAAGTTTCAGATAAAGAACCTGTCGATATTGAAGTTGACGTTGAACAAACACCACTTTCGTCAAAGGAACGTAAAGCAATTATTTTAATTGGCATAACTATTGTACTGTGGGTTACTGAAAGTTTACATGGACTTGATATTGCTTTTGTAACAATTTTAATGGCTTTTTGCATGTTGATTCCTCAATTAGGACTCATAACTTGGAAAAAAGCTTTGTCCGAAGTGTCATGGAGTTTAATATTTTTCGTAGCGAGTGCAACTGCACTTGGAGAATTATTAATAAAATACGGTGTCGTTAAGTACATACAAGACCAAATTTTATCATTACTTAACGGATTACCAGTAATGCCTGCAATTGTATTTGTGATTATACTAAGCATCATTAGTGTAGGTTCACATTTACTCATTACAAGCCATACAACAAGAGCTGTGGTACTTGTTCCAACGGTACTTATTTTCGCGGAAACCTTTGAATTAAATCCTATGTCAGTTGTATTTATAACATTAATTGGCATAAACTATTGCTTAACATTACCAGTAAGTTCAAAAGCATTATTAATATTTTATGAGTTAGATGATCGACCATTTAATACTTCACAACTTTTAAAATTAAATATGTGGTTACTCCCTATTTATGTAGTATTTATGGTCTTAATGTATTTATTTTATTGGCAATTTATAGGTTTAAAACTAAAGTAGGTGTATTGAATAATGGAAAAGATTTTAATTGTGGAAGATGATGAAAAAATTGCACGTGTATTGCAATTAGAACTAGAGTTTGCAGAATACGATGTGACTTTAGCATATACAGGCAAGCAAGGAATACAAGCATTTCAAGATAATTCCTTTGATCTCATCTTGCTTGATGTTATGTTGCCAGAATTAAATGGTTTGGAAGTGTTGAGACGTATTAGAACGAAAGATAATTCAATAAAGGTCATCATGTTAACCGCTCGTGACGCATTAATGGATAAAGTCGGCGGCCTTGATTCTGGCGCAAATGATTATGTTACTAAGCCTTTCGAAATAGAAGAATTATTAGCTAGAATCCGTGCGCATTTAAAAATGCTACATGCTGACACAGAAGAAGATGATGACATTCTCGTACATAGACATATTTCTGTAGATACAAAGTCACGTGAAGTCTATATGGACGATACTATAGTGAGTACTACGCCAAAAGAATATGAAATGCTTGTTTATTTCCTGGAAAATAAAAATCAGGCTTTAGAGCGTGAGCAAATAATCAAACACGTATGGCAATTTGATTACCAAGGCGATACTAACGTAGTCGATGTGTATGTACGTCACTTACGTAAAAAGTTAGACAAAAACAAACCATCCATTATCGATAGTGTCCGTGGGTATGGTTATATGATTAAGGATTAATTTATATGAGATTAGGTACTAGAATCCAGTTGTATATCACCGTGATGACCGTAATTTTGATTATTTGTGTGAACATCTTTGTGTATGTTATTTTCAAACATTTTTCAATAGCTTCTGAGCTAAATCAACTTGAAGCACGTAGTATTAATATTATAGAAGAAATTAAAAAATCGGATAATAGAACGAATCAAGAAATTATGAATAACAGTTACATACTTTCTGATGGCTACATCAGTGTTATTGATAAGAACGATAAAGCCAAAGTGAATTTCACGACTAATGTAGATTATAATAATATCCAACAACCCTTTCAAAGTAAGCAATATAAAAAAACCGTTGCTTATAAAGGTCATCATTTTGCAATGATTTCCTTGCCTATCGTTTGGGAACATGGTGAAGTCGTCAATTTACAGCTTTATGAAAATGTAGACTTTAAGTATGAATCCTTTCAAATTTTAAAATGGATTTTAATCGGCTCAGTTATATTATTACTAATAGTAATTTTTTACTTGAATAGAGTAATCACCAATATTATCACGCAACCGATTTTGAAATTAAGTAAGCACATCAAAGAAACACAAGAAACCAAAGATTATTTACCTGTAGAAGTACAACAAAATGATTCGTATGAATTGCAGGAATTATCTACTTCCTTTAATGACATGATGAACAAATTGAAAGAACACGACGAGAGACAACAAGCATTTATTATGAATGCGTCACATGAATTAAAAACACCAATTACAGTTATAAACTCTTATAGTCAAATGTTGCGGCGATTTGGAAAGAAAGATCAAAAAACATTAGATGAAAGTATCCATGCTATTGGTGATGAAGCTAAAAAAATGAAATATTTAACAGAACAATTGTTATATTATGCTCAAATAACGAAAAATAAGACGGAAAGTAGTCTTGAATATGAAAATATAGTGGAATTAATTGAAGAAATCACACATCGCTTAAAGCATGTATATAAACAAGATATAAAAGTAGAAGTAGCTTGTGAATCTTATGAAGCTTGGCTAAATATTTCTTTATTCAAGCAATTAATACACATATTTTTAGATAATGCACACAAATATGGTGAATCACTTATTATTGTCAGAATTTCTGATAATAAAGATTCATTCAATATTGAAATTATGGATGACGGTATAGGTATTCCAGAATCTGACTTGCCTCATATTTTCACTCGCTTTTATCGTGTAGATAAAGCACGGTCACGTAGCACTGGCGGTTCAGGTTTAGGATTGTCCATTGCGCAAGAAATTGCCACACAACAAAATATAGTGATTGATGTAAAAAGCGAAGTAAATAAAGGATCATCCTTTATTTTAACTGTGCCTAAAGGAGTCAAAAAATGAAACTGCTCGTTAAATTAATTTTAATAATGACATGTATTGGATTATCTGTCGCCCTATGTGTAATTATATTTTTAAAAGCGAATCAGCAACTTATGGCAGAGACAGATGCAAAAGCAATGGTTGAGAAACGTTACAACGGTGATATTGAATCTATCAAGCTCACTGATAATAAAAATGAATTTTTAGTAAAATTAAAATCAAGTGAAGGTATATATCACATTAAAGTAGATAGAGAAAAGAAAACAATTTCTAATATAAAACAAACAAAGGATTTAAAACCAAAGAAACCTGAACCCAAAAAGGAACAGAAAAAGGAAGATAAAAAAATCAGTGAAGCATCAGCCAAAGATATAGCAAAAGAACACGTCGGCGGTACCTTTAAATCTATTACTTTAAAAGAAGATAAAGGTATTAAATACTATTTGGTGACTCAAGATATAAGTAGTCAAAAAGGTGCTAATATCATTATCAATCATGTTACAGGTAAAGTATCCTCAGTAGCTTGGTTCAATAAAAATAATGATGCGGCATCAACTGAAACCCAACCTACACAACCACCGCCTACAAATCAAAAACAACGTATTTATTCAGGTGATGATGACGGTAATGATGACGGCGACGATGACAGTGATGACGACGGCGACGATTATGATGATTATGAAGATGGCGATGATTAATAAATCACTTTACAAATATTTAAATAAAAACTCCGAGGTAGTTAGTAAATTTACTATCCCGGAGCTTTTATCTGTTTCGAGTAATTCGAAAACTAGTAATAATTTATAATAATTAACACATTATTTCATCAATCACTCTTCTTTTCTTCGCTACCAAAAGGCACATACTTAACTTTTGTATCTGCTTGGTAAACCTTCATATTTATTGAATAGTGTTTGATATTTCTCGCTGGTTGGCGTTGCATGATGTAAATAATGTTCAAATGGCAGTTTCTCCATCGTATAGAAATCCTTATCTGGATGCTCTTTTACTTCTTGTTTCAAATTCGCGATTCGCGTTTCATTTTGATAGTGGATATAGTAAAAACCACTCAAATAAACAACACCAAACATAATTGCAATTCCCACAATCATATTACGCCACAACGCATGCATGACGTTGAGTTGAACAAGTAATATCAGTAGAATGATGCTATAGATTACATATACTGTATAAAAATTCCTTGGACCGAGTGGTGATACAATGACTAAAGGTGCACATACAAGTAAAGTTGAGGCTAGGAGTAAATATAATGTATAACGTACTTCCTTTTGCCCGATCACTAAATGTATTGCATAAATCATTGCACCTAAAAATATAATACAAATCACAGTATTAAGCAGATTTGCTATAGTGATTGAATGGAAATTTTGTAATTCGAATTGTTTATATATGAAAAAGTAATAAATAGGCAATATCAATAATCCACTAACAGTCAGCCCTATTTTCACCTTGGATAAGCTGTACAGCACAGTACTGCGATAAAGCATAACTAGCACCACAGCAATAATCATAGATAAAATCACAATTTGATTGAAAAAGACCCAATCTGGAATTGTCGTAGTCACCGTATGGAATATTTTATCGAATAATCCTGTTTCACTAGATACATTCTGGTAACTGCTGCCTTCAAAAAATATTTTACGATAATTGGGGTTTAAAAACATGATTACTGTGCCGACCACAGATAATAATAAACCAACAATAAATTTAGGGTTAATTTGTCGATAAAGTAATAAGTTCAGGGCGATAGCTAACACCAAAATCATACTATTAAAGAGCGTCGTATTTTCCATAAAAAACTGCCCAATAAAACAAATAATATAAAAGACAATATTGATTACAGGTGTAAGCCCTTTTCGTTCAAATAAAACTGTAACGATAAACCATAAAATGAACAGCACACACAACGTGGCTGGGACATAATTATAAAAACCTGCAAACCATCCATAAGTTTGTTTGTATATCTCACTTGGTATCGTAACCATAAGTATAAAAGCTATTAAATAATATAGTGGCTGTTTCGTATTGTGAGTAAAACGAACAATAATATATATCATAGCCATGCTAATTAACGCGTAAGATATCCACCTAAACCAATCCAAACGAACTGCTACAGTTTCTAAAATATTACCCAAATAACGCCCATTTAAATTCGCATATTTTTCCTGCCACATTTGCACGCCATACTGACTATACCAATCCCAATCATCATGGGTTAATGGTAAAAAGAACGCCATAAAATAGTAAAATAAAAATAGTGCGGTAAGTGTCAGGTACATCTTGTCCAAATTTAGTGATTTCATATTAATTTACCTCATGTTTATTTAAATTCGTCTTATGTATAATAAATAACGGTCTCTGTTTCACTTCATAATAAATTCTACCTATATATTCTCCAATAATACCTAAAGAAGTCAGCTGCACGCCGCCTAGGAACAATACTGCAAAAATAGTAGTGAAATAACCAGGCGTAGATACACCATAACTCAGTGTATAAATTAAATTGAATATAATATAGAGAAAGCTCATCAAACAACTAAATAATCCTAAATAAATAATAATACGTAACGGTCTATTGTTAAAGGAAATCAGTCCATCTATACCATAATTTAACAATGAACTAAATGACCATTTAGACTCTCCTTCTTCGCGTTGTACATTTTGATATTCAATGACTTTTGGCTCAAAGCCGATCCATGCAAATAATCCTTTTGAAAATCGATTGTATTCTCCTAATTTCACAACTTCTTTAACGGCACGCTGACTCAGTAACCTAAAATCTCCTATGCCATCCTCTAAGGTAACATCTACCATTTTATTAATCATTAAATAATACATTTTAGACAGATGCTTACGTAACCAACGTTCTCCAGTTCGATCTCTTTTAGCCACCACTTGATCTTCACCATTTCTAAAATCTACAATCATTTGTGGAATTAATGACGGCGGGTGCTGTAAATCTCCGTCTATGATGATCAACGCCTCAGCTTCCGTACTCGCTTTCAACCCTGCATACATCGCAGACTCTTTACCAAAATTACGTGAAAACGAAATGTATTTCACCCTACTATCTAATTCAGATAATTGTTGAATTATTGTTAATGTTTGGTCTCTACTACCATCATCCACGAAAAGTAATTCATATGTATAACCGTTAATATAACTATCATGTTGCATAATTTCTGTTAATTTATCATACGTTTGTTTAATTACAAACGCTTCATTAAAGCATGGAATCAATATTCTAATCATTAAAACGGCGCACCTCTTTGAATTATAATTATATAAAATGTATTATATACAGTATTATACAATATAAAAAACCAGAATGTACCATATATTTTGTACATTCTGATTTATCGTGTGCACTATGTCTATTTTATTTTGCTTTATTTACTTCCCATTTTACTTACTACATAATTAATATCACGTTGGATGTTTTCTGGTTGTTCCCCTATATCATAATTATATTCTAGAGTCAGATGTGCGTTCGGCGTATATTGATGATAAATTTCAAAAAATGCATCCATATCTAATGTTCCTTCATGCAATAAATTGTGGTCATCATGCTTACCATCATTGTTGTGTAAATGATAGAATTTAATCTTATGCTTAAGTTGTTGAACCACATGTTCTAAATCCCAATTATTAGCGTTAGCATGTCCCACATCAATTAATACACTGTTCTCTCTTTCTTTACAGAAGTCAATAAATTCTGATTCTGTTAACAGTTTATTTTGCTTAGTATCTACCCCTACATTTTCTACTAAAATGTTTACACCTTGTACTTTCGCTTCTGATGTAATATTGTCTAAATTATTTGCTGTCTCAGCAATCATTTGCTGTTTATTGTTAATAGCTACATTATTTACATGGTAAACAATATCTTTAATCCCTAATGCCACGCAGTGTTCAATTGCCAATCTAATTTGTTTTAAGCTATATGGGTCTGCTTCTCTAGGACGCGAATGCTCTACATCAAAAATTTGTTCGTGATATGTTAAGAAACGTTGTGAATCTTTACCTATCTCAAGTAATTCCTTCGTATAAGCTTCATCTTGATTGTTACCAAAAAGTTCTATGCCTAAATTGGGATTTACTTCTAATAGACTATAAATTGGTGCTAACCCGCTTCTAATATATGCGTTTGTACTTAAGATTAATGCCATGATTATCGCTCCTCAATATTTATTTCTGTATTTGGGTCAAACAATGTTACTTTATTCATATCAAACTTTATATTTACAACTAATTGTTCAGGCTTGTCATAACTTTTCACAGTCAGTGTCTGTTGGTTTAACTTACCAATGAGACTGTAGCATTCACCTAAATTTTCAATATCTTCTATTTCAAATTTCAGCTCCGTTGGTTCGTCTATAATATGAACTGCTTCAGGACGAATACCAACTAAAAGTTGATGCCCCTCATACTGATTTAGATGTTGTTGTTTTAAACTTTCTGCATTAATTGAAAGTTGGTCATCAAATTTAAGTCGATGCTTTTCATATGTTGCATCCAAAATATTCATCGGAGGTGCACCAATAAAACGCGCCGTAAAGACATTACGTGGATGATTATAAATATTTTCAGGTGTATCGAACATTTGTATTTCACCCTTATTAAACAATGCAATACGATCTGCCAATGCCATCGCTTCTAACTGATCATGCGTAACAAAAATAAAGGTATGTTGGTACATGTCATGTAAATGCAACAACTCTCTTCTTGCAGAAACACGTAATAAGGCATCTAAATTAGACAACGGTTCGTCTAACAAGAAATATGAAGCATTTTTAACAACTGCACGCCCTAAGGCAACCCTTTGACGTTGTCCGCCTGATAATTCACTCGGTTTACGCTCCTTTAAATGATTTAAATCAAGTATAGAAAGTGCTTGATCCAGTCTCTTGCTAATCTCTTCTTGTGGGACTTTATTCCGTTTCAATGCATAAGTAATATTTTTCTCTACACTCATATGCGGATACAGTGCATAGTTTTGAAAGACCATCGCAATATCTCGTTCCCCCGGTTCATAACTTGTTACATCTTTATCATCAAAAAGAATTTGACCGTCTGAAACACTTTCAATACCTGAAATCATTCTGAGTATCGTAGACTTTCCACACCCAGAAGGACCTAAAAACACAACACGTTCACCGTCATTTATTTTTAAAGTTAAATTCTCAATTACTTTGGTATCACCAAATGATTTACTTAAATTTTTTAATTCTAAAGTACCCATTGTCATCCTCCTATTTAATTCCACTAGTAGTAAAGGTATCGATAATAAAACGTTGGAACACTAAATATATAATGAGTGGAATCGCCATTGTTAAGACACTTAAGGCCATCGCCACAGTAAAGTTTGTTCCTCCTTCTGAACTTACAAACAGTTGTAATGCTAAAGGTAACGTATAATTTTCTTCATTTTTCAACATTAAATTCGGCCAGATATACTCATTCCATGACAATATGAAAAACCAAATACTTGTAGATGTTAGTGCGGGCTTAGTAATCGGCACAATCACATCTTTCATCGTGTGCCACACTGAAATATTATCTACTTGAAGCGAGTCTAATAAAGCTCTTGGAATATTACGCATAGACTGCGTTAACATGAATATGCCAATTGCGTCTGCAAGCTGCGGTAAAATGACGCCCCAAACTGAATCCACAAATCCTAAACGTGCCATAATAATGTAGTTCGGAACCATTGTTACTGTAAATGGCACGAAAATCGTTGCTACAAGTACCATATATGTCACTTTTTTAAATTTAAATTGGTAAAAGACAATGGCAAACGCTGCTAAAAATGAGATTGCCACTTTAACAATCGTAATCACACTCGCAATTACAAATGTATTCGTTGTAATTTGTAGTAACGGAATATCGTTAACTAACTTATCGAAATTTTCCATCGTAAATGGTATCGGAATTAAATTAAGCATGGAGTCATACGCATAACTTAACTTTTTGAATGAATTACTTACCGCAAAAATAATCGGATAAATTGCCAATAATATACACGTAATTAATACAATATGCGCAATATAAGATTTAGTTTTCATACTTAACCCTCCTCTCAACCACTAAAAACTGAACCAGTAATAGTAAAAAGAAAATAACTAGCGTAATTGTTGATACTGCGGCTGACATTCCTGTCTTATATAAGGTGAAACCTTCGTGGTAAGCGTGATAGATTAAGTTACTACTCTGATAATTTGGGCCGCCTTTAGTAATGACGCTAATGGGCGTAAAGACATACTGTAACCCTTGGACAATCGTCATAATTAAAATATAAAACCCTGTCGCCGAACTCATCGGTAAAATAATATCGATAAAAATACGCGATGGTTTTACATTATCTATTTTTGCCGCTTCAATCATCTCTCTTGGAATACCGATAATACTTGAATATAGTACTAGGAAGTTATAACCAAATACTTTCCAAGCAACGATTAAACTAATCACGAATATGACCCGACCATTTGTTGTCGTCCAGTTCGGTATCGATAATCCAAATACACCAAGTATTTGTGCTACAGGCCCTGATACAGGATTCAGTATCCAAAGGAACACCATCGCTCCTACCACTAAAGAAATTACGGAAGGTATAAATAATACCGTTTGATAAATCCGTTTACCTTTGCCTACAAAGTAATCTACAATAAATGCAAAAATGTAGGTCATCACTGTATTAAATGCTATAAGTAGTGCAATATAAGCAAATGTCTGAACGATAATCATATAAAATTTAGGATCTGTAAAAAGATCAATATAATTATTCAATCCCACAAATTCTTTATGTGTTTTAACCATATTCCAATCAAAAAAGCTTAAATATACGGTATAAATTAAAGGAATAATGTTAAATATTAAAATGATGATTACAGATGGTAATAACAGTGCGTAAGGTAACCATTTTTTATTCATTACGCGTCCTCCTCAACTCGTTAATCTAATTCCTGATTAATTCTATTTTGTGTTTCTTTCATTGTTTGGTTTACATCTGCATCTTCACCGAGTATCTTATCTCGCATATCAATGATCTGTTGTTCAGCTTCTAAACCACTATTACCAGGGAAAGCAGCCCATGGTACAACATTGCTCATCTGTTTAATTGCGGGTTGCATCATTTCATTTTCTGCAACATATGCTTTCAAGCCATTCGGATCATCTACAACATCGTTACTTGGCGGCACATAGCCTGTACCTTTTGTCCATTTCGCCATGTTCTCTACTTTATATAGATACTTCATAAACTTCCACGATGCTTCTTGTTCTTCTTTTGTATCTGAAGTAATACCTAGCATTGATCCACCGACTGGGACTTTTTTCTCTTTTCCTTCCCATCCAGGCATTTCTATCGCTTCCACATCAAACTTGGCATTATCTTTAATATGTGTTTGTTTCGCATTGGTTGTAAATAACATACCAACTTCACCGTTAATAAAGCTTTGTTGACCTTGTTCATCATTTGTATGTAATGCTGATTTATTTTTCACCATATCTTGCATCAATTGATACGCTTCTACGCCCTCTTCACTCGCAAATGATGCTTTTCCATCTTTAACAATATTGCCACCGTTACTATCAACGATTGCTTGTTGTGCCCAACTATCAGCCGGTTCTTGTATAAACACGCCATATTGATTTGATTTATTTCTAATCGTTTCAGCGTATGTTTTAACTTCTTCCCATGTTTTCGGACCACTTTCATCTAAATTTGCCTTACGTAAAATATCTTTATTTATAAACATTACGGGGCTACTGACAGAATATGGCAAGCCTAATTGTTCGCCTTTTTCATCCTGTGCAATACTCAACATTTTATCGTCGAATTTTTTCTCTATAAATTCCTTGTCTTCTGGAAATGATTCGTTGATGATTGCTTCAGGTGATGTATATTCAAAGTTATCCTTGTAATAGTTTTTAAATGACCAACCAATTTGAACAACATCTGGTGTCCTTCCTCCCGCGGCTTCAGACATCATATTCTGTATTAATCCTTTATACATGTCCGGATTATATTTAGATTGCACGTAAACATCATCACTTTGCGCATTAAAATCTTTCACAAGCTCTTTTACTGTTTTACCACCTTGCGTCTCAGCATTGACATGCCAATATTCTATTTTGACCTTGCCATCCTTTGTCTTATTGCTGTTTCCTTCAGCGCTACAACCGGCTAAAATTAACAATCCAATACACAATAGAAAACCAATTTTTTTCATTTGCCTTAAAACCTCCCAAAAAAATAGCCAAATAAACGTGTAAATACACGCTTATTTGGCTCTCCAATTGCCTATCGTTTACTTGTCATATTCAATGTAACAAATCAATATTGAGTTTCATCAATGCTCATGTAAAAATTCAGTAAATTCTCTGCTCCACATCTCTTCATTCGCTGTCGATACGCCTAACGCACCATCTTCAAGTGCTTGAGTTAAGTAACTTGCTCTATCTACTAAACCCCCCATAATAATTGGTATCTTCACTTGTGACTGAATCGAGTTGATTAAAAACGATGTAATTGTTGGCATCATTTCTAACATATCAGGTTGGCTTACACGAGCGGTATTAATGATATTTTCTTTCATATCATGATCCGCTAAGAAGAAACGTTGTATCACAAAGATGCCATTTTTCTTAGCTAATTTAACATGGCTCGTTTTTGTGGTTACAACACCCTGGGGTTGGATCATTTGTTTTATATATTTAAAACCAAAATCATCTAATTTTAATCCTTTAATCATCTCTACATGAATATAAACATCAATGCCATATGATTGATACAGCTTCACATACTCTTTTATGTTTATAAAGTTGCCCGTTAAAATAAACACTGCTTTTATATTATCTTTATATTTTAGAACAGTTTCTAACTGTTTTTCATTTGTCACAGATGCAATCACTACTCTATTGTCTTTCATTTTATCCTCCACTTTATAAATATCTATAATACTATTTAAGCATTATTTTATTAATACAGATACGCCTTCACATTTAAAGTTTGTTAAAATTATTTGAAGCTTTAATATTGAGTCAAATACAACACACAAAAAAATTGCCGACAAAGTCTGAGTCTTTGTCGGCAATTTAATTTAGTTAAATATTACTTTTCTTTATCTTTGTTTTCTTTTGATTCGTTCTTTAACTCTTGTTTGTTTTCTTTTAATTTTTCCTTATCTGCTTCAGGTGTATAGTCTACGCCTGTTGTATAATCATTCGCAACATTCCATAATAAAAATTCATTTACACCATGATCTTTAAGTGCTCGGACTTGGTCTTCAATAGCTTGACTATCGTACGCTTTATAATTTCCTTCACCCAAATATTGAGCAGTAAAATCTTGTAACCATGGACGTGATTTTGGTTTATCTTTGCCTAATGCATTTAACACTGACGTTTCTTTATCTAAATAATTATCTATTGCTTTGTACGGTTCTTTATCTGGTGTCGCAAGACCGAAATCTCCTGGACTCCAATGCGAAGGATAAATCATAGATGAAATTGCGTCTGTATTTTTCGCAATTTTAGGGAAGCTTTGACCTATACCAGGTGCTTCTTCGACCATCGCGACATAACCAAATACATCTGCTGATACTTTCACATCATAATCTTTCAATTCTTTTCTAGCTGTACCTAAAAATTGAGTAATTGTATCTACACGTTGATCTACATCACTTAACTTACTATTTTTATATGCACCTTTGTTGTACTGCAAACTACTTTCCACATTTTCAAAACCTTCAGGGAAACGCACGTAATCGTATTGAATATCTTTAAATCCAGCCTTAGCCGCCTCTTTAGAAATATCGATATTATAATCCCATACATTTTTATTAAATGGGTTAACAAACTTATCGCCACCATCATTTTCCCAAACTGAGCCGTCTTCTTCTCTAAATGACCATTCTGGGTGGTCTTCAGCTAATTTTGAGTCTTTAAAAGTAACTATTCTGGCAATAGGATAAATATTCTTTGCTTCCATTTGCTTAAGCAATGGCTTTGCATCCACGATGTCTATCGTATTATCATCAATCTGCTTATTACCAGTATTGAAATTGATTGTCACATTACCAGTGTCATCTTTAACATCAATGACCATCGCATTTAAGTCAGTCTCATTAATAAATTTCGTTAATTCTTTAAATTTTTCTCCATTTGTTGAATTTGCAGTAACATAAATACCTTTCACGCCATCTTTAGGATACGCAACGTCACTATAAGGTTTACCATTTTCTTTATCTTTTGATTCACTTGCATGATTTTTATGCTTATCTTCTTCGGAACCCTTTTGTGATGAATCATTCGCACACCCCGTTAATACAAGCGTCCCCGCAAGTATCGTTGATAAAATCAGTTTTTCTTTCATTATTAATTTACCCCTTAACATAAACTTAGGTATCCCTTCACGTTCGAATGCCTTGATTTTAAGTTTAGCACAATGCACTTATGTTGCAAACGTTTAATTATAAAAGTTATTGTTTATTATTAAGTCATTTTTTGTTATAACAAAATAATTGGACACTTTATATATTTAGCAATCGTAGAATTAAATAATTCCTTGTGAAATAATTTGATATTCAATTTATTTATATCATTTTAAGGGTAAATGTTAATATAAAATATTCGTGAGTCAGAAAAGGAGGATGCTTTTGTCACATATAACAATTAAACCTGCCTACCCTGAATTACAAGAAGGTGGGTATTTTAACCTACTAGCAATTGATGATATGGCCAAAGTCTTTTTCAATACAGATGATGAATCTAAACTTGAACAAGGCATGCAAAGTTTATGGCGTCAAAATGGCAATCGCTTTAGCTATAACAATACGATGATTTCTTTCGTAGATGGTCAACCCGCTGGCGCTATCTCTTATCTACCTTACGATACGCTTGAAAGTCAGACACTATCCACTGTCGAACAAATAGTGAAAATACAGAAACTCCAAATTGTGCCTCAGTTCATCAATAACTTTAAAGCTATAGTCGCTTTGATTAATTTAGATGAAGGTAGTTCTGGAGAATATCATGTAAGCATGCTTGCCACACTTTCTCAATTTAGAGGTATGGGTATAGCTAAAAAACTACTTACTTATGCTGAACTACTTGCTTTACATAAAGGCTATAATACTATTTCACTGACAGTAGAAATCAATAACGCTTCTGCCCAGCGCTTGTACCAGAAACAAGGTTACGATTACGTGGGTGAAACTGGCGAAGGCGATATTAAAGTATATAAAATGCAGAAATATCTAGGTTAGTAGTTACTTTTTAAGATATGAAAAGCACGCACTCCTTTTAGCTAAGAAGCGCGTGCTTTATTGTTGTTTCGAGACATCCGGCATTGTCCGGCCAGACAACCCGATGACTGACCTTGTTGGTGTGATGGGGTGGAAGGAATGTTTCATGTAAAACATTTATAAATATTTTACATGCTTTTATACTTCAGGTTTTCAACATCTTTTAAATTATTGGTTCTTATAAATTCATTAGAACATTACTTGATTTTTGAAAAAAGGTGATGAAATTTATACCTATATATTTACGCTACCTCTTGAGACTCATCATAAACACTCTCAATAAAGGCTATGATTTCACTCTCTTCAGGACCTTTTCTTTCTTTAAACACCGTTATTACTAAATCATTAAATACTTTTCTAATAAATTCTCTAGATGATTCAGCAACAAACATAACTTTCAACATTTTATTAAAGTTTTTGTGTAAAAACGTTTCATTTAATATATATTCAAATTCCTCTTGGTTAACCCCATTCATAATTACATTATCAATAAACTCTTCTTTTGCAATTCTAATCATTTCTACTGCATCATCTTCAATGAAACTATCCATAATTTTCTTGGCGCTATATGAAGAAATTGTCCCTCCGATAGTTCCACCAATAATTGTTCCTATACCTGGTGCAAAAATGGAACCTAAGGCCATCCCACCTGCTGCACCTAAGCTTGTAGTTACTGTATTTTTCACAAGTTGTTTATGCGAAATCCTACCTTTTAACACATTATACACATCAGGTCCAAATGTTACTGCGGCATTTATTACTACCAAAGTTCCACCAGCTACAAATTTTGTAGCATTTTTTTGAGAATTCTTAAAAAACTTCGATGCAATTTGTGTATTAATAACTGATTGTCCTATTTTTTTACCTGCTTTACTCCCAGCAAATTGTGAAGCAAGCATATATGTAAAACCACTATATGCTACTGGTCTTACAAAAGCAATACTTGCCTTCTTAAATGACTGTTTCATATCTTGACCATTAGTCCTACATGACCAATAAACCCAGACACTTGAAATTACACTACCAGGAATTGCAGTACCAAGCACCTTCCATAAAATCTATACCTGCTGAATATTTTAATTTTTGTAAAAAAGTTGCTGTTTGTTTTTCTCCTTTTGCATTTATAAACTGAGAATGTGCTTTTTTATCAAAAATACTAGTTTGTGCAATTTGTGATTGATTATAGGTTAAAGTTCCTTTTTTTACATACTTATGAGCATTTCGTGGATCTGTTTCATTTGGTACTGCTTTACCATTAATTTTTCTTGCAATCTCTCTTAATGCTTCATTGTATTGGTCCTTAGGAACTTCAATAATCATCATTGTTTTTTTACTTTTACTATTATAAGTATATTTAGCAGTTTGTCTATTATCAATTGTATGAAAAACGCTATTAATACTATCCTTAGCAGATTTACAATATTTTGTTTGAATCAGTTTACCATTAACTATTCTATCTGCCCCATTTTTTGAATTATCATGTCCTAATCCTTTTGCATTTCTCAATTTCATTTTGTCTAATGCATTACCAAGCATGCTCTCCAGCTACACCATGCCCCTTAGCTTTAACTTTATCTCCAGTAAATTCATTGTTCACTTTGTAATTAGTTTCGCTAAACCTAGCATTTATTTGAGATTTATTTAAATCATCCATAACTCCAGGAGAAATACTTGCAAATTGTGAATTAATTGAATTATTTATTAAGGTTTCATTTTTCAATTCTTTAGTTTTTTGTTCAAATATCTTTTCAATGTCTTCTATTTGGCTTATATCTTGTTCTTTTGTTTCATCAACAAAAGCTTTTTCACTCAAAACATCGTTTACAGCCTTACTCCAACCAGAATTGATAGTATAATCAATTATTAAAGCTAAATTAGATGGCAATGATCTAATAACTAGAGGCTTCTTCTTATAATATAATAGTATAGATAAATGTCCTATCCTAATTTGCTTATATAAATCTTGAAATGATATATTTATTTTTTCATTTACATATTTATCCTTTTTATCTTCCTTATTTTTGTTTCGAATTTGGTTATTAATTACAATTTCATTTGTGTTTACTAAATATCCATATTCCATAAATTTCATTTCATTTTTCAATGGTCTTGCATTATAAATAACAGGATAGACATCATCAGATATATTATTTTCAGTTCCCATATTAAAGTATTCAGTTCGATTAATTGGAATGTTTTCACCCACCATATCAGATGGCATAATAAAATCAATTAAATCTTCACTAAATTTTATTGTACTTTCAGTATTAATGATACTTTTCTTCCAGTCATTAATTTGCTTTATATAGAATGAAATTAGACCCACGCTTATTAATAGACCACCTACTAGTGTAACTTTAATACCAACTATAAAGATAAAAACTATAAAAACATAAAAGAAGAGTATCATTCCAATAGATACTCCAACTGATAACAATGCAGAAAAATTAAATTTTTTATAGAATAAAGTACTTAATCCTATAATAAATATTAAAACTAGTATCGACATTTTACTTCTCCTTTTTATTTACTATTTCCACTATTAAATAAAATGATATTAGAAATTCACTGTCACTAACACTTCAAATATTATCCCATTAATAACTTCAATTTATCCCATCTGGGATCTTGATTTTGTTTTTTATATTCTTGTTTATTATTGCTCATTTTGATTTCTTTACTCGTAATCAATTTACTTGTCTCGAATTTTTCCTTTGGATTCACACTATATTTATCCAAAATCTCGTCCCAATTTATGATATTGATGTCTTCGTAATTATCTTCACTAATCTCTGATACAAATTTGCGATCGTTAGTCTTAAATTTCTCAATGCCTTTGTGTAATGCATATAACAAACTTGTGAATTCGCCTTTGTTTTTTTCTTGAATACATACTGCTTTAAGACCGTATTCATTTAATTGATGATTAATGCTTTTTTGTTCTAAAATTTCAAAATTTTCAAATAAAATAACTTTTAGCTTTCCTCGCTTCTTTTAATATTTGGAAATTCATCGCTATTTCTTTCGATTTATCAGAACTCTTTCCCCACCGCATAATTTCCTTTTCAACTACATCTGAAAATTGTAAGTAACCATAATATTTAATTAACCGCTTGTAATAGCCTGACATTACTAAAAAGACCCATATGTCTGTGTCTACGATCGGAGTCGTTATATTGTTATGTCTCATTTAGCACCTCGATTTTCTCTATTATGCTATTAATTTTATGACTGTTTATTAAATTTTGTTGATGATTCTTTTGGAGTATGGACATAATATTAGAGGATATTTTGATATGATTGGTCGGTTGAATGACTGATGTTGAAAGATTGTTTTGTTCATATATTGCTAATAGTTCTTGTCGCTTTTCTAGTGAAGATAATTTTTTCAACGCTTTATATGTATTAAACTCTATTTTGCCTAACTGCATCCCCCTGATAACCACTGCGTTAAAACTCATTTGATAATAAACACTCATTTGAGCGATTATACTTGCATCTTCAATATTAAATTTTTCTGACCATTTTTTGATTTCTTCATCTGGCAATAACACTAATCCAGCAAATATTTCTGCTTCTCGTTCCTCAATTGAATTTGATGCAAAATCACTTATACCATTTTGGTGTTCCATATAATGATGATATACCTCATGCCATAATGAAAAATTTTGCCGTCCTAGACTATGATTTGCATTTACAAAAATAAATGGAAAACTGTCTTTTTTCATGTAAAATCCAGACAAATTGCTTGGCGCTTTTGCTTTTATAATATAATAGCCCATATTGGATAACAGAGTTAAAGAATCATTTAGTGGATACTGTAATTTATTCTTCTTTATCAAAGATTGCGCAATAGGTTGAATTCGTTTAATCGTCTCTTTATACTTTTCTTCCATCTATATCACTTCCGATTTTCAACTGGTATGTAAGCTCTTCAAAAATATCGTTTAACTGACTTACTTTATTATTAATTGCTTCATTGTTTTCAAGTGCTCTGAAAGAAACATTACTTAAATCTTCTTGTTCTAAATTTTCTAATAGTGTCTCAACACTGATCTCGAGAATTTTTGAAGCTAGTTGATATTCTTTAGGTGTCCATACAGCATTTAACGATAAAACCTTTTGCAAATCACTATAAGGAACATTAAATTTTTCTGAATTTTTTTGTAAGTCTTCATTTGAATCTAGTACCTTTTGTTTTACTAATTTTATAATTTCAGCTCGTGTATATTTTGGTATTAACTTCACAACTACCCCCCTTATTTTGAGTTTAGCACAACTATGTTAAAGATTACTATAAAAATATTTTATCTTTTAAAATTATTACGCTTTTTTTATTTTAAACATTCAATAACTCAAAAAAGACAGCTATTAACTGTCTAGTTTTTCAAACATAACTTCAATTTATTAAATATTGATTTGTCATTATATTTTAATTTTATTTCTTTAAATCGATCCTTTTTCCCACTATTATCATCTTCAATAACAAAAATCATTTCAACTATTTTTTGTTTCGTTTTATCATCTAACTTAAACATGTAATCAACTCCTTATTTATTAAAGCTATAATATCAATTTGAGTAGTCAAAAATTGGCTGCCTACCTTATGTATAATTGTCCTAAATTGAAAAGGAGCCGATATATGTGAAGACATTCGATTCTTATCACATCGTGTTAAATAATAAAGTTTACTCTGGTAAAGTAATTAGCGCTGTAGGTAGACACTTATTCTATGCCTCAATTAAAGATACACCGCTCAAAAAATTAACCAAAAACCTTAAAGTTATACGGAAAGTACAATAGCCCTAATCATCTCGAAATGATTAGGGCTATTGTTATGTTTTAATCTTTATATAATTGATTTATTTTGTTAATTTCCTCTAAATATGATGCTTTAATAGATTGTGGCGATATAATTTTCACTCTACTCCCTTGAGAAAGTAACCACATCATCACACCATCGCCAATGACTTCAATCTCTACTAAAAATCTGTTATTCACATAATCTTTTTTAAGTAATTGTGCTGTTGGAAAGCGATCTAGTACAGATTCAATAATTCCACCGTTAAATTCAAATTTAACTCTCTTCCAATCACCACCGTACATAAAGTAAATGCGTTTTTTTAATTCACCTTCTCTATAGTAAGGTGATTTGGGTAATTCTATTTGCTTAGTTATTTCATTATATTCTTGAATTCGATCTAATCGAAAAACTAAAACAGTTCCTTTAGTGTTAATACCGACTAAATAAAAATACAGTTCTGAATATGTTATATACATTGGCTTAATCGTATGTTGTCTACCTTTGTTCAAAGCATTAAAATATTCAAATGTGATAGCTTTACCTTTTAAAATGATTTCATTAATATACCAAATTTTATCTAATAATGGTTCCCCGTTATTCATTGATATATAATTTGTTAACTCCGATTGTATCGTTTTATTAATTATAGTTTTATCTGTGTCACTTAACTTAGAATTTAAATTATCGACAATCATATACAATTCTTCTTCTGTTAGACCTCTAGTAGAAATTAAAATTTTTAGTATTGCAAGGATCTGTTTCTTATCAAAATGATTTTCTCCATTATTCAACATATAATAAACATTATTCTGAGTATCATATTCAATTTTTAAATGCGCAGTCTCTTCTTTACTATCTAAAAATGCATTTAAATTCGAAATATAACGTTGTACAGTTCGTGCTGATTTATTATCAAAAAAGCCTCTTATCTCTTGTTTAGATATTCTTTCCCCGTCCATAAACTTTAAATACAATTCTAATATCTCTGTAGATTTCGCCATAAAAATACCGCCTTATTTATCGATATGAGCATTATAGCACAAGCCTAAGTTAGTTATAGTTCCGTTTATAAAAGTGTTTGTTGATCATAGACATATTTTGACTATCAATCCATGTAACATATGTCTTGTAAAAGTAAATTGCTTTAACCGATTGAAAATTTGAAAATAAAGGTGAGAATATGAATTTACAAAACCAATCTAGAAACCCACACGTTTTCCAAAATGTTACACAAAACGAGAAAAGTATGGCTATGTTGCTTTGGATCTTAAATATTTTAACAGGATTTGTTGGTCCACTTATAATTTGGTTAATGAAAAAAGACGAATCAGCTTTCATTAATCAGCAAGGCAAAAATTACTTGAATTTCGCAATTAGTTATACATCTTATTTCATTATTTCATTAATTCTTACGATTATAATTATTGGCTATATCCCATTGTTTGTACTAACTATTGCGGCCTTCATTTATACAATTATTGGAATAGTTACAGTAAATAAAGGTGAAGACTTTGTAGTGCCATTAACGATTGAAATTATAAAGTAAAAATGGGTTGGGATAGACTGAAAATTCACCTACACCTTTTTCTGCTTAATAAAAATAAACCACTTTCATCTTGATGATGAAGGTGGTTTTCTATAATACATTAATTCTACTTTTGAAAAGAATAAACTCACGTTAAATATATTGTTTCTTCAACACTTTCTAGTTTACGATCATGCTTTTTAATTATTGTCTCATTAATTTCCATCAACTGTTCAAATATTACTTCCAAAACTTGTACAACAATACTGTTACCCGCAAGTTTTATTAATTTTGAAGTAGTTAATAATTTTTTACTTGATTCTGCAAAAATATTATTTTTCATTAATAAGTTAAATGAATCTTCATTAAAACCCATCAGCAAAAAGCACTCTCGCGGAGTTAAATTTCTATACTTACTGTTAATAGACGTCAATGGATTTTGATCATCATATAATATAATACCTGAGTTAGGATGTCTGTCTTGTTTTGTTGTTACTGTTCTTGCGAAAGTACTTAAAATTTCATTTTGTCCTTTAGCAAGTTTTTTATTCAACATATAGATTTTCTCACGAGACTGAGTGAATTGTGGAGTACTTTCTATTGCCTCATTTCTATATATATCATTGCTATAATCTAACCTCAAATAATTTTCTAATGATTTCATTTTAGAATAATCTACTTGGTAATTTTCAAGATTATTGTAGAAAAAATAATCTTGTAGCTCTTCGACCACTTCGTGATCAGTTGCTAATACACTTATCATATAAGTTCTAACTCGACTTTGCGGTACACCAAAATCTCTTGCATCTAATGTATATACTTGGTTAATATAGCCTAAGCTTTCTAAAAAAGAACACCATTCTTCAAAGTTTTTGATATGCTTATTTGATAGTATATTGCTAACATTTTCCATCAGTAAAAATTTAGGTAATGGTTTATTACTATTTTCTAAAGCAATCAAAATGCGTTCTATTTGCCATAATAGTGTACTTCGGTTGTTAGCATCACGATCTATACCGCCTTCATTTTTATGCCAATTACCGCTAATTGATAAATCTTGACAAGGAAAAGAGTAAGTAAGTAAATCAGCTTCAGGTAGGTCCTCAGCATCTACTTTAGTGATATCAACCAAGTTATTATTTCTATCTATAGCCGCAAGAACACCTTTTAAATGTGACATACTCATTGAATTAATACCTCTAGTGGTTATTGGTTCTTTGCCATCATTAGAAATACTATACTTTGATAATTCTTCTATTATCGACTGCTTTGTATGATGTCTATAATCTTTTAAATTTTGTGCACCATTATGAATGATATCGTAAGCATATATTGCGGCTATTTCCCATTCAACTGTTGCTTCTATTGAATAATCTACACCGATATTTTTAAGGGCTTGGGATTGGCTACCTATACCACTAAATGTCTCAATGACTTTAAACATTTGTTACCCTCCCTTAAAAATCATTTATCATAGTCATGATATAAACATTCTCTTCTTTTTTTCGAAATAAAAACTTGTGAATCCAAGTTTATTTAAATCTTCATGCTTTATCGGACGACTTTCTTCCAACTCTATCATTTTAGCAATTTCATCATAAAAACTCCAATTTTCAAGATGTAACTCTCTATTAAATTTACCTTTTAATTTTGCATTGTAGGTTTTTCCATCAAATGCTATGATATTAAATCCATCATTCGGAAATAGATCTTTTAAAGAGTGTTTATTAGATTTTATTAAGTTTGAATCCTTATTTATCAAAACACTATTAATACCTGTAGTCTTCCATGAAGCATTAGCAATCTTATCGGTAACGATAGGTAAAATAATCCCACTATTATGTGGTCTCACCTTAAAACTTTTATTAAAATTAAATATTTTTCTTCTAATCGGATCTTTATTATCATTAGAATCATTATTTTTATAATTTCTTATTCGATTCATATTATCTTTTATTGATTTTTTATTTTTATTTGCTATTAATTCTAAATCGTCATCATCATAAAAGTTAATGAAGTCTTCTACTTTAGTATCTGTACATGATATTGATTTTTCATGCTGTCTCTGAAAAAGAGTTGAAAAATCTTCTTTAGCCTCAATTAAAAGCTCATTGTTATGAGAAAAACCATTTTCACTAAAGTTTGCTGAACCCACAAAACTGATTGAATTAGAAACACCATAAAACTCATAAAGTTTAATATGTGTAGGATAACCTGAATATTGATAATAAACGTTCACATTTTCATTACTACAAGATAACTTCTGAAAATTTTGATGATTAGTATATGAAATGCCTTCTCGCGACATACCAATATATAAGTCAACAATTATTTTCCCAACATCATCTAAAACTCTTTTAAGAAAAGTACTAGATGCGTATCCACTTATAATTTTCAACTTACTATACTTTTTACTATTTTTTAAAATTATTTTTTTATATAAGTCTTCTTCGAATATCATATTTTATTTCACCGATTCATATAAGTCTTTTACATACCTTTCAATACCACCTTCAACTAGGTCTGGCGACATGGTTAGGATTCTAGCAACGTTTAATATAAGTAATCTTCTGAATAACTTTCTGTCATTATAATTTTGATATTCTTTCATAATTTCACGGTAAAGTTCAATATTATAACCAATTCCTGATCTATCAACAAGTTGCATAATTGTATCTGTACTATTATTTTCCAATATTTTCAAAGTATCTTCTTCATTACCTTGCCAAGATAAATGTATGTACCACCATATTGTTTTCAACCATATTCTCCGGGTATCTTTATAAAAATGTGAATCATTAAATTCCCATCTAGCATGTACTATGTCAGGTATTACTTTTATTGATAGATATCTCCACACATCATCATTAACAGCTACCCTATTATTAAATCCGATTTCACTATTCAATAGTTTATAGATTTTAATTCCAAAAGCTAAATCAAACGTATAACCCAATTTATTTACATTATCTAATCCTAATTCATCAAATACCTCATCGCGAATAGCTATAAGTTCTTCTCTTAATGATAAAAATTCATCAAAAGGTTTAATCGGTACAATACCTTTACTTTCAACTGATAAATAAGCAAAGTCCTTGGTAGCTTTGCCAAGATCATAATTTATATTATCCCAGTTAATCATTCAATCACCCCTGTACCATTTCTTTTTCCATTGTTTCAAATAGCGAACTTTGTATAGTAAACATATCATTTGTCGTTATATTAAATGTTTCTACCCAATAAGATACTACTGCCAAAATTGTTCCGGGTATCAAACTATCTTCATCTTCTATGTTATTTTTCTCTACGTTGATAACTTCATTTATGATCATTGCCATAGCCTGAAGCGTAATTGTACCTGTTAACATCTTGTTAGCTTGACCTTCGCCCTTGTTTATTTTATTAAACATTGAATGCTTAGTATTAAACATTAAACTTAATTGTGAACTATCAAAATTGTCTTCACTTGCCTCAGTCCAGTTTTTATTCACCTTCCACAAAGGAGCATCTTTATCACTGAACTCAGTTATAGGGAAACTCGATCCTGATCCATCCACAATAATAGAAAATGAATTTAAATCTTCTAATGTTAATTTCATTCCTGGTTTATTGGCGAAAAATGGTTTAGTTTCATTAACTTGTTTGACAAATAAGAAGAAATCTAGATTTACTGTTCCTCTGATCGATTGAGCTTTAAAATTATAATCAAAATTTATTTGAACGTTTTCATCGTTATATCTAAAACTACCAATTTGAAGAATTTTTTGAAAACCTGAATTTCTAGAATGGATATGTACTGCATAACCTATTGTATTTTCTTTACAAGTCACTCCCTCACCTCCAAATAAAACCTTGTGATTATCTACTAACAAAGTTTGTTTTATATTTAAATTATTTTCATGCGGGGACCACATAGAATCAAATTCATTTATTTGAATATCAACATCTTCTAGTGAAGTCATATCTATAGGTTTTGGGTCATCTTCATTTGAATCATCATAAAATAATTCTAATGGAGAAAAGTGAATTTGTGCTTCTTCAATTTTAGCTTCATCTATTTTTCGATATAAAGCCACTTGATTTGTTGATTGTTTCATAATCATTCATCCCCTTCATTTATTTGTGAAGAAATAGCAAGATTTGGTATGAATTCACTTGTCTTCATTTTTAAAATTAGTTTTCCTTCTATAATTATTGGATTACTAACTGTTGATTTAATACGAATTTCGCTTTTGTCTTCTAAAATATCAAAATATATATTTGGGTCTTTAAATTCTTTATAATTTAATCCAAAATATTCTTCTTCAATATTTTGAATAATTAAATCCTCAATTTCAAAAGGGAAATCATTATTACTAACTTTGTTTATCCACTCATCTTTTTCTATTTTTTTATCTTGAGATAAAATTTGAATAAAAATACGATTAGTTGACTCTTTTTGAATACTAGTATTAAATTCCACTTCAACTGTATGCTCATCGATAGGGTTAGATCTAACGACTTTAATATCAGAAATCCTATTACGCTTACCAACAGTTCGTTTATCTTTATTGATATCTTTTTTACTTGATGATGTTTTCCCATAATTTTTAGGAGGTAATAACATTTTTCCAAACTTCCTTGATAAGCCTGATGTAGCAGATGATTTCTTCTCTATCGTTTCACCTAAAAAGTAATCATTAATCTTCTTAGCTGTATATTCTTTAATTCTGCGTACGATTCCAATACCATCTTCATCAACCCAATTAGCATGGTCTGCATTTTCTGTAGCTCTCAAATATTGCTCCAAATCTTTATATCCTAGTTCTTGATATTTATCTATCAATTCTTTACTGGAATTAGGAACAAAAAATCCCAATAAATTATGATCTTCTTTCAGAATATTAGCTTTAGGGGACCATTCACCATCCACACTATATTCTATAACCATTCCTGGTTTTCGTGTATATGCAATTATTTTCGAATTGTTTAGTTCGATTTTCATTTCATCTTTAACTCCGATATATTCTAAGGGAGAATATTTATTGTTTGGAGGTATCATCTGCATATATTTTCTATCAACCTCTATAAATGCAACATGTCCTACTGGTACTTTACTCGGGTCTTTCATAGCATTTCGTTGTAAATGCACAGGTTCTACAATAATATTTTCTTCCATTGCTTTACCCATAGCGACTGATGTATATAAATTTTGGAAAATATCAAAAGTTGGTTCCGTATTGTATTCTTTAATAAATCCAGAATCATTTACAGTACAATTCAACATTGAATTACCATTAATATTTTTATAATTTTCATTCATTAACCTTGGCATATACCATCTTTGAACTGCTATTCTAACTGCATCTTCTCTAGAGTTTTCCCACGGATATTTTTTCTCATCTTTTACTTCTGAAAACATTTCATTCCTACCTAAATAAGGAACAATTATAGTTGTACCAGTTTCATTTTCAATATATCTTTCCATACCAAAAATTTCTAAGAAACTTTCAATTTCAGCAGCATTTGTAATAGGCAATAATTGATTTTGATCGTTTTCATCAAATTGCCCCCACCAAGCGATTCCTCGTCCATTTTCTGGCAATAAACGTTTTTCTTGTTTTGGGCTTTCAATTAAAGATGCGATTAATCTTTCTTCATATCTTTCCTCGTGTTTTACACGAGTATAATAGATAACTATGCCTACACCTAATCTAAAATAGCTTGTTTTTCCTAACCCCCAACTACCTCCAAGCACCTTCTGCCTCTTGATTTTTACCAATACCAAATACAAGTTTAAAAAAATTACTTTTATTTGCGATTGAAGCATCAGTTGCTCTATAGTCACCAGTTAAACCACTAGTGTTACTATCTTTGATAGCAATAAATTCTTCATTACCACTGTACCTCTCATTTAATGTTTCAGATATACCTTCAAAATACCTAGCTAAACTAGGAGAATTGAAATTTCCTAGTTTGAAATTCACTTTAGTTTCTTCCATATCAGGCAATGTAGCATCTAAACTATTTTGTAAAGATTCGCGAACAAGTAAGTCTAAAACTGGCAAACTTTTATTTTGAAGTGAACGTAATATCGCATCGCCATCTTGAGACATACTTTGAACATCATTCACAGCATTTTTTATCTTCATAATCTATTCTTCCTCCCAATCATCAATAAATTCATCTTCATCTATCATCCTAGTTGAAGTGTCTATATTAGCTTTAATATATGTTGTCAAATTTTTATTAGTTTGATTTTGAACACTAGGAATCATAATATTTATCCCAATTATATCTTCTTTAAAGTTAAGTGGTTCCCTTGATTTGCTTCTAGATTGATTAGGTTTAGAGTCCTTATCAACTTTGTAAATAATTAATTGTGGGACTTTATTAAGCCCATAATTATTACGAATTTTTTGTACCTCTGCTACTTTAGCATTATTCAACTTAATATTTTCTTCTATATCTGCCAAAAGATCTGAAGGAGTTCTTAAAACACCAATACTTGTAATTTCACCGTTACTTTTACCTCTCAACTTAGAACGATTAACACTAGAAGGTGAGTAACCATGAATATTCCATTCTTTATTTTGTTCTAGGGTATTATTTATATCACCTACACTAGATAAAATAACATTCCAATTTTCAAATTCTCCACCCTTTTTTTCTAACCATTCTATTAGTGCGGGAAGTGTCGACATTTTTGTATCTACCTCTGAAACTTTATATTCCTCTAAAAATGCATTAACTTTCTGTGTTTCTATATTATTCCAAACCATCTTACTACCTTTAATTCTTGGAGATTCTAAATTATTAAGGAAGTTCTCAGTAGCATTTATATTACCCCTCAATATATTAATATCATTTTCAAAATATACTGTCTGGCTATTAAAGCCAGCAAAATCGAACTCTGAAGGTTCTGCTCGCCTGACTTTTATTTTTAGCAGTAATTCTTATTAATTTATAATTTGGTGAGTTTTTAATTCTAGGTGCATAATCTAACGGAGTATTACCATTTTCTGCATAATCTCTAATTTCATCTCTCAATTCCTCATTCATTTGACTCAAAAAGGTAAATCTTTCTTGTGCTAAACCATCCATCCAAACTCGTGGAAATAATTCATATCCTTTACGATATCCAAACCATCTTCCCATTTGCATCAAAGTGTCTGCTTGGTTTGTTGATCTTAAGAAATAAGTAGTAGTTAATCCTTCTAAAGTTAACCCACGCGATAATGTATTCCCACCAACAACAATAAAAGCGGGCGCTTCTTCAGGCATATTATTTTTTTCTGGATAGATTAATCGCACGTGTTGGTCTTTAGAATTTGCTCTACTATTATCAATAGCCATATGTATTCCTTTATGATAAATTGGGCTATCATTTTCATCTAGATTAACGTGCGAAACAAAATCATCTGAATTTAAATTAAAAATTTTATTTAGTTCTATTGATATATCTGACCAATCTGGATAATTTGGTACTTTATTGAGACTTGAATAACCATTCATATTTTCTTTGAAATGTTCAAAAGTAAGTGTGTATTTTTCTCTTTCATACAAGTCTTTCATGTTGCCTAATATATCTTCAGAGTTATCCTTCATATGAATTAAGTACTGCTTGATCTTATCAGCGATTATATTATGGTGGTCTATTTTAAAACTAGTATGCACTAACATACTAATAGGTTTTCTATATCGTAACTTTCTCATACAAGCTACAGTGATTAAAAACCATTGAATGGACTCAGTAAAACTTATCGGAAGTGGTTGATTAAATTCACCCTTTTGGATCTCACGTACTATTTCTGCATCCCTTTCATTTATTTGCAGTACTATATCCAAACCTGGACTTTTCTCTGGCTCTTCCATGCCAAATAACTGTCTTGGACCTATATAATCTTCTGATGGTTCTAATAAAGATATAAAATCTCTAGGATATAGTGAATCTTCTGAAGTTTCATTTAATACGTTAGCATATGGTGTTGCCGTATATGAAATGTAATTCATCCCAGAAAAATTATTATTATTCACTAAATTTCGAATCAATTCATTAATTGCAGTATATTCTCCGTCATTTGTATCTTTAGTATTTATACTCGCTTGATCTGCTTCATCATCAATAATTAAAATTTTCAATTGTCGCGATTTATTCATATCTAGTAGCAACCATTTAGATAATTCTTTTAAACGACTTTTATTTTTTAAAGATACTGTAAAGTACCTATCTCTACTTTTAGGTGATAAGTTGAAATTGCTAATTTTATGTTCTGGCATAGTTGATCTAACTTTAGGATTATCAATGTGCCTCCAGTTCCACTTACCACTTCCATATGCATTCATGTCATCAAACAATCTATTAGCAGTTTGTTTACGTAAGTTTTCAATAACACCAGAAAGCACAATAAAGTAGTTAAAACCATTATCAGCTGCCATTGCCATCAATCCCGCCATATTGGCTGTTTTCCCCGATTGAACATTACCAACAACAAGTCCTTTAATCGGCCTATCTTCTTTAGTATCAGTAGATAAACTTTGCAATATATTTATAGAGGATCTTTCAATTTCATCAATAGATTTGCTAGAAAAACCTTTATCATTTAAATTTCTTTTATAAAGTTGCCATGCAGAATACTTATCTGACGCTATTTTTGCATTGTTTTTTATTTTTCTTCCGAGCTTATTTAACTCTACTTTTCTATCTAAGTTTTTCAAATAAATAACAAGTAGTTCCCACTCTTCAATGGTAATTGGCTCTTGTCCACTAGCTAACGCAAGTGTTTCCAAAAAATTCGTTTTACTTTTAGTATCATCATTTAAAAATTCTAAATTTAGTATCTCATCCCATGTTAAACCGCTATTTTTATGTTTATCAATTGCCACTTTATGTAACTCATATTTATCATTTGCAAAGCTCATATTTATTAACCCCTTTTTATCTTTATTGAAGTGATTGTCATAAAATGTATATACAATACTATTGTAAGTTATTATATCCCTAATTCACATCTTTTAGTGATCTTTTTTAATATATCTTTATTTATATTGGCATTCATTTATAGCCTTATTAAATTAGAACAATACAAAAATGATAATTATTTAATATTCATTTTAAAGTTATCATTTTATAATGAATAGCTCCAACTTAACAATTCATTATATTGCTTCAAATAATAATTTTTACATAAAATATTATTATCTTATTAATTATTTTAGACTCATCAAAAAGAGCTGGAATTTTAAAATTCCAGCTCTTTTTGATATATTATTTATATTCTTCAACCAATTCTTTATAAAACTTACTCAACGCTTTGTTTTCGGTTTCTTTAAATTGTTGATCTGGGCGTAGGTTGGGATCTTTACCAGTATGGTCTTTCGGTGCAAATCCTGATGCTAAAGTCACATCTTCCTTACCTTCAAATTGGTATTCATAGACCTTGCCCTCTTCTGTGAAAATGTATTTTGTCACTGGTTTACTTAAGTCTGCAACTTCCTTATAACCTTCTACATTAGAAAGATCTTCCGCTTCTTTATCAAAGCCTACCTCGCCATCTTTAGGTGTGTATATAACGGCACCAGTAACAGCATGCAAATCGAATGCTTCAGGCCCAGGTTTGCCTGTATTATTGATTTGAATTTCTCCCTTTTCCGTACCCGCATACCAATCACCATCAGAAATACTACTTGTACTAAAATAACGATTGGAGACTGCCTTACCGTCTTCTTTTTTATCTTCAGCTAACCAATCTATCATTTCTTCTTTTATTTTCTTCTGCTCTTCATCAGAAATTTGAGTTTTATGTGATGTTTCTTCTTTACTGGACTCTTGCGCTACTGCTTCTTTTCCAGAATGATTATTTGTCTCAGTTTCTTCATTACTACAACCCATAAGTAACGCTGTACAAATGGATATCATTGATAATGCTTTAATATATTGTTTCATAAAACAAAGTCTCCTTTTTCAAAGGAAAACCGATATACCTAAGCTATAAAATAAATTACAGCTTAGGTATCAGTTTTAATTATATTTAATCTTTTTGAATACCAAATTCATCTACTAGTTCTACGCTACGTTGCTCACCTTTACTGATGTCACCGCGTAGTTGATAAATTTTAACTTTCAATTGATCGCCTTCAACTTCATATACTGAGAAGTTTTGAGCTGATGAATCTCTGTTATTTTCGTGTTTATCTTTAAATGCGTCTGTTTCTTGTGGTTGCGCACCTAGTTTGAATAAACTATTGTAATGATCTAAATCTTTCTGAGTTAACCAGACTTAATTCTGGTCTAACCTTTTTAATGTGCTCTAATGAACGGTCATAAATACTGTCATATTCTTTCGTACCACCAGTGTTAGGTAATACATAGACTGAACCTTCTGGGTCGTCATAATATTTCACGCCATCTTCGCCAACGAATTGTTCCGTATCTTCTTTCTTCGCATTCACAAAACTATTTTTCGTTGATGTGTGTTCTAGAGGATGTGTACGTGATAACACGTGGTCGTGACCTTGTAATACTAAGTCAACGTCAAGGTCATCAATTTCTTTTGTTAATTCATCTCTTACTTTCTTCACATCTTCATCTGAAAGTGCATGATATGATTTAGAATACATTGGTTTGTGTAAGTTTAAAACAACCCATTTTGCCCCATTGTCTCGCGCCTGTTTAATATCTTTCTTAATCCATTCCATCTGTTCATCACCAATGGCTTTTTCATCTGGATTGTCTTTTGATTTCTTATTGTCGTTTGTATTCGCTACTACCATGTGTGCCCCATTATAATCAAATGAATAGTACGAACCGCCATTAACAGCGTCATTTTCTTTTGGTACGTTCATGTGCTCATTGAATTTATTCAATAATTTTTCGTCTTCTTCGTTTAATGCATACTCATCATGGTTACCTGGTGCTGAGGCAACTGGTAAAGACATAAATGATGGTCTAGATTGTTTATATAAATCTTTCCATTCATCTTCAACTTCAGCAGTTTCTACAAAGTCCCCTGTATGTAGTGCGAAGTTAGGATCGCCTGCTGTTTGAATTGCATTTTTCAATGTATCAGCACCAAATGCTGCTTCATTTCTTACATTCTCATTCCAAAAAGCATTTTGCGTATCTGTGTATTGTACAAAGCTAAATGGATCGCCTTTATCACCGGAAGTCTTGAACTTACCTATTTCACTTTTCTTCCCACTTTCACTACCCACTTTGTAGTAATATTGTGTATTCGGTTTTAAATCTTTAGCTTGTGCTTTGTATGTATATTCTTTTTCTTTGATTAAATCTGTTTTACCATGCTTGTCGCCGCTCGTCCATTCAGGGCCACCTGCATTTTCATCGGTATAAAAACCATTTACTTTAGGTTTGCCATTTTTTTCAATAGGTTCGCCTTCATCATCTTTGGCTACATCTTTATAGATGATATTGCCCTCTTTATCCCTCTCAAGATACTTAGAGTCTACTTTTTTAGGTTTAGCATCAAATGATTTTGCGTCTGAAAAATCTTTAGATTCTGAAACCCATACTTTAGAATCTTTAAATTTGTCTGTGGTATACCAACTAAAACCCATTTCCGATTTAGTGTCACCTTTAAAATTTGTAATTACACGGTTAGGATTGTTGTTCTCTGGAACCTCAGCTACTTTAGGTTTTTTATCCAGTAATTCAATATCACCGTTTTTTTCGCCTTCTGTTGCACTACCTGAACCACTTGCATCAGCTGTTGGTGCTGAAACTGTAGTAAATACTATAGCTAGACTCATTACAGTACTTACAGCAATAGAACGATACTTATATGCCATCACACGTACCCCCCAATAGGAATTTTTAATGTTTCATTCACTATTCTAGCAATGTAGTATTAATTTAAAGTTAATGCTATATGGATTTTGTAAATTTCAAATTACTATTTAATTTTATTTAGGTATATTTAAAAAAACCAATTTATTCACTTTTATTTCCACTACCATAAACCAAACTTAATATTAATTTACCTTAGCTTAACAATTCCTTTGAATTAGCTTTGTTACAATATAATTAAATTTGAAATTTAAAGGGGAATGGTTTTGAAGAAATTAACTTGGTCATTTATCACGTCTATGGCATTAGCAACTACTGTCATAGCACCTACTACACTTCACGCAACAACAACAGAGAAAGATGCGCAAGATACAAAAGATAGTTCGACAAAAAGTATAGAAATTCACGATATCCAAGGCGAAGGTCATCAATCACCTTACGATGGTAAAAAAGTGAACAACATAAAAGGGATTGTCACATATCAATATGAATTAAATGGTGGCAAGTACTTACATATTGAAACACCTGACGATAAACAGGATAATAACCCGAATACATCTGAGGGTCTTATCATTTATACGGGTAATCAAAATTATGACGCTCAAAAAGGTGACTTAGTTAACGTTACAGGCACTGTTGATGAATATTATATTGATGGTTATGATGATAAACAGGAAACAGACTTACCAGTAACTCAAATTAATGCACGTGACGATAAAGGTGGCAACGTGGCTATTGAAGAAAGTAACCAACAATTGCCTGAGCCCTATGTGATTGAAAAAGTACCAAGTAAAATTTCTGCAAATGATAACTTTCAGACCTTTGATCGTGAGCAATACGCAATTGACTACTGGGAATCGCTAGAAGGCATGCGTGTTGAAGTTGGCGACGTCAGAAGTGTTGGCCCACAAGAACACGGTGACCTTTTCACTGTTTTAGACGACCAACCAGCTGAAACGGACAATGGCGGTGTACGTTTAAAAGAAAATGATCAGCATGGTGAACGTATTCCTTTTAAAATGTATGATAATCATAAAGCACGTGATTTTGATGTAGCAACAGGCGATAAATTTAAAGGTCCAATTATTGGTCATGTGAATTATGGATTCCAAAACTACAAATTAAATGTAGATTTAGATGACATGAAACAAGCACATGTCGAGGGTGACACTGAGCCACAACCAACTTCCATTGAACCGAGTAATCAAAAGCTCAATGTTGCATCTTATAATTTAGAAAATTTCTCTAACAATTCATCATCTACAACAGAGGATAAAGCGGATAAAATTGCGAATGGTATCACAGAACATATGAAGAACCCTGATATTATCGGCGTGACTGAAGTACAAGATAATGACGGTCCAAAAGAAGGCGGACCAGAAGCTAATAAATCTTACGAACGTTTAATTAAAGATATTGAAGAAGTCGGTGGACCAAAGTATAAATATTTAAATATCGATCCTTCAATGAATGAAGACGGCGGACAGCCTGATGCGAATATCCGTGTTGGTTTCTTATATAATCCTAAACGTGTTCAATTTGATAAATCTATTGAATCTGGAGATGCAGACACAGCAGTATCATATAAAGATGGCGACTTAACATTAAATCCAGGTCGCATCGACCCGAATAATCCGGCCTTTGATGATTCTAGAAAACCATTGGCTGCTCAATTTAAATTTCATGGAGAACAAGTCATTGTATTAGCGAATCATTGGAACTCTAAAAATGGTGATACACCACTATTCGGTAGTCAACAACCTCCAGTATTAGAAAGTGAAAATCAGCGTGTTGAAATTGCCAAATCAGTTGGACACTTTGTAGAACAAGTCCAAAAAGACAACCCTAATGCCAATATCGTATCCGTTGGCGATTATAATGATTTCCAATGGTCAAAACCGTTAAAAACATTTGAAAGCTTTAATATGAGCAATATGATTTATGATTTACCTGAAAGCGAACGTTATTCATACAACTATCAAGGTAATTCACAAGCACTCGATCATATATTCGTTTCAAATAATTTGAAAAACCATACAGAATTAGATCCAATTCATGTAAACAGTGATTTCACTGATATGTCAGGCCGTGCGAGTGATCATGATCCACTATTAGCTCAAATTGATTTAAAACAGGCCCGTAAAGATGAAAAAACTAAATAGGTACAAAAAATCGACAAAATCATAAGACTTTGTCGACAGAATGGGGAGTGGGACAGAAATCTAATTTTTCTAATAAAATTTCGTCGTCCCACCCCGGCACAGCTGACTAGAACTAAAAAAAGCTTGATATAAGCGCATTTTCAATTCAGTCAGCCACTGCCAATATAAAAATGATCCTGAGACATGTTCTATGTCCCAGGCTGTTTTTCTATTTATAATTAAGACGTCATTGCTCAACTAAATAGACTTTTTCAGAGTAACAACGTACGCTATCCATTTTTTTCTCTAAGAATTTATTCCATTTTACATCTCTATTTAGCTCATTTTGTTCTTTTAAAATTGCTAACGGCACTTGTAAGTTAAGACAGCGACCAGAAATATTAAAACGTGTGACACCGGTTGGGACAGTTTCTCCTCTATTAACGATTGTTTCGATTTCTTGAAAACCAAGCGACTGATATTTCATCAAAATATGTTGGTTAGATACACAAGTATTATCACTCTGTGCCATACGTTCCACATCATAGGTTTGACTATAACTGGTAACAACCTTTGCCCACGCTTCTAATTTCTGTTCTCCTAAATCTTCTACATATAAATATTGTTCGTCATAGCCTTTGCACATTGTAATAAATGGCATGGTATTTTTAATTTCTGTCGTCCATGGCAAACTATCATCTTGTCGTAAATTTTCCCACCACTGACCAACAGGCACTTTATGATTCCATGTACTAATGGAATATTGTGTCTCATTAATATCTTGAACTGGTACAACGCGGCATCCAAGTGCCTTGAGACTCGTGAAACGATGCACACCGTCAATGACCATATATCTACCTGATTGTGTTTGTGTAACTAATACTGGATGTCTCATAATTTGTTCCGCTTCAATACTTTGCTTTGTCTTTTCTAAACGCTTCGGCTCAAATGTTTCATGTAAGTCTATATGTTCCACTGGTACAAGTTTTAATGCATTATACATTTGTTCCATTTTAGTCCTCCTTATTGATCAGATAAATAGATAAATGTCGGATGTGGATGACTTAAAAAATCATGGTGAGAAATAGACCAACCATAAGCGCCAGCGTAATTAAATATTACGACATCCCCAGTTCTTACAGATTTTACTGGTGTTTCTTTTGAGAAAACATCTTTCGGCGTGCAGAGTTGACCGACGAATGTCACCTTTTCATTAGCGACTTCCATGCGTTCAAAGCGATAGGGATTATGATCAATATGACATATTTCAAAAGGATGATTGTGTTGCCATGACACTGGTAGTCTAAATTGTTGCGTGCCCCCTTTTAAAATAGCGTAATACGCATGATGCACTTGCTTGATATCAATGACTTCAGTCGCATAGTAACCGATATGCGCAACTAAGTAACGGCCACACTCAAAGTTCAACGTAACATCATTCATCGCTTCTTCATTAATCACGTCTTGAAAGCCTTCAACAAATTGTTGCCATTCGAATTGTTGATTTAAATCTGCGTAATTGACTCCAATACCTCCACCGATGTTGATATGTTTCAGTGGAAATTGAAAGGCCTCTGCCCACACTTTGGCTTTATGAAAATAGAGTCGCATAACATCTAGATGTAACGCCGCATCTAAGTTATTTGAAATAGAATGAAAATGAAATCCTTCTAAGTTGATATGCGGTAGTTCAAGTGCAAGTTTGATTGCTTGTTCGACTTCATTTTCTGATATACCAAATTGGGTTGGTCGTCCCGCCATGTGTAGCGTCGCGTTTGGAAAGGGTCCTGATAAATTCACACGTAATAAGACATCCATCTGTTCATTTTTGGTATCAAGGATAGCATTTAACCTTTTTAACTCGTATATACTTTCTACGTGAACGCGTTGAATGCCTTTATCTATGGCAAATGCTAATTCTTCATCTGTTTTGCCTGGACCACCAAAAATAATGCGGTTCGCTTTTTTATGTGCTAAACCTTTTTGTATTTCACCTTGAGATGCTACTTCAAATCCAGCAACAGATTCACTCATCATCGCTAAAATGTCTTCTTCACTATTGGCTTTCATCGCATAATACATCTCACAGTTCTCTGGTAAGGACGAAACGATTTTGTGCACATGTTGACGTAATGCGTTTAAATCATATATATAATGACAAACAGGAGTGCCACTTTGCTTGATTTCTTTAATTTTGTCGAATATTTGTGTCACGTTTTGCCCCTCCTTTAAATGAGGTTAATTCTGATTTTAAATTACGGTAGATTTTGCCACGATCGTCTCCGAGTACAAACGTATTAACACCACGTTGTGCCCATATATCTTGTTGTTCTTTATTTCTTGGTAATGCACAAAAGTGTTTATTGTAATCACTTGTCACGTCATGCATGTAACGTAATGCTGATTGTATGACTTCACTGCTTGTTTCCCATGGCATGCCAAACGACTGAGATAAATCGGCAGCACCTTCAATAATCATGTCTAAGCCGTCAACTTGTACAATGTCTTCTATCGCACTGATGCCCTCTTGATCTTCAATCATCGCCATGACAATAATTTTATTGTTCGCATCTGCCATATAATTTGTTAATGGAATTTCACCAAACTTGGCCATGCGTCCACCATTTAAACTGCGCATACCTTGAGGATAATAACGACTTAATTCCACAATATGTTCTACGGTCGCTTTATCTTTAACATGAGGGATAATAATACCTCTTGCGCCCATGTCCAACACTTTGATAATATCTCGCTCAATGACTTGAGTGACCCTGACAATTGGTGTGATTTGCGCTGATTCAGCCGCACGAATTAAATGTTCTAACGTTTCATCATTAATGGCAGCATGTTCAGTATCTATAATTACAAAATCATAACCACTTGCCGCAATGATTTCAATAACAAGTGGGTTCGGAATCGAATTGAAAATGCCATAGACTTCAGTGTCTTGTGCCAATTTATCTTTGAGGGATAACGTCATCATGATGAATCACTCCTAACGGGTTACTTACGTGATGGATTCTTATTTCTGTATCCTCTAATAATCTTCTTGTTGTTAATTTTTCTACTTGTATCGTTTTTTCAAATAGATCAAAATGCTCATAATTAGGCAGGTCAGGATGGGTTTGACGATACTGCTCGATTTCATCGTATACATACATCCATTGTTGACGTTCACTCAAATTGTAGTGACGTTCAAAGAACATAATGATTTCAGAAATATTAATAAAGAAAAATGCATCTAGAGCAAAGTCTCTAACGAGTTCCACATCTTCTGTTTCGATAAATGAATTACGATTAATTTTCTTATGTTCTTCTGGTGTATCTTTTAATTGAGGGTTTTGTGCTTCTATACTTAGTAATCCACGTTTAAAACGCACACCATCATGAAAATCTTTAATTGCTACACGCGTTGGCCAACCGTCTTCATGAATGAGCATCATATTTTGCGCATGTGATTCAAGTGCAATCCCATGGTAATAAAGCATATGGATAATCGGTTGCACTGCGACTTTGATAAATTGTTTAACCCAAGTCGCTACGCCATATTGTGCAATCCATTGTTGAATAATTGGATTCTGTTGTTGGTCTAAACTATAAATCGCATTAAATGGTATCGCATCTTCTGTTTCAGTTAAGTAACTGTGTAAGTTCTCTCGCCATATGACAGATACTGAACCATAAATGGCTTCACGCTTTGATTCAGCTAAATTATCATTAATATAAGACATTCCTAATATTTCACCTAAGAAGACCGTTTTTAATTCTTTATTTAGATAGCTGTCTTGTTCATGAATATGCTTTAACCAATCTGTAATCTGCGCTGCATTTTCAATCGTATGTGGCGCTAATACACGTTTAGTGGATGTATTCGTAATACTTAAGGGCACTTTAATATAATATTTAGACGTGTCCACAGGTGATAATGTACGAATCGATTGTTGTGGTGTATAGTATTCTTCCGATTCACCTAATAATATAATTTCACCATTAATCCATTGTTCAGCAAGTTCATTCGCAATAATGTGATCAAATTGCCAAGGATGTACAGGCAACCATTCATAGTCCGCTAATGATTTATCTAATGCTATAAGCACTTCTTTAAACTGCCGCACAACTTCATTACCTAATTGTTGTTGAAATAATTCTTGCGATTCAATATTTTGAGAGACAGTCTGTTCAATATATTGTTTTGGAATTGCGAGCCATTTCAATGTAAATGTCGGCTGAAAATCAGGACCATATTCCAAATTATCTACAAGGGTAAAGCCGAGACGTGATTTATAACTTGGGTGATACGGATGACCTTCCATCGCATAAGATTCAATTGCATCGAACGTTAATTTAACACTACCCGCAGTCATCTCTTTATATCGCATGGCTTGTGTATCTTTCAGTTCCGTTTGTAGTAATTCATTGATAAACGCCTCTACTTTTTCACTATTTTTATCAAATGTATAGATGACTTCTCGTAACATTGTGGCGTAATCAATCGTTACTGCTGTATCGCCTTCACCTGTGATTCGCCATACAGGTGATGTAAGTTCTAACCTTTGAAAGCTATCTAATTCTCTTACTTCAGCACGATACGTTGCGTCTTCCGCTTCAATTGTTACTGTCGTAGTAGCACCTTGTTGTGTCACCTCATATTGCACGACATCTTCATATATAATAGAAGTTACAAGTTGATTCATAATGCGGTGTTTTACTTGTTGTTCAATATTGTGCATCATGTTGTCGTACCTCCTCTTCCATAAACATTGGGTTTGGTATATTGGTATAAATTGGGTTATCGCCACACGCTTTTATTTTGCTCAAAAAGTTTGCTTTTGCTGAAAATGTTGGACTTTCGTATAGGTCATCCACATAGACTTTCATTTGTGTTGATATACTTGCGTCTTGAGACCAATCCAATAATTTATTGCGAACCGTTTGCCATAATGTCGTTTCACTACCAACGCGTTTGCCCATTGTAGCCACCAAATGCCCCAAATGATTTACAATAATGTAGTATTTAAAACGATGCCACGTCGCTTCATTACTGTAGACAACTGGACTTTCGCTTTGTATTATATTTGGAATAATTTGCGCACGCTTTGCGATATCTTCTGCGATGCATACGCCTTCCAAATCTCTGACATAACACACTTGCGGATGGCCATCTTTAAATTCAATCAAAGTATTTTGTACATGACCTTCTAGACTAATGCCAGTTTCAGATAATAATTCAAGCATTGGATATAAGGTGATGTCTAAGTATGCACTTAACCATTCCTCATCCGACAAGCCGCTTTGAGTAATCATCTCTCCTAACATAGAATCCGGCTCATGTGGCATGGTTTCAAATAGACTTGCTAACACGTGAATTTGTTTCTCCGAGTGATAATCTTCAATACCTTCACGCACAATCATTGCGGTGTTTGCTAATAAATCGAAAGCGCCTGCTTCAGGCGAATCTTTCAATGCACGATAACCTTCTTCGAACATCAGCTTAAAATGCTTTGTTTCATAATCTGGTTTTATCGATGCGATGACACTTGCGGCATCAATTGTACGTTCTACTTGTTCATGATCATTCGTTCTTACGAAGTTTGTGATTTTGACATATATCGGTAATTTCAGGTAAACGTTAAGCTCTTTTGAAAATACCGTGCGAACAGAAGACGTCGGATAGACGTAATGTCCGCTGATACCGATATCTTTAATAAAGCCGTCATCCATCCATTGTTTAAACTTAGCGTTGTCTTTTAATACAGCTATTTGATATGGGTGCACAGGTAATAATGTATAACCGGCTTCTATGTCATCAGTATCTAACTGTGCCAACTGTAATGCCAATTCATTTACTGCGGCGGCTCTGCCTTCCACATATCGTTCAAGCATGATAGAACGCTCAACTTGTATATAATACAGTTGAAATTGTGTCTGGCACTCTGGTGCATAATTCAATAAATCTCCTTCGCTAAATCCGACTGAACTCTTGGGAGTTGGATGAAACGGGTGACCCAAATAAAGGGATTGTTCCGAAATAATATACTCATCTTCAGTTTGTTGTTGTTGCGCACGTGTTAAATAGAGTGCGGTGCGTTTTACACTATTGTTAATATCTAGGTAAATATTGTGTAGTATTGCTCTTAATTCGCTTGTCTCTTCATCTTCAGTTTGTTGCGCGAGCATCTCAAACAAGTGTTCAATCACTTCCATTGGTGCTAACTGTGAAGATGTGCCATTGTCTTGTGCACACATCACTGGGTGGTATGAGTGATGACCCATTTCTGACCAATAATTAAATTTACCTATTAACGTTTTAGATGGCCAGAGCGTGATGAACCACATGTTCTGCTCTGGTTGCGCATTGTACAAATTTTGTTCTCTAAAATATACATTCAATATACGTTCTACAGCTGCATGTTCAGCTATTTCCATATTCTGATTACTTTGCACGTTTATTATTCAACTCCCATACATTCATTGTTAATTTATAATCTTTCACAGCGTTTAATTGCGATGATAATAAGACAACACAACTGCTTATAAATATGCCGCCCATCACGATAAATGTAATCGTAGGGTTATAGCTACTTGTAATCACAGCGCCTAGCATACTGCCGCCAACTTGTCCTATAACTAACATGCTGTTAGTGGAACCAACGAAGGTGCCTTTTAAATCTTGGTGACATGCTTTAACAACGACATACATCACACTTTGAATTAATGCACTATACGTGAATCCTTGTATCACTCTAAAGATGATTAGCATCCACAGTGTGCTCGACAGACCTTGAAATATGACACTTAAGCCACAAATGAGTGCAGTGATTAAATAGACATATTTGACATAGTTTTTATCATTTAAGCTTCCCCATAATGGGGCACTTAAAATAGAGGCAGTCCAAAATGCAGATTGAACAAGACCTACCGCCGCTTTATCATCTAAAAATGTCTGGTTGGCGCCAGTTGTTAAAGGGGCGAGCGCAGTCATCATGCCATACATCGCAAGATTAGCAAGCATACCAACGATAATGAAGCGACATGTCACTTGAGAACACAGTAAACATTTAAATGATTGTCTTACACTACAACGCATAGGTTCTGCTTCGCTACGGTTATACTGATGTGTGGTTTCTATAAGTAACTTAATGCCTACTGCACAGACAATAAATGTCAAAATAGCAATCACTAACAGCAACGATTGAAATCCAACAATACTTGCCGCAACGCCTCCGATAAGTGGTCCCACGAGAGAACCCGCACTAATAGAACTTTGCAATTTCCCAAGTACTTTACCACGCATTTTTTCCGGTGCTTCACTCGTCGCAAATGCATTAGAAGCATCTACAACACCGCCAAATAATCCTTGTAACAATCTGACTAACACAAACTGCAGTGGCGTCGTACAGAGTGACATCAATAATAAACAAACTGCTAAACCTAATAATGCACGGAGTACCATCCATTTCCGGCTGATTCTATCGCCAAGTTTGCCCCACAACGGTGATGAAATCATCGTTGTGATAGCGGGCGCCGCAATCGCAACTCCACTCCACATTTGAATTTCTGTAACAGATAAATTCTTGAGCGATGCAATATAGATTGGCAACAAAGGAACGAGTACAGTCAGTCCGACTATCGAAATAAACTGGCTCAACCATAAGATGCGAAAGTTCCTATACCAAATCGCTTCACTGTTCATGACGCATCATGGGGTTTGGTATCGTCCCAATACTGGATGGCATACTACCGCCACCTGATTCTTGTTGATGTAAAAGTGGTAAAAGTACGCGTTTAAAAGGCCATGTTTGTTTCTCGAATAAAATATGTTGCACTTGTGCTTTATCCGCTTCCGAACAATCCATCTGTTGCACATGCTTTGAAAGTGATGCTTTTATTTTATTCATTAACACGATTTCATCCAATCCAAAAACGTGATGCATCATATCTACAATTGCATACAAATTCACTGATACTGCTAATGTTTGAAAATATGTAAAAAACGTTTCTATATCTTCATTAATTAACGTATTCGGAGAATTTTTGCTTATCGCATATTGTGGCATATCAATGTTATTTTCATGCATCCACTGTGGATAAATACGTACTGTATCGTGATCTCTCAATATGAATTGATCCACGTGCCCTTCTTTAAATAAAATCAAAATATTTTGTCCATGCACTTCTGGTAAGACACCATTTTTCATAAATTTGAGCATAATATGAAGAAATTGGTCTATCATCTCATCAAATAATGATTCTAATTGCTGACTCTTCATTTGAGCCTGCGCTATGCCTAGAATATCTTCATATAATGTGGCATCATGGGCCGCTAATGCGACCATCGATACGAGTTGTGACGATGACGCTGTCACTTGCTTAGGATAACTTCTAATCTGTGTTGTCAGATGGCCTATTTGATCTTGGAATATATCTTTGTCTGCATTAATAAACGATAGCCACTGTTTTTCATTACACAGCGCTACCTTATTTTCTAAAGTGCTGTCTTGAGCTATAATTTCACTTAATAATTGTTCTGCCTTTTCACCATTTAATAAGTAGCGTGTCGGTGTTAATCTCAGTGCACCTAACGACTGCATTGAAAACGGTACTTTAATATGTTGAAACGGGCGATGAATATCAATGAGCGAACGCATAGATGATGATGGCAAAAACGCGCCAAACTCATAATCTAGTGGCACAATGATGTGCGCCGCGATTTCTGCTTGAAACATTTCGGGAATCACATGTGTCATTTGCCAAGGATGTACAGGAAATACCATATACGACTCTGAAGATAAGCTTGCCGCCTCAAGCGTGTGTGCTAATGTGCCCTCGTCTTCAATTGCTAAGGCTTCATTGAATAAACTTTCGTTTAAATACTCACTCTTAAGAATGTAATCACGATGTATCGCAACCGTTTTTAAAGAGAACGTTTTAAAATATTCTGGTTGATATTGTTGATAATCTGCTGTAACTAAACCACGTTTTTCTTTAGCTAAAGGATGAAATGGACGATCCTTTAAGCTCGCAATCTGTTCTGATTTGATAAAAGGATGTTCTGATAAGGTTAATCCTTCTAATTGGGCTGTTAACTGATCCATCGCAACTTCAAGCCCTTCTCGAAAACGTGCTGTATTCAATTCACGGCTCGACGGTGCATTCATTTCAACTAGTGTGTCCCATAACGCTAAAGCATTTATTTCATGTTGTTCGTCATTGTCTTTTACAAAGACGGTCGTTCCTTTTAATCTATAAATATTTAAACCACTATGATAAACAGGTATATAGAGCGCCTTATCTTCATTGCCATATTTCAATAGCGTATCTGAAGCGATTTGCAATGCTTCACTTTTTGTCAAAAGACCAAAGACATCTTCAAATAATAGACCATCCACTAGATTTCTTAAAACAGTAGTGTGCGCATGATTTTGTTGATGATTCGCTGTGACTTCTATCACTGAACGACACTCCTTAATATAGACTTAATGTTGTTCCGATTTGCTGTTGCTTCGCTTCTTTATAAATATAATAAGCACTTGAAATATCTTCGATTGCCATACCCATTGGATTTAATAAAATAATTTCTTCATCATTTTCTCTTCCTGGTTTAGCACCCGTTAATAATTCTCCTAATTCAGCATGTAAGGCTTCCCTACTAAAGCGCCCTTCTAATACAAGTTGATTAATTGTCTTTTTCTCGCGATTTGCTTGTGACCAATCGTCTACCAAGACTTTATCTGCTTGTGTAAAGACTTCTTTTTTAATATCCATAATTGAAATATTGCTAATAAATGTGCCTTTTTGAATCCAGTCATATTCAATGTATGGTTTGTCCGTAACTGTGCAAGTAATGACTACCTCTCCATTTTCAACTGCTTCTTTCGCTGTCGTCACTTGAACAAAGTCAATATCTGGACGTGCTTCAGCCCATTTTCCAATAAAATTAGCGCTGGCTTTTTCAAATTGATCAAATACGTATACTTGTTTAATATGATCAAATTGCTCTAACATACTTTGCAATTGTCTATCACCAATTAGACCACAGCCGATAATTGTTAATCTTTCAAAGCCTTTTTTCGCTAATTTCTGAGCAGCAATGACTGAAACAGCAGCCGTTCTCATACTACTGATTAAGCTCGCTTCCATCACTGCAATGGGATAGTTTGTTTCGGGATCATTCAAAATAATAACGCCACTTGCGCGTTCAATCTTTCGTTCTGAAGGATTATCATGTTTACTACCTATCCATTTAATACCTGATACTGGATCTTGACCGCCAATATGACTTGGCATGGCAATAATACGATCCGCAATATGCCCTTCTTTACCATTTGCGCGTAAATATGGCTTTAATGGTTGCACAAAATCTTGATTCGCGTGGGCTTTTAATGCCTCTGTTAATGCATTTACATAAACTGTTGAATGATTACCTCCTGCTTGTTCAATATCTGATCTATTTAAATACAACATGTCTTTGTTCATCGTGTTAGTGCTCCTTTTTTATTTTTTACATCATCAAACCATGCATCTGAATAAACTAAATCTAAATAGCGATCGCCTCTATCAGGTAAAATCGTCACAATTGTTTTATCTTTATCGATAGAATGAATGACTTTTTCAATCGCTGATATAATTGATCCTGTCGATCCACCAGCAAAAATACCTTCATAATCAACTAAGCGTTTACATCCAAGTGCTGATTGGTAGTCATCGACATGGACAACTTGGTCTATTTCTTCTTTATTTAAAATTTCAGGCACTCTACTCGCGCCAATACCTGGTAATTCTCTATCTGTAGGTGCGTCACCAAAAATAACTGACCCTTTCGCATCCACCGCAATAATATGTGCATTCGGGTGATGTTCTTTGATTTTTCTACTCATGCCCATAATGCTGCCTGTCGTACTCACTGGCGCTATAAAATAATCAATTGGGTTTTCTATTTGCTCTACGATTTCTGCACCAGCGCCATGATAATGTGCTTGCCAATTTAATTCATTTGCGTATTGATTGATCCAATATGCGTTGTCAGTTGAATCAAGTAATTCACGAACACGTTGAATGCGCGTCATTAAATACCCACCATTTTCATCCGCTTCGTTTACCATATCTATATTTGCACCATAACTTTTAATAATTTTTAAATTTGTTTCTGAAATCTTCGGGTCTACCACACATGTTAGTGTTAATCCTCTTATCTTAGCGATCATTGCTAGAGCAATACCTAAATTTCCTGAAGTACTCTCAATTAAATGTGTACCTTTAGTAATTGTTCCTTTGTTAAAACCATCTTCAATGATGTATTGAGCTGGTCTATCTTTCATACTGCCGCCTGGATTCATATATTCTAATTTTGCGAAAACATTATGTTCCGGAAACAGTTGCTTGAGCTGTATCATAGGCGTTCCACCTATACATGAAAGTAAAGAATCATGACAATGCTTAGGTTCTTGTCTCACTTAAATTCCTCCTAAAAAATATGGATTATCGATAACACTACGATACTGATAACGATTATCATTATCAGTAAACTGTATTCTAGGTATCCTTATTAAAAATGTCAAATCTTTATTTAATTTTTAAAAAAATTTAAAATTTTTGTTGACATATCGTTTACTTTATAAGATATTAGAATTGATAATGATTATCAATCCAGGTTGGAGGTTTTAGAGAAATGAAACATTTAACAAAAGTATTCATTACTGTTTTAGTAGCCGTTATGGTGTTAGCAGCTTGTGGAAATGGGGAGTCCGAAAAGTCATCGGAGTCAAAGGAAGATAGTAAAACAACGAAGATTAAACATGCTATGGGGACCACTGAAATTAAAGGGAAACCAAGACGTGTCGTAACATTATATCAAGGCGCGACTGATGTCTCTGTCGCATTAGGCGTCAAACCCGTCGGTGCTGTAGAATCTTGGACGCAACAACCTAAATATGATTACATAAAAGACGACCTAAAAGATACAAAAATAGTAGGTCAAGAACCTTCACCAAACTTAGAAGAAATATCTAAGTTAAAACCAGATTTAATCATCGGTTCTAAAGTCAGAAATGAAAAACAATATGAACAACTTTCTAAAATCGCACCAACCATTACGCACGATACAGTGTATAAATTTCAAGATACAACGAAAATGATGGGTAAAGCACTCGGTAAAGAAGAAAAAGCTGATGAGTTATTAAAGAATTATGATGATAAAGTTGCACAATTTAAAAAAGATGCAAAAGCTAAGTATGGAGATCAATGGCCAATGTCAGCTTCAGTTATCAACTTCAGACCAGATCATGCACGTATTTATGCAAGTGGTTACGCTGGAGACATCTTACATGACTTAGGATTTAAACGCCCAGAAGGACAACAAAAACAAGTTGATAAAGGTAAAGACATCATTCAATTAACATCTAAAGAAAGCATTCCACTTATGGATGCTGACCATATCTTTATGTTCAAGTCTGATAAAAGTGCTAAGGACGTAGAATTAACTAAGAAAACAGAAAAAGAATGGACATCAAGTAATCAATGGCAAAACTTAAATGCAGTAAAAAATGATAAAGTATCAAAAAATGTGGACGAAATCACATGGAACATGGCTGGTGGTTACACTTCATCACTTAAGCTCATTGACGATTTATACAAAAAATTAGATATTGAAAAACAATCTTAATCAATAAGGAGTTACCTCATGTTACTTAAACCGTGGTATAAATTAATGCTTTCTGGTTTATGCCTTATCGTTGTAACGATTTTAAGTTTAATCATTGGAAACACGCTTGTATCACTTTCACAGTTGGTACAAGCGTTGTTCCACTTTAATAGTAATAACGATATACATATTCTACTTGCCGAATCCCGTGCATCCAGAACAATTATTGCTATACTTACTGGCGCCGCATTCTCTGTATCTGGTCTGCTTATGCAAGTGTTAACACGTAATCCAATCGCTTCACCTGGCCTGTTTGGTGTCAATTCAGGTGCCGTGTTCTTTGTGATTTGTGGCTTAACATTTTTTAAAGTGCAATCATTTGAAGCACTCATAGCGATTTCATTTATCGGGGCAATCATTGTTACTGTTCTTGTTATTACACTTGGCATGTTTAAGCAAGCGCAATTTTCACCTAAACGTGTGATATTGGCTGGCGCAGCGATTTCAGCATTATTCGGAGCATTTACACAAGGCATTTTAATTATGAACCAAAGCAATTTACAAAGTTTTCTCTTTTGGCTAAGTGGTTCTGTTGCAATGCGTAATGTGTGGGAAGTGCCTTGGGTCATTCCAATTATTATTATATTTCTACTCATTGCCTTTGCGATGTCGTCACACATCAACATTTTAATGACGAGTGATGAAATTGCTTCTTCACTTGGTCAAAAAGTTAAATTAACAAAAATGATTATGGTATTAACTATTAGTGCGCTTGCAGGTATTTCGGTCTCACTTGCAGGATCTATTATGTTTATCGGATTAATCGTACCGAATATTAGTAAAAAGTTAATGCCAGCTAACTATAAATATTTGATACCTTTCACTGCAATGAGTGGTGCTATGTTAATGACATTATCCGATATTTTAGCCAGAACAATAATCCAACCACTCGAACTTCCTATAGGTGTTATCACAGCAGTCATCGGCTCAATTACACTTATTTATATTATTAGGAAAGGAATTCAAGGTATATGAATGAAACACTCCATAAAAAAGATACCAAACGTTTAGTCATTGCCGTTCTCATATTGATTATTTTTTCAATCTTGAGTTTAATGCTGGGGTCTACTTTTATATCGTTAAATAGTATCCTTTCTTATATGATTGATCCTATTTCAAGTCCTGATCAATTCACCATCGAAGTGTTGCGTTTGCCAAGAATTATATTAGCGATTGTAGTCGGTGCGGCACTTGGTGTAAGTGGTTTAATTTTACAAAATGTACTTAAAAATCCTATCGCTTCTCCAGATATTATAGGTGTAACAGGTGGTGCAACATTTGGTGCAGTGGCATTTATTGCGTTTTTAGGAGATATTGGTGTCCATTGGCTGCCGGCATTTTCGCTCACTGGTGCAGCTGTTGTGATGTTCATCTTGATGAGTTTCCAGAAAAAAGGCAATATACAGCCCACTACTCTAGTTATTATTGGTATCGCACTACAAACGTTATTTATGGCACTCGTGAATGGCACGCTTGTCCTTACAAAACAACTTGCTCGCGTCTAAAGCGTATACTTGGCTTGTCGGTAGTTTATCTGGTGTCACATTTGAAAACAGTTTGATATTAGGGTTATTTATAGTGTGTACTTTGCCATTGTTGGTTATTGTACTTCCGAGAATGAAAGTATCCGTTATGCATGATAATGTGGCCACTGGTTTAGGCGTAAAGGTTAATCAAACACGCCTCATTCAAATGGTGATCACAACGATACTTGCCGGTGCGCCGATTAGTTTTGTAGGGAACATTGGCTTTGTGGGTTTAATCTCACCGCATATTGCTAAAGCTTTGATTAAAGGGAATTATCTAAAACGTATATTGATGTCAGCCATTTTTGGCGCACTTTCCATTGTTATTGCGGATCTTATAGGCAGAACGGTATTTTTACCAAAAGAAGTACCGGCTGGTGTTTTCATCGCCGCATTCGGCGCCCCATTCTTTATCTATTTATTACTGACTGTGAAAAAACTCTGATATGATTATATATTCTCAAATGCAAAGAACTAATCTATTAAATTATGGATTAGTTCTTTTTTCTATACTAAAATCTTACGATTTTGAAAGTGCATGCTTGCCTAGGGGTATGGCTCGAGCCTGTAGTCTCTCCCTCATACTATTCCCCTGGGCGTCAGCACGTTACAAAATCGATACAATTATATAAACAATAAAAAAGACATCCTCGTATAATAAAATTACTTTGACATAACTTTAAAACGAAGTGTCTCCTTTATAAAAATAATGGCAACTATTCAGCTAATTAGCAAAGCCTATTATCATAGTATTAGTTACTTGATGGCTTTAAAATATAAAAATAATAAACTAAAAAAATGATGATTGAAGGTGGTAAACTAATTGATAATGTTGTTACAAGTTCTTTAATCACTAAACCAATCGCTTTTATAAAGTCAGCAGTCATAATTTGAGTCAATCCGGTATCGGTTGGTCTAAAAATAATTACTATGAATGTGATTATTACGAAAAAGATAAGTGAAAACTTCAAACTCTTTTGAAGTTTCATCAAATCACCTCCATTTTAAATTTTTATACATTTTCAGGAATTATTTATTGAAAACATTACTTTAATTATACAAAATAAAATTAACTTTAAAAGCTAAATATCTATTTCAGTTATAATATGATTAACTTAAGACGAATGCATGAATATTCAAGGGGGTTTTAAAATGAGAGAATTAGTAGGAAAATGTTCTGTCTGCCAAAAAGATATTTATTGTTTAAATGGTTTCTTGAATGGTGAATATAATGACAATCATTTATATTGCTTTACATGTGCATCAAATATTGAAAAAGAATAAAATTATAAAAAGCAGTCACAAATCATTAAATTTGTGACTGCTTTTAAAATTCATCTATACTTGTCAGATTTTGAAAAGTTTAGCTCCAAAGCATAGTATGATTGAGGATGCATACTATAAAAAAGTAACCAGACACGTTCAAAATCGAGTTTTTAAATAATAGTAGTTTAGGATTCTTGTCGTATTCGAAAATGCTATATTACATTACTGCGAGACACTTTTAATAAAGTTACTACTTTTGTATGCTTCTGTTAAAAGTTGTCCATCGTTTGATACGTAAAAATATTTTTCATCAAGTGTAGACACCTCCGTCGGGAACAGCCAATACAGCTTACCCTTTTCAAAGGATTTGTCTTGTTTGATACATAAATATCTACATTCTGATATGCTCATTTATTGTTGCCTCATTTCAAGATCGAAGTAGCTCTGTATTATTTAATAATCGTGTTATTAAATACAAAACTAGGTTCTGCACCTAAAACGATAAGGAATATTTGTGAGTAAGCTACAAATTGGAATTTTAATATCATTTCATTCACATATTCGAATTCATTATTTTCTTTTACTTTTTCAACTTCTCGTTCATATAACTCTAAAACAGAATCTCTAATTAAAATAGGTCTGTTGTTTTGAATAACTTCATTATTGTTTGAAAACATAAGTAGTCCTAAATATTTATAATGAATACTTAGTTGTCTTGTTAAACTTGCTATATATTCTAATTGCTCATATAAGCGAGGTGATTCTTCTCTCAAAGCTTTTAAATCTAATTTGAATTGTGTTAGTTCATCCATTTCATTAACCATTTTTATCACTTCTCCAATTCCCATGGTTTACTTAAATCAAGAGACTTAAGTAATGTTTTACTTTGTAACCTTCTCGTTTTACGCACTTTTGCTCTTTCTTCACCATACATAAATAATGTTTTTTCGTCTTTAGTCTGAGCTGTAATTTTAGGTACTTTAATTGATTTTTTATTTTCATCTAAGGCTACAAAAGTAAGAAAAGCGATAGCAACAATTTTTCTTTTTGCTGTAATCATATCTTCCGAAATTACCTTACAAAATATCTCCATAGATTTTTCTCCTGTATAAACTACAGAAGATTCTATGCAAACTGAATCTGACTGAGTAATAGGATGTAAAAATTCCACACTATCTGTAGATGCTGTGACACATTCTTTAACTCTTGCATGTCTTCTAGCAGACAAAGTTGCATTATTATCAATTTTTTTCATCAATACGCCACCAAATAGTGTGTTGTAATTATTCAAGTCATTAATTAAAACTTGATCGGTACTGACAATTTTACTATCGCTCGGATATTTATAATTTTCCATGAAAAACTCCCGTTCTATAATGTTTATGTCACAAATTATAGAACGGGAGCATATAAATAGAAAATATCCTTTTTTTATAAGGCCATAAATTATGTGAATGACCTCTACGTTTAATGATGTAATAAGTAATTTTCTTGTATAAATTTAATCCAATTTTTTGTTAATGAATCAACTATGATATCTTTTCTCCAAATAATGGCGAGTTCCCATTTCATTGAAGGTTCATTAATACTAATAGCTTTCAAATCTTTATCCAATAAATCAAGTATCCCCTCAGGTAATATACAAATGCCCATATTATTTATTAACATTTCTTCTATAAAGCTCCACTGGGTCGTTTCAAAAATAATATTAGGATTAAATCCATAGTTTCTACACGTATTTTTTATTTTATCATTTAAGTAAAAATCAGAATTAAATAAAATAAATTCTTGATGTTCTAAATCTTCAATATCAATCGTATCACTATTAGATAATGGATGATCTTTATGAACTACAAGTTTTAACTTTTCTTCTAAGAAAGTGAATGTACTGAAAATTTTATGATTCGTTGGTAGGACAGTAATCCCCATATCCAAATCACCATAGTATATATCATTTTCAATTTTTTTACTTCCATTTTCAAAAAGTTGAAACGTTACATTAGGATAAGAATCATGGAACTGAGAGATGAGTTTTATTAGTCTTCGAATATTAATAATTGTAGGAATTCCTATTTTTAAATGTCCGCTTTTCAATTCTAAAAGATTACTTAATTCATTAGGGATATTTTCATACATTTTCAGCATTTCTTTACACTGAAAAAAGAATGCCTCCCCCGCATCAGTTAGGTATATTTGGTTTTTATATCTATTAAATAATGTTACTTCTAATTCTTTTTCTAGTAATCTAATCGTATTACTAATTGTTGGCTGTGTAATGAAAAGTTTAGTTGCTGCTTTCGTCATACTTTTTTGTTTTACGACTTCAACAAAATACTGCATATGTCTAAGTTCCAATAAAATCACACCTTCTTTTTATATTATGAGTGTAGCGTTCTATAGTTCAATCATTTTTATATTTTATAATCCTGAAATTTTTAACGTTCTTGTTAATATTAATATTAGCATGTATTGGAAATATAACACCAAGGTTTATTTTTATGTCACCTTATTATTTCCAATAAAATAGTTAAATCACTATTTGTCATGAAGATTTAATTCAAAAAAGGCCGTTACCACATTTCGTGATAACGGCCTTTTCAAATATAAAATAAATTTCTGAATTGCTGATTAATATGAGTGAAATACCTTAAACACTAACTACTCAAAATTCAATTTAAAATTCAATTTGATTTGTGTATCATTGAGTCGATAAGCTTCATTTAATTCTGGACCGCGACTATTAGAACCAATGCCACTTTGAGCATAATCAATATAAAAATACGTATAATCTTCGAGCTCTAATTGGTCTTTATGTGTCTTATGCGTTAACTGATTTAATGAATAATGTGTTGTATTAAAACTGAATGTGTCTCCACTTGTTACAACCATAGCATTTCGACCATTTGAAACTTTAACAAATGTAGTCTGATTATGACTTCCTGATTCTTGAGGTTTGATATCGTTACTTACATTATCTGTCACTGTCGTTTCGAAATAATCTAAATATGTTGCCACACCTTTATCTTGATAACTGCTATAAGGACCGTTCCCATAATATTCGACTTGCTCATAGTCACTTGGTAATGTCATGGCTAAACCGAAACGTGGAAGAAATGGCGCTAATGTATCTTTCTCTAAATCATAGTTTACGTTAAGCGTACCATCGCTTTGAATTGTCCACGTAATTGTACCCGAAAGTACAGGAGGAACCGCTTCATTAACCAGTGCAATATCAAAAATAAGACTGACGTCACTCTTATTTTTATCGATTCGGTAACCATGCACACGCGTAGTAATATCTTTATATCCAGCGTATGCCCAATCTTGCTTAACATTAATATCATTATCTGTTGGTGCACGCCATAAGTTATTTTGTGTTTTCTGATTCATAATAATTATGCCATCATGCACAACTGCTTTTAAACTCGCGTCTGTTTTATCAAAAATGTATGTCCAATTATCAATAGCAACGTGAATTGTACGAGCCTTGTCTCTGCATGCTATTGATAATGGTTTCATATTCTGATGCGTCATCGATTGTCGCTGATATACGATTTGATCATATCCTAATTCAAAATGAGCCGAACGTAACTTATCTGCATATTTCAATTTATAGTGTAACATCACATCACTGAGTTCATTTATATTAATATAGTCACTTAAATCAATCTTTTGTGTTGTATGGGGTGCAAATTGAGCAAAAGGAACTTCAAACGTCTGACGCGTGCCATCTAAAAAAGTAGCAGTTGCTTCAACACTTAAATAATCTTCTATATGCGTGAAATCAAGTTGATTACGTAATGATAGTTTATAGTCATCCCGCTTTATTACTTTTAAAGGTCTATGTTCATGTTTAAATTCATAGTATCCTTCGTGAGGCACACGGTCAGGAGAAACAATACCATCCACACAGAAATTACCATCATGTAGACATTCGCCGAAATCCCCACCATACCTAAATATTGGCTTACCATCTTTCAAACCTGTCTGAATACCGTGGTCACACCATTCCCATACGAATCCTCCAATAAAGCTATCGTATGCCTCAACAAGCTTTTGATAAGCATGAAGATCGCCTGGTGAATTCCCCATGGCATGCGCATATTCACACAAAATAAAGGGTTTATCTAGATTCGGATTCTTCAAATATGTCATTTCAATTTCTTCAGGAGATGGATACATTCTACTAATCATTTCAACGTTAGATAAATCATAGTCTTTTGATTTATCACGATGTAATGTGCCTTCATAATGAAGTGGTCGTGTAGCATCTAATTCTTTCGCACGTGCCAAGCCTTTAACCACATTAACGCCAAATCCTGATTCATTACCCATTGACCATGAAACAATTGAACTATAGTTTTTCAAAGGGATTATAGACGCTTCAATACGCTCGATAATTGCAGTTTGATATTTAGGGTCATCCGTAATGATATTAAAGTGCTCAGTGTTCTCTTCACCATATAAACGAACTACACCATGCGTTTCTAAATCCGCTTCACTCATCACATAAAAACCATATTGGTCTGTTAATTCATAAAATAAAGGTGATTTCGGATAATGTGCCGTACGGATTGCGTTAAAATTACCTTGCTTCATAAGCTCTAAATCTCTCATAAATTGAGCTTCATTTATCGTATAGCCTGTTTTAGGATCACTATCATGATGATTGGTACCACGTAATTTAATAGATTGTCCATTAATAAAAAATTGATTATCTCTGATTTTAACTTCTCGAATACCAATTTTTTGTGTAATAACTTCTTGACCAGTAGTAATGACTAACGTATAAAGTACAGGACTTTCTGCTGACCATAATTGTGGTTTGTTAACTGTAAAGCTATACTGTTCAGAAGCTTGAATACTGCTTACCAATTTGCTGTCTGGATCATATAAGTGTAGTTCAGCTTGGTCTAACGCTTGTTTACGTGCTAAGTTCACATCTATAGTAGCCTTATTCAAATCATCATTTAAATGTGTTTCAATTTTAAAATCATCTACACGTGATTGCGCTCGTTTTAAAATATAAACATCTCTAAAAATACCTGAATGTCTGAACATATCTTGGTCTTCAAAATAAGTGCCATCTGAGTATTTTAATACAAGCACTTGTATCGTATTCTCTCCATCACGCACAAATTTTGAAATATCAAATTCTGAAATAGCATGAGATATCTGACTATAACCTACAAATTGATTATTTACCCATACATAAAATGCGCTATCTACACCTTCAAAATTCAAATGATAATCACTTTGCGTATCATATGAACTTAACTCAAAAGAACGTGTATAACGTCCGCATGGATTGTTCTTCGGGACATACGGCGGATCAAATGGAATTGGATATTGTGTGTTAAGGTACTGTATTTGATCGTAGCCATATAAATTCCATACAGACGGTACTGGCAATATATCCTTTTTAATCTGTTGAGGTTGGTTTAAACATGCTTCTAGAGAATTGAAATATTCAAAGTGCCAATCACCATTTAATAATGTCACATTTTTTGTATTATAACGTGTTTCTAAACGGTAGTCAGACTCCCCTCCTTGATAAGGTATATAAAATGCGCGTCTTGGCATCAAGTTCACATGCTGAATCTCCATATTTTCATGAAATTGTTCTTCTAACATAAAATGACATCCCCTCTATTTAATATTCTCTCTATGTTCCCTCTGACGTTTATATCGGAGTGTTTTCTCAATATCATTTAAAAAGTCACCTTTTAAATGGAATGCTTTATGATATAAAAATGCTGTTAAACTAACGAAAATCAACGGTGCGACAATAATCATGATACGCAGACCATTAACCGTGACCGCTGATTGTGCCTCATTCGGTGTATAACCTAATACAGATAAGCCGACACCGACAATTAAAGCGGCAACTGCTTGTGATGCTTTAGTTAAAAACGTGTTTGTGGAAGTGATCACACTCTCATTACGTTGCCCAAACTTCACTTCACCGTAATCAATCACATCTGCAAGCGATACTGTTGTTATACCAATCATAAATCCTGAACCAACTCGTAACATACCCGCACCTATAATGACTAAGATCGTACTTTGTGGCGCCACGAAACCTGATATTAAAATAATAACTAAACCAGTTATGATAAGCGTAATAGCTGTATTAAACGCTCTAGTTCTACCAACCCATTTAATAAAACGTGGCAAAAGTAATAAACCAAGCATTTCACACAGAATCATTGCATTAAAAATTGAAAATAAATGTTCCGCATTCACTACATATTTAAAGTAATAAATGATAGAACCATTGAGCGTTTGTAAGCATAAATTAAAAGTTAATAAAACACCCATGATGGCAAGTAATTCTTTGTTTTTAAATAAAATACGACCAATATCTTTAAAATTAACTTTAATACCTATTTGTTTTTCCATTTCATGATCTTCAGGTACTTTGAAGACTGTTACACCTATCGTAAAGATAAAAACAACACTACAGATTACGGCAAAAACAAAAATGCCTACCGAGTCACTACCACTACCAAAGACGTCTCCTAATTTATGTATAAAGAACAAACCAAAAGTACCTACAATAAATGCGGCTAAACTTGCGAAAAATCTAGGAATGACTGAAATCTCTTCACGTTCTCTAGGGTTATGCGTCAAGTTCGGTAACCAAGACCAGTACGGAATATCCATCATCGTATATGTCATTCCCCAGGAAATATACATAATCGATATATAAATATACATAGACGTTTGTGATAAATCTAAATTCGTAAATAGCAAGACTGTAACAATAGCATTAGCAAGCGTACCGATAACGAGCCACGTCTTGAACTTACCAAAGTTATTCCGCGTATTATCAACGATCATACCCATAATCGGGTCATTAATTGCATCCCAAATACGTGCAACAAAAAGCATAACTCCGACAAATGCAGGAGATAAACCTACAATATCTGTGATATAAAACATTAAGAAGAGCCCAACAATATTAAATATGGCATCCTTCCCTATTGCACCAAAGCCAAATGCTAATTTTTGCTTTCCAGTTAAATATCTATCCATTTTATCCACCTCTAAAATCTCACTTTTTAAAGCGCTTACATATATGTTAATATCATTTTATCAATTTAAAGTGCATGTTATGAATAGCATAATGATGATGTTGTATGGCAAAATGTTGCATTTTGTTATTATAATGTGATTATATAAATCTAAAGAAGTTCAATATGATAAATTGAGAGGTGTGTTATGCAAGTTTTATGGAAGAAATTTAGTAAAAAGTTAATTGATGCTAATTTAGTAGAATGTGGTATTGAAGTTGGTGTACCAAATGTAGGTTATAATTATACAGTTTTCCAAACATCTGTAATACATATCGTAACTCATGGTGAAGGTATTTTTAAATATAATGGGCAGAGTTTCAACTTAAAAAAAGGGGATATGTTTTTATTAGAAAAAGGCATGGAAGTTGAATATAAGCCTTCTTTTTCAAAACCTTGGACTTATTATTGGGTAGGTATTAGTGGCAAACAAATTCTAGATTATTTAGCACGTAGTTATATCGTAGATGACCATATCATTATAGGTAAAGACACTTCTGAAATTAAAAAAACGATTCATAATATATGTGATCTTTCAAAAACCATTGCGTCTAGCAACTCACATGACATTTTAATCATGCAACATATATACCAATTAGTTTATATGCTTCAAGAACAGTTTCCTAAAAATTTCTCAGTTAACGTCAATATTGTTAACGAAGATATCCAAAGAGCAGTCGAATTTATCAATTCAAACTATCACAAGAATATTAGTGTCGTTGATGTTGCGCAATATGTTAATGTCACTCGCAGTCATTTATTCAAGCTGTTTAAGAAGAATTTAAATTGTTCTCCCAAAGCATACTTAACATATATCCGTATGTATCATGCATCTCAATTACTTATACATACGAATAATATGATATGTGAAGTTTCAAGTAAAGTTGGATATAAAGATCCTTTATTATTTTCTAAAAATTTTACAAAACACTTTGAAATTAGTGCGTCTGAATATCGAAATAATTTTTCGTAGCTTTAAATTTTCAACTTATAACAATGCCACTATCTGTAGTTTTAATATGAGAATTCTTTGGTGTTTGTATCATTTTAATCACCCAATAAAAGTCTCCAACACATGACATTGTATGCATGGTAGCAAATGATAAAAAGAACACTTTGGGTAAAACCCCCATATAAAAAGTTATGATGAAAGTTGAAGTAATAATAACAAATGGTGCTATTGCACTTATAGCAAAAGTTAATGGCGTAAAGCTTCCCCCTGGTATTGCACAATAAATCATTCCGTTAGCCATTCCAAAATTCACCTTATTCAATGGCGAGAACAGTTTGAAAAACAAAGCGTGAATTAATTCATGTACAATAAACGTCCCTATAAATAACCCTATTCCAATAAATATATTAGCTAACATTGAATCGAAAATATCAATAGTATCAGACATCTTTACCATAACAAAAAACAACCCACCAAAAACAATACATAAGGCAATTTGATATTTAGAAAATGCCTTTATTAATGAATCATTACCTATAATATCAATTTTTTTCATAATGATAATCTCCTCTTCATATTATAAAATTCTCACATATAACATATACGATACATGTCATTTTGACAAATATAGTTGTCAAAATGACAAAAGTAATATATATTAACCTTAAGGAGTTGATCAATAATGCGCAATCGACTTAAAGAATTACGTGCACGTGATGGCTATAATCAAACACAACTTGCTAAAAACGCAGGAATTTCTAGACAAACTGTTTCCTTAATAGAACGTAATGATTTTATGCCATCAATTCTGACAGCTGTTAAAATTGCTCGCATATTTAATGAACCCGTTGAAAACATCTTCATAATTGAGGAGGAAGATTTATGAAAGTAGGACGCTTTTTATTGCTTGTTTTAGTAGGAGGAATCATTGGTGGTATTATTGGCCTATCCTTTGGCTTATTTGAAAATAACAGCCATTTTTCAAGCATAAGTTTCGCAAGCCACGAAATTACAATCATTGTTTGTCTCATTGCATCCCTCATTAATATAATCCTTACTCTAGTGTTATATAAAGTTCAACAAAATGCACTCACATTCAAATCAAAAATGAACCATGATATAGAGGGTCAACAAGCTGATGAATTTGAAGAGAAAGCAAATATGATGTTTATGAGAACGAGCTTTATTTATTATGTTCAGATTTTAATTAGTTTAATTTGTATGTTTATTATAGTGATGGTAAATGCTTCTGAGGGAGACATTTTTTATCCTATCATTCCTTACTTAATCACAATTGTTCCTTCTCTGATGATCGGTTTCTTTGTAAGAAAATTTGATAGTCGTTATCCAAAACAAGGTGAAGCTCAGTATACGGAGAAAATTCTAGACATCATGGATGAAGGAGAACGTCATATAACGCTCGTCTCTATGTTCAAAATTTATCATATCAATCTTACTTTATTGATTATTGGTGGAATGATATTAGGTTTATTCTCATTAATTACTGGCATCAACCAACTTTTAGGATTGCTCCTTATTATTATTCTTTTTATCTATAATGCATTTGGTTATATGTTAAAAGTACGTAAATTTTATTTATAAATATAGTATGAAGAAAGAGAGTGTATCTATGGAACACCTTTTAAAAGTTCAAAATTTAAATAAGTCTTACACAAAATCTGACTTTCACCTTTCCGATATTTCACTATCAATCAAACCTAGTGAAGTTGTAGGTTTAATTGGAAAAAATGGTTCAGGTAAATCTACATTGATTAATACATTGGTCGGAAATCGCTTTAAAGACAGTGGAAAAATCATTTTTTTCGATGAAACTGTAACAGAAAATGATTCCAATTATAAAGAAAATATCGGTGTTGTATTTGATGATTTACGTGTACCAAACAAACTAACAATTAAAGAAATTGATAAAGTGTTTTCTAATATTTATCAATCATGGAATAGCGAAAAATTCTTTTCAATTATCGATAAATTTGAGTTACCTACTAATAATGCAATTAAATCCTTTTCACGTGGTATGCGTATGAAAGCCGCTTTGACAATATCGTTAGCACACGAAAGTAAACTTCTCATTCTTGATGAAGCTACTGCCGGTATGGATGTCTCAAGTCGTGAAGAAGTTATTGAAATGTTAGAGGATTACATAGAAGAAGGCAATGGGATTTTGATTTCATCTCATATTTCAGAAGATATTGAGCAGCTTGCAACTAAACTTGTGTTTATGCGAGATGGCAAAATTATTTTTGAAGAAAACAAACAAAACTTATTGGATAATTATGGCATTATTGAGCAACCTGAAGAAGATTTCAATATTCCAACTGACCTTATCATAGCTTCAAGAGCTCGTAATCACATAAGAACTACTTTAATCAATAATCGTAACCAAGTAACAAATGCGAGACCATTGCAAAGTATTGATGACGCAACAAAATTAATTATGAGAGGTGATAAATAATGAAGGGCTTAACACTTAGCAGTTATTACTCATCAAAAAAATCACTCTTCACTTATTTAATTGTAGGTATTGTCGCTAGTATACTATTCACATTTATGAACCCTATCATGACATGTTTTTTACCAATGATTTTTCTTATTTCACCTGTAACGGATAACATTAAACATGAGAAAGATTCAAAATGGATGTATTATGTGTCCACTTTACCTAAAGGTAGAAGTGCATACGTAAACAGTTATTTCAGCTTCTACGGCGTTCTAATTTTAATAGGACTTATCATCGGTATTATACCATTAGCACTCATAACACAAAATTTAAATCTCACGTTAGTATCTATATTAATAGGCATAGGTGGCGCTGGTTCATACGCAATAATGTTCCCTTTAACATTTAAATTTGGACCAGAAAATTCAAATGTTATTTTAATCACAACATCCTTTATAGTAATAGCTTTATTTTTCCTAGTATTCTTTGGATTTATCATGCCAAATATTGCTTCATCTGGATCAATTGAAGATATAGCTAACGTAACAAGTAATTTACTCGTAGTTAGTACCTATGCACTTTTAGGTGTTATTTTATTAGTAGTTTCCTACATTTCATCAATTAAAATATTTAATAAACAAGAACTATAGCAAAAAATCCCAGTGACTTAATTACAAAGTCATTGGGATTTTTTATTATTGTGTGATTTATTAATTTACTGATTCAATAAATGTTGTTTTATCGATAGCATTGGCTTGTTGTAATTGTAATTCTAAGTAATTATCGAATGTGTCTTTGTGTTGCGTAACTTCCTCTAGGGCACTGATTAGCGTATCAGGATACGCTACATCGAATAAATGAGTTGGTGCTGTTACTACTCTATTGTGCGCAGTGGCATCATAACCTAAAATTAATAATTTGTAGTCAAAGGCTGCCCTAACTGCATCTAATATTTCGTTTCCTTTATTAATATCTAAATAGATATCGCATTTTTTATAAAGTGCTTTAAATTCGGTCTTTTTGGCATTTGGATATAATTTAACATTGGCATATTTATTCAAGTTCATTAACACCTTAGACATTTCAGTCATAGTCGCAATATGAAAATCTAAATGCGGATGTGCTTGTACAATTTGTTCTAAATGCGGTATTTGATCAGAATTTGTTAGTGTTAGCACTTGGTTAGAATGATTATTAGACTTCAGGAATTTATATACATATCCAGATTTATATATTCTATTTTTCCATTTATCACTAATGGACGATTTAAGTTGTTCGTAGGCTTCATCGCTCGGCACAATAATACTGAATGATCTACGTTCTTTAGATAATATATTTTCCATATGACGAATAATATCGCTCGTAATATCACCTTGCCAATAAAAATAATCATTGCTAGAGTCACTTAAACCGTTCATCACTGCGGCTGGTACTGAAAATGAGTTAATTAAAAATTGTTCGGATTCTAACCCTGCAACTTGAATATAGAAATTAACAAATTGTATTTTAGAATGGAAGAAGTATTCTTTGCCTTGCCAATTCAAAATAACATCATTTGTGATGAAGTTCTCAACCATAAACACTTCACCTTTAGCGTTATAGTAGCGTTTTAATATTCTTTTATGGGTATTAGGATCCAATACTACTTGTGCATAACTGTATCCATATTTATTATAATAATCAATAAACTGCGTATGTCCTTGTTTATTTAACCACTCAATACGTTCTACGATTCTATGTTTATAATTCTTTTTATAAATAATTCTCGCTTTAATATCTCCTGTATCTTTAATTACAGCATCGTTATTATTGCCTTCAATCAACCAAAATTTCGGTGTTTTAACTTGGTTAAAAAATAATGGTTTAACTGGCAAATTTTCATTTTCCGCAAAGAATTCATATGGTGTTTTAACATCTGCAGGAAGAAAGCCATCTGCTTCAATAACGATTGTTTGTCTATTCATACCCGAAAATTTAAATGAATTATAAAGGACTATTGTTTGTTTATCGAAAGCTTCAAATAAATTAATCATAAAGCACCTCATCAATTAAATTATTCCATTGGATTTTTACAGCATCTTGTGTAAATTGTTCAGCAACTTTATAAGATGCCTCATGGAAATTATTTGTATCATTTTCAAAAAATAGAATTATAGCTTCAGCAATTTTTCCTACTATTTCAGACTCTGATTCTACATTTAATTTAATAGGTATGAGATAGCCATTTTCTTTGTCCTCAATAAAAGTCGGATTTCCATAATTAACATCAAATCCAATAAGTCCTAATCCTGAGCCAATCGCTTCCATCAATGTTAATCCAAAACCTTCACTCGTTGATCCTGATAGAAACAATTCATAATCCTTATATACTTGGTTTGAATTTACATGGCCATGCAATGTGATATAACTTTCTGCGTTATTTTCACGAATAAGGTTATGCAATGCCCGCTTTTGAGCACCTTCTCCATATATATCAAATGTTATTTCAGGTCTTTGTTGTTTCGCAATTGCGACTGCTTTAACTAACCAATCTACACGTTTTTCAGCTGCTAATCTTGAAGCAGTAATGATAGAATAAGGCTTTCTGTTTAAAGAAGGTTGTGTTAAAGTTTTTAAATTTCCTACAGGAATTGTATATATATTAGGCTTGATATGATTATACTTTTCAAATTGCTCTGTCAGCAGTTTATTTTGGATTTCCGTTGCTGTGATAAAGAAATCAATTTCCTGCGCGTTAGTGAATACATATTCATAATGATTATTCCAAAGTATATAATCATCGTTCGTTGTCGACGCATTATAGTGTTCTGCATGAATCACTACACCTAATTTAGCTTGATGTTTATTTTCTATCATAACTTGACCAACATCTTTTGAGCGATCTAATAAAATCATATCTTCCCGCGACAACTGAAGTTTTTCCATGAAATATGCAATAAAACTTTGCTTCGAATATAGTATTCTATCTTTAAAGACAAACATACTATTATCACCATTTACATATTCATTGTATGCTGTAGAACCGTCTTCATTGTAAAAGACTCTCATATATAATTTAGCCATATTATCTTCAGGGGCGTAATACTCTGAAAAGACACGTACATAGGAATAATAATCTTTGCGTAGTAACTTCCCTCTTGATACATATTCTACTCTATCAACAATATCGCTATCTTCTTCTTTCAAATGACACACGATATAATTACTGTTTTTATTAAAGAAATATTTTTTGATTTTTCCTTCATCTTCTGTTTTAGTGATGTCGTCATTGAGTGATTGAATAATCTCATCTAATTTAACACTTGAAGGTGCTATTTTTATATCTGTGAAAAATTGGTATAACCATACCACTTCATCATCATTAAACCCTAAATTTTTTGTTAGGGTTTGTATATTTTCAGTTTTTATAAATTCTAAAAACACGAACTTTAATGTTTCTGCTCTTCCTCTTAAAGCTTGAGCTCTGTATAATTGCGCATACTCTACACCACTACTCGCCCATCCAATACCATAGTTCATGTTATATATCGTCATGTATTACACCTCAATAACTAAAGTTAAAATTACAATTTTACTTATCAAACAAACAATTTAACAATGCTAAAAATCATAAAGGTCAATATAATAAACGTGCCAAAAAACTTAAGTGTCAGAAATTCTTTTTTTGCTTTTTGTTGATCTTTTTCAGCATCATATTCATTTAATTCTTCTTCAATTTGTTTATTTATTTGATCTAATTCTTCTTTTTCATTTATATTTTCACTCATATATTACACTTCCTATAACTAAAGAAATATTTATTAACTTATTATAACAAAATAAGCCAAGGAAAATATCCTCAGCTGTATTTTGTATTGATATTTAAATCAAATGTGATTAATTATTCTCAGTTTCTTTTTTACGACGTCTTCTCAGTAGTGCCAAACCACCTAGTCCAAGAATACCCGCTAACAATCCGTTTTTCGTTGTATCGTCACCTGTATTTGGTAACTCTGAATCTTTGTCTTTATCTTTTTCATTTTGGTTCGCTTCATTCTCAGAATCTGAATCATTTGATGATTCTAATGTGTTTGTAGAATCTGATGCATTGTTTGTTGCTTCTGATGTTCCTGTAGAACCTGATGCATTGTTTGTTGCTTCTGATGTTCCTGTAGAACCTGATGCATTGTTTGTTGCTTCTGATGTTCCTGTAGAACCTGATGCATTGTTTGTTGCTTCCGATGTTCCTGTAGAACCTGATGCATTGTTTGTTGCTTCTGATGTTCCTGTAGAACCTGATGCATTGTTTGTTGCTTCTGCTGTGTTTGTAGAATCTAATGAATTGTTTGGATCAGATGAAATCATTGATTCGCTCTCGCTTAATGACTCTGATGTACTTAATGACTCACTTTCACTTAGTGATTCCGATGTGTTCATTGATTCACTTTCTACTTCGCTTAATGAATCACTTTCACTTAATGATTCCGATGTACTCATTGATTCGCTTTCTACTTCACTTAGTGACTCGCTTTCGCTTAATGATTCCGATGTGCTTAACGATTCACTTTCTACATCGCTGAGGGATTCACTTTCACTTAGTGATTCCGACGTGTTCATTGATTCACTTTCGCTTAGTGATTCTGACGTGCTTAACGATTCACTCCCGCTTAACGATTCTGACGTACTTAATGATTCACTTTCACTTAATGATTCTGACGTACTTAATGATTCACTTTCGCTTAGTGATTCCGATGTGCTCATTGATTCACTTTCGCTTAGTGATTCTGACGTGCTTAATGATTCACTCTCGCTTAGTGATTCCGATGTGCTCAATGATTCGCTTTCGCTTAGTGATTCTGACGTGCTTAAGGATTCGCTTTCACTTAGTGACTCTGATGTGCTTAATGATTCGCTTTCACTTAATGACTCTGATGTACTCAACGATTCGCTTTCACTCAATGATTCTGATGTGCTTAGCGATTCGCTTTCACTTAGTGATTCGGATGTACTCATTGATTCACTTTCTATTTCACTTAATGATTCAGAAGTGCTTAATGATTCACTTTCGCTTAATGATTCTGATGTACTTAGTGATTCGCTTTCGCTTAGTGATTCTGATGTACTTAACGATTCACTCTCGCTTAGTGATTCTGATGCGCTCAATGATTCACTTTCGCTTAGTGATTCTGATGTGCTTAGCGATTCGCTTTCGCTTAATGATTCCGACGTACTTAACGATTCGCTCTCACTTAGTGATTCTGACGTGCTTAATGATTCGCTCTCACTTAGTGATTCCGACGTACTCAACGATTCGCTTTCACTTAGTGATTCTGATGTACTCAATGATTCACTTTCACTTAGTGACTCTGATGTGCTTAGCGATTCGCTTTCGCTTAGTGATTCTGATGTACTTAACGATTCACTCTCGCTTAATGATTCCGATGTACTCAACGACTCACTTTCACTTAGTGATTCTGACGTGCTTAACGACTCACTTTCACTTAGTGATTCCGACGTACTCAACGATTCACTCTCACTTAGTGACTCTGATGTACTCAACGATTCGCTTTCGCTTAGTGATTCTGATGTACTTAACGATTCACTTTCACTTAGTGATTCTGACGTGCTTAACGACTCACTTTCACTTAGTGATTCCGACGTACTCAACGATTCACTTTCAACTTCACTTAGTGACTCTGATGTACTTAGCGACTCACTTTCACTTAGGGACTCTGATGTGCTCAATGATTCGCTTTCACTCAGTGATTCTGACGTGCTCAATGATTCGCTTTCACTTAATGATTCAGAAGTGCTTAACGACTCACTTTCTACTTCGCTGAGTGATTCTGACGTACTCAACGACTCGCTCTCACTTAGTGACTCTGATGTACTCAACGATTCGCTTTCACTTAATGATTCTGATGTACTCAACGATTCGCTTTCACTTAATGATTCGGACGTGCTTAATGATTCACTCTCGCTTAGTGATTCCGACGTACTCAATGATTCGCTTTCGCTTAGTGATTCTGATGTACTTAGCGATTCGCTTTCACTTAGTGATTCTGATGTGCTTAACGATTCACTCTCGCTTAGTGATTCTGATGCGCTCAATGATTCGCTTTCACTTAACGATTCTGACGTACTTAATGATTCACTTTCGCTTAATGATTCGGACGTGCTTAATGATTCACTCTCGCTTAGTGATTCTGATGTACTTAATGATTCACTCTCGCTTAGTGACTCTGATGTACTCAACGACTCGCTTTCACTTAGTGATTCAGAAGTGCTCAATGATTCACTTTCACTTAATGATTCTGACGTACTCAATGATTCGCTTTCACTTAGTGATTCTGACGTGCTCAATGACTCGCTTTCGCTGATCGACTCCGACGTACTCAACGACTCGCTTTCACTTAACGATTCTGACGTGCTTAATGATTCGCTTTCACTTAGTGATTCAGAAGTGCTCAATGATTCGCTTTCACTCAGTGATTCTGACGCACTCAATGACTCACTTTCAACTTCGCTTAGTGATTCTGATGTACTTAACGATTCTGACGTACTTAATGATTCACTTTCGCTTAATGATTCTGACGTGCTCAATGATTCGCTTTCACTTAATGATTCTGATGTACTCAATGATTCACTTTCAACTTCACTTAGCGATTCTGACGTACTCAATGATTCACTTTCACTTAGTGATTCCGACGTGCTTAGTGATTCACTCTCGCTTAATGACTCTGATGTGCTTAACGATTCGCTCTCGCTTAGTGACTCTGATGTACTCAATGATTCACTTTCACTAATAGACTCTGAATCCTCTTCGTTTTCTATAACAATAGATGTTTCATTTCCGCTATTTGCGAGAAGATCAAGATTTATTAAACCACTACCCATGACTGATGAAAAATTATATTCTTGTCTACCCGGTTGATCAGATTCAGGTAACATACCATTTTCTGTCAATTGGTTTAAATCAATAGTCAAATTATAGGTAACTTTACTAGCAACACCTAAATTCACTAAATTTTCAACAGTCCCATAAACTACACCTGTATTAGGATCAATAGTCAATTCGCTACCCTCTAAAGTACCAGTGTTTCTCACTAAACCAAGTAATCCTGGTAAATCATAGTCTAATTCTATAGCATTTATAAAATTAGGATCTGCCATTAAATCACGGAATTGTTGAGACAATTGGAATGTTGGATACGTATTTCCTACACCTAAACCAACTAAAGGTCTTCCCTCTAATTGTAGATTTAATATGCCATTATCATGAGTAGCTGTTAACTCCATATTGTCTAAAAGTGTAACATCTGCAAGTGCGGCATAGGTTTGCATGCCTCCTGTAGCTTGATTATTTACATCTGATCTTCGTTGAAGTGTCGCATTAGCTTCTGCTAAATCCTCATCTTCTGATTCTGATCCTTCTTCAACTGGTTCGATTATTTCCTTTTCATCTTCAGGTGATATTTCTGAGCCTTCTTGACCCAATTCTTCTGCATTTTTATCAGTTTCAGTTGGTGTCGTTAGTTCTTCTTTTACTTCTCCTGGTTTTTTTTCGTCCTCAGGCGATGCCTCTGTATCTTCTTGTGTTACTTCTTCTTTGTCTTTCTCGTCCTCAGGTGATGTTTCTGTATCTTCTTGTGTCACTTCTTCTTTGTCTTTATCATCTTTTGCTACTTCTTCTGAATCTTTTTCGTCCTCAGTCGATGCTTTTGAGTCTTCTTGTGTCGCTTCTTCTTTATCTTTACCATCTTCTGTTGATAGTTCTGGCTTTTCTTGTGTTACTTCTTCTGTATCTGTTTCATCTTTAGCTGATGTTTTTGAATCTTCTTGTGTCACTTTTTCTGTGTCTTTTTCATCTTTTGTTGATGTTGCTGACTCTTCTTGTGCTACTTCTGATACGTCTTCTTTACTTTCGTTTGATAATTCTGATTTTTCTTGTGAAACTTCTTCCGTACTTTTCATATCTTCTGTTGATGTTGCTCGGCTCTTCTGGTGTTAACTCATCTATGTTTTTATCATCTTCAGGTGATGCTTTCGGTGTTTCTTGTGAAACTTTTTCCGCACTTTTCACATCTTCTGTTGATGTTGCTGACTCTTCTTGTGTTACTTCTTCTTTACTTTCGTTTGATAATTCTGACTTTTCTTGTGAAACTTCTGGTGTATCCTCAGCTTTCACATCTTCAATTTCTTGTTGAGCAGATTCAACCGTACCTTTTTCATCTTCACTTGCTATTTCTGTACCATTTTGTATAGGTCTCCCAATATCGCCTACACTTTTATCTGATACGACGGATTCAAAATTTTCTCCATTATTTTGTCTCTCGTCAGCCGATGCAACGTTCCCACTTGTTGCAAAAATCGTAAGACCAATCAATACGGATCCAACGCCAACTCCCAATTTCCTTATAGAAAACCTCTGTCTCTCTCTCACTGCACAAATTCCCCCTCTAATATTAGGTATGATTACATATTACATTGTATTCATAATAAATACTATTTCTTTATTAAAAAATTATTTTTATTTTCGTGTTATTCACGTTTATTTTTATATTTTAATTAGAATTCAACTTAATAAAGATTGATTTTTAATACTTTTTACAGTTGAAAAATATGATATTTGAAAACGTTTTACAATTAAATTTTATGGCTATATAATAAAATCAAAAGACAAACCTAATGCTTTATTGAACTGACCCCAAATAGTGGGAAGGAAATAAAAACACTTTCGTTGAATTCATTTAAAATGAATCATACGGAGGTGTTTTTTCTATGAAAATAATGTCTTATTCAATAGAAACAAAATATAAGACTATTGAAATGAAAGAAGCTCGGATATACTGTAAAAGAAATTATGGAAGTATTAAATATCAAAAACAGCACACAGGTAAAAACTTGGTGGCGATGGTATCGAAATGGTGAAACTTATAGATTTTATCAACAAAGAGGCAAGCAATATACTTATGGCAAAGGAGTGAAAGAATTATCAGAAATAGAACAATTAAAGTTAGATAATAAGAAAAAAGATATTGAATTAGATATTTTAAAAAAGTACAAGGAATTAGAAAGGAAGTGGTACCAAAAGTAATTGTAGAATTAGTTAATCAATTAAAGCATAAGTATTCAATCAAAATGATACTTGATGTTTTAGAAATACCTAAATCGACATACTATAGATGGAAACACAAGAACAATGAAAAAGATAAAGTGACTCAAAAGATTATTGAATTATGTGAAGAAAATAATTTCACCTACGGTTATCGCAAAATTACAGCGTTGATTAATCAATTGTATTCAGCATCAATTAATCATAAAAGAGTTCAGCGAATCATGCGAGAGTATAATCTGAACTGCCGAGTTAGGCCTAAAAAATCTAAAAAAATTGGCAAACCTTATTATAAAACAGAGAATTTATTACAAAGACAGTTTAAAGCTAACCAACCAATGGAAGTATTAACAACTGATATTACTTATTTACCTTTCGGTAACTCTATGTTGTATTTATCTTCAATTATGGATGTTTATAACGGAGAAATTGTGGCGTATAAAATAGATAACAAACAAGATCAAAGCTTAGTAAATGATACATTGAATCAAATAGATATACCTGAGAATTGCATACTACATAGTGACCAAGGCAGTGTTTACACCTCGTACGCTTACTATCAATTATGCAAAGAAAAAGGCATTATCAGAAGTATGTCCCGAAAGGGAACACCAGCTGATAACGCCCCTATAGAAAGTTTCCATTCCTCGCTAAAGTGTGAAGCTTTCTACATAAACAATGAGCTCAATAGCTCTAACCAAATTGTAATAGATATTGTCGAAAATTACATTAAAAACTATAATAATAATCGAATTCAACAAAAACTAGGCTACTTAGCTCCCATAAAATATAAGGAATTAGCAGCCTAGAACAAAGTGTTTTTATTAAGTTCCCATTCTAAGGGTTCAGTGCCTTATAGCAGAGGGTTTGTCTAGGTTTTAAAACATTTTCTATATTATGACAAAAGTTAAAAATAAATATGTTTAAGTTCTTTGAGATGTGGAATCAAAGTAATACAATATTTAAAGGAGGCGTTTATTTATGAGTAAGTTTGACGAGTATAAAGATCAAGCAACAGACAAAACTAAAGATAAAGCCAACGAAATTAAAAATGACGACGAGAAGAAAGAAGAAGTAAAAGACCAAGCAACAGATAAAGCTAAAGACTTAAAAGATAAATTTTAATTTTTGAAATATAGTTAAATTAAAAGAACCGCCAATGATGAGATGGCTCATTATTGGCGGTTCTTTTAATGGTTTTAATTGGTGATAATATTTGGTTTTCTTTCCACAATTTGGAAACAGTTCAATTATATTTTTCTATATATAGTAGCGTTTTTTTACTATAGAAAATCAATTTTGACAAAATTATGTATTTAAGCAATTCAATAAATATATTCTCGAAAAATTTCATGGTTACTATAAAATAAAATTAGATTGCGTGTTATAATATTTTCAAATAAAACCCCACATCTCTTTAGATGAATTTCATAATTTTACGAAAAACCATTGGTTGGTTCTATTAATACAAGGAATAGGGATAATAATTGCTGTTAATACTTTAATACATTGGCTATTTTATTGGGGAAATCATATTTTTTAATAGGAGCTAAATACTATGGAGATTAAAAACTATTTTTTAAAATTAAAGAATAAAGAATTAGTTTCAAATTCAGATTTATATTTTTATGAGGGGAAAATAAATCATATTGTTGGAAAAAATGGTGTTGGTAAATCACAGCTAGCAAAGGATTTCATATTAAATAGAAATGGTTGTATACCAAAAGTGGTGTCACAAAACACAACTCTTATTTCTAGTTCATCAAATGTCCCTAATGATATAAGTAAGGAATTTCTATTTCATTTACTAAAATCTAAGTTTAATAATAATAGTAAATTTAAAGAGATTAGTAAGATGCTTAATCTAGAGTCAATTCCTAGCAAAATTCTCATTAAAAATTTAAGTGATGGACAAAAACAAAAATTAAAATTATTGAGTTTTTTACTAGAGGATAAATCAATAATAATCCTAGATGAAATTACAAATGCTCTGGATTAAAAAACCGTTAATGATATTTATAATTTCCTAAATAAATTCATCTCAGATAACCCTTCAAAAGTAATTATAAATATAACACATAATTTATCAGATTTAAGTAGTATAAACGGCGCGCAATTTTTATTTAAAGATAAACGAATTGAAGAATATACGTCAAAAGATCATTTAATAAATGATTATATTAACTTATAAAGATAAAGAGGTGTAAAAATGTTATTAGAATTTAAAAAGAATATTTCAAATAAAATAATTTTGACATTAGGTATATTGTTTATTTTTGTATTCTTATTAGGCTATTTTTTACCAGTTGGTATAGATAAAGTTAGCAATTTGACATATGGACAATATTTTTTCAGTACATACACGGTAGCTACTGAATTTGGTTTTTTATTATTCTCTTTCATAATTGCTTATTTCATAAACAAAGAATATAGTAATAAAAATACTTTGTTTTATAAGTTACTTGGAGATAATGTATTTAAATTCTTTTATAAAAAAGTCTGCTATTTTATTTATTGAAAGCTTTGTATTTTTAACAATTGGTTTAACAATCATTTCTGTTGTTTTCTCAAATTTTTCGCACTTTTTACTATTACTCACTTTATTTTCTTTAGTACTCTTACAGTATATATTGATTATTGGAACTATAAGTGTACTATCGCCCAATGTACTTATAAGTATAGGTATAAGTATTATTTATTGGATAGGGTCAATTATACTAGTTGCAGTAAATAAAACTATTTTTGGAATAATTGCTCCATTTGAAGCTAGTAACAGTATATATCCTTTAGTTGAGCAAGTATTAAATGGTAATAAAGCGTTTTTACCTGCAAACCAAATTTTAACTATATTTATATTCTTCCTGATATTATTTGTAGTCAACTTCATGCTTTTAATTTTTGCTAAAAAACGGTGGTTAAAATTAGGGCTATAACTTTTTAAGATACTAGGCTTATTAATGCGAACCCGGATACACTTAATTAGACAAATTTTATTGTTAAATTGGGTGTATCAGGGTTTTCTCACTATTCCTTAACTATAAAAATAAATATGTTTAAGTTCTATGATATGTGGAATCACAGTAATATAACATTTTAAAGGAGGCGTTTATTTATGAGTAAGTTTGACGAGTATAAAGATCAAGCAACAGACAAAGCAAAAGATAAAGCCAACGAAATTAAAAATGACGACGAGAAAAAAGACGAATTGAAAGACCAAGCAACAGATAAAGCTAAAGACTTAAAAGATAAATTCTAATTTTTAATAAAAACAGAAAAACACTTCCGCTATTAAGTGGAAGTGTATTTTTTATGCTTTATATAAGTGTTGTCACCTAACAAAATAATATGTCCTTTAGTTAGATTATAAATCACCTGTTAAAAATTGTGCTTCACCGTTAAAGAAACTCCAGTTTTCATCGGTATTTTCTACTAAACTAATCATAATATCTTCTTTACGAATGCCTACTTTGTCATGTAGCGTATTCACTAAATTTTTGTAGAATGTCGTTTTTTGTTCTTTGGTTCTCGGTCTTGAAACAATAGTAAATACTATCACATCGTCTGTTCTTTCAATGCCTAAACCTGTATCTAATATTTCCATTTCATAGTCTTCATGTTGATTCACAATTAAATATTTATCACCTTTTGGTGCTTGAAATGCATCTAACATCACGTTATATGTGATATCTAAAATACTTTTAATTTCCTCTTTTTCTCTACCTTTGATCATGTCTAATTTAATTAATGGCATGTAAATTCTCCTTTTAAAATTAATTATTTATCTTTATTTGAATATCCGACTTTTAACGAAATAAATACTACAACAAACATTCCCAGAAAACCATATAACCATATCGATAACATCTCATTAACAAACATTAATTATTACCTTCTTCTACATTATATTTTTGATTATCTTTTGGCTTGATGATAAATGCGGCAATTGTAATTGTTGCGATACCGATAAATGTTGCTACTGCACCTGCTGACATTGTACTTGGAATAATACCACCGAAGTAAATGACTAAATAGGAACCCAATCCTACAAACATAGATATTTCTGCAGCTCTCGCTGGTGCTTTCTTCTTGGCGTATATGGCATGTAGGATAGGGCCTAATGTACCCGCTGCGATGCCTGATATTCCAATCCACATAATGTCGCTCATATGTTTTGGAGGTTGTAAGACAAGTAAAAATGATAATAAACCTACAATTGGCACACTAATCTTACTTATTTGAAATGCGATTTTATTGGCTTTTTCATCACTAATATTAATTATTTTTCGTTTAACTAAGAATTTTAAGAATATATCATTCGCAAATACTGTAGAAATAGATACAAATAATCCATCTGTTGTCGACATCGCCGCAGCTAAAATGACCACGCCGAAAAGTGCTACAATCACTGCAGGAAATGCCCAAATAATATAGTCAAGCAGTGCTAAATCTGATGTTTCAACGCTATTACCTAATGCGACACGAGCGAATATACCACCGAATAACACGAGTAGACAAAGCCCCGTGACAATAATATAAGTATTGATCATTTTCCCTAAATCTTTTTCGTTTTTCAAACCTAATATTTTATTGAATAAATGCGGTGCAGAAGCAAACGCCCACTGTATAACGATTGCACCTAAAACCATGGCGAAAGAGTTGAAATGTACAGATTCTGGATTAAATACTTTAACTAAGTTTTCATTTTGGTTAGATAAATTATTTGCGATACCAGTAAATGTACTTGTAATACTCCCTTTCCAAAAAATAACGATACCTGAGATAAATACACCAAGACCTGCAATGGCCATAATGACAACTTGTATCGCATCAGTATAAATATCTGCAAGTGCACCACCAACGTACACGTATAGTACAACAATAACGGCTATAAAGACGAGTCCGCTAAAATAAGACATACCAAGTAAATATTCAAAAATCCTTGCGCCCGCAACAAACTGACTGGCTATATAAAAAATATTAAAAAGGAGAATAATGCCAGTACCTACGCGCATAATGTCACTATCGTAGAAATCTCCTAACCAATCTGGGAGGGATAAAGATTTTTGTGTTGTATTTAATTTCCTTACCTTTTTAGCAACCATTAAGACACCCGTGGGCCCACCAATAAACATGGCTAGAAATAACCATAAGTTGTTAAGACCCCATTCATATGACCAACCGGGATAGCCTAAAAAGGTGGCTGCACTTAAGTATGTTGCTGCAAATGATAGTCCCAGCACCCTAGGCCCGATATTGCCGCCACCAGTGGCAAAATCAGCAATATTTTTCATCTTGCGTGAACTCATGTATCCGACAATAACCATGACTATCATAAATAATATGAAGCCTATCCATGTATAGAGAGAAATTTCATCCATTGTTCTTTACTCCTTTATTATTAATTTATATAAGAGTATTCGCCGCACTCTTGTTTTTTGCTGGATGATTTTCCTTTATTGTTTTTTGATCTTTACCGAACATATTTTCACGAAGTGTTGTGCCTTCGTATTCTGTTCTATATAGACCTCTTTTTTGTAATTCAGGGATAACATGATCAACAAATTCTTCAAATGTACCAGGTGAATAACTTTGAGCGATATTAAACCCAGCTGCCCCACCTTCAACTGCCCATGCTTCAAATTTATCAGCGACTTGCTCTTTCGTTCCAATAAATTTAGCTGTGCCATTGCCTAAACCATGATTTTTCACAGCTTCTCTGAGTGTCCATTTATGGTGTGGGTCTTTGGTATACATATTCAGATTGCCTTGCATCGCTTCCGTCTCAATATCTTCTATATACTGGTCTGGGTCGTACTCTGAAAAATCAATACCTGTATGTCCACTTAACAATGATGCGGAACCTTCATAGCTGATATGTTCTGTTAATGCTTCATATTTTTGATAGGCTTCTTCTTCTGTTTCTCCGATAATTGGGAGTACCATAGGAAATACTAAAATATCATCCTTACTTCTGCCATGCTGTTCAGCTCTTGTGTGTATATCATCTACATAACTTTTCAATGATTCTACTGAAGTATGTTTCGTAAACACCGCTTCTGCATGTTTCGCAGCAAACGTTTTACCTTTTTCTGAAGCGCCTGCTTGAAATAATACAGGTGTTCTTTGCGGTGATGGTTCAACTAAATGAGGACCAGGCACACTAAAGAATTCACCTTCGTGGTTAATTTCATGCACTTTATCAGGGTCTGCATATGTATCAGTATCTTTATCATTAACTACAGAGCCGTCTTCCCAGCTGTCTTCCCAAAGTTTATAAACGACTTGGAGAAATTCATCTGCTCTGTTGTATCTTAAATCTTTTGGTAATCGTTCTTTCAGTCCTAAGTTAATCGCTTCACTTTCTAAATAAGAAGTGACAACATTCCAACCTAAACGACCATTAGTTAAATGATCTAATGTAGATAATTGTCTAGCTAGACTATACGGTTGTGCATATGTAGTAGAGATTGTTGGGGCAAAACCAATATGCTTTGTGACTGCGGCCATAGCAGAAATAATCGGTATAGGATCGTGCGCAGGTAGTTGGACTGCATGCTTAATTGCAAGCATCACTCGATTGATTATAAACGCTATATGTTCCTAAAACGTCTGCAATAAATATAGAATCAAACTTACCTTTCTCTAATGTCTGCGCGATATTGATCCAGTAATCTAATTGATTGTGATGTGCACCTTGATCTTTGTCATGTTTCCATAATCCAGATGAATGTGGGGATGGTGAATTTTGAACAAATCCATTAAAATGTATCTGCTTTTTCGGCATATGTTTTTCCTCCTAAATGTAGTTTCGTTGTGCTTAATAGTGACTGTTGAGGAAATTTTAAAATTTAATTTAATATTTTTTGAATTACTTTACTCATTTCCTAAGACGAAAATTCTCAATATATAGAATTTTCAGATAATATCTATGCTAGTTAATATAGCGAATATTACATACTTCGTCAACACCAAAACAGTAATTGATATAAGAATAGTCGGATTAAATTGGTAAATTACTTTTATTCAGTTGAAACAGTTTATGAAAGTGTATAAAACCAAGTAAAACTCATTCATTCGGGTATGAAAGAATGAGATGCGAATATAATAGATATATGTATAGTAAAATCCAGAGAAAAGATAATTCACCTATTTCATAATTTTAGTAAACATATGACGCTAAGTGTCTATTTTATAAATTACAGTAATTGAACATTGTGTTTAATTATCATATGTTTAACTTACGATAAGCAATTACAGTGGATGGGAGTTAGATAAATATGAGTAGTGACGTATTAATAGTTGGAGCTGGTCCTAGTGGTTTAGCTATGGCAATTTCATTAAGTAACCAAGGGGTACCATATAAAATCATTGATCAAAATGAAGGTCCTGGAACTGCTTCACGGGCAATGGCTGTCCAGGCAAGAGTACTTGAATTTTATCAGCAATTAGGTTTTGCAGATAAGATTGTGAAAAAAGGAATTTTAGTAGATACTATAACTTTATATAAAGATAATAAAGATGTTGCTAAATTACCTGTAGGTAAAATAGGTAAAGGCATCAGCCCTTATCCCTATGTTTTAACACTACCTCAAGACATCCACGAAAGCATACTTGTTGATGAACTAGAACAACGAGGTGGTCAAATTGATTGGAATCACGAGCTATTAAGATTTGAGGATGATGGTGACGCTGTGACAGCTACCATAAATACATCTGAGGGAGAAATGACAAAAACATTTGCCTACATTTGTGGTTGTGACGGTGCCAGTAGTGTTGTTAGGAAAGCACTAAATATTGATTTTCCAGGTGGAACATACCGTCAAATGTTCTTCGTCGCTGATGTAGAAAATGATACTGCATTAAAAACAGCATCCATGGGCTTCCATAATAACTACTTTTGTTTAGGATTCCCAATTAGAACTACAGGACAACTACGTCTTATTGGTTTAATACCTGATGACCTTGTAGTAGACGGGGAGGGTCCTCAATCACTCACTCCTCTAATTCCACATGTTGAACGTATATTACCAATACAAGTAAATAAAGTGAACTGGTACTCATCCTACCGTTCCCACCATCGTGTTGCTGAAAAATTCAGACTAGGTCGTGCTTTCTTATGTGGAGATGCTGGTCATATTCATAGCCCTGCCGGCGGTCAAGGTATGAACACTGGCATAAGCGATGCGCTTAATTTAGCTTGGAAACTTGGAGCAGTTCTAAAAGAAAAAGCCTCACCAAAATTACTAGATACTTACGAGCCTGAACGTATCCAATTCGCTCAAAGGTTAGTGAAGACAACAGACAAAGCTTTTCAAATTATGGCCAATAGTCGGATGGTAAAAAATTTTGTCATTCCTTTCTTTGCTCCTAAATTATTACGTTTTAACACTTTAAAACAATTAATGTTTAAAACAATTTCTCAAACTAATTTAAATTATCGACATAGTGAATTAAGTAGCGGAGAATATGGTGACATTAAAGGTGGAGATCGCTTACCATGGGTGTATACAAATACTTTTGATAACTTTGAACCATTAAAATCTTATGATTGGCAACTTCATGCATATGGTAAAGTTACTCAAGAACTCAAACAGCTCGCTTTTAAAACTGGTGTCCCACTATATGATCTAACTTGGCACAGAGCAATCAATGCGAAAGGCATTAAAGAAAATTCAGTATTTCTAGTACGTCCAGATAGTTACGTATCCGTAGCTACAGACCTCCAAAATTTAGACCCTATAAAAAGTATGATTCATAATTATAATATTCGTCGGTTAAATTAACTTAGATTTTGAAAACATGTGTAAAAAGTGCAATTACTCACCCCTTTTTTTAATCAAAGAAGCTCATTCATCCAATAAGATAGATGAGCTTTTTTCTTACTAATTTAAAAAATAAAAAATTTATCGACATTTGTGTTTGCTACTTACAATGGTATAAAATATAAAAGAGATTATTAAGTCACATATATAAGAAGCATGAACAATTGGACGCAATTAGTACGGATATTAACACATTATTAGATTTAAAAATAGAAAGGATACGTATTGAATAATGAATAAATTACAAAAAGATGGTTATTCAAGATATGATTTAATGAAAAGTTTAAATTATGAGGGTATTGAACAGGATTATAATGAAATATTAGCGTACTTTGCTGATCTGCCTGAAGATGATTATGCCCCTAACCTTAATAGATATAGAAGATACTCTCGAGCAATCGTTTTACCTGGCACAGAAGATGTTTTTTGGCTTCCTACAATTGAAAGAAATGGCGTTGATTATTCTGCTTATTTTCAAGGAAAGTTCAATCCAGAACATTCGGGCTCATATAGAGCATTCCACTCTATTGATGAAAATATAAGAAGTAATAAATTGTTAAACGATATTATTATAGCCAATTATCATGAAACGTTTTGGAACGAAGAGGATAAAATCTTACCGATTCATGTGGGCGTGCATTTCGTTAAATTGTATGTAGAAAATGACGGAGATAAAGCCGTTTCCTCACCGAACTGTTTGCACCAGGATGGAGAGCCGTTTACTTTTGCTCATTTAATTGAAAGAAAGAATATTGTTGGTGGAACGAATGCTATCGCTGTACCAGAAGCTGCTGGAAATAACCCGGAAGATACAGATGAAAACAATATAATAGAAGTTTTTGAAATGGAGAACCCTTTAGAGTCATATGGCGTTTACGATCCTAATGTCAGTCATTATGTGAGTCCCGTGAAAAAAGGTTCAGAACAAGGTACAGGTCTTAGATCTGTCATATTAATTGATTACCAACAAACAGTTGTTGCAGATGTCGATGAATAATATTAACCCCCCTACTTTTATAAAAGTAGGGGGGTTTTAAAGTTCATCATTACGGCAATAAATTAAATCCAAACTAAAAAAGCAATGAAATAAGTGCGATTATAGGGAGCCCGCCTTGTTTCAAAATTATAGATTTTTGACTAGTAATTGCCCCATATACGGCAACTAAGATAATATAAATTAAAATACAAGTAATTAATTCTCTAGGATTATGGGAAAAGAACAGCGTATATAATAACATCACACCAAGAAGTCCATTGTATATACCTTGGTTTTTCATAAGAACCTTTAAATTGGGCTGTTTTAATTCTTCCTGCTTAATATTGAATATTTTACTAGTTCTAAGGGAAGTCGTTTTAATTGTTTGTAATATCATTATATATATAAATTCAATAGCAACTAATAAAACTAAAATTACTGTAACAATACTCATAAATGAATACACCTCTTTTTCAAATGAACTTTCCATATATTAATATCACAACTTTAACTGGAGAGTAATAAATTAAGTGATTTGAATTAACTCTCCTTCAATAACTCCAATTCTTTTATTCAATACTTCTTTTTGGTTATTTAAAACCCCTAAATGTACTTCTAATATTGTTTTTATATCTATTTCATTATCATATAACATACCTGTATTTTTTTGATTTCTTTTAAACTCATATTCAAATTACTTAAACATTTGATGAATTTTATCATTTCAATATCATCTTTACTATAGAGCCTTTTATTATTAGTGTCTCTTTCTATAAATTTTAATATCTCCTTTTTTTCATAAAATCTTAATTTACTTTTACTTATATCACATATGCTTGCTACTTGATCAATATAAATTTTTTCCAATGTAAGCACATCCCTTCTCTTAAACTAAGGTTTAACTGGTATCTTATTATATAACCACGCAAGAGGAGGAAAAACAATTAAAAAGATTTGATTTTTATAGTTCAAAAGAAATCATTTTATTTAAGCAAGTCAGTTTAAACACTAATTAAAAAACATTAAAACGGAGGATTATTATGCAAAATGAACAAATTGTATTAAACGAAAGACCAGAAGGATTACCTAAAGATGACACTTTTAAATACGAAGCAATCCAAACAGCGGAACCTAGTACGGGTGAAGTACAATTAAAATCTATTTATATTTCTGTGGATCCTTATATGCGTGGAAGAATGAATGATTCAAAAAGTTACGTTAAACCTTACGGAATCGACAAACCAATTGATGGGCATGTTTTAGCGAAAGTTATAAAATCCGAAGTAGAATACTTGGAAGAAGGAGATTATGTTACGGGTGTCTTACCTTGGCAAAGAATAATCACTACTGATGCTAATCAAGTGACTAAAATACCTTCCACAGAAGTTCCTCTACATTTATACTTAAGTATTTTAGGAATGCCAGGTATGACAGCATATACTGGTTTGTTGGAAATAGGTAAACCAAAAGAAGGAGAAACAGTTGTTGTATCTGCTGCTTCAGGCGCTGTGGGGTCTGTAGTAGGACAAATTGCTAAAATAAAAGGTGCAAAAGTAGTTGGCATTGCCGGTGGAAAAGAAAAAACACAATATTTAACAGACACATTAGGCTTTGATGCGGCTGTTGATTATAAAGGTGATGATTTTGAAGCACAACTTGCCGCATCTGTACCAAATGGTATTGATGTATATTACGAAAACGTCGGTGGAAAATTATCAGATGAAGTTTTCAAACATTTAAATACATTTGCACGTGTACCTGTTTGTGGTGCAATCTCAACTTACAATAATACGCAAACTGAAATGGGACCAAGAATTCAGGAAACACTAGTTAAAAGCCAAGCCCTAATGCAAGGTTTTGTAGTAGGACAGTTTGCAGAGCATTTTAAAGAAGCAAGCGAACAACTTGCCAAATGGGTAGCTGAAGATAAAATAAAATCACAAGTAACAATCGATGAAGGTTTTGATCAATTGCCTAATGCATTTAGAAAACTATTTTCTGGTGAAAACTTCGGTAAACAAGTGGTTAAAATATCAGAAGAATAACTTGAGATATCATCTAATATGAAAGTATATGAGATAAAAAACACAATTAGCTTATAATAAAAATCTCACTCATCAAATAAGATGAGTGAGATTTTTTATTATAAAGTTTTTGGTGAACTGTTTGCTTAAACTGTTTCGTAATCTTTTTTACCAAAGCATGTTACAAGTAATAACATAATTATTGATAGTGGTAACCCAATTAAGATTGGATGTAGACCAAACGGATGACCTAGTATTTGCCATATTACTGCTGAGCCAAGTCCACTCCACATTGCGATGTTACCCGCAAGTTTGGTAGGTTTTTGCCAAAACAGACCGAAAATCACTGGCGCAAGCAATCCTGAAACTGTCATCGCAGTGCCTGTTACCATCAGATTTACTAATTCTGGAATCATAAGTGCTAATACTAAAGAAATAACAGCTACGATTAATACTGAAAGTTTACTATATAATAGCATTTTATGTTGATTATGACTTTTCACATTTGGTTTTATAATATCATTTGCTATAGATGAAGACCCTGCAATAAAGAAGGAATCCGCGCTAGATATTACCGCCGCTAATAAGACGATAATCATTATGAGTACTAATGGAAATGGGAACACTTCTTGTATGACATTATAATAAACTAATGGGGTTTCTGCTATGTCCAAATTCAAACCAAACTTAGCATAGACACCTATAAACACTGTCATTGCGCCTAACGCTACTGCAATAATCATAGAAATACCATAACCATTTCTTGCAGTCTTCAAATCTTTAGCAGCCCAAATACGTTGCCACACATCTTGTCTGATAAATTGATAGAACGCTAATGTTAGCAGATAAATTAAGATTTCATTCGGTGTGATGTTAAGGTAATTTAACATATCGCTTTGATTTTGACTGCTTGCATTGGCTTGAATATCACTCCAACTACCTGAGTAATAGATAACCACAAAGAATAACACAATAACGCCGATTGTAAGTATTGTTCCTTGAACAACGTCTTGCCAAACGACAGCTTTTAAGCCGCCTAGGTAAGTTTTTATAGTCAGTAAGATACATCCTATAATAATACCCGCTGTCATATTTAACCCTATTGTTAAATTCAAAATAGAAGCAATCGCGACAAATTGCATACCTGTCATCGCACAATAAGCAAATAAGAAACTGATAACAGTAGGAATACGTGCTGATTCGCCATAACGAAGCGCAGTATAATCACCGATTGTCACCATATTATGCTTTTCACCTAATAATCTAATACGTTTTAATAAAAAGAATGCAAGTACAATAACAGCAACCATCATAGTTATATGAATCCACTGTTGTCCCATACCTAATGTATAGCCATTTTCCATATAACCTAACAGTGTCGCGCCGCCTACGCCTGTACTCACAAATGTTAAAATCAGTGGCCATAGTGTTACCGTTCTGCTTGCCATATTATAGTCATCATAAGTTTTAATTTTTCGTTGTATGTATACAGACATTAGTAATAGAAAAATAAAATAAATAATGATCGTAAATCCTAAAATTAATTGTTCGCTACTATTAAACACTACATTATCCCCTCGTAAATATATTTTTCACAATGCCTTTAGTTTATCGTGACTCCTTACATGAATCAAACTAAATTTTTAGTTTTTGTTGACGTCATTAGACTTCCTTAAACAGTTGAATATAAAACGTTATTCCCTGATCAGAATTTTCAGCTAGTACGGAGTTAATGTAAACCATTCATTTATTTTAGTTTACATTCATATAGAAATAGCTTTATTATAAAAAGGAGAAACTATTAAAGCCTAATGAAATGAGGAGAATTAATATGAAATTAGCTGAAAACATTTTACAAGGGGAAACATTAACTAAAGATACGTTGCTAAAAATTTATGAAGATCCTAACGTAGACACATTAGATTTATTAAACGAAGCTTATATATTAAGAAAACACTATTACGGCAAAAAAGTTAAATTAAACATGATTTTAAACGCAAAAAGTGGCATTTGTCCTGAAGATTGTGGTTATTGTGGTCAATCTAGGGATATGAAGCAAAAACAGCGGTATAGTTTAGTACCAGAAGAACAAATTGTTAGTGGTGCCAAAGTAGCGCATGAAAACAATATAGGCACTTATTGTATTGTTATGAGCGGCAGAGGGCCAAGTAATAAAGAAATTGACCATATAAGTAGAACTGTAGAAGAAATAAAATCAAATCATCCTCAGTTGAAAGTATGTGCGTGTCTTGGGTTAACCAATGAGGAACAAGCTAAAAAACTCAAAGCAGCTGGTGTTGATAGATATAACCATAATATAAATACGAGCGAAAACTATCACGAAGCAGTTGTAACCACACATACTTATAAGGATAGAACCAATACTTTAGAAATTATGAAAGCAAACAATATTTCACCATGTTCTGGTGTCATTTGTGGTATGGGGGAATCAAATCAAGATATTATTGATATGGCGTTTGCCTTAAAAGAAATCGATGCCGATAGTATTCCTATTAATTTTTTACATCCCATTCAAGGCACAAAGTTCGGGGAAATGGATAAATTGACTCCTATAAAATGCTTAAGACTTATCGCCTTATTTAGACTCGTTAATCCATCTAAAGAAATTAGAATTGTCGGCGGTAGAGAGGTTAATTTACGGTCACTACAACCTTTAGCTTTGAAAGCTGCAAATTCAATATTTGTAGGAGACTATTTAATTACTGGAGGACAGCCTAATCAACTAGACTATAAAATGATTCAAGATTTAGGTTTTGAAATTGACTTTGGATACAATGAATTGAAAGGAAATTGAATGTTCCATTAATCAAATAATTTATCAATTTTGTAGTGAGAAAAGAAGGAGTAAGTTTTATTTTCTTGAAAAGATGGGCTTGGGGCTGAAATCAAAAATATGAAATTTGATTTCAACCCCAATCTATAACTTTAAAATTCTTTAATATATTAACCTCAAATCTGTACGTTAAACTAGATCATGCTACTTCTTAACCAATCAGTTCAATAAATTTTTACAAAACCTCTAATCAAGACAAAGGTAACACTATATAAAAGAAACCAAAATACTATAACAAAATAATCGTTTTCTCAATTGTTTAAATTTACATTAATATGGTATTATTTTTATGTAATAAAATATGTATAAAAATTAAGGAGGCTAATATGGAAGAATATTTACTGTTATTAGGAGCTGATCAATTCCTTAGAGAACGATCATATGCGGGCGGGAAATCAATAGGAGATTTTCAGATATGGACAGCAATAAAAGATTCGAAGTATAAGTACAATGCTTATTTTGATTTTTGTATTGATGCAGACCCCTTAAGTTATGAGGATATAAAAAATGAAATCGACTATTATAAAACGCAAGGCTATGAACCAAGATCTATAGTTCCTTTAAATGATTGGACACTTAAAGTAGCTAATAAATTAAATAAAGACTACGGGCTGCCTTACCTTGATGATGAAGTCGTAGAAGCATGTAGAAATAAATACCTAATGAAGGGATTGTTTGAAAAAGCTGATATCCCTACTCCAAAGTCGGAACTTTTCGAAACTATTGAACAATTGAAAGAATTGATACAAACATTTGAATTTCCCGTTATTATAAAACCTGTAGATTTTGGTGGTAGTGGCGGCGTTTACTTAGCTCATAATGAAGCAGAATGTAAGGAAGCTTACATGAAATCTCAAAAAGTTATGGTCGCTTATGCTGATTCTTTCAAAGTTTCTAAAAATACATTTTTAATTGAAGCATTTATAGATAGTAACGAAGAAGTATCTGTTGAACAATTAAAAGCGAAGGGATAAATGCTTTAATGCTAGTGTTTATAAGGGTTTCGATGGTTCTCTATTTAAAAAAGGGCAGAAAAAGGGCAGATTTTAAAAAGAAACGTTATTTAATTTTGAAACTATGTCCTTTTTGGTGGTAGAAGTTACGTGTGTATAAATACGTAAAGTTGTTCTTTCATCAACATGTCCTACTCTTTCCATAATTGCTTTCAAAGGTAAGCCTAATTCAGTTAGTAACGATATGTGCGTGTGTCTGAAAGTATGCGTAGTCAATTGTCTATTAGAATTCGAGCCGAAAACTTTATTATTAACTTCTTTTAATAATCTTGTATGGGTATTATTATGAAGCGGATTACCAATCCCGTTAGCAAAAATAAAACCTCTATCTTTAAATTTTGAATTCCATTGGGCAGATTTACGATTTTCTAGCAACATAAGTTTTAATATTTTCACACTTCGATTATCAAGATCTATCTTTCTATATGAGCCTTCAGTTTTCACTGTTTCCTTCACACCAAATCCATTTTTACTTTGAATCCATTGTATTGAGCCGTTTATACTAAGTGTTTTATTCTCCATATCAAAGTCTTCAACCCGCAACGCTTGAACTTCACCAATCCTCAATCCAGTTAAAGCTTGCAGTTCAACTTCATACCTTACCACTATATTATTTCTTTTTACTTCTGGCCTATTCTCTTGACTAATAATTTTATCTAATGCGTCAATAACCTGCTTTAATTCGTGTCTTTCTAAATAGTTGTATTTCTTTCTTTCGTAATGTTCTCTTGTTATATTCTTTTTAGGTATTACAATATCATTTAAAAATTCAATATTATCGAGATTATAATTTTTGTTTGCGAACAGTAGGGAAGATTTGATAACAAAAAATACTTTTTTACTGTATGACACAGACAAGTTATAATCATTTACTAATCTTATTAACATATCTTGTATTAACTTTCTGTCAATATTTCTTGCGAGAGTATCTTCTGATATTTCTTTATTTGCTCTATTTATAAAATGTTGTAATTTGATATGAGAAGTTTGTTTAGTTCCCGAAGTATTTTTATAGAAATTCAACCATTCATCCATTAATTCTTTTAATGTAATATCTTTTCTTGTTTTATCTGGTATGGTTTCTTTTAATAATTTTTGTATTTTATCGTCTAATTGAAACATAGCCTCTTTTTGAGAAGCTTTAGTATTTTTATTCATTACAATACTCACTCTACGCCATTTATCTGTGTATGGGTCTTTATACTTCTCGTAAAAGCGATATTTATTTTTACCTTCTTTATCTTTGAATTGTTCACTCCACATAAGCCATTCCTCCTAAAAAATAAAAATATATGTTTAACATAAAAATACTGTGGTATAAAATTAGAACGCTAATAGTTTTTTCATTCGAAAAATCTTTCCAAGCACCCCAAAGGGTGCTTTTTTATTATGCTAAAAATAAAGCTACGGTAAAACTCACTAAAAGTATTGGCATAACAATTAGCAACTCTTTATTATTTTCTTCCATTATTTTCACATCCTTAAAAAAGATAAAAATATATACCCATAGAAAAAAACTATGAAAAAGTGATAAATCTATAGGTATATGTTATAATTAAATAAAAAGTAGGTGAGAAGTTGTATTTTATTATCCCAATATTATTATCAGGAGCACCAGGTTTTGTAACATATGTTATTTTAGATAAACTAAATTTAATAAATTTTACTAATCAGCAAAATTTTGAAAAGTCAATGACTGTTACAACTTTTACTGTTATAAATGCATTTTTTACTATACTTACTTTAGAAGTAATGAATAACTATAAAGTTATATCAACTATTATTGTTTCAGTTTTGGTGATGCTAATTTTAACTTCTATAATTTACCCGATAATATTTAAATTGCTTAACAAAAACTTTAATACATCGAAGTCAGACCTTAACACATTAATAAGGATAATGGACCAACGACCCGAAAATCTTGAGCATACTTTATGTTATATTTTTGATTATGATAATAATTTAATAGCTAGTGGTAATTTGGACATTGTGGAACTACAGTCTAGTAACTTATCTATTGTATATGATAGAAATTATTATGATTACCAATCTGTTTTAAAGCTTTATGATCAAACAAAAAATCTAAATAAAGATATCTATATTGATTTTGTTAATAAAATCAAAATTTATCTTATTCATTATTAATTTTAGGTGGGGGCGGAGGGTTGTCTGTTTTTGTTTCATATTTTTTTGTATTACTACGTTTTGCACCTTTATTTTTTACATAATCTTCATAAGAATTATTATTTTTCTCATCACTCATTCATTTCACCTCCTTTCAACGTCTAACTTAGTTAGGCGTTTTTTTATAAAAAAATATAGAGTATTAGGGAAATAACCAAATATTATTATGTAATTAATATAGCTAAAATTATAACTAAGAAGCACATAGTTAAAGCTATTTTATCCTTGGTTTTGATAGCTATCTTCCTTTTCTTCATTTGAAAGATTTTTGTTACCAGTGTTAATGTGTACGTATCCAAATTCTTCATCATTAATAATCATATATCTTCCTCCTTAAAATTTAATTTATTCAAATTCTATCTCATATAACGACTCGTTTATTTGGTCGTACATTTCGTATTTCTCTAAATGGTCAAACCAGACAAAATCAGGCTTTTTCTCGTGTTCTTCTACAATAGATTTCACTTTTTCATAAATACTTGTTATTAAATCTTTGTACATGTCATTCGCAGCTCTTTCTATTTTTGCTTCTGACCACGTTTTTTTGGTTGTCTTCTTTTATCCTTTTCTAATTGATGATTAATAGCTCTATCATAAAAGCTATCTAACGCCGGTAATCTTCCTTCTATGTGTTCCTGAAAAGCTTTAATATCCATCGTTTTCCTCCTTATTTTGTTCATCTATTTTTCTAAAAAAATCAATAAATGTTTCCGCCATTTTTTCTACTTTTTCATCTGATGATTTATTTATATATTTTGGAGAAATATTTATATAGATATCTTCATTATTTAGTTTATTCAGAGCCTCTTTTTTTCTATAACTTAAATTCATAGTTAACTCCTTTGAAAATTACTTATCTATTTTTTTGTAAACCCAATAAATAACTAATGGTAAGATTGCAACAGCATAAGAAGTATAAGTAATAACAGTATCTATAATACGACCTCCTTTTAGAACCTATGTTCTGTTTAGTTTTAAAAATATATAGGGCAGTAAGGACTGCCCATTGAGTTATTCTTCTACGCCATTTTCATCATATTTAGTAACATTTCCATCATCATCTACAATATATGAACCAGCAAGGTCACCATCTTTAGTATAAAAAGCAAATCCCCAATTTCCATTTTCTCTTTGTTCTGGTTCTTTATATGTGTAGGTACCAGTGTCTAACGTTTCACCTTCGTATGTTTCTACGAAATCCATTACGTTATCTCTTGTAACTGTGTCAGTATCGTCTTCATAATCAGCATCTTGGTTAGATTGATTGTTTTCTATATTATCGATAGCATATTTAGCTTCTTCTTGAGTGTATTTTTCACCGGCATCAGAAGTCAATTGTTTAAATAATTGACTGTTAGACATAGGCATAATATCTTGATAATTTTTAGCGCTTTTTAATGCATTTTCTTTATAATCAGCGTCTAAGTTATCAATTGCATATTGTGCTCGCTTCTTCTGGATATTGATCACCGAGCACTAGATGTTAGTTGTTCGTACAATCCAGCTTTTGACATAGGCATAGCACGTTGATAGTTTTTAGCGCTGTTTAACGCATTTTTATATTCTCTACTAATATTATTATCTTTTTTGTATTCATTCGATGAATCAGAATTTGATTCACTGTTGTTATCAGTATCTTCTTTATTTAATTCCTCTTTTTTATCGTCATTAGATTGATTGTTTTCTTCTTTCTTCTTATCATTTTTTGACGATGGATTAGTATCTTTCTTATCCTCTGATTTACTTTCTTCCTGCCCACATGCTCCCAAAAATAAGAAACTGACTAATAATAAAAATAATACTTTCTTCATAATAAAATCACTCCTAATAATTAATTATGTTATAAAAACACATTAATATTAGTTTACAAAAACTATATTATCTTTTGTAGTATGTATAACAAAATATTTTTAACATTTTACACAATTCCATAGTTAATATACATTTTATTGAAATTGTCGTTTAACTATTTAATCTAAATGTACTTTCTATTCCGAACAACTTATTTAATTGCACACGTGTACAAAGACACGTGCATTAATTCGTATAGTATTTTTTATTAATTTTGTATATCTATGGTTAAAAAATTAGAGGATAACCCTACCCGCAAATTTAACATCAGAATCCCCGTAAAAATTCATATCTCCATATTTAGGATTTAGAGAAACTAAACGAATATGATCTTGATATATAAATACTTTTTTAACGTATGCTTCGCCGTCTACAACGAATACACCTAATTGTCCACTGTTAATGGTTGTATTTTCTTCTACAAATATAATTTCTTTGTGTTCAAAAAGTGGTTCCATAGAATCACCATTAACTTGTAAAGCAAAATCATGAGGGGGTACAACGCCCGCAGGGTAGTTAACTGTGAATTCTATATCATCTACTAAAGTTTCACCGGTGCCTGCTGATACGTAACCATTTACAGTTACTTCTTCAGTCTTAGAATCTTTATATGATTGTAGGTAAATAATATTCTCACCTTGTTGCCGCACTGAGTAATGATGTTCCGCATATGCTAAAACGCGTTTTTGTCTTTTTTCTTCTAGTTTACTCGAGACTTCATTTATTTGAGTTATAATATTTTCATTCGAAACTTCACTCATATTTTCTTTTAACAAATCTATAGGTGTAACATTGAAAACACTTGCTATTTCTGGTAGTTTTTCTAATTTCGGGCTTCTAACACCTGTTCTCCATCTTGTAATTGTGGTTCTATTGACATCAACAAGTCCGCCAAGCTTTGTATCATCTATATCATGTTTATTCATTAAATAAGAAAGATTATTCGAAAAAGCACTCATTCATTAATACCTCCTGTTTTTAATTACTTTATACTTCAATAGTATATAAAAAGTTCCAAAAATGCAAATAAAAATTCAAATAATGGAAAAAAATAAAAATATGCTTTTGATACTTGCAATTTAGGAACTGTATGTGTATAGTATTAATCAGGAGGTGTTCCAAAAATGCACAAAGATTTGTACAGTTTCCGAAAAGGAGCTAAAAAAACGCAAGAGTACATGGGGGAATTAATCGGAGTTACCGGTCAGCAATATGGAAAAAGAGAACGAGGAGAAATGTCTATAGATTTAGATGAGGCGCTAACCTTTTCGAAAGATTTGGAAGTGCCAATACACATTTTATTTCCAGAATATTTTTTTGAACAAAAAGTTCCAAAAATGCACAATTAATATTAGGAGGGTTTAAAATGCAAGACTTATTAACAATAAATATAGAAAACAATTCAGAACTTGGACCAGTAGTTTCAAGTAGAACAGTAGCAGAAGAACTAAGAAGAGAACATAAAAATGTGAAACGAGATTTAGAACAAATTTTAATAGGCTCAGATTTGAGCACATTAATAGTTCCTGGTCAGTACAAAGATTCAAGAGGTAGAACACAAAATGAATACCTTTTAACTAAAGACGGTTTCACTTTATATATGTTCAACATACAAGGTCATAACGATTTTAAAATGGCTTATATTAATAAATTTAATGAGATGGAAGAAAAACTTAAACAACAATATCAAGTACCTCAAACACCAATGCAAGCACTTGAAATGATGTTCAGCGTGCAAAAAGAACAAGAGCAATTCAACAAACGCATCGAAACGGAAGTTACAGGCATTCGCAATATTGTTGGTATTGAAACTAAGAATTGGAGAAACGATACTAAAAAAATTTTAGGTGCAATTGCTCAACACTTAGGTGGAGGAGATAAACATAAATCAATTCGTACAGAAGCATACAAATTATTAGAAGAAAAAGGGCGTTGTAAGTTAGATCAACGTTTAAATAACCGTAGAGCAAAAATGTTATCTAAAGGCGCCACTAAATCACAAATAAACAAATTATCTAAATTAGATGTCATTAATGACGAGCCAAGACTAATTGAAATTTATATTTCAGTAATTAAGAACATGGCAATCAAATACGGCGTAGATATTAGCCAATTCGAAATATAGGAGGAAACGGAATGAATATTCAAGAAGCAATTAAGATAGCTATGGAAAAAGGCAGAACGATTCATCGCACAAGTGAGTTTGATAAAACAGGGGACACAGGAGAAAATTTAGAAATTATACCTACAAATATTTACGGTTATGTGGTTGTAAAGCCGAAAAATTTAGTCCTCTACAAAGGGTGGATACCAAATGCAGAGGACTTAATAGCAGATGATTGGGAAGTTGTAGGTCTAAATCCATCATCTCTCGACGATGTTATTCGTCCAATGAATTAACAATAGTGTCAATATCGTCGAAACCGCCATTAAATTTTTGATTCAAACTGTCAATAGCATGATCAGTCAATGAGAACTCAGGGAAACCATCAGAAGTATCTTTAGGAGTATGTAAAAAACCTTCCTCAGAAAGATTTTTCAAAGCAACATGAAACTGAATGGGGTTTAAATTTAAGTTCAGTTCTTTTAAAACCTTATATTCTTCATTGAAATGGCGTGCTGAATCTTCGTCGAGATTGTTTTCTGAACGCTTTAAATAATCACGATATAAATAAAGTAAAACTTTTCCTGAATTATTAACAGACATATTAGTACACCCCCTTTGCACACGGATGACTTAATTGTACCAAATATTATTGTACGACCGAATAGTAAATTTTAAAAGGAGAGATAGACAATGCCCAAAATAATTACACCACCTAATCCGAATAACACGGTAATAGGTGAAGAAAAGTTTGTTAAGCAATTGTATGCGAAAGCGACACATATTCACACTATGTTTGGTGTAAGCCGCTCTACTGTTTACAAGTGGCTGAGAGAATATGACAAAGACAATCTAGGTATTGAGCGTTTATATATTGATTACTCAGCTAATATGACATTGATTAATATAGCTAAGCTTGAAGACTATTTACATGAACGAAGTAAAAAATGGATGTGAGGAGGTGAGTTTATGAACGGTACATTATCAGTTTTAACATCAGTATTCATAATGTTGCTTTCAATGGGATTGACGAGTGATTTCATTCATTTAATAGTTATCTACTTTGCAACATTCTTTATAGCATACTGTTGGTTTTGGCCTGAATTTTTCAAGGCAATAAAAAAGACTGAAAGCAACGGCAATTGCTAACAGTCAAATTTAAAATACTTGTGTATATAGACAACACAAGTATACCACCAATATTAGGAGGTAGACAAGATGTATTACGAAATAGGTACAACTAAAAGCAAAGTAATTAAACTATTAGGGTTTGAATTCAAAATTAATTTGTTCAAAAAAGAAGACAATATAGAGGTAGTTTTAGCAAGTAAAAACAATGAAATTATAGATAGCATTCAAATATACGATGAATACACTGGAATAGCTACAGCGCAAGAGATATTAGAACAATCTGCATTCACATGGATAGAACAGAATACAGACGAATCAGACAGAATAATGAATCGAGTGATGCAGTGGTGAATCATACAAAGGAAACAATTGCATATCTGGTTAAGGAAAAGGACTCAAAGCATCGTTATATAACCAACAAGCCAAATAATCCAGATGACGCAACTTATAACATCCAAAGACGAAATGCACGACGCTTAACGGGATTAGAAGAAATAAATATAGATTGGGAAGAACATCTCATTGAAAAAGAAGTAGTCACAACTACAACAAGTTATACGACGTATAGCATTGAAGAATTGCGGGAGGTAAAAGATGACTGAACAAACGCTATTTGAACAATTAAACGCATTAAATGTAAGTGATCATGTAGAACAAAAGAATGGATTTAACTATCTAGCATGGACACATGCACATGAGCAATTAAAAAAGATTGACCCTAATTATAAAATCATTACTCATGAATTTCCACACCCTGACATACCTAATGAACAAGTATTTGTACCATATTTATCTACACCAGAAGGCTATTTCGTACAAGTATCAATCAAATTAAAAGATATTACTGAAACTGAATGGTTACCAGTGTTGGATTTTAAAAACAAAGCATTGTCTAAAGGTCAAGCTACTACATTTGATATCAATAAAGCACAGAAAAGATGTTTTGTTAAATGTGTTGCTATGCATGGTTTAGGTCTCTATATATACAACGGAGAAGAAATGCCGAATGCTAGCGACAATGAAGTGACAGAATTACGAGAAAAAATAAACGAGTTCGTACGTATATCACAAGAAAAGGGCAGAGACGCAACTTTAGAAAAAACGATGCGTTGGTTGAACATTCAAAGCATGAATAAACTTTCACAAAAAGATATCGCAAATGCGCACGCAAAATTAGATAGCGGTTTAAAACAACTTGATAAGGATGATGAAAATGATAAATAGAGTCGTATTAGTAGGACGTTTAACGAAAGACCCAGAATTTAGAACAACACCATCTGGTGTAAATATTGCAAACTTCACCTTAGCTGTTAATAGAACATTTACAAATGCACAAGGTGAACGAGAAGCAGACTTTATCAATGTAGTTGTTTTCCGTAAACAAGCAGAAAATGTAAACAATTATTTATTCAAAGGTTATTTAGTCGGTGTTGATGGTCGTATACAATCACGTAGCTATGAGAATAAAGAAGGACAACGTGTATTTGTTACTGAAGTTGTCGCAGATAGCGTTCAATTCTTGGAACCTAAAAACAACGGACAGGCAAACAACGTTTCTAAGGGACAACAGACAGGCACAAATAACCAACGTTCAAGCAATGATAACCCATTCGCTAATAACAATGGACCTATTGATATTCAATCGGATGATTTGCCTTTTTAGGACGTGATTAAGTGGCAATAATTAAAAGTTACATCCAACAAGATGACGGCACAATAAATGCTGTCATCGAGGGTGTAGAACTAACGAATAAAGATTTCCTACTACTTGATAATGGATTAGAAGTTGAATGTGATGTAGATGTGATTGATCCATACAAGATAACTGGTAAGCAACGTCGAAAAGTATTCGCGATGATAAGAGATATATTCGACCATTACGGGCAACCGATGGATTACTTAAGATATATGTTTCAAAAGCAATTAGAGTTTTTACATGGCTATGAACCGATGTCGTTAAGTAATTGTAGTAGAAGGCAAGCAAGTGAATTAATCGAACTCATATTAGATTTTATATTCCAATATGACATACCTATGAGAAAGCAAACGAGTGACCTCATGAGTAATGATAAATACTTTCTATACAAATCTACCATTAATCGAACTTGTGTTATATGTGGCGCTGTAAATGCTGATTTAGCACATTCTCAAACAGTAGGTAGTGGACGAAATAGAAATAAGATAAATCATACAAATAATAAAATATTAGCCTTATGCAGAAAGCATCATACAGAACAACATCAAATAGGAATGGACACATTTAATAATAAATACCACTTACAAGATAGTTGGGTAGATGTAGATGAAAAATTGAATAAGATGTTGAGAGGTGAGAAGTAAATGAGCGATAGCATAAAAAGTTCAATTAGTGGTTACGGATTAGTATTCAAACGAGTGATGAAAGATACTAATTTGAACATTGAAGCCAAAGCATTATACAGTTACTTATCTGCTTATGCAGGAGCTGACGAGAGCGCTTTCCCAAGTGTAAAACTAATTTGTCATGAACTGAGTATAAGTGAAAAAAGGTTGCAGAAATATAGAAAACAATTAGTAGACTACGGTTACTTAAAAATTGAAAGAACTAAAAGTAATAATATCTATGGGAAAAATCTATACACAATTAACCATGAACCTCGACCAGTACATTTTGGAGGGGTCGAAAATGGAGGCATCCAAATTGGAAGCGTCGAAACTCGACCGGTCGAAAACGTAGGTACTACAAATAACAATCCTACAATTAACAGTATTACAAATAACAATGAGACAAGTAACAGTAGTAGTGCACAGCCATCGCCGTTTGATTTCTATCAGGAAAATGGATTTGGAATGCTTAAACCATATGTAGCAGAACAAATCAGTGATTGGATAGACGACTTTAAAGACAACGGTAATGAAATTGTTATTGAAGCAATGAAAGAGGCTGTTAACAATAATGTAACTAATTGGAGCTATGTGAATTCTATATTAAATGCGTGGGACAACGATGGCGTAAAAACTACAGAAGATATACAAGCAAGAAACAAAAAGCGTTCAAATAAAAATAATGGGTTGCAAGGGCAGGACATGTTAGATGCTATGCAAGACCCTAGTTATTGGGATTAGGAGTGATTACATGCAGTCGATGGCGAGCTTATCAAGAAACTTTAAACCTAAAAGTAATATCGTTGAACAAAAATTAGATTTGTATTGTGACGAATGTAAACGTAAGTATGATTATTACAAATTTGAGAATGGTCAAGAATTTAAACATGGTTGTGACTGCTCAATGATAAGAGCAGCTGAAGCAACAGTAAGAGAAAAGAAACAAAAGCACATCAATTATTTATTTAGTCAATCTAACGTTAATAAGTCACTTCAAGAAGCGACAGTAAACAACTACCAACCACAAAATGAATCGCAGGATAATGCGAAACAAACAGCTATTGAATATGTAAAAACATTTTCAGTAGATAATCCCAAGTCGCTTATCTTACAAGGATCATACGGTACTGGTAAATCACATTTAGCATATGCGATAGCGAAAGCAGTTAAAGCACAAGGTTATACCGTTGCCTTCATGCACATTCCTAAGTTAATGGATAGAATCAAAGCTACTTATAACAAAGATGCAGTAGAAACAACAGATGAATTAGTAAAACTACTAAGCGAATTAGATTTATTAGTATTAGATGATATGGGTGTAGAAAACACTGAACATACATTAAACAAACTATTTAGCATTGTAGATAACCGTAGTGGAATGAATAACATTTTTACTACCAACTATAGCGATAAAGAATTAAAACAGAATCAAAATTGGCAACGTATTAATTCAAGAATGAAGATGAACGCAAGAAAAACAAAAGTCTTAGGTGAAGACTACAGGGAGAGAGACGCATGGTAAAAACAATTCAATATGTAAAAGACTTTTTAGACGCTCCAAACTTAAGTGATATGTACGCACAGAAGTTCATAGATGGGGCACATGGAGACGAAACGATGTTAGATGAACTTTTATTCGCAGAAAAAGCAAAACGCGCTACAACAGACGCTATTCGTGAGGTGTACTAAATGGGATTGAGTACAGAATATAGATTAAAACAAAGCAACAGTAATATAACTATCGATGTTATCCCACTAGATAATAATAGAAATCGTGTATTTGGATTGCATAATCATTTCGGCATAAATGAATACATTATTAGTGATGAGAGATTAGAAGAAATCAAACGCACACACAGATTAGAACGTGCAGATCAAACAAGCATATTTGATTACATGTAGGAGTGAACAGCGTGAGCAAATATAATGCGAAGAAAGTTGAATATAAAGGTATCGTGTTCGACAGCAAAGTTGAATGTAGATACTACCAACATTTAGAACAACAAAAAGAACAAGGGTTAATAGATTATATCGAACTGCAACCTAGATATGAGTTAATTCCTAAGAATGGTAAACAACGTAAAACAGAATATGTCGCTGATTTTGCATTGTGGCATAAAGGAAAACTGGTGGAAGTCATAGACGTTAAAGGTATGCCAACAGATGTTGCTAGATATAAAGCGAAACATTTTAGATATAAATACCCAGACATTCCATTGATGTGGGTATGTGAAGCACCTAAATATACAGGTCAAACTTGGATAACATATGAAGAATTGAAAAAGGCAAGAAGTGAACGCAAGAAAGCTAAGAGGTGATTGCATGAGTGAACCAGGAACAATGAAAATTAAATACTACGCTAAATTCGAAAAGGTAGTGCCATATATCCAACGACCAAATGAAGAAGAACAAGAAGCTTTAAATTGGATTGGTCAAGATATGGATAAGCACGTTAACGATTACTTAGATGGTACATTCATAGAATTTAGCGAACCAGAGGTGAAAGATTAATGGAAAGGCTATGTGTAAATGGCAAAGAGTACACAATTCTAGGTAAGAATTTAAAAAACATGGAAGCAAACGGTTTTTATAGGGACTATTTAGCTACGAGGTTAAGAAGTGGTTGGACATTACATGAAGCATGTAAAGCACCTAAAGGAACACGCTTAGAAGACTATAGAGAAGAGCAGAAAATTAAACAAATGGAATCACAAGTAAGACGTATAAGAGCCAAAGTTAAAGAGGAAAAGCACAGAGACGAGCACCCTTGGTTGTACGATGGAACACCGCAATTACATACACGCAGTAAGTATGTAGCTGATTTAATGAAAAACGATACATTCCCAAAGGTGGTTAAATAAATGAAGATTAGGGATTTAAATTTAGATGATTATGTAATCGTGTACGATATTGGCAAAAGTGAGTATAGCGATGGTATGACGGTTGTAGGTCGTGTAGATGAAATTATATTTAACGAAGATGATAAGAATGAAGCGGGCATTGATTCACTTGGTAACTTATACGAAATCACAGACGACAACCACTTTTATTTGTGGAGTAACTATATAGAGAGTAAGACAGAGAGTTTGAGTGATTCTCCAGAGTTAAATGGATTTACTGTTGATGAAAAACTTTTAGAGGAAGCAAAGGAAAAAGGAATTGATGAGCTTAGAAGAAATATGCTTCAATCCAACGACGTACAACAACGTAAGAGAAGTTGTGGAGTAAACGGAAATAAAAGACCAGACATGATACAACCTGGAGAACCTATAATATCTCTAAATATTAATGAGAGGACTCAATTTATAGAACAAGTAGTTGAAGGATTTGACGCAGTACCGAGCATACAATATAGGTAAAGCGATAGAACACATATTTGAACATGATAGTGAGCAAGCCAAAAAATCATTGGAACGTGCATATGAGAATTGGGATTAATTCATTTATAGATATAAAAATATTATAGAGTTTAAAGATTAGTGATATCTATTATAGGAGGGCGAATGAATGGTAAAGATTAAACGACAAGTAGAAATGACACATGAGGAATACGCAAAGTACTTGATTGATAAATTCGGTATAGCTAGTTATGAACGTAAGTTAATCGATAACAATATTTTTGATGCACCTATGGAGTTTGAACAAACTTTCACACTGGAATTTATGAGAAAAGAGGATGATCCAGTAATAGAACGTAGTTTCAAAGGCGTAGTTATAGAAGTCGAGGAAGAAATTACGGAAGATACGGAGTTAGATTTGGTAGAACGTTTTATAGGTGGAACGGGGAGTGTTTGTTATACAAGTCATACAATGTCTATTAACAAGTGTTTGAGAATGGCACCTGATTATATTAATACAACTCATTTCTACATTGAAAATGACGACCGAGAGCTAGTGTTAATCTGGCGTGACGGAAAGTCTGGTGGAGTAGTGATAGGTGGGACTATTATTTTATCTATTGTAGTTATAATGATTCTTTATCTTTTAGGGTCTCTCTTATATGAATTTATTAACTCGATTAGAAAATATGGCATAGGTAGGATTGATATATTTTTTATTGTAATACTTATTGTGTTTGTGATGGGGATAATACTAAGTAGTTTTGGAATATAAAGGAGTGATGGCGAGTGAATATAAGTAAAAAGAAATATGAAAAATTAAATAATGATTTAGTAGATGCTAAAGCAAAGGCGTTTGATGATGTTAAAAAAGCATTGGATAACGAAAATAAAATAATGAGATTAAGTTTACAAATAAAACAAGAACGCGACCAATACAAAGCAGAACGTTACTCCCTAATCGATGATATAGCAGTGTTGAAAGCAAATATTAGTAGGTTGGAACGGGAGAATGTGAAACAAGTAGACTTACTCCAAGACTTTAGCAAATTCATTAATTATAAGTTAATTGTTAGTCCTGCTAGTGATATCTATAAACACTATAGAAGTGAACTAGATAAGTTGGGGGTTAAGTAGATGGCTTATGAGTATGAGAGGAAACTAAAAAAATAGATTATTAGACTTAGAATTCGATAAGTGGGAAGAAACAGCGCAATTTGAAAGAGAATATCGAGAATTAGAACGTGTCTATCGCAAAGCAAAGGCGTTTGATGAAGTTATTAAAGCCTTTGAAGACAGTCATTTATATACCGACGAAGATGTTCTAGAGATTATTCAAGAACAGTTAGATGAATTGGAGTGTGCAGACGATGAAAGATGAGATTGAAGTAACAGTAACTAAACCACTGACTGAATTACAGCTTACTAAAGACAGTAGTATACAAGCGATACCACTTAGTAATGAAACATATAAAAATAAATTAAACGGTATGGAGGATAAACAAAATGACTAACACAATAGATCAATTAATCAAACAAGTAGAACAATGGAGTAAGGATAAAAACTTAGACAAAGCTAATCCAGATAGACAAGCATTGAAATTCTATGAAGAAGTCGGTGGAGTAGGAGCAGCTTTATCACGTAACAAACTTTACGATTTAAAAGACGGTATAGGCGATACAGTCGTTACATTAATTATATTGGCACAACAACATGGAATGACATTAGAGGAGTGTTTACAGTATGCGTATGACGAAATCAAAGGAAGAAAAGGAAAGACAATCAATGGAACGTTCATCAAAGAAGCAGACTTGTAAGAAAGACATAGTACAGAGGGTTAAGGAAGTGTTGAGGAAATAAAAAAGCCCCTGAAAAGGGACTGTTTAATATAAATTATCTTTCAATAAAACTTTGATACCACAGTATAAATTATATATTACGTAATAAACTGCGCCTATAAAGGCAATTACAGCAATAACAATTAAAGTAATTCCTAATGCGTTGTTAGAATTAGATTCACTTAAACCAATTAAAACTGCACCTACAAAAATTAGGATATAAGGCAAGATGTGATAAGCTAAAGACTTTTTAGCGTGAGTAGAAACAGGTTTGTTGGCTAATATCCATACAATAATAGGGAATAGGATTGGCGCAAAAAAACACTAAAATATGATAATGCGGCTAGTATTTTTTCTGATTGTGTTGATTGATTGCTCATATAAATGTCTCCTTGTTAGTTATTAATAAGAACAATATCAAATAAATGTATTTTCGTAAACATTAATTAAATAATATAACAAATTTGTTATAAGGACGGTGATATCATTCAACACCTAATACGCACACTAACAGATTCAACCGGTTACACCTTCACTCACGTTACACAAGCACGAGAGAATGAAACGTTTACTGTCGTTGAGGCAGAGAGTAAGGAAGAAGCGTTGGAGAAAGCTAAAAACATGATGCAATGTCCTAACTGTGGTAGCTGGGACACAGATTATGAGTATATCTATTTGAGTAACGAACCTATTCATTTTGCTTTTAATTGTAATAACTGCAACACAAGATATGGAAAAGATTTAGTCGGAGATGAAAAAGGATATTCTATTAAATTAAAAGAAAAGGACAGTGAGTGAATGAAACGTATATTTAAAACATTATTAATCATATCACTATATGAATTAAGTAAAGCAATCACATATGAAGTCATTGTTAAGAAACAGGCTAACGATATGGTAGAACAACCTGGCTACGATGAAATAGATGCATGGAAAAAATATTAAGGAGGACAATAACATGTGGGTAATTCTAACCTTTGTATTCAGTATATTAATCATAGCGTTAATTATTAGTTTAATTGTATTGAATGACAGAAAGAACGAGAAGATATTTAACCTATCTAAACAAAATATATTATTACAACAAGAGATTAAGAGAGAACTTAGTAGTAAGACACATACAGAACCTAAAAAATTAAGTCAATCATTAAGAGAAAGATCGCAAATGAAAAAGTATAACACTGATAACATACATACTCATGAATAATATGTAGATGAATCAGATGTACACAATAACCTGAATAGATAGCAAATGGAGGAATTGGATGTATAGTGAATCAGAGGTAAGAGAATTAATTACAGGGTATTATTGGAGAACTAATCTAATTGAAGACCAAGTGTATGAGTATGATAGTACATCTACTGCACAATATGGTATTGAATCTGTTATGCCTAAAACACAAGGAGGAACTGGAGATAAGGTTTTGGTTAGAGTAATGATGAATGACAAGAACAATAGGCAACTTAAGAAATTGATATCAGAAACTTCTTTTGTGGATGATCATGAACATAAGGTTAGTAATCCTAAGAATTACCATTTGCTTCAGTTATTAAAGAGAGGGGAAAAGGTAAGTACGATTGAAAGGCTATTAGATATTAGTGAACGTAATATATATAACCGTATTAAACAGATAGTTAAAGTTTATATGGAAGCACAATTATAGTATGCAGAAAATGCAGAGATTGCAGGCTTTGCAGGTAATTATGTATAACACTGAATCATGATATATAATATCAATATACGCTAAGTTCCAGTGATTTATTATAAATAAACAATACTATATTATATCGAGACACATCCATTCCGCGGGTGTGTCTCTTTTTGTTGTAGAGATTAATAGTAAGGGAGTGAATAAGTATGAGGATAGTAGTTGTGTACGGTGCACCAATGAGTGGTAAGACGACATACGTTAATGAAGTTATGCAGGATATCGATTTAGTATTCGATTATGTTGCATTAACGCAAGCAATAACGAATAGTCAGTATCAACAACATAATGATAGTGCACATAAGTTAGTCATGGACATAAGAAACAAGATGATAGACCACGCTAAACAAATAACAGAGGGTACACTCTACCTCATTACGACTTACTTATCTTACACATTACAAGACAAGGTGGAGACACACTTTAATACACAGTACAAACAAATGGATACATCATTAGATGAATGCAAGCGAAGACTAAGCATTAGTGATAGACACAATAAGCAACACGTTATGCAAGTGTTACATGAATGGTATGGCAAGTATATATACAACAAAGGATTAATAGATAGTGATGAGCTAACAAAGGAAACCAAGAGGTTATATAAGTCTAAAGACTGGCATACATTGAGACACATGGCATTAGAAAGAGATAATCATTTGTGTCAAATGTGTTTAAGGAAACATAAATATACAGATGCTGAGTTAGTTCATCATATGATTTATGTTAAAAGTGATTTTCAAAAAGCACTAGATTTAGATAATCTCATGTGTGTTTGCTCAAAGTGTCACAATAGAATTCATGCGAAAGATGAAGAGGAAGTTTTTACAACAGAAAATGTAGAAAGAAAAGTGCGAACGATAAAACTTTGATGCCCCCTGGTTTTTGTTTTGAGAAAAAGAAATAAAGAGACCGCGGACAGTTTCGTCGTTCGCAACGCAAATAACTTTTCATGAAAGGGGGTAAAGGTTGGAATTAACAAAAAAGCAATTAGTCAGTTATATCGATGGTTATCAAACTTCAGATGATATCTTAATAGATCTCTATTTAGAAACTTATAAATTTTATTGTCGATTAAGAGATGAACTCGAAGAATCTCAGCTTATGTATGAACATACGAATAAAGCGGGCGCTACGAATTTAGTTAAAAACCCATTAAGTATTGAATTAACAAAAACGGTTCAGACGCTAAATAATTTATTAAAGTCATTAGGATTAACTGCAAGCACAAAGAGAAAAAATTGTTGAATCAGAGGAGGACGGTTTTGGTGACTATTAAAGTATTGAATAAACCCTCACCTAAATTGCTCACCACATGGTATGCGCAACAAGTCGTTAGAGGTAATATTACGGCGAATAAATACGTTAGAAAAGAATGCCAAAGGCATTTAAATTACCTCAAAAATGATAATCATCGGTGGGAATTTGATGAAGAAAAAGGACATAAACCAATAAGATTTATTGAAAAGTTCTGTAAACCTTCGAAAGGCGAATACGGACAACTCATATTACAACCATGGCAACATTTTATTATTGGTTCTTTGTTTGGTTGGGTAGATAAAGAAACACGTTTACGACGCTTTAAAGAAGGCGTCGTTTTTGTTGGGCGTAAAAATGGTAAAACGACATTGATATCAGGTTTAACAACTTATGGTGCTTCAGAAGATGGCGAACCCGGGGCAGATGTTGTTCTACTAGCTAATGGTATGAAACAAGCTCGATTATTATTTGATGAATCAACCAAGATGATAAAAGCTTCACCTAAATTAAATAAAAATTTCAGACCAAGAAGAGATGCTATATATTACGATAAAACAAATTCGAAAATCGAACCCCAAGCAGCAGATAGTGAGAAGTTAGATGGTTTAAACACACATATTGGTGTGTTTGATGAAATCCATGAATACAAAGATTATAAATTGATTTCTGTTATAAAAAACTCTCGACAATCAAGAAAGCAGCCTTTACTAGTTTATATTACAACGGCGGGTTATCAGTTAGATGGTCCTTTAGTTGATATGGTTGGTGTTGGTGAAGATACTTTAAATGGTGTGGTTGAAGATGAACGTACTTTTTATTTCTTAGCTTCTTTAGATAAAGAAGATGATTTAGATAATCCAGAAAATTGGGCGAAAGCAAATCCAAATTTGGGTGTATCAATTGATTTAGAAACGATGAAAGAGGATTGGGAAAAAGCGAAGCGCGTTCGACGGAACGTGGGGATTTTATAACGAAACGCTTTAATATATTTGCGAACGATGATGAAATGAGTTTCTTAGACTATGAAACACTTAAGAAAAATAATAAAGTCATTGATTTAGAAGAACTCAAAGGGAAACCTTGTACGATTGGTTATGATTTATCTGAAACACAAGATTTCACTGCGGCTTGCGCTACTTTTGCCTTAGATGATGGTAATATAGCGGTTATTTCTCATTCGTGGGTGCCAGAAGAGCGCGTTAAATACGCCAATGAAAAAATACCCTTTAGAGAATGGCAAGAGGAAGGTTATTTAACAATAACACCTGGACAATACGTTGATTACCAACAAGTTTATGATTGGATTACAGAAATGAATCAATATTATCCTGTTGAAAAAATAACGTATGACCGCGCGAATGCTTTTAAACTCAATCAAGAATTAAAAAACTATGGTTTTGAAACAGAAGAAACAAGACAAGGAGCGATTACTTTAAGTCCAGCTTTAAAAGACCTAAATGAGTTATTTTTAGATGGTAAAGTTATTTTTAATAATAATCCAATGATGCGTTGGTATATCAATAATGTTCAATTAACTAAAGATCGTAATGATAATTGGTTACCAACGAAACAAAATCGCTATCGTAAAATCGACGGTTTTGCGGCGTTATTAAATACTTACACTGACATTATGAATAAAGTGGTTACAGACGCAGGTAATGGCAATATTGAGTTTATTAGTATGAAAGAACTACTGAGTTAGGAGGTGAAGGCAATCGCTAAACAAAATTTACTCAGTAAGGTGAAACAAAAATTGATAGATAATTGGGTAGACCAAAGCAGGCAAAATCTTTATGACTTTTCACCTTGGCGTAATAAAAACTTTTGGGGTGTTATTAATAACACTTTAGAAACCAACGAAACGATATTTGCGGCTATCACTAAATTATCTAATTCAATGGCTAGTATTCCTATTAAGCTTTATAAAAATTATGAATCAGTAACCAATGATATTTCTTTACTCATTACAGATACGCCGAATGGCTCAATTAGTAGTTTTGATTTCATTAATCAAATTGAAACATGTCGAAATGAAAAAGGTAATGCTTATGTATTAATCGAACGTGATATTTATCATCAACCCAATAAATTATATCTAATTAATCCAGATGTCGTTGAAATACTAATCGAAAATACGTCAAAAGATGTTTATTACAGTATTCACGCGACTACAGATAATAAATTAATCATTCACAATACAGATATGATGCATTTCAAACACATTGTTGGTTCGAATATGGTTCAGGGCATTAGTCCTGTTGATGTATTAAAGAATACAACTGATTTTGATAATGCTATTCGAAATTTCAATCTAAAAGAGATGGAGAAACCAGAATCATTTGTCCTTAAGTATGGGACTAACGTCTCCGATGAGAAGCGAAAAGCAGTTGTACAAAATTTTAAAGAATTCTATGAAGAAAATGGCGGGGTTTTATGCCAAGAACCCGGGGTAGAAATTGACCCACTAAATAAAAAATATGTATCTGAGGATATTGTGGCCACCGAAAATTTAACAAGGGAACGTATTGCGAATGTATTTCAAATACCATCGGTATTTTTAAATGCGAATAACGCGATGACATTTAAATCAAATGAAGAACTTGACCGTTATTATTTACAACATACGTTACTACCTATCATTAAGCAGTATGAAGAAGAATTTAATCGCAAGTTATTGACCAAATATCGACGGACGATGGGTTACTACTTCAAATTTAATGTTAAATCGTTCTTACGTGCAGATAGTAAAACACAGGCTGAGGTTTATTTTAAAGCTGTACGTAGTGGTTATTATACGGTTAATGATATTAGGTCATGGGAAGATTTACCTCCTGTTGAAGGTGGCGATGTTCCATTAATCAGTGGTGACTTATACCCAATTGATACCCCGCCAGAACAAAGACACACATCGAAAGGGGGTGACAATCATGGACAAGACAAAGACTTACTTTCAGATGAACAAGAAGACCCAGAATAAAGGTGAAATTTATATTTATGGTGATATTGTTTCAAGTAAATGGGACGAAACTGATGTCACTGCTGTCGATTTTAAAAACGAACTCAATCAACTCGGTGATGTATCTGAGATAGATGTGCATGTCAATTCAGCAGGTGGTAATGTTTTCGAAGGTCATGCGATATACAACATGTTAAAAATGCATAAAGCCAAAGTAAATATTTATGTCGATGCCTTAGCGGCATCCATCGCAAGTGTTATCGCAATGAGCGGTGACACTATTTTTATGCACAAAAACAGCTTTATGATGATTCATAACTCTTGGATTATGACCTTAGGTAATTCGAAAGATTTACGACAAACGGCAGATTTATTAGATAAAACAGACCAATCAAGTAATAACGCTTATTTAGATAAAGCGACGAACTTATCTGAAGAAGAGCTTAAACAATTGCTTGAAGCTGAAACTTGGTTAACGGCAGATGAAGCATTAGAAAAAGGACTAGCAGATGAAATATTAGGTGCAAGTGAAATAGCTGCCAGTATTTCAAAAGATAGTTATCAAATGTTTAAACACGTACCTGAAAATATTGAGAAAGATGTTGATAAAATTACAACTGTTTCAGATATTCAGGAAGATAATACGGTTGAGACACCTCAAGAAACAATGACACGAGTAGAAAAAGAATCAAGAGAAATAATAAAACAAAATGCAGAAAATTTAAAATTACTTTATAAATAGAAAGGAGACATATTTATGTCTACATTATACGAATTAAAACAATCTCTAGGAGAAGTAGGAGAACAATTAAAAAATAAGAATAACGAGTTATCTCAAAAAGTCGGTGATCCAAATGTGGCGTTTGAAAGTGTAAAACAGCTTGAAAAAGACGTGGATATTCTCCAACAAAGATATGACATTTTAGAAAAAAGAAAAAGTGACGTGGAACAAAAACAAGCTGAAAAAGCAGAACAAGATATGGAAAAAACTTCAGTTTATCAAACGTTAAGTGAAGATGATAAAAAAGTTAAAGCGAAAGCTGAGTTCTATCGTCACGCTTTATTACCAAATGACTTTGAAAAACCATCTCAAGAAGCACAACGCTTATTACATGCTTTACCGACAGGTAATGATACAGGTGGAGACAAATTCTTACCGACTACATTGTCTAATGAATTAGTTTCTGAACCATTTGCGCGTAACCAATTACGTGAAAAAGCGCGTCTAACTAATATTAAAGGGTTAGAAATCCCACGTATTTCATATACATTAGATGACGATGAATTTATCACAGATGAAGAAACGGCTAAAGAAATGGCGTTAAAAGGCGATACAGTGAAATTTAGTCCACATAAATTTAAAGTGTTTGCCGCTGTTTCAGATACAGTTATTCATGGCTCAGATATTGATTTAGTTAATTGGGTAGAAAATGCATTGCGTTCAGGACTAGCTGACAAAGAGCGTAAAGATGCGCTTGTTTTAAAACCAAAAGAAGGATTAAAACATATGTCATTTTATAATGGGGATGTGAAAGAAGTAACTGGTACAGATATTTATGAGTCTATTGTTAATGCTTTAGCTGATTTACATGAAGATTATCGTGATAATGCGACAATTTATATGCGTTATGCTGACTATGTGAAAATTTTAAGAGATCTATCTAACGGTACAACGAATTTCTTCGATACACCAGCTGAAAAAGTATTTGGTAAGCCTGTCGTATTTACAGATAATGCAGTTAAACCAATTATCGGAGACTTTAATTACTTTGGTATTAATTATGACGATACAACATTTGATACGGATAAAGATGTTAAAAAAGGTGAATATCTATTCGTCTTAACTGCTTGGTATGACCAACAACGTACATTAGACAGTGCGTTCCGTATCGCTAAGGTTGATGGTGGTTCTGAAGATACAAATACACCCTAACAATCCCCAAAAGGTAGAAGTAGAGACGAGAGCGAAATCCGTCTCTATTTCTGCTGAATAGGGGTGTTTTTGATGAATCAAAGTGAATTATTACGCATTAAAAGATGGTTAAACATAGATTATGACATCGAAAATGATACGTTAGAAGATATGATCCTAAGTGCTAAGTCTGAATTAAGTTTAAGTGGTGTGCCTCAATACGATTATAGTGATGAGGCATATCCATTATATTGCCAAGCGATTAATTATATTGTTTCGCGTGATTATGAGACTCGTGGCTTTGTTGAGTATGAACGCGAAAATAAAGGATTTAATGACAGAACCTTACAATCATTTATTCTTAAGTTGAAAGTTTGGTGATTTAAGTGCAATTTAAAAACTTTAATACGTACTTAACTTTTTATGACATGGTTAAAACTGGCCCTTACCCAGATGATTTAGAAGAAAAAGAGGTTTATAGTTGTAAAGTTGAAAAATATGATAATTCCATTAAAGACAGACAAGTTCTAACGACAAACGGTAAAACCCAAGGTTTTACATTTATAATGAGAGACGCTCAACGACAATTTATCCCAAATTATCAACATACAATCAAAGTGGAAGATTATCGATTTGAAACCCAACTATTTAACATATATGATATTCGATTTGATAAGCCGAAAGCAGGCTATATTACGGTGGTGGTGGCTGAAAATGAGTAAACCTAAAATCAATGGTATATATGATGTAAAGCTTAAAGGCGAAAAAGAGTTAATGAAAAAGATGGAAGCAAAATTTGGTCAAAAAGCAATGCAAGTAAAGAATGATAAAGCATTAATTGAAGCATCTGACTTTTTAAAAGAAGAACTCAAATATCAATTTGAAGATTTTAGAGATACAGGCGCGACTATACAAGAAATGAAGCGAGGTAATCCTGAAACGGTTGCTCGGTCAAAGACGGATTATGATTCATTGGGAAGGTCCTAAAGAAAGAAAAAATATCATTCATCTTAATGAACATGGCTATACACGTAATGGTAAAAAGTATACACCTCAAGGTTACGGTGTCATTGCCAAAACATTAGATGCATCACAAACCAAATACCGTGGCATCATTCGAAGAGAGTTGAACAAAAAGTGAATATACTCAGATATATTACGAATATCATTATTAACGACCCTATACTCGCATCAGAAGTAAACAACCGCATTTATTATTACGAAGTAACAGAAGTAGATGATACGAGCGATGCGTTTGTGGTATTAACCCCGATATTAGATCGGCCAAGCACATATGTTTCTGATAAATATCTATCGGAAACTTATTTTTTTCAAGTCGATGTTGAAGCTTATAATCATCAACAAACGATAGATATAACCAAACGGATTCGTTATTTACTATCAAACGTAAATTTAAATCAAGCATCATCAGAATTAGATGACTATTTTAAAGCAACACAAAGGTATGTGATGTCACGAAGATATCGAGGCATACCTAAAAACAAATATTACAAAGGTGAACGTGTCGAATAGATGCGTTCTTTTTAATTCAAGGAGGAAAAGATTATGGCAGTAGTAGGATTTGAAAAAGTACACGTAGGTATTTTTGATGAAGACGAAAAAATTAAGAAATTAATGACATGGAAAGATGAACACGGTGGTACAGTTAATCTTAACATTTCAGGATTAGCCCCTGAAAAAGTTGAAATGCGTGCTTCGAATAAGACCGTATGGTCTAAGAAACAAGGAACAGGCGAAGTTCAGTCAGAACTTGATTTATTTAACGTGCCAGATGAAGATTTAGACGCCGTTTTAGGTCGTGATATGGACGATAATGGTACTTCATGGGTTGGTGAAGATTCTCGTGCCCCATATGTCGCATTAATTGGAGAGTCTGCCGATTTACTATCAGGCGACCCTGTTTATTGTGCGTTAACTAAAGGGACAATGAGTCTTGAATCTATTGAATGGAAAACAACAGCGAAGGAAGAAGAAGAGCCAGAACCACAACAACTGACAGGTGATTGGATTGCGCGCACAATTGATGGCAATTCACGTATTTATGGTTATCACGTTGGTAAAAAAGGGGCAGATGAATTATTCAAAAGTGTGTTCCCTGGGTATGAAGATATCAAAGATGATGATTCAGACAATAGTAATGAAGATTCAAACGATGACGAAACAGCAGAAGAAACACCCTAAGGCGCCCCAAAATGTAGAAGTAACAGCTAAAGGTAAGTCAGCTGTTATTTCTGCAGAATAGGGGTTTTTAAATTAAATCATAGGAGGAATTTAAACGATGGATACATTTAAGATTTCTAAAGGAGAAGTAGTTATTCCTCTAAGTAAACGTAGTAAAGACTCTGAAAATTTAATTGAAAAAGTAAAAGAGGCAATACATGAAAATGGCAACGAAACTACAGTTTACACATACGAAAGATTAAAATCAGGGGGATTTCCCTTAGGTGAACATCAAATTACAATTAGATGGAGTGATGAATAATGGCAGATATTTTAAAAATTTATAAAGATGATGAAGTAGTCGCAAGTGCTGAACGTGGTGAAGACGGCAAGGCTAACGTTACGATTGAAGGTCTGGACGCAGACACAGAATATGAAGCAGGCACGTATCAAGCTGCTTTTAGTAACGATAACGGCGAATCTGATAAAACAGAGGTACCAGGATTTAAAACGAATCCAATTAAAGTAACAGGCGTTTCTCTCGATAAAGAAAGTTTAACGCTAAATGTCGGAGATACAGAAACCATCCAACCAACGGTTGCACCATCTACAGCGACTAATAAAGGTGTAGCTTATGCATCATCCAATAGAGATGTAGCTACAGTAAATGAAGACGGTACAATTACAGCGATTGCAGACGGTACAGCTAACATTGAAGTTACTACCGAGGATGGCAATAAAAAAGCGACATGTGCCGTCACAGTAGAAACTGAAGAAGAACCTGCACCAGAAGAACCCGATAATGTAGAAGTAGAAGCAAATGAAAATGATGCAGATGTATCAGCAGAATAAATAAACAAGGCGACTTCGGTTGCCTATTTTTGTATACAAAAATAATTAACTTTAAGGAGACAATAACATGATCAAATTTGAAATTAAAAACCAAAAAACAGGTAAAGTAGAAAGCTATTCAAAAGATGTTATCACAATGGGTGAGGCAGAACGTTTTTATGAATGGATGGAAAATCGCGAAAAAGAAGTGAATAAAGAAAAACCAGATATGAAAAAAGTGAGAAAAATGGAACGTGATTACTTAGTTAGTTTGTTTGAAAAACAAGGGTTAACAGAAGATGACGTTTTAAACAACATGGGTACAAAAACATATTCTCATGTATTAGGTGAAATATTTCGAGAAATCAGCGGCGAAGATGAAGCAGATTCAGAAGATGAAACAAGCCAAGAGGGAAAGACAGAAGAACACTCTCAATAAGAGAGATTTTATCAAATATTAGGGACTTACAACGATTCTGTATGATGCATTACGGTTGGACTTTAACAGAAGTTAAGGCACAACCGTATTTTCAATTGTTATCGATTTTAAACGAAGATGATAACCAAGATAAAAAACAAACTAAGTCTAAAAAAGAACAAGAAGTTATTAAAGGTAAAGACTTAATTAAACTATTCGGTGGATAGGTAAGAAGGGAGGTACATATAAAATGGATAATATTCAAGGTTACGCGATAAAGAACACCATGGATAATACGGGTGTGGAACAAGGCATGAAAGGTCTTAAACGTCAAATGGGTGTATTGAGTTCCGAAGTGAAAGCGAATATGTCTAGTTTTGGCAAAGCTGAGAAGTCTGTACAGAAGTATCAAACACGCATTGATGGACTGAATAATAAAATGAAAGTCCAAAAGAAAATGTACGATCAGACTAAAAATGATTTAAATAACGTTAAAACCTCCTATGAAAAAGCGTCGAACAGTATCAAACAACAAGAACAAAAAGTAAAAGAGCTTGCTGAAGCACATAAGAAGCAAGATGATGCGATGCGTAAGTCTAATCAAGAGATGAAAAAGTCTAATAAGGAATTAGACAACGCTAAAGCTAAACAATCTGTATTAAGCGCTGAAAAGGCCAAAGCCAAAACAAAACTCGATGACTTACGTTCTGCTGAAAAACGTTTGAAAGAATCAGGTAAAGCTTCTACGGAACAAATTAAACAAGCTTCTAATGCGACGAAACAACAACGTGAAGTCCACCAAAAATTAATTGCGAGTCATAAAGAAGAAACCGCAAATGTTAAGAAGTTGACCCAATCTAACAAAGGCATTACAGAAGAGAATAAAAAGGTTAAAGCTTCTTATCAACAATCGAATGACGCAGTTAAAACTGCAGAAAAAGAATATAATAAACTTTCTAAAACGATTAAAGATTATCCGAAAGACTTAACCAAAGCTGAAAAAGCTGTGAATAATGAAAAAGCATCGATGAACGGTTTACAAAAAAGTATTAATAAAGCTGAACAAGAGCTAAAGCAAATGAACAAACAACAGATGGTCGCTAATAGCTCATATACAAAACAAGCTGATCATTTAGATAAAATGTCAGAGAAGTATGGCAAAATGTCACAAAACATGCGTTCAGTGGGACGTAATATGTCTATGTATGTAACAACACCGATTGCCGGAGCTATGGGCTATGCAGGTAAACTTGGTGTTGAATTTGACGATGCCATGCGTAAGGTACAAGCCATCTCAGGCGCAACAGGTAAAGATTTAGACGCATTAAAGGCAAAAGCGCGTGAAATGGGCGCGACAACTAAGTTTACAGCCAGCGATAGTGCTGAAGCACTTAACTATATGGCTATGGCTGGTTGGAAATCACAAGATATGATGAGTGGTTTACCTGGTATTATGGATTTAGCTGTTGCGTCTGGTGAAGAGTTAGGTTCAGTGTCTGATATTGTTACTGATGGATTAACAGCATTTGGTATGGAAGCTAAAGAAAGTGGCAGATTTGCAGATGTATTAGCCTCAGCAAGTGCCAACGCAAACACAAATGTTGAAATGATGGGTGAAGGTTTTAAATATGCAGCCCCTGTAGTCGGCGCATTAGGTTATAGTATTGAAGATACTTCTATGGCAATCAGTTTAATGAGTAATGCGGGTGTAAAAGGACAAAAAGCCGGGACAGCATTACGTACGATGTTTACTAACCTTTCTAAACCAACAAAAGCTATGAAAGATAAAATGGATGAACTTGGCATATCCATTACAGATAGCAATGGTGAAATGTTGCCAATGCGTGATGTTTTAGATCAATTACGTGATAAATTCAGTGGCTTATCTAAAGACCAACAAGCTGCTTCAGCTAGTACAATATTTGGTAAGGAAGCTATGAGTGGTGCATTGGCAGTTATCAATGCTTCTCAAAAAGATTATGATAAACTATCAACCGCAATCGATGGTAGTAAAGGTTCAGCAAAAGATATGGCAGACACGATGGAAAAAGGACTTGGTGGTAGTTTGAGGCAATTAAAGTCTGCTGCCCAAGAATTTGCTTTATCTATTTATGACACGATGGAGCCTGCATTATCAGGTATGGTTGGTGGTTTGAAATCAACCGTTGATTTTTTAAATAATTTACCTAAAGGCGCAAAAGTGGCAGGTGTCGCTATTGCGGGCGTAGCTGCCGCGATCGGTCCCGTAACGTTAGGTATTGGGTTATTATTAAGAGCAGTTCAAGCAGCAGTTGGTGGTTATGCACAACTTAATCGACGCATGGCTGAAAACTCAGCAGAAGCTGCGATTAACGCTGGAGCAAATAAAGCGAATGCAGGCGCAATTGCTACTTCAGGTAAGAGTGCTAAAGGTTCAGCAGGTTTATTTGGACGTTTGGGTAAATCGACAGGTAAAGCAGTCGGTAAAGTTAGTTTATTAGGTCAAGCGAGTAAAGTTTTAGGTAATGGTATTAAAATTTTGGGCGGACCCATTGGGTGGATTATTACAGGTGTTACGTTATTAGGTGGCGCCTTTATTAAAGCATACAATAATGTTGACTGGTTTAAAAAGGGTGTCGATGGTTTATTTGATGTCCTCAAAACGTTTGGTGGTGGCGCTATCTCTAAATTTTCAAGTTGGATAAATGGTTTAGGTGATGATTTTGTAAAAGCACAGTCTAAAAATAATGAATTTGTTAAAGAGTTTAAATCACGTCGGGACGAATTAACAGACGATGTGAAGCCATTATTCAAAAAAATAGGTAGTGCAACAGACAAAGCAACAGACACGACTAAAGTCTTAGGTGACGGTGTTTCTAAAGAAACGAAGAAAGCATTAGGTAGTTATGTTAAATATTCTAAAGACTCCAATGATATTCTAGAAGAAGTTAAGTATAACCACGGGAAGATAACTCAAGACAAAGCTAATGAACTTATTGATATAGAACAAAAATTAAGTGATGACTTAATTAAAAAATTTGAAAAACGTAAAGAAGACGAAATAAATAATATTAATGAAGTTTATGAAATGTCTAAAGACCTTAGTAATAAAAAGAACAAGTTAACTGAAGAAGAATATCAAAGCATGCTTCAAAAAACGGAACAAGGCAATAATGCTCGCATTCAGAAAGAACACCAATTAAATAAAGAAATTAAAAAAATGAAAGAAGAGTTTTCGGCTGACGGAGAACTCGACAAAAATGAACTTAAGCAATTAGCTAAAGCAGAACAAATGCGCAGAGATATAACAGTAGATGAATTGTCTAAATCTCAAAAAGAACAACAAAAGATTTTAGATCGTATGGATAGTAATGAAGAAGCACTGTCTATCAAAAAAGCTAGTCGTAATATTAAAGACGCTGAAAAAGCAAAGAAAAAACGTATCGATGAAATAGATGATGAATATACAGATAGAAAGTTATCTATTCAACAAAACGAAGATTTAAGCAATGAAGATAAAGAAATACAACTTGGCGTACTCGAACAATGGAAAAAAGAAGAAACCAAAAAAGCCGAAGATAAGAAAAAAGAAGTCGTTGGTATCGCAAAAGATCAAAACGAAGATATAGAAACAGAAATGGACTTATCAAACGGTAGAGTATATTCTAATTCTGAGAAATGGTGGAATAAAACAAAAGAGTTTTTATCTGATGATAGTATTTGGCAAGGAATTAAAAACGGCGCTTCTGGTTTAGGAGAATGGTTCTCTGAACAAGGTCAAGAATTTGGGGGCGCACTTCGTGATGGTTGGAATATTGCCATAGAAAATGGTGGTGATTTATGGAAGTCTTTGACTGGTCAGGCTTGGTGAAAAATGGGAGGATACGAGAACATGGTTTTCACAAAAAGGTCACAGTATCTGGTCAAATATCAAAATAGGTTGGAATAATGGACTAGAAATAGGTGGCAATCTTTGGTCGTCATTGACAAGTTGGCTCGGTGAAAAGTGGGAGGAAACTAAAACGTGGTTCTCTCAAAAAGGCAGTCATATTTGGTCGAATATTAAATCAGGATGGAATAATGCGCTTGAAACTGGCGGTAATCTCTGGTCATCGATTACTAACAAACTCGGTGAAAGTTGGGAAAATACCAAAGGTTGGTTTAGTGAAAAAGGTCAAAATATTCAACAATCATTCAAAAATGGTTGGAATTCTGCTTGGGACACAGCAGGTAATATTTGGGGCAAAGTGACTAAAGGCGTATCTGATACCTGGGAAAATGTAAAGACATCAACCCGTGACAAACTCGAAGAAGCTAAAGAAACAGCGACGACTAAAACACGTGGTATTTGGAAAAATACATCTAAATGGTTTGGTGATACTTACAATTCAGCGAAAGACAAAGTCACAGGTGTTTATACTAAAACGCGTGATAAATTTACAGACGCTGCAGGTAAAGTATGGGATAAATCTAAATCTGCATATGATGGCACTAAAAAATGGTTTGGTGAAACTTATGAGAAAGCTAAAACTAAAGTGACAGGTGTTTATAATCAAGCGAAAGGTAAATTCGGCGATACAGCAAGCACTGCTTGGGAAAAATCGAAATCTACGTGGAAAGGCACAAGCAAATATTTCGGTCAAGCTTATGGTTCTGTTAAAACAAACGTAAGTAACATGTGGGGCAAAGCCAAAACAAGTTTCGGTAATATTGCTTGGTGAAGGCTGGAAAAAAGCCAAATCTGTTTATAAAGGTTTCAAAAAATGGTTAGGCGATACACTACAATGGATTAAAGATGTCGGAGCCGATATGGGTAAAGCTGCAGGCGATTTAGGTAAAAAAGTTGCCAATAAAGCCGTAGATGGTTTAAACGGTATGATTGGCGGCGTTAATAAGATATCAAAAGCGATTACAGGTAAAGATAAACTTATTGAGGAAATACCTCATTTAGCTACAGGTACTTATGACGGTTCAACGCTCTCTACGGATTCAAACGGTGGATTAAGACAACCTACGGTTGCGATGGTCAACGATAAAGGACCAGGTAATGGACCAGGCGGACGCACACAAGAGCTCATTCAACGTAAAGATGGCTCAATAGATGCCCCACAAGGTAAAAATACGGTTGTTGGACTAGGCAAAGGTGACGGTGTTATTAATGCTAGACATACGCACAAGCTTCAAGAACAAGGCATAATACCTAAACGCTTATCAACGGGTACAGGAACTAAAATACCTCGTTTCTCTAAAGGAAACAAAAAAGACTTGTATGAAGATATTATCGATGGTGCGGCTAATATAAGTAAAAATGTGAGCGGTAAAATATCTGATGGTTATCACAGTGCGAAAAAAGCAGGTAGTGACGCCAAAGATACTGTTGAAGACTTAGGAAGTAAAGGTTTAGAAAAAGTTAAAGACGGTGCATCATGGCTTGGCGATAAAATCGGAGATGTTTGGAAATATGTTAAACATCCAGGTAAATTAGTGAAAAATGTCATGGATAGTATAGGCATTAACTTCGGGGGCGGCGATAACGCTACCGTTAAATTAGTTACAGCCGCCTATAAAAACTTGAAATCTTCACTTGTAGAGAAAGTGAAGGACTGGTTTACAGAAGCTGAAGGTGGCGATGGTGACGCTAGTTGGTTGCCGTGGGACAATATCCTCCAAACATTTGGTAACTATACAGGCGGCTTAATGTTCAATGGTGGTAAACACTATGGTATGGACTTTGGTATGCCAACGGGTACTAAGATTAAGGCGCTAACTGACGGTAAGATATCACAAGCAGGTGCAGTTGCAGGTGGCGGTGGTAATCAAATCACACTTGATGAGCCTGGTGGTAAATGGTATCAGTGGTACATGCATATGAGTAAAATCATTGCTAAAAAGGGACAAAAAGTAAGCGCTGGAGATGTCATTGGTTTATCAGGTAGTACAGGTAACTCAACAACGCCTCACTTACACATTCAGCGTATGAAAGGTTACCCATCTAATGAAACAGCTGTTAACCCTATGGGCTGGTTAAAATCACTTAAAAGTGGCAGTCAAAACAAGTCAGCTAAAAAATGGTCAGGTGATATTAAAAAGGTCGCTAGTGAAATGAATGTAAAATTAAGAGGTAATGATTTAAATAACATTATTTCTCTCATTCACAATGAGTCTGGCGGAAATGCAGGAGTCACACAAGGGAATATTGGTGACATTAATAATATTAATGGTACACCAAGCACAAGGTCTATTACAGTATGTACCTAGTACATTTAAGAATTATGCTGTTAAAGGTCATGGCAATATAAAAAATGGTTATGATCAATTACTCGCTTTCTTTAACAACAAGAATTGGCGTACACAAGTCAATCCTAACGGTGGTTGGTCTCCAACAGGTCCAAGAAAATATGAAAATGGTGGCATCTCTACAACACATAAACTCGCTGAAATTAGTGAGCGTAATAGAGCGGAAGCTATTATTCCACTTCATAAATCTAAACGTAATCGTGCGGTTGGCTTGATGGAAAAAGCAATGACAGCGATTGGCATGGATAACGGTTCTGCAAACGTGACAGTGAACAACGATACTTCAACGATGGAAAAACTACTACAACAAGTTGTTCAGTTGAATGACACCAACAATCGTATGCAACAAACAATCATTAAGTTGTTGAGTGGCAATAATAATAACATGAGTAAAAATGATGTCATGAATATCTTCAGTCAATTGTTAGGTAGTAAAGCTAATTTAGACAATTTTAACCAGGGTTTTTAAATAGGAGGTTTATATGATAGACGGCAGATGGATGAAAATCATAACCCAAGAAGGGACCTATGATATCAACGGTATCTTATCTAATTTTATTTTCTTAGAAGCTAAAGCTTCATATCCAAATGAAAATAATGAAAGTAACACATTTCAAGGTGTGGACGGCGAGCTACCAACAGTGGCCACGTTCGCACCTTTTAATTTAGAAGTGAGTTGTGGTTTTGATGGTATTGATGAAAATGACCGTAATTTAGCAGAATTAAAATTAAGACAACTGTTTTTTAGACGACAACCCTATTACATTATTACGTCAGACAATCCAGGGTTAAAATATCGTGTAAATAACCCAGATGTAAATCCTGATTATTTAGATTTCTCAGCCATTAAGTTTGATATGACCTTTAGTTGTCGAGATGGCTATGCCGAAACTGTCAAAGAAACAGATGAGTACAGTTTATCAAACAGTAATTGGCAATTCGGTGTCGATTTATTGGCAGATGATGAAATTAAATATAAACACGATACAACAAGCTTTCGGATTTACAACGGTTCTTCAGATACAATCAACCCATTATTAAGACATAAATTCAAGTTATTGATTAATATTGATGCACCTAAGGGCTTTAAAATTATTAACCATACAACAGGTAATACATTTCAATATAAAAAAGGGATTAAGCAAAACCAACAACTTATATTAAAAGGTGTACACCCAATACTGGATAATCAACGTGTAGGCATTGATACAAATCGACAGTGGTTAACACTTAAAGAAGGTTTTAATGATATTGAAATTACAGGCGAGAATATTGGTAAAACAACAACCCAATGGATATTCCCGTTTATATTTAAGTAGGTGAATAACTTGGATGCATTAGTTTTAAAAAATAAAAAAGGCACGTTTGCGGAAATAATCACGGATTTTGATTTTGGTTCTTTTAAATATGAATATGAAAAGAATAATGAGCGTTCGATTAGTTTCACTTTATATAAAACGTCTAATAACGCAGATATATTTGATCATTTAGTTAATGAAGCTTTTATAGAGTGGCAAGGGCAATTATACGTCATTAAATCAACATTTATAAAATATGACGGTCTTAAACTTACGAATGAAGTTGTAGCTAAACATATCTTTATGGAGTTTCAAAAGCATTATATTCAAAAAGATATGGATGTCGAAAGTGAAAGTAGTGATGAAGATGAAGACGATAGTACACCGACTATGACTTTAGAACAATATCTTGATTTTGGTTTTAAAGGCAATAAATTGGGTTTCGAATATGAAATTAGAGGTCAATTTCAAAAACGTGTACCTGTCGATGATTTAGGTGGTAAAAATGGAGTTGAACATGTATCAGAAGGTGCAGAATTATTTAATTATATCTATTTCGCTGATAATAAAAAATATTATATTTATGATGAAGCAACCTTTTACGAAATGTCCGACATACCTTTGATTTACTTATACAATTCAAGTGAAGCTACAGTAACAACGACGACTACGGATATATTTAATTATATTCAAGGCTACGGTAAGAAAAAGACTAAAAAAGAAACACAAAATTATAATCCAATTAAACCTAAAGATTTAAATTACTCAGGTTCATTTATTAAAGAAGGGACTTGGCGTACAGAAAAAGTAGGCGCAAGTTATACGAAAACATTCGAGTGTAAACATGGTAATGAAACCCTTGAATGGACGTTAAAGAAAATGTCTAAAGGTGGCATACTCGATATTTATTTAGATGGTGAAAAAATTGACACTTATGAGTGTTACAGTAAAAACGCGAAAAGTGAAAAAATTGTGATTGCGCAAGATCTATCGAAAGGCAAACACACATTTAAAGCAATATTTAAAGGTGCGAAAAAGGGTGTTGATTACAAAAAATCTGAGGCATGTATGTATGTCGGTACTGAGAAGTCCACTGTATTAAATTTAACAGCTAAACTTAAAGGTAAGGATGCTTATCATACGTATGCCGATTACACATCACCTAATTATGATGGCGGCGACATTGCAGAAGCACCTACCATATTTGATGATAATATCACGAATAAAGATGAATTACGTAAAAGGCTTAAAGAAGAACTCAACGATCAACCAACGGTTGAAGTTTCTACAAACTATCTTGGTAGTGTAGAAGACAAACAATACATTACCAATGACGATATTAAAGAAAATAATAAAATACGTTTTATTCATGAACCCTTAGGTTTTAATTTAGATTTAAAAGTCGTGAAAATTACTGTGTCACATCCACTACTTAATGAACCAGTAGAAGTCGATTTTAGTAATTCACCTAAAGACATTTTAAAAATGCGAGCAACAAACAACTAAAGCGATTAGAAAATTTAATAAACAAAGTAAAGGCGATTCACTTAGTGAGTCGCCTATTTCTATGACAGAAAATTACTCAGATATTGTAGGAGTGACATTATTAGATGACTGAAATTAACCATAGATACTTAACTGACAAAAACGGTGAAATTTATTTTCCTAAAGTACATGTAGAAGCACTATTAGGTGTTAAAGATACAGATTCAGAAAATCCTTTTATTGAAATCAATAATAAAATTTCAAACTTGGAACAAATAATCGAAGACCAACAAAAAGTTATAGAAAAAAACAAAAAAACTGCTGAACTTCATGATAAGACCTTATCGGACTTAATAGGCGATACAGGGTGGATTGAATATCAAGTACCGCCAGACATGAAAAACAAAGCTGTTAGCTCAGGGTTTAAATGTGCCATTCGTGAAGTAAGAGCTGGTAATGACCTTATTGGTAAACATTTTGTGGTTCGTTCAATCAGGCTGAATGTATCCGAAATAACAGGGGCATCGATGCAGATTGCACAACTACCTACAGGTTTTGTCACGGATAATCAATCCTTTATCGCAAGACAAAATGGCTATCGTCACCCAATTACAATTGAATGCTTAAAAAATGGCAAGGTGATGGCTTATGTACACCCAGATGACCAAAACAAAACGAATTGGGTGTATCAAGAATTCACATGGTTAGAATAGGAAGGGTGAAAAGATGAAATCAAAGAAAATGAAATTAAAAATCAATTTCCCGATTGATTTAGGACAAAAATTTAGACAAATGGTTGTTGAGAATTTTAAAGATGTGCAATATTTTTATGGGCAAGTCATAGATATTATTAGAGACCATCAATCTACTGATAAACACGCACATAATGCAAAACAAATTGATTATAAATCAACCAATGTTCATAACGAATTACGATATCAAGATGGACGTATTGAAAGGTTAGTTGTAGGTCATAATGGGGATGGCATCGAAGAACTTAAAGATAGTCGCACGGCGATAGATGGCGAAGGGCACGCATTGTTATCTCAACGTTTAAAATATGATTTCGATAATATGAATAAGAAAATAGAAGATAATTATAATTATCTTAATAAGAAAATAGAACGCATAGTAAATGTTAATGATTATGGGGCAGATCCTACAGGAGAACAGTATTCTGATGAAGCTTTTGAAAAAGCATTTGGCGAGGGAAATGTCCATGTTCATATGACATCAGGAATATACAAAGTGAAAGATGGATTAAAATTACCAAATAACACTGTGTTATCTGGTGAAGGTAAAGACATTACGATTATCAAATTATCCGATGATTCGCCAAGAAAAACGGTGGCAGTCTCGAACAAAGAAATGGATGGCACAGCGACTAACATTTCTTATGAGAGTTTCTCAATAGACGGTAACAAAGGACGCTTTGATGAAAAGTATGTAAGTAATGGCGTTCAATACAATCATCCAGGACCAAGTGGCGGTTCATTATCTTCAAACTTAAGATTTGTTGGTGTTAAATATGGATATGCTTATAACATTAAATCAGTTGATGCTTTGTTACATTGTTTTGATGTTACTTGTGCAAGTGATACTTATTTCCATGAAGGTGATGGTGTAAGAGTCGCTGAAGCGCTAGAAAGCAAATATATTCATATTGATAACTGTGAAGCTCAAGGACATGGTGATGATGGTATTACGACCCACCATTCAAGATATATAAATATCACAAATAATGTGTGTCATGATACTAAAAACTATCATGGTAATAGTAATGGTATTGAGGTAGATGATGGTTCCCAATACGTATTTTTATCAAACAATAATACTTACAATAACCAATGTGGGGTTGAAGTTAAAGCACATGCTGATGCTAACGCCGCAACTATGGTAGTTGTTGATGGTCACATTTCCTATAAAGATAATCGTTCGTATGTCGCAAGACATATTGGGCATCATAGAGTCGCTACAGATAAAAAGAGTAAAACAGCAAAAGATGTTATTTTCAATAATATTGTTTCCCTTTATCCTTATGCAAATGAAGTATATCCAGGTTGGACACCAAGAGCATTAACAATTAGTGCTTATACTAATGTGTCAGTGTCAAACTTCACAGCTATTGGAGATGGCACATATACATCAGGGACACCAGTTGTAGCAGTTCAATTTATGGCTGAAAATGTTCAACTTCATAATATCAATATAAGAGGATTTAAAAATGCGTCAGCTGATATAAAAATTTATGGTGGAGATAATAGACCTAAAAAAGTAACGTTTAGTAATATTAATATTCATCATTCTTCTAATAATATTGGTATTGCTCGGTGGTGCAGGTGTTTATGATACTAAAATTATTGGCGCAAATTTAATTGGTAATGGCACTGGTAATGCTATTGAAATGTATAACTCAACTACAACAATTATGGGTGTTCAACAAGAAGATTATACAAACGGTGCGGTTATCATGAAGAAAAACTATAAAGAAGTACCTACAGCATTACGTGGAGGATTAGTGGCAGGTTCAACAGGTTCAGGCGCTATTTCAAAACGTTCAGTTGTATTGGCTTCTACTGGAGAATCATATGCGTATAGTGATCGTTCGTGGTTACTGGGGGCTGGTATGAAATCAGAAGCACGAGGTTCTCGTAGTGGCGTAATGAATTCATTAGAATCCAAGACATCCCAAGGCAATTATTCACAAACAATTGTTAACTCACGTGGCGTTGAAGTAAAAGATAATTATATGTTCGCTATGGGTTATGGTTTAGGTGGACCGAAGTATGAAAATACGAGATTCCAAGTTAAAGGCACATCAGGAACCGTTAAAGCTAAAGGGACAATTACAGCAGGTCATAATTTTGGTGACTATGCAGAGTATTTCGAATCTCAATCAGGCAGAGAGATCCCTAACGGTTACATGGTTACTTTAGACGGAAGATATATCCGAAAAGCTAACTCAAATGATACACCTATCGGGATTATTTCAGGAACTGCAGGCGTTATTCTTGGTGATGCGATGTTCCACCATAAAGACAAGTTTTTAAAAGATGAATTTGGTGTAACACAAACTCGAATAGAAACGAAAGAATGGCAAGATGATGAAGGTGAATGGTATTCAGAAGAAGTTGAAGTAGAAATACCTAATCCTGATTACACTGAAAAAGATGAAGCATATGCATCTCGAGCAGAAAGACCTGAATGGAATGTCGTGGGGCTTATGGGTCAAGTGTATACACGTATTGACTCAACGGTAGCTGTTAATGACTATATTAAGCCTAATAAAGGTATTGGTACTAAAGATAACAACAATGGTTTTTATAGAGTCTTAGAAGTAACAACACTTTATGACAGTGAAAAAGGATACGGTGTAGCTGTCGTATTAGTAAAATAAGGAGTGATATTGTGACGAATGGCATAGATAAAAAAGCATTATTTAAATTAAAATCTGAACCTTATTTAAAACCAATCTCTGATTTAGGGGTTGGTTTTTATAATTTAGATGAAAATACAGCGATATTAAGGTTTCAATTAAGCAATACTAAAGGTCCTTTGTTAATTCATAAGAATAACTTAACAGCTTACGCTTATTTTGAATCTAGTAACGGTAGCGTTTCAGATGTGATTGAATTAGAAGTTGAAGATTCAAACAAAGGACTAGTGACGATTACTTTAGATAAAGATTTTCTACAAGCTAGTACATCTACTAAAGTAAGAGGACAAGTTTATATTGGCGTGAATAACGTTGATAATAAACCAGAATATAATGAAGTTGCCGTGTTCAGAGAGTTTAATTTTGAAGTCAAAGATGCGCTTATCAATAAAATCTCTGCGTTCACTAAGATGGAATATATTCGCATGTTCGACCAACTTAAGACAAGAATTAAGCAACGTGTTTTAGATATTGAAGAAGCAATAGCCAACGGTGAGGATTATGTAGCTGAAATGAAGTCCGTATTACAAAAAGGTATTGAAACATTAAACGCTATTGTTGCAGAGGGTTCAGAAGATGTTAAGGCTTATATCGAAGAGGCTAAAACAACTTTAGATACGACAAAAAATAATGCTGTAGAGACAATTGAAAAACTAGCTAAAGATACACAGGATAATGTGGAAGCGAAAGCTAATAAAGCAGTTGAAACGATAGCATCAACATCAAAAGAAGCTACAGATCATGTAGATGATAAAGTTTCTGAATTTAATCAGACAGTTGAAGATAATGGTTTTTTGTCTCCTGATATGTTGGAGGAAGAAATAGAAAATTTAGACTGGCAAAAACGTAAGTTAACTAATGATGATGGGAGTAGACAGTGGTTGGGAAGTATTACAAACACTGATATCACTACGTTATCAACAGGTTTATATGAATTTTCAACATCATCTGATACTGATTGGGATTTATGTAAAATACCTAATTTTACAGGCATGAAGATTGGACATTTAGCATCGTTAGATGTAACAACAAGTGGTAACGGTAGAAAACAATTCACGTATAGGCAAAATCACTATAACAGAATGTTTGTATCGACACTTCACACTAACGGTGCGTGGAGAGAATGGAAAGAAATTACGTTTGAACAATCTGACACTGGTTGGATTCCATTTAAATTAATTAATGGCGCAACATCAAATACAGCATTTAAAGGTGCTGATGATAATGGTTTTGATTGTGCGTATCGAATCGAAACGAGAGGCAGTGTTACAGAGAAAACGATTAGGTTTAATGGCAAAAACCTAAAGCAAAGCCAAGTGATTGCTCAATTGCCTAGTAATCTTTTTAAAAACGCGCATTCATTCCCTGTAAGAGTTCCAACATCAACTAATTGGTCAGGTGGTTATATAACAGTTAGACCTAATGGAGAAGCTAAATTCTTAATAAATGGCGACTCATCATCTTGGGATGAAGCAGGTTACATTTATGGAGAATACTCTTGGAAAGAATAGGAGGAAAGAAGAATGAATTTTAAACAAGTATATCTATATGATGGTACGCCTTTCTTAGCTTTTACAAATGAAGATGGCGAATATGACTATCCAAAAGACGAGTGGACTGAAACACCTCCTCCAGAAGGTATATATAGCCCATTCTATTTTAATGGAAACGAGTGGGTGGGAGCTACTAAAGAAGAATGGGAATCTAGTAAAACAGATGAAGAAGAAAGCCAACGACTCCCTTCTGCCAATGAGTACATGTTAGCACAAGCACAAATGCAGGTGACAAAGACAGCGAATCAATTAGTAAAAACCCAAAGTGAACAAGCAGAAACATTAAAAGAGTTAACTAAAAAAGAACAACGTATGCAAGCGTTAGAAGAACAACAAGCCAACACGATGCTTGAACTTGCCAAATTGAAAGGAGAATAAATTATGTATCCAGGATTTGAATCTATTAAATACTTTTATGACATCAATTGTTACACAAATGAGGATATTCAAACTTATGTGGAGTTAGATGCTATAGATAAAGCGCAGTACGAAGAAATTACAGGTGAGGAATATCCAGAGTCACAGGCTGAATAGCTTGTGACTTTTATTATAGAAAGTGGGAGGTTCAATGTTGAATGAAAGCGAACTAACTTATTGGATTGTCTTTACAGTTATACCCATGATAGTAACAGTTGTTGGGTTGTTTCTTAAAGTAAGTAAAGACAAGAAAGATAATGAAAATAGAATTACACGTATAGAATCAGAGGTAGAAGATCATAACACTTCATTAAGAGATATCAAAGAAGAACAAAAACAACAACGTGAAGATACAAAGGTTATCTTAGAAGTTAGTTCAAAGATTGATAGTTTAAATACTCGTTTTGATAAATTCGAAGACCGATTTTATACCCATCAAAATAATCAATTATCTAAAAAGTAAGGTCGTCACAGAGCAGTGACGGCCTTTTTATATTAATTAGGAGGAATTATAAATGGAACAAATTATCGCATTTGTCGCAGTCATTGCAGTTATTACAGGAGCATTAACGGAAGTTATCAAACGTACAAAAAAAGTGCCGAAGAACTTTATACCATTAGTATCAATGGTAGTCGGTTTAATTATTGGAGGCATTACGATATTCATTCCAGAAATTGTAAGTGAGTTATCGGTAGCAGGTCGATTACTAGCAGGGTTAATAAGTGGACTCATGGCAACAGGTATTTGGGAAACTTTCAAGAATAAGAATGGTAAAAATCCAAACAAACTCGGTGGAGGAGCCGAAGCAAAACAACCTAAAAAATAAAACTAATTAAGTCGACTTAACGGTCGGCTTTTTATTATGGAGGTATTTTTAAATGAAAAAACAAGAAGCCGTTAACTGGGTAGTAAAAAATATCGGTAAAAGTTTAACAGCCGGACAATCAAACGGGGCTCAATGTGCAACGTTTATTATAGAATTCTTAAAAGCACATTTTGATGTACACCCAACGGGTAATGCAGTTGATTTTATTGATTATAAATATCCGAAAGGATTCCAAGTTATTAAAAACACGAAAAAATTCATCCCACAAAAAGGAGATATTTTTGTATTAGATGATGGAAGCTACGGACATACAGGTATGATTACTAATGCGAATCAATATTTATTTGATAGTATTGACCAAAATTGGTATAACGCTTCAAACAATGGAAGTCCTGCGGCATTTATTCAAGATCATGTGTATGATGATTTTGTAGGTGTCATTCGTCCGCCATATAAAGATGCAGAAAAAGGCGTTACTACAGAATCAACAAAAATTGAAACAATCAATCATTCTATTAATTATACAATGAATGAGCGTGTAGGTTCTATTGATGGTGTTGTTATTCACAATACAGCTGATAGTATTTCTGCTAAAGAGCAATATAATCGTTTGAGTAATGCATCTGTGGCTCGTTATGAGGGAGGCGTTGCTCATTATTATGGAGATAGAAAGACGATGTGGCGAGCTATTGATACATTTCGTATTGCGTGGCATGTGGCTGATAGTTATGGTAATGGTCACTATTTAGGTTATGAAGTTTGTGATTCAATGAGTGCTAGCAATAAAGACTTTGTGAAAAACGAGCAAGCAATATTTAAACAAGCGACCATTGATATGTTGTATTATGGTTTAAAACCTAATAGAAAAACAGTGAAGCTACACAATCAATTTGTAGCGACGGCATGTCCACATAGAAGTATGGCATTGCATGTGAACTTTGACCCTATTATTAGTGGTGCACCTTCGACAGCAAAGCAACATGAGATGCAAGATTACTTCATTAAAGAAATCACTAAATATTATAAAAATCCAACTTTAGATGTTGGTGTGCCAGATAATGTTACAGATGGTGTAACAATACCTACAGACAAGCAAAAGAAAAATCCAGTCAAAGATAAAGGTAAAAAGGTAGGGAATAAATGGCGTAGAAATCAACATAATATTTTGTGGAAACCTGAGAAAGGAACATTTACAGCAACAACTAATATCTATACAAGATATAATGGTCCGTGGACTGGTTGGGAAATTGCGGGCATGTTATATACTGGTCAATCTGTAAACTATGACGAAGTATACGACTTTGACGGTTATATTTGGATTGCGTGGACTGTAGACAGTGGGGCTCGTGTTTATATGCCTATAGGAGAGTCAGCAGGTAACGGCTCACGTGCAGGTGATGCATGGGGTACATTTAGTTAGATTTGCATAAAATAGATTATATGTTATTCTATCTTACACGGTATCGTTTCTGACTTAACCGTACAAACACTTTCTATGTAAATTACTTGGACACCTCTTTACAGGGGGTGCTTTTTTATTTATGATTTGTAATATATAGAATATTCTGATAATATAAATGTTACGAACTTCGTATCTTTCAAAAAGGTCTCTATATTATATCTCGGGCAGGCACTTATGTGTCTGTCTTTTTTCTAGTAAATAAAATTTTGCAATATCAAAAAAATAAAAAAGATATTGTTTTTAATAATTCTAAATATTATAATTAGAAATAGTTTTAATGCGTAAAATATATAAAATTAATTAGAAAGCGGTGAGGAATATTGATTTTCTCAGTTATAATCACTTATAAAAATAAATGGTATAATCATAAATATCTAGAAAGTTGCTTGGATAGTGTGATTAATCAAACATATGATGATTATGAAATTATATTCGTACATAATGATTCAAAAGTAATAAACGAACTATGTGAAGATAGTGAAATGGATATTAAATGTATTGAAATGAGAGAAAGTGATAGTATATCTGATTATAAAAACAAAGGGATTAAGAGTGCTTCTGGAGAATATTTAGTTTTTCTAGACGCAGATGATTACTTAAATCCAAATGCTTTAATTTATGCTCAACAAATGATTGACGATAAAAAAGAAGAAACAGATGTTTTCAAATTTGGAATAAGTAAAACTAATTTAGATAAAACGTCAACATTAAATACAAATAAAAATCTTCTCTTTGATAGCGAATCATTTAATAAGTTACAAGAATTATTAAATGAAGCGAATATACCAGTTAACAATAAACAGGTTAAAGAAATAATAAACGGTATGTTTAAAAAACAAATTCTGAGCCATAAATATACCATGGTTAAACCTAACAATTATTTAAAAAAATTAAATTATCAATTTAGATTACATAGTTTTATCATTCGAAAATCTTTCTTAATAGATAATAAAATCTCCTTTAAAACTAAAAATGAATTATACAATGACATTCCTTTTTTAATAGAACTTTATAATAAAACACCTTATATTGCTCAATCTAATACAAAATTATATTACAAATATATACATAACGATCCAATTAATAGTCCTTCCTTAACTCAAGAAGAAAGAGAAGATAAACTTTTACAAAGGGTGAAAGCATTAAAAGAAGGCATAGATAAATGTATTGATTTAAATTTAGCAAAACAAATAAAAATTGAAGTAATTCGATACTATTTATACAAGATTATTAAAAGTGATATGTTTAATGAATCGCAAAGAGGAATTTATGAAATATATCAAGAATTACATAAGATTTTAAACTATCCATCATCTGAGATTAAATTAAGTAAGAGACATGCCTTTGAAATTAATGCAATAAAAAATGGAAACTTTAAAAAAGCTTTTATGTTAAGCAAATTTAGAATATTAGGATATAAAACTTATCAATTTTCTAAGCCTAAAAATCAAAGATTTAGACAAAAGAAATTGCAAAAAAACCTTTTTACTAAACTACCAATCAAAGAAAATACAGTTTTATATGAAAGCTTTTTAGGTAAAAATTATTCTGATAGCCCTAAAGCTATTTTTAATTATCTTTTAGAAAACGATAAAGATAAATGGCAACATGTATGGATTTTAAATGATAAAGATCTTGTTAAAGATGAGCAAAGTTTTAAGAATAGTAATGTAAAAATAATAAAACGCTTTGGTTGGCAATATTTTTATTATATAACAGTATCCAAGTATTTCGTATTAAATATGCGACAACCTAAATGGTTGTTTAAAAAAGATAATCAAACCATTTTATCAACATGGCATGGAACACCTCTAAAACGACTTGTCTTTGATATGGAAAATGTCACATCGGCTAATAAAAATTATAAAAAAGATTTTTATCACCAGTCTAGAAACTGGGATTATTTAATCGCCGCTAATAAATATAGTGAAAAGATATTTGAAAGTGCCTTTATGTATCCAAAAGAGAACATGTTAACTTTTGGATATCCAAGAAATGATATATTACATAACTACTCTTACGAATATAAACGTCATGTTAAAGAGAAATTAAATTTGCCTATGTCTAAAAAAGTTATATTATATGCTCCTACATGGCGAGACGATGAATTTCATTCTGCAGGTAATTATAAATTCAAATTACAAATGGACTTGGAAAGAATGCGTGAAGAATTTGGAGATGAATACGTTATAGCTCTAAGAATGCATTATTTCATATCAGACAACATGGATTTAACTGGTTATGAAGGTTTTGTGTATGATTTCTCTAAATATAACGATATAAATGATTTATACATAACGAGTGATATGTTAATAACTGATTATTCCTCAGTGTTTTTTGATTACGCAAATCTAAGAAAGCCGATTTTATTCTTTACGTATGATTTAGAAAAATATCAAAATACATTAAGAGGTTTTTATATTGATGTAAATAACGACTTACCTGGGCCGTTATTATCTACAAATGATGAATTAATTGAATCAATTAAGAATTTAGAAAAAACTAAGTCAGATTACAGTGAAAAATATAATGAATTTTACAGCAATTATTGTAGCTTAGAAGATGGTCAAGCAACTAAACGAGTTGTCGATAAAGTTCTATATGGGGAAGAGGGAAATTAAGATGAAAAAGATGATTATTTTTGCAGTTTGTATAATGGGAATTCTATATATTAGAAAAAAAGAAATAGATGAAATTATAGAATATTTTTTAGTTGATTATGAACCAACAGATAAACAAGAATCGTTATGGGATTGAGAATGAAGCAAGTATAGCAATTAATCTTTAATATAGGCTTAAGCAGTGGCGGTAAAACGTACCTCTTTTATCCCGTAAGAAATTGTTGAAAGCTTTGATCCTATTAATATAATTAATCAATGGAAAAATCTATTTGGTAAGTAATTTTGTATATAAAATATAGCTTGATTTATTAGCAAAAATCACTTCTAGTATGCTAAGACGCCTCTTTACAGAGGTGTCTTTTTTATACTAGAATTCAAACAGGTTTTAATTAAACCTAATAAGCATATTAAGTTGTATATAGTTAACACATACTTCGGTTATAACACATCCACCTCCACTAGTCATGGGGTGGGTGTTTTTTTATTCACTATTCATAATAACGAAAAATTCTGATAAGTTTACGGTGTCGTTATTGTTAATATACTTGTATACAAAAAATGAAGGAGGTTTTTATTTGAAACTAACTAACATATTTAGAGTTATTCTATGGCTAATTGCCATAATAACATTAGGATTATTTGTTTTTGATAAGATTGGGTTAACACCTTTTGTTATTATCTATTTAGTTTTTCTAGTAGGAACAATATATTTGGACATAGTAATTAAGAGGAATAAGGAGTGAACATATTTTTATGAAGAGAAAGACGTTTGTAAGTAGTTTAGTACTAGGATTTTTAATCGCAACATTCACTCCTCAAGCAATTGAGGCAAAAGAAGTAATTAATGAGGGAGATCCTAGCGCAGTTCAAGAAATTGTTCAAAATACAGAACCTGAGCCTGAAAATGAAAGTTTAGTGCAAGAGGCTAGTAAGAAGAGGAATTGGGTAAAATACGGTAGTCGGTATAGTGGTAATAATACAGCAAAAAAATTAACAGTAGGTTCTATTGCTGTAACAGTTGGTGCTATTACTAGAGTTCCCGCATCAGTAAAATGGGTAACAAATATAGCTAATTTATTTTATCAAACTGGTTCAAAGAAAGTTTATTACAGTGCTCAAGCATACAAAGATAAAAATAGTCCTAAATTAAGACCTACCTATAAAGTGAATTATACTTTTTATTCTAACAAAGCACATACTAAAAAAATAGGTAGTAAATCGGTAATACGTAGTGCTACATAAGGTTTATACATTGACATTTTAATATGTTTTGTTTGTATTTCATAAGAATACACTAGGCGTTGGGAGTTCATAGTAAATTAATAAAATATGAACAGTCGTTAATTCGGCTGTCTTTTTTGTGTTTAATTATAATTTAAACGAGGTAGAATGTGTTTACATGCATTTTTCTTATTACATTACCTATAATCAAGCCGCCCAAGCATGTCACTGGGTGGTTACTATGTTAGTAAAATTAACACAAATTTTGAAAAATTGATTTTACATCATACACTAAGCTTGGCTAGTAAAAAAAACTAGTACATTTTACCACGTGTGATAATGATATATTTTTAACAGTCTGTCCCCGCAGACTGTTATTTTTATGTTAACTTATTTTACATAAATTTTTCGAGGGATTATATATGATATATAATGAGATTAGCTAGCGGAAACTAGCTATCCTATTCCTTCGAACTATTCTGAATATTTTAACCATAATCTAATAAAAGATTGTGGTTATTTTTATTATTTAAGTAAAGAATGAGCGTGATAATTATGAGTAAATACAAACAGACAATCAAAAAACTAATTGAAAGCGACATAACTGGTTATCAAATATATAAGAATACGCTTATCAATCAATCTGTTATATCAACATTAAGAAATGGAAATCGTGACATAGACAACTTAACATTAAAGACAACGGAAAAGCTATACGAATACGCAAAAGCCCACCTAAATGAATAGGTGGGTTGTTTTGCGTGTCAAATACGTGTCATTTTAGTTAGAAACTTACTTTGAAATTTGGGAAGTCGTTAATTCGTCTGTCTTTTTTGTTTATGAATATTTTAAGAAGGTATTTATTATATAGAATCTCCAAAGTAAATTATATTTTTAAGTTTCAACTCTGCTAATAGTTGATGCCATCCGGCTTACTACTGGGTGGCTGTTTTTATTTTCCCTGTTTTAGTATATAAAAAATTCTGATATTATACGTGTATAGTCCTTTATCCTCTAATTAAATTTCAAATCAATATATTTTTAGGTGTCACTTCGGTGGCATCTTTTTTGTTTATTAAATAGAATTGTGTGGTAGTATAAGATTACAATTGTTTTTAGACATATTGTCGCTTCTCAATGATATGTTTTTAGTAGCTACTTTATGTGGCTACTTTTTTATGTTAGTATTTTTTTGTAAGCACAATCCTTGTCTTACGTTATTAAATATATTTTTCATAGCCACTCTTCGGGGTGGTTTTTTTGTGACAAAATAAATGTAAATTTCTGACTATTTGTGTTTATGAACAATTTAAGTGAGTATTTATTAAATAGAATCTCCAAAGGAAATTATCTTTTTTAAGTTTTAAATCTGCTAATAATTGAAGCCATCCAGCTACCTACTGGGTGGCATTTTTTGTTAATCAGTATATCTCTTTTCCGTAAAGAGTTACTATCATAGTTTTTCGCCACTCTTCAAAATGATATTTCATTTATAAAAAGTATTAATACATAGATAATGTTTTTAATCAAATATTTAAAGTGATTCAGGTTATTAAAATTATGTTAATATTTATTTAAGGAAATTTATGAATGAAAAAAGAGGAGGTGGATAATGTTGATAGTATTAACAATGCTTCTTTTGGGAATGGTATTAGGCTTTGTTGGTGCCGGCGGAGCAGGTGTAATTATTGCTGTTCTTACTGTTTTTTTTAATGTTCCTATTCATTATGCTATAGGAACTTCTTTGATTGGTTTAGTGTCTACATCCTTATTTGGCTCTTTAAGTCATTATAGAGAAAAAAATATTGATATTAAAATTGCTTTTCTATTAGGGGTTCCAGGGGGTATCGGTGCTTTAATTGCCTCTTTCGTAGTAGAACACATACCTCAAAGTGACTTGAATTATATGACAGCTATCGCTTTGTTTGTATCAGGCTTAACTCTTTGGATAAAGCTCTCTATAAAAACAAAAAGTAATGAAAAAAATGTATATTCTAAAAGCAGTTTCCTATTATCCATTATAATCGGTTTTGTTTTAGGGATGATATCAGGTTTGTTTGGTATTGGATCGTCTGCTTTTATTCAATTAACCTTATTGTTGGTGATAGGGTTGAGTGTGCAACTGTCTGTAGGTACTACAATGTTAGTAATGTTTCCAATTTCATTAATAGGTGGCATAGGGTACATAATTAATGGAAATGTTGATTTCCTATTATTAGTTAAAGTCGTATTTGGAACTTCAATTGGTTCATATATTGGAGCGAAATTCACTAATAAATTGAACCCTATAGTTTTAAAGATATCTATGGTTTCAGTTCCAATAATTGGAGGATTAATATTAATTACTAATTAATATGTTATACAAATACGCAAAACATCCACCTGAATGAATAGGTGGGTGTTTTGCTATTCAGATATTCTGTTTAACATTTCAGAGCCTATTACTCCTATAATCATAATTGATAATGGAAGTAAAGAATAAATGACGTTACTATTTGGGAATCCGATTTCGTTGCTCCTTATTTTGACATAAACAAACAAGCTAAAATTAACAATAATTCGATTACCACTAGAATATCAAAACATTTTTTTTGGTATTTCAATACTCTATTACTTGCATATTTATATTTCATACAAAAGCACTCTTTTGATTTTATAATATACAATTCAATAATATATTATAAATAAAATTTTTTGAGTACATAATTAAAAAGTCAATATCAAAAATATTATTTTTATTATCAATATTGAAATTAAATCAACGTTTTGATAGATTGAACATAGACTATATAGAGCATACGTGTTCTTCTATTTATCATTTGTATGTTCATGGGCTATTTTAAATTATTCAGTTCGCTACTCAATAATTTAAAAAGATGAAAAATGTCATTAGACCACCCATACTTGTTACTGGGTGGATATTAAATATGTGCTAAAAAATATCTGTCCCTATTCATAAGGGCTCCTTTAGCATTGAAGGGAACTTACTACCCTGAAGATAAGTTGTCTTTTTTATTTATTTAAAAATTCATTAAGTACAGGGTTGTTGTCTTCTTTTTCAATAACTGTCGATACATCGTCAGTTAATTCATCTTTTGAATCTATTATTTATTCTTCGATTAAACTTTCCACTCTATTAGCAACTTCCTTTTTATTCCAACCTATTTTTTAAATTTCACTTTTGTAATTCATGTATACTCTCCTTGGTTGTTTGAATTTATGTAAGAATTAAACATAATTTATTTTTTAAAAAATAAATCTAAATTAAACTGAATTAGGTAAAATTCAAAGAAAAGATATAAAGAAGTTAAGACAGACCGTCCAATTTAATACGAGCTTAACCACCGATTTTATTTAAAATTTTATATTTACAAACTAGGAGGTTACAGATTCTAAGCGCTTTCTTAGATGAAAAAGACTATAAATGATATTATAAAGTTAGTTAAAAAATTATAATATTGGAGGATGATTTATGATGAATAAAACAGCTGTTATTACGGGTTCTGCAGGTGGTTTAGGTAAAGGGATAGCAGAAAGACTGGCAAATGATGGTTTTAATTTAATAATACAAGATCTTAATGAAGAACTCCTTTTAGAAACAGAAAAAGAATTTAAGAACAACGGTTTTAATGTTGCCGCATTCAAAAGTGATGTTTCGGTAAAAAAAGAACAAAAAGAATTAGTACAGTTTGCAGTTACGGAGTTTGGTCAGATAGATGTTTTTGTTAATAACGCTCGGAGTAGATGCTGTTTCTCCATTTTTAGAAATAGATGAAGAACAGCTTAATAAACTATTCAATGTAAATGTTTATGGTACAGTGTTTGGCACACAGGCCGCAAGCAGAGCAATTTAAAAAACAAAATACAGGTGGTAAAATTATAAATGCATGTAGTATTGTTGGGCATGAATCTTATGAAATGTTAGGAACATATTCAGCTACTAAACATGCGGTGCGTTCTTTTACACAGACTGCGGCCAAAGAATTAGCTCAAGATGGTATTACAGTTAATGCATATTGTCCTGGCGTTGCTAAAACGAAGATGTGGGATCGTATCGACGAAGAAATGGTTAAATATAACGATGATATGGAGCCTGGAGATGCATTCGAAGAATTTTCTTCTGCAATAAAATTAGGGAGATATCAAGAACCAAGAGACGTTGCTAATTTAGTATCTTTCTTAGCTTCAGAAGATTCTGGTTATATTACAGGCCAGTCTATACTTACTGACGGTGGGTTAGTATATAGATAACATGAACTATGTTTGACGCCTCTTTACGAGGTGTCTTTTTTATGATATAAGTAATTTTAGCAATGTATTATTGCTAACCAACCAAGTATACCTTACTAAAAGAAGTAGACACGTTGTCCCGTGTCTGCTCTTTTTACGTAATCACAAAGTAATTATATAACAATTAAATCCACCTATATGATAAAAAGGTGGATTATTGAGTGCTAATCTATTTGATATTTAGTATTTCTTTGTATTTCATTACCGTGTTTATCAACAGGGTACGAATAGATTTCATGGCTTTTATTTTTGAAACTTATTATATTCATTACGGTAGGATCTTCATCTAATTCTGTTATGTAGGTAATATTGTTTTCCTTTTTATATACTATGGAATAGTAATATACTCCTCTTTTAGAATCATATTGTTCTTTTTTCTTTACTATATCCTCATCAAAGTTCTTTTTTTCTAATTGAAGATTGATTACTTCAAAAGTTACCTTTTTTTGATAGTGCTTAAATCCTTTGTAAAAACCAAAAATCAATAAAATTAATATTAAAATAATTAATATTGTAATTACATATTTCTTTTTCATAATTTATATAGCTCCTTTTATTTACTCGTATTTTATTATAGTATATATAAAGTGATATATTAACCCTATAATAATATATTTCTAAAAAAATAAAGGTGGTACATATTTTGAAGAAGTTTTTATATTCATTTGTCGTATTATTGTTTTTTATTTCGACGCTTTCTAGTACATTCGTAGATATAGCTAAAGCAGAAGAAGAACAAGAAAACGAACAAAATTATAACCAATTAAAGAGCGAGAATATTATCGATGATTCTGTTTCTGAAGAAGAATGGAATGAATATTTAAAAGAGGACAAAACTGAAAAAGAGAACATTGAAAGTGAAAAAGAAATAACATCTTATGCTAAGTCATCATTTAAATTAAAAAAAGGAGATGTATTAATAACAAATGGTACGAGTTCTAAAGGTTTAACAGGTCATGTCGCTATTGCTATTAGCAGTAAGACAGTTTTACATATATCTGGTTCCGGTGCACATCCTAGCACTAAGTCTTTCGCCTCTTTCAAAAAAGATTATGGGAAAGGCAAAAAATGGGTGAAAGTTTATCGGTCTAAAAAAGCAGGGGCAGGAACAAAAGCTGGAAATTGGGCTATCAAAAACTATAAGGGAAAAAAATACAAATATGGAATAAACACAAAATTATCTAAGAAAAATCCAACATATTGTTCTAAAATAATCTATCAAGCTTATAAATATGGAGCGAGTAAAAAATCTATTTATGATCCTGGTTCTCATATAATCTCACCGTACGCATTGCCTAATATTTCTTCTAATGCTTATAAATTGAAAAAGGTTAAAACATTTTAGTATATTATAATATCAGTTACAACACTTATAGGCATATAGTAGACACCATTTCCCGTGTCTGCTCTTTTATTTTTTTATTGAAATTTTAATTGAGAACCGTTATCATTTAATAGCTGTCGATATTACATCGTTAATTAGACAGTTAAGAGTATAGCAAGTTGGATATCCCTCCACTGTATTGTAGTTATAATAATTCCATTAAAACGCCTCTTTGCAGGGGCGTTTTTATTTGTTCTTGAAAAGTATAGAATATTCTGATAATATAAACATAGCCTCACAAATATACTTTTCAATTTAAATCTTTATATTATATCTCGGACAGGCACTTATGTGTCTGTTTTTTTATGTTAAAAGTTCTTATTTACAAATAATCACTTTTTGAAATAGCCTTATTATATTACATTCTAAATAGATAATTTCTTATTATCTTTCCAATTAAATTTTCAATTATTTTTTAGCCACCCTCGCGGGGTGGTTTTTTTGTATTGAAATAAATTTAAAATTCTGACTATTTGTGTTTATGAATATTTTAAGTGGGTATTTAATTAATAGAATCTCCAAAGTAAATAATATTTTTCGTTACAAATCTGCTAATGATTGATGCCATCCAGCTTCCTACTGGGTGGCTGTTTTTTTATCTATTGAAATTTTAATTGAGAACTGTTATCATTTATTTACTATCTAAATAAAAAATAGTTTAGTTAGTTTTTTTCTCATACATTCCCGTATAGATATTTTGATATTGATACCTATCGGTATTTAAGTTATTTTTGTTTGCCCCTTTTTTATAAGGGTACAATAAATTAGTGATTCATTCACTAATTAGTAAATTCGACGCCCCACTGTAAAGGTGGGGATTTTATTTATCTATTATAAAGTATAGAATATTTTTAATGTTAATTATTGTAAATTAACTATGTATTAAGTGACAATATTGTAAGTATATTTAGTTTCTTTCAGTTGGTAAAATATTTACAACATGAAAGGAGTATCATAAATTGAAAAAATTACTGGTAATAATAGCAGTTGTAATACTGGCAATATTTACAATGTTAATAGTATTGGCATTTATAACCAAGGAAAAAATGAACCTGGAGAAGTTTATGCATTAATAGATCAACTTAATCCACTAGTTAAAGAGCAAAATAGTTATGTTAAAACAAAAAAACCTGATGAATTTTTGGAACATAACAGAGTAAGTTATACTCAAAAATCATATGACGAACAAGGTAATGGTAGAAATATTACCTTCGAGGCAGCTCAAACATTAAAGTTGGATAAATACCTCAAGATAACTCATAAGGGATCGCATGTAGTGACTTATGAAGAAGTAAAGAAAAAAGATGTACCCAAAAAAGCTTTAAAAGAGATAGAATGATGATTAAATATTGATAAAAATAAGTATTAAGTGATGAAAAGTGACAAAATTGTAAGTATGCTTAACTTCTTTTAGTTGATAAACTATTTATGTAGCGAAATAAGTGGTTTAAAGTAATTAAAATAAATGAAAAGTAGCGATTTTGTTAGCTATTAATTCAGACAACTATCCTCTTGGGAGCCTTTAAATGGCTCCCTTATTTTTGTTGATGGTTATATTAAAACTAAAGAAGGTTACATTTATAAGGTAGATGTTTACACAGAAACACTACATTTATATGAAGAAACTGGATTAAGTAAAGTTAATTTGAAAGATATTGTGGAGATAAAATAAATTGCAGAAATAAGGAGCAAACTCTTGATTATATCGCGATTGGGTGATGTAATTATATATGTAAGGTTGAGATACACCTTACAAACCACCATGAGAGGAGGTGGTTAAATTGGATGACATCATAAAAATGCTGATGCTCATTGTACTTGCTACAGTACAGAGAACACCAACAATTATAAAACAACTAAGAAAATGGCATCTTGATTATCTTAAAGCCAAGAAAGATAATCAGAAAGACGATTAATCCAACAAGGGGCGAAAGCCCCTACCTCTTTTCATGGTTATTATATTACAGATAGGTGGTAAATTCAAATGAAGATAACTTTTACAGTGATTACAATTATATTTATTCTATTATTGCCACAAATTATTAGGTTCGCAAGAATTAAACACATGAAATCGTTAGGTTATAGATACGAAGGTGATGAACTTGTCAGAATACAAACAGTCGATTAAAAAACTAATTGAAAGTGATATTACTGGTTACCATATATATAAAGAAACTGGTATTAGTCAAACAGTTCTATCAACATTAAGAAATGGAAATCGTGATATAGACAACTTAACATTAAAGACAACAGAAAAGCTATACGAATACGCAAAAGCCCACCTAAATGAATAGGTGGGTATTTTTAAGGGCAAAAAAAGGGCAGATTATTGAGAAAAGGGCAAACACTCACAAAAGTTGATTCTGTATAAAATTATCAAAAACATTGATATAACAGCGTTTATAAACAGTTGCGAACAGTCAAGAATATGCCTCATAAGAACCTGTAGAAGTCTTATGTGGTGAAAATTTCTATGAAGTAATCACTGTCACAGAAAAATATTTATCTCCAAGGCCTTGGTTTACTGAAATGGGACATTTAGTTCCTAGTCACAGATATAAAGATGAGAATATTAAAAAACTAGCAATACAATCATGTAAATCTTTAGGCATTAATCGTGGGGTAGCTCACATAGAAATAAAAATCAAAGACAACAATCTATACGTCATTGAAGCTGCAACTAGACCGGGTGGAGATGCTATTATGGATTTAGTTGAATCTTCTTACAGCATTAACCCCTATCAACTACATATTTCAATGTATATAAACAACAAACTCAAACCTCCATTCACATTTAGACCAAACAAAACATCAGCAATAGCTTTCATGAAAGCACAAAAAGGAAAAATAACAAATATCAATTTCCCAGATATATCAAAAGATACTGAAATTAAGCGTATCAGTTTATTAAAAAATATCGGTGATATGGTAAGTGATCCTGAAAATTGGAGCAGTCGCGATGGTTTAGTGCAATTTAGCTGGTCTGAGCTACCAACTACTAAAATATATAGACATATAAATAAAGCCAAAGATTTAGCAAATAAAATTTTTGATAGTAGTGATGATAATAATGAATAATTACTTACTCATTACTGCTTTATATAGATTTATCTGTGGTGGATTAATTCTAGCGATTAACTGGGAATTAGCCAGTCCTGAATCTACAAGTGATTTAGCGATTTCAACTATTCTCTCATTCGTTCCCGCAATATTCACTCCATTTTTAATCAGTCTATTTTTTAAAAATTATTCAGGCAGTAACCTTACAAAGTTATCTTTTTTAGGAATATTTTTTATAGTTATCGCTATCACGATGCTTTACCAAAATACGCTACTATTAATACTTTTGAATTTTGTTTTATGGATTGTGTTTTTCCTACTAGAAACAAGTTTAGAATTGTGGTTTTCTGAATTAGTAGCGAATGAAAATGAAGAATTTATTAATAAATATAGTTCTCTTTCAATGACAGTCAATCAAGTCGCTTTAATGATAGGTCCTTTGTTTATTACAGTAATTATGAAATTCATTACTTTATTTTGGATTTTTTTGATATACGGAATAGTCTACCTCTTACTTCACTTAGGAATTAAAAAAGTGAAATTGATGACACATGAAGTTACCTGTGAAAATACAAATGCTTCAAAGGAACCAGTGAAAATAGTTCATTACCTAATTGGCATGCTTATGTGGCCAATATTAGGAACTATCAATTTTATGTTACCTACATTTACAGCATATAAAAATAGAGAGATACATGAAGTAGCATTATTAGATAGTGCCTTAGGTTTTGGTATGGCACTTATTGGTATTTTACTTAGTAAGTATCTGTCTTATAAATGGATGAATATCTTTTTAATTATAAGTATATCAATATCACTTCTATGGTATTACTTCGAGGATACAATAATAATAAAACTGCTATTAATGCTATGCTTTGGTCTATCTTTTGGTGGTGCAAGAATCATATTCAGAAAAATAATCGTAACAGCATACGCGAGTCACACTGTAAAAAGCGTTTATTCCCTGGGAAATGCACTCGGCCTACCCATTCTTTCTGTTTGTATTTATCTAGGCATGTTGAATTTGGATTTTGTTTGGTTACCCTCATTCATTTTATTAACTATATTACTTATTTTACTTAAAATTCAATACCAAAAAGTAGCTCTGTAGATGAACACTCAAATAGTTAAATTATAAAAGTGATTATATTGAATAAAAAGGACCTCAGGTTTAACTATTTGAGCTTAATTTCAGGTGTAGTTAACTTCGTAATATCGACAGTGAACAATTATGGTTTTTCTCTTTTTAGAATAAAATTCTTCACAAATTTATATTTTTTCCGGTCGTATTTCGCGTATGAGTAACTTAGCACACTAAATGCGGCGGCGCCTAGCAAGTTCACAAATAAATCTTTCATTGTGTCATGTATGCCGACATCAAGATAGCCACCATCAACCACATTTTCCACATGATTTCCCGACGCATCTCTACTCTCTATAACGGTTTTCTCAATATTATCAATGTGGTGTACAGTATTGTGCTCATTAGCCATCGTTGCACTATTCACTTTTTGAACAACATGGTCTTTTTGCATATCCATACCCATACTCTGGTCAACAGTATATTCAAAAAACTCCCACATCACACCGATCGTCATAGAAAAACAAAATGTAACGATTGCAAGAAACAATGGATTTAAATTGATTCCTTTCACATTTTTATTAAGTAAAAATACTAGTGAAAATCCAATACCCGCAGCTAAAAATCCATTAATCGAATGGAGCATTGTGTCCCATAACCTGAAATAACTGTAAAAATCTCCAAGTTCACCTAAAATTGTAGAACTAAAAATAAACAGTATAATAATAAATTCAAGCAAGTTAGGAATTTCAATTTTTAATAAGCGTTCAGTAAGTTGTGGAATGGTAAATAGCACAAGCGTCAAGACAAGAGTGAAAATGACATCCCATCTATGGATAAATATCATTTCATTCATAAGATTTAAAATAACAATTAAGCGTAAAATAACATATATAGTGATTACTTTTTTATTTGCCGTTTTCGTGCTACTCGTAAATATCTTTTTAAAACGATTCATAGACAACATTCTCCAATACTTATAGCGTATAACTTACAACCAATGAAATGATATATAAGGAGGATTTTTCATCACTGTTTTCTCCAATTATATAAATCCTTTTTATCTTCATATCCATAGCTTTGACATCATAATACTTATGTTATTTCTTAGCAAGATTATGTGTCTTTAAAATATTTAACACAGTAGCTGTTAATAAAGTTATCGAGTTTCTTAAACTATAACATTACAAGGGACATAGAAACGAATACGCTAACCTGTTAAATGAATTTAGTAACATTCTAAGCGAATTATTTTTAGCGTCATGTTTGATGCATTTCTACATATAAGATACTAAAACTTGAACTATAATCAATAAGAGTATAGTATTCCATTTATGAATTTTCAAAAAAGCACTTAATTTCCTTTTATTAATATTTCAATGCACATTACATGAAAATAATATATAACAGCGATAAATACTTTTAATCACAAGCAATATGGAGGCGATTATAATTCAGAAATTAATTTCAATAGTGGTAACAGTATATAACAAAGAATCTTTTTTAGAAAATTGTATTCAATCCTTAATTAATCTAAATATTGATAAGTCTCAAATTGAAGCTATTTTTGTGGATGATGTTTCTACAGATGCTTCGTACGCAATATTAAATCGTTACGCTGAACAATATGAATTTATTCGATCTATTCAATTAGATGAAAATTCAGGCGGCCCCGCAATCCCACGTAACGTTGGTATGCAAGAAGCCAATGGAGAATATATAACTATACTAGACGCTGATGATTGGTTGGAAGCAGAAGGTTTTCCTAAATTAATTCGTCAGATGCAAACACACCATTCAGATATTGGGTTTGGTCAATGTTACAAACATATGAATAATGAAATAAGAAAAGTAGCTAACTTCGCTTCTTATAAAGAAGATAATGGACTCGTTCCTCATGAAATTTATAATATCTTCAGAGCTGTTGGCCCTTGGGGTAAAGTATTCAAGCGGTCAACTGTTATTGATAATAATATGAAGTTCAAAAATTTAAAATATGGCGAAGATAAACTATTTTATTCTGAATTAATTAGTAAATCTCAAAGCGCCTCTATGACGCCAGAACCTGTCTATCATGTAAATCGTTATGCTGATAATATTTCATTAATAAAAGCCACTGACATGATTGAAAAATCTCATTTTAATTTTGATGTACTTAAAGAAATAATTCAAATGGAACTACCTAAATATGCTAAGGAGCAAATCCTATGTCGTATTATAGAAATGGATTTTATGTCTCGTTTCTTAGTTACAAAAACATTCTTAAATTCAAATGACAAAGCTTTCTTTTATCAACAGTTCAATAAAGTTGAGTCTGTTATCACAGATGCAGAGCTACGATATGGAAAAATTATTAATAAATGATAAGTATAAAAATGTTTATAACACATACCATCATAATAAAGAAAACTTTGTAGATTATATTGAATATATGCTTTTTGAAGAAAATACTCACAAATATATTAAAGATCACATGGTTTATTTTAAATATCCTGAAAAATTCAGTAACTTGCTTGAACTTAAGACAAAATGTACTGCCGTATACAATGGTACAAAATTAAATAACAATACATTTTATGATGTCATTGAAGTGTTTAAACAACCTAGTGTATCCATTGATGCAGTAAAATTAGTCAAAATTCAAGATGACCGTTTTAGTAAACAATTGGATTTCATATTAGAAAATGACTCTATTTATATTAAAACAGACGATTTGAAATTTAAAGCTATTGATTTTAATATTTCAATTCAATATAACGGCTTTGACCAAGTATTAGTTCGTGCAACTTATCCAAATGTTAATGGCCATAGCATATTAAAACGTCAGAATCTTGATATTGAATTTATTTCAGATAAAAAAGACCATGTTTCATCAAATACAAATCATTACCTAATGGATGCGCCTGACCATATTGTTGCGAAACAGGAAATTAACAGATATAAAAATACTGATTTCAATGATCCAATAGACTCAATTGCTAAAGGTCAGCTTATTAAAATTAAAGCAACTGGAAAAAGCACTGATCAAATGCCTATATTAATCACAAATGATGATTTCTACATCACAGCTGATAAAACGTTGGTAACACCAATTAATCTTAATAAAATTGAAGGTTATGTATCTCATATTCCAAAATCAGTAGAAGTTATAAAAAAATGCAAACTATACGAAAGTATTGCTTTTAACGACGCGCCAATTAAAAATTTAAAAGTTGGAGCCACATTAGATATTGTTGATCTTGCATTCACTGACAAACTTACACCGAGATTAAAAACTGCTGATGGCTATTATTTAACAGCAAATGAAAAATTTGTTAATGCTTTAAATTAATTATATTTAAGATGACAAAACGCAATCTCACTATTATTAAGTGGATTGCGTTTATTTTTAGAAGATAGCGAAAATTTCAGGTCAGATGTTTTCTTAATTTTTACGATTAACAGCATTTATTGCATCAACAAGTGTATATCTAAAAGCGTGTTTTTCCAGTGTAGCGATTGCTTTAATTGTACTCCCTCCAGGAGAAGTTACATCATCTTTCAATTTAGCTGGATGTTTTTCAGACGCTTGGGCTAATTTTGCAGCACCAATTAGCATTTCAGTTATGACTTTATAAGACAACGCCCTATTCATACCATTTAATACAGCCCCATCTGATAAGCCTTCAATGAAAACATCGACAATAGCCGGTCCACATCCTGAAAGTGTGCTAAATATATCTAATTCACTTTCGTTCACCTTAATCAGATTACCTAAAGGTTTAAAGACAAAATTAATCGTTTCTTCATCAACATATTGGTTATGCGCATAACCTAAAATACCTTGATTTATTTCGACGACAGTATTAGGTAATAAACTAACAATAGGTTGTGCTTGCGGTAAAATACCTTCCAGTTCTTCGATAGAAAGCGATGGTACGACAGAAACGATAACCGTATTTTCACTCATTACATCACTCAATTTTTCCAAAATTCCTCTAGCGTCACTCTCGTTAACCATTAAAATAATCATGTCACTTTGCTCTAAGTCATTATATGTGTCGATTACATTAGCATTGACACGCTCTGCAAGTACTTTAGCTTTATTGCTTTTACCAGATTTGATATAAATATTATTCATATTTAAGTGATTTGATTTATAAAACCCTTTTACCATCGCTGAACCCATACTGCCCGCACCAATAATTCCTATTTTCATATTTAAACGCCCCTTTTAAATGCTTATTATTTAAAACCCTTGTTTTCGTCGTATTTTTAATTTATTAAATGAAAATTCACTAAAGAATGTTGACGCAATCAGTATTATTCCTCCAATTATTTGTAACATCGTAAATTGTTCACGTAAAATAAGGCCCGATATAAAAATTGCGACTAATGGATCGATATAGCTTAATAATGCAATATTTTGACCGTTTAATTTTTCCATACCAGAAAAGAATAACCAAAAACCAATACCAGTATTAACAACGCCTAAAATAAGAATGAACGGTATCGCAGAAATTTGTGTATGAATTTCAAATCCACCACCAACGCCAAAGACGAAAGGAAGCAAAATCAAAGCTGTTATGCCTAATTGAAAAATAGTTAAATCCATACGGCTACCCTGTTTAATAAACTTATTAGTAAGCATTAAACAGGCGTAACAACTCCCCGCAAGCATACTAATTAGAATTCCTAACACATCATTTGATCCAGGCTGTAGAAAACCATTACTTAAAATAAATATCAAGCCTATAAGTGAAGCGATAATACATAACACACTTTTTTTACTCAATGCTTCTTTTAAAATGAATGGAGATAGCAGTAATACAATAATCGGACCAAAATAATAGCCTAAAGTTGCATTTGCAATACTCGTATATTGATATGATTGAAATAAAAATACCCAGTTACCTGCTAATGCAAAACTAGAAATAATGATGAGCCATTTATAATGCTTCAAAAAAGTAAAATTTAGTCTTTGCTTACGCATAATGTAAAACAATAATAAAAAACTACAACCAATAAAACTGCTAAGCATCGCTATTTCTATGGAAGTTAAATTTATTTGTTTAATGATAAGGCCTATCGTTCCAAAGATGACCATTGATGCTATGAACTGGATTAATGCTTTCATCGTTGCATCCTTTTCAATACGTTTAATTTCTTAGACAAATTATCACTCCTTCATTAACTAAATGTTAGCAAGGTATTGTGCTTTATGGAATAAGCGCTTAGTATAATGAGTATAAACTAGGAGTTAAAAGAGGCGATTGTATGGAAATAGATTATATAGAAGATTTGTTTTCTGTAGTTGAAGCTAAAAGTTATAACAAAGCTGCACTTGAAAGAAATATAAGTACACCCGGCATTAAGAAAAGAATTGCTCAAATAGAACAATATTTTGGTTATAAAATATTCGATGCAACCCCTAGAGGCGTCAGTTTAACGAATGAAGGTTTAAAGCTATATGAAGGACTTAAATCAGTAAAACAGCAAATTGATTATTTAAAAAATCATGATACTGAAGTTTTAAAAGTAGGTATTATTTCAAATTTTCCATTAGACAAATTGCATAAAATGAACAATCAAAATGAACGCATCAGATTGTTTCCCGCCAACAGCACCGAGGAATTAGTAAATAAGCTTCAACAACATAAATTAGACTTGGTCATAGGAGAACAAATTGAGTTACAAGAAGGTGTTTATTATGAATATTGGTTTGAAGAGCCCTATGAAATTGTATTCTCTAAGCAAGACGCATTAAATGAAATAACTCATATTGATGAAGAAGTCTTAGCTCAACAACATTACTATTTATTAGAACCACCAGGTGATACATTTGATTTTAAAAATAATAATATTAATCCACAAAAAATGGATTTATCCTACGTCAAAGATAGAGAATCCATTTTAAATTTTATAGCTACAAGTGAAAGTGTAGCCATCTGTCCGCAGTCATATATGGAAAAGGTGAACAGTGATATGTATACGCACATTAAACTTCCAAATGCCTTGCGAACGATAGGTATTTACGCAAGAAAGGAAAAGCACATAAATAATTTTCACAGTATCTTAAAAGAAAACACAAAATAAGACTGTAGACAAAGTCTCCGACTTTGTTGGCATTTTTTTATGCACGCTTTCCGCGGGCACTGCCTTAGCCTGTAGTCTTCGGCTAGTGCTATTCCCGCAGGAGTCGGCATAAATCACTGCTCATATTACACAAAAAATATTATAATATATAAATTAAACAGTGGTGGTCTTTATTATGTTGAATAAATCAATTGATAGAAGAGATCAATATGAAATGATTTCTATCTCTGAATTAGTTCCTAATAATCATTTATTACGTAAGGTCGATTCGATATTAGATTTAAATTTTGTATATGAACTTGCGGAGGAGATATTGTCTTGATAATATTTTGACATAAAAGAAACCCCTAAAAGTTAGATTTTTAAGTCCAACTTTTGGGGTTCACATCAGTGAAGGGTTTGTCTACATTCTGAGACTGTAGGTAAAGCATTTATTTAACTAATGAGTATGAGCTTGAGGGTCAATTTCACAACTTCCCCCTGAACCATAATTATTAAGTTCTCTATTACCAGTGATAACTAATACATATAAAGTATATAGTGCTATTACTCCGGCAACAACTGCACCAAATGCACCAGCTAATAATGTAGCACCAATCATACCACCACTACCTGAGCTTGCTACTGCTAAAACACCTACAATAAATACAATAGTTGCCACCATCGCTATGAAACCACTGATGTGCGAAACGATTGCAAGAACCATCGTACGATTTGTATCATGTAAACGTCTGGCCATAACGGTAAATGAAGGAATAATAATTGCAATTGCGAATACACTGCTTAGTAAACCTGCTGATACTATTCCTAAAAGCGAAGATATTACGAAGTTAATCCAAAAAGGATGCCAAAAGTTAGGACGAGTAGATCTGCCATTAATGTCCAAAAAACGCGTCCAAAATTCTTTATAACTTTGAATAACTTGATTTTGTGAATTGTTCATATAATTTCTCCTTTAGTTTAATAGTAATAGTATACGAAACTAAAGATGCATATAGCAAATAGCTTTTAAAAAAGATGTATTAAATCCTTAATTTCAATTTCAAAATAAGTTTTATTCACTTTTTATTTATATGTAAAATACAGAATGTTTCTGCTATTGATCAAATAGCTATTTCGATGTCATATTTCAAAATAAAATTTTATAAAATCAAAAAAGAACTGTACATCATAAATGACATACAGTTCCTATTATCTTAAATCTAATCAGACGATTTTTGTTTTTCACTTTGACCAACCATGAAAAATCTTCCTTGAAGATCAATCATTTAGAACCACAGGTCTGCGAGCAGTTCCATCGATTGTTTTCTTTTTTCTGGATCATACGTATAAGTCACAATAATAAGTTCATCCGCCCCAGTCTCTTCTGTGAATGCTTCTAATTTATTACGGACTGTTTCAGGTGAACCAACCGCTTTAATACTGAACATTGATTCCATCATTTTTCTTTGTTCTTCTGAGCCTAATTCTTCAGGATCAACAGGTGGCTGTAGCTTACGGCGCTGACCAGTATGCATGTCTCTCATCATTTGAATCGTCGTTGTCCAAATTTTTTCTGCTTCTTCGTCAGTTGGTGCCACAATGACATTAATTCCGGCCATGACATACGGCTCATCAATCTGTGAAGTTGGCGCATCTGTCTTGAACGTAGAACGGTACATATCAATTTTTTGTTTATAGTCATCAGGTGCAAAATGTGTCGCAATAGAATACGGCAGTCCAAGCTGTCCGGCAATAGATGCACCATTTATACTTGAGCCTAATACCCAAATTGGTATATTCGTACCTGTACCTACTGTCGAAGTCACAGGAACACTGTTACCGAGACCTTCATCACTGAACCATCCCATGAGGTCAAAAATAGAATTTGCAAAAGTCTGTGCATCACTATCAGAACGTGTAATGAGTTGAGATGTCTTTTGATCAGTGCCAGGCGCTCTTCCAAGTCCAAGGTCAATTCTACCTGGATAAAGTTGGGCAGTCGTGCCGAAATTTTCAGCTAACTGCAATGGTGAATGGTTTGGCAACATAATACCGCCCGAGCCTACACGAATATTTTCTGTTCGTGCTCGCTGCCATCGCAATCAGTTGTGATGTAGCACTGGATGCAAGATTTTTTGTATTATGATGCTCAGCAAACCAAAGTCTTTTGAACCCAAGATGATCTACAAGCTCTGCATTATCCATAGATGCTTCAAGTGCTTCTTTGACTGTCTGATTTTCCGAAATGCCTACAAGTTCGAGGACACTTAATGGTATATGTTTTGTCATTTAATTAGTACTCCTTTATAAACCTTATTGAATATGGATGGTTTTATAATTTGATATAACGCCTACACTTTTATACTTAAAACGTATATGGGCATCACACAATTAAAAAAATCCTCTGCTTATTCCATCATAAAACACCAGGCGATATAAAGATAATTTACTGTTTATAGCGTCTAAATATTCAATGCAACGATGTAAATAGCATTCTTTATTATTAAAATTAAAGGGGTTCTGTTATTTAATTATTTCTCGGGAAATAAAAAAGATGAGAACACTACTTTTCACAGTGTTTTCATCTTTTTAAATTTTATAATTCACTAATAAAATCTCAGTTTATTTTACTTCGTAATAGTTTTCTCCAAGTATGTTCGAGATAGTGTATTTCGATTTGTCCAAGTCTTTCTCTATGAAATTTGGAACATCCTTTTCTTCGATATCGTACATTACTTCAATTTCTTTGGAAAATAAACTTGATTGTTCATTTAAATATAATGATAATTTTGGCAATCGATTTGGCTCTATAGTTATAGAAGTATCTAATTTTTCTAATGCATCTATATATGTTTCTAATGAGCGAGCCCCTACAATTTTTGTTCCTTGGTTATCTATATTAACGATTACTATTGTTGGGAATCCACGTACGCCCAATTGACTCACTAAATTAAAATCTTCCGCAAGTAGATTTTGTCCTATGTCGCTGTCTGCGATGTTTAAAATTGAGTCAACATCTATGGTATTGTCACCTTTATATAAATCTTCAACAATATGCTTAAGCACTGCTTTATCTGAAATATTTTTATTAAAAACAAAAACAGCTTCTCTAACTAATCTCGTAAATTTAATTGCGGCTGTAGGTGAATCTACATGTTGAATTGCTTTATAGAGTCTAGATGCAGGAAATGAAGATTGAACAGGATCTATTTCCATTATTGTGCCATCAATAGGCATGCGTGAATAATTCCCTACTTCTTGCCAGTGTGGGGTAACATCTGCAGGCTTGTAGATACCATTCGCTGGATCTATCGGGCCGTCTCCCCATGCTTCTAATAATCCCCCCATAACCATTTGGAAATTAAATAAATGACCATATTGTACAAGTAATTTATTTAGAGTTGGTTCAAATGCCCAACAGTGTGAACACATAGGATCTGTTACATAATACAAAGTTAAATTCGGTGCGCTCACATCAAAATTTATCGTTTCAATTTCATTTTCCTCACTTGGTTTACATATACCAGAATACATATCACATACCATGTTTTTTTCCATTGAGATAACCTCCAAAGTTTAAATATAACTAATATAGCTTTATAATAAGTATTCATAGCGATAATAAGTAGCAACAAAGATATATTAATGTTGGATATTCAACACTAATGACAAAGTGTTGGGAGAAAATGAGGGAGTCGAATGCTAAAATCAAAATCAGACTTACGAGTTATTAAAATCAGAAAGTCAATTATGCAAGCATTTATTAAGCTTTCAGATGAAAAAGATTTTAAAAATATAACTGTAAAAGATATTACGGAAGAAGCACTCATTAATAGAGCTACGTTCTATTATCACTTTAGTGATATTTACGATTTACTAGATAAAGTCCTTGCCGAAGAATTATTGATTAATTTGAACTACGCCAATTATGAACAACGTCAATTAGATGAGGCTACTATTTCTAATATTTTTAAAACAATCGCAGAGTTTCAATTATCGTTAAATAGAAGATGTCATAGGAGTTATCCTGAAACAATCGGCAACATTATACAAGAACACGTTGAAAGAGTACTTTATAAATTGTTGCTAGAGGTGAATTTCGAGGATGACGATACACGACACTTAGCCGCAACGATGCTAAGTGCAAGTATATATCGAACTTCTGAAAAATGGTGTCAAAGTTATAGCGATATCCCTGCTGAAACATATATCAATCGTGTAATTCCGTTCATTCTTTCTGGATTAATATCTCGTGACAAAGAATAAATGAAACGAGGCGCTTTAGATGGAAATTATAATTATTATATTACAAATTATTTTAGGCATATTTTTCATAATGACAGGTTCTAAAATATTATCCGGAGCCATGAAAGCTGATTTTTCGCGACTTGGTTATCCGCCCATTTTCAATCAAATCACTGGCATATTTGAGTTGCTTGGTGGTTTAGCAATGCTTGTCGGCATTTTCTATGGCATGCTCGCTTTCTTAGCCAGCATATTACTCGGTGCGACAATGTTAGTAGGCGCGTTATCTCTCGTCTTTTTAGGAAACGATCCTATTAAGAAGGCAATGCCGGCAACCGTATTATTTATCTTAAATTTAATCATATTTATCTACTATGTATCATCAGGACTTCTATAATAAATATTGAAAGACAATAACCCTCTTAACGCGTTTATATACAAAACCTTAAGAGGGTTTTTCTTATTTTAATCAGTCTCCCTTATTCATAATAATTAGTATTTTATTAAGCAAATGTTATCCTCTCATTGCCATTTCCCACTATTTAATTGCGTTAATTATAACCACAATATTAATTAGATTATAATGAGTACAATTATTATTTTATATTATGCTATAATTATTTAAAAAAGGAGGCTAATATGACTAACGGATCAGAAGTTTTAATATGGAAACAGAATAAAGTCGCTAAGAAACTTATCGAAGCGCATGCCACTTCGCCCGAACATGCTAGGACTTACGAAAGTTTAAATATTAAATACAATAGGACGTTTAAAAACTTATTAAAAAAAGAAGTGATTAAAAAAACTGGTGATAAATACTACCTTGATATAGCAGACATGGGATAAATTTAGAAAATCTTTCAAAAGACTATTTCTACTTTAAAAACATAGTTAAATTAAAAGGTTTGTTTCCTAAAAATATAAAAAACAAACCTTTTAAACTATATAATATAACTTTTGATTAAGCACTTTGTCGTCTTCTTATGTGCTTTTCACTTTTAATCCACGGTAACGATTAAGCGTTGCACAGAATTCCTGCTTTCTCGGTAAAGCTAAATTTCCTGGATGTCCATGAAATTGTGAGAGTGCATCTAGACCGTTTTGCTCTATAAAATCATAGAGCTTGTCAGCCGCTTGAGCTAAAGTGTCTTGCTCATTTAATAGATGGTTCTGGTAATAATCAATCATGTCCGCTAAACACTGTGTTTGGCTGTTATCTACCAACTGTTCCAAACCTGATATATCAATAAGTTCCTTACCATATAAAATGGAATACCGTCCTTTGACTTTAAAACGATTTTCCTTTCCTTTTTTAGAAAAACTAGATTTTAACGGAATTCGCGTAGGAATGTCACCGAATTTTTTATCTATGTTCATGCTTTTAATACTATCGTTTGACGCCGCAATGGATTTAGCTTGTACTGTTACATCTTTCAATACATACTCATCCATCATCAACACTTGATCTGCTGCCTCAAAATAGTCACCCGAGCCACCCACAATTAAAATTGTAGAAACATCATAATCTTTATAAAGTGATGTTACCTTACTCGCAAATGGTGTGATAGGTTCTTTCTCAGGCGCAATCAGCTGTTGCATACGGCTATCTCGAATCATGAAGTTTGTTGCAGAAGTGTCCTCGTCAATCAGCAATAACGATGTATTTGCTTCTAATGCTTCCATCACATTCGTTGCTTGTGACGTACTACCGCTCGCATTTTCAGTTGAGAATTGTCGTGTATCTTTATTTCCCGGTAAATTATTTATAAAAGGACTGATGTTCACTTTTTCTATATTTCGTCCATCTTCTGCACGTATTTTCATAGCATCATGACAAGTAATCACATATTCTCTACCGTCACTGGCAATATGATTATAGACACCACGTTCTAATGCTTCAAGTATCGTTGACTTACCATGAAAACCGCCGCCTACGATTAAAGTAATCCCTTTCGGAACGCCCATGCCAGTGATGGTTTTTCCACTCGGTAAAGACAATTCAACTTCTACATTTTTCGGACTATTAAACGCTACAGCACCCGATAATTGTTTATCAGAAACCCCACTTTTACGTGGCAATATAGAACCATTTGCCACAAATGATACAAGCTGTCTTCGGTCGAGTTCTTCACGAATAAACGCTTGGTCCAACATTAATGTAACTTGTGTCTTTAATGCAGCTTGATCAATATTTTTATAAAGTAATGCGTGCTCTACAATTTCTGGTAACGTGTCAGTTAATATATTTGCTGCAACTTTTCCTAAAATTTTTCTACCTGCGGTCGGCAAACTAATTTCAAGTCTCACTTCAATGTCCTGTTTATTGATCACAACAGCAGTTCGCTCTAAAATCTCTTGACCACAACGATCAATAAAAATATTGCTAGCACTTTTTGCGTGTTTATCGCTATGTTTCAACGATTCTATGTTTTCTTTAAACGCTCGAGTCAGAAAGTCAGATACTGCAATAATTTTATTTTTTGAATCTAGCATATCGTCCGGAATATTTGCTGTTTCACGATTCATGATAACCCTCATTTTTGAAGGTGGCGCATACGGGTCCACTTGCGCATGATCAATCGCAAAACGGAACTGCTTAAATTGATACACTCCCTTTAGGCGCTTATATGCACCATACTTCTGTCCATCTAATGATCTTAATAACTGCGCGAATTCTGTAGCTTGTTTCAATAGCGTACCTCCTCAAGTGATTCTTCTTGTTTCATTTTTTATTATAATACTTTAGACGCTCTTTCTAATATTTACCCAGTCTAAAACATTAGATTAACTGTGTACAATATTTATTTTTTGTAGTAACACTATCTCTGACAATAAAACCCGCAAAGCAGCGTAGCAACATCAATATATATGTATGATTACTCTATTCCCAAATATGATTGAATTAAATATATTTCTAAATTGCGTGATTTATATAGGTAGCGCTATGTATTAATAGTTTTATTTATTTTATGGCAAAGCATATTTACTAATTCTTTATTTTTTAAAAATAATACACAAACATACTAGTGAGATAATTAATAAGTACGTATTTATCTATCTAGGGGGATTTTATGTTTAACAATATGAAAAGAAACACAATTTATTCTATTAGAAAAAGTATGATGGGAACTGCTTCAGTTACAATTGGGACATGTCTATTACTTGGGATGAGTAATCAAGCTTCCGCCGCTGATCATAGTCAAATTAAAAATGATACTGAAACTACAACTGCTCAAGTTCAAACTAGTAGTCAGGATCATACATTAGAATCATCATCTAAATCAACATCTACAGATAATCATAATTCGAACAATAATCAAGCAACAAATATACATAATCAAAATGAAGGCACTACAGAAGAACCTAAAGAAGAAACTATCGACGAAAATGACATAAAGAAAGAAAATCAGTCACCGAGCACACAAAGTGCATTAAATGATGCTTCAGACACACAAAAACCTGAACAGCCGTCTGAAAGTGATGCTAACGAAGAACAAACTATTGAGAACATCACTAAAGATTCAAGGAAATCATTAACAAGAAATGCTTCAAATAAAGAAGAATTAACAGAGCAGAATACACAAAAATCTCAACAACAAGAGCTTCTTAAAGAAGAAGATAAGCAAAATGATTCAAATGTTGAAAATTCAAAATCTGATCAACTACCAAAACCGTCATCTAGTGACGCTACACAAGAACAAGTTCAAAATGACGCCGAATCCAAGCAAACTATAGAACAAACAAAGGATTCAAATACATCAACAGGGCATTCAAAGGTGCCATTAAATGAATCAGATGCAACAACAGATAATTCGAACACTCCAAATGAATCAGACAAATCCACAAAACATTCAAATGCTTCATCAGATAATTCAAACTCAACTGCACAGAAGCAACATGACTCAACAAACAAATCGCTCAACAAAACAGAGACTAATATAAACCCACCACATAAAATAGAAGACGCATCATCGGCATCGCAATCCGCTTCAGAACCATTGAACAATAATCATATTCATAGTGATGCTATTTCATCTAACAGCACATCTACTAAAGACTTAGAAAATTTAACCAATGCAGAACGCACAACACTTTTAAAAGCGATTCAACATAATACCCAAAAACAAGACAAACAGCCACAAGCAGTCTTACAAATGGCATCTGCTCAAAATCCAACAATTAGAAATACACGTAATGCTTCTAAAGATTCAACATCCCTCAACATTAATCACACAGGGCGTTATGATAGCGGTGCTTGGCTTTGATAAAGGTGGTACAGAAATTGTAAAATATAACCCTAAAAATGGTTATGCCTATTCAATAAATGGAGATAAAGAAGCATTAGATATTTTAGATATTAAAAACACTAAAAACAAAGAAATTCAGCTCGTAAATCGAATTTATCTACAAGATGTTGGCATTGAAGCAGGTGACCTAACTAGTGTAGCTGTTCATCCTGATGGTAATTATATTGCTCTTTCTGCACCTGCCAAAGATAAAACAAAGCCCGGTCACGTGGTCTTCTATAGTGATACAGGAAAATACTTAAATGATTTGACGGTAGGCAGTCTACCCGACATGGTAACTTTCACAAAAGATGGTTCTCGTTTACTTGTAGCCAATGAAGGTGAACCCTCTGACGATTACAAAGTGAATCCAGAAGGTTCTGTGTCAATTATCGACACATCAGGTGCACCAACCGAATTAAACAACTCACACGTTCGCACTACTTCACTAACACAAGATCATATGAATGAATCTATTCGTGCATTAGGTCCTAATAAATCGCAAGCTTATCTAAATTTAGAGCCAGAGTATATCGTGACCGATGAAAGTGGAAAATATGCTTACGTGACGATTCAAGAATCAAGTGCTATTGCTAAGCTAGACATTGAAAAAGGTAAATTCGTACAAGTCCAAGGATTACCTTATAAAGATCATTCCTTACCTGAAAATGCTATTGATCCTTCAGACAAAGACGGTAAAAAAGAATTACGCCCTGTACCAGTACTCGGTATGTTACAACCAGATGGTATTGATTCATACGAATATAATGGAGAAACATATTTATTAATAGCCAATGAAGGTGATTCACAAGATTATGAGGGTTATTCAGAGGAAATCCGTGTCAAAGATATTAAAGATGATATTGAATTAGACGCTAAATACTATGAAGGTTATACGCAAGAAGAATTAGATGCACTTGTGGCTAACGGGCTATTTGATGATGATCAATTAGGCAGATTAAAAGTGACAACTTCTCACAAATTCAGAGATGAAAATGGAAAATATAATGCACTCGTAACGTTCAGTGGTCGTTCATTTTCAATATTAAAAGGTTCTGACCTATCTATGGTTTACGACAGTGGCAATGATATTGAACAGCGTATCAAAGATATTTTACCAGAACGCTTTAATGCTAATTATGAAGATTTTAATGAACTAGAAGTAGATGGTAGAAGTGACGATAAAGGTCCTGAAGTCGAGTCTATAGAAGTTGGTACTGTCGGCAATCAAACATACGCATTCGTCGGCTTAGAACGTGTAGGAGGCATCATGATATATAATATTACGAATCCTACTGCTCCTGCATTCACGCAATACCTTTATGATGAACAAAATAAAGATATCTCACCTGAGGGTATTACTTTTGTCTCTGAAGAAGACAGCCCAACAGGCAAAGCAATGTTAATCGTATCCTTTGAATTGTCAGGCACTACATCTACATTTGAGTTAAATCAGATTAGTGGAACTGAACAAGTACCACCTAACGACCAAGACAACACTGAAAATGACAACCCGCCTGTCAACGATGGTGAAGATAATGATACGATTGATTTAAATGACGAAAATCCTGAAATTGAACATAATTCAGAAGGTCCTCTTGTCGACCAAAATGCAGTTATTGAGAACCCTGACGCATTAATTTCAGAAAATCCATCAAATACTCAAAATGACTCGACTCAGTTAAATAACAACTCGACAGCTAAATCAACTGCTCTTTCTACAACACCTATCGCCGCACAATATCATAATACGGTGAAAAATCAAAAATCAGTTTCACAATCAGAACAGCCTATACATCAGCTAGCTACAGAAACACATAACCAAAATAATCATCAATATAATACAAACATTACTAAAACAGGTACAACAAACACTAAACTTGATAAAGAAGACATTCATCTCGATAAGCAAAACATGACAAATGAGCATAGTCATTCAACTGAAACACAACAATTACCAAATACAGGTCAAAGCCAAAGCCAAGTACCACTATGGTCATCATTAATCTTAGGCGCTTGCCTACTATTGATTGGCAGAAAACAAAAAGAGAAATAAATAATATTCACCTATCGCAAAATAATTAAATACCAAAATAGGAAGCATTATAATCAAATGCTTCCTATTTTGATTTATTGCTGTTTACTTATCTCCCATTGATAAGGGTCTGGTAAATTGCTCCAATCTTGCTCTATTTCATGACGATTTAATAAACATGCATCGAGTTCACGTTCAATTTTTTCAGTATCTAAATCCGTTCCGATAATGACAAATTGTGTATTTCGGTCACCATATTCAATATCCCACGTTTCTGCAATATCTGTTCTTTCATGCAAAATCTGTCTTTGTTGTTCTGATGACATCGTGACTACCCAATAGGTCACTGGACTAATGTTACAAGATGACCCAGCTTGTGATAATAAACAAGCAACTTCATTATATTGCGCGAGCCACACGATACCTTTGGAACGAACGATGTTATCCGACATATTTTCTAACCATGTATTAAAACGTTCCGCGTGAAACGGTAATCTTCTTGAATAAACAAAGGAACTTATACCGTATTCTTCAGTTTCTGGTGTATGTGTCGCATGGCCACCTTCAGTTAATTCTTTAATCCATCCTGCAGAATCACTCGCTTTTTCAAAATCAAAGCGCCCCGTATTTAAAATTTCGTTTAATTCTACTTCTGCATTCACTGTTTTAATTAATTTCGCTTCAGGTTGTAACTGTCTCAGTACATTTTCAAGTTTCTGTAATTCATCGTCAGTAACTAAATCTATTTTATTCAATACTAGGACATCACAGAATTCGACCTGATCGATTAGTAAATCTGCAAGCGTGCGTTCATCCGTAACATCAGCACCTTGGTCTCGATCGACTAATAAATCTTCCGAGTTAATATCATTGGTGAATCGATTCGCGTCTACTACTGTCACCATTGTGTCTAATTGGCATATTGACGTTAAATCAATGTCGAGTTCGTCATCTATGTATGAAAATGTTTGGGCAACTGGTACAGGTTCTGAAATACCTGTTGATTCAATAACAATGTAATCTATATTTCCTTTGTGTACGAGACGTTCTACTTCTTTTAATAAATCATCTCTCAATGTACAACAGATACAGCCATTCGATAATTCAACTAGTTTCTCATCAGTTCTGGATAAGCCGCCACCTTCTGCAACTAAATCTTTATCAATATTGACTTCACTCATATCATTTACAATAACTGCTATTTTACGTCCCTCTCGATTTTTTAAAATGTGATTGAGCAACGTAGTCTTCCCTGAACCTAAATAGCCACTTAAAACAGTTACCGGAATTTTACTCATTAGATTAACTCCCCTTTTATAAATCGTAATAATTACGTTTTATAATGTAACGTGAATTATAAGTAAAGTCAATATTATATTTTTAAGACGTGTTAATCACTCTATCTTGGAAAAGATTTTCGACAACTTATTGGGTATAATAAATATTAAGCATACTTATTTATGATATAAGGGGGATTTTTATGAAATTTAAATATATAGCTACTGGTATTATTGTAGCTTCTATTGGTTTATCGGCTTGTGATATCAACATTAATACAGGATCTGGTGGAGATTCTAATGACTCAAACAAACAAGATCAAAACAGTAGTAATAATAGCAACGATGAAAACGAAAACCAAAATGATAATTCATCATCTGACAGTAACAACAATGATGAAAATACAAATTCACCTGAACACTATGCCAAAGTATGGATTTCTGTACTTGAAGATAATGGCGGCAATGTAGATCCTTCAAGTACTGAAATCACGCATGCAGATGTTTCGGATGAGGTCTTAAATCCATATAACAAGAGTGCTTCCGCGACATTCCCAAATGGCACGCAAGCATTATACGGTACACCAACTGTCGCGGGACAAGTTATTTATAAAGACAATCATGATGGTACAGTAGATGTTTATGATGTGCCTAGTCATTTCCAAGATAAACGTTGGGACGAAGATGATTATTCGCAAAATGAATCTACACGCATACTTAATAATCCTAAAACTGTAAAACTAAAAGATTTTTCTCAAAGTGAAATAGATAATTGGACACCTGTCATTTCTGAATCTAATGATTCTAATGATAGTAGCGAAAGTAGTGATGATAGTACTGGCGAAGTAACACGAGAAAATGTAATAGATAAGGTTGAGTCATACGAGGGTCATAGTTTAGACACTTCTCAATATACGTACAAAGAGCCTGAACAAAGTAATAATGGGGATTGGGGCTTCTCCTTTATTGATAAAGATGATAACTTAGCTGGCTCCTACATTGTTGATCAAGACGGTAATGTAACGAAATATGATGAAGATGGAGAACCAGAATAAAAGTATAAAATTAAAAGTGCTGACAACATTACATTTTGTTGTCAGCACTTTTAATATATATTTAGCATCTTAGTTACTTATTAAAATCGTAGCATTATAAATCTATTAACTGTTTCATTTATTGTTCCTTTTTTCACTCTAAACTAATATTTCCCCTTCTTTTTTCGCAATATGCTTAACCGCTTCGGCGACTTGATGAGCGACGTTTTTATCTAGCGCATTGGGAATAATGAAATCCGCTGCTAACTGATCTTCTCTTATTGAGCTAGCAATTGCTTTAGCTGCCGTTATTTTCATTTCTGTAGTAATATCACTTGATTGTGCATCTAACACGCCTCTAAATATTCCAGGAAACGCTAATAAATTATTGATTTGATTAGGATAGTCCGAACGTCCTGTGCCAATGATGGTAGCTCCAGCTTCTATTGCTTCTTCTGGGTATATTTCTGGGGTAGGATTGGCTAATGCAAAAACAACTGGGTTATCATTCATTGACTGTACATGATCTTTTGTTAACGCTTTGGGACCTGATACACCAATAAATACATCTGCATTTTGAATGACATCATCCAATGTGCCTCTAGATTCTTCAGGATTTGTATATGTTGCAATGTCTTGTTGAGCGCCGTTCATCCACGTTTCTGATTTATTTAAGACACCTTCTAGACTGACCAGCGTAATATTATTATATCCTGCTTCTAATAATAACTTAGCAATCGCAATACCTGCAGAGCCTGCACCATTAATAATGATTTTTGTAGAATAGTTTTCTTTTCGAACAAATTTAAGTGCATTGATTAATGCCGCAAGCACAACTATTGCCGTTCCATGTTGATCATCATGAAATACTGGAATATCAAGTTCTTCAATTAATCTTTTCTCAATTTCAAAACAACGTGGTGCAGATATATCTTCTAGATTAATTCCAGAAAAATTAGGTTCTAACGCTTTTATAATAGATATAATTTCTTCAGTATCTTTTGTATTTAATGAAATTGGAAATGCATCTACATTTGCCAGTTTTTTAAATAAAATACTTTTCCCTTCCATAACTGGTATAGCCGCTTTGGGTCCAATATCACCTAGTCCAAGTACAGCCGTACCATCCGTAACTACAGCAATCATATTACCTCGCGCTGTTAACGAATTTACTTTTGATTCATCTTCTGTAATCGCCTTACATACTTCAGATACACCAGGCGTGTATACGACACTCAAATCCTGTTCATCCTTAACCTCTACTTTACTCGTAATTTCTATTTTTCCTGAACGTTCATGGTGTAAACTGATTGAATCTGTAGTTTCATTTCTTACTGACATATTTATTACCCCTTATTTAGTATTGTGATTTAACTTAGCATTTTCAACAAAAATGTTGCCATGATGACTGTTGATACGCCGCCTATTCTGGTAGCAACTTGTGCAAATGGCATAAGTGCCATACGTTTAGATGCTGACAATATAGCTACATCTCCTGTACCACCTAAGCCACTATGACATCCCGTCACGATAGCGGCATCTACTGGATACATTTTCATCAATTTACCTACAAAATAACCAGAAAGAATCATGGTTAATACGACTGATGCACATATGACAACATATGCTTGGTGTAACAATTTTAACGACATCTTCTAAAGGTATGTACAACATTCCAAGACCTACCATTAATGGCCAAGTTAAACTTGTAGATACAAATTTATATAAATTATGTGCGCCATCTTCCATTTTGTGTGGCATTACTTTCAAACATTTAATAATCGTTGCAAATAGAATCATAATAACTGGCCCCGGCATACCTATGAATTTTTGACCAAGTGTACCAACAATAAAGAAACTACAAGCAATGAGTAAACCTGCTCCCATAAGTGAGAAATCAATTACTTTTTCTTTATCTTCTTTATCCTCACTCGTTTCATCTATGTTTTCAGATTTAATTAATTTTCCATTTCCTGAAAGCTTTGTATGTTTTTCACCTACACGCATCATGACTCCTGCAGTAACAACCGCAAATATATTACCAATTACTGCTGCTGGAATCATTTGAGAAACGAACGATTCAGCTGTGCCTCCCAATATAGCTGAGTATGCAATGGATAATGGGAGAATACCTTCACCAATACCTCCTCCAATAATAGGTACAACAATATAAAACAATGTATGCTTAATATCATAGCCAAATAGTAGGCCGACTAATAAACCAGCAGATACTGCCAGAATAGTTCCCACTAGTAAAGGCACAAACATACGTGTAAATCCTTGAATTAACACTTTACTATTCATGCCTAAAATACTTCCAACAACCAAACAAGAAATATAGAAATATAAAAAGTTCGATGTCTTCATCAAACTTGTTACCGCTTCCATAGAAGATGTGTTAATAACATCTAAAAACACTAAAACAGATGGTACAAGTAATGCTAAAATAGCAGGTCCACCGATATCTTTTAAAACCGGCAATTTTTGACCAAGATCGCCTAGCAAGATACCCAAAATCATGATTACTGCGAATCCACCGATCATGTCTGCCGGTAACGTATTATATACGGACGCAGCTAATATAATTGCAGCTAGTATTAAGTAAAGTGGTAATGGTAACACGCCCACTTTAATATGAATCAGCCTTTTCCCTAAACTTTTAAAGCTGCGCTCTATTGGCACCCCTTCATTAGTAAGCGCTTTCAAATTTGCTTTCGTATTCATTATTAACCCCCTTGTTACGTATAAATCTATTCTATTCATAGACGATATAAATTTATAGCTTATGAAATTTTAATTATCTTTTTGTAATTAAAAAAACCGAATCAAAAGGAATTTAATCCTTTTGATTCGGTAACACTTCACTATAATTCTATATAACCCTTTAAATACTGAAGATTATCCTTTTTAACCTTATAGAAATTAATGGGCCGCCCTATACCATAATTTAAAGATTCTTCTAAAACCTCTATATCCGTTAAAAACTTTAAATATTTTCTTACAGAAACTCTCGAAATATTGACGTGCTTTGAGATGTCATCTGTAGAGAATTCATTTTCTTCAAAGTATTTCATTTTATCAATAATCACTTGTAACGTTGCTTCCGTCACACCTTTTGGTAATTTCAACTCTGAATCACGGTCAACAATTTCCTTGTTAAGAAACTCAGCATCAATATCAGTTTGATTAATACTACTCGTTTTATTAAAGAATGTGAGTCCTTTTTTATATCTCAACAATGATTGTTGAAAACGCTCAAAGTCGAAGGGCTTAATTAAATAATCTACAGCGCCGTAACGAAATGCAGTTTGAATATCCTCGACATCCGTAGTCGCTGTGATGAGAATTGCGTCTATTTTATAACCTTGCTCTCTTATATATTTAAGAAATGTGAGTCCATTTTCCTCAGGCATGTATATATCCGAGCAATAGTAAATCAATTTCTTTATTTTCTATATGTTTTATAGCTTCTTTAACATTTGAGGCAATATCAACTGAGGTTTGGTCATCTATTTTTTTAATAAATTGTTGATTTATTTGTGCAACCATTGGATCATCTTCAACAATTAAGATATTTAACATTTATAGTCCCTCCTTTTTTGAATAATTTATAACGACTGAAAATGTCACATTGCCTTCTACATTAGAAGCTACATTTATTTCCCCGTTAAGTTTCTCTACGCTTTGTTGAACAAGATGCAGCCCATAGCCTCTGTGCTCCCCTTTAGAAGAGTAGCCCTTTTCAAAAATTTGATGGGCTAAATCACCTTTTAGACCTAAGCCTGAATCTACAATATCTATGATTAATGCGTTATTTATATATTTCAAATGTACGTCAATTGTTTTCTCGCTAACAGCAGATGCGCTTAAAGAATCTATACTATTATCTATTAAATTACCTATAATCGTAATCATTTCATGAGTAATATATGAATGCTTCGGTTCTGGAATCATTGTATGGCTGATAATAGACAATTTAATATTCTGTTCTCTCGCCAAACTTAATTTGCCAATTAAGAATCCAGCTAACACAGGATCTTTAATCTTCGACGTAATACTACCATTCTCTTGGCTGCCTAGTTCAACAATCTCATGTATATACTGTTTTAAATCCTCATAATGTTCCATTTGTAGCAGGCCAGAAATCACGTGCAACCTGTTACTAAACTCGTGTGACTGCGCACGTAATGTATCAGCATATGTCTTCACACCTACTAACTGTTCCGAAAGTTTGTTCACCTCTGTCTTGTCTCTAAATGTTGAAATTGCACCAACAATTTCATTATTTACAACCAGTGGCACTCTATTAACCAAGATCTTCACTCCATTAATATTTTGTTCCTTGTCCAATTCTGGTTTACCTAACTCGAGTACTTTTGGTAGTTGTGTAGACTCCATATAATCATCAATCTTCATGCCAATTGGATTGCCTTTTAAATTTGCCTTATTAAATATATCCATCGCTGATTTATTCACTAAATTAATCTTACCTTCTTTATCAACAGCAACGATACCCTCATGAACAGATTGCAACATCGTGTTCCTTTCTCCAAGTATCTTAGCGATATTCGATGGTTCTAAACCAAGTAAAATTTTCTTAATATATCTAGACAGTAAATATGCACCAATGGCACCGACAATAAGTCCAACAATTGACCCAATGATAATTTGCTTATTCCCATCTGCAAGTGCTTCAGAAACACTTTTCATCGGTACACCAACGGCAACTACTCCAACTTGCTTACCATCAGCATAAACAGGGGTAAATGACCTTAATGATTCACCGAGCGTCCCTTTAGAAATCGAAGCACTCTCTTTACCGTGCGGCGCATTTGTTTCATCGCCACCTTTAAAATGCTTACCAATGCGTTTTTCATTAGGGTGCGATTTTCGTATCCCGTTCATATCCATCACAACAATAAAACTCACATCCGTTGATTGTTGTATTTCAGACACATACGTTTGTATACTGTTATCATTGTCACCTTTTTTCAAAGTAGATTGAACAATCTCAGACTGAGCAACGGTCTTACCAATTACTTCGGCCTTCTCTTCAGTTGTTTTATGTATCGTATCTTTAATGGTCTTACTAATCAATACACTCGTAATAAGTAATGAAAATAACACTACAATACATACTACAATAATGATCAGTGTGCTTAACTTTAGTCTCTGTTTCTTCAAAGCCCCAAACCGCCTTTAGTTATTAAAATTTATACATATAATTATTAGAAATATATCATACTTTTTAGAATTAATTAGTATAAGTTTTAAATGTGAAATTTAATAGAATAATAATACAATTTGAAAAAAGACCGTAAATATACCCTTAAACAAGAGATAATATACGGTCGCATGTTAGTGCTTAAGTATATGTTTTGTTTGCTAAATTACTTTTTACAACTTAAAATTAATTTAAAGGTTAGGAGTATGATTTTTAAAATTTTAATGGAGTGAAATGCATGAATGACAGGATTGAACAATTCAAGAACATCATTAATAATTCTAATAAAATCACGTTTTTTACAGGGGCAGGTGTATCTGTCGCAAGCGGTGTCCCAGATTTTCGTTCTATGGGCGGGCTATTTGATGAAATTTCAAAAGATGGCTACGCACCTGAATATTTATTAAGTACGGATTATCTTCAAGATGACCCAGTAGGCTTTGTAGATTTTTATCATAAACGTTTACTTATAGCTGATAAGCAACCGAACCTTGTTCATCAATGGATTGCTCAACTAGAACAAGACAAACGTTCATTAGGTGTCATTACTCAAAATATCGACGGTCTGCATTCTGATGCGGGGAGTCTTAACGTTGACGAACTGCATGGTACGTTAAATCAATTCTATTGTATTGATTGCCATAAGGCATATTTCAAAAATTATATTATGGAACAACATTTACGTGATTGTGAAGTGTGCGGTAGCCCCATTAGACCTGATATTGTACTTTATGGGGAATTATTAAATCAAAATACGATATATAATGCACTGGATAAAATAAATAAAGCTGATACTTTAGTCGTCCTAGGTTCGTCACTCGTAGTCCAACCAAGCAGCAGGGCTTATTTCGAACTTTAAAGGACAAAATCTAATTATCATTAATAATGACCCTACACCTTATGATAACCACGCAACTTTAGTCATTCACGACGACATGGTCAAAGTGGTTAATGAACTAGAATATGTAGAGTGAGTTATGTAGTGAAGTTAAAGCATTTATAAAAAAGGAGAACGCGTTTTATAAGACGCGCTCTTTTTTTATTTGGTAATTTTTGAATCAATATTAAATAGTTTTAAAATACTGGAAACAACCTTATCGATGGTTTCACTGTTTTATAAATGAATGCACATATTATTTACTCCAGATATTGTTTTTGTTCAGTCCTAATTACATGGGAAGTCATATTCATTGACCTAAAGTATACTTTAAGGTCTATTATGAACAATGAAGAATATCAATAAAAATATTCTGAAGTACGAATAATGGAGGAATTAATATATGTTAAATGTTAAAGCTAGAGCTGTAAATAGTCCAGATTCTGATTTTTATGCTACGGAAATTAAAAGACGTGATCTTGATACAAACGATGTTTTGATAGAAATTAAATATGCGGGCATATGCCATTCTGATATTCATACTGCACATGGAGAATGGGGACCTGTTAATTATCCATTAGTGCCAGGTCATGAAATCGCAGGAATTGTTAAAGAAGTCGGTTCTGAAGTCAGTAAATATCAAATAGATGACCGTGTCGGTGTAGGTTGCATGGTAGACTCTTGTGGAGAATGTGTTCATTGTCAAAATGGCGAAGAACAATACTGTCTAAAAGGAAACGTCGGTACATATGCAGGTACAGACAGATATGGTGAACCAACTCAAGGTGGATACTCAACACATATCGTAGTACATGAAGATTTTGTATTACGTATTCCTGATAATATTGGTTTAGATGCTGCTCGCACCTTTACTTTGTGCTTGGCATTACGACTTATTCACCTTTAAATCATTGGAATGCAAATGAAGATAAAAAGGTAGCAGTTATAGGTATGGGCGGACTTGGACACATGGCTGTTCAAATTGCACATGCTATGGGTGCTGAAGTAACTGTATTATCAAGAACATTAAACAAAGAAGAAGACGGTTTGAAATTAGGTGCTTCACATTATTATGCAACAAGTGATGAAGCAACGTTTGAAACACTTGCAAGCTCATTTGATTTAATTATTAATACAGTGAGTGCTAATCTGAAATTAGATGATTACCTTAGATTATTAACACTAGATGGCACAATCGTTAATGTTGGGGCACCCGCAGAGCCTATATCATTACATGTAGCAAATTTAATTGGTCATCGTAGATCATTTGTTGGTTCAGCTATTGGTGGTATAAAAGAGACTCAAGAAATGTTAGATTTCTGTTCAAAACACAACATTGAACCTCAAATCGAATTAATTTCAGCTGATCAAATTGATGATGCTTATAAGAGAGTCTTAGCTTCAGATGTTAAATATCGTTTTGTAATTGATACAAGTACTATGTAATATTTTTGAATGAATAATATTCATTTGTAATTACTAAGGAGGCTATTAGATGGTTAGTCAATCTGATATTACTTATTTAGAACGATGTGTCGAATTAGCAGAACAGGCACTGAATAAAGGAGACGAACCATTTGGATCTATATTAGTGAGCTCTAATGGCAACGTTTTATTTGAAGATCACAACCATGTTAGTGGTGGTGACCACACTAGACACCCTGAGTTTGAAATAGCGAAATGGGCTGCTAATCATTTAACACCAGAAGAGCGCAAGTCAGCAACTGTTTATACTTCTGGTGAACACTGCCCGATGTGTGCCGCCGCACATGGTTGGGTAGGTCTTGGAAGAATCGTTTATGCCAGTTCTACTGAACAATTAAATACGTGGCTAAGTGAGATAGGCGCACCACAATCACCAGTAAAAAGTTTACCTATCCATCACGTTATTGAAAATGCTGATGTCGATGGTCCAGTTCAAGCATTGGCAGAAAAAGTACACACTTTACATTTAAAGTTACACAATAGATAATTAAATTTCTCGCTAAAAATTTTAAAAAAGCGTCTTAAATTGGATGAAAATAGTTCTCCTCAATATTTGATGAATATTGAGGAGTTTTTTTATGTCTCAATTAGTCGCTGTTGCTATTACTCGATTTAGAAAGATGAAACTTTACTTAACTACTTTTGATGCTAATCCATTAGATTTTACTTTTTTAATAATTCAAACCACCTAGGATAAGTTTCTGTTTATCGACTGGTGATGAGATTTTTTCATGGGATACCATTTATTTATTTGATCAATTAATTCTCAAATTACTTATCTAACTGTATAAGTACTAGTTTATTTATTAAAAAATTCTTCCACCACTTCAATTTACTGGGATAATAAACCTTATAAACTTCATTAATTTCACTCAGACGCTTTGTTGGAATAAAACCTAGTTTTTCGTAATATCCTTCTATATATTCTATACCATCATACAGAGCCAGAGGGATTTGACAATTATCCGCAATCCCTTTTAAATACTCTAATAATAATTTGCCATATCCTTTTTTATAGGAGTGTAATTGATCTATTTCAATAAAATATTCATATTTTCCTATCAAAGTATTACTAACCTCTTCTGTACCGGTTCCGACTACTATAAAAAGACTAACAGAATTAAAATTCCTATCTATTACTAAAAACTCAAAAACATTTTTATTTTCATTAATAATCAAGTATACTTTCTCTTCTATAATTAAGTTCTTTAAGTGAAGAAATATACTGTTTGGTTTTTTTAAATGTGAATTTTTTGAAATAATATTATTAAGTACTTCTATTGAATTATTTTTATGACAAACGTAATTTTGAAAATTTATATCTTTTAAGCATTTTTGATATTTCTCATGAAAATCAATTGTATATTGGTTCACCATATTTTTCTCCCTATATTTTTAATTATTATTTTGTTCTATCTTACTCAGTTTTTTTATATACTTATCCTTTTCTCACCTCATTGAAGTAAGTATTCAAAAACATCCATTCAAAGTTCCGCAATCTTGCGTCTACTTTGAATGGAATATATAGAACTATTCAAAAGTGTTATCTATGAAATATAGGTGATTTTGAATTATATTATATATTAACTAGCCTATAATATATTCCACATTATAGCTAAATCAATTCATACTTTATGGCATTTTTATTTAACAAGTTAATCCCTGGATATTTGAAATCTAAGTTTAATCTTCCTATTAATGCTATTTGATATATACTATCTTCGTTTACTTTATCTTTTATATTATGTCTATATACGGTTGCACGAAACTTCCATTCTCCAACTTTGTCTTTTGTAAAAATCGTTAAAATGTAGAATTTGTAGTTTTTGTTATTTTTGCTGATTTTTTCTTCAACTGATAATTTTGCTTCACCATAGAATAAATATAAATCTGCTTCATATGATTTATCAATCCATCCTTGTAGTTTCTTTCTTCTAATTGCTTTTAAATCTCTTTGTTTTTTTGTTATATCCGAGATTAAATTAGGATTAAAAAATTTATTATTCTTTTTAATATAAGCATTGTTTTCAATATTTTCATTATCTTTATTATTAAACAACATATTCATAATAGCATTTAATTTATCTTGAACTTGATTATAGTTTAAGCTTTCAATATATTTTATTAGTAATTTTTGATTTGCGTATTCATAATTATAAGTACAATTTTCATAATGATTTGCTGATGGAATTTTTTTAAATGTGCTCGCCTAGTAGTTGTTTTACTAACATAAGTCAATTTAGCAACTTTACATTCTGGGCAGAACATCTTCCCTCTATATTTATTTATATTCCTATTATTTTTTTCAATATATGTATTTAATTCTTCAATATCAACTGTTTCATTATCTACATTATAAAAAAATTCTTCAAAGATTTTTGGTTTATTGACCATAAATTTCACCCTTTTATAATTTTAATAACTTGTCATTAAAATGATTTTTGAATTCTTTTCTTTTCGCCGAATCATCTGAATAGAAACATAATCCTACTAATCTAACATCTTCATTTTCAGCAAGTACTCCAATATCATTTCTTTCATTGATTGATAACATAAATTGCTCTTTCAATTTATCATTTGATAATAAATGTTTACCTTTAGGTTCTAAAAACACTTGGTAAGTATTTTCATTGTCTTTTAAGTACAATAAAAAGTCTGGCATAAAGCCTCTTACACCATCTATTTCTCTATACTTAATTTTACGTTCATTACGTATTAAATAAACTTCCTCGTATTTATTTTGTAAATCTTCCATTCCATTTAGTATCTTATTGATTTCATCTAATATGTTTGTACTTATGTTATCTCTCCATACATCGAATTTTAATATATATCATTATGATAATAGACTTTGTAATATAAATACACAGAGAATGTAATATTAATTAAACCTTTTATGATAAAAACCTCAACTAAATATAATGGTCCGACTTAATAAACTGCATCACTTATGATACGCTTCCCCTTATCAGTGATTTTGCTAAAATTTTTATATCGCTTAAAAAATAGGCAAGTTAGTATTTAAATAACTCGCCTATATGTTTGCAGAAATATCATTTAATTCAAAAATTATGTTATTTAAATTCTAAACTAATATTAAATGATAGGTTTCTGTTTACAATAGATTTATCAGCACCTTGCTTGGTTCCTCTATTTTTATGGGATGCTTTATATTCCTGAGACTCTTGCCAATGTTTGTAAGTCTGCTTCGTCTTGCCAAAACGTAATGATAACATGATGTTCATGTGTACTATGTGGCTTTAGAAATAATAGATTTTCAAACCCTTCAGTATTCTCTAGATGTTTATCTCTATTTAAGAACACACGCTCGAAGTCTGCCTCTAAACCAGGATTAGCATATAAATGGTTTAAAACTGCATAACCATATTGTGGCAAATCATTAATTTGTTCTAATATAGTATAGTGATATGTCACATTAAATCTATTAATAGTTACCTCATTATTATTTTTGTCTAAATAAATACGATGTATTTCATTTTTCAACAAATGAATCACTCCTTTTTATTGGATGATATGTCAAAATTGCTTAAATTTATCCATAACATAATCTCTACTATTTTTATGATTCACGATAGTCTGTGGATAATCTTTTCCAATTTCAATATGATAAATTTCTTGTAACTTGTCTTTATATTTAGTTGGATCATGAATGTATTTACTGCTCACATCATTAAATATTTCTAGCTGTGTTTTAATAAAATACCCTTGCGCATCAAAACGCTCACTTTGACGTATAGGATTAAACATTCTGAAATAAGGCACTGCATCTGTTCCAGTTGATGCTGACCACTGCCATCCATGTACATTAGATGCATTATCATAATCTATCAAATACTGTCTAAAGTACTCCTCCCCCCAAGTCCAATCAATAAATAAATTTTTCGTTAAAAATTGTGATACGACCATTCGTAAGCGATTATGCATATATCCTGTACGATTCAGCTTCTTCATTGCAAGCATCAACGATTGGGTAACCAGTTTGACCTTTTTTCCATACTTCAAAATGTGTTTTATTATACGACCATTGCATGTTTCGATATTTTTCAGAAAAAGATTTAGTTGCCGTTTCTGGATACTGTGTCATTAACACATAATAAAATTCACGGAATAGAACCTCTCTTATAAAAGCTTCATAATTTTTTTCATCGCTCTCATAATCTTCAAGTAAATCATTTATAATTTCACGAATATCGAGTAGTCCATATGCTAAATTTTTACCTAATCCACTTACAAAATCCTGAGACACATCGTCAGTCAATTTATCATAATGAGCTATGTCACCATTTAAAAAATCATCCCAAGCTTTACGCGCTAACTTTTCTATATCTTTATTATTTTCAAATTTTAAGTCACTTTGATTTGAACCCTTTTCCGCAATTTGAGACAACTGCTTAAATTGATAACTTTTTTTAGGGGTGTGTACTAAGTCCTGACGATTTGCTTTATAAAAACTAGTAAATACTTTATAAGGCTGTTGCTGTTTATTAAAAGTCTTTGTTGGCTCAAAATAATGATTCACGCGCTGTCCAATTACTGTAACTTGGTGATTTTCAAAAGCCTTTTTTACATGAGGATAGTCATATATTTCTTTGTGATAACTCATAATATCTTTTGCTACTAATACGTGAGATAACGCCAATGTTTCTGCTAATTCACCTAGCTTTTCATATGTGACAATATAAGGTTGTATATCATGCTTATCTAAAGCATTTACAAATCCTTTTACAACTTTATGGTAATAGTCACGTTTTACTTCTGATGCGTCAGTTAAATCTTCTAAAGGTAAGATAAAATACAATTTATTTATCTCATTTTGATGCTTCACTATATATTGAAAAAGTGGATTATCTTTCGTTCTAAAAACTCTGTTAAGTATGACTCCTAAATGCATTTTATTGCCTCCCAGCTTGTTTCATACAAATTCACTTTATAATTGTCCTTTAACTTAAGATTGTGTTTTCAATCATATACCCGTTTTAACTTTTGTATAATTCACTAAAAAATAAAATAAATTTTAATACCTTACATATTATAGGCAACTTCAGGGTATATTATTATCAGAGGTGATTAAATTATGAATAACGAACAATTACAAAATGAAATTGAAAATATATTAAATACATCAAAAATAGGTGTCCTATCTACTGCACATAACAATACACCTAATAGTAGATACATGGTATTTTATAATGATGGACACACACTTTATACTAAGACAAGCATTGAGTCTAAAAAAATTGCTGAATTTAAAGATAATCCCAAAGCTCATGTACTTATAGGTTACGATGAAACGAATAATCGTAGTTTTCTAGAAATTGATGCTAATGTTGAAATACTGAAAGATCAAGAGACTATTGATTGGATTTGGAACAAACAAGATAAGTCCTTTTTTGACTCTAAGGATGATCCAAACTTGTGTGTAATTAAAGTAATACCAAAATCCATAAAAATTATGAACGATAAAAAAATAGACACACCACAAACCATTACGTTCGATTAGTTAAAAAGGCGCTTAAAATCACTTTATCAAAAAGTAATTTTAAGCGTTTTTTATATACCATTATTAATATCTTCTAACATAGCATCAACTGTAATTTTAGCACTCGTCAGTACAATTGGCACTCCTGCCCCTGGATGAACACTAGCTCCGAGCAAAATACAAATTTTTGTAATCTCTGCTCACATTAGGCGGTCTGTAATAGTTACTTTGCGCTAAAGTAGGCATTAAACCAAAGGCTGCTCCAAATTTAGCATTATAATCTCCTTCAAAATCCTTAGGCGTATAAATAATTTCTGTCACAACTTGCTTTTTCAAATCTTTTAACGCTTTAATCGTAGAAAGCTTATTGTAAATAATATCTTTCACTTGTGTGATTGTTGACTCATCAGACCAATCCGTATCACCTGTTTTCAATTCTGAAACGGGCATCAGCACATAAATACCTGTTTGACCTTCTGGCGCTAACGACTGATCTTCCACACTAGGAGCGTATACATATATTGATGGATCTTGGGATATTTCCCCGGAAAATATTTCATTGATATTACTATCAAAATCCTTTGAAAATATAACATTATGTAACAAAATTTCTTCGGATAAATCTTTATCAACCCCTATATACATTAAAAAGGCAGAACAAGAATAGTCCATATTATCAATTTTCTGTGTCGTATACTTCTTAGGATGATGTTCATTTTTAATTAAAGATGAAGTAGCATATGGAAAATCAGCAGTACAAATCATTTTGTCATACTTTTCTATATGTCCGTTTACTTTTAGTCCCTCCGCACGCTTATACCTACTATCAATGATAATTTCTTCAACGTTTGCGTTGGTATAAATTTGAGTACCTAATTCTTCATTTAGCGTTTGAAGCGCTCTGACAAAGCTATACATACCACCTTTTATAAAGTGAACGCCAAACATTAACTCTATCATGGGTATAATTGAATACAATGACGGGCTTCGTTTAGGGTCGATACCTATATATAATGTTTGAAACGCTAAAATCTTTTGGATTTTTTCATTATCAACATATTTTTCAATTAAATTATCTGCTTTATCAAATGTTTTGAGTTTCATACCTTGATATATAGTAAAAGGATTATAAAAATCCGTAGGTTTCCTAAACGTACGTTCTAGAAAATATTTTCGTGCTATTTCGTATCTTTCGTATATATCTGTTAAAAAGGACATAAAACCATGTGTAGAGTTAGGTTCAATACTTTCAAGCATATCTCTTAATTGAGCAAGATCTGTAGGAACGCGAATTTGATCTGTTTCACTAAAATAAACATCATATATATGTGATAATTGTTTAATTTCCAAGTAATCATTCATATTTTTTTGAGCGTAATTAAAAACGTCTCGATAAATCTCAGGCATCATTACGATGGTTGGTCCCATATCAAATGTAAATCCATCTTGCTTGATCTGATTCATCCTGCCACCTATTTGTTGGTTCTTTTCATATAAATCTACTTGGTGACCGTTTGTTGCTAATCTTGAAGCTGCAGCTAAACCTGAAACACCGCCGCCTATAACTGCAATCTTCATAATGTTTCACTCCTATTATATTTCGCACTAAGTTCACGATAAATTTTCATTTTTTTCAATTTGCTTACATATACTTTCTTATGCAACGTATAGTTTGCCTTCCTTACTTCCACAAGTATTTCATGATAAGCTATCGTGACTAATTCGATAATGTAACGTACCTCTTCGTCAAAATAATTAATACCGTTTAATGCAATATCATATAACCTAACTGCCTCTGTAGCGTAACTTTCCCACAGTTCTATATAATTTGGCGTAACTCCTTCATAATATATAGAATATAGATTAACTCGATATTGAGCTAATTTTTCTACACTTAGATAAATTCTTCCATTTTGAAAATCTTCGCCGACATCTCTTAAAATATTAGTTATTTGCATTGCCTTGCCTAAAGCAATCGCGGCTTCTTCAGCTTGCTCGAAATTATTTTCATTTGATGAAGTTAATATAGGAGTTAACAATTCACCGACAGTACCTGCCACACCATAGCAATACTCATATAAATCTGAATCAGTTTTCATTTCTTTTAAAACTAAATCTTCCTTCACATATTGAATTAAAGATTCAAAAGGTTTTTTAGGTATTGAATATGTATTCAATGTATTACTTAAAGCATTCATAATAGCCGCATCACTTTGATACGCTTGAATATAATCACAATCGCTATAAATCACATCTAAATCTCTAGCTATGCCGTTTAATTGCTCAAGGTCTTTGTATTTATCAATACTGTCATCTATAATTCTGCAAACTGCATAAATAGCCCAAATTGCTTTTTTCCTTTTTAAATCCAAAAAATCAAAGGCATATGAGAACGTTTTTGAATGTTCTTTCATTATATTGTGACAATGGTTATAATCTCTCTCTAATTGATTCATTTATTGGCCTCCTCAGTAAGCCTAGAACTTCTTGACATTTGTATAAAAAACTAAGCTATAAATCTATTCTACGGCCTTTCCAATATATACGTTTGAATACATTGATATCTAACCATGATTTAAAAAATATCACGACAAAGCATATGAAGAGCAGTGGATGACATAAACTCGCAACGATATTAAAATTTCCTGTTCTTCGAATAAATATATGAAATTGTATCGCATATATAAAATATAGAGTAATAGCTAATAATATATATAACGAGCCTAAATTAATTGAAAAAATTATCGCTAAAACTGTTGTAAGTGAACCAAATAGCCATAAAAATACAAACGTAAGCGTAGACTTTTTAGTTACTTGAGAGCCAAGTGCAAAGTGTTTACTCCAACCCTCTAATAGCGCTTTATATCCTTGAGAATACATTCTAAAATTCACTACACCTTGGCCTTCATGCAAACTAACTGGCAAACCTTGCTGATTATATGCTTTACTTATTGCAAAGCCTTCAATGATTTGATTTTTAGCTTTCAAATGTCCTTGTGTCAATTTATAATCTTGCTTATTTGTCACAAGGACTGGTCCAAACGCGCCTTGCTCATTATTTGCTGATTTCGTGATTGAAAATTGATTCATACCTACGATTGTCATTAAATTAAAAATCGCCGATATATTTTCATATAGCTTTTTTATCTTGTGATAAGGTTGTATTGATAACAAACCTTTACCACCTTGTAAATCATATTGATTGGCTATATTTTGAATACTATCATCACAAGCAAACTGAACATCAGCATCAACAAACATCAATAAATCATGCGTTGCATATTTGCTACCTTGCCAACAAGCATGTGACTTACCTTGCCATGTAGTATCATTTTCAACAGTATATACGCTCGCACCATAATATCTAGCAACAACTTGTGTCTCATCAGTTGAACCATCATCCATAACAATTACTTCTATTTCTTGCTCTTTACTTATACTGTTAAGTAATTTAGGTAAGTTCTCCGCTTCATTTCTAGCAGGTACAATAACACTGACGGCTGTCTGACCTCTTTCTTTTCCGGAGTTATTTATAATCGCTCGACGCGCATACATACACATTCCACTTATTAGTGATAGTATCGTCAATACTATTGCTATTATATAAAGTATCATTCAGCCTCAACTACTTTCTCCATTAATAATAGCTTCTGCTACTTGCATACCACTCAAAGTGACCATAGGCATACCAGCGCCAGGATTTACAGAACCACCTACAAAGTACAAATTTTTGAAGTACTGACTTTTTTAGGAAACTTGAAACCTTTATTTTTCTTCTTATTAGAAACTACGCCATATATAGCTCCTTTATTAGAATTGTATGTATTTTCAATGTCAAGTGGCGTCCATATATCTTCATATACAATGTGCCTTCTCAAATCTTTTAAGCCCATAGACTCTAATTTATTCAATATACGTTCTCGGAATTGCAGATATTCTGCTTCACTAAATGACTTATTCTGAATGTATGGTATGTGTGGCAATATTTTTATATTCTCGTGTCCTTCTGGCGCCTGTGTCTTATCTGTTTTATTTGTATTCACTACATAAATAGTCGGATCTTCAGGCAAAACATACTGGTGAAAAACTTGATCATAATTAACTTTAGAATTACTTGAAAAGAAAAAGTTATGATGTTGAAGCTCTGGATAACTTTTGTCCACACCAAGATGCATGACATAACCTGAACTAGCTGGCTCAAATTTACGTTCCAATTTGTTTATTTGCTTTGCATCAAAATTCAATAAATATTTATAAACAGGGATTACTTCCATATTAGATATAATGTAATCTGCATATATTTCCTCATTACTTTCTATTGTTATCCCTGTCACCTTATTTTGACTATTATAATTGATATGTTTTACGGGGGTGTTAAAATGTATGCCCACACCTAATTTTCTCGCTAATTGTTCCATCGCTTCCGCTAACTTATGAATGCCACCATCTACGTACCACAAACCTTCCTCATGTTGCATTTGAGGTAATAAACTCAATACAGCCGGAGCATCATAAGATGAGGAGCCTACATATTTTATGAAATAACCTAGCATTTCTCTTAAATATGGGTTATCCACCCTTTTATTAATGGCTTGTTGCATTGTACGAAAATAATCGAATTGCTTTAAAGCTGAAAACGGACCATGATAACGAATAATTGCAAACATCGTATCTAATCCCTTACCAAAGTAGCTTTTTTCAGCAACTTGATGTATCTTTTGTGCGTAACTAAAAAACGAAGAAAGTTGCTCTATATCTTTATTTGTTAACGATTCATTATTTGTTAACATATCTTCCATGGATTCATATAAATCTAAAATTTGGCCATCTGGATAAACGTTTCTAATCTGTAAACTTAACTTACGAATGCTAACATAATCTTCTAGCCTTTCATCACATCGTTGAAATAGGCGTTGAAATACTTTAGGCATGGTTAAAATTGATGGACCGAGATCAAATCCATAGTCATCTATGTCTAACCTATTTACCTTTCCACCGATATGCTTATTTTGTTCATATAAATCCACTTGATAGCCTGCTTGAGCCATACAAATTGCGCTAGCAATCCCTCCCAAGCCACCCCCTATGACAACCACTTTCTTATTTCCCATTTAATCACCTTTTCTTTTTTGTAATTTATTATAAATACGTATTAACTTAGGGCGATTATAGCGCTGAACAATCATACAAGGCACATTAGCTATAATGACATATATAAAATTAATTATTTTAACGCTTTTTGACGCTTTAAAAAACGCAATAACAGGAAATATGGATAGCAGATGAACCACCTCTGCACGTCTAGTTTCTAATATAAATCGCTGTATATCATTCATATTTTTAGATAAATCGAAAATCGCTTTACTACTGATATTAGGGTTAAGATTTTGACCGTCTGGCAAATGATCTTTCCAATATTGCACTTTAACTAATTGTTGCCATAATTGACCCTCTTGCTCAATATTCCAACTTCGAAAATACTTATTATCTTTTTCTAAGAACTTATAACTAATACGAGTACCAAGTTGAGCAATAATCATTTGAACTATAAACCAATATAGCGCAATATATATAATCTTTTTCATCAATTTAATGCTCAGATTTCGCTGTATAGCTTGGGTTATCTTTATTTAAATACCAATTACCAGCTGTTAAATAAGTAGCAAAAGCGCTCCAAAGCATATATGGAACTAGTAAAATGCCGGCAACTTTTTTTACATTGAAAAATTTTACAGTTGTTGTAACTACCGCGCCCAGTAATACAACACTCTCTATCAACGCACTAAAGCGTAATTTATATTTGAAGTATAATATCGACCATAGATAATTCAGGCTTAATTGCGTGTAATAAGCACCTTTCAAATCCTTACTAGTAGATTTATTAGTCACTAATGCATAAGCTACGCCCATCGTTGTATAAAGTATTGGCCACACAATTGGAAAGACATAGCCGGGTGGTGAAAAAGGTGGTTTAACATTATTTTTATAATCTTTTCTCGCGTTTTTCACTGCAAATTTCCCTATAAATTTACCGCCTGTAATTGGTGTTATAACTTTTATGATTGATTTAATTATTTCATTTGTTTTCATAGTCAATCTCCTCTTTTTGTAAAAGTAACTAGCCTTTATTTTAGCCTTTACAATTCGGCATTGGACATGTTATTTTTTCTAGCTAAATACTTTTTCAATCCATATACTTTCAAAACAATTGCACCTGTAATAACAATTGGCAAAATAAACTTCTTCATATTAAAGTATTCTCCTTTATTAGTTTTTTGGCTATTAATCTTGAATTTAAAAAGATTCATTACACTTTTATGAACTTTTGCTTGGGTATACTTATATACCCACCAAGGTAACGTCGGTTCATATTCTTGTAACGCTATGATACATGCGTCACTATTAGGTAATCTTCTAAACTCTAATCTCGCATTACCACCATCTGAATCTAAAGCGAAATCTCCACCAACAATTCGATATAAAATTCTCTCATTATCAGAAGCTTTAAAATCTTTAATTAATAATAGTAAGTCCTTATTTAAACACGGCACACTAATCGTAAAGTTATCTTCATTAAAATCACTATTAACGACATTTAATGTGATTTTATTTAAAAAATTTGCATAGGATTCTGCCAATTGAATCATATTTACATCTTTAGGTAAGACTACCCTCGATATTGCTCTAACATCTTTAATATCGCCCTTACGTGATGGCTTCCCTTTCTTTTGTGTCTTAGTTTCTTCTTCCAAGGCATTACGCACACTTTCCTTATAATCAATCTTGCCTATAGAAATGTCTTTCACAATATTTTCATCATTTCTAATCATATCATGAATTAAGCTATCCATTAACGGATAAACCATTTCTTTTGGTACCCCAGAAATAAGTTTCACCCAATATTTACTTAACCAAATGGGAATAATAGGCAAATCTATCGTAGGTAATCGTTTATCTAGTACCTCTGCAGTTTGCTTGAATAAATCTTTATAAGTCATATGACTAGGTCCACCAATATCTATCGATTCGTTCTCATTTGGATTACGCTCTACAATTTTATATAAACCGTCAATCACGTCGTCTATTGCAACTGGCAATGTTGTATTATAAGCCCATTTTGGCAACAACAGGCCAGGTAATCTTTCTACTAATTTTTTTAATATAGGGTAAGAACTTCCTTTAGATCCTATAATCAAACCAGCTCTTAAAGTACTTACTGGTACACCATATGATCCTAAAATCTGTTCGCACTCTAAACGGCTTCTTAAATGTGGTGATAATTCACTTGTATTAGGTATCAAACCACTCATAAATACAATATGCTGAACTTTGTTATAACTTGCGGCTTTAGCAAAATTATCAGCTAATAATGCATCCATATCTTCAAAGCTCGCCCGCGTCAACTTAGCTGAAGGCATCATAGAATGGACAAGATATATAGCGATATCAATGTCCTCCATTACCCCAGTGATTTCATTTAAATCAAACAAGTCAGCTGCCTTCCAAGTAACATTGTGTTCATTTGATTTATTTTCTATATTTCTAGAAATAGCTATAATTTCATAGTTATCTTTTAATTTATTCATTAAGTGACTACCGATATATCCCGAAGCGCCTGTTAATAATATTTTTTTCATATATTTAGCCTCCAAATAGAAAAAGATGAGCAGGTAAACTTTACCTCAGCTCATCTTTTACGTAACGAGCTCACTTGCTCATTATCTTAATTGACAAGAGCTCCAAGTCTCTTACTTAATGTTGTACCCTTTTTAAAACTTTTCAATCTTTATTAGCACGAATTATGAAATAACTCTACGAAATTATCACAATTGTCTAAAAAAGGGATAATACTTGCTTTTTATCTATAGCAAATATTACATTAATATCATCTTTTTCTAACACTTCAATGTATTGCTTCTGATATAGCCTTTGTGCTTCATCTATTAATACAACATCATAATCATCTAAACTTACATTATAAAAATCCCTTATTGACCTAATTTCAAAACCTATAATATCAGATAAGATTTTAGAATTACTTAATTTAGCACATATAAACAATATAACTTTTTTATTTGTATTATAATGTTTTGCAATATCAAATAGAAGTAATGATTTACCTGTTCCTGATTCTCCTTCAATACATATCTTATTAAATGCAGAATTTAATATATCCTCTTTAACTTTTGATTGTAATTGATTTAAATAGTATTTATGATTAGAAAATTCATCTGGTTGACTGTATGGAGAAATTATTAACTTTGATAAATCTATATTTTCTAATTCATTAGACTGACAAAAACTCTCATCTAATAAACTTGATATTTCATTTTCGTTAGTTATTTCTAAAATCCCTTTACTGCTTAATTTATAAATTTCGTTACAATCCAATATGTAAACAAAAGAGAATATTTCCTTGCCTAAAGCTTTTAATACATACCTATGTCTTTTAAGTTGCTCCTCAACTTTTTTCATTCCATTTTTTGGTATTTCACTTTTTAATTCTATATTCAATACAGACCTTTCATTAAATCTTAGCAAATCAAATTCTTCATCAATATTATTGTTAATTTTGTAACCTAAAAAGAAACCAGATAATTTAAGGTACTCATTTTTCCCTTTTAATATTTCAACTAAATTATACAAAGCTTTTAGCTCTCTATCATCTCTACTAATTCCATTTTTTGTATAGTAACAATAGTGATACATTTTAAGAAATGACTTTAATAAATTTTCATTTTCTGTTTCATAAATAGTACTAAAGTACTTAAGATTAAATGGTTTAATAGTAAGCATCTCCTTTTTAAATATTACACAATCTATTTTTTAGTTTTATTTGTGATACGCTTCTCCCCTCATGATCTTAAACGCGCGGTAGACTTGCTCGATTAGAATGACACGCATCATTTGATGTGGAAAAGTCATTTTACTGAATGACAGGGCGTAGTTGTCGCGGTCTAAAACCTCTTGGTGTAGACCGTTTGATCCACCTATAATAAATGTAAAGTCGCTTTGGCCACGCGTCATGCGGCTTTCTATTTCTTTGGCTAATCCTTCTGACGTCAGCATGTTTCCTTTAATCTCTAAAGTAATCACTGTGGATTGTGGTTTTACTTTTGCTAGTAAGCGCTGACCTTCTTTCTCTTTAACTTGCTCTATCTCTTTATCACTCATATTTTCGGGTGCTTTTTCATCAGGTACTTCAATGATTTCTATTTTAGAATAAGCTCCTAATCTTTTTTCATATTCTGCTATAGCTTGTTTCCAGTATTTCTCTTTTAGTTTACCTACTGTGAGTATCGTAATCTTCATAGTTATCCTCCAAAAAATTGTGTAGTAGTTGATAGTTATTATACTTATCCACAAGTTATACACTTATTCACACTATTCCCTCTTATTATAACAGGAATGCATACTGTTTTTTAATAATGTTTACGGTTTCTACACAAAAATGAGTGAATAACCTGTTTATTTGTGGATAACTCTGTGTACAATGTGGGTACTTCCCTGTGAATTGTGCACATCTCTGGATAACTATGTATAATTCCGTGGATAAGTTCGAGGTTGTCTTACATACTTATTCACAGGATTTACATTATCTTCATACTATCTTTGCTGAATCCTTACTACATAACCATTCCACCAATTGTTATAATTATCCGTCAATTGCATATAGTTATTTTCAGTTAAGACATAGGGTTGTATGCCCATATATTCCTTCTTTTATCGAGTAAATTTTCCTATAAAAATACTCTCATTAAATGTTTTTCATCTAACATGTATGCTAGAAAAATGTAAAAAAAACCGATACCTCCTATTGAGATGTCGGCTAATTCGCTTTGATATTGATCATGGATTACAGTAGCTTCCACTACTGCATTAAGAAAATCTAAATTTCAAAGAAGTTAAGATTTTCTATAATGTATATATCGGTGTTGCTTTGGCTTTATCGGTATCGCATAGCAATACTTCTTTTTCTGTGTCGATGTCATGATCATTGAGCACTTGTCCAACGCTCATGCGTGCCAAGTCTTTCATGTTGTTGTCTTGTGATAAGTGAGACAGGTAAATGCGTTTTGTGCTGCCTGTGATGACGTCTGTCATTGCTAAGCCTGCATCTTCGTTTGAAACGTGTCCCATATCACTAAGTATTCGTTGTTTCGTCTTCCATGGATAACCGCACATGCGTAACATATCCACATCGTGATTACTTTCGAAGATAAAAGCATCACTACCTTGAATCATACCTTTCATGCGGTCCGAAACGTAACCTGTATCTGTTAAAATCGTAAATTTCTTATAATTATTATGGAAAATGTAGAATTGCGGATCTATCGCATCATGTGAAACATTAAACGATTCGATATCAAATCCGAGCAATTGATTTCGTTTCATATGGATTAAAAATGAATTTCTGATCCATTGGAATCTTACTATCTTTCTTTTCAATGGCTGTCCACGTTTTCTCATTCGCATAAATCGGCAAACCATATTTACGTGCTAACACACCTAGACCTTTAATATGATCTGTGTGTTCATGTGTAACTAAGATGCCGTTTAAATCTTTAATTTGTTTGTCTATTTGTCCAAATAGCTCTTCCATTTTTTTCCCTGTCAAACCCGCGTCGACAAGAATACTACCTTTATCACTTTCCACATAAGTGGCGTTCCCTGTACTGCCACTCGCCAATGCGCTCATACGTATCAAGCGATTCACCCTTTCTAATCTATTGCTTCTATTACTTATGGGGCAGTCTCCGGTTTATGTGCCATCAACATGCCCTCTGTCTAATTATTTATTATAATAAACTAATTTATTTAAGTTTTTGAGAATATGAAACGAGCTCTTTTTCAAAAATTAGCTTAAGCTATCTGCAAAATTCTAAGTATATGATACGCTTATGAACCATTTCATACTTCTTTAATAACTCTCATTAACAGTATTTAATTTTAACATACTTTTAGCTTTCAGCATGTCCAAATTGTTTATTTAGATACTAATCTATCTTTTAAATTCCATTAATCACGTTCTAAAAAGTTATTTAATAATGATGCGTGACTTGTAAAAATTTTTGGCGAGACACCTGAGGAAACAACACGAGTCGAAGCTACAGGCTAAGGCAGTTTCCGCGGAAAGCGTGCATAAAAAAACTGCCAACAAAGTCGGAGACTTTGTTGGCAGTTTGAGCACACCTTACTCAAAAGGGTGTGCGTTTTAATTTCATTCTCAACTTATCCACAGTTATCCACAAGATTATTCTTCAATAATTTTCGGACTGTCCGCTACGGCTTCGACATAATATGTTTTAATCTTGTCGCCGTGTTTTACTTTGATTTCCCAATTGGCTTCAAGCACTTGAACGTTCGGCTCTTTAACAACAGTATAGTAGCCCAGTCTTGCATTGGTTACTTCGTCATTGCGTTTGAGATAACGATTATAGTAAAGGTCCTCGATGGCACTTCGCGCTGTGTTCACTTGCTTTTTATCGTTATTCGTACCTTCTGAAGGCTCGATAGATTTCATAGCAGTTTGTTCATAACTTGAAGCTTTGCCATTTTCAACGTTAAATTCCAATTTCGCTCTACTATTATTCATAATTGGATAATCATTATATGTTTGTTCAAATGTAACTTTTTCATCATCAATATGGCTCATTTCGTAGTCTTCACCTTTATAGACGCCGCCTTTGACATACGATTTAAGGTCGGTGAATTGATCATTACTGATGTTAATTGGGTCACTAATATCGCCTTTGGCTACTGCGCCTGAATGCTCGCTCGTAATACTTGGACGTGTCTTCGCATAAGATGAGAAGTCATTCGATCTTGCTGTCAGTAATTGCATTTTCAAACCATTCACACTTGGGAGGTTTTCTGGAATTTTAATTTCTTCTTGTTTAAAATTCACTGCATTTTCGTCTTCACTATCGCTAATTTGTGATTTATTCACTTTATCCACGTAGATAATAATCAGGCTAATGTTGACTAGAATAAATACGATAATAAATAATGTTTTTGCGCGTTTCCAGTTCATTTATTCTAGCCCCCCATCGTTGTATGCATGCCATTCGCCTTTATACTCTACATGCCATTGTGGTTTGAATTCACTATTACGTTGAATTTCGATGTCGCTACCATCATCTTTATGTTCCATGTTGTATCCAATCGTCATGTTTGTTACTTCTTCAAAGTCGATTTCAGGATTATTTGCCAGTTCTGAACGGACTGTTTCAGCACCTGGTAAATCTATTTCATCTTCCCCGCTATCTATCGTGACATTTGATTTTAACAATGCACGTGCATAGCTGAAGACGCCTTTGTCGCTCCATGAGACTTTAATATTATTCAAGTCGTCATCATTGAAGGTTGGACGGCCGTTTAAGAACATTTGATATGTTAGTTCGCCGCCTTTATTATCTGTGCTGAACAGTCTGTAATCGTCTGTAAAGCCACCATGATTGTTGATGTAATCATAAGTACTTGGAATACTGTCTTGCATGTTTGTTGAACGATCCTCATCTTCTGAGAGATTCGTGTAACGATATTTTTCATTATCTTCACTGTAGTTGGCGACGCCGGTGTTGTTATTGTATGTCGCTGTACCGCTTTTCGTGCTACGTACGACTACAGAGTCATTGAAGAGTATAGAATTCATCGTATCGACACTAATGCGATTATAAATCGTGTGGTATGATTTTAAACCTTTAGGTGCCTTCGGTGCAAAGATATGCGTAGCCTTATCGATGGTATCTTTATTGGTAATAATCTCTGTATATGGCTTCATACTTTTCTGTTGTTCTTTCATTTGTTTAGCCAATGAACTGATCTTCGCCGTCGTCGTCATACGTACGACATTATGACGATCTTTACTAACAGCATAGAGTTTAACTTTGCCATCTTGATTGTCATCAATTAATAAACGGTCGAATTTAAAGTTATTTGGTACTTTGGCATCGATGTTTAATACTTGGCCTAAATAGGTTGCTAGTGGCATGTCATAACTGAAATCCAGTACTAAAAATTCATCGCTTAAGTCTGGAATAATCAAATTATGATTACTATGCATTTGTTCGGCATGTAATACACGTTGGTTTTTCAAGGGACTAATCGTCTCTTCGACGTTGCCACGTGTTGCTTCCATACCTTCTGTATCTTCACCATTAGAGTGAATGACTTGATAAGGGGCAACAACTTTACTCATGCCTTGCTCGAGCGGTTTACCTATCGTATTTGCTTTTGCATCTTTATTGCTACTATCTTGTTGATCTACGCTCGCTAAGTCTGGTGAAAAGTTCCACGTCATGTATGTCAGCACAACACTCATTAATACTAAAAGGTATAGGATGATGGATTTGATTAACTCTTTACTCCGCATCCCAATCACCATCTTCTAGTACTTCACATGGCAGTGTAATGAAGATTGATGTGCCTTGTCCTTCTACACTGTTTGCCCAAATGCGACCATTATGTGCTTCAACAATTTCTTTGGAAATGGCTAAGCCTAAACCTGTACCACCCATTTTACGCGTACGTGCTTTATCCACACGGTAGAAACGGTCAAAGATTTTATCTACTTTATTGATTGGAATACCAATACCATTATCTTTCACACGTATCGTCATACGATTGTATAACGCGTTCTGTTTCACGTGAAACTCTACACGTTTATCGCCGCGAGAATACTTCATCGCATTGGTAATGACATTATCAAATACTTGTGTCATTTTGTCTGGATCGATTTCTGTGAAAATCGTATTATTAGGAATTTCACGGACAAATGTCGTTTCTTTATCGGACATTTCGTGACGGTTAATAATTTTGTTAATAAACATATTAAAGTCTATGATTTCTTTCGTAATTTGATCGGATTCGTTATCCATTTTAGATAATTGTAAGAGGTCATTTACGAGACGTATCATACGTTCTGTTTCTTCACGTGTTACGGATAGGAATTGTGGTGCAAGTTCTTTATCTTCCCAAGCACCGCTTTCTAACGCTTCGATGTAGCTGTTCATAGATGTCAGTGGTGTACGTAATTCATGTGAAACATTTGCTACGAACTCACGACGTTCACGTTCTACTTGTTGTTGCTCTGTAACGTCATGTAGTACGGCAATGTAACCTGTCACAAATCCTGTTTCTTGAACGATTGTACTAAAGTTCACACGTGCAATAATACCTTCGTTTTCATTAATATCTAATAAGAAACTATCATTATTCTCTTGAATTTCATCTAAAGAGAATTCTTCCTCTAATTTAAGGACGTTTAACATGTAGTCTCCGATAATATCTTCTTTTAGTGAGCCCATCATCGTCAATGCCATATCGTTAACAATACGTACACGACCACGGCGATCGGTCGCAATAATACCATCACTCATATGTGTGATAACTGAGTCTAAACGACGTTTCTCACTTTCGGTATTCGCTTGTGCTTCTTGTACACGTTTCGATAGATTATTAAAGGCAAGTGCCGGCTCACCAATCTCATCGTTACCGTATATTTTTACGCGTTGCGTATAGTTACCTTTAGACATCTCTGCGGCTTGGTTACGCATATCTGTAATAGGTTTCGTAATCGTACGCGCAATGAAGAAACCAAGGATGACAGTAATTAATAAGGAAATCCCTGTACCCACGATAAAGATTTGGTTGATGCTCGCTAAGTTGTTTAAATACATCGTTAATATCCGCTTCGATATAGACGTTACCTATTGTTCCGTCGTTCGATGTTTTAACTGGTAAGTTATATACCCATACACGTTGTTTGCCGTTACCGTAATCTTTTAACACGGTATGGCTATTAATTTCGCCTAAAGATAAAGCTTTTTGGATAGAGTTATCGTTTGCTTTTTGATTTATTAGACTACGCGTAGACTGCTTTGAAGTGGCCATAATAATCTGATCTTTATCAATAAAGCGGATTTCTTCTATTTCTTGTCTATTCGCATACTCATTTAATAAGTTTTGAACTTCTTTTTGAGCATTAACCGAATTGTCTTCGTCATAGACTTTTTCTATATTAATTTCGATTTGTTTCGCGTATTGCGAAATATTATTTTTAAATGTTTGTGTTAATTCTTTTTCTAGACTATTGGTAAAATATAAACCGATAATTTGCATACCGATTACAATGAGCAACACATAGACAATAACAAGTTTCGTGTGTAAAGACTGAAAATATTTAAGCCATTTCATTTATAAGCGTCCCCTAGTCATGTTGTTGGAGGAAATATCCAACGCCACGACGAGTTACTATATATTCTGGATGAGATGGATCATCTTCGATTTTTTCACGTAAGCGTCGAATTGTTACGTCTACTGTACGCACGTCACCAAAATAGTCATAACCCCAAACAGTTTGCAATAAATGTTCACGTGTCATTACTTGACCCATATGTTTAGATAAGTAATGGAATAATTCGAATTCACGGTGTGTTAAGTCAATTTCCCCACCACGTTTTTTGATAGAGTATGCATCTGGATAAATAACAATGTCTTTAATAGAAATTTCATTGGATGCATTATCTACTTCTTGTGCTTGGTTGTGAATAATGACGACGTAAGTTTGCTTTCACACGTGCAATTAATTCGCGTGTACTAAACGGTTTTGTTACATAATCATCTGCGCCAAGCTCAAGACCTAATACTTTATCAATTTCTGAGTCTTTTGCTGTAAGCATAATAATCGGCATTTCGAATTTTTTACGTACTTCACGACATACTTCCATGCCGTCACGTCCTGGTAACATAATGTCTAATAACACGATGTCGGGTTCTTCTTCATATATTAAATCAACTGCATCGTCACCGTCGTAAGCACAAAATACTTCGTAACCTTCTTTTTTTAGGTTAAATTCTAAAATATCAGCAATTGGTTTTTCATCATCGACTACAACAACTTTTCTAGCCATATTTATAAACCTCATTTCTAAATTGTAGTACGTTCATTTTTAAAAATTCTACGTCTTTCTCTCTAGTATAATTTACCATTTATAACCTATTAATTCTATTTTTCTAAATAGAAAATTATATTTGTATATTGTAAAATTATAACATTGTTCGTATTAAATGGGTACTTATCGATAAATCATAGATGCATCAAGTGTAAACAATATCAGCGTATCAATCGAACTTCTTGCCTATAACCCATATACAGCCTACATTTAAGCTCCATTTTAAGAAGCATGTAATACGCATACATCATCCATACCAAAATCAAAAAAAGTGATACATATATGAAGTAACGGGTCATGTATTCAGATTACAGCGAATAATGATTCATTCGCTCTAATTTCTACATGTATGCGTCGCTTATTTATATGTATCACTTATTATTTTTAGATTGTTTTCGTTTTTTTAACAAATAGAGACAGTATAAATCCAATTATCGTTAAACCTACTATAAAGAAGAAGGTATATTGGACACCATGTGCTAGTACAACTTCTTGTGCGGCATTTGGGTTAGTTGAACCGAATGACTTCATTGCCGTTGTATAAATTGTAATGGCAATCGCTGTACCGAGCAGAACCGCCTACTTGAATTAATGTCGTAATCGTTGCTGAACCATCTGCATAAAGTTGATGTGGCAACTGATTTAAAGCGTTGGTTTGTGCTGGCATCATAACCATGGATATACCAAAGAATAGCACCATGAATGCGAGAATGATTGCCCATACAGGTGTAGACGCTGAAATCATGAACGCAAATGAGATTGCTGAGATAAACATAAGTACGAAGCCTATAATACCAAAGTATCTCGCGCCGAAGCGATCAAATAACGAGCCTATAACTGGTGACAATACTAAGTTCACGGCGTTACCTGGTAATAAGATTAAACCAGCGACAGCAGAACTAAATAATAGCGCACCTTTTAGATAGAGTGGTAATAAAATACCTGTAGATAATATACATAAAATCGTTATGAACACCATTGCCGCACCTAATATAAACATTGGGTACTTAAATACGCTTAGGTTAAGCATCGGTGAATCGATTTTAAACTGACGCACGATGAAGATTGCTAATCCAATGAGACCAATCAATAATGGTAACCAAACGATTACATCTGTAAACGCCGCTTCTGCCATTGAACTTAGTGAGAATACAAGACCTGCAAAACCAATCGTCGATAAGAAAATCGATAAAATATCAATTCTAGGTTTCGTAATTTCACCAACATTTTCAACATGTGAAAATGCCATCAATAATACGACAATATATAAAATTGCGCTAATCCAGAAGATGAAGTGCCAACTTGATGCTGAAATAATAATACCTGATAACGTCGGCCCAAGTGCTTGGACCTGCTGTGATAACAAGTCCCATAATACCCATCACTGCACCACGTTTTTCAATTGGGAAGATTAACATCAGTACGGTCATCATAATCGGTAACAAAATACCTGTACCTAATGCTTGTATAATACGTCCTAATAATAACAAACCAAAGTTAGGTGCAAGTGCGCCTACGATGACGCCTAATAAAGATAATAATATGCCTGTAATGACTAGAGACTTTGTATTAAACCATTTGATTAAATACGAAGATGCGGGAACTAAACAAGCCATGACGAGTAAATAACCTGTTGTTAACCATTGTACAGTTGCTGCTGAAACTTGAAAATCAGCCATGATATCTGTTAAAGCCATATTTAATGCTGTTTCACTAAACAGACCCATAAATCCACCAATCATTAATACGAGTGCGTACATTTTTGGATTTTTCACTATTACTTGTGTTGCCATTTGATATACTCCTTTTTATGGTAAACGAAGTATAAGTATAATTAAGAGATAATAAAGTGAGTGTTACCTTGAAGTACATATTCAAGTGTATAGCAATCGTGCTTTGTCGCTCATTTTATTAAATTCATCTCCACGCTTTACTACTTATTCCTATATTTCCATTTCATTTTAGTCTATATAAATTGAACATCGGTTTAGTATCACCCAGGAAATAATTTAAATCATGATGACAACAAACAACGTCCGCTCAATATGAACTTACTTACTGTACCAAATTTTCTGAAAAAATGTCAACCCAGTTGACAAATTTATTTTCGAAAAAATTAAGCATCAAACAATTGCTTCTGTTGTCTGACACCTAAGTATCTATTTATTCAATATCTTCTAAACGCCAATCTTGCTTTAGTACTTGTTTAAGTTGCTCTAACTGTGTACTACCAATCATTGTTTCTATATGCGCAACGAGTTGTAATTTATGTTCTACATACTGTTCAAAACACTGCAGACCTAATGTAGTTAAGTTTACGCATTTTTCTTTTTTATTGTTGGGCACAGCTTCAACTTGAACGACACCTTTGTGCTCTAATTGTTTAATCGCTTTATGAATAGCTTGGCGTGTAAGATGAATTTTTCTAGTAAGTTCGGCAAAAGTTGGTTTCTCATAATTGATTTTATCAATCAGATACCATTCTGAGCCGCTGAAGTGAACATCTTGTATTTGCTCTGAAGTTGTGGATTCCAAGGTTTGTCTAAGCGCACTGTGACGTTCACTAATTAAATCTATGAGATCCAATCCCTCTATACTTTTATCATTTGCCATACTTACACTCCTCACATTAATTTCATATGATGCTATGCCAATAAATGCTCATCGTCACTGGGACATCTCGTTATGTTTATGCTGAATATTGATATTGGTCTACCATATGCTCATTTATCATAAGCAATTTTTTTATCAAATTCAAATTAAGCTCATTTTATAGCTTCTATATGTAATAACACTAGTATAATCAAATGATAATGATAACAAAAAATGCCCATCCTATTGGATGGGCATTATACGGTCTCGACGGGAATCGAACCCGCGATCTCCTGCGTGACAGGCAGGCGTGTTAACCGCTACACTACGAGACCTAAAAAATGGTGACTCCTACGGGACTCGAACCCGTGTTACCGCCGTGAAAGGGCGGTGTCTTAACCGCTTGACCAAGGAGCCTGTCTTAAGCACAAGTTAAATTATACCAAGTCTCTAGAAGGAAGACAAGCTCTTTTTTTAATTTTATTAGTATAATTTTCTATATTAATTGTATAAAGTTAGTATTTAAAGATTTATTTTGAAAAAACTGCTATAAAGCCATTAATGAAAATGCAAAAAACTTCAAATTGATTCAATGCCATGTAAATAATTTATATTTTAAAACAAAACTATTCAACTTAAAATCTTTTTTGTTTTCAAAACTTTTTGCTAAACTTGTGTAATAAAATATATTAGGAGGCTTATCCTTGGCAAACGTATTATTTATCAACTCAGGATCACCCGGACATTTTAATCCAACTATTGCAGTATGTAAAGAACTCGTTGAACGCGGTGAAAACGTCGTTTATTATATATGCGATAAATATAAAGAGAAATTAGTCGGTACAGGTGTAGAAGTACGCACGTTACCTACTGATGCTATACTCGATCGTTTTAGATCTTATGGTCAACATCATTTATATAATGTAATGAACGGTTTATTGAAAACTGCGGATATCATTGTGCCTCAAATTTTAGAAGAAACGAAAGATGAGCATTATGATTATATGATTCACGATTCTATGTTTAGTTGTGGTCATATCATTGCGCAAAAATTAAATATCCCTTCAATATCTTCTATTACATCATTTGCACATAGTAAACAAAGTTTTAATGCATTTACAGAAAAATTAACAACAATGGTTGATGCCAATGAAATTAAACAAGCAGATGAAACATTTAATGAATTGAAACAACATCTTGAATCTACATATAACGTTGAGGTGCCCTCACGCTTTGAAGTGATGAATAATCCTGGAGATTTTAACTTATGTTATGTAATGAAAGGTTTCCAAATGAATTATGACCTGTTTGATGCGCAACGTTATGTCTTTACTGGTCCTTCAGTCATTCAACCGCAACCCTCTGGATTTATGGATGACATTGATCAAACACGACCAATCATTTACATTTCTTTAGGAACTATTTTTAATCAAAATATCGCTTTTTTCAATAAATGTTTTAAAGCATTAGCAGACATCAACGCATCAGTCGTTGTTTCTATCGGTGAAACAAACCATCTCAACGATTTCGATGAAGTACCGGATAATTTTATAATTAAAAATTATGTACCACAAACTGAGTTATTACAGCATACAGCGTTATTCTTAACACATGCGGGCATGAATAGCACGAACGAGGCTATGATGATGAATGTGCCAATGCTAGCCTTCCCACAGAGCGCAGACCAACCTATGGTAGCTAAACAGATTGCAGACTTAAATTTAGGTCATCACATTGATGCTGAGACCATTACGCCTGAACAATTAAACTGTGCTGTATCAGAAATGTTAGAAAATCAAATGTATTATCAAAGACATATCGAAAAAGTAAAAAACGTGCAATCTGTCGATGAAGCGGGTTATGCATATGCAGTAGATCAAATACTCGCTTTTCGCAATAAAGTTTGCCAATTCAATTAAATAACAATTATTTATAAATAAAAATACCTTGTAGACGCACCCTTAATGGTGAACGCTACAAGGTATTTTTTCATCATTAGATTAGCGACCTAACTTGGTATTACTTTCCTACCATAAAGATTTTAATAAGTTTGTTTGATTACGGTCTGGACCTACTGAGAAGATTGAAATCTTCACATCACATAGCTCAGAAATACGTTCTAAATATCTACGTGCATTTGAAGGTAATTCTTCTAATGAACGACAACCTGTAATATCTTCAGTCCAACCTGGTAGTGTTTCAAAGATTGGTTTACAACGATTTAAGTCTTTCAAGTTTGCTGGGTATTCAGTAATTTCTACGCCGTCTAATTCATAAGCTGTACAAATTTTCACTTCTTTAAGACCAGTCAATACATCAATAGAGTTGATTGATAAGTCTGTGATACCACTTGCACGACGAGAATGACGTAATACGACTGAGTCAAACCAACCGATGCGGCGTGGACGACCAGTTGTTGTACCGTATTCACGGCCAACTTCACGGATATGGTGACCATCTTCATCGAATAGTTCTGTTGGGAAAGGACCATCACCTACACGAGATGTATATGCTTTACATACACCGATAACTTTAGATACGAATGTTGGACCAACACCGCCACCTACAGTAACGTTACCTGCTACTGGGTTACTTGAAGTTACATATGGGTATGTACCGTGATCAAGGTCTAACATAACGCCTTGAGCACCTTCAAATAATACTTTTTCTTCTGCTACAAAGGCATCATCTAATACTTTAGCAGTGTCTACTACGAAAGGTGCGATACGTTGCCCTGCAGCGTAATATGTTTCAAAGATTTCATCAAAAGTTGGGCATGCTTTACCAAACATACCTTTGAAGTAATCATTTTTATATTCAATGTTATTTTTTAATAATTGTGCAAATGTTTCTTTGTCCAATAAATCTGCCACACGGATACCGATACGTTGCGCTTTATCTACATAAGCTGGGCCGATACCTTTTTTCGTTGTGCCAATTTTATTGTCTCCACGGCGTTCTTCTTCATATTCATCTTGTTTTAAGTGATAAGGTAAAATAACTTGTGCACGATTAGAAATACGTAAATTATCTGTTGAAATACCTCGTTCATTTAAAGCATCTAATTCTTTTAATAGTGCAACTGGATCTACGACTACACCATTACCAATCACTGATAATTTTTCTTTATAAAAAATACCAGATGGTACTAAGTGCAATTTATAAGTTTCTCCACCAAATATAATTGTGTGGCCCGCATTATTACCGCCTGAAAAACGTGCAATAACATCTGCTTGTTCTGCTAGAAAATCCGTAATTTTACCTTTACCTTCGTCTCCCCATTGTGTCCCAACGACTACTATTGATGACATATGAGCACCTCCAAGTTTTTCTCAATTAACCAATGAGTATTCTACCAATACCACAACGATATTGCAAACAAAAATCGAACATTGATTTTTCGTCATTTTTCTAATTCTCATCAATATTCAAACGCTCCAATAAATGTGATAAACATAGTAACACCAATGTTTTCATTGTATTTTACATTAAAAAAAGATACATACTTACATTATGATTCAAGAATAAAATACAAACAAAAACCGTACAATAAAACAAAAGTTTGTATTATTGTACGGAAAAATTAATTTTATCTTTTTTCTAACCCATCATATCCGCATGGGCATAATCTATATCTGTAAACTTATTATATTGTTTCATAAAGTGAAGCTTCACAGTTCCTGTAGGACCGTTACGTTGTTTGGCAATAATAATTTCGATATCACCATTATCATCATTCGTTTGTGGTTCATAGTTCGTGTCATCATCGTCTTCTTCATCTTCGCCTTGATTGTAATAATCATCACGATAAAGGAAGGCAACGATATCGGCATCTTGCTCAATCGAACCAGATTCACGTATATCACTCATCATTGGTCGTTTGTCCTGACGTTGTTCAACGCCACGTGATAGCTGACTTAGTGCGATTACGGGACACTCAAGTTCTCTGGCAATTGCTTTTAATGTACGAGAAATCTCAGAAACTTCTTGTTGTCTGTTGTCTGAAAAACGTGAACCACTACCTGAAATTAATTGTAGATAGTCGATCACTATCATGTCTAGGCCGTGCTCTTGTTTCAAGCGGCGACATTTCGAACGAATATCTGTAATACGGATACCTGGTGTATCATCAATAAATATCTTCGTACGCGATAATTTACCTACTGCAATTGTAAAACGATTCCAGTCTTCTTCAGTCATTGCACCTGTTCTTAATCGGTTGGAATCGACGTTGCCCGAACTACAAATCATACGTGTCGCTAATTGGTCAGCACCCATCTCAAGCGAGAAGATACCAACTGAATAATTACGTTCATTTGTAGCTACTTTCTGCGCAATATTAAGCGCGAAGGCAGTCTTACCTACAGAAGGACGAGCAGCTAAAATAATCAAATCATTACGGTTAAACCCTGCTGTCATCTGGTCTAAATCACGATAACCTGAAGGAATACCTGGTGTCTGACCACTGTTTTGATCTAATAATTCTGCCGTCTCGTATACTTCACCAAGTACGTCTCTAATGTCTTTGAATCCATCACTTTCACGTGTGGATGATAATTCTAATATGCGACGTTCCGCGTCGTTTAGTATTACATCTAGTTCCAGTTCATCATTGTAACCATCATTCGCAATACTATCAGCTGTTTGTATTAATTTACGCTTGGTTGCGTGTTTAAACACGATTTCTGTATAGTACTGAATATTACGTGTGGTTGGCACATTACTAGATAGTTCAGCTAGATATTGTGGACCACCCGCTTCATTCAATCGTCCTTCTTGTGACAATTGATCCATGATTGTTACCACGTCAATATCTTTGTTGTCTTCGTTGAGGTTCATCATGGCTCTAAAGATGTGTTGATGTGCACCTCTATAAAAGGACTCAGGAAGTAATACTTCCTGAGTTGTGTTGATCAATTCTGGATCTATGATAATGGCACCTAAGACAGACTGCTCAGCCTCATTACTGTGTGGCATTTGATTTTGTTCATACATTCCATCCATTACGATTACACCTCATATCTCAATCCGTTATTATTGTTCAACTGTGTGTACACGAATAGTACCTTCGACTTCTTTGTCTAATTTAACTGGCACGTTTGTGTAACCCAATGCATGGATACCATTTGGTAAGTCCATTTTACGTTTATCAATCTTGATGTCGTGTTGTTTTTGTAATGCTTGCGTGATTTGCTTTGTACTTACTGAACCAAATAATTTGCCGCCTTCACCTGTTTTAGCAGATACTTCGACTTCAATATTACTTAATTGTTCTTTCAATTGTTTAGCGTCTTCAATTTGTTGTTGACGCTCAGCTTCAACTGCTTTATTTTTTTGTTCTAATTGTTTTAAGTTACCTGGTGTTGCTTCCACCGCATAATTTTTCTTTATTAAGAAGTTATTTGCACATTAACTGCACCAAGTGAGCGGGCAGACATACCTATGAGATTATCTTCTCGTCTCGCTATTACATATGAAGCCTCTACACCATCTAAACTTAACAGTTCATCGGCAGCTTGTGCAACTGTAACAGGATGATAGATTTTGTCATTAGAGCCATGGGCAATTGCTACCCCATTCTCTTGCAGTTTCACCGTTTGAATCAACTCAGTACGATTGATATACGTATCAAGATCATCTTTCAAGAAATGCTGAGTCAATATCGTATCGGCACCATGTGCACGTAAATAACTTGCGGCATCAAATGTTCTAGACCCTGTACGCAATGTAAAGTTACGTGTATCTACGATGATACCAGCAAACATAACTGTTGATTCTAAACGTGTCAGACGTTGTTCTGTCGGTTGATACTCTAGTAATTCTGTAACAAGTTCAGCTGTCGAACTTGCATAAGGTTCCATATATATAAGCAATGGACTAGAGATAAAGCTTTCACCACGTCTATGATGATCAATCACGACTTTACGGTTTGCTTTATTTAAAATATTTTCATCAATGACCATTTCAGGTTTATGCGTATCTACGATGACTAATGTAGTCTTAGATGTCATAATATCCCATGCTTCATCTGAAGTAATGAAACGATCTTTTAGTTCTGGCTTTTCATTTACTGCATCCATGACACGACGTAACGTTGGATCGATATCTGATTCATTTAATACAATGTAGGCATCTAAATTATTCATCATTGCAAAACGGGATACACCAATTGCCGCACCGATTGCATCTAAATCAGGACGTGTATGTCCCATAATGATTACTTTGTCGCCTTCCATCAAGATATCTTTTAAAGCATGTGAAATCACTCGTGCTCTTACACGTGTGCGTTTCTCCATTGGGTCAGTCTTACCGCCATAGAAGCGTACATTACCATTCATGCTCTTAATCGCTACTTGGTCGCCACCACGACCGAGCGCTAAATCTAAGCCTGACTGAGAAAGTTCACCCAGGTCGACGAGATTTTCAGAACCTTCACCGACACCAACACTTAATGTAAGTTGGGCACGGTAACCAACACTCTTTTCACGGAGCTGACTTAAAATACTAAAATTAGATTCTTCGATATCTTTTAAAATACGTTGATTCAAGTACGCCACAAATTGATCAGAACTATAACGTTTGAAATAAATGTTATATTCTGTTGCCCATCTACTGATTACACGTGTAACCATAGAGTTGATTTCTGATTTTTGTGTATCGTTCATATTTTGAGTGATTTCATCGTAGTTATCTAAGAATAGTGTCATGATAATCGGTTTAGATTCTTCATATAATTCTTGCGTCTGAATTTCTTCTGTAATATCAAAGAAGTATAAAACATGTTCTTTTTCAGAATAGCGAACACGATAATGGTATTCATTTTCTTTAATTTCAATTTCTTGTGTTTTTTCTAATTGCTTTAAGATATTAGGATATACTTCGTTTACTGGGTCGGAAATGACATTACGATCTAATCGTTCCGACATAAAATGGTTCATCCACTCTATGTTTTCATTTTCGTCTAAGATAATCATCCCAATAGGTAAATTCTTAATTGCGATGTTGCTACCTTCAGAAATATGACCACTCAGATCATCTACATAGCTATCTAGTTTTTGTAAAGCTTGTCTTACCAAAAATACTGTCCCTATAATTATAACCACTAAGACAATCGCAGCGATGCCTGCCATAATTTGGTTGAAAACGAACCATATTACAACAAGCGCAATTGCTGTGAGCGCCATTATGATAAATGGCAAGAGCAAGGCTTTTTTAGTGGATTGACGATTCATTTTTCCACCTCAAATCATTTTTTAATGATACGTTTTAAGTTAATACATAAATCTATAACACCCAGGAGGCTTACAATATGTGTAAGTGGCATTAGAATTGTCCCTATTGCCATTAAAATCACAGTAAGTGTGAGCGGCATTGATTTTGCCTTTCCGAAAAAGTGAATCACACTTAACCCCTGAATATACATACATAATGATAACACAATTTCGAAGTTTAATACGATACTTTGGAACGCACTCGGTTCGGCAGTAAACATAACACAAAGTAGGACAATCATATACATCCATAGCAATGAACGCTTCATTTGCCACGCATATAATGGTTTGAATATTGGTGTAGCAATTTTGAATTTACGTAAAATTGGAAAAGTAACTAGTAAATTGATTAATATAAGTATAAATACTGCAATGATTACATAACTTGGTAATTGAACTGATAATTGACGGAATGTTTCTTCAAACATTTGTTTATAATCTGCACCAACACCTGCATTAGAAATATAATAATGTATTTGATCTTTCACAGGTTTCATTAATGTTGTTGATGTTGGTATTTTATCAAATGTTTGTAATGCCATAAATGCAATTAACGAGATCATACTCACGTATGTAGTTGTAATATAAAGTATACGCTCTTTAGATGTACGTTCTTTTAATAATTGGCCAACAACGAAACTCACTAAGAGTACGAGGACCATGATACTTAATACGAATATATTACCTAATAAAGTTGTTAAAACAACTGTTACGACTGCTGTTAAACCAAATGATTCTACAGACTTATGCCATAAAATAATGCCTGGAATTGTCGCAAACAAACTCAATACAAGCCCAAGCGGTGGTAATATATGTAAAGCTAAAGCTACTACGACTAGCGTGATTATACTAAGTATAGTTGCCTTAGGATATATTTTTGAAAACAAATTCGCCACTCCCATACTATTTTTGACTATAACTTTTATTTTAACCTCTTTAAAACTTTTATACAATTATTGCCAACTCATTTCTATAGAAGTTAAACATACGCTACACATTCAACTATTCGAAGATAAACTAATATTCATCCTTTCAGTTGATATTGAGACAGCTAAATCCCCTATTACTTCACAAGATCACAGCTATTTCCATGTGTTTTCCCAGAAAAAATAGGACCTACAAAGCAGTCAGTCTACTTTGTAGGTCCTATTGGTTATTCTGATTCTGCTGTGTCGTCCTAAATTTAACATTCTATAGTACAGTCACGCTCATTTACGCTTGATTTTATAAACCTTTAAGAAATGGTATAAATTAGGTGCCCAATCATTAAAATTAACTAAAAACCCATCATGCCCTACATTGTCAGGTACAAAGAAATGTTTATGGTATTTGAATCGTTGGCCAACTGCATAAACAAGATCATCAGGATAAAGTAAGTCATCCGCAAAGCCCATTGTCATAATCTTAGTATCCAGTCTGCTGAACACTTCGTCCACGTCATCACGCCCTCTATCCACATCGTGGCTGTCTAAGACGTCAAGCAGTGTTAAATAACATGCATAACTAAAGTGTTTCATAAACTTATCGCCTTGGTGCCTTTGATATGCAACCACTTGATCTGGCGAGAAGCGTTGTTCATAACTTTTAGACGAACGGTATGTTAAGAAGCCGAGTTGTCTTGCGATACTCATACCTTGTTCATGGTCTAAATGAATCGCTTGTCTCGCAATTTCATTAAATGCACGACTATATGAAGATGTTCTCTGTGTAGCGACAAGTATAACTGCTTTATCAACCTCAAATTTACGGTTATATAATAACTCTACTGCTTGCATGCCACCTAAAGAGCCACCTATAAGTATATTAATACGTTCAAAGCCTAAATGCTCAATACCTAATTCAATTGCACGCACAATATCACGCAAAGTCAGTTGTTCTGGGAAGTCTTCATCCGTAAGCGCAGAACTAGAGCCAAATGGACTACCAATTACATTGAAAGTTAAAAACTGATAATCATTAATCGGCATATAACCACCATCAATAATACCTCTCCACCATCCAGGTTGTTCATTTGTGCCATATGTTAAGTGATTTCCTGTCAAAGCATGACACACGACCACAAGAGGTTGACCTTTCAATCCAACATGTTCGTAACGTAATTTTAAGTTTGAGATCGTTTCTCCTGACTCTGTTGTAAATGGTCCTAATTCTAATGTATCAACCGTATAATTCGTCATGACTTACCTCCTACTTAGTAAAAAAACTCCTCACTATTCAATAAGTAAGAAGTTGAAAATTACTTATCATTCGACTATATCGTTGGTTTTAGCACCGTACTTTATTTAGCCGGTTGCTGAAGCATCATTGGGCCAAATCCCTTAGCTTCTCGAAATAAGATTTATTTTAATTGTATTGCACTACATTACTACTATTGATGTTCCAACAATCCATTCATTTTTAAAAAATGTCGGAATTTTCTAATTATTGTCATTCTAACGGATAAAATGATTTACATCAATGAAATAATTAAAATACCCATCTTAATGCGACCATAATAATAATGCCACCTATGATTGTAATTGTTAAACTACGTGTGATAACTGCAATCACTATTGTCGGGACCATCGTAATTAGAAACGGCACATTAATGCTATAACCCATCATGCCATCTTGTTGTTCAATCAAACCATCAATAACTAAAGCAGTAAATAACGTGATTGGTATAAACGACAACCATTTTACAACTCTTTCAGATAGTTTAATTTTAGATATAAGTAAAAACGGTATAATCCGTGTAAACCATGTCACAATACCACAAAGCAAAATAATAATAAGCATATGCGTCGTTGTTGTCATCGTTCCATCACCACCCCGAGTCCAGCTGCTACCGTAGAAGCAAGAATAATTGCCACGTAAGACGGCATAAAGAGACTTAGAAGAAGCATCATCACAATTACAGTAATGATCAATACAAAATACGTCTTGATGCGAGAGCGTTGAACTGATTCAAACTGTGACACAGCTAAAAAGATAAACATCGCGACAATAGCGAAATCTAAACCTAACGTCTCTGGGTTGTTTATGTATTTTCCAAATATAGCACCAATAACACATGCAAATGTCCAAAACAAATAAGCTGTGATATTTAAACCATATAACCAACGATCGTTAATTTTTTCTCCTTTAAGATGTGGCGTAATTGCTACACCAAACGTTTCATCTGTAATAAGCGTTGAAAGTCCTATTCGATTTAATAAGCCGTATGATTGGTAACTCGGTGCAAGCGTCATACTTAGTAGAAACATTCTGGAATTTACGATAAATGCTGTTAACACAATCGCAGAAATCGGTGTACCTGCGATGACTAATGCACAAATGATGAATTGTGCAAGCACCAAGATATACAAGTAAGCAGAGTAAGATAATTTCAAGCAAACTAAATCCTGAGGCTACAGCAACAATTCCAAAAGACAGCCCTACCCCAGCGTATCCTAATAATGTAGGAACACATTCTTTCACACCTTGCTTAAAAGTTACATGCGCTTCCATTACCTCACTCCTTTCATTTTTAATTTTAAAAAACAATAGCTTAAGTTTAATATAAATTAGGCGTTATATTCAATCACTTTAGCATTCCGTTTGTGTGACGGAAGACAACCCTCTGTTTTAAAAATCTTATTTATCAACGTTTTAAACTTTTCTGAATCTTATGAAATATTTTAGACTTACCTGTTATTTTTCACATGAAAAACCATTGATGTTACTTACATAATTTTATAAATCCACTTAATTTTACCCCTCCCCTACCCCACCTCGATATAAATAAAGAGCGCAACAAAGGTCTTTGCTACGCTCTTTTAGCCATACTTATTTAATTTTATTTTACAGGACGGATCTCTGTTTTACCGCCCATAAATGGAACTAAAGCATCAGGTATTGTAATAGAACCATCTGCGTTTTGATAGTTTTCAACGATTGCCGCAAATGTACGTCCCACTGCTAACCCACTACCATTTAGTGTATGCACTAATTCTGGTTTAGCATTTTTATCACGTTTGAAACGGATATTCGCACGACGCGCTTGGAAGTCAGTTATATTTGAACATGAACTAATTTCCTTATAATCATTATAGCTTGGTAACCAAACTTCTAAGTCATATGTTTTACTAGCTCCAAATCCAATGTCACCTGTACACAGATTCACACGACGATAAGGTAGCACAAGTTCTTCTAAAATCGCTTCTGCATGATTTGTCATTTCTTCAAGCGCATCCCAAGAATCTTCTGGTTTTTCAAAACGAACCATTTCAACTTTATCGAATTGATGTAATCGAATCAGACCTCTTGTATCACGTCCGGCTGAACCCGCTTCACTACGATAACATGCTGATTGTGCTGTGAATTTAGCTGGTAAGACATCAGGACCTATAATTTCATTACGGTAATAATTCGTTAACGGTACTTCAGCTGTTGGAATTGTGTACAGCCCTTCTTTTTCAATTTTGAATAAATCTTCTTCAAATTTAGGTAATTGACCTGTTCCATACATTGAATCAGCGTTTACTAATTGTGGTACCATCATTTCTGTATAACCATGCTGTGTTGTATGTTTCGTTACCATATAGTTCATTAACGCTCTTTCTAATTGTGCACCTTCACCAGTTAAGAAGACAAATCTAGCACCTGATACTTTAGCACCACGTTCAAAGTTAGCCATTTTTAAATCTTCTACAAGATCCCAATGTGCTTTTTCTTCAAAATCAAAGTTTCTTGGTGTGCCCCAACGTTTAAGTTCTACGTTTTCTTCATCTGACGCGCCTACAGGAACATCATCTTGAATTATATTCGGAATACGAGATAATTTATCATTAAGATCTCTGTCTGTTTGGTTTAAATCGTCATCTAAGACTTTAATTTCATCTCCAAGTTTACGCATCTCTGCAATAACGTCATCTGCATTTTCTTTATTACGTTTTTTCTGAGCAATCTCTCCACTTACTTTGTTACGTTGCGCTTTCATTTCTTCAGCTTGGCTAATTAATTGGCGACGTTTTTCATCTAATGCTAAAATATCGTCAACTACTTGGACATCCATACCACGCTTTGTTACTTTTTCTCTAACTAAATCAGGTTCGTTACGGAATAATTTAATGTCTAACATATCGCATTCATCCTTTCAATTTTTAAAAATGTTTGGATAATAACACAAAAAAGACCACATCCCCTCTACAAGGGACGTGGTCTACGTGTTGCCACCCTATTTAACAGCCTAATGAGGTCGCACTCTCCATAAATAACGGCCAAAGCCGATTGTTCTTCTAATAGTAGGTAGATTCACACTAACGTTGATTACTTGTTCACACCAACCACAAGTTCTCTGAAACCAAACAATTAATACTACTTAGCCTACGAACAATAACTTATTAACTTGTTTTAAATATAGCAAATAACCTTATATTTTTCAAGAGTGACAGTGCTGACGTCTATTATATCTCATTCATATACGCAGTATCGTGTAAATATTGCGATACCGTCGCGATATCTTTATGAAATTGTCTATCTTCTGTGATTGAAGGTATGATTTGGCGTAACGTTTGATATTTTTCATACGTTTTTGGTGATAGCTTATCAATATCTTTATATTCTACAGCTTGTAATGCAATAATCGTCTCTATCGCTAAGACACGTCGTGCATTCTCAACCATCATATAACCGTGACGAGAAGCGATCGTTCCCATAGATACATGATCTTCTTGATTCGCTGACGACGGTATAGAATCGACACTGGCTGGATGTGCAAGTGTTTTATTTTCTGAAACTAAACTTGCTGCCGCATATTGCATAATCATTGCACCACTTTGTAAACCTGGTTGTGGACTTAAAAATGCAGGTAAGCCATTATTCAATTGTGGATTCACAAGTCTTTCTAGTCGACGTTCTGAAACATTAGCCAGTTCGCTGACTCCTAATTTTAAGAAATCTAAGGCAAAAGCAATCGGTTGTCCGTGGAAATTACCACCTGATATCACTAGTGTTTCATCATCTTCATCAAATATAAGTGGATTATCATTTGCGAGCATTCATTTCAAATTCTAGTTTTTCTTTAACATAATTGAACACTTGGAAACTTGCCCCATGAATTTGTGGGATACAGCGTAAAGTATAAGCATCTTGCACGCGTACTTCACCTTGTGTCGTTGTTAACTCAGAACCTTCTAACCAATCTAGCATACGCGCAGCTACATCAATTTGTTCTTGGAAGTTACGTGCTTTATGTACCTTTTCATTGTAAGCATCTGTAATACCATTGAGTGCTTGATGTGTAAGTGAAGCAATCCATTCTGCTTGATAGCCTAGACTCTCTGCTTCTATATAGTTAATTACACCCTGGGCAGTCATCGCCTGTGTACCGTTAATTAGTGCTAGCCCTTCTTTTGCTTGTAATTCTAGTGGTTTACGTTTCAAGTTATTTAAGACATACCGACTGTCTACCTCTTCACCTTGGTAAAACACGTTACCTTCTCCAATCAAGGCCAATGCTAAGTGAGATAATGGTGCTAAATCTCCAGAAGCACCAAGTGAGCCTTGTTGAGGAACTACTGGCACAATTCTATTATTAATGAAGTATACGAGCTGTTCTACTAAATCTACTGTAGTACCAGAATGTCCTTTAAGTAGGGTATTTAATCTTAATACCATCATCACTAATGACACTTCCTCTGAAAATGGGTCCCCCATACCACACGCATGAGAACGGATAAGATTCACTTGTAATTGATTATATTCCCCTTCATCAATACGCACATCACTGAACAAACCAAAACCTGTTGTAATACCATAGACTGTCTCTTTATTCGCTATAATATTCTCTACTGTTTGACGGCTCTGCTTTACACGTTCAAAAGCTTCTTCAGTCACTTCCACCGTATCTTTCTCGTATAAAAATTTCTTGATATCTTCAATTGTAAGCATTTCTCCATTTAATTGTAATGTCATTTCTCCATCTCCCTACTTATGAATTTAATTCGATTAATTCGAGTATACGCTTACATTTTCAGCAGAACAATAGCTTTTGACACATCCGTAACATGGTATCAAATCACTGTTTTAATAGGGTAAAGGAGCATTAATCTTCATTTTAGAAAAGTTAATAATTTCTTAACAGGTTTACCTATTGACTTAAATGCAATGCGGGTTTATTATTTTCTATTGTATTAAAAAACAGTTTAAAAATTTCGAAAATAAAAACACTTCAATAGATAGCAATATTTTGCACACATAATTGAAGATTTTAAAGTAGATTTATAATTACTTTGGTAATTTTAAACTCTGACTTTTACGCATATTATTCAAAAATCAATAGCGTTAAATTATCATGAATTTTAAAAGGAGGTTTCAATATGGAAACTTTATCATCGGTAAGCATTCCTAAACGTGAAGATGATACACATAAAGGTGATTATGGCAGAATCCTTTTAATTGGAGGTAATGCTAACTTAGGTGGCGCGATTATGCTTGCGGCGCGTGCATGTGTTTATAGTGGCAGTGGACTAATAACAGTAGCTACACATCCAACGAACCATGCCGCACTATATTCTCGTTGTCCTGAAGCAATGGTTATTGATATTAATGATACAAAAATGTTAACAAAAATGATTGAAAACACAGATTGTATCTTAATCGGTCCTGGCTTAGGTTGTGATTTCAAAGGTAATAACGCAATTACATTCTTACTACAAAATATCCAACCGCATCAAACGCTAATCGTAGATGGAGATGCTATAACGATTTTCAGTAAATTGAAACCTGAAATACCTGCTTGTCATGTCATTTTCACACCACATCAAAAAGAATGGGAACGTTTAAGTGGTATTCCTATTGAGGAACAAACATATGAACGCAATCGTGAAGCGGTAGATCGTATCGGAGCAACTATTGTCCTGAAAATGCATGGTACGGAGATTTATTTCAAAGATAAAGATTATAAATTACCAATCGGTACGCCCGCTATGGCGACTGGAGGCATGGGTGACACCCTAGCTGGAATGATTACGAGTTTCGTCGGGCAATTTGATGACACTCAGGAAGCTGTCACAAGTGCAACATACGCACATAGCTTCATTGGTGAACAGTTAGCAGAGAAAATGTATGTCGTTCCACCATCAAGACTTATAAGCGAGATTCCACATGCAATGAAATCATTAGAAAGTTAACTTATAACGAAAAAAGACCTACCTTAGTGAGGTAGGTCTTTTTATATGTGTATTTATCTTTAATCAAAGATTATTCTTCTTCGTTGTCGTCGCTATCTGCATTATCGATATCTTCGTTAACACGATCCATAAAGTCTTCTCTTACTTCTTTACGGCCATCTTCTTCAGAGTTGTCATCTTCAACTTCTGTATGGATACCATTACCTGGTGTGTTATCTTCTACAACCGCTTCATCACTTGATGACGCATCTTGTGATTCAGAATCCGTTGTTTGGGCATTTGTTAAACCTGATTCAGTTGTTCCAGATTCTTCAGTTGCTTCAACTTCTTCTTCATCTTCTTCGTTTACTATAGCTACAGTAGATACAAATTGATTATCATCTAATTTGATTAATCTCACACCTTGGGCCGCACGACCATTTTGTGAAATGTCATTTACATCAATACGAATAATAACACCAGAGTTTGTGACAACCATCAAGTCTTCTTCTCCTGTGACTGATGTTATACAAACAATATTACCATTACGCTCAGTAATCGTAGCAGTCTTAATACCTTTACCACCACGGTTTGATAATCTGTAATCTCCTACAGGTGTACGTTTACCGTAACCATTTTCAGTAACGACTAGGATTTCATCATCTTGTTCCGCTTTAGTAACATCTAAGCCGACAACTTTATCGCCTTCTCTAAGCGTAATACCTTTCACACCTGCTGCTGTACGACCAAGTGGACGTAATGCAGTTTCGTGGAAGCGAATTAATGACGCATGCGCAGTACCGATAAGAATATCAGTTTCACCGTCTGTAAGACGTACTGCAATCAATTCATCATCATCTTTAAAGTTGATAGCAATCTTACCGTTTCTGTTTATGCGTGAGAAGTTGCTTAACGCAGAACGTTTAACTCTACCTTTCAGTGTTGCAAATACAAGGTAATCTTCTTCACTTTCTAAATCTTTAACGGCAATCATTGTACTGATAGATTCATCACTATCTAACTCTATGGCATTGACTACTGGAATACCTTTAGACTGACGTGAGAGTTCTGGTACTTCATAACCTTTAAGTTTATAAACACGACCTTTATTCGTAAAGAATAAAACGTGATCATGCGTGCTTAACGTTACAAGTTGGCTAACGAAGTCTTCTTCGAGCGTATTCATACCTTGTACACCACGACCACCACGGTGTTGTGATCTATATGTTGAAACAGGTAGACGTTTAATATAGTTATTATGACTTAATGTAATAACAATTTGTTCTTCAGGGATTAAGTCTTCATCCTCAATATTATCAAGGCCACCAAGTTGAATTTCAGTTTTACGTTCGTCACCAAAACGATCACGAACATCAATGAGTTCATCACGCACGATTTGTAAAAGCTTTTCTTCATCTGCAAGAATTGCTTTTAACTCTTCAATATAAGCAATTAAATCATTGTATTCTGATTCAATCTTATCGCGTTCTAAACCAGTTAAACGTCTTAAACGCATATCTAATATTGCTTGCGCTTGGCGTTCAGTTAACTTAAATTGCTCTTGCAAGCTTGCCATCGCAATTTTGTCGTTATCTGATTCACGTATTACTCTAATGATTTCATCAATATGATCCAGTGCAATTCTTAAACCTTCTAAAATATGTGCACGGTCTAATGCTTTTTTCAAGTTGTATTCAGTACGTCTTCTTACAACTATTTTTTGATGATCTAAGTATTCAACCAATGCTTCTTTAAGCGTGATAAGTCTCGGTCTACCATTTACCAATGCAATCATGTTTACACCAAATGATGTTTGTAATGGCGTTTGTTTATACAAGTTATTTAGAACAACACTTGCGTTTGCGTCTTTACGAACATCAATTACGACACGTACACCTGTACGTAAACTTGTTTCATCACGTAAATCTGTAATACCTTCTATCTTTTTATCTCGAGCTAATTCAGCGATTTTTTCTATCATACGCGCTTTATTGACTTGATAAGGTACTTCAGTCACTACGATACGTTGACGTCCGCCACCGCGCTCTTCTATTTCAGCACGAGAACGCATTATAACTGAACCACGTCCAGTTTCAAATGCACGACGGATGCCACTTTTACCAAGAATTAAAGCGCCTGTAGGGAAATCAGGACCTTGGACATCTTCCATTAATTCAGAAATAGTGATGTCAGGGTTATAACTTAAACTTAATACGCCGTTAATAACTTCTGTTAAGTTATGCGGTGGAATATTAGTAGCCATACCAACAGCAATACCCGAAGCACCGTTAACTAATAAGTTCGGGAACCTTGATGGTAAGACTGACGGCTCTCTTTCATTACCATCATAGTTATCTATGAAATCAATTGTATTTTTGTTAAGGTCTCTCAACATTTCAAGCGTGATTTTAGACATACGTGCTTCTGTATAACGCATCGCAGCGAGCACCATCACCATCCATTGAACCAAAGTTACCTTGACCATCAATTAAAGGATATCGATAGCTGAAGTCCTGCGCCATTCTTACCATTGCTTCATAAATCGATGAGTCACCGTGTGGGTGATATTTACCCATTACGTCCCCAACGATACGTGCAGATTTTTTATATGATTTGTCAGGTGTCATACCTTGTTCATGTAATCCGTATAATATACGTCGATGTACTGGTTTTAATCCATCTCTAACGTCTGGCAAAGCACGTGAGACAATAACGCTCATCGCATAATCTAAGAACGATTCGCGCATTTCATTGGTTATATTTCGTTCATTAATTCTTGATTCAGGTAGTTCAGCCATCAAGATATCCTCCTTCAAAAATTCAGTTCATTGTATTAGAAATCTAAGTTCGCATAGACTGCGTTATCTTCAATAAACTGTCTACGATTCTCAACAACATCGCCCATCAACATTTCAAATACTTGGTCTGCTTCTATCGCATCATCTAGTGATACTTGTAGTAACGCTCTGTGTTCAGGATTCATTGTAGTTTCCCACAATTGATCCGCATTCATTTCACCGAGACCTTTGTAACGTGAAATCGACCATTTTGGACTTGGGTCTAGTTCTTCTTTAAGCTTATCTAATTCACGTTCGTTAAACACGTAATATTTTTGTTTACCTTGCGTCAATTTGAAAAGTGGTGGTTGCGCAATATACACGTATCCCGCTTCTAATAACGGTCTCATAAAGCGATAGAAGAATGTTAAAAGCAATGTTCTAATGTGCGCGCCATCGACATCGGCATCTGTCATAAGGACAATCTTGTGATAACGTGCTTTACTTAAATCAAATTCTCCGCCAATTCCTGTACCAAAAGCAGTAATCATTGAACGAATTTCATTGTTATTTAGTATTCTATCTAATCGTGCTTTCTCAACGTTTAAAATCTTACCACGTAACGGTAAAATCGCTTGTGTTTCTGAATCACGGCCTGATTTTGTAGACCCTCCGGCAGAGTCACCCTCGACGATAAAAATTTCACTTCGAGACGGATCTTTACTAGAACAGTCTGCAAGTTTACCAGGTAGACTTGAGATTTCCAAAGCAGATTTACGACGTGTCACTTCACGTGCTTTTTTAGCCGCAAGACGTGCATGTGATGCCATAATACTTTTCTCAACGACAATACGTCCGACTTGTGGATTTTCGTATAAGAATCTTTCAAATAGTTCAGAGAATAATTTATCAACGACTTGACGCACTTCTGAGTTACCAAGTTTCGTCTTAGTTTGTCCCTCAAATTGTGGATCACTATGTTTGATAGACACGACCGCTGTTAAACCTTCACGTGTATCCTCACCTGAAAGTCGCTCTTTATCTTCTTTGATTATTTTACTGTTTATACCATAGCTGTTTAGCACACGAGAAAGGGCACGTTTGAATCCTTCTTCATGTGTACCACCTTCGTATGTGTGGATGTTATTCGCATATGTTAATAAGTTAGTTGCATAACCTTTGTTATACTGTAATGCGATTTCAACCTCAATATCATCTTTTGATTCATGTACATAAATCGGTTCATCATGAAGTGGTTCTTTCGTTTCATTCAACATTTCTACGTAAGATTTAATACCACCTTCATAGCGATAAGAGTCTTCTCTAACTTCCTCTTCACGTTCATCTCTTAACGTAATTGAAATACCTTTATTCAAGAAAGCAAGCTCTCTTGTACGTTGTTGTAACGTTTCATAGTGATATTCTGTAGTTTCAGTGAATATTTCAGAATCCGCTTTAAAACGAATTACCGTACCAGAAGCCTCATCAGTTTCTCCGATAACTTTCAAATCGAATTGCGGTATCCCTTTTTTATAGGCCTGATGATAAATTTGGTTATCTTTGTAAACGTACACTTCAAGATCTTCAGACAACGCGTTAACTACTGATGAACCTACACCATGTAAGCCACCAGATACTTTGTATCCGCCGCCGCCAAATTTACCGCCGGCATGAAGCACTGTCAAAATAACTTCTACAGCAGGACGTCCCATTTTTTCTTGAATACCTACTGGAATGCCTCGTCCGTTATCAGTAACTTTTATCCAATTATCTTTTTCTATAACAATTTCAACTTCGTCGGCATATCCAGCAAGTGCCTCATCGATACTATTATCGACGATTTCCCATACAAGATGATGCAAACCTCTTGCTGAAGTTGAACCTATATACATACCTGGTCGTTTACGAACCGCTTCTAGACCTTCTAATACTTGAATCTGACCAGCACCATAATCTTCCGTGTTGTTCACATCTGACAATGCTTCCACCTTCACTTTCTATTACTTTATAATTTCGCCTTGGTTAATGCGATAAAGTTTAGCGTTCTTCATAATTTCATGCTCTATACCGTCGACTGATGTTGTAGTTACAAAAGTCTGCACTTTATGTTGAATTGTGCTTAATAAATGCGATTGACGTGAATCATCTAATTCACTTAATACATCATCTAGCAATAAGATAGGGTACTCTCCTACTTCGATATTCATTAACTCGATTTCTGCGAGTTTTATCGATAAAGCAGTAGTCCGTTGTTGGCCTTGAGAGCCATACGTCTGAGCATCCATATCATTTACATTGAAACCTAAATCATCTCTGTGAGGGCCGTATAAACAAACGCCTCTATCTTTCTCACGTTCCATATTGTCATTGAGTAAAGTTAAGACTTCTTCTAAGCGTTCCGTCTCACTTTTCTCTTCATTGTCGAGTTTTATACTAGGCAAATATTTTAATGACAACGTCTCACGCTCGTCCGTTATTCCAGAATGGATAGGCTTAGCTAGTGATTCAAGTTCTTTAATAAAATGTTCACGTCTGAGCGTAATTTTGAGTGCATACGCTGCAAATTGTTGATTTAAGACATCTAGCATTGTGCTGTCTGTCTTTTGACCATATTGCAGTTGCTTCAAATAATTATTTTTTTGTTTTAAAATTCGCTGGTACTGGGACAAATCATTTAAGTATACTGCAGAAATTTGTCCAAGCTCCATATCTATAAATCTGCGTCTAATTTGTGGTGATCCTTTGACAATATTTAAATCTTCAGGCGCAAACAATACGACGTTCAAGTGACCAATATATTGAGTCAGTCTACTTTGTTCCAAGTGATTAATTTTAACTTGCTTACCTTTTTTGGTTATAAACATCGTTAAAGGCATTTCACCGTATCTATAACTAAGTTCACCTTCTATTTTAGCATAGTCCATACCGAAACGTATAAGTTCCTTGTCATTGGACGTTCTATGACTTTTAGCCAATGCTAATGTATAAATAGATTCAAGGAGGTTTGTCTTCCCTTGTGCATTCTCGCCAATCAATATATTGACCTCTGGATGACAATCAAGGGTAACTGAATCATAGTTACGATAATTTTCTATCTGGAGTGTCTTTAATCTCATTCTTCACCTTGATGTAAAATAACAAATGAACCGACTTCTGGTATGACAATGCTATCTTGATGGTTTAACTTTTTACCGCGACGTGTTTCACGTTCGTCATTTATCAAGACATCAAAATCTTGTAAGAACCATTTTGCTTGTCCGCCAGATTCGATAATACCTTCTGTCTTTAGAAATTGCCCTAAAGTAATGTCTCCATCAACGATTACCTCTTCAACCAAATCAATCACTCCGTTTCTTTTAAGCTCACTAATATATTATACCTTTTTTCACGAAAAATTTCATGTAAAATACAGCATGTAAGCGTATTCTTATAACTAATTTTCACTTCTTTTTAATAATTATGTACAAAGCCCGTTATAGCGGTTGTTTTACATGTAATATTATATCAAATTTCGAGTGATTTTATTCTGTTTTTTTGATTCTCTATCAATAAGTTCCAAATTTAATATGAAATTAGAGCAAGCATTTTTAATATGTGCGATTTAAAATGACATTTAAAGCGTGTTTTAGACGCGTTATAAAATTTTATTGAAATACCCTAACAATTAACAATAAATGCTTATATTTAATCGCTCAGTGCCTTTAAAAATGAAATATACCTCTTAAAATACTTCTGAAATTTATTTTTTTCGTAAAAAGTGTCCCCTGCTTTATTTATATACACGTATATAGACAAGCGATTACTTTTGAATTTAAAAATTAAAAGAAAAAACCCCAGACAAAATAAATTGTCTAGGGATAAGTTATTAAGTTCTAATATGTTCTGATTGGCAGAATTAATTGTGTTACTGAATCATCGTCTTTGGGTTTTAAAATAAATGGTTTCATTGTGCCAAAGAATTCTATTTCGACTTCGTCATTATCGATTGCTTTTAATGCATCCATCATATATTTCGAGTTGAATGAAATCTTCAAGTTACCACCATCAACGTTACTTGCTTTAACGTCTTCATTTACGGTACCAATTTCAGGAGATGTTGAAGATAATTCTACTAATTCATTACCAGTACTTAATTTAATAACGTTATTGCCGCCTTCACGTGCTAATAATGATGCACGATCGATTGCATGATAGAATTCACCGTTATTAATGCCTAATTTAATTTCGTAATTCTCTGGGAATAAACGAGATGTATCAGGATAATGACCTTCTAATAAACGTGAAATAAAGTTCACATTGCCAACTTTGAATAGTACTTGGTTTGATGCAAAGAAGATATCAATCTCTTCTTCACTATCTGTCATTATTTTATTTAACTCTGATAATGCCTTGCCTGGAATGATGACATTTTTATTTTCAGACTCGTCTTCTAATGCCACTTTTCTTACAGCCAAGCGGTGTGAATCAGTAGCCGTGCATATTAATTCACTATCTTGTATAAGCCAGTTAACACCAGTGAGTACTGGGCGTGTTTCTGAGGTGGACACTGCGAAATTCGTCTGTGCTATCACGTTTTTAAGTACTTTTACAGATAATTGAATTGCATCATCGCGAGAAACTTGTGGTAACAATGGGTATTGATCTGGATCTAAACCACTTAAGTTAAATTCAGAATGACCTGAAGTAATTAATGTTTGAAATTGTTCATTTGTAGAAAGTTTTACTTCTTTACCAGGTAACTTTTTAATGATGTCTACGAAGAAACGACCAGGGAGTACGACTGATCCAGTTTCTGCAACTTCTATAATGTCTTCACCATCAACTTGTTTAGGTATAGTGATTTCGATAGATATTTCTGAGTCAGAACCAGTAAGTATCACTTCGTTATTTTTAACTTCAATTTTTATACCAGTTAATATTGGTAATGTAGTTCTTGGTGAGATGGCTTTTAATGTGTCATTTAATTGAGCAATAAAATAATCTCTTCTTATTGTGAATTCCATCTAATTTTCAAACTCCTTCCAGTCGTTTATATATAAATTATATAGGTTTTAAATCAGTAGTAATAGTAGTAGGGCTTGTGGATTACGGGATAACTTATATGAATTCAGGTATGGCATTATTTAACGACTGTGGATAACTTGTGCACAGTGTGTATGACTTTTACACATTATCCACAATTCTCCAAAATTTATCGTTACTACGTTATTCCTCAATTTTCCTACAATTAATCTGTTATAGTACAGTTTTTTATTGATTTCTAATTTCTTTTTCCAAGTTTTCAAGTTCTTGTTTAAAAGTTGAATCACTACTTACTTCTTTAGCTATTTTCTCATGCGCATGAATAACAGTAGTATGATCACGGCCACCAAACTCTTCACCAATTTTAGGTAATGAGAAATCAGTTAGCTCACGTGATAAGTACATTGCAATTTGGCGCGGATAGGCAATGGATTTTGTACGTTTTTTAGCACTAAAATCTTCAATTCTCACGTTATAGTATTGTCCAACTATCTTTTGAATATCCTGAATCGTAATTTTTTTCGATTTTGGCGCTTGGATAATATCTTTTAACAGCTGCAAGCAGTTAATTCAGTTGTAATCGGTTGGCCTTGAAGTTTAGAAAATGCTAATACACGAGTGAGTGCACCTTCAAGTTCACGAATATTAGACTGGATTTGATTAGCAATATAAGTTAATGCTTCAGTTGGAATATTTAAATTTTCTTCTCCAATTTTTTTCTGCAAAATAGCCATTCTTGTTTCGTAATCAGGAGGCGTAATATCAACGATTAATCCCCATTCAAAGCGAGAACGCAAACGATCTTCTAATTTAGCAATTTCTTTCGGCGGTCTATCACTCGAAATAACAATTTGTTTGTTTGCTTGATGTAATTCATTAAAAGTATGGAAGAATTCTTCTTGTGTTTGCTCTTTATTTTGGATGAATTGAATATCATCTATTAATAAAACGTCAATATTACGGTATTTTTCTCTAAAACGCTCAGTTTTATTATCACGAATAGATTTAATAAATTCATTAGTAAATTTTTCACTAGACGTGTAAATAACTTTAGCATCAGGATTGTTTTCTAATACATAATGACCAATCGCATGCATTAGATGCGTTTTTCCTAAACCAACGCCACCATAAATGAAAAGCGGGTTATAGGCTTGAGCAGGTGCTTCGGCAACAGCGAGACTTGCCGCATGAGGAAATCTATTGCCAGGTCCGATCACAAATGTATCAAAAGTGTTGTGTGTATTGAATTGTTCGCCGCCAATGACAGCTTCATCTACACCCGGTGTATACTTTTTCTTTTGTGGAACGTCTGGATTCGTGTGTTGATTCTCACCTGATTTTAAACTCTCTAATTGATCTTCAGAATAGAAAACTGGCATAATTTCATGACCGATTGCCTCATATAATGCAGTTTGAATAATTTCAACATAATGCGTTTTTAACCAATTGGCAACAAATGGATCATCGATAACAACAATGGCTTCATCATTTTGCAATGAGTAAAGCTTAGTATCTTTAAGGAAAGTTTGATAGCTAGGATAACTTACTTTCTCTTGAGCCAAGGTTAGGACTTTTTCCCAAATTTCTTTTTCTGACATATGAATAAACTCCAACTTTCATAAATTTTAAAAGTTATACACAAAAACAACAGGTATAAATGAGACTAATCACAGCATGTTGATAATTATCCACAAGTTACACACAATCGGTGGATAACTATTTACTCGCTATGATTTATACACAGCTGTTTAGTATATAATTCAATAAAGTAAACCCTGTATCTATCAATATTTACATGACTTATCCACACAATTATACTTTTTAACAATGACCAATGTCAAATGACTGTGAATATGTTGTTAAAACGTAGATGAACTTGTTAATAACATATATATTATCCACAAAAATAGAAACCGTAACTGTGCATAAGTGGATAACTTTGAGGAATAAACAGTATAACAAAAATCGAACCATTTGTGAGCTTGGGAAATAATTTATAAAGATTGTATGGAAAATGTATAATGAAAAATGAAGGATAATGCGGATTGTTTTTTAGATAGTAATGTTTCTACTATAATAGGGGAGGTTAGGCAATTTATAATCCAACACTTCCTTATATGTAATTAAATTGGGAAGTATTTTTAAATTGCCTATAAAATTGCAAAGACTCAAATTGATGCTTGCTTTATAAAATATATTTTGTTATATTGTAGAAGTTGCTTGAATTATGACTAGAAATTAATAACAGTTAAATCAAGACTTAAGAGCAGAAGCGTATATTAATTTATCTATTATAATAGTTAGATAACCGAATAAAGATGGAGGTGTTTTTGCATGGTAAAACGTACTTATCAACCAAATAAACGTAAACATAGTAAAGTTCATGGTTTCAGAAAACGCATGAGCACAAAAAATGGTCGTAAAGTTTTGGCGCGTCGTCGTCGTAAAGGCCGTAAAGTACTATCAGCATAAGATCACTGACTCATCAGTGGTCTTTTTTTGGTTTTAATGAAGGAAAATGACAGGAAATTACGTTAATTTTCGTTAGTAATTTAAGAAAATTAATGATATAGATTAAACATATATATAACATAATACATCTAATGAAGAGATAAGTGAGTGATGGTTGGTGGAAAAAGCGTATCGAATTAAAAAGAATGGTGATTTTCAATTTATTTATAAAAAAGGGAAATCAGTCGCTAACAGACAATTTGTAGTATACACAAAACCCAACAAAAATTTAGAGCATTTCCGCTTAGGAATAAGTGTTTCTAAAAAAATAGGTAATGCTGTGGTTAGAACCCGTATTAAAAGAGCTATTCGTGAAAACTTCAAGATACACAAAGAAGATATGCTACCATTAGATATTGTGGTAATAGCGAGGCAGCCAGCTAAAGATATGGATACGCTACAAATTCAAGCGAGCCTTGAACATGTACTTAAAATAGCAAAGGCTTTTAATAAGCGCATCTAAGTAGGGTAGGGGAAGTGGTTGATTAGACTACCGTTAGTCTAACTTCAGACAACCCTAAGACTTACTGTGTATTTTTTCGATCAAGATATTCGCTTTTTGATAGGAAACTCTTTACAATATTATAATGATAAAATTTAGACAATAAAGGAGGCGAGATGGATGATGGATTTAGATACAATAACGAGTATATCCACGCCAATGGGCGAAGGTGCGATAGGTATTGTACGTTTATCTGGTGCTGATGCAGTTAACGTTGCTGACAAGTTATTTAAAGGAAAACAAAAACTTGCAGATGTAACATCTCATACAATTAATTATGGTCATATTATTGATCCAGAATCAGAAGAAGTTATAGAAGAAGTAATGGTTTCTGTGCTACGTGCACCGAAGACGTTTACGCGTGAAGATATTGTTGAAATCAACTGTCACGGTGGTATTTTAACAATTAATAGAGTGCTTGAATTAACAATGAGTAATGGCGCACGTATGGCTGAACCGGGAGAATTTACAAAACGTGCATTCTTAAATGGACGTATTGATTTGTCCCAAGCAGAAGCAGTGATGGATTTTATTCGTTCTAAAACCGATCGTGCATCAAAAGTTGCAATGAATCAAATAGAAGGCCGTTTGAGTGATATGATTAAACGACAGCGACAATCCATTCTCGAAATCCTTGCACAAGTCGAAGTTAATATAGATTACCCAGAATATGATGACGTAGAGGACGCTACTACAGAATTTTTATTAGGTAAATCAAATGAAATTAAAGAAGAGATTAATAAATTATTAGAAACTGGTACGCAAGGTAAGATTATGAGGGAAGGCTTATCTACAGTAATTGTCGGTAGACCGAATGTTGGTAAATCATCAATGCTCAATAATCTGATCCAAGATAATAAAGCTATTGTTACAGAAGTGCCAGGAACGACACGAGATACATTAGAAGAATACGTTAACGTTCGAGGCGTACCACTAAGATTAGTAGACACAGCAGGTATTCGTGAAACTGAAGATATTGTAGAGCGCATAGGTGTTGAACGTTCCCGAAAAGCATTAGGCGAAGCAGACTTAATCTTATTTGTACTAAATTATAACGAAGCACTTTCTGAAGAAGACCGTAAACTTTATGAAGTGATTAAAAACGAAGATGCGATTGTTATTGTAAATAAAATGGATTTAGATAAACAATTAGATATAGATGAAGTTAAAGCAATGATTGGAGATATGCCGTTAATCCAAACTTCTATGTTGAAGCAAGAAGGAATAGATCAATTAGAAATACAAATTAGAGATTTATTCTTTGGTGGCGATGTTCAAAATCAAGATATGACGTATGTATCTAATTCAAGGCATATTTCATTATTAAAAGAGGCTAGAAATACAATTCAAGACGCAATAGATGCTGCAAAATCAGATATACCAATGGATATGATTCAAATTGACTTGACGAGAACTTGGGAAATATTAGGTGAAATCATCGGAGAATCCGCAAGCGACGAATTGATAGATCAATTATTTAGTCAGTTCTGTTTAGGAAAATAATAAGGAGGAAAATAGTATGGCTCAAGAATATGATGTAATAGTAATAGGAGCCGGGCATGCTCGGTATTGAAGCAGGACTTGCTTCAGCTCGACGTGGTGCAAAAACGCTTATGTTAACAATTAACTTAGATAATATTGCGTTTATGCCATGTAATCCATCAGTTGGTGGACCGGCAAAAGGAATCGTCGTGCGTGAAATTGATGCTTTAGGTGGACAAATGGCCAAAACGATTGATAAGACCCACATTCAAATGCGTATGTTGAATACGGGCAAAGGCCCAAGCAGTGAGAGCATTACGTGCACAAGCAGATAAAGTATTGTATCAACAAGAAATGAAAAAAGTAATTGAAGATGAAGATAACCTTGATATTATGCAAGGCATGGTAGACGACTTAATGATTGAAGATGATGTGATTAAAGGCGTACGTACTAACATTGGAACAGAATACTGGGCAGAGGCAGTTATTATTACAACAGGTACATTTTTACGCGGTGAGATTATCTTAGGAAACATGAAATATTCAAGTGGCCCTAACCACCAATTACCATCTATTTCATTAGCCGATAATTTAAGAAATCTTGGCTTTGAAGTTGTTAGATTTAAGACAGGTACACCACCTCGTGTAAATGCGAAAACAATTGATTATTCTAAAACTGAAATCCAACCAGGTGATGAGGTAGGTAGAGCGTTTAGTTTTGAAACTACTGAATATATCTTAGATCAATTACCATGTTGGTTAACATATACAAATGCTGATACACACCAAGTAATTGATGATAATTTACATCTTTCAGCAATGTATTCAGGGATGATTAAAGGTACAGGTCCAAGATATTGTCCATCAATTGAAGATAAATTTGTGCGTTTCAACGATAAACCACGTCACCAATTATTCTTAGAACCAGAAGGACGTAATACGAATGAAGTATACGTACAAGGATTATCTACAAGTCTTCCAGAACATGTACAAAGACAAATGGTAGAAACAATTCCTGGTCTAGAAAAAGCAGACATGATGCGTGCAGGTTATGCAATTGAATACGATGCACTCGTACCTACACAATTATGGCCAACACTTGAAACTAAAAAAATCAAAAACTTATATACTGCTGGTCAAATCAACGGTACATCAGGTTATGAAGAAGCGGCTGGACAAGGTATTATGGCTGGTATTAATGCAGCAACTAGAGTACAAGATAAAGATGAAGTTGTCTTAAGTCGTTCTGATGCATATATCGGTGTATTAATTGATGATCTTGTTACGAAAGGCACAAATGAACCTTACCGTTTATTAACATCTCGTGCAGAGTATCGTCTATTGATAAGACATGATAACGCTGATTTACGTCTCACTGATTTAGGTCACGAATTAGGAATGATTTCTGAAGAGCGTTATGCACGTTTTAATGCAAAACGAGACATGATAAAATCAGAACAAGAACGATTAGGTAGTATCCGAGTGAAACCACATGATCGCGTTCAAGAAATTATTGAAGCCCAAGGCGGTTCTCGCTTGAAAGATGGTATTTTAGCATTAGAGCTGTTACGTCGTCCTGAAATGACTTACGATTTAATTCTTGAAATTCTGGATGAATCACATGTACTTCCATCTGATGTTGAAGAACAAGTGGAAATTCAAACGAAATACGAAGGCTACATCAACAAGTCATTACAACAAGTTGAAAAAGTAAAACGTATGGAAGAGAAAAAAATTCCAGAAGACTTAGATTATAGTAAGGTAGATAGTTTAGCGACTGAAGCGCGTGAAAAATTAGCAGAAGTTAAGCCATTAAACATTGCGCAAGCTTCTCGTATTTCTGGTGTGAATCCAGCTGATATCTCAATTTTACTTGTTTTTCTTGAACAAGGAAAAATCCAAAGGGTGAAAAATTAAGATGAGTGTAGAATGGTTAACTAAGCAACTCAGTACACAAGGTATAGAACTTTCTGAAGAACAACAACGACAATTTCAAACGTATTATCAAATGCTTGTTGAATGGAATGAAAAAATAAATTTAACAAGTATCACTGAAGAACATGAAGTGTATTTGAAACATTTTTATGATTCAATTGCGCCAAGTTTTTATACGGATTTGACTAAAGAATTAACAATTTGTGATGTAGGTGCTTGGTCTTGGTTTCCCAAGCATTCCTTTAAAAATTATTTTTCCGAATTTAAAAGTTACAATTGTAGATTCGTTAAATAAACGTATAAACTTTTTAAATCAATTAGCAGAGGCGCTAGACCTTGAAAACGTAAATTTCGTGCACGATCGTGCCGAAACGTTTGGCAAAGGAGTCTACAGGGAGTCTTATGATATCGTAACTGCACGTGCTGTTGCTAGACTTTCAGTATTAAGTGAATTGTGTCTGCCTTTAGTTAAAAAAGGCGGTCAATTCATTGCTTTAAAATCTTCTAAAGGTGAAGAAGAATTAGAAGAAGCACGTTTCGGTTTAGGTATTTTGGGTGGTAAAGTGCGAGAAACAATTTCATATGAATTGCCAGAAGAAGCAGGCGAGAGACAAATGATGATTATAGACAAGAGAAGTCAGACACCTAAGAAGTATCCTAGAAAACCAGGAACACCGAATAAGTCTCCATTGCTTAACAAGTAAATGCAAATCAATACAATTAATTTAGAGGGAGCGCATGGAAAATGAAGAAACCTTTTTCTAAATTATTTGGTTTAAAGAACAAAGATGACATTGTTGGTTATATTGAAGAAGATCATAATAATAGCGTTGAATCTATTCATATCGAACGTATTGTGCCAAACCGTTATCAACCAAGACAAGTATTTGAGCCAAATAAGATAAAAGAACTCGCAGAATCAATAGAAGAACATGGTTTGTTACAGCCTATCGTCGTACGTCCAATTGAAGAAGATATGTTTGAAATCATTGCGGGTGAACGTAGATTTAGAGCGTTTCAATCACTTGGTAAAACACACGCAGAAGTCATTATTAGATATTTAGATGATGAAGAGACTGCTGTGGTTGCACTTATTGAAAACATTCAACGTGAAAACCTATCCGTCGTTGAAGAAGCGGAAGCATATAAAAAGTTATTGGAAATCGGGGATACCACACAAAGTGAATTAGCTAAAAGTGTTGGTAAAAGCCAAAGTTTCATAGCTAATAAATTGCGTTTATTAAAATTAGCACCTAAAGTCATCGAACGTTTACGTGAAGGTAAGATTACTGAACGTCACGCTCGTGCAATGTTAAGTTTATCAGAAGAAGATCAAGAAATAATGGTTGAAACTGTTATTAGCCAGAAGCTAAATGTAAAACAAACAGAAGCACGAGTGAAACAAAAAGTTGGCCCTGAAAAGGTGACGGCTCAAACATTTGGCTTTGAAAAAGACTTAACTGACGCACGTGATGCAGTTGGTAAAAGTCTTGAAAGCATTGAAAAAAGCGGCATTAAATATGAACATCAAGCTAAAGATCATGACGACTATTATGAAATAAAGATTAAATTATACAAACGTTAATATAACCAAAATGAAACAATCTGGGAAATAGATCCTAGATTAAATCACTGACTGTTAGAATCCTCATTGGAAATCTAACAGTCTTTTTTAATGTTTAAATTTTATTAAGTTAATATAAAAATTCCATTGTAATATTGTGATAAATCAAAAACTGTGATTAAATTAAGAAAACGCTTACACATTATCTAAAGGGGGGATGATAATATGATTACGTTTATCGTGTCTATTATTTTATTAGTTGTAGGTTATTTCACTTATGGTAAATATATCGATAAGATGTTTGGAACGAAAGAGGAACGTCCGACGCCAGCATTTCATCAGAGGGACGATGTCGATTACTTACCGATGAAGACATCATCTAATTCACTGATTCAATTATTAAATATTGCGGGTGTTGGTCCAATTTTCGGACCAATTATGGGAGCACTTTATGGACCTGTCGCATTTATTTGGATTGTTGTGGGTTGTATTTTTGCAGGGGCGGTTCATGACTATTTAACTGGGATGATTTCAATCAGAAATAAAGGGGCTCATTTACCTGAGCTTGCTGGTAAGTTTTTAGGAAAAGTGATGAAACACTTTGTTAATATTTTCTCTATTTTATTATTACTCTTAACAGGAACAGTATTTGTGACAAGTCCGGCATTATTATTACATGATTTATTAGACGGACGTATTGCATTAGGCATCATTATTCTTGTTATCTTTATTTATTACATTCTTTCTACGATTTTACCTATTGATAAAATTATTGGCCGTATTTATCCAATATTTGGGGCATTATTATTAATTAGTGCGGTTGGTATTGGTTTCCGTCTTATTCAAACAGGCGCACCGATTCCAGAGATTAATTTAAAAAATATGCATCCTGATGGGGCATCTATTTTCCCATTATTATTCTTCACGATTACTTGTGGGGCGTTATCTGGTTTCCATGCGACACAAACGCCAATTATTTCTAGAACAACGAAAAAAGAAAATAATGGTCGTTTTATCTTTTACGGTATGATGATTGCTGAAGGAATTATAGCTATGATTTGGGCAGCAGCAGGTATGAGTCTATTTAATGGTTACAATGGACTTAGTGATGTATTAGCGCGTGGCGAAGCAGCTTTAGTGGTAAGTGAAGCTTCTCATTTATTATTAGGTTCTGTCTTAGGGACCATCGCAGTGTTAGGCGTAATCGTCTTACCGATTACGAGCGGGGATACATCTTTCCGTAGTGCCAGAATGATTATTGCTGATTACTTAAATTATGGTCAACGTAGTGTTGTAAAAAGAATTATCGTAGCCGCACCATTATTTGTAATTAGTTTCGCTTTGACTCAAGTAGACTTCACAATACTTTGGCGTTATTTCTCTTGGGCTAACCAAACCACTGCAACTGTTGCTTTGTGGGTCGGGGCTATGTACTTACTCATGGCTAAAAAGAATTTCTGGGTGGCAGCAATACCAGCCGTGTTCATGACATGGAATATATTTACATACATTCTCAGTCAGCCAATCGGTTTAGGATTAGATCTTACATTAAGCTATGTGATAGCATTTGGTCTGACAATACTATGGGTTCTGTACTTTGGTTATCAATATAAGAAAATCACTGAAGGTGAAGAGTTTGAATTAGATCACCAAATTCAATATCAGCAACAAACGACTTAAGTTTTTATATTGGCAGTACTTGGCCGATAGCTAGTTAAACTTGTGGGGTGGATATGAAATCAAATTATGATTTCTATCTTGCCCTTTTTTGTGCTGTCTAAAGGCAGTCTAAAAAACGTTGGTATCATAGGGTGTAAAAGCATTTTGACAATTGAAAAGGTGCATATGTCAAAGAACTTTGGTAGTCTAATAATGATTTCCATATTAATCTCTAGTCAAAGGAGCACGACAAATGAATTTAGGTTCTCAAATTAAGTATTTCAGACAACTCGATTATTTATCTCAAGAAGATTTAGCAGAGAAATTATATGTTTCACGTCAAACAATTTCTAATTGGGAGAATGATAAGAGTTATCCAGATGTTCATAATTTACTTATGCTCAGTTCATTGTTCGATGTTTCTTTAGACGATTTAGTCAAAGGAGATGTGGAGATTATGGAACAGAAATTAAAGCAAACAAACTTTAACTTGTGGTCACATTTAATGGTGTGGCCGATGTTATTAGTAGCAATTTTATTTGGTCCAGCGCTTTATTATTGGGGAACGGTTGGCATTGTCATTGAGGTTGTACTATTTATTATTGCGATGTACGCTTCTATTAAAGTAGATTTAATTAAGAAGTCTAATAATATGCAAACTTACGATCGAATCGTAGCATTTATGAAGGGTGAAGATCCTAATGAGGTTAATACTACAAAACTAAGAAATACCCTGACATTTATATATAGCTTCATATTAATCGTAGGCGGTTTTTTAATCATTTTGCTATTAAGTATGTATTTTTTCAAATAGAAAATATAGTAAAAAGCATCTTTCAAATTTTGAAAGATGCTTTTTTATGTAAATGGGACTGAATGAACTTTTTATTATTTTTAAAACTTTTATTAAAAAATATCACAGTAAATGTTTGAGCAAGCAGTTTAGTAGTAATCAACTCCCTACAATTTAATAAATTTATTTGTAGATAATGTAGATAATGAAATACCTTAAAAATCAAGACACGTGCATGCTCATCGGCATTCATTTCAAAATAAAAAAATAAAGAATATAGCTAATATTAAGTGAATTATTATCCTTAAATTGTATTTAATTTTAAGGAGTAAAAAACTACTCCAATATAAGAAAGCGTTTACAAATAAGAAATAAGGTGATATATTAACGTTAATTTGGTTAGTTAAATTAACAAACCAACCAAAAATAAGGGGGCATCGCTAAAAGTTAACGCGTAAAGATAACTATACATATTACTGGTTTGGACATTCTAATTTATGAATAGTTGTTTTGTTAATCATCTATGAGCAGTGCATACATTAAAAATTAATGGGGTGGGGATTATGTCCGTTAGTTATGATTCTAAACAAAGTGATAAGAATGAACGATTAGGTATGCCAGAGAAGATTACTTTTGGTATCGGGGATTTTGGAGCGAATTATAGTTGGACCTTTATTGCATCTTTTATAATAATTTATATGACTGATGTAGTGGGTGTTGTCGGTTCAGTAATAGGTACTATTATATTGATTTGTCGGTTTGCAGATGGTTTTTCGGATTTGTTTATGGGAAGTATCATTGATAATACAAATACAAAGATGGGCAAGGCTAAGCCATGGGTCTTTTGGACCGCTCCTATTTTGGGAATCTTAACTATTTTATTATTTAATGTGCCACAATCTTTTGGTGATACTGAAAAGATTATTTATATCTTTTCAATATACTTTTTGATATCAGTAGTGTTTTATACTGCCAATAATGTTGCATATTCTTCTCTTATTTCATTTATGACTAAAAATGAAACTGACCGTGTTTCATTGGGAAGTATCCGTTTTATTTTTGCTAACTTAAGTGTTTTGTGTATTACGACATTTACCACATTTTTAGTTAATGGATTTGGTGGTAATCAGCAAGGTTGGACTGTTACATCTATTATTTATGGCGCATTATGTGCTATACCGTTAATGATTGCAGGATATTTTGTAAAAGAAAGAAACGTTGCAACTAAGAAATATGACCACATTGATAAAAAAGGTGTCAAAAAACAAAAAAACCGCATACCTTTTACATTAATTATAAAAACATTAATGACAGAAAAATACTTTCTTATTACTATTGTTTTATATTTACTATGGTATTTACGTCAAACAGATAATAGCATGAGAATATATTATGCTACGTATATTTTTAACGATGAAAATGTTATGGCGCTTTTAAGTTTTGCTACTTTAATCCCAACAATTTTAGGTTTACTACTTGCAGCCTAAATTTTCAGAAAAGGTTGGAATTAAGAAAAGTATCATTATTGGTTTAGTAATATCAATAATTTCTTATATCATTATGAGTTTGTTTTCGGAAAACTTAACTATGTTAGTTATAGGTTTAGTTATACATGGTATAGGAATCGTACCATTTACTGCCGCACTCAGTGGTATTGTTGCAGATATTGGCGATATTATATATTGGAAAACAGGGGTACCAGTACAAGGGTCAGTGTTTAGTTTGGCTAGTGCCGGAATGAAAATTGGATCAGGTCTACAGTCAGCTATTGTAGGGTGGTCATTGTCCATCGGTGGTTATGTCGCAGGAGCTTCAATACAATCTGAAAGTACTATATTTGCCATAAAATCGATGCAAATATACTTTCCGTTTTTAATGGTTATAATGATAATGATTGTTACGTTCTTTTTAAATTATGAAAAATTCATAGGTAAGGTTAAGGACCAAATAAGAAATAATGAAGTGGGAGAACTGAGAAATAAACAAATATATAAATAAGCGGAGGTTATATTATGTCAAAAAAATTATATGTAGCTAAAACAGGATCAGATTTTGCTAAGGGGTCTGAGGATGAGCCGTTATTAACAATTAATAAAGCGGCTTCGCTTGCGTTACCTGGGGACACTGTAATCGTTCATGAAGGCATATATAGAGAAGAAATAAACGACATAAATTCAGGATTAAGCGAGTCTCGCAGAATTACATTTGAAAGTGCAAAAAATGAAAAAGTGACTGTAAAAGGCTCTGAAGAAATAAATGATTGGCATCTTGTAGAAGGAAATATATGGAAAGTAGAAGTTCCTAATCAATTATTCAAAACATTTAATCCTTTTTCAGTGAAATTATTTGGTGATTGGCTTGAGGTTGATAATGATCAGACTTTAGGGCAAGTATATTTAAATGGTCATGCACTATTTGAAGTAAATGCTTTTGATAGATTGAAAAATCCACAAAGCGTCGAAAAAGTATTTGATCATTGGACTGAAAAAGAAGTTGATTTTGATTACGCTGATTTATCGACATTTTTATGGTATGCGGAAGTAGATGAAAATAGTACTACGATTTACGCTAATTTTCAAAACTATAATCCAAATGAAGAATTAATAGAAATCAATGTCAGAGAACACGTATTTTCGCCAAGTCAAACACATACTAATTATATAACAATTCGTAATTTTGAATTAGCGCATGCGGCAACACAATGGTCTCCACCTACAGCTAAACAGACTGGTTTGATTGATACGAATTGGAGTAAAAAATGGATCGTAGAAAATAATTATATACATGATTCGATGTGTAGTGGTGTTTCAATTGGTAAAGAGATATCTACCGGACAAAACTTTAGTTCAATTAGAAAAGATAAACCTGGTTATCAATACCAAATAGAAACAGTTTTTAGTGCTGTTAATGCTGATTGGAATAAAGAAACGATAGGATCACACATTATTAGAAATAATAAAATTAGCGATTGTGGACAAAATGCTATTGTGGGTCATTTAGGGTGCGCTTTTAGTGAAATATATAATAACCATATCTTTAATATTGGTAATAGAAGAGCGTTTTTTGGATATGAAATTGCCGGTATTAAACTACATGCGGCTTTAGATACACAAGTTTATAATAATTACGTTCATAACTGCTCTTTAGGTATGTGGTTTGATTGGCAAACTCAAGGAACAAGAATTAGTAAAAATATATTCAATGAAAATACAAGGGATCTTTTTGTAGAAGTGACAAGCGGACCTTATCTCGTCGATAATAATATACTAACTGCTGATTACGCTTTAGATAATCATGCTCAAGGTGGCGCTTATGTTAATAATATTATTAACGGTGAAATGGTTCATAGATTGATGCTAGATAGATCAACGCCTTACCATGTGCCACATAGTACATTAGTCGCTGGATTTGCTCCAGTTTATGGAGGAGACGATAGATTCTACAATAATATATTTATAGGGAAAAATGCTGTAAATAATATTGGAACTGAACTGTATAATGGTTATACAACATCTTTAGAAGAATATAAGTATTTGGTCTCTCAAGAAGAAGGAGATCACCAAGCTTATCATAAAATAAAACAACCTGTTTTTATTAACAATAATGCTTATTTCAATAAAGCCAAACACTTTGAAAAAGAAGAAAATAATTTAATAGATGAGAACTTCAATCCTGCGTTATCTTTAGAAGAAGAATCAGAAGGTTTATATCTTAACATTTCATTACCAAGCATCATTTTTTGAAATTAAAGGAGAAACCCAATCAAGTGATACTTTACCTAAAGTAAGACTAGCAGATGCAGACTTTGAAAGTCCAAATGAAAAGCCAATCAGTATTAATACTGATTTAGTAGAAAATATGAGAACGGATACTACTCTATTAGGACCGATTGAAAATTTACAAGCTGGTGAAAATAAAGTGCTAATTTGGAAACACAATGAAAACGGTGACTATCTGTAGGACTAAGTCATTATTATACAGATAAAATGCACAAAATAATTAGACCGCTATAACATTCACAAATGAAAAACAGCCTCAATTTTTAAAAATTGAGGTGCATCCCAAAAGTTGGACATAAAAATTCAACTTTTAGGGATGTTTTTTTATGTCAAAATACTATCAATCTATTTTTATTATTGTTTCATACAGAAGCAATGTGCTTTAACGGTTGATTTATGATAATATAGAATAATTGTTTTTTTATTTAATTTATTTAAAAACTTTTTATTAAAACCATAGGAGATATTAGTTTATGAAATATTATGAAGAAATACCTGTTATAAGAGCTATAGCCACGATGTTAGTTCTATGTATACATTTAACAGCTCAATTGTATAATTCAAATGGCGTCATAACAGATCCTATTTTGTCATATTTTAATCAAATAGCGAGATTAGGAACACCAATTTTCGCCGTAATCAGTGCATTTTTGCTTACAAGTTCGACTTTGAATAGAAAATTTAGTTTATTATACTTTATCAAATCAAGATTCACTAAAATCTTTATACCTTATATACTATGGACAACTTTATATATAGTATTGAGGTATCTTTTTACTAATACATATTATCCTCCAGGGACGCCTTTAATAAAATACTATATACTTGGTACAGCTGAAATACATTTATATTTCATTTTAGTAGTAATTCAATTTTATTTACTATTTCCATTCGTACACAAACTTAAAAAGGGGTTACCATTAATAGTAGCATATATCATTGCGACAATAATAAATGTAATTTGGTTGAATTATGGTAGAGGTGAAATCACATTCCAAAGTGACTTATTAAACGCTTTTGTTAATAGTAAAGCATTTATATTGAATTGGCTTTCTTTCTTTTTCCTTGGCATTTGTTATGCGAAGTTTTATAAAGAAATTAATAGAACAATATTAGAATATAAAATTTATTTCAAAATAATAGGGATGATATTATTTGTTGATTTAATAATCAGCATTGATATTACAAATTTATATGGTTCAAGCAGTATAGCTAACATCATTTATATACCATTCTTTCTTGCGCTATTAATTATATTTTATAATCATGTTAAAAATTATAAGTATTTAATGAAATCTTTAACAGTTATAGGAAATTATTCTATGGGGATATACTTGATTCATGTTTTATTAATTATGATATATAGACAGTACCCTTATGCAGATATTGTTAATAATCCATCTACATTTGTTATTTCTTATATCGTTATATTATGTCTTTCTGTAATATCCATTTATTTAATAAGTAAATTGCCTTTTTCAAGTTATATTGTACCGATTCCAGCTAAAAAAACTATTATTAATAAGCGTGTACGAAATGAGAAGACATAGTGAAGCTGTAATATGAGCATTAAGGTATTAGAAAGAACAAGCTTTCAGGACGACAGACTTATCCATCTACAAATAGAGAAAATAAGTAAATAGATATGTAAGAACATTTTGAATGCTAAAGCGTAAAATTTAAATGAGAGGCTGAGACAAAATATGTGTCTCAGCCTCTCATTTTATCTATTTTAGTGATTGAATTGATAAGATCTATTTAGTTCACTGTTATTCTTTTGTATTACAACCTTCTTTAGAACCGCAAGAGCTGCATTTTCCTTCTTTAGATTTTTTCATAAATTTAGTTAATGTAAATATAGTGTAGCCAAAAATTGCTAAAAAGATAACGATGTTAATGATAATCGACATAAAATCACGTCCTCAAATAAAAAATTGGCTAACTTGGTAGAAGATGAATGTCAGTATATAGGCAGCAATTAAAGGATAGGCTACTGCGAATATTGTCCATTTTAAGGCATAGGTTTCCTTACGAATGGTTGCTACAGTCGATAAACAAGGTATGTACAATAGGATAAATATCATAAAGGCATAGGCTGATAATGGCGTAAATTGATCTTGAACGATATTTACTAATCCGGCTTCATCTGAAGCGTAAATAATAGCCATCGAACTAACTATGACTTCTTTAGCTAAGAACCCTGGAACAAGCGTTGCGCCTGCTTGCCAAGTTCCGAATCCTAAAGGTGCAACTAAAACTGCAAAGAAACTTCCTATAAAATGTAAAAAGCTGTCGTTTACATCTACGTTGAAACCACCTGGTCCTGTATAATTTAAAAGCCAAATAACTACTGAACCTGCAAAGATGAAAGTTCCTGCTTTTTTAACAAATCCTTTTGCTTTTTCCCAAGTACTTCTCCAAAGTGTTTTGATAGAAGGTAAACGATATGTCGGTAATTCCACGATAAATACTGAATCATCATTTTTCAGCACAGTTTTAGTCAGTAAGACACTTGTTAATAATGCGATGACAATGCCAAGCACATAAAGACTTAACACAATGAGCGCTTGATTTTGCTCGAAGAAAACACCAACAAATAATGCATACACAGGTAGTCTTGCAGAACATGACATAAACGGTGCAATTAAAATTGTTGTAAGACGTTCTTTCTCACTTTCAATACTACGTGCGCCCATAATACTAGGCACGTTACACCCGAAACCAATAATCATAGGAATAAAGGATTTACCACTTAAGCCAAAGGTTTCCATAATTCTATCCATCAATATAGCTATACGTGCCATGTAACCTGAATCTTCTAGTAAAGAAATAAAGAAGAAGAGTACGATAATCTGAGGGACGAATACTAATACACCCCCAACACCCGCAATCACTCCGTCAGTAATTAAATCTTGTAAGAAAGCTACAACACCAAGGTTATCCATGACTGACTTAACGGTATCGGTAAATGTGCCACCAAGAAATTCATCAAGCTGATCAGATAATGGTGTACCTACCCATGTAAATGTAATGTGGAATATGAGCCACATGATACCTAAAAAGATAGGGATACCTAATATTCTATGTGTTAGCAATTTATCTATACGATTAGAAAGATATTGTTGTTCTTCATCAGGATATTCAATCACCCCGTCTAATAATTGAGCTATGTAGTCGCTACGTTTACGTTGTACTAATTCACGAATAGAACAGTCTAGTAAATCAGATAATGTTTCACGTAAAGGGATGATTTTTTCTAACACGACTTCATCGAGTAATTCATGAATTTTAGGATTGTCTAAAGGAATTGTATAGCGATAAATCTGAAAAGCTGTTTATCGAAAGAAGTGTGTTCAGATAAATATTTTTCAATACAAGATATTGTATCTTCAAATTTTTCGCCATAATTTATTCGTAAAGGTCTAGATTTTGATAATGAATGGTCTTTAAGCGCATGTAATAAATGAGTCGTACCTTTACCACTTCTCGCTAGGATAGGTAATAAGGGTAGTTTTAATTTCTTCATTAGAGCAGTCTGATTAATACGAATACCACGTTTTGTGGCTACATCTATCATATTTAAGCCGATAATAATGGGTGCCCCTAATTCCATTAATTGAACTGTTAATTGTAAATTTCGTTTGAGTTGGCTTGCATCTATGATATTGATCATACCTGAGAAGTCATTGTTTAATAAGTAGTCGGTCACTACAGTTTCATCTTTAGAAATAGGTGACAGTTCGTATATACCAGGTAAATCTATAAGGCTTCCGGCGTTCTCTTTTAGACGGCCGACCTTCTTCTCAACGGTAACGCCGCTCCAGTTGCCTACATATTCGTAAGTGCCAGTTAATGCATTAAATAATGAGGTCTTACCTACATTAGGATTTCCTAGGATACAATAGCTATTATTCATGTGCTTCCTCTAAAAAAATCTGACATGCATCACAACCACGTATACTTAAACATTGGTCATTAACTTCTAAAATACAAGGCCCTTTGAATAAACATTTTTGCTTAATTTTCACGTTCGTTCCGTTATTTAAGCCTAGCGCATTTAAACGTTGTAACATATGTTGGTTTTTAATATGTAGAGCTTTAATTTTATAACGTTTTTCCAAAGTGGCTGTCTCGATATTTAGCATAGTCATCACTCTTTCTTAATTGTAAATAATAATCATTGTCAATTATACAACTAAGTTTTGTACGATAAAAGCGTTTTAAATATTAATTTTGTGGACATTTTGTTAAAAGACATTGCAATGCTCATAGATTTCATTAAACTTGTAATAAAATCTATCTGAAATATATATTAACCTTGAATTAAGGGTATAGATAAGTGAGCAAAAATATTGTATATTTACACGATAGGTATTACACTCGAATCAAACTTGAAATGAAGCGGTCCAGTTTTTTAGATATTTTGATTTGTAAATATAGTTTTTAATACATAAAAATAAAGACACCAAGACGATTTGTTTTCAATCCATCAGTAGCAATATGTAAATAGTTTATATGCATTAAGGGTTTGTAAAATGCGCATAATGTAGGAGGGATTCAAATGGTTATTCGTGAAAATAAACGTATCAAAGTCAAAAGATTGAATGAAACACGTTCTAGTGGTATTTCTGTGATGATTGAGGAAGGCGGATTGGGAGCCGATCAATATTATCAAATAGAAAAGCAAAACACGGAAACTTCAGAAGAGCATTTACACCAATTTGAAAATGAAGTTCGTGAAAAGAGTGACATTGAACTTATAGATTTATTAGTTGTAAATGCAAAAGAAAATACAAATACAGATTATAATGAAGCGTTGCAAGTAATTCAAGAAGAGATACTGGATCGCATGAAATAGTGATTAAATTCATACAATTGAATAATAAAATGAGCATATGAAGGCTATTGATAGGGGGTAATTAGAACTATATCAGTAGCCTTTTTAGTATGTTAGGCTGTCTAAAGTACGTCTAGAATATTAAAAATGATTAGAAATACCAATGAGAACATAAAAAAGGAACGGGAATACGAAATCAAAAGTTGAAATTTGATTTCGTATTATCGCTCCTATCAGACTGCTACTGTGTAATTGTTAGTTGGTACTTTTTGTGCACGCTTTCCGAGGGCACAGCCTTAGCCTGTAGTCTTCGGCTGATGCTTTCCTCACAGGAGGCGGTCCAAATCACTGGCATTTTAAAACAATGAACAAACATTTAAAGTTATATAGTAACCCAAAGTACAACTTTTTGAGTTCTTTACACATTGGGTTTGTTTACGTTCTGTTACAACATCATATATTTGTATTTTTGTTAACCATTTAATTCTAATGGATTAGGTCCAATTCTCTTATTTTCGTTTAATGCATCAATACGTTCCATTTGATTAGTTGATAATGAGAAATCAAAGATATTAATGTTTTCTTCTATTCTATGAGGTGTAATTGATTTTGGAATTGTTACGACACCATGTTCAATATTCCATCTAATAACAACTTGTGCTCGGAGATTTTCCAATTTCTTCTGCAATCGCATTGATTGTTTCATCTGTTAAAATCTCCGCGTTCATTAGTGGAGACCATGACTCCATGTATATAGATTCAGTATCTAAGTAAGTTCTCAATTCTTGTTGTGTGAAGTAGGGATGAAATTCGACTTGATTGATGACAGGTTTAATAGAAGTTTGTGATTTTAACACTTCTAAATGCTCCATATTGAAGTTACTTACACCAATATTTTTAACTTTGCCTGATTCGTATAGAGCTTCCATACCTTTCCAAGTTTCAATCATGACAGACTCATCTGTACCCGGCCAATGAATAAGGTAAAGATCTAAGTAGTCTAGACCTAAGTTATCTATAGAAGTTTGATATCCTTGTTCTACATTGTCTTTGCCAAAGTTATCAAACCAAAGTTTTGATGTAATAAATAAATCTTTTCTTTGAATACCGGCTGCAGACCATACCTTCTTGTATACCACGGCCGACCATTTCTTCGTTTCCGTAAACTAATGCGGCATCAATACTGCGATAACCGTTGATAATTGCATGCTTCACTGCATCTTTTGCAGTGTCATCATTTTCTACTCTAAAAACACCTAAACCAAGTTGAGGCATAGTATTACCATTATGAAAATCAATATATTGCATAGTTATTCTCCTTTTACTGTGTTTGATTTCAAAATATTTTCAAACAATGTTTATATTAGTTATATTACCGATGATTAAGTAAAAATGTAAGTACGCACTTTAAAGTAACCTAGGTATCTATTTTATGAATAATCATATTTTTAATTGATTTTTAAGATTGCTGTGATTATAATATAGGTATAAAAAATGTTACCATTTAGTTCACCAAGCCCTCACTATTGCCTATAATAGTGAGGGCTTTTTATGGTGTGGCTTACGTTATCGCCTATTGTTTTTCGCCACGATTACGAAGCCATTGCGTAAACATGGCAATGATGCAACCACTGATGATTGTGGCTAAGACATTTATAAAAAATGCTACCATTATTCAGCTCACCTCCTCTCAACGTCTAAATTGACGCCTGAGAGATAGGCGACATCCATATTATATACTAGAAATGCTGTGCTTTTATCATATGTTTGAGCTTGTCACTTTATCTTCAAATATTTCCTCAATTATACAAATTACCACAAATATCATTATCAATTTATTTAATTTCTTCTTAAAACAACATGTACATTGTATTCGAAAATCATTATACTTAAGAACATGTTTATTTTTAAAACAACAAGGAGTTAGACAAAATGAGTATCATTAAAAGAGTATTTCGGAAAGAAGATTTATCCCGTTATCAAAATAAAGATTCAAATTTAGAACGTACACTTCGTGTGAGAGACTTTTTAGCATTAGGTGTCGGAACGATTGTATCGACTGCTATTTTTACATTACCAGGTGTTGTTGCTCGCAGATCATACAGGACCAGCTGTAACACTTTCATTTTTAGTATCAGCAATAGTAGCGGCACTCGTTGCTTTTGTATATGCAGAGATGGCTTCAGTGATGCCATTTGCAGGTTCGGCTTATACTTGGATTAGTATATTATTCGGAGAGTTTTTTGGTTGGATAGTAGGATGGGCGCTCATTGCAGAGTATATTATTGCAGTTTCTTTTGTAGCGTCAGGTTTTTCAGCCAATTTAAGAGGGCTTTTAGACCCCTTCGATATATCATTGCCAAACGCATTATCCAATTCACTTGGAACTAACGGTGGCATAATGGATATTATTGCAGCAATTGTAATTATTATCACAGCACTCTTGTTAGCGAGAGGTGCATCAGAAACAGCACGCGTACAAAATATACTTGTTGTGTTAAAAATATTAGCGATTTTCTTATTTCTTATTGTAGGTTTATCAGTTATTAATCTTGGAAACTACATACCGTTTATTCCTGAATATAAAGAAACAGCAACAGGTGCCTTTGGTGGTTGGCAAGGTATTTACGCAGGAAGTTCGGTTATTTTCATTGCTTATATCGGTTTTGATTCTATTGCGGCTAATTCTGGAGAAGCAATTAACCCACAGAAAACAATGCCTCGAGGTATCTTAGGATCACTACTTATTGCAGTTGGATTATTTGTTGCTGTATCACTCGTATTAGTAGGTATGTTTGATTACTCAGCATACAAAGATAACGCAGAACCAGTAGGTTGGGCATTACGTATGAGTGGACACGGCACAGTTGCTGTTATCGTACAGGCTGTCTCAGTTATAGGTATGTTTACGGCACTTATTGGTATGATGCTTGCCGGTTCACGTTTACTTTATTCATTTGGCCGTGATGGCATTCTTCCGTCTTGGTTAGGGAAGTTAAATACCAAGAATCAACCTAATCGTTCTTTAGTCATACTAACAATTGTGGCAGTCATTATCGGATCTGTATTTCCATTTGGATTTTTAGCGGAATTGATTTCAGCAGGTGCGCTCGTCGCATTCATGTTTGTGACAATTGGAATTTATGCATTACGCAAAAGAGAAGGTAAAGATTTACCAGAACCAGCATTTAAATTACCATTTTACCCTGTTATGCCGATTTTTATATTTATCTGTGTATTTGCAGTGTTTTGGGGATTAAGCGGACAAGCTAAATTCTATACATTGATTTGGTTTATTATTGGTATTGTATATTATTTATTTTATGCCATTAAGATGAATGGTCAGCAGAAATAGATAGCTTATAGTTTAAAAATTACTTTTAATGAAAAGACTCCGGATCTAGATGATTAGATTCGGAGTTATTTTTGTGCAGAAATAGATAATCTATAAGTAAAAGTAAAAAACATATAGAGTGACGAATTAACTTAGTTTTACCTTACATGTTTAAACTTTATTTAGACAAAACCTCAAAAACACTTCTATAATTTTTTTAAATAGTTCATAATCATTATTTTTATTTTAAAATTTTTAGATTAATTTAATTTCGTACATAAATTAAAATATTTTTCAAAAATAAACAGAAATTATATATAGAAATATGATAAAATTTAATTTAAATACATAAATAAGGGGTGTTTGATATGAATTGTCCTAATTGTGGTGCAACTGCTCAAAATGAAGACTTATTTTGTGGAGAATGTGGAACAAAATTACAAAATGATTTCACTGAACCTACAAATAAAAATTCTAGTCAAAATGATAATGATGACAAAATTCAAAATTTCAAAAAAAGTATGAATGATTATACGAGTGACACTTTAAGCGAAAGTAAAAGATTTTTTGGGAATGTTTTCACTGGTTTAGATAACGAAATAGCTTCTAAATATGTTTATTCTTATAAGCTCTTAATGTCATTAGTTGGTGGAGGATTGATTATACTATTGTTATTTTCACTTTTTCTAGTACCTGGTGAAGTAGCATATTTGGGGATAACTAAAAGTAGTATTATATTTAAAATTCTAATCTATTCATTGATTGCTTTATTAATACTGTTTGGAATTACTATTGGAATTATGAAGATTTTAAATATAAAAGAAGATGTACATAAAATACTCTCAGATTTTATAGCTTTTAATACATACGCTGTAATATTTATACTTTTAGGACTTTTATTTATCCTTATAAAAGTGGCAAGTTTTGCGAGCATTCCTAATTGTAATTGGAATACTATTATTTGTTGTTTCGCCAATTTATTTGATTAGTAAATATAGTAATTATAATAAACTTCGTATACCTACAATTTATGGTATTATTGTTTATTTTATTATATTAGCTATAATAACTCGAATAATCGTTGAAAGTAGTATATCAGGCTCTTTAAATCTTATTCAAACATTGGTAGGAGGGTAATATATGAAGTATTGTAAAAAATGTGGAGCTCCTTTAAATGAAAATCAAAAGAACTGTACAAAGTGTGGAGAACAAATTAAACAGGAAACAAAAACACCAAAAAATAATAAAAAGTTAATAATGATTATAAGTATTATTGTAATAATATTTATTCTGTTATTTACATTATACAAAATAATTGAATCAACTATATCGCCTGTAAATGAAGCTAAGACAATTTCTGAAGATATCAAAAAAGGAAAACATAAAAATTTATCTAATAATTTAGTGTTTAATGATCGCAATTTAAGTAAAGAAGAGTCCAAAGCTTTTTATGATTATATTGTAGAATCTGATAGCCCAGATAGAGTTGCAAACGAAATTGAAAGTAATGTTAAAGAGATGCAAAAAAATAATACGGAATATACTTCTATTGACATTAATGATTCTGAAGTAATACATGTTAAAAAAAATGGCAAAAAATATGGCATTTTTGATAATTATGATTTTGAAGTAGCTAAAGAAACGGTTTCCATTTATCCTGATTCTGATGGTACTATTGCATATCAGTATAATGATAAAAAGCATAAAATCAAACTGTCTGAAGAAAATGAAAAAGTATTTGCTACACTACCAATTGGTAATTATAAGCTAAAAGCAGATAAAAATATCGATGATAAAAAGTTTGAGGGCCACCTCATTATCAATATGTCTGATGATAATGAAGTTACTGAAGATTTTAACGCAAAATATTTAGATGTGAGTATTGATGCCGAAGATGTTGATGATACTTCAACTATTGAAGTTTATGTTAATGATGAGAAAAAAGCATCTTATGATGAGGTAAATGAATATTTATTTGGTCCACTTTTACCGGATAAAAAACAAGAAGTATATGCTCAAGCTGAGGTAGATAATAAAAAATTCAAATCAAATGTAGTTAAAGTACCAAAAATGAAAGATACTACTGATCCAATTAATATAGATTTAGTATTTGATGATAACGAAATAAAAGAACGACAAGAAAATGCAGAAGTTAAAGAAGAAGTACAAACATTTATAGAAGATTACACAGATGCCTTAAACGAAGCTTATGAAGAAGAAGAGTATATGTATATATCTAGTTATATTAAAAGTGACAGTGATACAGCTGACCACATGGAAGAAGTTGTAACATCAGGAAGTGAGGCAGAATATTCTGATCCTAAAGTTACAAAATATAATAAGGATGGTAATACTGTAACGATTGAAGTTGAAAAACAAGATAAGAATGGAAAAAATATTAAATCTCAATACGTTTTAGATTATGATGATGATATATCTGATTTTGAAATAAAAAGTTATACAGATATTTAATTGCATTTTATGTATTTAAAAATATTTATGCTAAATGATATGTTTCTTTTGTTTTGAAGTGGTGTTTGCGAGCATATATAACCAACTTTAAATTTAATAAGGTTAAAGACGGAGGGTATGCATTTATATGACTAATAAAGACAAAAAAAGAAAATTTGATAAAGAAGATAAATTTAGCATTATGACTATTATCTTAGATGTATTACTCTCAATAATTAGAGGTATAATTACTGTGATAAAAAACATATTTTCATAACAATACCCAATAAAAAGCGCTTAACAGTTTGTTCTCTGTTAGGCGCTTTTAACTTTTTTATTTTAATGATTCATAGTTATCTTTCTTTTTCTTATTCATAGCTTTAACAAAAATAGGATAAAAAAGTAATAAAAAAATGACTAACATTTTAGGTAACATGTGTGACTTCCTCCTTTGATTTCATGTAATATACAAAAATTCTTAACTAATAAATACATTTATGATAAGCATAGCTAGACCAAAGTAAATATAAATCGGTTTAACTTTATTTTTACCTAATAGAGAAAGTTGAATCATTGCTATTCCTAATAATATTAAAGTTCCTTCAAAATTTGACAGTTCAATAATTTTTAAAAGCCCTATGACTGCAAATATAATTAATAAAACACTATTTAACATTAAAAACATAGCAGTTATTTTCTTCTTTAATCCTTCTGACTCGTTACGATCTATGAATAAAAACCACAAACTTATGGCAATACCATAAACCAGTGAAAGTATTGCTATCATATTTTTAATCTCCTTAGCTACATTTATTATGTTATCCATCATCATTCTTTTTTGTTTTTAAAAAGACAAAGCAATTATAGACAGAAATTACCCAGGAAATACTTACAAATATAAGTATTATATAGTCTTTATCAGTAATAAATTTGGGCACAGTAATAGTTACTATTTTCATTTTATATAATATCTTTGACGCTTTTAACTATTCTCCGAATTATTACGCTTTTTTGGAGCGACGATATCACTTAAGATACCGATAGCGACAAAGCTTAATACGAATGCTAGTGACCAACCAGAAGAAATCCAGTCAGTCGACAGTAATAATATGCCGTAAACGATGGCGTATATAATTAGCCCTATATGTATGTAAAACCTTAATTTATTTTTATTCATATGTTAAAACCTCTCCACAATATGCTATGTAATTTAGTATCCCAGTAAATGACTGTTTAAAACACTTTATATTTAAATTAACACATATTATTTCAACTTTATACTTTATTTTGAATATATATCTAAAAAATAAAGTTTTAATGTGACGAAAAAGATTCTACCCACGAAAAATATGAACAAGTCGATATAAATATTATCGTTTTCATTTATAAACCGATACAATTATCTTAATTATGGTTAAAGGGGAATTTATAATGGATATTAAACTGGTTGTTGCGGACATGGATGGCACATTTTTAAATAATGATAGTCAATTTAATAGTGAATCGTTCCAATTATTAAAAGAGAATTGCGAGAAACACAATATTCGGTTTGTATTTTGTACGGGGAAACAGTGTGAGCGTGTCGAGAGTATTATTGGGGATTTAGCACAAAATACGTTTATCGTAGGAGATAGCGCAACAAGAATTAAATTTAACGGTGATTTTATTTATAATGCCACGATTGAAAATAAGAAAGCTAAAGAAATTATACAAGTGATCAAAGATATTGATCCAACGCAAACGGTACTTGCATGCACCGCATCAGGCGCGTATGTCTTACAAGACACACTAGAATCAGAGAAGAAATTGGTACATGGATCGTTCCAAAATGTAATTTATATTAATAATTATGACGAAATTGAAGAAGATATTTTAAAAATTTCTGTGCATGATGCAACAGGTAAGTGTAAAGAGACTGCTAATCAAATTAAACACTATGAGTCGGAGGTTTATATCATCGCATCTGATGAAGAATGGATTGATATTGCAGATTTGGGAGTTAACAAGGGAACGACAATTAACCGAATTCAAAGTTTACTGCAAATCAGCCCTTCAGAAACTATTGCATTTGGCGATGGATTAAATGATATTGATTTATTTAAAGCGACGAAATATAAAGTGGCCATGGATAATGCTTACCCAGAGTTGAAAGCAGAGGCCAATTTAATAGCAATAAATAATAATGCTGATGGCGTAGTACAAACATTGAATTTATTATTAAATTTTAAATAATAAAAATATATAATAGTTTTTAACATTAAGTAGTTAATTCTGTGATATTATCTATCTAGTGCATATGTTTTTTTAAACATATGAATTATATAAGATGGAGGCATAGAACATCATGAGTACGAAGCAACAATCGGGCAACAAATTAATTTTAGCTATTGTATTAAGTGTATTAACGTATTGGCTGTTTGCTCAATCGTTTATAAATATATCTACCCCAGTGCAACAAACATATCAAACAACGTCTGGTATTATTAATTTGTCAGTGAGTATTACATCTTTCGCAACTGGTATCTTTATGGTAGGCGCAGGTGATGTGTCAGACAAAATAGGAAGACTCAAAATGACCTATTTGGGTATCATTTTAAGTATTATCGCCTCGTTATTAATCATTATTTCGGATATTACGGCACTACTTATTATAGGAAGAATCATTCAAGGTATATCAGCAGCCATACTCTTACCCGCAACAGTAGGTGTGCTGAAAGATCAATTTGAAGGCAAGGATTTACGTAAAGCGATTAGTTACTTAATGATCGGGACTGTTGGAGGCGTAGGTATTGCTTCATTGGTTGGTGGATTTATCGCTACATATATCAATTGGCAGTCTAACTTCATCTTGTCTATTATCATCGCTATCCTAGCATTTGTGCTATTACTTGGCACGAAAGAAGAAGCTAAGGAAGTTATCGATAATCGACCATTCGACTATATAGGTATGTTAATCTTTGCTGTTTTAATAGGAAGTATCACCTTATTTGCAACGCAAGGCTTTGAACAAGGCTGGACGAGTCCTTTTTCAATTATTTGTGGTAGTGTATTTATTATTTCTATAATTGTATTTTACTTTTTTGAACGTCGAAAGCGCGCCCCATTTATTGATTTTGCATTATTCCGTAACCGTGGGCTCGTTGGGTCTTCTTTGGTTAACTTTGTACTTAATACAGGTATAGGGGTAACAACAGTATTTAATATGTATGCTCAGACAGAATTGGGCTTAACGCCGTTTCAATCAGGTTTAGTGACAGTGCCGTATGTCATCATGGCAGTGTTAATGGTTCGCTTAGGGGAAAAAATATCACTGCGTCATGGCGGTAAACCAATGTTACTTGTAGGACCATTATTTCCTGCAATAGGCATTATTTTCGCCAGTTTAACCGTATTGCCATCTGACTGGTATATTGCATCTGTAACATTTGGTTTTGTTATTTTTGCTATTGGCAACGGTTTATGTGCGACACCTGGTTTAACTGTAGCTATTTTAACGATTCCAGATGAAAAAATTGGCCTAGCTTCAGGTCTGTATAAAATGACTTCTTCACTTGGTGGGGCGTTTGGCATTGCAATGAATACGACAATATTTGCTGCGGTACAAGTGACACATAGTGCAAGCGTGGCAGCGACTTGGTCTTTCATGGCTAGTATCATGTTAATGATTATTGGTGTGATTTTAGCGCAGATCATTATACCAAAAAATATAAAAGCTTAAACACTACGAGAAAAAGCCAGTTGCTGCTATGCAACTGGCTTTTGACATTGTATTTTATAATTGGTTACCTTCATTAGGAATAGGGTAATCCTTGAAAATTTTGGCTAAGTGCATTGTATTATAGGCGAGCATTTCAACGTGTTTTTTGGTAAATTCATTTACGTGCTCGATGTCTAAATAAGAAGGGCCTGGACCAGCTTCGCCAACCCAATAAGCGTCAACATTTGGAGGTACTGTTAAGCCAATATGAGATAGGGCGTATAGGATTGAGGCAGCTGCATTTTTTGCGCCATCTTCGTTACCAGTAACAATGGCACCACCCACTTTATTATAAAAAGGATTGACCACGCTCGTTGGTTAAACTTGTGCTACCATAAAGGCGTTCAATGGCAAGCGTTGCGATACTACTTTTTTCACCTAGCCATAAAGGCGTACCAATAATTAAAATATCTGCATTTTTAATTTTTTCTAAAATGAGAGGCCATTCGTCTCCGTTGCCCATATCATCAGAAATGCCATAAGAAATATTATAATCACTTAATCGAATCATCTCACTCGTTACATTTTCTTTATGATAGATGTCAGTGACTTCTTGCGCTAACCCTTCTGTATTGGATAGTTCATCACCATGTTTTAGAGATGCATTTAAAATAATTGCTTTCAAGGTCATAACTTAGCCTCCATTTTTATATTTTCGTCTTGAACATGAGCTAGAAGTAATAACACATTTTCTTGGAGTAGGACTAATTGTTATATAAAAATGGGTTATAAAATTTTTTAGAGCTTTGTTCAGCATCTTTTTCACAATAATACCAATTTTTACAGTCATAATTGGAATCTTTCATTCGTTTTTTAGCATCTTCAAGCGTTTCTGGTGGGGCAGCTAATAAATTATCTCCCTTTTTCCAATTAGCAGGTGTGTTATCTCCTGTTTCATCAGAAATCTTAATCGCTCTAGTAACACGTAAGAGTTCATCGATATTACGACCGGTAGTCATTGGATAGTAAATCATAGCACGGACCACAGCATCGTCATCGATAATAAATACTGCTCTTGAGCTTTCGGTATTATGCGATTCAGGCGCCAACATACCATAGGTTTCTGATATTACCTTGTTGGAATCTGAAATAAGTGGGAACTCAATTTGCACATCAAAAGACTCTTCGATACTGTTTAACCATGCCACATGTGACGCAAGACTATCTACACTTAAACCAACCAGTTTCACACCTAAATCTTGAAATTCCGAATATTGATTTTGTAACGCTACAAACTCCGAAGTACAAACTGGCGTAAAATCAGCTGGATGAGCAAATAAAAGCACCCAGTCATTTTTATAATCATCTAAAGTTATTTCCCCTTGTGTGGATTGACCTTTAAAAAATGGGGCTTTTTCTCCAATGCGTGGTAGACGTTGTGTTTCGGAATGTAAATCTGAATTAAGTGGCATGTACATCACCTACAGTAGAAGGGTGGTTGAAAAATTTCACTTGCATTTTATTTATATTCAAATTAAATAATGGCGTAGTTTGATTACCAACAATTTTGAATTCTGTCTTAAGATAAGAATTATTTTGAGCAAAAGAATATTTCACTATATATTTATCGCCATCTTTAAAATACTCGTATTTGTAAAAAGTAGTTACTAAACGTGTGAGTTTTTTTAAGTATTTATCTTTTATATAACGATTTACACCAAGGTGACCTGTTTTTATATATAGTTTTTTTCTTAAAAGAGATAAATCTTTAGGGCATAATAAACTACAAAATAACTCTGGGTCTTTTTTAATAATACTTTTTATAAAATCTTCTATACATTGTTCTATTTTCATAATTATCACACCTAAACTTTGAATTTTATATCTTAGCTTTGGAATTGAAAATTTAAAACTGTAATGGAAATTGTTAAAAAGGTTAAAAAAGGGCGTTTATACAAAATAATATATTAAGTCGTTTGTGTATTAGACATGAATTTAAAAAGTTATATTGAAGATTGAGAAAAATTACTGCTATGGTGTATATATTCCACAAAATTAATATATTAAACTTTTTACAATAATTATGTATTATATTTATTGTTTTGTGTAACAAATAAAAATATCTCCCCAATTCTATTTGAATTGAGGAGACATTCATAGTCGTATTAATTTTTTATTTTGTTTAAGGTTTTAAAATCACTTTAATATTATTATCTTTTTTCTGGTCGAATATTTCATAAGCTTCTGCCGCTTTATCTAATGGCATCGTATGTGTAAGAATGTCAGTTGGATCAAATGTACCTTCACGAATCATCTCATATAATTTCGGCATAAGGTGAATCACAGGTGCTTGACCGGTCTTAACTTGGACATTACGGTTAAAAATCAGATTTAGTGGGAAATCATCGGTTGGTGTTGCGTAGATACCTGTTAATTGAATTGTACCGAATTTACTTACAGCTTCTGCCGCAGTATCAATGGGACTGATTGTGCCGCGTTGTGCAGAATCTGGACTCAAGTCACGTTCAGATGCTTTGACTTGGCCATCCATGCCTACGCAATCGATCACAATATCCGCACCACCATGTGTAGTATCACGCAGTAATTTACCGATTTCTTTTTCTTTATCAAAATTATAGGTTTCGACTTGGTTATATTCCTTGGCATGTTGCAGTCTGTGCTCAATATTATCTACAGCGATGACACGTTTTGCACCTTTAAGTTTTGCGAATTTTTGTGCCATAAGGCCAATTGGACCACAACCTAAGATGACAACTGTATCACCTGATTTAACGCCAGAATGCTCTACACTCCAATATGCAGTAGGTGCGACATCAGATAAAAATAAAACATCTTCATCTTTCATATCATTGTCTGGAACAATAAAAGAAGAAAAGTCTGCGTAAGGGACTCTTAAATACTCAGCTTGGCCGCCCCAATGGTTACCATGCATACTGCCGAAACCAAACAAACCACCATTATCCATTTGCCAATTGGCTTGCTCTTGATTTGAATTATCACACTGCGATTCCATTTCGTGATTGCAATAGTAACAATCACCACAGCCTATATTAAAAGGAATCACTACACGATCACCTTTTTTGAGTTTTTTAACGTCTTTACCAACTTCTTCAACGATACCCATAGGTTCATGACCAATGACAAATCCTGGGTCCATCATTAAATCACCTTGATGATATAAGTGTAAATCAGAACCACAGATGCCGGATGCCGTTATTTTAATAATAGCGTCTGTTGAATCTTCAATCTTTGGGTCGCTGACTTGCTTAACTTCCATTTGTTTTTGACCTTGAAAAGTAACAGCTTTCATAAATAACGCCTCACAATTTTTATAGAATTTCTCGTGATCAAGTGGCATAAATATAATCTGTTTCTTTCAATATATTCCCGTCGCCTATATGACTAAACTTTATGGACTTGTAAATTGAAATATAGTTCCATATAAAAAGCTTAATAGTACGTGTTTATGACCCAGTGATATCAATGTAAGTTTATAGACTCAAGAGCATAGAAAAATGAGCGTTACTAACATTGAAATGAAATATTAGTGATTTGGTATTATTGGTACAAGTAGATGTGAATCATAGTCGCCACCTGTATAAATGTTGTGTGTACCTTGATTGACTGTTTCGGTATGTTCATAACGTGTTTTAAGGCCAGGTGTGCTATTCCCTTTAACGACTTCACTTGCTTTGATGACAACTTGAATACTTTCGCCTTTTTTGAACAATGTACCGGATGGCAATATTTCAATTTCTACTGACACAATTTCATCGCCATTAAGTTTACGTTCGCTTTCATGTGTATGCCAAGGTTGTAGTGGTGTAGATTTGGTATTATCTCGTTCACGATGAGAAACACGTAGCCAACCCGTTGCGACTTGACCATGTTCGATATGATTAAAGTCTGGGAAGTTAACTTCTTCGCCTTGACGATTCACTTTTTTAATCCTAGCAAATAGATCCATATCATCTGCGTTATCTGCAGATACCCATAATTTTAATTTCATATTACCTGTAAGTTCAGTATCTTCTTCAAATATTTTGCTGAATCTTACTTCGTCGTTGTCTGCTACTTCACTATTATATGAAATTTTTGCAACGTCTTTAACTTTTGACGTATTTAATGTCATATTATGTCCATCTAAATATAAAGGCGTTGCTTCTGTATTTGGAAGCGGGTAGTTGGATGCTGATTTGATTTGGCCTTGATAAAATTTATCTCTGACTTCATAAGATACAGTTGGTGTATCTTGCCAATCATTTTTAATACCTTTTAAATAGTAATCAAAGAAGTCTTTTTGTTGTTCAAGTGATTCACGTGCATAATATGTTTCCCATTCTTTACGTCCATGAATTTTAAGCCATTTGTCTTTGGAACTTGCTTGTTTAAATCCTTCGAATGTACCTCTGTTATGCAATCCTTGTGTAGACCAACTTGCACAAACAAACATAGGTACTTGAATCGCTGATAAATTGGCTTGCTTTCCTTTCCAATAATCATCAAACCATGGATGGTCTTGCTGTACAGTTTTTAAATCTTCAATATCTGTGTCTGGCCATCTTGCGATAATACCTTCATACCAAAATCTATAAAAACCAGTATCAGGCATACCACCATGGAACGCTATTTCACGATACATATCGTTTAAGCCCTCCCAAGGAATCATCGCTTTTAAATGTGTTGGATTTAATGAAGCGACCCACCATTGTGTAACAGCTAAATAAGAAACACCATTTGTACCTACATTGCCATTACTCCATGATTGTCGGCCAGCCCATTCGATTACTTCGGCATAGTCTTTTGCTTCTGCTAGACCCCAAGGATATAAAGCACCCTTAGATTTCGCACTGCCACGTAATGCAACTTTCACCACGACGTAATCATTTGGTACCCAGAAACCAGGGTCAGGGGACTCTTCCGGCGTTATACTTGAAGTTGGAATGGGACCTAGTGTTGGCCATAATGCACCCATGTTCGTAATTTTAGGTTTGTTATCTTTACCGTATGTGTCTGCGGACATTACTACAGGAAATTGACCTGATTTATTAGGACGGATGACATTAACATATAGCTCTGCACCGTCTGACATTGGAACGATGATATCTTTTTCCATAATCATTTCTTGATTACCATATTGGATGCTATCGACTACGATATGGTTTGTACCTTCTGTAATATCTTCCATAGGTGTAGCTGTTAATTTTGGATTACCTAACATTTGTTTAGTCATAAATCATCATATCCTTTCTTGTATAAGGTAATACTTGTTTTTGAATACACGCTTACCCTAAACTTAAAATAATCGATAAACAACAAGCAGGGATGTGCTTTGTGTACGAAACTCAACAGTCTTTGTAGGATTGTCTATTAAAGAGAAACAAATGGAGGTGTGATACGTAAATGACTCAAGATCGTAGAGTAAGAAAATCACAGCAAGCGATAAAATCATCATTTTTACAATTATTGAAAGAAGTACGTTTTGAAGCTATCACGGTGCAACAACTTGCAGATTTAGCAGATATTAACCGTGGCACATTTTATGCGTATTATGTAGATAAATATGATTTATTAGAAAGTATGGAAAATGAAAAAATAGATGCCCTTCAAACATTTATTGAAAATCAACACAAAAAGGGTGCAGAAGAGGCACCATCAAGTGTGGTTGAAAGTATTATGTCTTATCTCGTTGAGCACATAGATGACAATATAAATTTCTATCAAACGATGTTTGCGATTGGTAAAGCGTCTATGCTCGCAAGAAAAAATATATAGACTTATTTATAATCATTTAAGTGCATATAAAGGGGAAGACAACAAAATTGGTAATATGCCATTTGATTATTTTATGAGTTATGTGTCAGGCGCAGGAATTTCAATATTAAAACATTGGGTTGAAGATGAGCACAGAATTACAAAAGAAGAATTTGTTCAGCATTTCTATAATATTGTGACTGTAGGAACTATTGGGATCGTAAAGCAGTCTATGTAAGGTGAACCGGCAGTGGTTAGTTGGAGCTATACGTGTGATTGAAGCGGGAAAAGATGGATATAAACGGCTATGCATGGAATGAACATGAAAAGCGTTTGAAGTGAGAATATAAAGTTAATATCCCGTCTCAGGATAAAATGAAAATAATAGATGTTATTGATAAAAGAATAGAGTTCGAAAAAGTCGAATTAAGAGGTAAGTAATTTTGCTTCTCGTGTTTATACGCAAGCGATTGCTACAGGGCAGGGGCATGGGATTATGTATTCTGACTAAGCTATCAAAGTTGTGAATTTAAAAATAATGATTTTATAGTAAACATTCTGATCATTTAATAAGTGCTAATATTACCCGCATATGTATCTTAAAAGTCATTGTATTTTAGAGATAGTTAAGTAAAAGGTTATTTACTTTTTATATATCATGTTTTTATGAAAAACAAAAACACATACAAAATATGTATGTGTTTTGATCGTGTGTATTAAATGGTTTTCTATTTAACTAATTTTAAAGATACATTAATTAACAGCCATATGAATTGTACAATAAATGGTATTACTAATAATCCAATAAGTAGCCAGAAAAATGAGTACACTTCTTTGTTATTAGCGTCGGATAATCCGTTGGACCAAGAATATAGTGACAATCCCAATATCACTAGAAGCCAAAATAAAGTTGCTACCGACCACAATATCCAAGAAAGTTTCATAATAATCCTCCATTTGCACTTATAAGTTCAATTATTGTTTTTCGTTGCTACTTACATCTTGTGTTTGATCGATATCATTTTTAAGCGCGGCTTCTTCATTTTCTAGATCATTATTCTTAGACATCTCATTTTGTTCAAAAGCATAAGTTTTCTTTTGATCTGAGACGTTCTCAAGCATCTTAGTTAAATTAAAACCAGTCATTTGGTTTAAACCTTCTTCAGCGTTAGCCATTTGAGCAATAATACCGTTTGATAAAGAATTAACACCATCACCGTTTCCCCCATCAAGAATACGGATATTCTCAACGTTAGATAATGGTTCAGCAATTGCTCTAGCAAACTCAGGCATTGTTTTAATCATCAATTCAGCTAACATAACGTCTTTATTTTTCGCAAGCGCATTTGCTCTTTCTCTTAAGCCATCTGCTTTTGCTTTTTCTTGTTCTCTAATAACTTCAGCTTCAGCTTTACCTTCCTTGATACGTGATTCGTAAGATGCTTCGGATTGTTTAATCATAATTGCCGCATCTGTTTCGGATTGTTGGCGGCGTACGTCATCTTTTTGACGTTGAATATGAACGTCATTCTCACGCTCCATTTGGATTAAGTGTAATTCGTTTTCTTTCTCAGTACGTTCAACATGCAATTGTTTTTCTTTAATTTCTAAAGCTCTAGATTCTTTCTCTAATTGACCAGAAGCTTCGGCTTGCGCTTGAGCTTTATTTGTTTCACTCAAGATTGATTGTTCTTTTAAATCTTTCTCTCTACGAGAATCAGCTACGTTCATTTGGCGAGAAATCTTTTCCTTCTCGGTTAATTCCGTATTTTCTGCTATTTTCATTTCAGTTTCTCGTGAAGCATCACTTTCAGCAATATCTGCCTTTTTCTTAATCTTAGCAATCTCAGGTTTACCTAAGTTTTCTAAGTAGCCTTCGTTGTCACTAATGTCAGATAGTCCTAATGAAGTAATACTAAAGCCCATATTGTTGAGTTGCCCTTGAGCAACCTCGGTTACTTTATTATTGAATGCTTCTCTGTCTGAGTTGATTTCTTCAACTGTCATTTTAGATAAGATAGCTCGTAAATTTGTATTCAAAACTTGCGATATTTCATCAGATACTTCATCTTTTGACTTGCCTAAGAATTGTTCAGCATATTTAACAATACCTTGTAATTGATCGGCAACTTTAACTGTAGCCACCGCCTCAGCTTCGATGCCAACACCGGCTTTAGTCCAAACAACAGGTGTTTTGATTTCTAACTGAAATGATTTTAGTGAAACTCGCGTTGATGATTGGAACATTTTCATTCTATAACCACCACCACGTACTACTCTCATGTGACGTCCTTCATCATCTTGATAAACATTGGACTCAGATTTTGGATCGCCGATGTTAGGTCCTGTAATGATTAAAGCTTCATTTGATGGAACTGTCTTAAATCTTGCTTTCATGTATAGGTACCAAATTAGACCTCCAAATACTACAAGTCCAATTATGGTAGCAATTGTAATTAATATAAATATATTCATATGGGTATTCTCCTAATTCTTTTTGAATTTAATAAACGTTACACATCTTTTAACGAATTTCGATATGATTTATCTTGTTTTTATTGATTTTGGAGTGACTTCGTTATTGTTAATGAACTACATTTTTGTTTTTTGAATAAATTAAATTTATGATTAACCATATGAGTTGCATTACGAAAGGTAGCAAGAAAAAAACAGCTAATATTGCTATGTTAATCCATTTAAGTTCAATTGTTTGAATAGCACCAGTAGCATCGACTTCTCTGAACCAAACCATAAATGATAGGATTAAAAACGCTGAAAATTCGAGTACGCTGACAATCCACCAAAAAATCCATGAAAATTTCATATTATCATCCTTTTATTATTAAATATTTCATTACATAACTAAGAAGCAAGCGCATCAAAATACATAAGGTTAGAATTAAATCAAACGTATAGTGAAAATTTAATAATTGGCTAGTTAGAATCAGTTTCTTTTTCAGTATTGAAAAACATATCGTAAATAAATGAAATAACGCCAAGTATAAAGCCAAGAACAATTAATCCATTTAAATTTTGACTATCGTATATATTAACCCAATCCAGATGACCTAACTTATTCCAATATTTATTAAGACTTAGATTAGGATTTATATAATTTAATAAAGTCGCTAATATAAAAGTGAACATAACAATGAAAATGAAATCTTTTATTGCGTCTAAAAATCTATGCTTCATACTTCATACCTCGTTTTTATACATATTTAGTATTTTTTATTCCATTTTTTTAGAACAGCTGACATCAAAGCACTTAGAAAAGTAATTAAAATTAATACACTCATGATAATTGAACTCGTACCACTGACAGTAAAGCCCATTTCGAAATTACCATTAGCGTCTGCATTTAAATAAAAATTCAAAATTACAATGATTATTGCTCCTATAAAAGCAATAATGCCCAGTAAATCAAAAGCTAATTTAGTATAAGGATATTGAATGTTTTTAGTTAACATATATATGTATTCCTTTCTTCTCATAAAATATCGTTTATTTATTGCTGTTTTTGTTTAAAAATACAACAAAATAACACATGCTTATAATCAGCCATGTGGCGATTATTGTGATACATAAAGTAATCATTTAAAGTGCCCCTTTATAAAACTACTTATTTTGATACTTTTCTACTTAATTGAGTTGTTGCCATATTTCAATGGAACTTTCTCTATAACGTAATTTCACCTCTTTATAAATCCGTTAGTAAAGTAATTGAAAACGGTCATTATAGTCGCAAATATAAATGACAATAATACTATTTTGATAATGGCGAAATCGCTTTTGAAAATCCATAAAACTATGCTTTCTAGTATAAAAAATATGGCTAGCATGAGTATAAAATATTTAAATAAATACATTAGAAGCTCTCTCCATCATATTCATTTTCTAACTTTCCTATTTAAAAACACGCGCTTAACATTATAAACGCGTGTTTAGTTAAATCACTTGTTACGAATTTTTGGGGTTAATCTTAAACGTTTTTCTTTTTGAAAACAAAAATAACGAGTACTAAGAAAATCACAATATAAACAATGTTACCGATAAAGAGTTCATGTAATTCCAATTTAGTGAAAGGTTTCATCATGTCGTTATCGATAATTTGAGAACTTAAATTCAACATATTAATCGGTAACCATTTTAGCCATTCCCATTGATCAATCAATGCGAATAATATGCCTGAAACAATAGAAATAGCGAAATAAAAGATGATGCCGATTGCGATAGAAACGCCAGGACTTTTGAAGATACAAGAGATGAGGAGCGTTAAGCTTAATAATAACCACATACCTACATAGTTACCTAAGCCTGTTAGCAACATTTCTTGTAAAAGTGAAAGATTATCACCCGTTTGTTTTAGGATATTTACATCAGAGAACATTGCTAAATTGATTATGACAGTAATAATCATGCTAAGCGCAAATATAATGACAGAGTAGATAAATAAAGCAATGAACTTACTGATAACAATGCTTGTTCTAGAATAATTTCTGTATAATAAGTTTTTAATTGTTCCATAATGAAATTCCATCGCTATAATCGTGCTCGGCTTGTATAATCATGAGGAAAAAGATCCATGAGAAGGAACTAAAACCTTGTTTAAACAACGATTTTGAACCCATGATATCAGGATAACTTTTACTTAATATAGCTAAACCAATCATTAGTATAAAAATGAGAATAGGTATGATGATTGATGATTTTTTCTTGAACATTTTAAATAGTTCTTGTTTGACGAGTGTTACCATATTTACGCTTCCTCCTTGCGATCAATAATATTAAGGAGAACATTTTCAAGGTCACTTTCACCTGATTGATTTAATTCATCCATCGTCGTTTCTTTAATGATTTCTCCGTCATCGATGATCAGTATTGAATCTGTAACTTTAACGAGTTCACTTAATATGTGACTTGATATAAGGAAAGTAACGCCTTGTTCTCTTAAGCTGATGATTGCTTCTCTAACATTTTTTACAGCTTTTGGATCTAAACCATTCATAGGCTCATCTAAAATCACAAGTTGTGGATGATTTAAGAAGGCAAGTGCGATACCTAGTTTTTGTTTCATCCCTAAAGAATAAGTTTTGACTTTCGTATGTATAAATTTCTCCATTTTTAATTCTTTAATAATCAAGTTTATATTCTTATTGTCTGGGTCTTCGTCGATGAGTTTCATGTTGTCATAACCTGTTAAAAACGGATATAAACCAGGACTTTCAATCAATGCACCTATGTCATTATGGTTCGAACTTGGATGTTTTTTAAATTGACCTGATTGATAACTGGAAAGCCCCAAAATTACTTTCATGAGTGTGGTTTTACCTGCACCATTGCCCCCGACTAGGCCTATAATGTGGCCTTCTTCAAGTGAAAATGTGATGTCTTTCAAAACATGTTTTCGCTTGATTTTCTTATTAATATTCTCCATAGCTAAAAGTTCCAATATGTAACCTCCTAATTTTTCACACTAATTAATCTTAACAAAATTAATATTTCAATGAAATACTATTTTTATTGGAATAGTAAGATTTATATTTTAAAAATTGTTTAAAACAATTTTATATCCATCTTTTTTGGAAAGAAATGAAGTTGAAAAAACTATATACGGACAATGATTTACATGTTTATAAAAACAGTGATGAAAATAATTGTTATAAAAATAGTGAAGCATATATTAAAAGAGTATTTATAATGAGTAACAATTTACTTTACAATTTATTAATAAAATAATTTATAATTTAGATGATAAAGTATAAACTTAATATAAAATATGTTGGAGGTTTATTATGGGAATGTTTAAAAACTATTTAAATAAATTTAAATGGATTATTATTGCTTTGGTAGTTTCGATTATCATTATCATTTTTATAGCAACTTTGATAGTGAAAAATCATAAGGTGGATGTTGAAGATGACGTAAAGGTTGATTTTAGTGGTTACAATAAGTCTGGATCAGCCGAGATTACAGACGATTCTTACGAAAAAGTAATCAATCAACTCACTGTACGTGCGTTAAAACAAGCTAACTTCAAAAATAAAGAAGTCATTGAGATGATTGAGGACAACAATGGAGAAGAGATTGAAGAAGAAGACTTAAATTATGAAGAGCAACAACAAGCAAGACAAGCAAGCACAGATTATGGATAACGTAGATTTTGATATACATAATGAAAATGATTTGAAAAATGGAGATAAAGTAAAAGTAAAATTAAATATTGAAAAGGGTATTTCAAAGGAATATAAGTTGAAAGCTAAAGAGTTCACAAAAGAATTTAAAGTGAAAGGGTTAAAAGAACCTAAAAATTTAAAGGCTAAAGACTTATTTGAAGGTTTAAAGCCCACTTTTACAGGAATAAATGGATCAGGATCCTTAAATTTAATCAGCAAGGATGCGCCTAAAGCAATGAAAGACTTACCGCTTTCTAATTATGAATTTACGGTGACAAATAATGGTGATTTAAATAATGGTGATGAGCTAGAGCTTAAAATCCCTCAAAGTTTAGTTGATGATATAAATAAGAGTGGATCAAATACATTTAGTGGGTCTAAATCTTATAAAGTGAAAGTGAAAGATTTAAAGGACATTAGCAAATTAGATAACATTACTGAAACATTAGAAAGAAATAATAAGTTAATTAAGAAAGCGTATGATAGCGATAAATATACTAAGTACACTACTGAGAACTTAAATAATTACTACAAAGTACAGTATGGCACATCAGAATATAGTGGATTTACTAATGAAGACGAAGAAAAACAAAGTGAAAAGGTGTCACCTGTTTCAGAAATAGAACCTACAAACATAATACTTGTTACAGCTATTAAGGTTACAAAAACAGGTAAATATTCAGAACCAAACGTTAAATACAGTTATGAAGGTTATGAAAATTATAAATTAGAAGACAATAGACTTGTTAAAGACGACACTACAGAAGAAATATCTATGCCAAGTTCTGAAGAAAAATTAGATGAATTAAATAATGAACTTGATTCTGATGATTTTAAAAAATTTCAATAAATAATATTAAAAGTTAAAAACCATTAAAAAAAGATAATTTTAAATATCAAAAAAGAATAGAGGTTAGTGGTTTTAAAAAAATTGATGTTAACACGAAAGTTTTTGAATAAAGTATATATTTAAAAACGCAATAAATTGTAAGTATGGAAGGATGTATATGCTAAATTTAACAGATTCATCGTATTATAAACGAGCTTTTAATTTTTTTATATTTGCCACAGTCATATTAGTTATCACTATCGTTTTAGCTTATTTCTTTAGCCCATCTATTGAAACGATTAAACAAGCGGGGGAAAAATCTCCAGATAGAGTCTCAGGAACTGAAGGTTTAGAAAAGGTTTGGGGATTTATAGTCAGTAACGCTTTTTCTGTTACGTATAAAGCAGTTATTTTATCCATTATTCCTATTCCTTATTTGTATAGCATCCATATACTCGCTACTTCTATAATACCTGGTTTGATGTTAGGATTTATAGTGAATTTTGATACATATAAAGGGTTTATAGGAATTATTTCGTATATCCCGCATTATACACTTGAAGTTGGTGGTCACTGTTTAGTTCTTTCAGGACTTTATATGATAAATAAATGCATTAGAAGAAAAATCACAAATATATTTAGAAAAGAAAAGAAAATTGATATATCTTTCAGAAATGTAGTGCTGAACTTTTGTAAGATCTTTGTATGTATAGCGTTACCTGTATTTATTATTGCGGCATTTACTGAGACTTATGTTGCTGACTTTTTATTTAAATTAATGACATAGTATGAATAAGTAAAAAACGTTAGTATTAATGATTACTAACGATAATAATGAAGTTAAATATAAATTACTTGTAGAATTGCAACCAAACCATTGGAGTAATGCATATAGTTATATAGAATTTTTTGAGTAACTTTATATTTAGAATAGGCTTACAAGAAAGGAGGTCTACATGGTTTTCTTATACATAGTTGCTTCAGGCGTAGTACTATATCTTTCTTTAAGGTACGCAATAAGAGACGCTATCATTGAATGTGAAGCTAGCAAAGATAAGTTAATATATTTACAAAAAAGTGAAGATATATTTGAAGAAATAAGGTTAATCTATTCGAATTTTTCTAAAAAGGAAGATAAAGAATTTATAAAGGAAGCAAAGAAAATATACGAGGAGTCGTTTGATATTTTAAACTCAGATATGAATTCTGAAGAAAAGTATAATGCTCTGCGTTGTAAAAAACAACAAATGCTATCGATAAACAAGGGTAAGTGAAAATTTAATGGCTTATAGAAATTGATGGTAAAAAGGAGGGGTACTATGGGTGTGTTTTTCATGATACTTGGAGGATTAATTTTAGCTAGCATTGGATTTAGTATAATGTATAAATTTTATAAAAAATAGATGGCAATAAGAGACACCAACCCCCTCGCTACCGCAAATAGTGAGGGGGTTGGTGTATATATATACAAAATGAATTAATAGACTAAGAACCACTAGATTAAATTTAAATGTTTTTAAAAGTAAAGTTCCTAGCCCTACGAGACATGTGACATTTTAACTATTTGGATATCATCTCATTTAATTGTTTACGGGTACTTATTCCTACTGATCCTAAAACAAAGCAACTTATTTGTAAGTAAGGCTCCTTTACATTAAGAGAATACTTGAGCTACAGAACCACAAATGATAACTACTATAATAATGACTAACCACCATTTTTCAGATAAAAATGCCCACACATTCATCACGTTTGGCTTTTCTTCAACCTTTTTTACTGTTTCGCCTATTATCAATGTGTCCAATGAAATTTTGAATAACCCAGATAATTTTAATAGCATATTTATATCTGGTTCAACTGTGTCCTTTTCCCACTTTGAGACAGTCTGTCTTGTAGTATGTAAATGTTGAGATAAATCTTCTTGAGTCATTCCTAGCAATACTCTGTGTTTTTTTATTTGTTCTCCTAATATCATATTTTTGCACCCTTTCTTTTAATAATTGTATTAGAAATGCTATTAACAAAATAGAACCAAAATAGATCATATATGTATTTTCAGATAACATTATGTTATCTGAAGTAATTTATAGCATTCATTAATGTAACATTTATGAATACGCTAATACCAATACCTTCAACAACAATTGTTACACGTCCAATTGTTGTTGGAGGTATTGGTAACTCTTCTTTTACTTAACGTAATTAAGTGCTATAGACAGTGGCAATGTATAGTTTATCCATCTATTTTTAGAGTTTTTAGAAGATATATTTGCAATTTAATATAAAAGAGAACAAAAATCAATTTGCTTTTGAAATTGTTTTTTGACAATATTAATTTATGTTTTTAACATAGCTTTTAGGAGGAATTAAATTGTTTATACAAAAAGATAAAGAATACGAAAAATATGAAAAATCATCTAGAATCGTTATGGTAACATCTATGTTTCTTTTGTTTATTACTCTAATATTAAAAATTATATTTGAATGGTCTTTTTTGGAATATATCGCCAATATTTTAAAATGTGGATTTATACTTAGCTTGTTTATTGATGCTGTACCAGACTTTTTAGAAAAGAATATTAAACGTATTATTTGGGATTTGATATTTATTTTGATTATGATTGTTTTATTTTTTGATTTTATTTAATACATTATGGGTTGTTGATAGAACTTTTAGAATAATTAATATTTTAATATTATATATATATCATTATTTTTAAAAAACTTATGATAAATATGTTATAGTATTTTTGAAAAAGAGGTGTAGTATTGAAAATTTTAACTAAAATTTTGGATGGGTTAGCTTATGTTTGTGTCGCTTTGCTATTTTTAAAATATGCTGTTATTTCGGCTAATATGGTGTTTGATTGGAATTTGAAATGGTATTTTCTAGAGGATATTCCATATATGGCTCTTATATTGTTTATTTTGATGTTTGTTTTTGCGGTTCCTTCAGAAATGATAAAGGATAAGGAAAAAGGTGAAACCAACATTACTTAGTTATTTATTTGAATGAACGTTCAGATATAGTTATTTTGTTCAAGTCATTTTATGTTCTTTATACCCTGTTTTATAAGTAGTTTCGTCTAGTATTTTACAATTAATGTATATAAGTATAAAAAGTATTTAGATATATTTGACGTATTAAATGATAATGAAATAAATACTAATGCTTTTAAATAAAGATTAAGGGAGTGTTGTAACTATGATACTTGAAGGCGCTATGTTGCAAGTTAAAAAAGGTTTGGAAAACGATTTTGAACAGTCTTTTAAAGAAGCTTCAAAAATTATTCGTTCAATGGACGGTTATATAAGTCATACTTTGAATAAATGCTTCGAAGAAACAGGAAAATATTTATTATTAGTTAAGTGGGAGACATTAGAAGATCATACGATTGGTTTTCGGAAATCTCCTGAATATGAGAATTGGAAAGATTTATTGCATAACTATTATGATCCCTTTCCAATTGTTGAACATTTTCAAACGATAGACATTTAATTCATCGTTATTAAGTTTTAAGTAAATAAGTTGGAAGTAAGGAATCAAAAGTAGATGTTGAACAAAAACTATTTGAAGAAGCAAAATTATATAGATTAAACTGTTTTGTACAAAATGCAATAGGATAGGTATTCACGCTAACATATATAACAACGTGAATGATTTTATAGTAAACATTATTATTTAGTTTAGGAAAGGAACTAAAGCTTTTGATGAACTGGTAAGAGGCATCAATTCTTTATCTAGGAGGTTAATATCAAAAATAAATGTATATGAGTTTGTACTCACCAGGTTCAAGATTTAAGCCACTTTTATAGTAAGATAATAATTACTAAATTAATGCATTTCAACTAATCGAAAGCCAATATGTTTGCAGATTCTCAGGTGGTATAATAGTGGTGTCGCCTATCTCTCAGGCGTCAAGTTGACGTAGAGAGGAGGTGTATAAAGTGACGCTTATTTTCGTTCACATCCTAGCGCCAATCATCAGTGGCTGTGCCATAGCGTATTTTACTTATTGGCTAAGTAAGCGCAATAAAAAATAGGTGACATTAAGCCACACCAACAAAAATCCCCTCACTATTGCGAGTAGTGAGGGGATTGGTGTATAAGTGAATACTTATTTTCGTTACATATATTTTACCATGATAGGATAGGGAATGTAAAATAAACTAAGAACCACTAGATAAAAATTTAAATGTTTGAAAAAGTAAAGTTTCTATCCCAACGATACATGTGACAATTTTAACTATTTGGACATCATCTCATTTAATCGTTTATGGACACTTATTCCTCGTAAATGAAGTCTAATTCTTGATGCAAATAAACGTGTCTCTCATCATCTAAAACTCATGTTTTTGTTGCTTGTGATACATTTTGATTATAAGACAAGTTTATAGACTTAAATATCCAAGAAAATCTCTTACTATTAAGTTAAGAGGATTTGTGTAAATAACGAACGTTTTAAGTTTTGGGAGTGATAGAATTTATTATGTATAATTAATTCAGTAAAAAGTATATACTATCAATAAATTCTGAACAATGTAGGAGTAGATTAAAGTTGGAAAACACAAATAAGAAGACACTTCTAGAAGAACTAAATGAAGATGATTTAAACGATTATTATTATTGGAAATATTTAGATCCATTACAAAAAGCTAAGGAATGGAACGGTCCATATATCGAAGAAGAGTATTTTACATTTACTGAATTCGAAAAGAAATATAGAGAAAGTAAATATCTTTATAAAAATACATTATCAACTTTAGCAATAAAATATGAAAATGATTTTTTAGGTGTTGTCACATCATATTGGAAAGATAAGAAATCCAGATGGTTAGAATGTGGTATTGTTATATATAAAAATAATAAATGGGAAAAGGGATTAGGTTCTCAAGTATTCAAAGAATGGATTAATTATCTATTTAAAGAAACTGATGCTAATAGAATAGGTATTTCAACATGGTCTGGCAATATTAGAATGATGAAAGTAGCAAATAAAACTGGAATGATAGAAGAGGCACGTATACGTAAAGGGCGCGTAGTTGAAGGTGAATTCTATGATGCCATACAGATGGGGATTTTAAGAGAAGAGTGGCAAATTTTTTAATATTCTTCTCTCTAAAATAAATAACACTCTAAGTATATGTAATAAAAGAGACTTCCTTTCAAAAGGAAGTCTCAGAGTGTCGACAAAGTGTCGACAAAGTCTCCGACTTTGTTGGCACTTTTTTTGTGCACGCTTTCCGCGGGCACAGCCTCAGCCTGTATTCTTCGGCTAGTGCTTTTCCCGCAGGAGTCGGCACAAATTACTGCCTTAATCGTTTCAAAATCTAATATCGTCTTAATAACGATCGTTTAACAAACTACGTATTTTCAAACAAAGTTTGCTTACTTTCATTCTTTTGACTATGATTACTTTGAATTTTTTTCTCTAACTGATCAGCTTCTTCTCTCGCTAATTTTGAATAATACTTATTCGAAAAGAACATTTGAACGATTAAAAATGCAGCATTAATGGTCCAATACAATCCCAAGGCGGAAGCTGATGTGATTGATATATACATGATAAATATTGGAGAAATGATTGCCATCATATAACCCATAGAACATTGCTCTTTTGGCATATTTTCAAGATTTATTAATGGTTGGATGATGTATAGGATGCCGGCGATTATAGTAATCCAAATATCAGGCTGTGTTAAATTAAATCAAAGAAAATCGGCATGTTCGGTTAAACCACCACTTGAGGGCCATTTTAGTGAAACATATAGCCCAAATAAGACGGGCATTTGTATAAGTAAAGGTAGGCATCCAAGCATAGTTTTCATAGGATTCATGCCATAAGCTTTATATTTTTCCATCATTTCTTGATTGGCAGCCATTTTGTCTTCTTGAGTGTTGGCATTTTTAATTTTTTCTTGTATTTTAGTCATTTCTGGTTTAACTATATCCATTTTTTTGCGCATGAAATGCTCATTTTTAGATTGTGCTAACATAAATGGCAACATGATGAGTCTAACAATCAATACGATTGCAATAATTGCTAAACCATAGTTATTATCAAATATTGAAATCTAACCAATGTAAAAGGTTATCCATGGGTACTGCAAATGTATTATAGAAAAACCCATCTTTATTTTCTGATTTTGAATAATCACAACCGGATAAAGTAATTAATGACGTTAATAGTAATAGCATTATCTTTTTCTTTTGTATCAATTAGATTCATCCTTTTTGTTATAAATTCTAAGCAAATCTTTCTTTATATATTTAAAATTTTCTAAAGTATTAAAGTTCTCGTTTTCCGAAACTCGTGAATACATAACACTCAAAGTATTTTCGTAATTAGCCGGTAATCGTTCTCCTAGGGGTAGTGTATCTAACCATTCATCAATTTCATTAAAGAAATCATCTTTTTGATATACAAAATCACTGACTAAATAATCAAAGCATTTGCAGTAATTTTTTAAATAATCAATAGCACAACTATCAGACTTCTCGACGTAATATAAGGCAAATTGATAATAACAATTAATACTTAGATGTGGGTATAAGTAATCCACGTTAAAAGCTTTATTTAAATGGTAAAGCTTTGATTCTAATGATTCTATCGAAACAGAATGTAAGTCACGTGAAAGCATCAAAGCAAAATCATGCATGAAAATCATTAAAGATTGATACATATCCGTTTGGATTACATTTTTAGCTTTTGAAATATTATCTTTTTGTAAATAAGCCATCGCTAATGTCGCATTTTCTCCGATTTTCAAATCAAAATCTGGTGTGTTTTCTATAACAGAAGAGTAATCACCTTCAAACATATATAGCAATGTTTTGTATCCTTGTGCATGTTTTTTCAAATGAATTGAGTCTGAATTATCCTCTGTAGTCTTAATAAGTTCATGTGTTAGTGAGGCTGTTTCCTTTAGTTGTAATTCGTTTTCGCAATATAAAATATTGTTTAATAAAATACCTAATAACGAATTTAGAAATTTAAATTCGTTACAATGCGTAATATAATATTCTCTCACAGTAGCTAAATATTCAGGATAACTTGTGTAATTAATCATTTTAGATAGTGATATAGATATTTTTTTAATTTCTTCATCAGTCATTGTAGTACTATAATTGAGTAAATCATCAACTGAAATATTAAATACTTTTGCTAATTTAGGGAGCATTGTAATATCAGGATAAAGGGATCTATTTTCCCATTTTGAAATGGTCGTTTTCGTCGTATTAAGATATTCAGCTAATGCTTCCCGCGTCATTCCGCGTCTCAATCGTTCTTTTTTAATTGTCTTTGCTATTTGGATCATTCATAACACCTCTTGTATTTAATGATACTAGAAAAACCATAGAGGGTATATTTCCCATATGACAACTTACATAAACAAAGTTTCCTAATAAGAAACAACAATTAAAGGAACTCCCTATTGAATAAGGAGTCCCTTTTAATTATGGCTTCTGATAACCATGGATTATGTTAAGCAGATATTGATGAACTTATATTTACTATACTGTAAGATATCTAGAGTTTTAAGCATCAATATTGTGAGACATGTTATAAAAATTTTGTGAAGAAAAGTCATATGGTAATTAATTTAAAATTGATTTGACCATAATTCGTAATATTCACCTTTATTATCTATTAAAGATTCATGCTTTCCTTGTTCAATGATTTTACCATGCTTAAGTAAATAAATATTATCGGCATTTTTAACGTTATTCAATTTATGTGTAATTAATATAATAGTTTTATTTATACAATGATTTTCTATGTTGTTTAATATGTTTTTTTCAGTTGAGGCATCTAATGAACTAGTGGCTTCATCTAATAATAATATATCTGAGTCTTTAAGAATAGCTCTTGCTAATGCTATTCTTTGTAGTTGTCCACCTGATAAATTAGATCCACCATTGTGTAATTGAGTGTCTAATTTTAGTGGGAGGTCATTTATAAAATCGTATGCGCAAACTATTTTACATACTTTATATATTTCCTCCTCACTAATATTTCTATTTAATCCAATTTTTAAATTTTCTTTGATTGTAGCACCGAAAATAAAATTTTGCTGTGTGACATAACTAATCATATTTCTTAATGAAGTCTTAGGAATATATTTTATAGAAATATTATTTATTTTAATAACTCCTTCATAATCCGTGTGAAAATTATCTATTAATTTAGCAACAGTTGACTTACCAGATCCACTTTCACCAATAATGGCTATTTTATGCCCTTTTGGTACTATCATATTTATATTTTTTAAAGTCATTTCTTTGAAAGTATATTGAAAATTAAGATTATTTATTTCTAACTGACTATTAAACTTAGTGGCCAAATCTGATGTTTTGTTATCATTTCTTTGTTCATTTTCAGTTTTGATATCCATAATGTCTAAGTATCTTTGAGTGGCTACAAGAGCTGACTGTATCTGTGGCTGTAGGTTTATTAAACGTTCTATAGGATCAATGTAGTATATGACTAGGGCATTAAATGTTAAAAGTGCACCTAATGACAACTCATCTTTCATAATAAGTGAAGACCCGATCCATAGAATTACTATGGTTGCTACCATTTTCATAAAGGCATTAATAGTAAGTTGAATGTTTGTAAAAAAACTTAATTTATAAAGTCTTTTTATTAAATTTTCAAAATAATGAACACCTTTTGTAAAAACTTCATTTTCTGCTCCAAAACTTTTTATAACAGGATAACCAGAAAAGCTTTCAATAAGATATGCACTTAAAGTTGCATCTTGTTCCATTACGAGTCTATTATATTTTTTTAAACTTTTTCTGAATGATAAACCTATTATTAAATATAATGGTACAAGAACTAAAGTAATGTAGAACAATGTTGAACTTTGAGTAAATAAAATAGTTCCTCCAACTACAACCATTAATGTATCTACAATCAGTGTGATTGTAACTGAAGAAAGGGCTTCTCGTATGTGAGACAGATCAGAAAATCTCGATAAAATTTCACCACTTTTTCTTGTTTCATAAAACTTAACAGGTAAATGTAGAACATGATAATAATAGTCCTTCATAAAGTTTATATCAATTTTCAAACTTAAATTTAGAGAAGCTTGGTACCTAATTAAAGAAATAAATGAATTTATTAAATATAAAAAAAGGACTGCTATAGAAATTATATGTAAATTCCCTAAAATTCTCGAAGGTATAATAGTGTCAATAAGGTATTTAAAGTAAAAAGCTCCAATAATTCCTAATAAATTTATAATTATTGAGAGTATAAGAATATTCATGATAGCAAACTTATTGTTTTTTAATATTTTTCTAAATAATTGAGACTTCTTAGGAATACTATAGGATTGCTCAAAAGAAGGGTTATTTTTTACGAGCAATAGGATACCTGTCCATTTTTCTTCGAATTCAGAAAAATTGCACTTTCTTTTTCCTCTTGCTCGGATCCAAAATATGTAATTTGTTGTTCTTCTTTTTTTCTATTATTATAAAATGCATAAAGCCTTCTTCATTTACTACATGTGCGATTACAGGTAAATCGTCATTTTCAATATCTTCTATTTTCTCTCCTCTGACCCCTGTTAATTCAATGCCTAAATGCCCTCCGGCCTTTATGAGACCATATAGTGATGTACCTTCTTTATCTGTTTTTGACCATTCTCTAATTCTTGAGAGCATCGGTTTCTTTCCGTAGTGTTGGGCTAGCATTGCTAAACAAGCTGGACCACAATCACTTTCATCATATTGATTAATAAATTTCATTTTATCCCCTCGCGCAATATTTTGTAAAATAACTATAATAGTAATGTTTTTTAGAGAATTATTTTTAGCATAATAAAGATTAATATGTTATATTATAAATATAAAATATTTTATATTTATAAAACTAGAGGTGAAAACATGAGGGATCAAAAGCCTTTATACAAATTATTTTCAATTATATCAGGGGTTTTATTGGCCTTAGGTATTGTATTTTTATTAATGAGCTACAAAGAATTTTCTACTTTCTTATGTGTGTTAGCTGTAACTGTTGCATTCATTCCTAATTTATTAAACAAAGAAAAAATTGGTTATGTCTGTGTAATCTTCGGATTAATTATCCTCGTTTTATCATTGTTTTATTAAAATGAGGATAATTAATTTACAAGCTAGTCACAATAAAGTTATGTACTATTTTAAAGGTATTAATCATATTCTTTGACTCTATAAAAAAAGGAAAATATTAGGTTTTACTAACTTTAAAAGCAGATGAAGTTCTTATAATAATAAGGATTTCGCTTGCTTTTTTTCTATATCAATTACTTTCATATTGTTCAAGTTGGTAATAGAAAAATTAAGAAAACAGTTTAATTTGCATAAAGGAAGCACAAAACAATATGTATTTATTGTTTTGTGCTAATAGTTATGTATCAACTAATTATTATAATCTCTTTCCTCCGCCTGTTTCTTTCATTGCATCTTTATATCCTTTTTTGATCTCGTCTTGATAATTATAAACAGCAACACCTGCTGAACCTATCGTCGCTACTATTGGCCATACGCCACCATTAGTTGAATGTAATTCATTTTCACTAAGTTTTCTAAAAGTCATAATAAATTCCTCCTAAATTAATAAGTATTACCCAATTTATACTTCATTTCCAGTTACTTTCTACCGTACATTGCTTTTCCTGTATCATCAGTTGCTTTTCCTTGGGCTACTAAACCTTTGGTTACCCATCCTGAAGCAGTATAGAAAGCATCTGCAAAAAAATCTTTTACTCCGCCATTAACTGATTTCAAAGTATTGGTATCTAATTTATTATAAGTCATTAAATTTGGCTCCTTTCTAAGATATAAGTTTTACGTTACCACAAAAGAAATTTGTTTTAAATGTAATTTTTTTGTAATAATATACTTTTATAAACAAAAAAATGTAAAATTAAATTTTTATGGATAATTTAAATGAAAAGTTCATTAAGATTTTTTAAATACTAAATATTAATAATAGCACTTGAAGAGTGAAATAATGAAAAACTTAAGGAAGACAGAAAATAATAAATAGGATTTCGCTTTAGCATTTAAATTAGAAAAACAATTTTATATAATTGTTGATGAACTTTTTCTAAACAATCGTTATTAAGATATTATTTGAATTTGGAAAGTTTAATACACAAATCTTTAAAAGGACTTATAGCTTTTTAAAAAGTGCAGACGTCTGAAAGAATCATATTTATGAGAGACTACATACTCGAATCATATTCCTAGATAAGCATGAACATCTGAAATCGAAAATTGCATAATATAAAATAAGCACATCACTTTGCGTCCTGATTTTAGTCAGTAGAGTGATGTGCTTACTATTTTACCTTAAGAGTTATGTCTCAAATTTTTAAATCCGCACTTTACTTTTAAGGTTACTACTTATTATAGTTGTTATTTCAATCTATTGAGCAATTATCATTTATATCAAAGAAAGCTTTATATGAACCATCATTTGTATTATAAGGAATCATTGTAACACCATTACTATCTGGTTTAGATTCATCGTCCGTGTCGATAGGTGCATGTGCTTTTTTGAATGCTTCTTTAGATACTGTGTCTGGTTTTGTATTAAAACTAATTTGAATAATTTCATTATTATAGTTAAAGTCTACTGATGTATCATAAATGTTTTTAGTATGGTCATAATTTTTATAAGCTTTGGGATCTACTTTATAGCCGTTGATTGAAGCATTGTCATATTTTAATGCACGTAAAAATAATAATCTTGTGTAAACGAGGGATCATACGTAGTATAACCTTCGTGGTTATACCATGGTGCTTCAGCTTTTAAACTTGCACTACTTTCAGTGTTGGCACCACTAGCTCAACTTTCACCATGACCCCATTTTTGAACTTGTTCTGCTACTTGAGCCTCTGGATTCATCGTCGTTAAATATGCCGCTGAAGAAACTACGACAAGTGTTGATACTATTTTTAGATATTTGTTTTTCATAATTTAACCAACTTACTTTATTTAAATTTAATTTCTAAATTTTCACTTCACTAATTCGAATCAATACATTAATTTTCAATCCTTTTATTACATATAATCGGCAAATCTATCTCTAAAACGCATATGCAAAATGGATCCTAAGCTAAAGATTAGAAGACAAAGTAAGATATTATACACTGCGAGTTCCCAATGCGTAATAAAATACCATTCATGGTGTAATATAGCTGCCCTATATCCTCCGGCTAGAAAGTATATCGGGTTAAATTGCATGACTGTTCCAACTATTTGATTATTTGGTAAATAGAGTATAGAAGAGACGAAAAATATCATTCTCATTAAAGCTTGTAGAATTAAATGTATGTCTCTAATTAACATACTTAATGTTGAAGCTAATAGTGCTATAGCGTTGGTTAAAACTAACGCATAAAACAAATATATAAATAATTGTAAAGTATATATAGAGGGCTTGTATCCTCCAATGAAACAAACACCCATAATAATTACTAGTAGAAAAATATGACCGTAGAATTTACTAAAAACGACATAACTAGGAATAATAGAAAGTGGGAAATTCATTTTAGCTACTTGATTAAATTTAGAAGTAATAGACTTACTACCTTCTAGAACACCTTCATTTACGAAAAACCACATACTGATCCCAACAATGAGCCAATATATAAATGGAACGCCCTCCATAACCTTATTGCTTCTTAGAGCTAAACCAAACACAAACCAAAAAACTGCAATTTGCATAGTAGGATTAATTAACTCCCACGCCATTCCTAGATAATTCTTTTTGTTAGAAATTCTTAATTGAAATTCCGCTAATCTTCTTATTAAATATAAATTTTTTAGTTGTTCTTTTAATACAAACCATATTGAATTCATTTGAACATATCACTCTTTCTAAATGTAACGATACTTTTGCAAAAAACCAAATAAATATCATATTCATAATTTATTATTATATAATTTGTTAACATTACTAAACTTTACAATAACTAAATAACAGACACAACTTTTTATTCAGATAAAACAAAGTTATTTTTAAAATGAGTAGTCTAATTCAGTCAGCCACTGCCAATATAAAAAAGGCTGACACATGTGATATGTCCCAACCTTATTGTATTCTTATATAGAATTTCATCTTAATAACAATTTCTCTGGTATCTAGAAAGTATATGTATTAAACAATCAATTTTTACTTGTTCTTTGTGCGCGCTTAGCAAACTCCTAAATCTTTCGCATAATTCTTTTATGAGAAAGATGCGCCTAACAATACAAAACCTATATTCACTACAAGATATGCAATCGCCCAAATAATTGCTGATTTTTTTGAAAAACGATTTGTAGCGAATAGCATAACGCCAAATACATATGCGGCTATAAATGTTTGTAAATTAAATGCACCTAATATGTTATTTCCTTTATCAAAAATATTAAGACTTGTAATAGAATAATCTGTTGGTGATAAGCCAGCGATCCACTGAATGAGTATAACGATTAAAGCAATAATTCCGGTAATCAATGTATAACTTAAAGTAGCAGAGAAAATTGATTTTCCACTTGCATCAGATTTCATGATCTTGGAAATCAGTAAAAAGATGACAAATGTAATACCAATACTAACAATAGCACCGAATATGCCAGCAATTGCACCACCGATTTGTCCGAACATTTTAGCTTGTTCTAATTCCGCTCCTGTCATACCTGCATCTTTATACAGTTCGTTATAGTCAATTGCAAGCGACCCAATAACAGCTGATAATGTCATGACTACAATTGCGAGAATTAATTTTAAAACCCATTTAGGCTTATTACGTAGTTCTGAAAAGTGTGAAACTAAGGGTAATTTTGATGTTTCCATATGAATTTTTCCTCCTGTATGTATAATGACCAAAGCATAACACTACACATAAAATATTAAAATAGTTTTATAGAAATTAAAAAAATAATAAGTATTTATAATACTTAAAGATATATAGAGTAAATAATAAGTATTTATGACATTCAAATAGTAATAATCATTCAAAAATATGTTATTAGATATATTTTTAATTGTGTGGCTATGGTAGTCTTGTAAAGTGAATAAATATAAGGAGTGTTTATCAATTGAAGAAAAAGTGGATGTGGCTTATAGGGATAGTCGCGATAATTGGATTAGTCGTCGTGGCATTGGTTTTGAAACAGACCAACAGTAGTTCGGCGGAGAAAGATGGTTATGATACATATACAGTGGAGAAAGAAAGTCCACTCAATTTAGAGGGAAAAGCATCACCCAATTCAGTTAAAACATATAACAACAACAGTCAATTAGGGGCATATATCAGTACACAAGTTGATGATGGTCAATCAGTTAAACAAGGAGACCCGTTAATTAACTACGATATTAATAATAGTAAGCGTGAACAATTAGCAGATAAAGTAGATGAAGCGCAAAATGCTGTGAATAAAGATTATCAAAATATTAATCAAAGTCCTAACAACAATGATTTGCAAAAGCGATTATCACAAGATCAAAATGCATTAAGTGAAGCACAACAACAACTGAATTCACATGATAAACAAGTCAATGACAGTGTCTATGCAGATTTTGATGGAAAAGTGGATATTAAAAATGAAGATAATGTAACAGATGGTGAAAAGATTCTTCAATTAGTATCCAATGAACCACAGATTAAGACGACAGTTTCTGAATTTGACCTGAATAAAATCAAAGAAGGCAATAAAGTAGATGTGAAAGTGACAAGCACGGGTGAAACGGGTGAAGGTAAAATCCAAAAAATTTCAGAATTACCTAAGAGTTATGAAGAAAATTTAAATGAATCGGCTGTTGGTGGTGCTTCGGCTGTATCGGGTAGTGAGGATGGAGGTGCTACGCCGCAAGCCTCGAACCCAGTTGAAGGTGATCCTAGTGGTGGAAATGATTCAGAATCATCCAAATATACCGTAGTTATTGACGATATAGATATCCCAGTGCGTGCGGGTTATTCTATGGAAGTGGAAGTACCATTAGATTCTATTAAATTGCCTAAATCAGTCCTTACAAAAGATAATAATGTTTTTGTGGTAAATGAGGAAGGAAAAGTTAAAAAACGAGATATTAAAACAGACGAAATCAACGGTGAAATTTTCGTAAAAGAAGGTCTGGAAAAAGGGGATAAACTCATTAAAAATCCTAAAAAAACGATGAATGATGGAGATGAAGTTGAGGTGTCATCATGATAGAACTGGTAGATATCAATCGATATTTCAAAAATGGGGATGAACAAAACCATATTTTGAAAGACATTAATATCAACATCAATGAAGGTGAATTCATTGCGATTATGGGTCCTTCAGGTTCTGGTAAAAGTACGTTAATTAACATTTTAGGATTTATTGATCGTGGTTATGAAGGTGATTACCTTTTTAATCGTAAAAATTATCAAGAAAGTTCAGATAACCAACTTGCAGATATCAGAAATAAAACAGTTGGCTTTGTCTTTCAAAACTTTAAATTAATTCAAAATAATACAATTTTAGAAAATGTCAGCATTCCGCTCGTTTATGCGGGGTTAGGCACTCAAGCGCGTAAATCACGTGTAACACGTACATTACATGATGTAGGTTTGTTTGATAAAGAAAATTTAGTGCCCAACAAATTGTCGGGGGCCAACAACAACGTGTTGCTATCGCACGTGCCATTATCAATCAACCCAAGTTTATTATTGCTGATGAGCCTACGGGGGCACTTGATTCGAAAACGTCTAAAGATATTATTGAATTATTTATAAAATTGAATAAAGAACATAATACGACGATGATATTAGTCACGCATGATCGTAAAGTTGCAGATCAAGCAGATCGTATTATTCATGTTCTTGATGGTCGTGTTCAACGAGAAGAGGTGGTTGGATGAAGAATTTGTCTAATATCATCGCCATTTCGTTCAAATCTATTTTAAAAAATAAGCGACGTAATATTTTTACGATGATTGGTATTATTATTGGTATTGCGGCTGTTATTACAATTATGTCTTTAGGAAACGGCTTTAAAAAAACGGCTTCTGAAGAATTTGAAGATACGGGTGCTGGAAAAAATTCTGCAAATATTAATTTCATGAGTAATGATATGGAAGGCGCGAAAACGAACCCTTTCAGCCAGCAAGACTTGAGTATTATAAAACAAGTTGACGGCGTAGCAGATGCTGAAATTAAAGAAACGGATGACCAAGGTTTTTCTGCAAAAATGACTAATGCGCAGAAAAAAGGCGACATCAGTATTGTGAAAAAAGAAGCTATGGATAGTCCTGAAAAGGGCCAAGGCTTTGATAAAGATGATAATGAATTACGGAAGAAAGTCGTAACCGTTGATGATAAAATTGCCAAAGATGTTTTTAATAAAGATGCCATTGGTAAAACATTATATATTGATGATCAAGGTTTTGAAGTCGTGGGTATTGCCAATGACGCGATGAATCCATCAGCTGTGAATATGCCTTCAAAAACATTTGAGCAATATATGAGTGGTTTAAGTCAAGATTTTCCGTCATTAAAACTTTCATTGGAAGACGGAGCTGATAAAAAAGATACAGCAAATAAGGTCGTAGATGAATTAAATAAAAAAGGTTCTGGCATGAGTGACGGTAGCTATAGTTACAATGACACTGAAGAAATGATGAAAGGCATCAATCAAGTCTTTGATGCAATTACTTACTTTGTGGCAGCTGTCGCGGGTATCTCATTGTTTATTGCTGGAATTGGCGTAATGAATGTGATGTACATTTCTGTTTCAGAACGTACAGAGGAAATTGCGATTCGACGCGCATTTGGTGCGAAGTCCCGAGATATCGAAATACAATTCTTAGTGGAAAGTGTCGTGCTTTGTGTGATTGGTGGCATCATCGGTCTGATTATAGGTATCTTAATAGCGTCAGGCGTCGATGCGTTAACGCCAGACTACATTAAGAGTGTTGTCAGTCTAGGTTCCGTTTTAACAGCAGTTGGTGTATCTATGTTAATCGGCATCGTATTCGGTTGGATTCCAGCCAGATCCGCAGCTAAGAAAGAATTGATTGATATTATAAAATAGAGCTCTACAGTTCTATTTACATGATAAACGCCCTTCAAAGTGACACTTAAAATGTGAAATCTTTGAAGGGCGTTTTTTAGTTTGAAAAATATAAATAAGTCGTAATTAAGTGATAGATATTGCTGATTGCGATTTTGAACATATTAAAAATAGTTTAAGTTAACTTTTCATGTAAGCTATTTTTAATATCAGCTTTATAAATCAATCTTAGTGCGATAACCATTAAAATTAATGCGATAATTCTTTTTGCATCAAAGTGAATGACCATGCCTTCAAATAAACCAAAATGGTCGATGATCATACCCATGGTTAGTTGTCCGATAACAGCAGAGATATTTGTTGCTATAACGCCTATTTTGGGAATTGCTACAATTGTTAAAAATAGATAACCAACACCAAACCAAACGGCACTCAATTGCCATTTAGGGGCACTAAAGAAATCTAAGAAGTTACCTTCTCCAAAAAACAAAGTAATAATGAATAAAATCATACCACCTGTTATAAATGTTAAAAATGCACTTTCTAACGTTCCTGCTTTTTTGCTAAAAGACCCGTTTACTGATGATTGTGTACTTAAAGTGATACCGACTATTAAAGCTATGACTACTAAAGCTACTTGCATTTTATACTCCTCCTAATAAATAAGTGTTAATGCAACTATCATTAGTATAATTGCCACTACTTTTTCAATTCTTAATGGTCGTTTTTCACTGCCTAGTATGCCGTAATGTTCTATTAATGCACTCATAATCATTTGGCCAACCACAACGCTTCCCATTGCTAGGCCAACACCTATCATAGGAATGATGAAGACTAAAACAGTTAAGTAAATAACACCTAATATGCCGCCAGTTAATTGCCATTTAGGTGCTTTAATTGCGTAAGATAGTTTGCCTTTGCCTAAAAACAATAATGCAATGCCTAATATGATTGTTCCTATGGCAAAATTGTATAAACTACTTTCTAATTCTCCAATAGAATCACCTAATACTGCATACATGGCACCTTCGATACTCAAAAATATACCTGCTACTATAGCAAGGATATAAAATATAAATTTATTCATGATTTACCTCTTTTCCTCATTTCGCGAATTATCGAATTATAATCAATAAAAAAAGACCTTTAAAGATCTTCTTTTATTAGATTGGCTAATTCATTAATACTTTCTTCGTTTCTTCTATAATAAGTCCATTGACCATGTCTTTCAGATTCTAATAGCCCTACTTGCTGCATCATTTTTAAATAATGCGAGACAGTAGAGGGGGACATATTGGCTTTTTCTTGTATATCTCCTACACATACGCCTCCTTTTTCTTTTAAATATTCACCTGTATAAATATGTCCAAAATGTTCACTAGGATGTTTCAGCCAAACTAAGATATCAACACGGGCATAGTTACTTAATACTTTAAAAGTTTCAACTAAATTTTTCATAACACACATACTATTCGAGAATATTCGAAATGTCAATACACAAATACTTTTCAATAGAAGAACAACAAAATTTTGAATGTTATTCTCACTAAAATGACTAATAGTCTAAGCATATATATTAAAAGAGACTTCCTTTCAAAAAGGGAGTCTCTTAATTGTTTCATTATCAAATTTACTTTTAATAACAAAGCATACGGATAGTTATTGTTAGCTATCTAAATAGCTTTTAACTTTTCATTAAAGTTTTTTATTTTTTCAGCTCTTAAATTTGTATAATATTCTATATCTTCTTCTCTAGTTTCTAAAGGAAATATGTTATAAATATCTTGATAAAATTCAATACTTGATTTATTACGTTGGCCTTCTAAAGATATTCTTGTACTATCAGGTTTAGTTGTTGATAATTCATAATTAGGTATCACACTATGATACACGTTTACTATTTTGCCATCTTTTATTAAATCTGATGTATTTATAAATTTAACCTCTATATGATGTTGATGTGATAATTCTCTAGTTAACATTGCCGAGCATCACGTCACAAAACATGATGGTCATGACGCCTTTATTTTCAAATGTAGAGGTTACTTCTAGTTTTTCAATACAAAATTTTTCGGTTTCCCCAAAATGCTTGAACCTGGACTCGAATTCCTCATTTTCTTCACCATCACATCTACTAATCACACTTGTTGCAATGTAATCAAATGAAGTATTTTTCAAATAATAATAAGAACTTCCATAATCGATTAATCTATTGTATGTGAAGGCATTTGTTTCTTCATATTTATTTTTACAAATTATATTAAATGGATTGGTAATACTATCCTTTACAATCATACATTACGCTCCTTATAAAATTTTTGCTTATATAATAGATAGTCTTCACAACATCTATTATTAAACGTTGATTTAAAAACATAGAAAAACACCCCACATTAAAATGTGAAGTGCTAAAGCCGATATTTTTTTGAATAGAAATAATATTTAAAAGAAATAAAAATCGCTTCTTTTTAATATAATTCTGATATTTTATATTCAATATCCGACTATATCAAAGTTCAACATTTAAAGAAACATAATTGATTCATTCGAATTTAATTATGAGTAGATTAAAATATTTTTATTGAAATAAAGTCTTCTCGTATCGACATTTTCTCCGACTTTGTTGGCGGTTTTTTATGTGTATTTTCTACTTGTACCGCCTCAGCTTGTAGTCTTCAACTAGTAATTCTCCTGCAAGAGTCGGTCAGACTAATGATACTTCTTTATAAAAAAATGCCTTATTCGTTTAAACAATTTTGGGTTTAATAAAACAATTGAATATAATTTTAATTAAAAGTATTTATAATATTTATAAAAATGGTATTCTAAAGTAAAGAGGAGGCTATTATGAAAATTATAAAATACATATCATTAATAACATTAGCGTTGTTATTAGCTGCTTGTAGCAATGGAGAATCCGAAAACAAAAGTTCTGATCAAGAAGCGAAAGCAACAGAAATTCCCAAAAAGGTCTTTTCAAGTCAAAAAAGTGACGAAAAGATTAGTGAAGATGAAATGGGTTCAAGTATCAAAAAGTATTTAGACACATTTGATGCATTAGATGAAAATACTTCGAAAATTAGAGATAAAGATGAATTAAATGAAAAAGACCAGGATAAATTAAATAAACTTACTAAGCTTACAAATAAAAATGATAAAAATTTTAAACAGTTTATAGAAAATAACCAGCTACCGAAGCAATACGAAAAAGGAAGTTTAAAAGTAAGTAATTATGTAACTTCAGTAAATGAATTAATGAATCAAATCAACGATAAAGTAGATGCAACAACGGACGATGCTAATACGGACCAAACAAAATTAAAAAATGTAGGCGAAATAAAAGAGATAAATGCTCAATATAAAAAGCAAGTTAATGGTAAGAAACAAAAAGAAGTAGAACAATTTCTGAACAAGTATGATATCCAAACAAACGCTTTTGAATAAAAAGGATTGAGTTAGATTGACACAACGAAGAACAAAATATAAAGCAATTACCATTGCATTGAATTTTGTCTGTATAGAGGTGATATTGTGAAGTGGTTTTTATTTTTAATTCAAACAATTTTGACAATTTTATTAGCTGTTTTTGCATATCAGCAAATGAATCAAAATCACTTAGACACTTGGTTTTCTTTTTATCTGTTGTTTTTTATTCTCTTTTTATTTTGGAATAATCGTGATAAAAAACGTTGAATATATAATTTAGATAAGATTTGTAATAGCTAAGTGTTCTGATGTTAACGTTCATACTCCAATATCGTTTTATATTCAGAAAAGAAAAGGAAGTTTTAAGTGTGAAAAAGAGAGTTGTGAGCGGTCTGAAAGATGGCTTTTTCGTATTTATAGGTGTCGTTATCATTGCTATAATTTTAAATGTAACAGGTTTGAATATGGGTCATAATAGAGTTTGGAGTAGTTTAGGTAATTTGGAATTAATTAATATCTTTAAAGATAAAGAATTGAACGGAATGATTGTATTAGGACTTATACTAGGGTTTATTGCTTTTATTTTAGGCTTTTCTTCTTTGGATAAGGTGAAAAAATCTAAAAAATTAAAAGGCGAATAGAGAAATATACAACAGCTGAATATTGTAAAATGAGGAAAAGGAATTCGAATGAAATAATTATGTCATTTTAAAGGAGATATAGTTATGAAAAAGATTTATTAGCTGGATTCCATATATGGCAATTATATCTATTGGAATGTGTTATACATTAGGTTTTCCTTTTGGTATCGGACCTAGCATTGCAATAGGCGCAATGATTGGTATGACTGTTGATTTCGATAAAAAGAGGAAATTAATTTAAGAACTTGGGTGTTCCATTTGAAGCACCATTTGAAGCAGGTGAGAAGCCGATATTACTTATAAATCCATGATAGGCATTGTCATGTATAAATTATATAATTTCATCAAGAAAGAATAAATTAAAATTGTATTTTTTGAATGGTTGATTTAGGAGGAATGAGATTATGATAGTAAAAAACTATAAGTTTGTCCGAGATAATTTTCGAGATATGATTAATAAAGTGAATGAGGATAGGGATACGATCACTATTACAACGAAAGAATATAATGCTGTCTTGATGTCAGAAGATGATTATGAGGCAATCATGGAAACATTATACCTTCAACAGAATCCTGCCAATGCGAAACGACTTGCAAGTGCTATTGAGAATTTAGAACGTGGAAAAGGTAAGATTGTAACCATTAATGAGTTATCAAATGATATCGTGTAGAGATAAAGGGACTATGAAAGGACTTGAAAGAGATGATGCAAGTTTAGTTGTTTCATGTAGGTACCATTATAAATAAAGTACCTTACTTTACAGAATAAGCTACACTTTTCATAAAACACCTCCGTATAAGTTCATTTCCAAATGAATTTATACGGAGGTATTTTTATTATTTTCTATTGCCTCAGTTAATACGTTTTTGTAACACTCATAAGCTTATGAAAATTTTCGTTTTATGAATTAAGACGCCCTTATATTACATGTTTTGTTCTTTTAAATTAATTAAATTATTTTTAAATAGTAGTTGCTAAAGTAACAAAAAATTATATAATTGATAATGAATATCAATATCAATTATATATGGGGGAACATAGATGAAAAAATTAACAGTACCATTTTTAATAGTATTATTGCTACTGACTGCATGTAGCAATAATGATTATAATGAAAAGACGAAAGATGAAAAAAAGTATACTTTAGACTCTGGTAAAAAGATAAGTATACCCAAAAATCCCCAACGTATAGTTGTTGTAGCTGATACATACGCAGGAGGTATAAAGCAACTAGGCGGACATGTAGTTGGTGTGAACAAAGACATAAAGCAAAGTGATGTATTAAATGAAAAATTCAAAAAGGTTAAAAAAATAAACGCTGAAAATGTAGAAGAAATAGCTGAACTAAAACCAGATCTTATTGTTGCAGATACTGATGACAAAAACTTGAAGAAGTTCCAAAAAATCACAAAAACAATCCCGATGGAATATGGTAAAAGAAATTATTTAGATACTCAGCTTCAATTAGGAAAATTATTAGGAAAAGAAGAAAAAGCAAAGCAATGGGTGAATAATTGGAAGAAACAGACAGCTAAAGATGCTAATGAAATCAAAAAGCACATTGGCACTCATGCCACAGTTTCAATTTTTGATGACTTTAATAAAGAATATTATGCTTTTGGTAAAGATTGGGGTAGAGGAGGAGAAATTTTGTATCAGGCATTTAATTTAAAAATGCCAGAACCTTTAGAAAAGGTAGTGAAAAAAGATGGGTATAAAGCTTTATCATTAGAATCAATGCCTAAATACGCCGGAGATTATATTATTACAATGAGTGAGGGAAAATCCTCTCCAGAATTTGAAAAAACTAATGTTTGGAAGAATATTCCGGCAGTAAAACAAGGTCATGTATTTCACGTTAAAGCTGAAAACTATTGGTATAATGACCCATACTCATTAGAAGAAAATAGAAAAATACTAAAATCCAAATTGCTAAACAACTAAATTTAATCCTTTATAGTTTATTAATTAGAATATTTGAGATAAACAATCTTGTATCCTTTCATAATGCAAAATGATTTTAGACACATCTCTGTTATTATAAAGTTTCTAACTTCAACTACTTTGAATTTGTCTCTCCAATTGGTTGGCATCTGTTGTCGCTAAATTAAAAAATATTTTTGAGGGTATTATATAAATAATAGGTATCTAAATACTTGCCACTAGGAGGTTAGTGTATATGTTTAAAAATATATTATTACCCTATGATTTTGAAAATGATTTTAGTGCAATTCCTGACCATTTAGCAAAAATGGTTGATACAGATTCAATTGTTACAGTTTATCATGTGGTTGAAGAAGCTAATTTTGCAACTAATTTAGAAAATTATATTGAACATAAGAGTGATATTATTAGAGAAACAGAAAGCGATCTTGCTCCATTTTTACATGAATTAGATGAAAAAAAGGTTCAATACAAAGTAGATATTGATTTTGGACCTGTTAATGATACAATCTTAGACAAAATTACTTCTGGCGATACAGATAAAGGTGAATACGATTTAGTAATTATGAGTAATCATAGAGTGAGTTTGAATATTAAACACGTTTTAGGAGATGTTACGCATAAGATTGCTAAAAGGAGTTCTGTCCCAGTATTAATTGTTAAATAAAGATAAAAAGTATAGAAATTCTATTGAACTAACCATCATGTCTAATATTTTTAATATATACTGACCTGAAAAGTACTACAATCTTATAATGATATATTCCCTTCAAGGTGTCCGCTGAAAAAGTGTGGATTTTGAAGGGATTTTTAATTCACTCATATCTGCCCGCCATTATCCCGTTTGTTTATTAATTTACTATGTAAAATAAAAAATTTTTGCATAATTTTCAATAATGATGGTATATTACATGTAAGGGCTTACATTTATATAAAGGGGAGAGATTATTCAAGGGGAAAATGATAGATAAAATAGCCGGATTAAACAAAGATAGGAGTCGCAAGTATGAAAATTATTCCGTTTTCAGATTTGAAAGACATCATTAATGAAGGTGATGTGATAGCCCTAGCGAGCATTATCAACGGCTAACTTACCAGCTGAGATTCTCAAAACATTAGTCGATCAATATGATGAGCATCAAACACCTAAAGCCTTCACCTTTATGTTGGCAAACGATATTAGTGATTATCGTGGTGACAGTTATGATTTAGATTCTTTTGTATCAAGGGGTATGATCAAACGATTAATCACAAGTATTATTACTGGTTCACCTAAGACAATCAATGCAATGCGCAATAATGATATTGAAGCCTATTACGTGCCTCAAGGTGTAATTACGACACATTATCGTAGTCAAACACCTGCTTCACCAGGGACAATTACTAAGATTGGGCTGAATACTAATGTCGATCCTAGATATTCTGGTGGCAAAGTAAATACACGTACGACAGAGGATTTAGTATCTTTAATTGAAATCAACGGAGAAACATATTTAAATTATGATTTTCCAGAAATTGATGTCGCATTGTTACGAGGTACATATGCCGATACAGAAGGTAATATTTATATGACGCATGAAGCACACCTTGGAGAGGGTTACAGTGTTGCAGCAGCTACACATAAGAATAAAGGTAAAGTGATTGTGCAAGTGAAAGTAGTCATCCAAAGTGGGCGTTTCAATCCGAGTGATGTATTTATTCCGGGTAAACTTGTAGATTATGTTGTAGTTAATAGTAACCCAAAATATCATAGACAGGTTGTCCAAACACAATATGACCCAGCACTTTCAGGACATTATCAGATTACTGAGATGCGAGAGCCATATATAGCATTAGGTAGCCGTAAAGTGATTTTGAGACGTGCAGCTCAATTTTTACTTGAGGGAGACGTAATCAGTATTGGTTTTGGCATTAATAATGAATTGTCGAATGTTTTAGAAGAGGAGCAAGCCAATCATTTAGTTCAAACGAATATAGATACAGGCGTTTTTGGTGGATTGATTAGTAGTGGTAATTACTTTGGTATGAACTATAATCTCAGTGCACGTATCAGACATGAGTTAACATGGGATTTTATCTATAACGGTGGTATAGATGTTGCATTTCTAAGCTTTGCTGAAGTTGACCAATATGGCAATGTTAATGTGTCTAAGTTTGGAGACAAAATGAATGGTTGTGGCGGTTTTATTGATATTAGCCAATCAGTTAAAAAAATTGTTTTTTCAGCTTCAATGGTTGTTGGGGGTCAACTAAATTTCGCTAATGGTGAAGCTCAAGTGGAAACCCAAGGTAAGTCACCTAAATTTGTAAAACAAGTGGGCAACATAGATTTTAATGTTGAAAATGCACAAAAATTAGCACAGGAAGTTTATTTTGTTACCGAACGCGCAGTATTTGAACTAACGGACAAAGGTATTAAATTAATTGAAATTGCACCTGGCTTAGATTTAGAACGAGATATTTTAGCAAATATGGAGTTTCAACCAATCATTTCTGAAGAGATTAAGGTAATACAGAGTGATATTTATCAAAACACATGGGGAGGTCTGTCTCAGGTAATTAAGTCGGAAGATCGTATTTAAATTAAGGGGGAGAAAAATATGAATTACGACTGGATTAAAACGAGAGCAGTATTTGATGAGGAAAAGCCAGCAGTTATCGATCCATTTAAAGGTACTGAATGGACTTATCAAGATTTAAATAAACGTGCAGAGAATTTAGCAAACCATTTACAAGATCAAGGTATAGAACGTGGGGACGTCGTTGGTATTTTTTCACCAAACGATGTAGCTATTCTAGATTTACTATTCGCTACATTCAAGATAGGTGCAGTATATTTACCGATGAATTGGCGTTTAAAACCACAGGAAATTGAAAGTGTGATCCAAGATTCTGATGTGAAATTAATTTTTTATTCACAAAAGCATTTATCAAGTTTAGAAGGCATTGCAGACGGACTCATTCATATGGATGTTGATTCCGAGCAATATGATGATATGGTGAATCCTAACAATCACCGTCCATTCAAAACGGTAAATGTAGAAAAAGATGATTTAGCGACGTTAATGTACACGAGTGGTACCACAGGATTACCTAAGGGCGTTATGTTTACGTATGAAACTTTCGTCAGTAATCCAATAAACACGGCACTCACTTATAAAATAAATTCTACGTATAAGACCATTGTTTCAACACCCATGTTTCATGTATTAGGTTTTAATGATTTGACGTTACCATTGTTAATGGCAGGCGGCACATTGATTATACAACGTTACTTCAATGGTGAAGCATTGAATGATCTCATGGCACATTACAAGCCTGATTATTTAATACAGATACCAACGATGTACTATGCAATGTTAGTTGCAGAGAATTTTGACCTTAAAAACTTCGATAACATTGAATTCTTACTTCAAGGTGGGTCAGCACCGCTACCGGCTGTGCAAAAGAAATTTAACAGCATGGGCTTATCTATCATTAATGGTTACGGTTTAACGGAAGCACCACTTACAATGGTTAACACGCCAGAAAATGGTGCTGAAAAACCTGGTAGTATTGGACAACCCGTCATGTTCGTAGATTACCGTATTTTAAATGATGAATTTGAAGATATACAAACTGGAGAAATTGGTGAATTAGCTGTAAGAGGTAATAATGTCACACCGGGTTATTGGAAGAAGCCTGAAGAAACAGCGAAAAACTTCAAAGATGGATATTTCTTAACAGGAGATTTAGCAAAAATAGATGAAGACGGTGATATCTATATTGTTGATAGACGTAAAGAAATGATTATCACTGGTGGTGAAAATGTGTTGCCTTCAGAAGTAGAAGCGGTCTTAGCAACACATCCTTTAGTAGCACAAGGTGTGGTAGTGAGCTATGAAAGTCCCAAATATGGAGAATCTGTCTCAGCGACAGTGGTATTGACTGAAGATGATCCAGACTTTGAACAAAAACTGGACGCGCACATGAGAGAAAACATAGCTGGATATAAAATTCCGAGAATGTATTTAAAATTAACAAATATTCCGCTGAACTCAACTTCAAAACCAGATAAGTTAGAGTTACAGAAGAAGATGAATAGTAAAGCTGACAAAGCACGTCAACAAGATGATGAATTAGCCTAAATAACTTATGCTTTTATAAATATTTTAAAATAGTAACTATAAAATTTTTTGACAATCTTTGTAAGCGTTAACATTAAAGTGGAGGTTTTAATTATGCCAACAAAAGAAGAAGTAATCAAAGCATTATATCCAGAGGATATTTTAAGTATTGCGAAAGATTTAACTGAAGGAGAAGTTAAATTATTAAAACAGCTTAATGATATGTTAGAAGAAAAGTACCGCGACTCTATTAATGAGCATTGGATAAACGCGACACAGCCCGAAGACTACTTTGATGAATTAGGAAAGTTAGATTATTTCAACAATCCATTATTATATGAAGGACGTGAAGGTGAACATACGCCAAGTCAGATGTTCCAATTCTTCATGTCATATACAATAGCTAAATTTGATGTATCTTTAGCGACACTGCTAGGTGTACATCAAGGCTTAGGTCATAATTCGTTTTGGTTTGGTGGTAGTAAGGAGCAACAAGCTTATTATTTACCAAAATTACAGTCACACGAATTACGTACGTGTTTTGCTTTAACAGAACCAGAACATGGCTCTGATGTCGCAGGTGGTTTAGAAACAACTGCTAAAAGAGAAGGCGATGAGTGGATTATTAATGGTACGAAAAAATGGATCGGTGGAGCGAATGTCGCTGATGTGATACCACTGTATGCAGTGGACGTGGATACTGGAAAACCTAAAGGGTTTATTATCGAACCAGACCAAGAAGGCGTGGAAATCGATCTTATTGAAAATAAAATCGCATTGCGTATCATACCGAATGCTAATATTCGTTTGAAAAATGTGGTCGTTAAAGAAGAACAAAGGCTGCAAAATATTAATAGCTTTAAAGATATTGCGAAAGTATTATATTCTACTCGTGCAGGCGTGGCGTATATGGCAACAGGAGCGATGGCAGGTGCATTAAAAGCTACGACAGACTACGTAACGCAACGTAAACAGTTTGGTAAAGAAATTAGTAAGTTCCAATTAATTCAAGAGAAATTAGCCATGATGCAAGGCAATCTTGCGCAAGCAATGGCGACATGTGCGCAACTTGCACGCATGCAAGCGAAAGGTGAATATGATGAAGTGGCAACTTCAACAGCTAAGATGATGAATGCATTAAGATTAAGAGAAACAGTAGCAATGGGCCGTGGCGTACATGGTGGTAACGGTATTTTAGCTGGAGAGTATGACATTGCAAGATTCTTTGCAGATGCTGAAGCGGTTTACACATATGAAGGTACACATGAAGTCAATGCGCTCGTAATTGGCAGAGCAATCACAGGAGACTCAGCATTTATTTAATATAAAGCATGAACGATTGAAACTATAGAAAAAACAATTTGGAGGTTTTAGTATGACGATTAGAAAAGCAACTGTGTTAGGTGCAGGTACGATGGGTAGTCAAATCGCCGCGCTCCTTGTCAACGCAGGTTTAAAAGTAAAATTATTAGACATTGTGATTGATGAGCATGAACCTAATAAAATTTCCAAAAAAGCATATGAAATCATAACAAATCCAAAGCGCCCACAGCTATTTGATTTAGCCTTTGCCTCAAATTTATCTTATGGCAACTTTAATGAAGATTTGGTTGAGCAAGATGATGCGGACATTTATATTGAAGCAGTAAAAGAAGAAGTAGATATTAAGCATCAAGTTTGGGATAAAGTAAAAAAAGTAGCAAAAGCTGACGCTATATTTGCAACGAATACATCAGGAATTCCAATTGAATCGATTGCAGATGTATTTGAAGAAAAAGATAAAGCACGATTTTTCGGAATGCATTTCTTTAATCCACCACGCATTATGAAGTTAGTCGAAGTGATTCCAAATGAAAAAACGTCTGAAGCAGTAGTGGAATGCGTACAAGCATTTGCAGAAGACGTATTAGGTAAAGGTGTCATCGTTGCAAATGATGTCCCAGGGTTTGTGGCAAACCGCGTTGGTACACAAACGATGAATGACATTATGTACAGAGCAGAAAACCAAGACTTTTCTATTACAGAAGTGGATGCTTTGACTGGGCGTAGTATTGGACGACCAAAAATGGGAACGTATGGTTTATCAGATTTAGTTGGTCTTGATATTGCTATGACAGTAATTAAAGGCATGCAAAACGTACCAGATGAACAACCATTTTTCCACGATGTAAAACTTTCGGAAAAATTAGCAACAAAAGGTGCATTAGGTAATAAAACGAAACAAGGGTTTTATAAAAAAGTAGATAAAAAACGTTTCGTCTTTGATTCAGAACAAAATGATTATGTGCCACCGCAACCACCACAATTAGAGATTTTAGGTAAGTTTAGTAAAGACTTGGCTTCTAACTTAGACGTTATCTTTAATGCACAAGATGATGCCGGCGTATTTTTATGGGAAACATTGAGAAATAACTTCTATTATTCAGCGATTAATGTACCTAAAGCGGCAACAGATTTTAAAGATATTGATCGCGCCTTAGTATGGGGCTTTAACTGGAAACAAGGGCCATTCCAATTGTGGGACTTAATGGGCTTTGAACGTGTGAAGTCACGCATGAAAGAAGAATTAGGATCACTTCCAGATTGGATAGAGCAACGCAATGAAGCATTCTATAGTGAAGGTGAATCGATTGAACGTGTTACACCAGTAGCAGAGTATATTGACCAAGAGATTTGGGAAAGAGCAGATTCTAACTTATCAGTAGCGCATAAAGATCAATTACTATTAAAATTACAAAGTAAAAACAATGTGATTACTGGCGGATTCCTTGATGATTTATTAGAATCTATTAACAAATTAGAAGATGAAGACTACAGTAGCATGGTCATCTATGCAGGCGGCAACAACTTTAGTGTCGGTGCGAATTTGTATCAAATGAAAAAAGCACACGAAGAAAATAAAGTTGTCTCTGAAGTAGGTGACATGGTCGGAAAACTACATTATATTTTCACTAGACTGAAACATGCGTTGAAACCAGTTGTTACTGCAGTTCAAGGCAGAGCGTTAGGTGGCGGTTGTGAACTTGTACTTCATTCACCATTTGTGGTTGCTCGCAAGTGAATCTTATATTGGTCTTGTCGAGACAGGCGTAGGGTTACTACCAGCTGGTGGTGGACTCGCAGAATTAACGGATAGAGTATTGCGCACAAATCATAAAAATAATGATAAACAAGATTCAATTACTAAAATATTAATGCAAGTTGGTTTTGCAAAAGTCTCAACAAATGCATATGAAGCAGTGAAATATGGTTATTTAAGAGAGACAGATACTGTGATCTTGAATGCTGAAAGACGTGTCGAAGTTGCATTAAATAGAGCACGTTACGAATCAGAAACAAATTACGTACCTACACCAAAATCACAATACATTGCTTTAGGCAAAGACTTTAAGGCATTAGCTGAAGGTCAGTTAGATGCACAACGTATGGGTAACTTTATCAGTGACTACGATTATGAAATTACGTTAAAAGTGGCAGAAGTTTTAGCAGGCGGTGACATTCCTCGTAACACATACGTGAATCAAAGATATTTACAGACGCTTGAAAAAGAAAGATTTTTAGAACTTTTACAAAATAAAAAAACGTATGACAGAATTTCACACATGTTAGAAAAAGGAAAACCACTACGCAATTAATAATTGAGAGTAAAAAGAAAGGGTGAACTTAAATGCGAGATGCATATATTGTAGCTTATGGACGTTCAGCAGTCGGTAAGGCAAAGAATGGAGCGATGGCTCACGAAAGACCAGATGAAGTGGCGGCAAAAGTATTAAAAGGTGTATTAGAAAGAGTTGGAGGTTCATTTGACCCTAGCATGGTAGAAGACGTTATCGTCGGCAATTCGTTCCCAGAAGGTTTGCAAGGACAGAACATTGCAAGAACGATTGCATTACTTGCGTGCATGCCAAACGAAGTACCAGGACAAACGGTCAACCGTTACTGTTCATCAGGACTTCAAACGATTGCGCATGCAGCAAACCAGATTAACGCGAATCAAGCAGACATCCTTGTAGCAGGCGGTATTGAATTAATGAGTGCAGTACCAATGGGTGGTAATGAACCAACGAACAATCCGATTCTACAGGACGAAGATTCAGGTGTTTCTTATCCAATGGGACTGACTGCAGAAATGGTAGCAGAAACTTATAATGTATCTAGAGAAGACCAGGATGCATATGCAGTACAGAGTCATCAACGTGCTACAAGAGCACAACAAGAAGGTAAATTTGATGACGAAATTATACCGATTGAAGTGAATAAAGTCACTTATGATCAAAATGGTCCAGTCGTTTCGAAAGAAGTATTTAAAGACGATGAATTAATCAGACCAGATACAAATAAGGAAACTTTAGCTAAATTACCTACAGTGTTTAAGGCTGACGGTACAGTGACCGCAGGCTCCTCGGCCCCCTTGACAGATGGCTCGGGATTTGTCGTGGTCATGTCTGGTGAAAAAGTGAAAGAATTAGGCGTGAAACCAATTGCACGCTTCGTTGGCTTTAAAGCCGTGGGCGTAGATCCTAAATTAATGGGTATTGGTCCGGCTTATGCAATTCCAGAAGCATTGAAATTAGCAAACTTGGATGTTAAAGATATTGATTTAGTTGAGTTAAACGAAGCATTTGCATCTCAAACGTTAGCCTCTATTAGAGAAACAGGTTTAGATATTGAGAAAACGAATGTTAACGGCGGTGCAATTTCGCTAGGGCATCCGCTTGGCGCAACAGGCGCGATGTTAGTAGGAAGATTACTTTCTGAAATGAAGAAACAGCCAGATACGAAATACGGCATGGTTACGATGTGTATTGGCGTTGGCATGGGCGCTCGCTGGTATCTTTGAATATGTAAGATAATCGCAGTTTGAATATGTAATAAATAACCCCTTAAGCGTAAGATAAATGCTTAAGGGGTTTTGATATGAATCAAATCATTATTCTGTGCTTAGTTATACTTGATACATACTAATAAACGTCTCGTTGATAACGTTGATTTTTAATTAAATCTCTTAAATAGTCTTCTGCACTATCTTGACTGTAATTACCATGTTTAATCAGTACATTCACTAATGCTTGATGGACACCTGAAGCCATCTCATCTTTATTTCCACATAGATAAATCGTAGCGCCCGCTGTCATCCATTTATAAAATTCAGCACTATTATCTTCAATACGATGTTGGACATAAATTTTAGTTTCAGTATCTCTTGAAAAAGCTAAATCTAATTTACTGAGTACACCGTCACTCAGCCAGCCCTCTAGATCACTCTGATAAAGGAAGTCTGTATCATAATTTTGGTTGCCAAAAATAAGCCATTGTGAGCCTTTAAGATCTAAATGTGCACGTTCTTGTAGATAGGCTCTGTAAGGTGCAATGCCTGTGCCAGCACCAATCATAATGACAGGTGTTGTTTCTTCATAAGGAAATTTGAAGTTTGGATTCTTTTTAAGATAAACAGGTATATGATCACCAGGTTGTATACGTTCAGCAAGTTGAACGGAACAAACGCCTAGACGTTCACGGCGATGTGCTTCATATTTCACGACACGTACTGTGATTTGTACACGATTTGGATTAACGTTGTTACTGCTTGCGATTGAATATTCTCTAGGTGGTAACTTTCTTAATAATTGCGGTAACATTTTTGGTTGAAGTGATACGGGTGAAAAGTCTTTAATCAAATCGATGACATCTCGACCATAAATATAATCTTGAATCCAATCACTATTTTGAACATTTGCATTTAACATTGGGTTACTGAATAATTCAGCGGCACTGCTCATTAATGCAGGTGTTATTTTTGAAATTTCAAAGTGATGTGTCAATGCATCTTTTAATGTTAGTTGCTGTTCATCTTTATCAACATAAACAAGTGTTTCAGCGTCCCAGCCTAAAGTATCGATAAAGTGTTCAACAAGGGCAGGATCATTTTCAGGGATCACTACTAAACTATCTCCAGGCTCATATGATTCGTTATAACCCTCAAGAGACAATTCAAGATGTCTGACTTCGCGTGTTGCATTGGCTTCAGTCAGTACATTATTTTGTATCACTTCAGCTTGAAATGGGTTTGATTTGGAATACTGACCATGAGGTTCTTCAATTGTGACTTCGTCGTCTATCACATCATTTGAATCTGTGTTTGGCGAAACGTTGGTCAATAGCTCTAGCATATCTGCGATCCATTGTTCTGCTACTTCTTCAAAATCAAAATCACAATCTACCCTTTCAGCTAATCGATGGCCACCAAGTTTACCAAAGATTTCATCAAAGTCTCTTCCTGCCTGACAAAAATCGGGGTAGCTTTCATCTCCTAATGCGAGTACAGAGAAGTTTAATCCATCTAATTGTGGGGCTTTATCACTGTGCATAAACTCATGGAAATCTATCGCATTGATTGGGGGCTCACCCACGCCTTGTGTAGAGCATATGATAAACAAGTAATCTATATTTGTCAGTTCATCTAGCGGAAAATCATCCATCTCCGACAAATGAACATTTAAATTGTGTTCCTTTAATTTTGCTTCAAATTGCTCGGCAACTTCTTCAGCATTACCTGTTTCAGTGCCAAATAGAATATTTACTTCTAAAGGTTCAGCCGTCGTTGTTGATTCAGGTATTGAATCAGCAGTTGCTCCTGATGACGTCGTATGATCATCTTGTTCTTCAGGATTTACCAAATAACTACCCAACCACTGTTGCTGGCTTGAAGATAATGTTGGCAGAAGTTGATTTATAAGTTCCAATTGTTCTCTATTAAAAGGGGTATTGTTTTCATTAAGTTGCAAATCATTCACCTCGTTTTTTTATTGTATGAGGTTTGCGTAAACATCATGTCCTTAAATCATAACATCATTGAATTACTTTATTAATTAATTGAAATAGGATTAATGTTTTTGATTCTCTGAAATGATTTGGTTTATTTCATTTACATCTCTTTGCGCTCTCCTACTTTCAATAAACCAAATAATAAAGTAAATCATTGTATATATGAGAATAAATACGATGATGACCGAGATTCGGAGTGGAAACCAACCTGCTAATATGCCTAAAGGAAACATGACTATCAACATGACACTAAAGTGAATCACCGTCTTTTTAAAAATTGAGAGGCGGGTATGTGAAAATATTAGTTCACCAAAACTAAATGTGACACCGATGAATGCCCAAATTAGAACGGATATCAGCATAATCTGTAACTCAGTGAAGTGTTCATAGTAAAATCGTCCCATCGTCGATATTGGAGAAACGGGCATAAATTGCGTATGTGAAAAAATAAAAGAAAATAATAACGAAATCATTGTGCCTATGGAAACGCCTATAGTTGCCCCATGTATTATCCTTTTCATAGTTTTAAAGCCTCCTTTATTATAGATAAGTATCTTCTGGAAGAATATGTGAAGTCATCATTTGAAAAACGAATTTCTATAGTTCCATTTTTATTGAGTTTCAAATGGTCGATATAATCGATATTGATGATTTCTGATTTAGATATTTGTAGGAAGTTTGAACTTAATTGTTTTTTGATGGTATATAGTCTTTCGTTCAGCGTAAATTGTTGATTCGATGTATATATAGTTAGTATTTTATTTTCCATCCTGAAACATATAATATCTCGCTGTTTTATAAAGTGAATTTCATCATTATATTTCCCAGTAAATGTTTTTCGGTTGGATAATTGTTTGATGTATTGCACGATATCCGGCAAATTTTCTGCATTTTCGTTAGCTTGTATGATAACTTCATCTTCTGATAATTCATTGTTGTATTTAACTCTCACCTTCATATGCAACGCCTCCTGTTAAGTTAAGTAAAACAAATATGAGCATTAAATACTATATAGTTTAATTAAGTGGTCAGTATTGCTAACTAAGTGGTGACAAATGCACATTAAGCGGATGAACTTTAAAGGTGCACATATAAATACCCCCAAATCATTTTTGGTAGGCAATGATTTGGGGGTATAATTTATATGTTTTAAAAGGAGATGTTGAGATATCAGAAGGGCTCAATTTCTTAATATCTTTGTACATTATAATAGCTAGGCTTTTAAGTTTGGGGTGCTCGTGTATATCTAATGATATTTTAAAGATTTAGCCATTAGGGTGTAATAGCGAATGCGCGTACAGGAAATCCTGGCGCGTCTTTAGGTTTAGGGCTAATCGTGTAAATAATGGCGCCTCGTGTGGGTAGTTGATCTAAATTCGTCAACAATTCAACTTGAAATGTATCTTGTGCTAGGACGTAACGTTCACCAACAATATCACCATTTTTGGCTACATCTATCGAAGCATCTGTATCAAATGTTTCGTGACCAATGGCTTTGACTTGTCGTTCTTCGAGTAAGTATTTTAAAGCATCGAGGCCCCAACCAGGTAAATGAAGGTCGCCATTGCTGTCTTTATTCTCGAACTGTTCGATGTCTGGCCAACGTTTCGACCAATCACTGCGTAAAGCGACAAATGTACCAGGTTCTATTGTTCCATGCGTTGCTTCCCATTGTTTGATATGTGTGCGAGTTAAGATAAAATCTGCATGCGTCGCTACTTCTTGTGAAAAATCTAAAACTACAAGTGGTAGAGCGAGTTCTTTTAAATCTAATTCATGTAAATAGCGTGTGTTTTCCACAAAATGAATAGGTGCATCGATATGTGTGCCGTACTGACTTACTATATTCCAATTTTGAACATAAAAGCCATCGTCTGCTACGTTAAACAGGGTAGAAACTTTAGCGCGTTCAAATTCACTGAAACATGGAATGGTTTCATCAAATGTGTGAGTCAAATCGACCCACTTTGATGATTTTAATTGCTCTAATTGTTCCCATAATGGATAACTCATGTGTATCACCACCATTTTTAATCGTTATACTATTGCTGTGTTTGTTGATTTTCGTAACTTATCAACGGCATTTACTAAGACACTTAATGCTTCTTTTACTTCATCTTCTTTACGTGTCTTCAAGCCGCAATCTGGATTGACCCAGAATAGCGAACGGTCAATTTCTTGTAAGGCACGATGGATTGCTTCTGTAACTTCTGATTCAGTCGGAATACGCGGACTATGAATATCATATACCCCTAAACCAATACCTAAATCGTAAGTAATATCTTCGAAGTCTTTAATCAAGTCACCATGGCTACGAGATGTTTCAATAGAAATCACGTCTGCATCTAAGTCGTAGATTGCATGTATGATTTGTCCAAATTGCGAATAGCACATATGCGTATGAATTTGCGTTTCATCAGCCACGGAAGATGTTGCAAGTTTAAACGAATGTACAGATTTGTTTAAATAGTCTTCGTGATATTCTGAACGAAGCGGTAAACCTTCTCTTAAAGCAGGTTCGTCTACTTGAATAATTTGAATGCCTTCATTTTCAAGCGCCAATACTTCTTCATTAATCGCGAGTGCAATTTGATTTTGTACTTCTTCACGCGGTAAGTCTACGCGTTCAAATGACCAGTTCAGAATTGTGACAGGTCCAGTGAGCATACCTTTTACAGGCTTGTCTGTTAAACTTTGTGCATATAGCGTTTCTTTCACTGTAAGTGGTTCAGCCCATTTCACATCGCCATAAATGATAGGTGGTTTCACCGCACGTGATCCGTATGATTGTACCCATCCGAATTTAGTTACTAAGAAACCTTGTAGTTTTTCACCAAAGAATTCAACCATATCATTACGTTCAAATTCACCATGGACTAAGACGTCTAAACCAATATCTTCTTGAATTTTAATCCAACGTGAAATCTCATTTTTTAAGAATGATTGGTAATCTTCATCTGAGATGCGGTCATTTTTCCAATCTGCACGGTATTTACGTACTTCTTGAGATTGTGGAAATGAACCGATTGTTGTCGTTGGTAAATCTGGTAAATTAAGACGTTTGTCTTGTGCTTGTTTACGTACTTTAAAAGCAGATTGTCTTGAAGTGCGCACGCTATCAAAATCATATTCAAGATTTTTAAATGATTGGTTTTGGAAACGATTATAGCGTGCTTTTAATTCATCATATTTTTCAGCATCATTGTCATTAAATAGGCGTCTCAAAGCATCTAATTCGTCTAATTTTTCAGTAGCGAAGCTTAAACCCTCGGCAATTGAATCTTCAAGTGTTTCATCATCTAATGATACAGGAACGTGTAATAGCGACGCTGATGGTTGAATAACAAGGTCATTTGTGTAATTTTGTAAAGTGTCGATGAGTTCTTTTTTAGCTTCAATGTCGGCAGCCCAAACATTACGGCCATCGATAATACCTGCATAAAGTGTTTTGTTTTTATCAAAATCGCCAGCTTTAATTTGTTCAAGGTTAAAGTTATGGTCATGAACGAAATCTAGGCCGAGCCCTTTAACTGGTAGGCTGTTTAAAAACTTTAAATTAACGCGTTCGAAATAAGTTTGTATCACGATATGATTTTCTAAACCAAGCATCAGCGAAATACGCATATGCTCGCTTGTGTAATACTTTCATAATCTGCACTATCATCTGTCACTAATGCAGGTTCGTCGATTTGAATATATTCAGCCCCAAGATCTTTTAATGATTGTAGAACTTCTTTATATAAAGGTAGTAGTGTGTTTACTTTTTCTTCGAAAGATTGGTCGCCGCCTTTAGATAATTTAACAAATGTAATTGGACCTACAATGACTGGATGTGCATTTACGTTTAAAGATTTTGCATAGTTAAAGCGTTCTAATAATACATTGTGATTAAGTTTCGGTTCTGCATGATCCCATTCTGGAACGATATAGTGATAGTTTGTGTTGAACCATTTGATTAGGGCACTTGCAACATGTTCTTTATTACCTCTAGCAATATCGAATAATAAATCATCATCTATGTCTCTACCTTGGAAACGTTCAGGAATAATATTGAAGAGTAAAGACGTATCAAGAATATGATCATAAAGTGAAAAATCACCGACAGGAATACTTGATAAATTGTAATTTTTTTGTAGTAATAAATTTTCTTTATGCAAATCTGTTAATTGCTGGTGTAATGTATCTAAATCTAATTTTTTAGACCAGTAACCTTCGATTGCTTTTTTCCACTCTCTTTTTCTACCTAATCTTGGAAAACCTAAGTTTGATGTTTTAATAGTCATAATATTGCCTCCTGTTTAGTTGAAGTAATTGATTTTGAATAAGTCGCAAGTTCTAATGTGTAATCTACTTTTTGGAATGGTGTAATTAAATACAAGCCATTAAAATATTCATGTACTGTGTCAATCAGTTCTTTGGATAGTTTCAAGCTTAATTCTTTTGTTTTTGTTTTATCATCTTTAACGGCTTCAAATTGTTCTAACACTTCTTCTGATAATTTAATGCCAGGCACTTCGTTGTGTAAAAATATTGCGTTATTATAACTTGTCACTGGCATAACCCCGATAAAGAAGGGAACATCTAAATGTTTGGTTGCTTCATAGACTTCTTTAATTTTTTCAGTGCTATAAACTGGTTGTGTAATAAAGTAGTGCGTACCGCTTTCTAATTTTTTCTCTAAGCGTTTTACTGCACCGTCTAATTTTCTTACATTTGGATCAAAGGCACCTGCGATGTTGAAGTTTGTCTTTGTCTTCAGCGCATCACCATCTGTGTTGATACCTTGGTTGAAACGTAATGCAATTTCGGTTAAACCTTTGGAGTTTACATCGTATACGTTCGTGGCACCTGGTAAGTTGCCTATCTTAGAGGGGTCACCTGTAATAGTTAATATTTCATTGATGTCTAGTAGTGATAGCCCTAATAAGTGTGATTGCAATCCGATAAGGTTGCGGTCGCGACAAGTGATGTGCACTAATGGTTCGATATCGTATTGTTGTTTAATAATGCTTGCCGCAGCGACATTACTAATTCTTACGGTTGCTAAAGAATTGTCTGCTAATGTGACCGCATCGATATGGGCATCATCAAGTTTTTTGATATTTCTGAAAAATGTGTCTGTGTCTAAGTGCTTCGGTGTATCTAATTCAACTATAATCGTCGGTCGTTGCTTTACCTTTGATGTTAGGCTCTGAGATTGTGTTTTTTTAGATGAAGTACTTGTATATTTTGTGATTGGTATGACATTTTTATCTGTTACGGGTTTTAAATTAGCTATGGATGATTTAATGAATTGAATATGCTCAGGTGTTGTACCACAACAACCACCAATGACGCGAACACCTTCGTTAATAAGTTTCTGTGCTACATTGCCAAAATACTCGGCGTTATCGCTGTATTTGAATTGGCTATTTTCGATATCAAGCAAACTTGCGTTCGGATAGCACGATAAGTATGCGCCTTCTGGTAACTCAATATGTGAGAATGACTGTTGCATATGGTGGGGGCCATGATGACAATTCAACCCCACAATATCAGCGCCACTTGCCGCTACTTGTTGTAACGCGGTATTAATCTTTGTACCATCTCTTAAATAATTTGTATTCAAAGCAGTGAGTTGCGCAATAATCGGTATATCGTGTTTACGTTTTGTCGCTTTTATAATATTTGTAAGTTCTTCTAAGTCGTAATAAGTTTCAAAGAGTAAACCATCTACGCCAGATTCTACTAAAGTATCCACTTGAATTTCTGTGTGATATTGAATCGCAGATAGACCTAAATCTTCTTGTTTAACGCCTCTAAATCCTCCAACAGTACCTAATATGAATGTGTCATCTTTTGCGGCTTCTTTTGCGATTTTTACAGCAGATTGATGAATTTCTTTCACTTTATGTTCTAAGCCAAAGTCTTTTAACTTTTCAAAATTTGCGCCATACGTATTGGTCTGTATAATATCAGCGCCAGCTTCAATATAAGAACGATGGATATGTGCTACTTTCTCAGGATGTGTTAAGTTGTAAGCTTCGGGACAAGTATCTAGGCCTTCAGAGTAAAGAATTGTGCCGATAGCGCCGTCAGCTACTAATATGTTGTTCTTCAGTTTGTCGATGAGTTGACTCATTGAAAGCCTCCTTAATTGCGTAATTTAAATCTGAAATTAATTCATCTGCAGATTCTAAACCAACACTTAATCTAAATAATCCAAATGTAATGTTACGTTCTTCGCGTACTTCTTTAGGTACTGCTGCGTGTGACATTGTAGCTGGGTGCGAAAGGATTGTTTCTACGCCACCTAAACTTACAGATACGAGTGGTAATGATAATGCGTCTACAAATGCTTGTGCTTTGGTTTCGTCTTTCAATCTAAATCCTAATACTGCACCGCCATGACGTGCTTGTGATAAATGTAAGTCGTCATTTCCCGGGTAATATACTTCAGCAATTTCATCGCGCTGAGCTAAGAATTCATAAAGTTGTTGCGCATTTTCCACAGATTGATTGAATCTCACTGGCAACGTTTTTAAATGTTTGGCTAAAGTCCAGCTATCGTGGGCGGATAATGCTGTGCCTGTGCCATTTTGTAATAAATAAAGTGCATCTGCTACGTTTTGATTATTGGTAATCGCTACACCGGCAATAATGTCGCTATGACCACTTAAGAACTTCGTTGCACTATGAACAACGATATCTGCACCAAGTGCTAATGGTGATTGACCAAGTGGTGTCATAAATGTGTTATCCACTGCGAGTAAGAGTTGATGTTGCTTGGCGATGTGCGCTACACCTTTAATATCTGTAATTTTGAATAATGGATTAGATGGTGTTTCCACATAAATTAGTTTTGTGTTGTCTTGTATCGCATCTTCTATCTCATTTAAGTTTGTCGTATCTACTGTTGAAAATTGAATGTTAAAACGTGTTAATATCTGTTCAGTTAGTCTGAATGTGCCACCATAAACATCATCAGGTAGGACAACGTGATCACCAGCATTTAACGTAAGCAATACTGCTGAAATTGCGGCGATACCTGAAGCATAAGCAAATGCATGACTACCACCTTCTAGTTTGGCTAATTTTTCTTCTAATAATGCTCTATTAGGATTACCACTTCGTGCGTAGTCGTATTTTGCATTACCACCTAACACTTTTTGATGAAACGTAGAAGAATCATATAAAGGAGGGTTCGCCGAATCATAATCAGTACCTCTATGTGCATCGAATATTACTTCTGTCTCTTTTGATAAACTCATGAAATCACTCCTTGGTTAGATTTTTGTAATGCTTGTATGATATCTTTCTCAATATCTTCATAATTTTCAATTCCGATAGATAGTCTAAGTAAATGTTCATCAATGCCGCGTTTGTCTTTTTCCTCATCTGGCATATCTACATGGGTTTGGGTATATGGAAATGTTATGAATGTTTCAGTACCGCCGAGACTTTCGGCGAATAAACAAACTTTTAAATGTTCTAAGAATTTATCAGCTTTATAAGCTTTGTTTAAACGTAAGCTCAACATGCCAGTGCGTCCGCTATAAAGTACTTTATCAATTGCGTCTAAGTTACTACATCGTTCTGCGAGTAGTTTAGCGTTATATTCTGAACGATCCATTCTGATGTGTAGTGTTTTTAAACCACGTTGTAGTAAATAACTATCGAAAGGTGATAGTGTAGCACCAATCATATTGTGTAACTGTGCTAATTGTTCTGCTAGCGCATCGTCATTCACTGTAACAACACCAGCAAGTACATCGTTATGACCACCTATATATTTTGTAGCAGAATGTAAGACGATGTCTGCACCATCCTCGAGTGGCGTTGAAAGATAAGGTGTTAAAAATGTATTATCTATAATTGTTAGTAAATTGAATTTTTTACTTAAGATATAGTACGGATCAATATCAACATCTATCATTTGTGGATTAGAAATTGGTTCTATAAATAGTGCTTTTGTATTTTCAGTAATACTTTGTTCTACTTCTTCATAATTAAGGAAGTCTACATATTTGAAATGAATACCATACTGTTGCTCGTAAAAATCAAAAAGTCTAAATGTGCCACCATATAAATCGAAAGATACTAATATTTCGTCACCAGTTTTGAATAAGTTACAAATAAGTTGAATGGCTGACATACCACTTGAAGTTGCAAATGAAGCAGTACCTCGTTCTAGTTTTGCAAAAGCTTCCTCAAATGCTGAACGAGTTGGATTTTTCGTTCTTGTATAGTCGTAACCAGTTGATTCGCCTAAGTGAGGGTGTTGGTATGCTGTTGATAAATATATTGGATTTGCAACTGCGCCTGTATGATCTTGTGACAAAGCAATTTGTGCCAGTTCAGTATTTTTCATAATAGATAACCTCCTTTTAAAAATAAAAAAAGCTTCCGTCCTTTACACCCGAATAATCGGATATAAAGGACGAAAGCTTAGCTCGCGGTACCACCTTTGTTTGTTACTCTATCACTAAAGTAACCTTATCCAGTACGCCAAATTGTTGAATAGGCAACAGAGACTGAATAGTGACATCGTATCTTCGTTGAAATTAAAAAACTCATCTTATATGAATAAAATGAGTATTAACGAAATATACGACGCGTGGATTTAATCCAGTACGCCATTTAACAAAATGTTAATACTGTATCGCTATAACGGGCGATCCCGTTGACACCTCATATTGGTATCAACACTCAAAGGCCATTTTCAAACTTTCTTTCCGTGTCTTCTTTCAGCGAACAAAGACTCTCTGTGTCAGCAGTGTAAGTTTTACTTTCCCTATTACTGTGTTTCGTATGTGCAATTCGTATTTGATATACCTTAGATTACACACCAAAATACTTTTTGTCAACAACTTATCTGAAAATTTAGATTAAACAAATTATTTTCCATGTATATTTACTGTCATGAGAGTGATGATATACTGTGAATATATTAAATACGTAAAGAGATATTGGATGAGGAAAGTAGGTGTATGATAATCGAAAATTCAAAAGATCATAGATTACAATTAGAAGAAGATGCTCAAATTCAACAAGTTAAAGTAACGACTATTAAAGCGAACCCTTATCAACCACGTAAAACATTTGATGAGGAACGTTTAAATGACTTAGCAAAATCGATTAAACTTCACGGTATTTTACAACCTATCGTATTAAGAAAGACTATTACGGGTTATCACATTGTAGTAGGTGAACGACGTTACCGAGCGGCAAAAATAGCAGGGTTAACAGAAGTGCCCGCAATTGTTAAAGCACTAACTGATGAAGATATGATGGAACTTGCCATTATTGAGAATTTACAACGCGAAGATCTCAATGTCATTGAAGAAGCAGAAAGCTATCGTCAATTAATGGATGATTTAAAGCTAACCCAACAAGAAGTTGCAGAGCGTTTAAGTAAATCTAGACCTTATATTGCGAACATGCTACGCTTACTACAATTACCTAAAGACGTATCGAATATGATAAGAGAAGGTACACTATCTGGTGCGCATGGACGTACCTTATTAATTGTAAAAGATGTACAAAAAATGCGTCAAATCGCCAAGCAAGTCTCCCGGGAGTCTTGGAGTGTTCGTTATTTAGAGCAATACGTAAATGAGAATTATAATGAAAAAAATACAAAGACGAAAACACAGAAAGCAGCTTCAAAACCTAAGTTTATTCAACAACAAGAAAGACAACTTAAAGAACAATATGGTTCAACCGTTTCTATTTCTACACATAATAAAAAAGGAAACATCACTTTTGAATTTAAATCAGAAGCTGAATTTAAAAGATTAATCCATCAATTAAATGAGAAATATAATAATGATTAACTTACTTCATATGTGAGGAATAAAACACTGTAATTTTAGACTGATTTGCCTAGGACACTGACTCAGCTTGCAGTCTTTGGCTCGTGCTCGGTTCCTCATGCGACTCGTCAACATTTTGATAAATGTTAAATATAGCATCACTAAAAAAGGACATGTTGAATTTTGAGTTCAACATGCCCTTTTTTATATCAATGTTTCGTATTGTAGTGCGCGCTTTCCGTGGATATGGTTTGAGACTGTGGTATTGAGATGGATGCCATTCTCATAAGGAGTCTTTCAAACAATACACATCATCCATAGGGCGCTGCTATTTTTTATAGACTAATTTACCGTTACAAATCGTTGCTTCAATTAAGTTGTTATCGAGTGTTACATCTTCCTCGAGAGGATTACGATTCAGTATGACAAAGTCTGCAACATGTCCAACTTTAATTGTACCTTCGTAGTCTTCTGTATGATTTAAACGCGCCGCATCTGCAGTCATCTTTTTATATGTGGAGCTGCGAGATAAACGTTGGTGGGCACCAAGTATCTCACCGTTTTTAGTTTTTCTTTCAACAGCAATCTGAATAGATTCTAAAGGAGAAATTGGTGTCACTGGCGCATCCGTATGCAAAGTAAACACCATGTTTTCATCTTCTGCCCATTTAACTGGGTCTAAATTTTGCGCTTTATCGCTGCCTAAAAAGACATCACGGTGTAAGTCACCAAAATAATACACATGATTAATAAAGAAAGAACCTCCAATATCATGCGCTGCCATTTCTTTAATATCTGAACGCGTTACTGTTTGTAAATGTTCAACTCTATTGCGCAAAGCGTTTGTTTTATACGTCGCTGTATCCTTATAAGCTTCTATCACAGTTTGGGCTGCATAATCACCATTTGCGTGGGTAATAATATTAAAGCCTAATTGCTGAAAATGTTTGAATTTTTCTGTCATCACATCTTGTGACATTAAAGGTTCAGGTGGTGTTGCGCCATCTAAGTAAGTACCTCTTATAGAAGCAGTTTGTAATTGAATAGATCCGTCATTAAAGAATTTTACGCCGCCTAAATGACTCATACGATCACTTTGCTGTTGAAAAGTACGATCAAGTGTTTCGGCATGGACGTCTTTAAATTCAGGATGTTTTTCCAATAATTCATGCGTAATCACCCGACGTGTGCGGATACGTTGAGGTGCGTTTAAAAATGTTAATATGCCTTCATAGTCTGTGTAGCCATTACCGCCGATGAGTAAATCAGACGTATTCGTTATACCATTTTTTACATAATCATCAATTGCTAAATTCATACTATAAGCGAAACTATCTGCTGTAGATTTAGGTAGTGCTTGCTCTTAATTTAACAGTAGTCGGCAATTCAATAAGCACACCGTTGACATAGCCTTCTGAATCTCGTTGGTAATAACCACCTTCTGGATTATCGTCTGTTAGGTTAACACCCATAACTTCAAGTGCCTTGGTATTTACAGTAGCCATATGACCAGAGTAATGCATAATCGCAATTGCAGTATCCTGAGAAATTTGGTCTAAGTCAAAGCGATTAGGATGACGTTGTTCGGTTAAAGCTTTTTCATTATAACCGTAACCTATCAACCAACCGCTGTTAGTTAAGCTATGCTTATTGTCATTAAATTTATTAATTAAGTCTGTGATGTTTAGAATGTCAGAAGCAAGCACAATCTACCATTAATTTTGTTGAACCATAGCCTGTCGGATGACTGTGCGTATCTATAAAACCAGGTGTAATCCATTGTTGTTCCAAGTCTAGCGCACTGTCATCTTCTACGATATCTTCTTGTGGCACAATGTCAGAGATGACACCGTCATTTAATATTAGCGTGCCTAAAAATGGTTCATTATCTTCCATATCCAAAATCATTGCATTTACTATTTTTGAAAATTTCAAAGTAAAGCCTCCTACTTGTCTTTTGTATCCATTACATATACTAATCTTGAAAAAAAGTAAATTCAATTAATAACATATTTTAAAGGAGAATTTATTAGTTTAAAATATAAGTCTTTGAGTAGTATAAGTTTTAAATTCATGTTATGCGCATTTGTTTATTTTTAAAAAACGGAAAATAATTACAAATTTATGAATATAGAATGTGAATGTTGTGTGAAATAAGTTTCAATTTATTGTAAGTAATTGAAGTTCGTATAATAATGGATATATACAAAATATTAGGAGGGCCAATATGTTAACTCAAGAAGAGATACAAACAATTAAAGAAACAGTGCCATTACTAAAAGATAAAGGACAAACGATTACATCAATTTTTTATAAGAGACTCTTTGAACAACATCCAGAATTAAAAAATGTATTTAATCAAACTAACCAAAAAAGAGGATTACAATCTTCAGCACTTGCAATGGCTGTATTAGCAACAGCTGAAAACATCGAAGATTTGTCACCGATTGTTCCAGCGATTATGCCTGTTGTATACAAACACTGTGCATTACAAGTTAAACCCGAACATTACCCAATTGTTGGTGAAAATTTAATATGGGCGATTGAAGAAGTGACTGGTCTTGAAGATGAAGATCCAATTATCCAAACATGGATTAAAGCTTATGGAGAAATTGCTGATGCGTTTATCGGTTTAGAAAAAGAAGTTTACAGCAATATGGCTTGGGATGGTTTCAAACCATTTGAAGTTACTGAAATCACTGAAGAAACTGAGATTATTAAAGCATTTACAATTCAATCAGAGGATATTGATTTAAGTCAATTTGTTCCTGGTCAATATATTACTGTAGATATTACGAGTGAAAAACTACCTTACCAAGCTAAGAGACATTACTCTATCGTTGATGGTGGTAAAGACTTCTTAACATTTGGAGTTAGAAAAGATGTTACTGAAGCGCATGAAGGTGAAGTATCAACAATTCTACACGATGAAGTGTCAGTTGGAGATACGTTAAGCTTATCTGCGCCAGTAGGTGGTTTTGCTTTAGCGAATAAAGAAAATAAACAATTATTCTTAGGTTCAGGTGTGGGCGTTACGCCACTTGTCTCTATGTATAAAGAAGCGGTCGACGCAGGTTTAGAGTCAACATTCTTACAATCAACATCTAATGCGCAAAATGTCGCTTTTGAAAACAAATTAAACGATATTTCTGATCGCGCTTCATTTGCACGTTTTGACACACATTTCCGTGATGAAGACGGCTTTATTGAAGTAGCACAACTACAACAATATGTAGATAATGAAACAGAAATTTATATTTGTGGTGGCGATTCATTCTTAAAAGCAATGATTTCTGAATTACAAACAATTGGCGTGCCAATGGATAATATTCATTTCGAAACATTTATTCCAAGACTTAGTTTTTCAGCATAATTATTAGATAAAATTGAATTTATTTTATGAACTAGCGCCAATGACATTTAATTGTTATTGGCGTTTTTGTCATTTGATTAAAAATAAATTATGATCTTATAAAAATTAAAATAAGAAAAATATTTTTAAAAAATAAGAAATGTTGATGTAACGTGTTTTACAACGTTGTTAATGAAAATTACATTATTATAATTATTATTTAAAAATAATTATCAAAAACATTTTGAACACGCTATGTTAAGCGCTTACATTTCACGAAATTATACTGTTTTTAATAGAAACTATAGTTTAAAAGTACGCTTGACATAAAAAATTACAATGAGTAAAGTATGTATCATAATTATTTTCGAATAATTCTAAAGACTAAAAATGATATGAATTTTAAACACAGCACATTAAAGAAAAGGGGATGAACCCATTAATGTCAGAGGAAAAAATAACATATGAGCACTTTAAAACCGACGCTTTTAGTGACTTAGATATTTCAGATGAAACTAAAGGTGCACGTCAGGTTATCGCATGGGCATATGAAACGTATGGTGATTCGATTGTTTATGCATGTAGCTTTGGTGCGGAAGGCATGATTTTAATTGATTTGATTTATAGTGTTAGAAAAAATGCTGAAATCGTATTTTTAGATACAGATCTTCATTTTCAACAAACCTATGATTTAATCGATAGAGTCAAAACGCGTTATCCAGAACTGAATATCAAGCTTAAAAAGCCAGAATTAACACTAGATGAACAGTCAGAGCAATTCAATTCTGCACTTTGGAAAAATGATCCTAATCAATGTTGTTACATACGTAAAATTAAGCCACTGGAAGAAGTGCTATCAGGTGCTACAGCTTGGGTTTCAGGATTGCGTAGAGAACAATCGCCAAGTCGTCAATTTACAAATTATGTAAACAAAGATGAAAGATTTAAATCAGTAAAAGTGTGCCCGCTTATTCATTGGACCTGGGATGATGTATGGCATTATATTAAAAAACATGATTTACATTATAACGAACTACATGATTTTAATTTTCCGAGTATTGGCTGCATACCTTGTACATCAGCAGTTTCAACTTCCGGAGACTCAAGGGAAGGTAGATGGAGTAATTCTAACAAGACAGAATGTGGTCTTCATACTACTGAAAAACCATAATTTAGATTAAGATTCTTTTTTTACTATTAATCCTTAGTATACACATCGGATATGTATAGAATGAAAGCATTATTTATTCAATAAATATATTATGAGTAAGATATAGAGCTGTTTTTCAGACATGAGCTTAGGACATGAATATATATATCAAACTCAATTATTAAATTGGCAATAGCTGACTGAATTGAAAATATGCTTATGCGAGGAGCTTCAGCCCTTGTATTTCATTTTCTAGTCATCCTTGTCGGTCTGGGCTCATACAACGAAATCTTATTAGAAAAATTAGATTTCTGTCCCACTCCCATAAAAACAAAAAAGAGGTGAACTTGCGGTGAATTTATCTGTATCAAATAGTCCATTTAATGAGCATCAAGCAGACCAACTCAATCAGGTCGTTAGCATTTTAACCACAGAACAAAAAGTTTGGTTGAGTGGTTATCTTTCAGCATATCAAAACACTTTAGTCAGTGATGCTGAAGCCCCACAGCAAGTAGCAGAATATGTATTAAACAGTGAGTCAGAAGACAATGTTGATAGAAATATAACAATACTTTATGGCTCAGAAACTGGTAATGCGCAAAGTTTGGCAGAAATTTTTGCAGATCGATTAGTAGAACATAACTACACTGTGAAATTGACTGCAATGGACGAGTTTAAACCTAAAGACTTGAAAAAAGTAGAAGATTTATTTGTGATTTCAGCTACGCATGGTGAAGGTGATCCACCAGATAATGCACTTACATTTCATGAATTTTTACATGGCAGAAAAGCGCCTAAATTAGAAGGTGTACGTTATTCAGTACTTGCTCTTGGAGATGAATCATATGAGTTCTTTTGCCAAACAGGGAAAGACTTTGATGCTAGATTTTTAGAATTAGGCGGCGAACGTTTAGTAGCAAGACGTGATTGTGATTTAGATTTTGATGAGCAAGCTGAAGCCTGGATGAATGAAAATATTCAACAACTCAACCAATCATCGAGTCACAAAGAATCAGTAATACTAGCAGAAACAGCACAGGCTACAAAAGAAAAGCGTTATTCCAAGTCGAATCCATATGAAGCAGAAGTATTGGAGAACATTAATTTGAATGGCCGAGGATCTAACAAGGAAGTAAGGCATATTGAGTTTTTACTAGATGACTATGGTGAGACATATGAACCAGGTGATTGCTTAGTCGTAGTGCCACAAAATAATCCGAATATTGTGGCATTACTTATTGAAACTTTAGGTTGGCATGCTCAAGACGAAATTGCTATTAATTCGAATGGTGACAAGCTCACGCTCGAAGAAGCATTACGAGATCATTTTGAAATTACTAAATTAACAAAGAACTTAGTGCTAAAAGCCTCAACGTTATTTGAAAATACGACATTAACCGAGCAAGTAGAGGATACGTTATGGATACAAAGTTACATAGAAGGTCGAGATTTAATCGATTTATTAACAGATTTTCCACCGAGTCAATTTAATTCACAGTCATTACATCAATTGTTAAGAAAGTTACCACCGCGAGAGTATTCTATCGCAAGTAGTTTTCAAGCAAATCCAGATGAAGTGCATATTACAGTCGGTGCAGTAAGGTATGAGGCTCACGAACGTGAACGTGATGGTGTTTGTTCCGTACAATTAGCCGAACGCTTACAACCCGGAGATAGTATACCAATTTATTTGAAGAAGAATCCTAATTTTAAATTTCCATTTAACGAAGAAATACCTGTAATAATGATTGGCCCAGGTACCGGAGTTGCACCATTTAGATCATATCTTCAAGAGCGAGAGGAACTTGGATTAACTGGTAATACATGGCTGTTTTTCGGAGAACAGTACTTTACTACAGATTTTTTATATCAAACAGAATGGCAAACTTGGTTAAAAGATGATGTATTAAGCAAATTAGATGTAGCATTTTCACGCGATTCAGAAGAAAAAATTTATGTGCAACATCGTATTGCTGAACAAAGTGCAACATTTTACGAATGGATAATGAATGGCGCCGCATTATATATATGTGGTGATGAAAAACAAATGGCTAAAGATGTGCATGAAACGATTCGCTACGTATTAGAACAAGAAGGCGGCATGTCTGAAACAGATGCCGAAGCGTATCTTACACAAATGAAAAAAGAAAAACGTTATCAAAGAGATGTTTATTAAAAGAGAGGTAGGGATGATGTATGGCTGAAACGAATGTGAGTTTTTCTGACAAACTCGATGAATTAGAACGTATCAAAGAGCATAGTAATTATCTCCGTGGCACGATTGTTGAAGGTTTAGCAGATAGAATTACTGGTTCGATTACAGAAGATGATACAAAACTTTTAAAGTTTCATGGCAGTTATATGCAGGACGACCGAGATATTAGAGATGAACGTCGTAAGCAAAAATTAGAACCGGCATACAGTTTCATGATCAGAGTACGTGCGCCAGGCGGTGCTTCAACGGCTGAACAGTGGATTGCGATGGACGATATTGCGAATACTTATGCCAATGGAACAATCAAACTTACGACAAGACAAGCATTTCAATTTCATGGCATTTTAAAGAAAAATTTAAAAAGTTCTATGCAAAGTATAAATCAGGCATTACTAGATTCTTTAGCGACCTGTGGTGACGTGAATCGTAATGTGATGTGTAATCCGAATCCTTATCAGTCTCATGTACATGGTGAAATTAATCAAATTGCGAATGACATCAGTCGACACTTGTCACCGAAGACGCAAGCCTATCACGAAATTTGGTTAGATGGTGAGAAAGTATTAGATACGAGTGATGCAGAACCTGAGCCAATGTACGGTAAAACATATCTTCCACGTAAATTTAAGATTGGTATTGCAGTGCCACCTTCGAATGATATCGATGTTTATTCACAAGATGTTGGTTTGATTGCCATTATAGAACAAGACGAACTCGTCGGTTTCAATGTAACGATTGGTGGTGGCATGGGAATGAAACATGGCAATACAGCTACCTATCCTCAAGTAGGTCGGCTGATTGGCTATTTTCCTAAAGCAGAAGTTGTGGACGTTTGTGAAAAAATATTAACAATTCAACGAGACCATGGTAATCGTGAAGACCGTACGAACGCACGTTTTAAATATACAGTAGATCGCAAAGGCGTAGAGTGGGTTAAAAATGAATTAAACGCACGTCTTGGATGGCAATTAGAAAGTGAACGACCATATCATTTTGACCATAATGGAGATCGCTATGGTTGGACAGAAGGCAGCGGTAAATGGCACTTCACGCTATTTATACAAAATGGACGAGTCAAAGATACGGATGACTATAAATTAAAAACAGCGTTAAGAGAAATTGCTCAAATCCATAAAGGTGATTTTAGACTAACCCCTAACCAAAATTTAGTTATTGCGCATGTTTCTGACAGTGAAAAGCCAAAGATAGAAAAAATCATCTCAGAATATAGTCTGACAGATGGCGAACATTATACAGGCTTAAGACGAAACTCTATGGCGTGTGTTGCTTTTCCGACTTGTGGTTTAGCGATGGCTGAATCCGAACGTTATTTACCATCACTTATTGGAAAAATCGAAGAATTATTAGATGAAGCAGGATTAAACGACGAAGAAATTACGATTCGAATGACAGGTTGCCCTAACGGATGTGCCAGACCCGCATTAGCAGAAATTGCATTTATAGGTAAGGGCCCAGGAAAATATAACATGTACTTGGGTGGCGGCTTTACAGGCGATAGATTAAATAAAATTTTCAAAGAAAATATAGCAGAAGCTGAGATTTTAGAAAGCTTGAGACCTATATTAATCCAATATGCGAAAGAAAGAAACGAGGGTGAACATTTTGGTGATTTCGTCATACGTGCGGGCATCGTAGCCGAGGTTAAGGACGGTCAAGTATTTCATAGCTAATAAATTGAGAAGGTGGTGTCAAGATGGGCAAAGTATTTTTAGTAGGCGCGGGTCCAGGCGATCCTGATTTAATCACAGTAAAGGGATTAAAAGCGATTCAACAAGCAGACATCATTTTATATGATCGACTAGTAAACAAAAAGTTATTAAGTCATGCATCGCCGCAAGCGAAGTTTATGTATTGTGGGAAAGACCCTTATCGTCATTCTTTATCACAAGAAGATACGAATAAGTTGTTAGTGAATTTTGCGAAAAAAGGTCAAACCATTACAAGATTAAAAGGTGGAGATCCTTTTATTTTTGGAAGAGGTGGAGAAGAAGCAGAAATTTTAGCAGAACATCAAATTCCATTTGAAATTGTGCCAGGTATTACATCAGGTATCGCGAGCACCTGCATATGCAGGTATCCCCGTTACACATAGAGATTATAGTTCATCTGTTGCCTTTGTTACAGGTGTGATTAATAAGAATATAGATAAAGATTCGTATTGGAAACATCTTGCTCTCGGTCCAGAAACACTGTGCATTTATATGGGTGTCAAAAAATTACCAGAAATTAGTGAACTATTGATTAAACATGGACGTCCCATTGATACACCGGTTGCTTTGGTTCAGCTTGGTACATCAGAGAATCAAAAGACAGTGGTTGGTAACTTGATGAACATTGTGGAAGTTGCCAAAGATATTGAAAACCCAACAATGATTGTCGTAGGCGAAGTGGTCAAATTAAGAGAACATATCAGTTGGTTTGAAGCGGGACAATCAGAAGCGTCACTTGCGAATTTAACATATCAATAGAGGGAGGTCTTAGTATGCGAGGCGTCTTATATGTCAGTCACGGTAGTAGGGTAGATGAAGCTGTTACAGAAGCTGTGAACTTTATTGAATCAGTTAAAAATCAAATCGATGTGCCATTACAAGAAACATGCTTCTTAGAATTAACACTGCCTAATGTGTCACAAGGTTTTCAGCGATTAGTTAATAAAGGAGCAACTGAAATTTCTGTGATACCCGTACTTTTACTAAGCGCAGGACATTATTTCAAAGATATACCGACAGAAATTCAACGAAATCAGCAAATGTACCCACATGTCAAAGTTTCTTATGGAAAACCATTAGGGGTACAACGCCGGTTAACTGAAATACTACATCAAAGAATTGAAGAAACACATATGACACCTAATATGGATGCGAAAGTATTGATCGTGGGCAGGGGGAGTTATAATCCTCAAACACAAAAAGACCTCTCGACAATCAAAGCGCAGTTACAAGATAAAAATATTCATTTAGACATCGAAGTGTGTTATTTGGCTGCGTGTGGGCCTTCATTTGAAGAAGCGCTTCAAGATGCAGTCAATAAAGCACATTCACAAATATTTGTAGTTCCATATTTGTGGTTTACAGGTATTTTAGAACGTCACATAGCAACAACTATAGATGACTATCAAGTAGAGCATGGCATTGTACTGTGTGACCGACTTGGCAACCATAGTCATTTACAAATTGCATTAAAAGAACGTGTAGAAGCAACATTTGAAACTGTAAACCAGTAACAGTCTTAAGTACTCAAGATAGTAAGGAGTGACATAATGCCATTGATTCCACTCATGATTGATATTTCAAATAAGAAAGTCTTTGTAATTGGCGGGGGTAAAGTTGCAGAACGAAGAGTGAATACTTTAGTCAATTATGCCAAAGACATTCATGTGATTAGCCCCACTATTACTGAAAATTTGAAAGATATGGTTCAACACTCAGCAATAAAATGGAGTGAAAAATTATTTGAAATTAACGATATCCAGCAGGCAGATTTCATTGTTGTAGCGACAAATAGCGCATCTACAAATCAATGTGTATTGCAACATAAACCAAGTCACGCAATGATAAATATGGCTGGAGCATCGACCTCAGGTGATGTGGTATTTCCAAGCATATTACGACGTGGCAAGTTGACATTAAGTATTTCTACAAACGGTGCAAGCCCAGCGCTTACAGCACAAATTCTCGCTGAATTTCAACAACAGTTTACGAGTCGTTATGAAGTGTATGTAGATTTCTTATATGAATGTAGACAACGCGTTAAACGGAGTTCGTTATCTTCATTAGAAAAGCAAAGATTTTTGAAATCAATTTTAGCAGATCGTTATTTGGAAAAAGATAACCAAAGAGATGTGGTTAAATGGCTTGATTCACTGAATTAAACACAATTCGGAAGGAGTATGACACATGTATAAGTTATTTATCTTCGCACTTGCAGGATTTCTCGCACAATTGATAGATGGTTCCCTTGGTATGGGATTCGGTGCATCTTCTTCCTCAATATTATTAACTTTCGGTATAGCGCCGAGCAATCGCATCTGCAACGATTCATTTTGCTGAAGTTGCAACAACTGCTGCTTCTGGCACAGCACACTGGAAGTTTGAAAATGTGCACAAGCCGACAATGATTAAATTAGCAATTCCAGGCGCAATTACAGCATTTATTGGAGCGGCGTTTTTAAGTCATATACATAGTAATTTAATTAAGCCTTTTATTGCTGTGTTTTTATTAACTATGGGTTTTTACATTTTATACCAATTTTTATTTAAAAAAGACAACCAAGTACAAAAAGATGCAAGTAAAATAGGGCGTTACGCTATGATTCCACAAGGCGCAATTGCAGGTTTCCTTGATTCAATTGGTGGCGGGGGCTGGGGGCCAGTCAACACACCATTGTTATTAGCTCAAAAAAAGTTAGAGCCAAGATATGCAATTGGTACCGTGTCTGCGAGTGAATTTTTCGTGGCACTCTCAGCATCAATTAGCTTTATTATCTTTTTAGGTTGGAGTCAGATTAATTTAGGTTTAGTGGTTTCATTGAGTATTGGAGGGTTGATTGCAGCACCTTTCGCGACTTGGCTTGTTAAAATTTTACCGGTGAATATCTTAGCGGTTTGCGTAAGTGGTTTGATTATCTTTACTAATAGTAGTTCTTTAATCAGCGTTTTTGACCCAACACCAGTAATATCCATAACAATTAAAGTATCGCTTATTGTCATTTGGATTATTTTAATTACTTATGCGTTATATCAAAATAAAAAATTATCATTTTCAATTTCTAAAAATAAAGCAAACACGAATGAACTAGATTAAAACATAAAGGAAGTGTATAAGTATGACATTAACAACAGAATCAATTGCAAATACGATTGAAGCACATGGTGGGAAACTCATTAACAGAGAAGTGAGTGACTTACTAAAAAAGGAATTATTGGCCGAGTCGAAATCATTATCTACTATTACACTGAATCCATGGAGTTTGTCAGATTTAGAGCTTATTGGTATTGGTGGGTTCAGTCCGTTAACAGGATTTATGAATGAAGCAGACTATACAAATGTAGTAGAAGACTTACATTTAAGTAATGGCTTAGTGTGGAGTATTCCCATCACTTTACCTGTAACTGAAGATAAAGCAAAGCAACTAGAGATAGGAACACGTGTCGCATTATATGGTGAAGACGAGCATTTATATGGCGTACTTGAATTAGAGGAAAAATATACGTACGACAAAGAGAAAGAAGCACAACGTGTATATGGTACTACAGACATTGACCACCCTGGTGTGAAGAAAGTATATGAAAAAGGGAATGTCTATCTTGCTGGACCAATCTATTTACTAGATCGACCAAAGCATGACGATTTTGTAGATTATCATTTAGATCCCGCTGAAACGAGACAATTATTTAATGACTTGAATTGGAAGACAGTTGTAGGATTCCAAACAAGAAATCCAGTACATAGAGCACACGAGTACATACAAAAAGCAGCTTTAGAATCTGTTGATGGACTATTATTGAATCCATTAGTTGGAGAGACAAAATCTGACGATATTCCAGCTGCTGTACGCATGGAGAGTTATGAAGTCATTCTTAATAATTATTACCCGGAAAATAAAGCACGCTTAGTCATTTATCCTGCGGCAATGCGCTATGCTGGTCCACGAGAGGCAATATTACATGCGACAGTAAGAAAAAATTATGGCTGTACACATTTTATTGTTGGACGCGATCATGCTGGTGTAGGTAACTACTATGGTACTTATGAAGCACAAGAGCTTATTTCTAAATATGAAGCAGAGTTAGGAATACAAATTTTGAAATTCGAACATGCGTTTTACTGCAAAACTTGTGAAAATATGGCGACTGCAAAAACATGTCCACATGACGCTTCCTCACATTTACATTTGAGTGGTACAAAAGTTCGTGAAAAGCTTAAAAATGGAGAATCACTACCTAAGGCATTTTCAAGACCAGAAGTAGCAGAAGTATTGATTAAAGGCTTGCAAGAGCAATAATTTAAAGGAGTGAAGTGAATGAACACATCTCAACATATTACATGGCATGAATCCGAAGTTAAAAAAGAAGAAAGACAACGCCGTAACGACCACAAAAGTGTATTGATTTGGTTTACTGGATTATCAGGGTCTGGTAAATCGACGGTGTCTGTTGCGTTAGAAAAAGCATTGTTTCAACGCCAGATACATACGTATAGATTAGATGGAGATAATATCAGACATGGACTTAACAATAATCTTGGGTTTAGTCCAGAAGACCGTACAGAAAATATTAGACGGATTGGCGAAGTAGGAAAGTTAATGGTAGATGCAGGGTTAATCACTGTTTCTGCATTTATTTCACCTTATCAAGCGGATCGTGACACGGTACGTAGCTTATTACAAAAGGACGAATTTATAGAAGTGCATACATTATGCAGTCTCGAGGAATGTGAAGCGAGAGATCCTAAGGGATTGTATCAGAAAGCTAGAAGTGGAGAAATTGCTGGATTTACAGGTATTAGTGCACCTTATGAAACACCAGAAACGCCAGAAATAGTCATAGATACAGAAAAAGATAGTATCGAGCAATCTGTAAATAAAATTGTTAACTATTTGAAAGTGTATCAATATATTTAGATAGATGAGTTAAATCTTGTGGTGTGTTGATTTAAGTATTAAATAAAGATAAAACACGAAAGGGGAATATGGATGGAAATCTTAAATATAATTGCTTATAGTTTGCTTATTATATTGATCTTAGTAGTGTTTTGTGGTGTTTTCCTAGTAAATAAAGGACAAGATAGAAGTTATTTTATGCTAGAGTTCAAAGTGATTGTAGTTATATTGTTCACATGCTTTATAGGCTTAGGTATAACATTAACAATTTTGGGTTATTTTGGAAAACTATAATAAATTAAAGGGCATAAGCGATTTATAATTGATTAGCATCTGTCTTTAATGTAGAGGGTTTTATGGTCATGTTAAAATAATCATGTTATAGTATATGAATTAATTTCTAATAAAATCTTTCTTTGTGTCTACAGTAAAATATAATTATAGTGACATATTGGAAGTAAGGAAGGTTTCGGACATGAATAAAACCATACAAGATATATCTAAAGTAGAACTTCATTGTCATCTCGATGGTTCTACAAGTATAGCGTTAATCAAGCAACTTGCTTCTGAACAAAATATAGTTTTAAAAGAACCCCGTTTGCTCGTAAGTGAAAATTGTGAAAGCCTAGATGAATATTTGCAGTGTTTTGATGAAATATTAAAAGTGCTACAGACAAAAGATAGTCTCAAAAGAGCTGTCTTAGATGTTGCGCAACAAGCGAGTAAAGATAATATAAAGTATATAGAAATTCGCTTTGCACCGTTATTGCATACTGAACACGACTTGTCGTTAGCAGATGTATTGAAAGCAGTCGAAGCGGGCGTCCAACTTGCAACAGAAACGATGGATATCAAAATTAATTTATTGGTTTGTGCAATGAGACAGCATGAAGCTACAGTGAATGAAGCGCTTTTCGATTATCTTGAGCAGAGAGATAGTGAAGTGGTGCGTGGGATTGATTTTGCAGGTCCGGAAGCAAGCATTTCCACCGGAAGATATTCGTACCACAATTCAATACGGTTTAGATAAAGGGTTTAATCTCACTTTACACGCCGGTGAATGTGGATGTATGCATAATGTTATGGAGTCTATTAAATTAGGCGCAAAACGTGTGGGTCATGGTGTTGCCATTAATGAAAATGAAGCTGCGTTACAAGAAATAAAGCGAAACAATGTGATGTTAGAAATGTGTCCGAAAAGTAATGTTCAAACGAAAGCGATAAAAGATTTAACAGAATTAAACATACCTTATTTGCTAGAGCAGGATATACCTTTTATTATTAACACGGATAATCGTACGGTCACTCAAACTTCACTAAATGAAGAGTATGCGTTATTAATGAAACATCAATTGATTTCAGTCGAACAGATTGAATTTATCAACTTAAGAGCAATCGAATATGCCTTTTTGTCAGATATTGAAAAAGAAAATTTAAAAGCAGTGATGCAATCATAAAAAAACGAACTTCCAATAGTTGGAAGTGCTCTTAAAGTCTCTGACTTTATTGGCAGTTTTTGTACATGCTTTCCGCGGGCACAGCCTCAGCCTGTAGTCTTCGACTAGTGCTTTCCCCGCAGGAGTCAGCCCAAATCACTGCCATTTTCTAAAACGAAGATATAACTGAATTAACAAAAAGAGAACTTCCGTTTCTAATAAGTGTTAAATAAAGAAATGAATCAACAAAGATGGTCTACGTTCTGAGAGAACTTCCAATAGCCGGAAGTTCTCTTTTTTGTATAACAAATTATGAACGGCCAGTTGCAATAAATAAACTCGCATCTTTATTCATAAATATATTTTCACCTTCATAAAATGTGTGTGATTGGACATGTGTTAAACCTAATTCAGTAAATAGTTGCTGGATATCCGTTTGTTCAAAGCCATTATAGACTTTTGGATGATATACATTTTCATTCTTATTAAAATCAACAAGAACGAGCAGACCACCAGGATTTAATTTCGCACGTAACGCTGTTAATAATGCTTTGTAATCACCGCTGTGAAGTAGTACTAATGAAAGGAAAACTACATCATAGGTAGCGTTAATCTGTGTTTCATCTGAAAGAATATCACCTACATATGCGTGAATCTGTGTTTTGCCTAGTTCAGCAATTTTGCTTTCAAACACCTTGATCATTTGAGGTGCGAGCATCCATCATTGTGACTTCGTCAAAATGACGCTCTATATTTAATGTTACTAGACCAGTGCCGCCACCATAATCTAATAGTGACTGATATGAAGTGTTTTCGAACACCTTTTTCACTTCGGCTGCAATTGTATCGGCAAGATATATTCTACTCGGGCCATCGTACTTTTGAGCAATTTGATCAAAACGGTCTTTATTCAAGTTAAAACTCCTTTGTTGAGTGAAATTATTATAAAAAAATCATTCATTTATATAATGGTTATTATAGACATGTTAAGTCGTTAATAGAGTTTATCACAAGATGAAAAGTAGCACAATGTATATTATTTAAAACAGTATATTTAATAATATGAAAATACATGTGTTCAAATAAGTATTAGGTGAGCCTAAAGTATGATTGAGGACATGTTAAAAATATGTTTTACTGGAGTCTATCAGTCATAATGAGGTGAAGTCATGAAGCGATTTTTAACACTGGCGCGCAGGCGTTTAGAAGGTTTGGATTTTAGTATGATTCTCTGTTTTATCATACTTGGTATTATAGGTGTAATGATGGTTTACAGTGCGAGTATGGTATCTGCATCTAAAGGCGCATTAACAGGCGGTGTGCCTATCGAAAGTAATTATTTTATGAAAAGACAATTGCTCTTTTTGGTATTGGGTGTAGTTATTATTATATTTATTGGTAGTTTCGTTAACATTAACGCTTTTAAAGAGAACAATGTACAGAAAATGATGGTGTTAGGTACATTGTTGCTATTGCTAATTACTGTGTTAATTGGTAAGGAAATCAACGGTTCCAAAAACTGGATTAATTTAGGTTTGTTTAGTATTCAATCTTCAGAATTTTTAAAGCTAACCTCAATTTTTTACCTTTCCTATGTGATTAACCAACGTGTATCGAGTCGAAGGGATTATCAGTTGAAACATCTCATTCCACCACTAGGCATCATCGGGATAAGTTTATTACTTGTCTTAATGCAAGGGGACTTGGGCGGTACTTTATTAACAGTAGCGATTATTGCTTGCATACTGATTTATTCAGATTTAAAAAATAAGGTAAAAATTCAAATCATGGCAATCGCAGTGATTCCAATTGTATTTTATAGTATTTATACATTGATTTTTGATGCTAAAAACCTTTACAGATTAAGACGTATTCAAGTCATGATCGACCCATTTAAATACGAAAAAGATGATGGGTATCAACTTACGAGTGCTTTAACAGCAATTGGAAATGGCGGATTTACTGGCAAAGGTCTAGGTAATGGTATTGCTAAATTAGGGTATTTACCAGAACCGCATACTGATTTTATTTTCACGGTTATTTCAGAGGAATTAGGTTTACTAGGTGTATTATTTATATTACTGATTTATGGCTTTATATTAGTTAAAGGACTTATATATGCAAATAAAACCACAAATCAATTTTATAAATTAATTTGCGTCGGTGTCGTAAGTTATTTATTTATGCAAGTGTTCATTAATTTAGCAGGAGTCTCTGGCATCATTCCTTTAACGGGGGTAACATTACCGCTATTAAGCTATGGCGGATCATCTATATTGAGCATAAGCATTGCCTATGGAACGCTATTAGCAGTAGCTAGAAGAATTAATAATGAAAGGAAATTAAACTAAGTGAGAGACTATTTGAAAATGATTTTAATAAGTTTGTGCTTATTGATACTCATGATATGTATACATATAGATTTAACTGATCCATTAGATAATTTTATTTATCAATGGTTACATGGAACGATTAACTCTAATAGTGTCGTTGTATATCTTGAAATAATTTCTAATATATTTGAGCCGTTGCACTGTTTAATCATGATATTGATGATTTTAACACTCGTATTTTTTTATAATCAATTTAAGTTTTGGTGGTATGGATTTTGGTGTTTCAGTGTTTTGTTGATAGGTACATTTTTTAAATATATTATTCAACGACCAAGACCTGATATCAGTATAGATGGCTATAGTTTTCCAAGTATGCACGTGTTAAGTGTCTGTCTACTGGTGAGTCTCATATTATTGTTGAAAAATAATCAATGGCTAACGCTCATATGCGTATTATTGATCATTTCGATTATCGTTTCTAGAATATATCTACGTGCACACTTTTTTACAGATACAATAGGTAGCATACTCATTATAGGGATTATGCTTCAAGCTTTGAAATTGGGTAATGCAACTTCAACTACAACTAAAAATGATAGGTGACATTACTAGCCATGTGTAAAAACACCTCTTTATCAGGTTGTCGACAACGACTTCTACTTTGTTAGCAGTTCTTTTGTGCACGCTTTCCGCGGACACAGTCTCAGCTTGTAGTCTTCGGTTAGTGCTTTATTAACGAGTTAGAAGTCGGCTCAAATCACTGCTATTTTTAATTTAATAAATTTGCAATAACAATGAACAAATCAAAACAAAATTTAAAGGCTTGTCTCCTACAAAAATTAGGAAACAAGCCTTTAAAATTATATGCTAAAGCAAAGTACAGCTTTTAAAATTCAGTACATATTCAGGTGTTTTGATATATTGTGACTAGCATGATTTGAAATTTATTCTTCCATTACTTTGTTTATAATTTCTGTTGCATTTAAATTTAATATATTACTTGGTGTGACTTGGTCAATGTTACGATTGAACATCGTTTTTAATTTTTCTACTTCTTCTTTTTCACCAACTAAATAGAGTTGGTGCCGACCTTTCTTCTTAGCATTTTTCTCAATAGTAGCGACTAAACTTTTGAACCAACGCTCTTGATTAGCTTTCACACGTTCTTTATATTCATCTCTTTGCGCGCCACCTTGAGTTAAATCATCGCCTTGTGGTCCGGAATGTTCTCTCCAATCATTAGTATCTAAATCTAGAGTGTAATAATCTTCGTCTACAATTGTACCAATTTCAGTTTCAATCACACGTGCTTTGTCTTGTTGTAAAACTAAAATACCAGTGTAAGGATAGCTTTGTTGTAATGATTTGAGCTGATCTAATTTGGGTTTTGTGTCCCATTTAAATTCTGTTTTTATAGAAATGTTAACGTGTTTTTCGAACCTTAATGACTCGTCGGCAGTCATAAATAAAATAAGACCTCTTTTTAAATTAGGTTCAGCGCCTTGTATTTCAGTTTCTACTTTATTGATAATATCTTTTGCTTGGTTTTTTTCTTCGTGATTGTCACTGCTTTTTGTTTTGTCTGATAAGTCTTTCAAGGCATTTTTTAATTCAATTTTCCACTTTGTTCCTTGTTCGGGACTGGTATCTAAATAAATTGAGAATACTTTTTGATTTTGTGACTTACCATCGAATTGTTCCAAGTTATTAATTTCTTCTTGTAAAAGCATTATATATCACCCTTCATAATTCTTACATACTATATATTTTGCCTTTTTTATAGAAGTTAAACTTTAGATATATTATCAGATCGTATTAGTAAATAAATATAAAATCTTAATAATAATTTTTTACAACAATAAAAGTTAATTTTTAGATTTTAAAAGTGTTTAAAAGCGTTTTCAAAGGGAAAATTAACTATAATATTGGAAAAAGATAACTTGAATTGAAAATTCACACGAATAAAGGGGGAGTATGTATGGCTACGCTACTATTTCTTGTAACGATACTTTTCATATTAGTCATTTACTTACTTGTTAAGCTAAAGTATACAAAGGATTTTAAAGCTTCAAAAGATAAGCGTCACAGAGAAAGACGAATTGAAGAATTTGTACAAAGTGCCTATAAGATAGATAACTTAGAAGCAATACATCAAGGGCGTGCGCATCTCGAACTCATTTATAAACGTAAGACAGTAGATGTAAGAAAAGATCAAGTTATTTTTGTTGAAGATGAAGCGCAAGAAAAGGTTGAAACGCAATTTGAAATGACAGATGACATGGTCAGAGATGAATTGTTCGATTTAATGTTAGAGGATACTTATTTTTATATAACTGAAAATCGATATAACAGTTTAATGATTAAGACAAAAAATTAATATATTAATAAGTTGAAGTATTGGAAAGGGAGGATTCTTATGGCACCGGTTGTAAAACCTTATACAAATGACGCGGCTTTAGTAGCGGATGTGAAGGCTTTAAAAGATCGAGGTATTGGTAGCCAAGATATATACGTGCTATCAGATGATAAAGATCGAACTGCAGAGGTCACTGAAAATATAAAAGTTACAGCAGTTGATTACAATAAAGTTGATATAGATGAAGATTTTGATTCGAAAGCTGAAGAATTAAGAGAAAAGCTTAGCATATTAGGTGTGCCTTCTAGTGATGCAGATCATTGTGAGGCAGAAATGAAAGAAGGCAATATCATTTTAATTGTTACTGATTTTAGAGTTAAAGGACTGTTATAAATCATGTAAAGGGTGGTGTGTATGACCCTACTTAAAATTCATAATTTAACAAAACGCTTTGGTAAATTCTATGCTTTAGATGGTGTGGATTTAGAACTCAATGAGGGTGAAGTTTATGGGTTTATTGGACCAAACGGGGCTGGGAAATCAACGACAATCAAAGCAATATTAGGTATGTTGAAACCAACGCAAGGTACTATTGAAATTTTTGACAAAAATGCGCTGAAAGATGCAGTAGCCGTGCATAAAGATCTTGCTTTTGTGCCTGGCGATGTCAATTTTTGGCCAAATTTAACTGGTGGAGAAATTATAGATTTCTTTCTTAGTCTTCATCCTAAAGCAAATTACGATAGAAAAAATGAATTAATTAAACGCTTTGAATTAGATACTACTAAAAAATGTAGTGCTTATTCTACAGGAAATCGTCAGAAAGTAGCGTTAATTACTGCGTTTAGTATTGATGCAAAATTATATATCTTAGATGAACCTACTTCTGGTCTTGATCCTCTAATGGAAGAGGTTTTTCAAGAATGTATAAGAGACATTAAAAATAATAACAAAAGTGTATTACTCTCAAGTCATATTTTAAGTGAAGTAGAAAAATTGTGCGATCGCGTAGGTATTATCCGTAAAGGGAAGATGATAACTTCTGGGACTTTAGATGAGATGCGCCATCTTACACGCATGCAATTCACCGTAGAAAGTGGACAGCAATTAGGCGCGTTAACACAAGTGACAGGTGTGCATAATGTGAGGCAAGAAGACAACACATATTATTTTGAAGTTGATTCAGATAAAATTTCTGCTGTCATTGAATATCTAAGCCGCTTTGAAATTAAAAAATTAGAATCTACGCCACCAACACTAGAAGCAATATTTAAACGATATTATGAAACCACAGATGAAGTAGGTGAATGATATGAAGCAATCATTTTACCAAACCTCAAAGTTATTTTATTTTTATGTAAAAAGAAATAGTAAAAAAATGATTTTATGGGTGGTTTTATTAACTGCTTTAACGTTAATGATTCCACCTGCTTTTGAGTCGATGTACCCGAGTCAATCTAAGATGAGTCCTATCATCGAGATGTCAAAAAATCCTGCGATGCAAGCGATGCTTGGTCCGGCTGATTTTGATGATGTAAATATTGGCGTGCTTTTTACGCATGAAATGACTTTATTCACAGCAATAATGGTAGCAATTATGAATATTTTAATAGTATCTCGAGACACACGAGGCGATGAAGAAGACGGTAGAATAATCATTTTAACTGCATTGCCAATTGGTAAACAAGCACCTTTGATGGGGCATCTAATTCAGACTTTATTACTTAATGTCAGCCTAATCATATTACTCACTTTAGGGCTAGCGTCGTTAAACGTTGAGGGTATAGATTTAGTAGGTGCATTTTTATATAGTTCAGCTTTAGGTGTATTTGGTATGATGTTTGCCGCGTTGCCCATGTTCGTTGCCCAATTTGTATCATCTAGTAGTGAGACGACTGGTGTGAGTATCGCTTTATTGCTCATTATGTATTTGATTAGAGCGTTTGGAGATGTAGCCAATGAGACGCTATCTATGTTTTCACCGATGGGCTGGTTGTCTAGAACGTATGCATTTTCAGAAGATCATTGGTGGCCGGTGTGGTGCATTTTAGGCCTTACAGTTATCATTGCTATATTTGCCTTTGTGTTAAATGGTTTGCGTGATATCGATGCTAAATTATTACCACAGAAAAAAGGGAGCCAACATGCGAAGTGGTACATGAAGTCTCCACTAGGTTTACAAATCAGATTACAAAAAATGAGTTTTATATATTTTGCTATTGGATTATTTATACTTGGATTATCATATGGCTCTATTTTTGGAAATTTAGACGACTTTTTTAAAGATAATCCATTATTACTGTCTATGTTAGAAAATCCAAATGGAGATTACGTCAAACAATTTTTACCGCAATTAATGTTGGTGATGGCAATAATCAGTACGGTGCCTACGCTGTTAGGTTTATTTAAAATAAAGAAAGCGATAGATAGAGGGTACGCGATGCTTGTATTAGCCAATCCGCTTTCGCGTATCAAGTACTTACTGAGTTTTCTAATTATCAGTGTGGTGAATGCGGTAGTGATGATTTTTGTCGCAGGACTCGGTTTGTATGTTGGCCAATTCTATTCAATGGATACACCACTCGACTTTAACATGGTCATTCAATCGGCTATTGTCTATATACCAGCCATACTGAGTTTTGTTGGTATAGGAACTGTCGTAATTGGATGGGGCATAAAGTTAACGACTTTAGTCTATGCTTATCTCGCTTATACTTTTTTAGTGAATTATTTAGGTACTTTACTGAATGTGAAAGATTGGATGAAAGATATCACACCATTTGAGCATATACCAAGTTTGCCTATAGATGATTTTACAAGTGGGCCGATAATCAGCCTTATGCTTATTTTTATTATACTATGTGTCATAGGTGCGGTCGGATTTAACGAAAAAGATATATAATGACTATAATAAAAATGATTTTGTATAATGATGAATCGTGATGTGAATTGAATATAATCACTAAAAAGAGTTGCCAAATTGTTGGCAGCTCTTTTTTTGCCATATTAAATACTATTTCACACTCGCTTGCCAAGGGTATAGCCACGGTCTTCAGATGTTCAACTCGTGTTAAATTGTTTGGTGTGAGGCAGGCCTTTATTATGTACACTACCAATATATAAAATATAGATTATTGCAAGAAAGTGAAGTGTTATTTTACTATTTAATAGTAATAAAAAATAATGAAAACGCATAATTCATTATCACTTATAAGTATGTATTATCAATTCAAATGATATATTAAATATTTAAATATAGACTTTAATCATTTTTACGTTATAATAGATTATAATAATTACAAATAGATAATTATTGTAAAGAAGAGCAAGTTAGTGGAGGTGCACTTAACATGAAACGTGTAGCATTATTATGTATGTCTTATGGTACGCCATATAAGGAAGAAGATATTTTACCTTACTATACGCATATCAGACATGGACACGAACCAAGCCATGAAGCATACATAGATTTGAAAGATAGATATGAATATATTGGTGGCGTATCACCTTTAGCAACAACGACTGAAAAACAAGCTGAAACATTATGTCATACACTTAACTCAATGACGAGTGACATAAGCTATGAATTATATATAGGTTTGAAACATATACATCCATTTATTGAAGATGCGATAGATGACATTAGTGCGGCAGGCATAGACGAAATCGTCAGCGTAGTTTTAACGCCGCATTATTCTTCATTTTCAGTAGAAATGTATAACCAGCGCGCATCTCAATATGCAAATGAGAAAAATATTAAAGTAACGACATTGGATCAATTTTATAAAGAAGAGAAATTCATTCAGTATTGGGTTGATTCAGTAAATACACAATTGAATTTAATACCTGAGGAAGCGCATCAAAAAACAGCAATTATCGTTTCGGCGCATAGTCTTCCAGAAAAAATATTGGAACATAATGATCCTTATCCAAGTCAACTTGAAGAAACAGCACAGTTAATCCAATCACGAATTGGACATAACCATGTTTTTAACGGTTGGCAATCTGAAGGTAACACTGGGGAACCTTGGATTGGACCAGATGTGCAAGATTTGACTCAAACATTACATGAACAATATGATTATCAAAACTTTATATACGTTCCATTAGGTTTTACATGTGAACACTTAGAAGTCTTATATGATAACGATTATGAATGTAAAAAAGTTTGCGATGATTTAGGTTGTAATTATTATAGAGCTGAAATGCCTGGCTCAAATCAACTGTTTATTGAAAGCATTGCAAATGCAGTCATCAATAATTATAAAGAAAAGAATCACTTAACTGCGGTAAATTAAAGGAGATAATATAATGAGTAAAAAACTAACAGGATTATTTGGTGCACCAGTAGGAGATAGAGAAAATAGTATGACGGCAGGCCCTAGAGGTCCGCTTTTAATGCAAGATATATATTTCTTAGAACAAATGGCACACTTCGATAGAGAAGTTATTCCGGAACGTCGTATGCATGCAAAAGGATCTGGTGCGTTTGGTACATTTAAAGTAACAAATGATATTACACAGTACACTTGTGCAAGTATTTTTTCTGAAGTTGGCAAAGAAACAGAAATGTTCGCTCGCTTTTCAACAGTAGCAGGTGAACGTGGTGCAGCTGATGCAGAACGTGATATTCGTGGGTTTGCATTGAAATTTTATACAGACGAAGGTAACTGGGATCTAGTTGGTAACAATACACCAGTATTCTTCTTCAGAGACCCTAAATTATTCGCAAGTTTAAACCATGTTGTTAAACGTAATCCAAAAACAAACATGAGAGACCCTCAAGCAAACTGGGATTTCTGGACATTATTACCAGAAGCGTTACATCAAATTACGATAGTGATGTCAGATCGTGGTATTCCTAAAGGTTTCAGAAATATGCATGGCTTTGGTTCTCACACATACTCTATGTACAATGATAAAGGTGAGCGTGTTTGGGTTAAATTCCACCACAGAACACAACAAGGTATAGAAAACTATTCACCTGAAGAAGCAAGACAAGTTATAGCAAATGACAGAGAGTCTTCTCAAAGAGATTTATTTGGAAACATTGAAGAAGGTAACTTCCCTAAATGGAAAATGTACATCCAAGTAATGACTGAAGAACAAGCACGCAATCATAAAGATAATCCATTTGATTTAACAAAAGTTTGGTATAAAGACGAATACCCATTAATCGAAGTAGGAGAGTTTGAATTAAATAGAAACCCTGAAAACTATTTCCAAGATGTTGAACAAGCAACATTTGCACCAACAAACATCGTTCCAGGTCTAGACTTTTCACCAGATAAAATGTTACAAGGGCGTCTATTCTCATATGGCGATACACAAAGATATCGTTTAGGTGTAAACCATTGGCAGATTCCTGTTAACCAACCTAAAGGTGTAGGTGTAGAAAATATCTGTCCATTTAGTAGAGATGGACAAATGCGTATTTTAGATGATAACCAAGGTTCAAAAACACACTACTATCCAAATAGTAACGGTGCGCTTGAAGACCAACCGCAACACAAAAAACCAGGCTTAGACATTCAAGGCCAAGCGTTCGAATATGATTATCGTGAAGATGATGATAATTACTTTGAACAACCAGGTGAATTGTTCCGTAGAATGTCACCTGATAAACAACAAATATTATTTAATAATACGGCTAATGAAATGGGCCCAGTTACTGACCCACTAAAACACCGTCATATTAGACATTGTTATAAAGCGGATCCAGCTTACGGTCAAGGTGTAGCAGATGCTTTAGGTATTGATATTAATACTGTAGACTTAGAAGTTGCAGACTAATTGAAAAGGTAGGTAATCGAATGATATTAGATAATATTAATCCAGAAGATTTATTTCCAACTGAGAAACAAGGGCCTTCCGTTTTAGGAAATATGGAATACCCTGTTCAAGGAGAAATAAAAGTATACGAAGCGGCTTATGTCGCAACAAATGAACGTCTTATATTAAATGTTGATATGGGCGGCCAGTTTTACTATAGAAACATTAGATATGACGAAATTGAAAATATCGAATTAGACGGTAATGTATTAACGATGCGCTTTAGCATTGGCACATTTTCTTTAACAGATTTAAATAAAGAAGATGCTGAAAACTTTGTCGCTTACGTAGAACCTAAAAAATATAATTAGTAATTTGATTTCAATAGATAGTATGAATTATTATAAACCCCCTTCACAACCATTTAAATGGTATTGCGAAGGGGGTTTTGTTGTTTGAAATATTTGGTTTGCTTAAGTTGTTTATAACGCAGTAAGACCGCCATCGATGACGAATTCAGAACCTGTAGAGTAACTGGCGTCATCTGAAGCTAAAAAGATGACCATATTAGATACTTCTTCAGTTAGAGCTACACGACGCATTGGAATGGTCTTCGCGAATTGTTCGACTGCTTCTTTAACACCTTCTTGTTCAATCATAGGTGTCTGAATTACACCGGGATGTACTGAATTCACACGTATATTATAGGGTGAAAGATCTCTTGAAGCAGCCTTAGTCATGCCGCGAACTGCAAATTTCGTATCTGTGTAGCCAATTGCACCACCAACAAGTCCATTCATAGAAGATATGTTTATAATTGAACCGTGCTGTTGCGCTTTCATAGTTGAAGCAACTGATTTCATACCTAAAAATACAGACACTTGATTGATGTTTACAATTTTCATATAACTTTCTAAACTGAGTTCTTCTATAGGCGTGTTATAAGTAATGCCAGCATTATTTACTAAGACGTCTATTTTGTCCCATTTTTTGATTACTGTATCTACTACATTTTGCCAATCTGCTTCATTAGAAACATCATGTTTAATAAAAAGTGCATTTTCCCCAAGTTCTTGTGCAACTTCTTGACCGAGTGTTTCATTGATGTCAGTAATCACAACTTTTGCACCTTCATGCAATACTTTTTCAGCGTGCATTTTCCCCATACCTTGTGCTTGCGCCAGTAATAATTACAACTTTATTGTCTAATCTTTTCATAATTTAACTTCCTCCCATGATCAATTCACTATTATTATATAATTTAACAGTAAATACATTAAAAGTTAACTGTTTAGCATTAAGTATTTTACTGCTAAACTAATTTTGTATATACTATTATTATATCAACGTATTTAAGGAGGCATATCATGGAAAAGAATAACTTTTTCGAACTGATTCATAATGCTGAGTTATTTAATGACGCGACAATGACACTTTTTATGAAACAATTTAATATGAATGTTAATATTTCACAAATTATTGCCTTATCTAAACTTAAAGAGCATGGTGCGCAGAAGCCATCCGCGCTTGCGCAGTCGCTTGGTTATACTTCAGGTGCAATTACCGGTTTAACAAACAGACTCGTTAAAGAAGGCTACGTAGTAAGGGCACATCAAGAAGAGGATAGACGTTCCATTTTAATTACGATTACTGCAAAAGGACTGGATTTATTAGAAGAAGCTCAAAAACAAGGTCAAAAAATGAGAAATGAAATTTATTCAGTATTAAATGATGAAGAAGTGACGGAATTACTTAACATTCAGAAAAAACTTTATAGTCATGTCAAACAATTGAATAAATAAGATTTTATACGTACAAAAGAAAGAGCGAAAATATTCTAATATTAAAAAATGAAAAGGTGATTTTAATGACTAGATTAGATGGTAAAGTAGCAATTGTGACTGGTGGCGCAGGAGGTATTGGCTCTGGAATTGTGAAGGCATATGTTAAAGAAAATGCGAAAGTGGTTATCGCTGATATCGCTGAAGAAAAAGGGGGATTATTGAGTGAAACACTAAACAGTCAGGGTTATGAAACGTTATTTATTAAGACAGACTTAACAGATAAAGATTCATTGCAAGCATGTGTAGATACTACGCTAGAAAACTATGGAAAAATTGATATATTAGTTAATAATGCACACGCATCTCGCATGAAGTCTTTTTTAGATATTACAGAAGAAGATTTGAACTTATCATTGAATACTGGATTTTATGCGACATTTTATTTATGCCAAATGGTTATACCTTATTTGAAAGAAACAAAAGGTAATATTATAAACTTTGGTTCGGGCGCCGCTGTAAAAGGGGATAAGCATCAAGGTGCATATGTTGTAGCCAAAGAGGCGATACGTGGTATTACACGTGTAATAGCTAATGAATTTGGCGAATTTGGCATTAATGCTAATATCATATCTCCAATCGCTTATTCTGAAGGCGTTGATCAATGGCGTAAAGATAACCCTGAATATTATGAAAAGGTGGTCCAAGGCATTCCATTGCAAAAATTTGGAGATGTTGAAAAAGATATTGGTCCAGTAGCAGTATTTTTAGGGAGTGAAGACGCGCAATATATCACGGGACAAACGGTTATGGTAGATGGCGGTAGTATTAAATTATACTGATGATGTTACAAGCATAACGAAGTACTTGTGTATCAATTGAGATGAAATAGAATAATTTATTAACAAGAGCGTTTTAACGTTTGATAAGTGCCGTGAGTTCGCCTTCAAATACTTTAACATCTTCATGATTAAATGTTGTCATTAATACCGTAAGTAAACCTTGGTCTCTTTTACCGACCTTTTTATCAATAACTTTTATCACAGTATGTAATTCATCATCCGGAAATACTGGTTTGATAAATTTAATATTATTCATATGTGTACCTGCAATGACATCTTCTCCGTATTTGCCTGTTTCAATCCATAGTTTAAAAGAAATGGCTAGTGTCTGGATACCGGAAGCGATGACACCATTAAATCTGCCTTGTTGTGCTTTTTCTTTATCTAGGTGCATATATTGTGGATCAAATTCACTAGCAAAATCCGTAATTGCTTCTTCGCTTATTTTATATGGCTTAGTCGTAAATGTTTCGCCAATGTGAAATTCATCTAGTTTCATGATTGTATTCTCCTTTAATGTGTTAAATGATTCATATTTCTATTGTACTGAGTAATATGAAAAATTAAAATTTATTGAAATGAAGTTTAGCTGTTTTTTCAACTAACTAATATATAATTGTATCAATTATGGCGGAAGATTCGTACCATCATGTCACTGGTTCTATTTGTTATAAGACAATTGAAAGCAACAGATTCATTTTTGGAGCTAAAAGGGTTTTTAAATGGTATATTTACACTAGTTGATGCAATTCATATACGTATCATCATAGTCGTTATTAGTTTAATTCTATCTTATTGGATTAAAAAACCAATAAAATTAAGAAATCATTTGAATAAAGGGGCTGAATATTATGAAATTAAAAGATAAAGTAGCGATTGTCACAGGTGCGAGCATCTGGCATGGGTAAAGCAATTGCCGAATTATATGCTAAAGAAGGCGCTAAAGTTATTGTAGCTGATCTTAATTTAGAAAAAGCAGAAGCAGTGTCAAAAGAAATTAATGAAAATAATGGCGTTGCTCAAGCCATTGAGGTAAACATAGTTGAGCAAGAAGATATCGATAATATGATTGATACAACCATAGAATCCTATGGTACTTTAGATATACTAGTCAATAATGCGGGTGTTATGGATGGTTTTGAACCTGTGGGAGATATTTTGGATGAACGTTGGGATTTAATATTTGATATTAATACTAAAGGTGCAATGAGAGCAATGCGCAAGGCGATACCAATATTCTTGGAAAAAGGAAAAGGTATTATAATCAATACGACTTCTACAGGAGGATTAAATGGTGCACATGCGGGCGCTATTTATAGTGCTTCTAAACATGCACTCGTAGGACTTACCAAAAACACTGGATTTATGTATGCTAAAAAAGGTATACGTTGTAATGGAATTGCGCCAGGAGCAATTGAAACAAATATATCTGATTCAATGAAAAATATTAACCATTTTGGAGCTGAACGTACAAAAATTGCACAAAGTGCGATACCTAAAACAGGGCAAGCAGAGGAAATTGCTAAAGTAGCATTATTTTTAGCTTCTGATGATTCGAGTTTTATCAATGGGACAATCGTCACAGCAGATGGTGGATGGACCGCGAGCATTCTAGAATAAATATGCATAGCATTATCATCATTATTTCTTGGGAAATATAAAACAACTGTAACTAAAAAAATGATGGCTTCTACGTGAAATAAAGTAGAAGCCATCATTTTTGTATAAACTAAGTGATTGTCATTAATATTATGGTTTTATTTCTTATTTATAAAAATTTATTCATAAGCTAAGTATGGAAAAAAGCCTTCAAGAAATTTTTCTGTAGTCGGCATGAAATATGAGCCAAAATGATAATCCGGATCTAGCGTTGTAATAATCCAATGACCATATTGCTTGGATTTTTGTTCGTACATTACAGCACCGCCATTTTTTGAGGCAATTAATATTTCAGCATCTTCTGGTGGCCAAAACACACCATGTTGATGCCACGTGCAATCATTTAGCGTAAGGTAACGTGCGAATAATGAATGATTCGGTGCGGATAAAAGCAAACCACTATCAGCATTCTCTTCTAACCACCACCAAAAATTAGTAGGTCTAAATTCCCAGTTTTGATTTGGTAACCAGTCGTGGGGTTGTGGTCCAAATGCGACAACAGTGCCTCCAGATTGTGCGAAATCATGAATTTTGTCGACACTTTTTAATAATAAGGGCTGGTTTAGCTGTGAAGGCACGATTAATATATCAAGCTGACTAATGTCTGTTTCTAAAAAACCTGGATGGTAAATTAATTGGTCTATAAATTGATGAAACTTAGGTTCATGAAATGTACGATAATGTGACTCATTTCCAGAGTATATAACACCTATTTTATTCATTAATTTTTCCTCCTTGTAATGATATTATTTCTTGTTTTAACCAAGTTATAAATTGACCAGAAATATAATCGGTTGTTTTATTTTGCGCTTTGTATCCTAAAAGTGAACGGCCCGCGTGCATAAAGAGTGTCCCTTCTGTTGATATTCTATCTACGTAGGTTACAACATGTCCGTTTTGAAAGGTTAGGTGTATTTCATGTTCAGGTTGCGTTTGGTAATGGCCTCTTGCAAAGAAACCAACTACCCCTTTATTAAATGTCATATCGTCAGTTTTGACATTGGCATATATAGAAGAGTCATGCTTTGGAGTTAGCGAATAATCACTGAAATGATGAATGTGCTCAGGCATAAACAAAGCAGTTTTCGGCAAACAAGGTTTAAATAAGTGTCCAAAAAAGACAATGATTTTTTTAGTGTTCAAATAATCGTTTATCAAACCTTTATGACGATACAAATATTCTTGATCTACAAAATTAGGAATGATAATTGCGTCAAATTTAAAAATGTCTAATTTATGAAATTCGTATTGAGGTATATACTCTACAATGATTTCTTTGTCTATATCACTTTCTTTGTTAATGCCAAATGCATGCTCAGGGTCGATGTGACCGATTAAATAAGTCATTAAAAACATCCTTTTATAATTAATTTGTTTTTTGAAATAACATTTTGATGATAATTAATTTTTAAATTTAAATTCAATTTCAAAGTTTTAATTGAAATTGAGAATCATTATCGGTAAAATGGTTTATATATTATAAAATACGCATAAATATAAAATTTAGCAAGGGAAGTAGAAAAATGAATGAAATCGCATATTTAGCAATAGACATCCAATTTTCGAGACTTACAGAATTAGATCGTCAAAGAGGACTCGTGTTTTTAAATGTATATGACTTACCAAACACCAATTTAAATACATTTGATGGCGTGATTATTTCAAACCATATCGATGAACCTTATCTATTGGCACAAGACGACATATTAAATGACTATATCAACCAAGGTGGAGTGATTTTCACATTAGTGGAGAAATCTTTACCTTGGTTGAATTGTGTATCGACTTGGAAAAGGTCTCCCATTCCATTAAAAGATCGAGCGTTAGAAATGAAAGCAACCGATAATGGGCTTTTTGAAAATATTAAAGTAAAAGATTTGGAATATAGACGAGGTGTGCGTGGTTTCTTTTCAAGAGGTTATTTTGAAACGGTTCCAGAGCAAGCAAAAGTATTAATTACGGATCAAGAACAACAACCTATTGTTTATGTAGATCGAACACATAAAGGCACGATATATGCAGGTGCGGGCACTGATATGTACCGTATCTATACACATGAAGACAACACTTCAAATCAAGTAGGGCTACAGATGTTGAATGCTATACGCACAGAAGCATCGAACATTAGGGGGAATATCAACATTGAATATTGCTTTGATTGTTAATGGGACACCATACCAAAATAGATTTTTAGAAGAACAGGAATTTAAGTATTTATATAATGACGTAATACATATTAGAACATTAAGTTCATACGACTTAAGTTGCTATGACACGATTTTATTATCGTGTCGCTTAGATATTCAATTATTGAAACAACATAGACAATTATTTTTAAAATTTTTAAAACTAGGTAAGCGGCTAGTGATTTTTGGAGAAGTATTGGATCAGTGGTTTCCTCACGTACATTGGGAAGATTCTGAAGTGAATTTCAGTTGGTGGGTCCGACCCAACGGTGACCTACCGTTAAATCCTGATTATCAAACGCATAGTCTATATGAATACTTAAAAGTGGATGATATGAAGTGGCATTATCACGGCACGTTCGATCCACCAAATGGTGCGAAATCATTATTAAATACACCAGATGGACGGTCGATTTTTTATATTGATGATGTCAATTTCAATGGCGAGTTAATCGTAACTTCGTTAGACCCAATGTTTCATATTGGACTTGGATTTATTAATCAAGCTAAGCCATTTTTACATGGTTTAGGACAATGGCTAAGAACAGGAGATAATCAATGAAGAAAAAATATAGTGTCCTAGCTGGGATTGTATTATCAGCTACATTACTTACAGCATGTAATTCAAATACGACAGCTACGAATTCAGAAGATAAAGAAGTAACGAAAGAAGAAAAAATAGTGAAAGATCAAACAAATCGAGAAGTGAAAATTAAAAAAGATCCAGACAGTATTGTAGTAGGAGGCATCTTGCCATATTTTTCTACTTGGTTTGTAGGGACGAACTCTACGAAAGAAATTAAAGGAATACATCCTAACGCGTATAACGCTGCAGAAAATTCTATACTTTCTAAAATATCACCTGATATAAAAAAAGCGTCTACAGAGTTTGTGAAAAATGGCGATGTGAATATAGAAGAACTATCTAAAATAAACCCAGATGTCTACTTTGAAAATGCTACTGAAGAGAAAACCTTAGATAAAGTTGCAGAGAGTGGCATACCAACCATGGGACTAGAAACAATCAAGGTTGAAGACGCTGATCCTTTAGCTACATTTAATAGCTGGTTAAAAGTTACTTCAGATGTTAAAGGTGGCAAGACGAGCGATAGAACTGAGAAATTTATGAAAGAGGGAGAAAAATCTCAAAAAATGATTGATGATGGCCTAAAAGACACGAAAAAATCAGACAAACCCAAAGTTCTATTCTTACATCAACATACAGACAACTCTATTGTTGTTGGTGGCGGTAATTTCTTTAGTGAAAAATGGACAGAAGCAACTGGTGGTATCGATGTTGTTGGCGATGATGGTGTCGATGGTCAAAAAGAAGTTAATATGGAGCAAATTTATAAATGGAATCCAGATAAAATCTATATTACAAACTTCACTGAGACCCAACCTAATGATTTATTGAAAAACAAAGTGTCTGGTCAAGATTGGAGTCAGGTAAAAGCAGTTAAAGACAAAGCGGTCTATAAGGTGCCTTTAGGTATCTATCGTTGGTTCCCACCAAACGGAGATGCACCGTTAATGCTTAAATGGATGGCACAACATAATCACCCAGATAAATTCAACTATGATATGAAAGATGAAATCAAATCATATTACCAAGATTTTTACGACTATAAATTATCAGACGAAGATGTTGAGTCTATTTTACATCCTTCATCTGATGCTCGCGAAGTATTAAGGAGTTAACTAATGAAGAAATCAAAAATATTATTATTAATTGTTTTACCACTTGTGGTAGCAATTATTTCACTCGGAGTAGGAAGAGTTTTTATAGATCCTATTACGATTATTAAAATTTTAACATCACAAATTATTCCTATAGAAGAAACATGGGCACCAGTACAAGAAACGGTAGTGATGAATGTTCGTTTTCCAAGAATATTATTAGCCCTATTAATAGGGGGTGGATTATCTATTTCTGGTGCGAGTTTTCAAGGCATGTTTGGCAACCCTTTAGTTTCGCCAGACATACTGGGTGTTTCAGCAGGAGCTGGATTTGGAGCATCTCTAGGTATATTGTTTTTTGGTAACACTTTTGGGGCACAAATATTAGCTTTAGCATTTGGACTATTGGCGATACTGTTCACATTTTTTGTAGCAGGAAATCAAAAAAATTCTCCAATCTTTATGTTTGTGCTCGCGGGTGTCATTACATCAGCATTGTTTAATGCACTTATTTCATTAATGAAGTTCGTAGCTGATCCAGAAGAGAAATTACCCGCAATCACGTATTGGTTAATGGGAAGTCTAGGAACAGCAACTTATAAAGATTTATATGTTGCGGCACCGATTATCATCATAGGCGTGCTCATATTGTATACACTAAGATGGAGACTTAATTTACTCACATTACCAGAAGATGAAGCTAAGTCTATGGGTATTCCTGTTGTAGCTTTAAAATGGGCAATCATTGCAGGTGCAACGATTATCACAGCGACTACGGTTGCGGTAGCGGGTATCGTAGGATGGGTTGGTTTAATCATCCCACATATTGCACGTATGTTTGTAGGTAACAATAATCAATATGTGTTACCTGTATCACTTGCTATCGGTAGTACATATTTGTTAATCATTGATAACTTGGCTAGAAGTTTAACAGCTACTGAAATTCCATTATCTATCTTAACTGCAATTATTGGCGCACCATTTTTTGCATACTTATTACGCCGTATGGGAGGTTCGTGGTAATGCACTTAGAAGTAAAAGAAGGCAACTTTCATTATAAAAACAAACCTTATTTATATAAAGAAGATGTGAATTTTAAATTGGCTCCTGGCGAGGTCTTATCGATTTTAGGGCCTAATGGTGCTTGGAAAAACAACATTGTTAAAATGTGTTATTGGGTTGCTAGATTGGACGGATGGCGAAACGTTTATCGATGATGTCCCGTTAAATGACCTGAAGAAAAAGGAATTGTGGAAAAAGATTGGTTATGTGCCTCAAGCTCAAAAAATGACTTTTGGTTACACGCTCTTAGAACTTGTGATCATGGGAAGAGCGCCATTTATCAGTACTTTAGCACAACCTTCAAAAAAGGATGAAGCGGCCGCAATTGAAGCGCTGGAAACAGTGGGTGTTAGCCATTTGGCCAATCAGTCATGTAACGAGGTCAGTGGCGGAGAATTACAATTAGCACTCATCGCAAGAACACTTGTATCGGGCCCTGAATTATTAATACTGGATGAACCAGAATCTCATTTAGATATTCAAAAACAAATTACGATTTTAAAAACGATACGTAAGCTGTCAAAAGAACAGGGGATATCATGCATTATTAATACGCATTATCCAAACCATGCGTTTTATCTTTCAGATAATGTGATTATTACTGGAAAAGAAAAAGGTATCGTTTTTGGAGAAACAACTGAAGTAATGACCGAACAAAGAATGAAACAATTCTTCGATGTTGATTTGAAGAAACTGTATTATGAAGATGAAGAACTACAACTTGAAACGATGGTTCCTAAAGATTTAGGAATCCAAAAAAACAAGATTTAAGAACAGAAATAATCATAACAATTTGGTATACAAAACGCCCTATTCTAAAGTTATAGAATAGGGCGTTTTTGTTATTAACTCGGTTTGGGTATATCGACAAAATCTTGTTGTGCTAATGATACTGTTTCCCCTTGTTGATGCATTTTTTCAATATGGAACTCTCCCCAATAACAAAGTGAAGAAAGTAAATCTCCTAGTGTTTGACCATAATTTGATAATTCGTATTCAACTTTAGGGGGGATTTGATCATATACGATACGGTTGATAATACCGTCTTTTTCTAGTTCGCGTAATTGCTGTGTTAACATTTTTTGAGTAATCGTTGGAATGGCACGTTTTAATGCAGATGTACGCATCAACCCGTTGTTTTGTAAATGACATAAGATGACAGGTTTCCATTTTCCACCGATGACATCAATGGTTGCTTCGACGCCGATATTATAAGATTTGCTCATTTAATTACCTCCTGATAGGTACTCAAAGGTACCTATAGTACTTTAAAGTGCGTACTTCCGCTTTTGATATGTGTAGTTTATATTAACACATACATAAAACAAGAAGGAGTCAAAAAACATTATGAGAAAAAACAAATTCGCTATATTAGCGTTAGCAATGTCTGCCTTTGCAATTGGAATGACTGAATTTATTAGTGTAGGTCTCTTACCACTCATTAAAGATGATTTTGATACTACGATTTCATTAGCAGGATTAACTGTATCTTTGTATGCTGTGGGGGTAACAATAGGAGCACCTGTACTAACACCACTGACAAATAAAATGAAACGGAAGCATTTACTATTAATGATTATGCTTATTTTCATTGTTGCGAATACACTTGTTGCCTTTGCTACCACGTTTAGTATGTTGCTAGCAATGCGTGTATTATCGGCATTAATGCACGGAGTGTTTATGTCTATAGCCACAGCAATCGCAAGTGATTTGGTAACGCCTGATAAGCGTGCAAGCGCGATTGCAATGATGTTTACAGGTTTAACCGTTGCTACAATTACAGGCGTACCATTAGGAACGTGGATTGGTCAGCACTTTGGTTGGGAAGCGTCGTTTATTACGATTGCTATGATTGGATTGATCAGTTTAATCATTAATATATTTGCAGTGCCAAGTAATTTGAAAGAATATGCTCAGGCATCGATAAAGGAACAATTAGAAGTGTTTAAAAACAAGTCATTAATGATGGTTTATTTGATTACTGCACTCGGTTACGGTGGCACTTTTGTAGTCTACACATACCTGACTAGTATACTTACAGATATTTTGAATTATAGTGACGAAGCGGTGGTACTACTACTTGTGATATATGGTGTAATGGTTGCTATTGGCAATACACTTGGTGGGAAATTAACAAACAATAAGCCAACAAAAGTACTGATATGGATATTTTTAATTCAAGCTATTGTTTTATTACTTCTAGGCTTATCTGTGACACATTATTTCTTAGGTACGATAGCCATACTTATTATGGGGTTGTTCGCATTTATGAACGTTCCGGGTCTGCAATTGATTGTGGTGCTTTTTGCAGAACGTAAAAATAAGGCAACGACTAACTTTGCTTCTAGTTTAAACATTGCTCGCCTTCAATATCGGCATCACATTGGGAGCGGTCATCGGAGGATATGTGCTCAATCATTTTTCTCTTTCAATGACACCATATTTTGGCTTTATTATGGTGGTGATTGCTAGCATTATGATGTATATCGTTTATAAAAATGAGACAGAAGTACAAGTAGATATACTATAAAAATTTCATAATAAGAGAGATTAACATTACTTCATTAAATATTTAAAAATGTAAAATTCCATAAAACAGTAATTTATTTTTGTATTAATCTTCTTTTAGATTTAAAATTTTAAAATGGTTAAATTATTTATAAACAAATCGAAAGAAGTGAACAGTTATGAATACAAAAGAGATATTATTTGAAAAGTTGGAAGAGAAGGAATCTGAGATGATTCAGCATCGTCGTTATTTACATCAACATCCGGAGTTGTCATTCCAAGAGGATGCTACGGCGCAATATATTAAAGATTTTTACAAATCGAAAGAAGTGACAGTTACGCAACCTGTTCTAGGTAGTAACGCAATTATTGTAGAAATCAAAGGGGGACAACCTGGTAAAACAATAGGATTACGCGCTGATTTTGATGCGTTGCCAATACAAGAAGAGATAGATGTGCCCTTTAAGTCAACAAATGAAGGGGTGATGCATGCGTGTGGCCATGATGCACATACCGCGTATTTGTTAGGATTAGCAGACGCATTAATTGAAATAAAAGATGAACTTTCAGGTACAGTTAAAATTATTCATCAACATGCTGAAGAAATGCCTCCAGGTGGTGCACAACAAGTGATGCAATCAGGTGCATTAAATGATTTAGATGAAATATATGGTATTCATGTAGTACCCGTCGCTGGTACAGACGTGATTGGATATAATAAAGGCAATGCTTTCGGCTGGTAGTTCTACATTTACTTTAACGATTAATGGTTTAGGTGGTCATGTCGCGAGTCCTCATAAAACACACGATGCTTTGATTGCAGGTACCAACTTTGTAAACACCCTCCAAACAATAGTGTCTAGACGTATCGATCCTTCAGAAATGGGTGTGATTACTGTTGGTGCGTTTGATGCACCTGGTGGAGCCAATGTTATACAAGACAAAGTTACAATCAAAGGAACAGCACGTTATCTTAATGATGACTTAGAGCAATTTATGTATGAAGAGATTGAGAAAGTCGCAAAAAGCGTAGCGGTCGGTTTTGATGTTACGTATGATTTAGATTACCAATTTGGTTATCCTGTGCTATACAATCATCCCGCACAAACAGAACAAGTGGTAGATATTTTAACAGCAAGTAAGGGTGATTATTTTGAACATCTTGTAGAAATACCGTCAGTTTCAGGTTCTGAAGATTTTGCGTATTATTTAAAAGAAATACCAGGTGCCTTTTTCATCGTTGGCTGTAAACCAGAAGACATAGAAGCGCCATATATGAATCATCATCCTAAGTTTGAAGTGAATGAAGATGCATTATTAGTTGCGCCGAAAGCAGTGGGTGAAATTGCAATTAACAGACTTTCTGCTACAGACTAATCTTTGAAATATTCTTTTATAATTGGCCTCGTAACTTTTTATTGCATTTTGGATTGAACTACTCATAGCTCAACCAATAGCGAGATTTGCAATGAAAACACTGCACGCTAACAAATCGAACAGTTAATAAAGCATTTTTATCAACCAAAGTTAATATATTAAAATATAAAAAACACTTTCGAAAACATTCTATTTATATGAATGTAACGAAAGTGTTTTTTTATTATCTATTATAATGAAGCTTTTTGATCGATTGTCTAATTAAATTGTTCTGCGTGATGGTTTACTATCATCTTTAAGTTTAGCTGATAATAATAATGCGATGACTGATATACCAGTAGCGACCATGAATGTTACATTCACACCATGAATCATACCTTCTAGACCTTCACTAGGAATAGCTGAAACAGACATTAACGTAATGAATAACGCTGTACCGATTGCACCGGCCATTTGTCTAAATGTGTTGTTCATAGCAGTACCATGAGCAATGAGACTATTCGGTAATTGATTAATCGCTAGCGTTGTCATAGGCATCATAACCATTGCTAGTGATACCATACGTACTGCGTTAGCCGTGGCAAGATAAGTAAAGGTTGTATCAGCTGTGAGCATTGTAAATGGTATTGTTGAAGCAACTAATACGAGCAAGCCAATACGAGCGAGCCATTTACCGCCAAATTTATCAAATAAATAACCTGTAATTGGGTTCATTATTCCCATAACAACAGCGCCTGGTAATAATACTAAACCAGATTCTAATGCAGAGAATCCAATCATATTTTGCATATATAATGGTAAAATAATGTTTGATGCGATTAATACACCAAATACGAACATGCTTAATGCTGTACCTAACGTATAAATGCTGTAGCTAAACACTCTAAATTCAAGCATAGGTTCTTTGAGGTTTAACTGGCGACGAATAAATATAACTAATGCAATGATACCAACGATAAGTGGTAAGATAAATTGTACACTGCCCCATCCTGCTTCTCCAACAGAACTGAAACTGTATAAGAGTCCACCAAAACCTAGTGTAGATAGAATTACTGATGCGATATCTAGTTTTGGGTTTGAAGTTTCTGTAACGTTTTTCAATAGGAAAATTGAAGCAACGATGATAACAACTGCAATTGGGAATACGACGTAGAAGACACTTCTCCATGAGAGATGCTCTACTAAAATACCTGATAGCGTAGGTCCAATCGCTGGCGCGAATGCAATGACTAAGCCGAATAAGCCCATTGCGGTACCACGTTTTTCTACAGGGAAAAGTAAGAATAAGATTGTTTGCATTAATGGCATCATAATACCTGCGCCTGCTGCTTGTAAGACACGTCCAATTAATAGCATTGAAAAATCTAGTCCGACAGCACAGATTAAAGTACCTAATGCAAAAATGCTCATGGCGGTTAAGAATAACTGCCTCGATGTATAACGTTGAATTAAAAATGCAGTAACAGGTATCATTATACCGTTTACTAACATAAATATAGATTGTAACCACTGTACCGTACTTTCAGATACTTGTAGGTCTTTCATAATAGGGGGTAAAGCTGTACCAAGTAATGTTTGGTTTAAAATTGTAATAAAGGCCCCTGATAATAATACGATAAATAAGGGGATTCTTTTTTCTACATGGAATGCTCCTGTTTCAGTCAATAGACTCACTTCTTTCATAAAAATTGCACATCTAAACAGTTTAACACTAAGCTCATTTTCAATCTAGTGATTGAGCTTAAAAATAAATAATACATCCGATAATTGATGAACAGGGACCATTTCTCAATCTATTTTAATAATTTTGAAATGGTGCGTATAATTTTCGTAGTGATTTACACATTTATAATGCTACGTATGAAATACTACACTTTTATTATAGCTAATGTCAAAATAAACTCTATTTATATGAAGGGAAATATAAATGAAGTTGAAAAATCAGGAGTTAACATAAATTATTTAGATTAATTTCAGAACTCTATAAAGTGATTGCTAGAGCTTTTTGTGGAATTAATAAGTGTATAAAAAAATGATTTTGCAAAAATATTTTAATTATTCTGAATTTAAAATATATCTATCTATGGGTCACTTTTGCTATAATAAATAAGTAAATAAATCATTTAAGTCATAATCGTATCTATTTACATGTAATAAGTTTAAAATTATCATTAAATTATTGGAAAGTATTTGGATAAGTAATCAGTAATCTATACATTTAAAGTACAATTGTACAGATTATAGATGTTCAAATAAAAGGAGAGTAAATAATGAATAAACAAGATTTGATCGCTCCAGAAACTTATAACATAGTGAGCGAAATCGAAAAATTTACAGTAGATCAATCTAAAAAAGCTGTAATATTTGAAAATGAAACAGGAGAAAATAGAGAAATTACATATACCAACCTTATCAAAAATGCGAATAAAGTTGGTAATATGTTTTTAAAATATGGTTTTAAAAAAGGTGACAAAGTGCTCGTCATGATGCCACGTTGTATTGAGACATATGAGGTTTATCTTGTCGCCTTAAAATTAGGTATCATTATTATCCCTAGTTCTGAAATGTTACGTACGAAAGATTTACAATACAGAATTACACATGGTGAAGTAAAAGGAATTGTAGTTATTTCAGATGCGCTTGATGAGTTTAAAGCAGTCAAAGAATACGACACTTTAACTAAATTTATTGTTGGCGGTCAAGAAGATGGATGGATGTCAGTTGAAGATGAAAAAGCAAATTCAACGGATCAATTAGAGATTGTTGAAACTTCTCGTGAAGATATTGCTTTATTATCTTATACGTCTGGTACAACTGGTAATCCTAAAGCTGTTGTCCATTCACACGGTTGGGGCTATGCACATATGCAGATGGCGCCAAAACATTGGTTGAGTATTAAAGAAGACGATATTGTTTGGGCAACTGCTGCACCAGGGTGGCAAAAATGGGTATGGAGCCCATTGTTATCAATTATGGGATCAGGTGCAACTGCCTTTGTATATAATGGAAGATTTGATGCTGAAAAATATTTACAGTTATTACAAGATAATAAAATTAATGCGCTTTGTTGTACACCGACTGAGTATCGCTTGATGGCAAAACTGTCTAATTTAACAGATTATAATTTAGAACATTTGCATAGTGCAGTGTCTGCAGGCGAACCATTAAATAGAGAAGTCGTTGAAAAATTCCAAGAAAACTTTGATCTTATGGTAAGAGATGGATACGGCCAAACAGAAAGTACACTGTTGATTGGATTTTTAAAAGATACAGAGAGCCGTCCCGGTTCAATGGGTAAAGCAATCCCTGGTAGTCATGTAACAGTTATTAATGATGATGGTGAACTTTCTAAAGTAGGCGAAGTAGGTAATATCGCAGTGCCGTTAGACTTACCTGCATTATTCAAAGGTTATTATAAAGACCCAGAACGCACAGCAGAACCACAAAATGGTGACTATTTTATGACGGGTGATTTAGCTAAAATAGACGAAGATGGTTATTTCTGGTTTGAAGGTCGTAAAGATGACATCATTATTAGTTCTGGCTATACAATAGGACCATTCGAGGTTGAAGATTCACTTACGAAACATCCTTACGTAAAAGAATGTGCTGTTGTTGCAAGCCCACATGAAATTAGAGGGAACATCGTTAAAGCATTTATTATTTTACAAGATGATGTAACTGGTAATGAAGACACAATCAAAGAATTACAAAACTACGTCAAACATGACGTTGCGCCATATAAATATCCAAGAGCCATCGAGTTTGTCGAAGACTTACCTAAGACCAACTCAGGTAAAATTAGACGTATCGAATTAAGAGACGCTGAGAAAAAGAAACAATCGTAATTGATTAAACTTAAAAATGCTTAGTACACAAAAACCTGGCAATATCATTGAGTAATTTTAATGATAGTGCCAGGTTTATTTTTTTATTGAAAAGTGTTTGCTCTTTTTATTACGTCATATCATCTGTATTATAATATCGAAAGTAATGGGAATGCTAAATGCGGTTAGATTTTAAAAAGTCTAAAAGGATAATTTAATTTATCTCGATTTTAGTTCGTTACTTGTCATCCATTTATGATTTTTAACCATTTTGTCATTTTCAGTTGATCTATAATCAACTACATAAACAGTTGTCTTATTTACATCATCTATTTTTGCTTCTGCCCCCTTCATACCTGGCATATGGTCAGCTTCTAATTTAACTGTATCACCTTTCTTAAAGCCATTTTCAGGGGCATCGGCAACTTCTTCATTAACAACCCATTTATGATTACTTACCTTTTCATCCCCATTTGTGGGTGTATAGCTTACGACATAAGCATAAGTCTCATAAGCACCTTTTACAGTAGCTTCCGCATTTTTCATACCTGGCATGTGTCCTGCTGTAATAGTAACTTCATCATCTTTTTTAAATTTACTTTCTTCTGTGCTCTCCATATCCTCTGGAACTTTATTTTCACTTTTATGTTCCATATGTTCCTCGTGTTTTTGATCTTTAGAATCTTTTTCCTCTCCACTGCCATTTGAGCAAGCTGATAATACGAGGCCTGATGCTAATATAATAAAGCTTAATTTTTTAATCATAATTTTAACCCCTATCATTTATTTTAATTTTAAAGTAAAAGCGTTAATTGCTACGATAACTGTACTTAAGGACATGAGTATTGCACCTACAGCAGGCGATAATATTAAACCTATAAAAGCTAATATACCAGCCGCAAGAGGAACGGCTACAACGTTATATCCAGCACCCCACCATAAATTTTGAATTGTTTTTCTCATAGTGTTTTTAGAAAGTGTAAAGAAATTGATAATATCGGATGGATTGCTTTTAACAAGTATGACATCGCCTGATTCGACTGCTACATCTGTTCCAGCGCCTATCGCCATTCCAATATCTGCTCTTATAAGACTGGGAGCATCATTGATTCCATCGCCAACCATCATAATTTTACTACCTCTGCTTTGATATGCTTTAATAATACTTTCTTTATCTTCGGGCATTAATTGTGCATGGACATCGTTAATTCCTAATTGTTTAGCAACTGTTTCTGCAACTTCTTTATTATCACCAGTAAGCATCACTGGTGTAATGTTTCTTGATAATAAGTCTGAAATCATTTGTTGTGAGCTTTCTTTGATTTTATCGCCTTGTGCAATCATGCCAATAACTTGTTGGTTATGAATTAAATAACTAATAGAATTACCTTGTTGAGCAAGATGAGTGAATTGTTCTTTATTATACTTAAGATTGTTATTATCGAGATAAGAAGCATTCGTTATTTTGAGTATTTTATTATCAACTGTGCCTTCTAATCCTACGCCTGGTAAATTATTAACTTCTTTAGGATTAGCATACGAGATATTTTTACCTTTAGTAAAATCAACGATTCCAGTAGCAAGTGGATGATTAGAACTACTTTCTAATGAAGCAAATAGACTCAATATTATCTCCTCATGGAATTCATCAGTAAAACTTTCATAGTGATTTACTGTAAAATCACCTTCAGTAAGTGTTCCTGTTTTATCCATCATAACGTAATCAATATGTTGGGCAATTTCTACAGATTCTCTGTTTTTTATGATTAAGCCATTATGTGCACCTATAGAAGTAGAGCGTGCTGTAACTAATGGAATGGCCAGTCCTAATGCGTGTGGACAAGCAATAACTAATACAGTAACAAGTCTTTCAAGTGCGAAGTCGATATCATTTTGAATAAGCATCCATACAATAAATGAAATTAACCCTACGCTCACTGCAAAATAAAATAAATAACCTGCTACTTGATCTGAGAGAAGCTCGGCTTTTGACTTATCATTTTGCGCCTGATTAACTAATCCCATAACTTGAGATAGGTAGCCATTTTCACCAGTGGCTGTAACTTTAACTTGTATTGTGCCTGAACCATTGATAGAGCCGCCAATAACGTCATCATTATACTTTTTGGCAACTTTTTTTGATTCACCAGTAACTAATGATTCATCAATTGATGTCTCGCCCTGAGTGATTGTGCCATCTGTAGGTATGCTTTCCCCAGCTTTAACTTCAACAATATCATCAATATTGATGTTATCAATTTTAACTTCATGACGTTGGTCATCTTCTGTCACTTTAATTGCAGTATTCGGTAACAGTTCTGCCATTTTTTTCAATGCATTGCCTGCTTTACCTACAGCATTCATTTCAATCCAATGACCTAACAACATAATTAAAATTAAAGTCGCTAATTCCCAGAAAAAATCCATTGTATGCGTTGAGGAATCGGTGAAATTATTCATGTAAAAAGCATATAAACTATAAAAATAAGCCACTGAAATGCCTAAAGCAACTAGCGTCATCATGCCAGGTTTTTTAGTTGAAATCTCATCCTTAGCACCTGTTAAAAATGGTTTGCCACCGTAAAAGAATAAAATTGTAGCAAGGATTAAAACAATCCAATCAGAACCTGGAAATGAAAATTGGAATGGCAATGTAACACCCATCATTGGTGATAGAATAATAATAGGTATTGCAAAAATTAAAGAAATAAAAAATTTATTTTTAAAATTGCCGTGATGATGCGCATGACCATTATGGCTGTCATGATGCTCATGTTCGTGATGACTATGAGCATCATGATTATGGTGTTGATCATTATGTTCCATAATAAAACCCCCTATATTTATAGAATTGGTAATAAGATGATTTTAGTATAACACATACCCTATAGAGGTATAAATATTTCGACTTTTCATAAATAATTTGGTAGAAAACATAATGAGAGTGTTTATTTATATTGACTGTTACTCAGGGTAATAGTTTATTAAATAAAGTAGGAGGTGAAAAATATGTCTATATATTCAACAGGAGAGTTAGCTGCCCTTTTTTCTATCACAACTAGAACCATTCAATATTATGATAAAAAAGGAATACTCAAACCATCCTATGTTAAGGATAATAACTACAGAGTTTATACAGAAAAAGAAGTAAAAAAATTACAAATTGTCATAACTTTAAGAAATATGCAATTCAATTTAAAAGATATTAATAAACTAATTAATAGTGATGAAGATTTGAGGTCAATATATTTATTATTAGATCAAAAGATAGAGGGTGATGAACAACGCATAAAAGAAGATCAGCAAAGACTTAATAACTTGAAACGTGTTAAAAGTATGATTTCTGAAACATCTAACTCACCGATACAAAAATTATTAGACATAGAAGATGTTATGAATAAAAATGAAAATATTAGTAAGTTATATCGAAAACTATTTTTGGTGGGTGGATTAGGGACATTAGTCCAGTTAATAGGTATATCAATAAGTTTTGCTATAAAAAGTTATTTACCATTTGTAATATCTTTTGTTTTAGCTATTATTTGTGCGATTACAATAACAAATAAATACTTTAATTCAGTATTATACATGTGCCCGAATTGCCATTTTAAATTCAAACCTAAAAAATTAAAATGGATGTTAGTCGCGCATACATCGAAGACTAGAAAATTAAAATGTCCAAACTGTAACGAAAAATATCATTGTATAGAAACATTAAAAGAGGTTGAAAAATTCTCTTAATTAATGGAAAAGCGTGAGCAGAAAACATTTATTTTCTGTTCACGCTTTAAATATAGCGAAAATTACTTCTGCAAAATGATTTTCAATAAACAGTAATATCCTTTAATTGATAATTATTATCATTTGAAGTATATTATATAAATAGATTTAATTGTAAATGATGAGGAGAATATATAAATGCAGATATATTGGACTAAAATAAATAAGATTATTAATGAGACGTCTGAAATTAAAACGTATTTACTTGATCGCCCAGAGGGTTTTACTTGGGAAGAGGGCTCTCACACGCACATGGGATTAAAAGGTTTTAATGAAGGCGAAAAACCAAATAAAAGCTTAGTTCGCCATATGTCGATTTCTACTGTTCCTAACGAGAATATAATTGGAATTACTACAAGAATAAGAAAACAATGTTCTGAATTTAAAAATATTTTAAATAAGTTAGAAGTTGGACAAGAAGTAGCGATTTTTAAAACACATTCAAATATTCCACTAAAAAGAGAAAGTAAAAATGTGTATTTACTATCTTCGGGTGTTGGCTTAGCGACATATAGACCAATAGTGCTTAAATATTTAGAGAACGCTGAAAATGTTAATAAAATACATTCTATAAATGTTGATTCATCTAAAGAATTCTTATTTACAGATATATTTAAATCTGTACCAGATAAAAAATTCACATCACAATTTGTGGATAGCAGAGCATCATATTATGAGCAATTAGAAAATATTGCAATGGATAAAAATGCTTTATTTTATATAGTAGGTAGCGATGAATTCGTAACTCAAAATATTGAAAAATTATTTGAGTTAGGTATGAAAACATCACAAATTGTAATTGATAAGCGTGAGAAACAACGCTCGGAATTCCTAACAATATAAATGCTTAAATTGCTATAAAATTAAAATATTGTAATGCCTCAAGCCAAAGGTCTGTTATATATTTTTGAATATATTCAAAAATCGTTTCTTTATATTTTAAAGTAATTTTCAACAATATTTTATAGATATTGTTTTAATATTTTATTTTGGTATAGTTGAAGGTCAGTATAAACTATATTTAATAAAATTAAATAATTAAGGAATGATTTGAATCAATTTATCAGAATTAAATGTTGAACTATTTAGGGTGTTTAACGAATTAAGTAAACAACTGGTGTTTTTAAATCCAGTAATGATTTTTTTAGCTAAATACATGGAGTATTTTTTAATTTTAAGTATTATCATATATTGGTTTACTCGAAAACAACAAAATAGAATGATGGTCATTAGTGCAATCATTGCTTTTGTAGTCGCAGAGTTATTAGGAGATATTATAGGGAAAGTATATTCAAATAACCAACCATTTGCAGAATTATCAAATGTTAATCAACTTATTGGACATGAAATAGATAATTCATTTCCAAGTGATCATGCACTACAATATTTTGCTATATGTATCATGTTTCTGCTTTTCAAAAAAACTTAAGGTATTTTTGGCTAGTATTAGCTTTTCTTGTAGGAATTTCACGGATTTGGGTTGGTGTACATTATCCGGCAGATATACTGGTAGGCGCAATTTTAGGTACGTTTTCGGCAGTATTTTCTTTCTGGATCGTTCCTCATATAAGGCTAACTAAAAAACTTTTAGAAATATATGAAAGAGGAGAAACGTTCATATTATCGAAAATATCAAAATAAAGCGTATAGATAAATAATACGGCACGATAATATATAAAATTTCTGAAGATAAGAAAATATACTAAAATAGCAGTGAAGAAATCTATAATGATAGAGGCCTTCACTGCTATTTTATATGAGTAGATTATCCAGTATCTTAAATTTCAAATTGCTTTATACTGCTATATCTCCATTACTATCCGACTTTTTAAAAACAGTTAAAATCGCTTCTACGATACCAATGATTTCAGGAATACCAGTCCAACAAAATACAAAATATAATATCCCTAATTTTCTTTTGTTTGAATAAAATTTATGGACGCCTAATCCACCTAGAAAGAAGGCTAATAGCATATAAATTATTTTGTTAACTTTCATTAAACCATCTCCTGAACCTTTTATAGGCACTATACAATATAAATGGTGGTATACATAATGTTTTGACTATTTAGACTTGAATAACAAATATATCTAATATAATAAGTGGCTTAGATTTTTAAAAATCATTAAAAACTTTAACATTAAAAATATTTTAATATGTTACCATAACACTAATAATATAATGTTTTTAATAATTTCCATGTATTAGTAAAGTTTTTTATAATGATATATCGTGAACCTATATAGAATGGAGCAAATAGATGAAGTTATATTTAATAAATGTAAGTGACTTAAACTATGATGCTATACAAAATCGGTTTTTAAATCATATCAGATGTGACAAGCAGAATAGAATTCATAACTTACATGCCGCAAATGATAAGGTGCTTACTTTGATCAGTGAATTGTTATTATATTATGCGCTGATCAAAGATTATGGTTTTTCTCTAGAAGGACTCATTTTTGAGGAAAATGAGTATGGCAAGCCATATTTACTAAAATCACAGAACGTACATTTTAATTTATCTCATTCAAATGAATGGGCGGCTTGCTATATCTCTGATTCGCCAGTAGGCGTCGATATAGAGCAAATAGATGATATAGATAAGAAACTGTTTTGTGATATTACACATGCTAATGAACGCGCTATGATGAGCAATAATAAAGAGAATTTCTTTTCTTTTTGGTGTTTAAAAGAAAGTTATACCAAATTTATAGGAAAAGGCTTATCTTTTGATATTAAACAATTATCTTTTGATTTTAACATCAAACACAATATTGAGTTGGTATATAATAACGAAATAATTACAAACCATTTTTTATTATTAGATGTAATAGAAAATTATAAATTAGCTGTTTGTTGTGAAAATATAGTTACACCTAAAATTGAGTTTGTAACGTATAAAAATATAGAAAAACACTTATAAAATCATCGTGGGAGAGCTGTTTTGGAATAATTTTACATTCATTTACTATAAGTTAATAATAATTTATGATTTAATAAAAAAATTACAAAATATTTACAATTTATAACCTTTTATAACTTTTATTATTATAATAATAAGAGTTATAAAAGGTTATTTTTTTAAAAAATATGTTAATCTTAAGATATAAAAAAAGGGGGTTTAATTATGGAAACAAGTACTTTATCAGATGCACAGACCGAAATTATTCAGTTACAAGAATATTATGAAAATAATAGCATTAATAATATACCGGGGATTATTTATATTAAACCTGAAGTTAAAATAGAAAAAATAGAAAAGGCATTAAATAATCTAATAAAAACACATGAGAGCTATAGAATTAAAATGAAAAAAGTGAAAGGTGAATATAAACAATATATTACTGAACACAAAGATAGAAATTTTGATTTTATTGACTTTATGAATAATCAAGTAGGGTATGATGAATGGATTAATGAACAGGCACGTAAAAACCTATTTTTTGAAAATAAGGACTTATTTGACTTTAAAATAATGAGGTTACCTACTGGGAAAACCGGAATACTTTTGTCGGAACATCATGTTATTTCAGATGCGTGGAGTGTGACAGTAGCTATCAATACAATATGTAAATATTTAATTGATGGAACTAATAACAAGCAAATAGAGTCTACATATTTTAATTACATCAAAGAAGAATTAGAATATAAAAATTCTAAAAGGTTTGAAAAAGATAAAAATTTCTGGTTAAAAAAGGTTGAAAATTTAGAAGATAATGAATTATTCGAAAATAATAGTGAAAATAATGGTCTGAGTAATAGAAAAAGTTATAGTTTCTCTGATATAGAAACCCATAGAATACACGACTTTTGTGAAAAAAATAATATAAGTATTAATAATTTATTCTCTTCCATTATGATTATTATAAAATATAAAAAAACAGCATCGAAAAAAATTTCAGTCGGGTCAGTAATGCATAATAGAAATAAAAAAGCAGAAAAAGGGCTTACTGGCGTGTTTTCAAGGGCATTGCCAATTATAATTGATGTCTCTAGTGATTATTCTATATTTGATTTATTAACCCAAACAAAATATGAAAGTTTCAATATACTAAAACATAGAAAATATCCGTATAGAAATATAGTAGAAGATAGTGGTGGGCAAAAAGGACTATTAGACTGTTTGATTTCCTATCAAAACACTCAACACAATTATGAAATTATAAAAAATGGTTATTCAGATGAATGGATAGAAAATGGCTCAAATAACGCGCCATTAACTGTAAATATTAGTAATAGGAATAGGGAAGATACTTTAATTGTAGATTATGATTATCAAAGTGCTGTTGTGAATGAGAAAGAAATTATAGACCCGCATAAGATAATATTAAAAGTCATAGAAGAAATAATAGAAAATCCAAGTAAAAAGATTAAAAATATAGAGTTATTGGATGAAAACGAAAAAGATACCATCTTAAACGACTTTAATGATACAGAGGTTAGTTTAAATAATACGGAAACGTTTGTTGAACGTTTTGAAAAGCAAGTGAAAAAAACGCCATATCAAACAGCGATTACGTATGAAGGCAAACGTTTAAGCTATAATGAGTTAAATATCCGTGCGAATCAGCTTGCTTATCAATTAAGAGATGAAGGTGTGAAAGCTGACAGTCTAGTTGGTTTAATTATGGATCGACAACTTGAAACGATTATTAGTATTTATGGAATTTTAAAAGCAGGTGGCGCTTATGTTCCAATTGATCCTAATTATCCAATTGACCGTATTAATTATATTTTAGAAGATAGTCAACCGAAGGTTTTACTAACAGATCGAGTATTAGATGAATCTATAAAATATGAAAATAAAGTAATTGATTTAACTAAAGAGATAAAATCAGAAACATTTCCAACTTCTAATTTAAAACAAATTTCAGATAAGTCTAACTTAATGTATGTGATTTATACTTCAGGTACAACTGGAAAACCGAAGGGCGTTATGGCACATAGTGAAGGCGTTATGAACCGTTTGAACTGGGTGATAAATAAATATAATGTTGATGGTGACGATACAATATTATTTAAAACACCTTATACTTTCGACGTTTCAGTTTGGGAAATATTTGGCTGGGCTATGGCCGGTAGTCAAATTGTTTTACTACCATCTGGAGAAGAAGGTAATCCTGAAAAAATAACTGCATTATTAGAAGATTACGCAGTAACGATGGTTCACTTCGTACCTTCGATGTTAAATATGTTCGTCAATTTTATTAAATCTACGAACAACTCACAGTCCATTTCGAAATTAAAATATGTTTTAGCTAGTGGCGAAGCATTGAAACCTGAACAAGCTAATGACTTTAATCATTTTATCGGGAATAAAAACAATACTGCCTTATTAAATCTATATGGTCCTACTGAGACAACCGTTGACGTAACAAGTTTTGACTGTGAAAACCATAAGACATATGACTCAATTCCAATCGGTAAACCAATCTCAAATATTCAAGCTTATATTCTAAATGAAGATAATAATATAATGGGTATCGGCGTGCCTGGCGAACTCTGTATTGCGGGCGTGGGTGTCACAGCAGGGTATTTAAACCGTCCTGAATTAACACAAGAGAAATTTATTGATAATCCGTTTGGGAAAGGTAAATTATATCGTACGGGAGATTTAGCGAAATGGAATGCCGACGGCAATATTAGTTATATAGGTCGTATAGATGAACAAGTTAAAATACGTGGTTATCGTATTGAATTGGGCGAAATTGAAAGTGTTTTAAGACAACAGGCTCATATCATTGATGTAGCGGTTGTTGCGACAACGATGGTTGAAAATGAATTATCTATTTGTGCGTATTTAGTATCAGATGACGCACTTGATTTTGGATCTCTAAAAACATCTTTAGGTCAAAAGTTACCAGATTATATGATACCAAGCATATATGACACAACTTGATAAACTGCCAGTAACTTCAAATGGAAAGCTGAATAAAAAAGCTTTACCAAAAATCAAAGTTGAAAGTAAAGTATATGTAGCGCCGACAAACGACATAGAAAGCGCTGTGGCGAAAGCATTTGAAGCAGTATTACATGTGAATCAAGTTAGTATCCATGATAATTTCTTCGAAATGGGAGGGCACTCACTTAAAGCCATTAGTGTAATCAATGAAATTGAACATTGTATTGGGATCAGATTACCATTAAAAATTATCTTTGAGAAACCAACGGTTGCTCAATTAGCTGAGTTTATAAAAAATAGTAAAGACCATAAGAATATTCAAGATATTCCACAAGCTGAAGATAAACCCTCTTATTATGTATCTTCACAACAGAAGAGATTATATGTTTTAAATGAAATGACGGAGGGGCAAACGGCTTACAATATGCCGGGAATACTTGAAATTAAAGGTGACGTAGATATTGAACGTGTACGTTATGCTTTCCAGAGTTTAATTAACCATCATGAAATTTTAAGGACACATTTTGAAGTGTTTGAAGGAGAACCTGTTCAAATTATCAAAGATAGTGTATCTATTAATATAGACTATGAAGAGAAAATGGATATTAATTATGATAATCTCTTAAGTGAATTTGTAAGTCCATTTGACTTAGCACAGGCGCCTCTATTAAGAGTAAAAGTAGTGAAGTATGACGAACAAAAATATCTTTTATTATTTGATATGCACCATATCATTTCTGATGGTTTATCTATCAATATTATTATTAAAGATTTTTCGAGATTGTATCAAAGCGAAACATTAGAAGCATTGAAAATACATTATAAAGACTATAGTGAGTGGATGTGTGAACGTGATTTAAATCAACAACGTGCATTTTGGTTATCACAATTTGAAGAGGAAGCACCTGTTTTAGATTTACCTTATGATTATACTAGACTTAAACAGCAAAGTTTTAAAGGTAGAACAACGTCAATGCACATGCCTAATGAAACTAAGAACGCGATTAGTCAGCTTGCGCAAAAAACTGGTAGTACGGATTACATGATTTTATCGGCATCATTTATGGTATTACTTCATAAATATAGTAGACAAGAAGATATAGTTATTGGTAGTCCAGTCTCCGGAAGAACACATAAACATACCGAAGGTATATTAGGTATGTTTGTTAACACACTAGCAATGAGAGGTTATCCAGAACGAAATAAAACGTTTGAACAATTATTGTCAGAAGTAAAGAACCTTTCTATAAAAGCTTTTGATAATCAAGAATATCCACTCGAAGATTTAGTAGAAGAAGTAGTAGAAAGACGTGATTTAACTCGTAATCCTTTATTCGATGTATTATTCACGTTACAAAATAATGATAATCAAGCATTTGAAATTAATGATTGGTCTGTTGAAGTTAAAGAAGCATCACATACAAATGCGAAATTTGATTTGAGTATGACAATTGAAGAAGATGAAGGATATAAAGTTTCATTAGAATATGCAAGTGAATTATTTAGTGAAGCGACGATAGAGCGTATGTTGAAACACTTTATGGAAGTTTTAGTTGAAATTACAAAGGATTCCTCTCAAAAACTGAGTGAGATTGAGATGATAACTGAAGAAGAAAATGCAGTTATTTTTGATGACTTTAATGATACAGAGGTGAGTTTAAATAATACGGAAACGTTTGTTGAACGTTTTGAAAAGCAAGTGAAAAAAACGCCTCATCAAACAGCGATTACGTATGAAGGCAAACATTTAAGCTATAATGAGTTAAATATCCGTGCGAATCAGCTTGCTTATCAATTAAGAGATGAAGGCGTGGAAGCTGACAGTCTAGTTGGTTTAATTATGGATCGACAACTTGAAACGATTATTAGTATTTATGGAATTTTAAAAGCGGTGGCGCTTATGTTCCAATTGATCCTAATTACCCAATTGACCGCATTAATTATATTTTAGAAGATAGTCAACCGAAGGTTTTACTAACAGATCGAGTATTAGATGAATCTATAAAATATGAAAATAGAGTAATTGATTTAACTAAAGAGACAAAATCAGAAACATTTCCAACTTCTAATTTAAAACAAATTTCAGATAAGTCTAACTTAATGTATGTGATTTATACTTCAGGTACAACTGGAAAACCGAAGGGCGTTATGGCACATAGTGAAGGCGTTATGAACCGTTTGAACTGGGTGATAAATAAATATAATGTTGATGGTGACGATACAATATTATTTAAAACGCCTTATACTTTCGACGTTTCAGTTTGGGAAATATTTGGCTGGGCTATGGCCGGTAGTCAAATTGTTTTACTACCATCTGGAGAAGAAGGTAACCCTGAAAAAATAACTGCATTATTAGAAGATTACGCGGTAACGATGGTTCACTTCGTGCCTTCGATGTTAAATATGTTCGTCAATTTTATTAAATCTACGAACAACTCACAGTCCATTTCGAAATTAAAATATGTTTTAGCTAGTGGCGAAGCATTGAAACCTGAACAAGCTAATGACTTTAATCATTTTATCGGGAATAAAAACAATACTGCCTTACTAAATCTATATGGTCCTACTGAGACAACCGTTGACGTAACAAGTTTTGACTGTGAAAACCATAAGACATATGACTCAATTCCAATCGGTAAACCAATCTCAAATATTCAAGCTTATATTTTAAATGAAGATAATAATATAATGGGTATCGGCGTGCCTGGCGAACTCTGTATTGCGGGCGTGGGTGTCACAGCAGGTTATTTAAACCGTCCTGAATTAACACAAGAGAAATTTATTGATAACCCGTTTGGGGAAGGTAAATTATATCGTACGGGAGATTTAGCGAAATGGAATGCCGACGGCAATATTAGTTATATAGGTCGTATAGATGAACAAGTTAAAATACGTGGTTATCGTATTGAATTGGGCGAAATTGAAAGTGTTTTAAGACAACAGGCTCATATCATTGATGTAGCGGTTGTTGCGACAACGATGGTTGGAAATGAATTATCTATTTGTGCGTATTTAGTATCAGATGACACACTTGATTTTAGATCTCTAAAAACATCTTTAGGTCAAAAGTTACCAGATTATATGATACCAGCATATATGACACAACTTGATAAACTACCAGTAACTTCAAATGGAAAGCTGAATAAAAAAGCTTTACCAAAAATCAAAGTTGAAAGTAAAGTATATGTAGCGCCGACAAACGACATGGAAAGCGCTGTGGCGAAAGCATTTGAAGCAGTATTACATGTAAATCAAGTTAGTATCCATGATAATTTCTTCGAAATGGGCGGAGATTCACTTAAAGCCATAAAGTTAACATCGTTAATATCTAAATTATATAATATATCAATTAAAGATATCTTTGAATTACAGACAGTGGAATCTATAAGTAAAGCATTGATTGAACGTGAAGAAATGAATGTAATGACAAAATTAGATGCATTAAAATTTCCGAATGTTAAGAATGAACATCATTTAAATAGTGATTTTATATCAGAAATCAATGATTACAAAGTGCAAAGTAACGAAAATTATAAATTCATTGATAAAGATGTCGTTAAATCTAACAAACAAATATTATTGACAGGCGCTACAGGTTACTTAGGTATCCATATATTAAAAGATTTATTAGAACGTAAAGATTTAATTATTCATGTGTTAGTGAGAAATAATAAAAAAATAAGCGGTGAGAGCAAATTAAATAACAATTGGTCCTATTACTTTAATTCTCAATTAAAAACAGAAGATTTGAACCGTATTCATTTTGTAGAGGGCGATATTGAATCAAAATATTTAGGTTTTTCTAATAGTAATTATGATTATTTAGTAAATAATATAGATATTATTATAAATGCAGCAGCAAATGTAAATCATTTTGCGACAGAAGAATCTTCTTATAACACAAATGTTAAATCAATCCACAATTTAATATCTTTTGCGAAAGACAAAAAGAAAAAAGAAATTCACCATATGTCTACAATTAGCGTAGCTTCAGGTAGCGTAGAGGATAAAAATAGTATTACTTTTTCTGAATATGATGTAGATATTTCTCAAAAACCAAATAATATCTATATTGATGGTAAGATAGAAGCTGAAAAATTACTTATTGCTTATCGTGAAGAAGGTATTGAGACAAATATTTATAGACTAGGTAATTTACAATGTGACTCTAGAACAGGAATTTTTCAAAAAAATGAAGAAAACAATGCTTTTTATAGTGTCATAAAATCATTTAAGATGTTCCAGAAGTTTCCAAGGCTCGAAGATGATGACTTAGAATTCACTCATGTTGACCAAGTCGCACAAGCATGTAATAAATTAATATTGAATGATCAATTAAGCAATGAAATCCATCACATTTATAACAACAAGCGCTTATCACTCCAGAAATTAATGGAAGTATATAATGCGAATAACCATTATATAGAAGCTGTTTATTGGGATGCCTTTTTAGATCACTTAATGGAATGTATAGACCTTGGAGTAATGAGCGATGAAGTCAATGCGTTCTTACTTCACACAGGTATCTTAGACAATACATTATTTAATAAAGTACATTTCGAAATTTTAGATTATAAAACTAATTTCATACTGGAAAAATTAAATTTCCAGTGGGAACCAACAAGTGAAAACACATTAGATATAATGATTAATCATACAAAAAATAATTTCTAAAAAAATGAGGTAGCAAATTTTATTTTGCTACCTCATTTTTATTTTTAACGTATGAATAAACTTTGGAAATTAAAAGCGGTTTAATTTAAAACTAATTTTATTTCTTCGCTTAATTGGTCGTAAGCATCAGTAATAAATAAGTGACTTCCTTGAAAGAATTTATATTCTACATGTTCACTTGTTAGATTCGACCATTTGTACAAAGTATGATTAGCTATAGTGTCATTTTCACCTACAAATATAGAAAGTGTAGTATTCATTTTCTTCTTCTCATAACTATTATGATAGTTATCTATTGCGAGAAAATCGTTTTTAAGAGCAGGTTCAACAATTTCCCATAATTCCTCGTGATTCAAGACTTCTTCAGGAGTATCACCTTTATCTTTTATAAACTTTTTAAATTCAAAATCACTCATATTATTTATATTATTATGCTTAGCATATCCAATAGGTTCACAAGCACAAAGAATCATATGGCTAGGAAGAATATGATGAGATTTATGTAATCTAAAGTAAATTTCATAAGCCAAGATGGCTCCTAAACTGTAACCTAATATTATATATTGTTCAGGCTTTTCTTTAATAATTTGATTGGTTAAATCATCGACCATATCTTCAATTGTGAGAAGAGGTTGCTCATTTAACCTTTCTCCATGACCTGGAAGTTCTAAGGATTTTAAATCAATATCCTTGTGAAGCTTATTCTTTAGAGGGTAAAATATAAATTTATTCCCTCCTGCAAATGGGATGCAAAACAAAGTAACGTTCATCATAAATTATCGACCGCTTTTAAAAGTAACAACTTCTATGTCGTTTAAACGTGCGTGCGGGTTATTATAAAATTGAACTAAAATATCTACTAAACTATAATGGATTTGTTCAATATCTTTCTCGGTTAAGTAGCATGTACTGAAGTCATAATCGATATGCAATGTATTATCATTATTTCTATTACTAATATTCATATTTAATTTGTTGTAAAGGTTTGCTTCATTTAATAACCATTCCTCTTTAAACCCTTCTTTTGTAATTTCATTATCATATTGCATATTATGATATGAAATAGCAAAGTCAGCCAAGCTCGGTACATCTTTCTCTTTGTTTTGTTCTATCAATACTGTTGTAGGTAATTTTCTATGTTTTAGTAATTTGAAGTTTTCTTTTTTAACTAAGTTTATAAAACTTTCAACAGATTGCTCAGGATTTAATTCAACGATTAATGGCAGTGCTTTTGTGAACAAACCACAAGTCTCTTTTTCGATGTTACTACTTCTATTATGTACCATCAAACCAATTGAATTTTGATTCTTATTTGATAATTTACTAATATATAAATGCATCAAAGACATAAATAGTGTACTAATACTAATAGAATAATCACTACACATTTTATGAATCAACTTAAATTCGTATTCATTAAGAGAATAAGTTTCTCTTAATGATTTATAATCTAAATTTTGTAATTTTGTTAAAAAATCAGTCATTTCATAGTTGGATATTGTATTAAACCAATAGTTCTTATCGATTTCAAAACGGCGAGAATTTAAGTATTTTTGGTCATCATTAGCGATATCTAAATAAGAATAAGTATTAGGTTCCACATCATGACCAATCAGAATTTTTGCGACATAGTTAACAGAATGAGTTATGCTCCATGCGTCAGTAATAGCATGGTGGTGTGTGAAGAAAACAGAATGCTTTCCATCGGGGTTTTTTACAATTGTAAAGTCGTATAAATCGCTATTTAATTCAAATAAGCATTTATTTTTTTGTTGATCAATCCAAGCGTTATATTGAGCTTCGTCTGTAAATTCAACTACTGGGAAGTATTGGAAATTAAATGGTTGTAAAGATTGTTTTAGTTCACCTGATTCATTAATTATATGAATTCTATATGCATCAAAATTTTCAACAAGCTTATTTAATGCATTATTTATAGCATCATAAGAATAAGTGTTTTCGATATATAATAAATTAGAAAGATTAGAAATGCTTGTATTAGGTTGTGATAACTCCAACATTGCATAATGATTTTGGGCAAAAGTTAGATTTGCAGTGGACATTTAAATTCGCTCCTGTCATAAATTATTTAGATATCTATTATTTGATAATAAAATTATATAGCTTAACTGGTAAAACTGCATGTAAAAAAATAGAGGTCTTAGCAAGGAAACCGACAATATATCGTGGTTTTACAATGCGTCTTTCTATTGAATTAGTGATAACTTTAGCTACAGCGGAAGGAGGATAAAATAAATTAAGTGAATTTAACTTGATCATTGTATTTGCCAGTGTTAAAGCTTTTTCTTCATAGATTCCTCCTTTAGCAGATGATTTAAGATTTTGAGCTGTAATCGTAGACCATTCTGTTTTTATACCACCTGGTTGGATAACGATAACGTCTATGCCAAAATCAGAAAGTTCTAAACGTAAGCTTTCGGTGTATCCCTCTAATGCATGTTTAGAAGCATGGTACCAAGTACCTAGATAATTAGGTATACGTCCACCGATTGATGATATGTTTACAATTTTCCCTGCTTTTTGTTCGCGCATGGAAGGTATAACAGCTCTTGTTATCTCAGATAGTCCGAATAGGTTTACATCGAACTGTCTTTTCGCTTCTTCAATAGACACGTCCTCAATAGCACCATATGACCCATATCCAGCATTATTTATTAAAATGTTTATATGCCCTTCTTGGTTTAAAATATGGTTAACTACTTCTTTAATCGCATCATAATCTGTTATATCCAGCTTCATTATTTTGACATTATATGCTGATAAACCTTGCATTTTCTTTGTGTTTCTTGCAAGAGCATAAACGCGATAGTCTTTTTTAGCTAACATTTTAGCTGTTTCAAAACCAATTCCGCTACTTGCTCCTGTGACTATAGCAACTTTCATTAAAACCAGCCCCCTTTGTTTTTTAAATAAAAAGATTAAGTAAGTTGAATATAAATATATTGCTTATTTTATAAATATATCACAAATTATACTTTTATTAAAAAAATAGCTTCTCTTTAGTTTTATTAAAATTGTTAACAAAATATTAATTTTATCTACTAAAAGTTAAATTAATATTTTTTTGTTGATTATTGTCATTGTGCTTTTTAAGGATGGTTAATGAAATTAGAGGGAAGGAAGCAATGTCATATATTGAGTCGGTGAAGTGAAGGCTGAAGTGTAAAAATCCATCATTGCTTTATGATTATAAGCAATGATGGATTAGAGTGTTAGTAATACTATTAAATATTTAGATTAATGGCCGGCCATCCAAGGTCTGGCAGTGTTTGTGATTGTTTGATTTTTTTGTGGTAATTTATCTTTAGTGACTACTTTTGGTTTTTGTCCTTGTTCGATGCGTTTTTTTAACTTTGAGTCCATTCCATAAGTTTGAAAAGCAGTATATACACGTTTAGATAAATGGCCACATGCGGGACATGAAACGTTATCGTGTGTGTCATTCATAGATTGACGAATTGTAAATTCATCACAGTTTGGACATACATATGTGTAGTTTGGCATTATTCATCAGGCTCCAATTCGGGTAAAATATCGCCCTTGAATATTTCCCGGGGAATGGCAATGGTACAACAGGCATTAGGGACATCGACAATACCGGCTACGGTGCCTTGAACAGGTGCTGATCCTAGTAACATATAGGCTTGTTCACCTGTAAAACCACGCGTTTTTAAGAATTCAATTGCATTTAAACAAGCATTCCGATAAGCAGTGTTTGCATCTAAGTATGTTTGGTCTCCGTTAAATTCATTAACTGAAATACCTTCAAAAACAATATAGTCTGTATAATTTGGCATAACAGGGCCGGGTTTAAATGCAGGATTTTTCTTGATTTGGTATTTCTCCATCCCATTTTTAATTACGTTTACGCGTAATTCAATCCAACCTGGCATTTCAATTCCACCGCAAAAAGTGATTTCACCATCTCCTTGAGAGAAGTGTAAATCTCCTACAGACAGTTTGGCGCCATCAACGAATACAGGAAAATAAATACGAGAACCTTTTGATAAATTTTTAATGTCACAATTGCCTCCATTTTCTCTTGGAGGCACTGTTCTTGCACCTTCTTTTGCTACACGTTCAAAATCATTTCCTTTAAGATCACCTAGTACGACTGCATCAGTTTCGGGTAAGTTAGCTAATACAGGTTCACGATTAGGGTCAGTATCGACCAACGCTTGTTCACGTCGATTCCATTCATCAAGCATGTCTTGTGAAGGTGCGACACCGATTAATCCTGGATGAATAATACCAGCAAATTCAACGCCAGGGATATGACGACTCGTAGCGTATATCCCATTGAAATCCCAAATTGATTTTTGAGCATTTGGATAATGATCTACTAAAAAACTTCCGCCATTCGTTTTATCAAAAATACCGTTAAAACCCCATTCGTGTTCTGGGAATGTACCTATGTCTAGTATATCTACGACTAATAAATCACCAGGTTCAACACCATTGATGTGAACAGGTCCACTTAATACATGCACACGGTTTAAATTAACGTGTTTGATATCACTTGCATCATCGTTATTGGAAATTTGTCCATCTGTCCAATCTAAACATTCCATACGAAATGATTCACCAAGTTCTACTGAAAAAGCTGCTGGAATATCTGGGTGCCATCGGTTATGTCCAGGGTGATCTTGTTGGTCCATTTTCTTACTTAAATCAATATTGAATAACTTTTTTGGCATAATAAGCATCCTCCTACTTAATTTAAATAGATAAAATGTGACTGTATCATATGTTGAATAAATAATAACACAAAATGTGTAAAATTATAATTAAATTGAGTGGATGGATAAATAAGAAAAGAGAAAGTTAAAAACTAAGAAAGTATATAGCAAAGAAGGAATGTTATTTTAATTATTAATAGCGTGTTTTAAGCTGTATATATAATTATTAAAAGCATTGTTAAATTCATTATAGAAGTTTGTGTTTCTTGACAATCACGAATAATAAGTATATGTTTGTAATATTAAATAAAAATAAATATAGTCGTTGAATACTGCTTTTTTCACGATATTAAAGCTTTAGCAAGCTGTTAATAATCATATTGGCAAATTGAAAAAGTGTACGAATAGTGTTGAAAAGTTAAAATCATCCGTCATATAAGATTAAATGTAATATTTTTAGATTATAAAATTCATAAACATTTATACATATAAGGTAGCAAAGCAAATCACTTCGTTAAAAAGTGCGTTGCAATGAAGCCGACAATTGTAATAAACCGTCCGTGGTTTATTGTATATTGTCGGCTTTTTTTAATGGGAAAATAACTGAACATACTAAGTTATACATAAAAGTAGCTTGATTTTGTAACACTAAAATTAATGTAAAAAGAAAGGAGAATCCAATATGTTCACATCGCTTAATGTATCAATACTGTTAATAATATTTTTCATCACTGTTATTGTTTCTGTATTGAGTGGCATCATGTTTTTAAATTCACGCATACCATTGGCGTATGTGCGCATACATATATTTTTAGTGGCTTTACCACCACTTGTAGCATTTATCGGACTTATAGGCGCACCGAAAAATATAGAAGTAGGATTTTGGTATTCGGATTTTCTAGCATGGTTAATGGCCTTTTTCGTTTTAGTCATAGGCTTAATCATTCAACGTTATTGTGTACAGTATCTAATGGGCGATCGAAGTTATAGAAAGTACTTCACTTTATTTACAATTACCACTAGTTTTGCCGCAATGGCTTGGTTAACAGGTGATTTGCGTATTATGGTGATCAGTTGGGGCGTAACGTTACTTGGTTTAACGCTATTAATTAGCTTAACAAGCGCTTGGAAAGTGACAAGAGCTGCTGCAAAAGTAACCGGTAAATTGTTTTTGTTAAGTTGGCTAGCATTATTGTTGGCGGTAGTGTGGATTGCATTATTAACTGGTGAATGGCAATATACCTCGATTTTCACAGCTACAAATTTAGCTCAAATTAATGCGTGGGAAAGTTTTGGTATTAATATGCTCATTATATTAGCAGTTATGGTGCCAGCTGCACAGTTTCCATTTCAAAGATGGTTAATAGAATCAGTCATGACACCAACACCGGTGTCGGCGATTATGCATGCAGGTATTGTGAATGCGGGTAGTATCATATTGGCGAGATTTTCACCGATATTTAATGGTGACATTGCAACATTCGTATTGTTATTGTTTGCCAGTATTTCTGTACTGATTGGTGCGGGTATAAGTTTAGTGCATGTAGATTATAAACGCCTTTTAGTAGGATCTACAATTGGACAAATGGGCTTTATGTTAATCCAGTGCGCAATGGGTGCATACATTCCTGCGATTATCCATTTGATTTTACATGGTTTATTTAAAGCAACGCTCTTCTTACGCTCTGGTTCGGCGGTGCGTCACTTTAATGTACCAAGACGTGCTAGTGAGAGAATGTCATATTTATGGATTATATCAGGTCGTGTATTAGCTTTGGCTATTGGTTTAGGTTTTTGGCTTACATCTCCTGGTGAAGGCTATCGTTTAGTGAGTGGCCTCATCTTAGCTTGGTCATTATCGGTATCATGGACACAACTTGTTGCATTTGGAGAAGGGAAATTCGGACGTATCATGGGATTATTGATACTCATTGTCGTTGGCTCAGTATACTTTATCGTTCATCACTTCTTCGCTAGCGCCTTACATACGATGACTTTCAATAGTGTTCAACCACCTATGCTTGTCGTTGTAATTGTAGCTTTAATGCTCTTGATTGGTAGTTTAATGAGTACATGGGTCGCACGTAATCGTTCATCGGTCGCATTTTCAATATTATATATGTGGCTTGTACGTATTGGGGATGCAAAAGCTGACACTGTAGAACGTCATCCAAACTACCTTAAAACATATTTAACAAAAGGAGGACACTAAAATGGGGGAAGCAAATAGAGAGACAGACTATGTTTCACAAAACAATCCTAATGATATTCGAACATTAATTGATGCTTGCAAGTAAGGTTATTGTCCCGTTATCGCCCATTTCAGTGTTTGCGGCAAGAAGTCCGTGGTCTGGGTTAGAGGATAAAACATTTGATGAAGTTGCACATTGGCTTAAACAAGTGCGAGAAGTAGATATTTATCCTGCGATAGCAAGTATATTAGAAGCTAAGAAACAGGGCGAAATAGACGAGCGTAAGATAGAGGAACAATTCCAACAGTGGTTGGAGCAAGCGTCATTAGCAATACCAAGAGAAAATGCAATGGAATATGGGCGTAATGCTTTAAAATTACATCCTTTAAAATCTAATCATCATGTACAAGGGCAAGTCGATGCATTGGCACAACAGTTAGAGGATTTAGATTTATCAAGTGATGTCAAAAGCTCAACGCCGTTATTGTCTACGTATGTAATGGATGAAAATAATAAAAAATTAATCGATACAGTGGATTATCACGTTATTAAGTGGTGTAAGTTATTTGTTGATGATGCACAATCAGGGTGGACAATGCCCCATCGTGAAAAAGGATTATTCTATTCTTGGAAACGTTTAATCCAATATGATCCAGCGTTAACGAAAGCTCAACGTGCCCGGTTAAAGACTTTACCTGATGATGCTGAGTCATTAATTAGAGCCACATTGTTAAAATTAGGTATTGCTGAGGCAGACACGCAAAATTATTTAGAGAATCATTTATTATCATTACCAGGTTGGGCAGGTATGATGCTATGGCGAGCATGAAAATAATAGTAAAATGGAGTCGTTGTTATTAGATTACCTTGCGCTTCGTTTAGGCATGGAGTGGGTAATCATGGAACCGTATTTATCAGACTTACCTACAAATGATACATCAGCGAATCAATCTATTTCATTAGCGGATTGCATTTTGTCATGGATGCAATGGGGCGGTTTTACGGCACAACAATGGGACAAATTAACAACGCAAGAACAACAGCAACATGTGTTATTTGCCGTTCAGTTTAATGATCAATTACGTCGTAAATTATTGTTAGAGGCTTGGGAAGCAACTTATAATCAGCAATTAAGAAAGATTATTGCGCCTGAAAAGCAAGTGTTGGTGGAGAATGACACGCCACTTGCACAAATGGCATTTTGTATAGATGTACGTTCTGAGCCATTTCGTAAACAAATTGAAGCAGCAGGTCCCTTTGAAACGATAGGTATTGCAGGGTTCTTTGGTTTGCCGATTGCCAAAAATGAACTTGGAAATCAACATAGCCATCCATCTTTACCTGTAATGAATAAGCCACAGCATAAAATTAAAGAATATACACAGGAAAAAGAACCAACTATTTTCCGACAACGTAAGCATGTACTTGAATCGGTCACTTATACGTTTAAGAAAATGAAACAAAACGTGTTGCCTAGTTTACTATTACCAGAACTCAGTGGTCCGTGGTTAACACTACAAACATTTACACGCAGTTTTATACCAAATCGTGTAGGCAACGTGATTCGCAAGTTCTATGCAGGTTGGTTGCAAAAGCCAGAAGATACAGCACTTACGCTTAATCATCATCATCGTAGAGAAGATGGTTTGCCTGTAGGGTTTACAAAAGATGAGCAGTTAAATTATACACGCCAAGCGCTACGCTTAATGGATTTAACGACAGACTTTTCACCTTTAGTTGTTATGTGTGGTCATGGTAGTCAAAGCGCGAATAATCCGTATGCTGCCTCGTTAGATTGTGGTGCATGTGGTGGTGCGGCAAGTGGTTTTAATGGCAAAGTATTAGCACAGTTGTGTAATTTGCCAGAAGTGAGACAAGGGCTAGCACACGATGGTATTGAAATTCCGGAAACGACCGTATTTGCAGCTGCAGAACATCAGACTTCTGTGGATACATTAGAGTGGGTTTATGTACCAGAATTACCAGAAGTGGCACAAAAAGCTTATGATGCTATTGAAGCGACAATGCCTAACGTCAGCTATTATGCTAATGAACAACGCTTAGAACAATTACCAAATAATAATGTAACGAAGAAAAATCCTGTCAATGAAGCGCATCGCTTATCAAATGATTGGAGCGAGATAAGACCAGAGTGGGGATTAGCTAAAAATGCTGCCTTTATTATTGGACAACGTGAGCTAACAAAGCACAGTGACTTACAAGGCAGAGCATTTTTGCATAATTATGATTGGAAAAACGACCAAGATGGTAGTATATTAGCCAATATTATTGGTGGGCACGCAGTTGTAGCACAATGGATTAACTTACAATACTATGCTTCTACAGTTGCGCCACATTATTATGGTAGTGGTAGTAAAACAACACAAACTGTGACAGGCGGCATTGGTGTTATGCAAGGGAATGCGAGTGACTTGTTAACAGGCTTACCTTGGCAATCCGTGATGTCGTCAGATGATAAAATGTACCATTCACCTATACGTTTACTTGTAGTGATCCAAGCTCCTGAAAACTTTGTGAAAGAACGATTAGAAGCGGATAAAGCATTCCAACAAAAAGTACAAAACGGTTGGGTGAGATTAGCAACGATTGATGAAGATGGCCAATGGCATGACTGGTCAACGGATTATTAAGCTATATTTAAATGTCATGTCATTAAAAATCTATGAGCATATTGATATCTTATCGTACTTAATTTATTAAATAAAATATAAATGATTTCCCGGGTGATATTGTAGAACTGTGGAGAAAAGTATGCAAAAATGATAATGTTATCTTTATTCAAATAATAATCTAACTTAACCTCATTTTGGTTCTACAGGAGATGCATACTAAATGAAAACAACCAAAGGCACTTACGAGTCTGAAATCAGCAAAGCAATTACACAATGGGAAAAAGACTTCCTTGGCCGTGGCTCTCTTTCTGTAAAAACAGATATATTGCGCGATATGATTATTGTGAGTTTACAAGGTGTATTAACACAAGCAGAGTATAAAGTTTGTGAAACGAACGAAGGGCTAGTAACAATTAAAAGAACACGCTCAAAACTCGTGGAATCAGGTATTGAAGCACTCGATGACATTGTATTATCCATTACTGGTGAAGAAGTCAAAGGCTTTCATACTGATTTAAGTTCTCGTACAGGTGAACGTGTGATGATTTTTAAACTTCATAATGACCTTGAAAAACAAATTGCTGAATAGAAAAATTCACAGTATTTATTAATGAAAATTAAATTCTAGAATTTTAAAAAGCCTAATCAATTTCCGAATAGAAGTTGATTAGGCTTTTTAATATTGTAATTAAAGTATTTTTGGCAAAACAAGCACTTACCGATGTAAGGCTCAGTAAGTGCTTGTTAATTATAGGAATTCAGAAGAACCGTTTACTTAAAAATGACTATCATCATATATATATATATTTGGGTGTTAAAGAATCATAATCTTTAATTAGAGTTCTTAAGCGTTAACGTTTTGTTCTTATAATGGTAAAATACTTGATACTAAATCTAAAATTGTTTGTACGATATCTCCTAGCATAATACCCCTCCTTATAAAAGTTATGTAATCTCATAGTTCAAGACGTTATACAAAGTGTAAAATTGTCTCAATCTAAATTTACGAGGATTATTTTAAAAGTGATTTGAAGATGAGTTCAACGATGTTTTCGATCATTTCAATTCCCTCCTTCATAAATGCTATCTTGTAATTACTATTCTACTTGGTCTAATACTAAGTTTAGGATTTGTTCTACTAGAGTTGCTAACATTGTATGCACCCCCTTTATCTGAATATTATAATAAATACATTTAAATTTGGTGGAAATTCCCCAAGTGTCTAAATTTAATGCGTAAGTGTTAATATGTTAAATTTATTGTAATTTTATATAAATTTAGTTGTATTTTAAATATTATAAAAAGATGTTGATTAATTTTTAATATGTTTAAATAGTACTACATACATTTGAGAGGTAGTGAATATGACTTGTTTAAAAATTTATACAAAAAACTTAAAAAACACTTGAATTTTGTGAGTATTTGGTAGTATAATTTTAAATTGGGTGTTAAAGAATCATAATTTTTAATTATGGTTCTTTTTCTTTTGCCATTTTTTAAGTTATTTAGGCTATCTTACGCCTAAGAATAAGATTAAAGGTATACATAAAAGTTAAATTAATAATAAAATTTCAATCTATGCGACACTAGTCTATTTGTAGAAATATTCCGTGAATCTAGTGATGATTGATATAAAGCTTCATTAAACGCCTCATTTTAAATCTTAATTACAGAATAAGGTTTAAAACTATCCTTCTAGATACATTTTTAATAAACTATATAAGTCTATAATTATTTTAATGAGAGAAAATAGTTATGTATTTGTAAGGATATACTCAGATAGTTCTTAATTATAAAATAGCTTATGAAATTAAAGCTGAAGTTGGATTTATTTCATAGAAAAATTGCTTATAATAGAATGGTATAGAGTATGACTAAGGAGGAAGTGTAGTTGGATCAAATTAAAAGTATCCTTTATTCGTTAATTGAACCGTTAACGAAGCCAGAGACATATCAAACGTTGATATCGAATGTTATTATGATTTTTGTTTATATCATTGTGGCTTGGATTGTCCTACGTTTCATAAATAAAGCGATAGCACAATTCTTTAAAATACAAAATAGAGGTAAAAAAGCGAATAAAAAACGTTCCAAAACTTTAATAGCATTAGTTCAAAACGTAGTAGCATATGTGGTATGGTTTATAGTATTGACTACAATTTTAAGTAAGTTTGGTATAAGCGTTGGAGGCATTATTGCCAGTGCTTGGTGTTGTTGGTTTAGCAGTTGGTTTCGGCGCACAAACAATTGTTAAAGATATTATCACAGGTTTCTTCATTATTTTTGAAAATCAATTTGATGTAGGAGATTATGTTAAAATCAATAGTAGTGGTACTACCGTTGCAGAAGGCACAGTACAGTCCATTGGTTTGCGTTCGATGCGAATTAATACGATTACAGGTGAGTTAACAACATTACCTAATGGTAGTGTTGGTGAAATTACAAACTATTCAGTAACGAATGGTGAGTCAATGGTAGAAATACCAGTTTCCGTAGAAGAAGATATAGATAAAGTAGAAGAGATATTAGTCGAACATTTTGAAACAATGCGTTCTAAATATTACTTATTTATATCAAATCCAGAAGTGGTTGGTATTAATTCCATTACAAGAGATGAAATTACATTGTGGATTTCTGCTGAAACGATACCTGGAGAAGGATTTTCAGGTGCACGTATTTTAAGAAAAGAGATTTTAAAAGTATTTAAACAGCATGAGATTCAAATACCGAAACCTATGATGGTGCAATACGATGCGAATCAACAAAATAATGCATAAGATGTTCGGAGGTGTGACAGAATGACATCAAATTACGGTTTAAATGATATTGTAGAGATGAAAAAACAACATGCATGTGGCACGAATTGTTTTAAAATCATTCGTGTAGGTGCAGACATCCGAATAAAATGTGAAAACTGTCAAAGAAGTATTATGATCCCAAGACAAACTTTTAATAAAAAACTAAAAAAAATCTTAGTGTCTCATCAAGATACTGAAAATAAGGAGAATGAATAATGGCTTTAACAGCAGGTATAGTTGGTTTGCCCAACGTAGGTAAGTCTACACTTTTCAATGCAATCACAAAAGCAGGTGCACTGGCAGCGAATTATCCTTTCGCGACAATCGATCCTAACGTAGGTATCGTAGAAGTACCAGACAGCAGATTAGATAAATTAACAGAAATGGTACAACCAAAGAAAACAATTCCAACAACATTTGAATTCACAGATATCGGCGGAATCGTTAAAGGGGCTTCTAAAGGTGAAGGACTTGGTAATAAATTCTTATCACATATTCGAGAAGTAGATGCAATTTGCCAAGTGGTACGTGCATTTGACGATGATAATGTGACACACGTTTCAGGACGCGTAGACCCAGTTGATGATATCGAAGTAATTAATATGGAATTAGTATTGGCAGATTTAGAATCTGTTGAAAAACGTTTGCCAAAAGCCGAAAAAATGGCGAAACAAAAAGATAAAGATGCAGTGAATGAAGCACGCATTTTAGCAAGAATTAAGGAAGCATTAGAAGAAGGAAATCCTGTTCGTAGCCTTGAATTTAATGACGACGATCAAAAATTTGTGAATCAAGCACAGTTATTAACTTCTAAAGAAATGTTATATATTGCAAACGTGGGCGAAGATGAAATTGGCGATGAAGATAATGAAAAAGTTAAATTAATTCGTGAGTATGCGAGCAAAGAAGATTCAGAAGTTATCGTAATTAGCGCTAAGATCGAAGAAGAAATTGCAACGCTTGAAGATGAAGATAGAGAAATGTTCTTAGAAGACTTAGGTATTGAAGAGCCTGGTTTAGATCGTTTAATTCGTACAACATACGACTTACTTGGTTTAGCAACTTACTTTACTGCAGGTGTTCAAGAAGTACGTGCATGGACGTTCATCTCTGGTATGACAGCGCCACAGTGTGCGGGTATTATTCATACAGACTTTGAGCGTGGTTTTATCCGTGCCGAAGTAACAAGCTACGATGATTACGTTGAATTCAATGGTGAAAATGGTGCCAAAGATGCTGGGAAACAGCGTTTAGAAGGTAAAGAATATATTATGAAAGATGGCGACGTCGTACACTTTAGATTTAACGTGTAAGATAAGCACGGAGCCTTCTCATTACAGAATAGTGATGAGAAGGCTTTTTTATTTTAGCTAAAACTACAATGTGTATTTATGTAGAATTTTACACAATTGTATAAATGTAAAATAAAGAACGGGGCGATGGACTATTCAGTAAATATAAATGCAATCAATTCAGTTGTGCATTAAATAATTATGTTATGTAAAATTAAAGTTAACTTTTAGTAAAAATATTATTTTCCTCCACAAAATGATTTTATTGAAAATTATTTTATGTTAGTCTGTATTTAGACACTTCAAGGGGGTGCATCATATGTTAGCAGATCTAGTTGAACAAATTCTTGGATTAATCCTTGATCAAGTTGAATAGTAAAAATACAGTGAGTAGGTTTATGTGATGGGAGGGGCTCGATTATGATAGAAAATATTGTCGAACTAATTTTTAAAGCATTACTTAAATAATACGAGGTATTTTGTGTAACATTTATATTTTAAGTGTCACTTAAATTAAACAGTTAGAATAACAACATTCGATGTTTAGAATTAGGAGGCGTTACTATGTTAGGCGAATTATTACAAACAGTATTAGACTTAGTATCAAGCATCTTACCAGTATAAAATTACCTAGAAGTACCCTAATTAAAGATTATGATTCTTTAACACCCAATCAAAATACATTTATATTTAACGACTTATAACGTTGAATATAAATATATAAGAGGCCGGACAACCAATCGTGTTGTTTGGCCTTTTTTCTTACCATAAAATTATGGCATACGATGTTAACATTTTAAAAAAGACAATCCCTGTAATAGAGATTGTCCTTGAGTGCCAACAAATTCTTTGCCTTTGTTGTCATTTATTTGTGCATTATTTCCACGGGCACAGCCTCAACCTGTAATCTTCGACTAGTGCTTTATTAAAGAGCCAGGAGTCGCGGCCCAAATCGTTGACGTTATTTAAATGATCCTCATATATTTTGAAAGTATATGAATTTAAGATGTAAACCATGATGTATCGACACCTGGGCCAGTATAGTTTGCATCGACATTTTGGTCTAATTCTGGTGATGCGTAACTATCAGTATATTGCCATAAAACGTGTTCACTAGCGGGTTGATCAGGATTGTAATTGGCAATCCAATAACCATCATATTCACCGACAGATTCTGAAGCATGTTCCTTCATGAAATTTTCATATGAATAGAATAATACTTTCTTGTTGCCAGCTAAACTTTTCATTTCATCATACCATGCAGATGTACTTTCTTCTGTAGTACCCGAAGTGACTGTATCTTGTTCAAAGTCATTGATGTAAAAGCTAGCTTTAGGTGCACGGTTGTATAACGTTTGCGCTTCGTAGCGTGCATCTTCAGGATTTTCATACATACTATAAGAATATACGCCAAAGTCCAAATCGTGTTTGTCTAATAAAGCTGAATTGTGTTCTAATGATGCATCCACTTTTTCAGAACCATATTGAGCACGAATAATGATGAAGTCGTAATTAGCTTTAAGGTCTATAACTTCTTGTTCTGTTAAGTCACCTTGCCATTCTGAAATATCTAGAACACGTTCGCCAGATTGTGTTGTGCTTGCTTCAGACTGTACCTCATTTGAACTTTGTTTGGATGATTTTTCAGGGTGTTTTTCAATGTATTGTTGATAGCCATACCCCATCGTTCCTTTTTGGTTTGATGTATCTCCAGCGGCGTGTGCTTGCGTTCATTGCTAACGTTGATGCAAATAATACACTTGCAGTGACTAAACCTTTTTTGATTACTGAAACCATAATATGCTCCTTTGTATGTAATTAATATTTTGAAAATGCTAGGTGCTAAATAAGGTTATAATTATAAAAAACGAACTCAGATTGTATGCTATTAGAATTAAAAAGATTTAGCAACCATATATTTTATGGAATCAATTTTTTATTAAGATTAATTTTATTTAGAATTTAAAAAATGAAAGTCAGCATAAAGCGTTTTGCAAGAAACTTTTGAAAGGCATTTTATTGTGACTGTACAGCATGTTTCATATGAAACATTTTGATAAATTTTAGATTATAGCAGTGTAATAACCATTGTAAAATGTAATGCGCTGTGCTATAATTCTTGATTGTGAGTAATGAAAATTATTCCTTGCTTATCACATATGATGATGAGCCGCATAGACCACAAGGAGGTGCAATTATAAATGAGAACATATGAAGTTATGTACATCGTTCGTCCGAACATTGAAGAAGATGCTAAAAAAGCTGTTGTTGAACGTTTCAACGGTATTTTATCTTCTAACGGATCAGAGGCTTTAGAAGTTAAAGATTGGGGTAAACGTCGTTTAGCTTATGAAATTAATGATTTCAGTGAAGGTTATTACAACTTAGTACGTATCCAAGCTGAAGACAATGAAGCTACTGATGAATTCCAACGTTTAGCTAAAATCAACGATGATATCATCCGTTATATCGTAATTCGTGCAGACGAAGATAAGACTAAAAAATAATAATTGGGGGTTCGTTTAAATGATAAATAGAGTTGTTTTAGTCGGTCGTTTAACGAAAGATCCAGAATATAGAACAACACCCTCAGGCGTGAGTGTTGCGACTTTTACTCTAGCAGTAAACCGTACGTTTACAAATGCGCAAGGGGAACGCGAAGCAGATTTCATTAACTGTGTTGTTTTTAGAAAACAAGCAGATAATGTGAATAACTACTTATTCAAAGGTAGTTTAGGCTGGCGTTGACGGTCGCATTCAATCACGTAGCTACGAAAACCAAGAAGGACGTCGTATTTTTGTAACTGAAGTGGTTTGTGATAGTGTTCAATTCCTTGAACCTAAAAATCAAAATCAACGTCATGCCCAAGAAGGAAATAACAATTTCCAAAACTTTGGCGGACAACAATCAGGTCAAAATACGTCATCTTATCAAAACAATAACCAAAACCAAAACAACAATAATAATAATAACAACAATTCATCAAACAACAATAACCAATCGGATAATCCATTTGCAAATGCAAACGGACCAATTGATATTAGTGATGATGACTTACCATTCTAATTATATAGCGTATATAAATAAGAAAATATCATAAAAAGGGAGGCAGTTACCATGGCAGGTGGACCAAGAAGAGGCGGACGTCGTCGTAAAAAAGTTTGTTATTTCACAGCAAACGGAATTACACACATCGACTATAAAGACACAGACTTATTAAAACGTTTTATCTCAGAACGCGGTAAAATTTTACCACGTCGTGTAACAGGTACTTCAGCTAAATATCAACGTATGTTGACATTAGCTATTAAACGTTCTCGTCATATGGCATTATTACCATATGTTAAAGAAGAACAATAATAGATATTGTATCTGAAAACCCCGTAAGCTTAGGCTTACGGGGTTATTTTTGTGGTTTTATATTGAATTTTAAGTAATTCTATAAGAATTTTTCAACAACTTTTACAATGGATTCTTTGTACTTTAGAATATCTAAAGGTTTATCAAATTTTATAATTGTTTTATCATCATCATTTAAAACAAATTCTGATTTAGTGTTAGTTATATAAATTCTCATAATCCATTTTCTTATATTATTATCTAACAGTATATTGAAGTAACTTCTATTATCTCTAAAAAAATACGCTCAGCGTCTGTAATTTCTGAAGCAATTACTTTAGTCATTGAATATGATTCGAGCTCTTCTTGTGTTGTTATAATATCATCTTTTTTAATAGGTTTGATTTCTTCTTCTTCGTTTTCTTCAATTGTAATTTTATTAGAAGAACTAGAATTTAATGCCGCATTTAAGCGATCAGTTACTTTTTCATTGATAAATATATTCAAAGTATTTTTTACAGTTGGAGTAAACTTATCAATAATTGTTTTTGTTTTAACACCTTCATACACTTCAGTTAATAAATATTTAACAAAATCCTCTTTAGGTTCTTCTAATTGTTTTTCGAAAAATGATTTAATTAAATTCATATATTTAAGCTCATAAGCAGAACTTGAGATATTATCAATATCAAAATTTTCCTTCTTAAATTTAAATAGTTCTTTAATACTATTTTCTTTCAATTTTTCAATATTTACTACTAAAAAAGGCTTGGTATCCATTTTATTTGGGATTTCTAAATCAGTGTAAAACCTATATTCAATCCCATTTGTTAAAATTCCGAATTTAGAAGTACTAGTACCGAAATATCTGAATAACTGCGAATCATGGTTATTCAATTTTTCATTAATAGATTTGCATTCTATTAATATAGAGGGAGAGTCATCAGTTATAATTGCATAATCAACTTTTTCGCCTTTTTTAATACCGACATCGGCTATAAATTCAGGTGTGAATTCCATTGGATTAAAAACATCATAACCTAGTAACTGAAAAAAGGGTAAAATTAAAGCGTTCTTAGTAGCTTCTTCAGTTTTAATATTATCTTTTAAATTAGAAACTCTTTTTTGAAGATCTTCTATCTTTTGAGTGAACTCTTTCATTTAACCATCTCCTAAAAAATTGTGAGCTACCTAAATATAGGTTGGTAAACTCCTTATTTTATACAATAGAACAAAAATACACTTGATAGAAATATGATACTTATAAGTTAATTATACACTCAAATCAATTTTATAGGAATGATTATTAATTAACTTTATATGTTGCTTGTATTCTAAAATAGAAATAATTGTTTTGAGAAGGTAAAAGAAAAGGCATACTTTATAAAAATATTATTACATATGCTAGATGAACGATTGATATTTGTTTCTAATCGTCGAAAAAGGGGTAATTGAATAAAAAGAATATAAATTAATCTTTGTTTTTTGTAACTGTGAAATATAAATCGTAACATATCTAATCGGGAAGGCTTTGTACATGAAAAGCCTAAATAAAAGAAGATTTAAAGCAACAAACTTAATTATTTCAAGTTTGGAGTGATGATAATGGAAGTATTAGCGTTGGTATTTCATTTATTGTGTTTAGTCATTGTATTAATTACAGGATTTTTCGCATTAAAAGAATTTAGAAAACCTATGAATGAACGTAACCAAAAACGAATTGATTCACTTTTAGTATTGGTACTTGTAGTCGCATTGGTTGCTATTTTATCTAGTGTGGTTATGGATATTTGAATATGAGCTACTGCCTTTTGAGGTAGTAGCTTTTTTGTGCAAAATTCAAAATAATGATTATGCTTATATAAAAATATTTAAAATAATAGCATAAAATAAAACTATGTTTTGTAAATAATCTTATAATATTATAAGATGAGACAATAAGGTGTTGTGCAAGGAATGGATGTTTATATAGTGTCGTGTTTTTAAAAATTTGAAATGGGAGATGTTTTTTATGAAGTACAGGATTAGTTTGTCATTAGTATTAGCAACGAGTTTATTGTTAAGTAGTACAGTTGCAACCGCACAAGAAGATAATGCTAATAAGAATACAGAAGAAACTAAAAATGAAAATACAAGTAAGGCAATAGATTTTGAAAAAGCACAAAAAATGAGTCCACAGGCTTTGAAAGATCAGTTAACACCAGGGGATTTGAAGCTACATGATAAAGTTGCAGAACATAATTCAGTAGAAATGAGTACATTTGCAAATAGAGCGTACCAAGACGTTAATACATACATAGACAATAACAACATACAACCTGCAGAAATAGTGCAAGATTCTCGTATGAATAATTTACCAAAATATAATTATAAATCAGGGAAATTCATCGGTGTCGTTATTCACGAAACTGCAAACCCTAATAGTACAATCGATGGTGAAGTAAATTACATGTATAATAACTACAATAATGCCTTTGTTCACGCATACGCAGGTAGTGACAAAATTATACAAACGGCACCAAGCGACTATTTAGCATGGGGCGCCGGAGCGAATGCTAACCCATATTTTTATCAAATAGAATTAACAAGATCTAACACGTTTGATGGTTTTGCTAAATCTGTGAACAACCAAGCTTATTTAACTGCTAAAATGCTAAAACAAAACGGACTACAACCTTCACTTGCAGATAACAATCAAGGAACTGGAACAATTATTAGTCATAATGCAGTTAGTCAATATTGGGGTGGGACAAACCATACTGATCCTGTAGGTTATTTTAACCAATGGGGCTATAACATGAATCAATTTTATAGTTTAGTTCAGAAACACTATAAAGAATTAGGTGGCGAAGATGACGATGCCATTACAGGTTCTACTTATAAAGTAGTTAAAGGCGATACATTGTATAGTATATCTAAGAGAAGTGGCGTAACAATTGATAATATTAAAAAATGGAATGACTTAAACGATAATACATTATCCATCGGTCAAACATTGAAATTGACGGACCCTGATAGTAACGATGACAGTATTTCAGGTGATACACATAAAGTAGTCGAAGGTGACACTCTATATAATATTTCTAAAAGAAGCAAAGTGAGTATTGAAGATCTCAAAAAATGGAATAATCTTGAAACGAATAATATCAGTAAAGGGCAAACACTCTACTTAGTTAAAACATATACTGTTGAAAAAGGTGATACATTGTATAGTATCGCTAAGAAACAAGATACAACAGTAAGTAAAATCAAATCTGATAATAATCTAGACTCAAATAGCATTAAAACAGGACAAATTTTAAAAATAAAATAGGCATGTAACGTTCATGCGAACATATACATTTAAATAAAACGCTCTATAGTAACAAATACTATAGAGCGTTTTTATTTATTTTTCATTAATTATGCCATCTTTATCTCTATCTTTTGATGGGTCATAACCCGGCATATCAGATGTTATTTCTCCAGGCTTAGCTACATCGATGTCTGAAGAACTAGAGTTGTTGTTACTTTCAGTTACCTCGGTTGAAGGTGACGTGGTATTTGATTTTGAATTAGTTTCATCATTTTGAGAGGCACTGTTTATTTCATTACTTTGACCACTATTGTTAGATGACTGGTTTTGGTCTGTATTATAATTAGAGTTATCAGTGTTTGTAGATTCATCTTGATTATATTCTGAAGTTGTATCTTCTGTATCGTTTGTTTCTTCATAAGTAGTTTGTTCTTGATTAGAATTGTTTTGATTTGAAGTATCATCAGTTTCATTTGAAGTGTTCACGTCATTGTTTTTAGGTTTTTTATCTTTCTCAGTATCATTATTCTTAGACTTTTCATTCTTTGTAGAACTTTTTGGTTCGTCATTTTTCTTGTTTTCGTTATTATCATTTGAATCAAATAGTGCACTACATCCACTAATGAGTAGTATCAATAGAATGATGAGTCCTAAGCACCCTAGGCAACCAAAACAACCGTTTTTCTTTTTCTTTTCCATTACAGTCTCCTCTAATTTAAAGTTTGCAATACTTATTAAAAATATTTTCGTTAATTTATATTTTTATAGCTACTAACATCATATATAATTAATTAACTCTATTGTACTACACCTTTATTGTTTGAGTAACCTCTTTTTTGATTTAAAGTACAACTATCTAAATGTTGTAGACTGCAGAAATGCTAAAATGACAGTTATATGAGGTTCTATGTATACAAAGTGTGCCTATAGTTATTATAAAGAATAATCTCTTAGTTACTCTTTGTTTTAGAAGCAGTCAAATGTTTTTAATAATTAAAGAAGGAGTGGTCACATGATAGCTAAAAATATTAAGTATCCTTATGTTAAATTATTGTTTGATGTAGTTGGTATATTATCTTTTATTACCTTGGTATTTGTATTTGGGATTAATTTTTACATAGAAAGTGATCCTAACGGAAATTTTAATGCGGGAATCACAATAAGCGGGAGCAACGCTATCGTATGTGGTATCTTATTTTGGGTGACAATTATCAGTGCTTTAGCATCCTTTCTTTTGAAAAAAATAAAATAATGAAAAACTTAAATTTTTAAACGCCTTACTATCATAGATAGTAAGGCGTTTTTTATAATACTTTTATTCTTTAAAGTTAGATAAATAGCGAGATAATATTATCTTCATACTCCGATTAAACTCATTTTCCTATAGTAAAGGAAAAAATGTCCATTAATGTGTAAGCGCATACATAGTATAGTTTGATAAACAAACAGAAGGGATGATTTATATGAAGAATATTTTATTATCATGTTCCGCGGGGATGTCTACAAGTTTATTAGTTACCAAGATGAAAGAGGCAGCAGAAAGTGCTGATATTGAAGTTAACATTGAAGCAGTATCAAGTGATAATGCTTTTTCAAAATTAGATAACTATGACGTGTTATTAATTGGTCCGCAAATGAGATTCATGAAGCGAAAATTTGAAAAATACGCTAAAGAAAACGATATCGAAATTCCTATTGATATTATTGATACTGTTGCATATGGGCGTATTGATGGTGATGGCGTATTAAAGCAATCACTAAATTTAATAGGAAAGTAGTGAAACCATATGGAAAATAAATTTATGGAAAAACTGGAAGATATATTATTGCCAATTGCAGATAACTTGAATAACAATAAGTATCTTTCGAGTTTAAGAGATGGATTTATGGTTGCTTTACCTTTAATTATTTTTGGTTCGATTTTTATTGTAATAGCCAATTTTCCATTTTTAGACAAAATATTATCTGAATCACAATTTTCGGCTTGGCAAGCTATGGTTGGACCAGACTTCAGAGTCCACGCTCTCGATAATGGGGCTATATGTAATTATAGGTATTGGTTATAAGCTGACAGAGAAAAATGGATTTGAAGGTATTTATGGTGCTGTAACAGCATTAAGTAGTGTTTTGATTTTAACACCTCAAGTTTTTGAAAAAACGGAAGGCGTCATACCGGTTGAGATTTTAGGAGCAAAAGGTATGTTCTTAGGTATTTTTGTATCTATTATTTCGTGTGAAATTTACAGTTATCTATGTCGGAAAGAGATAACAATTAAAATGCCTAATGGTGTACCAACTCAAGTGGCAAAATCATTTAGTGCTTTAATTCCTATTTCGGTAACACTTTCGGTGATATTAATTGTTAGAATATTAATTTCTTTTACGCCTTTCGATACATTACAAAACTTTATTTATACGATCTTGCAACAACCATTAACAGAATTAGGTAGTGGATTGACGGCTACAATTATTGCAGTACTTCTAATACAAATATTTTGGTTTTTCGGATTACATGGCCAAATTATTGTAAATACAGTATTTGACCCAATTTGGTATTCTTTGAATAACGAAAATTTAGAGGCATTTAAAGCAAATCAAGAGTTGCCTAATATTATTACCAAACAATTTATAGATACGTTCTTAGTAGGCATGGGCGGTACTGGTGGCACAATGGTAGTCATTATATTGATATTTATTGTTTCCAGAAGTCAGCAAAACAAAGAAATTGGAAAGTTAGGCGCCCTGACTTCTATTTTCAATGTAAACGAACCGATATTATTTGGATTACCAGTAATAATGAATCCAATTATACTTGTACCATGGATTATTGCTCCAGTAGTAGTAACGATAATAACTTATTTTTCTATGGGATTAGGATTGGTACCTAAGCCTTCTGGGGTCATTGTTCCTTGGACAACTCCTATTTTTATAAGTGGATATTTAGCTACAGGAAATGCTTGGCAAGGTGCAGTATTACAGCTATTTAATTTAATTGTTACGTTCTTAATTTGGTTACCATTCTTCAAAGTATTGGACAATGGCTATTTTAGAAAAGAACAAGAAAAATCAAAGGGTGAGGAGTAATATATCATGGATAATACAGAAATAGCATTCCAAATTATCTTGCTAGGCGGCAATGGTAGATCAAGTGCAATGGAAGCAATTCAATATGTGAAAGAAAATGATTTCGAGACTGCTAAGGAAAAAATGAAAGAAGCAGAACAAGAAATAAATAAGGCACATAATTTTCAAACAAGTTTATTGCAAGAAGAAGCACGAGGCAAAGATTACCAATTAAATTTAATACTTATACATTCACAAGATCATTTGATGAATGCACTAACGATAAAAGATATGGCAAATGAAATCATCGATATTTATCAAGAAATTAAAGCAAACAGATAGGAGAGAACTTTTATGAAAATTACTTTTCCAAAAGACTTTTGGTGGGGCAGTGCGGCAAGTGCGACACAAACTGAAGGAACGCAATCTATGACTGAACAATCTATATGGGATTATTGGTATGAACAAGAACCGAATCGATTTTATGATAATGTTGGACCAGATGTCACGTCGAATTTTTATAACACATATAAAGAGGATATTAAACTGATGAAAGAAACAGGGCACAATTCGTTTCGTTTATCCATTTCTTGGACTAGGATGATAAATCAAGATACGGGAAATACAAACGAAAATGCAGTTGAATTTTATAATAATGTCATTGATGAATTAATAGCTAATGACATTGAACCTTTTGTTAATTTATATCACTTTGATATGCCTATGAAACAACAAAACAAGGGCGGTTTTGAATCAAGAGAAGTCGTCGAAAATTATGTTGATTATGCACAAAAATGCTTTGATTTGTATGGGGATAGAGTAAAAAAATGGTTTACGTTTAACGAGCCAATTGTGCCTGTTGAAGGAGGTTATTTATATAATTTCCATTACCCTGATATAAATGATGCTAAAAGAGGTTTTCAATATGCTTTTAATACAATATTAGCAAATGCTAAAACAATTAAGTTATTTAAAGAACAGAACTATGATGGGGAAATAGGAATAGTCTTAAATTTAACCCCTTCTTACCCAAGAAGTGAAAATAAGGAAGATAAAAAAGCTGCATTAATAGCAGATTTATTCTTTAATAAGAGTTTTCTAGATCCTGCTACAAAAGGTACTTTTCCAGAGGAATTAGTAGAAATGATCAAAGCACAGGATTTACTGCCTTTTTATAAGAGTGAAGACTTGGAAATCATAAAACATAATACAGTAGATTTATTAGGTGTAAATTATTATTTACCTAGACGTGTTAAAGCTAAAGAAAGTATGCCTAACCCTAATTCACCCTTCACTCCAGAATTTTATTTTGATAATTATGAAATGCCAGGCAGAAAAATGAACCCTTATAGAGGTTGGGAAATTTATCCCGAAGGTATCTATGATATCATGAAAAACTTACAAAATAACTATGGCAATATTACTTCATTTATTTCTGAAAATGGAATGGGCGTGGAAAATGAAGCAAGGTTTATAGAAAACAATCAAATACAAGATGATTATAGAATTGAATTTTTGAAAGATCATTTGTATTGGCTTAATAAAGCGATTAAAGAAGGTGCAAATTGTAAAGGTTACCATATGTGGACATTTATGGATAATTGGTCTTGGATGAATGCCTATAAAAATAGATATGGATTTATTTCTGTAGACATTAATACACAAGCACGTACAATTAAAAAGAGTGGGTATTGGTTTAAAAAATTATCAGAGGAAAACATGTTTGAATTATAATATATAATCAATACTAAAGTGTAAGGTAATTGGAGTGAGGGAATGAACAAAAGAACTTTAAAAATTATACGGCTTATGTATAATTATTCAAGCACCTATATTTCTGGGGAGTTTATAGGTAAAAGTTTGAGTGTTTCTCCTAGAACTGTTAGAAATGATTTGAAAGAATTAAATGAATCAGAAAAAGAATTTGGATTTTATATTTTTTCTAAAAAATCAGTGGGATATAAATTGATAATAAAAAACAAAGAGAAATTCAATTTATTCCTAAATGACCAATATTTAAAAGATGAGCTTCTCAATTTTAATAATCAAGATAGTAGGGTTAGATATATATTTAGCCAATTACTTATATTGGATAACTATGTAAAGATTGATGATTTAAGTGAGCGAATGTTTGTAAGTGATACAACTATTAAAAAAGACTTGAAAATGATACGAGGACAGTTAGAAAAACATGATTTGAATCTGATAACAAGCCCATATCATGGATTGAAAATAGATGGACATGAATTTCAGAAAAGATATGCAATTGCCGAATTTTTATTAGATCCGTTATCTATGGATGAGTTTTTTGATAGCGAAGAAATAAATTTACTTAAAAATAAAATTGTCGGAATAATCAATCGATTTAACATTACAATACCTGATGTAAAATTAGAAAATTTGGTTGTTCACATATATATAGCACTATTTAGGGTTGAGCATAAACTCATTATTAAAGATGAAAGTAATATATTTAATGGCTATAAGAAAACGAGTGATGATGTTAATCAATTTTTTAAGCAGTTAGTAGAAATGATAGAATGCAATTTTAATATCCAATTACCTACTAAAGAAAAACAATATATTTGGGCACATATATTAACATCAGGGCTTATTTCTGAAAAAGCTAATATTCATGAAAATAAAGAACTAAATATGTTGATAGAGCATATTTTAAGAAGAATAAAACAAGTATTTCACATAGATTTAGCGGATGAAGAAGAATTGAGAAATAATCTAAGTTTACATTTATCTACTTCTATTACGAGATATAAATATAAAATGAATATCAGAAATCCATTATTAGCAGAAATTAAAAAGAACTATCCATTTTCATTTGATATCGCTTTAGTAGGAAGTAAAGTAATCGAAGAAGTATACAAAATAAGAATTTCTGAAAGTGAAATTGGCTACCTAGCTTTGCATTTTGAATTGGCTTTGAAGAAACCTAATAATTTGGATAACAAAATCAATACAACCATTGTTTGTGCATCTGGTTTGGCTAGTTCACAGCTAATAAAATACAAATTGATTGAAAACTTTAGTGACGAAATCACAACAACCAATTCATTACAATTGTATGAGTTAAGTGAACATAAATTACAGGGAACAGATTTAATAATATCAACAATCCCTCTGGAAAAAGATTTCTCTGTGCCCGTCATTTATGTGAATACCATTTTAACTGATGTGGATATTTTAAACTTGAAAAAATTTATAGATAACTACAATGTAGACCAAAAAGAAAAGTTAATCGAACTTTTTGCTATTAAAAGTAATGTTGAAAGTAAAGATGAATTACTATCAAAAATTGAATGTGATTTAAAAGCATTACATTATATAAAATCAGACTTTTTTGAAAAAGTTAAAGAACGAGAAGAAGTAGCTACTACGGCTTATGGTAACCTTATCGCTGTTCCTCATCCTGTTACACCTTCTGCTAAAAAATCTTTTATTTATATAGTTAAATTAGACAAACCTATTCAATGGGGGGACAAAGATGTTCAACTTGTTTTTTGTTTAGGTTTAAAATCACAAACAACAGTTGATATGGAACCTATTTTCAAAAGGATTAGTCATATTATTAATGATTTTAGTTTAGTAGTAGAATTATTAAACCAGACCTAATGAAAAAGATTTAAAAGAAACGTACTTTGATATTTACTAATAATGAATTTTAAAAAATGAAAAATCCAGAAAGCTACGCTCATCAAGTAGGCTTCTGGATTTTTTATTATTAGTCTTTTGTTGTTTGTTCTTTTACACCTTTTGTAACAGCTTCAGCAAAATCGTGGATGGATTGTCTGTAATCATTTGGATTTTCTCTCGTGGAGCGACCAAGGTCATCATCCTCAAAAAATGATTTGCGGTATCCCGTTGAAATCTCAAGTTGAACACCTGATCCTGTATCATTTTTATTAATGATATTTTGGCTAGAATCACCATTTACGTAATTAGGACTATTTTCAACATTAAAATCCTCTTTTTCTAATTCCTTACGTATAGATTTGGCCATATCCTTATCTTTACCACCAATGTAGACAACTTTTTTATCTTCTCGAATGCCGTGTATGGACACCGTTTCATCTGATCTACTCGTCATGTCTTTTAATTTGGGGTCATCGAAACGAGTCGAAGTAATATGCAATTTAGTATTGTTTGATTTTAATAAACCTTCAAAACTATATAGATTAAAGTTACCTTTTTTAGAAATGATTTTTGCCAATTCAGAAGTGCCGGGTTCAATACCGCCACCATGAATAGCAGTAACTAATATATCTTTGTTATTTGTCGTTTTTGAATTGATTTGCCAATCACGATCTTCTTTTGTGTCGGCTTTCAATTCTTCAAAATTCTTATAATAGTCTTGATTTTGTGGTTGGTCGTTTTTCCACACATATAAAAAATATAAAGACAGTAAAACAGCGGCAACGATAGCTAACATAATAAAATAGTATAAATATAAGTGGAAAATTCTTTTCATAATTGTCTCCTGTATTACATATTTAGTGGTTATAAAAGTATAACAAATTTAATAAGTTATACAGGTTATGTGTTGATTACAAATACATTACTTACGACTTAACAGACCTTTACAATTGTTTAGGGCAAGAGATACAAAATTTAAGCATGTCGCACCTTTTAACAATTTAGGGCGGGACATGTATTTATGACATAGGCCGTGGGGCAAATTTAGTTACAATACTGAAATATTATATTTCTTTAACTGCGAAATAATTATTTTCTGCATCTGCAAAATTAAACACTCTACCCATAGGTAAATCCATAATATCTCCAACTGTATTTTGATTAGATTTCAAACGATTATATAAATCGTCGAATTGTGTTGTTGCGAAAATCAGTGATGGTGTAGTTGTACTGACACCCATGTCCATTTCGTCAACTTTCGCTTTGTCCTGCAATACAATAGCAGTTTGAGCATCGTCTTCTGGAAGCAGTTTTACTACGCGCATACCCATTTCTTCGTCATCGGCTACTACTACAAAGTCTAAGTTTTCTGTCCAAAATTGAATTGCTTTATCGTGATTATATACGTATATCATAACTTCATCTAGTTTTTTAATCATTTCGCCATCTCCTCTATTGTTTATCTTGTCTTGCACATAAGTATATTAAATATATTCAGTAATGCAAAATAATAACTTTGCTGATACCTATCACTGTAATTAGGGAATGTAAATAATATAAGCAAAAAACTTTCGAGAAATTTCAAGACATGTTTTAATGTAATTATAAAAGTTACGATTAAAGGTGATGTAAATGAATTTAGAGTTTAATATAGCAGTACATCTGCTAACATTTCTAGTTAAGCATCCAGATGCGCGTTATAGTAGTGGGTCATTATCAGAACGAATATGTATTAACCCAGTGCAATTACGCAGGGTAACAAGAAAGTTAAATGATCAACATTACCTAGATGCTAGTAGAGGGAAATATGGTGGTTATCAAGCTAATGAAGTGACCGCTGATGTTAATCTGGCAGACTTATTTGAATTATTTAATGAAGAAAGGTCAGATGGACGAATATTTACAGGTGATGAAGGTAGCGATTGTGAGATTTCCAGGGAAATAGGAACCACGATGTCTAAGTTTCAGCAAAAAGAAAATGATATATTAATTAATTATTATAAAAGCGTCAAGATTACTGATGTATTAGACGATGTATTGAAGGAGGATATTCATGAGACAATTTGATGTAGTGATTATAGGATTTGGTAAAGGTGGTAAAACATTAGCGAAGTTTGCTTCAGCACAAGGTAAAAAAGTAGCAGTAGTAGAAAAATCTAAAGCGATGTATGGTGGGACTTGTATCAATGTTGGCTGTATCCCTTCAAAAACGCTTGTTCACGAAGGTCTAACTCATAATGATTTTAATAAAGCATTTTCTAGAAAAAAAGATGTAGTAGATGCATTAAACAATAAAAATTATCATAATCTTGCAGATGATAACAATATTGAAGTGTTGGATTATACTGCGAAATTCAAATCTAACAATGAAGTGAACTTATTAAATGACAATGATGAGATAGTGGAAACATTGCATGCGGAAGATGTCGTTATTAATACGGGTGCAATGTCAGTGATTCCGCCAATCACAGGTGTTGAAAGTTCTCAACATTTATACGATTCAGCTGGGATAATGAGTTTGGATTTTCAACCTAAACAATTAGTCATCATTGGTGGTGGATATATTGCTTTAGAATTTGCTTCTATGTTTGCTAACTTTGGCACACAAGTGACCGTACTTGAACGTGGCAATGATATTATGACTAAAGAAGATAAGGACATTGTTACAGAAGTTAAAAAAGATTTAGCTAACAAAGGTGTAAATATCATATACAATGTGAATACAGAGGGCTTTGAAGATACTGACTCTGGAACTATTGTGCATACGTCTAATGGAGATTATGAAGCGGATGCAGTTCTATTAGCGACTGGTCGTAAGCCTAATGTGGATTTAGATTTAGACAATACAGATGTAACACTAGGTGAGCATGGAGAGATTAAGGTCAATGAATACCTCCAAACGGATGCGCCACATGTTTATGCAATCGGTGATGTTAAAGGTGGCATGCAATTCACATATATTTCTTTAGATGACTTTAGAATTGTAAAAGACCAACTCTTTGGAACAGGAGTGCGTTCTACTGAAAATAGAGGCGCTGTACCTTATACAGTATTTATTGATCCACCAATGGCACGTGTAGGTTTGACTGGTAAAGAAGCTGAAAATCAAGGCTATAATGTAATAGAAAACGCACTACCAGTTAACGCTATCCCTAGACATAAAGTGAATAATGATCCAAGAGGCTTGTTTAAAGTAGTAGTGAATAAAGATACGGAAACAATACTTGGAGCAACATTATACGGCTTAGAAGCAGAAGAAATTATCAATCTAATAAAATTAGCAATAGATCAGAAATTAAATTATAAGGTATTGAAAGATAATATCTATACACATCCAACGATGGTTGAATCATTTAATGATTTATTCGATATGTAAGAGTGTAGAAATTTAAAAAGAGATAGATTCCTTATAGGGAATCTATCTCTTTTTTTCATGTAAATTAGGTCATTGCCATAATAATAACACCTATTAGACCAAAGAGGCCAAAAACCAATGACATCACACCGAAACTGACCAAACTTTGTTTTTTACTTGTATCACCTTTTTTTGAAAGGCGTTTATTTAAAACGAGTAGTACAATACCAAGGATTATGAGTAATATTGAACCATAGAACATATTGCGTCCCCCCTAAACTATATTTATCACGTTTGAATATCTTTATTATGTATTTACCCGGTAAATGATGTGAACTAACTCAATATACCATGCACAGTTCAATTATAGGTAGTGTTTTTCTTGAAGCATATATAAGCAAAAATAAAAGATGAGTACGCTGTTTTAAAGTTAACAGTATACTCATCTTTTTGGTATGTGATTAATATTATAAACTATTGTGGCTCACATCCGCATATGTGTAATTTTTTAGTAATGAACAACCTAATGGATGGTGACCATTGTCTACATATTCGTTAATTTCTTCAAGTACGTCTAAAATTTCGTATTCCGGCGTGTTTACATCAAATGTGTATTTGAACACTTGCTTCTTGTCGGATAACACTGTAGCGATGAGTTCATCATTGTGCATTTTGTAATTTAATAATTGCATAGTCATCCCTCACTTTTTTTATATTTCAATCCAATAATCGGATTGTTTTAATTGAGAATTCATTTCATTGATTAATCATTCAGATTATAATTGTTCTAATCTGATATTCAGTATACATGAAATACTATAAAATGTAGAGGGGAATGACTTAAATAATTAAAACTTTTTAAAATAAAAATGTAAAAAGACACCGAGGCGTTTCTTGTAAGCGTTTTTAAATGATAATGATTTTAAATTGAGTGAAAATAAAATGCTATGCTTGATGTCTATAAGATAAATTGATATGATACAGAGAATTAAATAAAAGCTTTCTAGGGTTCCGCAACACTTAATGTTGGCCTGGTCCGAGAGGAAGCCACATGTTAAATGTGACACGGAAGGATAAAAGCCTGGGAGATAGTAGTGATGACTATCTCTCGGGCTTTTTTTATTTTAACAGGGGGAATATAAATGAATTGGATAAAAATTATTATCGCATCAATCTTTGAAGTTGGTTGGGTCGTAGGGTTAACACATGCAACGACAGGTCTCGAATGGATGTTAACAATTATAGCTATATTTTTAAGTTTTTATTTGCTTATAGATGCATCCAAAATGTTACCAGTGGGTACATCTTATGCAGTATTTGTTGGTCTAGGAACAACAGGTGTTACTCTATTTGATTTTGCTTTCTTCGGTCAGGAAGTTAATTTTGGAAAAATCATTTTAATTTTAACATTACTTTTAGGTGTGATTTGTTTGAAATTAGTCACACCAGATAAAGGGGGAGAAGCATAATGGCTTGGATATTATTAATCATTGCAGGTATTTTTGAAATGTTAGGTATTACTTTTTTAAATGCTTATACGCATACACGGAAAAAATCCGCTGTCATGGGATTGATAGGCTTCTTTAGTTTGAGTTTCTTAGCTTTATCTACGGCAATGACTCAATTACCTATGAGTACAGCGTATGCGGTTTGGACAGGTATTGGTGCAGTGGGCGGAGCGATATTGGGTATGGTTTTTTATAAAGAGTCTACCGATATCAAAAGAATAATTTGTATTGCAGTCATATTAGCTAGTACGGTTGGTTTAAAATTATTGAGTTAACGTGGAAGTGATAAAAGGTTTTGCTAATCAGTTTGCCAAAAGAAATATGGACTAGGTATATTGCGGTGACATAGTGTAATTGATACCATGTAGTTAAGATGGAGGTGCATGTGATGGAAGGTCTTGCGGCATTTATTACGATTACATTAATGATTATTATTGTTCCTGGTCCAGATTTTTTTGTAGTAATGAAAAATTCAATTACTTCAGGTAAAGGTAATGGCGCGATGGTCGCGTTAGGTATTACGTCAGCACACGTTATCTATTCTTTATTAGCAGTATTTGGCATTATATTTATCTTGGCAAATATGTATTATGTCTTTCTGATGATTAAAATTTTAGGCGCGTGTTATCTGATTTATTTAGGCATTAAAAGTATCATCTGTGCACGTCAAAGCATGAATTTTTCAACATCTCAAATGCAGACACAACAGATTAGTTATTTAAGTTCTTATCGCCAAGGTTTTATCAGCACAATATTAAACCCTAAAGCATTACTTTATTACATAAGTATTTTACCGCAGTTTATAACTGCTGGCGAAGGTGTGTCATCTCAAATTGCAATATTATCGGCAGTAGTAACAACGGTGATTCTTATCTGGTTTATTTTTTGTGTATACATATTCCAATATATTAAATTACTTTTTGGAAACAGAAAAATAAAAGCGGTGTTTGATTATGCAGTAGGTGCCATCCTCATTGGTTTATCTATTAGTTTATTATTTAGTAAAAGCAGTTGATTCAACTTAAAAGTATAATGAAAGAAGGAGGCTGGGACACAAAAAATTGTCTCAGCCTCAATCATATTCTAAATAGATTTTCTAAAAAATTGCAATGCTTTATGGACGGAAATAAGCATCTTCAGAAATCAATATCTTGATACCACGATATATATTTTTGATTGTGTACCAAATGGTTACCACTAATAAAAGGATGGCCACCACAATCGCTATGATTGCAATTGTAGTATTCTGTTGATCAATTATTGTAGTTCCAAACGCTACGCTTAAAACTAATAGTATTGGTCCAATATACGTTATAATATGATAGACTAATGATTTTGCCGCATGCGTTGAAGCGGGTTTATCAGCAAAAATCCAAAGGATAATAGGTAATATAATTGGTGCAAAGAATATACTGAAATAACTGACTGCTCGCTAATACACGCCCACTTTGTGTGTCATGATGTAACATTTTTTCGCTCATTTGTATCACCTCAATTGGATAATAACAAGAATAATCATTGAAATATAGACATATTGCTTCATCTAACAGTATTGTAAGATATGAGCTTCGTTAAAAGAATAATGAAATATTGGATTATAAATAGAGAAGAGGTAATCACTATGAAAATTTATTTAGTTCGTCATGGAGAATCGCAGTCAAATTACGATAAAAAACAAGGAAAAAAATACTTTTGTGGTCAATTAGATGTACCTTTAACAGAAAGTGGTGTATATTCTGCTCAATTACTGCAAAGCTATTTTGAAAAAAAGAATATTGAACACGTGTATATATCTGATTTGACTCGCACGAGACAAACATATAATGCGATATTTGATAAGCACATTCCGGCGAGTGTGACCCCTTTATTAAGAGAGCGTTCTTTAGGCATCTTTGAAGGTAAAATGATAGATGCAATTGAACAAAATCCTGAATATCATGCTTATTTTAATGATGAAAATTTGCTTGCTTTTCGTCATAGTTTCACACAAAAAGCCCCTGAAGGAGAAAGCTATTCGGATGTATTACAGCGTGTTGAACAATTTTTTGACCAAGAACTTGATCCGTCTTTAGAGTCTATCGCAATTGTTGCGCATCAGGTCGTAATCAGATGTTTTCTTGTTTACTTACGCTATGAAACGAAAGAAACTGTAATTGATAGAAAAATAGAAAATTGTGTACCCTATGAACTTGAAATGTAAGACAAACAAAAAACCTGAACTGCGACGTTGCCGGTTCAGGTTTAATATTTTTTAGCTGCTGTTAAGCTATCATGAAATCCTTGGAATAATGTATTGATATTGTCTAAAAAGCTTCCGACAATAACAGCCAGTATGACGTAAGTTACACTTAGCGCAATTGTTCTAAAAGAAACGACGCCATATTTTTCTTTCTTCTCAAAGAGATTAAAAGCTATGAAAATAGCAGCCATGGCACCTATTAAAATAGTTAATATCATAACAGTGTGGCCTCCTTAAATTTATTAATGAGTGGCTGTGCTTCTAATAACGTATTTCTTAACTTGTATATAGCTTAACAAATTAAGCTTTGAGAAAAACAGGATAATCATATTAAAAAACCTTACAATCATGTAAGGTTTTTTACGAGAATAAGTCAGAGTGTATCAATGTATGAGTAGAAAATAGGCTCAACGCCTTTGCCATCATGGAAAGGTGACATGTCATCATTTTGTAACCTTGGCTAAAATTGTGAAACATAAATGAAAAGCATGACGCTAAAACAACAATCTTTTGACACAAATGAGGCTAGGGCGTTAATACATGTCTTAGCCTCATTCATTATATAGTCAGCTTTGCCGGGATAGAATTATACGACGAAATCTTGTTGGAAAAATTAGATTTCATTGTCCTACTCCCATTTGTCATCTATTTATCTACTGCGTCACTTTCAATTCCTTTTTCATCAAGGAATTTCTTAATTGATTTTTGCTTTTTATGATTTACATTTCCGGCAACTTTAGCGGGAACGTCAACAACGTTGAGGTCATTGTCAGGTTGGTAATCTATTTCTTCAATTTCTTTATCAACGTTTTTAATTGTAGTGTTTAGGGATGTAAAATAAGCGATAATTTCATCGAGATTATCTTTATAACCGCTTGGCATGTTGTTATCTTCTACGAAATTTTTAAAATGAAGGTCATTTTTAATTGCATTATTCGATAAATCTGATAAACGTTTTTCTTGTGCATCAGTGATTTTTGTATCTGTACCTATTTGTTTGTCTAACTTATATTGCATGAGGTATTTATTATCAATAATAAGTGAGTTAACATCTAAATATTTTTTAATCGCTTTATTCATTTCATCTTCACTAATATCTTCACCCTTTTTATCTGAATGGAAGATATCTTTCTCAGCCAATTTGCTCACATTTTTTGGTGCATTGCGTTCATTATGTTCCTCTTGTTCATCATCTTCTGTATTACCATTTGAACATGCTCGCGAGTATGACAGCTAGCACCAAAACTAACGATAAAAGTATACTTTTCTTCATAAATAATATTGCTCCTTTAATAATAAGTCGTTCTATTTTAACAGTCCCATTGTATGTTTACATACGTTCTTAGAAAATTATAACTTAAGCGTATCATGTAGTGCTATCTATTTGTATGATGAATTAAATAATAAACGCACAATCTATTGAACAAATGAATGGTGTAAGAGGATAATTGCTATATAAATTTAAAAATTCATTAGATTTTCATTATAAAATGTTAGCTAATTTAAATAATTAATCGCATAGATACAAGAATAAGCATATAAGGGTTAAACTCAGATTTAAAAGAGAAAAGTATACAAATAAAAAGAGAAGCACATATAGATTTTGTTAAGCGTATGCGATTTTGTTGGGAGTTTGTGTGCACTTTTTCCGCGGGAACACAGCCTAATCCTGTATGCTTCGACTAGTGATTCTCCCGCATAAGTTTGCCCAAATCACTGCTAGTGTTCAAATAATATAATCCATTATTAGATAATAAATAAGAACTGTTTCAAGGAAAAAACTATAAAAAAACAAACCACTTGCTTTTGCAAGTGGTTTGTCAATGTTAAGAGAAGAACCGCATAAGGGTTCTCCTTAATCTTTATTGTTAAATGAAAGGGGTGCGATTAATGTCTGATGATATAATCAAAAGCGTTTAATGCTGCATTTGCACCAAGCACCCATAGAAATAATAATTTGTTTGTTACGATCATCGGTAACATCACCAGCAGCAAAAATACCAGGGATGCTTGTAGCATTCTTACGATCAATTACTATTTCTTTAGCTTGGTTTAATTCAACATAATTATCAAGCCATTCAGTGTTTGGTAATAAACCAATTTGAACAAAGATACCTTCGAGTTCTAAAGTATGATCTTCGCCAAGTGATTTATCCTGATATTTAATACCAGTTACTGCACTGTCACCTAAAACTTCTGTTGTTTGAGCATTTTTAATTATAGTTACGTTTGGCAAAGAAGCCAAACGTTCTTGTAATACGTTGTCTGCTTTCAGCGTAGCGTTACGTTCAAGTAACGTTACGTGTTTAACGATACCTGCAAGATCGATTGCAGCTTCGACTCCAGAATTACCGCCGCCTACAACAGCAACATTTTTATTTTCAAATAATGGACCATCACAATGTGGGCAGAATGCAACGCCTTTATTGATTAATTCTTCCTCACCAGGCACTTCTAGCTTGCGCCAACGCGCACCTGTTGAAATAATAACAGTTTTACTTGTTAATTGTGCACCATTATCTAAAGTGACAATGATACCATCGTCTGTTTTTTCAATATCACTGGCACGAATACCAGTCATTACATCAATATTGTATTGTTTAATATGATCTTCGAGTGCTGAAGTAAATTTTGGTCCATCTGTTTCTTTAACAGTGACAAAGTTTTCGATAGTAGCGGTATCGTTGACCTGACCCCCGATGCGATCCGCAACAATACCTGTACGTAAACCTTTACGTGCAGTATAAATTGCTGCACTACCACTTGCGGGTCCACCTCCGACAATTAGTACATCATATGGATCTTTGTCGTTAAATTCAGCTGGGTCTGCTTGACTGCCTAAGTTTGCTAATATATCTTGAACTGTCATACGTCCGTTACCAAATTCTTCTCCATCTAGGAAAATTGCAGGAACGGCCATAATGTCTTCAGACTCTTCTCTAAAGATAGATCCGTCTACCATAGAATGTGTGATATTTGGATTTACCAAACTCATTAAGTTTAAAGCTTGAACAACGTCGGGACATTTTTGACAAGTTAGACTAATAAAAGTCTCAAAATGTAACGGACGGTCTAAAGCTTTGATTTGATCTATAACTGCTTGTTCTTCTTTTGGTGCACGACCGCTTACTTGTAATAAAGCGAGAACAAGAGAGTTGAACTCATGACCCATTGGTAAACCGGCGAATGTAATACCTGTTTCTTCACCAGGTCTATTAATAGAAAAGCTTGGTGTACGTTTAAGGTCAACTTCTTCTATAGTAATGCGAGATGACATCTCTGCTACTTCGTCTAATAATTCTTTTAATTCTTTAGACTTTTCATCTGTACCAAAACTTGCACTTAGTACAACGTCACCTTCCATTAATTGAAGTAATTGTTGTAATTGTGATTTTAGCTGATCATTAAGCATTTAAATCAATGCCTCCTTAGATTTTACCTACTAAGTCAAGACCAGGTTGTAATGTTTCTGAACCTTCTTCCCATTTAGCTGGGCAAACTTCGCCTGGGTGTTGACGTACATATTGTGCTGCTTTGATTTTGTGTACCAATGTACTTGCGTCACGGCCGATACCGTCAGCATTCACTTCAGCTGCTTGTACAATACCGTCAGGGTCTACGATGAAAGTACCACGTTGAGCTAAACCTAATTCTTCATCTAATACATCAAAACTACGAGTGATTGTTTGAGAAGGGTCACCAATCATAGTGTATTGGATTTTGTTAATGGCTTCTGAATGGTCATGCCAAGCTTTGTGTACGAAATGCGTATCAGTTGATACTGAGTACACGTTTACGCCTAATTCTTGTAATTTATCATATTGTCCTTGTAAATCTTCTAATTCAGTTGGACATACGAATGAGAAGTCTGCTGGATAGAAGCAAACAACACTCCATGAACCTTTTAAGTTTTCATCTGAAACTTCGAAAAACTCATCTTGCTTTGGATCATAAGCGTTAGCTGTGAATGGTAAAATTTCTTTGTTAATTAAAGACATAAAAAAACATCCTCCTGATTGATTAACTAATTTTGATTAGAATATTAGTTAAGTAGATTATTATAGTTTGTTAATTGTAATGATTCTAATCTTTCACGTACTATTATTGCACGCTCATATATTCTCGTCAACGATGAAAGGCTATATATAAAAGTGTAAAATAACGCTCTGTGTGTGCTTTTGAACCATTAGTGACAAGTGAAAACATGCACGTAAAAGAGAGCGTTTACATAGTTGATATAATCTTTCTACATATTAAATAGCCTTTCAATTCTCAACTAAACATATGAAACTGAGAAGAAAGGCTTGTTATTTATTAAATTGGCTTAAAAACATGAATTACACAGCTTTTCAGAGCATTTTTTACAATTTTGTGAACGACTAGCGTTTACGGAATTTATACTTATAAGTAATGAACAACGAAACCATAATAAGAATAAACCAAATCAGAAGATATAGTAGGCTCAAGCTAGCATTATTGATTTCTAATTCTAAAATTAAGCCAAAAGGTAATATTTCCAGTACTTTGTCGAAAAAGCCTAATTTTATAACACCCTCTAAGGTATTAAATATTGGTGTCATGCCGAAGAGAATGAAGGGCACCATCATTAATGTTGTGGCAGTACCAACAGTATTAGACAACAAACCAAAGACTAAACCAAGGACAAGGTAAAAGCATAGCATGACTGCAAGTCCTAAATAAGTTTGAAAATCGAAATTCACGTTACTGTTCACAATCATTAAGCTTATGATAGTCGTAATGATTGTGATTATAAACGTGATGATGACTTTAGAAAACAATATTTCAATATTAGATGCTCGGCGACTCTACTAAGCCTTTCAATGTACCTTTTTCATTTTCTTCAGAGATCATTGTGATAAGAGGTGATGTAGCAACAAAAACAAATGCCATGTTAATTATGATGAACTGCATTACAGTCGGTGCGCTTTGAACTGTATTTGTAGTTGGAATGATACTGTAAAATATACTGATTAATATGATCATTAACGGCATGAAAATAATGGAAGGATTTCGTATAGATTCTTTAAAGTCTTTCTCTAACAGTGCTGACAAGCGTGTAATATTCATACTAAACAAGCTCCTTTCCAGTGATTTTCAAGAAAACATCGCCAAGCGTAGGTAAATCAGATGAAATGTATTTTAAATCATTTGCTTCGAGCATATCTGTAATATACTGTGCAGATTCGGTAGTCATGGGTAAGGTTTTTTCTCGATTATTATTATGAATGACCTTAATTGTATGATTTGCATGATTAAAGCGAAAGTTCTCTGGTGTATCAAGTTCTTTGAGTACACCTGACTCTATAAAAGCCACGCGATCGCATAAGGCGTTTGCTTCTTCCATATTATGTGTTGTTAAAAATATCGTTGTGCCACGTTCGTTTAATGCTTTAAGGCCTTTATGCACATGTTGAATTGTCATAGGGTCTAAAGATGCTGTTGGTTCATCTAAAAATAATAGTTCAGGTTGATGTAAGATTGCTTTAGCAAGTAGTACACGTTGCTTCATACCGAGCAGACAAGTTTTTAAATAATGATTTTTTATCCTGTGTTAGACCAACAAATTCTAAAGCTTCATCAATTTTTTGTAATGGTAGTTTGTTAAGTTTTGCGAATAACTTTAAGTTATCCCAAATGCTTTGGCGTTCATAAGCAGTGCTGTGATCTGTAAGGATACCAATTTTTGACATAAAGTTGCTCGTGCCTATTTCAGAACCATTGTGTCCAAGAACATTTAGACTACCTTTAGACGGATCGTATGTTCCAGTTAACATTTTAATTGTTGTCGTCTTGCCAGAGCCACTAGGACCAAGGAAACCAAAAATCTCCCCTTTTTTCACAGTGAAATTCATATCTTTAATTGCTATTTTGTTTTTAAATGACTTTGTTACATGATTCATTTCAATTATGTGTTCCATTAAATTACCTCCTTTTGAATTAACTTCAGCATAGCGTGTTCACGCGAATCTGACGTTCAAAAGAAGGTGAAATGTAACGTATAAGTGTTGAATGGTTACTCATTAATATTGAAAAATCGTTCTATTTCTTTTGCTTTCTGCCTAGATAAAGGGATTAGCATTTCCTTAGTATTATTGAGTCGTATCGAATAGTTGTTTTTAGACCAAGAAATAATTTCACTGACTTTTTGTAAGTTTACGATATAAGAACGATGACATCTATAAAAACCGTAAGGAACAATAATCGTTTCAATAGATTGTAAAGTCGTATCATGGGTATATTGTTCATTACCTACATGTATAACCACTTTGCCATCTTGACCTTCTAAGTAATCAATGTCGATAGGATCTAAAAATAACGTTTTTTCATTAGTTTTAACTGTTAAACGTTTGATTTGTTGACGCTCTAATTGGTTGCTGTCGCTTATATCTTGCTGATGATTGGGTTCATATTGTGATATTTCTATAGGTTTAAATGTTTTTTCAGTAAGGCGATAACAATTGTTGCTGATAAGTAATGCTTCCTCTGTGTGATTTGTTAATGTAATAATTGAATTGTACTTGCTGAGTTCATTGAGTAAGTTGAGTACGGTGTGTTTTGTTTCAATAGAGACATTTTGTAAAGGTTCTTTAATAATAAATTTCGTTTCAGGTACAAGGAATAATTTTGCTAAATGGACGAGTTTAAGTTCAGATGTTGTGAGCTTTTTAATTTTCTTGTGGTTGAAGGAGAATAACTTACATTCATAAAGGACTGTATCTAAGGATAATTTTGAATCGTACCACTTACACCAAAATTTAATGATTTCTTTTACTGATAGTCGCTCTGGTAGTGGTGCTTTAAGCGTGTATGTCTTGAATCCACTCGTATCTTGATTGAGTTCTATAATCGAATTTTGAAACTCATCTTCTGTGACAATAGTAGCTAAATCATTTTGAAGTTCAACTAATCTATTATCTTTTACAAATAATTCTATGTGTTTAACCATAAATAATACTCCTATAGTGTATTTATAAAACAGTATAACAAGCTATAGTGATAATGTGTGAGATTTTTATGAAAAAAAGACCTATTTACAGTTTGAAATAGGTCTCGTATTTTTTAGAAGTATAAAGTTACTAAAGAAGGTTTTAGCACTTAATTACATGAATGATTGTGTTATCCACCAAATCATTGCAGGCAACAGGAAAGAACAACCACCAGTAACCTGCTAGGAATTCCCAACCATTCATAGCAGGTTTCTCTTTATCATCTGAAACAGGTTGCTGATATGTTTCAATAATTGTATGTTTAAGTTGCTTGTCTTCTTTAATGAGTTCATCTAATGAGATGTCGAATAGATCGCTCATTTTAATTAACATATCAATGCTCGGATAGACTTTATTTAATTCCCATTTTGAAATACTTTGGCGTGAAATGTTAAGTATTTCGGCTAAATCATCTTGAGACCAATTTTTTTGTTCTCTTTGCTCTTTAATCTTTTTACCAATTTCCATATCAACCACATCCTTTGTTTAAAGTTAATCTATTACATGTTCAGCGTCACGAACTTAATGTTATTGTCTGTCGCAACGACAGGTTGCAATCGCGTGTTTATCATCATTATCAGTTTTTGAAAATTAAATATGTATAAGATTGATTTATGTTCACAGGGATTTATGAACAACCTCTTTAATGTAATAATACCCATTTCATTCTATTATAATAAAAAACTGACTAAGTTATAACTTAGTCAGTTAATAATAATTTTGAATTTTTTATCTATCCCAGTATCTTGCTCTATCAAAAGCTTGCACAATTGTATTAGGATCATCCGATACGAAAACACCAGGTGCTGCTAAATTCAATTTGGCATCTGCTAAATTTGTCGCAGCTGTTTGGCTAACAATTAATGGTTTATTGTGTTTATAAGTGAGTTCTGCAAACTCCTCGACAGGTGGAAGTATGTCGCTACCATCTGAAAGTACAATTAAGCTATCAAATAAAGTTGGATGAGCAGTATCAAATGTTTCAGTGATACCGTAGTCTTCTGAGATATCTTTAGGATGTTGTCCCACAAATGCGTAGTTTAATTTATGTTCAGTGAACGTTTTAGCGTATGATTTTAGTGTGTCAGCACTAATATCGCCATTTACTGCAACAGCTACAGAATGTCCAGCTAATGGGATGTCGAATTTTTCCATTGTTAGTTTACTATCTTTTGCGTCTGATTGGACTTCTTCATTTTCTGCGGGCACTTCCACACCTACATTTTTAGCTACACGTTCGGCTAATGTGCGGTCAACCTTGTTCAATTGGTTAACAGCATTTTGTTTAACCATAACCGATTTACACATACCGATTTCAAATGAAAAGCCATCTACGGTATGATCAAATTCAGGCTGAGTCAGACTGTTTAAATAAAGTTTGGCTTGGCTATAATAATCTTTGAAACTTTCACTGCGTTTTTGAATCTTGCGGCCTTCAACTTTTTCTTGATAGTGCTCATAACCACCTTCTTCTTTTGGCGTTGTATGAGGGTCATTATTATTCAGTGCATTTTTATGATACGCAACTTGTCCCTTGTTTACACTTGTTTGGTGCATACCTTCTCTTTGGTTGTTGTGTACTTCATTCACAGGACGGTTAATTGGAATTTGATTAAAGTTTGGACCACCTAATCTCGTGATTTGTGTATCTGTATAAGAGAATAAACGTCCTTGTAATAATGGGTCGTTAGAAAAGTCGATACCTGGCACAATATGACCTGGATGGAATGCGGCTTGTTCTGTTTCATCAAACACATTCGTAACATTTTGGTTTAACGTCATTTTACCAACTCTTTGTACTGGAACGTCATCTTCAGGCCAAATTTTTGTCGGGTCTAAAATATCAAAATCAAAGTCAAATTCTTGTTCGGGACGAATAATTTGTAGGCCTAATTCCCATTCAGGATAATCGCCTTTTTCGATAGATTCGTAAAGGTCTTTACGATGAAAGTCAACGTCTTTACCATGTAGAATTTGTGCTTCATCCCATACGAGAGACTCTAGCCCTTGAAGTGGTTTCCAATGGAATTTAACAAAATAAGACTGTCCCTCGCTATTAACAAGGCGGAACGTATGCACGCCGAAACCTTCGACTTGTCTGAAATCTTTAGGTATCCCGCGATCACTCATAGCCCATACAGCGGTATGTGTAGATTCTGGGTTTTGAGCAAAGAAATCCCAAAATGTATCATGTGCAGTACCACCTTGAGGCATTTCGTTATGTGGTTCAGGTTTAACTGCGTGAATTAAATCTGGGAATTTGATTGCGTCTTGTATGAAAAACACTGGTATATCGTTACCTACTAGATCGAAAATACCTTCATCTGTATAAAATTTTGTCGCAAAGCCACGGACGTCTCTAACTGTATCAGGAGAGCCTTTAGAACCTTGAACTGTGGAAAATCTAACGAATAGTGGCGTTGTTTTCTCGGGGTGAGTTAAAAAGTCGGCTGAAGTATATTTCGATAAATCTTCATAAACTTGAAATTCTCCATGTGCACCAAAGCCACGGGCATGTACAACACGTTCTGGGATTCGTTCATGATCGAAGTGCATGATTTTTTCTCTGAAATGGAAATCTTCTAATAAGCTAGGACCACGTTCACCAACAGTTAGCGTGTTTTCATCTTCACTTACTTTGACACCATTATTAGTCGTCATTGCTTTATCGTCATTGCTTTTTTCTACTTCATTTAATTGATCTTTCTTTTTATTGCTCATTAAAATACCCCCTATCTTTACGTACAGTTAGTGTTTTCCACGTTACGATAAAGAGAAACATATCTATGAGTTAAATGAATTATTTTAAATGATTTATAAATTATAGTATGCATAGTGAGAAGATTATATGTGAGAGATTGTCGACAAGACTCCGACTTTGTTGGCAGTTTTTGTGCACGTTTTCCTTGGTACAGACTTAGACTGTGGGCTTCGGCTACTGCATTTTCTGTAGGAGTCGACCCAAGCACTACCATTTTTAAAGAAAAATACTATAAAAAAACCAAATGCCTTTATAGCACTTGGTTTGTCTACATTCTGTGACATGAGTGAAAGGGGAGTCTAGTCCACAAATGTGACATCCACTTGTCCTACATTGCTATATTCCACTTTATAAGATCCTAGTTCTACTGGAATAGGCGATATAAAGGTACCTGAAGAAATGATATGACCTTTGTGTAATTTTTTATCGTGCGTTGCGAGTTTTTGTGCAAGCCATTTAACAGACTCGATTGGGTTGCCAAGTACTTCTGTAGAATCGCCTTCATGTTCTACTATTCCGTTATACGATAGTTTCATATGGATGTTTGCAAAATCTTCATATGACAGAGGCTCAATTGTTTCACCAACAACAATTAATCCTGTCGCAGTGTTGTCTGCTAATAAATCACCTAAAGTAAAATTAGGAAACCAATTTTTGTAGCGTGCATCGGGTATTTCAATACCTGGTGCAACTTTAACGCTAGATAGGACTTCTTCATTTGTTGGATTAGAAGATAAATCTTTCGTTAGAATAAACATAATTTCTGGTTCAATTAAAGGTGAAAATAGACTTGAAAGTGATACAGAGCCATTGCTTTCTACAATTTTAGAAGAAAGTATTGTGCCATAAGCTGGCTCATCAGTATTAGCGATACTTTGTGTTGCTCGCACTTGTCATACTTACTTTATAGCCGGCGATATTGGATTGATCAACGTCTTTAAGTTTATCGATAAGTAAATCCTGTGTTTGGTATGCTTCTCGTTCACTGATATTGTACGTGTGACTAACAAAATCTATGGGTTCGTGCTGTTTAAAGGCTTCAAACAATGCATCTGCGACAGTTGTATTGGCTTGTGTCATGAAATATTAGCACTCCTTTTTCAGAATATTGTTACTATTATACTAACCATAAACTTAATTACTTTCAAATCTTTTAAGAAAGGTGAAAAATGGGTAAACATAATATAAGCAATCAAAATATGCTTTTGGTAAGATATGGATATATTTCATAAAGAGGAGCGATAGCATGTCTGATCACGTGTACAACTTATTGAAAAAACACCATTCAGTAAGAAATTTTAAGAAAGAACCTATTCCAGAAGAGCATATTAAACAACTTGTTGAGGCAGGGCAAAGCGCTTCGACTTCTAGTTATTTACAAACTTATTCCATTATAGGTATAGAAGATCCTGAGATAAAAGAAGATTTAAAAGAAGTATCTGGGCAGCCTTATGTCGTAGAAAATGGCTATTTGTTTGTTTTTGTAATGGATTATTATAGACACTCAATAGTGAATGAAGATTCCAAGCATCAAATGGAGACATCATTTGAATCTGCGGAAGGCTTGCTTGTTGGTACAATAGATGCAACGTTAGTAGCACAAAATATCGTCGCTACAGCAGAGGATATGGGCTATGGAATTGTTTATCTAGGCTCATTAAGAAATGATGTTGAACGAGTTAAAGAAGTATTAGACCTACCCGAGCATACTTTCCCTCTATTTGGTATGGCACTTGGTATACCTGAAGATGAGGAAGATGGTAGCCCGAAACCGCGTTTACCGTTTGAACATGTTTTTCATCGTGATAGATATAATAGCGATAAGGACGAGCAAAAAGAAGCATTACAAAGATATGATCAAACCGTAAGTGATTATTACAAATCGCGTACAAACGGTGAACGTAGTGAAACATGGTCTAATCAAATTGCGAATTTTATGAGCGCAAAACAAAGATTAGATATGTTAGATCAATTGAATAGAGCAGGTTTTATTAGAAAATAATAGTATAGCAAGATAGCTAAAGTGTTTCATTTTCACAAACTCATTACATTAAGGAAGGGGTTGGTTAAGTTGAGCATGTTTAATAGATTTTTTAGAAAAAAACCGGATGAAATTGATGGACGTGACATAAATAATCAATATATTTATTCATCTGAGAGCAAACTAACCCCGGAAGAAGCGCAAAAGTATTGGGCGAAAATGGCGCAAAAAGTACTTGTCACAGCAATCAATTCAGTAGATCATACAGCTGAGCGCATATTTATTTTAATCACCTTTGATGAGAAAGATTCGACAATCGATTTGTTTTTTCAAATGGATGGTCAACTCAGAATGTGGAATGACTTGGATAATGAAACACATAAAAAGGTTATTTCAGGTAGTATCGTTTCTCAAGCACCGAATTTAGTGAAACAAGTGAATTGTTTATACGATAGTGTAGACAAAGTTAGGTTAGCATATGCTCAAATTCAATATGAATTTGAAAGTAAAGCTTGGTATTTACATGATGTTACTCAAGAAAGTGTCGAAGCATATTTGGAAAAAGATCCCGCTTTTTTAAAATGGTTTGATGATGTGTCGAAAGAAATTGATGCAATTCCACTAGATGGTAAAGAAAGAATCACTTGGGGGCCATTCAAACCAGAATACTAGATAAAATAAAAACCTTCCTAAACAACGTGAAATCACACGGTTTGGGAAGGTTTTTTACATATTTAATTTTAATTATAGTTAGAACTATTAATGAGCAGGGATAGTTCTGGTTAAAGGCTGATTAGCCAGTAATTTCACCATATTCTTCTGAGTTATATGCGTCTTTATCTAAGTTGTCTGTCAGTTTAGCTGTACCTGTACCCGCAAGTAAAGAGTCATTGACGTTCAATGCAGTACGACCCATATCAATTAAGGGTTCTACAGAAATTAACACACCCGCAAGTGCTACAGGTAAGTTCAGTGTAGACAATACGATGATTGAAGCAAACGTTGCGCCACCACCAACACCAACTACACCAAATGAACTAATAATGACAACGCCGATAACTGCCAATATAAATTGTAAGTTAACTTCCACACCGGCAGCAGGTGCCACCATGACAGCTAACATAGCTGGATAAATACCCGCACAACCATTTTGTCCGATAGATAAACCAAATGAGGCGGAGAAATTAGCGATACCGTCTGGTACACCTAAACGATTTTTTTGAGTTTGTACGTTAAGTGGCAATGAACCTGCACTTGAACGAGACGTAAAGGCGAAGAGTAATACTTCACCCGTTTTCTTAACAAAAGTAACAGGGTTTAAACCTAATCCTGTAACAATAAGTAAGTGAATGATATACATTACGATAAGGGCTGCATAAGATGCGAGCACAAATTTACCTAATGTCCATATAGCACCGAAGTCACTTGTGGCAATCGTTGATGTCATAATCGCTAAAATACCATAAGGTGTTAAGCGTAATACGAACGTTACAATCGCCATTACTAGGTTATACAATGCATCGATACCACGTTTTAAGATATTTCCACTTTCAGGTTGTTTACGCATTACACGTAAGAATGCAAAACCAATAAATGCAACAAATATAACGACTGCAATAGTAGAAGTTGTACGTTGACCTGTGAAATCTAAGAATGGATTACTTGGTAGTAACTCTAAGATTTGCTGTGGCAATGTATTGGCAGTCATGTCTTTAGCCTGACTTGCGAGTTCGCCACCTCTTGAACTTTCAGCACTTCCTAAATCGATAGATGAAGCATCTAAGCCAAAAACAAGGGCAGAGACAATACCAACGATAGTCGCGATAGCTACTGTACCGATTAAGAACATGAAAATATAAATGCCTATTTTAGCAAATTTTTCTCCAATTTGAATTTTAGTGAAAGCTGAAACGATTGAAATAAAGATTAAGGGCATTACTATCATTTGTAATAATGAGATATAGCCATCTCCGACAATACTAAACCAGTCTGTTGTTTGTTTAGTAATCGTAGAATCCACACCATAAATTAGATGAATGAAAATACCATAAATGATACCTACGCCTAAAGCACTGAAAACACGTTTTGGAAATGATACGTGTCGTTTAGCCATTACATATAATCCGATGAGGAAGGCCACAAAAATGACGATGTTAAGAATTGTTAATAACATAAAGCAGGACCTACACTTTCATAATTTAATTTTTTAATTCCGATAAGCATACTAAGGATATTAGAAAAGTTAATAATATTCAAGTCTATTTTGCAAGAAAATTTGAAAATGAAAATGACTTTATATTCTGACAATAATGAAATGCAGTGAGAGACTGCTATGAAGATGTTTTTGTGGGTGAAGAAAGGGGTGAGGAGAGAAGATTGATATACTGGATAATTATATAAAAAAACCATCCCTTGATTGTTGGGATGGTTAAAATAAATTAGATTTTCTTTATAGATTGAATAAACGAGCAAAAAATCCTTTGCGTTCATCTTTTGGTTCTTCTTTAGCAAGTGGGGATTCATAAGCGTGCGTTTGCTCTGAAGATGCTTCTTGCTCACTAGACGATGCTAGGTCTGTAGCATGATCATTGTCTGGTGTTTTTTGGATAGAATCATCTTTAGCTTTATCAACTGAAGTTGTATCTTTTTCTTCTGATGATGCAGTAGTTGCGAGCACCCGTTGTGTCAGTTTCTTTAGCTGTCTGACTTGTAGAAGAAGTTGAAGCAACTTTGCTATCATCAGTTGTTGGTTTAGCTACAGTAGATGGTTGAGCACCAACTTGTGTAATCTCGCTATCTTCGACTTGAACTGAGTTTGAAGTGTTTTCCGTACTTACTTTACTGTCTTTAGCTGGATGTGCAGTAGCAGATGAAGCTTGTTCAGTAGTATTATCAGTCAAATTATCACCTTTACCAGCAGTTGTACCCGTAGAAGCAGTAATATTGTCTGTCTCAACGTTAGATTTCACAAGTTCTGATTGTTCTTTTTGAGAATCTTGAATCACACTTTGAGTTGTCTTAATTTCATCCGTTGATGTTTGGATAGCTTTTAATGATTCCGTGTTAGCATCTAATTTTGATGTGATTTGATTTTGCATTTCATGTAATTCGTGTTGTTGTTGGTGTACTTGGTTAATCATTTGGCCAAGCATTTGACGTTCGTCACGCATTTTTTGGATTTCAGAACGTAAGTCATCCACAAGTTTAGAAACATTTTGGTCAGTAGGTAGATTACTGTCATTGTCTTTAACAAGTACTTGTAGGAAGTCTTTTTCTTTTTCTAATTCCTCGAAAGCTAAATCATAGCTATTGGTTTGCTTAACTTTTTCGGCAATTTCTTGGAAAAGCTCAATATCTTCTTCTTTGAAATCTGTAGCTTCACGGCCACGGTATTCGGTTTTGCTAAGTTGGTACCCGCGTTCTTCTAAATGTTGAACGATTTTACGGACTTGTTTTTCACTTAGCTCTACACGTAGTGCAAATTCTTTAGTTAACATAGTAATAAGTCCTTTCATATAAGCGATTTATGTATACGGACGTTTGTCTTCGGTTAGTGAAACGTCAGTCTTACCTCTATATTAGTCTAAACTGTTTTAACAGTGATTTCAAGTAGTGCCTCGCTATCATTTGCGCAAATCCATTTCCGTGAGTAAAGGATAAATAACACTTCTAGATATTCTGTTAGCAAATACATACTTTAATATATAATTTGATTTAATACTTGGTCCATAAATATCTTTAGTTAATTCGATATTAGATTTAATAAATAAATCCATAGGTCGTCCTTCAGAAAAACCTTTCAGACTGGGTGCTAAATAATCGATGTCATATTGTCTTTCGAAACCATTTTCGAATAAAAACTGACGTCTGTTATCCATAATAGTTATTTCGTCTTCAGACGCTTCTTCAGGTTCTTTTGGCACTTCCAACATGATGAAGTTAACATCATGAGCATGGAGTTGATTAGATAATTTATTAATTTCTTTTTCCATACGTTTTAGTGTTAAATTGATTAATTCATCATGGTTCGGTTGATCGAGGGCTATTAAATAAATTAAAAAAGCTGAGTTCGTCGTTGCTTCATAGTGAGCAGTAGCTAAACTCACTGGTTTTTCTGACTCGATACCTACTAAAAATAAATAATCATGTTTAGTACGTTCGTTTTTTAACGATTGTTTAAATATTTGTTCGTCCTCTGTTAACCCGATATCAAACTTTTCGTCATATATCTTTAAAGCTGATTTGAACAATGGATCATCAATTGATGTTACGGCTTTAAATTCCATAGACTCACCCCCAAAATTATTGCGTTCATTATAACATAATAGTTATATTTGTAATTTATTAACACATAATCTAAATCTTGTTAATACTTATTATGTAATTGAAAAAGAGCGGGACAGAAATCAAATTTTGATTTCGTATTCCCGCCCCCACTAAGTTGACTAAATATCTAGTCAACTACTGTGCAGTCTCTAAATTAATAAATGCAATTATGTTTCAGACTCAAAATGATTATAGTAAGTGCATCTTTACGATTTTGGGCCGTTTGATTCTTCGGCATAATGATGCCCAACAACTGATTCATCTTCATAAGCGGCATTTGTTTTTTCTACTTCTTCATGTGAAGAGGTATCTCTCGCGACTACGATAATGTATTTATCGTTTAGTATTTCCTTTTTATAATGTTCTTTTTCATCATCTGTAATATCATAGTGAGATAAGACAACTTCTTCACCGTCTTCACCAGTCATAATCTTAGCGACTTTATCACTAAATGATCCGCTTGTTGCTATTAAACTCACTTCGGAATTATGTAATTCATCAATATGGAGTTTTGTTCTAGATAAAACGGATAGCTCTGATTCATCGTATCCTTCAGAAACTTTTTCTTTAACTTTTTGTAATAATTCTTCTTCATTTTGTACAATTGTAAAATCTGTCATGTAAAATCCCTCCAGCCATTGTTTTAATGATTATTAAGTATTTACCCAGTTCACATATAGATAAAACGAATACAACTTTATTATATAACGGAATGATAACTCTGACAAACATCATTTTATCGCCATAGAAAACGTTTACAAATTCGAGAAAAAAGTAATAAAAAGGTCGTTGTGAAGCGCTTACTTGTAATATGTGTATTGAAAATAAAGCTAAAATTTGCTATCATCAGTTAATAATTTATCTAACTCATATAATCTAAAGGATAAGGCTTTAGAAGTTTCTACCATGTCGCCATTAACGATATGACTATGGGTAACCAATACAATACATAAGTAATTCGAATTCATATGTTTTAAATCGTAAGAAGACGTACACGTTTTAGAACACTTATCGCTACTGTTGTCACAAATCTAACCTTTTTACATATAATTTGGGAAATGAATGTGAAACAACCAACTTGGGCAACATGAGTTATAAGTTGAAGAAGGGCTTCTTCTCGTATTGCAAGTTCACTCATAGATCCTGAAACTAAGTTAGTTTAGGACTTTTTTTGTACACAAAATGAGGAGGTTTTTTCGAGTGGATTTGTTGAAACAGAAAGTAGAAGCAGATGGTGTCGTTATTGATGAGAAGATTTTGAAAGTGGACGGATTTTTAAATCATCAAATCGATGCAAGGTTAATGTACGATGTAGGACAAACGTTTTATGAGCAGTTTAAGGACGAAGGTATTACTAAAATATTAACAATAGAGGCTTCAGGTATTGCACCAGCTATCATGGCTGCAATGCACTTTGATGTACCGTGTCTATTTGCGAAAAAAGCAATGCCGAGTACGTTAAAGAAAGATGTATATCAAGCAGATATCCATTCATTCACAAAAAACACGACAAGTACGGTCATTGTTTCAAATGAATTTTTAGGTGAGCATGATCGCGTATTAATCATAGATGACTTTTTAGCGAACGGCGATGCATCACTTGGTTTAAACGAAATTGTAGAAAAAGCGCATGCAACTACGGTCGGTGTTGGCATTGTAGTAGAGAAAAGCTTCCAACCCGGAAGAGAGCGATTAGAACAAGCAGGTCTTACAGTTTCATCACTATGTAAAGTTGCTTCTTTAAGTGGAAACAAAGTAACGTTTCTAGGGGACGAAGCATGAAGACCTTTTTCTTAAGCTTACAACATTTATTGGCAATGTATGCAGGAGCCATCCTAGTTCCTATTATCGTTGGAACAAGTTTAGACTTCTCTCCAGAAGAAATTGCATTCTTAGTTACAGTAGATATTTTTATGTGTGGTGTAGCTACATTTTTACAAGTTTGGAAAGGTACTGGTACAGGATTACCTATTGTATTGGGGTGTACATTCACTGCAGTAGCACCGATGATTTTGATTGGTCAGACAAAAGGTATTGGTGACTTATATGGTTCACTATTTTTATCAGGTATCTTAGTTGTTGTTATTGCGCCATTCTTTTCGCATTTAGTGAAGTTATTCCCACCTGTTGTAACAGGTAGTGTCGTTACGATAATAGGGATTAACCTAATGCCAGTTGCAATGAATTATTTAGTCGGCGGAGAAGACGCAAAAGATTATGGTGATGCTACGAATATTATGCTTGGTGCGACGACGTTAATTATTATTTTGATAGTTCAACGATTTACATCAGGTTTTCTAAAATCTATTGCTATTTTAATAGGATTGGTTGCAGGGACGATTTTAGCTTCGATATTTGGTATTGTAGATGTGAAGCAAGTTGGAACAGCGCATTGGTTTGCGTTACCACAACCATTTAGGTTTTCAACTTTCAGCTTTGACTTAGGTGCGACGCTTGTATTTTTCATTGTTGCATTAGTCAGCTTGATAGAATCAACAGGTGTGTATCATGCATTAAGTGAGATTACAGGTAAGAAACTAGAACGTAAAGATTTCCGTAAAGGCTATACTGCAGAAGGTATTGCGATTATATTAGGGTCAATTTTTAACGCCTTCCCATATACAGCGTATTCTCAAAATGTTGGGTTAGTATCGTTATCAGGTGCTAAAAAGAACAATGTGATATATGGCATGGTTATATTATTGATTATTTGCGGATGTATTCCTAAATTAGGTGCATTGGCGAATATGATCCCACTTCCAGTATTAGGTGGTGCCATGATAGCTATGTTTGGCATGGTTATGGCATATGGTGTTAGTATATTAGGTAATATTAATTTTAAGAATCAAAACAATTTGTTAGTAATTGCTGTATCAGTTGGGCTAGGAACGGGTATAAGTGCAGTACCTCAAGCATTTGAAGCATTAGGTGAACAGTTTGCATGGTTAACTCAAAATGGTATTGTACTTGGCGCGATTTCAGCAATTATTTTGAATTTCTTTTTTAATGGTATAAAGAGTCAACAAAATACGGAAGTTATGAAATAATAACTATAAAACAAATAATAGGAGGCTGTACCAGTATGTGGGAAAATAAATTTGAAAAAGAATCTTTAACTTTTGACGATGTGTTATTGTTACCAAGCAGAATCAGATGTTTTACCGAAAGAAGTAGATTTAAGTGTTCAATTATCAGAAGGCGTTAAATTGAACATTCCTGTGATTTCAGCGGGTATGGACACAGTAACTGAATCGAAAATGGCGATTTCAATGGCTAGACAAGGTGGACTTGGTGTAATCCATAAAAACATGAACATTGAAGATCAAGCAGACGAAGTTCAAAAAGTAAAACGCTCTGAAAATGGTGTTATTTCAAATCCATTTTTCTTAACACCTGAAGAAAGTGTTTTTGAAGCGGAAGCATTAATGGGTAAATATCGTATCTCAGGCGTACCAATTGTTAACAGTAAACAAGATAGACAATTTGTAGGTATTATTACAAACCGTGATTTACGTTTTATTGAAGATTTTTCAATTAAAATCTCTGATGTGATGACTAAAGATGGACTTGTTACAGCACCTGTTGGTACAACATTAGACGAAGCTGAAAAATTATTACAAAAACATAAAATCGAAAAACTACCTCTAGTAAAAGAAGGGCGTTTAGAAGGTTTAATCACAATTAAAGATATTGAAAAAGTACTTGAATTCCCATATTCAGCTAAAGATGCACACGGTAGATTATTAGTTGGTGCGGCAATTGGTATTGCTAAAGACACAGACATCCGTGCTAAAAAATTAGTTGAAGCCGGTGTAGATGCGTTAGTTATAGACACAGCGCATGGCCATTCTAAAGGCGTATTAGACCAAGTTGCACATATTAAAGAGCAATTCCCACAAGTAACATTAATCGCTGGTAACGTAGCTACTACTGCAGGTACAAAGGCGTTATATGATGCAGGTGCAGATGTAGTTAAAGTAGGTATTGGCCCAGGTTCAATTTGTACAACACGTGTTGTAGCAGGTGTTGGTGTACCTCAAATTACAGCTATCTATGATTGTGCTACAGAAGCACGTAGACAAGGCAAATCAATTATTGCTGATGGCGGTATTAAATTCTCTGGTGACATCATCAAAGCATTAGTCTGCTGGTGGACATGCGGTAATGTTAGGAAGCTTACTCGCTGGTACTGAAGAAAGCCCTGGCGCAACAGAAGTATTCCAAGGTAGACAATATAAAGTATACAGAGGCATGGGTTCATTAGGTGCTATGGAAAGTGGTTCAAATGACCGTTATTTCCAAGAGGACAAAACACCTAAGAAATTCGTTCCAGAAGGTATTGAAGGCCGTATTGCTTATAAAGGTTCATTACAAGATACAATTTATCAACTTATGGGTGGCGTAAGATCTGGTATGGGTTATACTGGTTCAAGAAACTTAGAAGCACTAAGAGAAGAAGCACAGTTTACACGTATGGGACCTGCTGGACTAGCAGAAAGTCACCCACATGATGTTCAAATTACAAAAGAATCACCAAATTATTCATTCTAAGTCAAAGGAGATTTAAAAGTTATGGAAATGGCGAAAGAGCAAGAGCTCATACTTGTTTTAGACTTTGGTAGCCAATACAACCAATTAATTACACGTCGTATTCGTGAAATGGGAGTGTACAGTGAATTACACGACCATGAAATGAGTATGGATGAAATTAAAAGTTTGAACCCTAAAGGTATTATCCTTTCTGGTGGACCAAATTCAGTTTACGAAGAAGATTCATTTACAATTGATCCAGAAATATATAATTTAGGTATTCCTATTTTAGGTATTTGCTATGGTATGCAACTTACAACTAAATTATTAGGTGGAAAAGTTGAGCGCGCTAATGAACGCGAATACGGTAAAGCAGTTATTAATGCTAAAACGGATGAATTATTCTTTGGTTTACCAGAAGAACAAAATGTTTGGATGAGTCATTCGGACAAAGTAATTGAAATTCCTGAAGGCTTTGAAGTCATTGCAGATAGCCCAAGCACACGTTATGCAGCTATCGAAGATAAAGAACGCCGCATTTATGGCGTGCAATTCCACCCAGAAGTACGTCATACAGAATTCGGTAACGATTTATTACGTAACTTTGTACGTCGCGTCTGTGATTGTACAGGCGAATGGTCAATGGAAAACTTTATCGATATTGAAATTGAAAAAATCCGCAACCTCGTTGGCGATCGTAAAGTCCTTTCTGCAATGAGTGGTGGGGTAGATTCATCAGTAGTTTCAGTATTACTACACAAAGCAATCGGTGACCAATTAACATGTATCTTCGTAGACCATGGTCTTTTACGTAAAGGTGAAGGCGACATGGTAATGGAACAATTTGGTGAAGGTTTCAATATGAACATTATTCGTGTGGATGCACAAGAACGTTTCATGAGTAAACTAAAAGGTGTATCTGACCCAGAACAAAAACGTAAAATCATTGGTAATGAATTCATCTATGTATTTGATGACGAATCATCTAAGTTAGAAGGCGTAGACTTCCTAGCTCAAGGTACATTGTATACAGATGTTATTGAATCAGGTACGAAGACTGCACAAACAATTAAATCACACCATAACGTTGGTGGATTACCAGAAGATATGGATTTCCAATTAATCGAACCAATCAATACATTGTTTAAAGACGAAGTACGTGAATTAGGTATCGAATTAGGAATTCCAGAGCATTTAGTATGGAGACAACCGTTCCCAGGTCCTGGACTTGGTATTCGTGTGCTTGGCGAAATCACAGAAGATAAACTAGAAATTGTACGTGAATCTGACGCGATTTTAAGACAAGTTGTACGTGAAGAAGGTCTTGAACGTGAGATTTGGCAATACTTCACGGTATTACCAGGCATCCAATCTGTAGGTGTTATGGGAGACTACCGCACGTATGATCACACAGTAGGCATCCGTGCTGTAACTTCTATTGATGGCATGACAAGTGACTTCGCACGCATTGACTGGGAAGTCTTACAAAAGATTTCAAGTCGTATTGTAAACGAAGTAGACCACGTCAACCGCGTCGTCTATGACATTACATCTAAGCCACCAAGCACAATCGAGTGGGAATAATAGTATAGAATGATGCCCCCTTAGGCCATAGGCTTAAGGGGGTGTTTTTTATTTTAAATAAAGTGCTAGAAATATTTCTTCATAATAATTCCTATGCTACTAATATCTTAAAAATTTTAAGGTATTAGTAGCATATTTTTAATTGAACTTCTTTTTATCTCCATCTAATATAAAGAAAATTTAATCTTAGGCAATAAAAAATAAATAAACATAAAGATTTGTAGATATTTTCTAAGGGATAAGTATAATTTAAGTTAAATATAGAGAAATGTGTAACTTAGAATGCGACCTAAATTATGAATGAAGGGTGGACTAAAATGGAAAAAACCGGGGGATTTTTCATATGGCAGAATAGTGAAAACTTTATATGGTAATAAAGTATATTATGATCACAAATAATAATGTTTAGCCCACTAAGATTATTATTCTTAGTGGGCTTTCTTTATAAGGAGATAGATGTTGTGAAAAGGATTTTAATAATATTAGCAGTAGTGATTTCACTCACTTTAAATTTTATTATTATCGACACTTATAAGTCACTTTCTTTTTATAATACTGTAGCAAAAGGAAATGAGAAAATAGAGTTTTTATTCACTCAAGAAAAGAAAAAGTATACTGACGAAGCGTTAGAGTATTTCAATAAACTGTCAAAAAAATACAACACTAAAATTACAAAAGTCACATACATAAATAATGATGAAATCGTTATAAATACTAATGATGAAAAATTGAAAGCTATGGCAAACACCAATAATAAGATGATGATATTTGATAGTAAGTTACATATTAAAATATATGCTCTAGAAGATACAAAATTATCAGAGAATGGCACTTATTATTTGTCAGGTAGTAAAAATAATACTGAAAAAGTTAAAAATTTGATAGAAAAAAATGTAGGTCATATCGAAGAAATGGATAATAGTAGTGAAGTTTACTTAAAAATAGACCAATTTAGTTTAACCCTATGTTCACTTTTAATTTTGATATATATGACAGTGTTACATCATTATTTAAACAATAATAAAATTAACTATAAAATATTATATGATTTAGGATATGTAAGATATAGAATCATCTTGGCTATTATTAAATCATTTAGAACACAGATGCTCTACTATATTCTCCTTAATATATTACTTACACTATTGATGTATATATTAATTTATAAAGATTTTCAGTTGTTAAATGTGATAGGTATTATTTTATTAACTACTTTAATCATACTATTACTGTCTTTAATAATTATAGTAATAATCACTTATATATTTGGAAAGGATTTTGCTAAAAATAAAAAGCATAGTAATAAATTAATTATGATGTACACCTATATGCTATTAACAATTGTAATAGTTGTATTTTTAGTGCTATCTACTCAAAGTTTAATTAATAATTATAGCGAATATCAAAGACAAAAACTTTCTTGTGAACACTGGACACAAGCCGAGAACACCTATAAAACCAACGTTATGGATAGAGGTCAGCTGAAAAATAGAAAGTTAGATATAGAAGTTAATAAGAAGTTTAAAAATTACTATAACAGTAACGAGAATAAAGGGTTTATTATTGATACTATTAAATTTCTTGAGGTTGATGGAGAGCCATTATATGTAAGTGGTGAAATAGAAAATTATAATATCGATCCAGCTGGCAAAACAATTACGATAGACCAACGATTTTTGAAAGACCATCCACAATATACTCAGGAAAATAAAAATGTATTAACTAAAATGATATATAAAGATAATACGCAGAATATCATAGTTCCAGTAAAGTATAAAAGCTATGAAAGTGAAATTAAAGACAATTTCAAAGATGAGTTCACTTTCAGAAAAAATTTATTTAAATATAAAGGAGAAGCAAATGAAAGTTTAGATGTAAATATTATTTGGACGAAAAATAATTCCTCTTACTTTACCTATGACGCTCAAATAGGAGGAGAAAAAAATACCATTATAGATCCTATTGCAATAGTTGAAAGTGGAAAAACACATGAAGAAAATTTTGAACCATATTTTTCTCAATCTTATATGTTTAAGAGTATGTTAGATCATCCATATAAAACAATAGAATCGGGATTGAAAAAATATAAATTAGATAACTATATTCCTACAGTAAGTTCGGTGTTCGATTCTAAAATAGAATTTATAAATGAACTGAAATCAAAAATGTATAAATATACTTTTTTATCGGGATTAACAGCATTAATTTATATGATAGTAAGTATCACTTTTATAAACCTTTATTTTAAATCGTATCAATATGTTATTTTTCTTAAACGAAATTTAGGCTATAGTTATTTTGAAATTCACAAATGGGTTTTATTCTTTTTGTGCTTGGTTAATTTCTTTATAGGCCTATTCCTTAGTAAAGGCTTAAATCAAATAGCAATACTATTTTATATAATTTTACTTATAGTTCACTCTACTGTGATAATGCATTCATTTAAAAAGTTGAATAAAGAAAATATAAATCAAGTATTGAAGGGGAAAAAAGAATGATAAAACTTAATCATATTAATAAATCTTTTGATGGAAAAGTAATTTTCGAAAAATTTAGCGTCGTTATTGAATCAGGAGACTTTGTAATCATTAGAGGAGCAAGTGGTAAAGGGAAATCAAGCTTATTAAATATTATTGGATTACTTGAAGCTCCAGACTCAGGAGAAGTATTATACAACGGCGTTGTAGTGAAAAATGAAAAAACGAAATTAATCTATAAGCGTAAAGATATATCATACGTTTATCAAAATTATGGTCTGCTTGAAAATGAGACAATCCTTAAAAATCTCACTTTGCCATTAAATGTTTCGAAAAAAGAGATAACTAAATTAAAAAGTGTAATGAAAAAAGTTGGTTTGCAAGATCTATCTTTAAAAACGAAAATTTACACATGTAGCGGCGGTGAACAACAAAGAATTGCTATCGCAAGAGCAATATTAAAAGAACCGAAATTAATTATTGCGGACGAACCTACAGGTAATTTGGATAGAGATAACAGTGATAATGTAATAAATATATTTAAAGCGTTAAATAAGCAAGGCATAACTATAATAATGGCGACACATGATAGCAATTATTTTGGTGTTGGAAATAAAATCATAAATTTAGACTTATCAACATCATGCTAATCGAAGCGTGCTTGAGTAATTTGATCACTATTAAGCGAGAGACATAAATCAGTTTAAAACTAATTGTGGGCATAGTTCTCGCTTGTTTTGGTGCATATTTAGCATTAAAGAAAAAAGGGATTGCCTGATTTAGATAATTCCAAAAGCAACAAAAGGGCGACTGTTATTAGAGTCGCCCTTTTAAAGTAAAAGTGTTTTGATTTATTTTTGATTTTTAAAATACATTAACGTTATGACTATAGAGTATACAAATAGGAATATTATGATAAACATCGCCATAGTAAAACCTCATTTCTTTCATCTACAAATATAGTTTGTCGCGCCTATACACCCTAATGAAGTAATTAAGCCACATATTGTTGCCATGCCAAAGGGTAATACCTAAAGTAATAGCAACAGTCCAACAGCCTCTAGCACCACCACTTCCACAATGTGCTCCTACTATCCATTCAAACCAACCTCGTTCTTTGTGAGGTAAATTTTTATAAGAGTCAGTTTCAATTTCCTTGTAAATTAATGAAGTGGTTACCGTTATGTTTTATAAATGTTTTTCTTGTATTAATCATAGTACCCGGTTTGTCTTCATCAACGAAAATACCATCATTAATCACTCCTACTCTTTTTCTCAAATCCACAAAATATACATATGAAAAAGGCAACAAATACTGATGGTACAAATAGTGATACTACTAAAAGTGGTGTAGACATGAGTAAATAGTTATAATCATATTTATATTTACCAAAATTCATACATATCTTCCATTTTGTTTATTCTGCTTGTTTTGTTTTTTATAATTCATGTAGGCATTAATATCTAACGTTAACAATGATGTGAAAAATATTAATGCGATTATAGATGTAACTATATAAGCTGTATTATCTTTAGTTATTATGGTGTATATTGCAAATACAATGAAAATTAAAGGTACCGGAAAAGGTTTTAAAAATATCGTCCTAACATCCTTAGTATTTGATTGAGAATCGCTATATTTCATGAAATTCCTCCTGTGTAATTGGTAGTATTATTTCTCATAATTTTCTATAGTAGTGCCATCTTTCTTAACATGTTTACTGTTAGCGCTTAGTAATAATATCGTATTACAAACAAAGACAATTGCTAATACGATTAAAGCTGTTGATTCACCTATATTCGTGAAATCTAATATGGATAGGATAATCAAAATGTTAATTGTCCTGTATATACAATGCATTGCTCATTTTAATTTCTGATAATTTTTATAAATTAGAAACTTTCGTTTTACTATAAAGTATGCCGACGCCAAAGCCGCTATAACCTATTTGATAATCGAATTTAATAATCTCAATATATGGATTTTCTGTTAAAAATTCATTCACCTTTTTATTTAATCCTTTTTCTGTCATTGCAGTAAAATTTATGAATTTCATAATTGTATCAATCCTTTTTTTATTTTATGTATTCTTATTTTATTACTCGCCAGTAGAGTATTTTTTCCTAACACCTAAATAATTTACGACAATTAATATAAAAGTTGCAGCTAAAAATATAATTTCAGGATAGTTCATGAAAAGGCTGCCTTTGGTATCCCAAAAACCAAAAAGTCGAAATATAAGTATGAGTACTAAAATATAAACTAGCCAAACGCAAGTTCTAGCTAAAATTTCAATGAATATTTTCTTTTGTCTTTTGTCATATCGGCTATTATTCTTGTTATTATCCACAACTTCACTTGGTAAATACTTGCCTGTTATCACAGTCCAAATTGATGAAAATATCAAAATAGCAATGAAGAATAAAAGTAATTTCAAAATAGGATCTCCTTATTAATTAATCAACAATATAAGTATAATCCATTTTGTATTGCTTTTAAATATATTATCAATAAAATATACATGACAAAAAAATTTTATGTTAGTGTATTGTTAAAAGAATTAAACACCAAGGAGATGTATTGATGAAGAAAGAAGAGAATCTAGACACGGGTTTTATGATTTCTAGTATTATAAATATCTTTCTTGTATTAATCATAGCTTTTGGTTCATCTTCATTAAGTATGCCATTATTAATTATATTAGTAATAATCACCATTCTAAATGCAGGTTACCTCGTTTATAAAGCTATGAACATAAGAAAAAAACACAATAATTAAGCTTACATATAATTATAAAAAGGGAGATATATCTATGATTATCACAATCTTAATTATAGTTTTGTTCGTTAATTTGCTAGAAGCATTGTATTTATTAACAAAGTGCCGGCATTTAAAGAAAAATAATGCGCCAGATAAAGAATATAAAAAAATGATTGATAAAGTAGCACCAATATTGAGTTGGACAATGATTATTTCGGTAATATTGTTAGTGGGTACATTTATAGTTGCTTAGCCGAATTATAAATTTTATTTATAAGGTTTTATATGATGTATTTTAAGATATAAATGTTAAAATAGACGTCCTCATACAAGTGTTTGTATGAGGACATTCTCAAGTTAAGGAGATTTATTAATATTGAACAAAGTGATAGATTATTTCACTAAAGCACTTTATTTTTGTTTAAACCTCTGTATTGCAATATTAGGAGTTATATTAGTCGTATTTTTATTTCAAGAATGTTGGGGTATGATTTATACCTTTATAGAAAATAAAACGGTGAAGTATAATTATGTCGTAGAGAAAATGTTGATTGCTTTCATGCATATCGAATTCATACTGTTAATCATACAATATTTCAGAAAGAATTATCATTTCTCATTACAATTTTTTATTTACGTAGGAATTACGGCAGTGATTCGATTTATTATTGTAGAGCATTATAATGCAATTGAAACATTGCTTCTTGCAGTGACAATTGGTGTATTAATATTTTGTTTACACTTATTGAAACGCTATTCATTAGATTAAAAATTACGACGCAGATTTTGTGACTGAAATACTAATATGCATTTAGAATGCCAAAAGGGAGTTTTATAATTGATAAAGAAGGTAAAAAGTACGTTAAGTAAATATGTAAAAAACGGTAAATTAGAGCAAGGCTTGTATAAAATAAGTGATAAACTTAAAAAGAAAACTGGAAAAGATTATTCAAAATATGTTAGTAAAATAATGGACCAATTACGTAAAAGAGTATAATAAAGTCTGAAAATAGAGTCATTTGAAACAATGGAGCACACTTAATAGCGTGTCTTCATTGTTTTTTGTAGTGAATCTATTTTCTAAACAGCGATGTGATGAGTGATCATATTAATGAGAGGCATAGTGTACGCAGGTTTAATTGAAAATAAAATGAGTCGAGCAACACAATATATTCGTATCAAAGATTAAAAATTAAAATTAAATTAGAAATAGGGGTGTACAAAATGAGTATAACTCGTTATAATAGGTATTAAGTAATTTAGTTCGTGAAATTGATTTGTAGTTTTATTCTTTTGAATTTACTCCTTTTGATTTTTTAAGACAGATTACAAATATTAGTGCAAAAGCACATGGAGGAATTTAATATGAATAACGGTACAGTTAAATGGTTTAATGCAGAAAAAGGTTTTGGTTTCATCGAGGTTGAAGGTGGAAACGACGTATTCGTACACTTCTCAGCAATCACTCAAGAAGGCTACAAATCATTAGAAGAAGGCCAAGCTGTTGAATTCGAAATCGTTGAAGGCGACCGCGGTCCTCAAGCGACTAACGTTGTTAAATTATAATAACGGCTAAAAGACGAGTATAACTCGTCTTTTTTTTATGGCTAAATTTAAATTTCAAAATGAATAATGAAAGTATCAACATAAAATCCCTTAATCTAGATAGATTAAGGGATTTTATTATGAAATATTATCTTGTTTTTTTAAACTTTTATTTCTAATTAAGATAAACAAGATATTAATGACACAGGCTAAGATACCAACCATAATGACATAATTAGATCCTAGTGTAGTGATAAATATACCACCAATAAATGTACCAATCGTGGTTCCTGAATTTACAGCTGATAAAAATATACCATTGGAAAGATCTGGTGCATCAGGAGCAGATGAAGTAATTACGTATTGTGTGATATTTGCAGAAATTCCAGCTAATGTACCCCAAAATATTGAAATGATAGCCATTGGGATAAGGAAAGAGCCTAAGCCAAACATTGATATATATATAATAATTAACGCAAACGGTAGTAGAAAAATTGCTGTTTGTGGAATAGAAGTTAATAGTTTTCCCGCAATAATATTTCCTAAAATGTTGGATACACCATATAGGAATAAAATTATGGATACATAGTGACTAGGCGCTTCTGTCACAATATTTAAGTAATCGGTTAAGTAACTGTAAACACCAAATATAGCAACATTAAATAGTATAGAAATGATGATGGACATCCATGTTAAAGGACGTTTTAATACACTAAGTTGTGTGCCGTAAGTCACAGATTTTTTTGTTGGCATTTTAGGTATAAAGATTAATGTTAAAATCAAAACGATTATATTAACCAGTGCAAAAAATGATAAAGCGATAGACAAGTTGAATTGAGTTGCTAAGAAATTAACGATAGGTACACCTACAACCATGCCTGCAGAAACACCAATAAATACGCGAGCTACAGCCTTAGGTGCATCTTTAGAATTGACCGAATCAGACGCGACTGAAAAAGCTAAGGCGATATATACTGGGTGGAAAATGGCTGGAATTACTCTAGCAATTAATAAAATAGTAAAACTTGTAGTGAATACTGAAATGATATTACTGATAATAAAAATTAAAAGCACAATAATCATTACTTTTTTTCTTTCCAATTTAGATAATAATAAAGGCATAATTGGACCTGATATTGCTATGCCAATAGCAAAAATGGAGACGAGCCAACCTCGCAGTTGAAGTGCTAACACCAAAACGTTCAGCAATTTGAGGTATTAATCCTATGAAACCCATCTCAGTATTTAAGATACCAAAAACACCAATAGTTAAAATGAGTATAATTAATTTATTGTTTTTCACTATGTACCTCCTACAAAACTTTTATAATAAAAGTGTAAAGGGTATAAGTAGTTATAACAAATACTTAATTGTAATTATTAGATATGCTTAAAATGCATAATGAGGAGAAATGTAATGGAATTAAAAACCCTATATTATTTTGTCACGATTGCAAAAGAAGAGAGTATAACACGTGTCGCTAACACATTGCACATTACACAACCAACTTTATCTAGACAAATTAAAGATTTGGAAAGTGAACTAGGTGTCAAACTTTTAAAAGAAGCAACCACAGTATCTATATTACAGATGAAGGGCTGTTACTAAAAAAGAGAGCTGAAGAATTATTAGAAATGTCTCAACAAATACAAGAAGAATTTAAATTTATTGATAAAAACATTGAAGGTAATGTCTATATAGGTTGTGGTGAAACTAAAGGAATGCAAGTAATAGCTAATGTTTTTAAAAATATTCAATCAATGTATCCTGATATTCATTTTCATATATATAGTGGTAATGCAGAAGATATTGAGAGTCGGTTAGATAAAGGATTGTTGGATTTTGGGGTATTTATTCAACCAACAAACTTAAATAAGTATAAAGCATTAAATTTACCGTCTTCAGATCATTGGGGGGTGGTAGCTAAAAGTGATAGTACCTTAGCACAGCAAAATTTTGTAACTAAGGAGGATTTATTAACGCAACCGTTAATTTGTTCCAGACAAGTTTTAGATACAACGATTTCTAAAAATGAATTTGCAGATTGGTTTGGTAGTAGTTTTGAAGCACTGAATATTGTAGGTACTTTCAATTTAGCATATAACGCTGGATTAATGGTCAAATCTGGCATAGGGTATGTCATCACTTTGGATAGTATTATCAATACTTCTATTGAAAACAAACTTAGCTTTGTACCTCTAAAACCGAAATTAATAGCAAAACATAATATGGTATGGCGCAAAGACCATACTTTTTCTAAGGCAAGCACAACTTTTTTTAGAAAAAGCGACGGAAATTTGTCAGTAACATATTAGGATTTGAACCAAATTATTTTTCGTTTAATTGACGCATATATAGTGAATATGATTTTGAAAGAGGAAAATAAAAAGTGTGGAATTTTTTAAAATGAAGTAATTGATATACATCATATACACATTTTTCAACTTGATCACTCATTATAATATAGAGGGCTACTGTGATGGTAAGCATGTTTCGAAAAATGATTAAAACAAGATACACTAGTTTGCTATTTGAAGCTATAAGTCATTTCAAAAACTGAAAAGCACTTACTATCATGAATAACTTAAGATGAGTTATATGTAAACATTCCTTTTAAAAATTCATATTACAAGGAATGTTTTTTGCAGTTTAATATCGACTTGTAGTTAGAACTTAACTTAGTTTCTTACAACATCGATGCTTGTATTGATGATGAATAGAACAAGCAATGTAAGCGTAAATGCGCCTATAAATGCTGTGATTAAGAAATACATACTTGGTGCTATTAATAAAGATGTGCCTATAAATGCGCCTAACACACCTGAAATCAGACTGACAATGACAGTGGGAATTGAGTTACTCGTTAACCAAAGCGATAAACTGATGCCTACAATAGCACCTACGATTAGTGTAAGAATGATACTCATCAAAATCCCTCCAGTAGGTTATGATTTACGTCCAGTGTAACACCTATTTATAGACAATCTAGTACGAAGGCTTATAGTATTATTACACTTGTCAGTTAACTAACAAGTGTACAACCACTTTTGTAATGAAATGCTTGAGCTATTAGTGGTAATGTGAATAATAGGTTAAAAATAAAAGGGGAAAAGGAAATAACTCTAATTATTTAGCGATATTATAAAAAGATTCTTGAAAGTTAAACTTTTAACGAATAACTTTCGTATGTTTATTGAATACATATGTAAATATACATATAGGATAGGTATTTCTAGATACTGAATTTAAACTAAGGAGGGGACGGCATGATAGATGAAAATGATCTTTATAGATCAATAATCGATAAAAAGGACAGCGAGAGTTTAGAAATCCTATATGATCGATATGAGTCATTGTTATTTAATTTGGCTTATAAAATCACAAAAGATGTTCAATCTAGTGAAGAAGTTTTGCAAGATGTTTTCATGAAAATTTGGAATCAAAAAGCTATATTCAAACCAAATAAAGGGAAAATGTCGACTTGGCTTATTACGTTATGCCGTAATAAATCTATTGATATGTTAAGAAAGAATAAACATATTGAAAATGAGTTTGATGAGGATTTTCAAGGAATACAAAATGATCATCTACCAGAATATGACTTATTGGATAAGGAAGTGTCTGAAGAAATTAAAAAAATGATTTCACTTTTAAATAAAGACCAACAAAAGATTATTTATTTGTTTTATTATAAAGGTTTGAGTCAGCAAGAAATTGCTGATAAACTACAAACTCCACTGGGCACTGTTAAGAGTAGAATGAGGCTGTCAATTAAGCATTTGAACGATTATTCCAAAAAACATTTAAGAAGGGAGCGTGGAGAAAATGAAAGATAATAAAGTTGATAAACTATATGATTATTTCAATGACAATCTGAGCGAAAGTGAAAAAGAGCAAGTTGAACAAGAATTAGATTTGTCATCTGAAAGCCATGAGACTTTAGAAGACCTAAACGTTCTTCACGATTCACTTCCTTATAGTAATAAAGAAATTGAACCGCCAACAGGTATGAAGAAAAGAATTTTAACGTCAGTGCTAGATGAAGAAAACAATTCAAACGAAGAAGCAGAAAAAGAACAACAAGAAGATGAACTTGATACAACAAGTGCAAATAATAATCATGAAAATCAACAAATAGCGCATTTTTCAAAACACAAAAAGAAAAAATCTAAAAGTGTTATTACCAAGCGTGTATCGATAGGCGTTATAGTAGCGCTATTGTTCTTATCTATTATAGGTAATGGCGTGCAATACTTTGGATATAAGGCATCTCAAAACCAATCAGCTTCTATGATTAATACGAATGATGCGAAAGCAATAAACTTAAAGTCCATGTCTGGGGACGAAGTGCAAGGGCAAGCCTATCTGTCTGACTCTAGTAGTACAAAAGATAGAAAATTAATGGTTGAAGCCAATGATATTGAAGCAACAAAAGGTAATGAAGTTTATCAAGTGTGGATATTAAAAGGCGAGCAAGCACACCCTGCAGGCACGTTTGCGAGTGCGAATGATAAAGGTATGGTTGTTTTTGACTTAAGTAATGTAGATGTTGATAAAGAAGATAAAATAGCAATTACACTAGAACCATCACCTAATAATAAGCAACCTAAAGGACAAATGATTATGTCTAGTAATGAAATTTAACTAGGTTTTAATTTAGAAAAAATGATTTTGAAAGGATCACAAATTAATGTGATCCTTTTCTTTGGTTTATACGTATACTTTATAATTACTTTTTTAATATGCATATTTAAGTATTATAAAATAAACGATAAATGTTGGGTGAATATAATGAAAATAACTGTTGAAGACATATTATTAACAATTGGAGAAAATATAGTTAAGCGTTCATTAAGCGTAAAAGTGAAGACAGATAAGACCTGTAAAAAAATTACGTCAATGTATCAAGATATTCAGCAAGATACAATATTTATGTTGAAGCGTTCGGACAATACGGTTTATTATGCGGAACGTGCAAATGAAATGAAACCATTGATAATGATTACAGATGCGTCTCCGTCTACATTTAAAGATTTCGAATTTAATATGCCCGTTATTTATATCAATGATTTTCCTGAAGTGGCTAATCAATTAGTGAAGTTATACTATGAAGGCGCCATTGACGCTTTAAATTTTATTGCAGTGACGGGCACAAACGGTAAAACAACAACCTGTCATATGATTGGGAATTTATTAACACAGTTAGGTAAAAAAGTAGCTATCATTGGTACGATGGGCGTGTTCGATAGTCATTATAACAAAATGAAATTTAACCATACGACGCAAACGACGCCGATGTATTTTGAAATGGGAGAAATCATAGATTATTTTTATCGTGAAAATTATGATTATATTGTTTATGAAGCAACCTCTATTGCTTTAGAACAAAGGCGCATAGACTTCATTCAAAATGAGTTAGCAGTATTTACTAACTTTAGTCCGGAACATCTTGAATATCATGGCACAATGGAAAAATATTTAAATGCTAAGTTAAAATTGAATGATTTAAGTAAGGTGAATTTAGTGAATTGGGACACGCTTGAATATAGAACCATAGCAAAAGATGATTTATATTTTTCAAATCAAGAAGAAACATATTATCAATATCATGCGAAAAATAATCATATTGATATTGTCATCGATGGAGTAAAGTATCGTGTTCATCCTACTTTTCAGGGAGGCCATAACTACATTAATTTAGCGACGAGTATGTTTGCATTGCATAAAATAGGTTTTGATATTGAAGACATTATTCAAGCGACTCATGTAATTGGTTCACCTTTACATCGTTTTCAAATTATTAATATAGGTGCATATACGATTATTTTAGATTTTGCGCATACAGCTTTAGCAGTTAGAGAATCAGTAAACAATGCTTTAGACTATACAGACAGTATAGGTAAAAAATTAAATACGATGATTACTGGTATAGGCTTAAGAGGTTTTGATAAAATTGCTTTGACTGTCGATGAGCTTCCTGATGGGGTGCATAAGTTGATGTTGGTCGCAGAGCAAGTAGGGTATGTAGATCCTAAACTTATCATCAAATTTATGAATCAACATTTACCTGATTGTTATAAAAAGCGTGTTGTTTTAAATGGATGTTCGAGAAAAGAAGGTATACGAGAGCTGCTATATGCCACAGATAGCAATAATGAGGTTATCCTACTTACTGGCATTAATGAACCACAGAACTTTAAAGGGAGTAAGTATGAACACGATGACCAATCATATATAGAGGAAATACTACAAATGGATGTTATTTAACTGAATTGGCTGTGTTGTTGCGTACACTTTCTATGGGCACATCCTCACCTTGTAGTCTTTGGTGAGTGTTTTTTCCATTGGAGTCGGTCTTATAAACTGCTATCATTTCGTAATTATTAATATAACCACATTATAATTTATTATATAAAGCACAAAAAAGGACCTATAATCAGGTCCTTTTTGTTATTGCTTATTAACTTATCATCACTTTCATTAAAAAGCCTTGTTCGTCGAAGTGTGCTGTATACATACCATGATTTGTTTTATAAGTTATATATGAGCCGTTTTCTGTTTGTCCTTCGTCAGACATGTGGTTAGACATATGTGCTTTTTTGAACATTGCTTTGCTTACTGTATCTGCTTTAGTATTAAAAGTGATATTAACGACTTGACCATCTTTATTCATATCAACCATTGTGTCATTCACTTTTTTGCTTGTAGCTACATCTTTATCGTTTGTTGCAGTGTTAACTTTGTATCCGTCAATCATTACATTATCGTATTTTAATGCTCTTACAAAATCATAATCTTGAGTAAAATGGCCATCATATGTTGTGTAGCCTGTGTAATTATAATATGGCATCATAGCTTCTTCCATGTTACCCTTCATCATATTACCTTGCATGTCGTTCATGCCTTGATCCATGGCCATATCGTTGTGATTCATATTGCCTTGCATGTCGTTCATGCCTTGATCCATGGCCATATCGTTGTGATTCATATTACCTTGCATGTCGTTCATGCCTTGATCCATGGCCATATCGTTGTGATTCATATTGCCTTGCATGTCGTTCATGCCTTGATCCATAGCCATATCGTTGTGATTCATATTACCTTGCATGTCGTTCATGCCTTGATCCATGTCCATATCGTTGTGATTCATATTACCTTGCATGTCGTTCATGCCTTGATCCATAGCCATATCGTTTTCCATTGGCATGGCTTGTTGTTGCATATTGTTGTTCATGTTATTTTCTTGAGGATTCATTGTATCTGCATGTGCAGTGTTATTTCCAATTACGCCATTTCCTGCTCCTACTAAAAATCCTGTAGTCGCGACTGTTGATGATAATACTAATAATTTTTTATTCATAATGCTTCACCCCTATTTTAAAATTTTAAAGTAATTCATGTTGTCTAACCTTAATTCTTATGAGATTTTATCTACCAAATTAAATCCCAAATAAGCTTACACAACTAGCCCCCTTTTTTAATTTCACTCAATAAATATACGTTTTCTTTTTAGATAGAGTTCACATTTTACAAAGTTTCTTCTGATTATTTTTAAAACGCTCTATTTATTCAATCTACTTACTGCTCTAAAGTATTGTCATAGAGCTGTATAACAAAAAAACGGTTAATCATAACAAAAAGTTATAATTAACCGTTACTTTTTCCCTAGTGAAGAATGCGATGGTAAGTGTGCCGCTTCATTATAATTTAAAATTGTGGCTTGCTCGTTCGTTAGTTTAAGTGTACTTAGACTGCCATTAGACAATCTCGGCGAATCAGTGCTAATTTCTCCATTAGAATAGTAAGAAAATACTGCTTTAATAAATGCGCCATGAGAAACAATTAGGATTTTTTGATCTTTGTATTGTTCTATAAGTGAATTTATCCCATTAAGAAAGCGATTTGTTACGAGGTGTGCTTGTTCTTTGTTTGGGTAAAGTCGATCGGGATATAACGCTGTACGTTCTTCTGTTGATAATCCCTCAGCATCACCGAATGAAATTTCAATAAAAGCCTCCATTTCTATTAAAGGTATAGTAAGTTGTTGCTGAATAATTTCAGCTGTCTTTTTTGCTCTCGCTAATGGGCTCGTGATGATAATATCCCATTCTGAATGATTTAGAAATTGGTCGCATGCTTCTGCTTGTTTAATGCCTGTATGGTTTAAAGGTACGTCTGTACGACCTTGTAATTTCCCTGCTGTATTCCAATCTGTTTCTCCGTGTCTGATAAAACAAATTTCCGTCATTGATATCAACCTTTATTGTAGTTTTTTTAATTTGAAATCATATCATTACTCCATGTATCTTATAGATTAGTTTCTCATGTATCTATCAATTTTACAAAAGTAGTTTTGCAATTAAAAATTTAGCATCTTTAAATTTACTCAGTATTGTAGTAACGTAATTAGCAATAGTATAAATAGGTCACTATAATATTTTTTATTAATTAGGTAAATTGAATGATATGGAATATATAAAACTTTAAAATTAATTTATTGTAGAAAGGTGGTATAAGATGTCGGAACTTTATCGTACACACAGAATTAATGAGCATTGGGGCGTCATTATAGCTATTGTTTTTATCGCCTCTACCTTAAGAGCACCACTTACTTCTGTAGGTCCTGTAGTCGAAGAGATTAAACAGGTGATGGAAATTGGTAATAGTGTAACGGGTATTTTGACTACGATACCACTGATTATCTTTGCGATTGTATCGCCACTCGTATCTAAAGTTACGTCACGCTTAACGATGTCGCGGACGATATTTTATTCTACGATATTATTGATTATTGCGCTGCTTTTACGTATCGTCGGTGATTTTAATCTGTTTATTATAGGAACGTTATTGTTGGGTATTGCGATTGCATTTGGAAATGTCGTCTTGCCAAGTTATGTTAAATGGTATTTTCCAATGCAAATTGGATTAGCAACAGGTATTTATAGCGGAACGATGAATTTCACGGCGGGTTTAGGTGGGGGACTAAGCTTCCCCTTATCTGAAATGTCACCTATAGGATTCAGATTGTCCTTATCATTTTGGATTATCTTTGGTGTCATTGCTTTATTACTGTGGATACCCAAAGCGCGTACTGGCGCCAAATTGGAGCAAGAGACAGTGGACCAATCGAAACTAGAGCCTTCTAAAAAAGTGAATGTTGTAAAGTCTAAATTAGCGTGGATGGTCGCATTGACGATGGGATTTCAGTCGATGGTGTTCTATACGATGGTGGCATGGGTGCCTTCAATTCTCATAGATAGAGGGTTAGAACCAACCACAGCAGGCTATCTATTAATGTTAAATCAATTCTCTCAAGTTCCTATGACTTTTATATTTCCGATTGTTGCTTCTAAGTTGAAAGACCAACGCATTTTAGTCGTGATTATTACAGTATTATTCTTAATCGGATTTAGTCTGTTCTTTACACAATCGCTCGTGTTGCTAATCATCGGTATTGTGATTGCAGGTTTAGCGATGGGCGCATGTTTCAGTTTGTGTATGACATTCTTCTCGATTCGTGCACATACAAGTGAGGGTAGTATTTCTCTCTCAGGGTTTGGACAATCTGTCGGTTATTTAATTGCCGCAATTGGACCATTCCTAATTGGTTATCTATATGATGCGACTGGAAGTTGGAATTCAGGTATTGTTGCATTAATCATTATGTCGATTTTAATCTTTATTTTTGGCTATCCAGCCGCTAAAAATAAAGTGGTTGAAGATGAGACGTAATAAAATTCGGAAAATAAATGATAAAAAACGCAGTCGTTTGAGTTAAAAAAGCGACTGCGTTTTTATATTAGCTTAAAGTAGCATTTTCAATAAAAATTATTCGTGTTCATGTATTGCTGTTTGTATTGCTTGAGCAAAGTCATACATTGCAAAGCTCCAATTACTTTGATCTTGCCTAGAATTCATGGTTAGATCTTGGTTGTTAAAGAAGGATTGTCGTAGTCCAGTCGTTAATTCTAACTGTACACCTGCACCTTGATTATTTTTATTGGCTATATTTTCATCAGCTTCACCTTCTAAATGACTAGGTGATGTTTGTACATCAAATTCTTTAAGCTCTAATTGTTCTTCAATAGACGCTTTTAAAGCATCATCTTTGCCACCAATATAAACGATAGGCGCTTCGCCATTTGCACCATGAATCATGACGGAATTTGATACTTGTTGTTGCATATCTTCTATTATAGGTTCATCAAAGTTAACTGAAGTTACATGTAAACTTGCGTTGTTTGTTGAACGAATGCCTTGGAAGCTATAGTAATTATAAGCCCCTTTGGTAGCAGTTAGTTTTGCTACTTCAGTAGTTCCAGGTTCGATATTACCGCCATGTATTGTCGCAATAAGTGCGTTGCTTTGGTTGTTGTTATAGTTGAGCTCCCAGTCGCCACCTTCTTCAGTGTCCTCCATAAGTTCAGTCATTGACGTGTATAAATCATCGGCATAAATTGCTTTAGGGGATAAAGTTAGAAAAAAGCAAAAAGTAAAAAAACATAGAGTAGAAAATGTGGTGATTTTTAAAAATGAGGTGACTCTTTGATTAGAACTATACATACGACAACTCCTATTGATATTAAATCATATTTTATAAATATAATATTAGCATACAATTGTAAATGCTATAAAACATTTATAAAATTAAAAATATATGTTGGGTTGTAAAAAGTAAAAGTTCATTGTACAATAATTGTTCGTGCCCACGGGCATGATAACTAGAGGCAGGTCTGTAACATGCCCTTGGGCATGTTAACAGACTTCCTCTTAGTTACGAGCTGCCTTTTGGTGGCTCGTTATTTTTTTTGAGTGTAAAATATGTTACAATGCAAATCCTGCCTCTTAAATAGAATAACGGAGGTTTACAATTATGATAAATATTATTTCAGCGATTGGCTCACTTGGTACATTTATAATGGCACTGTTTTACTTTATCTCAGTCAGTGTGCAACTGTACCAAATGAAAATCAGTTTTTTACCGGCGCTCGGTTTTAATCAAATACTGATTACTAGAGACCATGATGAATTAAACTTAAGAAATACTGCTATTGATAGTGATGAAGACCAAGACTTTTTGAAATTATATAACTTAGGTGGCGGTGCTGCTAAAAATATAAAAATCGAAATCTATCTTGGTAATCAAGACATCTTACAAACAAAATATGTTAATATTTTACCTAGTAAAGAAGGTTATTTGTTACCGATTAATAAAGACGTTTATTCAGAAATTGAAAGCACAATTAAGAATAATGGTTATGAATCTGATTTAAATGTGAGGATAACTTACAAGCATAATGTAAGTAGAAAAACACAAGAAATACATTTAAACGGTAAAATTGATACTTTTAATGCGTATGATGAAAAATCAATATATGAATTACAATTCTTTAACATGAACGAATAACTAAAAACTAAGAGAAGTTATAAATGTTAATAATTCATTAAAATATCCCCTTCAAAATTAACACGTAAGCGTGTTGGATTTTGAAGGGGATATTTATTTTTAAAAAGAGTGATAGTTTATATGCTTTGTACGCATTATGAATTTGAATTACAATAAATGGTGAATCTAAATTTTGGAGTGACAAAAGATGATAAATGTTAAGGCACCAAACCCAATATTTTTGGAGAATAATGAAGCGGAACGGGCTATATTATTATTACATTCATTCACGGGTACGGTAAGAGATGTAAAATTATTAGCTACTAAATTACATAAAGCGGGTTTCACATGTTATGTTCCCGCATACAAAGGTCATGGTTTAATGTTAGACACGTTGATGGACTATGATATTGAAGATTGGTGGCAAGATGTATTAGATGGTTATCAATTTTTACAGGATAAAGGGTATTCAAGTATTGGTGTCTGCGGTATCTCATTAGGTGGTATATTATCACTCAAATTGGCAGAGCATCAACCTATAGATGCAATAGCTATTATGTCTACACCATATAGAAAAAGTGATGCTTGGTCTCTCAGGTAGATTGACCTATTATGGTCAACGTATGGGAGAGTTGGTTGGTTTAGAACAATCGGAGGTAGCACAACAAATTAAAAATATTGAGCGTTATGGAGCAGGACTTAATCAGTTTCAAATCGTAGTTGAAGATGTGATGTCAAAATTAGACCGAATCACTGCTCCCATTACTATCAAATATGGTGAACAAGACGATGATGCTTATGAAACGAGTGCGCGCTATATCTATGATCATATTACGCATGAACAAAAAGAAGTGCAAGGTTATGCGCCATGCAAACATTTAATGACTTATGGTGAAGGCCATATAGAAGTAGAACAAGATGTGATTGCATTTTTCGAAGATTATTAACTTTTAAGCATGAGAAATGTTTGAGATATAAGCTTTCAGATAATTAAAATAATGGTTTCTACTGAAATATAGTAGAAACCATTATTTTATATCTTTGACTATGAAATAAATGTTAAGTTCTCCAAAATGTAGAGCAATCAGCTTTATCATCGATGTTGAATTGAATCATGTCTTTTAACAATGTGTAATCGACCTCTTGAGTCCATTTTATTCGAAATAAATTGTTCGTTTGTGAGTAACCAGCGGCATCGATACGTTCGCTAAATTCAGTCATGCATTTCGCTTCAGGTGCAATTGAAAAGTGCTGTTTTGCTTTACTAAAGCCGAGAATAAAAGTACCGTGATCTGTGAACATAGGCTGGTTCCATTTTATGGTTGTCTCAAGATTAGAAAATGTTTCTGAAATCCAATTAAAAATCTCAGTCATTGTTTTTTTGTGTTTATCATTATCTATAGTTTGTAAAAATTCATTGAAATTATCCATGTAACATCCCATCCCCTTTTAAAAATATAACTAAAATAAATTTCTTTGCATAATATCCATTTTAGCAAAACTACTTATGACAAGCCATTATACAGTGAAATAAGGAAAGTCTAGACAACGAAATCAAATTTATAACGATTTTGCTGGTTTGTTTTTTAAGAAAAAATCTATTATTAATCCAATGATAAGTAAGACTATAAAGGGTATGAGCCAACTTAATTGAATATCAGAGAGTGGTAACACTTGATATAACGCATTCAGTGGTTGGAATAATTTGAAATCATTGAGTATCTGTAACACCGAAATAATTAAAGTCACGATAGTAGGAATGATAAACGCAAATTTCATTTCAAATGGAATGAAAATACTTACTAATGAAATAAGCACCAATACAATAGATGTTGGATATATAAACGTTAACAACGGTACTGCAATTTGTAATATCAGTTCTAAACCTAACGTTGAAACTAAAAAGCCCAATAATGAAAAGATAAGTACGAAAATTTTATATGATATTTTCGGTAATTTTTTCATCGCAAAGGCCGCACATGCGTTTACTAATCCAACACAAGTAGTTAAGCAAGCTAATATAACGATGACCCCAAATAACAGATTGCCGAATGAACCGAATACACGTAACGAATTAAATGTTAAGATGCCAGTGCCATCTTTAAAGCCAGCTTGAGTGGTTGTAGCACCTACATAAGCCAGTGCAAAATAAATGACTAATAATAAAATAGCAGAGATCAAACCAGCTTTAATTACGTTTTTAACGAGTGTTTTTTGATCGGTGATGCCATTCATTTTGAAGCTTTGCACAATCACAACAGAAAAGGCTAGCGCAACCACAAGATCCATTGTAAAGTACCCCTCTAAAATACCTGATACGAGTGGAGTTTGTGCATAATCACCACTTGCTTGGCCAATTGAACCTTCTGGATTTATGATTACTAGGATACATAAAATAGCTATAATAAGTATTAAAATTGGCGTCAGATATTTACCTAAATTATCTATAATACGATTTGGATATAATGCGATAAAATAAACAATTAGGAAAAATATGACTGAAAATACGATTAATGTAAAATGGTTATGTACTGGTAAAACATGATTTGTTCCAATTTCGTACGCAACATTTGCGAGCACGTGGGATACCATATAATGCCCCGATAGATAAATAAATGAAGATCGCAAAGATTGTCCCGAAAATAGGGTGGACTTTGTTCCCGATACTTTCAACGCCGCCATTCATATAAGCAACGACGATTACTGTAAGATAAGGCAATAAGATGCCTGTTATAGCGAATCCAGTCATAGCAACCCACATATTTTCTTGAGCTGTATAACCTAACATAGGTGGAAATATTAAATTTCCTGCTCCAAAGAAAAATGAGAATAACATTAGACCAGAAATTAAGATGAGGCTGTTCATTTCTAATACCTCGATTTAAAGGAAATTTACTTGCACAAAACACAAGCAACTTTAACATATATTACTTGTTAATTCAATGAGATGTCAGATAATTTTCAATATTAAAAGTATTGTGTTTTATAAACGTCATAAAATGTTCAATGTAACAGAACGCTTTCATGTTTTGTCTTAGGTTACATAGTGCGCACTATTCAATGAAATTTATATTGAGACAATTACTGAAAAATGTTATAGTAATTGCTATGTTACTAAAACGCTTTAACGCAATGAAGTTTTCTAAAACACAAAGGATGTAAAATTATGAGTAAACAATCACAATGGAAGTCGTCGACGGGCTTCATTTTAGCAAGTGCGGGATCTGCTATAGGACTAGGAGCAATGTGGAAATTTCCATATATGGCTGGTATATATGGCGGGGGCGCATTTTTATTAATGTTTTTAATATTTACGATAGTTGTCGGACTGCCCTTATTAATGATGGAATTTACTGTTGGTAAGATGGGGAAGACTTATACAACTGTAATTTATGAAAAGTTAACAAAGAAAAAATGGCTGAACGTTATCGGATGGAACGGTAATTTAGCTGTATTCATACTATTTGGGTTTTATAGTGTGATAGGCGGTTGGATTATCATCTATATATTTAATGTTGCGCTTCAAATATTAACCCTTAACGGTGGTCAATTAGGAAATATACAGTTTGAATCTATTATTAGTAATCCTTTCTTAACGATTACTGGGCAAGGCATCTTTATATTGTTAACGATGTTTATTGTGATGATGGGCGTTGAAAAAGGTTTAGAAAAAGCCTCTAAGTTTATGATGCCACTATTATTTATCTTTTTAATTGTTATTGTTATCAAATCGTTAACACTTGAAGGGTCATTTGAAGGTTTAAAATATATTTTACAACCACGTCTAGAAGAAATTTCTATGGAGGGTGTCTTATTTGCACTTGGGCAATCCTTCTTCACATTATCATTAGGGACGACGGGCATGATTACGTACGCGAGTTATGCTTCAAAAGAGATGACGATTAAGACTTCGGCGATTTCTATTGTAGCAATGAATATACTGGTTTCAATTTTGGCAGGTTTAGCTATATTTCCTGCAATTTCAGCATTCGGCTACAGCCCAACAGAAGGGCCTGGGTTACTATTTAAAGTATTACCAAAAGTATTTGATCAAATGGCATATGGACAAGGATTTTACCTAATCTTTTTAATCTTATTCTTATTTGCAGCACTTACTTCTTCAATTTCACTATTAGAATTGAACGTTTCGAACTTCACAAAAAATGATAATGCAAAACGTAAGCCAGTTGCATTTTATGTAAGTATATTAGTGTTCGCAATCAGTATTCCAACAACACTATCGTTTGGAAGTTTAGGTCATATACAATTTGCCGCAGGTACTATTTTTGATAATATGGACTTTTTAGTTTCGAATATATTAATGCCACTGGGAGCATTAGGAACAACACTAGTTGTTGGTCAATTATTAGATAAAAATGATTTGAAAGCACATTTTGGTAAAGATAAACTCAGATTATTTATACCTTGGTATTACCTAATTAAATTTATTTTACCTGTAGTAATTATTTTGATTTTTGTAGTGCAATTCATATAAAAATTTAATATGACTCAGTTAACACTACCAATAAGGGCCTGATATTTAATTAAATATCAGGCCCTTAAAGCAATTTTAGAGATTATTTGCCAGTGAATAAACCGATAATTTTTTTGATGATATCAATGATAAAGCTCATATAACTCACCTCGCTTTGTTTTGTTATTTTCACTTTAATATAATTGTACTTAATTTTGTTTATAATTTCTTAAATAGTAACAAATTATTCGTAAGTGTGAATAATTTGAAAAATAAAACGACAACGCATGCAAAAGTGTTTTTCACGATTCTTTTTTAAAAAATATCCGAAAATAAAAAGCATTACCATAGAGAACAGGATAAATGTTCATTATGATAATGCTTTAGTTAAAATGGATAGAAACGTTTTAATATATTAGTCTGTGATAGCGCCTTTAGAAGCAGAAGACACGAGTTTAGCATATTTTGCGAGTGTGCCTCGTGTAGCTTTTGATGGTGGCGCCTGCCATTGCTGACTACGACGTTCAAGTTCTTCATCTGATACATCAAAGCTTATTTCAAGATTTTCAGCATCGATTGTAACTGTGTCGTTTTCTTCTAATAAGGCCATTGGTCCACCTACCATTGATTCAGGAGCGAGCATGTCCGATTACGAGACCATGCGAACCACCTGAGAAGCGGCCATCTGTGACTAAAGCAACAGATTCGCCTAATCCTTTACCTACTAAAATAGATGATGCGGATAACATTTCAGGCATGCCAGGTGCACCTTTAGGGCCAGCATAACGGATAACTACGACGTCGCCAGGTTTAATATCGTCATTAAGAATCGCTTTTGTCGCTTTAGATTCAGAATCGAATACACGTGCGTGTCCTTTAATATAAGTTACACTTAATCCTGAAATTTTAGCAACTGCGCCTTCTGGTGCAAGATTACCTTTTAATATAACAAGTGGTCCAGTTGCATGTTTAGGCTTATCAAAGTTAATAATTTCTTTATTATCAGTTAAGCCAGGTTCGTTTTCTAAGTTTTCGGCAACAGTTTTACCAGTTACTGTTAAGCAGTCGCCATGGATTAAGCCATTGTCATAAAGTAATTTCATTACTCCAGGAATACCACCTGCTTCATCAAGATGTGCCATAACGTATTTACCGCTTGGTCTTAAGTCAGCAATGTGTGGTACGCGTTTACGAATTTTTTCAAAATCGTCAAGTGTCAGATCTACTTCAATCGTATGTGCAATAGCTAATAAATGTAAAATAGCATTTGTAGAACCACCTAGGGCCATAACGACTGTGATTGCATTTTCAAACGCTTCTTTTGTCATGATGTCTTTAGGATAAATATCTTGTTCTAATAATTTATAAACTGCTTTTCCGGCAGCTCTACTATCTTTCATTTTGTTTGTCGATACAGCTGGATGAGAGGCACTTCCAGGTAAACTCATGCCCATCGCTTCTATAGCTGAAGACATAGTATTTGCAGTGAACATACCACCACAAGCGCCCGCGCCAGGACATGCCGCACATTCTACTTTATGTAATGCTTCTTTGTCGATTTCTCCATTATTGTACTGACCTACGCCTTCAAATGCTGAAACGGCATCTAAATCTTTGCCATCTAATTTACCAGGCATAATCGTGCCACCAAATACGAAAACAGCAGGTAAGTTAAGACGTGCAATGCCGATCATACAACCAGGCATATTCTTATCACAGCCACCGATTGCCACAACGCCATCTAAATTCTCGGCGCTTACTACAGATTCGATTGAATCAGCAATAACTTCACGACTTGGTAGTGAGAAACGCATGCCATCTGTACCCATGGAAATACCGTCAGAGACAGTGATGGTGTTGAAAATAAGTGGTGAGGCACCGACTTCACTAATGCCTTGTTTAGATGCACGCGCTAAACCATCAATGTGCATGTTACATGGTGTTACTTCACTCCATGTACTTGCTACACCAATCATCGGTTTTTTAAAATCTTCATCTTCAAAGCCAAGTGCACGTAGATAGGAACGGTTAGGTGTACGACTTACACCTTCACTAATGACTTTGCTCGCGGATACGCAAATCTTTTTTCTCTTCTGTATGTTCTGTTTCTTTAGTCAAAAAATTACCTCCATTAATAAGTCTATATTGTATGAATACTCTGAAAATTTAAAATAATCAAATGTTTTGTTCACTAAAAATATTTAATCCGTTTTTTAATGTAACCTGCATAGAAGTGTAAAATAGTTATGAATTTAAAATCACAGTGCTACATAGGGCTGTTGAGCCATTCGTAAAGCACTTTTTTTAAAATCATACTATATATGCTAAGTAAATTGAAAAGTGGTATTGAATATACACAGTATCGGTATATTTCCCTCATGTCAATATTAAAATGATTTATACAAATTATCATAACACCTATGATATGAAAGCGACATGTGAATACTAAGTATTTATGAAACTACAACATTTTAAGGTGGAGACACAAATTACATGACGCTTTCCACAAAACAGTCTGTTTGTCTGAAGTAGATTAAGTCGGCTAAAATAGTATTGTATAAACAATAGACTATCGTGTTAGAAGGGGTAACGGTAAATGACAAACTTTAAACGATTGGAAACGTACTTAAATATTAATTCTGATTATTACAATAAAGTCGATTTAGAGACGTTGAATCATTATATTCACCAATATGTACTACATGTGCCGTTTGAAAATATTAATGTTCAAAATAAGCAACCCATCGCACTAGATGATGAAACGATGCTTCATAAAATCATTCGAGCGCATAGAGGTGGTTTTTGTTATGAACAAAATAGATTGTTTCATAGCTTTTTAAAGGAAAAAGGTTTTGACGTTTATATGATTTCTGCAACTATTAATACAGGTGAAGGATGGGCAATGGAAGGGTCTCATATGGCTTTGATTGTACGTTTAAATCAGCATAAATATCTGATCGATGTTGGTTATGCGGATGTACCTAAAAAAGCGATGCCACTTATTAAGAATCAAAATGAAGTGAGCGATGTAAATGGTACATTTCAAGTGATACATATTGATGCGGATACGATTGAAATGCAAAAGTATAAAACAGATGATTGGGAAACACAATATAGAGCAATTGATATATCTAAAACGCTCAAAGATTTTGCGGCGGGAATTGAATTTAATCAGCATCATTCAGACTCTATTTTTGTTCGAAAATTATTGGTTAGCAAAGCCAAAACATACGGCAGAGTTACATTGTCTAATGCACATTTAACGATATCAAAAAATGGAGAAGTTCAAAAAATTCCAGTAACCCAAAATAATTATCAAGCTTTACTAAGTGATTACTTTGGGATAGACGATATTCGGATTCAAACATTTGAACAGCATTAAATGAATTGATAATCATGAAGGCGTTTATATTACGAGTAGTTCTTGTTTGTAATATGAATGTCATACAAATAATATACTCACGCCCAACTTTAAGCTGTATAATAATATAGTGAGCAATGAATGATAAAATGTAAAAAGAAATATTGGGAGGTTTACATAAGTGCGTAAAAAAATAATTGCAACTGTAATAGGTACAAGCGCGATAGCGGCTGTAACTTCAGTAAATGCTGATGCTCGCAACAACTTATAAAGTTAAGAGTGGGGACTCTCTGTGGTCAATAGCAAATAAATATGATATTTCAATTTCAAAATTGAAATCGTTGAATAATTTGACGTCTAACGTTATTTTTCCTAACCAAACATTGAAAGTTTCTGGTTCAACAAGTACATCAACGAATACATCATCAGGATCAACATATACAGTAAAATCTGGAGACACGTTATCAGGTATCGCCGCTAAACACGGTACGACTTACCAAAAAATCATGAACTTAAATAATTTATCAAATACTAACATTTATCCAGGACAGAAGTTGAAGGTATCGGGAACAGCTTCAACTGGTGGTTCAAGTTCATCAGGTGGGACGAGCAGTGGTAGTACAACGACATATACAGTGAAATCAGGCGATTCTTTATCAGCAATCGCCGCAAGATATGGCACGACTTACCAAAAAATCATGAGTTTAAATGGTTTATCAAATACTAATATTTATCCAGGACAGAAGTTGAAAGTTTCAGGGACAGCTTCAACTGGTGGATCAGGTTCATCAGGGTCTACAGGTTATAACACACCGATATTTAATCATTCCAATTTGTATGACTGGGGCCAATGCACATGGCACGTATTTAACAAACGTGCACAAATTGGTAAAGGCATTAGTACATATTGGTGGAATGCTAATAGTTGGGATACTGGCGCAGCAGCTGATGGTTATACAGTTGACCATAAGGCAACAGTGGGCTCTATTTTACAATCTGATCAAGGTTATTATGGTCATGTTGCATTCGTAGAATCTGTTAATTCTAACGGTAGTATTACTATTTCAGAAATGAATTACGGTGCATCACCAGGTATTGTAACTTACAGAACGATTCCTGCATCACAAGTAAGTTCATATAAATATATTCACTAATTTGAAAAGTGCTTCTGATGTATTTTAAAACGAATACGTTAGAAGCATTTTTATGTTGTTTTTTAAAAAAATTGCCAACAGAGCGCGTGTCCCTGTTGGCAGATTGATTTTATAGTAATTAGTTGTGAAAAGGTTTTTCCTAAAGAAAATGAGAGATTATGCTTCTTTACGTATAGATTGTACACGTTTAGCAGTCGTGAATAATGTGCTAGTCGCTGTGAAAGTTGAAAAAACTTTAACGAATTTACGCGGTGATTTTAATGCTGTATAAAAATCGAGTACCGCACCCGCACTTGTGATTGCCATGCTAGCGTAAAGTAATTTTTTGTTTTTTGATTGATAGGCGTACCAGTTGAAACCTTCTACGGCAATACCTACAAAATTGATTGTATTAGAAATGCGATTAATGCTTGGTTTTTTAGCCATTTTTATTGTATCCTCCATTTTGAAAGTGAATATATTGTTCAATATTATAACATTTTATGAGTTGATTGTTATGTTCCACACTGTGATGTTGCTCTAAATGAGATGTTCTCGAATAATAAAATATGATAACATAAGCGCAGTTAGTTTGAAAATGGTACGATTATTTCCGTATAAATAAAAAATTGAAATACGTTTGGAGTGCGTAGTTATGATTAAATGTGTTTGTTTAGTTGTTGAAGAAAATGACGAATTACTACTAGTACAAGCTAGAGATAGAGAGAAATATTATTTTCCAGGCGGTAAAATAGATGGTGATGAAACTTATAAGCAAGCATTACAGAGAGAGTTGAAAGAGGAACTGCAAGTTGATGTATCGGAAAACTCGCTCATTTATATGGACACAGTTATTGGAGATGCTTATCCACAGCACAATGAGCAGACAGAACTGAATTGTTTTTATACAACAGAACAAATAGATTGGTCTAATGTTGCAACTGACCAAGAAATTACAGATGTAAAATGGATTCATAAGCTAGAGTTCAATAAAATCGCACCTGCAGTAGTGACTTGGATAAATGAACAATTAGAAAATATATTTATGATTCCATATCGTGCAGAACTTGTTTCAGATATTGAAAAAATCACAATTACGTCAGGAGACCATCAATTTACTAAAACGCCAAAAGTGAATATTGAACTTGCGCAACGCGACTCGGAACGTCATCCTGTACTCGTATATAACGATGAGCAACAATGTATAGGCTTTTTTACACTCCATGAAGGTGCGGGTGTAGCGCCTTATTCATTAAATAAAAATGCAATGTTTTTTAGGTCTTTTAGTGTAGATGCACATTATCGAGGACGTGGTTATGGAAAACAAATTATTCAAGCGTTGCCAGAATATATACATCGCCACTTTCCTAATATCGATGAAATTTGCCTGGCGGTCAATGATAATAATGAAGTAGCTCAAAAATTATATCGACAGTGTCATTATAACGAAGTAGGTGAAACCTTATTAGAAGGTAGACCTGTTTATATCTTACAGCAACAAATATAATCAACTTAAAAATGCGTCATGTAAGTTAACATACAATGTTAATTTATATGACGCATTTTTGCTATTCATTTTGACCGGGGGTATGATTTTGATCAAAGGAGTGATTTAGATGAATATGAATGATACTTTATTTTTATTTTTGTGTACGTTACTTGTATGGTTAATGACGCCAGGGTTGAGTTTGTTTTATGGTGGGCTTGTACAATCTAAAAATGTGTTGAATACAGTTATGCAAAGTATGTCTGCGATTGTTGTTGTGACATTCGCGTGGGTTATTTTAGGTTTTAGCTTAAGCTTTGGTCCAGGAAATACTATTATAGGAGACTTTACATACTTGGGGTTAAAACAAGTTGGCTTTAATACACAAGATGATATTGCTACGCATATTCCTATAGCGCTTTTTATGCTGTTTCAATTAATGTTTTGTACCATTGCTGTATCGATTTTGTCAGGATCAATTGCAGAAAAAATGAAGTTTATACCCTATTTAATTTTTGTATTTTTATGGGTTCTTTTAGTTTACAGTCCAGTTGCACATTGGGTATGGGGAGGTGGTCTGGATTCATAAATTAGGTGCGATAGATTATGCAGGGGGTACAGTAGTTCATATTACATCAGGAGTATCAGGACTAGTATTGGCCTTGATGATAGGTGCAGGGAAAAATTTTGATAAACGACCACCTCATAATCTTATTATTACGCTAGTAGGTGGCATATTAGTATGGGTTGGTTGGTATGGGTTTAACGTGGGAAGCGCATTAACATTCAATGATATTGCTATGACTTCTTTTGTAAATACTGTTTTAGCGACAAGTGCAGGTTCGTTGGGATGGTTGCTTATAGAGTACATTATGAAAAAAACAACAAGTTTGATTGGTATGTTATCAGGAATGTTAGCCGGTTTAGTAGCAATTACGCCTTCTGCCGGATTTGTAGACTATATGAGTGCAATAGCGATTGCATTGATTGGTGGCGTTAGTTGTTATTTTGCAATTAATTATATTAAAGTGAAACTAAAATATAATGATGCATTGGATGCTTTTGGTATACATGGTATCGGTGGTATTATCGGTGCAATTTTAACAGGTGTCTTTCAATCTCATAAAGTGAATGATGAAATAGTAAATGGATTACTTTTTGGTGGCAATTTACAAACTGTTTGGGCACAATTGATTGCAGTTTTTGTAACAGTTGTTTTTAGCGGTTGCTTAACGTTTTTAATTGCAAAAGGAATAACATTATTTAGTGCTTTAGGCACAGACAAAGTTGAAGAAGTAAATGGATTGGATTATGTTGTTCATGGAGAACGTGCTTATTTCAGTGGAGAGTTAAATAAATTTAATAAGCTGCCTTAATGGATTGAAGAAAAAATAAGTCAAAACCACTCATCTAATATTTAATACAAGATGAGTGGTTTTGTTTATTTATACGTATGCTTTATAGGTAATTTCATTTTTTGTTCCTTTTTGATTAATAGCGAGGACAGCCAAGCCGTAATAGGGATGCTTATCGCAATCGCAATACCGCCTAATAAAATAGAGATAAATTCTTGAGCGAATATTTTAGAATTAATGATATGACCAAAGGAATAATTTAATTTGAAAAACCAGAAAAATAATGTGAGTTGGCCTCCAAAATAAGCGAGATAAATTGTATTAGCTGATGTGGCTAAGATTTCTCTGCCTACACGCATTCCTGAATAAAATAGTTCTTTTTGAGTTAAATCAGGGTTGGTCTCACTTAATTCATACATGGGTGAACTAATTGTAATAGCTAAATCAATGACAGCGACTATGACTGCAAGGACTATGGTGAAGACCATGAATTTAACCATGTCTATACCGATATTCATAGAGAAAATGTACGTTTCATCTTGTTGCTCAGTTGTGAAACCTTGTAGGTTACCGATAGATACAGAAAAGTAGATGGCTGCAATCAAGATGACTGTTGTTAGAATCGTTGCGTAAAAAGCTGCCTGTGTCTTGGTATTATAACTATTAAGTACAAATAGATTACACGCCGCGATAACGATACAAAAAATTAAGGTTACAAGATAAACCGGTGCGCCAAACATAATGATAATCAAGCTTATTAATAGGATGACAAAGTTTAAGAATAATGTCAGATAAGAGATGAGCCCTTTTTTACCACCAAAAATAAGCATGAGTATGAACAGTATAATACCTAAAATTGTTATTGCACTCATTGTTTAGCACCTCGCATTTTGAACCATACTTGCATCAATAATATTGTAATAGGAATTGTTAAGACGATACCAATACCGCCTGTAATTGCCCGGGAAATTTCTAATGACCAATTCATAGAGATTGTGTAGGTAATGGTATTTGCATTTTTTAAATAAATAAGTAACATCGGTAAGCTTCCAGATAAATAAGAGAAGAGTAAAATGTTGGTCATCGTCCCCATAATATCTTGGCCAATATTTCGTCCGGCAAGTGCCCAACGCGTCATACTAATATGAGGTGTTCGACGTAGGATTTCAGTCATCCCGCTTGCAATTGTAATGGCGACATCCATTACTGCACCAAGTGACCCAATCATTACCGATGCGAGAAAGACTTCTTTAGGTGGTAATGTTAAGAAACTCATCGTTTCAAATTTTAATCCTTCGCCACCAGTCATTTGAATTACTAATTGTGTTAACCCAACGCATATAAATGTACCAAGCAAGGTACTAACAATAGTAATGAGTGTGCGCCATTGCCAACCCGTAACTAGCAATAAGGTTAATGTAGTAGATATGATAACTCCGATACTCATTAGACTGAATAAAGTCATAATATGGAATTGGTTATAAATATAAATCGCTAGAATGACGACGGCTGTGTTAATTGCCAAAGATAAAATGGATTGAAGTCCGATTTTCCTGCCTACAAGAAGTACCGTTAATAAAAATAAACCTGTCACGGCTACTACGAGGCTATCACGCTTTTTCTCTAATATATATGCGTCATTTGGATGTTTATCGATATGTAGTAAGACTTTATTATTTTTAGAAAATTTTTCACTATCTGCTTGAGATTCATAATATTCATGTGGAATCGTTGCAGTTTGACCTTCAAATTTTCCGTTTAAAATTGTAAGTTTCAATGTTTCTGTATGTTTTATATCTTTATTATGATGGTCATCTGTGGTTTTAGATGTAGATTTATTTTCAATATTTGTAATTTGACCAATAGGTGTATCGTAAAACTTAGCGTTTACAAATGTGAAAATAAACAACCCAATAAATATGATGCAAAACAACAATAATACCCAATTGAAAGGGCGTTTGATTAGTGTTTTGATTGGCATCGCTCTAATTCAATCCTCTCTTTATAGACAATGCGATTATACGCGTCTCATATGTTGAATTCAACGATTTATAGGTTTGCGTATGAATTTTGAATTAGTGATACGTTGTACTACGACTCAACAATTGATCGATCATTGAAAGCATTAAGCGAATGTCGTTTTTACGATTATCTTGGCGCATCACACTACAAATTGTGCGTTTTAGCTCTGTATGTCCGAGAGAGATGTCCACCCATTTATCAGGGTTCTTCTCTAGTAGGTGATAGGAAGTCATGATAATATATCCACGCTCTTTATTTAAAATGTATTGTGCGAGTTGTGGATGGGTAATGGTACGTATTGGTTTTACTACAATATTGGCTAATATTTGCTTGATATGCGGAGGTAACGGATAAAGTTCGTAAATTATTTTGTCTGAGAACTGTACTAGAGGCGGGTGAGTTGCCATAGTAATTGGTGCGTCTTTAGGGGCGTAGACGTGGTAGTTTTCCTCGAACAAAGCATTTACTTTTAGTTCGCGATTTTGTTTGATGTCATTTGATAAATCGGTAAATGCAATATCGATTTGATCAGTGGTTAAAGCATTTAAAATTTCACTTTCTTCCATTAGAATAGGTTCGACAATTGAATCGCTCTGATTTTCAAAAGATTGTATTAATAGCGTGAGTACTTGTGAGATATAACTTTCAACATAACCGATACGAATAATAAAATGATTGGATTCTGATTGTTTATGAAATAGACGGACAGTTTCGTCGAATTGATCTATAATTTTAGTTGCTTCTGAAAATAATTGCTTCCCTTCATCGGTAAGATAAATATTGCGGCCTTCTCTATTAAATAATTTAACTTGTAATTCTTTTTCGAGTTGCGTAATTTGACGACTTATTGCAGATTGTGCGATTTCTAATTCAAGTGCGGCTTCTGATAAATGCTCTCTTTTTGCGACTTCTATAAAGTATTTTAGTTGTTTGATTTCCATTGTATCCCCCAAATTCAAAAACATTCTAATAATTAGAATAATATCATCTATTTTATATATTGAACAGATTGATCAACTACTATATAGTTTACTTACTAATTTAATATTCAGAATTTTCGAAAAAGAGGTGAAGATCATGCTCGAATACAATAAGAAAATTGGCTTATATGATAGTCGTGAGGAACATGATGCATGTGGTATTGGCTTTTATGCCAATATGGATAACGAAAGGAACCATGCTATTGTCGAAAAATCATTGGAGATGCTTGCGTAGGTTAGATCACCGTGGCGGTCTTGGTGCAGACAGTGTGACAGGTGATGGTGCAGGGATTATGACCGAAGTGCCATACGATTATTTTTCAAAACAAACGGACTTTAATTTGCCTGAAGAAGGTCAATATGCCGTTGGGATGTTTTTTACAAATGAATCGATTGCTGGTTCTCAGCACGAGGCACAGTTTAATGCACACTTTGAAGCGGAAGGATTAAGCGTAATTGGTTATAGAGATGTACCTGTAGACATTAATGCAATTGCTTCACATGTTGCCGATACAATGCCTTTTATTCAACAAGTGTTCGTGGCATTAAATGATGTTTCACATGTAGATCGTAAATTATTTTTAGCGCGAAAACAAATTGAAAATTATGCGAATCAGCAACAACTAGATTTATATTTTACAAGTCTGTCGAATAGAACGATTGTATATAAAGGATGGTTGCGTTCGGATCAGATTAAGGCTTTATATCAAGATTTGAATCACGAATCTTATGTTTCGAAATTAGGACTTGTTCATTCGCGTTTCAGTACAAATACCTTTCCAAGTTGGAAACGTGCACATCCTAATAGATTACTTATGCATAACGGTGAGATCAATACGATTAAAGGTAATGTAAACTGGATGCGCGCTAGACAAGATGAGCTGATTGAAACTATTTTTGGCGACGAAAAGGACAAGGTAAAAGAAATTATTGATGAAGATGGCAGTGACTCGGCTATAGTCGATAATGCTTTAGAATTTTTATCATTAGCTATGGAGCCTGAAAGAGCGACGATGCTCATGATTCCAGAGCCTTGGTTATACAACAAAGCTAACGATGCGAATGTACGTGCTTTCTATGAGTATTATAGTTATTTAATGGAACCATGGGATGGACCGACGATGATTTCGTTTTGTAATGGAGACAAGATTGGTGCTTTAACGGATAGAAATGGCTTAAGACCAGGACGTTATACTATAACGAAAGATAATTACATTGTCTTTTCATCTGAAGTTGGTGTTGTTGATGTACCTGAAAAGAACGTTGCGTTTAAAGGTCAGTTGAACCCTGGGAAGTTATTACTTGTTGATTTTAACCAACATAAAGTGATTGAAAATAATGAGTTAAAAGCAAATATCGCAGATGAACTGCCTTATGAAAGTTGGTTAAACCAGTTTAAAGTAGATTTGGATTTAGAAAATGTGACGTATAAATCATCTGAGTGGGATAGTGCAACATTGAATCGATTGCAAAAACAATTTGTCTATACCAAAGAAGAAATGGATAAATACATGACAGAACTGGTTGATAATAAAAAAGATCCAATCGGGGCAATGGGTTATGACGTACCTATTGCAGTATTAAACGAAAAAAATGAAACACTTTTTAATTATTTCAAGCAATTATTCGCTCAAGTAACAAACCCGCCTATTGACGCTTATCGTGAAAAAATTGTCACGAGTGAGTTAGCTTATTTAGGCAGCGAAGGGAATTTGTTAAATCCTAATGAGGATGTGTTAAATAGAATTCAGCTTAAACGTCCTGTGATGACAGAAGCGCAACTTGAGGAAATTGAACAGAGTAGATTTAACGTAAAACATCTATCAACTGTTTATAAAGACGATTTAGAAGCAGCATTAGACGCTTTAGGGGGTAAAGCGATACGTGCTGTTAAAGAAGGCAGTGAAATTTTAGTATTAGATGATCGTACACTTGTAACAGAAAAAGGTTATGCAATGCCTATATTACTTGCGGTGAGTCATATTCATCAATTGCTTATCCGAGAAGGCCTACGTATGCGTACGAGTATTGTTGCTTTGTCAGGAGAAACAAGAGAGGTACATCATGTTGCATGCTTATTAGGTTACGGTGCAAACGCGGTAGTACCTTATTTAGCACAACGTACGATTGAACAATTGGTCTTGAGCCAACGTTTAGAAGGGGATATTTCTGAAAATGTTCAAACCTATACACATACCTTGTCTGAAGGTGTCATCAAAGTAATGGCTAAGATGGGTATTTCTACAGTTCAAAGTTATCAAGGGGCACAGATTTTTGAAGCTGTAGGACTTTCAAATGAAATTGTAGACAAATATTTCACTGGCACACAGTCCAAGTTATCTGGGATAACGATGGATTTAATTGATAAAGAAAATAAAGCGAGACAAACACCTGAGAGTGAATACATTGAGTCAGGTAGTACGTTCCAATGGCGCAAACAAGGACAACATCACGCTTTTAATCCAACTTCGATACATTTATTGCAACATGCATGTCGCTTAAACGATTATGAAAAATTCAAAGCATTTTCAAATGAAGTTAATCATAAGCGAACAGACCATATTCGTCATTTGATGGAATTTAAAAAGCAGAAATCAATAGATATCGATAAAGTTGAACCTGCGAGTAAGATTGTACAACGTTTCAATACTGGAGCGATGAGTTATGGGTCGATTTCAGAAGAGGCACATCAGACACTTGCAGAAGCAATGAATCAAATGGGCGGTAAAAGTAATAGTGGTGAAGGCGGCGAAAATCCTGAACGTTTTGTAATAGATGAAGAAGGTAAAAATCGTTCAAGTGCTATTAAACAAGTTGCTTCAGGTCGCTTTGGAGTAACAAGTGATTACTTACAACATGCAAAAGAAATACAAATTAAAGTTGCGCAAGGCGCTAAACCAGGGGAAGGCGGACAACTACCAGGTACGAAAGTATATCCATGGATTGCGGAAGTAAGGGGTTCTACACCAGGTATTGGCTTAATATCACCACCGCCACATCACGATATTTATTCAATAGAAGATTTAGCACAATTAATTCACGATTTAAAAAATGCCAATAAAGATGCAAATATTACAGTTAAACTTGTCTCTAAAACAGGTGTCGGTACGATTGCGGCAGGTGTCGCGAAAGCATACGCTGATAAAATCGTAATCAGTGGTTATGATGGTGGGACAGGAGCATCACCTAAAACAAGCATTCAACATGCAGGCGTGCCATGGGAAATTGGTCTATCAGAGACGCATCAAACCTTAATGATGAACGGCTTAAGATCAAGAGTGAAAGTGGAAACCGATGGCAAATTACTTACAGGTAAAGATGTCGCTTATGCATGTGCATTAGGTGCTGAAGAATTTGGTTTTGCCACTGCACCGCTAGTAGTTATGGGATGTATTATGATGCGCGTATGTCATAAAGATACATGTCCAGTAGGTATCGCTACACAAAATCAAGATTTACGCGCGTTATTCAATGGTAGAGCAGACCATGTAGTTAATTTCATGCATTTTGTAGCGGAAGAATTAAGAGAAATATTAGCTGAACTCGGTTTGAAATCAGTCGATGAATTAGTAGGGAGAACGGATTTATTACAACGAAGTAGCCAGTTATCATCACGTCGCTCTAAAGCAGCTACTATGAATGTTGAAGCGTTGTTGTATCAACATGAAGGTGACAGATTTAATAAAATAAAACAAAATCATCATCTTGATGAAGGGTTTGATTTAACGAGATTGTATCCTGACGCACAAACAGCTATTGAAAAAGGTGAAGCATTTACAGGTAAATATAAATTGAAAAATGAACAAAGAGACGTAGGTGTAATCACTGGTAGTGCAATTACTAGAATTCATGGCTCTGAAGGTTTACCTGAAGACACGATTTATGCCCAAACACAGGGTCATGGTGGGCAAAGTTTAGCAGCATATACGCCTAGTGGATTAACGATTCATCATACAGGTGACGCAAATGATTACGTTGGTAAAGGATTATCTGGCGGTAAGATTATTGTGAAAGCGCCGAATAAACATCGTGAAAATGAAATTATTATTGGTAATGTTTGTTTTTACGGTGCATCACATGGTAAAGCGTATATTAATGGTAAGGCAGGAGAACGTTTCTGTATCCGAAATAGTGGTGTACAAGCAGTTGTCGAAGGTATTGGCGACCACGGGCTTGAATATATGACTGGCGGACGCGTCGTTATACTTGGAGATGTAGGTAAAAACTTTGGCCAAGGTATGAGTGGCGGCGTGAGTTACATTTTCCCATCAGACGTTGAAGCTTTTAGAAAAGAACATAAATTAGACAGTCTAGATTTCGATACGATTAGTGTAAAAGCAGAGCGTGAAATTTTGAAAGACATGCTACAAGCTCATGTTAAATATACACAGAGCACAAAAGCACAAGCTATTCTAAATGATTTTGAAAATGTGGCACAAAAAGTAGTCAAAGTAGTTCCGAAAGACTATAAATTAATGATGCAAAAAATAGAATTACAAAAACGTGATTCGAGTGAATTAGATGAAGCGTTGTTGAATGCATTTAATGATAAACGTACAAGCTTAGCATCAGAAGAACAGCAGACTGCCGTATATTAACCATAAAGGGGGATTTGTCATGGGCGAATTCAAAGGATTTATGAATTATGACAAACAACAATTAGATGAATTGTCATTGGTTGAACGTATAAGTAATCACGATGCCTTTCAACAGAGGTTTACTAAGGATGAAGCAGCAGAACAAGGTGCACGTTGTATGGATTGTGGGACACCATTTTGCCAAACGGGGGAACCTCATGGAAAAGAAACAATTGGTTGTCCAATTGGGAACTACATTCCGGAGTGGAACGATCTCGTTTATAGAAAAGATTTTAAAACAGCATATGAACGCTTGAGTGAGACAAATAACTTTCCAGAATTCACGGGTCGCGTTTGTCCCGCGCCTTGTGAACAATCGTGTGTGATGAAAATTAATCGTGAATCTGTTGCTATCAAAGGTATTGAACGTACGATTATTGATGAAGCTTATGAAAATGGCTGGGTCAAACCAACAAAGCCTGAGCAACGCCAATCCGAAACAGTAGCAATCGTCGGCAGTGGTCCAGCTGGGTTAACAGCGGCAGATGAACTAAATAAACTAGGATACAAAGTAACAGTATATGAACGTGCACATGAAGCGGGTGGGCTTCTAATGTATGGTATTCCTAATATGAAATTAGATAAGGATGTCGTGCGCCGTAGAATTGAAGTGATGAAACAATCAGGTATTGAATTTATGACAGATACAGAAATTGGTGTAGACGTAAGTCGTGATGAATTAAATGAACGACACGATGCAATTATACTTTGTACAGGTTCACAAAATGCGAGAGATTTACCATTAGAAGGACGCATGGGATTTGGAATTCACTTTGCAATGGATTACTTAATTGAACAAGGCCAATTTTTAAATGGAGAAATTAACGAACCTGAGATTTCAGCTAAAGGAAAAAATGTCATTGTAATTGGTGCTCGGTGATACAGGTGCTGACTGTGTAGCGACAGCACTGCGTGAAAATTGTAAGTCTATCGTTCAATTTAATAAATACACAAAGCAACCAGAAGAGATTACATTTGATGAAAATACGTACTGGCCATTAGCAATGCCTGTGTTCAAGATGGATTATGCACACAAAGAATATGAGGCGCGTTTTGGTTTTGAACCACGTGCATATGGTGTACAAACGATGCGTTACGATGTTGATCGTATCGGCAATGTAAAAGGCGTTTATACTCAAATACTTGAAGAAACAGAAGATGGAATGGTCGTGGTGGATGGCACAGAACGTCACTGGCCAGCAGATCTAGTCTTATTGTCTATCGGTTTTGTCGGTACAGAAACGACCGTCCCTCATGCTTTTGATATTCAAACTAAACGTAATAAAATAGTGGCTGATAATAAAGATTTTAGAACGAATCAACCACACATATTTGCAGCGGGCGACGCGAGAAGAGGTCAAAGTCTTGTGGTCTGGGCTATTCAAGAAGGAAGGGCTGTCGCAGATTCAGTAGATGCTTACTTAAAAGAAAAAGCACTTGTATAGTGCTGAAATTTTAATTGACTTTTGAAACGGGCTATAATATTATAAATAATGTATTTATTTGGAGGAATACCCAAGCCCGGCTGAAGGGATCGGTCTTGAAAACCGACAGGGGCTTAACGGCCCGCGGGGGTTCGAATCCCTCTTCCTCCGCCATAATATTATAAAACTAAGACTAATAAATAGAGTAGGCAAGTAATCAATCATGTATTGAGTGCTTGTCTTTTTTATTTGCCGTTTTTAAGTTGTTTTGCATTAATTAAATGAATCTATTGAAAATATTATACAAAAACATGAAAATAACATTATTTTTTTAAATTAACATGAAAGCCTTTACAAAACTTGTCTATACAAGTTATACTTTCAGTGATGTTAAAAGAAAAAGGGAGTGAATCATCATGGCAGTTAAAAAGAAAGATGTGCAAGATATAGTCGAAGCTATTGGGGGCAAAGACAACTTGGACACAGCAACGCACTGTGTAACACGTTTGCGACTTGTCTTGAAAGATGATGATAAAGTAGATAAGGATCGATTGGGGGATAACGATTTAGTAAAAGGACAATTCAAAGCTGATAATCAGTATCAAATTGTCATTGGTCCAGGTACAGTCGATGAAGTTTACAAACAATTCATTGAAGAAACAGGTGTAGGTGAAGCGTCAAAAGACGACGCGAAAGCTGCAGCGGCTAAAAAGGGTAATCCGGTTCAAAGATTGATTAAATTGTTGGGAGACATATTTATTCCAATCTTACCGGCAATTGTTACTGCTGGTTTACTTATGGGGATTAATAATTTACTTACGATGGAAGGGCTATTTGGCCCTAAACCGTTAGTAGAACAATTTCCTCAACTTGGAGATATCTCTAATATTATCAATGTAATTGCAAGTACAGCATTCATATTCTTACCAGCATTAATCGGTTGGAGTAGTATGCGTGTGTTTGGTGGGAGTCAAATACTTGGTCTAGTGCTAGGTTTAATTCTAATGAATCCACAACTAGCTTCACAATACGATATTGCTAGTGGTAATATTCCTACTTGGGATATTTTCGGTTTAGAAATTAAACAATTGAACTATGAAGGACAAGTATTGCCGATTTTACTTGCCGCGTATGTATTAGCTCAAATCGAGAAATTCTTAAATAAATATATTCATGATTCAATTAAAATGTTAGTTGTAGGGCCTGTGGCACTACTAATTACAGGTTTCTTAGCATTTATAGTTATTGGACCGGTTGCATTATGGCTTGGTACAGGAATTACAGAAGGCGTGACATTTGTCTTTGAACATGCCGGCTGGTTAGGTGGCGCACTTTATGGTTTGTTCTATGCACCACTCGTTATTACAGGTTTGCATCACATGTTCTTAGCGGTAGATTTCCAATTAATGGGAAGTAGCCTTGGCGGCACATACCTATGGCCGATTCTTGCAATCTCAAACATTTGTCAAGGTTCAGCAGCATTTGGCGCATGGTTTGTCTATAGAAGACGTAAAATGGGCAAAGAACAGGGTCTTGCTATGACTTCAGGTATTTCAGGTTTCTTAGGTGTAACAGAACCAGCATTATTCGGGGTAAACTTACCACTAAAATACCCATTTATAGCAGCAATTTCAACATCTTGTGTGATAGGTGGTATTATAGGTGCAAGTCGTGTGCTTGGTAGTGTAGGCGTAGGCGGCGTGCCGGCTATTATTTCTATCCAAAAGGATTTCTGGTTAATTTATGCTATTTGTACCCTTTTAGCAATTGTCGTACCAGCAATTTTAACTGTTGTTCTATCAAGATTTAGTAAAGAAGAAACAAAAGAAATGGTTGAAAAATAATTCAAGTTATATAGATAAGTACAATTAAACTCGCTAAAATTGATTAGCGAGTTTCTTTTTAAAATAGTAAAAGAAAAGGCGGTAATTGTTATGGCACATAATGATTGGAGAAAATCAGTTGTTTATCAAATTTATCCAAAATCATTTAATGATACAACAGGCAGTGGAGAAGGTGATTTACAAGGTATTATTGAAAAACTAGATTATTTACAATATCTAGGTGTGGATTACATTTGGTTAACGCCAGTATATGAATCACCAATGAACGATAACGGCTATGATATTAGTAACTATTACAAAATCAATGAAAAATTTGGAACAATAGAAGATCTTGAAACATTAGTAAGTGAAGCACATAAGCGTGATTTAAAAGTTATGATGGATATTGTAATTAATCATACCTCTACAAAACATGAATGGTTTAAGCAAGCGTATGCAGATAAAGAAAGTGCCTATAGGGATTATTACTTCTTTAGACGATCAGCAGATAATCAACCACCAACAAACTGGGAGTCAAAATTTGGCGGCAATGCGTGGAAATACGATGAAAAAACAGAAGAATATTATTTGCACCTATTCGACGTTACACAAGCTGATTTAAATTGGGATAATCCTGAGGTGCGAGACGCTTTATATGACATTGTTAACCACTGGATTAGTTTTGGTGTAGATGGCTTTAGATTTGATGTGCTTAATTTGATTTCTAAAGGTGAGTTTAAAGACTCTGAAAAAATCGGTAAAGAGTTTTATACAGATGGACCACGCGTACATGAATACGTACATGAAATGAATCGTCGTACGTTTGGAGACAAAGATATAATGACAGTTGGTGAAATGTCCTCAACTACAATAGATCATTGTATTAAATATACGAATACTAAGCGCCAAGAATTAAGTAGTGTCTTTAATTTCCATCATTTAAAAGTAGACTATGCTGATGGTGAAAAATGGACGAATGCTAAATTAGATTTCCATAAATTAAAAGATATACTTATGGAATGGCAACTCGGTATTTATGAAGGTGGCGGTTGGAACGCAATATTTTGGTGTAACCATGACCAGCCTCGTGTCGTTTCGCGTTTTGGTGATGACTCGTCTGAACCAATGCGTAAACAAAGTGCTAAGATGTTAGCTACTGTACTGCATATGTTACAAGGCACGCCTTACATTTTCCAAGGTGAAGAAATCGGTATGACAAATCCGGGTTTTGAAACAATTGACCAGTATCGTGATGTTGAATCTTTAAATGCTTATCAAAATATGAAAGGTGCAGGTTATAAAGAAGAAGAAATCATTACGATATTAGGACAAAAATCTCGCGACACTTCAAGAACACCAGTTCAATGGACTGATACAGAGCATGCGGGCTTTACTACAGGCACACCATGGATTGATATTCCAAATAATTTTGATAAAATCAATGTTGAAGCGGCGATTAAAGATGAAGCATCTATATTGCACACTTATAGACATTTGATTCACTTACGTCATGAACACGATATTATTACGTATGGGAGTATAGAACCTTTATATATGGAGCATAATGAGTTATTTGTTTATAAACGTCATTATAATGATGAAACGTGGCTTGTTATTGCAAATTTTTCAAATGAACAAGTAGCGATTCCAGAAGATTTAGCTATTGAGGGAGAAATTATTATCCAACAGGGTGAAGCAACAAATGAATTAATTTATGGATTTGGCGCAATAGTAATTGCACAATAATTTAGAAAAGGGCAGTGAGTGAGCGCGCATGACACAGAAAAAATTTATTACGATATATGAAACAATACGTACAGACATCATAGAGTCACGCATATCGTATGGCACTCAATTGCCATCAGAGCATGAGTTAGTAGAAACCTATAGTGCCTCTCGTGAAACAGTACGTAAAGCACTGAACTTATTAGTGAGAGACGGTATGATTCAAAAGATTCGCGGTAAAGGTTCGATTGTAATCTATCAAGGCTTAACAGAGTTTCCTTTTGCAGATTTAACCAGCTTCAGAGAAGTTCAACAAGGATTAGGGCTGCGACATGAAACTGACGTCAAAGTGTTTGAAAAGATAACTGCGGGTGAAGTTCCGAAAGTACAAAAGGCATTGAATGTTCGCCACGGAACAGTATTGTGGCATGTTGTTCGAATTAGGAAAATAGAAAATAGAGTAAAGATTATAGATGAAGACTACTTAATAGAAGCAATTGTTCCGAACCTTACTACGGAGATTGCAAAAGCATCACTATATGAGTATATAGAAGATGTATTAGGTTTAGAAATTAGTTACTCTAATAAGTCGATTACTTTTGAGGCCTTCGGAGAAATAGAACGAGAAATATTTGGCGATGTAGTTCCGCCATATACAGCAACAGTTCGAGGCATTGTACATTTGAAAGATACTACAATATTCCAATATAATGTTTCGAAACACTTAGCCACAGAGTTTAAATTCAATGATTTTTCTAGACGCCATAAAAGGTGAAATACTTTATCGTAAAAATGACTATAATGTGAATTATATAATGAAGATATAGTATCTAGGATAGGTTATACTTGCAATCAGTTGTTAAATTATAGTATGATATATTTTGCCGTGCTAAGTGGGGAGGTAGCGGTTCCCTGTACTCGAAATCCGCTTTACGCGAGACTGAATTCCTTTGCTAAGGGTGTGTTTTTGTGAAGTCTGCCCAAAGCACGTAGTGTTTGAAGATCTCGGTCCTATGCAATATGAACCCACGAACCATGTCAGGTCCTGACGGAAGCGGCATTAAGTGGATTATCGTATGTGCCGTAGGGTTGCCGAGATTTAGCTAACGACTTTGGTTACGTTTGTGATACACATTCGAAGTGAAGGTGCACGGTTTTAAATTTTTAAATAATGAAATAAACTTATATAAATACTGAGCGACGTATCTTTTGATAGCAGTCGCTCTTTTTTTATATTAAAATATAAGGAATACTTTGATAGGATATTGGTATCGTTTAATACTTGTCACAAAGCCGATGTTGTTAAGTCAAAGGTTGAAATTTAAACGTCATAAGGGGGATGTCGATGCAAATATACTTAAGTACTTTAACTGAAAATGATTATGATACAAGTTTGGAAACAATAAAATCTGCGTTTGAAGATGTCGCTGAGTCACAGCATGATGAGCAAGCGTTAGTTGTGAAATTGAGAGAAACTTTAGAATATAACTATGAACTAGAAGTTGTCGCGAAAAATGATGATGGTGAAGTGATTGGTCATATTATGTTATCAGAAATCCACATCCTTAATGAAGAAACAAGTTTTACTGCATTAGCATTAGCGCCACTATCTGTTTTACCAAGCATATAGAAACATGGGGTTGGGAAAAGCACTAGTGCAAGCAGCAGAAGAGCGAGCAAAAGCGCAAGGTTATACTACCATTATTGTTTTAGGAGCTTCGGGATATTATGGCAAATTAGGTTATGAAGAAGCGGAGCAATACAATATATATAGTCCATTTGATTTACCTTCAAAAAATTTTATGGTCAAATTCCTTTGGGAACAACTAACAGAGCAACCTAATGGCAAAGTGGTTTATCCAGAATCTTTTAATTGATATTCAAAGTATAAAGTACAATGCTATAATAGTTGATGAATGCTATTGGAGGTGCGAAAGTGAATTATCAAGCTTTATATAGAATGTTCCGACCGCAAAGCTTTGAAGATGTTGTGGGTCAGGAGCATGTAACTAAGACACTACGTAATGCGATTGCTAAAAGTAAACAATCCCATGCTTATATATTTAGCGGACCTAGAGGGACAGGTAAAACGAGTATTGCTAAAGTGTTCGCAAAAGCCATAAACTGTCTTGAACGTACCGATGGTGAACCTTGTAATGAATGTGCAATATGTAAGGGTATCACGCGAGGAACGAATTCAGACGTCATTGAAATTGATGCTTGCAAGTAATAACGGTGTAGATGAGATAAGAAATATTAGAGATAAAGTTAAATATGCACCTAGTGAATCGAAATTCAAAGTATATATTATAGATGAGGTACACATGCTAACAACAGGTGCTTTTAACGCGTTACTTAAAACGTTAGAAGAGCCACCAAGACATGCAATATTTATATTAGCGACGACAGAACCTCACAAAATACCTCCGACAATTATTTCAAGATCACAAAGGTTTGATTTTAAAGCAATTAGTGAAGATGAAATTGTTGAACGCTTAAAGTTTGTAGCGGACTCACAAGAAATAGAATACGATACAGCCGCGTTAGAATTTATTGCGAAGGCATCAGAAGGTGGTATGCGTGATGCGTTAAGTATTATGGATCAAGCCATTGCTTTTGGAGATGAGCATCTCACGTTACAAGATGCGCTGAACGTAACCGGTAGTGTAGATGCCAGTGCTTTAAATGAATTGCTTAAAGAAGTAGTTCAAGGTGATGTAAAAAGCGCTTTTTCAACTTATCATCAATTCATATCACAAGGTAAAGAAGTCAATCGTTTGATTAACGATATGATTTACTTTGTGAGAGATACGATTATGAATAAGACTTCTAATGTAGAAACTGAATATGATGCATTAATGCATTTTGATTTAGATGTTCTTTACAAAATGATTGATATCATCAATGATACACTCGTTTCGATTCGATTCAGTGTAAACCAAAGTGTTCATTTCGAAGTATTACTAGTTAAAATCGCTGAAATGATAAAAGAAAAACCCGAGAGTGTTCAAACTGTAGCGACTACAGGTATTGCAACTGAACCTAATAATGATGTGCTGTTGCAAAGAATGGAACAGTTAGAAAGTGAATTGAAGACAATAAAAGCGCAAGGTGTGACGACTAGCAACACGCCTCAACAGACTAAACGAACTACCAACAAAGGTGGACAGTCTAAGAATGCTTTTTCTATGCAACAAATTGCTAAAGTATTAGACAAAGCCAATAAAGATGATATTAAGCAATTGAAAGACCATTGGGAAGAGGTTATTAATCATGCGAAAGGCAATGATATGAAATCATTAGTGAGCCTCTTGCAAAATTCTGAACCTGTTGCCGCAAGTGAAACGCATGTTCTGATTAAGTTTGAAGAAGAAATACACTGCGAAATTGTTAATAAAGATGATGAAAAACGGGAAAATATTGAGAATGTTGTTTGTAAAATCATCGATAAAACAGTCAAAGTTGTAGGTGTACCTGCCGATCAATGGATGAGAGTTAGAACAGAGTATCTACAAAATAGAAAGAGTAGTACCACAACAGAAGGTGAAAGTGATAACCAAGCTTCTACTCCAGAAGTAGCGGAAGAAGTTGACGTTGTTCAAAAAGCTAAAGATTTATTTGGTGAGAGTACTGTAAATGTAATAGATGAAGAGTGATACATGACAATGAATAAAAAGGCATGTATAATGAGACGAAAGAATAACCATAAAAATGATATAGAAGATTCAAGGAGGAAAAATTTATGCGCGGTGGCGGAAATATGCAACAGATGATGAAACAAATGCAAAAAATGCAAAAGAAAATGGGCGAAGAGCAAGAGAAATTAAAAGAGGAGAAAGTCCAAGGTACAGCTGGCGGTGGCATGGTAACTGTAACAGTATCAGGCCATAAAGAAGTACTAGATGTAGAAATAAAAGAAGAAGCGGTAGATCCAGACGACGTTGAAATGTTACAAGACTTAGTGATTGCCGCAACGAATGAAGCAATGAATAAAGCTGATGAACTTACACAAGAACGCTTAGGCAAGCACACTCAAGGCTTAAACATTCCTGGAATGTGATCATATGCACTATCCTGAACCGATTTCAAAACTTATTGACAGTTTCATGAAACTGCCAGGCATTGGGCCGAAGACCGCTCAACGTCTGGCGTTTCATGTATTAGATATGAAAGAAGACGATGTTGTCCAATTTGCCAAATCTTTAGTGGATGTTAAACGAGAACTTACCTATTGTAGTGAATGCGGACATATAACTGAACAAGATCCATGTTACATTTGCCAAGATAAACAGAGAGATCGCACAATTATTTGTGTAGTTGAAGATGATAAAGATGTCATTGCTATGGAGAAGATGCGTGAATATAAAGGTTTATATCACGTCTTACATGGCTCTATTTCTCCAATGGATGGTATTGGACCAGAGGATATTAATATACCGAGTTTAATTAATCGTTTGAAAGATGAAGAAGTTAAAGAGCTTATCTTAGCGATGAACCCAAACCTAGAAGGTGAATCTACAGCGATGTATATCTCGAGGTTAGTAAAACCAATTGGTGTTACTGTAACGAGATTAGCTCAAGGTCTTTCTGTAGGTGGCGATTTAGAATACGCCGATGAAGTTACATTGTCGAAAGCGATTATGGGCCGAACAGAGATGTAGTACGCTATTAAACATATATATGAACGATTAAAGCTACCTATATAGGTAGCTTTAATTATTTGTAAATAAAATTAAAAAGATGTAAAAGAATTTAAAGTACGCGTAATAAGCGTTTTTCAAGTGTTTATAGGTAGTTTTTAGATGCTTATTATCTACAAAGCGAACTTTAAATAAGAAGGAGATATTAAAGTATGTTTATTGGTGTTCGAAGGCTGTTGTGAGCGGGTTAAAGTGTAAATTTTATAGTTGTTAAAAGGTTTTGATGCGTGTATAGTATTACTAGTAGAGCGAAACAACAAGTCAAACACAACAAACACAAAAAAGAAATACGAAACACAACGAAAATTAATTTTAAAAAGTTCTTGACTTTCTGAGTCATAACCTGTAGAATTAAGTCTTGTGATTAAGAAATGAACATTGAAAACTGAATTGCAATATGTCAACGTTAATTCCGAACGCAACATTAAATTGTTGGTTCAAACGTGTTAGAGATAACACACAAATTAGTATTTTATGAGCTAATCAAACATCATAATTCATTTATGGAGAGTTTGATCCTGGCTCAGGATGAACGCCGGCGGCGTGCCTAATACATGCAAGTCGAGCGAACGGATAAGGAGCTTGCTCCTTTGAAGTTAGCGGCGGACGGGTGAGTAACACGTGGGTAACCTACCTATAAGACTGGAATAACTTCGGGAAACCGGAGCTAATGCCGGATAACATTTGGAACCGCATGGTTCTAAAGTAAAAGATGGTTTTGCTATCACTTATAGATGGACCCGCGCCGTATTAGCTAGTTGGTAAGGTAACGGCTTACCAAGGCAACGATACGTAGCCGACCTGAGAGGGTGATCGGCCACACTGGAACTGAGACACGGTCCAGACTCCTACGGGAGGCAGCAGTAGGGAATCTTCCGCAATGGACGAAAGTCTGACGGAGCAACGCCGCGTGAGTGATGAAGGTTTTCGGATCGTAAAACTCTGTTATTAGGGAAGAACAAATGCGTAAGTAACTGTGCGCATCTTGACGGTACCTAATCAGAAAGCCACGGCTAACTACGTGCCAGCAGCCGCGGTAATACGTAGGTGGCAAGCGTTATCCGGAATTATTGGGCGTAAAGCGCGCGTAGGCGGTTTCTTAAGTCTGATGTGAAAGCCCACGGCTCAACCGTGGAGGGTCATTGGAAACTGGGAAACTTGAGTACAGAAGAGGAAAGTGGAATTCCATGTGTAGCGGTGAAATGCGCAGAGATATGGAGGAACACCAGTGGCGAAGGCGACTTTCTGGTCTGTAACTGACGCTGATGTGCGAAAGCGTGGGGATCAAACAGGATTAGATACCCTGGTAGTCCACGCCGTAAACGATGAGTGCTAAGTGTTAGGGGGTTTCCGCCCCTTAGTGCTGCAGCTAACGCATTAAGCACTCCGCCTGGGGAGTACGACCGCAAGGTTGAAACTCAAAGGAATTGACGGGGACCCGCACAAGCGGTGGAGCATGTGGTTTAATTCGAAGCAACGCGAAGAACCTTACCAAATCTTGACATCCTTTGAAAACTCTAGAGATAGAGCCTTCCCCTTCGGGGGACAAAGTGACAGGTGGTGCATGGTTGTCGTCAGCTCGTGTCGTGAGATGTTGGGTTAAGTCCCGCAACGAGCGCAACCCTTAAACTTAGTTGCCAGCATTTAGTTGGGCACTCTAGGTTGACTGCCGGTGACAAACCGGAGGAAGGTGGGGATGACGTCAAATCATCATGCCCCTTATGATTTGGGCTACACACGTGCTACAATGGACAATACAAAGGGCAGCTAAACCGCGAGGTCATGCAAATCCCATAAAGTTGTTCTCAGTTCGGATTGTAGTCTGCAACTCGACTACATGAAGCTGGAATCGCTAGTAATCGTAGATCAGCATGCTACGGTGAATACGTTCCCGGGTCTTGTACACACCGCCCGTCACACCACGAGAGTTTGTAACACCCGAAGCCGGTGGAGTAACCATTTATGGAGCTAGCCGTCGAAGGTGGGACAAATGATTGGGGTGAAGTCGTAACAAGGTAGCCGTATCGGAAGGTGCGGCTGGATCACCTCCTTTCTAAGGATATATTCGGAACATCTTCCTTGAGAAGATGAAGAGGAATGACATTGACATATTGCATTCAGTTTTGAATGCTCATTACGAGTATTCATTGCGTTATTTTGTACATTGAAAACTAGATATGTAAGTAAAATTTATGATTTTACCAAGCAAAACCGAGTGAATTAGAGTTTTAAAAAGCTTGAATTCAAAAAAATAGAAATAATCGCTAGTGTTCGAAAGAACACTCACAGATTAATAACATTTTAGGTTTTCAACCGATTTTTTTCGTGTTGAAAGTCGAAAAGATTAAGTTATTAAGGGCGCACGGTGGATGCCTTGGCACTAGAAGCCTACGAAGGACGTTACTAACGACGATATGCTTTGGGGAGCTGTAAGTAAGCTTTGATCCAGAGATTTCCGAATGGGGAAACCCAACACGAGTTATGTCGTGTTATCGATATGTGAATACATAGCATATCTGAAGGCAGACGCGGGGAACTGAAACATCTTAGTACCCGCGAGGAAGAGAAAGAAAAATCGATTCCCTGAGTAGCGGCGAGCGAAACGGGAAGAGCCCAAACCAACGAGCTTGCTTGTTGGGGTTGTAGGACACTCTATACGGAGTTACAAAAGAACAAATTAGACGAATCATCTGGAAAGATGAATCAAAGAAGGTAATAATCCTGTAGTCGAAAGTTTGTTCACTCTTGAGTGGATCCTGAGTACGACGGAACACGAGAAATTCCGTCGGAATCCGGGAGGACCATCTCCCAAGGCTAAATACTCTCTAGTGACCGATAGTGAACCAGTACCGTGAGGGAAAGGTGAAAAGTACCCCGGAAGGGGAGTGAAATAGAACTTGAAACCGTGTGCTTACAAGTAGTCAGAGCCCGTTAATGGGTGATGGCGTGCCTTTTGTAGAATGAACCGGCGAGTTACGATTTGATGCAAGGTTAAGCAGTTAATGTGGAGCCGTAGCGAAAGCGAGTCTGAATAGGGCGTTGAGTATTTGGTCGTAGACCCGAAACCAGGTGATCTACCCATGACCAGGCTGAAGTTCAGGTAACACTGAATGGAGGGCCGAACCGACTTACGTTGAAAAGTGAGCGGATGAGTTGTGGGTAGCGGAGAAATTCCAATCGAACCTGGAGATAGCTGGTTCTCTCCGAAATAGCTTTAGGGCTAGCCTTAAGTAATGATTATTGGAGGTAGAGCACTGTTTGGACGAGGGGCCCTTATCGGGTTACCGAATTCAGACAAACTCCGAATGCCAATCAATTTTATCTTAGGAGTTAGAACGCGGGTGATAAGGTCCGTGTTCGAAAGGGAAACAGCCCAGACCACCAGCTAAGGTCCCAAAATATATGTTAAGTGGAAAAGGATGTGGCGTTGCCCAGACAACTAGTATGTTGGCTTAGAAGCAGCCATCATTTAAAGAGTGCGTAATAGCTCACTAGTCGAGTGACACTGCGCCGAAAATGTACCGGGGCTAAACATATTACCGAAGCTGTGGATTGTCCGTAAGGACAGTGGTAGGAGAGCGTTCTAAGGGCGTTGAAGCATGATCGCAAGGACATGTGGAGCGCTTAGAAGTGAGAATGCCGGTGTGAGTAGCGAAAGACGGGTGAGAATCCCGTCCACCGATTGACTAAGGTTTCCAGAGGAAGGCTCGTCCGCTCTGGGTTAGTCGGGTCCTAAGCTGAGGCCGATAGGCGTAGGCGATGGATAACAGGTTGATATTCCTGTACCACCAAATTTCGTTTTAAGCGATGGGGGGACGCAGTAGGATAGGCGAAGCGTACTATTGGATTGTACGTCCAAGCAATGAGACTGAGTGTTAGGCAAATCCGGCACTCTTAAGGTCAAGTTGTGATGGGGAGAGGAAATTGTTTCCTCGAGTCGTTGATTTCACACTGCCAAGAAAAGCCTCTAGCTAGAATTTTGGTGCCCGTACCGCAAACCGACACAGGTAGTCAAGATGAGAATTCTAAGGTGAGCGAGCGAACTCTCGTTAAGGAACTCGGCAAAATGACCCCGTAACTTCGGGAGAAGGGGTGCTCTTTAGGGTTAACGCCCAGGAGAGCCGCAGTGAATAGGCCCAAGCGACTGTTTATCAAAAACACAGGTCTCTGCTAAACCGTAAGGTGATGTATAGGGGCTGACGCCTGCCCGGTGCTCGGAAGGTTAAGAGGAGTGGTTAGCTTCGGCGAAGCTACGAATCGAAGCCCCAGTAAACGGCGGCCGTAACTATAACGGTCCTAAGGTAGCGAAATTCCTTGTCGGGTAAGTTCCGACCCGCACGAAAGGCGTAACGATTTGGGCACTGTCTCAACGAGAGACTCGGTGAAATCATAGTACCTGTGAAGATGCGAGGTTACCCGCGACAGGACGGAAAGACCCCGTGGAGCTTTACTGTAGTCTGATATTGAAATTCGGTACAACTTGTACAGGATAGGTAGGAGCCTTTGAAACGTGAGCGCCAGCTTACGTCGAGGCGTTGGTGGGATACTACCCTTGCTGTGTTGGATTTCTAACCCGCACCATTTATCATGGTGGGAGACAGTGTCAGATGGACAGTTTGACTGGGGCGGTCGCCTCCTAAAGAGTAACGGAGGCGCTCAAAGGTTTCCTCAGAATGGTTGGAAATCATTCATAGAGTGTAAAGGCATAAGGAAGCTTGACTGCGAGACTTACAAGTCGAGCGAGGGTCGAAAGACGGACTTAGTGATCCGGTGGTTCCGCATGGAAGGGCCATCGCTCAACGGATAAAAGCTACCCCGGGGATAACAGGCTTATCTCCCCCAAGAGTTCACATCGACGGGGAGGTTTGGCACCTCGATGTCGGCTCATCGCATCCTGGGGCTGTAGTCGGTCCCAAGGGTTGGGCTGTTCGCCCATTAAAGCGGTACGCGAGCTGGGTTCAGAACGTCGTGAGACAGTTCGGTCCCTATCCGTCGTGGGCGCAGGAAATTTGAGAGGAGCTGTCCTTAGTACGAGAGGACCGGGATGGACATACCTCTGGTGTACCAGTTGTCGTGCCAACGGCATCGCTGGGTAGCTATGTATGGACGGGATAAGTGCTGAAAGCATCTAAGCATGAAGCCCCCCTCAAGATGAGATTTCCCAACTTCGGTTATAAGATCCCTCAAAGATGATGAGGTTAATAGGTTCGAGGTGGAAGCATAGCGATATGTGGAGCTGACGAATACTAATCGATCGAAGACTTAATCAAATTTAAAAGTGTTTTGTTTGGCATTATCAAATTTTACTTACTATCTAGTTTTGAATGTATAATTTTTATACAGTTCATTGTCTGGTGACAATGGCAAGGAGGTCACACCTGTTCCCATGCCGAACACAGTAGTTAAGCTCCTTAGCGCCGATGGTAGTCGGACTTACGTTCCGCAAGAGTAGGACGTTGCCAGGCAATTAAGGACCCGAAAGGGTCTTTTTTTTATGGAGAAAAAGAGCTTAACTACCAAAAACAACTGGTTTAAAATATGAGCACATAAGCTGAAGCTCATGTGTAAGAACTACTAATCCCAATGAGATTGGGAAGTAGTTCTTTAGAAGCTGACGAACTCAGCGAAAGACGCGACGAGCTTAAAAGCGGTAAGTGAGTAAGGAAAGAGCGCAAGTGAGAAAAGATGCGAGCGCTTGGCTTATATCAGGAAAGCTCCTTAGCGCCGATGGTAGCTGATTTACGTTCCGCAAGAGTAGGGTAAGAGGGATACAAAAGACAAGTCTTTTGTATAAGTGCTCCTAAACTCTAATTATTAGAATAAGGAGCACTTTACAGGCAATTAAGGACCCGAAAGGGTCTTTTTTTTATGGATAAAAAGAGCTTAACTACCAGGGTTACAAGAGTGAAGCGATTGCATAAGTATTACTAACCTCTATAAACTGAGGGGCAGTCTTTATCGAAGAACTGAAATTTTGATTTAAAACATGAACACATAAGCTGAGATCATGTGTAAGGACTACTAACCTCAATAAATTGAGAAGTAGAAGTTTTTACAGCCAGTGTTATAGGATACGAGGAGTCGAGACTGAGAGGTCTCTTTTTTGTGGAAAAATAGTGTGAATCTCATCCTAAGAGATATGAGAATAATTTAAGGATTACAAGAGTCTGGTGCTCTTGTATAAGAACTACTAATTTCGCAAGCGAAAAAGTGGTTCTTTATAAATTAAAAAGTGGTAGTTTATAGGAATATAAGAGTTGAAGGCCATATTAAATGTGATTTATTTTTGGGTTAGGTAAATAAAGTATTCTAGAGTTCTAGTTAACATTTAGTATTCACTTAATTTACTACTGCATAGAGTAAAAATTTTTTTCGCTTATATTATCCAAAAGGCTTATCAATATATAACTTTTCAACTGATATAAGAATTAGAGTATCATCTCTTTTATGTATGGAATTTCCATTTGTGAGTTTTCAATGTGTTAATATAAATTTATTTAATAGTTCTGATATTCATAAGATTAAAGACATAGGTTGTTTTTTACTTGATCTATAAATTTTTAAGTATGTTTTAAAAGATAAAAATTATTGGAAGAATAATTAGAGCAATATTTTCGAGATTTTCACTTTTATTATTTGGAAGAATTAGATTATATAAATTATGAATAGAGAAAAAGTTTAAAAAAACATAGTGAGCAACGAGAAATAAAATAGTGAATAATCTTCCAAATAGAGTGATATATAGTTATTTTAGAAAGGGATTAGCCTTCCTTGTATTTGGATTTATTACATTGAAAAAGCTGTAGTTACTAGAGATTCGACTATAATATAGTCTTAATGAATTAGATTTGTTTAATAAATGTAAGTTTTGTAGCGATAGTGTAAATTTTACTGTTGTTAAAAGCTTTTTATGCGTGTATAGTATTACTAGTCGAGCTAAACAACACGACAAACACAAAAAGAAATACGAAACACAACGAAAATTAATTTTAAAAAGTTCTTGACTTTCTGAGTCATAACCTGTAAAATTAAGTCTTGTGATTAAGAAATGAACATTGAAAACTGAATTGCAATATGTCAACGTTAATTCCGAACGCAACATTAAATTGTTGGTTCAAACGTGTTAGAGATAACACACAAATTAGTATTTTATGAGCTAATCAAACATCATAATTCATTTATGGAGAGTTTGATCCTGGCTCAGGATGAACGCCGGCGGCGTGCCTAATACATGCAAGTCGAGCGAACGGATAAGGAGCTTGCTCCTTTGAAGTTAGCGGCGGACGGGTGAGTAACACGTGGGTAACCTACCTATAAGACTGGAATAACTTCGGGAAACCGGAGCTAATGCCGGATAACATTTGGAACCGCATGGTTCTAAAGTAAAAGATGGTTTTGCTATCACTTATAGATGGACCCGCGCCGTATTAGCTAGTTGGTAAGGTAACGGCTTACCAAGGCAACGATACGTAGCCGACCTGAGAGGGTGATCGGCCACACTGGAACTGAGACACGGTCCAGACTCCTACGGGAGGCAGCAGTAGGGAATCTTCCGCAATGGACGAAAGTCTGACGGAGCAACGCCGCGTGAGTGATGAAGGTTTTCGGATCGTAAAACTCTGTTATTAGGGAAGAACAAATGCGTAAGTAACTGTGCGCATCTTGACGGTACCTAATCAGAAAGCCACGGCTAACTACGTGCCAGCAGCCGCGGTAATACGTAGGTGGCAAGCGTTATCCGGAATTATTGGGCGTAAAGCGCGCGTAGGCGGTTTCTTAAGTCTGATGTGAAAGCCCACGGCTCAACCGTGGAGGGTCATTGGAAACTGGGAAACTTGAGTACAGAAGAGGAAAGTGGAATTCCATGTGTAGCGGTGAAATGCGCAGAGATATGGAGGAACACCAGTGGCGAAGGCGACTTTCTGGTCTGTAACTGACGCTGATGTGCGAAAGCGTGGGGATCAAACAGGATTAGATACCCTGGTAGTCCACGCCGTAAACGATGAGTGCTAAGTGTTAGGGGGTTTCCGCCCCTTAGTGCTGCGGCTAACGCATTAAGCACTCCGCCTGGGGAGTACGACCGCAAGGTTGAAACTCAAAGGAATTGACGGGGACCCGCACAAGCGGTGGAGCATGTGGTTTAATTCGAAGCAACGCGAAGAACCTTACCAAATCTTGACATCCTTTGAAAACTCTAGAGATAGAGCCTTCCCCTTCGGGGGACAAAGTGACAGGTGGTGCATGGTTGTCGTCAGCTCGTGTCGTGAGATGTTGGGTTAAGTCCCGCAACGAGCGCAACCCTTAAACTTAGTTGCCAGCATTTAGTTGGGCACTCTAGGTTGACTGCCGGTGACAAACCGGAGGAAGGTGGGGATGACGTCAAATCATCATGCCCCTTATGATTTGGGCTACACACGTGCTACAATGGACAATACAAAGGGCAGCTAAACCGCGAGGTCATGCAAATCCCATAAAGTTGTTCTCAGTTCGGATTGTAGTCTGCAACTCGACTACATGAAGCTGGAATCGCTAGTAATCGTAGATCAGCATGCTACGGTGAATACGTTCCCGGGTCTTGTACACACCGCCCGTCACACCACGAGAGTTTGTAACACCCGAAGCCGGTGGAGTAACCATTTATGGAGCTAGCCGTCGAAGGTGGGACAAATGATTGGGGTGAAGTCGTAACAAGGTAGCCGTATCGGAAGGTGCGGTCGGATCACCTCCTTTCTAAGGATATATTCGGAACATCTTCCTTGAGAAGATGAAGAGGAATGACATTGACATATTGCATTCAGTTTTGAATGCTCATTACGAGTATTCATTGCGTTATTTTGTACATTGAAAACTAGATATGTAAGTAAAATTTATGATTTTACCAAGCAAAACCGAGTGAATTAGAGTTTTAAAAAGCTTGAATTCAAAAAAATAGAAATAATCGCTAGTGTTCGAAAGAACACTCACAGATTAATAACATTTTAGGTTTTCAACCGATTTTTTTCGTGTTGAAAGTCGAAAAGATTAAGTTATTAAGGGCGCACGGTGGATGCCTTGGCACTAGAAGCCTACGAAGGACGTTACTAACGACGATATGCTTTGGGGAGCTGTAAGTAAGCTTTGATCCAGAGATTTCCGAATGGGGAAACCCAACACGAGTTATGTCGTGTTATCGATATGTGAATACATAGCATATCTGAAGGCAGACGCGGGGAACTGAAACATCTTAGTACCCGCAGGAAGAGAAAGAAAAATCGATTCCCTGAGTAGCGGCGAGCGAAACGGGAAGAGCCCAAACCAACGAGCTTGCTTGTTGGGGTTGTAGGACACTCTATACGGAGTTACAAAAGAACAAATTAGACGAATCATCTGGAAAGATGAATCAAAGAAGGTAATAATCCTGTAGTCGAAAGTTTGTTCACTCTTGAGTGGATCCTGAGTACGACGGAACACGAGAAATTCCGTCGGAATCCGGGAGGACCATCTCCCAAGGCTAAATACTCTCTAGTGACCGATAGTGAACCAGTACCGTGAGGGAAAGGTGAAAAGTACCCCGGAAGGGGAGTGAAATAGAACTTGAAACCGTGTGCTTACAAGTAGTCAGAGCCCGTTAATGGGTGATGGCGTGCCTTTTGTAGAATGAACCGGCGAGTTACGATTTGATGCAAGGTTAAGCAGTTAATGTGGAGCCGTAGCGAAAGCGAGTCTGAATAGGGCGTTGAGTATTTGGTCGTAGACCCGAAACCAGGTGATCTACCCATGACCAGGCTGAAGTTCAGGTAACACTGAATGGAGGGCCGAACCGACTTACGTTGAAAAGTGAGCGGATGAGTTGTGGGTAGCGGAGAAATTCCAATCGAACCTGGAGATAGCTGGTTCTCTCCGAAATAGCTTTAGGGCTAGCCTTAAGTAATGATTATTGGAGGTAGAGCACTGTTTGGACGAGGGGCCCTTATCGGGTTACCGAATTCAGACAAACTCCGAATGCCAATCAATTTTATCTTAGGAGTTAGAACGCGGGTGATAAGGTCCGTGTTCGAAAGGGAAACAGCCCAGACCACCAGCTAAGGTCCCAAAATATATGTTAAGTGGAAAAGGATGTGGCGTTGCCCAGACAACTAGTATGTTGGCTTAGAAGCAGCCATCATTTAAAGAGTGCGTAATAGCTCACTAGTCGAGTGACACTGCGCCGAAAATGTACCGGGGCTAAACATATTACCGAAGCTGTGGATTGTCCGTAAGGACAGTGGTAGGAGAGCGTTCTAAGGGCGTTGAAGCATGATCGCAAGGACATGTGGAGCGCTTAGAAGTGAGAATGCCGGTGTGAGTAGCGAAAGACGGGTGAGAATCCCGTCCACCGATTGACTAAGGTTTCCAGAGGAAGGCTCGTCCGCTCTGGGTTAGTCGGGTCCTAAGCTGAGGCCGATAGGCGTAGGCGATGGATAACAGGTTGATATTCCTGTACCACCAAATTTCGTTTTAAGCGATGGGGGGACGCAGTAGGATAGGCGAAGCGTACTATTGGATTGTACGTCCAAGCAATGAGACTGAGTGTTAGGCAAATCCGGCACTCTTAAGGTCAAGTTGTGATGGGGAGAGGAAATTGTTTCCTCGAGTCGTTGATTTCACACTGCCAAGAAAAGCCTCTAGCTAGAATTTTGGTGCCCGTACCGCAAACCGACACAGGTAGTCAAGATGAGAATTCTAAGGTGAGCGAGCGAACTCTCGTTAAGGAACTCGGCAAAATGACCCCGTAACTTCGGGAGAAGGGGTGCTCTTTAGGGTTAACGCCCAGGAGAGCCGCAGTGAATAGGCCCAAGCGACTGTTTATCAAAAACACAGGTCTCTGCTAAACCGTAAGGTGATGTATAGGGGCTGACGCCTGCCCGGTCGTCGGAAGGTTAAGAGGAGTGGTTAGCTTCGGCGAAGCTACGAATCGAAGCCCCAGTAAACGGCGGCCGTAACTATAACGGTCCTAAGGTAGCGAAATTCCTTGTCGGGTAAGTTCCGACCCGCACGAAAGGCGTAACGATTTGGGCACTGTCTCAACGAGAGACTCGGTGAAATCATAGTACCTGTGAAGATGCAGGTTACCCGCGACAGGACGGAAAGACCCCGTGGAGCTTTACTGTAGTCTGATATTGAAATTCGGTACAACTTGTACAGGATAGGTAGGAGCCTTTGAAACGTGAGCGCCAGCTTACGTCGAGGCGTTGGTGGGATACTACCCTTGCTGTGTTGGATTTCTAACCCGCACCATTTATCATGGTGGGAGACAGTGTCAGATGGACAGTTTGACTGGGGCGGTCGCCTCCTAAAGAGTAACGGAGGCGCTCAAAGGTTTCCTCAGAATGGTTGGAAATCATTCATAGAGTGTAAAGGCATAAGGAAGCTTGACTGCGAGACTTACAAGTCGAGCAGGGTCGAAAGACGGACTTAGTGATCCGGTGGTTCCGCATGGAAGGGCCATCGCTCAACGGATAAAAGCTACCCCGGGGATAACAGGCTTATCTCCCCCAAGAGTTCACATCGACGGGGAGGTTTGGCACCTCGATGTCGGCTCATCGCATCCTGGGGCTGTAGTCGGTCCCAAGGGTTGGGCTGTTCGCCCATTAAAGCGGTACGCGAGCTGGGTTCAGAACGTCGTGAGACAGTTCGGTCCCTATCCGTCGTGGGCGCAGGAAATTTGAGAGGAGCTGTCCTTAGTACGAGAGGACCGGGATGGACATACCTCTGGTGTACCAGTTGTCGTGCCAACGGCATCGCTGGGTAGCTATGTATGGACGGGATAAGTGCTGAAAGCATCTAAGCATGAAGCCCCCCTCAAGATGAGATTTCCCAACTTCGGTTATAAGATCCCTCAAAGATGATGAGGTTAATAGGTTCGAGGTGGAAGCATAGCGATATGTGGAGCTGACGAATACTAATCGATCGAAGACTTAATCAAATTTAAAAGTGTTTTGTTTGGCATTATCAAATTTTACTTACTATCTAGTTTTGAATGTATAATTTTTATACAGTTCATTGTCTGGTGACAATGGCAAGGAGGTCACACCTGTTCCCATGCCGAACACAGTAGTTAAGCTCCTTAGCGCCGATGGTAGTCGGACTTACGTTCCGCAAGAGTAGGACGTTGCCAGGCAATTAAGGACCCGAAAGGGTCTTTTTTTTATGGAGAAAAAGAGCTTAACTACCAAAAACAACTGGTTTAAAATATGAACACATAAGCTGAAGCTCATGTGTAAGAACTACTAATCCCAATGAGATTGGGAAGTAGTTCTTTAGAAGCTGACGAACTCAGCGAAAGACGCGACGAGCTTACAAGCGGTAAGTGAGTAAGTGTCTTTTTTTGAGTGAAAAATTAGTGAAGCTTGATTAAAGACAAAGTTTTTTATATGCAGTACATTTAGGATTAGAGGTAGGGACAAACACATATTCCACTCTCTATATGTTAAAATATAATGAACTATAGGAGTTGGAATTATTGTTTGAAAAGCGAGGATACATATGAAATTACCATTAACTAATAAACTTAATGATATATTAAATAGAAATCCGATTTCGATGCATGTACCTGGGCATAAAAATATGACAATCGGTTATTTAGAACAATTAAATTTTAAAATGGATATGACTGAGATTACAGAATTAGATGATTTACATCACCCTGATGAAGTGATAGCACAAAGTATGGAAGGTTTAGAGAAACATCCTGACTATGATGCATATTATTTAGTCAATGGGACTACGTCTGGGATTTTATCAGTAATCCAAGGATTTTCAGGACAAGAGGGGCATTATTCCATAGTTCGGAATGCACATAAATCTGTATTTCATGCTTTGGATTTAACATCAGAGCAGTGTCAATTATTGGAAATGAAAATGAGTGAAAAAACGAACCAATATTTAGGTCCGAATTTGGATGCATTTTTTTCTCAAATAGAACAAACTAAATTAGCAATTCTTACATATCCTAATTATTATGGTGAGTGTTTTGATGTATCTATTGCTATCAAAGGTCTAAAAGAGCACAATATACCTGTATTGATAGATGAAGCACATGGTGCTCATTTTGATTTAGAAGGCTTTCCCAATTCCACTTTAAATATGGGTGCGGATTACGTAGTGCAATCGTATCATAAATCATTACCAAGCACTAACAATGAGTTCTATTATATTTATTCATAAGAATGCACCGAGACGGGAAAAGGTTATTAAATATTTGTCCTATTTTCAATCTTCAAGCCCTTCCTATCTATTAATGACGAGTTTGGAATTAGCGCATCAGTTTTATAAAGATTATAACAGTCATCTCTTTTTTGAAAAAAGAGGTCAATTAATTCAAGAGTTAAAAGAAATTGGAGCTGAAATCGTTAAAGTTGAAGATCCACTGAAATTGAATATACGTTGTAATGGTTATACTGGTTTTGAATTACAAAAGCATTTTGAAACTAAAGATATTTACGTTGAACTTGCTGATGAACATCAGGTATTGTTCGTTTTGCCTTTATGGCATAAGGAAGATACATATCCATTTGATTTATTAATAGAAAGAATACGACAGATTGAGTTGGAAGAGAGAGACACACAATCACCTGCTCAGTCCGCGTTTAGAACTGAAGAAGGTACATACCAAGCGGGCGATATAGTTGATACAAAAAGTATCAATATTAGTCATGCTGAATCTAAAGTTTTAGCAACAAATATCGTTCCATATCCTCCTGGCATCCCTGTTATGTTTAAAGGAGAAAAAATTACAGAAAATATGATAAAATTAATGAATTATTGGTATGATAATAATATAAGAGTAGAAGGAATTAAAAATTATAAAATAGAAATTAAGGATGAATAAAATGTCAGCTTTTATAACTTTTGAGGGCCCAGAAGGTTCAGGTAAAACTACAGTCATTCAACAAGTGGCAGAACGGTTAGAAACAGAGTATGATGTTGTACTTACTAGAGAACCTGGTGGTGTTAAAACTGGAGAGCAAATACGTGAAGTATTACTTGAAGGTGACGATATGGATGAGCGCACTGAAGCCTTATTATTTGCGGCGTCAAGGCGAGAACATCTTGTTGGTAAAGTTATACCATCATTAGATGAGGGCAAGTTAGTATTATGTGATCGTTATATAGATAGTTCATTAGCTTATCAAGGTTATGCACGGGGTATAGGAATAGAAGAAGTGAAATCTATTAATGAATTTGCTATCAATGGTTTATATCCAGATAGAACCATTTACCTTGATGTGAGCGTGGAGGTAGGTCGTGACCGTATACAAAAAAATCAGCGAAATCAAAATCGCTTAGATCAAGAAGATGTAATATTTCACGAAAAAGTAGTTGAAGGTTATAGGAAAATTATTCATAATGAGTCTAAACGTTTTATTGTGATTGATGCAAATCGAAGTTTAGAAGAAGTAGTAAATGCGACGTATAAATCTATCAGCAAATACTTAGAAAAATTGTGATATAATATTTGGAAGAGGTGTTTAGTATGAAAATGATTATAGCAATTGTACAAGACCAGGATAGTCAGGAACTGTCGGATAAACTTGTTAAGCATAATTTTAGAGCAACAAAACTTGCAACCACTGGTGGATTTTTAAGAGCTGGTAATACTACGTTCTTATCTGGTGTTGAAGATGATCGCGTGGATGAGATGTTGAAAGTTATCAATGATACTTGTGGTAACAGAGAGCAACTTGTCTCACCTATTACACCGATGGGTGGTAGTGCAGATTCTTATATACCGTATCCGGTTGAAGTAGAAGTTGGAGGAGCAACGGTATTTGTAATGCCTGTTGAAACTTTCCATCAATTCTAAAATCATGGTTGCTTAATATAGTAGCCTCTCAAATTACATTTTAGCTAAAGAGATTTACCTATGGTGATCTTTAGAATGTTTTTTGTAGAGCAACTATATATAAGCAGCCTTTTTATATAAAGGAGTAACTTTATAATGGATGAACGAGAAAGACTGACGAAAGCCTATCAATCAAATAAATTGTCACATGCTTATTTATTTGAGGGTGATGATGGTCAGACAATGCAACAAGTCGCTATTGATTTTACGAAACTTATTTTATGTAATCAAGACAATCAATGTCAGTTAAAGGTAGAAACATTTAATCATCCTGATTTTATGTATATATCCTCTGAAGAGACTACAATAAAGAAAGATCAAATAGAACAGTTATTACATCATATGAATCAATTACCAATAGAAGGTGACTATAAAGTATATATTATTGAATCCTTTGAAAAGTTAACAATTCAAGGTGAAAATAGCATTTTGAAATTTTTAGAGGAACCTCCTGAAAATACCATCGCCATCTTATTAACTACGAAACCCGAGCAAATCTTAGACACAATACATTCGAGATGTCAGCATGTTTATTTTAAACCTATTAATAAAGCTAATTTTATAAATAGATTAGTAGAGCGTGATATTTCGCGTCCAGTAGCTGAATTACTAAGTACATATACTACGCAAATTGAAACGGCAGTTACGCTAAATGAAGAAGCAGATTTAATGGCGCTACGTAAAAGTATTATTAAATGGTGCCAATTACTTTTAACAAATCGACCTATGGCATTGATTGCTATTGTAGATTTATTGAAACAGGCTAAAAACAGAAGGTTACAAATGGTCACATTAGCTGCAGTTAATGGTTTCTTTCAAGATGTTATGCATGCTAAAGTAGGGATGACTGATGATATGATATATCAAGATTTACAAGTCGATGTACAAGAATATACGAAAAAACTAACATATAATCAAATTATTTTGATGTATGATCAAATAACAGAAGCACATAAAAAGTTGAATCAAAATGTGAATCCAACTTTAGTGTTTGAGCAAATCGTAATAAAAGGGGTGAATTAGTTATGCAAAATGTAGTAGGCATTGATTTTCAAAAGTCAGGAAAAATGGAGTATTATTCGCCTCAACACTTTAATTTAGCTGTAGGAGACTGGGTGGTAGTAGAGTCTAAAAGAGGCTTAGAGATGGGGCGTGTAAAATACGAACCATTAAATGTTGCGGATCAAGATGTAACGCTACCATTAAAAGAAATCGTACGTATTGCAACTGAAGAAGATTTAGTTAGATATGAACAAAATGAGCAAGCCGCAAAAGAAGCTTTGGAATTGTGTAAAGATACGATTCAACAACAACAATTAGAAATGCGTTTGGTTAACTGTGAATTCACATTAGATAAATCAAAAGTAATATTTAATTTTACTTCAGATGAACGTGTTGATTTTAGAAAACTCGTAAAAGTCTTGGCACAGAAGTTGAAAACACGTATTGAGTTAAGACAGATAGGTGTTAGAGACGAAGCAAAATTATTGGGTGGCATTGGACCATGTGGACGTTCTTTATGTTGTTCAACATTTTTAGGTGATTTTGAACCAGTATCTATAAAAATGGCTAAGGACCAAAACTTATCTTTAAATCCAACTAAAATTTCGGGAGCATGTGGACGTTTGATGTGTTGTCTCAAGTATGAAAATGATTATTATGAGGAAGCACGTGCACAATTACCTGATGTTGGTGATCCGATTGAAACACCAGAAGGTAACGGTAAAGTGATAGGGTTAAATATTTTAGACATTTCCATGCAAATTAAAGTGGAAGGCCTAGAGCAACCACTAGAATATAAAATGGAAGAATTAGAAACGTTTAATTAGGAGGCCGTTGCAACATTGAATCGAAGCGAGATATTTGAAAAGTTAGCACAATTAGAAGAAAATATTAATCAAATCAACGGTGATATGGTTAATTTGAAAAATCTTACTGTCGAACTCATAGAAGAAAATGTAGCCTTACAAATAGAGAATGAAAATCTAAAAACTTTAATAGATAAAGAAGAAAAACCTAAAAAAATAGAAAGTGGTCATAAAGCACAATATAAGCGACCACTTCGCAGTAAAGATAATTTAGCGATGCTTTATAAAGAGGGTTTTCATATTTGTAATGGTGAGTTATTCGGCAAACATAGAAAAGGTGACGACTGTTTATTTTGTTTGGAAGTGCTGAGTGAATAATTGAAAGAACAAAATTGCCTATAAAACAATATGGAGGAAATGTGATTGAGGATGAGATGTAGCGATAGGCTTGGTTATTAAGCATCGCAGTCTCGTCCTTTTTTTGGAGGATATAATGAATATGCATATGGAAAATGAAAGATTAGATTATTTAATTAAAGAAAAACTAGAAATTATTCAAAATGATGATGTGTTTTCTTTTTCAACAGATGCTTTACTACTTGCACATTTCACAAAATTAAAAAAACAGGATACAATCATGGATTTGTGTTCGGGTAATGGCGTGATACCTTTATTACTTTCTGATAAAGGACAGCAGGCTATAGATGGAATTGAAATACAACAACAACTCGTAGATATGGCACAACGCAGTATCGTACATAACCATCTAGAAAATAGAATTCAGATGCATCATATGGATTTGAAAGAGGCACACAAACAGTTTAATCCAGCGAAATATAGTCTTATTACTTGTAATCCACCGTACTTTAAAGAGAATCAAGCGTTCCAACATCAGAAAGAAGCACATAAGATCGCACGACATGAGATTATGTGTACATTAGAGGATTGTTGTTTTGCGACAAGACATTTACTGAAACAAGGTGGACGCTTTGTGATGGTACATCGAGCAGAACGTCTTATGGATGTCTTAAGCTATATGAGAGCATACCAGATTGAACCTAAGAAACTTTATTTCATCTATAGTAAGCAAGGCAAAGTTGCGCAAACAATTGTTGTTGAAGGTAGAAAAGGTGGTAATCAAGGGCTAGACATCCAAACGCCATTTTACATATACAATAATGATGGAACGTATACTAAAGAAATGAGAGAAATATATTATGGATAAACATTATATATATATTGTTAAGTGTAAAGATGGAAGTTTATATACTGGTTATGCAAAAGATATAGAAAAAAGGGTAGAAAAGCATAATAAGGGACAAGGCGCCAAATATACTAAAATAAGACGTCCAGTAGAGTTAGTTTATCAAGAAATGTTTGATACGAAATCAGAAGCTTTAAAACGAGAATATGAAATAAAAACGTATTCTAGGCAACAAAAATTAGTATTAATAAGTGAGGGATAACTAATGGCGACACTATATTTAGTAGGAACACCCATAGGGAATTTAGCAGATATTACATATAGAGCTGTAGATATTTTAAGGTCGGTGGATTTGATTGCTTGTGAAGATACAAGAGTGACTAAAAAGTTATGTGCACATTATGATGTTCAAGCACCCCTGAAATCCTATCATGACCACAATAAGGAACAACAAACGGATTACCTAATAGAACAACTGCGGCAGGATGTTAGCATAGCGCTTGTATCAGATGCGGGCTTACCATTGATTAGTGATCCGGGTTACGAACTTGTTGTTGCGGCGAGAGCAAATGAAATTAGAGTGGAAACAGTGCCAGGTCCTAATGCTGGATTGACGGCACTGATGGCGAGTGGCTTACCCTCATTTACTTATACGTTTTTAGGGTTTTTACCACGAAAAGAAAAGCAGAAATTAGATATTTTAGAGCAGCGGATGTTTGAAGATAGTACGCTAATTATTTATGAATCGCCACATCGTGTGAAAGAGACGTTGAAAACAATTCAAAAAGTAGATGAAACTAGAAAAGTTTCACTAGGTAGAGAATTAACTAAAAAGTTTGAGCAAATTGTCACAGGAGAAGTTGGAGAATTACTAAACCAGACTTAATGAAAATCGAATTCCAACTAAAGGTGAATTTGTTGTAGTCATTGAAGGTGCGATAGCTGAAGAAGATACGTCATGGTTTGAAGATATGTCGATACAAGCACATGTGGATTACTATATAAATGAAAATATGAAACCTAAATCTGCAATTAAACAAGTTGCTGAAATGCGTCATATGAAGACTGGCGAAGTTTATGATATTTATCATGAGGTTTCCAATAATTAATCTAAGTCAGATGGATTATTCTTAGGATAAAGTTTCTAAGATAAAACGAAGAACTTTTACAGGATAAAATCACGTTTAATCAAGAGAAATGAGTTGAAAAACTCCCATAACACGCGTGATTTATGGTAATGTAGACAAGATAGAGATTATTAATCATATTAAAATTTTAGCAAAATTAAGTCATGAAAAGTCCGATGTGAATAGTAATCTATCCATATCATTTTAAAAGTGGCTAAATTAGAAAACGAAATAAAAAACATACATCTGTTTCATTGAGGGAAAAATGAATTTAGATATATTTAAAGCGTAGGAAACGAGGAGGAACATTGATGGCGAAAGAAACATTTTATATCACTACACCAATATATTATCCAAGTGGGAATTTACATATCGGTCATGCATATACAACAACAGCTGGTGATGTAATCGCACGTTATAAAAGAATGCAAGGCTATGATGTTCGTTATTTAACAGGTACGGATGAACATGGTCAAAAAATACAGGAAAAAGCACAAAAAGCTGGAAAATCTGAATTAGAATATTTGGATGAAATGATAGCGGGCATTAAAGATTTATGGAATAAATTAGAAATCTCAAATGATGATTTTATTCGTACAACAGAAGCACGACATAAAGAAGTGGTACAACAAATTTTTGAACGTTTATTAAAGCAAGAAGATATTTATCTTGGTGAATATGAAGGTTGGTATTCTGTACCAGATGAAACTTATTATACGGAGACGCAATTAGTGGATCCGATATTTGAAAATGGTGAAATCGTTGGCGGTAAAAGTCCAGACTCAGGTCACGAAGTAGAATTAGTTAAAGAGGAAAGTTATTTCTTCAATTTATCTAAATATACAGATCGTTTATTAGAATTTTACGATGAAAATCCTGATTTTATTCAACCACCTTCACGTAAAAATGAAATGATTAATAATTTCATCAAACCAGGGTTGGAAGATTTAGCAGTTTCACGTACATCATTCGATTGGGGCATCCATGTGAAATCAAATCCTAAACACGTTGTTTACGTGTGGATTGATGCGCTTGTGAACTACATTTCTTCATTAGGTTATTTATCAGATGATGATAGCTTATTCAAAAAATATTGGCCGGCAGATATTCATATCATGGCGAAGGAAATTGTGCGTTTCCATTCAATTATCTGGCCAATCTTGTTGATGGCATTAGATGTTCCACTACCTAAGAAAGTCTTTGCTCATGGTCGGATTCTTATGAAAGATGGCAAAATGAGTAAATCTAAAGGTAATGTGGTCGATCCTAATGTACTTATAGATCGTTATGGACTAGATGCTACGCGTTATTATTTAATGCGTGAATTACCATTTGGTTCAGATGGTGTCTTTACGCCTGAAGGTTTCGTTGAACGTACAAATTATGATTTAGCGAATGACTTAGGTAATTTAGTTAATCGTACGATTTCTATGGTTAATAAGTATTTCGATGGCGAATTACCAACATATCAAGGTCCAAAACATGAGTTGGATGAAGATATGGAGCAAATGGCGATAGACACAGTGAAGACGTTCCATGAGAATATGGACGATTTACAATTCTCAGTAGCACTTTCAACGGTTTGGAAGTTAATCAGCCGTACTAATAAATATATTGACGAAACATCGCCGTGGGTATTAGCAAAAGATGAGAGTCAAAAAGACATGCTAAGTAATGTTATGGCGCATTTAGTAGAAAACATTCGTATTATAGCAGTGTTATTAAGACCATTCCTTACGCATGCACCAAAACAAATTTTTGAACAGTTGAATATTAATTCACCTGAATTATATGAATTTGATAGCGTGAAACAATATGGTGTTTTAACTGCACCAATTGTTGTTATTGATAAACCACAACCTATCTTCCCACGCTTAGATAGTGATGCAGAAATTGATTATATTAAACAATCTATGCAGCCAGAAAAAGCGGCAGAAGTTTCAGAAGAAACTGAAGAAGTACCTAGTAAGCCACAAATTGATATCAAAGACTTTGATAAGGTAGAAATTAAAGCCGCTACGATTACGGATGCTTGAACAAGTTAAAAAATCTGATAAATTATTGAAAATCCAAGTCGATTTAGATAGCGAACAACGTCAAATCGTCTCAGGCATTGCAAAATACTATCAACCAGAAGATATTATAGGTAAAAAAGTTGCAGTTGTAACAAATTTAAAACCTGCTAAATTGATGGGTAGAAAATCAGAAGGTATGATTTTATCTGCTGAAAAAGACGGCGTACTGACACTTGTAAGTTTACCAAACGCAATTCCAAATGGTGCAATAATTAAGTAATCACAAATTAAGGGAGCGATATAATATGCTTATCGATACACATGTTCATTTAAATGCAGAACAATATGATGAAGATTTAGAAGCGGTCATTGAACGTGCAAGAGACAATGGTGTAGATCGCATGTTTGTTGTTGGGTTTGATACACCAACAGTCGAGCGTACGATGGAACTCATTGACCAATACGAATTTATCTATGGCATTATTGGATGGCACCCTGTAGATGCGGTTGATTGTACAGAAGAACGATTAGAATGGATAGAAAAGCTTGCAAGCACACCCTAAAGTGATTGGTATAGGTGAAACGGGATTAGATTATCATTGGGACAAGTCGCCTAAAGATGTGCAACAAACATTATTTAGAAAACAAATCGCATTGGCTAAACGCGTCAATTTACCAATTATTATTCACAATAGGGAAGCAACGCAAGATTGTATAGATATTCTTAAAGAGGAGCATGCTGAAGAAATTGGTGGTATCATGCACAGCTTCAGCGCTTCTCCTGAAATTGCAGATGATGTAATTAATAAATTGAATTTCTATGTATCTTTAGGTGGTCCAGTCACTTTTAAAAATGCGAAACAACCTAAAGAAGTAGCGAAACATGTTCCATTTGATCGATTATTAGTTGAGACAGATGCACCATTCTTATCACCACATCCATATAGAGGCAAAAGAAATGAACCTGTCCGTGTGACATTGGTTGCAGAACAAATTGCTGAATTACGCGGTGTTAGCTATGAGGAAGTTTGCAAACAAACAACTGAAAATGCAGAACGTTTATTTAAATTAGAAGGATAGACACATTACAAAAAAGGTATCGGTCTGAAATAGGGCTTAGTTCATAGAGTAAATGCTAAGTAGTAACCATTATTTGCGACGATACCTTTTTTATTTTTATCTAAAATCGAATTAAAGTGATGAAAGGTGTAACAATAAATGAAGATTAACGAATTTATTGTAGTAGAAGGTAGAGACGATACGGAACGTGTTAAAAGAGCGGTAGAATGTGATACGATTGAAACAAATGGGAGTGCGATTAACGAGCAAACTTTAACTGTTATAGCACAGGCATTTGAAACAAGAGGTGTAATTGTATTAACAGATCCTGATTTCCCGGGTGATAAAATACGTAATACTATTCAAAAACATATACCAGGCGTAAAACACGCATATATCGACAGAGAAAAAGCCAAAAGTAAACGAGGCAAGATTGGTGTAGAACATGCACAACTTGCAGATATTAAAGATGCCTTAATGAATGTAAGTACACCATTTGAAGAAGGACACGAAACAATCAGTAAATCAGTGTTAATTGATTTAGGATTAATAATTGGCAAAGATGCACGCAGAAAAAGAGAAATACTTGGGCGTAAGCTACATATAGGACATTCTAATGGCAAACAATTAATAAATAAGCTCAATGCGTTTGGCTATACTGAAGCAGATGTTAGAAATGCATTAAGTGATAACGAAGGAAGTGAATGATAAGTGGATATTAAAGATGTTGCTACACCATCGCGTACGAAAGCATTGCTCAATCAGTATGGTTTTAATTTCAAAAAAAGTTTAGGACAAAACTTCTTGATTGACGTTAACATTATACAAAAAATTATCGATGCGAGTGATATAGGTGAAAATACAGGTATTATAGAAATAGGACCTGGTATGGGTTCACTTACAGAGCAATTAGCTAAAAAGGCAAAGAAAGTTGTGGCGTTTGAAATTGATCAACGTTTGATACCGGTATTGAAAGATACAATGGGACCTTATGAAAACGTGGAAATTATAAACGAAGATATATTAAAAGCTGATATTGCACATTATGTCACGGAGCATTTAGCAGATTGTGACAATATCATGGTGGTCGCTAACTTGCCATATTATATTACAACACCGATATTATTGAATCTAATGCAACAAACTTTACCTATCGATGGGTACGTAGTTATGATGCAAAAAGAAGTCGGTGAAAGATTGAATGCCCAAGTTGGAACAAAAGCTTATGGATCACTATCAATTGTTACCCAATATTATACTGAAACAAGTAAAGTGTTAACAGTGCCGAAGACAGTCTTCTTACCACCGCCAAATGTAGATTCAATTGTTGTGAAATTGATGAAGCGTCAGACGCCGGAGGTAGATATAGATGACGAGGATAGATTTTTCAAAATGACAAAAGCTGCATTTAGCCAAAGACGAAAAACAATCAACAATAACTATCAAAGTTTGTTTGTAGATGGTAAAGCGAACAAAGAAATTATTAAAAAATGGTTGGAAACTAGCGATATAGATCCAAGAAGACGTGGAGAAACGCTTTCAATAAAAGAATTTGCAAAATTATACAATGAATTGAAAAATTTCACAGAATTAGCATTTTAAATTATTGACAAGCTTGAGTTACATTGCTAAAATTGATGTTTTGTTTGACAAAAGCTCGCGATTTGTGTTATTATACAACTTGTAGCGAGGTGGAGCAATATGCCAAAATCTATTGGAGACATCAAAAATTCACTTGATTGTCAATTAGGAAACCGAATCGTACTTAAAGCGAATGGTGGTCGTAAGAAAACAATTGAGCGTAGTGGTGTGTTAAAAGAAACGTACCCTTCTGTTTTCATTGTCGAGCTAGATCAAGAAATTTACAACTTTGAGCGTGTATCTTATACATACGCTGACGTTTTAACTGAAAACGTACAAGTTTCTTTTGAAGATGATAATCAGCAAGAAGCAATTGCACACTAAATAAAAGTGATTTAAATAAAGTTCGTCTCTTAGGAGTCATACTTTTTAATTTAAACTTTAATATTAAGATCATTAAATGAAAAGGTATGTTGGTGTAACTTCGCCAACATACCTTTTTCTGTGCCACAATTTATGGTGTAGGAAATGGATATAATTTTAATAGAAGCGTACTATATTGTAGAATAGTAAATTAAGAAATGATTTATTGTCCAATATAGTTAAATGTATATTTATAAAAATATTTATCAAAATATCGAAAATAAGTTTTAAAAAACAGACAATGCAACTATAACAATATGTTAAAATCATTTTATTACCATATCGAATTGGAAGAGGGTGGGAATATGATTTATGAAACAGCTCCGGCAAAGATTAATTTAACGCCGGATACACTCTTTAAACGAGATGATGGTTTTCATGAAGTTGAAATGATTATGACGACGATTGATTTAAATGATCGCTTGTCATTTGAACTACGCAACGACAAAAAAATAGTTGTTGATGTAGAGCAAACTTACGTTCCCTCCGATAATAAAAATTTGGCGTATAAAGCTGCAGAATTAATGAAAAGAAATTATAATTTAAAGCAAGGTGTCACAATCACTATAGATAAGAACATACCTGTGTCAGCAGGGCTTGCAGGAGGCTCTACTGACGCTGCAGCTACAATGAGAGGGATGAATCGCCTGTATGAGCTAAATAGACCGTTAAATGAGTTGTGTGAGCTCGGTATTAAGATAGGCACAGATATCCCTTTTTGTATTTTTGGTAAAACAGCATTATGTAGAGGTAAAGGTGAACGTATTACGTTTCTGAATAAACCTCCATCAGCATGGGTTGTTGTAGCAAAACCAAATTTAGGTATATCTTCTCCGAGTATTTTCAAAAAATTAGACTTAAATAAGCCGCATCATGTGGATACGACAACTTGTAAATCAGCTTTAATTTCAGGAGATTATGAATTACTTTGCAAAAGTCTTTCAAACCGATTGGAACCTGTCTCGGGTAAGATGCATACTGAGATTTTAAAAATAAAAGAAAATATGTTAGAAAATGGTGCGGATGGTGCTGTTATGAGCGGAAGTGGCCCATCTGTTTATGGACTAACACAAAAAGAACGCCAGGCAAGACATGTTTACAATGCAGTCAATGGCTGTTGTAATGAAGTGTATATAGTAAGATTATTAGGCTAGTGAGAAGGGATGAGTTAAATGCGCTATAAAAGAAGCGAACGAATTGTTTATATGACACAATACTTGATGAATAACCCTAATAAATTGATACCATTAACTTATTTCGTACAAAAATTTAAACAAGCGAAATCATCTATAAGTGAAGATGTTCAAATTATTAAAACCACATTCCAAAAAGAAAAATTAGGGACAGTGATTACCACAGCTGGGGCTAGTGGCGGTGTGACGTATAAACCTGAAATGAGTAAAGAAGAAGCGAGTGAAGTCATTGATGACGTTATCGCACAACTCCAAGAGAAGAATCGTTTGCTACCAGGTGGGTATTTATTCTTGTCTGATTTAATGGGAGACCCGACGTTACTTAACCGTGTCGGAAAACTGATCGCTACACTTTATATGGATGAAGAATTAGATGCAATCGTTACGATTGCTACGAAAGGTATTTCTCTTGCCAACTCAGTAGCTAACGTATTGAATTTACCAGTAGTTGTCATTCGAAAAGATAACAAAGTGACTGAAGGTTCTACGGTATCAATTAATTATGTGTCTGGATCTTCTCGAAAAATTGAAACTATGGTGTTATCCAAGAGAACATTACCAGAAAATTCTAATGTCCTTGTAGTAGATGATTTTATGCGCGCAGGTGGATCCATCAATGGTGTGATGAATTTAATGAACGAGTTTAAAGCACATGTGAAAGGGGTATCGGTACTAGTAGAATCAAAAGAAGTTAAACAAAGATTAATTGAAGATTATACTTCCTTAGTTAGATTATCTGATGTAGATGAATACAATCAGGAATTTAAAGTGGAGAAAGGCAACAGTTTAACTAAATTTTCTTAAAGGAGCGATTACGGCATCATGAAAACGATTAATACAACCAAAGCACCGGAAGCGTTAGGGCCATACTCACATGCAACAGAAGTAAATGGTCTAGTATTCACATCTGGACAAATCCCATTAAATTTAAATGGAGAGATTGTTAGCGATGATGTAAAAGAACAGACGACACAAGTCTTAGAAAATTTAAAAGTTGTACTAGACCAAGCTGGATCAGATATAGATTCGGTTATAAAAGCTACTATTTTTATTGCTGATATGAATGAATTTCAAAATATAAATGAAGTTTATGGCAAATATTTTGAGCATCATCAACCTGCGAGAAGTTGCGTTGAGGTAGCGAGACTACCTAAAGATGTTAAAGTAGAAATAGAAGTAATTGCACAAGTGAAGTAAGGATTTATAATTTTTAATAAAATTGTTAAGCTTCTAACAAAGAGATACTATGGGGGGCTCACTACATGAAAGTGACAGATGTAAGACTTAGAAAAATACAAACAGACGGAAGAATGAAAGCGCTTGTTTCAATCACTTTAGATGAATCATTTGTGGTACATGATTTACGCGTTATTGAAGGCAACACAGGTCTATTCGTCGCAATGCCAAGTAAACGTACACCAGATGGTGAATTCCGAGATATCGCACATCCAATCAATTCAGAAATGAGACAAGAAATACAGGATGCTGTGATGAAAGTATATGAAGAAACTGATGAGGTCATCCCTGATAAAAATGCTCAATCATCAGAAGATACTAATGAGGAAGCTTAATTTAATTATTTGAGATTATAGTGAATTTAATATCGTTTTAAAGAAGATTGAATTTCTAAAACTGGGAAATTCAATCTTCTTTATTTATGTAAGCGTGACTAAAACATAAAATATTAAAATTATTTACAAAATGTAAAGGTGACAAAAATTATAATTTTGAAATTTATAATAAATAACCAAAACTTACATGTTTTTACTTAACTATATTATTATGAATGAAACAAATGTCTAAAGAAGTGACACCGTATGTTTCATTCATAATAATATGTTAGAAATTATCGATAATAAGAAAAGTTACTGTAGAAAATGAAGCGGCTTTCAAAACCTAAATAGATGACAAATACTATGCACTTTATTTATAACAATTGTAATAAAAAACGCGTTAATAAAAAACATTGGCACTTTGAGCCTTGAAAGTGTGACTAGCGTTAAATTATAATAATAAAGAAGTGTATATTTTAATGGAGGGTTAACATACATGCAAAGACATGCAATAGTACTCGCAGCTGGTAAGGGTACACGTATGAAATCAAAGAAATACAAAGTACTACATGATGTCGCCGGCAAATCAATGATTGAACATGTCGTGGATAACGTTAAACAATCTGGCGTAGAACAGCTAGTAACAATCGTAGGTCATGGCGCAGAAAGCGTGAAAGAAACATTAGGCGATGCATCGCTTTATAGTTTTCAAGAAGAACAATTAGGTACTGCTCATGCCGTTAAAACGGCTAGTGAACATTTAAATGATAAACAGGGCACAACGTTAGTAGTTTGTGGAGATACACCATTAATTACGACAGAAACACTTAAATCTTTAATTGAACATCACGAAAATAACCAAGCACAAGCTACTGTATTAACAGCTACAGCGGCAAACCCATATGGTTATGGCCGAATTATACGTGATGCAGACAATCAATTAGTTAAAATAGTCGAACAAAAAGATGCAACAGATACAGAACAACAAATTAATGAAATTAGTTCAGGTATTTTCGCATTTGACAATCAAATGCTATTTGAAAAGTTAGAGTTAGTGAATAACAATAATGTACAAGGCGAATACTACTTGCCTGATGTACTTTCATTAATTTTAGAAGATAAAGGCACAGTAGGTATTTACCATACAAATGATTTTGAAGAAATTATGGGTGTAAATGACCGAGTGATGTTGAGTGAAGCGGAAAAAGCATTTAGAAAACGCATCAACGAATTTCATATGAGAAATGGTGTAACAATCGTGGATCCATCAAATACTTATATCGGTGCAGATGTAACTATTGGAGAAGACACAATTATAGAACCTGGAGTTAAACTTGCAGGACATAGTGAAATTGGAGAAGAGACAGTTGTAGGACAATATACGGAAATCACGAATAGTAAAATAGGTGATAATGTTACAATTAAACATTCAGTGATCAATGAAGCAATGGTTGATGATTATGCGATAATTGGACCGTTTGCACAACTTCGTCCAGGTACAGACTTAGGCAAAAAAGTGAAAGTCGGCAACTTTGTTGAAGTTAAAAAATCAGTCGTAAAAGCGGGAGCTAAATTACCTCACTTGAGTTATATTGGTGATGCAGAAATAGGAGAACGTGTGAATCTTGGCTGTGGTTCAATCACAGTAAACTATGATGGTATTAACAAATTCAAGACGGTTATTGGTAATGATTCGTTTATAGGGTGCAATACGAATCTGGTAGCACCTATTACGTTAGGCGAACGTTCTTTAATTGCTCGCTGGCTCTACGATTACTGATAGTGTACCAGAAGACAGTTTAGCATTAGCGAGAGCTAGACAAACAACCAAAGAAGGTTATTTGAAAAAATAAAAGGTGTATGTTTAGACATGCATGCTTGAACTGTTAAACTTAATGTAATTGAGTAACTTGTTAACCACAAAATGCTTTATATTGAAAAACAATGTAAGTTTGCGCTTGTATTTAAATGAAAACTAATTGAATGAATTAATTGGAGGACTATAAATGTTAAACAATGAGTATAAGAATTCTGCTTTGAAAATATTTTCTTTAAAAGGTAATGAACCTTTAGCCCAAGAAGTAGCAGATCATGTTGGAATCGAACTAGGAAAATGTTCAGTAAAACGTTTCAGCGATGGAGAAATTCAAATCAACATAGAGGAAAGTATTCGTGGTTGTGACGTATTTATTATTCAACCTACATCGAATCCTGTAAATTTACACTTAATGGAATTATTAATTATGGTTGATGCTTGTAGACGTGCATCAGCAGCTAACATTAATATAGTTGTCCCGTATTATGGTTATGCGCGCCAAGACAGAAAAGCACGTAGTCGTGAACCAATTACAGCTAAACTTGTAGCAAACTTAATCGAAACTGCAGGCGCAGATCGTATGATAGCGTTAGATTTACATGCACCTCAAATCCAAGGTTTCTTCGATATGCCAATTGACCACTTGATGGGCGTGCCAATCTTAGCAGAATACTTCAAGAATGAGTCAGGTATTGATCTTGAAGAGTGTGTTGTAGTCTCTCCAGACCACGGTGGCGTAACAAGAGCACGTAAACTTGCAGATATACTTAAATCACCGATTGCTATTATTGATAAACGTCGTCCAAAACCAAATGTTGCAGAAGTGATGAACATTGTTGGTGAAATAGAAGGACGTACGGCTATTATTATTGATGATATCATTGATACAGCAGGGACAATCACATTGGCAGCTCAAGCATTAAAAGATAAAGGTGCTAAAGATGTATATGCTTGTTGTACACACCCTGTATTATCAGGTCCAGCTAAAGAACGTATTGAAAATTCAGCAATCAAAGAACTAATCGTAACAAATTCAATTCAATTAGATGAAACACGTAAACCAAGCAATACGAAAGAGTTATCTGTAGCTGGTTTATTAGCACAAGCAATTATCCGTGTTTACGAACGCGAATCTGTTAGTGTGCTATTTGACTAATATATTATATGAATGTATAATGGTTTCGTTCGTGAATTCACGAGCAAAATAAACGCTTGCAAGCAACATTATGTTGATGGGCAAGTGAGGGGCTCATATTTGAGCAAAACGAAAGGTGGAAAATGAATATGACTGCATTAAAGTCAATTATTCGTCAAGGTAAACAAACACGTTCAGACCTTAAAACACTAAGAAATACTGGTAAAGTACCTGCAATCGTTTACGGTTATGGTACAAAAAATACTTCTGTTAAAGTAGACGAAGTAGCATTTATTAAAGTTATCCGTGAAGTTGGACGTAACGGTGTTATCGAATTAGGCGTAGGTTCTAAAACAATTAAAGTAATGGTTTCAGACTACCAATTCGACCCACTTAAAAACCAAATCACTCACATTGATTTCTTAGCAATCAATATGACTGAAGAACGTACTGTTGAAGTACCTGTTCATTTAATTGGTGAAGCGGCAGGTGCTAAAGAAGGTGGCGTGGTTGAACAACCATTATTCAACCTTGAAGTTACAGCTACTCCAGACAATATTCCTGAAGCAATCGAAGTTGAAATCAGCGAATTAGAAATCAATGACAGCATTTCAGTTGAAGATATTAAAGTATCAGGCGATTTTACTATCGAAAACGAAGCTACTGATTCAGTAGTTACAGTAGTAGCTCCAACTGAAGAGCCAACTGAAGAAGAAATCGAAGCAATGGAAGGCGAAGCACAAACGCAAGAACCAGAAGTTGTAGGCGAATCTAAAGAAGACGAAGAAAAATAATATACTTCATGCTTCATTGTCAACATAAGTTGATGATACCAACATTGTAATATCTTATAAAAAGCACCGTGCTTAATACGTTAAGCAGGTGCTTTTTTATGTTATTATAGTCAATGATATGAAAAAATAATTTTTAATTGTTTATTAATTCAAATACATGAAAATGATATATATAGTTAAGTGACAACAACAATTGGAGGTAACATAATGAAATGTATTGTAGGCCTAGGCAATATAGGTAAACGTTTTGAACAAACAAAACATAATATTGGTTTTGAAGTTATAGATTACATGTTAGATCAAAATCAATTCTCATTAGATAAACAAAAATTTAAAGGTGCCTATACGATTGAACGTATGGCTGGAGAAAAAGTCATGTTTATTGAACCACTAACAATGATGAATTTGTCAGGCGAAGCGGTAGGCCCGTTAATGAAATATTATGATATAGATATAGATGATTTAGTTGTTTTATATGATGATTTAGATTTACCACAAGGAGAGATTCGCCTAAGACAAAAAGGCAGTGCTTGGTGGACATAATGGTATTAAATCAATGATTCAAGTACTAGGTACGGACCAATTCAAACGCATTAGAATCGGTGTAGATAGACCTTCAAATGGTATGTCAATTGTCGATTATGTGTTACAAAAATTTTCAAAACAAGAAATGCAAATAATGAATAAAGTAATAGAACATTCTGCGCGTGCAGTTGAGGCTTATATAGAAAGTTCTCGTTTTGACCGTGTGATGAATGAATATAATGGTGAAGTCAAGTGAAATCAATAATTACACAATATATAAATGAAGACAAACGATACCAAGAATTAAACGACGTATTTGGTAAAGAAAATGTACTGGTCACTGGCCTATCTGGCGCGACTAAATCAACGATTATAGCCGAAAAATATTTGCATAGTACTAAACAATTACTAGTTGTTACAAATAATTTATATCAAGCAGATAAATTGGAAAGTGATTTATTGCAATTTGTAGATGCAGACGAGGTCTACAAATATCCAATGCAAGATATCATGACAGAAGAATTCTCAACACAAAGCCCTCAATTTATGAGCGAGCGTGTACGTACACTAACGGCACTTGCTCAAGAAAAGAGAGGGTTATTTATCGTACCATTAAACGGTTTGAAAAAATGGCTCACTCCAGTTGAAATGTGGAAATCCCATCAGTTAACACTATCTGTAGGTGACGATATTGAAATTGATGAATTTTTAAATAAATTAGTAAATATGGGTTATCGCAGAGAAAGTGTAGTGTCACATATAGGTGAGTTTTCATTACGTGGAGGCATTGTTGATATTTACCCTTTAATTGGTCAACCAGTAAGAATTGAACTATTCGATACTGAAGTGGATTCGATTCGTGATTTTGATGTGGAGACACAAAGATCAAAAGAGAATATAGAAGAAGTCAATATTACAACAGCAAGTGATTATATTATCACAGACGATGTACTTAAACATACAAAGTTAAAATTAAAAGAAGCTTACGAAAATACACGTCCAAAAATTGAAAAATCAGCTCGTAATGATTTGAAAGAAACTTACGAAAGTTTCGAACTTTTTGAATCAACGATGTTTGACCATCAAGTATTACGTCGACTTGTGTCATTTATGTATGAACAGCCGACAACTATTATGGATTATTTTAAAGATGACGCTATTGTTGCAGTTGATGAACATAATAGAATTAAAGAAACTGAACAAACACTTATAACTGAAGTTGATGAATTTATGCAAAACCTGATAGAAAGTGGTAAAGGATTTATTGATCAAAACTTCTTGCAATATGATGGATTCGAAGCATTGTTGAAACATTATCCAGTGACGTATTTCACGTTATTCACAGCGACAATGCCTGTTCAACTCAATGAAATCATCAAGTTTTCATGTAAGCCCGTACAACAATTTTATGGTCAATATGATATTATGCGCTCAGAATTTCAGCGCTTTATTCAAAATGATTATACTGTCGTTGTGCTTGCTGAAACTGAAGTGAGAAAAGAACGTATTCAATCTATGCTCAATGAAATGCATATTCCAACATTTATCGATACGCCAAGTCAACGAAACGATGGAGGCAATGCAATCATTACTGAGGGTAGTTTATCAGAAGGCTTTGAGCTACCATATATGCAACTTGTCGTTGTGACGGAACGCGAACTATTCAAATCCAAACAAAAGAAAAAACCAAAACAACAAAAGACACTAACAAATGCTGAAAAAATTAAATCATATCAAGATTTAAAAGTAGGCGACTATGTCGTTCACGTGCACCACGGTGTTGGTAGATATTTAGGTGTTGAAACACTTGATGTCGGTGGCGTACATAAAGACTATATTAAACTTCAATATAAAGGGACAGACCAATTGTTTGTACCAGTTGATCAGATGGACCAAGTTCAAAAATATGTGGCATCAGAGGATAAGACACCTAGGTTAAATAAACTTGGTGGTACGGAATGGAAAAAAACAAAAGCTAAAGTACAACAAAGTGTTGAAGACATGGCTGATGAATTAATCGATCTATATAAAGAACGCGAAATGTCTGTTGGCTATAAATATGGTCCAGATACGGCAGAACAAAACGAATTTGAGATAGATTTCCCTTACGAATTAACGCCAGACCAAGGTAAATCAATTGAAGAAATTAAGCAGGACATGGAAATTGAACGCCCAATGGATCGATTGTTATGTGGTGATGTAGGTTATGGTAAGACAGAAGTGGCAGTACGTGCGGCCTTTAAAGCTGTTATGGAAGGAAAGCAAGTTGCCTTCTTAGTTCCAACTACAATTTTGGCACAACAGCACTATGAAACATTAATTGAGCGTATGCAGGATTTTCCAATCGAAGTCCAACTCATTAGTCGATTTAGAAGTACTAAAGAAGTTAAAGAAACAAAAGAACGATTAAAATCAGGCTTTGTTGATATCGTCGTAGGTACTCATAAATTATTAAGTAAAGATATTCATTATAAAGATTTAGGATTATTAATCGTGGATGAAGAACAGCGATTTGGCGTACGTCATAAAGAAAGAATTAAATCATTAAAAACGAATGTGGACGTTTTAACACTGACGGCTACGCCTATACCACGTACATTGCACATGAGTATGTTGGGTGTTCGTGATTTATCAGTGATTGAAACACCACCAGAAAATCGTTTTCCAGTACAAACTTACGTATTAGAACAGAATACGAATTTTATTAAAGAAGCACTAGAAAGAGAATTATCTAGAGAAGGGCAAGTCTTTTATTTATATAATAAAGTGCAGTCTATTTATGAAAAACGAGAGCAATTACAAATGTTAATGCCAGAAGCGAATATTGGTATTGCACATGGACAGATGAAAGAAGGAGACTTAGAAGAAACAATGCTAAGTTTCATTAATCATGAATACGATATTCTTGTGACGACTACAATCATCGAAACTGGGGTTGATGTTCCAAATGCCAACACACTCATTATCGAAGATGCGGACCGTTTCGGACTCAGTCAGTTATACCAATTAAGAGGTCGTGTCGGACGTTCGAGCCGTATTGGCTATGCTTATTTCTTACACCCTACGAATAAAGTATTGTCAGAAACAGCTGAAGACCGTTTGCAAGCAATTAAAGAATTTACTGAGTTAGGCTCAGGATTTAAAATTGCAATGCGTGATTTGAATATTCGAGGCGCGGGCAACCTCTTAGGTAAACAACAACATGGATTTATTGATTCTGTCGGTTTCGACCTTTACTCACAAATGCTAGAAGAAGCGGTGAATGAAAAACGTGGTGTTAAAGATGAGAAACAAGATGCACCTGAAATTGAAATTGAACTCAACATTGATGCTTATTTACCTGCTGAATATATTCAAAATGAACAGTCTAAAATAGAAATCTATAAAAAATTACGTAAGATTGAAACTGAAGCACAACTTATGGATGTAAAAGATGAATTAATAGATCGTTTCAATGATTACCCAGTAGAAGTAGAAAGACTGTTGGATATGATGGAGATAAAAGTTCACGCTTTAAATGCCGGAGTGGCGCTTATTAAAGATGTAGGCAAAAAGGTGGAAGTTTATCTGTCTGAAAAAGGAACGACAGATATTAACGGAGAAACGTTATTTAAACAAACCCAACCATTAGGCCGTGCAATGAAAGTTGGCGTTCAAGATGGTAAAATGAAAGTAACTTTAAATAAAGTAAGTAATTGGTTAGATAGTTTGAAATTCTTAGCGAAATGTTTAGAAGAAAGTATGGTTATATCAGATGAAATCTAAGGACGATAAGAATACGGCCTTCAACGGCGTAGTTGTTCTTACAATCGCACTTGTTATTGTTAAAATATTAAGCGCAATTTATCGTGTCCCATATCAAAATATACTTGGAGACGAAGGATTATATGCTTATCAACAAATATATCCGATTGTTGCTTTAGGTGTTATTTTAACAATGAATGCAATTCCAAGTGCAGTCACACAAACGTTTGGCACACAAGGGCAATCAAGACAATACACTAAAGTGTTGCTGAGGTTACAACTCATTAGTACTGTTTTTTTCTTGATTATTTTCATAGGTGCGCAGTGGATCGCACTCCTAATGGGTGACACTAATCTCACGCCAATGTTAAGAGCAGCAAGTTTTAGTTTCTTGTTTGTTGGTATATTGGGAGTGTATAGAGGTTATTATCAAGCGCATCAACATATGACTGTTCCAGCGATATCACAAGTCATAGAGCAAGTCATACGCGTTGTAATTATCATCATTGCTATTGTATTATTTATGACACAACAATGGTCTGTTTATACTGCTGGTACAGTAGCTATCATCGGTTCAGCAGTAGGATTTTTAGCATCCAGTATATTCCTAATGCAGGGCAAGCCTTTTAAGCTCAAGCAAGCGAATAAACTAAATGACAAAGCCATAGTAGAGTGGAAAAAGTTATCATTGGCCATTATCATCTTTGCTGTAAGTCAGCTTATCGTCATTGTTTGGCAAGTGATAGATAGCTTTACGGTCATACATGCACTTCAGAATGCAGGCTTAAATTTTCAAGAAGCAACCACGCAAAAAGGTATCTTTGATCGTGGGGCTTCATTTATACAAATGGGCTTAATTGTGACAACGACATTTTGTTTTGTTCTTATACCAATGCTTACCGATGCGATTAAAGCGCGAAATAACGTTCTGGTTAATAGATATGCGAATGCCTCTATCAAGATTACAGTTATGTTTAGTGTAGCAGCTGGTATTGGATTAATTAATTTACTACCGGTCATGAATAGTGTGTTTTTTAAAAATGATAGTCTGACTGGTACGTTATCTATCTATATGCTGACAGTTATATGTGTTTCGCTCATTATGATGGACATTGCTTTATTACAAGTGAAAAACCAAGTTCGCCCTGTGCTTTATGCATTTATCATTGGTGTGGTCAGTAAAGTAATACTCAATGTGATATTAATACCACAACTATTAATGCTAGGTGGTAGTATCAGCACTGTAATTTCACTTATTATATTTACACTCGTACTACATTATCACGTACTAAAACACTATAAATTCCAGATGATGAATAAATTTGTGATTAAATTGGTTGCTACGATGGTGATGCTGTCAGTGGCTGTTCAAATAGGAATGTGGCTTGTACCTACACAAAGTAGAATCACAGGTTTGATTGAATTAGTCATTGCGGCAGTGATTGGTGTATTGGTAATCATTTTCGCTATTGTACGTATGCATTTATTGAGTTATAGAGAATTAAAACATTTACCATTGGGCGATAAACTTTATCATATGAAAAGAGGGGAACATTAATGTCAGGTAAAATAACAATTGTTGGATTAGGTAACTACGGTATTGATGATTTACCTTTAGGTATCTACAAATTTCTTAAAAAACAAACAATGGTTTACACACGTACATTGGATCATCCTGTAATTAAAGAGTTAACCGCAGAAAATATACAATTCAAAAGTTTTGATAGTGAATACGAGGCACAAGCATCATTTGAGGGCGTTTATGAACGTATTGTGTCACAACTCATGGAAGCGGCCCAAAGTGATAATGTCATTTATACAGTACCTGGGCATCCGCGTGTAGCTGAAACGACAACTGTAAAATTAGAAGCTTATGCACAAAAGCATAATGATGTTCAGGTTGAAGTTTTGGGAGGCAAAAGCTTTATCGATGATATATTTGAAGCGGTAAAGATAGACCCTAACGATGGGTTTACATTACTCGATGCGACAGCGATAAAAAAAGAGCAGTTAAATATTCGTACCCATACGCTCATTACTCAAGTTTATAGCCCTATGACGGCAGGCGATTTAAAAGTGACGTTGATGGAACGTTATCATGATGAGCAAACAGTATTTATCGTCGACGGCGCACAAAATAACGCTGCAAATGTAATAGAAACACCGCTTTATGAATTAGACCATCATGCATCTGTTTTCAGTAATTTGTCGAGTGTATTCGTTCCGAAAGTAGAAAAAGAAGAAGCGTATTATAGTGATTTCTATTTTGCTGCGAACATTATAGATCAACTTGTCGATGACGAAACAGGCTGTCCTTGGGATAAAGTTCAAACACACCACACATTAAAACGTTATCTATTAGAAGAAACGTTTGAATTGTTTGAAGCAATAGATAACGAAGATGATTGGCACATCATTGAAGAATTGGGGGACATACTTTTACAAGTACTATTGCATACAAGCATTGGTAAAAAAGATGGGTTCCTTGATATAAATGAAGTGCTTCAAAGTCTTTCAGAAAAAATGATACGTAGACATCCACACATTTTTGGTGACGCTGAAGCGGAAACTGAAGAAGACTTAAAACATATATGGTCAGAAGCAAAAGCAAAAGAAGGTAAAACGAAACGTGTTAAATTTGAAAAAGTATTTGCAGAGCATTTCTTGAAGTTGTATGATAAAACAAAAAATATGTCGTTAGACGCAGATGCTTTAAGAAAAATTTTAGAGCAAGGAGGAAACAAATCATGAGATTAGATAAATATCTCAAAGTATCACGGTTAGTGAAACGTCGTACTTTAGCTAAAGAAATTAGTGATCAAGGACGTATTGCCGTCAATGGTTCAGTAGCGAAAGCAGGCACTGACGTAAAAGTAACAGATGAACTTGTAATCCGATTTGGACAAAAAGTAATCACAATTGAAGTTACTGGTTTAAGTGAACATGCGACTAAGGAAAATGCGAAAGGTATGTATGAATTAGTCAAAGAAGAAAAGGTTAGTGGAGACTAAAAAAGGAGGTGACAAGCAATGAGTAAAAAAGTTGAGAACATAGGGAATACGTTCACTTCTGCTGAAAATAAAAAGAAACAACAGCAAAAAATGAGAAGACGAGTCGTACGTAAACGTATAACTTTATTTGGTGGCATATTACTTATCCTCATTATTATTTTAACTGTAATGCTTGTCACTCAAAAACAAAGTAATATAGATGACGCGGCTGAGCGTCAAGAAAAAGAACAACAATATCAAAAGCAACAAGATGAAGAACTCGCATTAAAAGAACAATTAAACAATCTCAATGATAAAAGTTATATAGAGAAAGTTGCGCGAGATGATTACTATTTGAGCAATGATGGAGAAGTGATTTTCAAGTTGCACTGGAGAGAAATCCGAGGAAGATTCTAAATCATCAAAAGAGGATAAATAGTGAAATTTGTCATTTAAGTCACAATACCATTGTTAATTTATGCAAACAGGCATATAATAGGGTTAAAATCGAAACAAATCGGGAGGATTTATTTACAATATGTCAATCGAAGTAGGAAACAAGCTTAAAGGTAAAGTCACTGGTATTAAAAAGTTTGGCGCTTTCGTCGAACTTCCTGAAGGAAAGAGTGGCTTAGTTCACATAAGTGAAGTTGCAGATAATTACGTGGAAAACGTAGAAGATCATTTATCTGTTGGAGATGTAGTTGAAGTTAAAGTGCTTTCAATCGCTGATGATGGTAAAATTAGTTTATCAATTAAAAAAGCAAAAGATCGTCCACGTAGACCTCAAAGTAAACCCAATTATAAAAAACCTCAACCAAAAGGTGAGGACTTTGAAAAGAAATTAACAGATTTCTTGAAAGATAGTGAAGATAAATTAACATCTATTAAACGTCAAACAGAATCTAGACGTGGTGGAAAAGGCGCGAAACGTTAATCAATATATATATCGTAAGACTGTTGACACAGGAATTAATTTAATGACTTGAAAACAAAGTACAATAATTTTTTCCAAAATTAAGTTTGATTGTAACAATCTAAGACTGTTTTCTTACTTGAGGAAACAGTCTCTTTTTTGTTGTATATAAGTCATAATATTACGAGCATTTGCAGTGTTAAGGTAATATTAAGGGCAAGGAGGTAGATAAGTTGAGAGTAAATACTGAAGGCTGGGATAAAAGTAATCATATTGTATTGGCAGTTTCTACAGGTGTAGATAGTATGGTGCTTTTACATCAATTGATTACACGTTTAGCTGATTCATATACTAAGTTGACTTGTCTCCATGTAAATCACAATATCCGTCCTGTTGCGGCAGCAGAAGAACAATTTATTAAAGCGTATTGTGATAAACATCAAATCCCATTGCATATACAACATCTGGATTTGTCTGCTGTGATTGAAAAAGGTAATAGTATTGAAAGTGAAGCGAGAGCCGAACGTTATCATTGGTTTGATGATATGATGACTGAGTTAAATGCAGATGTATTACTTACGGCACACCATCAAGATGATCAGATTGAAACGATATTTTATCGACTTATGACTGGACGCTCTACGAGAAGTAGCTTGGGGATGACATATCTTTCTTCAAGAGGCCATTATAATTTATGTAAACCATTTTTAGAAGTCACGAAATCAGAAATACGTAACTATCAAACAAAACATAATGTTCCATATTATGAAGATGAATCGAATGCAGAAAATCATTATGTCAGAAATGATATTCGCAACCGCATATTACCTGATATAGAAAGTAATAAACACTTATCTACAGAACAATTGCTAAAATTACAAGACTGGCATGATGAACAATTATCAGTTGTGCGACATGAAGCTACAACATTTATCTCGGCATTTGTTGATTTTTGTAATGATGGCAGTGAAGTTACTTTTTCAAGAAAGCAGTTTTTAAATTTACGACATAGTGTCAAAATGGCAGTCTTAGATAAACTTTTTGCTGATTTACCACTAGATAAGTCGTTTACTGAGAAAACTTACAACGAATGGTTTCAACAACTTACAGAAAATGTAACACAATGCACATTATATGCGACACATGAATGGATAATTCACATCGCTTATGATAAATTTATAATAATGGCAAATTGTAAGGAAAAACTAGCTCCGACTAAGATTGATCAACCAGGTGCATACAACTATGGTCGCTATAGCATTGATATTACTAATGAATTTCCTACATTCGAGTATCCTATAGTTATCCGTACAAGAAAAGACGGCGACAAATTTGAACTGAATGGTATGAAAGGGCATAAAAAAATAAGTAGACTGCTTATTGATAAAAAGGTTATACAAACTGAACGTAACCAAATGCCAGTTATAGTTAATGCATACAATGAGATTATTGCTGTTGGCACATTATATTTAAAGCGTAAATACAATCAATCAATTTTTATACGAAATATGGGAGAGGAATGAAAATATGCGAGATGATTTAAAAGACATTTTATTGTCAGAGGAAGATATACACCAAATTTGTGAAGAGCTAGGTAAGAAAATAACAGAGGAATACAAAGGGAAACCACTTGTATGTATTGGCATATTAAAAGGTTCTGTTATGTTTATGGCAGATTTAATTAAATATATTGATACGCATTTAGCTATCGACTTCATGGATGTTTCTAGTTATCACGGAGGCACTGAATCAACAGGAGAAGTAAAAATCTTGAAAGACTTAAGTGGATCTATTGAAAATAAAGATGTTTTAATTATTGAAGACATTCTAGAAACGGGTACTACTTTAAAATCAATTACTGAATTACTTGAATCACGTCGTGTTAACTCACTTGAAATTGTTACGCTACTTGATAAACCTAACCGTCGTAAAGCAAACATTGAAGCAAAATACGTAGGTAAAAAGATACCTGATGAATTTGTAGTAGGCTATGGTTTAGATTATGCTGAACATTATAGAAATTTACCTTACATTGGTACATTGAAACCAGAAATCTATTCAAAATAAGCAGTACAATTTATTCATAGAAAAAGTTGTTATATACTGTAAGTTACAGTCGAATTAAGTTAGTGAATGTGAAAAGTAGGGTTAGACTTAAATCATTTGAAATTTAATACATAAACTTGTAGGTACGTGACAATATATAATATTCATTTAACTTTAAGCATAATAGAAAAATAAAACTAAAGGGTAAAACAATAAGAATTGTAAACATAATGCAAAAGTTGAAATAGTAGCCGAAAACTCGAGTGTTGTGTTACAATTTTTGTTAGTTTTATAATTGAAGTAGGAGGAAACGACGCATGCAGAAAGCCTTTCGTAACGTGCTAGTTATCGCAATCATTGGCGTTATTATTTTTGGCTTGTTTTCGTGGCTTAACGGAAATGGGAATATGCCAAAACAGCTTACATATAATCAATTTGTTAAGCAGTTAGATAAAGGTGAGTTAAAATCACTTGAAATTCAACCTGAACAAAATGTATATATGGTAAGTGGTAAAACAGATAAAGATGAAGAGTATTCTTCAACTATTTTATATAACAACGATAAAGAGCTAGAAAAAATAACTGATAAAGCACAAAGTCAAGACGGATTGAAATTTACAGTTAAAGAAGAAGAAAAACAAAGTGTATTTGTAAGTATATTAACAACATTAATTCCTGTATTAATTATCGCACTCTTATTTATATTCTTCCTCAGCCAAGCCCAAGGTGGCGGCGGTGGCGGTGGTAATCGTATGATGAACTTTGGTAAATCCAAAGCGAAAACGTACGATAATCAACAAAAACGTGTACGCTTCACTGATGTAGTCGGTGCAGATGAAGAGAAACAAGAATTAATTGAAATAGTCGATTTCTTAAAAGACAATAAACAATTTAAACAAATGGGTTCTAGAATTCCTAAAGGTGTTCTTTTAGTTGGCCCTCCTGGTACAGGTAAAACATTATTAGCTCGTGCAGTTGTTGGTGAAGCCGGTACGCCGTTCTTCTCAATTAGTGGTTCAGACTTCGTTGAGATGTTTGTGGGTGTTGGTGCAAGCCGTGTACGTGACTTGTTCGAAAATGCTAAGAAAAACGCGCCTTGTATCATCTTTATTGATGAAATCGATGCAGTTGGTCGTCAACGTGGTGCCGGTGTAGGTGGTGGCCATGATGAGCGTGAGCAAACATTGAACCAATTACTCGTTGAAATGGATGGATTTGGTGACAATGAAGGTATCATTATGATCGTCGCTACAAACCGCCCAGACATTTTAGACCCAGCGTTATTACGTCCAGGTCGTTTCGACAGACAAATTCAAGTAGGTCGCCCAGATGCTAAAGGTCGTGAAGCAATTCTTCATGTTCATGCGAAGGACAAACCATTTGATGAAACAGTTGACTTAAAAGCAGTTTCAGAAAGAACACCAGGTTTCTCTGGTGCAGATTTAGAAAACTTATTAAACGAAGCATCATTAGTTGCTGTACGTGAAGGTAAGAAAAAAATTGATATGCGTGATATTGAAGAAGCGACAGACCGCGTTATCGCCGGTCCAGCTAAAAAATCTCGTGTAATCTCTGAAAAAGAACGTAATATTGTAGCACACCATGAAGCTGGTCATACAATTATTGGTATGGTACTTGATGAAGCTGAAGTTGTTCATAAAGTTACAATCGTACCTCGTGGACAAGCTGGCGGTTACGCAATGATGTTACCAAAACAAGATCGCTTCTTAATGACAGAAAAAGAATTATTAGATAAAATTTGTGGTCTACTTGGTGGACGTGTATCTGAGGATATTACCTTTAATGAAGTATCTACAGGTGCATCTAACGACTTTGAACGTGCAACACAAATTGCACGTCAAATGGTTACTGAATATGGTATGAGTGAAAAAATCGGAACGGTTCAATTCACAAATAGCAACGGTGGCCAAGTGTTCTTAGGAAAAGAAATGCAAGGTGACACTGAATTTTCAGGACAAATTGCATATGAAATTGATAAAGAAGTGCAACGTATCATTAAAGAACAATACGAGCGTTGTAAGACTATCTTGTTAGAGCATAAATCACAGTTAGATTTAATTGCTGAATCATTATTAACTGAAGAAACATTAGTTGCCGAACAAATCCAATCATTATTTAACGATGGTGTCTTACCAGAAGTTGATTATGATAGCGCCAAAGTTGTGGAACATAAAGACGATAACTTTGAAGAAGGAAAATACGGTAAATCTTACGAGGACGTTCGTAAAGAACAACTATCTTCAGATGATGAAACACAGGATAACGATAAAGAAAATGAACAACAAGACAGCGATGACACTGAAAAAACAGGTCATGAACAAGCACCTAATATCGATAAACCTAGCAATCCAAGCGATCCGAATGATCCAAGTAACAGAAATTAATAACTGAACTTAAAGCTTCTTTCTGCTATCATATTGATAGTAGAAAGAAGCTTTTTTTAATAACAAGATATGATGGAACAATTTCCAAACAGATGTTTCGCATTTTCTACTTCGAACGATTACAATAAATTGCATTGATAAAAAGTGTAAAAACAATCTTAGAGTTAAGATATAAAAAACATTTTCAAAACTAGATGATATTAAAGGAGAAATAAACAAAATGACTAACGATTATATAGTTAAAGCATTAGCTTTTGGAGGACAAATTCGCGCTTATAGTGCGTTAACAACTGAAAGTGTTCAAGAAGCACAAACAAGACATTATACTTGGCCGACTGCTTCAGCAGCCCTTGGACGTACGATGACAGCAACAGTGATGATGGGTGCAATGCTCAAAGGCGATCAAAAATTAACAGTTACTGTTGATGGTAAAGGCCCAATTGGTAAAATAATTGCTGACGCTGATGCTAAAGGAAATATAAGAGGCTATGTTTCAAACCCTCAGACACATTTCCCTTTAAATGATGCTTGGTAAATTAGATGTTAGCCGTGCGGTTGGTTCAGAAGGCGCATTGACAGTTGTAAAAGATGTTGGAATGAAGGATTATTTTTCTGGTTCTAGTGAACTCGTTTCTGGTGAATTAGGAGATGATTTCACTTATTACTTTGCTAAAAGTGAACAAGTACCATCATCAGTAGGTTTAGGCGTATTAGTTAATCCTGACAATTCAATTAAAGCTGCAGGTGGGTTTTTAATACAAGTTATGCCAGGCGCAGAAGATGAAACAGTGGATAAACTTGAAAAAGCAATCAATCAAATGACTCCAGTTTCGAAACTGATTGATCAAGGTTTAACGCCTGAAGAAATTCTTTTCGAAATACTAGGGGAAGAAAACGTACAATTATTAGAAAATCTTCCTACACGTTTCGATTGTAATTGTGGTCATGAAAAATTCTTGACTGCTATTAAAGGTTTAGGAGAAGCTGAAATTCAAGATATGATTGATAAAGATCATGGCGCAGAAGTTGAATGTCATTTCTGTAGAAATAAATATGATTTTTCAGAAGATGAGTTACATGGATTAATAGAAAATAGTAAGTAAAAGGTATAAACTAGATATAGAATATACTATTGAACAAAAAAATTGCTACATCAAATCTTCATAGTTGTATTTGCTGAAAAATCTGATAAAATATAAAGTATATCCGAGAGAAAAAGTAGGTTTTAAACTTTTTAATGAAAAGGAGCAATACTAAATGACAAATAAACCAGTAGACAATATCGTAAAAGCAATTGGCAATACACCTGTTGTTAAGTTAAACAACGTTGTGGGGGAAGATGCCGCAGACGTATATGTGAAACTTGAATATCAAAATCCAGGTGGCTCTGTAAAAGACCGTATTGCATTAGCAATGATTGAAGAAGCTGAACAAGCAGGTAAAATTAAACCAGGCGATACAATTGTTGAACCGACAAGTGGTAACACAGGAATCGGCTTAGCTTTTGTTTGTGCGGCTAAAGGTTATAAAGCAGTATTTACGATGCCTGAAACAATGAGTCAAGAACGTCGTAACTTATTAAAAGCATACGGCGCAGAATTAGTATTAACACCTGGATCAGAAGCAATGAAAGGTGCAATCAAAAAAGCTAAAGAGTTAAAAGAAGAATTTGGTTATTACGAACCACAACAATTCGAAAACCCAGCAAATCCTCGTGTACACGAATTAACAACTGGACCAGAATTAGTTGAACAATTTGAAGGCAAAACAATTGATTCATTCTTAGTCGGTGTAGGTACTGGTGGAACACTCAGTGGTGCGGGTAAAGTATTAAAAGAAAAATACCCAGACATCAATCTTGTAGCGATTGAACCAGAAGACTCACCTATCTTAAGTGGTGGCGAACCTGGTCCCCATAAATTACAAGGTTTAGGTGCAGGATTTGTACCAGATACTTTAGATACAAACGTTTATGATGAAATTATCAAAGTAGGTAATGAAGCTGCGATGGATATGTCACGTAGAGTTGCTAAAGAAGAAGGTATCTTAGGTGGTATTTCTTCAGGTGCGGCGATTGTTGCGGCGATTGAAAAAGCAAAATCATTAGGTAAAGGTAAAACAGTTGTTACTGTATTACCAAGTAATGGTGAACGTTATCTTTCTACACCGTTATATTCATTTGATGACTAAGCGATATATATTTAACAATTACCGACCACATTTGCATGTGAGTCGGTTTTTTGTATGTATATAAAGCAATATAAGTAAGCAAAGTAAAAACAATAAACTAGTATATTTGATTTCAAGTTTTGATTACTGAAAAAAATGAAAATTAACGTTATTATAGAATAGTAAATAAAATACATAAGAAAAAATCATTTATAAAGTGAAAGGAAGAAGAATAATTATGACGCATACAAAAATTATGGGCATATTAAATGTAACTCCTGACTCTTTTTCCGATGGTGGTAAATATAATACAGTTGAAAAAGCGATTAAGAGAGCAAAAGAAATGATGGACGAAGGTGTAGATATTATAGATGTCGGTGGGATATCTACCCGTCCAGGCTTTGAAGAGATAAGCGTTGAGGAAGAGTTGGAGCGTGTTGTGCCTGTTGTAAGCGCGTTGGCTGAATTAGATGTACAACTATCTATAGATACTTATCGTAGTGAAGTGGCAGAAGCCGCAATGAAATTAGGCGCCACGATGATTAATGATCAATGGGCAGGACACTATGACGAACGTATTTTCAACGTAGTAGCGAAATACAATGGTGAAATTGTACTCATGCACAATGGTGATGGTCAAAGAACAGAACCTGTAGTGGATGAGATGTTGTTGTATTTATTAAAACAAGCGAATAAAGCGGAAATGGCAGGTATACCTCAACATAAAGTATGGATTGATCCGGGTGTTGGCTTTGCAAAAACACGTGAAGAAGAAAAAGAAGTGATGTCATGTTTAGATGAACTTGTAGCGACGGGTTATCCTGTACTATTAGCAACAAGTAGAAAAAGGTTCATAAAAGAAATGATAGGCACAGAAACAACACCTACTGAACGTGATGAAGCAACGGCGGGCACTACTGCGTATGGTATAATGAAAGGCGTAAAAGCGGTAAGAGTTCATAATGTTGCATTAAATGTTCGATTAGGGCAAAGCATGGACTATTTAAAGGAGAATGACGATGAGCGACACAATATTTCTTAATGGCATGAGATTCTATAGTTATCATGGTGCGCTTCCAGCTGAAAATGATATCGGACAAATATTTATTGTTGATGTCACAATGAAAGTTGATTTGAGTATGGTCGGGCAATCTGATGATGTTACAGATACAGTCCATTATGGTGAAATTTTTGAAGAAGTAAAAGCAATCATGGAAGGTAAGCCTGTAAATTTATTAGAGCATCTAGCTGAACGTATTGCAAAACGTATAAATTCACACTATAATCGTGTAATGGAAACGAAAGTTAGAATCACTAAAGAAAATCCACCTATACCTGGTCATTATGACGGTGTGGGCGTTGAAATAGTGAGGGAGAATCTCTAATGGAATATGCTTATTTAGGATTAGGAAGTAATGTTGGAGAAAGAGCGGCACAACTTGATGAAGCAATCCGTATATTAGATAATACAGAGGGCATTCAAGTAACGCAAAAATCCCCGATATATGAAACAGAGCCAGTAGGTTATGTCGACCAACCACAATTTTTAAATCAATGTATTGAGATTTATACATCATTAACACCACAAGATTTATTAAAAGAATGTCTGCATACTGAACAACAGTTACACCGAGTAAGAGATATACGTTGGGGCCCTAGAACTTTAGATGTTGATATTTTATTATTTGGCAATCATATTATTGATGAAGAAGATTTAAGCGTACCGCACCCACGTATGCTCGGAGCGTGCGTTTGTACTTATACCATTAAATGATATAGCATCTGATTGTGTAGAACCTCATTCTAATAAAAAAATTGGAAGTATAGTGACTGCAGACGATTCAGTCAAAATGTATAAAGATTAATAGTTATAAAATGTGTGGAAAATGGGAGTCGTAGAGATATATAATAGAGTAGTTCTTGCTCCTATGGCTAGTGTAGATAAAGTTACATTTCAGCTTACAGTCAAAATGGATGTAGGCTAAATGTGTACTTTATGTAAATGGTAAGACTAGAAAAGCTTTGAAATAAACAGAACAACAAATGATAGATAACCATCAAACGTTCCAAGTGAAAATAGAAGCTAAAGTAGAATAAAAAATAGAACAAGAAGCATAAAGGAGAGAAAGTAATGTCAGAAGAAATGAACGACCAAATGCAAGTTCGCCGTCAAAAATTACAAGAATTATATGATTTAGGTATCGATCCTTTTGGTCAAAAATTTGAGCGTACTTCTACAGCTGCCCCATTGCATGAAGATTGGGACACATATACAAAAGAAGAATTACATGACAAAGAAGATGAAAGCAACGTAAGTATCGCCGGTCGTCTAATGACTAAACGTGGAAAAGGTAAAGCTGGATTTGCCCATGTTCAAGATTTAACTGGTCAAATACAAATTTACGTAAGAAAAGATCAAGTTGGAGACGAACAATTCGAAGTTTGGAATTCTGCAGATCTTGGAGACATTGTAGGCATAGAAGGTGTAATGTTCAAAACGAATACAGGTGAATTGTCTGTTAAAGCTAAAGCGTTCACGTTGTTGACTAAAGCATTACGTCCATTACCTGATAAATTCCATGGTTTACAAGACATCGAACAGCGTTATCGTCAACGTTACCTTGACTTAATTACAAACCAAGATAGCACGCAAACATTTATTAACCGCAGTAAAATATTGCAAGAAATGCGTAATTACTTAAATCAAAGAGGATTTTTAGAAGTAGAAACGCCTATGATGCACCAAATTCCTGGTGGAGCTGCTGCGCGTCCTTTCGAAACACATCACAATGCTTTAGACGCAACATTATATATGCGAATTGCAATCGAATTACATTTGAAACGTTTAATTGTAGGTGGATTAGAAAAAGTTTATGAAATTGGACGTGTTTTCAGAAACGAAGGCGTATCAACGAGACATAATCCAGAATTCACTATGATTGAATTATATGAAGCGTATGCTGACTATCACGATATCATGGATATAACTGAGAATATGATTAGACATATTTCTGAAAAAGTACTTGGTACTGCTAGAGTAAACTATGGCGAAGAGATTATAGATTTAGAGTCTGATTGGAAACGAGTTCATATGGCTGATGCAGTTAAAGAAGAAACAGGTGTAGACTTCTTCGAGGTACAAACTGACGAAGAAGCTAAATCATTAGCTAAAGAACATGGTATTGAAATAACAGATAATATGAAATATGGTCATATCTTAAATGAGTTCTTTGAGCAAAAAGTTGAAGAGACATTAATTCAACCAACATTTATTTATGGGCATCCAATCGAAATCTCACCACTAGCTAAGAAAAATCCAGAGGACCCAAGATTTACGGATCGCTTTGAATTATTCATAGTAGGTAGAGAACATGGTAATGCATTCACAGAATTAAATGATCCTATTGATCAAAGAGCAAGATTTGAAGCGCAATTAGTAGAAAAAGAAGAAGGTAATGATGAAGCACATGAAATGGATGAAGATTTCATTGAAGCATTAGAGTACGGCATGCCTCCAACAGGTGGTTTAGGTATTGGTATTGATAGATTAGTTATGCTACTTACTGATTCTGCTTCTATCCGTGATGTATTGTTATTCCCTTATATGAAACAAAAATAAATTATTAAAAGCTGGGTATAAGCTAAGTAATAATTGATTTAGTCATTTAATCTAGATCATATGTTGCGATTTCACATTGGTGAGACGTAATATATGGTCTTTTTTTCTTTTTGGTTTCTATAGACAGGCCACAAATGAGAGAGAATAGAGGATAATAAGTCTAAATAAATTAATTAAATTAGTAATAAGATACAATTAAGTATTATAATGCTATTAAAATATAATAATATCCTAAAAAAGGTATGGTAAAGATAGATTCTATGTGATAAGATTATTCAAGTCGAGTTAAGGAAACGAAACAAGACATGCATAAACATTTAAAATATTTATTTTCGAGAAATGTTCGGAAAGTATTGACTTTAAAGTGAAAATGAATTAATATATAAAAGTCGTCAAAAACGACAAGCACTACATACATAACTCAAGTAAAAGTCTTGTAAACAAATCTTTAAGATAGTGTAAAATTGACTATTGCAAATGATTAACAAACAATGTATTATTAATTGAGTAAGTTAATTTGTCTGGTGGCAATAGCAAAGAGGTCACACCTGTTCCCATGCCGAACACAGTAGTTAAGCTCTTTAGCGCCGATGGTAGTCGGACTTACGTTCCGCAAGAGTAGGACGTTGCCAGGCTTTATATTAAAAATATGTGGAGAATTAGCTCAGGCGGGAGAGCATCTGCCTTACAAGCAGAGGGTCGGCGGTTCGAACCCGTCATTCTCCATCACTTCATGATAGCCGGCCTAGCTCAACTGGTAGAGCAACTGACTTGTAATCAGTAGGTTGGGGGTTCAAGTCCTCTGGCCGGCACCATTTCATGAGCCATTAGCTCAGTTGGTAGAGCATCTGACTTTTAATCAGAGGGTCAGTGGTTCGAGCCCACTATGGCTCATACAGTTTTATTTGCAGAAGTAGTTCAGCGGTAGAATACGACCTTGCCAAGGTCGGGGTCGCGGGTTCGAATCCCGTCTTCTGCTCCATTATTTTTGCCGGGGTGGCGGAACTGGCAGACGCACAGGACTTAAAATCCTGCGGTGAGAGATCACCGTACCGGTTCGATTCCGGTTCTCGGCATTATCATTTTTAATATAGCGCCCGTAGCTCAACTGGATAGAGTACTTGACTACGAATCAAGAGGTTACAGGTTCGACCCCTGTCGGGCGCACCATCTTTAAAAGTGTTAATCAATTAAATTATGTACGGGAAGTAGCTCAGCTTGGTAGAGCACTTGGTTTGGGACCAAGGGGTCGCAGGTTCGAATCCTGTCTTCCCGACTCTTTAAAATTCATATGGGGGCTTAGCTCAGATGGGAGAGCGCCTGCTTTGCACGCAGGAGGTCAGCGGTTCGATCCCGCTAGTCTCCACCATATTATTTATTGAA
>NZ_JBEUUK010000002.1:0-46868 GCF_046721385.1 Staphylococcus sp. Mo2-1
TTGGTGTATCACCTAATAGATATAGAAAAGATACAACAATGATGCCAGTTAATAAAATATTTACTGACTAAAATAGCAATATATTACTCTTTTCAGAAATATTTACGATTGAATGTTTAGAGAATTATAACTAATCTAAATATAAGCTATAGCCAGTTTAATGGTTTTATAAATCTCTAAAAACTATCTATTTAGGAGGAGTATATATGATGAACAAAATCACATTTTTAGGTGCCTGGCAGCACTGTTTTTGCTAAGAATGTTTTAGGTGATTGTATGACAGTAGATGCTTTACAAGATTTTGAATTTGCATTATTTGATATAGATGAAGAACGTTTGAAAGATTCTGAAATGATGTTAAACAATCTAAAAAAAGGTATGAATGCTACCGTTAAAGTACGTTCATATCGCAATCGTAAAGAAGCATTAAGAGGAGCAAAATATGTCATAAATGCTATACAAGTTGGAGGTTATGATCCAGCAACAATTACTGACTTCGAAATTCCGAAAAATTATGGCTTACGTCAAACGATTGCAGACACGCTCGGGATTGGTGGTATTTTCCGTAATTTGAGAACAATACCTGTGATGCAAGCTTTCGCAAAAGATATGAAAGAAGTTTGCCCAGATGCTTGGTTTTTAAATTATACAAATCCTATGGCTGTATTAACAAATATCATGTTAAAAGAAGGTATAAAAACCGTCGGCCTTTGTCATAGTGTTCAAGTTTGTGCGAGTGATCTGTTAGAGTCATTGGAACTTCCGACAGATCGTATACAATCAAAAATTGCTGGTATCAATCATATGGCATGGTTACTAGAAATTACTCGTGATGGAAAAGATTTATATCCAGAAATTAAAGCTCGTGCAAAAGAAAAGCAAAAAGCAACACACAATGATATGGTACGCTTTGAATTACTTAATAAATTTGGTTATTACGTCACAGAGTCATCAGAACATAATGCTGAGTATCATCCATATTTCATTAAAAGCCAGTACCCTGAATTAATTGAAAAGTATAATATTCCCCTAGATGAATATCCAAGACGTTGTGTAAATCAAATAGAAGAGTGGCAAGACATGCGTGATGATATTGTAAACGATCAGAATTTAACACATGAGCGTTCCCACGAATATGGTTCATATATCATCGAAGCTATGGAAACAAATAAACCGTATAAAATTGGTGGGAATGTTTTGAACACGGGAAGATTAATTAGTAATTTACCAGAAAATTCAGTGGTAGAAGTTCCTTGTTTGGTTGATGCTAGTGGTATTGCCCCAACTTACATTGGTGAACTACCAGAGCAACTTGCTGCGCTTAATCGTACAAATATTAACACCCAATTATTAACTATTGAAGCCGCATTGACTCAAAAGAAAGATAAAATTTATCAAGCGACAATGTTAGATCCACATACGGCTTCCGAATTATCTATAGAAGATATAATCTCATTATGTGATGATTTAATTGAAGCACATGGAGATTGGTTACCTACCTATGAATAAAGTATAAGTCAAAATAATTAACAAAAAAATTTATCACACTATTTTGTAAGCGCTTTAAATATTGTGGTAAATTAAGGGGGACTTTTTTTGAAAAGACAGGTAACCCGTAAAGCAAAATACTCTTTCGGTATTGGTGCGTTCGGTAAAGATTTAGTTGTTGGGCTAACAGGTACATTTTTAATGTTTTATTTCACGGACGTATTAGGCATTGCGACTAGTTTTGTAGGTACATTATTTTTCGCTGCCCGTATATGGGATGCTGTAAATGATCCTGTGATGGGGATGATTGTAGATAAAACCAAAACTAAATGGGGAAAGTTCAGGCCTTGGTTAGTTATTGGAACATTATTAAACGCTATTATAACTATTATCATATTCACAAATTTTGGTTTAACCGGAACGAGCTTGTATGTATTTGTGTCAGTCTTATATATCTTATGGGGGATGACATATACAATGATGGATGTGCCTTATTGGTCATGGTTACCGAACTTAACAAATGATCCTATCGAACGAGAAGAAGTTTCTATTATCCCTAGAGTATTTGCAAGTTTCGCTAACCTACTTGTTGGAACCCTTGGATTAACTGCCGTCTTATATTTCGACAATATGTTTGGCAATGGGGATCAATCGGCTGGTTTCTTCATAATGACAGTTATTATTGCAGTCATATTTATAATTGCAATATCTATTACTGTAAGAAATGTATATGAAGCTCCTACTAACATAGAAACAGGTATTACATTACGTTTTAAAGATATTTGGAGAATTTTATTTACAAACAAAGAGTTACTGGCATACATCGGTGTTCTAGTTACATTTTTCTTGAGTATTCAAATTTTAGGTAATGTAGCTATATATTATTTTAGTTATGTTGCTGAATCTAAAGCTTTATTTGCTCTTTATAACGGAATGGGTTTCATGGAAATTATCGCATTATTACTATTCCCTAAAGTTTCAAAATGGCTAACGAGAGAACACGTTTTCCCAATCGCGACTATATCATTATCAGTAGGATTAATCATACTTTTATTTGCGAGCTATGTAGCTCCTACTGCCGCAATCCCTGTAATTATCGGGACTGCTTTTGTTAAAATAGGTACAGGATTTATCATGGGGGTTATAACTGTGTCTATAGCAGATGTTATAGATTATAGTGAAATGAAATTTGGCCAAAGAAACGAAAGTGTGATTACATCTACACAAACCTTTTTAATGAAAACAGCTATGGCAGTTGCCGCTTTATTGACAGGTTGGGGGTTAGAAATTTTTGGCTATCAACCTGGCCAGATACAAAGTGATTACACTAAGAATGGATTGCGTTTTGTGATGATTGCATTACCGATTATAAGCGTTATTGCAAGTTATATTATTTATAAATTCAGTTATAATCTAAAAGGTGCTTATATTAAAGATGTGGTAAATGTATTAAACCATAGAAAAAATGAAAAGTAGTTCATATAATTATTGAGAAAATACTATTTTAGAAATTTATTAAGTCAAAGTACTACAAAATAAAGTAGTAACTGACATAAAGCTATATAATACCTTTAATATAAATGGGATCATCTTGCGATGTTTCATAAAATAATTGTTATTAAAACGAAATTTGATTTTGAAACACTAAAGGCACTTCTTTTCAAAAGAAGTGCCTTTTAGTATATCTTTTGATAGCCATCAATTTTATATATCTAGTAACTCAAACTGTTTTATTTGTTTTTCTCATTTATTAGATAACGTTATTCTCATATAGCAAGTAAAGTCACAAACATATCAAATGCATTAAATTAAAATTGTGTTTTTGTGTATTTAGAGCCTACCCTAACCAAACACTTAAATGGGCTTGTAAAATGCAGTTTCGAATTGTATGATTAGGGTGTATGAGAAAGGGTGGGTAAATTTGATAGTTGGTTATGCACGAGTTTCAACCATTGATCAGAATTTAGATAGGCAAATTGAAAATTTAGAAGCATTTGGTGCTGAAAGAATATTCACAGAAAAACAATCGGGCAAATCGATTGAAAATAGACTTGTTTTTCAAGAAGTATTAAGTTTTGTACGCATGGGAGATCGTTTAGTTGTAGAATCCATCGACCGATTAGGTAGAAATTATGATGAAATTATTCAAACAGTTAACTATTTAAAAGAAAAAGAAGTCCAATTAATGATTACAAGCTTGCCCATGATGAATGAAGCAATTGGTAATCCATTATTAGATAAATTCATGAAGGATTTAATCATTCAAATTTTAGCAATGATTTCAGAGCAAGAAAGAAATGAAAGCAAGCGTAGGCAAGCACAAGGAATTAAGGTAGCGAAAGAAAAAGGCGTCTATAAAGGCAGACCTGTACTTTATTCACCAAACGCCAAAGATCCTCAAAAACGTTTAGTGTATCATCGCGTTGTAGAAATGCTCGGAGCAAGGCGTTTCGATTAGTAAAATTGCTAAAGAAGTTAACATTACAAGACAGACAGTGTACAGAATTAAAAAGGACCAAGTATAATTATACTTGGTCTTTTTTAATTCTATATAAGTTTTTTGAAATGATATATCTATGAGACATATTATTGGTTTGTTTTTTTATCTATATTTTTAAATAATGAGAAAAAGAAAGTAACTATTACGTTCTTTCACTTAACAACTTGCCTCCAGAACCCACGTTATCTAGACTGTTTTCTTTTAAAATCACATAATATCCTTCTTGGGGGATTCCAGTAATACGTGAAGCAGTTTCTGTTAATTCCTCAACTAGTTGTTTTTTCTGATCTTTTGTTAAATCTAGTGTTTCTAATTTTAAAATTGGCATAATAAGCAACCTCTTTTCTAAATAAATTCTTTTTTTATTTTATTTTTATAATTTATAAAGATAATTGTTAAAATAGTTAATATGAAAACTATATTAATTAAAATAAAACTATTTAATATAGATGATAAGACAACACATATAACTATTACAATAATATTCATTTTAACCTTGGAAGAACTTAAAATACTACTATAATGCTTAGTATTAGCAAGCAATAGTATTAAATACATTGTGAAAGCAGTAATATACAAGTAATGATAATTAAATGAAGAAAAATGATCATGCTCGCATTTCTTCATTAATAACTAAAAACATTATATCTATAAAATATAGAATGAATAAATGTATATATAAAGTGAAAAAACCTGTTCTTTTTGCTTTTGCTTTTTCTGTGTATTTATAATGTAAGGTATATAAAATAAATAAGGATACTAACAACATAAACATTATTATATATACTGGATTTAATGAAAATACACTTATATCACTTGCAATGAATATTAACCCTTCCCCAAACATCAATATTACAAATAGACTTAACCGTTCACTCAAATGATCAAAATAAACAGGGTGTTTTTTTGCCTGTTTTTGAAAGAACAAAGGTACTATAGAAGCTATTGTTACAGCGATCAAAAATACTAAAACATTTGAGTTACCATTAATGAATAAAGAAAAAATTGAAATTAAAGATGCTAATATAAGACTTAATACATACGGTAGAATGAGTCTTATATCAAACCTTTCTTTATTAAGAATGTAGTTCAATATATATTGCGTAGCAATACTTAAAAAAAGTAATGTTGTTATTAGAACGCCAGGCGTGAAAGTTGATTGAAAGTCTGAATCAATAGCCCTTGAAAGTAATATTATTAAAAACATATCAATAAATACAAACGCATATTGATACCATTTTTTATTAAAAAACCTATTAACTAATAATGTTCTATATACCCATATAGCTACAAAGATAAGGAAAAGCATAAAATTTTTGAGTAAATTTTCAGCCGATAAAATACCATCCGTCATGTGTGCAGTAGCTTGATTAACTTGAGAAAGTATTGAAACAAAAATCAAATCGAAAAATAATTCTGACATACTAACTTCTTTTTTATTCATGTCGCACTCCTAATGATATTTTATTTACCATTCTTGATTTGTAGGTCTAATGATAAGTTCGTTAACAGCGACGTTAGAGGGCTCATTTATTGCAAATGTTATAGCTCTAGCCATATCTTTAGGTTCTATTGTTGTTTCATACACAGAAGATACATTACCTTCTACATCCGAATCAGTAATTGTTTGAGTTAAATTAGTATTAGTAGCACCAGGACAAATAATAGTTGCTCTAATATTACTATTTTGAGACGATTCTTCCATGCGTAAGCCCTCTGTAATTGCTCTTACAGCAAATTTTGTTCCGCTATAGACAGCGCTACCAGGAGTAACTAAATGTCCAGCTACAGAAGATATATTTATTATATGACCAGAATTTTGGTTTCTCATTTCAGTAATAACAGAATAAATACCATTTAAAACACCCTTAATATTCACATCAATCATTGAGTTCCATTCATCTATCTTCTTATTATGCATTAAAGATAACGGCATAACTCCTGCGTTATTAATTAAAACATCTATCTTTCCAAAATTATCGATAGCAAACTGTGCTAATTCATTTACGTCTTGAATATTTGTCACATCTGTTTGTTTATATTTAACTATATTGTTGTCTTGTGATAATTCCTCTGAAATCTCCTTTAATTTTTCATCGTTTCTTGTCGCTAACACTAACTTTGCACCTTGTTGTGCTAATGATGTTGCTGTTGCTTTCCCTATACCACTTGATGCTCCTGTTATAAGGATAACTTTGTCTTTTATATTATTCATATTATATGCCTCCATTAATTAAATATATAATTAATGTTAAACCTTGAAGTGTACTTTATGTCAAATAAGACAATCGCTGTTTATATTATTTGTATTAACATCACGAGATTTTTCATCATAAACACCTAATTTATAGTTAATCTGATCTAGACAATCTAACTTGCTTATAATTTCATTTTTTATGCTTTCTTTATGTTCACTTAAAATTTCACGTCTTTTTTCTATCGTAGAATGCCCTTGATTAAATAAATAAACATAATACTTTATATCCTCAATCCCCATATCTGTTGCTCTTAATAATTTAATGAATTTCAACCATTCTATATTTTCATCTGTATAAGTACGACTTCCATTTTCATCCCTTTGAACAATAGGTAATATCCCTTCTTTTTCATAATATCTCATTGCTTGAACTATTAATACCAACTATTTTCTTTACATCTTGAGCGTAGTACATGAATCATCATCTCCTATAAAGTTACTTTAACAAAAATTCAAAAACTATAATAATTTTTGAATTCAAACGTTAGTCTCAACAGTGAAAAAAGGATTAAAGATAATAGAAGGTAAAGAGAAACAAATTATATATATCTTTAAATTTTTCGTTTTTGACACAAAACCTCTTAACTTAATATTAAGAGGTTTTTCTTGGATATTTAAGTCTATAAACTTGTGTTATAATCAATGTATCATAAATATCAAAAATCATGAGTTTTTAGACGATGAGAGACGCGTTTATTTGCATCGAGAATTAGATTTCGTTAATAAGTGCCCATAAAACGATTAAAAGAGGTGGTATTGAAATGGCTAAAATTGGTTATGCACGTGTATCAACACAAGATCAAAGTCTTGATGGACAGATTGATACACTTGAGGAATATGGTTGTGAACGTATCTTTAGCGAGAAAGCGAGCGGTCGCAAAACGAAAAGAACAGAACTTGATAAGTGTTTAGATTATTTACGCGAAGGAGATATCCTAGTTATCTATAAACTAGATCGTCTTGGACGTACAACAAAACAGTTAATTGAGCTATCGCAATGGTTGGATGATAATAGCATTGATTTACATATTATAGATATGAACGTATCGACTAAAGATGCGATGGGCAAGATGTTCTTTACCATGATGAGTGCATTCGCTGAACTTGAAGCTAACTTATTAAGTGAACGAACAAAAAAAGGATTAGAAGCAACGACGAGCAAGAGGGCGAAAAGGCGGCAGACCTTCATTGCCTGACCATAAGAAAAGAGAAATTAAATTTCTATACGATGAACAAAAACTTACAGGCGAAGAGATTGCTAAACAAACAGGTGTAAGTCGTTCTACAGTATATAGGATGCTTAAAGATTAAACTCTATGAAAAAATATATTACTTAAGGCTCTTATAGGTGTATCTAAATCATTTTATGAACATTGATTTTATGTTGAGTTTTTGAACATATTATATACTGATATTCATAGATTTTGGATTATGAAGAAAGAGTGTACAGAAAACAGTTATTTTCTGGACTCTCTTTCATATAAAAACATCTACCTACAAAGAAGTTTTTCATTTTACTTCCGGTATTGTGAGATTAAAACAGGCATCTTTATTATTTATTAACAGCATTTACCAAGGCATCTGCAGCAAGTAATCCTAATTCATTAGATGCTAAAGGACTATCACCAGTTAATAAATTACGGTCTTGATGGGTTTTTCCTGTCATTTCCTTATTTACAACTTTAAGACCTTGCTTACTTAAAAGGTCAGCCACAAGCCATTTTAATTTACCCGGTAAATAGCCAATATCTAAGTTTGCACCTTCATCTAAAGCATCAGGAAATACACACACTGAATAACCTTTAAATGGAGACTCTTTTCTACCCATAGAAGCAGATAATAAAGCTGCTGGTCCATGACATAGAGTAATAATAAATTTATCGTATTCTAAAGCCCAATCCAACGTTTTTTGAACATCTTTACTTTCTGAAATACCTACTACAGCTCCGTGACCGCCTGGTATAAAAACAGATAAATAATCTGAATTAGAACCTAAATCATTTTTTATAACATCAGACAAAACTTTAGGCTGTTTGAGTTTAGCTTTTAATTTTTCATAAGTTTGTAATACGGCTTCGTCTTCGTTAGGCATAGCCCACAACTCTAATTTCACTGGATAGCCTGAAATTGTCGCTATATCAACATCAAAACCAGCTTCCATTAAATGATGTAATGGTAATAGCATTTCTACTGGATGGTTTCCTGTAGAGAACATTTTACCATTTTCTAGTAATACATAACGTTCTTCAGCCGCAATCATTAATACTTTCCATTTACCTTCAGTATAAGCGTTTTTATGTTTTACGCCGTCAAAATTTGTTTTAGGTGCCGTATATTGACTAAGTGAATAAGGCGAAGGGAAAAAAGCATTTTCTTCTGCTTGATCTGGGGTAGGATTTTTACTTAGTTCATTTACATCTTGTGCCATTTTAATTCCTTCTTTCTTTTTTATTAATCAAAAATTTTTAATTCCTTTGATATTTTTATTTTAATATTTAAACTATGCTTTAAGGGAAGGGAAAACAACTTAAATAAAGAGATTAAATACGAAAGAATATTAAAAGTATATTTAACTCTCTTTTTAATATTTTGTTAGTTAAATATTTATCAATTATTATCATCTATTGAGTAAGACTCATTTTGGTACTACATGTTTAAAAGGTTAATATTATTTTTCCGCTATTTTTATTTTCTTCCATATAAGTGTGTGCTTCTTTTATATTTTCTATAGTAAATACACTATCAACAATAGGTTTTATCTTTTTTTGTTCGAATAATATTTTGGAGTCGTTTAAGAAATCATCTTTTAATCTTGATTTGTATTCATTGCTTCTTGGTGTTAGAAGCGTACCTGTAACTTGAATTCTCTTTTGAAGTAATGTTTGTAAATCAAATTCTTTAATAATTGTTCCACCCAATATTCCAATTAAAACGAGTCTACCATCTACAGATAAACTATTAATGTTTTGTTGCCAATAAGGTGCTCCTATAAAATCTAAAATTACATTAACACCTTCATTTTGCGTTAGATTACTGATTTCATCTTGGAAGTTTTGTTTTTTATAATTAATTAAATGGTTAGCACCTAAAGATTGAGTTAATTTTAACTTTTCATCAGAACCAGCTGTAACAAAGACTTCTACATTTGTTCTTAGGTTCTTAATAAGTTGAATAGCAGCTGTTCCTACGCCACTCGCACCAGCATGTATGAGCAGTTTCTCATTACCTTTAACACCAGACAAGCCAAAATAATGTTTGATAAGCTGTTAAAAAAACTTCTGGAATTGCAGCTGCTTCTTCAAAAGTCAGGTTATCTGGCATATCCATAACAAAAGACTTATGCATAATGACATACTCACCGTAACCTCCCCGGTTTACTAAACCCATCACTTTTTTTCCTATAGGGACGTCCACATTTCCACCTATATCTTCAACTATTCCTGAAACTTCAACGCCTAAAATTTTTCCAGTTAAGTCTTCCATAGTCCCTTCTCTGCTTACTATATCAGTTCTATTAACTGCAGTTGCTTTTACTTTCACAAGTACCTCGTTATCTTGTGGTATAGGTTTTTCAACATTCTTTAAGTTTAATTCTTCCACACCACCTGGTTTATTTAAAACAACAGCTTTCATTTTAGTCCTCCTTTATCATTTGAATTACAACCATTTGATTCAAAAAAGTGTAATTTCTTTTATAACTTTAATATAATACTTAAACCATACTTTAAGGAAAGGAAAAGGTCTCGAATGGATAAATTAACTATAGATGATTTGTCAAAAAAGCTAAACATTAGTAAAAGTAAACTGCGTTATTATGAAAAAATTAAATTAATTGAGGGAATAGAAAGAGATGAAACTAACAATAGAGTATATAGCGAGAAAGATTTTGAATTAATTAATTTAATAGTATGTATGAGAGGTCTTGGAGTAAGTATTAAGGCAATAAAGAAACATATAGAAGACAGTGTCATAAATGATTACTCTTTAAAACAAATATTACAAGAACATAAAAAAGCTTTAGAGAGCAAAATAACAGAATATAAAAATTATATTCAAAATATAGATAACAAAATAGATAATCTTTAAAAAATTTGAAGTGTCAAGAAAACTCTATGAGTAGAGCTTTCTTGAGAACAGGTGCTCTTATCATTTATTAAGTAAAGTAATTCCCGTATACAAAGTAAAGTGACAAACAACTTACTTTGTATGATTAGGGTGTACCTTAAAAATACATAAAATACAATTTCTCAATTAATTATGTCATTTTAATTGCTCTATGAGAATTATATTACCTGATAAATTAGACAATTTTAATATTAAAAAATCCTTCCTTTATATAAAGGAAGGATTACATAAAATAATTATTAATATAGAAAACAGGGGCTATTTATTAAAATCGAAATCAATTTGCACAATTGATGAAAAATTTTAAAAGTTAGTAATCAATTAAACAAACGTATGTGGTTCATTATAAGTTTGTTCAATTGATTAATCGTTTGCGATCGATTATTCTTTAATGAGAATAGGAGTGATTAAATTGATTGATGATGAAATGAAATTGGCACACCGACTATGCTTTTCTGCTTATAATGTTAACAAATTATTCAGCAAATTTTATGAAAAGCAATTAAGTCAATTCGGTTTAACTTTTTCTCAATATCTAGTGCTATTAACATTATGGGAAGAGAACCCTCAAACTTTATTATCCATTGGTAAAAAGTTGAATCTAGCAAGTAATACCCTAAGCCCATTACTAAAAAGACTTGAGAAAGCTGGCTGGGTTCAAAGAAATAGAGATGAAAGCGATAAACGTAACCTTATCATAACTTTAACGATAAAAGGTCTAAATGAGCAAGAAGCAGTACATGAAACTATTGCTAAATGCATTTCTTCACAATTTGATGTAGATGAATATATGAAAGCCAAAAGTATTATGGATAATTTAGAAGAAACGTTGAAAATTATTACAAAGGATGATTCAAATGAAACAATATGATGTTGTATTTTTAGGTAGTGGACACGCGACTTGGCATAGTGCGCTGACTTTAAACAAAGCGGGGAAATCGGTTGCTATTGTCGAAAAAGATCGTATAGCGGTACTTGTACAAACTATGGGTGCAATGCCAAAATTTTATTGGAAAACCCTTATGAAGTACTAGAGCAAGCTTCACACTATCCCAACATAATTAATACTGAAGCATTATCAGTGAATTGGGAAAACCTTATGTCTTATAAACATAAAATCATTGACCCTATGGCAAATACTTTGAAAGGTTTATTTGAACAACAAGGTATTGATATTATTGAAGGAGCAGGAAAATTAGTAGATGAGCATCACCTCGTAGTAGATGGTGAACAATATTACGGTGAAAACATAGTTATTGCAACAGGTCAACACAGCAATAAGTTAGATATTGAAGGGTCTGAATATACACACGATAGTAGAGACTTCTTATCCTTAGAGCAAATGCCAAATAGTATCACATTTATAGGTGTAGGTATTATTAGTATTGAATTTGCTAGCATAACAATTAAATCTGGTGTAGAAACTCATATGATTCATGTTGACGATGAACCGCTCAAAGGTTTTTATTCAGCACATATTGCTAAATTAATGGATAAATTGGCAACAGAAGGAGTTCAATTCCATATGAATGAAAATACTACTGTAATTAAAGAGCAAGGTGACAATTATACTGTATCAACAGAATCAGGATTAGAGATTACTACTAACTATGTGTTAGATGCTACTGGACGTAGACCAAATGTCAACGGTATTGGACTTGAAGAAGCTGGCGTTAATTTCACTACTCGAGGTATACAGGTAGATGAATATTTACGTACAAATATCCCTAATATTTATGCTAGTGGTGATGTGTTAGATAAAGTAATTCCTAAATTAACACCTACTGCAACATTTGAATCTAACTATATTGCTGCGCATATTTTGGGTATGAATAAAAATCCTATTACCTATCCTGCAATACCTTCAGTTTTATATACACTACCAAGATTGTCTAATATTGGAGTTTCTGTAGATGAAGCTAATACTAGTGAGGACTATAAAGTGATAGATATTCCTTTTGGTAAACAAATGGTGTTTGAATACAAAAATGAAACTGAAGCTGAAATGACAATTGTATTAAATAATGATAAACAATTAGTGGGAGCTGCTATATATGCTGATGATGCACCAGATTTAGTTAATTTATTAACTTTCATTGTAAACCAAAAATTAACGGCTCAAGATTTAAATAAAATGATTTTTGCTTTTCCTGGATCATCAAGTGGCGTTATAGATCAATTAAAATTAGCAATGTTATAAAAGGAGTGCTATAAAATAACTAGTAATATTTATGATATACAAGTTGTTAACAAAGATGGTAGTAGGTATTAAGTATTATTTAAATGACTACAAAGGTAAAGTTATTATATTAGTTAATACTGCCACAAAATGTGGCTTAAGTGGTCAATTTGAAGAATTAGAAGAATATTACCAAAAATATAAAGAGCAAGGGCTAATTATACTTGGATTTCCTTGTAATCAATTTTCTAAACAAAAACCTGGTACTGATGACCAAATAGCTGAAATATGGAAAGAAAATCAAATGGAATTTCACAAAATTTATTATTGCTAAAGATGGTAATGTAGTAAAAAAACTTGCTCCCAAAGACAGTCCTAAAAAAGTAGAAACTGTATTTCAGAATTTATTATAACTAAGCATTATTAATTGAAATGACACAATAATATAGTGTTTAATATCTAATTATGTTACTAGTAAACATATCCACAATCCTACTGAATAGAACGAAAAAAGCACAATACAAAGCTAAAGTTGATAAAAATGTACTGAAGCTATTACAATCAATAAAATAATAGAAATTTCATTATCTGATTCTATTATTGATTTACTCCATTAATTTGTTTTAAAAGATTTTAATCCTGTGATGTAAATTAACTTTATTGATCATAATCACTCCTATTTTTAAATATATTGGATTCACATAACCTAAACAGATAAAACTACTTTGCATTCCTACCAATTATAGTGTTATAATGCAATCAACAAAGATTATCAGGCATGTATGCACCAAACCCCCTTACTATGGCCGTAGTAAGGGGGTTTTTTGGTGTGACTAGTCGCCTATTCGTCATTACGCTTGCGTAGGGTTCTGTTGCAAAGTTGAATTTATAGTATAATTTTAACAAAAAGGAGTCTTCTGTATGAACTATTTCAGATATAAACAATTTAACAAGGATGTTATCACTGTAGCCGTTGGCTACTATCTAAGATATGCATTGAGTTATCGTGATATATCTGAAATATTAAGGGAACGTGGTGTAAACGTTCATCATTCAACGGTCTACCGTTGGGTTCAAGAATATGCCCCAATTTTGTATCAAATTTGGAAGAAAAAGCATAAAAAAGCTTATTACAAATGGCGTATTGATGAGACGTACATCAAAATAAAAGGAAAATGGAGCTATTTATATCGTGCCATTGATGCAGAGGGACATACATTAGATATTTGATTGCGTAAGCAACGAGATAATCATTCAGCATATGCGTTTATCAAACGTCTCATTAAACAATTTGGTAAACCTCAAAAGGTAATTACAGATCAGGCACCTTCAACGAAGGTAGCAATGGCTAAAGTAATTAAAGCTTTTAAACTTAAACCTGACTGTCATTGTACATCGAAATATCTGAATAACCTCATTGAGCAAGATCACCGTCATATTAAAGTAAGAAAGACAAGGTATCAAAGTATCAATACAGCAAAGAATACTTTAAAAGGTATTGAATGTATTTACGCTCTATATAAAAAGAACCGCGAGTCTCTTCAGATCTACGGATTTTCGCCATGCCACGAAATTAGCATCATGCTAGCAAGTTAAGCGAACACTGACATGATAAATTAGTGGTTAGCTATATTTTTTTACTTTGCAACAGAACCATAAATATCCTACTTACAAACTCAAATAACCTCAAAAGAAGTATGTTAAACACGTAAAATTAAAATTTTGACTTAAACAAAAGTTTATTTTCCAATTTAAATAATAAAAAATGACCCACACCCTGAATACGTCTTGCTCAAAAAAAGAAGTTAAATCATTCGAATAAGTAATTGTTTTACGTATAAACTTTCACATTTACAAAGATTTATGATTTATACATACGAATACAGGGGATAAAATAAGTGTATATCAAATAATAAGGAGGTTTTTTTATGTCAAGATACGTTTTTCAATCGCCAAGTAGATATATACAAGGAAAAGGAGAAATAAAAAGTTTAGCCAATGAAGTTAATAAATTAGGTGATACACCCTTGATTATTTCAGATAGTTTAGTTTGGTCACTAACAAATAAAGACATAAATGAGAGTTTTGAATCTAACGAGATTAGTTACAAATACGAAGAATTTAATGGGGAAGCCTCTGAAAATGAAATAGCAAGACTTAGCCAAATAGCCAAAGAAAATAACATAAATGTGATTGTTGGCGTTGGAGGAGGAAAGACATTAGATACAGCAAAAGCAATTTCTGATGATCTTAATTCCCCTGTTATTATTGTCCCAACAACTGCTTCTACAGATGCGCCTACGAGTGCTTTGTCAGTTATCTATTCAGATGAAGGTGTTTTTACGGGTTACAGATTTTACTATAAAAACCCAAATGTAGTATTAGCAGATTCACAAATTATAGTCCAAGCACCAGTCAAATTGTTTGCGGCGGGCATGAGCGATGCTTTAGCTACTTTAGTAGAAGTTAAAGCAACTTTAAACCGTAGAGGGAAAACTATGGTGGATGGAAAACCAACATTAGCTTCTTTAGCCATTGCTGAAAAAGCAGAAGAAACAATATTTAAATACGGTAAAAGCGCCTATTTTTCTGCAGCACAAGGTATTGTAACACCTCAAGTGGAGTCTATTATCGAAGCAAACACTTTACTCTCAGGACTTGGTTTTGAAAACGGTGGACTTGCTGCAGCCCATGCAATACACAATGGGTTTACAGCTTTATCAGGAGATATCCATAAACTTGGACACGGCGAAAAAGTGGCGTATGGGACTCTCGTTCAAATGGTTTTAGAAAATAGACCTTATGAAGAAATTAAAAAATATATTGATTTTTATAAATTCTTAGAAATGCCAACAAATTTAAATAATATGCATTTACACGACGTTTCTTTTGAGGATTTAGTAAAAGTGGGAGAATTAGCAAAAGATCCTAATGACACTTTCTCTAATTTAAGTGACGAATTCACTGCTGAAGACATAGCGCAAGCTATACTAGCAGTGAATGAATTAAGTGAAGGCAAAGCTAAGTAAATTGCTCTTTATTTAGACTACGTATATATTTATTCTTATTTTGCATTTCTCTCCACTATGATGTTATAATTTAGATAACAAATATGTGTTGAACATGGTAAACACCGAGCCCGATAACTACTGGAATAGTTATCGGGCTCTTTTTGGTGTTATTACTATGTCGTCGCTTAATTATTTATCACGATTATTCAACCAATATGAAAACAACGTGATTATAACCCCCACTATAATAGGAGCTACTATAGATACAAATATGATGCTGAACATGGTGTCACCTCCTTCCATGCTAAACCAAGCACAGAAGTAGAACGACGACTTCCCTATTATACCATCTGTTAATCTGCAAGCATATGCACTTCCGATAAGTTGAATTATGTTGAATAAATTTCTAACAAACTATGATACATTTATAATCAAAAAAGCGTATTCACATTATAGTATCTAGTTGATTATTTGTTCAATTTCCCGTTTAATTATCAATTAAACTGTTACTACACCCATTAGAATAGCAATTATTAACAGAATAATCGCAAATCCCCAAATCCAGAAAAATGCATATTTAATATAAGTACCCATATTCGCTTCTGCTAGTCCAATAGCTAACCACAACGCTGGAGAAAATGGACTTACAAATGTACCAATAATATTACCTATAACCATAGAATAGGCAGTTGAAATAGCGGGCACGCCAAATTGACTTGCTGTTTGTTCTACTATAGGTAAGACTGCAAAATAATAAGCATCTGTACTTGTGAGTAAATCAAGTGGCACACCAAAAATACCAACAATAATATGTAAATAAGGGCCTACAGCGTTAGGAATAATATGAATAAAGTTAACTGCAATAGCTTCTAACATACCCGTTTCATTCAATACTCCTAAGAACATACCTGCTGCAATAATCACAGCGGCCATCATTAATGCATTTGGTGCATGTGCTTTCAAACGACTCATTTGTTCATCTACGTTGGGAAAATTAATAACTAATGCGATTGCTACACCAATCATAAAAGCAAATTCTGGAGGTGCGATGTTTGCTAACATTACTACAATAATTGCAATTGTAAGTAAAGCGTTAACCCAATTCATCCAAGGCTTATTAATAGCTACACCACGTACTGGAAATTTTATATCTTGGTCACGCTCGTAGTTTTCAACTATCTTATTTATGTCTAAATGTTGTGTATCAGCTACTTCACCTTTATTAATAGCTTGATTAATACGTACTTTTTCTCTAAAACCTAAAAATACTGCGAAAAGTAACACCAGAATAAATCCTGTAATTTGTATAGGAATGATACCATACCATAACTCATTAACATTTTTAACACCTAAAACCGATGCAGTACGTGCCATCGGTCCTCCCCAAGGCACCATGTTCATAATTGCCGCACTTAAAGCAAGTAGTAATAATAGTAAATAACGGTTCATGTTAAGTGCTTTATATAAAGGTAATAAAGCAGGAATAGAAAGTAAGAAAGTCGTAGCTCCAAGCACCATCAAGCTGAGCAAAAGTTCCTATTAATGCGGTTACAATACAGACAACAATTACATTGCCTCTTGTTAGCAAAATTAATTTCTTTACGAGAGGTTTAAATAAACCACTATCACTCATAATACCAAAGAAAATAATAGCAAAAATAAACATAATAACGACATTTATCACTTGATCCAAACCACTATTGAAAAACTCAACTAAATCTCCAATACTATAACCTAATACTAATGCCCCAACACTAGGTATTAAGATCATACCTACCACTGGACTAATACGTTTTGCAATTAACAAACCTACAATAGATATGATAATTATCAATCCAACAATTGTTAACCAAATACTATCTTGTTGCATACAACCCCCCTTTTAAATTTTAGAAGCGCTTACATTTAAATGTAAGCGCTTCTATATAAACATAATAATATTTGTTGTTAATTGTAACAGAGAATTAGAATAATTACACATTTAACTATATTTTTATGCAAATAAACTAATATTAGTTTTCTCTTCCAACTTTTAAATTAATAATTGCATCCCTAATATCTGCTTTTAGCTTTTCATCATTTTTATAACCATTCAAGTTGATATACTCTCCATCCGCTTGAACATATTCTAAAAATCGTTTTAATATACTTCTATACATGTAAGCTTCGAAATACTTTTCTTCTAAACTCTCATATTCCTCTTGTGAAATTTCATATCGTCCAAAGCCCGTATTAAGTTGTTCATTCAGTCTTTGATTTTCATTTTCGAGCTCTGTAATGCCCTCATTTTTGGGTTGTATAACCGTAGGTTTAATACGATTGCCTAACGCAGTAAGTCGTGTATATGCTGTCGGATTGAGATATCTTATTTCCGCAAGTTGCTTCACTTTATCGTACTCTTCTTCGGTTAAATTAATGTTGATTGTTTTCGCTTTTTTATGATTTTGATCTGGCATTGGTATCCCCTCCATAACTAAGTAAACACTCAAAAAATATACTCTATTTTTATTGAGTGTTTACTTAGTTATGGAGGGGATACTTGATGAGTAATAGCTAATTATAAATACCATTTATAAAATGAGCAAATACTCATATTAACGCTCACATTTTTGAGCGTATGGACTACGTAAATACCGATCGGTATTTGCTATTTTTGCGTAGAAAAAATCATGGGGGCTTGGGGGATTTATCCACCAACAAGCAGGGTATCTAGGCACGAAGTGGCTAGCATTCCCATTGCTTGCCAAACCTCTATAGCGATGTGATGAAGATTGTATTATGTTATAATACAATCAACGGAACAACGTGTCTTTCGTTAGAAAGCGAGGTGGGATTGTGAGCGAACGTAAAACAATGACTGAAGGGAACGAAGCTGTCGGGAAAAACCAAAACCCCGACCGCAAGGAACCGAAACAAATTAGTTTTCGTGTGAGCGAATTCGAATATTCAAAGTTACAGGCATCGGCTGAAACTTTGAATATGAGTGTGCCTTCGTTTGTTAAAAACAAGGCACAAGGGACTCGATTAGTCGCGCCCAAATTAGACAAAGAGACGCGACAATCGATGGCCAAAGATATGGGTAAGTTGGGCGACAACTTAAACCAAATCGCTAAAGCTTTAAATACGTATGGTGAACGCGCAAATATAGACTTGATGCAACAAGATATCGCCGTCATGCGTAAGGAGTTGAATCACATATGGCAACAACTAAAATAAGTTCTACCAAATCAACGTCACGTGCCATTAATTATGCTGAAAAGCGTGCAGAAGAAAAAAGTGGTTTAAATTGTGATGTTGAATACGTAAAAAGTGCGTTTAAAGCTTCTCGCGAAGTTTACGGTAAAACAGATGGAAATCAAGGCCATGTGATCATTCAATCCTTTAAACCAGGTGAAGTCACGCCGGAACAATGTAATGCACTCGGTTTAGAACTAGCCGAAAAAATGGCACCCGACCATCAAGTGGCCATCTACACACATAGCGATACGGATCATATTCACAATCATATTGTGATCAATGCCGTGAATTTAGAAACAGGCAAGAAATTTAATAACGATAAACAAGCTTTACGTGACCTACGTAAAGCTAACGACGAAGTTTGTTTAAACCATGGTTTATCCATTCCAGAACCGACGTCAGAATTGCGTTATACCCAAGCTGAACAAAACCTGATTGATAAAGGGAAAAAATCTTGGAAAAACGAGGTGCGAATGGCCATTGATGAAACACAGGCCACAGATATGGAGAGCTTCAAAGAACAATTACTTCCGAAAGGGATCTCTGTTGAACGTGTAACCGATAAGACCATCACATATAGACATATCGAATCAGATAAAAAAGTACGCGGTAGTAAATTAGGCGATATTTATGATAAAGGAGGCATTATCGATGGCTTTGAATCCGAGAAACAACGTAGACACACCAAATACGAATCAGAACGAACAGTTCCTGAACGAACTCCAAAAGATCAATCAACGCATAGACAACCTAGAACAGAACTTAATTGGGCAGATTTCGAACAATCAACCGAAGCCCAACGCAATGAGCGGAAACATCGTGAACGAGCTGAAAGAACAGAACGCGAAGCTCGGGAACAGGATGATCGAGCTCGAGCAGCCGAGAGCAAAGCAGATCGAATCAGAACCAAAAATTAGTAAGCGAACTAAAGGCTTCGACCTCGAACTTTAAAAACTACCTAGATAAAACAGAAACCAAAGTGATTAAAATTTCCAATCAAATGTTATCAAAAATTGATACAACATCTATGACAGAGGATGTCGCAAAGGCGTTTAGACAAGAAAAAGAAGGTATGTATGAGGATCTCAAAGGTATTCGAATGGCCAACCGAGAACAGCATGAAGCATTGAATAACAGTTTAAAAGAAAATCAAAAGTTGAATAGCACTTTTAAATCGAGTATCAAAAGTATGACGCATGGGATCGGCGCCCTATACTTCGTTATTTTATTAATGGCCTTAGTGTCCATTGTTACAGGACCTATTGGTCATGTTTTAGGTATTGATAGCATGTACAGTACGTTACATCATACGATTACACATACACAGTCTGCATGGGGCTACTTATGGTATATAGCTTATATCGTCCCTTATATACTCTTTGTTTTAATTTTGTTGGCTTGTTTATGGCTTTTAAGATTATTTGAAAATTAACATTCTTAAGGAGCGATTAAAGGCATTTCTCTTTGAGAAATGCCTTTAATTAATAATTATATTTTAAAATATAATTGTCTTTATACAGTAACAAAGAAAGAAGAAAATCGTTTCAAAACACCAAAAAAAGAACCTCGATTTATCATAATATTATTCTCAAAATAAAATCATGATAAATTCAAAAATCCGCGACCTAAAACATCCCTTACATCATGAATAGCCAAAAAAGCATTTTCATCTTCTGCTAAAACAATTTTTTTCGCTTTAGTTATTTGAGATTGTGATAAAACAACATATAAAACAGCTATACCTTTCTGTTCATAACTACCTGTAGCTTTAAATAATGTAGCACCTCTACCAGTCAATTCATTTATTTTGCTACTAATTACAGCATTTTTATTTGAAATAATAGTAAGTGCTTTTTGGGGATTAAGCCCCTCAATAATAAACGCTGAAACTCTCTCTATAACAAACAGCATAATTATAGTGAACAAAATATTAATAACTGGTAGAACACTTAAAAATGATAATACGATAATACTATCTAATATAAAAATTGCCTGAGCTGTTCTTATATTCAAATACTTGTTAATTATTTTAGCTATAACTGATGGCCCACCCATCGTGCTACCAGAAATAATAATCATCCCAGAACCTAAACCAATAAAAACACCTGCAAATATCGCATTAACCATAGAATCATTTAAATTTAAAGATAACGATTCCGTAAGATCCAAAAATATCGAGGTAGTAATTATTGTTAACAACGTATAAACAGCTGTTTTTTTACTTAAATATTTCCATCCAATCATTATAACAATTAAATTAATAATTAAAGATGTAAGCGCCGGGATAAATTTAAAGAATACTTTAAAAGTAAGGATAGACCAACGGTCCCCCCATCCCCCAAATTAGAACTAATAACAAAACAATTAACACCAAAGGCCGTAAAAAAAGACCCAATTGTCGCAATTAATATATTCTTCAAATGTACACCATATACAAGTTTCATTTACAACCTCCTTTATTCTCAAAAGATATGAGTAACTCAAAATTAAAAGTGATTAAAAGATTTTTGCTGTATTCAAATTAAGCCTAATGATGAAGAAAAACACATAGAATTTAATTAGTATAAATATTGCTACTATACCTTTTAAAAAGTAATACAGAAAGCAGTCCTTGTTAAGAATAAAAAGCTCTTTCGTTTTATCTGGGTTAGATATCTATTTTTATATGCATTTATTTGGATTTTAAAAGGGGTCTTGAAGAATTAAGCGTTATACAGATAGATTTATACCAAAAATATTATATGCCTCCTTAAAACGCAAATGTGGACCAAATAAGTATAGTCTAATTTTATGTTTATGAAATTGACCAAAATCCGTTTCATTCTTTTAAGACACTGATTGTTAAATAGTCAGATGAGATACTGAGTATTTTGATATTTTTTTGATTATTGATTAAAGATATTATGTTGTTTCATGTTTTGACGTCGCATATAAAGCGCATGTGTTTCTTCGAATTCAGCTTTAATGGATTGCATTAAATACCCTTGCATAGCTTCAACGCTTTCATTCTTTTGTAGCAACATCGCTTTAAAACGTTTCAAGACACTTACAATTTCAAACTCAACATCTTCTAAACGGTAATAGGTATCATGTGCATTATTAAATGATTTCTTACCTTTGAGTAACACACTTTTAATAATCCGAATTTCTCTAATTTCAAATTTACTTAAATAGTCTTGAAGTTGTTGAGGCAATTCTTCGAGAACTTGGAACTTAAGTGCGTCATTATTAAATTCGGTTTGTTGATGATTTGTATGATCCGGATGATTACTTTTTATTGAATTGGTATATGTATCATTCAAGTCATTCGTATCATTATTCTCAGTCTCAATATAGTCAGTATTACTTAAGTCAGTATCATTTGTGTATTCTTTTGATACGTCATGACGTATGTTATTAATATCTCTTGACGTATCATTATCATACTTCTGGATATATGATAATGATACGTCCGTGTTATCTCGCTGTTCTATGTCGTTTTCTTGTTGTGAAATATGATATACATCAGCTTCTGTTACTTCCGGTTTTTTAATATATAATTTATTAGGTTTATTTAACCCTACTCGTATTTGATTAAATAAATCAGCTTGAGTTAATTCTTTTTTTATTTTAGATAACTTATTGGGACTGCTAATGTTTAAAATAGACTTAAGCTTTTCATTGGTATAAATAAAAAATATATCTCCGTTTTTATCTACCCAATTATTCCGTATAGATAAATCTAAACGATCCCTTAGTATCGACCAAGTGATTTTTGCGTCATTAGACAATTTAGTATACTTAGGATTCGTAAAAAACACTTTAGGTAGTTGGTAAAATTTTTCTTTTTGGATTTCTTTAATATTAAAGTTGGACATACAAAAACCTCTTTCATATATGAATTTTAAAAGAGGTAATAAATAAGCTATAAGTAAGTTTATATGTATTCGACTTGCACTAATAATTCTTAATATATATAATAAGAATATAACAACTATATAAACAGACAAACCACTTGTTTTATTACCGAAGAAACCTGACTATTCCCGTAGTCGGGTTTCTTTTATATATACTTATATTAACACTTTTAAAAGTTTTGTTAAATTGTTTATATACATTTGTATGTATGCATTTTCAAAGAAGGTTAAAACTTCGTATAATGAACTTATACGGATAAGTCGTATAACGCTGTATAAGTGCCTATACAATAAGTATAGCAGGTATATAACCCTATATAAGTTGTGGTATATAGATATACGTATATTTATATATATAACCCTATATATTTATATGAATAGGGTTGCATTAACAAGTATAATAACTATATAATGATATGGATGTTATATATATAACTATACGGAGGGCATTATATGAAGAGTATGAAGGAAATTGCCGATGAGTTAAACGTTACAAAAATGACTGTTTATAATAATGCTAAAAAAGCAAATGTAAAATTCCAAAAGGTTGATAATGTAAATTATTTAGCAAGCGAAGATGAAATTATAGTGGTAAACCGAATAAGAAAAAATCAAAATAAACATGATAATTTTGAAAATGAAAAAAAAGAAGAAGAAGAAGCTAGACCTAATAATGATAATCTGGTGAAAGATGAGACAATAAAACATTTATATAACCAGTTAGATATATATAAAGAACAATCAAATAGAGATAAAGAGCAAATAAATACACTTAATAGACTTTTAGAAAATCAACAAATTTTAGCTTTGGAGAGTAATAAAAAAATTCAAAAGCTAGAAAATCAATTAGAAGAAGAAAGACATCTTAACTATTCTTTTGATACAGCGACTAATGATAGACAAAACGTTAATGCGCAAGAAGTAACTTTTACTGAAGAAACTCCAAATATCAACCAACAACAAGAAGAAAATCAACCATCAGAAACTGAAGTGGAACATAAAGATATCCCTGAAGAGAAAAAAGGTGAAAGTATAAAAGAAGATGAATTACCAAAAGATGATAAACTATCTGAAGAAATCAAAAGTGAACCTGATGATAGGGAAGAGGAACCACCTAAAAAGGGGTTTTGGAGTCGTTTATTTGGTAACTAACTGTAATTAAAGAGGCACGACAAGTCATAAACTTGTCGTGCCTCTTTATGTAGATTGAACTTCTGATAAACCATGGATTATGTTAATAAATCAATAGTGAAAATCATTTTCATTTTAAATTTAAGTTAATTTATCAATAAATTTGAACATAATATTTATTTTTTAATGATATAGTATTTCAATATTGCTATTTGAATAAAGTTATATAACCTATATAATGAGGAAGAATAATTAGAAGAAAGGTGAATTTAATGAAAAAGTTAAGGTATAATAATTTAAATAATAAAACCAGATTAAATCATCATTTTAAATTTTCTAGTGTGGCACTTATTATTAGCACTTCTTTAATGGGATATAGTGTGATTTCAACGCCATCAGTAGAAGCAAAAGATAAGGCTGATTTAAATATTGAGACACATTCGAATAGTGAAAATACGCTAGAAAAACGCATTCAAGAAGGTAAAGAGAACATTGATAAGCTAAAAAACATTAAAGATAGTCAGAAAGATGCTTCTATTAAAGAAATTATAAAAGCTAAAAGTACAGAAGAAGTTGAAGAAATATTGAAGAAAGCAAAAAAGGTTGATAATAAAATCATTGAACAGAATAAAGTGCAGAGTCATTTAATTGAAAATGACAAAAAGGAAGTATCTGAAGACAAGAAAAGTGTAAAAAGTGAGTTAGATGACCAAAAAAATATAACTTCTTCTGTTAAAGAAAATTCTAACCATATTGAAGAACAAGATAGTAATGAATTGTTCGATCAAGAAGGTCTGCAAGATAATACGTTTGATGCTAATTTAAATCAAAGAGATACAAAGAAAAATATAGCTCATTTGTTTGATGATAGTGATGATTTTTCCAATTTAGTTGATAGGGGTAAACTAAATAAAAAAAGTGATGTTAAAGAAAATAACCAAGACGGTTTAACATTTAAAGATACATCTAATACTGAGAGCAATCAAATACAACAACCAGATGAAATTAAAAAAGACATTGATAAAGTTACGACAAACCATTCAAAAGTAAAAGATAATTTAGATTATTATGTCGAAAATAAAGAAAATAATTTAAAGATATTGGATTCAAAGCTTTCTGAACGAGACTCCATATCTGCTAAAAACAAAGAAAAATTGAAAAAAGAAATAGAAAAAACGCAACAAAGTCTAAAGAAACAAAATGACGTTGTATTAAATCATTTACAATCTGTAAATAATAAAGAACAAGCTGTAAAAGATATTGTTAGTGGTACTTTTGATGAAAAGAGTGCACAATCTATTTTAGAACGTATAGATACAAAAGGTAAAACAGATCAACAAATCGCGAATCAAGTTGTTAGTGAGTTAGATAACTTATCTACTACTACGAGTGATGATATTTTAAAATCTATGTTTGATAAAACATCTGATAAGCAAGAACTTATTAAAACGATACTATTAACTAAATTTGATCATATAGATACATCAAAAATCGTTGGTGAAATAATGCGTAAAAATCCGAGTAACGAACAAATTGTAGCTTTAATCAAACATCATTTTGGTGACAATGTTACAAGCGATGATATTTTAGAAAATATATTGGACCAATCTCATGATAAACGTAAAGCTTTAGAAACAATGCTAGCTACGAAATTAAATGATGCTAAAGCTAAAGTGCTTGCCGACGTTATTGCCAAAAAAGAAGATTCTAAGCATAGCTTATTAAATCTAATGAAATCGGGAATTAATAATGAGTTGAATGATTTATTAAAGGCTGATAAAGATATAAGTAAATTTAAAGATGATATGCATGGTTTGTTTGAACCATTAAAATATACGCCAAGTTTATCAAATAAATTTGATGGGAGTTTGTTAGACAGAGGTGAACAGATGCGAAAATTAAGTGGAAATTCAAAATTACTTGGTACACCAAGTCTATTTGACGATTTATTCAATAGAAACAGTATATTAGATGGAATTAAGGATATATCTAATCCTTCGCCTGGTCGTGCTTTATCTCTAGGTGATTCCTCGGGTAGCTTTTTAAGTGGTTTATTTGACAATAATGGTGATTTTTCTTTACCTGATACAGGAACAGTAGTAAAAAAATCAACAATTCCATTAGGGATTCTACTTTTCATTATAGGTGGTGGATTAATATGGTTCACCAAACGAAATAAATCGAAAAATTGTAAATATTAAATTATAACGTATTTTAGTACGAGTTAATTCATATAGTATATTTAAAATGCTCCATTCAAAGTGAACACTAGTAAGTGGAACTTTGAATGGAGCATTTGTATTTTGAATGATTAAAAGCTAAATTAAACACTTTAATAAATAAAATAAAGGGAATATTTAAATTTACTAGTTATTACCTGTAATGTAACTCAATTCAGTTGCAAGCATCTGCATCAATTGTTCTATAAGAAACGATACCAAGTCCTTTAATGTTTGATTCTGATATAACGATAGAACCATCATCGTTAACTTTTTCTACAAAAGCTACATGACCGTAGATCTGGTCTGCCCCTTGTTGACCTGCCTCAAATACAACGGCAGTGTGAGCTTTTGGTGTTGAAGAAACAGCATAATCTTTTCTTTCTGCTCGATTATTCCAGTTTCGTGCGTCGCCTAAATCACCACTCACATATTTGTCGAACTGTGCCATGCGATTATAAACATACCATGTACATTGCCCATGAGGATAAGGAGAGTCATTTGTTGTTTCTGAAAATGGTTTGAAAGCTGAATCATAATCATCGTTGTTCGCTTTGTAGTTATCTAAATCAGGCATTTTTTTATTATCAAACTGTGTTAAGTCATAGTGGTTGATAATACTATTTAATTTGTCGGCGTATTGTGAATCAGTCGCGTATGTGGTAGCCAAATGCATTGTTGCTGAACGGTAACTATAAGCTTCACTTTTCCATGTTGGTTTATAAATGTCCTGGTTACCATCGATGCCATGTTTGATTAAATTGGCATAATCTTCCAATGATTCTTTTTTGCTTGGATAGTCGCGGAAGTTTGCTGAAATTTGGAACGTATGGTTGCCATTATCTTCGAGTGTATTAAATGTAGCCGACTGACCTTCATAAGCTCCTTTTATTCCAAATAAATTGAAATGTGGTGAACTAGCAAGATCACTAGTGCCTGAGTCAGATTCTAATATGGCTTGGGCAATCATAACAGATGCATAAATATCTTCATCTTGACCTATGTCGTGAGCGTCTTGTGCAACTGTTTTAATAAAATCTCGTGTATTTTTACTTTCAGTAATTGTTATATCGTTAGAATTGTTATTATCATCCGATAAATTTGGCAATTGTTGGAAAGTTGCAGTAGATCTGATGTTTGATTGGTTTATGTCGTTTTCAAATGATTGAGCTGGCTTTTCTTTTTTAGCTAATTGTGATTCAGAAGGTAATTGAGGGTTAGCATTTGTATTCGACGCCTGTTTCTCAGAATTATTTTCCCTACTTTTACTATTTCCATTTGATAAATCATCTTTTTGAGCATCATATTGTTTTTTATTATTTTTAGCATCTTCACTATACTCGTCTAAAATTGCATCTAATACTTTATCGTCAGATTTTGTATCTGATTTATCAGCATTTTCGTTATCGCTGTTGGCATTATCGTTTTCAGTAGCAGGTGTGTCATTATCTTTGTTGTCTAGATCATCAGCATCATTATTTGCTTCTTCATAAGATCGATCTTGTTGGGAGGATTGTTTTGACTCACCATCATCTTTTTTTGATTTTTATCAACTGGAAGTTTGTTTGATTCAGTCTTATTATCTATATCATCGTTCTCTGACTTCTCAGATGACTGTACATCATCAATGTCATCTTGTAGTGAACCCTTATCTGAACCCTTATCACTATTTTTTTCTAAATTGTTAGTATTTGATTCGTCACTATCATCCGAATATGTCGTATTTGGATTTATTTGATCTATAGATGTATCATCATTTTGACTGTCATTCTCCTCGTTTTGTACATCGTTATTCTCTATAGTAGAAGTTTGTTTCGTTTTATTATTAGAGAACAGTTGATTTAGTAATTCAGATAGCCCATCATTGTCACTCTTAAAAGGTTCTGGCTTGAAAACATTCAAACTATCATAAGACGATGAATCATTAAATGAATTTTCAAATGAACTCAGTATTTTTTCGTTGGATGATTCATTATCAGAAGTTTTATGTCTTTTATTATTAATATCTTCTGTAGTCCTTTCATCTTTTGTACTATTTAACTTACTCTTGCGTTCACTATTTTCCTTTTCATCACTAGATTTATTCTTTTCATCATTTCCATTTTTTGATGAATGTGATTGCTTAGCTTGCTCCTCATCTTTTTCCTTATACACGTCATTTGATTCAGAAGTTGTGGCACTTTTTTCTAAAGATTCGGCACTAACATCGTTGATAGAAAATGATGGAATAAGTAAAGAAGTTGAAAGCAAACAGACTAATAATTTTTGTTGCTTCATGAAAATACCTCTTTTCTAAAATATATTACTTTGCTATGTACAAACTATGGTTTGTCTTGGTACACTATAAACAGACTTAGATTTGGTTGATACGTATCAACTAAAAATGGATAGACTTCGTTAATGCATTCAGTATATCAACTTATATGAAATTAACAAATAGTAATTTTAAATTTATGTAAGAAAAATCAATAGATACAGTTTTAGAGGTGTATAAATGAAGAACGCAATAAAATTATTTATAATGGATTTGAAAAAGATTGCTAAGACGCCCGCTGTTTTAGTGATTTTAGGAGGTTTAGCACTTCTTCCTTCTTTTTATGCTTGGTTTAACTTAGAAGCGACATGGGATCCATACGGTAATACTAAAAATATTAAAGTGGCTGTTGTAAATGAGGATAAGGGAGATACAGTTAAAGATAAAAATGTGAACGTGGGCAATAAAATTACCAATAAACTAAAGAAAGATGATAACTTTGATTGGCAATTTGTAAGTCGAAAAAAAGCCGATCATGATTTGAAGATGGGCGATTATTACGCGGCCATTTACATACCAGAGAAGTTTACACACCAAATTACCGGCACACTTCGAAAAAACCCACAGCAAGCAGACGTAGAATACAAAGTGAATCAAAAACTTAATGCGATTGCGCCTAAAATGACAAATGCAGGGACGAGTGCCATTGTTCAAAAAGCAAATGAACAATTTAATGAGACAGTAACAAAAGCATTATTAGATGAAGCAAATCGACTTGGCGTGAAACTTGAGGAAGAAATTCCAACCATAAATAAAATTGAAGATGCAGTATCTAAAGCTAATGATTCTATACCCAAAATTAATGATTTTGCTGATAAAATAATATATTTAGATGAAAATCAGGATGAAATTGACAATTATGCTGATGAATTTAGAGCGTTAGGAAATCATAAAGGTGAAGTTATAGATGCTGCAGATAAATTAAACCAAGTTAATGCGGCCATTCCGACATTAAATGAGCGAGCTAAATTGATATTGGCATTAAATGACTACATGCCAAATATTGAAAATGCCTTGAATGTTGCATCTAATGATGTACCAGAAGCTTTTCCAAAAATTAATCGTGGTGTAGACCTTGCAAGCGCAGGGGTTGACGCAGGGCTACAAAGCCTGAATGAAGCGCAAGGATATTTACCTGCAGTGCAACAGCGTGTCGAAGGCTATCAAAAAGTCGTTGATAATGCACAGGAAGCAAATCAAAATGCTAATAATCGATTACAAGAAAATGTTGAAACTGAGCAGACAAAGTTCTAAAGGGTCAGATAGTTATTCAAATATTAAAACTTCGCAAATAAGTAATGGTAATAGCGACAATGCTGGAAATAATCAAAATGGAACAGCAATAAGTAGTGAAGATGTAAGCGCAATGGAATCTTCACTATCAAAATCATTATTATCTTTATCCAATTATACCGACAAACAAGCGGAAAGTAGTCAAGAAGATATTAATGCGCTAAAAAATGTCACTTACGGTATTATATCTACAGATAAGCCAAAAGATTTCAAAGAAACTTTAGATAATATTAAATCTAGACTTGAAGTAACAAGTAAGTCCAATCAAAAATTTATAGATATATTATCAGAGCTTGAAGATAGAGAAAATGTAGATCTTTCTGATGAGATTAAGGAATTAGAATCAGCAAATAATAGAATTAATAATTTAATTAAGACACAAAATCAACTTAGTGAAGCACTTTCGAATGGAAGTTCTGGTAAAGAAGAAGCAGTAGAATTACTTAAAGAAATTCCACGCGTGAATAGTAGCTTAGATGATTTAAGAAACTATATTAAGTCAGAACTAAACCAAAAATTATTAGATGTATCTAATGATGTGATGTCATTATTAGATGACGGCGATATAAAACTATCAACTGTTCAATCGAAATTAAACACAATTGATCAAGTTATAAATTCAGGAGAAAGTATTTTAACTACTGGTAAGGATAGAATTGAGACGATTCAAAGTGCACTACCAGTCATTGAACAAAGATATATGGATGCAATGTCTATTGCTCAAAATTATTATCCACAATTTAAACAAAGTGTTTCTAACGCGAGCATCATTTATTGAAAATGACTTGCCAGGTTTAGAACAACAATTATCTGATACAACAGCAACTGTGAACAATACAATACCTACACTGTTTAATCGCTATGATAATTTGGTAGATATTTTAGATACAAATCAACCACGTGCAAAAGAAAGCTTGCACAATTTGGCAGATTTTGCACGTAATCAATTACCAGATGTTGAAAAAGATTTGGCTAAAGCGAACAAACTATTTGATGAGATTGAAGACGACGATGCAGTGGATAAAATGGTAGACCTATTGAAAAATGATTTGAAAAAACAAGCTAATGTAATCGCAAATCCAATTAATATAGATCAAAAAGACATATTTCCTGTGAAAGACTACGGTTCAGCAAGCACACCATTTTACACAGCATTAGCAATATGGGTAGGAGCTTTATTACTGGTAAGTTTATTAACGACAGATAATAAACATAAATCATTAGAGCCACATCTAACGACAAGAGAAATTTATCTAGGAAAGAGTGGGTTGTTCTACACGTTGGGTATTATCCAAGCACTCATCGTATCAATTGGAGATATAGTGATACTGAAAGCGCAAGTTGAATCTGTTGTATGGTTTATTGCTATATCAGTATTCTCATCACTTGTATTTATTTCAATTGTATATACTTTAGTGTCATTGTTAGGAAATCCAGGGAAAGCAATTGCAATCATCTTCCTTGTACTACAAATAGCAGGTGGTGGAGGAACCTTCCCTATCCAAGTTACACCAGAGTTCTTCCAAGTCATTCACCCTTATTTACCTTTCTCTTATTCAATAGATGCTTTAAGAGAAGCAGTTGGAGGACCTGTACCTGAAATTTTAACTAAAAAATTAGTGATACTTTCATTATTTGGTATAGGATTTTTATTAATTGGTGTTATCTTTAAACCAATTACTGATCCACTGATGAGAAAAGCAACTGAAAAAGCTGAAGAAAGTGATGTAATGGAATAAAGTTATTATGCTTATAATAAGTAATATTTAATTTTTAAAAAATAAATGATGGTTGAAAAACGATAGTTTAGTAAGGAAGGTTAATATGGAGCATAAAGAGGGAAACTTAGAAATAATAATTAACCAATTCTATGATGCTACAGCGAATATTAATAAAGCAATTACTAACATGGTTAAAGAATTGGAACCAGGTCGTTACTTATCTTATGAACAAATAGAAACAATGTATTTTATTCAGCATAATGAAAAAGTATCGATTAACTACTTAGCAAATAAGCAACGTACTTATAAGACAGTCGCATCAAAACGTGTTAAGAAGTTAGAAAGCAAAGGTTATGTGCAACGAGTTTATTCGAATGATAAACGTACTAAATTAGTGAGTTTGACGCATAATGGAGAACGCTTATTAAAAGAAATGAAAATAAACTTAACAAAAGAAATAAAGTTACTTTTGTTAAGTTGTTTTGTTAGAGAAGATTTTGAAAAATTTATGTATCAGCTCATGAATTTTGAAAAGACATTTTTAAAAAAGTACTACTAGAGTAAGTTAATTTCACGTCTAAAAGAAGCCTTTTCAAATATTAAAGTAGGCGATCCATTGGATGAAAACACACAAATGGGTAGTCAAACAAGCCAAGAACAGATGGAAAAAATCCAATCTTATATTACTTATGCAGAACAATCTAATGCTGAAATTCTCACAGGAGGTAAACGTATTACTAACGATGGTTTAGAAAGTGGTTACTTTCTAGAACCAACATTAATCGCTGTTAAAGATAATGCTGATAAATTAGCGCAAGAAGAAATTTTTGGTCCTGTTTTAACAATTATAAAAGTAAAAGATGACGAAGAAGCAATTAAAATTGCTAATGATTCTGAGTATGGTTTAGCAGGAGGCGTATTCTCTCAAGATATTACACGTGCGTTGAATATTGCGAAAGCTGTAAAAACAGGTCGCATTTGGATTAACACATATAACCAAGTACCAGAAGGCGCGCCGTTTGGTGGTTATAAAAAATCAGGTATTGGCCGAGAAACATATAAAGAAGCCTTAAGTAATTATCAACAAGTTAAAAATATATTTATTGATACAAGTAACGAGTTAAAAGGGCTATATTAATAAATAAAATGTGATACGACATATTGATATTGCAATTTTAAGAAACGAATAAATTAGGTTATAATATTCTACTTAAACCATGGTAGAAATCGAAATTTAAGTAGTGATTGAAAACCGATTTTTTTGATTTAGATAACTGTTATTTTATATCAGTTAAAAGACTCCTTATTTAAAAGGAGTCTTTTTAATTCATCTCTTTATAACTATAAATTAAGTGAATAAATTAATACATAAAAATCATATAACAGAAGATGTTCATTTAGGTTCTGATAACGACCTATTCAAAATCGATATTGAGACAAAAATTAAATTTGAAAAGTTTAATTAAAAGACAATGTAGAAATATTTTTATTCTTTGTTTATTTCCTTTACGAGATAATAATCCATAAAGAAAATACAAATGTTATCAAATGAACTATGTTCTTCAGTTACATAAAGCGTACATTTTTTATAATATGGGAATACCTGCAGAGGATATTATTGAATTATTAAAAGTAACTCATCCAAAATACGAATAGTTATGTCAATTATTATTTTTATAAAGTTAAGAAATATAATTATATAATCCATGCCTATCAGACGTTAGATTAAATATTGTCTAAATAACCATCGTTTATATCTAACTAATAATTTAACCAGGAATATAAAACGTTCGTTAACGAGCATGTTTTGAAATGATTAAGACACTTCTTTTAAAGAAGTGTCTTTTTTATACTACTTTATAGCTTAAAATTTTTGAAAAATTTGTTTAATTTTCATATTTACTTTTTTCGGTGTAGTTAAAGCAACGACAGCTATAATAATAAATAGTCCGCCTACTAGTTGATAGTATCCAAAGGATTCATTCAACCAAGTAATTGAAATGATAATGGCAACGAGAGGTTCTATACTGGATAAAATGCTTGTTTCAGATGGGGATAAATACTTTAAACTTCCGATATAAAGAAGAAATGAAAGAGTTCCACTTATAATCACACCCAATAACATAATAGTTGTTGTGATTGTTAAGTCTTCAATAAAACTTTGAATACTAAAATTTAAATTTAGTAAAAAGGAAAGTACACCCGCGATTAACATTCCCCATCCAACCACAAGAATGACGCCCCATTTTTTGATTAAAGAAACCGGTTGTATAGTATAAAATGTAAAACCTAACATTGTAAGAATTCCAAAGATAATACCCTGTTTGGTTAGAAGAATGTTTTGATATGAACCATTTGTGATTAAAAAATAGAGCCCTATTAAAGCTATAATTATAGAAATAAATTGTCTGGCAGTCGGTAGCTGTTTGATTTGTATAGATACATAAATTGTAATAAGGATTGGAGCAAAAAACTGAAACAACATAGCCGTGACAGCATTGCTTACATTGATTGCCTCGATAAAAAAGTATTGAGCACCGAGCATACCAATAGCGCCAAATAATATGAGTTGAATTCTATGACCTGAGTACTTCCAAATTTCAAAGATTTGTTTTTTTGAAAAGGAAAGATACAAGAGAAGAAAAATTCCAGCTAATAGTAAGCGAAAAACAAGAAAATCTATGGATGAAATGGTGGAATGTTGAAAAAGCCACTGTATCATAGGACCCGATAGGCCCCAAAGAGTTGCTCCGCTAATAATCATAATAAATCCTATATGTTGATTTTGTTGATTCATTTTAACCCTCCATAGTTGTTGCTTTATATTTCTATGATGTAAAAACTGTACTATTGAGGTATTATAGTGAATATCTGACTCTTTTATAAGTGCCAGTATTTTATTAGTAGAGGGGGCCAGATTTAATGTTGCAGTTAACACCGAGTTTTGATATTCAAGGCAAAGATCCGATTTATATCCAATTATATTCGTATATTAAACAGGAGATAAAAAAAGGGAGTCTATTACCTGGAATGAAGTTGCCTTCAAAACGAAAACTTTCCCAAGCATCTTTGCGTTAGTCAGAATACTGTTGAATCTGCCTATGGACAATTAGTTGCTGAAGGCTACTTAAAGTCACTTCCTAGAAAAGGATATTATGTTTGCGATATTGAGGAAGAGAATTTTAATATAAATCATCAAAATCCCCAGTATGTGGAGGAAAAAATAAATAAAAACGATGGTTATATCTATGATTTTGCATATACTGGTGTTGATACAGAATCTTTTCCTTTTAACCTTTATAGAAAGTTGATAAATGAAATATTTCAAAGTGATAACAAACAAATATTACAGTTAGGCCATCCTCAAGGAGAGCTATATTTACGAAGAGCGATTGCGGATTATATTTACGAAGCAAGAGGAGTAAAATGTTATCCAAGTCAAATTGTTATCGGATCTGGCACACAAACTTTAATGAAGATACTTTTTCTATTATTACCAAGGAGCAAATTTGCTGTTGAAGACCCTGGCTATCATAGGAAAATGATGTTGTTTGAAAAAGAAGCAAATCAAGTAGAATTGGTTCCAATCGATTCAGAAGGTATGCTTGTTTCCCATTTAAGTAAATCTGATGCAGATGTAGCGATTGTGACGCCGTCCCATCAGTTTCCTAGTGGTATGATTATGCCGGTTTCAAAACGCTTACAAATATTGAAATGGGCAAAAGAGCAAAAAGACCGTTATATTATTGAAGATGATTATGATAGTGAATTTCGATATAGTGGTAAACCAGTACCGCGCTTCAAGGGTTAGATACCGGAGAAAATGTGATTTATATGGGTACTTTCTCCAAATTGCTATTACCTTCTCTGCGTATTAGTTATATGGTTTTACCAATTTCTCTAATCAAGATTTATCAAGAAGACTTTTTCTTTTATGCTCAAACAGTCTCTCGCATAGACCAAAATATCTTAAAAGAATTTTTAAATAGAGGACATTGGGAAAAACATATTCAAAAAATGAAAGTGGTTTATCGAAAAAAAGAGATGTTTTAATTACAGCTATTTCAAAATATTTCCCAGAAAGTGTTGAAGTTATAGGCCAAGACTCTGGTTTGCATTTAACCCTACGTTTAAATAATGGTATGACGGAACAAGAGGCTATTGATCAAGCAGCAAAATTTGGTATAAAAGTAAATTCTGTTTCTGAATACGGGGAAAATGATGGCCAAACCGTCCTCCTTGGCTTTGCAGTACTGTCCATAGAACAAATAAAAGCAGCAGTTAAACTGCTTGCAAAAGCATGGTTTGACAAAAATATAAGTAATCATTATTAAGATTAACTTAAAGCGAAGTATAATTATTAATTATACTTCGCTTTTTTAAATATAGAATCTAATGACCCTATATACACTATTAATATCAGAAAAAATATTTTGTATGTTTAGAGCGTATTTCTATGTCTTTGAGTCGTTCTCTATTTATATCGATCTACTAGTCCATATAAAAACATATCAATATTCCTGAAAGAGATTATATAAAGTTCGGTTCAATTTTTCTTCTTTTAAAAAAATTAACTAATTTTCATTGTTAATTAATTTCAAATATTCATCTCCCCATTCACAAATACCATAGACCACATTGTCGAGAGACAAACCAACACTAGTTAATCGATATTCAACTTTTGGAGGGACTACTGGATATATAGTTCTTTTTATTATCATATCCTTTTCAAGCTCTCTTAATTGTCTAATTAACATTCTTTGATTAATATCTGGTAATTTTTTTTCTAATTCACTCAACCTAAGTACTTCTGATTGTAATAAATGGTAAATAATAGGGATTTTCCACCTACCACCAATTACTGATAAAGCTAAATCTTTAGAAGTGTAAAATAATTTATTATTGTATTCTATTAACAATTTCTTCTCCTCAGTGACATATTTGTCAGTATTGTATTTTCGAATTTATTATACCATAATGAATACATAATATATAGGAGGTAATAACATATGGAATTACAACTAGCAATTGATTTATTGAATAAAGAGGAAGCGACAAAACTTGCGAATAAAGTTAAAGATTATGTAGATATCGTAGAAATTGGTACACCAATCGTTATTAATGAAGGTTTACCAGCGGTTCAACATTTAAATGATAATATAGAAGGCGTAAAAGTACTTGCAGACTTAAAAATTATGGATGCTGCAGACTATGAAGTAAGCCAAGCAGTTAAATTTGGTGCAGACGTAATAACAATTTTAGGTGTTGCTGAAGATGCATCAATTAAAGCAGCAGTTGAAGAAGCACATAAAAGTGGTAAAGAACTGTTAGTAGATATGATTGCAGTCCAAGATTTAGAAAAACGTGCTAAAGAATTAGACGATTTAGGCGCAGACTATATCGCTGTGCATACTGGTTATGACTTACAAGCTGAAGGTCAATCTCCTTTAGAAAGTTTACGTAAAGTTAAATCAGTTATTTCTAATTCTAAAGTAGCTGTTATTGGTGGTATTAAACCAGATACAATTAAAGAAGTTGTAGCAGAAGAACCAGACTTGGTTGTAGTTGGTGGTGGTATTGCTAACGCAGACGATCCAGTTGAAGCCGCTAAACAATGTAGAGATGCGATTGAAGGCAGATAATATGACTGAAATTACAAATTATCGCTTAATATTAGATGAATTAGACCATACACTATCACACGTTAAAGATAGTGAAGCAAAAACGTTTTTAACACAAGTGATTGAAGCGAATCAAATATTTGTTGCAGGAAAAGGTCGCTCTGGTTTTGTAGCAAATAGTTTTGCAATGCGTTTAAATCAATTAGGCAAATACGCGCATGTTGTGGGTGAGTCTACGACCCCGTCTATTACTGAAAATGATTTGTTTGTTATTATCTCTGGGTCAGGTTCGACAGAGCATTTAAGATTATTAGCAGATAAAGCTAAAGCTGTAGGTGCAGAAGTTGTATTATTGTCGACAAATCCGGCTTCAGCGATAGGTGAACTTGCAAATGCAGTGATTGAATTACCGGCAGGGACGAAATATGATGCTGAAGGTTCAGCACAGCCCTTAGGTAGCCTGTTTGAACAAGCATCACAAGTGTTTTTAGATAGTATTGTTTTAGACTTAATAACTGAGTTAAAAGTTGATGAAGAAGCAATGCGACAAAATCATGCTAATTTAGAATAAAACCTACGAAAGATAATTCATTTTAATACTCCACATTCATTTATGGGGTATTTTTAATTTAAAGACTTTAATTCATACAAATTTTAAAACGATTGTTTGTGATACAAAATCTCTCAATATAAAATTGAGGATATCATTTTCTATTGCATAAAGTTTCTCTAATAAATTGTAAAAATCCTTCAGCTATAACTGAAGGATTTTTGCAGTTTATTTTAATATAATATCTCACGCGTAATTTTTTTCTATAAAGTTAAAGAACTATAAAAAGAAAAGTGTAAAGAGCAATTTATGCTTTCTCCTTATGTAAGCCTATATTTGTTAATATACTGACTATAAATAAAACTAAGAATAGTATGAATCCATATATTTCAGATGTATTCAGATGTTCATGAGATAACAGTTTATTCATAATTAAAAACATCATATCTAATGAAAATATTAATAATAAATGTACATAAATTGTTGTGAATCCTGTTTTGTTTGTTGTGTTTTTATCTGTTGATTTATAGTGATGAACATATATAACAAATAAACACGTAATAAAGGCGAAACATAATGCATATAAAATATTTAAGCGGGTCAATTCAATATTTTGTATTAATAAAACTAGGCCTTCACCAAATAATAAAATCACTAATAAGCTTAATCGTTCAGTCAAATGGTTAAAGAATATAGGGTTACGATATGAAGTCTTATAAAAGAGTAGCGGAAAGACTGCTACGATAAAAATTCCTATAAAATACACCCTAAAATTAATCGGTGATGGCAACATTATAGATATTATAGAAAGAATAATTGTTAATAATAAACCAATCATATAAACTTTAACCAATTTCATATCTACTTTCGCATTGGTAAATTTATAATTAATGAAGTATTGTATAAAAATACTTAGATATACCAAGGCTGACATTAAAACAAATGGAAGAAATGTTTGTTGAAAATCGCTATTTATAGCTTTAGACAATATAACGATTAAATACATATCTATAAACACAAAGATGTATTGATACCATTTTTGATTGAAGAACCTATTAACTAAAAGTGTACGGTAAACCCATATAGAGAAAAAGACGAGAAAAAGCATGAAGCTTTTTCCTAGTTCTTCTAAAGACATTAAATTATGTGAAATGCCTTCTGCAGTCTGATTAATAGTAGATAAAATATAAACAAATATTAAATCGAAAAATAATTCTGTCATGCTGACTTCTCTTTTCTTCATTTTTCCACTCCTAAACCTGGTCTTTTAATTATTTAGGTAAAATTTCCTTCAGTTTATCTGTTTGATCATCTATAGCTTGTGGTCCATTACCAGTTAATAATTTTCTGGTTTTATCATATACAACAAGCGATTTTGTAAAGTTTTTTGTTGTTTTAACATTGAAATTATAGGAAATTAACTTTTTATCTACGTAATAGTGTAACCGCGTCTTTTTATTTTTTATTTTAGGGTACCCAGATATTAACATGAACAACTCACCTATTTTAGGTACTGTAGTTATATGGGCGCCTTCGTATAATGATTTGTCATAATTATACGGTTTACCTTTATCATCAATTCTGAGTCTAGCAGACGTTAAAGCAATGGGCGCATGACATATTAAAGAAGTGATGACTTTTTGTTCTGACAATTGATTTAACACTTCGCCTAATTCTGGGTTATCTAAGAAATCTACCATAGGCGCATGCCCTCCAGGTAGGTGCACGAATGATAAATTTTCAAAACTAAAATCATTGTTATTATCAGCATTGTTTTCCAATAATTCTTTTAAAGAATAAAATTTCTTTTCTTCTAAGTCATCCATTTTTCTAACAATCTGTTTTCTAAATTCTTTCGTCTCTTCATCTGTGTTACTCAAATTTTGCGATACAGGCAGTTTTCCAAGTAAATCGTATAAAGTGTTTAATTCCTTTTCTCTGCGGTCGACAAGTTTGGTATTCTTTTGACGATAATTAGTGGGATCTTTATAAAATTTTTCTTTCACAGACGCAATGCCTAGCTTTTCTCCAGCTTGCATACTTAAAGATTCCCCATTAATATCTAATGTCGGTTTTTCGCCATTTGGCGTAGCGAAAATAAATTCATAATCGTCTTTAAAAGTGTCCAATATTTTTCCCATTTCAACTAAAAAGAATCCTGTGTCTATTTTTTGTTTAGTGGGATTATTTAATGGTAGTTCATTTGCTGATGATATAATTATTAAAGCTTGTTTTTTCATAGTATACCTCGATTCTCTTATTCGTTTTCCAATAATTTGAATTTTTCTTCTAATACTTTAAGACCTTCATCTATAAGTCTTTTTTGTTCTATTAAATTTTTTTGATGTTCTAAAAATATGTCTTTTCGTTTCATTTTGGTAGAACTTCCTTGATGATACAATTCAGCAATTTCTTTTAACTTTGATACAGGCATATGTGTCTGACGCATACATTTTATAAATTCAATCCAATATAGGTCTTCTACTGAAAAATCTCTATAGCCATTCTTATTTCTGGTAACAAATGGAAAAAGCCCTGCTTTGTCATAGTATCGAATAGTATGTTCACTGATGCCTAAATTATCGGCTACTTGCTTTACTTGCATAATTTACCTCCTAAAAAAGGTGACTTTATAAAGTCACCTTTTTGGTCTATTTAATAAGTTGAACTAGTAAATCTTCATAGTCATTATGGATAATAGCTTCAAACCCAAATGTTGATACCATATCACTCTTTAATGACTCCACAGTGTTATAACCAATAAGTTCAGGATCATCTATTTTTAAACCAATTCGTTTAATGTCATTATGGAATAAATTATTTTGATGAGATAGCTCAATTATTTCTTCAGCTAAAGATTTAACGTAATTATTACTTGGCAAAGATACGTTCTTATCATCTATGACCTTTTCTTCCGTAATAATCTTAATATCTGTTTCATTTTCTTTAAATATTGCTAAAAAGTAATACATATCAAAATGACCTCCTTATTCTTTAAAGTTAACTAGCGTGTCGTATAACCGCCATTTGCAAATAATGTTTGTCCATTTATCCACCAACCATCTAAAGTTAAGAAAGTAATAATCGGCGCGATGTCTTCTATATTTGTAAGTTGATTATGAAGTGCTTGGGATTTATGGAATGCCACAGCATCTTCGCCTTCTTGAGGATAAAAGAAAGGTGTATCCATTGGTCCAGGAGCCACTGCATTAACTGAAATCCCTCTATCCATAAACTCTGATGATGCTTGCGCGTGTATAATGCTCGACGGGAGCTTTTCCTCCAGCGTAAGTTGAATAAAATCCTGTATAAGCGAGCAAGCAATGCAGTGGCTAGAGTGATGATTTTGCCATTATCATTCATAGCCTTTTCAGCATATTTAATAAAGAAATAAGCTGACTTTGCATTGATGTCTGCCATACTATCAAACTCTTCTTCAGTCGTTTCTGAAATAGGTTTTTTAAGTACTTTTCCTACTGTATTTATTGCAATATCAACTTTTCCAAACGTCTCTTCAGCATGTTGAAATAAAGCTTGGACATTACTAACCTTAGTTAAATCACCAGAAAATAATGTACCTTCTCCACCTAACTCTTCAACTTTTGAAAGTGTAGCTTTAGCATCATCTAAAGACTTTTCATCATGATAATGGATTACTAATTTAGCCCCATCTTTAGCGTAAGTAGTACTTAATAAGCCGCCAAGGTTCTTAGCACCACCAACAATAACTACAACTTTGTCTTCTAAACTATTAAATTTACCCATATTATATAACCTCCTTTGAATATATTTCAATCATAAACCTTAGACCGCGATATCAAGCAAGTGTTTATCTGATGTTTTTTGGTATTGGTTTAGTTGGAATGATAACGGGTTCAATAGCAACTTATTTTCTGAAAGGTAATAAGAAGTCTAATATAAAAGGTCGTTTAAAAATAATAGGCAAAGATTAATTAAAATCATCAGAAATTAAACAACTAAAAGTTTAAGTATAAGAAAAATAATTTTTAGGTTGACCTAATTTATGCTATAATATTCATTGATAAATTTAATGTTCAATGAGGAGATTTTTAAAGTGAAGAAAAGTTTAGAAGAAATAAATGGAAAAGTTTCTTTTGATAGCGAAGCAAATGGTATCAAGAAACTAATAATGTATCTAGGCCCTGGCCTTCTTGTTGCCGTAGGCTATATGGATCCAGGTAATTGGATTACTTCAATGGCAGGAGGAGCACAATTTGGATATACATTATTATTTATAATATTATTATCGAGCTTATCAGCCATGTTACTTCAAAGTATGTGCGCTCGTTTAGGTATTGCGAGTGGTATGGACTTAGCTCAAGTAACTAAACACATAAGTAATAAGCCGTTGTCGATAGCGACTTGGATTGTTACAGAGTTAGCAATTATGGCTACAGATATTGCAGAGGTCATTGGTAGTGCGATAGCATTAAATCTACTTTTTGATATACCTTTAGTAGTGGGAGTAACTATTACTGTATTAGATGTTTTACTTTTACTAGTAATTATTAAATTTGGCTTTAGAAAGATTGAAGCTATCGTAGGTGTATTAATTTTTACAGTTCTTTTTATCTTTGTATTTGAAGTTTACTTTGCTTCTCCAGAATGGAGTGCTGTTTTAGGTGGCTTTATTCCAAGTACAGAAATAGCTACTAACAATGGTGTGTTATACATAGCTTTAGGTATCATTGGTGCGACAATCATGCCTCATAATTTGTATTTGCATTCTTCAATTGTTCAATCACGTAACTACATACGTGAAAGTAAAGCTAAGAAAAAAGAGGCTATTAAATACGCTATTATTGATTCACATATACAACTTTCAATTGCGTTTATTATTAATTGTTTGATTTTAATATTAGGTGCCGCTCTATTCTTTGGTAATGGTGAAGACTTAGGACGATTTTATGATTTATATAATGCTTTACGAGAATCGGATTTTGCAGGAGCTATAGGTGGTGCTGTTATGAGTACATTATTTGCCATAGCTTTGCTAGCTTCAGGGCAAAATTCAACCATTACGGGCACATTATCAGGACAAATTGTCATGGAAGGGTTTTTAAATATAAGAATTCCTCAATGGGCAAGAAGATTAGTCACTAGACTAATCGCTGTGGTTCCTGTATTCATCTGTTTATGGTTATATGGTTCAAGTACTTCTAAAATTGAGGATCTATTAATTTTCACACAAGTGTTTTTAAGTATTGCATTACCCTTTAGTATTATTCCTTTAACGTTAGCAACCAATAACCCTAAAATAATGGGAAAAGAATTTACAAATAAAACATGGGTTAATATTATTGCTTGGATTTTAACAATCATATTAAGTATATTGAATATATATCTAATTATAGAAACATTTAATGAGTTTTTATAAAAATTCATTAAAATTAAAAAATTTGATGTTCGTCAGACTTTCATAAACAATCCTTATTAAGATGAAATTTGTTTTTGAAACGATTAAGAGGCACCTTGGTCAACCAATGGTGCCTCTTTGATATGAATTCTAATAATAACCATCTATGTAAGCGATACCAATAATGTCATTTATTAAACCCTCAGTAAATTGTTAGTGAGCAGAGTTATTGTTATTTTAAATATGTATTATTACACTGTGTATGATGGGCATATAGGGGGGATAGTAATGGTTAACTCTGATAAAAAAGAAATAGAAATAAGCAAAACAAATGAAACACGATCTAATGAAATATCGAAAATGATTGAAGAGGGTGGTTTGGGCGCTGACCAGTATTACACTATAGACAAGCAACAACCCAATCAAAAAATTTTAATAGAAAATATTGATCAATTCAAAGACGAAATAAGTCAAAAAGATAACGACGATTTAATTGATCTATTAATACTAAATGCTCAGGAAAACATCAACTCAAAAGGTAACCATGCTTTGATTATTATAAAAAAAGAACTGCTTAGCCGAATGTAATAAAAATGAAATTTAAAAAACTGAGACACCTAAAGATTTAGGTGTCTTTGCTATTCTAATAATAAGGAGAAAAAATTTATGAAAGTAAAAGACCAACAACCCTATATCTTAGATAATGAGCTAGGCTCAAGAGAAGAAGTTGAAATAGACGAGCAAAGAATTAAAGAATTAGAAGAATATGATGAGCAAGAAGATAAAAATCCTAATAATAAAATTATTATTTTTACAACTATACTGATATTTATTTTAACCATAATTTTATCTGTTATTATACAGACGAATAAAAAATAGATAAAGTCTTTAAAGTTAAAAACGTTCTTTATTGAGACGAAATTTGATTATGAAACGATTAAGAGACTCCTTTTTTCAATAAGGTGTCTCTTTTTACATGCCTTTTGATAACCATAGATTATCTGAATAATAAAATTATATAATTAGATCTTGGAGTGTAAAATACTTAACTATATTTTTTATATTTAAATCAAATATTTGCAATATTAACTTTTTATTGATTTTAAAATATTAATAAAACACCTAATTTTTCAGGCAAAAAAGGCCTTATGATAGCTATATCAAGTTGTATTATGTAATAAGCTTTGTTATTCTGTTTAAATGTTTGAAAATACATAGGGAGGTTTTAATTTGGAATCTAAAGAACAAAAATTTAGTGGAAATAAACTTTCTTCTGTTTTCACTTATAGTATTATTCTTATAGCGATTGTAGTTTTATTAGGAGCACTATTTCCTAATCAATTCAATACGATTGGTACAAATATCACGGGATGGATTACAAAGTATTTCGGTTGGTATTACATGGTAATTGTTGCCATGATGATATTTTTCTGTGTTTTCTTAATGTTTAGTCCTATTGGGAAATTGAAATTAGGAAAACCTGATGATAAACCTGAATTTAATACTGTGTCATGGTTTGCAATGTTATTTAGTGCGGGCATGGGAATTGGTTTAGTTTTCTGGGGAGCTGCTGAACCAATTAGTCATTTTGCTTCACCTCCAACAGGAGATCCTAAGACAGCACACGCTTTTACTGAAGCTTTAAGAGGTGCTTTCATGCAATGGGGATTCCATGCATGGGCGGTTTATGCTGTAGTTGCATTGGGTTTGGCATATTTTCAGTTTAGAAAAGGCGAACCAGCGCTTATCTCAAGAACTTTACGTCCAATATTTGGTAATAAAGTAGATGGATCATTAGGTACAGTTATCGATGTAATATCGGTTTTTGCTACTGTAGGCGGCGTAGCTGTTTCTTTAGGTTTAGGAGCAATGCAAATAGTCGGTGGATTAAATTATTTATTTGATATCCCAAATAATATTCTCACACAAGGTATTATTATTATTATTGTAACTATCCTATTTCTTGCTAGTGCTTGGTCAGGCTTGAGTAGAGGTATCCAATATTTAAGTAATGCTAATATGGGACTAGCAGGGCTCATTTTACTATTTGTCTTAATTGTAGGACCTACGCTTTTAATTTTAAACATGCTTACAAGTTCTACTGGCGAATACTTAAACACATTATTGTTTAATATGTTTGATACTGCACCGTTAAATCCACAAAAGAATGAATGGATGACGTCATGGACATTTTTCCAATTAGCATGGTGGATTAGTTGGAGTCCTTTTGTTGGTATATTTATTGCTCGCGTTTCAAAAGGACGCTCAATTAGAGAATTTGTTTCAGGCGTAATGCTTGTTCCAGTTTTAGTAAGTTTGGTATGGTTTGCAGCTTTTGGTGTATTAGGTATCGAAACTGCTAAAGATCATCCTCAAATCTTCAATATGCCACCAGAAACAGCTTTGTTTGGTGTATTTAATGAAATGCCTTTAGGAACTGTAATGTCTATTATTACACTTTTCCTAATTGCGACCTTCTTTATTACATCTGCAGACTCAGCTACATTTGTTTTAGGAATGCAAACAACGTATGGTTCTTTAAATCCATCCGCAGTGGTTAAAGTTATTTGGGGTATTGCACAAGCTTTAATAGCATTTGTTTTGCTTTTCTCTGGTGGGGACAATGGTTTGAATGCACTTCAGAACATGGCGATTATGACTGCGTTACCATTCTCAGTAATTATTATCTTTATGATGATAAGCTTTTACAAAGATGCTAATAAAGAGCGGAAACTATTAGGATTATCTCTTACGCCTAATAAACATAGAATGGAAGAATACGTTCAAAGTCAACGCGAAGAAGCAAGGAAAGCAGAAAAGGCAGAGAAAGATTAATTTGATATTTTATTTCTTTGTGTTAGAGTAGTGTTTCATTAATAATAACTTTCTAGTTCTATCCTAAATTGAATTAGAAAATAAAAAGCAAGTGAAATTCATATAAATTTCACTTGCTTTTTTAATGTTCGTAATTGATACAAAATTTGATTTTGAAACGATTAAGAGGCTCCTTATTGAAAAAGAAGTCTCTTTTAATATGTCTTTTGGTAATCATCGGTTATGTTAATCATTGGACCCTATTTATAATGTTTATTAACTTATTTATAGGAAAATATTTTAAAAAATGGAGGAATATTTATGGAAAAAACATTTGACTATAATTCTTATGGCTTTATGTTTAAAGGTGAGTATCAAAATAGTATTGTAGGACTAAATGCCATTGGCTATGAACTTCAACAGACCCACGATTATCAGTGGAACGGTCTAAATAGAGGAGAAAAAGATATTTTTATTTTCCAATATACATTGAAAGGACGTGGCGCTATTAGAGTTGAAAATCAAATCACTTATTTAGAATCTGGTGATGCTTTCTTTGTACACGTCCCAAGTCATCATAAATATTATTTACCTCAGGATTCAACTGAATGGGAGTTTCTATATTTTACTATATATGGTGATGTTGCTAATCAATTATTTCATCAAATTACAGATGCACATGGTCACATTTTCAAAATTGCTTTACATGCAGAACCTATTCAATACATATTAGAAACACTTGAAAAAATAGAAACACTTGGTATTAACCATGGGTATAGCGCTTCTGCTTATGCCTATACTTTTATCATGAAATGTTTGGAACACTTTGAACATGGTTATCAACAATCTAACAATTACCCACTTCCTATTGTTAAAGCAATTCAATTTATTGAAGGAAAATATAAAGAGGATATTACTTTGGATGATATCGTTGAGGTTTCTAATTTATCTAAATACCATTTCACTAGGCAATTTAGAAAATACGTTAAAGAAACGCCAATCAGTTATTTAACTAATATAAGAATTAATAATTCACTTCCTTTTCTATGTAAAAATACTAAAAGTGTTGAATGGATTGCTCAAGAAGTCGGTTTTCAATCTAGTAATTATTTTAGTAAAGTATTCAAAAAAATTA